>NZ_LT607751.1:2400000-4800000 GCF_900090305.1 Micromonospora siamensis | reverse complement strand
ACACCTGCGGCGTCCGCTCCGGCACGCTGTGGTGCTGGGGTGAGAACGGGTACGGGCAGTTGGGGGTGAGCGGCAACTACCAGACCGCGCCGGTGCAGGTCGACACGGCCACCACCTGGAGCCGGGTCGGTGGGAGCGGCGACACGTCGTGCGCGCTCCGCACCGACGGCAGCCTGTGGTGCTGGGGCAAGAACAGTGCGGGGCAGGTGGGCGACGGCACCACCTCCCACCGGAACGCGCCCACCCGGGTCGGTACCGCCACCGACTGGACCGGCGGCCCGGCCGCCGCCGAGCACAGCTGCGCGATCCGCGCCGACGGCGGTCTGTGGTGCTGGGGCGACAACAGCGGTGGGCAACTGGGCGACGGCACCACGGCTCAGCGGTCGACCCCCGCCCAGATGACCCTGTTGGGCTGATCCTCGGGTCCGGACGGCGGCCGGTGGTTGGTCCGAGCAGCGCTTCGCCGCGCCGGTCTGCGGCGGCGACCGACGGGCGGCGGACGTTGTGCCTGCCGACCGTCGGCTCGCGCCCCGGGCGGCCGTCGGGCCGAGCGGATCCTCAGTCGCTAGCCCCGACCGGCGGAGTGACCCATCCCACCGAAAACCGTCCCACGTGGATTGTCGTCCCTTGTTACGTTGCTCCCGGCCCGGATTCAGGTGCGCACTGTGACCCGGGTCGTCGTTCATTCACAGGGGAGGAAATCTCATGAATGTCATGAAGCGGGGTGCTGCCGTCCTTGTGCTGTCGGCCGGCATCCTCACCATGGGTGGCGGGGTCGCGATGGCCCTGGAGCTCAACCCGAACGCCCACATCGACACGTCGCAGATCCAAGACCGGCGGCCGAAGTGCGTCTGGTACAAGCCGTGGCAGACCAAGGGCGTCGACTGCCGCTGACGCGGTGACCGTCCGTCCGAGCCGGGACGCCGGTCGGACGGACTGATCGGATCCGCGCGGGCGTGGCCGGGTGACCGGCCGCGCCCGCGCTCGATGTCGGGGAAGGCGAGAGCATGGCGCAATCAGCGAGCCGGACGGTCGAGCCGCCGGCGTACGCGCCGTCACCCGCACCGTCCGAGCCCGGACTGGGGGCGGTGCCGGCCGGGGCGCTGGCGTTCCTTACCGGCGGCGCGGTGCTGGTGCTGGAGATCATCGGAATGCGGCTCGTCGCCCCGTACGTCGGGGTGACCCTGCAGACCTCGACCGCGGTCATCTCGGTCGCGTTGCTGGCGATTGCCGCGGGAGCCTGGGGCGGAGGCTGGCTGGCCGACCGGTTCGCGCCGCGGCGGCTGATCGCGCCGCTGCTGCTGCTGGCGGCCGCCGCGTCCGCGCTCACCGTGCCCGTGGTGCGCTGGTCGGGGGAGTGGTTGCGCGGCACCGGACCTGGCGGGGTGCTGCTGCTGGCCACGCTCACCCTCTTCGCGCCCGCGACGCTACTCGCGGCGGTGAGCCCGCTGCTGGTCAAGCTGCGCCTGGCCGACCTCTCCAGCACCGGCGGCGTGGTCGGCCGCCTCTCCGGCCTGGGCACGCTCGGCGCCATCACGGCCAGTGTCGGGACGGGGTTCGTGCTGGTCGCCGCGCTGCCGAGCACCACGATCGTGTGGGCCCTGGCAGGCCTGCTCACCATCGCCGGTGTCCTCACGGGCGCGGTCGGCGCAGCAGCGCGCCGGGGCAACGGCCTGCTCCTCGCGGTGCTGCTGGTCATGATCGGCTCCGGGTGGGTCGCCCGGAACGCGCCGGTGCCGTGCCGCACCGAGACCGCCTACCAGTGCGCGGCCCTGCTGCGCGACGCGTCCCGCCCCGGTGGTCGACTGCTGGAGCTCAACGCCCAGGCGCATTCCTACGTGGACGTCACCGATCCGCGGTACCTCGACTTCCGCTACACGCGCTACCTGGCAGCGGTGCTCGACAGTCGCGCGCCGGCCGGCCGGCCGCTGGACGTCCTGCACGTCGGGGGTGCGGCGCTGACGATGCCCCGCTACGTGGCCGCCGACCGGGCCGGGTCACGGCAGCAGGTGGTGGAGGTGGACGAGCGGCTGATCCGGCTGGTCCGCCAGGAGCTGCCGGCCGTGCCGGGCGTACGGGTGCGGGCCGGCGATGGTCGGGTCGAGGTGCGGCGGGCGGCGAGCGGCTCGGTCGACGTGGTCGTGGGCGACGCGTTCGGCACCCTCGCCGTGCCCTGGCACCTCACCACCCGCGAGTTCGTCGGCGACGTCCACCGGGTCCTCCGGCCCGGTGGCACGTATGCACTGAACATCATCGACCGGCCCGCCCGGCGGCTGGTCCGGGCGGAGGCCGCGACCCTGCTGTCGGTCTTCGGCACGGTCCTGGTGGTGGCGCTGCCGACGGCCCTGGACGGCCGGGCCGCGGGCAACTTCGTCCTGGTCGCCACCGACGGTCCGGTCGACCGGGTGGACCTGCGGGCGGCGCTGGACGCGCACGGTGAGCGGGACGCCCGCGTGCTCGACGCGGCCGGTTGGGCCCGCGGGGCGCGACCGCTCACCGACGACTACGCCCCGGTCGAGCAGCTGCTGCACGGCCTGTGACCGGTCCGGGCCGAGGGCCCGGACCGGCCGGTTCTCACAGCGAGCCGGAGAAGGTGTCACACTGCTTCGGGTCACCGGTCGAGTAACCCTTGGTGAACCACTGCTTGCGCTGTGCCGAGGTGCCGTGGGTGAACTGGTCCGGGTTGACCTGGCCGCCGGACTTCTTCTGGATGGTGTCGTCGCCGATCGCTTCGGCGGTCTCGACCGCCTGGCTGATGTCGGTCTCGGTGATCGACTTGAACAGCGGCTCCTGCCCGGTCTTGTCCCGGCTCTCGGTGGCGTGCTTCGCCCAGGTGCCGGCGTAGCAGTCGGCCTGCAGCTCCAGGCGCACCGAGGCGGACTCCGGACCGCTCTGCTGGCCCTGTCCGGCCTTGGCGTTGGTGCCGAGCAGGTCCTGGACGTGGTGGCCGTACTCGTGGGCCAGCACGTAGGGCGCGGCGAACTCGCCGTCGGCGCCGAACCGGGAGGCCAGCTCGTTGTAGAAGCTCAGGTCGATGTAGACCTGCTTGTCGGCGGGGCAGTAGAACGGGCCGACGCCCGAGTCGGCCTGACCGCAGCCGGTGTTGACCGCACCGGAGAAGTAGTTGGTGTCGGTCGGCTGGTACTCGCCGCTGGCGATCTTGGGGTACTCCTGCTTCCAGTACGACTGGATGCTGTTGACGTACAGCAGGTTGCGGCACTTGACGTTCTCGAAGCGCTGCGGGTTGTCGCGCGAGCAGGACGCGTTCAGGTCCTCACCGCCCGGGTCGCCGCCGCCGTCGTTGGTGGCGGCGTTCAGCCCGAAACCGCCACCGACGAGGGCAACCAGCACCGCGATGATGATGCCGACGATCCCTCCCCGGCCACCACCGCCGCCCGGGATCGGGATCGGGAAGCCCCCGCCCCGGCCACCTCCGCCACTGCCGCCCAGGTCGTTGACCTGGGAGGTGTCCAATTCCGCTCGGTCGTTCAGCTCCATCGTGACCTCGATCGCGTGAAATGTCCTGTGGTGCACCGTCAGCGCCGGACCGGGTCCGGACGGCTGTTCCGGTACCCGATGATCTTGTCCGGTAATCCGGGCGGGGCGCTCCGCGTCGCCCGGTACACTTGGCGGGTGCTGCTCTGCGAAGGCTGAACCGCCCCGCGCCGACGGGCTCCGCTCCCGCCGGCGCTTTCGCGTGCCCTGAGTCAGCCCTTCCGGACCCCGAGAGCGAGTTCTCCGAAATGATCACTGCCACCGGCCTGGAGCTGCGCGCCGGTTCCCGGATCCTGCTGTCCGACACCACCCTGCGGGTGCAGCCCGGCGATCGGATCGGCCTGGTCGGCCGCAACGGCGCCGGCAAGACCACCACCCTCAAGGTGCTGGCCGGCGAGGGCCAGCCGTACGCCGGGCAGATCGACCGGCGCAGCGCGATCGGCTACCTGCCGCAGGACCCGCGTACCGGCGACCTGGAGGTCACCGGCCGCGACCGGGTGCTCTCGGCCCGGGGCCTGGACGTGCTGATGTCGCAGATGAAGGAGCTGGAGCAGAAGCTCGCCGAGGACGCCGACGAGAAGCTGGTCCGCCGCTACGGCGCGCTGGAGGACCAGTTCGCCGCGCTCGGCGGGTACGCCGCCGAGGCCGAGGCGGCCCGGATCTGCTCCAACCTCGGCCTGCCCGACCGGGCCCTCGCGCAGACCATCGGCACCCTCTCCGGCGGCCAGCGCCGCCGCATCGAACTGGCCCGGATCCTGTTCCGCGACGCCGGTGAGAACGGCGGCGGCATCCTGCTGCTCGACGAGCCCACCAACCACCTCGACGCCGACTCGATCACCTGGCTGCGCGGCTTCCTGGCCAACCACAAGGGCGGCCTGATCGTGATCTCCCACGACGGCTCGCTGCTGGAGTCGGTGGTCAACAAGGTCTGGTTCCTGGACGCCACCCGCTCGGTGGTCGACGTCTACAACCTGGGCTGGAAGGCGTACCTGGAGGCGCGGGAGACCGACGAGCGCCGCCGCCGCCGGGAGCGGGCCAACGCCGAGAAGAAGGCCGGCGCGCTGATGGCCCAGGCCGACAAGATGCGTGCCAAGGCCACCAAGACCGTCGCCGCGCAGAACATGGCCCGCCGCGCCGAGAAGCTGATCTCCGGCCTGGAGGAGGTCCGCCACGCCGACAAGGTGGCGAAGGTGCGGTTCCCCACCCCCGCCCCGTGCGGTAAGACCCCGCTGACCGCGACCGGCCTGTCCAAGTCGTACGGGTCGCTGGAGATCTTCACCGACGTGAACGTGGCGGTGGACCGCGGCTCCCGGGTGGCCATCCTCGGCCTCAACGGCGCCGGCAAGACCACCCTGCTGCGGATGCTCGGCGGCCTGCTCCAGCCGGACACCGGCGAGGTGCACCCGGGCCACGGCCTGCGCCTGGGCTACTACGCCCAGGAGCACGAGACCCTCGACGTGGACCGGACGATCCTGGACCACATGCGCAGTGCCGCGAGCGACCAGACCGACACCGACCTGCGCAAGATCCTGGGCGCGTTCCTGTTCTCCGGCGAGGACGTGGACAAGCCGGCTGGGGTGCTCTCCGGTGGCGAGAAGACCCGGCTGGCCCTGGCCACCCTGGTCTGCTCCGGCGCCAACGTGCTGCTGCTCGACGAGCCGACGAACAACCTCGACCCGGTCAGCCGGGAGCAGGTGCTCGACGCGATCGCCCGCTATCCGGGGGCGATCGTGCTGGTCACCCACGACCCGGGCGCCGTGCTGGCGCTCAAGCCGGACCGGGCGATCCTGCTCCCCGACGGCGACGAGGACGCCTGGAGCGACGATCTGCTCGAGCTGGTCGAGCTGGCCTGACCCACCCCGGCCGAGCCGGCTCGACTCGGCCGGGCTGGCTCACCCGGCCCGGCCCGGCTGGCTCGACTCGGCCGGGCTGGATCGTCTCAGCCGAGCAGGGCGGCCAGCCGGGGCAGGACGCCGGAGCTGACCAGGATGGTCGCACCGATGGCGACGAAGATGGCCGGGACCAGCCAGTGGCCGGCGCGGCCGACCGGGCGTACCACCCGGCGATGGCCGCCGAGCAGCGCGGCGACGGCGCACCAGACGGCGACCAGGGCGACGAAGACCAGCAGGAACACCAGCCCGGTCGCCGGCCGCAGGGAGCGGAACACCGGCACGTAGACGGCGATGTTGTCGGCGCCGTTGGCGATGGTCACCCCCGCCACCCCGAGCAGGCTGCCGACCACCGCCGGCGGGCCGTCGTCGTCGCGGCGGGCGAGCAGCGCGCGTACGCCGAGGGCGATCGGCAGCAGTCCGAGCAGGCCGGTCCACGGGTCCGGGACCACCAGCAGCCCCGCGGCGACCACCACGCTGGTGGCGACCAGGGCGCCGATGCCGAGGTACTGCCCGGCGACGATGTGCCAGGGTCGGGGGCGGCCGGTGCCGCGGGCCGCCACGAAGAGCACCGTGAGCACCACGATGTCGTCCAGGTTCGTCGCGGCGAAGACCAGCGCCGCGCCGCCCGCGCTCCCCAGCAGGCCCGTCACGCCAGGCAGGCTACGGGTCCGGTGGGCGTCCCGCCCGCCGAGGTGCCGGCCGGTCCCTGGCACGGTGGCCGGGTCGGCAGCATCACTCTATCGGGAACACGACATCGCGTAGCGTGTCGGTTGGCGAAGAGTTGATATCTGGCGCATGATCGTTCGAGGCGGTCTAATAGGTGGGACCGTATCCGAACCGCACAGTCTGCGACGTGAGGAATCAGCATGGCCTCCACTGGCACAGCCACCAGCACTGAGAAGGGTCGCCGGATCGTCGGAGCCGAGCGTCAGACGCTCGCCAAGGACCTGGTAAAGCGGTACACCGCGGGGGAGAGCATCCGTTCGCTGGCGGCCTCGACCGGCCGTTCCTACGGGTTCATCCACCGGGTGCTCACCGAGTCCGGGGTGCAGCTGCGGCAGCGCGGCGGCGCCCGGCGCCGCAAGAAGGCGTGACCCGCCCGCAAGCGTCGTCCATCAGCGCCGCGCCCCGGGCGGTCCGGTGACCGCCGAGACGACCGGGGTGCGCCTCGACTGCGACGGGCCGGTCGCGACGGTCACGTTGTGCCGGCCCGACGTGCTCAACGCCCAGACCCCGGCGATGTGGCGCGCGATGAGCGACTTCTCCCGGGACCTGCCGGGCGACGTCCGCGTCGTCGTCGTACGCGGCGAGGGGCGGGCGTTCTCCGCCGGCCTCGACCTTTCGGTGGCCGGCGCCTCCGGCCCGGGCTCCTTCGCCGAGCTCGCCACCCTGCCCGAGCAGGAGTGCGCGGACCGGATCGCCGAGTTCCAGGCCGGCTTCACCTGGCTGCACCGCCCCGACGTGATCTCGGTGGCCGCCGTGCAGGGCCACGCCATCGGGGCCGGCTTCCAGTTGGCCCTCGCCTGTGACCTGCGGGTGCTCGCCGAGGACGCCCGGCTCTCCATGGCGGAGGTGACCCTCGGCCTGGTTCCCGACCTGGCCGGCACGAAGCGCCTGGCGGAGCTGGTCGGCTACGCCCGGGCGCTGGAGATCTGCGCCACCGGCCGCCGGATGGACGCCGCCGAGGCCGACCGGATCGGCCTGGCCAACCTGGTGGTGCCGAACGCCGACCTCGACGCGGCGGTCCGCGACCTCACCGCGGGCCTGCTCGCCGGCAACCGGGACGCGGTCGTCGAGATCAAGGCCCTGCTCGCCGGCGCCGGCGGCCGCTCGCACGCCGAGCAGCAGCGGGCCGAGCGGGAGGCACAGACCCGCCGGCTGCGCGACCTGGCCGGGCGCGGAGAATAGTCGTAAGGACCGTTCGGGAAGATCCGGGTTACTCGCGAGGTTGTCGTAGGGGGTCGGGAGAATCGACCCGGCGGCCCAGTCCGCCCACGACCCGGAGGTGACCAGTTGTCCAGCCCGATGCACGGCGGCGGCATGGCCGGCTGGAGCATGCTCCGGTCGATGCGCAGCCAGGACGAGGTCAGCGCCCACCAGCTCAAGCGCGGCACCGCCAAGCGGATCGTCGCGTTCGCCCGGCCCTACCGCCGGGACATCGTGGTCTTCCTGGTAACCGTCGTCTTCGCCGCCATCATCGGGGTCGCCACCCCGGTCCTCGCCGGTGACGTGATCAACGCGATCAATCGCGGCGGCAGCGAGGCAGGCGCCGTGGTGGTCCGACTCGCGCTGATCATCGGCGCGCTGGCGGTGGTCGACGCCCTCTTCTCGCTGGCCCAGCGGTGGTATTCGGCCCGGATCGGCGAGGGGATCATCCTCGACCTGCGCACCCGGGTCTACGACCACGTCCAGCGCATGCCGCTGCAGTTCTTCACCCGGACCCAGACCGGCGCCCTGGTCAGCCGGCTCAACAACGACGTGATGGGCGCCCAGCGGGCGTTCACCTCCACCCTGTCCGGGGTGGTCAGCAACGTCATCCAGCTGGTCCTCACCGCCGGGGTGATGTTCACCCTCTCCTGGCAGATCACCACGCTGTCACTGGTGCTGCTGCCGGTCTTCATCATTCCGGCCCGGCGGGTCGGCAAGCGGCTGGCCGAGATCACCCGCGAGTCGTACAACCTCGACGCGAAGATGAACGCCACGATGACCGAGCGCTTCGGGGTGGCCGGAGCGTTGCTGGTCAAGCTCTTCGGCTCGCCCGAGGTGGAGGCGCAGCGGTTCGCCGGCCGGGCCGAGCGGGTGCGCGACATCGGCATCCAGTCCGCGATGTACTCCCGCACGTTCTTCGTGGCCATGCTGCTGGTCGCCTCGCTGGCCCAGGCGCTGACCTACGGCCTGGGCGGCTGGCTCGCCGTCACCGGCGCCGTCAGCGCCGGCACCGTGGTCACCCTGGCGCTGCTGCTCACCCGCCTCTACGGCCCGCTCACCGCGCTCTCCAACGTCCGGGTCGACGTGATGAGCGCGCTGGTCTCCTTCGACCGGGTCTTCGAGGTGCTCGACCTGCGCCCCGGCATCGAGGAGAAGCCAGGCGCGGTCGCGGTCCCGCGCGGCAACGGCCGGGTCGAGTTCCGCGACGTCCGGTTCCGCTACCCCAGCGCCGCCGAGGTGTCGCTGGCCTCCCTGGAGGAGGTCGCCACCCTCGACCGCACCATCAACGAGCCGGTGCTCAAGGGCGTCTCGTTCGCCGTCGAGCCCGGGCAGATGGTCGCCCTGGTCGGCCCCTCCGGCGCCGGCAAGTCCACCCTGTCCATGCTGATCTCCCGGATCTACGACGTCAGCGACGGCCAGGTGCTGGTCGGCGGGGTCGACGTCCGGGACGCCACCCTCGCCTCGCTGCGTGACGAGATCGGCGTGGTCACCCAGGACTCGCACCTGTTCCACGAGACCATCCGGGAGAACCTGCGCTACGCGAAGCCCGGTGCCACCGACGACGAGATCTGGGCGGCCCTCGCCGGCGCCCAGGTGGCCGACCTGGTCCGCTCCCTGCCCGACGGGCTGGACACCACCGTCGGCGAGCGCGGCTACCGCTTCTCCGGCGGCGAGAAGCAACGCATCGCCATCGCCCGGCTGCTGCTCAAGGCCCCGTCCATCGTGATCCTGGACGAGGCGACCGCCCACCTGGATTCGGAGAGCGAGGCGGCGGTCCAGCGGGCCCTGTCGGTGGCGCTGACCGGGCGTACCGCCCTGGTGATCGCGCACCGGCTCTCCACCGTCCGGGACGCCGACCAGATCCTGGTCCTCGACGACGGGCGGATCGTCGAGCGGGGCCGGCACGAGGAACTGGTCGCGGTCGGCGGGCTCTACGCCGAGCTGTACCGCACCCAGTTCGCCGTCGCCGACTCGCCGGCCCCGTACGCCGACGCCCCGGCGCCGGAGTCGGTGATCACCATGCCGCTCGGGACGTACGTCCCGGAGGACGCGATGCCTCCGGCCACCGCCAACTGACGCATGCCCTCGCCGGTCAGCCGCCGTCCGACCGGATCCGGTCCAGCAGGGCGGGCACCCAGTGCGCGCCGTAGCGTTCGCGCAGGGCGGGCAGCCGCCAGTCGTCCCCGGTGACGGTCCCGCGGCACAGCGTCGACCCGCACGAGCAGCTCATCCGGAACTCCGGTTCGCCCGTGCTGGTGGCGTAGTCGTTGGTCAGCTCCTCCCCGGCGGCGATGTCCCGCCGCGCCGCCAGCTCGTACGGCCCGACCCACCAGAGGTTCGGGTCGCAGCTGTGGTTGCCGTAGCCGTTGGGCCGGCGGGGCGGCAGCACCAGGTGCAGGTGCGGCCGGACGACGATCGTGTCGACGTACGGCCGGCGCGGGTCCGCCGCCGCCGCGGCGAGGATCGCGCGCAGCTCGCCGGTGTCGACCAGCCGTCCACCCAGCCGGGACACCACCGTGCCGGCCGGGACGGGAACGCGGGCGAACAGGCCGCGCCCGGCGATCGGCGACGGGAGCACGGCCACGTCGGGGTGCAGCCAGCAGTCCGGCTCCGGCGGCGGTTCGACGGCCGGCACGGGCTGCGGCGCTCAGCGGCCCGTCGCGGCGTGCAGCTCGGCGAACGCCGCCCCCAACGTCACCGGGGTGAAGTGGGCGTTCAGGCCGCTCGGGTTGGGCAGCACCCAGAGACGGGCCCCGCCCAGCGGCTCCGGCTGCGGACCGAAGCCGGCCTTCGGTCGGGCGAACCCGATCCGGTACGCCGTCACCCCCACCACGGCCACCCAGCGGGGCCCGTACCGCCGCACCTTGTCGGTGAGGAGCTCGGCCCCCGCCAGCAGTTCGGCCGCGGTCAGCTCGTCGGCCCTGGCGCTCGCCCGGGCCACCATGTTGGTGATGCCCAGCCCGTAGCCGGGCAGGTCGTCCTGCTCACTGGGGTGCAGTTGGCGGGGTGTGAAGCCACCCCGGTGCAGGGCCGGCCAGAAGCGGTTGCCCGGCCGGGCGAAGTGCCAGCCGGTCGCCGCCGACCAGAGCCCCGGATTGATCCCCACGAAGAGCACGTCCAGCCCGGGCGCGATGACGTCGGGCAGGGTCCGGTCGGCCGCGGCGGCCAGTTCCTCCCGGGTGGGCCGGGGATGGCGCCCCAGGAGGGACTCCCGCGCCGGATCCGGCCCGGGCTCAGCCTGGTCCGGGGCGCGTCCCGGCTGCTCCGGCCGATTGCCGGCGGAGTCGCGGCCCCGCCCCGGCGTCCGGCGGGCCGGCCCGCGCCCGGCGCGCCCCGACCCCGGACGGTCCCGACCGCCCGCGGTCACTGGACCGCCTTCGTTCGCGGCTGCGGGGCTCGCAGGCCCGGCTCACTCCTCGCGCTCACAGGACCGCCTTCGTTCGCGGCTGCGGGGCTCGCAGGCCCGGCTCACTCCTCGCGCTCACTGGACCGCCTTCGTTCGCGGTTGCGGGGCTCGCAGGCCCGGCTCACTCCTCGCGCTCACTGGACCGCCTTCGTTCGCGGTTGCGGGGCTCGCAGGCCCGGCTCACTCCTCGCGCTCACAGGCCGCGGAGCGCGCCGCCGTCGACCGGCAGGGTGAGCCCGGTCAGGTAGCTGGCGGCGGGGGAGAGGACGAAGGCGGCCACCTTGCCGAACTCGGCCGGCTCGCCCACCCGGCCCAGCGGGATCTCGGCCTCCGCCGCGGCCCGGGCCCGCTCGGGGTCGCCGGAGGCGGCGAAGAGCTCCCGGTTGCGGTCGGTCAGGATCCGGCCGGGGAGCAGCCCGACCACCCGTACGCCGCGGGGGCCGTACTCGTCGGCGATGTCCTTGGCCACCCCGGCCAGGCCGGGGCGCAGGCCGTTGGAGATGCCCAGGCCGGCCAGCGGGCTGCGGGCCGAGGTGGAGAGCACCAGCCCGATCGCGCCTCCGTCGGTGAGCGCGGCGGCGACGGTGCGGGCGGCGCGTACGGTGCCCAGGAAGACGGTCTCGAAGGACTCCCGCCACTGCTCGTCGGTGACCTGCGCGGCGGTGCCGCGGGGTGGTCCGCCCACCGAGATCAGCGCGCCGTCGAGGCGGCCGAAGTGTTCCCGGGCCGCGGCGACCAGTCGCTGCGGGGTCTGCGGGTCGGTCAGGTCGCCGGTGAGGCCGATGGCGTGCTGCGGGCCGCCGAGCGCCTCCACCGCCTGTGCCACCCGTTCCGGAGCACGGGCGGAGAGCACCACCCGGGCGCCGTCGGCGACCAGCTGCTCGGCGGTGGCGAAACCGAGGCCGCGGGAGGCGCCGGTGAGCACGTACACCCGGTCGGTGAGTCCGACATCCATGGACCGATCCTGCCGCACCCTGTAGGGGGGCACCACGGTCGGGGTCAGCGCGGGGCCGGGCGGAGCAGGCGTACCCGACCGGCGAGCTGCACCGCGACGGCGCCGCCGGCCCGTCGCACCGCCGGCAGCCGGCGCGCCCTTGGGGGCCGGCGCCCGTCGTAGTGGACCATCGCCTCGCGCAGCGCCAGCTCCTCGGCGGCCACCGGCGGCAGGGCGACCCGGTCGCGCAGCGCCCGGGCCAGGTCCCAGCCGTCGCGCAGCCCGCCGTTGCCCGGGCGGCCCGCCGCCCAGTCGGCGAAAACGACCGGCCAGTCCGCGCCGAGGCCGGCGGCGAGCAGCGGCCAGTGCCGGGCGACCTCGCCGCCGCGTTTGCGCAGCAGCGCCCGGCGGGCCGCGTCCACCGGGCCGGCGGCGAAGCCGGGCGGCAGCGGCCCGGCGGCCACCAGCGCCGCGACCAGCGCCGCCTGCCGGGTGGCCAGGTCGGAGCCGGTCACGTGATCACCGGGTGTCCCGAGGCGGCGGCGAGGGCGTCCAGCTCGGCGCGCAGCGCCGCCGCGGGCGGGTAGTGGCCGTCGCGCTCCAGCAGCAGCGCCGGCGGCCGTCGCCGCGAACACAGCTCCCGGACCAGCTCGAGCACCTCGGCGGGGACCGGATCGGTGTGCGTGTCGTGGTAGTAGCCGCCCTGCTCGGCGCCGCCCGCCACGTGCACGTACGCGATCCGTTCCAGCGGCAGCCGGTCGAGCAGGGCCAGCGGGTCGTCGCCCCGGTTGCGGGCGTTGGCGTACACGTTGGCCACGTCGAGCAGCAGCGAGGCGTCGGTGGCGGCCAGGATCTCGGTGAGGAAGTCGGCCTCGTCCAGCTCGTCGTCGGGCCAGTCGAAGAGCGCGGCGATCGGCTCCAGCGCGATCGGCACGGGCAGCTCGGCCCGGGCCCGGCGGACGTTCGCCACCACCGCCGCCACGGCCTCCCGGCTGCGGGGCAGCGGCAGCAGGTGGCCGGCCTCCAGCCCGCCCGCCCGGACGAAGGCGATGTGCTCGCTGACCAGGGGCGCGTCGACCAGGGTCGCGACCCGGGCGAGGTGGGCGACGCGAGCCGGGTCGACCGGTTCCGCGCCGCCGAGGGAGAGCCGTACCCCGTGGGGTACGACGGTGACGCCCCGCCCGCGCAGCTCGGCGAGACCGTCCGGCAGCGGGCCGTCGGCGGTCAGCGCCTCGGCCACCACCTCGACGAACCGCACCCCGGGCAGCCCGGTGACGAAGCCGGCGATCTCCGGCCGCCAGCCGATGCCCACGCCCGCCGGTGCGGTCACCCCCCGCACCCGCCGCCACCGCCGCAGCCGCCCCCACCGCCGCAGGAGCTGCCCCCACCGCACGAGGAACCGCCGCCGCAGGAGCTACCCGACGAGCCGGTGGAGGTGTACCCGCCGCCGGATGCGGCGATCGCCTGGCGCTGGATCTCCGCCTGCTCGGCGAAGCCCGGGTCCATCGCCCAGAGCGTGGCGGTGCCGAACAGCGCCACCCCCATCGCCGCGTCGGAGGCGCCGTAGGTGGCGTACGCCGGGGCGGCCGAGGGCGCCAGGTAGGTGTGCCGGCGGCGCAGCTCACGCAGCGCGTGCTGGGCGGCGCGGGTCCGCCAGGGGACCCGGTTGAGCAGGAGGGTGGCCACGATCAGCGGCAGCAGGGTGAGCACCAGGTAGCCCACCGGGCGGTCGTTGGACAGCCCGGCGAAGACCCGGAATCCGCCGAGCAGCACCAGCGCGAAGAGCAGCATCGGGCCGCGCCGCAGCGCCACCCGGCGCTGCGGCGACACGGCCAGTCCGCGCTGCTCCAGCCCGGTCCGCAGCTGCTCCAGCGCCCGGTCGACCCATTCGTCGCGGCGCAGCTCCCGGCTGTGCAGGTGCCGGGACGCGGCGTGCTGGATCGCCTGGTCGAGCGGGGTGGCGCCGGCCGGGGGCGGGCCGCCGGTGGTGAGCCGCCGATCGGGCCGGACGCCCACCGACCCGCCGCCGCGCAGGCCGCCCAGCGCGGTCCAGATCGCCAGCTGCTCGCCGCCGTTGAGGTAGGCGACCTGCTGCGGGCCGAGCGGGGGGTACGCGCCGTTCGGGTCGCCCTCGAGGGCGCGGCGTCGGTGCACCAGCGTGCCGACCAGCAGTACCGCCGCGGCCAGCAGATAGAGCCGGAGGAAGACGGGGCCGGCGACGCCCCAGGTGTCGCCCGGTGCGGCGAGGATCGACATGGTTCTGGCTCCTGTCGCGCGAGGGGGAACGCGCCACCATTGTGGAGGGGGCACGCCAGCCGGGGACCGGGCCGGGCGTCGAGTTACCGAGCCGAGACCTGCCGGTCAGCGCCGGCGGACGGCCTCCTCGACCAGGTCGAGCACCGGACCCAGGTCGCCGGCCGGGCGACCCATGGCCAGGTGCAGCACCAGGCCGTCGTAGGCCAGCTCCAGGAACTGGGCCAGCACGTCGATGGGTACGTCCTCGCGCAGCACCCCGGCCTCGCGCTGGCGGACCAGCCGGTCCCGGGTCGCCTCGGCGATGGCGGCGGAGCGTTCCGCCCAGCGCCGGGCGAAGGCCGGGTCGGTGCGCAGTCGGCGGGACACCTCGAGCTGGCTGCCCAGCCAGCCCGTCGTGTCGGGGGAGACGGCCCGGGCCAGCAGGTCCCGCATGACCTGCACCAGACCGTTGCGGGCCACCGTCTCCACCATGGCCGCCGCGTCGTCCTCGGCGACGGCCAGGAAGAGCGAGTCCTTGTCCCGGAAGTGGTGGAAGATCGCGCCACGGGAGAGCCCGGTGGCCTCCTCCAGCCGGCGCACGGTGGCGCCCTCGTAGCCGTGCCGGGCGAAACAGGCCCGCGCCGCACCGAGGATCTCCTGCCGGCGCGCGTCGAGCTGGTCCTGACTTACTCTGGGCACGGGTCGATCGTCGCAGGTGGGCGGACGTCGTGCAAACCGTACGTACGGCTTGGGATGGCCCGTCGTTCATGATCACTACGGTCGGGGTGGACGACCTATGATCGGCCGGTGACCTCACCCCGGGCCGCCGCCTCCGCCCCGCCTCCCGTCACCCCGCTGCCGACCGTGCCGCTCGCCGTCGCCGCCGTGCAGGCCGAACCGGTCCCCGGGGACGTCGCCGGCAACGCCCGCGCCGCCGGCGCGCTCGCCGGGCGGGCCACCGACGCCGGTGCCCGGGTGGTCGTGCTGCCGGAGCTCTTCCTGCCCGCGTACCACCCACCGACGCTGGCGGCCGACCCGGCCGGGACCGACGTGCTGGCCGACGCGGCCGGTCTGGTGGACGATCCCCGCCTCGACCCGCTGCGCGCCGCCGCCCGGGCCGGCGGCCTGACCGTGGTGGTCGGCGCGGCCGTCCGGTTGCCCGACCGGCGCCGGACCATCGCCGCGCTGGTCGTCGACCCGGCCGGCACGGTCCGTGCCGGCTACCACAAGCAGCAGCTCTGGGGCGACGAGCGCGACCTGTTCGACCCGGGTGACCGGGGCGCCACCCTGGTCGTCGACGGCTGGCGCCTCGGCCTGGGCATCTGCTATGACGGCTGCTTTCCCGAGCACGGCCGGGCCGCCGCGGCCGACGGCGCGCACGGCTACCTCTGCCCGTCCGGCTACCTGGCCGGCTCCGCGCACCGCCGCGACCTCTACTACGCCGCCCGCGCCCTGGACAACACCATGTACGTCGTCTTCGCCAACGCCGTGGACGGCGCCGATCCGTGGCGGTTCAACGGCGGAGCCGCCGTCTACGACCCGCAGGGCCGCCCGCTGGTCCGCGGCGCCGACACCGGCACCGACGTGCTCGTCGCCACCTGCGACCCGGCCCTGCTCGCCGACACCCGAACCGCGCACACCATGCTCGCCGACCGCCCCGCCGGACCGGGCGCCGGCCGGACGCAACTGGCCGGCTGACCGCCCCGGAGGTGGGACGGTAGGCCCTGTCGGCGGTCAGCGCGGTCCCGTAGGGTTTCGCGGGTGCCGCTGCTCCTGCTTGACCTGGACAACACCCTGCTCGACCGGGACGGGCCGTTCCGCGTCTGGGCGGAACGTTTCCTGGCCGGGATCGGCGCGCCCCCGGCCGACCTGGACTGGCTGGTCTCGATCGACGCGGACGGCCTGACCGACCGCTGGGACGTGGCGGACGCCATCCGCGACCGGTACGCGCTGCGCATCCCCTCCATCGACCTGGTGGAGGAGCTGCACGACGGCGTGGACGAGCACTGCCGGCTCGACCCGCTGGTGGCCTGCGCGCTGCGGATCGCGCGGGACGCCGGTTGGGTGCCCGTGGTGGTCAGCAACGGGGTGGTACGCCAGCAGGACGCGAAGATCAGACGGACCGGCCTGGACCGGTACGTCGCCGACTGGGTGATCTCCGAGGAGGCCGGGGTGAGCAAGCCCAACCCGCGGATCTTCGCGCTGGCCGCCCAGCGGGCCCGGATGCCGCTTCGCGGCGCCTGGGTGGTGGGCGACGGCCCGGAGGCCGACATCGGGGGAGCCACCGCGGTCGGCCTGCCCAGCGTGTGGCTGCACCGGGGCCGGGCCTGGTCCGACGACCGGTTCGCCCCGACCCGTACGGCGGACGGGCTGATCGCCGCCGTCGCTACGGTGCTGGCCGGCTGACGCCGCCGTAATTCGGTTGCCGGCGGTGGCGCGGCGGTCCAGCATGGTGCCGGCGCGTACGCGTCCCCGGGCGGTGCCCGGTCGAGGAGTGAAGGAGGTCGGTCATGGCCGTCTTTGCAGGGTCGTTTCACCTGCCTCCACCAGCCTCGATCAAGGGATCACCGACACCGTGCGCGAACACGACTTCGCGGCGCGCGAGCGCCGTACCCGCGGCAAGAGCCGCTTCGACGACGACGAACCACACTTCCTGAGGCACGGCCGGCCGGAGCCGGTCCGGTCCGCCACCGAACTCGAACTCGACGGCGACCACCTCGAACCGGACCCGGAGCTGGGCGACCCCTGGTCGTCCTGGGACGCGGCCGTGCACGGCCCGGAGCCACATCCGACGTGGCTGGTGACCGAGCTGGCCGCCCGGGACACCGAGCTGGGCATCCTCAAGACCGGCAAGGAGGCGGACGTCCACCTGCTCCGCCGGGCGGTGCCGGAGACCGACCGGTCCTGCCTGCTGGCGGTGAAACGCTACCGGGACCCCCGGCACCGGCTCTTCCACCGGGACGCGGGCTACCTGGAGGGGCGGCGGGTCCGCCGGTCCCGGGAGAACCGGGCGATGGCCGGGCGGACCGACTTCGGCCGGCAGATGATCGCCGGTCAGTGGGCCGCGGCGGAGTTCGCCGCGCTCGGCCGGCTCTGGGAGATCGGCGCCGAGTACGGGAGCATCGCCGTGCCCTACCCGGTGCAGCTGCTCGGCACCGAGCTGATGCTGGAGTTCGTCGGCGACCCCGACCGGGGTGAGGCGGCGCCCCGGCTGGCCCAGCTCCGTCCCGGACCCGGCGAGCTGCGCGCGCTCTGGGAGCAGCTGGTCGACGCCCTGGTGGTGCTGGCCCGGGCCGGGTACGCCCACGGCGACCTGTCGCCGTACAACCTCCTGGTGCACCGGGAGCGGCTGGTCATGATCGACCTGCCGCAGGTGGTGGACGTGGTGGCCAATCCGCAGGGGCCGGAGTTCCTGGCCCGGGACGTCCGGGTGGTCGCCGACTGGTTCACCTCGCGGGGACTGCCCGCGGAACGCACGGACCAGGACGCCCTCACCGAGCTGCTGCTCCGCGAGGCGGGCCTGCGCTGAGTCGGGTCCCGGTGCCGGCCGGCCGGGCCGGCACCGGGGCCGCCCGATCCGGTCCCCGGGCGGCCCGCCGCCGCCCGGGGACCCGGAATCTCACTGAAGGTAACGCTCGACCTCCGGGATCGGGCGTTCGCCCTGGGCCTCCGGGTCGCCGTGCGCCTGGCGCGCCGCCCGCCGCCGGCGCAGCAGGTCCCAGCACTGGTCCAGTGACTCCTCCAGCTCGCGCAGCCGGTTCTTCGCCTCGTCGTCGGTGCCGGCCTCGTGCTCCTGAGCAGACGAGCGCAGCTTGTGCTCCTCGTCCACCAGCTCGGAGATCCGGTTCAGGATGGTCTTGTCGTCCATGCCCTGAGCCTGGCACAGGCTTCCCGGGCGTGGTGGCATTCACCCGCCGCGAATTCCGTCCGCGCCCTGTCCAGAGGCGGTCGCGGTGTCGCCCGAGGGGCGGGGCCGATGTCCGGCGAGACCCTCCTGCCGCCGCCCGGCCCGGCCGGTCATCCCCGCGTCGTCGCCCGGTCCGCCGCGAACCGGCACCGGATGATCACTCCCGAGGTCGGCCGGCGGTCGGATCGCTGCGAGCGCCGTCACCCCGCGGTCCTGCGGATCGTCGTGGGGAGCATGCATAGCTGTCGATCAGTGGAAATTCCACCGACCGCACTAGAGAAAGTCGACCAGGCAGTGGCATGCTCTGCCGGATCGTCTACTCACCACAGTCGTTACGCGACGGACAGTGTCCGAAGGAGGCTCCGCGCAGGTGCGAGTACCAGAGACCATGCCGGCCGATGCCCGACGAGCGGACGTGGTCCCGCTGCACCACGTGGTGCCGAACCTGCTCCGGAACCCCGCACGCGCCCTGGTGGAATTCGGCGAACGTTCCAACGGCGACGTGGTGAGGCTCAACCTCGGATCGTTCCGGCCCTACCTGGTCACTCGCCCCGAACACCTGCAGCAGGTCCTGCGCGAGAAGGCCGGCAACTACGTGCGGGCCGGGGACGCGCTGCAGTGGCGACCACTGAAGCGCCTGTTCGGTGAGGGCATCCTCAGCGACGGTGAACCCTGGTCGAACAGCCGGCACATCCTGCAGCCGCTGTTCACCGCCCGCCGGATCGACGGGCTGGTGGATCGGCTGGCCGAGGCGATCGAGGAGGCGGTCGACGAGCTGGACGAACCGGCCAGGGCGGGCCGACCGGTCGACATGGGCGCCGAACAGGCGCGGATCGTCTGCTCCGCGATCATGCGGGTCCTCTTCGCCGACAAGATCTCCGTGCCGGACGCGCTGCAGATCATGGAGGCACAGGACGCCATCGCCTGGTCCGTGATGCCGCGCATCCTGCTGCCCTGGGCCCCGCTGGCCATGCCGATGCCCGGTGACCGCACGTTCCGCCGATCGGTCCGGCTCATCGACGAGGTGCTGCTACCGATCGTCCGTACCTCCCACCGGACCGCCGAGTCCGACGGCGACGACGTCATCTCCACCCTCTGGCGCGGGCGCACCGAGGACGGCGGCCGGCTCGACGAGCGCCAGGTCCGCAACGACACGGTCTCGATGGTCGCGACGGCCACCGAGACCACGATCAGCGTGTTGACCTGGCTCTGGCCGCACATCGAGCAGGATCCGCAGGTCGCCGCCCGGCTCCAGGCGGAGATCGACCAGGTGGTCGGCGGGGCCCCGGTCCGCCGCGAACACCTCGGCCAGCTGCGGTACACCCGGCAGGTGCTCGACGAACTGCTCCGGATGTACCCGATCGGTTGGCTCTTCCCGCGCCGGGCGGTCGAGGCGGACGTGATCGGCGGCGTGGGAATCGAGGCGGGCGCCACCGTCGTGGTCAGCCCGTTGATCACCCACCGGATGTCGACGTTCTGGGACCGGCCGGAGGTCTTCGACCCGGACCGGTTCACCCCCGAGCAGGTACGCGGGCGACACCGGTACGCGCACTTCCCCTTCGGGGGCGGCCCGCACCAGTGCATCGGCATGCACCTGTTCTATCTGGAGGCACTGCTCATCGTGGCCACCGTGCTGAGCCGGTTCCGGTTCCGGCTCCAGGACCCGACGCCGCCGAGGATCAAGGTGGCGGCGGCGCTGCGGCCGGTCGGCCGGGTCGAGGCGACCCTGCGGCCGGTCCGGGCATGACCCCGCTCTCCGGCTGGTCGCCGGCCCACGGCGGCGACCAGCTGGTGCTGGCCGCGGAACAGGGCCGGATCTGCGCCCTCGCGACCAAGGGGCAGCGCGACCTCCAGGACCGCGTCGCCGCGTACCCCGATCTCTTTCCGTCCCGGCCGTTCGACCCGGCGCTGCTCGGCAACGTCGCGATGACCATCGCGTTCGGCGCCCCCTGGTGTGACGTCTCGCGGCTGCGGGTCGTGAACCGGACCGTGCTCTGGATCTTCGCGGTCGACTGGCTGGTCGACTACGTGGCGACGTCCCGGGACGAGATCGACCGGTTGACCGCGGACTGCCTGGCGGTGGCGGACGGCCGCGCTCCGGCCGCCGACGACCCGCTGGGCCGGTTCCTTGCCGAACTCCGCGACGAGCAGGCCACCGCGGCGGCCTTCGCCACCCACCGTGCGGTGTGGCGGGGCGAGCTGGCCAGGATGCTCGACGCCATGGCTCGGGAGTGGGAGTGGAAGAAGGCCACGGGACCGGGCCGGCTGCCCAGCCTGGCCGAGTACCTGGACAACGCGGCCAACCTGGCGTCCACGCTGACCAACGTCGTGCACTGGATCCACTCCGACGACCCGGCGACGCTCGCCCACCTCGACGAGCTCGTCGTGGCCAGCGACGAGGTGCAGCGCATCCTCCGCCTGATCAACGACCTCGCCACGTACGAGCGCGACCTGCGGTGGGGGGACCTGAACTCCCTGCTGCTGGTGTCGGACCGGACCGAGGTCGAGCAGTTGATCCCGGAGCTGATCACCCGCGCGCGCGAGCTGATCGCCCCGCTGCGGGTGAGCTGCCCGGTCCAGGCGGACTACCTGGACCGGCAGATCGGCTTCAGCAGCGGCTTCTACGGGTCGACGGACTTCTGGGGGGCGCTGTGACCGTGTTGCCGGCGCCCACGCTGGCGGGGGACGGGACGCACGTGGCAGAGGCGGCGCGCGAGCTGATCGCGGCGATGATGCTCGAGCCGACCGGTCGGATCACCCCCTCGGTGTACGAGACCGGCCGGCTGGTCTCCGATGCGCCCTGGCTGACCGGCCACGGCCGGCGCCTCACCCACCTGCTCGTCACCCAACGCCCCGACGGCGGCTGGGGCGCACCGGGCGGTTACTCCGTGGTGCCGACGGTGAGCGCGGTGGAGGCCCTGCTCAGCGCGCTCCGCGCCGCCCCCGGCGGGCCGCGCCGGGCCGACCTGGCCGCCGCGGCGGGTCGCGGGTTGGCCGTGCTGTCCGGATGGCTCGCCGACGGGCCCTCGCTGCCGGACACCCCGGCGGCCGACCTGATCGTGCCGGCCCTGGTCGAGCGGATCAACGGTCAGCTGGCGCGGTTCGGCGAGCGCCCCGACGGCTGGCCCCGGGCCCTGCCCGGGGTGGACCGCCGAAGGCTGGACGCGCTCCACGCGCTGCTCGCCGCCGGCCGGCCGGTGCCGCTGAAACTGCTGCACGCCTTCGAGGTGCTCGGCCCGGCCGCGCTGCGCCGGCCGGACATCACGCCGGTCGCCGGTGCCGTCGGGGCCTCGCCGGCGGCGACCGCCGCGTGGGTGAGCGCCGGAGGGGGGCCGGGCCTGCACCGGACGGCGCTGGCCTACCTGGAGGCGGCCGTCGGACAGCACGGCGGCCCGGTGCCCTGCTGCACGCCCATCACCGTCTTCGAACGGGGGTGGACGCTCAGCACCCTGTCCCGGGCCGGCGTGCCGTTCCGGGCCGCGCCGAAGCTGGTCGCGGAGCTGGCCGCCGCCCTCGGACCGCAGGGCACCCCCACCGGACCGGGGCTGCCGGCCGACGCCGACACCACCTCGGTGACGCTCTACGCGCTGGCGCGGCTCGGTCACCCGGTGGAGCCGACGAGTCTCCTCGGCTACGACCTGGGCAGCCACTTCTGCACGTGGCAGGGGGAGGACGGAAGCTCGGTCACCACCAACGCCCACGTGCTGGAGGCGCTGGGCTGGCACGTCCGGCACACCGTGTCCGGCGCTGACCGGTACCGCGCCCGGACGGCCGCGCTCGCCCGGTGGCTGTGCGACATCCAGCAGCCCGACGGGTGCTGGGCCGACCGGTGGCACGCCTCGCCCTACTACGCCACCTCGTGCGTGGTGCTGGCGCTGGACGGCTACGCGCCGACCGGTGCCGCCGCCGCGGTGGACCGGGCCGTCGACTGGGTGCTGGCCACCCAACGGGCCGACGGAGCCTGGGGGCGCTGGTCCGGCACCGCCGAGGAGACCGCGTACGCGCTGCACGTCCTGCTCGGCGTCCGCGGACCCGCCCGGCGGGGCGTGCGGGACGCGGTGCGCCGGGGCCTGGCGTACCTGGAGACGACGGACTCCCGCCGCGACGACCCACCACTGTGGCACGACAAGGACCTCTACACCCCGGTGCTGATCGTACGAGCGGCGGTCGTCGCGGCTCGGCAGCTCGCGCTGACCACATCGGACCCGGGATGGGCGGCAGCGGCGGGACCAGCGTCCGGGGCATCCATGATCAGGGGCGCTTGAGTGACACAGCCGACGCTGCTAGCGTGCGCCGGGGTCGATACGCGAGCGCTGGGCCGCGCCGCCGACTTTCGGATCACACGGCCAAGGCCAGGGACGGTGTAATGGGTTCCCGCAGTTCCAACCTGCGTACCAAGGTTGTTGCCCTCCTGGTCTCGCTCGTCGCACTCTGGGGCTTCACCGCGTGGGTCACCATCCGCGACGGGGTGAACCTGCTCGGGGTGCAGGCGTACGACACCAAGGTCTTCGACCCGACCGAGCCGTTGCTGTTGCAGTTGCAGCTGGAACGCCGCACGTCGGTGATCTACCTGGGGCGACCCGACGACGAGCGGCGGGCGGCGCTGGCCGACATCCGCGAGCGCACCGACCAGCTCGCCGTGGACTTCAAGAAGTCCAGTGAGAACTGGCAGGTCGACCTGTTCGCCGGCGAGGGACTCGACCGGCGGATCAACGAGCTGGTCGCGGGTCTCGACGACCTGGCTCGGACGAGGGCGGCCGTCGACGACAGAAGCATCGACCGGACCGAGGCGAATGCGGCCTTCACCGGGTTGATCGAGACGATCTACCGGCTCTACGACGCGCTCGGCAACCTCGACGACGAGCAGGTCGCCGAGGACACCGCCGCGCTGATCGTGCTCAACCGCTCCCGCGAGCTGCTGTCCCAGGAGGACGCCCTGCTCGCCGGGGTGCTCACCGCCGGACGGATCACTCCGGCCGAGCGGGCGCAGTTCACCCGGACCGTCGGTGCGCGTCGGTTCACCGCGACCCAGGCGATCTCCCGCCTGCCGAGCGCGGACCAGTTGCGGTACCAGGAGATGTCGGAGGGTGAGACGTTCACCCGGCTGACCAACCTGGAGAACCGGGTGATGACGGTGGACGTCAGCTCGAAGCCGCCGTTCGCCGCCCAGGCCTGGGACGACGTGTCCGCCCCCGCGCTGACCGAGATCGCCGACGTCGTCCTGGCCGGTGGTGACGACGTGGTCGACCGGGCCACCCCGGTCGCGGTGGGGGTCATCGTCCGGCTGGTCCTCGCGGCCGGCCTGGGGCTGCTCGCCGTCATCGCCTCGATCGTCGTGTCGATCACCACGGCCCGCGCCCTGGTCCGCCAGTTGGAGCGGCTCCGCGAGGCGGCCTTCCAGCTGGCCAACGAGCGGCTGCCCGGGGTGGTGACCCGACTGGGCCACGGCGAGGAGGTCGACGTCGCGGCCGAGGCGCCACCGTTGGAGTTCGGCGACGACGAGATCGGCCAGGTCGGCAAGGCGTTCAACGCCGTCCAGGAGACGGCCATCCGCACCGCGGTCGAGCAGGCCGACCTGCGCCGCAGCGTGCGGGAGGTGTTCCTGAGCCTGGCCCGGCGTACCCAGGCGCTGGTCCACCGGCAGCTCACCCTGCTGGACACGATGGAACGGCGGGAACACGACGCGGAGGAGCTGGAGGACCTGTTCCGGGTCGACCACCTCGCCACCCGGATGCGGCGCAACGCCGAGAACCTGATCGTGCTCTCCGGCTCGACGCCCGGCCGGGCCTGGCGGCGCAACGTGCCGATGGTCGACGTGATCCGGGGCGCGGTCGCCGAGGTCGAGGACTACACCCGGGTCAACGTGCTGCCGCTGGGCGCGGTGTCGCTGGCCGGCCGCGCGGTGGGTGACGTCATCCACCTGCTCGCCGAGCTGATCGAGAACGGCCTGTCCTTCTCCCCGCCGCACACCAGCGTGGAGGTGCGTGGGCAGCTGGTCGGCAACGGCTTCGCCATCGAGATCGAGGACCGGGGCCTCGGCATGACCGAGGAGGACCTGGCCGCCGCCAACCACCGGATCACGGACCGCTCGGAGCTGAACCTCGCCAACGCGACCCGGCTGGGCCTGTACGTGGTGAGCCGGCTGACCGAGCGGCACGGTGTCCGGGTGCGGCTGAAGGAGTCCCCGTACGGCGGCACCACCGCCGTCGTGCTGATCCCGTTGGAGCTGGTCACCGCGGACGGCGAGGACCCGAGCAGCTCCGGTGGCTTCCCGGCCGGCACGGGCGTCGCGGGGGAGGGCCGACCGGTCGTGCCGGCGCCGACCCCCGCCGGGACCGTGCCGGCCGCCGGCGCGCCGGCGGTCGCCACGGCGGCGGCGGACGGCGAGCGCCCGGCGTCGCCGCCCGTCGTTTCCCGGCCGCGCTCCGCCCCCGCCGAGGCGGCCGAGCCGGACGGCCTGCCCACCCGCTCCCGGGGCACCACCACCGCGGCGCCCGACGGCCTGCCGACCCGCGCCCGTCGGCCGCAGCGGGCCGGGCTGGACGACCCGACCAACGCCCCCGGCCTGCCCACCAGGGCCGCCCCGGCGGGCACGATGTCCACCATGGATGCCGATGCCGATGCCGGGGTCGCCGGTGACCCCCTGCCCGCCGAGCCGCCGCGCACCGACACCGGCCTTCCGGTGCGGGTACGCCAGGCGAGCATCGTCCCCGAGCTGCGGGCCGATCCGGCCGCCGAGGAGGACACCGACGACGACGCGGCCCGACCGCCGGAGCAGGTACGCCGGATGATGAGCTCCTACCAGACGGGCACCCGGCGCGGGCGGACGGACGCGGCGCGGCTGCTCGGTGGCGCCGGCTCCGGCGCCCCGGGCGGGACGGCACGCGACACCGGCGACGAGCAGGCGACCTGAGCGGACTCCGGCGCGTACCCGCGCCGGATGCGACCGCAGGCACCCCCAGACGGACAACGGCGACACCAGCCGGGGAGAAGAGGACGACGAGTGGCGCAGAAGACGGCTTCGAGTGCCGACCTGACGTGGTTGCTGGATGATCTGGTCGGCCGGGTGAAGCAGGCCGAACACGCTGTCGCGCTCTCCACAGACGGCCTGCTGATGGCCTCGTCCCGGGGCCTGAGCCGTGACGACGGCGAGCATCTGGCGGCGATGGCGGCGGGCATCCAGAGCCTGGCCCGGGGAGCGGGCAAGCGGTTCGGCGGTGGTCAGGTGCAGCAGACCATCATCGAGATGCAGTCGTCGTTCCTCTTCGTCACCGCGGCCGGCCGCAACGCCTGTCTGGCCGTGCTGGCCGCCGAGGACGCCGACGTCGGGTTGATCGCGTACGAGATGGCGATGCTGGTCACCCGGGTGGGCAAGTTCGTGGCCTCCCCGAGCCGCGTGCCCGAACAGTCGGCCGGCGAGAATGCGGCGCGATGACGGCCAACGGGGAGCCCGAGGAGAACCAGTGGGTGGATGACCAGGCCGGGCCGGTGGTGCGCCCGTACGCGGTCACCCGCGGCCGGGCCCGCCCGGTCACCGGCACGTTCGACCTGATCTCCCTGGTGACGGCCACCCGTGCAGACGCGGCGCCGGAGGCCGGGCTGGGCCCGGAGCATCTGGCCATCGTGGGCCTCTGCCAGCGGATGCAGTCCGTGGCGGAGGTCGCCGCCCACCTGGACCTGCCGGTGGGCACCATCCGGGTCCTCCTCGGTGACCTGGTGGCCCGCGAGT
This sequence comes from Micromonospora siamensis, assembly GCF_900090305.1. NCBI lineage: Bacteria > Bacillati > Actinomycetota > Actinomycetes > Micromonosporales > Micromonosporaceae > Micromonospora > Micromonospora siamensis. The sequence goes on along the minus strand of NZ_LT607751.1, from coordinate 4,774,473 downwards.
TGGTGCAGGTCCGAGAGCCGCGGGCAACCGCCGGCGTTCCCGACGACAGTGTTTTCGAGGCGGTAATCAATGGACTACGGGCACTCTGAGCGGCCGGCGGGAGCGGTGCCGCTGCCCACCGCGATCAAGATCCTGATCGCCGGTGGCTTCGGCGTCGGCAAGACCACCATGGTCGGCGCGGTGAGCGAGACCCGACCGCTGCGCACCGAGGAGGTGCTGACCGAGACCGGGGTCGGCATCGACGACCTCTCCGGCGTCGAGGGCAAGGTCACCACCACGGTGGCGATGGACTTCGGCCGGATCACCATCAGCGACGACCTAGTGCTCTATCTCTTCGGTACGCCGGGGCAGGACCGCTTCTGGTTCGTCTGGGACGAGTTGGCGCTGGGCGCGATCGGGGCGGTGGTGCTGGCGGACACCCGCCGGCTGGCCGACTGCTTCCCGTCGATCGACTACTTCGAGGGGCGGGGCACGCCGTTCGTGGTGGCGGTGAACTGCTTCGAGGGCGCCCGGCACTACCGCCTGGACGAGGTGCAGGCCGCGCTCAACCTCGACCCGGGGGTGCCGGTGCTGCTCTGCGACGCCCGGCAGCGCGAGTCCAGCAAGGAGGTGCTCATCACGCTGATGGAGCACGCCATGAAGACCCGCGAGGCGCGCCGCCGCGCTGTCGAGGGCTGACCGGGTCGGGGCGGCCGTGGGAGGCTGTGCCGCATGACCGAGGTGCATGTCCGCTCGATGTCCCCCGACGAGTTCGACCGCTGGCAGACCGACCTCGCGGTCAGCTACGCGCGCAGCCACGTCGAGGCCGGCAACTGGCCGGCCGAGGAGGCTCTCGACCGGGCCCGGGAGGCCAACGCCGCCCTCCTGCCGCAGGGGATGGCCACCCCCGGGATGATCTTCCTGGTCGGCGCGCTGCCCGATGGTGCCCCGGTCGGGCACCTGTGGATCGGCCTGACCCACCCGAAGGGGCTGGCCGGCTGCGCCTATCTCTACGACATCGAGGTGCTGCCCGAGCGTCGTGGCCAGGGCCTGGGGCGGGCCCTGCTGGCGGTGGGGGAGGAGGCGGCCCGGCAACGCGGCGCCGCCGCCCTCGAACTGAACGTCTTCGGCGACAACGCGCCCGCCGTCGGCCTCTACCGGACGTCGGGCTACCGGGTGTCCACCCAGCAGATGCGCAAGGACCTGCGCGGGTGAACCACCGGGCCGTCGCCCGTCAGCCGTCGAAGCCGACCCCGGCGAGGGTGACCCTCCGGTGCGCGGCCAGGCGTTCGGCCTGCTCCACCACGGCTCGCCGCCGGCTCTCGGCCAGGCCCTCCCACGGCCGCACGGCGACGGTCAGGCGGCTGCCGGCCTTGCGGGGCCGCCAGGTGCCGACCAGCTCACCGTCGACCAGGACGGCTCCCGGCCGGCCGAGCACCGGCCACAGTTCCGCGGCGTGCCCGGCGTCGGGCACCAGCGTCGCCCGGTCCCGGGCCTGGAGGAAGAGGTCGAACGGGCCGAGCAGGCGGACTCCTGTCGCGTCGGCGGAGGTCAGTGACTCCGCGTCGGCCGCCAGCAGCGACCGCCTCTCGCCCTCGACCGTCACCTCGACGGTGTCCTCCGGCCAGCGGGCCTTGACCTCCTTGACCGGGGCGTCCAGGTAGCCGGCCACCTCCCGGGGCGTGGCCGGGCCGAGCAGCCGCAGGTAGGCCCGGATCAGGTCGAACCGGTCGCCCGCGTCGGCGGCCTTGCGGAAGCCCGGGATGCGCCGCAGCACCGGCGGCGAGGTGCCGGCCCGCAACTCCAGCCCGGCCCGCACGGCGGCCAGCCGGAACGGCATCTCGAACAGGTGCGTGGCCTGGCACGGCCGGCAGAAGCGCAGGTAGGGCTCCGGCATCACCGCGGCCAGCCGAGCGGAGACCTCCCCCTTGACCGTCGGACGGGTGACGACCGACCGCATCTGTGCGGCCAGCTCGTCCAGGGCGGCGAGGATGCCGATGCCGGCGGCCTTCAGCGGCTTGGCGGCGTCGTAGATCCGCTTGCCCGCGTCGGCGTCGGACCACGGCTCGACGGCGGCGGCCACCCGCCCCACGTCGGCCCGCCGGTAGAGGTGCGGCGCGCCGCGCACGGTCCACAACAGCACCAGCTCGTCGCCGGAGCCGGCGGCCGAATCGACGCCGCGTAGGGCGAGCGCCCAACCGGCGCCGTCCGGCCCGGTGTCCTGCACGCCGAGGTCGAGCAGGGCGGTGTCCGCCGGGACGCCCGCGGCCCTGGTGAGCTGCTGGGCCTGGACACGGAAGCTCATCACCTGACGCCGGTCGACCACCCGGTCACCGTACGCGGTGCCACCGACAACGACGGGCCCCTCCCCGCGGATGGCGGAAAGGGGCCCGTCGGGGCGTACGACGTCAGTTGGCGATCATGCGCCGCAGGACGTACTGCAGGATGCCGCCGTGCCGGTAGTAGTCGGCCTCACCGGGGGTGTCGATCCGGACCACGGCGTCGAACTCCACGCCGGTGTCGGTGGTGACCTTCACCGTACGCGGGGTCTCGCCGTCGTTGAGGGCGGTGACGCCGCTGATCGAGAAGGTCTCCGTGCCGGTCAGGCCCAGCGACTCGGCGGTGGTGTCGACCGGGAACTGCAGCGGCAGGACGCCCATGCCGATCAGGTTCGAGCGGTGGATCCGCTCGTACGACTCGGCGACGACCGCCTTGACGCCGAGGAGCATGGTGCCCTTGGCCGCCCAGTCGCGCGACGAGCCGGAGCCGTACTCCTTGCCGGCCAGGATGACCAGCGGGACGCCCGCCTCCTGGTACGCCATCGAGGCGTCGTAGATCGACGACTGCTCGCCGGTCAGGTGGTTGACGGTGAAGCCGCCCTCCACGCCCGGGACCAGCTGGTTGCGCAGCCGGATGTTGGCGAACGTGCCCCGGATCATCACCTCGTGGTTGCCCCGGCGGGAGCCGTACGAGTTGAACTCGTGACGCGGCACGCCGTGCTCGGCGAGGTACTTGCCGGCGGGGGAGTCGGCCTTGATCGAGCCGGCCGGGGAGATGTGGTCGGTGGTCACCGAGTCGCCCAGCCGGGCCAGCACCCGGGCGCCGGCGATGTCCTGCACCGGGGCCGGCTGCTGCTGCATGCCCTCGAAGTACGGGGGCTTGCGGACGTAGGTGCTGTCCCCGGCCCAGGCGAAGGTGTCGCCGGTCGGGGTGGGCAGCGACTGCCAGCGCTCGTCACCGGCGAAGACGTCGGCGTACGCGGCGCTGAAGCCGGTCGCGCCGATCGCCTGGGCGATGACGTCCTGGATCTCGGCGCTGTTCGGCCAGATGTCGCGCAGGAAGACCGGGTTGCCCTCGGTGTCCTCGCCGATCGGCTCGTTGGCCAGGTCGATGTCCATCGTGCCGGCCAGCGCGTACGCGACCACCAGCGGCGGGGACGCCAGGTAGTTCATCTTGACGTCCGGGTTGATCCGGCCCTCGAAGTTCCGGTTGCCGGACAGCACCGACACGACGGCGAGGTCGCCCTCGTTGACCGCGGCGGAGACCTCCTCCGGCAGCGGGCCGGAGTTGCCGATGCAGGTGGTGCAGCCGTAGCCGACCAGGTTGAAGCCGAGCTTGTCCAGGTAGGGCGTGAGGCCGGCACGCTCGTAGTAGTCCATGACGACCTTGGAGCCCGGGGCGAGGGTGGTCTTCACCCACGGCTTGCGGGTCAGGCCCTTGTCGACGGCGTTGCGGGCCAGCAGCGCCGCGCCGATCATCACCTGCGGGTTGGAGGTGTTGGTGCAGGAGGTGATCGCGGCGATCACGACGGCGCCGTGGTCCAGCTCGTAGGTGACGCCGTCGGCGCCGGTCACCCGGACCGGGTTGGTGGCCCGGCCACCGGCGCCGGCCGCGGCGGTCTCCAGGTCACGCGGCTCGTCGGCCGGGTCGCTGAAGTCGTTGGCGGGCGGGTCGCTGGCCGGGAAGGACTCGGCGCTGGCCTCGTCGGCCGGGCCGTTGGCGCCCCGGGGCAGCTGCTCACGGGCGACGCTCGGCTTGAGGTCGCGCTCGTCGGTGGAGTCGGCGGCCACGTAGTCGGTCAGCGCCGAGCGGAACAGCGTCTTGGCGCTGCCCAGTGGCACCCGGTCCTGCGGGCGCTTCGGGCCGGCCAGGGACGGTTCGATGGTGCTCAGGTCGAGCTCCAGGCGCTCCGAGTACTCCGGCTCGCGGTTCGGGTCGTGCCAGAGGCCCTGCTCCTTGGCGTACGCCTCGACCAGGGCGACCTGGGACGCGTCGCGGCCGGTCAGCTCCAGGTAGCGGACGGTCTCGGCGTCGATCGGGAAGATCGCGACGGTGGAGCCGTACTCCGGGGACATGTTGCCGATGGTGGCCCGGTTGGCCAGCGGCACGGCGCTCACGCCGGGGCCGTAGAACTCGACGAACTTGCCGACCACGCCGTGCTTGCGCAGCATCTCGGTGATGGTCAGCACCAGGTCGGTGGCGGTGGTGCCGGCCGGCATCTCGCCGTGCAGCTTGAAGCCGACGACCCGGGGGATCAGCATGCTGACCGGCTGGCCGAGCATGGCCGCCTCGGCCTCGATGCCGCCGACGCCCCAGCCGAGCACGCCGAGGCCGTTGACCATGGTGGTGTGCGAGTCGGTGCCGACGACGGTGTCCGGGTACGCCTGGCCGTTGCGCTCCATGATCGTGCGGGCCAGGTACTCGATGTTGACCTGGTGCACGATGCCGGTGCCCGGCGGGACGACCTTGAACTCGTTGAACGCGGTCTGGCCCCAGCGCAGGAACTGGTAGCGCTCCTTGTTGCGCTCGTACTCCAGCTCGACGTTGCGCTCGAAGGCGTCCTCACGGCCGAACAGGTCGGCAATGACGGAGTGGTCGATGACCAGCTCGGCGGGGGCCAGCGGGTTGACCTTGGTGGCGTCGCCGCCGAGGTCGCGGACGGCCTCGCGCATGGTGGCCAGGTCGACCACGCAGGGCACGCCGGTGAAGTCCTGCATCAGCACCCGGGCCGGGGTGAACTGGATCTCCACGCTCGGGTCGGCGGTGGGGTCCCACCCGCCGAGCTGCGAGATGTGGTCGGCGGTGATGTTCGCGCCGTCCTCGGTGCGCAGCAGGTTCTCCAGCAGGATCTTGAGGCTGTAGGGCAGTCTGTCGTGCCCCGGAACCTGGTCGATCCTGAAAATCTCGTAGCTCGCGTCTCCGACGCGCAGCTGGGTCTTCGCACCGAAGGTGTCGAGGCTCGCCACGTCGTACTCCTTCACACCAGCGACCGTGAGTAGTCCTGAGCAGTCTGTCGCACCCGCCTGGACCTCGCCCAGGTTAGGCGGCACTTACCGCCGATTCTCGTTCCTACAAAACCGTACGTCCGTCTTGCTATTAACGCAACCTCGTGTCAGGGTGCGGGACGAGGAGGTGCCACCATGATCCATCACGTCCTGCTCGCCTGCCCACGCGGCTCCGAGGCGGCGTCCCGCTCCTTCTACGCCGGCCTGCTCGGGATGACCGAGAAGACCAAACCGCCGGCCCTCGCCGCCCGCGGTGGCTGCTGGTTCACCGGGTACGACGCCGAACTGCACCTGGGAGTCGAGGACGACTTCCGTCCCGCGCGCAAGGCCCACCCCGCCCTGATCCGCCCCGACCTGGACGCGCTCGCCGAGCGGCTCGCCGCCGCCGGTCACCCGGTCACCTGGGGTGACGACGAGGTGCCCGGGATGCGCCGCTTCCACACCCACGACCCGCACGGCAACCGACTGGAGTTCCTCACCCCGATCGCCGGCTGAGCCGGCGTCGTACCGGTTGAGCCGGCGTCGCACCGGCCGGTCGCTCCGCCCCGGACGGGGGTGGGCGGGGCACCGGCCGGGTCGACCGTCCGTGAGCGACCCGCCCCGGCCCGGCGACCCGGGTAGGGTTCGAGGTCGGACCGGAAGGGGTGACGGGTGGTCGACGTACAACACTGGCTCTCGGCGCTGCCTCCGCTCACCGTCTACCTGATCGTCGCCGCAGTGATCGGCGTGGAGAGCATGGGCGTGCCGCTGCCCGGCGAGATCGTCCTGGTCAGCTCGGCGCTGCTCGCCGCGACCGGGGTGGTCGAGCCGGAGTGGGTGGCCGCCGCCGCGGCGTTCGGCGCCATCGTCGGCGACTCCATCGGGTACGCCGTCGGCCGCCGGGGCGGCCGGCCCCTGCTGCACCGGCTGGGCCGGCGGTTCCCGAGGCACCTGGGCCCGGCACAGATCGCCCGGGCCGAGCAGAGCTTCGCCCGGCACGGCGTCTGGGCCGTCTTCTTCGGCCGCTTCGTGGCCCTGCTGCGCATCCTCGCCGGGCCGCTGGCCGGCGCGCTGCACGTGCCGTACCGCCGGTTCCTGCTGGCCAACGCGGCCGGCGGCCTGGTCTGGGCCTTCGGCACGACGTACCTGCTCTACAGCGTGGGGCGGGCGGCCGAGCACTGGCTCAAGGACATCTCCTGGGCCGGCCTGGTCGTCGCCGTGCTGGCCGGCGTCGGCAGCACCTGGTGGCTGCGCCGCCGGGCGCACCGGGGGGCGGCCACCGAACCCACCGAGCAGACCGAGCCGGTGGCGACCGCCGACCGCTGACCCCGGGTACGCCGAAAGGGCCCGACCCCGGGTGGGGGGTCGGGCCCTTGTCGGTTGATCGGGGTCAGCTGGCGGTGTAGCCGCGGGTGGCGATCCAGTCGGCGAGGTTGTCCACGCTCATCCGGTAGGAGGCCATGTTCGGGTCGGCCGAGTCGGCGATCGTCACGGTCTTCCCACCATCGCGGTAACCCACCACGGAGATGTAGTGCCCGCCCTCGAAGGAGTGCGTGTTGCCGTCGGTGTCCACCGCGGTGCCGGCGATGTTCGCGACCACGGCCCGGCCGTCGTCGACGGTCTCGACGATGTCGGCGCGCAGCTTGTCGGTCTGCTTGTCGTCGGCCTTACGGTCCTTGATCTCCACCGACCGGTACACGTCCTTACCGGTCTCCTTGTTCAACACCGGAGTGATGTCGTTGATGCTGTTGGTGCCAGCCTCGGTCGTGCCCATCTCCTTGGCCATCGCGTCGACGTTGATGTCCTTGCCCTGGACGGAGAGGGCGTTGCGGGTGGCGGCGGGGCCGCAGTAGTAGAAGTTCGGCTGCGCCTCGTAGCGCACGTTGAGCTCGCGTTCGCCGTGGCCCTTGCGGTCGGTCTGGACCTGGGCGGTCGGGGTGCCGGTGGCGGGAGCGGCCTGGGCGGCGATGGCGGGGCCGGCGATTCCGCCGGCGGTGGCGATGACGCCGGTGGCGGTCAGGACGGTCTTGCGCAGAATGTCGGTACGCATGATGGCGTGCTCCTCTGCGTTCGGGGGTGTGCGCGGCGGGTGATGCGGGGGTGCCGCGCGGGGGGGAAAGTCTGCGGGGTCCCGGCGCTCACGGGGGTGGCTGCTCGGGTGGCCCGGGGATGTAACGGCCGGTGGCCGGGGATGATTCCCGCCGGCTCTGCCGGGGACCGGTGCTTCGCGGTCCGGGGGTGTAACGGTGCGGCTCGCTCCGGCATTCCGCCGGGGCCTTGCCGGGGACCGGTGCTGCGCGGTCCGGGGGTGTAACCGTGCGGCTCGCTCCGGCATTCCGCCGGGTCTTGCCGGGGGCCGGCGGGCTGGGAGTGCCTGCGGTATGCCAGGTACAACGCCCCGGCCCCGCCCGCGATTCCGCCCCCCGAGTGCCGCCCGCCACCGGACGCCGCTCACAAACCCGACACCCGGAACACCGCAACCGGACATTCCGCCCATGCTGCCTGGCGGCGACATGCGTGAGTGGAACGCCATGGATGTCAAACGGGCCCGGAGACAGCCATGGTGTTCCACCCGCGGGTGGAAGCGCCCGGTGGGCCGGCTCTGCCCTACCCTCCGCGTCATCGCCGACGTCGGACCGTCGGGGGCAGGGGTCCGCCTCCCGGATGCCGCGAGTGGGCTGTCCGGGCGGAGTGATGGTGCTGGGTTCGGCAACCGGGGCCGCGCGCCCGGCCGCGCGCCCGGCCTTGGCAGTGCCCCGGCCCTGGCGCTGGCAGTCGCGCCCGCTGTGGCGTCGGCTGTGGCAGAGGCGGCGGGTGTCAGGCGGGGTCGTCGGCCGGGGTGGTGACGGCGGTGGCCTGGGCGTGCCGGTCCCTAAGCCGCGCCCGGATCTCCTCCGGCGTGTACGCCCGGCGGCGCCGCTCGGCGCGCGCGATGACCACACCGGACGCCGCCACTCCGGCCAGGCCGGCCAGTCCGAGCACCTTCCACCACCGCATCCGTTGCCGCATCGGCTTAGGGTAGTCGCTCATGAGCCAGTGCAGCGAGGCGACGGCATGAGCATCAGCTTGGACGAGGCGGTCGAGCTGACCCGTACCGGGGACGTGTGGGTCTTCCGGGGCCGCAGCGTGCCCGACCGGGCCATCCAGTTGACCACGAACAGCCCGGTCAACCACGTCGGCATGGCGGTCGTGCTGGACGACATGCCGCCGTTGATGTGGCACGCCGAGCTGGGCCGGTCGTTGCCGGACATGTGGTCGGGCACCCACCAGCGCGGCGTCCAGCTGCACGACCTGCGGGACGCGGTCTGCGTCTGGGCCAACCGGTACGGCCAGCGCGCCTGGCTGCGCCAGCTGGAGCCGCCGGCCGGCCCGGAGATGGAACAGGCCGTGCTGCGGACGGTCGCCCGCCTCGACGGCACCCCGTTCCCGTCCACCGCCCAGCTCGCCTGGCGTTGGGCGCGGGGCCGGGTGCCCAACGTCCGGCTGCCGAAAGTGCCCCGGCGGGAACGCCCCGCCGCCGCCCCGTCGGACCGCACCCTGGAGAAGGCGTACTGCGCCGAGGTGGTGGCGGTGACGTACGAGGCGATGGGGTTGCTGCCCGCCGGACGCCGGCCCAACTGGTACGACCCGGGACGCTTCTGGAGCGGGGACGACCTCGGGCTCACCGGGGAGGCCCGGCTCGGTGCCGAGATCGAGGTACGGATACCGGCGCGTTGAGGTTTGCCGAGGTCGGCGGGGGGCAACTGTGTCGACTGTGAAGGCTTCCACCGATCTCGACACGTTGACCGAATTCTTCGACCGGTACGGCGTGGCGCTGACCGCCGGGGACGTGGCCGGCGTGGCCGCCTGTTACGCGTTGCCCGGGCTGGTGGTCGCCGACACGTACAGCTTCTCGTTCACCTCGCCGGCGGCGGTGGCGCTGTCCTTCGTGGGCGCCGCCCCGGACTACCAGGAGCGTGAGTTGGTCGCGGCGAACGCGGTGATCGACGACGTGCAGCCGTTCTCCGGGGCGTTGACGATGGTCGCCGTCGAGTGGGAGTTCCTCGACAGCCAGGGGCGGGCGGTGCCCGGGGAGCACTACCGCTATCTGCTGCGCAGCACCCCCGACGGGCCGGTCATCTGCACCGTCATCCGCGGCTGACCGGGAGCGGTGATGTCCGGCCGGGACGAGGGACCGCTCTGGTTCCAGGTGATGCTGACCGCCGCCTGCGTCGCCGGGGTGGTGATGTTCGCGGCCGCCCGTTCCTGGGTGACGATGGGGATCGCGCTGGTCGGCGCGATCGGCGGGGTGCTGTCCGTACGCCGGTTGCGGCGCGGTGCGGACGGCGGGCCCGGCCTGACCCGGCCGGTGGCCAGCCGCCGTGGCCTGCGGCTGCGTGGGGTGGTGATCCTGCTGGTCTTCGGCCTGCTCGCGGCCGTCTCGACGGTCCTGCTGACCCGGGCGGACGGCAACTGGGCCGCCTATGTCGTGTTCGGAGTGATGCTCGCGATCTCACTGTACGCTGTCGGCGCGACACTGCTGCTCTGGCGTACGGTGTTCGGCGGCCGGCGGGACTGACCGGTGCGGGCACCGCGTCGGCCGTGACCCGCCCCCTGCTCCCCGACTCACCGGTCGTCCGTGCCGGATCAGCGGGTCGGCTCGCAGGTGTCGGCGTCGCTGGCTACGCTGCGCGTCGGCCTCGACGAGGGGGAATGTGATGGACGACCGGATCGCCGCGCGACCGGGGGCGCGATCCGCGCCGGCCGTGCTGACGTCCGTGCCGTGGCTGGTGGTGCTCGTGGGCGCCGGCCTGCTGGCGGTGTTGCTGGTCTTCGCGATGTTGTCGTTCCGGGGCACGGAGCACCAGGCCGTGCCACCGCCGGCCCCGCCGCTCTATCTGCCCACCCTGCCTGCCTCGCCGTCGTCGGCCGGTCCGGTGTCGACCGGGGACGCCCCGGTCGTGGCGGTGCAGGCGACCAGATCACCGCAGGCGAGCGCGTCACCGTCGGGGTCGCCGAGCGCGTCGGCCAGGCCCACCGCCACGCGGTCGGCCGGCAGCCCGTCGGCGTCCGGGGCGCCCCCGGTGGTGCTCGGTTCGGCCTCCGGTCGGCTGACCGCCCGTTACCAGGTGGTCGCCAGCAACCGGGACTCCTTCGACGCGGTGCTGCGCGTGGACAACGGATCCGACGAGGCCCGGCAGTGGCAGGTGGAGTTGGGCTTCGCCGGCAACGTCAAGCGGGCCGAGCCCCTCTCCGGTGGCGTCTCGGTCGGTGCGGACGGTGGCGGGTACGTGGTGGGCGGCACCAGCGCGCTGGGCGCCGGACAGGCCACCACGGTGACCGTCCGTTTCTTCCGCAACGGCACCGGCGACCAGCCCTGGCAGTGCACCGTCGACGGCGCGGCCTGCACGATCGGTTGACCGCGGGGGCGGCGGGGACGGGTCGGGCGCTTCCCGACATAGCCGATCATCGCTAGTCTCTCCGGACAGGCCACTGAGGAGGGCAGATGTCCGGCACGCGTCGTGTCCGCTCCGGTGCCGCCTCGGTGGTCAGCTCCTCGCCGTGGGTGCTGGTGTCGATCGGCGTGATCGTGATGGTGGTGCTGCTGCTGGTCGCCCTGGGGGCGTACCGGGGGCGGGCGCCGGGCGGTGCGGCGCTGCCGCGGGCGGACGCCACGATGCCGTTGCCGGAGCTGCCTCCGTCGTCGGCGGGTTCCGGCCCGGCGTCCCCGTCGACCGGGGGCGTCTCCGCCACGCCGCCCCCGGCGGCGCTGCCCGGGCTCTCGCCGCGCTCCAGCGTGCCCCCGGTGGTGCGGACCGCGACCCCGCTTCCACCGGCGAACGGCGGGACCGTCGGCGCCGCGCCGGCCACCGGCCCGGCGGCTCCGTCGACGCCGGCGGCCCCCGAGCCGGTCCCACCGTCCACGCCACCCGTGGTGACCGGGCGCTACCAGGTGCTCGAGACGTTCGACGACGCCTTCATCGGCGAGGTGCTGGTGAGCAATGCGGCCGGCGAGCCGCGGGCCTGGACGGTGCGGCTGACGTTCCCGGTGGGCGAGCTGGTGACCGCCTGGATCGAGGGGGCGCCGCAGGGTGGCGTCGGCAGGTCCGGTGACACCTGGACCTTCACCAGCGGCGAGGACCTGGTGGCCGGTGCCTCGGTGCCGCTGCGGTTCCACTTCGAACGGACCGGCGGTGCCACCAGCCCGAGCGGGTGCAGCGTCGACGACACCCCCTGCACCGGGCGATAGACCCCGGTGGGAGGGGGTCGCCGTCACCCTCGGCGACGACGGGTGGCCTGTGGAGCCACGGTTCGTTTCGCAAGAGCACTGCTTTGTTGCGACTCCGTTTGCAAGGTATTGCAGAATGTTTCGGCAAGAGCTAGCGTGCGGGCGAATCACGACCAGAGGAAGGCCGTCGATGAAACCCCCGCCGATAACGCACAAGGCACTGCTCGCCTTGGTCTCCGCCCTCACCCTCGCCCTCGTCGGCGTCCCCGTCGCCGTCAACCAGCTCGGCGCCGACGCCATCGAGCGCACCGCCGCCACCGATCCGCTGGCCGCCGCGGGCGCGCCGCAGTGGCGTACCGAGCCGTCCCCCGAGATCCTGCTCAAGGCCGCCGACAACACCGCCCGCGCCGAGCAGTTCTACTTCGTCCTGCCGGACCGGTTCGCCAACGGCGACCCGCGCAACGACCGGGGCGGCCTCACCGGTGACCGGCTGCGCACCGGCCTCGACCCGAAGGACAAGGGCTTCTACCACGGCGGCGACCTCAAGGGCCTGATCGACAAGCTGGACTACGTCCAGGGCCTGGGCACCACCGCCATCTGGCTCGCCCCGATCTTCAAGAACCGGCCCGTGCAGGGCACCGGCGCGGACGTCTCCGCCGGCTACCACGGTTACTGGATCACCGACTTCACCCAGGTCGACCCGCACTTCGGCACCAACGACGAGCTGAAGAAGCTGGTCAAGCTGGCCCACCAGCGGGGCATCAAGGTCTACCTCGACGTCATCGTCAACCACACCGCCGACGTCATCAAGTACGCCGAGGACAAGTACGCGTACATCGACAAGAAGACCTCGCCGTACACCGACGCGCAGGGGCGGGCCTTCGAGGACCGCAACTACGCCGACGGCACCCGGGCGTTCCCGAAGGTCGACAAGACCTCCTTCCCGTACACGCCGGTGTTCGACAACGCCGGCGACGCGAAGGTCAAGGTGCCGGGCTGGCTCAACGACGTGACGATGTACCACAACCGCGGTGACTCGACCTTCGCGGGCGAGAACAGCGAGTACGGCGACTTCTTCGGCCTGGACGACCTGTGGACCGAGCGTCCCGAGGTGGTCCGTGGGCTGACCAAGGTCTACGGCGACTGGATCGGCAGCACCGGCGTCGACGGCTTCCGGCTCGACACCGTCAAGCACGCCAACCTCGACTTCTGGCCGCAGTTCAGCCGGGGCATCGAGCGGGCGGCCGAGAAGGCCGGCAAGAAGGACTTCTTCATGTTCGGCGAGGTCTACAGCGCCGACCAGGAGATCGAGTCGACCTACGTGCGGCGCGGCGGCCTGCCCGCCACCCTGGACTTCTCCTTCCAGGAGGCCGCGCGCGGCTACACCGCCGCGAACGGCTCGGCCAAGGCGCTCGCCGACGTGTACGCCAAGGACTCGCTCTACGCCGCCCGGGACACCGACGCGGGCCGGTTGACCACCTTCCTCGGCAACCACGACATGGGCCGGATCGGCTCGTTCATCGCCGCGAACGGCGGTGACGACGCCAGCCAGCTGCGCCGTGACCAGCTCGCCCACCAACTGATGTTCCTCACCCGTGGCCAGCCCGTCGTCTACTCCGGCGACGAGCAGGGCTTCACCGGCCCCGGTGGCGACAAGGATGCCCGGCAGGACATGTTCGCCTCCAAGACGGCGGACTACCTCGACGACGACCTGATCGGCACCACCCGCACCCACGCCTCGGACCAGTACGACACCACGCACCCGCTCTACCGCACCATCGCCGAGCTGGGCAAGCTGCGTAAGGCCAACCCGGCCCTGCGCGACGGCGTCCAGGTCACCCGGTACGCCGCCGACGGCCCCGGCGTCTTCGCCGTCTCCCGCGTGCTGCCCTCCGACCGCATCGAGTACGTCGCCGCGGTGAACAACGCCGACAGCCCGCAGACTGTCACCGTGGACACCTGGTCGGCCGGCACCACCTTCACCGGCGTGTACGGCGGCGCGGCCGCCGCCACCGCCGGCGCGGACGGCAAGCTGTCCCTGACCGTGCCCGCCATGTCGGCGGTCGTGCTCAAGGCCGGTCGGGCCATCCCGCAGGCCGGCGCGGCCCCGCAGGTCACCCTGACCGAGCCGGGCGACGCCCCGGTCGCCACCAAGATCGCCGTCACCGCCCAGGTGACCGGTGACCCGCTGGCCACGGTGACCTTCGCCGCCCGCCCCGAGGGCGGCCGTTGGACGCTGCTCGGCCGGGCCGACACCGCCCCGTACACCGTCCACCACGACCTGACCGGCCTGGCCGGCGGCACGAAGGTGGAGTACAAGGCCGTGGTCCGCGACGGCAAGGGCCGGATCACCACCGCCCGCACCACCGGCGTGGTCGGCACTCCGGCGCAGGGCGCCTCTCGTGACTGGGCGGTCGTGCACTACCAGCGCCCGGCCGGCGGCTACGACGACTGGGGCCTGTACGCCTGGGGCGACATCGACCCGGCGTACGCCACCGAGTGGCCCAAGGGGCAGCCGTTCGCGGGCGAGGACTCGTTCGGCCGGTTCGCCTGGGTGAAGCTGAAGCCGGGCGCAAAGTCGGTCGGCTTCCTGGTGGTCGACAAGGACGGCAACAAGGACGTCGCGAACGACCGCACCATCGACGTGACGCAGACCGGCGAGGTCTGGGTCAAGTCCGGCGACCCGACGCTCTACCCGACCCGGCAGGCCGCCACCGGCGAGCCCGACCCGGCCGTCGCGGAGGGCACCGCGGTCATCCACTGGCGCAAGGCCGACAACGACTACGCCGGGTGGGGCCTGCACCTGTGGGACGGCGCCGCCAACCCCACCGACTGGTCCAGCCCGCTCAAGCCGGAGAAGATCGACTCCTTCGGCGCGGTCTTCCGGGTGCCGCTGGCGGCCGGAGCGACCGGCCTGAGCTACATCATTCACAACGGTGACAACAAGGATCAGCCCGACGACCAGCGGCTGGACTTCGCCTCCGCCGGCCGTGAGGTGTGGCTGCTGGGCGGCGTCAAGGGCCGGCTGCTGCCCGCGACCTCCAGCGGGGTGGCCAAGGACGTCGACATCACCAAGCAGAAGGCGCAGTGGATCGACCGGTCCACCATTGCCTGGCCGACCGGTCCGACCGACGGCAAGCGGTACGCCCTCGCGGTCGCCCCGGACGGCGGCCTGACCGTCGCCGACGGCGAGCTGGCCGGGACGTACACCTCGATCCCCCTGCGGGCGCAGCGCAACGGGCTCACCGAGGCCCAGCGCGCGGCCTACCCGCACCTCTGGTCCTACCAGGCCTTCACGCTGGACCGCGGCGACCTGGGCAAGGTGCCGGCGGCGCTGCGTGGGCAGCTGGTGGTCACCGAGCGCGACGCCGAGGGCACGCTGCTCGGCGCGACCGGGGTGCAGATCCCCGGCGTGCTCGACGACGTGTACCGGCGGGCCACCGACGTGAAGCTCGGCCCGACCTTCGCTGGTAAGGTGCCCACCCTGTCGGTGTGGGCGCCGACCGCCCGGACCGTGGCGCTGGAGCTGTTCGACTCGCCGACCGCCCAGCCGCGGACGGTGGCGATGCGCCGCGACGACCGCACCGGCGTCTGGTCGGTGCGCGGCATGCGGGACTGGGCCGGGAAGTACTACCGCTACCAGGTCCAGGCGTGGCAGCCGGCCGCGCAGAAGGTGGTCACCGCCTCGGTGACCGACCCGTACTCGGTGGCGTTGGCGCCGAACTCGACGCACAGCCAGATCGTCGACCTGACCGACCCGGCGCTCGCGCCGGCCGGCTGGGCGGCGCTGCGCAAGCCGGCCGCTCCGCCGTCCGCGAAGGCGCAGATCTCCGAGCTGTCGGTGCGGGACTTCTCGATCGCCGACGACACGGTGCCGGCCGAGCGGCGGGGCACCTACCTCGCCTTCACCGACCCGAAGACCGCCGGGATGAAGCACCTGAAGGCGCTCGGTGACGCGGGGGTGAACTACCTGCACCTGCTGCCGGCGTTCGACTTCGCGACCATCCCCGAGCGGCGGGCCGAGCAGGCCCAGCCCGACTGCGACCTGGCCAAGCTGCCGGCGGACTCCGACCAGCAGCAGAAGTGCATCGCCGCGGTGGCCGACAAGGACGGCTACAACTGGGGGTACGACCCGCTGCACTACACGGTGCCGGAGGGCGGCTACGCCGTCGACCCGGAAGGCGCGAAGCGGACCACCGAGTTCCGCCAGATGGTGGCCGGGGTCAACCAGGCCGGCCTGCGCGTGGTGATGGACGTCGTCTACAACCACACCTCGGCTTCCGGCACCGATCCGAAGTCGGTGCTCGACCAGGTGGTGCCGGGCTACTACCACCGGCTGCTGGAGGACGGCAGCATCGCCAATTCGACCTGCTGCGCCAACACCGCCCCCGAGCACGCCATGATGGGCAAGCTGGTGGTGGACTCCCTGGTCACCTGGGCCAAGGCGTACAAGGTGGACGGCTTCCGCTTCGACCTGATGGGTCACCACCCGAAGGCGAACATCCTGGCCGTCCGCGCCGCGCTGGACAAGCTGACGCTCGCCCGCGACGGCGTCGACGGGAAGAAGATCCTGCTGTACGGCGAGGGCTGGAACTTCGGCGAGGTCGCCAACGACGCCCGGTTCGTGCAGGCCACCCAGGGCAACATGGCCGGCACCGGGATCGGCACCTTCAACGACCGGCTCCGCGACGCGGTCCGCGGCGGTGGGCCGTTCGACGGCAACCCGCGGGTGCAGGGCTTCGCCTCCGGTCTGTTCAGCGACCCCAACGGTGACCCGGTCAACGGTTCGGCCGCCGAGCAGAAGGCCCGGCTGCTGCACTACCAGGACCTGATCAAGGTCGGGCTGACCGGCAACCTGCGCGGCTACCGGTTCACCGACTCCTCCGGCAAGCAGGTCACCGGGGCGCAGGTGGACTACAACGGCGCGCCGGCCGGCTACACCGCCGCGCCGGGCGAGGCGGTCACCTACGTCGACGCGCACGACAACGAGATCCTGTTCGACGCGCTGGCGTTCAAGCTGCCGCAGGGCACCTCGGCGGCGGACCGGGCCCGGATGCAGGTGCTGGCCCTGTCCACCACCGCGCTCGGCCAGGGGACCGGCTTCGTGGCGGCGGGCTCCGAGCGGCTGCGCTCGAAGTCGCTGGACCGTAACTCGTTCAACTCCGGTGACTGGTTCAACCAGATCCGGTGGGACTGCGCCCAGGGCAACGGGTTCGGCGCCGGCCTCCCGCCGGAGCAGGACAACAAGGACAAGTGGTCGTACGCCAAGCCGCTGCTGGCCGACGCGAAGCTGGTGCCGGACTGCGCCGCGATCAACCTGGCCGACGCCCGGTACGCGGAGCTGCTGAAGATCCGCGAGTCCTCGCCGGTGTTCGGCCTGGCCACCGCCGCCCAGGTGCAGAAGCGGGTGGCCTTCCCGCTCTCCGGTGAGAAGGAGACCCCGGGCGTGCTGACCATGACCCTCGACGCCCGCGGGCTCGGTGGGAAGTGGAAGTCGGTGACCGTGGTCTTCAACTCCACCCCGGAGGCGGCGACGCAGCAGGTCGCCAAGCTGCGCGGCGCCGACGTGGCGCTGCACCCGGTGCTGCGGAACTCCGCCGACCAGGCGCTGCGCTCGGCCTCGTTCGACCGGACGAGCGGCACGTTCACCGTGCCGGCCCGCAGCGTCGCGGTCTTCGTCCAGAACTGACGCCGGCGTGCGAGAGGCGTGTCCCACCCGTTCGGGTGGGACACGCCTCTCGCCGTTTCCGGACCGCTCAGCGCTCTCGCTCGGGCGATGACAGCGCGCCGGTGGTCGCCGCCGGAGGGCCGGTAACGGTCAAGGGTTGCAACCGGTGACGTTGACGCAGTCGTCCGGGTCGTTCTTCAGGACGATCGAATTCGTCACGGTCACCGCCTCGAGCGGGCTCTGGTTGTAGATGCCCCCGCCGCTGGGAACGCTGGTGCCCAGGGCGAAGGGCTTCGCCTGGTTCAGCGTGATCGTCGATTCGGTGATCCCGGCCTGGCCGTACACCGGGCCCGTGCTCGAGTTGTAGATGGCGCCGCCGAAGCCCCGGGCCAGGTCGTAGGTGAACAGAGACTGGCGTACGTCGAGTGTTCCCCGGTTGTGGATGGCGCCGCCGTTCTGCTCCGTGGTGTTTCCGGTGAGGCTCGACCGCTCCACGAAGGCGCTGGTGCCCGGGCCCACGTAGAGCCCGCCGCCGCCGGTGGCGTTGTTGGGATCGAACTGCAGGTTCTTGGTGTAGACGCCGGCGACGTAGTTGCCGAGCAGCTTGACGTCCACCAGCCGCAGCGACGCGGCCGTGCTTGCGGTCGGGCTGCCCACGGCGGCGGCCCCGCCGACCACGGCGGCGAGGTTGGCCGCGAACTCCGACCGGGTCACCGACAGGGAGGTGCCGGCGAGGGTGTTGGCGACATGGACGGCACCGCCGATCGGCGCGTCGTTGGCCGCGAAACTGGACGTGGTCACCGAGTTGAAGGCCCCGCTGAGGACCTGGATGGCACCCCCCGACGCGAGGACCCCGGCATCGCTCAACCCGCCGGTGGCCTGGTTGTCGAGGAACCTGCTCTCCCTGACCGTCAGCACACCGTCGGCGGTCCGGATGCCGCCGCCGCCGAAGCCGTTACCCAGCGCGCGGTTCCCCTCGATCAGGGTGCGTTCGAGAGTTAGCGTGCCCCGGTTGTCGACGGCGCCGCCGGCGACCAGCGCGGTGTTCAGGCGCAGGGTGCTGTCCCGCAGGGTAGTGGTGCCGCGGTTCTCGATCGCGCCGCCCGACGCGTCGTACTCCACGGAGGTGGTGGTGCCCTCCGCGTTGTTCCGGGTGAAGACGCTCCGTTCGATTAGCGCGGTGCCGCCCTGGTCCACCAGGAGCGCGCCGCCCCGCACGACCTTGGTGACGCTCGACTGGCTGACCAGGCCGTTGCGTACCTCCACGTCCTGGAGCCGGAGTTCCCCCACCCCGCCGGTGTCGGGGGAGCCACTGACGTAGAAGATCCGGAACGCCTTCGTGGCGCCGTACTGCCGTTCGATGGTGGTGTGGTCGCCCAGCAGGGTGATCCGGCTGGTGATCACCAGCGCGCTGTCACCGCCGACGCCGCCCACCGTGGTGCCCTTGGTGAGCGTGTACGTGCAGTTCTCGGCCAGCTTGAGCGTGCCGCCGCCGGCCTGGTTGGCCCGCTGGACCGCCGTTGCGAGATCGTCCCCGTTACAGTTCACCGGCGTCACGAACTGATGGCTGTCGTCGTAGGGCCGCCCGGGTTCCGCCGCGGCCGCGCCGGTGGCCACTCCGAGCGTGGCCAGGCCCACGGTGCCGGTCAGGCCGACCACGCGGGTGAGGAACCGGCGCTTCCCACGCCGGCGCGCCGACGCTGCCGGTCGGGCGCTGTTTCGAAGGTAACTGGACATCGGATGCTCTGCCTCTCGTTGGACCCGGGCGGGCGCTGACCGCCCCACCGGGCGTCTTGGGCGACAAATCGTGCTGTAGCCCCCTGTGAGCACCGTATGCGAATAATTCTCGCTTATGCTCCAGTAAAGGGTGGAGGGCACCAATAGGGCGAAAGCTGCCGGGATGGGGCCGGAAGGACGGTCCGGCCCCCCGCCACCGAGGTGACGGGGGGCCGGGCCAGGTGGATCAGTTGTTGCGCGGGACGTCAGTTGAAGCAGTCCTCGACGGTCCCGGCGCAGTTGGTCGGGTCGTTGTCGGTCACGGTCGACTCGTCGTCGAGCCGGACGTGGCCCTTGTGGTTGAGGATGCCGCCGGCGATCCGGTGGAGCTTGGAGGCGTCGGTGGCGGTGTTCTTGACGACCTTGGTGTCGTTCAGGTGGACGGTGCCCTCGTTGTTGAAGATGCCGCCACCGTTGAGCGCGGTGTTGCCCTTGATGACGGTGTCCCGCAGGGTGAGGAAGGCGGCGTCGCCCTTGCCCTCGACCCATTCCTGGTAGCCGTCCTCGACCTTCTTCAGACCCGCCTCGCCGTTGAAGATCCCGCCGCCGAACCGGCCGGCGGTGTTGTCCACGATGGCGCTGTCGGCCACGGTGGCGTTGGCCTCGTGCTCGCCCTCGCGCCCGTCGCCGGGCAGGGACTCGATGGCCTCACGCTTCTCGCCGCCGGTGTTGTAGATGCCGCCGCCGTCCTTGCTGGCGTGGTTCTTCGCGACCAGGACGTGCTCGACGACCAGGTCGGTGTTGTGGGCGTAGATGCCACCACCGTTTTCGCACGCGGTGTTGTCCTTCACCGTCGCGTGCTCGTGGTGCTCACGGCCGTAGTCGCCGCCGAAGTCGCCGGCGCCGGTGCCGCCCTGACCCTTGTCGCCGTCCTTGTTCTCGGGCTTGCCCTTCTCCTCGGGCTTGCCCTTGTCCTTGTCCTTGTCCTCGGCCTTGTGCTCGTCCTTCTTCTCGGCCTCGTCCTCGTACTTCTTGCCGTGGTCGCGGCCCTGGGCGTCCTCGTCGTACTTCTTGCCGTAGTCGCCGCCCTGGGCCTCTTCGTCGTACTTCTTGCCGTAGTCGCGGCCCTGGGCGCCCTCGTCGTACTTCTTGTCGTGGTCCTTCTCCTCGCCCACGATCTTGACGTACCCGCCGGAGCTGAAGACACCGCCGCCGTTGTGGCCGGCGTTGTTGCCGTCGACCGCGCTGTCGATGATGTCCACGGAGCCGGCCTTGTCCCGGTCCTTCCAGCTCGGGGCCAGGCTGAGGGCGTCCTTGTCGTCCTTCTTGCCGCGGCCGTTGGCGACACCGCCGCCGTTCTCGCCGGCGGTGTTGTTGACGATCTTGGTGTCCTCGATGCGGAGCAGGCCCACGTTGAAGATGCCGCCGCCGTTCTCCCGGGCGTGGTTGTTCTCGACCTTGCTGTCCTCGATCTCGACCCGGCCGAAGTTGGCGATGGCGCCGCCGTTGTGCTCGGCGTTGTTGCCGATGAGCTTCACCTTCTCCAGATGGGCGCTGCCACCCCGCTCGACCAGCAGGGCGCCACCGTCACCCTCGCCCTCCTTGCTCGGCGGCTTCGGCAGCTGGGGCCCCGCCCCGTCGGCCAGCGCGCCGGTCCCGACCGGAGCGCCCACTACCGCCGCACCGGCCACGGCGGCCAGCGCGACCTGCGGAGCCTGCTGCGTCATCGCCGCGCCCTGCGCGGTCGCCGGGGTCTGCACCCCGGGCACCGCCGAGGCGCCGGAACCGCCGTACCCGCCGGGTCCGCCGGGGACCTGGCCGTACTTGAACTCGGCGGCGTTTCCGTCCTTGAGGGTGAGGTCCTTCAGGGTCAGGTCGCCGCCGTCGGCGACCCGGAAGAGCCGGAAGGCGTCCTCGGAGTCGCGCTTGATGGTGGCGTCGTTGCCCTTGATGGTGATCTCCTGCTTGATGGTCGGCAGCGCGCCGCCGGACTTCTTGTCGGCGAAGTCCAGCTCGTAGGTGCAGTGCTCGGCCAGCTTGATCGTGCCGCCGTGGTCCCGGTTGGCCAGGTCGAGCGCCTCGACGAGCTTGTCGTCGTCGCAGGGGACCTCCCGCACGCGGCCGTGCTCGTCCTTGGCGTCGTAGCGGTCCTTGGCCTCCTTGGCCTCCCGCGCGTCCCGGTCCCCGCCGCGCCCGGCGTCGTCCTTGAGCTGGGCGGTAGACCACTTCACGTCGGTGACCCGGTGGGGGCCGACGGCCCCGGTGGTCGCGTACGCGACGCCGGCGAGGCTCACCGCTCCCGTCAGGCCCACCACACCGGTGGCGAGCCAGAGCCGCGAGCGACGGAACGGGGAGGTGGTCTCACGGGTGGCGTCAACGTTATTGCGAAGGTAGTTGGACATCGGAGCTCTCTGCCCTCTCCTTGTACCTGACAAGGTCGCTTCGCCACAGCGAGGCGGCCTTCGCTACAAATCGGTTGTAGCTGCTGAACAACACCGTATGAGAGCCTTCTTCACCATGTGCCGTTATGCGAAAAAACCCCACATTGGGGATGTGGGGCCGCAGCGGGGCGGAGGGCGGACGGTGGTGCGGGGTCGTACCGGATCGGTCCGAAGCGGGTGCTGGACGGCGGAAAGGCCGCGGACCGCACCGGGCCGGACGGGGCCGGCGGTCCCTCTCCGCCGGCTCGGCGGCGGAGAGGGACCACCCGCGCTATGTGGTGGTTCGTTCAGTGGAAGCAGTTCTCGACGGTGCCCGCGCAGTTGCTCGGGTCGTTGTCGGTCACGGTCGACTCGTCGTCGAGCCGGACCTCGCCACCGTCGTTCAGGATCCCGCCCGCCAGCCGGAAGCTGACGTCGAGGCCGCCGGCGAACCAGTGTTCCTTGACGCCGGTGGCGGTGTTCTCGGTGACCTTCGTCCTGCTGAGGGTCACCGTGCCCGCGTTGGTGAAGATGCCGCCGCCGTTGACGGCGGTGTTGCCCTTGATCCAGGTGTCGCGCAGGGTCAGCCGAACGCTGTTGTGCTCCCCGTCCCGCGGTCCGTCCAGGGCCGCCATGGTGGTGGGAAGGGTGCGCAGTTCCACCGGCTCACCGTTGAAGATGCCGCCGCCGAAGCGTCCGGCGGTGTTCTCGACGACGGCGCTGTCCGCGACCGTCGCGCTCGTGTGCCCGCCCTCCCCGCCGGGGGCCGTGGCCTTCCGGCGTTCGTCGCCGATGACGACGATGCCGCCGCCGTCCTGGCCGGCGTGGTTCTTCACGACGAGGACATGGCGCAGGTCCAGGTCGGTGTGGTGGGCGTAGATTCCGCCGCCGCTGTCGCAGGCGTTGTTGCCCTTGACGACCGCCTGGGCGGCGTACCGGTGGTCGCCACGCTGGTCCTGTCCGGCGTCGGCCGCGCCGCCGCCCCAGCCGCCCTCGTGGTCCCGTCCCTCGCCGGTGATCTTGACGAAGCCGCCGGAGCTGAATACGCCACCGCCGTTGCGGTCGGCCCGGTTGCCCTCGACGGAGGTGTCGACGATCTCGACGCTGCCAACCTTGTCGCGACCCTCGACGAACGGGTACCCGCCCTTGCGGTCCTTGCCGCGGCCGTTGGCGACGCCGCCGCCGTTCTCGCCGGCGGTGTTGTTGACGATCTTCGAGTCCTCGACGTGGAGCAGGCCGAGGTTGAAGATGCCGCCGCCGTTCTCGCGGGCGTGGTTGTCGGCGATCTTGCTGTGTTCGATGTCGACCCGGCCGTAGTTGGCGATGGCGCCGCCGTTGCCCTCGGCGTTGTTGCGGGTCAGGGTGACCTTCTTGAGGTGGGCGCTGCCGCCGTGCTCGACCAGCAGGGCGCCGCCGTCGGCCTCGCCCTCCTTGGTCTGCGGCTTCGCGTACGAGGGCGCCGCCGAGGCGCCCCCCGCGCCGCCCGGAACACCCGGTCCACCCGGGATCTGCCCGTACTTGAACTCGGCGGCGTTGCCGCCGGTCAGGGTGAGGTCCTTCAGGGTCAGGTCGCCGCCGTCGGCGACCCGGAAGAGCCGGAAGGCGTCCTCGGAGTCGCGCTTGATGGTGGCGTCGTTGCCCTTGATGGTGATCTCCTGCTTGATGGTCGGCAGCGCGCCGCCGGACTTCTTGTCGGCGAAGTCCAGCTCGTAGGTGCAGTGCTCGGCCAGCTTGATCGTGCCGCCGTGGTCCCGGTTGGCCAGGTCGAGCGCCTCGACCAGCTTGTCGTCGTCGCAGGGGACCTCCCGCACCCGGCCGTGCTCGTCCTTGGCGTCGTAGCGGTCCTTGGCCTCCCGCGCGTCCCAGTCGGAGCCCCGGCGGGTGTCGTCCTTCGCGGCCTCCTCGGCGCCCGGGCCCGCGTCGCTCACGTTCTGCCGGGCCGTGGCGGCCTGCTGGTCCGCCCGTTGCTGGGCGTCGTCGGCCTTGTTCTCGCGTGCGGCGAGGCCGCCCAGGGCCGCCAGGCCGACGACGCCGGTCAGCCCGGCCACGCCGGTGGCGACCCAGAGCGCCCGCCGTCTCCGCACCGGCGGAACGGTGTGCGTCCCGCCGTCGGAAGTGGTTACGTCGTTGGACATCAGAGCCTTCCGCCCTCTCGTGCTACCAGACGGGGCCGCGCTGCCCGAAGGGGCGCGACCAGCCACAAATCGGTTGCAGCCTCTGATCGCTACCGTATGAGAACGATCCTCGCAAGAAAGGCGAATACGAGGAAACCCCGCGTAAGCGGTCAAGAACGGATGGACCGGCGGACAGCGCGCAACGACGACGGGCCCCGGGCTCCGGCGTGAGAAACGCCGGTGCTCGGGGCCCGTCGAGGGGCGTCGAAGGCTCAGCCGGGCAGGCGGGGGCCTGCCTCGCGCTGCTCGGCCAGCCAGGTCTCCACCTCGTCGGAGCGGCGCGGCAGGCCGGCGGAGAGGTTCACCGAACCGGTCGCGGTCACCAGGATGTCGTCCTCGATGCGGACGCCGATGCCGCGCAGCTCCTCCGGTACCAGCTCGTCCTCGGGCTGGAAGTAGAGCCCCGGCTCGACGGTCAGCACGTAGCCCTCGCCGAGCGCGCCGTCCCGGTAGTTCTCCTTACGGGCGTTGGCGCAGTCGTGCACGTCGATGCCGAGCATGTGGCTGGTGCCGTGCAGCGTCCAGCGGCGGTAGACGGTCGAGGCCGGGTCCATCGCCTCGTCCACGCTCACCGGCAGCAGGCCCAGGTCCTTCAGCGCCTCGGCCAGCACCCGCATCGCGGTCAGGTGCACGTCCTTGAACGCCACACCGGGCCGGATGATGTCGATGGCCGCCTGCTGGGCGGTGTGGACGGCGTCGTACACCTGGCGCTGCAACGGGGTGAAGCGGCCGTCGACGGGCAGCACCCGGGTGACGTCGGCGGTGTAGAGGTTGCGGTTCTCCACGCCCATGTCCATCAGCAGCAGCTCACCCGGGCGGGTGGCGCCGTGGTTGTGCACCCAGTGCAGGATCGTCGCGTGCTCGCCGGCCCCGACGATCGAGCCGTAGCCGACGTCGTTGCCGTCGTGCCGGGCCCGCAGCGCGAAGATCCCCTCCAGCAGCCGCTCGGAGACCCGGCGGTCGGCCGGCAGTGCCCGGGCCACGTCCTCGAAGCCCCGCACGGTGGCGTCGCACGCCTCCTGGAGCTGGGCGATCTCCCACTCGTCCTTGACCAGCTTGAGTTCCGAGATGGCGATGGCCAGCTCCCGGTCGCGGGCCGGCTGACCCTCGGCGCGGGCGCCGTCGTAGGGACGCACGGCCGCGTCCACCCGCGCGTCGAAACCGCGCAGCACCCGGGTACGCCCCGGAGCGCAGTCGGCCAGCGCGCCCTCCAGCTCGGTCAGGTCGGCGGTGGGCAGGCCCAGCTCGGTCGACTTCTCGCTCAGCGTGTGCCGCCGGCCCACCCACAGCTCGCCGTTGCGGCTGCGGAAGAACTCGTCGGTCACCCGGGACGAGCGGGGACGCATGTAGAGCACCGCGTCGTGGCCCGAGCCGTTGGGCCGCAGCACCAGCACGCTGTCCGGGTCCAGGTCGCCGGTCAGGTACGCGAAGTCGCTGCCGGGCCGGAACGGGTGGTCGGTGTCGTTGGCGCGTACCTTCTCGCCGCCGGTCGGGATGACCAGGGTCTCTCCGGGGAACGCCGCGGAGAGCGCGGCGCGGCGCTTGGCGTGGTTGGGCACCTCGGGTCGGGGTCCGACCGGCAGTTCGGTGTCCCGCCAGCCCTGCCGCATGAAGGCCAGGAACGCCTCCGGGAAGTCCGGGTCGTGCGATTCGGTGCCGTCCGCCGGCTTCCCCTGGGCCCGCTCCTCGGCCATGATCCGCCTCCCTGTCGCCTCGTTGCTGGACCAGACGCTACCGCGCACGGCTTTGGGCGGGTCTGCCGAGGCGGCCTCGCGGGTCCGATTTGCGTGTAAAAATTCCTGGTATGTGTGGACTTCTGGCATTTTTCAGTGCGCACGGAAACGCGGCAAACCGGCGGGACGCCGTCGCCGAGGCGCTGGAGTGCCTGCATCACCGCGGCCCCGACGAGACCGGGGTGGAGGTGGTCGGTGACACCACCGGCCGCCGCACCGACGTGGTCTTCGGCCACAAGCGGCTGGCGATCATCGACGTGGAGTCCAGCCACGAGCCGCTGTCGTACGCCGACGGCCGCTACCTGCTCACCTACAACGGCGAGATCTACAACTACGTGGAGCTGCGCGACGAGCTGATCCAGGACTTCGGCGCCCGGTTCGCCACCGCCGGTGACGGCGAGGTGATCGTCGCCGGCTACCACCACTGGGGCGAGCAGGTGCTCAACCGGCTGCGCGGGATGTTCGCCTTCGTGATCTGGGACCGCCAGGAGCGGCGGGCCTTCGGCGCGCGGGACTGGTTCGGCATCAAGCCGCTCTATCACCTGGAGACCCCGGACGGGCTCTACCTGGCCTCGGAGAAGAAGGCGCTGCTGCCGTTCGCGCCGTCGGCGCGTACCGGTGACGCCGGGGTGGACGCGGCGAACCTGAGCCACTACCTCACCCTCCAGTACGTCCCGGAGCCCGGCACCCTGCACAAGGGGATCGGCCGGATCGGCTCGGGGGAGTGCCTGACCTGGAGCCCGGGCTACCGCATCGACGTCCGCCGGTGGTACCGGCCGGTGTTCCGGCCCGCCCCGGTGAGCGACGAGCAGCGGCTCTACGACCGGATCCGGGAGACGCTGCGGGAGAGCGTCCGGATGCACATGCGCTCCGACGTGCCCGTCGGCTCGTTCCTGTCCAGCGGCATCGACTCCACCGCGGTGGTCGCGCTGGCCCGCGAGTTCAACCCGAACATCCTCACCTTCACCGTCGGCTACGACGTGGACGGCTACTCCGAGATCGACGTGGCGCAGGACTCCGCCCGGCACCTCGGCGTGACCACCATCCCGACCAAGATCGGGCCGCAGGACATGATGGACGCGCTGCCGAAGATCGTCTGGCACCTGGACGACCCGGTCGCCGACCCGGCGCTGGTGCCGCTCTACTTCGTGGCGAAGAAGGCCGCCGAGCACGTGACCGTGGTCCTCTCCGGCGAGGGGGCCGACGAGTTCTTCGGCGGGTACACCATCTACCGGGAGCCGCTCTCGCTGGCCGGCATCGACGGGCTGCCCCGGGGCCTGCGGG
This sequence comes from Micromonospora siamensis, assembly GCF_900090305.1. Lineage (NCBI taxonomy): Bacteria > Bacillati > Actinomycetota > Actinomycetes > Micromonosporales > Micromonosporaceae > Micromonospora > Micromonospora siamensis. Next base: position 4,748,027 of record NZ_LT607751.1, on the reverse strand, counting down.
CCGGGCTGCGCGCGCTGGCCCGGGTGATCCCGCAGGGGGTCAAGGGCCGCAGCTTCCTGGAGCGCGGCACCACCCCGATCGAGCAGCGCTACTACGGCAACGCCCGGATGTTCACCGAGGACGAGAAGCGCCGGCTGCTGCGCCAGTACGACCCGTCGGTGCGCTACACCGACGTGACCGCACCGATCTACGCCGAGGCCACCGAGCTGGACGACGTCACGAAGATGCAGTACGTCGACCTCTACACCTGGCTGCGCGGGGACATCCTGGTCAAGGCCGACCGGATCTCGATGGCCCACTCGCTGGAGGTGCGGGTGCCCTTCCTCGACCGGGAGGTCTTCGACGTCGCGGCCGGCGTCCCGGTCGACCTGAAGATCCCGCCCCGCTCCGACGCCACCAAGTACGCCATGCGCCAGGCCCTGCGCGACGTGGTGCCGCCGCCGATCGTGAACCGGCGCAAGCTCGGCTTCCCCACCCCGACCCGGGTCTGGCTGCGCGGGGAGATGTACGAGTGGGCGCGGCACATGCTGGCCACCTCCGGCGCCGGCGAGCTGGTCGACCTGCCGTACGCGATGCGGCTGCTGGAGGCGCACAAGCGCGGCGAGGCCGACAACTCGCGCAAGGTGTGGACGGTCCTGATCTTCTGCGTCTGGCACGCCATCTTCGTCGCCAAGACCCTCGACCCGGGCATCCAGCGCAACCGCTCCGCGCTGCTCACCAAGCCGGTCGTCGGCAGCATGGTGCGCTGAGACCCGGGGCCCCTCGCCTCGCGCGGGGCCCCGGGCCGACAGGTCAGCGGCCGGTGCAGCTGACCGTCGGGGCGGTGTTGGCGCCCGGGGTGTTGGCGGTGAAGCCGAAGGTGGTCGTCGCCTCCGGCGCGACGGTGCCGTTCCAGGCGGCGTTGGTGACCGTCACCGCGGCCCCGCTGGTGCTCAGCGTGCCGTTCCACACCGAGTTCAGGCTCTGTCCGCTGGGCCAGGTCCAGTTCGCCGTCCAGCCCGCGTACGCGCGGGTGGTGTGGTTCATGATCGTGACCTCGCCCTGGAAGCCACCCGGCCAGGAGTTCACCACCCTGTAGACCGCCATGCACCCGCCGGCCGGCATCGTCGGCGTCGGGGTGGGCGTGGGGCTCGGCGAGGTCGGCGTCGGCGTGGGCGTCGGGCTCGGCGAGGTCGGGGTCGGCGTCGGGCCGGTGGGCGTCGGCGACGGGGCGCCGCCCGGGCCCACCCCGGTCACCTCCCCGTTGCCGCCGTCGAAGGTCACGTCCGAGCAGCCGAAGAAGTTCTCCTGGCTGTCCGAGCGGACCCAGCGGGAGTAGACGACGTGCCGGCCGCTCTTGTTCGCCGGCAGGGCGCCGGTGAAGTAGTAGTGCCCGTCGTTGGTGCCCGGCGAGCCGATCGACGGCGGGTTGGTGACGGTCAGGAACGGCTGGTCCTCCAGGTCGCTCCAGGCCAGCGGCCGGGTCGGGCTCCAGCTGTCCTTCGTGACGTAGAAGTAGAAGGTGCCCGGGTGGTGCGCCCAGTTGCTGTACCGGAACTCCATCGTCCGCCCGGCGGTCAGGTGGGTGACCGGCCAGTCCGTGCGGGCGGCGTCGTAGCCGGCGTAGCCCGGGTTGCCGCCGCTGCACAGCTTGCCGTCCGGGATGAAGCCCACGGTCCGGCCGCCGGCGTCGGAGCGCAGCACGCCGAACCAGTTGTAGAGCGAGTTCGCCCCGCTCTCGGCGACCGCCACGGCGCACGCCGGGTTGTTCGGCTTGATCTCCCCGGTGGCGCTCAGGCCGTCCTTCCAGCACAGGTACGTCCGGGCGCCCGGGGTCATCGCCGCACCGTGCGCGGCGGCCGGGTCGGAGCCGGTGGCCAGGGCGAACGCCCCGGCGACGAGGGTGACGGCCGCGGTGAGCAACGCGGCCGTACGGGATCGGTGCACGGGTTCTCCTTCGTGGTGGGGGAGCCCGCTGACGCGTGCGGCGGTGCCCGGCCGGCCCGCGGCGACAGGGGGACGATCGTGCGGCCGGCGTGTCCGGTCCGGCGGGGAACCGGCGTACGCGGGCCGTCGTCGGTCCGCCCGTGGCGGACCGGTGCCCTCGCGTCGAACCCGGCGCCGGTGGCGCGGCAGCCCCCACGCCCTCCCGGCACCGCCGATCCCAACACGCCCCGACACGGAAGGCAATAGGCATTCCTCGATGTGCGGGATTCGCCGGCGGTTACCGTGGCGGGAACGCCCGGCGGGGCGCGTACTGTGCCAGCCTGGACATGACCGGCGGACGCGGGAGGCGATGTGGGTTACGCGGTGGTGCTCGGCGAGGCGCTGGTCGATCTGCTCGACGCCGAGAGCGAGGGCCGACCGGTCTTCCGGCAGGAGATCGGCGGCGGCCCGCTCAACGTGGCGGTCGGGGTGGCCCGGCTCGGCGGCACGGCACAGTTCGTCGGCTCGCTCGGCGACGACGTCCTGGCCGACCGGATCCGCGCCTTCCTGAGCGCCGCCGGGGTGGGCCTGGCCGGGACGGTCACCGTCGCGGCCCCGACCGCGCTCGCGGTGGCCACCCACGCCGGCCCCGAACCGGACTTCCGCTTCTACGGCGAGCCGCCGTCGTACGGGCTGCTCACCGCGGACGACCTCGACGTCGCCCTGGTCGAGGGCGCCGACGTGCTCTACGCCGGGTCGATCGTGCTGCTGAGCCCGCCGGTGCTGGCCGCCGCCCGTCGGGCCTGGTCGCTCGCCACCGGCCTGCGCGTCCTCGACCCCAACGTGCGTCCCCGGCTGCTCGACGGCCCGGCCGCGCTGGCCGGGCTCCGCGAGATCGTGGTCGAGTTCGCCGCCGGGGCGCACCTGGTGAAGCTCAGCTCCGCCGACGCCGCGCTGCTCTGGCCGGGGGAGCCCGTCGAGGGCGTCGCCGCGTACCTGCGGGAGCTGGGCGCGGGAAGCGTGGTGGTCACCCTGGGCGCGGACGGCGCGGTGGTCGCCGCCGGCCCCGATCCGGTGCGCGTCCCCGCGCCGAAGGTCCGCGCGGTGGACGCCACCGGCGCGGGCGACTCGGTGATGGCCGCGCTCATCGCCGACCTGCTGGTCGACGGCGAGCCGGCCGAGCCGACCGGCTGGCACGAGCGGGTGGCGTTCGCGCTGCGGGTCGCCGGCCTGGTCTGCGAGTCACCGGGCGGCGCCGTCTCGATGCCCACCCGCGCCGAGGTGCTGCGCCGCTACACCTGAGGCGGGCCGCTCCGGCCTGAGCCGGGCCGCTCCGCCTGGGCCGGGCCCTCCGCCTGGGCCGGGCTCTCTGCCTGGGCCGAGCCGCTCCGCCTGGGCCGGGCGCTCCGGCTTCAGGCCGTGCCGTCGAGCTCGGCGTAGCCGCGCCGGGCGGCGACCAGCCCCGGCCGGGCGCCGAACGGGCTCTCGGCGGCCACCCGCTCCGGCGGCGCGTCCGCCGTGTGCGCGGCCCGGATCAGCCACGCCTGGTCCACCAGCCGGCGGTGCTGCTCCCGGACGAAGTCCACCCCGACCGGCTCGCCGTGTCCCGGCACCACCACCGTCGCCCCGGTGGCCAGCCGGAGCAGGTCGGCCACCGCGTCCGGCCAGCGCAGCGGGTACGAGTCCTCGAACGCCGGGGGCCCGCTCTGCTCCACCAGGTCCCCGACGACCAGCACGTCCGCGTCCGGCACGTGCACCACCAGGTCGGCGTCGGTGTGTCCGTGGCCCGGGTGGCGCAGCACGACCCGCCGGCCGCCGACGTCGAGCACCGTCTCGGTGTGCACGGTGTGCGTCGGGGCCAGCAGCTCCGTGCCGGCCAGCTCGGCGGCCAGCTCCGGCCGCTCGTCGCGCATCTCCTCGTACGCCTGCCGGCGCAGCCGCTCCGGGTCGCGCAGCGCCGCCGCGGCCACCTCGTGCGCGTACACCGGGCGGGGTGGGTCGGCGGCGAGCGTCGCGTTGCCGAAGCAGTGGTCGAAGTGGTGGTGGGTGTTCACGATCGTCCACGGGGCCGGGGTGACCGCCCGGGCGGCGGCGGCCAGCTCGGCGGCCTGCCCGGCGGTGGAGAGGGTGTCCACCAGCAGCGCCGCGCCGTCGCCGACCACCAGGGTGACGTTCACCTCCAGCAGCGGTTCGCGCAGCACGTGCACCCGGTCGGCGACCTCGACGAACCGCAGGCCGCTCACGCCGTCCCCCCGGCCCGGGCCACGAAGCGCTCGCGGTCCACCAGCACCCGCTCCACCCGGCCCCGCGCCACCGTCTCCGCCCCGTCGGTGACGGCGACCTCGAAGGCCAGCCGGCGTCCCTGTACGGCCGACAGCCGGGCCTGCGCCACCACCGTGCGGCCGACCGGTGTGGCGGCCAGGTGCTCCAGCTCGACCCGGGTTCCGACGGTGGTCCGGCCGGCCGGCATCCGGGCCGCCGTGGCGGCGACCGTCGCGGCCTCGGCCAGGGCGAGCACCCGTGGCGTACCCAGCACCGGCACGTCCCCGGAGCCCACCGCTCGCGCGGTGTCGGCATCGGTCACGGTCAACTCGACCCGGCCCGTCAGCCCGGTCTCGAAGGGCTGCTCCGGCTGCTCCTGCATGGCCCCAGCCTAGGGGGTGACCGGGCGGGCCGAGCGGACCGCGCGGACCCCGCCGCAAGGGTGGGCGTCCGGTCCGCCGGCACCCGCCGTTAACCTGGATCGCGATGGCCGTCGTGACTGAGCCCCAGCCCCCCGCCCCCTCCGGTCCCCGCGTACCGGCCGACGGCGGGCGTCGCCGCGTGGTCGCGATGGCGATCTGGGGCGTCGCCTTCGTCGTCTGCTGGCTGGCCATCGGCCTGCCGACCGACCCGGCGTACGCCTTCGTCTGGATCTGGGCGGGCACCATCGCATGGAACTCGTCCCGCCCCTGGCGCAGCCACCTCCAGTTCGGCCGGGACTGGCTGCCGGTGGTGCTGCTCTTCGTCGCGTACAACCTCTCCCGGGGTTTCGCCGACAACGGCGTCACCCCGCACGCGCTGGAGCTGATCGTCGCCGACCGGTTCCTGCTCGGCTGGGCGACCGGCGGGCAGGTGCCGACCGTCTGGCTCCAGGAGCACCTCTACCGTCCCGAGGTGCACTGGTACGACGTGCTGGCCAGCTGGGTCTACTTCTCGCACTTCGTGGTGACGCTGGCCGCCGCCGCGGTGCTCTGGGTGCGCAACCGGCACCGCTGGGGGGCGTACATGCGCCGCTGGGGGTTCCTCTGCGCCAGCGGCCTGGTCACCTACTTCCTCTACCCGGCCGCCCCTCCGTGGTGGGCCGCCCAGAACGGGCTGCTCCCCGAGGTGGCCCGGATCTCCACCCGCGGGTGGAAGGAGTTCGGCATGCACGGCGCCGGCAACGTGCTCAACGCCGGCCAGATCGCCTCGAACCCGGTCGCCGCGATGCCGTCCCTGCACACCGCGTGGGCGCTGTTCGTGGTGGTCTTCTTCATGCCGTCGGTGCGCCGGCGCTGGTGGCCGCTGCTGCTGGCGTACCCGCTGGCGATGACCTTCACCCTGGTCTACAGCGGCGAGCACTACATCATCGACGTCCTGGTCGGCTGGGCGTACGTGGGCATGGCGTTCCTGGTGGTCGGCCTGGCCGAGCGCGGCTGGGCCGCCTGGCGGGCCCGGCGCCGGCCGGCCGGGGCGGTCCCGGCCGACGACCCGGACCCGGCCCCGGAGCCGGCCGCCCGCTGACCCGATCCTGCGCGCGGGCCGCCCGGCTTGTCCGGTCGGCTCAGCGTGCGCGTCGCGCGGCGTGCGCCCGCTCGGCCAGCTCGGCCGCGAGGACCCACGCCTCGGCCACGTCGCGGTGCGGCGCCGCCGCCCCGGCCCCGCCGGCGGTGTCCGCGTGCACGGTGGCCAGCCGCAACCGCCGCTGCACCGGCCCCTGAACCACCCGCACGCTCTGGATCCGGGCGTACGGCACCAGCGCCAACCGGCGGGTCAGCAGACCGGAGCGGGCCACGAAGACCCGCTCGTCCAGGCCGGCGCCGAGCGCCTGCCGGCTCAGCGGTCGCAGCCAGCGGGCCCGCCGCGGCGGCGCCGTCGTGGGCAGCTCCGCCAGCCGTACGCCCGGCAGCACCTCCGCCACGACGAGCTCCCCGGCGGCCCGGTCACCCACCGGCAGCAGCCGGTCCGGCCGGTTCCGGTCGTCCGGTTCGGCGCCCGAGTAGCCGGCCACCTCCAGCCGCAGCCGCAGCCAGCCCTTCGGCCGCCACAGCAGCGGCCAGGTCACCCCGACGGTCTGCACCCGCCGCAGCGGCACCGTCTGCGCCCGGGTCTCCAGCAGCCCGTTGCGGATCCGCAGCGTGTCGTCGTCGCGGGCCAGCCGGAAGTTCCAGTCGTCGAGCACCCGGCGGACCGGCTGGAGCAGCACGCCGGCCATCGCGGTCAGCGTGCTGGCCACCGCGATGAACGACCAGGAACCCTCGGAGAGGAACTGGGCCACCACGAAGAGCAGGCCGAACGGGAGCAGGAACGCCTGCGGGGTGAGCAGCTGGCTGACCAGCAGGTCGTTGTTGCGTACCCCGTGCAGCAGCCGTCCGGGCGGCTCGGCCGACACACCCTCATGGGTCGCGGCGCCGGCCGGCACCGGGCACGCCGCCGGCGCCCGGCCGGCCAGGTCCAGCAGCCGGCGGCGCAGGGCGGCGGCCTCACCGACCCCGAGGTACGCCAGCGGCGCCTCGGTCTTGCCTCCGCCGACCACCTCCAGGCGCAGCTCGGCCAGGCCGGTGAGCTGCGCCAACAGCGGCCGGACCACCTCCACGGCCTGCAACCGCTCCAACGGGATCGCCCGGGTACGCCGCCAGAGCAGCCCCTCGTGCACCCGCAGCTCCCGCCCGACCACCTGGTAGCCGGTGTTGTACCAGCTGATCACGGCCAGCACCGTGGCGCCGAGCGCGAGCAGCGCCACCATCGCCGCGAACCAGCCGAGACCGACCCGGGACAGCGTCGACCAGGACAGGCCGGCGATCACCACGACCAGCGACTTGGCACCGTGCAGGGCGGGGCTGAGCGGGTGCAGCCGGCGACGCGGCTCCTCACCCGCCGGCCCACCGGGCGGCGGCGCGGGCCACGGCTGCCCGTTGGGCGGTGGCGCCGGCCACGGGTGGTGGACCGACGGGGGAGCCGGCGGGGAACCGGTGGGACCGTGCTCGGGGCCTCCGTCAGTCATCGGGTCGCCTTGGTTCGCGACTGCGGGGCTCGCAGGCCCGGCTCACTCCTCGCGCTCACAGACCCTCCGCGCGGTCCTCGCCCAGCGCGGTCAGCCGGTCGCGCAGCCGCGACGCCTCGGCGGGGCGCAGCCCGGGCACCCGGGCGTCGCTCGCCGCCGCGGCGGTGTGCAGCTGCACGGTGGCCAGGTCGAAGGCGCGCTCCAGGGGCCCGGCGCTGACGTCGACGAACTGCATTCGGGAGTACGGGACGATGGAGAGCCGGCGGACCAGCAGCCCGTGCCGCACCAGCAGGTCGTCGGGGCGCTCGGCGTACCCCCAGGCCCGGACCGCGCGGACGATGGTGACCGCCCGCCACGCGCCGGCGAGCACGGCCAGCGCCAGGGCGAAGCCGAACGCCCGCACACCGGTCAAGGCCCAGGCCACCGCCAGCCCGAACAGCACCACGCCGAGCAGCACCGCCAGCCGGACCAGCTCCACCCAGATCAGGTCGCGGGAGATGGGCTGCCACCGGACCGTGTCCGGCCAGGGCTCCAGGGGGCCGGCCGGGGCCGGCCCGCCGTTCTCGTCACCGGTCACCGGTCTGATCCGCTGCGCTGACTCACCCTTCGAGGGTAGGCGATGCGGGGGCCGGCACCACCTCCCGCAGGAAGCCACGCGCCGCCAGGAAGTCGCCGAGCGACTCCCGATGGTCGGCGCACGCCAGCCAGGTCTTGCGCCGGTCGGCGTCGTGCAGGCGGGGATTGTTCCAGCGCAATGCCCACAACGCCGGGGCGCGGCAGCCGCGCGCCGAGCAGACCGGTGCCTCGTCGGCAGGTGGGGGAGACGTCATCCGGGCGAGTCTAGGGGCCGGGACGAGAGGTTTGAGCGCCGGGCGGCCACGGGGGGAGCCGCCCGGCGACGGGTGAATGGTACACACGCCGTACCCCTCCGTGTCCACCCGTGTTCGGCGATTCGACGGACCGGACGCGGTGGCGAAAATGGGGTTCTCCGCTCCTCGGCTCCCAGCCGGGCATGACAGTCTTGGTACGCACCACGCCGCGACGACCGATCATGCTGTGGAGGACCGGTGGCCCAGCCGACCACGCCCGATGCCCCGACACCGACCGGCACCGCGCCGGGCACGCCCGCGCCAGTGACCACCCCGGCCGAGGACGCCACGCTGCTCGAGCGGGCGCTGTTCGAGATCAAACGGGTCATCGTCGGCCAGGACCGGATGGTCGAGCGGATGTTCGTGGCGCTGCTGGCCCGGGGGCACTGCCTGCTGGAGGGGGTGCCCGGGGTGGCCAAGACCCTGGCCGTGGAGACCATGGCCCGGGTGGTCGGTGGCTCCTTCGCCCGGGTCCAGTTCACCCCGGACCTGGTGCCCGCCGACATCATGGGCACCCGGATCTACCGGCAGTCCAGCGAGAAGTTCGACGTCGAGCTCGGGCCGGTCTTCGTCAACTTCCTGCTCGCCGACGAGATCAACCGGGCCCCGGCCAAGGTGCAGTCCGCGCTGCTGGAGGTGATGAGCGAGCGGCAGGTCTCCATCGGCGGCGAGTCGCACCGGGTGCCGAACCCGTTCCTGGTGATGGCCACCCAGAACCCGATCGAGCAGGAGGGCGTCTACCCGCTGCCCGAGGCGCAGCGCGACCGGTTCCTGATGAAGATCGTGGTCGGCTACCCGACCGACGCCGAGGAGCGGGAGATCGTCTACCGGATGGGGGTGGCGCCGCCCGAGCCGGTGCCCGTCTTCACCACCTCGGACCTGCTCGCGCTCCAGCACAAGGCCGACCAGGTCTTCGTGCACAACGCCCTGGTCGACTACGCGGTCCGGCTGGTGCTGGCCACCCGTACGCCGGCGGAGCACGGCATGCCGGACGTCGCCCGCCTCATCCAGTACGGCGCCAGCCCGCGCGCCTCGCTCGGCCTGGTCCGGGCCACCCGCGCGCTGGCACTGCTGCGCGGCCGCGACTACGCGCTGCCGCAGGACGTGCAGGACATCGCGCCGGACATCCTGCGGCACCGGCTGGTGCTCAGCTACGACGCGCTCGCCGACGACGTGCCCGCCGACCACGTGGTGCACCGGGTGATGTCCACCATCCCGCTGCCCTCGGTCGCGCCCCGGCAGCAGGCCACCCCGCCGCCGGTCGCGCCGCCCGGCGCCGGCTGGCCCGGGCAGCGGCCGTGACCCGACCGGAGCTCTCCCCGGCCGTGGACGGCGGCGGCCGTACCGAGGCGGTGCTGTCCCGGCTGCAACTGATGGTCACCCGCAAGCTGGACGGGCTGCTCCAGGGCGACTACGCCGGTCTGCTCCCCGGCCCGGGCAGCGAGGCGGGCGAGTCCCGGGAGTACCGCCCCGGCGACGACGTACGCCGGATGGACTGGCCGGTCACCGCCCGCACCACCATGCCGCACGTACGGCGGACCGTGGCCGACCGGGAACTGGAGACCTGGCTGGCGGTGGACCTGTCGGCCAGCCTCGACTTCGGCACCGGCCAGTGGCTCAAGCGGGACGTGGTGGTCGCCGCGGCGGCCGCCCTGGCCCACCTGACCGTGCGCGGCGGCAACCGGATCGGCGCGGTGGTCGGCACCGGCGACCCGGCCGGGCACGGGGGAGCGGGGACCGTGCTGCGGTTGCCCGCCCGCAACGGGCGCAAGGAGGCGCAGGGACTGCTGCGGGCCATCGCCGGCACCCCGGTCCGTCCCGGGCGCAGTGACCTGGGCGCCTTGGTCGACCTGCTCAACCGCCCGCCCCGGCGGCGTGGCCTGGCCGTGGTCGTCTCGGACTTCCTGGCACCGCCGGAGCAGTGGGGGCGGCCGATCCGTAAGCTCCGGTTCCGGCACGACGTGCTGGCGATCGAGGTGGTCGACCCGCGCGAGTTGGAGCTGCCCGACGTGGGGGTGCTGCCGGTGGTCGACCCGGAGACCGGGGAGCTGCACGAGGTGCAGACCGCCGACCCGCGGCTGCGCCGCCGCTACGCCGAGTCGGCCGCCGCCCAGCGTGCCGCGATCTCCACCACCCTGCGCGGCGCCGGTGCCGCCCACCTGCGCCTGCGTACCGACCGAGACTGGCTGCTGGACATGGTGCGGTTCGTCGCCGCGCAGCGGCACGCCCGCACCCGGGGGACGACACGATGATCCGTTTTCTGCAACCGTGGTGGCTGCTGGCGGTGCTGCCGGTGCTCGCCCTGGCCGCCGCGTACGTCTGGCGGCAGCGGCGGCGCAAGGCGTACGCGATGCGGTTCACCAACGTGGACCTGCTGCGCACCCTGGCCCCGAAGGGGTTGGGCTGGCGGCGGCACGCCCCGGCCACCGCGTTCCTGCTCTGCCTGCTGATCCTCGCCACGGCGCTGGCCCGGCCGGCGATGGACACCCGGGAGCCGTTGGAGCGGGCCACGGTCATGCTCGCCATCGACGTGTCGCTGTCCATGCAGGCCGACGACGTGACGCCGAACCGGCTGGAGGCGGCGCAGGAGGCGGCCAAGCAGTTCGTCGGGGAGCTGCCGGCCAGCTACAACCTGGGGCTGGTCTCGTTCGCCAAGTCGGCCAACGTGCTGGTCTCGCCGACCAAGGACCGCGGCGCGGTGACCAGCGCCATCGACGGGCTGGTGCTGGCCGAGTCGACGGCCACCGGTGAGGCGGTCTTCACCTGCCTGGAGGCGATCCGGTCGGTGCCCGCCGACGGCGCCGCCGGCATCCCACCGGCCCGGATCGTGCTGCTCTCCGACGGCTACCGCACGTCCGGCCGCTCCGTGGAGGAGGCGGCCGCGGCGGCGCAGGCGGCCAACGTGCCGGTTTCCACGATCGCCTTCGGCACCGACTCGGGCCAGGTCGACATCGGCGGGCAGTTGCAGCGGGTGCCGGTGGACCGGATGGCCCTGGCGGAGTTGGCCGAGAGCACCGAGGGGTACTTCTACGAGGCGGCCTCGGTGAGCGAGCTGAAGCAGGTCTACCAGGACATGGGCAGCTCGATCGGGTTCCGCACCGAACCTCGCGAGGTCACCCAGTGGTACGCCGGCATCGCCCTGCTGCTGGCGCTCTGCGCCGGCGCGATGAGCCTGCTCTGGACGTCCCGCCTGCTGTGACGCCGGCGGTCCGGCCCGGGCGCGGTGGCGCGTCCGGGCCGCCGGGCGGCGGCGCGACCTCCGGGCCGCCGAAGGGCGCCCGGCGGGGTCAGTGGCCGGCGCCGGTGAGGACGAACAGGACGGCCACCCAGACGGCGGCGAGGGTGAAGCCCAGCGGGGCGACGTAACGGCTCATGGATGGCTCCGGGTGGCGACTGGGCGGCCGGGCGTGGACCACCGGACCGCAGGGGTGGATCAGGACGCGCGCACACGAAGTCGTGACCGGGGTGCTCCGCCGCGGGACGGCACGTGCCACCTGCCCCGGCCGGTGGCCGAGGAGCGGGCGGTGCGGGGAGCGGGATCTGGGTCAGCTCACCTGACTGAGTCGTGGCTCAGCGGGGCTGACGGGCGGCCCGGCCACGACTGGGAGGATCGCTATCTCGCACAGCGATCACCTCCTGGAGTCGGCGGGGCTCGGCGGCGGGCCGGGAACCGGTCCGCGAACGGGGATCATCGTACACCGGCGGCGCGGTGCGGGCGCGGCCGGGCGCGGGGCCCACAACGCCTTCGCCGCAACGGATTCCGCCCCTGCCGACAGCGCCCGCCCCGGTCACCCGAGCGGGCCACGAGCCAGGGGCCTGACCAGGGGTGACGTCGCCGCCGTTAGCGCTTACCTGTCGGTAACGCCTAGGCTCGCCTCCGACCGAGATCGGCTGAGCAGAGGGGGAACCCAGTGGCCCGTACCGTGCTGGTGACCGGCGGCAACCGCGGGATCGGCCTGGCCATCGCGCAGGCGTTCGCCAAGCAGGGCGACCGGGTGGCGGTGACGACCCGCTCCGGCGAGGCGCCCGAGGGGCTGTTCGGGGTGAAGTGCGATGTCACCGACGGCGATTCGGTCGACGCGGCGTTCACCGCCGTCGAGGCGGAGCTCGGCCCGGTGGAGGTGCTGGTCGCCAACGCCGGCATCACCGACGACACGCTGATCATGCGGATGTCCGAGGAGCAGTTCACCCGGGTGCTGGACACCAACCTCACCGGCGCGTTCCGCTGCGCCAAGCGGGCCTCGACGAAGATGCTGCGCGCCAAGTGGGGCCGCATGATCTTCATCTCCTCGGTGGTCGGCCTCTACGGCGGCGCCGGCCAGGTCAACTACGCCGCCAGCAAGGCCGGCCTGGTGGGCGTGGCCCGCTCCATCACCCGCGAGCTGGGCGGCCGGAACATCACCGCGAACGTGGTGGCCCCCGGCTTCATCGACACCGACATGACCGCCGCCCTGCCCGAGGAACGGCGCACCGAATACCGCAAGGCCATCCCGGCCGGCCGGTTCGCCGCCCCGGAGGAGGTCGCCGGCGTGGTCACCTGGCTGGCCGGCGACGCGGCCGGCTACATCTCCGGCGCGGTCGTCCCGGTCGACGGCGGCCTGGGCATGGGTCACTGAGAAAGTACGGAGGAAACGACGATATGTCCGGACTGCTCGCCGGTAAGCGGCTGCTGGTCACCGGCGTCATCACCGACGCCTCGATCGCCTTCTCGGTGGCGAAGCTCGCCCAGGAGAACGGCGCCCAGGTCGTGCTCACCGGCTACGGCCGGCTCTCCCTGGTCGAGCGGATCGCCAAGCGGCTGCCCGAGCCGGCCCCGGTGATCGAGCTGGACGTGACCAGTCCCGAGCACCTCGCCGGCCTCGCCGACAAGGTTCGCGAGCACGTCGACGGCCTCGACGGCGTGGTCCACTCGATCGGCTTCGCCCCGCAGAGCTGCCTCGGCGGCGGTTTCCTCGACGCGCCGTGGGAGGACGTGGCCACCGCGCTGCAGGTCTCCACGTACTCGTACAAGTCCCTGGCGATGGCGGCGCTGCCGCTGATGTCCGCCGGCGGCGCCGTGGTCGGCCTCACCTTCGACGCCACGAAGGCCTGGCCGGTGTACGACTGGATGGGCGTGGCCAAGGCCGGACTGGAGTCCGCCTCCCGCTATCTCGCCCTGCACCTGGGCAAGCAGGGCATCCGCAGCAACCTGGTGGCCGCCGGGCCGCTGCGCACCATCGCCGCCAAGTCCATCCCCGGCTTCGACCAGTTCGAGGACGCCTGGACGCAGCGGGCCCCGCTGGGCTGGAGCCTCACCGACCAGGAGCCCGCCGCTCGCGCCTGCCTGGCGCTGCTGTCGGACTGGTTCCCGGCCACCACCGGCGAGATCGTCCACGTCGACGGCGGCTACCACGCCATCGGCGCCTGACCGACGCGCGCGAACGGGCCGGGGTGGGCACCCCGGCCCGTTCGTAACCGCCCCGACCAGGGGGCGTCACGGCGGGCGGGGAAGAATGGGGACCATGGCGTACGACGCGTTGGTGCTGGTCTCCTTCGGTGGCCCGGAGCGGCCCGAGGACGTGCTTCCCTTCCTGCAGAACGTGACCCGGGGCCGGGGGGTGCCCCCGGAGCGGCTCGCCGAGGTCGCCGAGCACTACCTGCACTTCGGCGGGGTCTCCCCGATCAACCAGCAGTGCCGTGACCTGCTCGCCGCGATCCGCGACGACTTCGCGGCGAACGGCATCGACCTGCCGGTCTACTGGGGCAACCGGAACTGGGACCCGATGCTCGCCGACACCGTGGCGCAGATGCGCGACGACGGGGTCGAGCGGGCGCTGGCCTTCGTGACCAGCGCGTACGGCGGGTACTCGTCCTGCCGGCAGTACCAGGAGGACATCGCGGCGGCCCGTGCGGCGGTCGGCCCGGACGCCCCGGTGATCGAGAAGCTGCGCCAGTTCTGGGACCACCCGGGCTTCGTCGAGCCGCACGCCGACGCGGTACGCGCCGCCCTGGCCCAGCTCGACCCGGCGAAGCGGGACAGCACCCGGCTGGTCTTCACCGCCCACTCCATCCCCAGCTCGGCGGCGGCCACCGCCGGCCCGACCGGCGGCCGGTACACCGCCCAGATGGCGGAGACGGCCCGCCTGGTGCACGCCGCCGCCGCGCCCGACCTGCCGTACGACCTGGTCTGGCAGAGCCGCTCCGGCCCGCCGCAGGTGCCGTGGCTGGAGCCGGACATCAACGACCACCTGACCGCGCTCGTCGAGCAGGGCGTCACCAGCGTGGTGGTCAGCCCGATCGGGTTCGTCTCGGACCACCTGGAGGTGGTGTGGGACCTGGACACCGAGGCCCTGGAGACCGCCAAGCAGCTCGGGCTGGACTTCGTCCGGGCCGGCACCCCGGGCACCGACCCGCGGTTCGTGGCGATGGTCCGCGAGCTGGTGGCCGAGCGCACCACCCCGGACGGGGAGCGGCTGCGCCGCCGCCTCGGCGAGTTGCCGATGTGGGACACCTGCCCCACGCCGTGCTGCGTGCCGGCCGCCCGCCGGCCGTGAGCCGGAACCGACCTCCGACACCCCTGGGGACGACAGATGCATGACCGCAAGCCGGTGCAGAGCTGGCTCACCGACATGGACGGCGTGCTGGTGCACGAGGGTCAGCCGGTGCCGGGCGCCCCGGAGTTCGTCAAGAAGCTCCGCGCCTCCGGCAAGCCGTTCCTGGTGCTGACCAACAACTCCATCTACACCCCGCGGGACCTTCAGGCCCGGCTGGTGCGGATGGGCCTGGACGTGCCGGAGGAGGCGATCTGGTCGTCGGCCCTGGCCACCGGGCAGTTCCTGGCCGACCAGCGGCCGGGCGGCACCGCGTACGTGATCGGCGAGGCCGGGCTCACCACGGCGCTGCACGCGGTGGGCTACGTGCTGACCGACTTCGCCCCGGACTACGTGGTGCTGGGGGAGACCCGCACCTACAGCTTCGAGGCGATCACCAAGGCGGTCCGGCTGATCAACGACGGGGCCCGGTTCATCTGCACCAATCCGGACGTGACCGGCCCGTCGGTGGAGGGCGCGTTGCCGGCCGCCGGCTCGGTGGCGGCGATGATCTCCAAGGCGACCGGGGTGGAGCCGTACTTCGTCGGCAAGCCGAACCCGATGATGATGCGCTCGGCGTTGAACACCATCGAGGCGCACTCGGAGAGCACGGCGATGATCGGCGACCGGATGGACACCGACATCCTGTGCGGGCTGGAGGCCGGGTTGGAGACGATCCTGGTGCTGACCGGGATCAGCTCCCGCTCCGAGGCGGAGCGCTACCCGTACCGGCCCTCACGGATCGTCAACTCGGTGGCCGACCTGATCGACGAGATCTGAGGCCCGACGGGCCGCCGTTCAGGGGCGCAGCGGGGCGTTGCAGGCGGCGACGAGCGCCTGCCGGCAGGCGGTGGTGAGCGGTCGCAGCGCGGCGTCGCGCTGCTGCGCCTCGTAGTTGTTGATGGCGCCACCGGGCGCGCTGTGCCCGGCGAGGGCGAGGACCCGGTCCAGCACGGCGGCGCGGGCGAAGAGCCGGCGGGCGCGCGGGTCGAAGCCGGGCGGCAGGTCGGTGGTGCCGTCGGGGCGGCGCAGCGCGGCCAGCGCGCCGGCCAGCTCGGGCCGCCACTGCGCCACGTCGAGCCGGGTCAGCGCGGCGGTGCTCTCGGCCAGCGCGGCGGCCAGTTCGGCCTCGGCCTCGGCGGCGCCCGGGGCGCTCAGCGACGCCTTCGGCGCGTCGGCCGGCAGCGGGTAGCACCGCCAGAGCACCGTCTCCCAGGTCATGCCCGAGCCGGAGGTGTGGCTGCGGACCTCGGGGATGACGCCGATCCCGCCGGCCACCACGGCCTCCCCGGCGAGCAGCGCGGCCCCGGCGAAGTCACCGGGGCCGGGCAGGCCACGCGGGTCGCCCGGCGCGGGCAGCACCAGGCGGATCTCGTCGGGGGAGAGCTTCGCGAGCAGCGGCAGCGCCTCCCGCAGCGACACGTCGGTCCAGGTGCCGGGTGCGTCGGCGACCATGTGCTCCTCGTCGCCGGCGATGGAGTCGGGCACCTCGTCGAAGGGCACCAGCCCGGCGCGCCACGCGCGCGCCCAGGCGACGAACCGGCTCGACCGGCGCGGCGTCAGGGTGGCCGCGCCCGCTGTGGGGAGGGACATGCCGAAAAGGGTACGTGCTGACCGCCGTCCCTGTCTCGACTGCCGCACCCCCGGCGAGGCCTGCCCCCAACTGCCCCTTTCGCCCACTTTCCCGCCGCTCCAACCCACTCATGGGTCCGCTGGGCGGTGAGCGGACGTCGGCGGGCGGCGCGTCGGGAGGTGCCGGACGGGCCGGCGGGTTAGCGTGATCGAATGGCCGGGCGATATGGCGAGGACGTGCTGGCGGGGAACTGGCGACGGCGCAAGGCGATCCCCGAGGTGGACGCCGAACCGGACCTGGTCGTCGAGGACGCCGACTCGGGATTCTGCGGCGCCGTCGTCGGCTTCGAGTCCGGTGCCGTGGTGCTGGAGGACCGGCACGGCCGCCGGCGCAACTTTCCCCTGTTGCCGGCCGCGTTCCTGCTCGACGGCGAGCCGGTGACGCTGCGCCGGCCGGCCCGCGCGCCCGTCCCGGCGGCCCGCCGGCGGACCGCCTCCGGCTCGGTCGCCGTGGCGAACGTCCGGGCGCAGGTCGCCAAGGCCAGCCGGATCTGGGTCGAAGGGGTGCACGACGCCGCGCTGGTGGAGCGGATCTGGGGTGACGACCTGCGGATCGAGGGCGTGGTCGTGGAGCCGCTGGACGGCATCGACGCCCTCGACGCGGAGGTTCGGACCTTCGCCCCCGGCCCGGGTCGACGGCTCGGCGTGCTGGTCGACCACCTGGTGCCGGGCTCCAAGGAGAGCCGGATCGTGGCGAAGGTGACCTCGCCGCACGTGCTGGTCACCGGCCACCCGTACGTCGACGTCTGGCAGGCGGTGAAGCCGAAGGCGCTGGGCATCGCGGCCTGGCCGGTGGTGCCGCCGGGCCGGCCGTGGAAGGAGGGCGTCTGCGCCGCGCTCGGGGTGGCCGAGCCGGCCGACATGTGGCGGCACATCCTGTCCCGGGTGGACAGTTTCGCCGACGTGGAGACGCCGCTGATCAACGCCATGGAACGCCTGATCGACTTCGTGACCGAGCCGGCCTGACGGCGTGCCGGCGACGGGACCGCCCGCCGGATCGCCGCCCGTCCGCCGGATCGCCGCCCCGCCCGCCCGCCGGATCGCTGGCGGCCCGGCCCGGTGTTCCGACTCCGACGCTACAGACTTGAGGGCGTGGATGACTCACGCCTCTGAGTCGTCGGTGCTCTCAAGTCTGTAGGCGCCCCACCACTCACATCCGCCGGCTCAGCGCGCCGTGCACCGCCCGCTCCGCGCACTGCACGCAGGCGCGGAGCGGAGCGGAAGGCCGGGTGTCGGGTGTCGCGGACGGCGGGTCAGGGCTCCTGGTCGGGGGAGCGGGTGAAGACGAAGGTGCCGATGTCCAGCCCCACCGGCCGGCCGGCGTCGTCGCGCAGCACGCTCAGGATCTCGCCGTCCTGTCCGCCGGAGCGGCCCCGCCACCGGTCCGGCCCCTCCGGGCTGAACCGGAGCGTCGCCAGCCCCACCGGACCGCCGAGCAGGTCGCCGGCGTCGGCGCGGAACTCGTACTCGATGCCCATCCACCACCAGCGGCCGGTGAGGTCGGCGACCTCGCCGACCGGCGCGGTGGCCGTCGGGCGCCAGGGCGCGGGCGGGGTGGGCTCGGCGTCCAGCACGTGGGTGAGCACGCCGCGGGCCAGGGCGGTGACGTGGTGGCCGTTGCGCATCCCGTACGAGTTGGCGAAGCTGACCGCCGCGGTCCGGCTGGGCCGGTGCACGGCGAGGCCGGCGACGTAGCCGGGCATCGAGCCGCCGTGGCCGACGTACACCCGGTCGCCCTCGCGGTAGAGCTCGACGCCCAGGCCGTGCCCGCCGCGCCAGCTCTCCAGGTCGTTGATCGCCACCGGTACGCACATCTCGGTGAGCGTCTCCGGCGCCAGCACGGCCGGATCGGGGTCGGCCAGGAAGGCCGCCCAGCGGGCCAGGTCGGTGGCGGTGGACCAGAGCTGACCGGCCGGGGCCATCGCCCCGGTGTCGGTGCGCGGCTCCTCGCGCACGGTCTCGTGCCAGGGGTGCACCACGTAGCCGCGGGCGAACGGCTCGGTGGCCTGGTAGGTGGTGCGGCGCAGGCCCAGCGGTTCGAGCACCCGTTCGCGCAGCAGCGCGAACCACGGCGTGCCGGTGACCGCCTCCAGCACCCCGCCGAGCAGCCCGTAAGCCAGGTTCGAGTAGTGGTAGGAGCGGTGTGGCGGGAAGGCGAGCTTGCCGGGGTTGAGCCCGGCGAGCAGGGTGGCCAGGTCCCCGCCGGCGTTGCGTTCCCACCAGGGACCGTCCGGTTCCCGTTGCAGCCCGCTGGCGTGCCCGAGGAGTTGCCGCAGGGTGAGTCCGCCGACTCCGGTGCCGGGCAGGTGTCGCTCCAGGGGGTCGTCCAGCGCCAGCCGGCCGGCGTCGCGCTGTTGCAGGACCAGCACCGCCGTCATGGTCTTGCTGATCGATCCGAGCCGGTACTGCAGGTCGGCGTCCGGGCGTGGGTGTTCGCCCGCCGCGGCCAGGTGGGTCAGGTCGCCGTCGCGGACCACGCCGACCACCAGTGACGGGGCACGTCCCTCCGCCTGGGCCCGGGCGACCCGGGCGTCGACCTCGCGGACGGTCTCGGGCAGCAGGGGCACGGAAGTCCTCCTCGGGTGGCGGTGCGATGAGCCTACCGATCATGACAGTTCGATGACACGTGCATTCACGTGCCACAGTTGGGTCGTGGACGCGGTGGTGTGGATCGTTCTGGGAGTCGTACTGGCCGTCGCCGAGATCTTCACGACGACGCTGTTCCTGATCATGTTCGCCGCCGGGGCGTTCGCCGCCGCCGGCGCCGCCGCCCTGGGTGCGCCGGTCGCCGCGCAGGCGGTGGTGTTCGCGCTGGTCTCCGCCCTCTCCGTGGCCGTGGCCCGCCCGGTGATCCGCCGGCACTCCCGGTCGGCGCTGGAGACCGGTGAGCAGCCGTTCGGGGTGGAGGCGATCGAGGGATCGACCGCGCTGGTGCTGGAGCCCGTCGACTCCGAGCGCGGCATGGTCAAGATCGACGGTGAGTTGTGGAGCGCCCGGTCGTACGACGCGACGCAGAGTTTCGTCCCCGGTGAGCGGGTTCAGGTGATCAAGGTCCGGGGCGCCACCGCCCTGGTGTGGCAGGACGACGTTTCCTCCACCGGCCAACTGCCGGAAGCGAAAAGGTGAGCCCTATGGAATTTGCAGCGGTCCTGTTGGCCGCCGTGGCGTTGATCGTCGTGGTGACGTTGGTGAAGGCGGTACGCATCGTGCCGCAGCAGCGGCAGGACGTGGTGGAGCGGCTGGGCAAGTACAAGCGCACCCTGAACCCGGGGCTGAACCTCCTGGTCCCCTTCGTCGACGCGGTCCGGACCAAGGTCGACATGCGTGAGCAGGTGGTCAGCTTCCCGCCGCAGCCGGTGATCACCTCGGACAACCTGGTGGTGTCGATCGACACCGTTCTCTACTACAAGGTGGTGGACTCGGTCCGGGCCACCTACGAGATCGCCAACTTCATCCAGGCCATCGAGCAGCTCACCGTCACCACGCTGCGCAACGTCATCGGTTCGCTCGACCTGGAGCGCGCGCTGACCAGCCGCGAGGAGATCAACCGGCACCTGTCGGGCGTGCTGGACGAGACCACCGGCCGGTGGGGCATCAAGGTCACCCGGGTCGAGATCAAGGCGATCGAGCCGCCGCCGAGCATCCGGGACTCGATGGAGAAGCAGATGCGCGCCGAGCGGGACCGCCGGGCGGCGATCCTGAACGCCGAGGGGCACAAGCAGTCGCAGATCCTCACCGCCGAGGGTGAGAAGCAGGCCGCGGTGCTGCGCGCCGACGGTGACCGGCAGGCCCGCATCCTCCAGGCCGAGGGTCAGGCCAAGGCGATCCGTACCGTCTTCGACGCCATCCACCAGGCCAACCCGAGCCAGAAGGTGCTCGCCTACCAATACCTGCAGGCCCTGCCGCAGATCGCCAACGGCACCGCCAACAAGGTCTGGATCGTGCCGACCGAGCTGACCAAGGCCCTGGAGGGCATGGGTGGCGCGCTCGGTGGGCTGGCCAACATGGTGGGGGACGTGCCCGCGCCGGAGGCGGCCGACCACGCCAGCCAGGTCGAGCGGGAGGCCGCGGAGGCGGCCCGGGCCGCGGCCAGCGCCGCGCAGCAGATCCACGACGAGGTACGCGTCGCCGAGGCGCAGGCCACCGGCGGCAACGCGCCGCAGGGGCTGCCGGCGCCGGAGCCGGTCTCCCCGGACAGCCTGCTCAGCGACCCGGCGGACCAGCGCGAACGCGGCTGAACCCGGTGCCGTCCGGACCCGGACGGCAAATGCGAGAAAGACTCATGCGGCGCCCCGGTGCCTGAAACCATCGGTCGTAGACGACGGGTGGTGGCCAGGACCGGGGCGCCGGTGCGCGTACCCACCCCGCCCGTCACCCAGCGCAGCGAGGTGACGCATGAAGGATCCGGCGAACGGCCTCTTCTCCAGGACTCCGGTGCCCGGGGTGCACGACCCGACCGGGCCGCTCGGCAGCCGGCGTACCGGCGGCGGGTTCGGGGTCCTGCCGTTCGTCGGCGACCCGGGGCCGGCCGCGCCGGCCACCAACGCCAGCTGGGCCTGGTCGGTGCGACGGTTCGCCCGCGCGGCGGTCTGGCTGCTGCCGGCGTACGCCGTCCTCTACGGCGTGGTGGCCATGGTCAGTGACGGCGGGGTCGGCCGGGCGCCCTACCCGGCCGACGGCAGCGCGCTCTACCTGGTGGGTTGGGTGGCGGCGGTCTGGCTCGGGCTGCTCGCCCAGCTCGCGCTGACCGGGCTGCTGGCGGCCACCCGCAGCCGCCGGGTCGCCGCGGCCGGACTGCTGCTCGGCATCGCCGGCACCGTGCTGATGCTGCCCTTCGCCGGGCTGGCCGAGCAGGCCCCCGTCTTCGGCACCACCGCCCGCACGCTGGTGCTGGCCGGGGCGACCCTGTACACGGCCGGCTGGCTGGCCACCGGCTGGTCGGTGGCCCGCTCCGGGATGTTCGCCGTCGGCGACGGGGTGATGCTGATGATCGCCGCACCGCTGCTCGGTCTGGCCGGCGCCCTGATCGGCTCGTTGCAGACCTTCGGCGCGATCTTCGTGCTGATCGCCGGCATCGGCATCGGCTACCGCTCCGGCCGCCTGGTGCCGCAGGCCATCGCCCGGGACGCCGCCACCGCCAGCGTCGTCGCCCCACCCCCACCCGACACCCCCCAGGGCCCCCTCCCCGCCGCCTGACCACCCTCTCCTGGCGTCGATCAAGGAGTTTGCGTCGTCCCCGGGGCCGTCCGGAGACGCAAACTCCTTGATCGACGGGGGTGGGGAAGGGGACGGTGGGGACGGTGGGGCCGTGAGATGGGGAGATTGCTGGTAGGTCACCGTGAGTTAGCTGACAATCGTGCGGCGGGGTGGCCCGCTTCTCGCCCCCGCGGCAATCCTTGCAGCCATGTCCCGACCCCGGTCGCCGCTGTCGCGGCTCCTCACCGTGCTGCTCGCCGGCCTGCTGGCCGGCCTCGTCGTCGCGGTCGCCGCGCTGCCCGGCAGCCTGCTCGCCGGCGCCGCCACCAAGGCCGGGTTCACCGCGTTCGACGACCTGCCGGCGGCGCTGCGCACCCCCGCCCAGCCGCAGCGCTCCTACCTCTACGCGAAGGACGGCAGGACGCTGCTCACCACGTTCTACGACGTCAACCGCAGCGACGTGCCGCTGGCCGAGATCGCGCCGGTGATGCGGGACGCGATCGTGGCGGCCGAGGACCGGCGGTTCTACTCGCACGGCGGCGCGGACCTGCGCGGCATGGCCCGGGCCCTGGTCGCCAACGTCACCGGCGGGGGCACCGCCCAGGGCGGCTCGACCCTGACCATGCAGTACGTCCGCAACGTGCTCAAGACCGACCCCAGCCGCAGCGCCGAGGAGCGGGCCGCGGCCACCGAGCAGACCGTGGGCCGCAAGCTCCAGGAGATCAGGTACGCCACCGCGCTGGAGGACCGGCTCAGCAAGGACGAGATCCTCAACCGCTACCTGAACATCGCCTACTTCGGCTCCGGCGCGTACGGGATCGCGGCGGCCAGCCAGCGGTACTTCGCCAAGGCGCCGGCGGACCTGACCCTCGGTGAGGCGGCCCTGATCGCCGGCCTGGTCCAGTCCCCGGACCAGTACAGCCCGATCGACGGCGACAAGCAGGCCGCGCTGGAGCGGCGGGGTTACGTGCTCGACTCGATGGTCGACACCGGCAAGATCACCGCGGCGCAGGCGGCGGCGGCCAAGGCCGAGAAGCTGACCCTGCGCCCGACCGACCAGCCCAACGGTTGCACCGCCACCTCCACCGCCGACACCGGCTTCTTCTGCGACTACCTGCGCCGCTGGTGGCTGACCCAGCCCGCCTTCGGCGCCAACCCGGAGGAGCGCGAGCAGGCGCTGCGCCGCGGCGGCTACCGGGTGGTCACCTCGCTCGACCCGGCCGTGCAGGCCACCGCCGTCGCACAGGCCCGCAAGGTGTACGCCGACGGCGCCAAGCGGGCGCTGCCCATCGCCGCCGTGGAACCGGGCACCGGCCGGGTCCTCGCCATGGCCGTCAACCGGCAGTACGGGCTGGGCAAGGGCGAGACCATGAACCCGCTGATCTCCGGCGGGGGCAGCGTCGAGGGCTACCAGGCCGGGTCGACGTTCAAGATGTTCACCATGCTCGCCGCGCTGGAGTCGGGGCGTACCCTCTCGACCGGTTTCGACGCGCCCAGCAAGCTGCCCACCCGGTACGCCGACGACAGCGAGACCAGCTGTGACGGCAAGTGGTGCCCGGCCAACGCCAACCCGGAGCGGATGGACGGCTACCGGATGATGTGGGACGGCTTCGGCCGCTCGGTGAACACCTACTTCGTCTGGCTGGCCGAGCAGGTCGGCGAGGACAAGGTGGTGGAGATGGCCCAGCGCCTCGGCATCACCTTCCGGTCGAAGGCCGACGCCGACTTCGCCGCGCACGACGCGAGGAACTGGGGCGCGTTCACCCTCGGCGTGGCCGCCACCACCCCGCTGGACCTGGCCAACGCGTACGCCACGGTCGCCTCGGAGGGGATGTACTGCGCGCCGACGCCGGTGGTGTCGGTGACCACCCCGGACGGCGCGAAGGTGCCGGTGGGACAACCGTCCTGCAAGCGGGTGCTCAGCGAGGACGTGGCCCGGGCGGCCACCGACGCGGCGCGCTGCCCGGTGGGCCAGCAGTCGGCGTACGGGCAGTGCAACGGCGGTACGGCCAGCGGGGTCGACGGGATCGTCGGCCGGCCGGTCGCCGGCAAGACCGGCAGCTCGGAGAAGAACGCCACCGAGACCTTCGTCGGGTTCACCCCGCAGGTGGCGGTGGCCGGGATCGCCGCCAACCCGGACGACCCCAACGACCTGGTGGGCTCGGCGGTGCAGTCCGAGGTGATCGACGCGGTCGCCCGGACCATCCGTACCGCCGTGGATCCGCTGCCGGTGCGCGACTTCACCGCGCCCAGCGCCGCGCTGGCCGGCGACCCGCAGCGGCCGGAGCCGCCGCGCCCGTCGCCGCGGCCGACCGAGCCGCAGCAGCCGCAGAACGAGCAGGGCCTGCCGGCGGACATCATGCGCTGGCTCCAGGGCCGCCGCGGCTGAGCCGTCGTCACCGAAGGGCCCCCGGTTCACCGGGGGCCCTTCGTCACACCCGGGGCGGGCCGACGCGGAACATGCCGGTCATGTCGTCGTGTACGGCGTACCCGAAGCGGCGGTAGAGGGCGACCGAGTCGCCCGCGGCGAAGAGGCCGACGAAGGTCCGGGTCGAGGCGCGGCCGGCGAGCCACTCGTCGAGCCGGCGCAGGATCGCGGCGCCCACCCCACGCCGCTGCCGTTCGGGCAGCACGGCGAGGTCCTGGAGGTAGTAGTAGATCGCACCGTCGCCGATCAGCCGGCCCAACCCGATCACCCGCTCGCCCTCCACGGCGACCACGGCGTGCAGGGTGGCGGCCAGCGACGCCGGGATGGCCGCAGGGTCGTACGCGTCGCCCCAGCCCACCGCGCGGGTGACCGCGACGAACTCCTCGACGGTGGGCAGCCGGTCGACCAGACGGTATTCCATGATCCACAAGGTAGCCGGGCGTCGGGGACGGCCGCAGCCGATTACCGGGCGGCCTGCGCCGCCACCACCCGGTCCAGGGCGGCGGCCACCTCGTCCGGCGGCCGGTCGCCGTCGACCACGACGAACGAGCCGAACTCCGGCAACGACCGGTAGCCGGCGTCCAGCGCGTCCAGGTGGGCCAGCTCCTCGGTGTCGATGCCCCGGGCCAGGACCCGCGCCTGCGCCACCGCCGGCGGCACCGCCAGGAAGCAGACCACGTCGGGCCGGGGAAAGCCGGCGTACGCGGCGCGGACCAGCCGCCGCCAGCGGTCACCCCGGGCGACCATGATCACGTGCTGGCACCAGGTCCACCGGTCCAGCACCCCGGTCCGGCCGGTCAGCCGGCACCACAGCACGGTCCGTCCCATCGCCGCCGCGCGCGTCGTCGCCTCCAGCAGCGGATAGAGGGTACGACCGAACAGTGCCACCCCGTCGGGCCGGCCGAGCGCCCGGGCCAGCCGGTTCCACAGCGGGCGACCGCCGGCGTTCTCGAAGTACCGGGCCGGTTCGCCCCGCCCGGTGAGCCGCCGGGCCAGCGCCCGGGCCTGGGTGCTCTTGCCGGAACCGTCGATGCCGACGAGGGCGATCAGCAGCGGGCGGGCCATGGGTGCCGACGCTAGCCGGTGGCCGCAAGCATCCCGCCACCGCCGCGGCCGGTGGCCGGCGACGCATCCGGCGACCGCCCCGACCGGCTCGGGACGGGCACCGGGCAGAATCGTCGGGTGCCCGTCCACGAGATCACCGACCCCGACGACGAGCGGATCGCCGACTACCGCGCGTTGACCGACGTCGAGCTGCGGACCCGCTGGGAACCCCCGCACGGCCTGTTCATCGCCGAGGGGGAGCTGGTGCTGCGGCGGGCGCTGCGGGCCGGCTACCCGGCCCGGTCGTACCTGGTCGACGCCAAGCGCGCCGACCAGCTCGCCGACCTGGACACCGGGGACACGCCGGTCTACGCGGCCACCCAGCAGGTGCTGGAGAAAGCCACCGGCTTCCACGTGCACCGGGGGGTGCTCGGCTCGTTCCACCGCAAGCCGCTGCCCACCGCCGCCGAGGTGCTGGCCGACGCCCGCCGGGTGGTGATCCTGGAGGACGTCAACAACCACACCAACCTCGGCGCGATCTTCCGGGCGGTGGCCGCGCTCGGGGTGGACGCGGTGCTGCTCTCGCCGACCTGCGCCGACCCGCTCTACCGGCGCAGCGTCCGGGTCAGCATGGGGGAGGTCTTCGCCATCCCGTACGCGAAGCTGGAGCCCTGGCCGGGCGCGCTCGCGCAGGTCCGGGCGGCCGGTTTCACCGTGCTGGCGATGACCCCCGCGCCGGACGCGGTGCCGATCCAGCGGCTCACCGCCGACCAGCGGGCCCGGTCGGCGCTGCTGATGGGCGCCGAGGGGGCCGGCCTGACCCGGGCGGCGATGGACGCCAGCGACGTGCGGGTGGTGATCCCGATGCGGCGCGGCGTCGACTCGCTCAACGTGGCCGCCGCCACCGCGGTGGCCTGCTGGGAGCTGGGGCGCGACGACCCGCTCTGACCGTGGTGGGCGCGCTCCTGCCCGCCGGATCGTCGCCTCCGTCGCCGGCACGGCGCCGCGCCCGGGGCCGCCGAGCGCCCGGGCGGGACGGTCGTTCCCCGACCGGTGTCACGGACGGTAGCGTGTCGCCCGTGTTCCCTACCGTCCGTGAGGTGCTCGCCCTCGACCCGGTCCGGCACGGCGCCCCCCGACTGGTGGCCGGCGAGGCCGGGCTGGACCGTCGGGTGCGCTGGGTGCACGTGGCGGAGGTGCCCGACATCGCCACCCTGCTGGGCGGCGGCGAGCTGGTGCTCACCACCGGCATCGGCCTGCCCGCCGACGACGCCGGGCTGCGCGCGTTCATCGGCGACCTGGCCGACGTGGGCGTCTCCGGTCTGGTGGTGGAGCTCGGCCGCCGGTACGCCAGCGCGGTGCCCCGGGTGATGGCGGCGGCGGCGCAGCGGCGGGGCCTGCCGCTGGTGGAGCTGCGCCGGGCCACCCCGTTCGTCCGGATCACCGAGGCGGTGCACGCGCTGATCGTGGACGCCCAGCTTACCGAGCTGCGCGCCACCGAGGAGATCCACCAGCGGTTCACCGAACTGTCGGTGGAGGGCGCCGGGCCGGCCGAGGTGGTCCGGCAGGCCGCCGAGCTGGCCGGCTGCCCGGTGGTGCTGGAGAACCTGTCCCGGCAGGTGCTCGCGTACGACCCGGCGGGGGAGAGCCCGGAGCTGCTGCTCGACGGCTGGGAACAGCACTCCCGCCGGATCCGTCCCGCCGGCCGGACCGCGTACGACGCCGACGCCGGATGGCTGGTGACCACCGTCGGCGCCCGGGGACACGACTGGGGGCGGCTGCTGCTGCGCTGGCCCGGCGGCGGCGACCTGACCTCCGGCGGCGCCGCCGAGACAAGGCCGCCCGGGACCCCGCCGACCCGGCTGACCATCCTGCTGGAGCGGGCCGCCTCCACCCTGGCCCTGGGCCGGCTGATCCGCCGGGACGCCGAGGGTCTGGAGCGGCAGATCCACCGGACCCTGCTCACCGCGCTGCTGGACCACTCCCGGCCGGTGGACGAGGTGGCGCTGCGGGCCCGGGCCCTCGGGGTGACGCTGGAACGCCGGCACCTGGTCGGGGTGGTGGTCCGGCACCGGCTCGACGAACCGGCCGCCGAGAACGGCGCCGGCCCCGCGGAGAGCGGCCTGCTGCCCGACGCGACCCAGGAGGCCGGGCCGGCCCGGCTGCGGGACCTCGCCGAGGCGGTCGGGCAGGCCCTGCGCGAGGCCAAGCTGACCGCGTTGACCAGTGCCGTCGACGACCAGGCGGTCGGTGCGCTGCTCGCCCTGCCCGACGCGACGGGTGAGGAGAAGGCGCTCGCCACGTTCGCGGCGGCGCTGCGCCGTACCCGGGTCGACGTCCCGGCGGTCCGGTCACCGGCCGGGCGGCCCGGGTCGGTGATCGTGGCCGCCGGCACCGGTGTGGGCACCCTGCGGGAGGCCCGCCGTTCGTTGATCGAGGCGCGGCAGGTCGCCGACGCCGCCCGCCGGGACCGCCGGGACCTGCCGATCTTCCGGCTGCCGCACGTGGGCCTGGCCGGGCTGCTGCACCTGCTGCGTGACGAGCCGCGGGTGCAGACCTTCGTCGAGCGGGAACTGGGCGCGCTGCTCGCGCACGACGCCCAGCACCCCCGGGAGCAGTTGCTGGGCACCCTGCGGGCGTACCTGGACTCCGGTCGCAACAAGTCCGCCGCGGCCGTGGCCGCGCACCTGTCCCGCCCGGCCTTCTATGAACGCCTGGCCCGGATCGCGCGCATCCTCGAGGCCGACCTCGACTCGGTCGAGACCTGTCTCTCCCTCCACGTGGCCCTCCTGGCCCTCGACGCCATCCGCACCCCCTGACCGCCGGCCAGGCCCGTTGATCATGAGGTTAGCGGTGCGGAATGTCCCGTTTCGCTGCCGCCAACTTCATGATCAACGGGCTGAGCCGGGCCGGGCCGGGGTGGGGGAGGGTGGTCAGGTGAGGGTGGTGAGGGTCTTGGCGTAGGGGGTTGGGACGAAGTTGGGTGCGGCGGGGGTGAAGACGTCGGAGCGGGCCGCGGTCGCCCAGGCGGTCTCGGGTACGGCGTCGACCAGGGCGCGGACCACCGGGGCGTCGCGCCACTGGTCCTGCTCGGCGAGCAGGCTCAACGCCACCACCGACTCCTCGACCTCGCCGACGCACTCGAACGGCTTGTGCCCGTCCACCCCGAGCAGCTCCCGGTAGCCGGGGATCTGCGCCTCGTCGGCCAGCATGTCGCCGCCGAAGATGTGCACCACCCGCTCCCGCGGCATGAACGGCGCCATGGCCAGGAAGACGAACCGGCACTTCGGGCAGTTGCGGCACCAGCGCTCGCTGGCGTCGCGCAGCTTGAACGCGGCGTTGCAGCTGGTCACCACGCCGTCGTACCGGTCGATGGTGGCGAAGAGCCGGGCGATGTGCAGCTCCGACAGCGACCGCAGCAGCGAGAAGTACGGCTCGGTGAGCCCGGCGTGCTCGGCCAGCGCGCCCCGCAGCAGCCCCTCGGCCTCGACGCCCTTGGACCACTGGTGGTTGATCTCGTGTCCGTCCCAGATCAGGTTCGGGTCCGACGCCGAGCGCTCGTTGGACATCACCACCGGGCCCAGCCCGTGCAGCACGGCGGTGGCCACCGCGATCAGCGAGTTGATCGCGGTCACCGGGATGTGGCCGTTCAACGCGCCGGCCGCGTTCAGGTCGAACAGCACCGGGTCGATGCGCCGCCGGGCGGCCAGCGCGGGCAGGTCGGACGCCTCGTTCACCGAGACGATCACGTGGTTCGGGTTGACCGAGAAGGGCACCGGGTCGAAGCCGGACCGGCGCAGCGCCTCCAGGCTGACGATCGAGTCCTTCCCGCCGCCCACCGCCGACAGCGGACGCCGGTCGGAGTTGTCCAGCGGCGCCGCGGCCTCGACCGACCCGGCCGGGACCTCGGGGCGCAGTTCGAGCACGTGCGGCAGCTGGTTGCGGTACGCGTACTCGGCGAGGCCCTTGGTGTAGACGGCGGTGACCAGCTCGACGGCGGCCGCACCCAGCGGCGCCGGCAGCACCAGCCGGGCCGGCGCGGCGGCCTTGTAGTAGCTGACCCCGGCCACCACGTGCAGCAGCTCGAGCACCCGGCCGAGGGCGGCGACGGTCGCGTCCGAGGGCGGCTCGGCGGGCAGCGGCAGGGTGATCACCTCGGTGAACCGCTGCTCGCCGTCGGGCCCGGTGAGGGCGTAGTCGAACAACGCCTCGCCGGTGGCAAGATCGATCGAGTAGGACGGGAAGGTGAAGGCGTCCATCCGCCGGAGCTGCTCGTTGGGCACACGCCATACTAGGCCCTGGTTCGTCCGCCGTGTCCGGCTGTGTCGCACCACACCGCCCGCCGTCACCGTGACCCCCGAGGAGAGCTTGTGCGCCTGTCTGACCTGCGCGGACGAAGAGTCGCCGTCTGGGGAGCCGGCCGGGAGGGCCGGGCCGCCGTGACCGCGATCGCCGCGCACGCCCCCGCCGACCTGGTCGCCGTGGACGACAGCGCGAACTTCCTCACCCTGCCCTGGGAGGGGCCGCTCGCCGAGGCCGCGCCGCTGGTCACCGGCGAGGAGGCGTTCGACCGGCTGGCCGCCGCCGACGTGGTGGTCCGCTCCCCGGGGGTGCCGAGCACCCACCCGTGGATGGTGGAGCTGCGCCGGCGCGGCGCGACCGTCACCCAGGGCAGCGCGCTGTGGATGGCCGAGCACGCCGACCGGACGGTCGGGGTCACCGGCAGCAAGGGCAAGAGCACCACCTCCAGCCTGATCAGCCACCTGCTCACCGCGATGGACCGGCCCAACGTCTTCGGCGGCAACATCGGCGTGCCCCTGCTCGACCTGCCCGAGGCCGACCTGTACGTGCTGGAGCTCTCCAGCTACCAGTGCGCCGACCTGACCGACTCGCCGCGGGTCGCGGTGGTCACCGCGCTCTTCCCCGAGCACCTCGACGCGCACGGCGGCGAGCGGGAGTACTACCGGGACAAGCTCAACCTGCTGGCGTACGGGCCGGAGACGGTCGTGGTCAACGGTGCCGACCCCCGGCTGGCCCTGGAGCTGGGCGACCGGCGGGCGGTCCGGGCCGGCACCCCGGACACCGCGAACGTGGCGACCGGCCCCGACGGCGCCCCCTGGTTCCACCTGGCCGACCGGCCGCTCTTTCCGCGCGCCGTGCTGCCGCTGGTCGGGCGGCACAACGAGGGCAACCTCTGCGTGGCCATCGCGGTGCTGGCCGCGCTCGGCGTGGACGTGGTCGCCCGCCGGGACAGCCTCGCCGTCGCCGTCGCCGAGTTCCAGGGGCTGGCCCACCGGCTCACCGAGATCGTCGACCCGTCCGGCCTGACCTTCGTCGACGACACCCTGGCCACCAGCCCGTACGCGGCCATGCACGCCATCGACGCGTACGAGGGGCGGCCGTTGACGGTGATCGTCGGCGGCACCGACCGGGGGCTGGACTACAGCCCGCTGCGCGCGCACCTGGCCGACCGGGAGATCACCGTGCTCGGCATCCCGGACAGCGGCCCGCGGATCGTCGAGGCCCTCGCCGGGCTGCCCGCGGTGCGTACCGAGGTGGTCGAGGACCTGGTGGACGCGGTGCGGCGGTCCCGGGAGCTGACCCCGGCCGGCGGGGTGGTGCTGCTCTCCCCGGCGGCCCCGAGCTACGGGCGGTTCCGCAACTTCGAGCACCGCTCCGAGGTCTTCGCCAAGGCCGTCGCCGACACCGCGCCCTGAGGCCGGCCGCCGTCCCGCACCGCGACCGGTGCGGGACGGCCCCCCGTCAGCTCGCCGGGCCGTTGCTGTCCTGGTTGTGCAGTACGAGCCAGCGGCCGTGCTCGTAGCTGAACGTGACCCCGATGACCAGCGGCGACATCCGGTCCTGGGCGGGGACCCGGTAGACGGAGTCGAACAGCACGAACCCGCTCCGGCAACCCTCGACGTGCCGGGTGAGTTCGGTGAAGCTCTGGCTCCAGCCCGGGTCGGCGAAGAAGTCGGTGATGAAGTCGGCGAACTGGTCGCGGCCGTCGAGGACCGTCAGCGTGCCGCGCCGCCCCGTCGACCCGGGCCGGTGCCGGAGGGCCGGTGACCGACGCGGGGAGCGCGTACCACCGAGGAGTTGCCGGACGCCGGGCGGAAACCGCGCGCCGCCTCGGCCACCGCGGCGTCGGGATCGCGCTCCAGGGCCCGCCGGATGTGCGGCGGAACGGCCTCGGACTGCGCCATCGCCAGGCGTACCTGCACCGCGCGGTCGTCGACCAGGCGCTCCAGAGCCGCCTCGTCCAGCTCGACCGCGCGGACCAGCGCGGCCCGAACGTCGACCACCGGGTCCTGGGCGAGCGCGCTGCGCTGCTCGGCGGTGGTCCGCGGGTTGCGGGCGAGCCCCTTGCGTACGCGCGCGGTGCGATCTGCGAGCAGAGCGGTGATCACGTCGGGGTCGTCGGTGTGGGTGGCGAGTCGTTCCCGCACCTCGGGTGAGACGTCGTCCGTCAGCTTGGCGGCCAACTCGGGCTCCAGCTCGCGCGTCTCCGCGAGGAGGCCCCGAAGCTCCTTGTCGGGCGCCTCCGACATCAGCCGGCGAACCGACTCGTCGCACGCCGGGTTGCCGGCGACCGCCCAGCGGACCCATCGGTCGGCGTCCTTGACCAGCCGCACGAGGTTGGCGATCGAGGTGGCCGGGTTCCTCGCCACGGCCTCCCGGACGTCACGGTCCTGGTCCCGGGTCAGCGGTCGGAGGGCCTGCGCGGGCGCGTCGGCCCGGGCCGCGACCGCCTTGCGGACCACGGCTGACGGGTCGGTTGCCAGGTCGATGAGGGTCAGGTGTGGCGTGGCAGGGTCCTGCGCGAGGGCGAGCCGGCCGTCCTCGCTGCCCCCGGCCGTGCCCTGCGCGGTGGTGTCCGACCCGCTGTGACGATCGGGCCCGCCGACGTCCTGCTGCTTCCCCATGGGCGCAATCCTCTCATGGGCCCGCGGGGACAGCGCGAGGCTGACCAGCCCATCGACGCGTCCCCCCGGGGTGGTGGCTGGAGGGTCAGACCCGAGCCGAGGACGGTGAGGCGCACGATCCCGACGACGAGCACCAGGACGGTACCGGCGATCGGCCAGCCCATCGGCAGCGGGCCGGCCGGCGTCGACGCGACCGGTGGGGTGTCGGCGCGGGTGCGGCGGCGTCTAGGTCTCCCGTTCGGCCGGGATCCGCGGCTCCCCGCCGGGCAGCAACGCGGTGCCGACGTCCTCGGGTTCCCGGGGAGCCGGCGGCGCGGGCGCGCCGGACGCCGGTCGCTGCGCGGCGGGCCGCTTGTCGGACGTCCAGGCGAAGGCGAGCGCCCCGCCGACCAGGGTGAGGAGCATGCCGACGACGAAGCCGCCCAGGTTGGAGGTCAGCCAGGAGAGCAGTCCCAGCAGCAGCGAGAGCACGGCGTAGAAGACCCGCTGCTGCGGGGTGGCGACGAGCAGGACGCCGCAGAGCACCAGGATCATCGGCACCAGGTACGCGGCCAGCCCCTGGGGCCCGACGTGCAGCAGCACCCCCAGCGGCGCGCGGAGCGTCACCAGCATCTCGGCGCCGCCGAGGGCGATCAGGATCCCGGCGGTGAACGGGCGAGCGCGTCGCCACCGGCGCCACCGGCCCCCGGGGTGGCGGAGGGCGGGCTCCTCGACGGTCATGTCAGCATCCGTCGGGGCTGAACGACATGTGCAGGTTGGGCAGGGTGAACACGGCGGCGGTGGTGGCGTAGTTGTTCTGCCGCAGGTTGGTGATGGTCACCGTGTCGGCCTGCTGGGAGAAGACCCCCGGGTTGCCGCGTACGCCGGGGACCTGGTCGAGGGTGCTGGCGTCCTGGCCGACGTTGATGTTGGTGAACGAGGCGTTGCCGGCGACCGAGTCGCCGTCGACGACCAGGGTCTTCGCGCTGACCGGCTTGCCGGCGTCGCCGGCGGTGATCCGCAGGTTGATGCCGCCCAGGCTGATGCTCTGGCAGAGGTTGGTCAGCTTGGCCTGGTTGATGGCGGAGACCATCACCAGCACCTGGCCGCCGGTGTCGCCCTCGTTGGGGCTGTTCTCGATCATGTGGTCGATGGTGGCGAACTGTTCGAAGCCGGTGCCGTCGAGCCGGTCGGCGGTGACGGTGAACGGCATGCCCGAGATGGCGAACTGCGCGCCGAGCGCGCCCTGCGCGGTCAGCGCGATCATCCCGGCCGCGCCGACCGACACGATGCCGAAGGTGGCGGCGAAGCGGCGCCAGCGGACCCCGCTGCGCGGCGGGGCCGGCTCGACGGGTGCGATCTGCTCCGACATGGCGGCTCCTTTTCGAGATCAATTCATCGGCGCGAAGGCCGGTGACGGAAGAGACCTGAATCGGTTGCGCATGGTGCCGCGCCTGGGGCGCAGGCCGAAGTTACCGCTGGGTAAAAGCCTGGTCAACGGTGAGTGACCGGGGGGCGTTGGGCGGCATCTGCGAAATGCGGCCAACGGTGAAAAACTCCTGCGGTTTCCGATCAGTCGGCGCGGGCTCCGCCGACCGTGCCGGGTGCCGCGACGATGACGTCCGGATGCGGCGTCGAGGGCGGCGGCCCGGCGCAGGGTGCGGCGGCGGCCGGTCCGTCCCCGGGGCTCACCGGACGGGTGGCCCGGGCGGCGGCGTCCGGGCCGAGGAAGGGGGCGACCGCCGCGTAGGTGAGCACCGGCAGCAGCAGGGGCAGCTCCTCGATCGGCCCCCGGGCGACCCGGGCGCGGATGGTGGCGTGCAGGCCGCCGACCACGGTGGACACCAGCAGGTCCCGGTCGAGGTCGCCGGGGTGCGGCGCCGGGCCGGCGTCGGCGAAGAACCGGCGGAAGCTGGTGAGCAGGGCGTCGCGCTCGCGGCGGGCGACCGGACCGGCGGCGTCGACCTCCACCAGGGCCATCCGGGCGAACGCCGGCACGCTGGCCAGGATCTCCAGCAGGGTACGCAGGGCGGCCCGGGCGGCGTCCGGCCAGTCCGGCCCGGCCTCCCGGTAGGCGCTCTCCATCAGCTGCGACACCACGGCGATGCCGTGGCGGTAGGTGGCGAGGAAGGCGTCCTCCTTGCCGGTGAACAGCGCGTAGAAGGCGGGGCGGGTGACCCCGGCCGCGCGGCAGATGTCGGTGACCCGGGCGTTGTCGTAGCCCTTCGTCGCCACCTCCTGCACCAGCCCGTCGTAGAGGCGGTCCCGTTGGGTGGCGGCGACGACCTCGGCGGAGACCCGGCGCGGTCCGCGCTTGATCGCCCGGTCGGGGTCGCGGCCGGGGCGGGCGCCCGGCAGGGGTGCGGGCGCCGGTCGCGGTCGGCGCGGAGCGGTCACCTGATCGACCTCCTTTGATGCATTGACTTTGCGACTCTCCGGGGTTTATAACTCTGCGTAGAGGATTGGTCACGGTTGGTGATCTCACCGGGTCGCGGCACCGGAGACTCGTCGAGGGAGGGCGCGATGGCTGTCATTATCGCCGGCCAGCACCGCCCGCCCAAGACGGGAAAGGCGCAGGTGACGCGGCCACGCCGCAGTGCGCCACCGCGACCGCCGCGCTGACCGGGCCCCACCGGCAGGACCATGCCTGTCGACAGCCCGGCGGCGTCCCCACACCGACCGTCCCCTCCGGACGGCCACCCCCACCGCCGGCGCACCGCCGGCCCCGGTCCGCGCCGGTCGGCGTACCCGCGCGGCCCGACCACCCGTCCCACCACCGGAAGGACCCCACCATGCCCAGGTACGGACGAATCGGCGCGGGCCTCGCCGCCGCGGCGCTGCTGACCAGCCTGATCGGCGCCGCCCCGGCCACCGCCGCCCCGGCCGCCTCGCTCGCCTCCTCCGTGCTGACCTACGGCACCGTCGGTGGCAGCGCCGTCGTCGTCGGCGACGTCATCCAGGCGAGCCTGGCCAGCGGCACCAACGCCACGTTCTACTCGACCACCACCGGCACCACCGGCATCAGGTGCGCGGCGTCCAGCTTCAGCGCCAAGGTGCTGACCAACCCCGCCGCCCCCGGCACGGCCACCGAGAGCCTCACCGGCCAGACGTTCAGCAGCTGCACCACCAACGTGATCGGTACGACCGGCGTCAGCAGCATCACCGTCAACAACCTGCCGTACAGCACCTCGGTGACCAGCGCCGGCGCGGTGACCATCACGGGTTCCATCCAGAGCACCGTCGTGCTCAACACCCTGCTCGGCCCGATCACCTGCGTCTACAAGGCGACCAGCCTGAACGGCTCGGCGCTCAACTCCACCAACTCGATCGTCTTCACCAACCAGGCGCTCACCAAGTCCTCCGGACCCAGCACCTGCTTCACCACCTCGTACCTCAGCATCCGGTACTCGCCGGTGAAGGACACCACCCGGGCCGGCAGCCCGGTCTACGTCAACTGACCCGACCCGCGCGACGCGCTGCCCGGCCCGTCAGCGGCCGGGCAGTGCGGCGTGCAGGGCGCGCAGCGAGCGGATCGCCGACCGGATCTCCTGGAGGTAGCGCCCGGGGGTGAGCGTCGGCTCGGGCACCGGGACGGAGACGGCCAGCCGCGGATCGACCCCCACCGTGTCGACGCCGCAGCCGTACGGCAGGGCGAGGGTACGCAGCGCGTCGCAGTGCTGGAACGGCACGTAGATCGGCGCGGTCACCATCAGCACCCGGTCACCGGCGCGCAGCCGTACGTGCTCGGCCCAGAACCGCTGGGTGTCGGCGGTGTGCGCCCGGCGCCGGTCCGGTTCGCTCGACGGCGCGGCGAGCACCCGCACCGCTGGCAGCCCGGCCCGGCGGTAGGTGCGCGACGACCAGGAGTGGTGCGGGTGCCCGCCGTCGTACCCGTCCTCCTCGGCCGGTTCCGCCACCCGGAAGCTCCGGCGGACCGCCAGGTCCAGGACGTCCACCTCGGTGGCACAGCCCGGCACGTCGGCTGCGTCGAGTACCTGCCGCTCCGGCACGGAGAGGGGCCGGCAGCTGCCCAGCACCGCCACCTCGCCGGTGATCTCCACGGTGGACAACAGGTGCCCGGCGTACGCCACCCGGCGCAGGCAGGCGTGGGCCAGCCCACCCAGCACGACCAGGTGCCGGTAGCCGGGGTGGGCCGGCGGCGCGGGCCGGACCAGGCCCAGCGCGTCGGCGGCGGCACGGACCAGCCGGATGGTGACCGGGTCGAGGGCCGGTTCCCGCGCGTCGGGCCGTTCCGCCCCGGCCCGGAAGTCCCAGTGCCGGGCGGAGAAGTCGTCCAGCCCGGCCAGCACCGCGCCGAGGTCACCGGCGGGCCAGCGGCCGCCGAACCGCCGCACCAGGCCGCGCAGCTCGGGGCTGGCGAGCCAACGGTCGATCTCCCGGTCCAGGGTGTCGACGGCGCCGGCCGGTGGGGCCCCCGGTAGCGGCGGACCCGTCGCGCCGGCGTGGCCGGGCTGCGGGGCGGGGCGCTGCGACACGGCTCGGATCGTACCCGTCGTCGGCCGGCCCGGGCCCGTGCCGGTAAACCGGTGTCTGGCTGCGGCGACGTGAGCTAGCGTTGCCGGGCTTGAAGATCAATTGTGCGGTCGGCGTCGGACGCCACGGCACCCCATGGGGTGGAGCGAGCATGCACGGACAAGCACGTGACGAGGCGGTGTCGGCGCTGGTGCGCGACGCCGTGGACACGGACGGTTTCTCGGGGGTGGTGCTGGTCGGCCGCGCCGGCGCGGTGCTGCACGCCGAGGCGGTCGGGCTGGCCAACCGCACGTGGCAGGTGCCGAACAGGATGGACACCCGGTTCCGGGTGGCCTCGGTCTCGAAGATGTTCACCGCCGTGGCGGTCCTGCAACTGGTGCAGCGGGGCCGGATCGGCCTCACCGACCGGATCGTCGATCTGCTCGGGCTGACCGACGTGACGGTTCCCCCCGACGTGACCGTGGAGCACCTGCTCACCATGACCGCCGGCATCGCCGACTGGTTCGACGAGACCGGCGACTGGGAGGCGAACTGGGCCGAGCTGCTCCGCCGTCAGCCGATCTACCTGCTCCGCGACAACGCCGACTACCTTCCGCTGTTCACCGGCAAGCCGCCCCGTTTCCCGGCGGGCGAGCGGCACGAGTACAACGGCGCCTGCTACCTCCTGCTCGGGCTGCTGGTGGAACGGCTCACCGGCGCACCCTTCGCCGAGCACCTGCGTGACCACGTGTTCCGGCCCGCCGGGATGCGCCACACCGACCTGGTCGCGCTCGACGACGTCGCGCCGGGGGTCGCCGAGGGCTACCTTCCCGTACGCGACGACGCCGGCGCGGTCGCCGGCTGGCGGCGCAACGTCTACTCCACGACGCCCGCGCCCGCCGCCGACGGCGGCGCCACCTCCACCGCCGCCGATCTGGTCGCCTTCACCGAGGCGCTGCGCACCGGCACGCTGCTGGATCCCGCCTTCTCGGCCGCGATGCTGGCCCCCCGCGTCGCCGAACACGACGGGAAGGTCCGCGGCTACCGCTGGCGGTACGGCTTCGGCGTCATGTCGATCCTCGACGACGACGGCGCCGTGGTGCGCTGGGGCCACACCGGTGAGGAGGACGGCGTCAGCGCCCGTCTCTACCACTATCCGGACAGCGGCACCGACGTGGCGATCCTCGCCAACACCTCCTGGTCCGCCGGTTCCCTCGCCTGGGGACTGCACGACCTGCTGGTCGACGGTTCGGTACGGAAAATGGGGGCTGTCGAGGGTTGAGGCGACGGCAACCGCGGCGGCGCTGCCGTCCGGCGACGGAAAGCGTTGACGTTCTGTCAGGGCGGCCGTGTCCTCCCGCGACACGTTGACTCTTGTCCGGCCGGTGGCGGTGGTGAAAGCGTTCGATCACCGCGAACCCGAGGGGACGACGATGACCGACGACCTGCTGGCCCGGCACCGGGCCGTGCTCCCGTCCTGGATGCCGCTCTACTACGACGATCCGATCGAGCTGGTCGCCGGCTCCGGGCGGCGGGTGACCGACGCGCAGGGGCGCAGTTACCTGGACTTCTTCGGCGGCGTGCTGACCAACATGCTCGGCTACGACATCCCGGAGATCCGCGAGGCGGTCGAGCGGCAGCTGCGTACCGGCATCGTGCACAGCTCCACCCTCTATCTGATCCGTCAGCAGGTCGAGCTGGCCGAGAAGGTGGCCCGGCTCTCCGGCATCCCGGACGCCCGGGTCTTCTTCACCAACTCCGGCACCGAGGCGAACGAGGCGGCCCTGCTGGTGGCGACCAACCACCGCCGCTCGCACCAGATCCTCGCCGTGCGCAACAGCTACCACGGCCGGTCGTACGCTGCGATGGGCGTGACCGGCAACCGGAACTGGACGGCGAGCGCGCTGAACCCGTTGCAGGTGGCCTGGTTGCACTCCGGGGAGCGGGTCCGTGGCCTGCTGGCCCGGCTCGACGAGGCCGACCGGATCGACGCCGCGGTGGAGGACCTGCGCGAGGTGCTGGCCACCCAGACCTCCGGCGACGTGGCCTGCCTGATCGCCGAGCCGATCCAGGGCGTCGGCGGCTTCGTCGCCCCGCCGGACGGGCTCTTCGCGGCCTGGAAGAAGGTGCTCGACGAGCACGGCATCCTGCTGGTCTCCGACGAGGTGCAGACCGGCTGGGGGCGGACCGGGGAGCACTTCTGGGGTTACCAGGCGCACGGCGTCACCCCGGACCTGCTCACCTTCGCCAAGGGCGTCGGCAACGGGTTCGCCCTGGCCGGCGTGGTGGGTCGGGCCGAGGTGCTGGAGTCGGTCCCGGCGATCAGCTTCTCCACCTTCGGCGGCAACCCGGTCTCCGCCGCCGCCGGCAACGCCGTCCTGGACTACCTGCGCGACCACGACCTCCAGGCCAACGCCGCCCGGGTCGGCGCGATCCTCGCCGACGGCCTGCGGGCCGCCGTGGCCGATCTGGATCAGGTCGCCGAGGTACGCGGCAAGGGCCTGATGCTGGCCGTCGAGTTCGTCCGCCCGGGCACCACCGAGCCGGATGCCGCGCTGACCGGCCGGGTCTTCGAGGCCTGCCGGGCCGGCGGCCTGCTGGTTGGCAAGGGCGGCCTGTACGGCAACGTGGTGCGGATGGGCCCGCCGTTGACCCTGACCGAGGAGGAGGCCCGGGAGGGCCTGGCGATCCTCGTGGACGCGATCCACAGCGCGGTGAGCGCCTCATGAACCGGATCGGGCACTTCGTCGACGGCAAGCGGGTCACCGGCTGGTCGGAGCGGCACGGTGACGTCTTCGACCCGGCGACCGGGCGGCGTACCGGTGCGGTGGAGCTGGCCTCCGCCGCGGACGTCAACCGGGCGGTCGAGGCCGCCGAGCGGGCGGCGCGCGGCTGGCGCGACGCCTCGCTGTCCCGGCGCACGGCGGTGCTGTTCGCCTTCCGGGAGCTGGTCTCGGCCCGCCGGGAGCGGCTCGCCGAGGTGATCACCGCCGAGCACGGCAAGGTGCTCGCCGACGCCGCCGGGGAGGTGCAGCGCGGCCTGGAGGTGATCGAGTACGCCTGCGGCATCCCCTCGGCGCTGCGTGGCGGGTTCAGCGAGAACGTCTCCACCGAGGTCGACTCGTACACGCTGCGCCAGCCGCT
Organism: Micromonospora siamensis; assembly: GCF_900090305.1. Taxonomy (NCBI): domain Bacteria; kingdom Bacillati; phylum Actinomycetota; class Actinomycetes; order Micromonosporales; family Micromonosporaceae; genus Micromonospora; species Micromonospora siamensis. The sequence goes on along the minus strand of NZ_LT607751.1, from coordinate 4,708,617 downwards.
CGGCGTGGTCGCGGTGATCTCGCCGTTCAACTTCCCGGTGATGGTGCCGCTGTGGTTCGTGCCGGTGGCGGTGGCCTGCGGAAACGCGGTGGTGCTCAAGCCCAGCGAGAAGGACCCGAGCGCGGCGCTGCTGCTGGCCGGGTGGTTCGCCGAGGCGGGCCTGCCCGACGGGGTGCTCAACGTGGTCAACGGCGACAAGGAGGCGGTCGACGCGCTGCTGGACCACCCGGCGGTGCGGGCGGTGTCGTTCGTCGGCTCCACCCCGGTCGCCCGGTACGTGCACCAGCGCGGTTCGCTGGCCGGCAAGCGGGTCCAGGCGCTCGGCGGGGCGAAGAACCACATGGTGGTGCTTCCCGACGCCGACCTGGACCTGGCCGCCGACGCGGCGGTCAACGCCGGCTTCGGCTCGGCGGGGGAGCGGTGCATGGCGATCTCCGCGCTGGTGGCGGTGGAGCCGGTCGCCGACGCCCTGGTCGGGAAGATCGCCGAACGGATGGCCGGGTTGCGCACCGGGGACGGCCGGCGCGGCTGCGACATGGGCCCGCTGGTCACGTCTGCGCACGCGGCGAAGGTCCGCTCCTACGTGGCCGCGGGGGTGGAGGCGGGCGCCGTGCCGGTGGTGGACGGGCGCGACGTCACCCCGGACGGCGACGCGGACGGGTTCTGGCTCGGCCCGACCCTCTTCGACCACGTCACCCCGGACATGTCGATCTACACCGACGAGATCTTCGGCCCGGTGCTCAGTGTCGTGCGGGTCGGCTCGTACGACGAGGCGGTGGAGCTGGTCAACGCCAACCCGTACGGCAACGGCACGGCGATCTTCACCAACGACGGCGGCGCCGCCCGGCGCTACCAGCACGAGGTGGAGGTGGGGATGGTCGGCGTCAACGTGCCGATCCCGGTGCCGATGGCGTACTACTCGTTCGGCGGGTGGAAGGCGTCCCTCTTCGGCGACCTGCACGCGCACGGCGACGACGGGGTGCGGTTCTACACCCGCGGAAAGGTGGTCACCAGCCGCTGGCTCGATCCCCGCCACGGTGGGGTCAACCTCGGCTTCCCCACCCAGACCTGAGCAGCCGCAGCAGTCCCGCCCCGGCCAGGTACGCCACCAGCGCCGGGGCGGGCAGCCCCAACGGCTCGGGGTGCGACTTGCGGGTGAGGCTGTTCAGCAGCAGCCCGGCGACCACCCCCGCGTACCCGGCCACGGCGAGCCCGGTCCGCACCGCCACCGGTCCGTCGGGCCGGGCCCGCGAGCGGGCGCCGCGGCGGGTGCGGGCCTCGATCGGGCCGAAGACGGCGACCAGGGCGGAGAGCACCACGGCCAGGGCGAGCAGCCAGGGCACCCGCCAGGCCCACCAGGCCGCCGTGCCGACGGCCGGGGTGGGCAGCACGCCGAGGGCGTCCAGCAGCCCGATCAGCAGGATCGCGGCGGTGAGGTGCCACAGGAAGACGGTCAGCACCACCGCGTTGACCGCGATCACCGCCTGCCACGGGCCGCCGCGCCGCAGCCACCGCTGCGCCGGCCCGCGCAGCAGCAGGATCAACCCCAGCTGGGCGGTGAACGCTGCCAGCAGGGCCACGCTGGGCGGGGCCGCGTTGTCCAGCCGCTCGCCCGGCACGTTCAGCATCACCACCGGGTACGGCCCGACGACGGTCAGCAGCACCAACGCGACCAGCCCGGCGGTGAGCAGGACCGCGCCGGCCCGTCGGGTCAGCGGCAGTCGTCGGCGCCGGGGCAGTTCGGGGTCGCGGGCGTCGTACCAGGCGAAGCCGACCTGGTGCACGGCCAGCCAGCCGAACAGGTAGTTGCCGCCCGCCAGCCCGGCCGGCCCGAGCAGCCGGCCCAGGTCGCCCAGCGCCACCAGAGCGACCAGCACCGCCGGCACGGCCAGCCCGAAGCGGCGGTGCAACGCGTACATCGGTGGGGTCAGCGGGACCACCACCAGGTACGCCACGAGAAACCAGAGCGGGATGGTGGCGAACCAGACCACCTCGCGTACCTGCGCGGGGTCCGCCCCGCCCAGCGAGGCCACCGCGGCTCCCCCGGCGAGCACCACCAGCAGGGCGGTGGTCGGCCGGACCAGCCGGGCGCTGCGGTCGACCAGCCAGCCGGTGGCCGCGCCGGGGCCGGGCTGCCGGCGCCGGTGGGCGGCCAGCGAGGCGGCGTTGGCGAAGCCTCCGACCAGGAAGAAGACCGGCATCACCTGGGCCACCCAGGTCAGCGGCCAGGCCCAGGGCAGGTCGCCCAGCGCGGAGTGCCCGGTGGGCCGGCCGGCGGCGTCGTACGTGATGACGGTGATGCCCCAGTGACCGATCACGACCATGGTGATGGCGAGCGCGCGGAGCAGGTCGGCGTAGCGCTCCCGCCCGGCCGGCGTGCGCTCGGCGAGCTGCCGGAGGCGGCGCATGGACCAAGGCTAGGCCAGCTCGGCGCTCCGGACGGGCCGGTCCGTGGATGCCGCCGACCGCTTGACCGGTAGGAAATCTCCTACCTATCCTGGGCGTCATGACCGTGACCCACGTGAAGCTCGTCTCCGTACCCGTCACCGACCCCGACCGGGCCCGCGACTTCTACGTCGACGTGCTCGGCTTCGACCTGGTCTTCGACAACCCGATGGGCCCGGACGGCCGCTGGATCCAGGTCGCTCCGAAGGACGCCCCCACCGCGCTGACGCTGGTCACCTGGTTCCCGACCATGCCGCCCGGATCGCTGCGCGGCCTGGTGCTGGAGACCGACGACCTCGACGGCGACGTGGCCCGGTTGCGGGGGCGGGGCGTCGCCTTCGCCGACGGCGGCATCCAGGTGGCGCCCTGGGGTCGGTACGCCACCTTCACCGACCCGGACGGCAACGGCATCGTCCTCCAGTCCACCCGGGTCTGAGGTGGACGTCTTCGCCGCGCTGGCCAGCCCCACCCGCCGGGAGGTGCTGCGACTGCTGCGGGACCGGGGCGAGCAGCCGGTGCAGCGGCTCGCCGACCACTTCGAGATGCGCCGCCCCAGTCTGTCTGAGCATCTACGGGTGCTCAAGGACGCCGGGCTGGTCACCGAGCGGCCGGTCGGCCGGCAGCGGCTCTACGCGCTGCGTCCGGAGCCGCTGCGCGAGCTCGCCGACTGGCTCACCCCGTACGAGCGGTTCTGGCGGGAGCGGATGACCGGCCTGCGTGCCGTGCTGGACGAGATGCCGGATGACTGAGCCCACCACCGTCGAGGTCGACGGTTTCCTCCCGCACCCACCGACGAAGGTATGGCGGGCGTTGACCGATTCTGATCTGCTCGCGCGCTGGTTGATGCCGAACGACTTCGCGCCGGTGCCCGGGCACCGGTTCACCTTCCGGGCCGCGCCCCGCCCCGACCAGGGCTTCGACGGCGTGATCCGGTGCGAGGTGCTGGAACTCGACCCGCCGCGCCGGCTGCGCTGGTCCTGGCGCGGCGGGACGCTGGACACCGAGGTCGCGTGGACCCTGGTGCCCGAGGGCCACGGCACCCGGCTGTTCCTGGTCCACTCCGGCTTCGACCCCGACGACCCCCTCCAGCAGCGCACCGCCACCCTGCTCGGCGGCGGCTGGCGCTCCCACGTCTGGCGCCGCCTCTCGGCCACCCTGGAATCCCTCCCGCCCTGATCGTCGCGGACCCTGCCGCCAGGGTCCCGGTGGTCCGGCCGCACGCCGTCGACGGGCACGTCCGCTGCGGCGCCGCGTGCGGACCGTCCCGGTGGGGTGTGCCAGCCGGTCAGGCCGGCGGCCGCACCATCAGGGCGTGCAGGGTGGTGGGGTCGGTGACCTCGGGCAGGTCGCGGGCTGCGAGCCAGGCCGCGGCGGCGGCGCCGTCCCCGGCGGTACGCACCGGCGCGTCCGGCCAGCGGCGGGCGAGTTCGGCGCGTACCGCGGCGGCCAGCGGGGTGTCCGCGGTCAGCAACCCGCCGCCGAGCACCAGCGGCTCGGTCGATCCGGCCGGCCGGATCCGGCCGGCGGTCTCGGCGAGGTGGGCGGCGCCCTCGGCGACCAACGAGCCGGCGACCGGCTCGTGCTCGGCGGCGGCGGTCACCACCAAGGGAGCCAGCCGGGCCAGTTCCACCGGGGGCCGCCGGGTGACCGTCTGCACCACGGCGTCCACGGTTGCCCGGGGACGGGCGGCCACCTCGTCGGTGCCGAGGAGTTCCGCGAGTACCGCGCGGCCGAGCGGGCCGGGGTGCTCGCCCCGGTCCAGGGTGGCCAGCAGGCGGCGGACCGCCTCCCGGCCGAGCCAGAAGCCCGAACCGGCGTCGCCGAGCAGCCAGCCGTGCCCGTCGGCCACCCGGTCCAGGCGCAGGTCGCGGACCTGCGCGGCGATCGCGCCGGTGCCGGCGACGAGCACCGTGCCGTCCGGGGCCGGGCTGCCCGAGGCGTACGCGACCAGGGCGTCGCCGTGCACCGCGTACGGGCAGCGCAGGCCCGCCTCGCGCCAGGCCCGGTCGAAGGCGGCCCGGCCGTCGGGGTCGGCGAGCAGCCGGCCCGCCCCGGCGAGCCCGATGGTGCCGGCGCGCACGGCGGCGGTGTCCACGTCGGCCAGTGCGGCGTTCAGCGCGGCGAGCAGCTGCGTGGCGGCCGCGTCGGCGCCGTGGGTGGTCGGATTCCCGCCGCCGGCCCGGCCACTGCCGACCCGCTCGCCGGTCAGGGTGAGGGCGACCGCGCGGGTGGACGTACCCCCGACGTCGAGGCCGACCACGATGGTGCCGGACATCCGGTGCGGCCTCCCTGGCTCGGGTGTGGGAAGCATTCATGCTGGTCGGCGCCGCGTCGGCGGGCAAGACCGGCGGCCCGGTCGACGGTGTGTCCCAGGTAACGGTTTGAAAACTTCGCCCACGCTCTTGACAGGAAGGGGCCTTCAGTAAGAACTTTTACCACTAACAGTTAACACTCTTTCCGAAAGGCTCTCGATGGCCGAACACGAGGTGGACACCGGCGCGGGGACCGCCCTGGTCGACGCCGACGTGGCGGAGCGGCGGGGCGCGACGGGCGCCACCGTCGCCGAGGGCGTGCTGGTCAGGGTCCGGGCCGGCACGGAGGAGCTGACCGGGGCGCTGCGCCGGGTCGCCGAGCACGTGCTCAGCGACCCGGAGGCGGCGGCCCGGGCGACCATCGTGGAGCTGGCCGAGCGCAGCGGCACGTCGCCGGCCACGATCACCCGGTTCTGTCGGGCGATGGGCTTCGACGGCTACGCCGACCTGCGCCTCGGCATCGCCGCCGAGACGGGGCGGGCCCGCTCGGCCGGCTGGACCGTGGACATCGGGCGCGAGATCGAGCCCGGCGACCCGCTGTCCCGCGTACTCGACCAGATCATGGCCGCCGACACCCGGGCCATGCACGACACCGCCGCCCGGCTCGACCTCGCCGAGGTCGAGCGGGCCGCCACGGCGATCGCCGGGGCCACCCGGGTCGCCATCTTCGGCGCCGGCGGCAGCGCCCTGGTCGGCACCGAGATGCAGGCCAGCCTGCACCGCATCGGAGTGGCCGTGTGGGCCTGGAGCGACGTGCACGAGGGGCTGGCCGGGGCCGCGCTGCTCGGCCCCGGCGACGTCGGCCTCGGGGTCTCACACACCGGGCAGACCCGGGAGACCATCGAGATGCTCGCCGAGGCGGGCAGCCGCGGCGCCACCACCGTCGCGTTGACCGGCTTCCCCCGCTCGCCCCTGGCCGAGCTGGCCGACGTCGTGCTCCTCACCGCCAGCCAGGCCACCAGCTTCCGGCCCGACGCGCTCTCCGCGCGGCATCCCCAGCTGGTGGTGCTCGACCTGCTCTACATCGCGGTCGCCCAGCGCACCCACGACCGCGCCCACGCGGCCTTCCGGCGTACCGCCCAGGCCGTCGACGGGCACAAGGCCGCGAAGGGGGTCACCCCGTGATCGCGGACGCATTCCACCTCGCCCCAACACCACAAGGAGAGATCGAGATGGCGGTTATCCCCGAGAACCCGGCCGACCTGAGCCGCCGTTCCCTGCTGCGCCGCGCCGCCGCGGCGGGCCTGCTCGTCACCCCGGCCGCCGGCCTGCTCAGCGCCTGCGCCGGCAGCGAGCCGGCCAAGTCCACCGAGAGCGGTGGCGGGACCACCAGCGCGGACAACCCGTTCGGCGTCAAGGACGGCAGCGCGGTCAAGGTGGTCATCTTCAACGGCGGCCTCGGCGACCAGTGGGCCAAGGAGGACAAGGTCGTCTTCAACGGCAAGCACCCGAACGTCACGGTCAACATGAGCTCCACCCAGAAGATCAAGACCGAAGAGCAGCCGAAGATGGCCACCCAGCCGAGCGACCTGGTGATGAACTCCGGCGCCGACATGATGGACATCAGCACGCTGATCAACGAGGGCGCGATCGAGCCGCTGGACGACGTGCTCGCCGCGCCGGCCTGGGAGGGCGGCGGCACGGTGGGCGACACCCTGCTGCCCGGCACCCGCGAGGACGGCACCTTCGACGGCAAGTTCTACGTCGTCAACGTGGCCTTCACGGTCTGGGGCAACTGGTACAACGGCGCGCTCTTCGACAAGGAGGGCTGGACCCCGCCGACCACCTTCGACGAGTTCTTCGCCCTCGCGCCGAAGATCAAGGCCAAGGGCATCGCGCCGTACGTCCACGACGCGGTGCACGGCTACTACCCGCGCTGGGCGCTGATGGCGACCATCTGGAAGTCCGCCGGCAAGCAGGCCGTGGTCGACATCGACAACCTCAAGGAGAACGCCTGGAAGGCCGACGGGATCCTGCCGGCGCTCCAGGCCTGGGAGAAGCTGGTCAAGGACAAGCTGCTGCTGCCGGGCAAGCTCAACCACACCCAGTCGCAGCAGGCGTGGCTGGACGGCAAGGCCGCCTTCATCCAGGTCGGCACCTGGCTGAAGAACGAGATGGCCTCCACCATCCCGCCGGGCTTCGAGATGAAGCTGTCGGACTACTGGGGCCTCGGCGCCAGCGACAAGGCGCCCAAGGACGTCTTCGCCGGCGCCGGCGAGGGCCTGGTGGTGCCGAGCAAGGCGCCGAACAAGGCCGCCGCCAAGGAGTTCCTGCGGGCGGTGCTCTCCAAGGCCGGCTCGGCGAAGTACGCCGAGCTGACCAAGTCGCTGGCCTCCACCAAGGGCTCCGGCGACAACGTGCAGGACTCGGCGCTGTCCACCGCCAACGAGCTGATGAAGAACGCCCCCAAGGACCTGATCAAGACCAAGTTCTGGGACTTCTACGCCGACCTGGACAAGGAGAGCCAGAACCTCTCCGAGGAGCTGATGGCCGGCCGGCTCACCGCGCAGCAGTTCGTCGACCGGATGCAGCAGGCGGCCGACAAGGTCGCCAAGGACTCGTCGATCAAGAAGCAGACCCGCACCGCCTGACGCTGAACGAGGAAGTGAGTCCCATGCGGCACGGTGTCGCGCGTTTCGTCACGGGCTTCCTGGCCCTGCCCGTCGCGCTGTACCTCTTCTACGTGGTGTGGCCCTTCGCCCAGGCGGCCGGCTACTCGCTGACCGACTGGGGAGGGTACTCCGACCGGCAGGAGTTCGTCGGGCTGGACAACTACGTCCGGCTGCTGTCCGACGAGCTGATCCGCAAGGCCTTCTGGCACAACGTGTTCTTCCTGATCACCGTGCCGCTGTTCACCATCGGGCTGGCCTTGTTCCTCGCGTTCCTGCTCAACGTGGGCGGACGCGAGGACAGGGCCGGCATCCGGGGGGTGTTCGGCTCCGGCCTCTACAAGGTCGTCTTCTTCTTCCCGCAGGTGCTGTCACTGGTCGTCATCGCGGTGATGTGGCAGCAGATCTACCGCACCGACGGGCAGGGACTGATCAACGGGCTGCTGATCAAGGTCGGGCTGGTCGACGCCGACAACCCGATCGCCTTCACCGCCGACCCGGAGCCCTTCCTCGGCGTACCGGCGGTGCTGTGGTGGCTGCTGCTGATCGCGGTCTGGAGCGGCGCCGGCTTCTACATGGTGCTCTTCTCCGCGGCCATGCAGTCCATCCCGAAGGACATCTACGAGGCGGCCCTCCTCGACGGGGCCAGCCGCTTCCACACCTTCTTCCGGATCACCCTGCCGCTGCTGCGCGACACCATCTCGGTGGCCTGGGTCTACCTGGGCTTCATCGCGCTGGACATGTACGCGCTGGTCTTCGTGATGACGCCCAGCCAGGGCGGCCCCGACCACGCCAGCGAGATCTTCGCGTCGGTGCTCAACTTCACCGCGTTCCAGAAGGGCCAGTTCGGCTACGCCTGCGCGATGGGCGTGGCACTGGCGATCTTCACGATCCTGCTCGCCGCCGCGCAGCTCCGGATCACCCGCCGTGAGCGGATCGAGTACTGAGGAGGTCTGGACGATGAGCACCACGACGCACGACCGCACGGACCAGGCCCCGCCCGCCACCGCGCCCGCGCGGTCCCGGCCGGTGGGGCCCGGGATCGGCGTACGCTTCTTCAACGGCTTCTCGCACCTGTTCCTGGTGGTGTGGGCGCTGATGGTGATCTACCCGCTGCTGTGGGTGGTGATGTCGGCGCTCAAGGACGACTCCGAGGTGATCCGCGAGCCGCTGTCGTTGATCCCCGACAAGCTGCACTTCGAGAACTTCGCCCGGGCCTGGGGCGAGGGACACCTGGGCGCGTTCTTCCTCAACACCGTGCTGGTGCTGGCCGGTAGCGTCACCCTCACCATGCTGCTCGGCTCGATGGCCGCGTACGTGCTGGCCCGGTACGAGTTCCGCGGCAACCGGGCCATCTACTACATGTTCCTGTCCGGCCTGACCCTGCCGATCTACCTGGCGGCGGTGCCCCTGTTCAAGGGCGTCTACAACATGGGGATCGTCTTCCCGCTGCTCGGGCCGAACAGGCACCTCATGCTGATCGTGGTCTACGTCGCCTGGTCGCTGTCGTTCACCATCTTCTTCATGCACTCGTTCTTCCGGACGCTGCCCGACTCGATCGCCGAGGCGGCCCTGGTCGACGGGGCCTCGCACAGCCGGCTCTTCTTCAGCGTCATGCTGCCGATGGCCAAGCCGGGCCTGATCAGCATCGGCATCTTCAACGTGCTCGGCCAGTGGAACCAGTGGTACCTGCCCACCCTGCTGATGCAGTCGGTGGCGGGGGAGCCGAAGCACCAGGTGATCTCGCAGGGGCTGATCGAGCTGTCGGTGAACCAGGGCTACAAGTCGGACTGGTCGGGACTGTTCGCCGGGGTCACGATGGCGATGCTGCCGGTGCTGATCGTCTACATCGTGTTCCAGCGCCAGGTTCAGTCGGGGCTGACGGCGGGCGTGGGAAAGTAGCGCCGCCGGTACGACCCTGACGCCACAACGGAACCGGAGGGGGCCGGTCGGCTTCCGGCCGTCGCCTACGGAAGCCGCGACGCCGTGGGCCGCGGTTCGTCGGCGAGCACCTCGTCGACGGTACGGCGGCCCACCTGCGCGGTGATCGTGAGCGGGTCCGCGTGGGCGGAACACATGAGCCCGAAGTCGAGGGCGCGGCCCCGGGCCCGACGCCAGGTCGCATCGTCGGTGCCCGACGAGGCCCGGAAGTGCTCCCGCGCCCGTCGGGAGAGCGCCGTCCAGGCCACGGCGAGGTCGACGTCCGGGTCGCCGACGCCGAGCAGGCCGAAGTCGATGACGGCGGTCAGCCGGCCGTCCACGACCAGCAGGTTCGCCGGGTGCAGGTCGCCGTGGTTCCACCCTCTCGCGCCGGTCCACGGCGGCGCGGTGAGGGCGCTGTCCCACACTTCCGTCAGGCCGGCTCGATCACGGTCGGTCGCGCCTGCGATCGCCGCTCGTACGGCGGCGTCCCGCTCGCGGAGGGGTACGCCACGCAGTTCGCTCGCCGGGCCACCGGTGGGGTCGACCGCCCGTAGCGCGGCGATGAACCGAGCCAGTTCGTCGGCGGCCCCGATCTCGTCGCGTACGGGCTCCAGCGCCGCCGTCCGCCCGGGCAGCCACCGGGTCACGCTCCAGGGCAACGGGTACTCCGCCGACGGCACGCCTCGCCCCACCGGCACGGGCACCGGTAGCGTCAGGTGCGGGGCCAGCACCGGCAGCCACCGGCACTCGGTGGTCAGGTGTCGGGCGCCCAGTGCCCGGCGGGAAAGCCGCACGCAGAGGTCGCCGCCGAGTCGGAAGACGTCGTTGTCCCTGCCGTCCGCGTCGACCGGCCGGATCGGCAGGTCGGCCCACTCGGGAAACTGACTGGCGACCAGTCGGCGCACCAGCGGCACCTCGACGTGCAGGTCCTGGTTCACTGCGTATCTCGCTTTCAGGGGGTCCGGTCGCGGCATGTCCGCCGGATGGGCCTCCGCCTTCCCCACCACCGTGCCAGACTCGGCCGGGTGAGCACCGCACTCGTCCTGGCCGGTGGCGGCGTCGCCGGCATCGCCTGGGAACTCGGCGTCCTGCGCGGCCTCGCCGACGCCGAGCCCGCCCTCACCGACCGGATCCTCGCCGCCGACGTGGTGGTCGGCACCTCGGCGGGCGCCTCCGTCGCGGCCCAGATCACCAGCGGCGTTCCGCTGGACGAGCTCTACCAGGCGCAGTTGCGCCCGGGCAGCGCCGAGATCGAGGTGGAGATCGACAACGACGTGCTCCTCGCCGACCTGGCCGCGGCGATGGCCGGCGCGGCGACCCCGGAGGAGGCCCGGCGGCGGGTCGGCCGGCTGGCGCTGGCCGCCGACACCGTCCACCCGTCGGTGCGGTTGGCGGCGGTGGACGCCCGGCTGCCGGTCAAGCGGTGGCCGGACCGGCGCCTGCTGGTCACCGCCGTCGACACCGACACCGGCGAGCGGGTCGTGCTGACCCGCGACTCGGGGGTCGACCTGCTCGACGCGGTCGCCGCCAGCGCCGCGGTACCGGGGGTGTGGCCGGTCGTCACCATCGGTGACCGCCGCCTGATGGACGGCGGCGCGTGGTCGGCGGCGAACGCCGACCTGGCCGCGGGTGCCGCGCACGTGCTGATCATCCGTCCCGTCCTCGCGGCCACGGCGGAGCCGTGGGGGAACCTCACCGAGGAGATCGAGACCCTGGCGCCGGCGGCGGTGCACGTGATCGACGCCGATCCGGCCTCGGTCCAGGCGTTCGGCGTCAACGCGCTCTCCCCGGCCACCCGGGGCCCGGCCGCCCGCGAGGGACGTCGGGTGGGCGCCGCCCACGCGGAGCACGTCGCCGCGCTCTGGCCCTGAGCCGGGGTTGTCGCAGGGCCGAGGCAGAATCGCGTCCGTGCTGGTGGCGGTGGTGTCGGACGAGCGAGGCGGGGGAGAGCTGCAACCCCTCGACGCGGCCGGGCAGCCGGCCGGGCCCGCCGAACCGGTCACCGACCTGGTCGCGGCGGTCGCCGCCCGGGAGGCCGCCGACCGCCCGCGCTGGGTCTGGGCCACCGGCGCCGCGATCTATCCGGCGCTGCTGCGCGCCGGGATCCGGTTGGACCGCTGCCACGACGTGGAGCTGACCGAGGCGCTGCTGCTCGGCCACGCCGGCCGCTGGGGCGAGCCGCGCTCGCTCGCCGCGGCCTGGGCCCGGCTCAGCGGCGCGCCGGTGCCGGCGGACCCGCCGCCCCGCCAGCCCGAGCCGCCCGGCCATGCCCAGGGCGCCCTCTTCGACACCCCGTCCGGGCCGCCGGGCCCGGGCATCACGGCGTTGACCCGGGTGTACGCAGACCAGCTCACCCGGATCGCGGCGACCGAGCATCCCGGCCGGTTCCGGCTGCTGGTCGCCGCCGAGTCGGCCGGCGTGCTGGTGGCCGCCGAGATGGGCGCCGCCGGCCTGCCCTGGCGGGTCGACGTGCACGACGCGATCCTCACCGAGCTGCTCGGCGGACCCTCCCCGGTGGGCGGTCAGCCGCGCCGGCTGGCCGAGCTGTCGGCCCGGATCGCCGAGCTGCTCGGGGTGCCCGGCCTGCACATCGACTCACCGGCCGAGCTGATCCGGGCGTTCGCCCGCGCCGGGGTGGAGCTGCCCAACACCCGGGCCTGGGTGCTGCGCGGCGTCGACCATCCCGCGGTGCCGTTGGTGCTGGAATACAAGGAGCTCTACCGGATCTGGACGGCGCACGGCTGGGCCTGGCGGGACGCCTGGGTGGCCGGCGGTCGCTTCCGCCCCGAGTACGTGCCGGCCGGGGTGGTCTCCGGCCGGTGGGCCACCCGGGGTGGGGGCGCGTTGCAGATCCCCAAGGTGATCCGGCGGGCGGTCGTCGCCGACCCGGGCCACCGGTTCGTGGTCGCCGACGCCGGCCAGTTGGAGCCGCGGGTGCTCGCCGCGGTCTCCGGGGACGCCCGGTTGGCGGCGGCCGGTGGGGCCGGCGACCTCTACGCGGCGTTGGCCCGGGACGCGTTCGGCGGTGACCGGGCGAAGGCCAAGGTGGCCCTGCTCGGCGCGATGTACGGGCAGACCGGTGGTGCCGCCGTGCCAGCGCTGGCCGTGCTGCGGCGCAACTATCCGGTCGCGTTCGGCCACGTGGAGGCGGCCGCCCGCACGGGGGAGGCGGGCGGGCTGGTCCGGTCGTGGCTGGGGCGTACCTGCCCGCCGGGCTCGGCCGGCTTCGGCGACGGCCTGCCGGGGCTGGACCCGGAGCCGGTGGCCGACCCGCAGAGCCCGGGAGCCCGGGCGGCCCGGTCCCGGGGCCGGTTCACCCGCAACTTCGTCATCCAGGCCACCGCCGCCGAGTGGGCCTCCACCCTGCTGGCGGTGCTGCGTACGGCGCTCGCCCGCACCCCCGCCGAGCTGGTCTTCTTCCAGCACGACGAGGTGGTGGTGCACTGCCCGGCCGAGCAGGCGGAGGCGGTGGCCGAGGCGGTGACGCGCTGCGGCGAGCGGGCGACCGCGCTGCTGTTCGGCGAGACCCCGGTCAGGTTTCCGCTGGACATGTCCATCGTCGACTGTTACGCCGACGCCGCCTAGCGGCATTATTTCCGATTTGCCCCGCTACCCCGTCCCGGCGGCGCTCGTTGGGCCCGGTGTGCGTACGACGGGACGGACCGGACGCCTGCGCGCCCGGCCGGTCCCCACGGTCGAGGGGGCACAGCTGAACCGGATCGCAGCAATGATCATCGCAGCGGGAGGCGGACGCCGTATCGGTGGCCCCGAGGCGCTGCTGCACCAGGGGGAGCGCCCCCTGGTGAACCGGATGATCGACACGATGACCGAGGCGGGCTGCGGGCAGGTCGTGGTCGTGCTCGGGGCGGCGGCCGAACAGGTCCGCGAGACGACCGACCTGACCGGTGCCACCGTCGTGGTCAACCGCGCCTGGGGCACCGGCGTCGGCTCGTCGATCCGCGCCGGGCTGGCCGCCCTCACCGACGAGGGCATCGAGGCGGTCGTGGTGGTGCCGGTGGACATGCCCGGCCTGACCGCCGCCGCGGTACGCCGGGTCACCGCCCTGCCGTACCCGGACGTGTTGGTCTGCGCCACCTACAGCGGGCTGCGTGGCTACCCGATGCTCTTCGGGCGCCGGCACTGGCCGGGCATCGCCACCCTGGCCAGCGCCGACGTGGGTGCCCGGCCCTACCTGCTCGCGCACAAGGACCAGATCGTCGACATCGCCTGCGACACGGTCGCCGACGGCAGCCGGGTGGACAGCCCGGAGCTCATGCTGCTCTACGGCCTGACCGTGCCCGAGCAGCGCGTCGGCGTCTGACGCGGAGCCTCAGCCCTCAGGCCGGCGCCCCGAAGTCGACCTCCTTGGCCTCCACCGTGCCGGCCTCCCGCCCCGGCGCGGACTGGAACCCCCAGTACAGATTGGTGTGCGCGACCACCTGCTCGACCGGCGGCGCGCCCCAGGCCGTCTTGTCACCCGCGGTGTGCGCGTCGCCCACCAGCGTGGTGTCGTAGCCGCGGACGAACGCGCCGTGCAACGTCGAGCGGATGCAGGCGTCGGTCTCCGCGCCGGCCACCACGAGCCGCCCGACGCCCCGGTCGGCCAGGACCGCCTCCAGGGTGGTGTCCTCGAACGAGTCGCCGTAGTGCTTCTCCACGATCGGCTCGCCCTCGGCCGGCACCAGCTCCGGCACGATCCGCCACGCGTCGCTGCCGTGCTCCAACCCCGCGTCCGAGTGCTGCACCCAGACCACCGCGACGCCCTCCCGGCGGGCCTTCTCCACCAGGTCGGCGATGGTGGCCACCACCTCGTCGCGGCGGTATGCCCCGCCGACGACGTCGTTCTGCACGTCGACGACGAGCAGCGCGGTGTTCGGGCGGTTCTCCAGCGTGGTCATCTCTTCCCCTGTCCGTCGTGGGCCTGCCGGCTCAACCTAGACCGGCCCACCGACAGTCCCGGTCAGCCCGGCAGGGCGTTCGTGGCCGCCAGCCGCTGGTACCAGTGCGCGCTGTCCTTCCAGATCCGGGTCAGGGTGTCGTAGTCGACCCGGATGATGCCGAACCGGCGGTCGTAGCCGTACGCCCACTCGAAGTTGTCCAGCAGGGACCAGACGAAGTAGCCCCGCACGTCCGCGCCCCGGTCGATCGCCACCCCGACGGCGTCGACGTGCCGGCGCAGGTAGTCGACCCGGCGGTCGTCGTGCACCGCCCCGTCCGGGGTGACCACGTCGTCGAAGGCCGCGCCGTTCTCGGTGATCATCAACGGCTGGTCCGGGTGTTCCGCGTGCAGCCGCAGCAGCAGCTCGGTCATCCCGCTCGGGTCGATGTTCCAGCCCATCGCCGTGTACGGGCCGGGCTGGGGCAGGAAGTCCACGTCCTGCGCGCCGACCCAGGGGGAGTGCGCGGAGCGGCCGTGCCCGTCGGCGTCCGACCGGGGCGACACCCCGTCCCAGGCCCGGACCAGCGTGGTCGAGTAGTAGTTGACGCCGAGCACGTCCAGTGGCACCGCAGCGGTGCGCTCGTCGCCGTCGCGCACGAACGACCAGTCGGTCACCTTCGCGGTGTCGGCGAGCAGGTCCGCCGGGTACGCCCCGTCCAGCATCGGCCCGAGGAACGCCCGGTTGGCCAGCGCGTCGATCCGGCGTACCGCGTCGGCGTCGGCCTCCGAGCCGGACGCCGGGCGGATCACGTGCAGGTTCAACGTCACCGACAGCTCGGCCGTCGGGGCCAGCTCCCGGACCACCCGCCCGGCCAGGCCGTGCGCCAGGTTCAGGTGGTGCACCGCGGCCAGTGCGGCGGCCGGCTCGGTACGCCCGGGCGCGTGCACCCCCGAGGCGTAGCCGAGGTACGCCGAGCACCACGGCTCGTTGAACGTCGTCCAGGTGTGCACCCGGTCCCCGAGCGCGCCGACGATGTCGGCGGCGTACTCCTGGAAGCGCAGCGCGGTGTCCCGGACCGGCCAGCCGCCGGCGTCCTCCAGGTCCTGCGGCAGGTCCCAGTGGTAGAGGGTGGCCACCGGCCGGATGCCGCGCTCCAGCAGGCCGTCCACCAGGCGGGAGTAGAAGTCCACCCCGCGCTGGTTGCGCCGCCCGCCGGGGAACACCCGGGGCCAGGAGATCGAGAACCGGTACGCCCCCAGCCCCAGCCGGGCCATGTGGTCCAGGTCCTCCGCCGACCGGTGGTAGTGGTCGGCGGCCACGTCGCCGGTGTCCCCGTTCAGCGTCCGCCCCGGGGTGTGGCTGTAGGTGTCCCAGATGGAGGGGGACCGGCCGTCGTCCCGGGCCGCCCCCTCGATCTGGTACGCCGCCGTCGCCGACCCCCACAGGAATCCCGGCGGGAAGACCCGTCCCGTCATCGCGTCACCTCCGCGCGTCCCGGCCGTACCCCGTTGCCGGCCACCGGCTCCACCGTCGCCCGTACCGCGCGGTAGCGCACCCCGAATCCCACCAGGGGTGCGCCGGGCGGTCAGATCTCGATGTCGAAGCGGCGCAGCACGCCGGGCGCGACCAGCCCCACCGCGGCGAGCACGGCGACGGCGGTGAGCACCGCCCGCAGCACCACCACCTCGGCCTTGCTGCCGGTACGCAGCGCGATGCTGTTCGGCAGGCCGATCATCGTCCACATCCGGCGTTTGATCGGGATGGGCCAGAGGATCGGCACCCCCGCCTTGGTGATCATGTCGCCCAGGATGTGCACCACGCACCCGACCGCGACGGCCAGGCCGATCATCGGATAGCCCCGGTCACCGGGGAGGTTGGCGAACGTGTACCAGGCGGCGGCGGCCGAGGCCAGGGTGACGATGACCCAGCCGGCCCGTTCCGCCCACTCGTCGAAGAGGCCGCGCAGCGCCAGCCCGATCATGAAGAACAGGATGCTGACCACCGCCCACTTGCCGTACGCGGCGCAGAGCGTGGTGGTGCCCCAGCCGACCAGCGCGGTGAACGGCAGGGTGTGGGTCAGCGTGCGGTGGCCGTTGTTGCGGCGCGGGTCGCGGCTGAGCTTGGTGGCGTAGTAGACCCCGAGCGAGATCTTCTCGATCACCTCGGCGACGAAGAGGGAGAAGACCCCGAAGGTGCGGGCGACCGTCGCGCCGCCCTGGTTGCGGGTCACCTTGCCGGAGAGGTCCAGGTCGGGGAAGAGCGCACCACCGGCGCAGACCGCGGTGCCGACGGCCAGGGCCAGCGGCGACTGGTGGTAGTCGGCGAAGTGGTCCAGCGCCCACGACCCGGCCAGCCACACCGCCGCGCCGGACAGTGCGTGGGACGGTCCCATCATGGCGCTCGCCTCCCCGGAAGTTCTTGATCCACAAAACTACGCCACTGTGCCAGAGGGGGACCGAGGGGGCAATGGACCGGACGTCCACAGGGGATGGTGCCTCAGCCGTCGTCGTCGAAGCTCTGCCGGATCATGGGAAAATACTGCCCGTTGACCTGCCAGTCGAACTCCGTGGTCAGCCAGGCCACCGCGTAGGCCCGCCCCTTCGCGGGCTGGGCCAGCAGCCGGGCCGACTGCACCCGCACCCCGGCGGCGTTGCGCCAGACGCACTCCCAGATCGCCGCGTTCCGGCCGTAGATCTCCAGCGCGGAGATCTCCACCTTTCGGTAGTCGTGCAGCGCGCCGGCGCCCCGCAGCCGGCGTTCCTCGGCCCGCCAGTACGCCACCGGGTCGGCCGGCGGCTCCACCGGCGCCACGCTGAGCAGCCGGGAGCCGTTCGGCTCGCGGAAGCAGGTCACCCCGGACTCGGTCCAGCGCAGCCACCTGGTGGGTGTCGCGATCCGCCAGCCAGCCGGGTCGCGGTACCAGGTCCACCCCGGGAACAGGGCGTCCTCCCCGGCCCGTGGTGGCGAGGTGGCGACCGGAGTGGCCGTCGACGGAGGCGTGCCGCAGGCGAACGCGGCCGGAACCGCCGCCCCGGTGGCGGGCCCGGTGGTGGCCGGACCCGCGGTGGCGGGTGCGGTCACCGCGGGGGAGCCGGCGCCCGACGGCAGCCGGTCCGGGCCGTCCGCGTCGTGCAGCGCCACCGCCGCGCCGGCCCCGGCGAGCAGCGCGACCGCCGCGCCCACCCCGACCAGTCGGGTACGCCGGGCCGACCGGCCCGGAGGGGAGGGCCGGGCGTTCGGGACGCCGTCGGTACGGCTGTCGCCAGTCGCGGCCGGCGGCGCCGGCTCGGCGTACCGGCCGCTCGCCGCCCCGCCGACCGGGTGGCCGGTGACCGGTCGGAGCTGGACGCTGCCCGGCGCCGGCCGAGGGCCGCCGCCACCCGCCACGGGCAGTTCGACGCCGACGGCGGGGCCGCCGGCCACGGGTAGCTCGGCGGCGGTGGTCGTCCCCGGGCCGCCGCCACCGGCCGCGGGCAGGTCGACCCCGAAGGCGGGGCCGGGGCCGTGCCGGGCGGGCTGCTCGATGCGGTCCACCGGCGCCCGGTCGGCCCGCGCCGGCCCGACGACCCGGTCGGAGGGCCCCGGATCGCGCGGCGCGGGCAGCGCGACGCCGCCCCCGCCACCACCCGAGGGCGCCGGCCGGACCAGGGCCGAGCCGGCCACCCCGCGCAGCAGCGGCTCGACCTCGGCCGCGGTGAGTCGACGCAACGGGTCGCGCTGGAGCAGGCCGGTGAGCACCGGCCGCAGCGGGCCGGCCCGGCGTACCGGGTCCGGTGGCTCGGTGGCCAGCGCGCTCAGCGTGGCCATCGCGTTGCCCCGGGCGTACGGCGACCGCCCCTCCACCGCCGCGTAGAGCGTCGCGCCGAGCGACCACAGGTCGGTACGCGGGTCGGAGACCCCGTCGCGGGCGCGTTCCGGGGCGACGAACTGCGGCGAGCCGAGCACCAGGCCGGGACCGGTCATCGCCCCGTCGCCGCCGTCGAAGGTGGCCAGCCCGAAGTCGGTGAGCACCACCCGCCCGTCGTCGGCGACCAGCACGTTGTGCGGTTTGACGTCGCGGTGCAGCACCCCGGCGGCGTGCGCGGCGCGCAGCGCGGCCAGCACGGCGAGCCCCACCTGGGCCGTCCGGCGTGGATCCAGCGGGCCCTCGGTGGTGATGATCTGCTGCAACGAGCGGGAGCGGACGTACTCCATCACGATCCAGGGGCTCTCGCCCTCGTGCACCACGTCGTAGAGCCGGACCACGTTGGGGTGGTCGACCCGGGCCGCCGTACGCGCCTCGCGCAGTGTACGCAGCCGCAGCTCGTCGCGTTCGGCCTCGGCGAGCCAGTTCGGCGGGACGACCTCCTTGACGGCCACCTCGCGGTGCAGCATCTCGTCGCGGGCCAACCACACCCGTCCCATGCCGCCGGTGCCGACCAGTTGCCGCAGCCGGTAGCGCCCGGCGACCAGCTGTTGCCGCACGTCGCGTCCCCCTCGGTCACCCCGGGTACACGATAGCCAGCGGTACGCGATTTCTCATCCGCTGGCGCGGCGCCCCGCGTGCCCGGCGCGGCGCGGCGCGGCTCAGGTGGGGGTGATCCGCGCCGACGCTCCGGAGCGGAAGCTCTCCCGGAACACGGCCAGCTCGGGCCGGGCCGCCTCCCAGTCCGCGTCGGAGGTGCTGAAGCCGATCGTCCAGCCACCGAGGTCACCGCCGGGCAGCATCCGCAGCGCGTGCTGGCGCTCCCCGAACGGCGCGACCCACCGGCACTCCCACACCGCGCCGCGGCCGTCCGCGGCGAGCCGCACCTTGTCGTACGACGGCAGGGTGCCCCGGTCGAGCTCCCGGCGCTCCTCGGCGCGCAGCCGGGCCAGCGGGTCCGCCGCGTCGGAGGTGACCGGCTCGACGCTGACCGTGCGCCGGCTGGTCGGGTCGCGCAGGCAGACCACCGTGCCGTTCCGGCTGAGCAGCCAGCCCACCGGCACGGCGATCCGGTAGCCGGTGCCGGCGTGCCAGGTCCAGCCGGCCGGCGGGCGGAACCCGTCGTCGGCAGTGGCGCTGCCCCGGGCGATCGGCTCGCCGACCGGGTCCGGCCGTAGGCAGGGGAACGGCGGTGGCGGACGGTAACCGTCCTCGCCGCGCCGGCCGGGCTCGCCGCCCGGCGGCGGTTCCGGATGCTCCTGGGGCGCGCTGCTGCCGCCGGCCCCGGCGGGGCGGTCGTCGTCGATGTCCCGGGTGACGGCCAGCGCGGTGCCCACCCCGGCCGCCACCGCCACCAGCAGGGCCATCGCCAGCAGCGCCCAGCGCTGGGCGCCGTCGCCGATCCTGCGCCCCGGCCGGGCGCCCGGCGGCGGCTCCGGCGGACCGAGCGGACCGGCGGTCCAGGACGGGCCCCCGCCGGCGGGCGGCCCGGTGTCGAGCGGGGCGCCGGTCCAGCCGTGCCCGGACTCCCGGGCCACGCCGGAGGCGGGGACGGGGCCCGGGATCACGTCGAGCGGGGTGTCGGAGCCGCCCGGGCGGACGACGGCCGCGCCGCGGTGCACGGCCATGTCCCGGGGGCCGCCGAGCGGGCCGACCGGAGGCGGCACCGCCGGGCTGGCCGGTGCCGCGCCGGACAGCCCGCCGGACCCTGAGTCGCCGGCGGGTGGGCGGGCCCCCGGCCAGGCGGGGGGAGGGGTGACCAGCGCGGTGCCGGAACGGGCCACGGGCAGCTGCTCGGTCGGCGGCTCGACGGTGGCGGCCGGGCGGGTGACCGCCTCCAGCAGACGGGCGGTCTCGTCGTGCCGGATCCGCCTGCGCGGATCGCGTCGGAGCAGCCCCTCCAGCGCCGGCCGCAGCGGGCCCGCGTTCGGGGCCGGGTCGGGCGGGGAGGAGGCCAGTGCGGCGAGGGTGGCCATCGCGGTGCTGCGGGCGTACGGCGAGCGGCCCTCGACGGCCGCGTGCAGGGTGGCGCCGAGCGACCAGAGATCCGCCTCCACGCTGGACACCCCCTCGGCGGCGCGTTCCGGGGCGACGAACTGCGGTGAGCCGAGGACCATGCCGGGGCGGGTGGTCAGCCCGTCGCCGCCGTCGAAGGTGGCCAGCCCGAAGTCGGTGAGCATCACCCGGCCGTCGTGGGCGACGAGCACGTTCTGCGGTTTCACGTCCCGGTGCAGCACCCCGGCGTCGTGCGCCGCGCGCAGGGCGGCCAGCAGCGACAGTCCGATGTCGGCGGCGCGGACCGGGTCGAGCGGGCCGGTGGTGTCCAGCACGGTCTGCAGCGACCGGGACGGCACGTACTCCATGATGATCCACGGGTGGTGCTCGACCCGGACCACGTCGTAGACGCGGACCACGTTGGCGTGGTTGAGCCGGGCGGCGGTCCGCGCCTCGCGCAGCGTACGCAGGCGGAGCTCGTCGCGTTCGGACTCGGCCAGCCAGGCCGGGGGCACGATCTCCTTGAGCGCAACCTCGCGGTCCAGCACCTCGTCCCGAGCCCGCCAGACCCGGCCCATTCCGCCCCGTCCGACCAGCTCGAGCAGGCGGTACCGACCGGCGATCACTACCTGCTGCACCGTTCTCCTCACCGTTGGCCGACGTACAACTTAGCCAATGGATCGGGGCGGACCTATCGGTCGTCGGATTTCTTCTTCAGCAGGCGGCGCCCTCGATGGCGAGCAGGTTGCCGTCGGGGATAACGATCCGGCCGCGCCCGCCGGCCAACAGGGTGGCCGCGCGCCGGGCCTGGAACGGGCCGTGCTCCCGACGGGCGGTGGCGTAACTGGTCGCGGTGCGGGCGGCGATGGTCGACCAGCCGTACCGCTCGGTGACCATGCCGCGGGCCCGGCGGGCCACCCGGCGGGCGAAGACCTCGTCGCCGAGGAGCTGGTCCACCGCGCCGGCGAGGGCGTCGGGGTCGCTGTGCGGGAAGGTCACGCCGGTGATCCCGGGCTCGACGATCTCGGCGAGCCCGCCGGTGGCCGCGACGGCCAGGGGCGCCCCGGCGGCGGCCGCCTCCAGGGCGATCATGCCGAACGGCTCGTAGAGGCTGGGCACGACGGTGGCGTCGGTGGCGCCGAGCATCGCGGGCAGCGCGACCGAGTCGAGGAAGCCGGTGAAGCGGACCGTGTCGTGCAGGTCCAACCGGTCGGCCTCGGCGACCAGTTCGGCCTTGTACGGGCCGTCGCCGGCGACCAGCACCCGCAGCCCGGGATGCCGGCGCCGCAGCTGCGGCACGGCGCGTACCAGGTGCTGGACGCCCTTCTCGTAGACCAGCCGACCGGCGAAGCCGACCAGCGGGCCCTCGCCGGCGAACCGGGCCCGGGCGTCCGCGACCGCGCGGGGCCGGGCCCTGAAGGCCCGGTCGTCGACGCCGTTGGGCACCACGTCGACCCGCCCGTCGGGTACGCCGAAGAGCCGGGTGACCTGCTCGCGCATGTAGCCGGAGCAGGCGATCACCCGGGCGGAGGCGTTGCTCAGCCAGTGTTCGACGCCGTGGATGGTGCGGTTCATCTCCTCGGGCAGCCAGCCCTGGTGCCGGCCGGCCTCGGTGGCGTGGATGGTGGTGACCAGCGGCAGGTCGAGGTGTTCGGCGAGGGTGACCGCGGTGTGGGCGACGAGCCAGTCGTGGGCGTGGATGACGTCGTAGGCGCCGGTTTCGGTGGCGCGCAGGGCGGCGCGGGTGAGGGTGTGGTTGAAGGCCATGGTCCAGGCCAGGAGGGAGTCGGTGGCGAGGGGGAAGCGGACGGGGTCCTCGGCGGCGCGCAGGATGCGGACGCCGTCGGCGTATTCCTCGAGGGGTGCGCCGTCGGTGTGGCGGGTGACGACGGTGACCTCGTGGCCGGCGGTGGCGAGGGCGACGGAGAGGGCGTGGACGTGGCGGCCGAGGCCACCGACGAGCACCGGCGGATATTCCCAGGACAGCATCAGCACCCGCTGGCGCCGGGTGGGGTGGATGTCGATCACGTCGGCGTCCGGTGACATGCGGCCCCCTTCAGGTGGTGTCCCGCGCAGGCTCGACCGGGCGCCCGTGACCGGGTGCCGGGTCGTGGCCTGGGTTGTGACCAATCCTCGCCGGGGGTGGATAACCGGTGGAGACGTCGCCGTTGCGACTGTGTAAAGCGTGTTTAGCGGCTCCGGCGGGCCCGCAGCAGCTCGGCGACGGACCAGGCCTGGAAGGGGCACCC
The DNA here is from genome assembly GCF_900090305.1 of Micromonospora siamensis. Classification (NCBI taxonomy): domain Bacteria; kingdom Bacillati; phylum Actinomycetota; class Actinomycetes; order Micromonosporales; family Micromonosporaceae; genus Micromonospora; species Micromonospora siamensis. The sequence goes on along the minus strand of NZ_LT607751.1, from coordinate 4,686,300 downwards.
GGTTGCGGCGTGCGGTGCGAGACCGTCGGCCGTCTCACTCACCGAACCTATCCCAAAATCCACCAAATGACCCTCAAGTCCGACCAAAAGGTTATCGACCGGTAGCTTCGCCCGCCGATGGGCATCCACCAGGGGGCCGATCAGCCACGGCCACACCGTGCCCTGGTGGTAGCCGCCGTCCCGCTCGGCCGGGCCGCCCCGGTGCCGGCCCGCGAAGCCGGGGGAGTCGGGGGAGAGGCTGCGCGGGCCGAGCGGGGTGAACAGCCCGGCCAGCAGCCGGCGCAGCATCGGCTCGTCCGGCTCCATCGGCGCGTACGGCAGCGACCAGGCCAGCAGCTGGTTGGGGCGGAGCAGGTCGTCGTCGTGGTGGGCCGCCCCGCCCAGCGGGTACGCCGGCGCGGGCGCGTCCACCACGTCGTACAGCCAGCCGGCCGGGGCCGGGAAGCGGGCGCGGAACGCCGTGCGGGCCCGCTCGTGCAGCCGGATCAGATCGCCGGCGTCCTCACCGGCCCGTTGCGCCAGCTCGACCAGGCCGGCGAGCCCGTTGACCCAGAGCGCGTTGACCTCCACCGGCTTGCCGGTACGCGGGGTCACCGGCACCCCGTACACCCGGGCGTCCATCCAGGTCAGCGCCACGTCCGGCGGGCCGCCCTGGGTGATCAGCCCGTCGGCCGGGTCGACGGCGATGCCGTACCGGGTGCCGGCCAGGTGCGCGTCGACGATCCCGCGCAGCGCCGGCAGCAGCTCCGCGCCCAGGTCGGCGTCATCGGCCAGGGTGACGTGCCGGTCCACCGCGTGCAGGAACCACAGCGCCGCGTCGACGGTGTTGTACTCCACCCGGCCGGTGTCGGCGGTGTTCGCCAGCATCCCCTCCGACAGCGTCGCCGCGTACGACCGCAGCAGCTCCCGACCCTCGTCGAACCGGTTGGTGGCCAGGAACAACCCCTCGTACGCGGTCATCGTGTCCCGCGACCAGGCCCCGAACCAGGGATAGCCGGCCACCACGTCCGGGCCGGCCGCGGTGCGGACGACGAACGCGTCGGCGGCCAGGGCGAGCGTCGCGTCGACCGCGTCGGCCGGGTGGGCCGCCGCCACCACCGCCCGGTTGCGCCGCCGGGCGGCGGCCACCACCTCCGTCGCCGGCGGCGGCTCCTGCGCGAGGTCGTCGGCCCAGGCCAGCACGGACACGGTGTCCCCGGGGCGCTCCAGCATCCCGGCGAACCGGCCCGCGTACCAGAGGTCCTCGTCGGGGTTCAGCCCCCGGGCGGCCTCCTCGCGGTGGTGCACGCCCAGCCACCACTGGCCCTCCGGGTGCCAGTCCGGGCCGGAGATCCGGAACGCCCCCTCCACCACCGCCCCGCCGTCGGCCTGCTCCATCCGGGGGGTCGGCCCGTCGGCCCGCCGCTCGCCGTGGGCGTCCCGCCAGGTGCAGACGGCCGCCAGGTCGAGCCGGACCGGGCCGCCGGAGACCAGCCGGTGGACCACGGCCACGCAGGACCGGCCGTACGTCATGGCCAGTTCGCGTTCGACCACCACGTCGCCGATCCGCCAGCGCCAGCGGGGCAGCCCGTCGACCAGCTCGAAGCGTTCCAGCAGCTCGAAGCCGCGCGGGTCGACGTCGCCGGAGGACCACTCGTGCGCGCCGAGCCGCACCTGGGCGCCCGACGGCCAGGTCAACGCCGGGTCGAGGCCGACCAGTCCCACCTTCCGGGAGGCCGGCGTCGCACCGGCCACCACCAGCAGGCCGTGGTAGCGGCGGGTGCGCAGGCCGGCGACCGTACCCATGGCGTAGCCGCCCCGGCCGTCGGTGACCAGCCACTCCCGGCCGGCGGCGGCGGTCAGGTCGCCGCACACCTGCGGTCCGAAACCGATGTCGATCAACTTCCCTCCAGTGGCGGCGAGGTGTAACACGCCACGACGAGAATGGGCGCTGTGGTCAAGTACCCCGGCGGCGTCGAAGATGTGCAGGTGATCACCGACCGTTCGCACTCCGACGAACCCGCCTTCGACGCCGAGCGGCTGCGCCTGGCCCAGGCCGACGCCGGGGAGCAGGACTGGCGCGCATGGGGCCCCTATCTGTCCGAGCGGGCGTGGGGGACGGTACGGGAGGACTACAGCGAACACGGCACCGCGTGGGACTACTTCCCCCACGATCATGCGCGGTCCCGAGCCTACCGGTGGAACGAGGACGGCATGGCGGGCGTCTGCGACGACCGGCAGACGTTCTGCTTCGCCCTGGCGCTGTGGAACGGCCGTGATCCGATCCTCAAGGAGCGGATGTTCGGCCTCGGCGGCGACGGCGGCAACCACGGCGAGGACGCCAAGGAGTACTGGTGGTACGAGGACTCCACGCCCACCCACTCCTTCATGCGCTGGCGCTACCACTACCCGCAGGCCGCCTTCCCGTACGACGAACTGGTCGCGGTCAACGCGCTGCGCGGCCGGGACGACACCGAGTACGAGCTGGTGGACACCGGGATCTTCGACGCCGACCGGTACTGGGCGGTGACCGTCGAGTACGCCAAGGCGTCGCCGACCGACATGTGCGTGCTGGTCACCGTCGCCAACCGGGGCGACGAGGCGGCGACCCTGCACGTGCTGCCCACGCTCTGGTTCCGCAACACCTGGGCCTGGGGGCTGCCCGGCGGCGACCGGATCCCGAACCTGGTCGGCGCCGACCGTGACCCCGGGACGGGCAGCGGGGCCCGGCTGGTCGGCGAGCACTGGGTGCTCGGGCAGATCGTGCTCGAGGGCGAGGGCGAGCCGACCCCGCTGCTCTGCGACAACGACACCAACGCCGAGCGGCTGTGGGGACTGGACGGCCGGTCGGCGTACCCGAAGGACGGCATCAACGACCACGTGGTCGACGGCGCGGACACCGTCAACCCCGACCGGCAGGGCACCAAGGGCGCCCTGCACTACGTGCTGGACGTGCCGGCCGGCGGGCAGCGGCAGATCCGGCTGCGACTGACCCGCACCGCCCCGCCGCCGGGCGGCGGCACCCCCCGACCGGCCGACCTCACCGACGGCTTCGACGCGGTGTTCTGGGGCCGCCGGGCCGAGGCGAACCGCTTCTTCGCCGGGGTCATCCCCGCCGCCGCCGACCCCGACGAAACGCTGATCGCCCGTACGGCCATCGCCGGGCTGATGTGGGGCAAGCAGTTCTACCACTTCGACGTGCAGCGGTGGCTGGACGGCGACCCCGGCTCGGCGCCCCCGCCGGCCGGACGCCGGCACGGGCGCAACAGCGCCTGGTGGCACATGAACAGCTTCGACGTGATCTCCATGCCGGACCCGTGGGAATACCCCTGGTACGCGGCCTGGGACCTGGCCTTCCACTGCGTCACCATCGCCCGGGTCGACCCCGGTTTCGCCAAGGCCCAGCTGCTGCTCCTGCTGCGCGAGTGGTACCTGCACCCCAACGGGCAGATCCCGGCGTACGAGTGGGCGTTCGGCGACGTGAACCCGCCGGTGCACGCCTGGGCGGCGCTGAAGGTGTTCGAGATCGACGGCTCCCGGGACCACGAGTTCCTCGCCCGGGTGATGCACAAGCTGCTGCTCAACTTCACCTGGTGGGTCAACCGCAAGGACACCGGCGGCAACAACGTCTTCGAGGGCGGCTTCCTGGGGCTGGACAACGTCGGCCCGTTCGACCGCTCGGCCGCGCTGCCGGTGGCCGGGGTGCTGGAGCAGTCCGACGGCACCGGCTGGATGGCCATGTACGCGCTCAACCTGCTGGACATGGCGGTCGTGCTGGCCGAGCACGACCACGCGTACGTCGACACCGCCACCAAGTTCTTCGAGCACTTCGCGTACATCGCCGGGGCGGCGTACCGGCAGGGGCTCTGGGACGACGAGGACGCCTTCTTCTACGACGTGCTGCGGCTGGCCGACGGCAGCCAGGTGCCCCTGAAGGTCCGCTCGGTGGTGGGGCTGCTGCCGCTGGCCGCCACCACCCGGCTCACCGCGCGTACCCTCCAGCGGCTGCCCGAGCTGGGCGCCCGGCTGCGCTGGTTCCTCACCCACCGCCCGGAGTACGCGCACGTGATCGGCGCCCGCCGGCTCGGCCCCGACGGCCGCCAGCAGCGGCTGCTGTCCATGGTCGGCCCGGAGCAGGTGACCCGGCTGCTCGCCCGGATGCTCGACACCGACGAGTTCCTCTCCGAGTTCGGCCTGCGTACGCTCTCCCGCGCGCACCTGGACAAGCCGTTCGCGGTCACCCTCGGCGGCCAGGAGTTCTGCGTCGGCTACGAGCCGGCCGAGTCGACCAGCGGGCTGTTCGGGGGCAACTCCAACTGGCGCGGGCCGATCTGGATGCCGACGAACTTCCTGCTGATCAGCGCGCTGCGCGACTACGCGGCGTTCTTCGGCGACGACCTCCAGGTGGAGTACCCGACCCGCTCGGGGGTGAAGAAGACCCTGGACGAGATCGCCGACGACCTCTCCGCCCGGCTGATCTCGATGTTCACCCGCGACGACTGGGGCCGGCGGCCGATCTACGGCGCGGCCCAGCTGTTTCAGACCCACCCCGACTGGCGGGACCTGATCGCCTTCCCGGAGTACTTCCACGGTGACAACGGGGCCGGGCTGGGTGCGTGGCACCAGACGGGGTGGACGGCCCTGGTCGCCGACCTCATCCTCACCCTCCGCCGCTGAACTTTAGTCCGGGCTATACTTCCGCCGTGGGTGGGCGGCGGTGGACCATCAAGGTGACCGGACAGGTCCGTGACTGGTTGCACGATCGGGTCAGCAGGTTTCCATCCGGATCCTGTTCGTGTTCGACCCGTGGTCCCAGGCTGTGCTGTTGGTCGCCGGCAACAAGGCTGGAGACTGGGACCGGTGGTACAACCGTGCGGTGCCGCAAGCCGAGGATGCCTACGCTGACTGGATCATCCACGAGACCCAGCGTCGGGAGGAGAAGCCGTGACGACGGAGTTCCATGACTGGGAGGACGTCCGGGCTGACCTGGACGACGGCCACCGCGTGGCTCTGGAAGCAGAGCGCGAGCGGACCGAGGCATGGGTGAGCGCATTCCACCTCGCGGAGGAGCGGAAGCGCCTCGGCCTGACGCAGCGGGACGTGGCGCAGGCCATGGGAGTCACACCCGGCCGCATCAGCCAGATCGAGAACGGCGACCTCGACGTCAACGAGGTCGCCACGCTCGCCCGCTATGCCGAGGCACTGGGAGCCAAGCTCCGCATCATCTTCGACTATGGCAACGACATTCGTCAGATCGCCTGACCAAGGCCGCTCGAGCCCGAGTGGGCCGGGCCCGAAACCCGGGTGATCCGGCGAGCCCGTCCGAGTACGGTTTCCCCGGCACCGGACACGGGAGGAGGCCGCATGGCGCAGCCGCGCGAGGCAGAGGTCCTGGTTTTCGACGCCGACGACACGCTCTGGGAGAACAACGTCGTCTTCGAGCGGGTGATCGACGACTTCCTGGGCTGGATCGACCACCCGAAGCTGGACCGCACGGAGATCCGGGCCATCCTCGACGACATCGAGCGGGCCAACGCGGTCGCGCACGGCTACGGCTCCAAGGTCTTCCTGCGCAGTCTCGGCGAGTGCCTGGAGCGGCTGCGGGAGCGGCCGGCCACCGAGGCGGAACGGCGGGCCGTCGACGAGCTGGCCGCCGCGCTGATCGCCCACCGGGTGGAGCTGATGCCGGGGGTGGCCGACACCCTGGACGCGCTCGCCGGCCGGCACGAGCTGCTGCTGCTCACCAAGGGTGAGCGGGAGGAACAGCAGCGCAAGCTGGACGCCTGTGGGCTGCTGCACCACTTCCGGGCGGCGCACATCGTGCCCGAGAAGGACGTCGACACCTACCGGTGGCTGGCGCGGGAACACGGCTTCGACCCGGCGGTCGCCTGGATGATCGGCAATTCGCCGCGCTCGGACATCCGGCCGGCCCGGGCGGCCGGCCTGAACGCGGTCTTCATCCCCAACGACAACACCTGGGTGCTGGAGCACGACGAGCTGGACCCGGACGATCCCGGGGTGGTCCACCTGAAGGAGTTCCGCGAGCTGCTAACGCTCTTCGGGGCGGGCGCGGGCCGGTAACGTCGGGCAGGTGCCGCTGACCTTCCCGTCGCACCTGGCGCCGGTGCTGCCGCTGAAGCTGTGGCGACCGCGCTGGTTCGACGGGGTCGCGTTGGCCACCGGGGCGATGGCGCCGGACGTCGGCTACCTCTTCGTCGGCACACCCCTCGCCCTGGGGATGCGTACGCACACCCTGGGCGGGGTGCTCTGGTGGTGCCTGCCGGTGGCGCTCGGCTACGCCTGGCTCGTCCGGCGCACGATCGCCGGGGTGGCGGTGCACCTGCCCGGGCAGCGGCTGTTCGACTGGCCGCAGTACGCCGCGCTGGGCCGCGTACGGCACCCGTGGCAGGTGAGTGTCTGCTCGGCGCTGATCGGCGCGCTCAGCCACGTGGTCCTGGACCGGGTCACCCACACCGAGCGCTGGCCGAGGGCGCTGGGCATCGACTTCCACGCCACCACCGGGATGTACTGGTGGACCTTCGCCGACCTGCTCAGCTCGGCGGTGGGCGGGGCGGTCGTGCTGGGGCTGGCGCTGTGGGCCGCGCCCCGCCGTCGGGTCTGCGCCGGCCCGCCGCCCTCCGGTCCACCGGCCCGACCGGTCCGGTTCTGGCGCGCCGCGCTCGCGGTCAGCCTGGCCGGCGGTGCGGTGCTCCCGGCCCTGCCGGCCGCCACCATTCCGGCCCCCGCCGGGGTGCGGCTGCTGCACCTGGTGGCGCTGGCTCTGGCCGCGGGCGCCTGGGCGGCCGGTACGCTCACCGGGGGCCGCCCGACGCCGGAACGTACTCCTCTCCTCGGGAAGGAACAGCGCCGGATCGGCTGACCTCGTTACGGCGACATGCCGGTTTTTGACGTTGGCGTCAATCACATCCGCCCGCACCCGCCAAAGCTTGTCCGAGCTGCGACGACGCGCCTAAATTGGGCCCCGCGTCCAACGACTCTTCGGGGTGAGTTCGCCGGACGCGCCGAAGTCCGGTAGTTGGGCACCGTGGAGCTGAGTGCAAGCGGGCCGGCTCGCCGTGTGGAGCCCGGCGTGGGCGGCGTGCCCCGCCTGCCGCGCTCTCCGTGGCGAATTCCGCTACCACGCCGGACGGCTGGGGGTCAGGACCGGGGAGTTGCGGACCCGGTCCTGACCCGTTTCTATGCCCTCTTCCTGCCTTCCCCGGCACCGGTCCGTCCACGGTGGACGCCGGCCGTACCCCTTCTTCCACGTCGCCAAACCTCCCACCCTGCGGAGACTTCCTCGCGATAGCGGCGCGGTAGCCCTCCGAGTAGGTGCCGTTCCTAGCCTCTACCCGACGTGTCGGCGGTGGACCGGAGGGTAACGGTGGAGAAAAGATCAAGAGTCCCCCTGATCGGGGGTCTGGTGGTGGCCCTGGTGGCCACGCTGGGCGGGATGGAGGCCCTACCGGGCCGATATTCCGGCCCACAGGCGGCGCACGCCGCGCCGAAGGGCGCACCCACGCCGGAGGGGACCGCCGAGGAGGACGACGGCTTCCTGTCGAAGCTCGGCCGGGCCGCCCGGGGCGTCGTCGCCGGCGGCAAGCCGGAGGCGAAGGCCGAGGCTCCCGCCGCCGGCCTGGCGGTCAGCGAGCCGCCGGCCGAGGCCAAGGTCTGGCCGGCGCAGAAGCGGGTCAGGGAACTGCCGGGCAAGCGCACCGCCAACAGCCGGGTCTACCAGCTGGCCGACGGCCGCACGCAGGCCGAGATCTCGATGGCCCCGCTGCACTACCGCGACGCCAAGGGCGCCTGGCAGGCCATCGACACCCAGGTCCGGCCGACCACCACCAAGGGGTACGTCCAGGGCAACCGGACCAACAGCTTCACCAGCCTCTTCGGCACCAGCTCCAAGGACCTCGTCCGCTTCGAGCAGGACGGCCGGAGCATCGAGCTGGGCCTGACCGGCGCCGCCAGGGGCGTGACGCCGAAGGTCACCGGCTCCACCGTCACCTACCCGGGCCTGGCCGATGGCGCGGACGTCGTCTACGACGTCACCCCCACCGCGCTCAAGGAGAAGATCGTCCTGCGCGACGCGCCGACCGGCGCCGCGACCTGGACCTTCACCCTGGACACCGCCGGCCTCGTCGCCGAGCAGCGCGCGGACGGCTCGATCGCCTTCGTGCGGCCCGGCGGTGGCGAGCCGGCCTTCGTGATGCCGGCGCCGTACATGTACGACGCGAAGGACGACGCGACCTCCCCGCACGGCAAGGTGTGGAGCGACAAGGTCAGCCAGCGCGTCCAGCAGATGTACGGGCAGACCACGATCACCCTGTCCGCGGACGCGTCGTGGTTGAACGACCCGGCGCGGGTCTACCCGGTGGTCGTCGACCCGACCATCCAGGTCCGCCCGGTGCCGGCCGACGCCCAGGACGTCCAGATCTACTCGGGCGCCAGCACCACCAACTACAACGACACCTACCAGCTGAAGGTCGGTACGACCTCGACGGCCGCCTGGCGGTCGCTGCTGAAGTTCGACGTCGACGCGATCCCGGCCGGTACGACGATCGACGACGCGCAGCTCCAGCTGTACTACTCCCAGACGCACACCGACTGGGCGTACGACGTGCCGATGCAGGCGCACCGGGTCACCGCGGACTGGACCGAGGGCACCGCGACGTGGGGCACCATGAACACCAGGTTCGCGGGCGCCCCGGCGTCGAACACGGTGCTCAAGGACGACGGCGACGCCGGCACCTCGGTGGTCGGCAGCTGGCCGTACTCCACCGGGACGCTGGCACCCAAGGGCATCAACGGCGACTACAAGTGGCACAGCAGCTCCGCCTCGACGGACAGCCACACCTGGGTGCCGACCATCACCGAGTCCGGTGACTACCAGGTCGAGGTGCACTACGTGGGCGCCTCCGACCGGCCGACGAACGCGCCGTACACCGTGTACTACAGCGGCGGCTCGAAGAAGTACTACGTCGACCAGACCACGCCGAGCAGCGCGGGCGCCTGGGTCACCCTCGGCACCCACCCGTTCGTCGCCGGCACCACCGGCAAGGTCGTGCTCAACGGCGTGACCGGCTACGCCGCGATCGCCGACGCCGTCCGGTTCACCAAGGCCGGCACGGTCAAGAAGTACGCCCAGTCCAGCGTCTGGAACTCGTTCCCGGTGCGCGACGTCGTGCAGGAGTGGGTCAACGGGACCCAGCCGAACTACGGCCTCATGGTCAAGGCGCTCGACGAGGCGACCAAGGGTCGCGGCGGCCCGGTCTACGAGGCGTCCGAGTACTACTACAACAACGACCGGCGGGACTACAACCTGCCGAAGCTGGTCGTCACCTACGGGCGGCCCGGCGTGGCGGTGAGCCCGCCGACGACGGTCACCGCGACCGGTGCGGTGCTGGACTGGCCGGCGTACACCGACCCGTCCACGGCCACCGGCGACGACGTCGTCGAGTACCAGGTGCACCGCAGCGTCCACCAGAGCTTCACCCCGTCGGCGGCGACCCTGATCGCCCCGGTGTCCTCGGCCACCCGCACGTACCAGGACACCACCGCGGTGCCGACGGCGGCGGACAACACCGACCCGATGGCGCGGAAGTTCTACTACTACATGGTCGCGGTCAAGACCCGCGACGGGCAGCTCCTGGCCGGCCCGACCCAACCGGCGATGCTGCCGAAGGCCGGTCAGGTCACCCGGATCTACCGCACCGGGCAGACCGACACCACGCTGTCCGCGGGGCGGCCGACCAGCAACGTGGACGTCTACGACGGCGACCCGTACGTCAGCCCCGGCAACAACTCGTCGTACTACGGCGACACCCGTGGCCTGGTGAAGTTCGGTTCGCTGGCCGGCATCCCCACCGACGCCAGGGTCGTCGACGCCGAGCTGCGGATGTACAACACCTACCTGTACCCGGGCACGGACACCGACGAGTACGTCGACGTCTACAAGCTCAAGCGCAACTTCACCGAGACCAAGGCGACCTGGGACACCTACGACGGGGTGAACCCCTGGACCACCAAGGGCGGTGACTACGACACCGCGTGGAAGGCCAGCTTCAACGGGTTCACCAACGACCCGGAGTGGGAGACCTGGGACGTCACCTCGGCGGTGGACGGCTGGGTGAAGAACGCGGCGACCAACTACGGCCTGCTGCTGCGCCAGCGGGACGAGGTCAACGCGACCGCGCGGGCGATGCTGCTCTCCTCGGAGGGGGCGGACCCGATGCTGCGGCCGACGCTGGAGGTCACCTACCTCGAGCAGACCGGTGAGTCGACGTACTACGCGGCGTCCACGCCGCAGGTCACCACGGCGAACTCCACCTACACGGTGCCGGTGACGGTGTCGAACCCGACCCTGGCCGCGTGGAACACCACCGACTGGGAGCTCAGCTACGACTGGAAGCGGCCCGACGGGCTCGCGGAGGTGACCGGGGACCCGGCCACCGACGCCGCCTTCGAGCTGCGTACCGCGCTGCCGAAGAACATCGCACCCGGCGCCGCGGTGGACGTCACCGCGCAGGTGAAGACGCCACCGTCGTCGACGGACGGGAACAAGCGCACCGACTACGTGCTGCAGTGGAGCCTGCGCAACAAGCTGACCGGCAAGAAGCTGACCGACACCGTGCCGGCGATCCAGCCGCTGCCGCAGAACGTGGCGGTGGAGGAGCCGACGTCGGACCAGCTGGGTCTGGAGAAGTTCTACTCGTACGCGGGGAAGAACACCGGTGCCGGCGGCACGCTGATGAACAACCTGTACTCCGGCAACACGGTGTGGTCGTACAACGCGTTGACCAACCCGTCGCGGGGTCTGTCGACGTTCGTGCGGATGTCCTACAACTCGCTGGACACCTCCGACTCGGTGGCCGGTTTCGGGTGGTCGCTGCAGGCGTCGTCGATGATGCGCCTGGGCACTCCGCTGGACTTCCACCCGAACCCGAACCCGACGAAGGTCACCCTGACCGACGGCGACGGCACCAGCCACTGGTTCACCTGGGACGCGGCCACCTCGGCGTGGAAGAGCCCCAAGGGTGTGCACCTGTACCTGGAGAAGGTCACCGCCCTCGACTGCAAGCCGAACACGCAGGAGCCGAAGGCGTGGCGGCTGACCAAGCCCGACCGTACGCAGTTCTTCTACGACTGCGAGGGCTTCCTCACCAGCACGGTCGACAACAACGGCAACGAGATGCGCTTCACCTACGAGGAGCGCAAGAGCAACAACGCGCCCACCAAGTTCCTGAAGTACATCACCGACGCGGCCGGTCGGACCACGCTGACCCTGGACTACTACGCCAAGGGCCAGACGTTCGACTACATCGACGACGTCAACTGGACGAAGGTCCGGGCGACCGGTGGGCTGACCAACCCGAAGATCATCGACCACGTCTCGCAGATCACCGACATCTCTGGGCGGAAGCTGACCTTCACGTACACCGACAAGGGTCTGCTCGGTGAGCTGATCGACGGCGCCGGCTCCACCAAGGGCGCGCCGAAGGTGTTCTCGTTCCGCTACGACATGACGCAGGGGAACAAGAACGTCAAGCTGGTCAAGGTCACCGACCCGCGGTCGAACGCGACCTCGGCCGGCTACGGCACCGGCATCGTCTACAACTCTCCGCAGACCGGGGACGACCCGAAGTTCCACTGGACGACCAAGTCCTACACCGATCGGCTGGGCTACCTGACCCAGTTCGGCTACGTGGACCCGGACGGCCCGCAGGGCAACAACATCAATGCGACGGTCACCGACGCGGAGAACCGCGCGACGGCCTATCTGCAGGACGGCTACGGCCGGGCGATCGAGACCACCAACGCCAAGGGCCAGAAAACCAAGCTCGGCTGGGACGACGACCACAACGTCATCCGGCTCGAGGAGACCAATGGCGCCGTTTCGACTTGGACGTTCGATCAGAAGACCGGCTACCCGACCGAGATCAAGGACGCTGAGGCGGTCAAGAACGGCACATCGGGTACGGTGCTGGCCTACCAGCGCCAGCTCAACGGATACGTCGCCGACCTCGCTGAAAAGACGAGCCCCGAGGGTCGTAAATGGACCTTCGGGTACGAGACCGACGGCGACCTGTCCTGGGTGGTGGACCCGATGGGCAACACCACGGCAGACCCGGACGACTACAAGACCTCCTACACCTACGACGCGTGGGGCCAGCAGCTGACGGCCAAGGACGCCAACGACAACGTCACCACGAACAGTAGTTTCGACCCCAACGGCTACCCGCAGATCACCACCGACGCGGAGAACCGGGCCACGAAGTTCGTCTACGACTCGCGCGGTAACGTCCTGAAGGTCACAGACGCGCTTAACCACGACACCCTCCAGACATACGACACCTTCGGCCGTCCGCTGGAGAACCAGGTGGCCAAGAACCAGGCCGCTGGTGAGTGGGTGACGACGCCGGCGCCGAAGTACGACGAGAACGACAACGTCTACGAGTCGACGGCCCCGAACGGTGCCACCACAACGGCGTACTACGACAGGGCCGACCAGCTGGGCTACTCGTTGGCTCCAGTTGACTCCGCGGGCGATCCGGAGCGGCGGACTTCTTACACCTACGACAAGGTCGGCCACCTGCTGACCACAACCGAGCCGAAGGGCAACCTGACCGCGACGGTCGGGGATTACACCGTCACCAACGGTTACGACGCGATCTACCAGCTCACCAGCATCACCAATGGTGCGGGTCACCGGATTTCTTACGAGTACGACGATGTGGGCAACGTCCGTAAGGTGATCGACCCACGGAAGAACGCATCGGCCGCCACCGACGACTATTCGGCGGTGTTCGAGCACGACCAGGCGCACCGCATCCTGAAGACGACGGACGCCTTGGGGAAGTTCACCACGAGCACCTACGACCGGGACGGCCTGGTCGTCGCCACCACCGATCAGCTCGGCAACACCACCGAGGTCAGCCTTGACGCGAGGGGCAAGCCGACCCAGGTGAAGGCACCGCACAAGAACGACGCGGGCACCATCACCTACAACGTGACCAGGTTCGAGTACGACGAGGTCGGCAACCAGGTCAAGGTGACCACGCCGCGCGGCGTGGCGACCCCGGACGACCCGAACGACTTCGCCACGGTGAACGTCTACGACAAGCTGAACCGGGTCAAGGAGAGCCGGACCGCGTACGACAAGGACGACTCCCGCTACACGGCGGCGGACGTCACCACCTACGAGTACGACGAGGTGGGGCGGCTGAAGACCCAGTCGGCGCCGCCGTCGGCGGGTGAGGCGACCAGGAACAACACCACGTACACGTACTTCGACAACGGCTGGACGAAGACCAGCAGCGACCCGTGGGACATCGTCACCGCCTACGAGTACAACGACCTGGGCGCCCAGACCAAGCGGACGCTGACGCCGGCCGGGGAGGACCCCTCCAACTCGACGGCCAACCGGACGATGACCTGGACCCACTACCCTGACGGCAAGCTGAAGTCTCGTGCAGACGACGGCGTGCCGGTCGGCAAGCAGGTGGTCCTCGTCGACAACTCCGACTTCAACAACACCACGACCACCGGCACCTGGACCCCGGCCACCACGGCCGGCGACAAGTACGGCATCGACTACGCGACCCGACCCGCCGGATCCGGCGCGAACACCTTCACCTGGCAGTTGAACGTGCCGCAGTCCGGCACGTACGAGGTCTTCGCCCGCTACCCGAAGGTCACCGGCGCGGCCACCGACGCTAAATACACGGTGAGCCACGGGGGTGGGAACACGTCGAAGACGGTCAACCAGAACACCGCCGCTGCCACCTGGGTCAGCCTCGGCTCTTACAGCTTCACCGAGGGCAACAGCCACAAGGTGTCGCTGTCGGACCAGGCCACCGGAGTGGTCGTGGCGGACGCGGTCAAGCTGGTTCGCAACAACACCGGTGAGACCGACGACGAAAAGCACGAATACAACTACCGGTACGACCCCAACGGCAACCTCGTAGCCATCACCGACTCGTCACCGAACACGCCGGTGGACACCTACGCCGTCGACTACACCAGCCTGAACCAGGTGCAGACGGTCACGGAGAGCAAGTCCGGGGCGGTGAAGAACACCACCTCATTCACCTACAACGAGAACAGCGCCCCGCTGACCACCGTGCACAAGAAGCAGTATTCGGTCTTCGAGTACGACGCGCGCGACCTGGTCGAGAAGGTCACCAACGGTAAGTCGCCGACCGATCCGGACAAGAAGACCACTACCTTCACGTACACGGATCGCGGCGAGAAGGCGAAGGAGACCAAGGGTAACGGCAACACGGTCAACTACACGTACTATCTCGACGGGCCCCTCAAGTACCAGGTCGAGAAGAAGCCCAACGGAGTGGTCGTCTCCGAGCACTCCATGTACTACGACGCCAATGGCAACCGCACCAAGGACGTCAACAAGAAGATGCGTGCGGACAACCACTCCGCGTACATCTTCAACACCACTGAGAACACGTACGACCCGCGCGACCGGCTGGTGTCGGTGACCAAGACGGGCGACACGCCAGGCACGGAAAGCTACGTCCACGACGCGAACAACAATGTCATCAACCAGACCCTCGGCGGTTCCACGACGACGTTCAACTACGACCGCAACCGGCTGCTGACCGCGTCTGCCGGCGGGGCGACCACCTCGTACAACTACGACCCGTTCGGTCGTCTGGACACGGTGACCGCGGCCGGCACGGTGATGGAGCGGAACGTCTACGACGGCTTCGACCACGTCATCGAGAATCGCAAGAAGAAGGCCTCCGGCACCGTCTCGACCAAGTACACCTTCGACCCACTGGACCGGACGGCGACCAAGACGACCGACGCCGGCGGCCCTGGCGCCAAGACGACCAACTTCAACTACCTCGGGCTCTCCAAGGAGATTCTGGACGAGGTGGTCGCCGGCAAGGTCGCGAAGTCTTATCAGTACGGGCCGGGCGGGCAACGGCTGTCGCAGGTGACGCACAAGGACGACGGCACCGAGGAAGACGCCTACTACGGCTACAACCCGCACACCGACGTCGAACAGCTGACCGACGACGCCGGCGAGACCAAGGCCACCTACGGCTACACGGCCTACGGTAAGGACAACGAGGCGGAGTTCACCGGGATCGACAAGCCGGACGCCGCCGACCCCACCAAGGAGCCCTACAACTTCTACCGGTTCAACTCCAAGCGGTGGGACCAGAACTCCGAGTCGTACGACATGGGGTTCCGGGACTACAGCCCTGGTCTCAACCGGTTCCTGACCCGCGACAACTACAACGGCGCCCTGTCGGACATGAACCTGGGGCTGAACCCCTTCACCGGCAACCGCTACGCGTTCGGTGGTGGGAACCCCATCAGCGCCGTCGAGCTCGACGGGCACATCTGGATCAACGATGGCGGCGGTTCCTACGTCCCGCCGTCGGCCACCCCGTCGCCCACGCCCGCGCCCAGCGCAGGTGGGTCCAGTGGGGGTGGGTCTCCATCGCCGGGGGCGACGCCGTCGCCATCGCCGCAGGGAACTCCGATCCCGATCTCCTGCGTCCCCGCTGAACTGTGCAAGGACCCCATGGTCGAAGCGGCCGTCGGATTCATCCCGTTCTCCGACGCGCCGGACTGCCTCCAGGGCGACAAGTTGGCGTGCGGGTTCACCGCGGTGGACGCGGTGCCCGGCGGCAAGATCGCCCATGGAATCGGTGCGCTGGGGTCCGCGCTCATCACCGCGAGGCGGCTGGCCAAGTACGCGGACGATGCCGCTGCGGGCCGCGGCCTCTGGGATCTCCCCTTCCGGCAGCGTGGCTATGCGCTCGAGAAGCGGATCATGGATGAGATGGGCCTGCCGGGCCTTCCTACACCCAACAACCCGACCATCGACGCCTTCGACTTCGCAACCGGAACTGCGACCAGTATCAAGACCAAGGCTCTGCACAATGGCTTCTATAACGGAAGTTCGCTCCAGACGGAATTGCGCAGGGACATTCGGGCGCTCGAAAGATACAAGGGCCGCACGTACGGCGGTATCACGATCAAGGAAACGGACATCAAGAATAGAAGTTTGATCGTCGGTATCCCGTCGGGTACAGTATCGAGCCAACAGTATGCTGCCATGGTGGACGGTTACCGCTATGGGTTGGCTCGAGGAATCGACGTGAGGTACGTGATCGTGAAATGAGCGGGTGGGTCGATGTCTACCAGCGCGCCGACGGACGTATCTATGTGTCCAGCCATTCCAGAGTGGTGAACGGCCCGCTCGTGGTGAACGGTTGGTGTCGGGTCGTCGCGCCCGAGGCGACCGATGGTGAGGTCGGCTCGCTGGTCCAGGAAGGGCTCCGGGTCGGCGAGGAGCCGATGCGCGGTATTTCTGCGGAGGACGTGAAGGAACTTTTGCGGCCCCTGCTGAAATTGGCAGGCGTCAGGTCGTTTGCTGCCCTGGCGCGAGGCACTCGCGCGGTTGGCGTCGAGCGGGACGAGTCAGGCAGCTATGTGATCGTCTCCACCGAGAACCGTGGTGTGCGAACCGGATTCCTGTTCACCGACGAGAAGGTCACCGTTCCGGCGAACTCCGCTGTCGAGGAGGTCGGTAGGGCGGTCCGTCGTGGGCTCGGCGACTCTTCCATAGTTGCCACCGCGGATCAACGGTAGAACATCGCCGATGGTGGGGTGATGGTCCCTCTGGGACCGTCACCCCATCGGCAGGACGTGAAAGATGTCCGTTGATCCGTCCATATTGCTGTTGGTGATGCCACAGCGGAGCCCCGTCGCGGTTGACGGGGCTCCGCCCGTTTCGCCCCTTCGCACGGGCAATCCCCCTTATCTGCCGGCCTGCGCATCGGCTGGTCGCCTTGGGCAGGACGGCGGTGTCGTGACGGTCACCGGCCGAGGACGCCGCCGGCCCGATCACCTACCGCACCAGCACCGCCGACGACTTCACCAGCACCATCGTCTACGACGCGCTCAACCGTAAGAAGGAAGAGTGGTCGGCCTACGACCCGAACGACTCGCGCTACAACACCCCCAACAAGACCATCTACACGTACGACTCGGTGGGCAACCTCCAGGAGGTCAGCGCGCCGCCGTCGGACGGGCAGAGCGTCCGTAACGTCACCAGGTACGACTACTACGACAACGGCTGGACCAAGACGTCCACCGACCCGTGGGACATCGTCAACTCGTTCGACTACAACGACAACGGCCAGCAGACCAAGAACACGCTGACCGCGGCCGGCGGGTCGACCTCGCGGACGATCCTCTGGGAGTACTTCCTCTCCGGCAACGAGAAGCGCCGGACCGAGGACGGCATCCCGGTCGGCAAGGACGTGGTCCTGGTCGACAACTCCGACGCCCACAACACCGCCTCGCAGGGCACCTGGACCGTCGGAACCGCGACCGGCAACTACGGCTACGACGTGGCCACCGCCCCGGCGGGCACCGGTTCGGCCCAGTACAACTGGCAGCTGAACATCCCGCGGGCCGGCAACTACGACGTGTTCGTGTACTACCCGCAGGTCACCGGCGCGGCGACGGACGCGAAGTTCACCATCACCTACAGCGGTGGCGCCAGCGTCACCAAGACGGGTGAACCTCGCCGCGAACGCCGAGGGCGTCGGCGACCTGCGTCAGATAGGCGCACAGGGTAGGCCACGGCTCGGAGAAGTCGCCCGGATTGTCGTGTGGCGCCCAGCCCAACCGGCCGTGTCCTGGTCCTGCTCTGCGGTCGATCACCTGAAGACCGCCGTCGGACGCGCCGAACGGCAGCCACCGTTCGTGCCACCACGGTTCAACGCCCGGCGCGTGGGAGGCGAAGCCGTCGACGTCCTCGGCGATGTCCATGCGGTCCTGATGCTGCTCGACGATGCCGCTGACGCCGAGCGGCGGTGCTTCCGGCAGGATCATCGCCCACCGAGTGAGGCCGTCGTGCCGGCGCAGGGATTCGACCGACTGTGGCGGGAAGGTCAGTCCCAGTTGGGCCTCGCCCGCATGGATGGCACTCGGATCCGCCGGCGGTCCCAGTGCCGACAGGCTTTTCGGCGCGTACTTCTCCACCCAGCTCTCGATCCGGAACCATGCCTCCGTCACCGTTCCCACCCGCGGAGTCTAGGCGCCGGGCAGCCCCGGCCGATGGCATGTCAGGCCGGCCTGCTGACGGCGAGTGACGGTATGAGGCGTCATCTCTGTTGCCCCAACCCCGCGTTGCGGGCGCTGTCGGTCGGCGAGGAGTACGTGCGATGCGACCAGAAGCGATCGGCCGGCCCGCCGCTCCACCTCGTCCAACCCAATGGTCGGGCCACCGAACGGCACCGACCGATCAGCCGTGCGGGGGATTGGCGGGGTGCTCCCCGGGGTATGGACTGGCAGCGATCGCGCCCTCCGGCCGCAGGTGAGCCGCCCGCTTTGTGTCACGCGGAGTGTTGAAGTCGGTGACCTGCGTGAGCGCAGCGTCGGCGAGCGGCAATCCATCACGTCGACACGCCGTCTCCGGCCATAGATGTTCGTCACCCTTGCTGCGCCGCTGGCCTGGCTTGTTCCGTCCCTGACTGTCCATTTAGTCTGGGCCCGCTCAGGCCGCTAACGGGGGGAAAGCGACGAGATGCAGCTGGAGATCCGACTGCTGGGCACTGTGGAGGTACTCACCGACGGCCGGGTCACCACACCGGGCGCGGCCAAGCGCAAGGCGATCCTCGCCGGCCTGGCCCTGGAGGCCAACCGGTCGCTCTCGCTCAACCAGATCGCCGAGATGACCTGGGCGGAGGACCGCCCGGCCTCGGCGGTGGCCAACATCCGCAGCCACGCCGCCGCGCTCCGCCGGATCGTCGGTGACCGGCTGGTCGCCCGGACGAACGCGTACGAACTCCGGTTGGCGCCGCACGAGCTGGACGTGGCGGAGTTTCAGCGGCTGGCCGCGGAGGGACTGAGCGGCCGGACCACCGGCGACCCCGGGCAGGTGCTGGAGCGGTTGACCGCCGCGCTGGCGTGCTGGCGCGGCCCGGCGGGTGACGACCTGCCCCGGGGCACCGCCCTGGACAACCGCTGGGCCAGCCTGGACGAGCAGCGGCTGCACGTGTTCGAGCAGCTGACCGACGCCCGGTTGAGCGTCGGCCAGCACGGGCAGTTGCTGCCGGAGCTGCGCCGGCACCTGGCCGCGCACCCGCTGCGGGAGCGAGCCTGGGCGCAGCTGATGCTGGCGCTCTACCGCTGCGGCGACGTCACCGGCGCCTTGTCGGCCTACCGGGACGCGCACGACGTGCTGAGCGAGCAGCTCGGTCTCGACCCGGGGGAGGAGCTGGCCACCCTGCACCGGGCCATGCTCGACCGGGAGCCGGAGCTTCACTACGAGGCCCCGAACGCTCCCGTCGGGACGACCCGGACCTCGGCCGTACCCGTGGGGACGACCGACCCGCAGGCCGTGTCCGCCGGGACGCCCGACGCCGCGGCCACCGGGGACCCGACGGAGCCGGGTCCCGTCGGGTCCGCCGGGCCGCAGGCCGCCCGGGTCGACGCGGCGCTGTCGGTAGGCCCGCTCGTGCCGCGGGAACTCCCCGCCGACCTGGCCGGCTTCGTCGGACGTACCCGGGAGGTGGCCGCCGTGGTCGCGGCGGTGACCGCCGCCGCCCCCGCCGCGGTGGTGGTCGCGGGCGCGGTGGGGTCGGGCAAGTCCGCGCTGGTGGTCCGCGCCGCGCACGCGGTGGCCGACGAGTTCCCCGACGGGCAGGTCTTCGTCGACCTCGCCCAGCGGCCGGGGATCACGCCGCACGCGATGCTGGGTCGGGTGCTGCGGGCGCTCGGGGTGCCCCCGGCCGACCTGCCGGAACACCTCGACGAGCGGGCCGGGCGGCTGCGCTCGCTGCTCGCCGCCCGGCGGGTGCTGATCGTGGTCGACGGGGTGACCCACCACGCGCAGGTCCGGCCGCTGATCCCGGCCGGCCCCGGCTCGGCGTTGATCGTCGCCGGACAGCGCAGGCTGCACAGCCTCGACGGTGTCCGCCGGGTGGTCGTCGGTCCGCTCGGCGCCGCCGACGCCCACCGCCTGCTCGCCGGGTTCGCCGGCCCGGAGCGGCTGGCCGCCGACCCGGCGGACACCGCCGGCCTGATCCGGGTGTGCGCGGGCTCCCCGCTGGCCCTGCGGATCGTCGGGTCCCGGCTGGCCGGCTGTCCGGGCCTCACCCTGCGTGACCTGACCGGACAGCTCGTCGACAGCCGCCGCCGGCTCGACTGGCTGGCCCACGGTGACCTCTCCGTGCGGGACCGGCTCGCCGCCGGGTACGCCGCCGTCTGCGCCGGTGACGACGTGGCCGGCCGGCTGCTGGAGGTGCTGGGCAGCTCGACGCAGGCGGCGGCGCTGCCCGAGCGGGCAGCGGCCCAACTGGGTGTCTCCACCCACCGGCTCCGGCTCGCCCTGGAGAACCTGGTCGACGCGCACCTGGTCGTGCGGGACGAGTCGGACCGCTACCGGCTGCCCGCGCTGATCCGCGAGTTCGCCGCCGAACTGCCCACCCGGCCGGCCGGCCTGCCGGCGTCCCACGCGCACCCGCTGACCGGGTGGCGGGTGGAGCCGCTGGCCGCCTGAGCGCCCCGGGGTCGGTGCGCCGGCAGCCGCAGGAATCGGACGATCGGCCCTGGTCAGGGCCGGTTCGAGGGGCGCACGCTGGGGAGATGACAGATCGGCGCGTACCACTGCTGTTGAGCCTGGTCGTGCTGCTCGCGGCGGCCTGCTCGGCCGACCCCGACGGCACGGCGTCCGCGCCCGGCACGCCGGCGGTGTCCGGGACGAGCGCCACCGCGCCGACGGCCGCCGCGACCGCGACCGGCCGCGCGCCCTCCGCGCCGGTGCTGCCCACATCGGCGGCCTCCCGGCCGGCGCCGGCCGCCGGCGACTGGCGGGTCACCTACGGCTGGGCCGTGCCCACCACGCCCGCCCGGGTCGACCACGTCGTCCGCCCGCCGGTCACCCCCGAGCCGGGCCTGCCGCTGTCCACCCTGACCGGCGTACGCGTCGGAGACCACCCCGCCGAGGGCTACAGCCGGATCAGCTTCGTCTTCCGCGGGCCGACCCCCGGCTACGAGGTGGCGTACGTGCCGCAGGTGACCACCGACGGCAGCGGCACCCCCGTCCGGCTGCCGGGGGCGGCGTTCCTCTCCGTGGCCTTCCGCTCCGCCCAGGCCCACGACGCGCACGGCGCCAGCACGGTGACCACCGCTCCGCCGGCAGCGATCGGGTTCCCGACCCTGCGCGGCTGGGCCGACGCGGGCGACTTCGAGGGCCAGGTCAGCTTCGGTCTCGGTCTGACCCGGGCGGTGTCGGTCCGGCTGGCCGAGTCGACCGGGGCCGACGGCGGCCACGTCGTCTCGGTCGACGTGCGCCGCGGCTGAGCACGGTGCGACCCGGCCCCGCCCGGGGTCGGGCGGGGCCGGGTCACCGGTGGTTCAGGAGACCTCGCCGCGGACGATCGCCACGGCCACGCGGCAGAACTCGTCCATGTCCGGGTTGAAGCCGGCGGCGATGTCGGGGTGCAGGCCGGAGCGGGTCTCGTCCAGCAGCCGCTGGCAGACCTGCTCGACCGGCTCACCGGCGTAGCTCGAACGGACCCGTTCCGTCGCCGCCTGCAGGGCCGAGGTCAGCTGCTCCTCCAGCGGGCCGCGCAGCTTCTGCTGCACAGGATCCAGCCCGCTCGGGTCGAGCGTGACATGTGGCTCCGACATTCGGCGCTCCCTTCGTCGGCGTCCGCGATACCCCGCCGCGGACCTCGATCAAACCCCGGCCGGCGCGGCGGCGACCCGCACCCGATAGGAGAACTCCTCCGCCGGCTCTTCCACGTACGACAGGCGGCGGATCTGCCGGTCGTCGGAGTAGAGCGCGACGTCGACGAGGACGCCCAAGTGGGCCAGGCCGATGTTCGACACCCGCTTCTTGTCCTGGAGCACCGCGCACACCCCGCCCAGCAGGGTGCTGGCGTCGGAGGTGCGGTGCCCCGGCGGGCAACGCAGGGTCAGGTCCACCTCGATCGGGCCGCCCAACGGGGTCCAGCCGGTGCGCTGGGCCGCCGTGCAGGCCGCCTGGAGCAGGGCGCGGACCCTCGTCGCCTGCCGGTGGCCGGCGGCGAAGATGGACAGCGCCTCGGTCTTGACCGGGGGCAGGCCGCTCACCTCGAACGTCAGGGCGAGAGCGCGGGTGTCCTGCACGACGGCACCTCCTCGTAGGACGATCCTGCCCAACCGGTGACGCGGCGGAGGGACTTCCCGTCAGAACCAACCGATCGGGCGGGCGGGGGTCGGCCGGAGGCGTATCGACTTCGACGGCGACGCGCGCTGCGGAGCAGGTCACAGGCTAGTCGACCGGCAGCGCGCCGGGTAGTCGCCCGGTCACCTGGTGGGACGGGCCCGCCGGGCGGGGGTCGCCGTCAGGCGGTGGGTCTTGGCGGGAACGCGCAGAACTGGTTGCCGGTGCGCGGCTCGGGCGCCGTGTTGACCCAGATCGACTCCGCCCCGGAGCGACCCCCGCGGGTCCACCCGGGTGTCGCCGTCGCCCGTGTCGACCAGCTCCCCATCGAGGATGCCGGCCCAGAACGCGCCGGGCGCGTGCGCGTCCGTCGCGTCCATGCAGAGATCCTTGAAGCGCGCGATCATCCGGCCATCATGCCGCCCGGATGTGACATCGCGTGGCGAGCCGGTCAGCGGCGGCCGCGCTTGATCTCGTGGAAGGTGCCCAGCCGCAGCAGCGGCACCAGCGAGTCCCAGATGGTCAGCGCGTCCTCGGTGCCGGGGACCTCGGTGACGATCGGCCCGTGCATGCCGCGCTCGGCACCGGGGATCATCAGCACCGGCGAGCCGATGTCCGGGCCCGCCGAGGCGTACGACAGGGCGTGCGACTCGCGGACCGCCTCGTCCCAGCGCTCGTCGTCCAGCGCGGGCGCCTCGGACCCCAGACCGGCCGCCTCGACGGCCTCGGCGCCCAGCTTGTCCGACGGCGGGTTGCCGGCGTCGTGCGTGCGGGCGCCCAACTCGGTGTAGAAGCGGCCGGCGTCGTCGTGGCGGCCCTGCGCCCGCAGCGCCTCGACCAGGCGCAGCGCCCGACCTGAGGCGGCCATCGCCTCGGCGAACTGCGGCGGCACGTTGCCCTCGTTGAGGATGGCCAGGCTGAACGCCCGCCACTCGACGGCCAGGCCGCGGGCCTCGGCCACGGCGACCAGCCAGCGCGACGCGCGCCAGGTCCACGGGCAGGCGGGATCGAAGAAGAAGGTGGCGTCCATCGGCCGAGCGTACGGCCGGGGCAGGCCGTCCGCAGCGTGGTGATCTGCGCCACACTGCGGCGACGCGGGCGGCTCACGGCCGGGTCAGGTTTCGCGACTTCGCAGGTCGGGCAGTGTTACCGCACGAAACGCCCGGGGTCGGGCGGGTTCCACCCCACCGGTCCCGGGTCGTTCCGCCGTGCGCCGGGGCACGGACCGCCCCACCCCGGCTCTCGCCGAAGGAAGGGGGAGGGCGATGACGACGGACCCCGACGAGTCGCGACACCGGCGCCGGCCACGCGTACGCCTGGCCGCGACGGCCGCCGCATTGACCTTGGTGGCGCCACTGGCAGCCTGTGGTTCGGGTGCCAGCGAGGGTACGCCCACGCTGAACCTGTACTACCCGCCGGAGCAGAACCTGCAGAAGGTGGTCGACGACTGCAACCAGCAGGCCCAGGGGCGCTACAGGATCGCCTACCGGGTGCTGCCGCGGCAGGCCGACGACCAGCGGGTGCAGATGGTGCGTCGGCTCGCCGCCGAGGACACCGGGATGGACATCCTCGGCCTGGACGTCACCTGGACCCAGGAGTTCGCCAGCGCCGACTGGATCCGCGAGTGGACCGGCCAGGACAAGGCCGACGTCGAGCAGGGCACCCTCGCCGGCCCGTTGGAGACCGCGCGGTACGAGGACAAGCTCTACGCCGCGCCGAAGAACACCAACGTCCAGCTGCTGTGGTACCGCAGCGACCTGGTCCCCGAGCCGCCGAAGACCTGGGACCAGATGATCCAGCAGGCCAAGGAGCTCAAGAGCCAGAACAAGCCGTACCAGGTGCTCACCATGGGCGCCCAGTACGAGGGCCTGGTGGTGCTCTACAACAGCCTCGCCGAGAGCGCCGGCGGAAAGATCCTCAGCGAGGACGGCAAGAAGGCGGTGATGGACGACGGCACCGTCAAGGCGCTGGAGCAGCTGCAGCGCTTCGCCACGTCGGGCGTGACGTCGCCGTCGTTCAGCAACGCCGTCGAGGACCCCGTACGGCTGGAGTTCCAGAACGGCGGCGGCGCCTTCCAGGTCAACTGGCCCTACGTCTATCCGGCGTTGCAGGAGGGCGACCCGGAGCTGGCCAAGAAGGTCAAGTGGGCCCGGTACCCGGGCGTCGAGGAGGGCACCCCCGGCAAGGTCACCATCGGCGGTATCAACATGGCGGTCAGCGCCTACTCCAAGCACCCGAAGGAGTCCTTCGAGGCCGCCAAGTGCATCCGCAACGAGAAGAACCAGAAGTTCTCCGCGATCAACGACGGTGTGCCGCCGACCATCGAGAAGATCTACGCCGAGCCGGAGATGGAGAAGGCGTACCCGATGAAGGAGACCATCCTCGAGGAGCTCAAGGACCCGGCGGTCCGCCCGCTGAACCCGGCCTACCAGAGCATCTCCACCGTCATGTCGGCGTACCTGTCGCCGCCCTCGGCCATCCAGCCGCAGCAGACCGCGGACCGGCTGCGCAAGGCCATCGGCGACGCCCTCGACTCGAAGGGAGTGCTGCCGTGAGCATCAACGCGACGCCCACGGGCGCGGACGTCAGCGCGGAGGAGACCGAACGCTCCACCGGCCGGCACGCCGTGGCGCCGACGCAGCGGGCCAACCGCCGGGAGAAGACCGCGCTGAGCGAGAACAAGCGGGCCGAACGCAAGCTCGGCTGGCTGCTCTGCGCGCCGGCCGCGCTGGTGATGGTGCTGGTCACCGCGTACCCGATCATCTATTCGATCTGGCTCTCCCTGCAGCGCTTCGACCTGCGCTTCCCGGACGAGCGCGAGTTCATCGGGCTGCAGAACTACGTGACCGTGCTGAGCAACCAGTTCTGGTGGACCGCCTTCGGCGTCACCATGCTGATCACGGTGGTCACCGTCGCCGTGGAGCTGGTGCTCGGCATGGGACTTGCGCTGATCATGCACCGGACGCTGGTCGGCCGGGGCATCGTGCGGACCGCCGCGCTGATCCCGTACGGCATCGTCACGGTCGTCGCCGCCTTCTCCTGGAAGTACGCCTGGACGCCGGGCACCGGCTACCTGGCGAACCTGATGGACGGGTCGGCGCCGCTGACCGAGCGGGCCAGCTCGCTGGCGATCATCATGCTGGCCGAGATCTGGAAGACCACGCCGTTCATGGCCCTGCTGCTGATGGCCGGGCTGGCGCTGGTCCCGGAGGACCTGCTCAAGGCCGCCTCCACCGACGGCGCCACCTCCTGGCAGCGGTTCACCAAGGTGATGCTGCCGGTGATGAAGCCGGCGATCCTGGTCGCGCTGCTGTTCCGGACCCTGGACGCGTTCCGGGTCTTCGACAACATCTTCGTGCTGACCGCCGGCAGCAACGAGACCTCCTCGGTGTCGATGCTCGCCTACAACAACCTGATCCGGGGCCTGAACCTCGGCATCGGCTCCACGATGTCGGTGCTGATCTTCATCACCGTGGCGATCATCGCGTTCGTCTTCGTGAAGCTGTTCGGCACCGCTGCCCCGGGCAGCGACGATGGGGAGAGGCGCTGAGATGTCGGTCGAAACCACCACGCGGGCGAAGCTGCGCTGGGGTCTGCTGGACGTCATCGTCGTCGTCTTCGCGCTGATCCCGGTGCTCTGGATCGCCTCGCTGTCCTTCAAGACCCCGGCGACCCTCGCCGACGGCAAGTTCTGGCCACGCGAGTGGACGCTGGACAACTACCGCACCATCTTCGACACCAGCCAGTTCGTCCGGGCGCTGGTCAACTCGATCGGCATCGCGCTCATCGCCACGCTGATCGCGGTGGTGCTCGGCGCGATGGCCGCGTACGCGATCTCCCGGCTGGACTTCCCCGGCAAGAAGCTGCTGGTCGGGGTCTCGCTGCTGATCGCGATGTTCCCGCAGGTGTCGCTGGTGTCGCCGCTGTTCGAGATCGAGCGGCAGCTGGGTCTCTTCGACACCTGGCCGGGGCTGATCCTGCCGTACATCACCTTCGCGCTGCCGCTGGCGATCTACACGCTGTCGGCGTTCTTCAAGCAGATCCCGTGGGACCTGGAGAAGGCGGCGAAGATGGACGGCGCCACCCAGGGCCAGGCGTTCCGGCGGGTCATCGCCCCGCTGGCCGCGCCCGGGCTGTTCACCACGGCCATCCTGGTCTTCATCTTCTGCTGGAACGACTTCCTGTTCGCCATCACGCTCACCTCGACCGAGCGGGCCCGTACGGTCCCGGTGGCGTTGTCGTTCTTCACCGGCGAGTCGCAGTTCGAGGACCCCACCGGGGCGATCTGCGCCGCCGCCGTGGTGATCACCATTCCGATCATCCTGTTCGTGCTCTTCTTCCAGCGCCGCATCGTCTCCGGCCTGACCTCCGGCGCCGTCAAGGGATAGGTGACAACAATGGCTGACATCGTGCTGGACAAGGTGAGCAAGCGGTTCCCGGACGGGACCACCGCGGTGCAGGACGTCGACCTGGAGATCGCCGACGGCGAGTTCGTCATCCTGGTCGGCCCGTCCGGCTGCGGTAAGTCCACCACCCTCAACATGATCGCCGGGCTGGAGGACATCAGCTCCGGTGAGCTGCGCATCGGCGGGGAACGGGTCAACGACAAGGCCCCCCGGGACCGCGACATCGCCATGGTCTTCCAGTCGTACGCGCTCTACCCGAACATGAGCGTGCGGGAGAACATGGCCTTCCCGCTGCGGCTGGCGAAGCTGGACAAGGCCGAGATCGACCGGAAGGTCGACGAGGCCGCCAAGGTGCTGGAGCTGACCACACTGCTGGACCGCAAGCCGGCGAACCTCTCCGGCGGCCAGCGGCAGCGGGTGGCGATGGGCCGGGCGATCGTGCGCCAGCCCAAGGCGTTCCTGATGGACGAGCCGCTGTCCAACCTGGACGCCAAGCTGCGCGTGCAGATGCGGACCGTCGTGTCCAAGCTGCAGAAGCAGCTGGGCACCACCACCGTCTACGTCACCCACGACCAGACCGAGGCGATGACCCTCGGCGACCGGGTGGTGATCATGCGCGGCGGCGCGGTGCAGCAGGTCGGACCGCCCCAGGAGCTGTACGACCACCCCCGCAACCTCTTCGTCGCCGGGTTCATCGGCTCGCCGTCGATGAACTTCCTGCACGCCGCCGTGCAGGACGGCGCGCTGCGTACCGCGCTGGGCGACGTGCCGATCGGCGACCGGGTCCGCCGCGAGCTGGAGGGTGCCGACGCGCCCCGCGAGCTGATCCTCGGCATCCGCCCCGAGCACTTCGAGGACGCCGATCTGATCGACGACGACACCCGGCGCCGGGGCCTGGAGTTCGAGGCGCCGGTCGACATCGTCGAGTCGATGGGCTCGGACAAGTACGTCTACTTCACCGTCGAGGGGGAGCGGGCCAGCGCGGCCGAGCTGGAGGAACTGGCCGCCGACGCGGGCGCGGACTTCAGTGGCGGTGGCGCGAACCTGGTCACCCGGCTCTCGGCCGAGTCGCCGGTGCGCGAGGGGGAGAACCGGCGGGTCTGGTTCAACCTGGAGAAGATCCACCTGTTCGACCCGTCGACCGGCCGGAACCTGACCCTGCACGAGGGTCGCTCCGCCGGCGCCCTGGGCGACTGATCCTCGCGGGCCGCCCGAGTCCCTTCGGGAGTCGGGCGGCCCACCGGCCCCCGGCTGCGCTGCCTCTTCTGGCGGTTTCCCTTGCCGGGCAATGCCCTCCCTGCGGTACCCCTCGGCTGCGCGCTGTTCAAGCCGAGCGGTCCGTCGGCTGCGTCGGCCTCCGGGCCCACCGGCCCACCCGGCGTCCAGACCCGCCCAGCGTCCGGGCGCCCACCGGCCTCCGGATCCGCCCAGCCCGCGGGCCCACCGGCTCTCGCCGGGCCATGACCAACCCGAGCGTGATACCTCAGAGGAATATTGATGACTCTGAGGTATCACGCTCGAATCGATTGTCGCTTCCGGCGCTGGTCACCGTGCGTGTGCTGCCGGCCGTGCCGGAACAGCCAGGCTCATCGGCTCCCTGCCAGCGTTCGCCGTGCTCCAGGAACCGGTGTCGGCCCCGATGCGCCGGTGAGCCGGGCGGCGCACCGCCGGTCACCCGGACGCGCCGCAACCGGTCAGTCCGCCCAGTCGACCCGGGCCGGAAGACCGAGGAAGCGGGCGTAGCCGGCCAGCGCCGTGTCCACCGCCGCCCGGTCCAGGTCGGCCAGCGGCTGGACCACGATGCTCACCCGGGTCTTGGCGATGGTCCGCGTCCAGGTGCCGACCACCCGCCCGCCCCGCACCACCGTCGACCGGAACATCCCGTTGTTGCCCGGCACGATCGCCTGCTGGTGCGCCGGGTCGAGCATCAGGCTGCGGTCCTTGAAGCCCAGCAGGTACTCGTCGAAGCCGGGCAGCACGCGCACGTCGTCCACCGGGTCGCGGGGCGCGTCGAGCAGCGTGCGGTGCAGCACCGAGTCCACCCCGTCGACCGAGGCGGTGGCGAGCTCGTCGCCGGCCACGGCGACCGCCCGGCGCGCGTCGGCCATGGTGAGCCCGGTCCAGCCCGCGAAGTCCCGCACGGTGGTGGGCCCGTGACCGCGGAAGTAGCGCAGGGCGAGGATGCCCAGCGCCTCGTCGCGCTCCGGCAGGTGCGGGTCGGGCGCCCACTCGTCCAACAGGGCGAAGGTCTGCTCCGTGCCGACGTGCGGGGCGATGCAGGTGACCCCGCGCTGACTGGCGTACCAGAGCAGGTGGTAGCCGCGCTGCCCGCCGACGTCGAGGCCGGCCCCGGTCAGGGCGGCCAGGCACTGGGCGCGGGTCAGTCGGCCGCCGCCGGCCAGCGCCGTGCCGAGCACGTCGGCGGCCCGGTCCGCGTCGGCCTCGGTGAGGCCGAGCACGGCCCGTCGGGCCGCGGCACCGGACAGCGTGCGTACGCCGGTCAGCCCCAGCATCCAGCGGGCGTCTCGGGACGGCACCAGGTGCACGGTGCCCCGCATCGGCCAGGTTCGCAGGGCCTCCCGGCGCTCCAACGCGGCCTGGACGTCACCGAGCGTCAGAGCCGGCAGGCGGACGCCCAGCGACCAGAGGCCGCTCGCCATGTCCTGGGCCTGCATGGCGCCGAACCACTCGACCACCCCGGCCACGTCGTCCGGACGGGCGGCCGGGTGTGGTCGCAGCAGCAGGCTGCTCATCCGCAGGGCCAGCGCCTGCGCGCCGGTCAGTGCCACGGTCATGACCGCCTCCCGTCGCTGGTGGACGGTCAGCATAGGCAGCGGGTACGACGCTCCCCCGCGCTCGCGGACCCCGATCGCGCTCCGCCGACGCGACGTCGGCGTAGCGCGATCCCCCGTCCAGGTGCACCGTCGGGCGGGCGCCGGGTGCGACCAGGATCCCCGGCGCGGCCGATCGGGAGAGCGTCTGCTGCCGGAACTTGCGCAAATCTTGAGCACGGACCGCAGACGTTTGACGCCGCAAGTAAGGGGTAGTCGCCGGAGCTGATCCACAATGAGGGAGGCACATGTGATGGACGGCCAGATCAAGGTCGCGGTCATCTACTACAGCGCGACCGGCATCACCTACCAGATGGCGCAGGCGGCCTGCGAGGCCGCGGGCGAAGCCGGCGCCGAGGTACGGCTGCGCAAGGTACGGGAACTGGCCCCGGAGGAGGCCATCCGCTCCAACTCCGGCTGGCAGGCGCACCACCTGGAGACCCAGGACGTCATGGAGGTCGAACTGGACGACCTCACCTGGGCCGACGTGGTGATCTTCGGCTCGCCGACCCGGTACGGCATGATCTCCGCCCAGCTGAAGCAGTTCATCGACACCACCGGCCCGCTCTGGGCCCAGGGCGCGCTGGCCAACAAGGTCTACTCGGCGTTCTGCTCCACCGCCACCTCCCACGGCGGCCAGGAGTCCACCATCCTGTCGCTGCTCACCGTCTTCTACCACTGGGGCGGCGTCGTGGTCACCCCCGGCTACACCGACCCGAGCCAGTTCACCGCCGGTAACCCCTACGGCGCCTCGCACACCAGCAACAACGGCGAGACCGCGCCGGACAGCGTCGCGCTCGGCGCCACCGCGCTGACCGCCAAGCGGGCCATCCAGATCGGCGCCGCCCTCAAGAAGGGGCTCGCCGCCGGCTGACCGGTCACCGCGTGGCGACCGGTGGCCCGGGCGGGGGCTCTCGACCCGTCCGGACCACCGGTCGCCCTTCGCCCTACCCGCGATGCGGTGAATCATGCGCGGTCGCCAGCCGGCTCGGCTGACCGAGCAGATGGGCGAGCAGCTCGGCCAGGACCGGGGTGCCGTCCCGGCTGAGCACCGACTCCGGATGGAACTGCACCCCGGCGAACCCCGGGCCGCGTACGGCGTGCACCGCGCCGTCCGTGGTGTCCCGGGACAGCTCCACCGGCCCGTACGGGGTGGTCAGCCGGTCGGCGTCGGCGAGCGCCGTGAACGTCGAGTAGAAGCCCACCCGTCGCGGCGTGCCGAAGACCGGCACCTCCCGCTGCACCCCCTGGTACGGCGCCTCCCGGCGGTGCAGCCGCAACCCGAGCAGGCCGGCGAGCAGCTGGTGCCCGAGGCAGACCGCCAGCGTCGGGCGACCCTCGTCGAGCAGCCGGCTCAGCAGCCCCCGCATCGCGGCCTGCTTCGGGTCGGTGTGCCGCCGCGGGTCACCCGGCCCGGGGCCGACCACCACCAGGTCCTCCCCGTCGAGGTGAACCGGGTCCTGCCAGGGGCGCACCCGCACGACGAGGCCGAGCGCGCGCAACTGGTGGGCCAGCATCCCGGTGAACGTGTCCTCCCCGTCCACGATCAGCGCCCGCCGGCCGGCCAGGCCGGGCAGCACCGCCGCCCCGGGCGTACGCCGGTCGAGCCAGAACCGGGCCAGCGGGCCGTTACGGGCGGCCAGCGCGGCGCGTACCTCCGGGTCGTCGGCGAGCGCCGGGCGCCCGGCGGCCCCCGGCCCGCCGGTGGGGGCCGGGGCGTCCGGCCCGAGGCCTAGCGCGGCCAGCACGCCGGCGGCCTTGGCGTGGGTCTCGGCCACCTCACCCTCGGCCGTGGAGTGCCGGACCAGGGTCGCCCCCACCGGCACCCGCAGCTCACCGGCGGGGGAGATCTCCGCGGTGCGGATCAGGATCGGCGCGTCCAGGGTCTGCCGGCCGGCCGCGTCCCGGCCGAGCAGGGCCAGCACCCCCGAGTAGTAGCGCCGGCCGGTCCGCTCGTGCCGGGCGATCACCCGGCAGGCGTTCTCCATCGGGCTGCCGGTCACCGTGGGCGCGAACATGGTGTGCCGCAGCACGTCCCGGACGTCCGCCGAGCCCTGGCCGGCGAGCAGGTACTCGGTGTGCGCCAGGTGCGCCATCTCCTTCAGGTACGGCCCGATCACCTGGCCGCCGTGCTCGGCGACGGTGGCCATCATCTTCAGCTCCTCGTCGAGCACCATGTACAGCTCCTCGACCTCCTTCGGGTCGCGCAGGAACCGCAGCAGCGCCGCCCGGTCCGGGGTGGCGCCGGCGTGCCGGAAGGTGCCGCTGATCGGGTTCATCAGCACCGTGCCGCCCTCGACGCTGACGTGCCGTTCCGGGCTGGCCCCGACCAGGATCCGGGCGCCGGTGAAGACCACGAACGTCCAGTACGCGCCGCGTTCCCGGGTGAGCAGCCGGCGCAGCGCGGCCAGCGCCGCCCGCAGCGGGGAGCCCTGCACGGTGGCGCGCAGCGTGCGGTGGATGACGAAGTTGGCGCCCTCGCCCCGGCCGATCTCCTCGGCCAGCACCCGGTCGACGGTGCGGGCGTACTCGGCGTCGTCGATGTCGAAGCCGCCGTCGGTGGTGACCACCGGGTCCTCGGGCAGTGCCGCGAGCGCCTCGCCCAGGCTCAGCGTGCGGTGCCCATCAATGCGCAGGCACTCCAGGGGTACGCCGTCGTCGACGTGAGTGAACCCGCGCTCGGCGATCTGTCGGTACGGCACCAGGGCCAGGGTGCGCGGGCCGGGGCCGCCGGACGGCAGCGGGATGTCGGCGAGCCGGTCGACGGTGACCACCGAGCCGGTGAACAGGTCCAGCCGGTCGGTGTCGGCGCGGCGGACCAGGGCGAACGGGCCGGGGTCGCGGCCGTCGGCGACGGCGGCGAGCGGGTCGTGCGTGCGGTGCATGGGTGCTCCTCTCGGGGCCGGTGCCGCCCGCGGAGGCGGGCCCGGTGCCGGAGGAAGATCGGCGGCCGCCTCGAGGGGCGGCCGCGGGAAGAAAGCTACGCGCGGGAGTGGGCCGCCGGGTCGGCGGGCCACCAGCAGGACAGGTGCGCGGGCATGCGTCGACTCTACCGCCGGGCGGCCCGCCGTGGTGCCCCGACCGGGCGCGCGGCACGTCCACCCGTCTGCCCGCGGATCTTGGCGTGACCGGCCGTCCCGGCGGGTACGGTGACCCGCGATGAACATTCTGGCTCTGGACCTCGGCACGTCGTCGGTACGCGGGCTGGTGCTGGACGCGCAGGCCAACCCGCTGCCCGGCGCGCTGGCCCGCCGCAAGGTACGCCTCGACGTCGGCGACGACGGGTCCGGCACCCTGGACGGTCCCGGCTACCTCGCCTGCCTGGTCGAGTGCCTGGACGAGCTGACCGCCGCCGGTCACCTCGCCGGGGTGGAGCTGGTCACCGCCTCCGCGCAGTGGCACTCGGTGGTGCCGCTGGACGGCCGGGGTGAACCCCTCGGACCGGTGCTCACCTGGCTGGACACCCGGCCCCAGCCCTCCGCCGACGTGGCCGCCCCGACGGACCCGCAGGCGTTGCACCAGCGCACCGGCGCCTGGTGGCACCGGTGCTACTGGAACGTCCGGCTGCCGTGGCTGCGGCAGCGGATCGACGCGCCGGTGGCCCGCTTCGCCGGCCTGGCCGAGTACGTCCTCGGCGCGCTGCTCGACGACGCCCCGATGTCGGTGTCCCAGGCCTCCGGCACCGGCCTGCTCGACCTGCGGCAGCTGACCTGGGACGCCGAGGCGTGTGCGCTGGCCGGGGTCGGCGACGGTGAGCTGCCCGAGCTGGCCCCGCTGGACTGGCAGGGCCGGCTCCGCTCCACGCACGCCCGCCGCTGGCCGGACCTGGCCCGGGCCCGCTGGCACGCCCCGGTCGGGGACGGTGCCGCCTCCAACGTGGGCCAGGGCTGTGTGGACCCGACCCGGGCGGCGGTCACCGTCGGCACCTCCGCCGCGGTCCGGCTGATCCAGCGGGTCCCCGCCGGTGCGGTGCTGCCGCCCCTGCCCGACGAGCTCTGGCGCTACCGGGTCGACCACGACCACGTGGTGACCGGGGCCGCGTACTCCTGTGGGGGGAACCTGTTCGCCTGGGCCGCCCGGGAGCTGCGGCTGCCGGCGGGGGAGGCGCTGCACGCCGCGCTCGCCGAGCTGCCGCCGGGCGGCGGCCTACCGGCGGACCCACGGTTCGGCGGCGACCGGCCTCCCGGCCTGGCGCCGGCCGGCTCCGGGCAGCTCCAGGGGCTCAGCTTCGGCACCACCTCGGTGGAGATCCTGGCCGGACTGATGACCGGGCTGTGCCGGATGGTCGCCGACGACCTCGCGGTGCTGGAGTCCACCGTCGCTCGACCGGTCGAGGTGGTGCTGGGTGGCGGGGCGATGACCGCGTCCCCCTGGTGGCGGCGGTCCTTCGCCGCCTCCCTGGCGCCGCGGCCGGTACGCCACCAGCCGAACCCGGAGATCGGCGCCACCGGGGCCGCCCTGGTGGCACTGGGCCGGATCGGCGAGGCCGGTGAGCTGGCCACCATCGGCCGGACGGAGGAACCGCCCCCGGCAGCCCCGGTGGCCGGCGACCGACGACCGGATCCATCCTGAGCGTTTCCTCAGGCCAGGGCGTTGACACCGGACAAGGGCCTGGTTGGATGGACCCCGCTGCCGACGTGGCGGGCGCGAGGGGACCGAGGAGGCACGAGTGGGCGCAGGTCCCGACCCGTCGCGCGACGTGGCGTCCGGGCGGCGGAGCCGGTTCGACGTCCGGGTGATCCCGCACCGGCGGCGGTCACCGCTGCGACTGCGCGACTGGCGGGTGAGCACCAAGCTCGCCACCGTGCTGGTGGTGCCCTCGGTGGCCTTCCTGGTGGTGGCCGGAGTGCTCACCCGGGGCCTGATCGGGCAGACCACGGCGTTGGGCGACTTCGCCGGCCAGGTGGGCATCGGCCGGCAGATCACCGCCGCCGTCCACCAGATCCAGCAGGAACGCGACCGCGCCGCGGGTGAGCTGGGCGCGCTGCACCGGGCCGGGGCCAACGGCGACCGGGACGCCGCGATCGCCGCGCTGAAGCCGTTGCAGACGGCCAGCGACGCGGCGCTGCGGGACCTGCGCGCGGCGGCCGAGCCGCTGGCCGACTCCGACGCCGCCTGGCGGGTCGCGTACTCGGAGGTGCTCGAGGCGTACGACCAGGTCGTCTACATCCGGGCCGCGATCCCGCCGGCGGTGTTGAGCAGCGAGACGATCCTGAGCAACTACCACCGGGCCGTCGACGCGCTGCTCAACCTGCTGGCCGAGCCGTCCCCCGGCGAGCAGCAGCAGGCGCTCAGCGACGCGGTGCTGCGCTACGTCCAGCTGGCCCGGGTCAAGGAGCTCTCCTCCCGGGTCCGGGCCGAGCTCTACGAGGCGGCCCGCGCCGGTCGCTACGCGCCGAACGACGAGGTGACCCTGACCGACCTGCGCGCCCAGCAGCTCACCGCGCTCGGCGCGTTCCGGGTGGCGGCGACGGCCGACCAGATCCGCACGTACGACCGCACGTCGGTGGACCCGGCGTTCGTCGCCGCGGCGAAGCTGGAGGAGAAGAGCCTCCCGGCCGGCGGCGCCGGCCCGGCGGTGCTGCCCGCGCCACAGTGGTGGGCCGCCAGCGAGCAGCGGCAGGAGCTGCTGCGCCAGGTGGAGGCGAAGGTCCTCGACGACGCGGTACGCCGGGCCGACGACGCCAGCTCCGACCAGCTGCGCACGACGCTGCTGGTCGCCGGCGCGGTGGTCACCGTGCTGCTGGTCGGCGTGCTCATCTCGCTGCTGGTCGGCCGGTCGGTGGCCCGGTCGATGCGGCTGCTGCGGGGCCAGGCGATGCGGATCGCCCAGCTGGAGCTGCCGGACGCCCTGGACCGGTTGCGGGGGGTGACCGGGGGTGTGCCGGACATCCAGGTCCCGCCGGCCGTGGTCCGCTCGCAGGACGAGTTCGGTGAGCTGGCCGAGGCGTTCGTGGCGGTGCACCGCAGCGCGGTCAGCGTGGCGGTGGAGCAGGCGATGATGCGCCGCAACGTCAACGCGATGTTCGTCAACCTGGCCCGGCGCAGCCAGGTGCTGGTGGAGCGGCAGTTGGAGCTGCTCGACGAGCTGGAACGGGAGGAGGCCGACCCGGACCAGTTGGAGAACCTGTTCAAGCTGGACCACCTGGCCGCCCGGATGCGCCGTAACGACGAGAGCCTGCTGGTGCTCGCCGGCACCGAGTCGACCCGGCGGTGGAACCGACCGGTCGGGCTGGGCGCGGTGCTGCTGGCGGCCAGCGCCGAGATCGAGCAGTACCAGCGGGTCCGCCACGACCAGGTGGCCGACCTGTACCTGGTCGGGCACGCCGTCGGCGAGATGGTGCACCTGCTGGCCGAGCTGCTGGAGAACGCCACCGCCTTCTCCCGGCCGGACACGGTGGTGCGGGTGACGGTGCGGCCGGAGGGCCGGGACGCGGTGATCGAGGTCGCCGACGAGGGCCTGGGGATGAGCCCCGCGGCGCTGGAGCAGGCGAACGAGGTGCTGGCCAGCCCGCCGGCGGCCGACGTGGCCGCGTCCGAGCGGATGGGCCTCTTCGTGGTCAGCCACCTCGCCGCCCGGCTGGGGCTGCGGGTGCGGCTGGACGGCGGCCAGCACGGCCTGGTGGCCCGGATCCTGGTCCCCGGCGCTCTCCTCGCGACCCCGTCTACCGAACTCGACGAGCCGGCCTCGCCGCGGATGCTCACCTCGCTGGTCGGGCAGCCCCGTCCGGTCGCCCCGGTGGCCGAGCTGCCGGTGGCCGGCCGTCGCCCCGATCCGGTGGCCGCGCCGGGGACCGGGCCGTTCCCGCTCGCGCCCGTCAGCCGGGAGATCCCGGTGGCACCGCCGGCCCCGGCGCAGGCGCCGTCGGGGCTCGTCGCCCCGGCGGGCCCGTCCGTTCCGGCGCCGCGGTACCCGGCCGGCGAGTCGGTCCCGACCGCCCCCGCCGCGCAGCCGGCGGTGGGCGCCGGGCCGGGACACCGCCCGGCGCCGGGCTCGCCGGTGGCGCGTCCGGTCCCGGTGCGGTCCGAGGACGTCCTCGCCCCGGCTGGTCGCCCGCCGGCGTCGGCGGGGAGCGGGTGGTGGTCCCGGCAGGGCCCGGCCCCGGGCGCGGGGGCCGGTGTGACACCGGCGCCCCCGGTGACGCCGGTGACCGGAGGGACCAACGAGCGGGGGTTGCCGGTGCGGGTGCCGATGGCGCAGCTGCCGACGGTCAACGGTTCGGCCCGGCCGGCCGAGCAGAACCGGCACGAGCCGGATCCGGACGCGGTCTCCGGGATGCTCTCCCGGCTCTACAGCGGGGTCCGCCGGGCCGAGGCCGAGGAGACCACGGAGTTCAGGCTGCCGCCGGTTGGCGGGCGCAGTGAAGGGGGATGGCAGTGACGACGTTGAGCCAGGAGGCACGGGACCTGAGCTGGCTGGTGACCGCGTTCGCCGAGCGGGTGCCGGGGGTGGCGCACGCCGTGGTGGTCTCCTCCGACGGCCTGCTGGTGGCGATCTCCGCGCACCTGCCCCGGGACCACGCGGACAAGCTGGCGGCGGTGACGTCCGGGCTGATGAGCATCACCGCGGGCGCGGCGCAGATGTTCGACGGGGACGTCGTCAAGCAGACGGTGGTGGAGATGGGCCGCGGCTACTTTCTGGTCATGCAGATCCGCGACGGTTCGATCCTGGCCACCCTGGCCGGCGCCGAGGCCGACATCGGCGTGGTGGGCTACGAGATGGCCCGGCTGGCCAAGCAGGCCGGCGAGATGCTGACGCCGGCGCTGCGGGCGGAGTTGCAGCAGGCGCTGCCCCGCTGAGCGGAGTCGTCGAGGAGGGGCCCGGTCCGCACCGGGCCCCTCCTCGCGGGTCAGAGGCCGTTGTCGGCGATGACCTGGCGGTACCAGTGGGCGCTGCGCTTGAGGATCCGGCGCTGGGTCGGGTAGTCCACGTAGACCAGGCCCCAGCGCTGGTCGTACCCCTCGGCCCACTCGAAGTTGTCCAGCAGTGACCAGACGTGGTAGCTCTCCAGCGGCACGCCGGCGCCGATCGCCCGGTGCGCGGCGGCGAAGTGGTCGCGCAGGAAGCTGATCCGGCCGGCGTCGTCGACGGTGTCGTCCGCGCCGAGGGTGTCCGGGCAGGGCAGCCCGTTCTCGGTGACGGTCAGCGGGACCGGGCCGTAGTCGCGGGTGACCCGGGTCAGGATGTCGTACATGCCGTCGGGGTAGATCTGCTGCCACTCCGCCTCGGAGGTGGGCCAGCGCTGGGCGGTGCCACCGCCGGCGGTGACGTAGATCGGGGTGTAGTACTGCACCGCGAGCAGGTCCACCGGGCTGGAGATGATCTCCAGGTCGCCGTCGGTGATGCCGCGGGCCAGCCGGCTGTCCGGGCCGAGGTCGGCCAGCACGTCGGCCGGGTACGCCCCGGTGAAGATCGAGTCGAGGTAGAGGCGGTTCTCGTACCCGTCGTAGAGGCGGGTGGCGGCGGCTGCCGCGGCCGTGTCGTCGGCCGGGTAGCAGGGGTGCAGGTTGAGCGCCGGGCCGATCCGGGCCGGGGAACCGGTGGCGCGCAGCGCACGTACGGCGAGCCCGTGGGCCAGCTGGAGGTGGTGGGCGACCAGGTAGGCGGCGTCGGCGTCCTGCCGGCCCGGCGCGTGGTGCCCCCACAGGTAGCCGTTCTGCACCACGGTCTTCGGCTCGTTGACGGTCAACCAGACCGGCACCTGGTCGCCGAGGCCCTCGAAGACGGCGGTGGCGTAGTCGGCGAAGCGGTGGGCGGTGTCCCGGTTCTCCCAGCCGCCGGCGTCTTGGAGCGCCTGGGGGAGGTCCCAGTGGAAGAGGGTGACCATCGGGGCGATGCCGCGCTCGTGCAGCCCGTCGACCAGGCGCCGGTAGAAGTCCAGGCCGCGCTGGTTGGGCCGGCCGGTGCCGTCGGCCTGGATCCGGGGCCAGGAGACGGAGAAGCGGTAGCTGCGCAGGCCGAGGTCGCGCATCAGGTCGAGGTCCTCGGGCCAGCGCCGGTAGTGGTCGGCCGCCACGTCGCCGGTGTCGCCGTTGCGGGTGCGCCCGGGCGTACGGCTGAAGGTGTCCCAGATCGACTCGCCGCGGCCGTCCTCCTTGGCGGCGCCCTCGATCTGGTATGCCGAGGTGGCCGCGCCCCAGCCGAAGCCCGGCGGGAACCGCAGCCCACCGGCGGGCGCGTCGGCCTCGGCGGTGGGGGGCGCCGGGGCGCGGGTCGGGCCGGGGGCCCCGGTGGCGTCGGCGGAGAGCGCGGCGCGGCGGAGCAGGTGCCGACGGCTGAGTATCGACATGGGCGGTTCTCCTCGTGGGTGGGGCGCGCGCCGGACGACCGGGAGCGCTCCCAGCATAGGGTAGGCGCGACCCTCCGCGCTGTGAGGGGCTCCGGCGGCCGGTGGGCCGGCGGTCCCGCCGTTCGGGCGACCGGGTGTGCGGGGCAGGGGCGGCGGGGCGCCGGTGCGGCGGTGCGGGCGTCCACGGGCCCCGAGCAGCGAACGAGGCCGTCCGGGTGGCGTCGTACGCCTGTCCCGTCGGCCTCTTTTCCCGCCGGGGGCGGGGGTTTAGTGTGGGGACGGGGGAGGGCAACCCCCGTCCCCACCGCGATGCAACCACGCACGAGTGGATTGGGTCTCCGGCCGTGCGTGTCGCGCGGGAGCCGGGCCACGCGAGTGGCTCTGGTTCCACCTCCCTCCATGCCGGTGGGTGACGGCTGACGGCGGCGTCCGGGCTGGCCCGTCGTCAGCCTTGTGGCTGGTCCGCCGGGACGCCGAGGCGCCCCGGGCGATCTTTCTTCGCACCATCGTCGATGGAAGCGCTCCCATCGGCGATGCAGCGACTGTAACGCCCGTCACGGCTTTGTGAAAGCCCCAAAATGAGATCGAAACATGGATGTGCGTGAGCGCCCTGGTGGTTGTCGTGGGAGCGCTTCCATGGCACACTGTCGAATCACCGCAGCGGAGCCAGCTGGCGCGAGGCGGGCCGCCGAGGGCAGCCGGAGATCCGGCGCGGCGCGCCCCGAGGGAACGGACCGGCGGCACCCAGCCGTGCTCCCGCCCCCGACGACCCCACCGTTCCGGACGCCTCCGTCCCCCCGCGTGCACCGCGTGGAGGTGTCCCGCCGGGGCCCGTACGCCCCGGCCCGGTCCGAGGAGACACCGCGCACATGAGACTCCTGGCACGACGTCGCCGCACGGCGATGCTCGCCGCTACCGCGCTGGCCATCGGCGGGATCACCCTGCCGGCCGGCGCCGCGCAGGCCGCCCCGGCCTGCGACGTGACCTATGTGACCAGTGACTGGGACACCGGCTTCACCGCCACCGTCACCATCAAGAACCTGGGCGACGCGCTGAACAACTGGGCGCTGAAGTTCGCCTTCCCCACCAGCAGCCAGCGGGTCACCCAGGGCTGGTCGGCCCGGTGGAGCCAGAGCGGCAGCGAGGTGACCGCGACCAACGAGTCGTGGAACGGCAGCCTCGCCACCGGCGCCGCCACCACCATCGGCTTCAACGGCGCCTACTCCGGCAGCAACCCGAAGCCCACCGCGTTCACCCTCAACGGGGTGGCCTGCAACGGGGCGGTGGCCAACCAGCCGCCGACGGTGTCGCTGGGCGTACCGGCCGGGCCCTTCGCGGCACCGGCCGACGTGCCGCTGACCGCCACCGCCAGCGACCCCGACGGGACCATCAGCAAGGTCGAGTTCTACCGCAACGGCCTGCTGGTCAACACCGACACCACCGCCCCGTACGGCTACGACCTGCTCGGCCTGCCGGCCGGCAGCTACACCGTGCAGGCCAAGGCGTACGACAACGCCGGCGGCTCGGCGATCGCCGAGAAGTCCTTCACGGTCAACCCGGCCACCGGGCCGCGGCTGGTCGCCACCCCGTCGGCCGTGAGCGTCAACGAGGGCGGCACCGCCACGGTCAGGTACACCCTCAGCGCGGCGCCGACCGCCAACGTCCCGGTGACCCTCGCCGTCACCGGGGACAGCGACATCACCGTCTCGCCGACGACGCTGACCCTCACCCCGGCCAACTGGAACACCGGGGTCACCGCCACCGTCGCGGCCGCCGAGGACGCCGACACCGTCGGGGGCACCGCCACCGTCACCGCCTCGGCCACCGGCATCGCCCCGCTCACCGTCACCGCCACCGAGATCGACAACGACACCCCCGGCGGGGACAACGCGTACATCAAGAAGTTCCTCGACCAGTACGGCAAGATCAAGAACTCGGGCTACTTCAGCCCCGAGGGCGTGCCGTACCACTCGGTGGAGACGCTGATCGTCGAGGCGCCGGACCACGGCCACGAGACCACGTCCGAGGCGTTCAGCTTCTGGCTCTGGCTGGAGGCGCAGTACGGCCGGGTCACCCAGAACTGGGCCCCGTTCAACAACGCGTGGACGGTCATGGAAAAATATATAATTCCGAATCATTCAGACCAGCCCACTGCTGGGGCTCCCGGGACGGCGCAGTACGCCGCCGAGTACAACCTGCCCAGCCAGTACCCGTCGGCCCTCCAGCCGTCGGTGCCGGTCGGCCAGGACCCGCTGCGCGGCGAGCTGCAGTCCACCTACGGCACCGGCGACATCTACGGCATGCACTGGCTGCTCGACGTGGACAACACCTACGGCTTCGGCCGCTGCGGCGACGGCACCACGAAGCCGGCGTACATCAACACCTTCCAGCGGGGCACCCAGGAGTCGGTCTGGGAGACCGTCCCGCAGCCGTCCTGCGACACGTTCAAGCACGGCGGCCAGTACGGCTACCTGGACCTGTTCGTCAAGGAGTCCAACGCCCCCGCCAAGCAGTGGAAGTACACCAACGCCCCGGACGCCGACGCCCGCGCCGTGCAGGCCGCGTACTGGGCGCTGACCTGGGCCAAGGCGCAGGGCAAGGAAGCCGACGTCGCGGCCACCGTGGCCAAGGCCGCCAAGATGGGCGACTACCTGCGGTACGCCATGTTCGACAAGTACTTCAAGAAGATCGGCAACTGCGTCGGCGCCAGCACCTGCCCGGCCGGCAGCGGCAAGGACTCGGCGCACTACCTGATGTCCTGGTACTACGCCTGGGGTGGCGCGTACGACCCGCAGCAGAACTGGTCCTGGCGGATCGGCTCCAGCCACAACCACTTCGGCTACCAGAACCCGCTCGCGGCCTGGGCGCTGACCAACGTGCCGGAGCTGAAGCCGAAGTCGCCGACCGCGGTCACCGACTGGCAGAAGAGCTTCGACCGGCAGTTGGAGTTCTACACCTGGTTGCAGTCCGCCGAGGGCGGCATCGCCGGTGGCGCCACCAACAGCTGGGACGGCAGCTACGCCCAGCCGCCGGCCGGCACCGCCACCTTCTACGGCATGTACTACGACGTCGACCCGGTCTACAACGACCCGCCGTCGAACCAGTGGTTCGGCATGCAGGCCTGGTCGATGCAGCGCATCGCGGAGCTCTACCTGCAGACCGGCAACGCGAAGGCCAAGGCGCTGCTGGACAAGTGGGTGCCGTGGGCGATCGCCAACACCACGCTGGGCGCCAACTGGTCCATCCCGTCGGACATGAAGTGGACCGGCCAGCCGAACAACTGGAACCCGACGGCGCCGCAGGCCAACACCAACCTGCACGTCGAGGTCACGGTGAAGGGCCAGGACGTCGGCGTCGCCGCCGCCTACGCGCGGACCCTCATCGCGTACGCGGCCAAGTCGGGCAACGTGGCCGCCAAGGACACCGCCAAGGGCCTGCTGGACGCGCTCTACGCCGCCAGCGACGCCAAGGGCGTGTCGAGGCCGGAGAAGCGCGGCGACTACAAGCGCTTCGACGACGTCTACAACGCCGCCGACGGGCAGGGTCTCTACGTCCCGCCGGGCTGGACCGGGAAGATGCCCAACGGTGACGCCATCGCCGCCGGCAAGAGCTTCGTGGACATCCGTTCCTTCTACAAGAACGACCCGGACTGGCCGAAGGTCGACGCGTACCTCAAGGGCGGCGCGGAGCCGGTGTTCAACTACCACCGGTTCTGGGCCCAGGCCGACGTCGCCATGGCGTACGCCGACTACGGGAACCTGTTCCCGAACGGCTGACCGGGATGTCTCCGGGTGGGCGGCACTGCCCCGCCCACCCGGTCGCCGGCGGGTCCCGGGGGAACGAGCGGACCGGCCGGCGGGCGGCCTGACACCCACGGTCGGGCCAGGGGTGGGTCACCGTCCGGCCGACGCGCCGGGCCGGTCGGCCCACCCCGTTGCCCGGAGTGGAACCTGGCGTGAAAAAGCCCGGAAAATTCAGGCCCCGTGGGATCACACGGGGCCCCGTGGACGGAGTAACGTACTTCACGGAGAGGCCGCTCCCCCCGTGGCGGCCTCTCCATTAATTTTTGGCGTTCCGTCGTTTCTCGACCGGTGCGACCGGGTCCGGTGTGACCGGATGCCGCAGCCCCGGGTGGCCCGGTGGCAGCGACCGGCGGATCACCAGCCAGCTCGACGCCAGCGCCGCCGCGACCAGCGGCCAGGTGAGCGCCACCCGGGCCAGCACCAGCCCGACGACCTGCCCCGCCAACCAGAGCGGGACGAACACCGCCAGCCGCAGCAGATAGGTCGCCACCCACATCCAGCTGGCCCGGGAGTACGCCCGCAGCAGCGCGCGGTCCCGGCGCCACCGGCTCCGCTGGCCCAGCGCGGCGCCGACGACCAACCCGAGCAGCGGCCAGCGCAGCGCGATGCTGACCGTCCAGGCCAGCGCGCTGGCCGCGTTGGAGACCAGCTGGACCAGGAAGAAGTCGCTGGCCCGGCCGGTGCGCAGGGCGACCAGCGCGGCCACGCAGACCGCCAGCAGCCCGACCAGCACCGCTCGGGGGCGGTCGCCGCGGCGCAGCCGCCAGCCGGCCAGGCCGGTGGCGGTGAGCACGGCCGCGCCCACCCCGCCCCAGAGGCCGGCGGCCAGCCAGCCGACGGCGAACGCCACCGGTGGCCCGGTCGCGTCGGCCGCGCCCCGCCGTCCGCCGAGCAGCTCGGTCAGGGACTCCGGTGGCCCGGCGTCGGCCGGCGCGGCCGGCCGGTCGGACGCGGTCCCGGTCACCGTCACCTCCTCCGCCCCTCGGGAAGCTCCGGGAACGACGGTACCGCCCGGGCCGGCCGACTCCGGGTAGGACGGTCGACCGGCCGGGACCGCGTCCCCGCCGGCCGTGCCGGCTGGACGCCGCCGCCGGTCAGCCGGCGGCGAGGAACGCGGCGAGGGGGTCGACGATCCGGGCGGGCGCGCGGTTGATGCCGTCGTGGCCGCTGCGAGGGATCGGCAGGACCCGGGCCCGGGGCAGGGCCCGGGCGAGGGCGTCGTTGAGGGGGGCGTAGTAGGGCGGACCGGCGGCGCCGTACATGAGCAGCACGTCGGAGGTGACCGCCGACCACTGTTCGGCGGGGCCGTCGTGGAGCCGGATCTGGTGGGTCTCGTCGAGGGTCTTCGCCAGCAGTTCGCCCATCGTCCGCCCGATCGGCGTGCGCAGGAACGCGCGGGAGACGGCGGTCCGTACGCCGAGGGGCAGCCGGGCGGCCGGGG
Source organism: Micromonospora siamensis (assembly GCF_900090305.1). NCBI lineage: Bacteria > Bacillati > Actinomycetota > Actinomycetes > Micromonosporales > Micromonosporaceae > Micromonospora > Micromonospora siamensis. The sequence continues at coordinate 4,642,349 of NZ_LT607751.1, read as the reverse complement.
AGTGGGTGTTGATGCCGCCGGTGGTGATGGCCATGCCGCGGGCGACGTCGCCGTCGTGGGCCGCCCGGCGGGCCTCGTCGATCCAGTCGCCGGGGAAGCCACCGTCGATGCTGATCGCCAGGTCGTAGAGCGCGAGCCGGTCGATGGGCAGCCGCAGCGCGGCCTGCAGGGCGATGAAGCCGCCGGAGCTGTGCCCGATGACGTTGCGCGCCCCGGTCCGCTCCAGGACCGCCGCCAGGTCGTCGATGTCCTGGTCGAAGGTGTACGGCTCGCGGCGGGGAGCCGCGTCCGCGCGGCCCCGCCGGTTGTAGAGGTGCACGGTGAACCGGTCGGCCAGCCGGTCGGCCAGCCGGCGGTAGACGCCGACCGTGACGCCGCCGCCGTGCACCACGACGACGTCGGGCCCGTCCCCCGTCGAGTGCAGTGTGATCGTCGCGCCGTCGTGTGCCGTGACAGCAGTCATCGTCCGTCCCTCCGTCATTAAACCGCGAACGCTGTTTGCAGTTTAGACTTGATCGGTGAGCGACGCACCTGCGAATGCCGCGCCCGGCCCGCCGTCGATCTGGGCCCGGCCCGAACGCGGCAGCCGTGGCCCGACGCCCGCGCACAGCCGGGACGCCATCGCCGCGGCCGGCATCGCGCTGGCCGACGCCGACGGCATCGCCGCGGTCTCCATGCGGGCCGTCGCCACCGCGCTGGGCACCAGCGCCGGATCGCTCTACCGGTACCTGTCCTCCCGGGACGACCTGCTGGAGCTGATGACCGACCGGGCGATCGGTGAGCTGCGTCCCCACCCGTCGGGAGACGACGACTGGCTGGCCGCGATGCTCCGGCTGGCCCACCGGCAACTGGCCCTGTACGGCCGCCACCCCTGGCTGCTGGACGTGCTGCCCCACACCTCCGCCGCCGGGCCGGAGAGCCTCGCCTGGTTCGACACCTGCCTGCGGATCCTGGAACCGGTCGACTGCGCCACCGCCGCCAAGTTCGAGGCGATCGCCATGACCACCGGCGTGGTCGGCCTCTTCGCCCGCCACCAGGCCGGCTCGAGCTCGTTCGCCGTCGCCGGCGTCGACCTCACCGCGTATCCGCACCTGGCCGCGGCGTTCAGCCGTCCGGTCGGGGCGCCGCCGCGCGCCGACCTCTTCGACCGGACGCTGCGGATCCTGCTCACCGGCCTGCTCGTCGACGATCGGCCCGACCACGCCTGAGCGCCCCGCCGCCGGAGCGCGGCGGCGGGGCGCCCGGGTGCGGGGCTCAGGAGTGGCTGACGGTGAGGGCGTGCGGGTGATCGTGGTCTGCAGCACGTCGTTGTAGTACACCTTCACCTGACCGCTGGTGACCAGCTTGTGAATTCTATGCGCGTCAATGTCTTCCAGTGGGAATCCCGTCAGGCCCGCCGAGGGATGCCGCCCACCGCTGCGGGAGCGTTCCGCCACCAGTACGGTGTGCGGGTGCGAACGACGGCAAGGGGTTGGACCGCGGTCTGGTTGGTCGTGCTCGGCCTGGCGCAGGTGGCGGCCTTCCTCGTCGTCTGGCGCCTCGCCCTGCACACCCGGACCGGCCAGTGGCTGGACACGGTGGCGTTGACCGGCAACCGGATCGGGCAGGACCGGATCGACGGTCCGGTCGACCGGCTGCTCAACGCCATGTCGCTGTTCTCGCTGCTGGTGGCGACCGGCGTGCTCGGCTTCATCGCCCTGGCCCGCGGTCGCAAGGCGCTCGCCGTGGCGGCCACCCTGCTGATCGCCGGCGCGAACGCCACCGTCCAACTGCTCAAGCACTTCCTGACCCGGCCCGACTTCGGCATCGACCCGGAACGGGCGGCGGCCGGCAACAGCCTGCCCAGCGGGCACAGCGCGGTGGCCGCCTCGGTGGCGCTGGCGCTGATCCTGGTGCTGCCCCGCAAGGTCCGCGTCCTGGGCGCCTTCGTCGGCGCCGCGTACGCCGCCGCCGCCGGCGTGGCCACCCTCTCCGCCGGCTGGCACCGACCCAGCGACGCGGTCGCCGCCTACCTGGTCACCGGGGCGTGGGCCGCCGCGGCCGGCTTCTTCCTCCTGGTCTTCCAGCGGGAACGGGCGCAGGTCGACTCCGGCGACGCGCACCGGGTCTCGGCGACCGTGCTCGGGCTGGGCGGCCTGATCGCCATGGTCGCCTCCGGCCTGGCCCTGTCCTGGCTGATGGACCTGCCGCAGGTCCCGGTCGACGAACTGTCCCGCCGGGAACTCTTCGCCGGGTACGCCGGCAGCGCCGCCGGTATCGCCGGGGTGATGGCCGTGGTGGCCGCCCTGGTGCTGGTCACGGTGCACCGGCTGGTACCCCGGATCAAGGGCTGACGGCTCAGCGCCGGTAGGTGCCCACCATCGTGCCGCTGGCCAGCTCGCTGCCGGCCAGCGCGGCGTGCACGTCCGCCGCCTGCGGCTCGGCCGGCAGCTCCAACGGCCGGTTCACCGCGTACAGCCGGAAGAAGTAGCGGTGCGCCTCCTCGCCCTGCGGGGGCAGCGGTCCGGACCAGCCGGTGTTGCCGGTGGCGTTCGGCCACTCCCGGCCGCCGTCGGGCACCGCGCCCTCGGCCACCCCGGTGGACTCCGGCGCGATCCCGGTCACCAGCCAGTGCAGGAACGGGGCCCGGCCCGCGTCCGGGTCCTCCACCACCAGCACCAGCTCCTCGGCCGAGTCGGGCACGTCCGACCACTGCAACGGCGGTGACAGGTTTTCGCCGTCCTGGGCGAAGCGTCCCGGTAGCAGGTCGTGGTCGGTGAACGCGGTGCTGCGCAGCATGATGCCGGCCATCGGTCGCCCCCTTCTCCTCGTCGGCCGCGGGTACCCGCGCGGCGACCGGCGAAACGGGGGGCGACCCCGGCCCGCCCGCCATGCGAGGCTGTGCCGACCGACCGGCGCGGGGGAGGCGACGACGTGGAGACGGTACGCGAGGCGTTCCGGGACGAGTGCGTACGGCTGGAGGCCGTGCTCGGTGAGCTGACCGCCGCCGACCTCGACCGGCCCACCCCCTGTCCACCGTGGAAGGTGCGGGACCTCGTCGCGCACGTCCGCACCGGCGCCGGCCGGCTGGCCGGCATGCTCGCCGAACCCGCGCCACCGGCCGCCGAGGTGGACGCCGTCACCTACTTCGGCGCCGCGAAGTTCACCCCCGAGGTGGACCGGGACCGGGTCGAGTCGGCCCGCCGGGACGGCGCGGCGCTGCCCGGCGTACCCGCGACGGTGGCCGACTTCGCGCGGGCGTGGCGGGCCACCGACGAGGCGGTGGCGGCCGTGCCGCCGGGCCGGGTGGTCCGGACCCGGCACGGCGAACCGATGACCGTGACGGAGTTCCTGCGTACCCGGGTGGTGGAGCTGGCGGTGCACGGCCTGGACCTGGCCGACGCGCTGGACCGCGTTCCCTGGCTGACGCCTGCCGCGGCCCGGGTCACCGCCGCGGTGCTCACCGGCGGCCGGCTCGTGCCCGACGCCCTGGCCTGGGACGACGTGACCCTGCTGCGCAAGGTCACCGGCCGGGCCCCGCTCACCGGCGACGAGGCCGCCCGGTGCGACGCGGCCGGCCTGGGCGGGCTGTCCTTCTCCGGTTGAGGGTCAGGACGCGGCGCGCGGCGCCGGCACCTGCCCGACGGTCGTCCGCAGGTGCGCCAGCACGATCGGGTCGATCCGTCCGGGGACGAGCCGCTCCTCCAGGTTCTCCACCCCGGCCCAGGAGGCGAGCGCGTCGTCCAGGCCGGCGACGCCGACCGGATGACCGGCGGCGGCCAGCAGGTCACCCACCTCCGCGGCCAGCGGGCCGGTCAGGTCCCGCAGCGTCGCCGGGTCGGGCCTGCCGAAGAGCATGGTGTGCACGTCCAACAGCCGGCCCAGCTCGGCCACCGGATCCGGATGGTCGTCCACCCGCAGGTCGACCAGCTCGTCGCCGGTGCCCGCGTACCCGCCGTGCCGCTGCACCACCAGCAGCCCGGCGCTCTGCCGGCCGCGCCGGTCCCCGCCGGCCCGGTCCCCGGCGTGCAGCGCCCCCAGCAGCCGGCGGGGGAAGGGCAGCTCGACGCCGGCCAACCAGGCGTCCCGGACCGCGTCGACGACGTGCGGGCCGGCCAGGATGTTGCCCTGCACCGCCCAGCCGTCACCGGCCTGCCCGCCGGCCCACGGGTGGCAGCGCGGCCCGGTCCAGGTGGCACCCGCGCCGGTCGCCCCCACCACGCCCAGCTGCCGGTCGTCCCGGCCCGGGTCCGCGGCGACCAGCCCGGCCACCACGTCGGCGGCGGCCACCCCGGTACGCAGCAGCGTCAGCCCCTGCGACCGGTAGCCGAGGTTGACGTGCGCCTGGGTGGCCACCGCGCCCACCTCCGCCTCGGCGGCCGGGACCAGCGCCCCGGCGGCGAGGAACCGGCTGGCCACGGCCACGCCGTGCAGCCGCCCGTCGGCGGAGCGGGCGACGATCGAGAAGGTCACCCGCGGATCGTAGCTGCGCCGGGCTCAGAACGGCGGGGCCGCGGCCTCGGGGGGCCGGCCCCAGGCCCGGCGGGCGTCGGCCACCGCCACCGCGCCCAGCACCAGCGCGGCCAGCGCCGCGGAGAACAGCGGCGCCACGTGCACCAGCAGCGGCGCCGCCACCACCAGGGCCAGGATGGCGATCCACCGGGACGGGGACACCCGGCCGAACACCTCGTACTCGAAGCGGGCCCGGCCGGCCAGGAACAGCGCCGGTCCGCCCATGATCATCGCGATCCACGGAATCTCGTTGTGCCCGGTCGGGTGCTCGTTGACCAGCTCGTAGCCGATCGCGATGGCGACCACACCGGTAACCATGACCAGATGCGTGTCGGCCGCCGAACGGCCGATGTTGGCCGGGTGGGCGGCCCGGGTCACCGCCTCGGCGAGGATCTGCCCGGCCCGCTGCACGTAGATCCGCCACAGCAGCACCGAGGTGACCACCGCCGCCGCGAACGCGCCGGTCCTCGTCAGGCTCGCCGGGTCCCGGCTGTACGACAGCCCGGCGACCAGGATCGTCTCGCCGAGCGCCACCAGGAAGAACTGTTGGTACCGCTCGGAGAGGTGCTCACCGTGGATGTCCCACCGGGACACCGTCGAGCGGCCCATTCCGGGCACCGGCCACCCGAACCGGGACCCGAGGTACTCCAGGAGCAGCGCGGCGCTCCAGAGCGCCACCCGGGGGGCGGTGGACTGGAACGCCCCGACGATCCACAGCACCCCGCTGGCCGCGAAGGTGATCAGCATCCGCTGTTTGAGCTGCCGGTACTGGTACCGGCGCAACGTCAGCAGCAGGATTCCCGGCCGGCTCACCTGGGCGACCACGTACGCCACGGCGAAGGCCAGCCCGGTGCTCGTGAACGCGCGGGGAATCGCCACCCCCATCACCATGCTGCACACCAACGCCGTGATCACGATCGCCTGCAACCAGATGTGGTACGGGTCGTACCGGCTGGTCGTCCAGGCGGTGCCCTGCCAGACGGCCCAGAGCGCGAACAGCAGCAGCAGGGTCTTGCCGCCGCCGGTGATCGCCGCCCAACCGTTGGCGTGTCCCGGCTCGATCGCCAGGTCCTCGAACGCGCGGGCCCCGATCCGGGTCAGCGCGAAGACGAACACCAGGTCGAAGAAGAGCTCCAGGAAGGTGGCCCGCTGGCCGCTCTCGGCGGGGAGCAGCGCCGCCGGCTCAGGCGTCCTCCTCACGCCCGTCTCCCGTCTCCGGCACCGCCCACCCCGCAGTCGTAACACTCTTTCCGGTCGTAGCGGTTGGTATCGCGCGTATCGCCCCGGCCCCGGCCGATTCGGATCTTGCTCGCGGCGGCGGTCAGCGGGCACGATCGACCGGGTGACGAACCGATGGGGCATGACCGTGCCGATGAGCGGCATCCCGCTCGCCGACCACGCCGCCGTCTACGCGACCCTCGACCGTGCCGGCTTCACCGACGTCTGGTCCTCCGAGGTCAACGGGACCGACGCGTTCACCCCGCTGGCGCTCGCCGCCGCGTGGGCGCCCGGGCTGCGCCTCGGCACCGCCATCGCCCCGGTGTTCACCCGTGGCCCCGGGCTGCTGGCGATGACCGCCGCCGCGCTCGCCGAGGCCGCCCCGGGCCGCTTCACCCTCGGCATCGGCGCGTCCTCACCGGTGGTGGTCGGGGCCTGGAACGCCGTCCGCTTCACCGAGCCGTTCCGGCGTACCCGGGACATGCTGCGGTTCCTGCGGGCGGCGCTGCGCGGCGAGACCGTCGACGAGGTCTACGACACCTTCACCGTCCGCCGGTTCGCCCTGGAACGCCCGCCCGCCGTGCCGCCGCCCGTGCAACTGGCCGCGCTGCGCCCCGGCATGCTGCGGCTGGCCGCCGCCGAGGCCGACGGGGTGATCCTCAACTGGCTCGCCGCCGACGACGTGCCCCGCGCCGTGGCCGAGCTGGGCGAACGCCGACCCGGCTTCGAGATCACCGCCCGGATCTTCGTCTGCCCCACCGAGGACGCCGGGCACGCCCGCGCGCTGGGCCGCCGGCTGATCACCAGCTACCTCACCGTCCCCGCGTACGCCGAGTTCCACCGCTGGCTGGGCCGGGCGGAGGTGCTCGACCCGATGTGGCGGGCCTGGGCCGACGGCGACCGGCGCGGCGCCGGGGCGGCGGTCCCCGACGATGTGGTCGACGCGCTGATCCTGCACGGCTCGCCGGAGAGCTGCCGCGAGCAGGTCCGCCGCTACGCCGACGCCGGGGTCGACGTGCCGGTGCTGGCGCTGCTGCCCACCCCCGAGCTGGCCGCCGGCGGCGCCGCCGCGCTCGGCACCCTGATCGCCCGGCTGGGCCGACCCGACACCGACGGGAGCTGACCATGAACCTCACCGACAAGGTCGCCGTGATCACCGGAGGGGCGGGCGGCATCGGCTCCGCGCTGGCGCGCCGCTTCGCCGCCGAGGGCGCCGCCACGGTGGTGGTGGCCGACCTCGACGCCGACGCCGCCAGGGCGGTGGCCGACGGCATCGGCCCGGTCGCCCACGCCGCCGCGCTGGACGCCGCCGACGAGGCGCAGGTCCGCGAACTGGTCGACGAGACCGAACGGCGGTACGGCCGGATCGACCTGTTCTGCGCCAACGCCGGCGTCGCCACCGGGCAGGGCATCGAGGCGCCCGACGCCGACTGGGACCGCGCCTGGCGGGTCAACGTGCTCGCCCACGTCTACGCCGCCCGGGCCGCGCTGCCGGCGATGCTCCACCGCGGCCACGGGCACCTGCTGCTCACCTGCTCGGCGGCGGGCGTGCTCATCGCGGTCGGCGACGCCCCGTACACCGCCACCAAGCACGCTGCCGTCGGCTTCGCCGAATGGCTCGCCATCACCTACCGCGACCAGGGCATCCTGGTCAGCGCGCTCTGCCCGCAGGGCGTCGACACCCCGATGCTCGCCGACGGGCTCGCCGCGGGCCACCTGGGCGCGCGGGTGATCGCCGCCTCCGGGGCGGTGCTCACCCCCGACCAGGTCGCCGACGCCACCATCGCCGGGCTGGCCGAGGAGCGCTTCCTGATCCTGCCGCACCCGGAGGTCGCCGACTACGCCCGACGCCGCGCCGAGGACCCGGACGGCTGGCAGGCCGGGCTGCGCAAGCTGGTCCGCCGCCTGCGCGCCTGACCGGCCCGCCCGTCGGTTCCCGCCCCTCGGTTCGTGCCCGGCCGTCCCCGCCACCGTCCTGGCCGACGCGGGACCGATCGTCGGTGGTGGCAGCCTGCTGACCAGTTCGGGTGGCTACAGACTTGAGAGCATGGACGACTCACCGGGTCCGGAACGGAGGCGTCTCCCGCAGGACGATTCTGCGCCGGAATCGATCCGTCGCCATGGCGACGGGAACCGGTGCGACGGCCGGTGGCTGAGTCATCCGTGCTCTCAGGTCGGTAGGCGGACGGACGGGCTCTTCACCGGCGGGCGGGTGTAGCGGCGAAGGCGTTTCAGCCCCGGAACTCGCCAGACCCGCCGCGCGCCCGCAAGCGGCCGCGGCCCGGGCCGAGGCGGTCAGTCCCGCCAGCGCAGCGGTCCCGGGTGCACCGACCAGAGCAGCCGCCGCCACCACGGCCGGGCCGCCCGCAGCGCCGTCACGTATCCACCGGCCACCCCCACCGCCCGGCCCGCCTGCTCGGCGGTCGCCGTGCCCGGGGCGAACGCCACCTGGTTGAGCAGCCCGGCCAGCTCCGCCACCGTCGGCACGGGACCGCCGTCCTGCGCCGGACGAGCGGCAAGGGCGTCGCCGAGCGTCCGGTCGGCCCGTACGGCCACCTCGCTGGCGGACAGGTCACCGCGGGCGGGGGCGCCGGCGAGCCGGAGCGCGTCGGTGACCTCCCGCCAGGCGCCGGCGATCCGGTCGGCGGGGTCACCCCTGCGCAGCCGGGCCGTGCTGCGGGACCGGCGCAACGCGACCAGCGTCAGCAGGACGCCCCCGACCAGCAGCAGCAGACCGCCGGTGCCCCCGCCGACCAGCACCACCGTCGACACCCGGCCGGAGCGGGCGGGCTGCTCGGCCACGGCGGCCGCGGTGGGGGTGGCGGTCGGTTCGGGGGTCGGCGCCCGGGACGGGGACGGCGGCGGGGTCTCCGGCTTCGGCCGGAAGTCCTCCTCGACGGGGCGGGGCCGCTCGTCGGGCTGCGGCAGCGGGTCGAACGGTACCCAGCCGACCCCGGTGAAGAGCACCTCCGGCCAGGCGTACGCGTCGGCCGCCCGGACCGGACCGTCACCGCGGGTCCGGAAACCCACCACCACCCGGGTGGGCAGCCCGGTCAGCCGGCCCAGCACCGCGTACGCCGCGGCGAACTGCTCCGAGGTGCCGCGCTGGCCACCGCCGTTGCGCGGCCCGAACAGGAAGAACCCGAGGTTCGGGTAGGCGTGCCCGCTCGGCGCGTCGGCCGCCAGCCGGTAGTGCGTGGCGAGGAACTCCTCGATGGCGGTGGCGCGGGCGTACGGGGCGGCGCTGTCGGCGGCGAGCTGGTCGGCGAGCCGGCGCAGCTGCTCCGGCGCCCCGTCGGCGACCCGCAGCATCCGCGCCACCCCGTCACCGGCCGGTACGTTCGCCGTGGCGAGCCGGTCACCGTCGACGCGCTCCCGAGCCGAGGTGACCGTGTAACGCAGCCCCGGGGTCAGCCCCTCCGGCCGGATCAGCGTCCCGGTGGCCTGGTCGTACGCCACCCGCGCGCCGGTGACCTCCCGCGGGGTGGCCACCGCCGGCAGCAGCCGGCCGGTCAGCCCGGCCACGGTGATCTCCTGCCGGACGGTCTCCACCGGCCCGACGGGCGCCGCGCCCGCCGGCAGGATCCGGCCCGCGTTGCGGTACGTGGCACCGACCCGCCAGGTCACCCCGTCGTAGTCGCTGAGCACCGCCAGCCGGATCCGCGTCCCGGCGCCCTTACGGCTGCCGCCGGCCGGCGCGTCGTCCGTGCGGACGTCCAGCAGCTTCTGCCGCGGGTTCAGCGCCCAGCCGGAGATCCGGATCAGCGGATTCTCGTCCAGCGACTCCACCCGCGGTGGCTCGACGTAGCGGCGGGGGTCGACCGGCCGCTCGTCGACCCGGGCCGCCAGCGCCGGCCCGAGCAGCGCGGCCAGCGCCACCACGGCAGCCACCCCGGCGGTGGCGGAGACCGCGAGGCGGGCCCGCACGGCGGCGCGTACCCCGGGGGTGAGGCCGTCGGTCGGGTCGGCGGCCGGCGCGGCGGCCGGCACGGCGAGGCCCAGCGCGGCGACCGCGGCGAAGGCGACGGTCGGCCACACCGCCGGGTCGGCGTTCGGACCGACCACGTAGAGCGCGCCTGCGTAGAACAGGGTGGGCGGCAGGTAGCCCAGCAGCACCCGGCCGGCCCGCAGCGCCACCTCGGTGCCGAGGAGACCGGCCAGCCAGGCGGCGACCAGCGGCACCAGCACCGTGTCCGGGGTCGGCTCCACCGGGATCATCGCGGTGAGCAGCCGGGGGATGCCGTTGCGGGCGGCGTCGGCGGTGACCGCGCCGAGACCGCCGGGCAGGTCGGCGTCGGCAGCGGCGACCTTCAGCGACCAGGCCGTCCAGCCGGTGAGGGCGAGCAGCGACAGCGGGGCCACCAACCAGGACGGCAGCCGGCGGGCGGCCACCCCGACCAGCACCGAGCCGATCGCCGCGCCGAGCACCGTGCGGGTCAGCAGCGGCCCGGCGTACACCCGGCCGAGGACCACACCGGCCAGCGCGACCATGGTGATCAGCGCGAGCGGGACGGGCAGCGCCCGCAGCGTCCGGACGGCCCTCACCACCGGCGGATCCCGTCCCACTCGGCGGCGAACGCGGCGCCGTCGGCGGCGTCGATGACCACCATGCCGGCCGCGCCCGCCGGCGCCGGCCCACCGGCGGCGAAGACCACGACGACCACCGACGGGTACGCCCCGCGCACCGTGCCCAACCGACCCAGGTCGGCTCGGCCACCCGGACCGGTGAGGAAGACCAGGGTGTCGCCGAGGCGTTCCTGGCGCAGCCGGGCGGTGGCGTCGCGCAGCGCGTCCGCTCCGTCGTCGACCAGGTGCACGGCCGCCAGCCGGTCCAGCGGGGGACCGTCGTCGGCCGACCCGGCGGCCACGGTCAGCAGGGCCACCGGCAGGTCGGCGCGGATGGCGGCGACCACCACCGAGGCGGCGGCCTCGCAACCGGCCTCGAAGGACTCGGCCACCCCGTCGACGACGTCCGGGTGGGCGCCGGCCCGGTTGTCCAGCAGCACCACGATCCGGGGCAGGCTGGTGTCCACGTTCTCCCGGACCATCAGCTCGCCGACCCGGGCGCTGGTCCGCCAGTGCACCCGGCGCAGCTCGTCCCCGACGACGTACTCCCGCAGCGAGTCGAAGGTGATCGAGCCGTGGGCGACGCTGTCGACCCGGCCGTCCAGGCTGCGTCCCGCGCCGGTGGGGACGGCGTTCAACGGGTGCACCCGGGGGTGCACCCAGACCGGCACCGGCTCGCCGTAGCGGCGGGCCAGCGCCACCAGGCCCAGCGGATCGCGGCGGGTCACCCGCAGCGGCCCGACCGGCACCACCCCCCGACGCTCCGTGGGCACGTCGTAGTTGACCTCCGTGTCCCGGCCGGGGCGCAGCCGCAGCACCGGCACGGGCACCGTCCGGTCGCCGCAGCGGTCCTCGGCGACCAGGTTCGCCGCACGCAGCCGCCCGGTGTTGCGCACGGTCAGCGTCATCCGGGCCGGTTCGCCACGGGCCACCCGGTCCGGGTCGGCCCGCCGACCCACGGTCAGCCGGGGCCGCCAGGCCGCGGTCAGCAGCGCGTAGCCGACCGCCACCGCGGCCGCCGCGCCGAGCACGGTCAGCTCCGGGTACGCGAACCGGAAACCGGCGGCGAGCAGCACGACGGCGGCGACGAGCAACCCGGCGCCTCGGGCGGTGATCCCCACTGGTCGCCTCAGCCGTGCACCGGCGTCGCCTGGCCGGAGGGGAGCGGCACCGGCACCGAGGCGATCGCCTGGCTCAGTACCTCGGCGGCGGAGACGCCACGGACCTGGGCGTCGGGGGTGAGCAGCAGCCGGTGCGCGAAGACCGGCTCGGCGAGGGTCTTCAGGTCCTCCGGCATGATCCAGCCTCGCCCGTCGATCAGCGCGTACGCGCACGCCGCCCGGGTCAACGCGATGACGCCGCGGGGGCTGACCCCGACCCGTACCTGCGGGTGGCTGCGGGTGGCCGCGGCCAGCCGCACCGCGTACGCGTAGAGCGGCTCGGCGATGTGCACCCGGCGCGCCATCCGCACCATCTCGCCGACGGTGGCGGTGTCGGTGACCGCCTGCAACGAGTCGGGGGAGCGCAGCGTGGCGCCGCGCAGCACCTCCACCTCGACGGCCTCGTCCGGGTAACCCACCGACAGCTTCACCAGGAACCGGTCGAGCTGCGCCTCCGGCAGCCGGTAGGTGCCGTCCATCTCCACCGGGTTCTGGGTGGCGACCACCAGGAACGGCTGCGGCACCGGATGCCGGACGCCGTCGACGGTGACGGTGTGCTCCTCCATCACCTCCAGCAGCGCCGACTGGGTCTTCGGCGAGGCCCGGTTGATCTCGTCGGCAATGACGATGTTGGCGAAGACCGGCCCCGGGTGGAACTCGAAGGCCCGGGTGGCCTGGTTGAAGATGGTCACCCCGGACACGTCCGAGGGCAGCAGGTCGGGGGTGAACTGGATGCGCCGCCACTGGCCCTTGACGGTGGCGGCGATCGCCCGGGCCAGGGTGGTCTTGCCGACCCCGGGCACGTCCTCCAGCAGCACGTGCCCCTGGGCGAAGAGCGCGGTCAACGCCAGCCGGACCACCTGCGCCTTGCCCAGCACGACGGCGTTGACGTTGTCGGCCAGCCGGGCGGCGAGGGCGGCGAAGCCCTGCACCTCCGGTTGGCTCAACGGTTCGGGGTGGTTCACGTGCCTCAGTCGCTCCTCGCCGGGCGCGGTCAGCAGGTGGGCAGGAGGGCGATGTCGTCGCCGCCCTCCAGGTTGAGCCAGGCCCACGGGATGTAGTTGCGACCCGAGTAGTCGACCTGCACCCACCAGGTGCTGCGCTTGTCGTTGTTGTAGATGTAGGCGTAGACCTCTTCGCCCTGCTTCTTGCAGTACGTCCGCAGCCGGGTGCCGGGCTTGGCCCAGCCGACCTGCTTGGCGTTGACCTGCTGCGGCACGGAGAAGACCTCGTTGCCGTTGCGCCCGGAGACGTCCTTGTTGCAGTACGTCGCCTCGGCCCCGGAGGTGCCGTTGGTGCAGGTGGCGATCCCGTAGATCGGGTCGGTGGTCTGGGTGCGGGTGGCGGTGCCCTGCCCGGCGGCGTTCGTCGCGGTGACGGTGAACGTGTAGCCGGTGCCCGGGGCCAGCCCGGTCGCGGTCAGGCTGGCGCAGTCCCCGCTCTTCGGGGCCACCCCGGTGGCGCTGAGCTGGCAGGTGGCCTGCCCGCCACCGGCGTCGACGGTGAACGAGACCGTGGCCGAGGTGCTGGTGGCCGACGACCCGGTGACGGTGACCTGCGGCGGCGCGACGGTCCGGGCGGTGGTGGTCGCCTCCGGGCCGGCCCCGGCCTCGTTGACCGCCGTCACCTTGACCGTCACGTTCTGCCCGTCGCCGAGCCCGCCGACGCTGGTCTGCACGTCGGTCACCTCGCTGGTCTTCCCACCGACGTCCACCAGGTATTTCGTCACCGGCCGGCCGTTGTCCACCGCCGGTGTCCACTGCACCGTCACGGTGCCGGCCTGGTCGGCGACGGTCGCCGCGCGCAGCTCGGTCGGGGCGGCCGGGGCGGTGAACGGCACCACCGTGTTGCTCACCGGTGAGGCCGCCGAGCCGGCGCCCCTGTCGTTGACCGAGACCACGGTGAACGCGTACTGGGTGCCGTACGTCAGGGCGCCCGCGGGCACCACCAGCTCGGTCTTCGTCGACTCGCCGGCCGGGGCGTTGGCGCCGGTCGACGTGGCGGTGACCGTGTACTTCGCGATGGCGTTGCCCTGCCCGTTGGCGGCCGGCCAGCTGACCAGCACGGTGCCGTCGGGGCGTTCCTGGGCGGTCACCGTGGCCGGCGGGTCCGGGACCGCGGCGGTCGGCACGACCGGGTCGCTGGTCCGCTTCGGCCCGGCGCCCTTGGCGTTCACCGCGTACACGGAGAACGTGTAGGTCTGACCGTTGGTCAGGCCGGTGATCTCCACCGCGCGCTGGTTGGTGCCGACCTCGTGACGCTGCCCGGCGCCCTCCACCACGTACCGGATGATGTCGGCGCCGTTGCTGGCCGCCGGCTGCCAGGTGACCCGGGCCTGCGCGTTGCCGGCGGCGGCCGTCACCGCGGCCGGGGCGCCCGGCTTGAGCACCGTCGGCAGCTTCTTCTTCTTTTTCGGCGGCGGCGGGGGCGGGGGCGCCTGCTTCGGCGGGTCGCCACCGAGCACGTCGTTGGCGTACTTGTCGACCTCGCGCACCTGGTTGCGGTCGTCGACCACCCGGGCGGTGGCCGCGTCCGGGGCGTTGATGAACAGGTGGTTCTCCCGCACCTCCAGCTCCAGCGGACCGGTCACCCCCTTGCCGGGGATGGTGTCGACCAGCTTGCCGCCGGCGTCGAAGGAGTAGACCGCGCCGCTGGCCTCGTCGGCGCAGTAGAACCGGTCCGCCCAGGCCACGGCGGGGCTGAGCCGCTCGCCGGTGCCCGGCACGGTGAACCGCCGCACCTCACGGTCCTCGGCGACCACGTGCACCCGCCGCTGGCCGGTGACCGTGACGGGCACGACCGGTCCGGTGGTGTGCGCCGGAAGAGTGCCGGTGCCGGAGAGCTTCAGCGGTGCCCGCCGCGTCTCGCCACCGCGCACCGTCACCAGTGCCGACGAGGTGCGGTCGAGCACCGCCACCCCCTCGTCCAGGGTGGAGACGACCAGCTCGTGGCTCGGCCCGGCGACGTCGTACGTGCGGACCTGCCGAGGGCTCAGCCCGGCGTCCGGCGGGGCCGCGGAGCCGGGCTCGTCGGGCAGCTCGGCGGGGGTGATCGCCGAGACGGTGCCCTCACTGGGCACGGCGACCCACAGGTTGCCCTCGTCGTCGAAGGAGCCGCCGGTGATGCCCGGCGGGTAGCGGACCGGCTGGCCGACCGGCGCCAGGGAGCGCGGGTCGAGCTGCCGGACGACGCCCTGCACCGAGTCGACGACGAACGCGGAGTCCTCGTGCAACGCCACGTTGACCCCGAGCCCGGGGGTGGTGCTGCTGGTGGCCATGATCTGGAGGGTGGCCAGATCCAGGGAGCTGACCTGGCCGGTGTTGAGGTCGCGCAGGATCAGCATCCGGTCGGTCTGGGTGACCTGCATCGGGTGCCGGCGGGCGCCCGGGATCTCCACCCGGGTGTCGACCCGGGCGGTGACGCCGTTGACCCGTGCCATCTCGCTGCGCGCCGCGCTCCACAGCCAGGAGCTGGCGTCGTAGTTGGCGACCGCGTTGTCGGCCGCGCCCAGCCCGAGCACGGTCAACCCCATGGCGGCGAGCAGGGCGGTCACGGTGCCGATGGTGACCAGGCCACCCCGCAGCCGTCTGCGCGGGCGGGCCGGCGCCGCGCCGGTGCTCACGGCCTCGTCGTTGGTCGCCACAACCGGCTGCCTCCCCCGTCTCGTGGTGCCGGCTGCCGCCGACCTTCCCCTGAGCCCGGCACATCATATGGTCCGGTCGATGGCGCGGAGAACCCGCAGGGTCCGCCGTTGCACACCCAGCGTGGCAACGTGGACGATCAGCCGGTGGGGGTGCCGCGTTCCCGCTGGGTGCAGACCTGCCCGGAGGTGGCGAACGAGTCGGTGGAGTAGACCGCGAGCACGGTGAAGCAGTAGTCCACGGTGGACGCGAGCCCGTTGACCGTGTAGCGGGTCGTGCCCGGGTCCACCGTGGCCATCACCTTCAGTGGACGCCCGGACCGGCCACTGGCCACCATGAACGGCACCGCGCCGTCGGTCGGGTCGGTCCAGGTGAGGGTGATCGTGGCGGCGTCGTCGCGCAGCTTCAGGTCCCCGGGCGGCGCGCCGGCCGCCGCGCTCGGGCCGCCGGCCTTCGGCGCGGCCGTGGTCGGCGCCGCGGCCGGGGGAGCGGGGTCGCGGTTGAGCACCACGACGCCGACGCCGATCACGGCCGCCAGGACCACCGCCGCACCCGCCGCCACGGCCACCACCGTCCGGTTGCGGCCGTCCCGCTCCGGCTCGCCATGCGGGTACGCCGAGGGCTGCTGGTACGCCGGCGCGGCGACGTACGGGTCGGCCGGGTGGCCCTGCGGTGCGGGGTACCCGGCCGGTGCGGGCCGTTCGGGGTACGCCGGCGGGTGCGCCGGCCCGACCTGCTGCGTCCCCGGTCCGGGCGCCGCCGGTCCCTGCGAGGCCGGCCGGAGGTGCCCGGTCGCCGGGCCGTGGCTCTGCTCCGGCTGCCCGATCGCCGGGTGGTGGCCCGGCTGGGGCTGCGGAGCCGGGGGGCCGAAGCCAGGTGAGGGCTGGTCGACGGGCCGTGGGTGGCTGTGGGGCGCCGGCGGCTGCGGCGCGGTGGGCCGGGCGGCGGACGAGGGCGCCGGCTCGATGTCCGGGGTGGCCCGTGCCGGGTAGGGCACGGGCAGACCGTCGGCCGGGATGCCGTCGGCGGGGAGGTCGGTGTCCGGGCCCTCGTCGTCGGACTCGTCCGACGCCGGGGCGGCGAGCGGCTGGGACGGTGCCATGCTGCTCCATGGCGGCGCGCTCATTCCCCACGGTGGCGCGGCGGCCGGCGGTGCGCTGATCGGTGGCGGCGGCACCGGCGGCGCGCTGAACGGCGGCGCGCTGACCGGGGTCGCGCTGGCCGAGGGTGCGCTGGTGGGCGCCGTGTGCGGGTACGTCCCCGGGAAGGGCGACCCCGGCGGCCCGCTGACCGGCGGCACAGGCACGGGAGGCGCGCTGTACGGGACCCCGCTGATCGGCGGGCCGCTGTGCGGGACCCCGCTGATCGGCGGGCTGGCGTTCGGGACTGCGCTGGCGGGTGGGCCGCTGTGCGGGACTGCGCTGGCGGGTGGGCCGCTCACGGGAGGGTCGACGGGCTGCCTGACCATGCCGGGGCCGCTCACCGGGCCCCCGGTCACCGGTGCCCCGCTGACCGGGGCCGGGTCAGGGGCCGGCCCGCTCGTCGGGGTCGAGGGCGTACCCGTCGATGGTGGGCCCGGCGGGCCCGGCGCCGTGGTCGGCCCGGTCGGACCCGGCGCGGCCGGATGCGGCTGGCCGCCCGCCGCCGCGGCGCGGGCGGCCTCCTCCTCGAGCAGCGGCGCGATCTGCTGCACCTGGATCGTCGGCCGGTCCCAGCGCGGTTCGTCCGGCGCGGTCGCCCCGGCCTGCGAAGGGCCGTCCGCCGGACGGGCTGGGTCGGCGGGCGGCAGCTGCGGCGCGGGAGCGCTCGGCATCGGGTACGCCGTCGCCGTCGAGGGCCCGGCGCTGCCGTGGGCCGGGGGCGCGCTGATCACCGGTGCCGGGGGCAGGGCGGTGGCCAGTTCCGGCTCGGGTACGGGGTGCGGGCCGGCGCCGTGCACGGGAGCCGTGACCCGGGGAGCCGGGGGGATCGGCGGCGCCGGTGGCGGCGCGGCGTGGGGCGTCCGCGGCGCGGGGACGACAGGTGGGGGAGAGACCTGCGGCGCCCACGGCGACTGTTGCTGCGGGTGTGCCGGCGGTGACGGGGGCGTGGGGACCGGTGGTGCCGGCGGCAGCGGGGCGGAGCGCGGCCGGGACATGTGGGCCAGCTGAACCGTCGGCCCGGACAGGGCGGTCGATTCCACCGGTCGGGGTGGGACCGCCGGTGGTGCCGGCTGAGGCGGGACCGGCGGTGGCGCCGGCCGGGGCGGGACCGGCGCGGCGTCGCCGAGGTACTGCCGGGCGGTGCGGACGGCGGGATGCTCCGCGCCGAGCACCTCGGGGCCGACGGCCGCGACCCTGGTGTAGTGGCGGCGCGCCTCGTGGCGGTTGCCCAGTTCCTCGGCGACGGAGGCCAGCTCGAAGGAGAGGGCCAGCATCAACGGGTCGGCGGCCGGCCACCGTCGTTCCGCGGCGGCGTACGCCTCCTCCAGCATGCGGCGGGCGGCCGCCGGGTCGTCGGCCTCCCGGTGCAGCCTGGCCAGCAGGTGGGTGGCGCTCAGCACCTCCCGGTGGTCCTCGCCGTACGTCGGTCGGGCCGAGCTGACGGCGTCCTCGAGCAGGCGACGGGCGTTACCGAGATCGCCGGCGGAGCGCAGGGCGAGCGCCTGGTGCTGCGTCGCGGCGAGGGGGGAGGGGTGGGACACGTCGGTAATGCTGCCGGTACTCACCGCCCAGGCGCCACCCGGCTGAACCGTCGACCAGCCGGCGGGTCGCAGCTGTCGATGTCACCACGGCTCTGAGCTGCGGAAACGGTGTCGCCACCGGGTGGCGGTACGGCGATGTGCATGATCCAGATCTGCCGTGTAAAGTAATGCCCCGTGCGGCCCGCCGGGCCGGCCGACGGGGTGCGAAACCGCTGCGGCCGACAGGGTAGGCTGGACGAGCAGGTCCGGGTGGCGGAATGGCAGACGCGCTAGCTTGAGGTGCTAGTGCCCGTATAGGGCGTGGGGGTTCAAGTCCCCCCTCGGACACATCATTACCACATATTGATCATGATCCGCGCAGGTTGGCCTGCGCGGATCTTTCTGTGGTTGGTGTGCAATGCTCCTGGTCGCAGATGATGGTGATCTTCCTCCTGTGTAGGAGTGCGACCAGGTCATGTGGGGTCTGGATCCCGCTGGGGAGGCGGGGATGGTCGGCGAGTCGGGCGATGATGTGGTCTTCTCTGAGGTAGAGGATCTTGCGTCGGGGGTTGGTGGGCTGTCGGGTCCTGGTGTGGCCGTGGCGGCATCGGTAGCCGGGGCGTTGATTGATCCAGTGAGATTCCAATCGTCGTCCGCAGGGTCCGCAGCGCAGTAGGCCGGTGAACAGGTAGCGGCGGGTGGTGCCGTCGTGGGCGCTGCGGTGGGAGCGGATAATCTGGACCGCGACGAAGTCCTGTTCACTGACCAGCGCGGTGTGGGCCTGTTGCGTGGAGACCACCCAGTCCGCGGTCGGGTTCCGCCGGATGGGTTCTCGCTCCGAGCGGCTGGCATCGGTGTGGTTGTGCGCGGGTTGCCGGTTCCAGACCTGCCGGCCCGTGTAGCGAGGGTTGGCGAGGATCGCCGCGACTGTTCGTAGGGTCCACCGGTCGCCCCTGCGGTGTGAATTGCGGTCGGGATCGATGCCCGACGGGCACGGTATGCCGGCGTCGTTCAGGGCGCGCGCCATGCTGGCGAGACTCTGGCCATCGAGGCGTTGGGCGAACATCCACCGCACGTGTACGGCCGTAGCCGGATCCGGTTCGAGGCGTTGAAGCCGGCGACCCCAGCGCGCCTGGGCGGCGTTCGGATGAGGGCCGGCGTCGGTGAGTCGGTAGCCGTAGGGCGGCCGGCCTCCGAGATACCGTCCCTGCTCCCGCGCTTGGACCCGCATCGCCGTGACGACCCGGAACCGGGCGCGCTGCACCTCACGTTTCGACTGGGCGCCCAGCATCATGATCAGCGCCTGATGGGCCGGGTCGTGGTAATCGACAGGCCCGTCCGTTTCGGGCAGCCACAGCTGCACGCCGTGCTGTTCGAGCACCGGCGCCAGGTGCTGCAGCTGATTAGCGGAGAACGCCCGCTCGTACTCGCCGACCACAATTGCGTCGAACCCGCGATCCGGATCGTCGAGCGCGGCCAGCAGCGCAGCGGCCTGCGGGCGCTGCCGCCAACCGCGGCGGCGAGAGCAGCCGACATCGAAGTACTCGGCGACGATCACCCCGTGAGCGGCGACGAGGTCTGTGGCGCAGTCGCGTTGCCAGTGCCGGGAGGTCACCCGATCCTGGTGCTCGACGGTCGACATCCGACCGTAGAACGCAAACCGCAGACCACGTCGCCGTTCGGTAGGCAGTTGCGGGTTGGCCTGCGACTGCCCGTTGAGCCATCGAGTCAGGGGATCCTCGAGATCGTCACGCTGGTTGTCCGACACGCCGATATTTCTACGAAGGATCTTCGCGGTCGAGTCGGACAAGCAGTCCGCTGGCGCTGGTCGAAGGACTGTCGGGCTGGAGTCGGTGGCAGTCGGTCTGTGCACTGTGTTGGCATACCGAGCATCCGCTCGACCGACGGGGACAATGCGTGACGCGCGGTTAGCGGCTTATCCCCGCACGGGCCGGCGGTGCGCGTGCTCTCCCAACATCTCGCCGAGATGGTACTCGGCTTTGTTGAGATTCAGCGTCGCGGCGACTGACCAGTCCTCATCCACGATCAGACGCGCCAGGCGCAGACGTGCGCGAGGAGTCAAAGCAGCATTAGCGTGGGACATGAAGGCCTCCTGGTTGTGGAGCGGTTCCTCGACAGCTCCACTCCACAACCGCAGGCCTTCACCTACCTACGACATCAAACCGTGTCGTCACACAACCTCAACCAACCTCCCCGGACAGCACACCTAGCCCGTACCTAGTAGTGCGGGTTGGTCGGCATCAGCTCGGACGCGCCCGCGTACAGCAGGTCGAGATAGTTCATCCCCGGGTGGTAGACGAAGTGCCACTCCAGTCGCACGCGGCTCGTGAAGGTAACTTCGGCGTTGCCGTCCACGTCCGGGTCGACCAACCGCAGGTCGTGCCGCCCAGCAACAGCGGCCAGTCTGCCCCAACCGGTGAATGTCACCTCGGTTACGGCCTCGACCGAGCCGGGGTATTGCTCGTCGGGGTCGTCGTCCACATGCCAGTTGATCGTGTCGAGGTCGGGCGTGACCACGTCGATCACCATCTCGCGCAGGATGTCCGTGGGAAGGTCGACGTCGTCGAAGGTCAGCCCGGCGGTCCAGTTCTCGCTGTTCTTCCCGACATAGCGCCCGATGCTGTTGCCCGCCATCGTGCGACATGCGCTGCTCACCGCTTCCGGCAGCAGACTGTCCAGCGAAGGGAACAGCGCCTCCATCTCCGCGTGGGCCTTCCGCTTTCGCTCGTCGTCTTGCTGATCGCGGGTGAGACGCAGCGCGGTGGCATAAGCGATGCCTTCCTGCTTGGCCAGCTTCTTGGCCCGGTTGTCCGTGCTCACAATCAATCCATCCTCCGGCGGACCCCACGCGACCGCCGGCGACAGGGGATGTGCCGGAGCTACCGCACCCGCGTGACGATCAACGCCATGTCCCTCGGTGTCCCCAGTGCCAGGCGTGGGCCGGCGGGCGACAGGAGAATCCGGCGGCGCGGGGCCACCGTGCTCTCAACCGTAGCTCGGAAGATAGACATCGACAATTGGCCAAGCCGGGCATGTCCCTGCCCGGCACTTGTCCGGCCGCAATAGGGCGGCCCGGCCTGACTCAGATTTTGCATGGCTGGGCGGCATGGAGGCCGCGCTGCATGACTGTGGCGTTGAGCTGCATCTGGCTACGGTCACCGGACCCTTCGGCAAAGGCGCGAGCGGCTACTGGTCGAGCTCCTGCAGACGTTCCAACCCGCAGGTCGCAAGCAAGCAGGCCTGCGGCGGCGCCGGCGCTGGCCTCGGCGTCGGACACGTCGACCAGTGCCTGCGCCCACGGCCGGCTCTCCATGCGGCCGTGCTTGCCTTCACGGGCTGTGTAGAGCAGGAGTGATTCGACGCCCGGCGATGGGTGCGACTATGTGGTAAGACTTGATCACAATGGGTAAGAAGGGCGGGGTGGTCTGCCCCGAGGACGGGGGGCCAGTTGGGATCGGCGGAAGCCTCAGGGCGCGCCGTCGGGCAGACCGTGCGGTTCTTCCTGTTGGGGACCGTGACGGTCGAGGCCGCCGGTGTACCGCTCAAACTGGGCGGAGTGCGTCAGGCTCGACTGCTGGCGATCCTTCTGTCAGACGTCGGAAGTGCGGTGCCGGATGACCTCATCGTCGAGGCGCTGTGGGAGCAGCCTCCCCGGTCGGCTCGTCAGCAGGTGTACAACGCTGTCAACGGTCTGCGCCGCGCGTTCGTTGATCTCGGCAGTGTAAGTCTGGTCAGGTCGGGGACCGGCTACACCATCCACGTGCCAGAGATGGCGGTCGACACCTATCAATTCCGCGCGAATGTCGCCGCTGCGGATCAATGCCAGGCGAACGGGGACCCGCGAGCGGCTGCCGCGCATCTTCAAGCAGCACTCGACCTGTGGCGTGGGCCTGCCCTTTCTGGCCTGCTCACGAGGAGCGCGCCGCTGCAGATCATCGCTGCCCGCCTCGAGCAGGAGCGGGCCGTGGCGTCCGACCGACTCATGACACTGGGGCAGATGCCGTCCGCCGCCGTGGCGGCCGATACTGGGTCGACCGGTCAACCGGCTCGGGCCCCGTGGTCCGAAGCCGTCCGCCCTAGCGTGACGATCCTTCGGCAGCGCGACCGGCACGACGCGACGGGCCGCGCCGAGGAGTACGGCCGGAGCCAGTCCGCCGAAGAGCGCACAGCGGCTTTCGGCCCACCCGCGCGACACTCTCAGAATACGCAAAGTGAGGTGGAGCGACTTTCTGGCTCATCGCTGTTACCGGTCACCTTCGCCGGGTCGGGGCGGTCGGCGACTGACATAGCCACGCCCTCCATAAACTACCTGCCTCGCGACACCAACGAGTTCACCGGGCGCGCCCGGGAGATACGTGAGCTGACCGCGCCGCCGACGGCGTCAACGACGGCGTTGAGGGTCCTGACGATCGATGGTGTTGGGGGCATCGGCAAGACAGCCCTCGCGGTGCGGGCCGCCCATCACCTCGTCGAGCGCTATCCCGACGGGCAGTTCTTCGTCGACCTTCTCGGTTTCACGCCGGGGGCCACCCCGATGACGGCCGAGGACGCGTTGGATGTCCTGCTGTTGCAGAGCCGGGTACCCCGCGACATGGTGCCGCCCGGCCGTCGCGAGCGCAGTGAACTGTGGCGCACCCGGCTGGCCGGCAAGCGCGCGCTGATCGTCCTAGACAACGCCGCCGACGAGGCGCAGATCAGGGACCTGCTGCCCGGGGCGCCCGAATCGCTCGTGCTGGTGACGAGCCGGCGCCGGCTCAGCGCGCTGGACGGAGCGGTGCCGTTCTCACTCGACATCCTGCCCCGTGAGGATGCGGTGGACCTGTTCGTACGGATCGCCGGCGAACACCGGGTGGACGGCCGCTCCGCCGACGTCGAAGAAGTGATCGACCTGTGCGGCCGGCAACCGCATGCCGTGCGGACCGCCGCCGCGCGATTCCGCGACCGGGTCAGTTGGCGCCTAGCTGACCTGCTGGAGCAGATGCGGCCGCGCCGCCAACGCGTCCGCTTCCTCGCTGTCGGCGACCAGAACGTGATATCACGCCTGGCAGCCTCCTACGAACGTTTGACCCCGCCGCGGCGTCGCCTGTTTCGGCTGCTCAGCCTCCATCCGGCTGCGGAGTTCGATGCCCCGGCCGCCGCGGCGCTCGCCGGCATGACACTGGAGGAGACCGAGGAGTGCCTTGAGGTGCTCTTTGAGGACAACCTGGTGCTGCAGCCCACCGCTGACAGGTTCGTGCTGCACGGCCTGCTTCGGGACTGCGCGTTCGATCTGCTGCGCCGCCACGACAGTCAGGAGGCCCAGCGCAAGGCAACCCACCGCGTCCTTGACCACTACCTCTACTCCGCGCATTCGTGGAGTCGCCCCGATGCCGTTGGGGTGTTCCGGTTCGACATCGAGGTCACCCACCGGCCGAAGGCGGTCGACACACCGGCCGACGACCTGGCGCGAATCCGTCTGATCCGCGCCAATCAACGAAGTGTGGTCGCGGCCGCGAGACACGCCGCCAAGCACGGCTGGCACGACCACGCGTGGAAGATCGCGTGCTCGATGATGCCGTTCCTGGCCCGCGGAGGCTACGCGGCCGACTCGTATCCGCTGTTCCAGATCGCGCTGGCTGCGGCCATCGAGCGTAGGGACCCTCGTGGCGAGATGATGTCCATGGCCGCCATGGCCTTCGTCATGCGCGACCGGGAGAAGGAACCCGAGCGCGCTCAACAGTTGTTCGAACAGGCGATCAGGATCGCGGTCCGGGAAGGCGATCACGGCGCGCACGCCTACCTGGCTGCGGATCTGGGCATGGCGCAACGCAGCGGCGGGCGGATGTACCAAGCGCAGCGGACGTTCGCGCAGGTCAAGGAGCTTGCGGCGGCAATCGACGACAGGTGGCTCACCGCGGCGGCGGCGACCAACCTCGGCGTCATCGCTCTGGAACTGGGCCGGTACGCCGAGGCCCTGCGGCACTTGGACGAGGCGACCACGGTCGGAAGAGGCGTGAACACGACGCGCGCCGGCCTCCTGATCGACCTTAACGTGGGCCTGGTCAACTACCTGCGGGGTCGTGAGGTGCGGGCGCGCGACATCTTCGATCGTGTCGTGGCCGATGCTCGGGACGCCGGCTCCCTGACGGCCGAGGCGTGGACTTGCTCTCTCCGGTCGGTCGTCTCCCGGTCGCTGGGCGACCTGGAGGGTGCCACGGAGGATGCGCGGCACGCCTTGAGCCTGGCCCGTATTCTCGTACAGCCGGAGATCGAGTGCGACGCGCTCAACGCCATGGGTGAGACCCTGCTGTCCGCGCGGGACCTGGCGGGGGCGGAGACATCCTTCCAGCAGGCCGAGACGGTGGCTGAGAAGTTCCGGCTCCGGTCGCAGCGGGTGCGCGCTGTCGAGGGCCGAGCGCACGTACTCTGGGCGGCGGGCGAGCCTCGGGCTGCGCGGACGCTGTGGCAGCAGGCACTGAGCCTGCACCCTCCGGGCGTCATGGCCGCCGAGTTCGTTCGGGCACACCTAAGCGGATTGGTGGACGGCGCTGTGAAGTGCCCGAGGTGCCACGTAGTCAACCGGCCGGCGAGTACCGGTGACGAGAGTCGGATGCGGTAGCGCGACCGGCAGCTTCCCGGTAGTGGCCCGGTAGCTCCGGTAGATCGGGAGCGGTCCGGCGGCACGGTGGGAGTCGGCCACCGCCGGTGTCGGCCTCGGTCACCGAAAGGGGGAACCTCCGGGGACCGAGAGCGGTGGCATCGACCCGGCGGCGCAGGTCAGGTCAGCGCGGGACGGAGCAGGTTGAGGACGGTGTAGGTCCGCGCGTCGGAGTCGTCGGACGGCCGGATCACGCCGAGGGCGAGCAGATTCTTCAGCGACTCGACGATCTCGCCGCAGGGAGGACCGGAACCCTCGGTGAGATCCTCGATGGTCCACGGAGCGGTCCGGCCCGCCAGCTCGGACAGCAGGCACCGCTGGGAGTCAGGAAGGTCCCGCAACGCGTCGTCGACCGCCTCACTCAGCCAGTCCGCCGCTGCGTCGTCCTGCCCGGGTGCCGCCAGCGGACGGGGATTCTCGCGGGCCGCTTCGGCCACCATCGCCGGCGGGCAGAAGGCGAACCAGGTAGCGGCCGACTCGAGCGCGCGCGGCAGGCCGTCGAGCGAGTGGCACAGCTGCAGCAGGTACCGGAGATTCTCCTCCGACTCCCGGAAGTCGGGTTGGGTAGCGCGTACCAGCGGCAGTAGTACCTGCATCGCGGGGTGGCCGACCAGCGTCGCGTCGACCCGACTGTGCTCGGCGGGCAGCCGCAACGGCGTCAGTGGCACCAGGTGACGCCCCTCCAGCAGGAGGGGACGTCTGGTCGTCTCGATCACCGTCAGCCGGGGGCAGCGCCGGATCAGTTCGCGAAGATTCGACTCGAGCGAGTCGGTGGCAGGGTGAGCGCCGTCGACGACGATCAGATACTGCTGGTCGCCGATCAGGCGTGCGAGGGTGTCGGCGGCGTCGGACTGCCCGCCGGCGAGATCCCGATACCACTGCTCAAAGGCCGCTTCTACCGGTGACCGCGCGGCGGCACCCTCCGCTTCGGATGGCTGAAGCCAGAGCCAGCGAGTGTGAAGGGTGTGCTCTGCCTCTCGTACCAGCGCGGCGGCCAGTCGGGACTTGCCGACACCGCCGAATCCGCTCAGAGAAACCAGGCAGGAGCCGTCAGCGTGCACGCAGGCCAGCACCGAGCGCAGGTCCTGCTCGCGGCCGTACGGATCCCGGTCGAGGGCGGCATCCCAGGCAGGCAGGTGGCCCTGTGCCGCATCCAACGCGGCGCCGACAGGGGACTGCCCGGCGGCGAGGCTCAGCCGGGCCTGGGACTCCGCGCTCAGGCGCAGCCCGTCGGCGAGTAAGCGCACCGTGTCGGCTCGCGGGCTCATCGCTCGGCCTGCTTCGAGGTTCCTGATGGTCCGAGGGCTGACCGCCGACAGGCCCGCGAGCTCGTTCTGCGTCAGCCGGGCGCGGTCACGGAAGTGCCGCAGCAGCGTGCCGAACTCTGTCGCGCTGGTCGCTTCGATCGTCATGAAGTCTCCTCGGAGGGGTGGGAGAGTGCAGCAGGGCCTCACCGCTGCCGCGTCAGGTCAGGTGCCGGGTGGTGCGGCGCGGGTGGGGACAGGCGCCAGTGCATCGGTGAAGGGAGCGGATCGGCCGGCGCACGGCCCCGCAGGCTCTGAGCTGGCGCGACCGAGACAGGCCGGGCGCCGGTTGCGCCCAGGAAGGAGGGGGTGACGCCTGCAGAGCCGCGGATGCCCCCGCTGTCGCCGGCGCGGCCCGCGATGAGAAGCTTCCCGCCGTCGTACTCGCTCGGGCGCAGCTGATCAGCCCAGCATGTCCGGGCGGCCTTGTCCCGTTTCCGAATGTTGCAGGGTTGGGTCGTGGGGTCAACGCGGTGTAAGGCAATGGGAGACGTTTGGGAAGGCGGGAAGTGTACGGAGGGCGCCCTTCCCGTCGACCTCGCCGCGGGCGGGATTGTCGCCGCATGCGCGCACCGTTCATCACTCTCAGTCCTCTGTTAGCATCGAACGGTGACGAGGGGTGAGGGGCTCGAGATCCGGGTCCTCGGCCCCGTGAAGGTCCGCTTCGCCGGTCAGGAAGTGGCGCTGCGGCGTCTGCAGCATCGCCTGATCGTTGGGGTCCTGGCGCTCGAGAACAACCAGGTGGTTTCCTTCGACGACCTGGTGCAGCTGCTGTGGCCGGACGGTCAGCCGAAGCAGCCGCGCGCCGTGCTGCAGACCCGCGTCTCGGAGATCCGGGCGGTCCTCACCGAACTCGGAGTCGAGCAGTGCCTCACCACCGCGGACGGCGGCTACCTGCTGCGCCTAGCAGAGGGCCAGGTGGACGTGGGCCTGTTCAGCTCGGAGGTGACGCAGGCTCGCGAAGCCGCCTCCGACCAACCCGCGATCGAGTTGCTGACCCGCGCGCTCGGACGATGGTACGGGCCGCTGCTCGGCAGAAGGCGGCTGTGCGCAGTCCACCAGCAGCGCTGGCGTGATCTCGTCGAGCGGCGCCTGACCGCCACGGAGGACCTCTTCGCGCTGAGACTGCGCCAGTCCGGCGCCGCAGCCGTGGTCGACCAGCTCGTCGCGTTGTCCAACCGCAATCCGCTCCGGGAGCGGCTGTTCGCGCAGATGCTCGCCGCTCTCTACCGGGTGGACCGGGGCAACGAGGCGCTGCAGGAGTACGACCGGCGCCGCCGCTGGTTCGCAAAGGAGTTCGGCACTGATCCGGCCCGCGAGGCGCAGGCAATCCACCGCGCCATCCTGCAGGACGATCTGGCGGCGGTCACCGCGACACTGGAGACGCTCGACGAGTCAGCCGGGCTCCGGCGGCCCGCCGGAGCCGGCCGCGCCGAGGAACCCCGCCAGGGCGTGCCCATTGTCGACGACAAGCCCCCGCAGCTTTTGCCGGCAGACATCGCTGACTTCACCGGGCGTGAGGACGAGATTGCGCTCGTGTCCTCAGTTCTCCGCGACGGCCCCCACCGGGTGATCGTCATCTCCGGCGAAGGAGGTGTCGGCAAGACGGCGTTGACCACGCACGTGGCGCACCTTCTCAGGCCAGAATTTGATCAGGGCCAGCTCTACGTCAGCTACGGCGAGGCAGCCGGCAGTTCACGTACCCCTGCCGAGGCGTTGGGCAGATTTCTGATCGCTCTGGGCGTCGAGGCGGCGAACCTGCCCTCGACGCTGGAGGGGCGGGTGGACCTCTACCGCGACCTGGTGTCCAACCGGCGGATCCTGATCGTTGTCGACAACGCTCCCGGCCCGGATCACGTCGCACCGCTCATCCCCGGCTGCACCTCCTGCGCCGTGCTGATCAACAGTCCCGTCCGGTTCGGCCGGGCCATCGGCCAGTACAACCTGGACCTCGACCGGCTCTCACCGGACCGCGCCGTCGAACTCCTCTCCGCGATCGCCGGGCCGCAACGCGTCGCCGACGACCCCGAGGCGGCTCTCGAGATCGCCAGGTACAGCGGCTTCCTGCCGTTGGCGCTGCGCATTGCGGGCGCCCGGCTGGCGGCCAAGCCACACTGGCCGCTGCGCAAGCTCGCGAACCGTCTGCGCGAGGAGGATCGACGGCTCGACGAGCTGTCCCCGGGCAACCACCTCAACGTCCGGGCCAGCATCGCGGCGAGCTACCGGAGACTGGCGCCGGAGGCCCAGCGGCTGCTGCGGCTGGTCGGCCGGTTCGGCCTGGCGGAGGTGAGCGCCTGGTCGGCGGCGGCGATGATGGTGGTCTCCGCCCTCGTGGCGGAGCAGTGCCTCGAGCAGTTGTTCGACCTGCACCTCGTCGCGGTGCCGCACCCCACGTCGTGGGAGCCGCAGCACTACGTCGTCAGCGACCTCGTGCGTCTGTTCGCCAGAGAACGCTCGGAGGTCGAGGACGCGCGAGACGAGCTCTCGTCCGCCCCTGACGGTCCGGCGCCAGCCGCAGCGGGGTCCGACCGCGCCGATTCCCCCCTACCCGGCGGGCCCGTCGTCGACCAGGGCGAGGCGACGGCCGACAGCGGCGCGTGGCCCGCTGCGACGCCGGCCGATCCGGTGACTGCCGTTGCCGAGCAGCGGTCTTCCCTGCGTGCGGTCGCCGAGCCACCCCCGACGTGGTGATCCCGGGAACCTGGCTGCGGTGTGCATCCGACACACCGCAGCCACGAGCTGCGGCGGCCGGCGGGGACAGCCGGCTGACATCGCTCACCCGCTACGGGGAGCAAGTCCGGGCCGGGACCGACAGATCGGTCCTCGGTACGGGATGCAGCCAGCCCTCGGTGTCCGGCACCCGGCCGCGCTGCACGTTGGTCAGCGCCTTGCGCAGTGTGGTTGTCACCGGACCGGGCTGGCCGTCGCCGATGATCCAGTCGCCGCCGGCGTCCCGCACGTCGCGCACCGAGGTGATGACCGCGGCGGTGCCGCAGGCGAACGCCTCCGTGAAACGGCCGCCCGGGCCGCTTCCGTCACGCCACTGCGACAGCGCGATCCGTTCCTCCCGCACCCCGTAGCCGAGGCGTGCGGCAAGTCGCAGAACGGTGTCCCGGGTGACTCCGGGCAGCAGCGTGCCGGTCAGCGGCGACGTGACGATCTCTGTGCGGTGGCCGCGGCCGGCGACCAGGAACAGGTTCATGCCGCTCATCTCCTCGATCCACCGGTTCTCGGTCGAGTCGAGCCACAGCACCTGCTGACAGCCGGCGCGTTCAGCCTCGATCTGGGCCGGAAAGGTCGGTGCGTAGTTACCCGCGATCTTGACGTCGCCCGTGCCGCCGGGCATCGCGCGGGCGTGGTTGTGGTTGACGCGCACGGATATGGCGTCGACCCCGGCTCCGAAGAAGCCGCCCGCGACGAAGGCCATGAGCAGGAACCGATAACGTTCCGATGGCTTGAGCATGAGGTTCGTGTCGGTGGCGAACATGAGCGGCCGAAGGTAGAGACTCTGTGCGGGGTCTGCCGGCAGAGCTGACGCGTCTGCGGCGACCAGCCGTTCGATGGCGTCGAGGAACATCGCCTCGGGCAGCGGCGGCATGGCCAGCCGGGCGGCCGAGCGCTGGAATCGTCGCGCGTTGTCGCGCGGGCGAAAAACGGCTATCGACCCGTCCGGCTGCCGGAACGCCTTCAGCCCCTCGAAGATCGCTTGGCCGTAGTGCAGCCCTACGGTGCCCGGATGCAGGGGGACGGACCCCAGCGGAAGAAGTTCCGGCCTCCGCCATCCGGCACCCGGTTCGTACTCGATGCTGAACATGTGGCCGGTGAAGCGATCTCCATGGCCGGAGGCGGCCTCCGCGGCCGTCGGGCGCTGGCCGGCCGGGCTCGACGCGTGGGGCGGCGCCTGCGACCGCGGCGACGGCGGCTGAACCCTGGCCGCACCGAGCGCGACGGCGGTGTCGGTGTTGGTCATGTCGTCCACATCCTTCAGATGAGCGGTGCGGCGAAGAAAGTCTCCCGCCGGTGGAACCGGCCTGTGTCGCCGAGGTCGAAGAAGTCGCTGAAGCGCAGGTCGACGGGGTTGCCGTCGTTCTGGCGACCCGTGAAACTGCCGCGTACCGCCACCTGGCCGTCCGCCCCGATGACCGTGTCCAGGGTGTGGCGACCCTCGCGGATCGTGCGCACCTCGCGGTAGAACCGCAGAATCTCAGCTCGTCCGAGGAATGGCTCGTACCCCGGGCGCAGGTAGACGGCGTCCGATTCGAACAGCTCCGCCATGGCCTCCGGGTCGCCGGCGTCGATCAGGTCGAAGTGGCGCCGTACCAGGTCGAGTCGATCCGCCGGCTCGCCAGCCGCGCGCCTGCGCAGCGGCCGCGTTGTGCCGGCCAGGTGTGCCGGGCTCATGGTCACCCCCGGCTCACTCGCTCGCCGACACGGCGGCGATGAGGCTGGCCGGGCGGATGTCGGTCCAGTGCTGCTCCACGTAGGCCAGGCAGTTTTGGCGGCTGTCACTGGGGTGCACAACCGTCCAGCCGTCGGGAACCCGGATGTTCTCCGGCCACAGGGAGTGCTGGTTCTCGGCATTGACCAGGACGACGTAGTTGGCGTTGTCGTCCTCGAACGGATTGGTCGACATTGTTTCTCCAGGTAGTGGTGGTGGGTAGAACCGGTAGGGAAGCTGCCCGGGACGGTCGCGGCGAGCTCCGGCGACGATCAGGAGGCGGGCAGCGCCGCGGCGGGCTGCCGCCGTTCCACGACAGGCGGGACGCTGGCGGGAGGCGGCACCGGCCACAGATCCTCGGCGCCGACATCGGCGCAGGCGTACTTGCCGAGCGCACTGACGAGGAGCTTGATCTCCAGCGCGAGACACTGGACCAGACGGATGAGGCCCTCCTTCGGGTCCTCGTTGGCGGCGAGGAACGCGGCCCGGCCGAGCCCGGCCGCCCGTGCCCCCAGGGCGAGGGCCTTGACGACCCGGGCGCCCTCCCACATCCGGCCGGTGACCAGCAGGCATTCGGGCCGTTCGCCGAGTTCCCGCAAGCAGTCGGACAGGGGCAGGCCGACGTGGTCCAGGAAACCCAACGGCGCCCAGCCCGAGCCGCCCTCCGCGCCGTCGACGGTCACCGCATCCGCCCCGGCTTCCCAGCAGACCTCGGCGGCTTCCCGCACGTCGCGCCCGGGGTGCAGCTTGACCCAGATCCTGGCCCGCGGGAAGTTGTTGCGCATCAGGTGCACCTGCTGACGCAGGATCTCCTGGGTGAAGGTGCCGGGGCTGGCGCTGCGCAGCAGGAGTTCAGCCGCGTCGTCGGCGCCGGCGAAGATCGGATCGAGGGCGAACTGGCCGCGTAGCGTGCGGGCCGCTTCTGCCTCGACGATGGTCATGCCGCCGAGTCCGGGCTTCGCGCCCTGACCCACCTTCAGTTCGAAGGCCAGACGTCCGGAGTCCAGCAGCGGGGCGGCACTGGGATCGCTGTACACCAGGTTCCACACCTCGGCGTCGGCGTCCTGCGTGCTCTGCTGCACAGCCACCCCTCCGTGCCCGTCGGCGAGCACCGAGGAGTAGCGGCGCAACCGGGAGAGCATCGATCCCGCGGCGCACGCCCCGGAGCGGCCGTAGCCGGTGACCGGCACGACGTTCTCACCGATCACCATCGGCAGGCCCAGCCGTCCCGCCTGCTCGGCAACGCATTCACCCAGGTCCGCGCCGGAGACCTTGGTCGAGCCGAGCGCGGAGACGAACAGCGGCAGCAGCGACCGGAACCCGCCGACCGCGCAGGCCGTGTTCACGTCGGCGTACAACGGCTCGCGGCCGAGCTCGATCAGCTTCTCCAGCCGGCGAGGCATGAACACCGGCGGTGCCAGCCGCAGCGCGTCCAGGGCGTCCGCCGGCGGTGCGCTGGACGTGCCCGACATGCCCGCCCCGACCAGCGACGTACCGTACTCCGACCGCGGCGGGAAGGCGCAGGCCGCGCCCAGCCGCGCGCGGGCACGGACCTGGTCGGCGGGAAAGCCCTCGGCGGTGATCTGCTCCATCACGGTGCCTTCACCCCGGGCACCTTGGGAAAGGCGCTGGCCTGCCACACGGCGTCGAGACCAGCGAGGTACCTGGTCAGCCGCTCCACACCGATCCCGAACCCGGCGCTACCGGGCACTCCCTCCCGCAGCACCCGCAGATACCAGTCGTACTTCGACGGATTCTCCCCGGTCTCGCGAATACGCGGGACGATCCGCGCGTAGTCGCTCTCGCGCACGCTGCCGCTGCAGATCTCCCCGTAGCCCTCCGGTGCCAGCAGGTCGAAGTTCTCCAGCACGTCCGGCATGTCGGGTCGCTCCCGGTCGTAGAAGCCGCGCGAGCCCTTCGGGTAGTCGGTCACGAAGAACGGCTGGTCGTGCTCGCGGGTGAGGACCACCTCGCCCGCCCAGTCGATCTCCGCGTCCGGGCTCTGCGGATGGCCGAGCTCCCGCAGACGCCGCACGGCCTCGGCGTGGCTCATCCGCCCGAACGGTGCGGCGCAGGCGCGCTCGAGGGCGGCCCGGTCCCGGCCGAGCGCGGCCAGGTCCTGCGCGCACTCGTTCAGTACCCGGCGCGTCACGTGGGTCACGAGCCGCTCGGCTAGGTCCGTGATCTCTTCCCGGGTCGCGCCGGCCACCTCCACGTCGATCTGGTGGAACTCCGCCAGGTGCCGCGCGGTGTCCGCGGTCTCCAGCGGCTCGAGACGGATGTTGGGAGCGACGTAGAAAATCTTGTCGAAGGTCAGCAGCGTCGTCTGCTTGTAGAGGATCGCGCTGGTCATCAGCTTGTACCGGTGGCCGTAGTAATCCACATCCACCTGCTTGGCCCCACGTGCGCCGGGGTCGGTCACCGGACCGATGATCGGGGGGAGGACCTCGGTGATCCCTTCCCTGGTCAGGAACTCCCGGGCCGCGGCGATCATCCGACTCTGCAGGCCGAGCACGGTGCGGGTCCGTGGGTTGGTCAGGTGCGCGCGCGGCTCGACCGGCATCGCCACCGGCGCGGCGTCCGGCGCGGTGTCGGGTGCCGACGAGATCACGGCGGTGTTGACGAGGGGGGACTGGGCGATGGTCATGATGCGGATCCTCTTCTCCCGGCAGGAGTGGAAGCTGCCGAATTGGGGGCGGGCCTGACCCGCCGGTAGGTGCGAGACGGCGGCGCGGAGTCGTACTTGCGCGCCACGTAGTTCAGGGCGCGCCGGAAATCGGCGGAGCCGGTCCGGCCGGACGCCGAAGCGGTCGGTCGGGGCAGCGGCAGCGCGCCGGTGTCCGACCAGTAGAGGCGCCCGTCGCGGTCCAGGACGGTGCGCGTGCGGCCGAGGTTGTCCGGGTGCAGGCAGTAGGGGACGTCGAGCAGGCCGCGCTCGACCGCGACGGACAGGGTGCGGTCCAGGTCGTTTCCCAGATCGAGGACCGCCTCGATCAGGGTGCGGGCCTCGGCGAGGATGCCGGTGTCCGTCGGCGGCTCCGGCTGGCCAACGCTTCGCTCCCGCTGCGCGGCCGCGGCCGCGTGCTCCAGCGCCGTGACGTTCTCCGAGATGGTCGGGATGCGGTACGCCTCCACCGCCGTCTTGACGATGAGCCGGGCCGCGCCGGACCGGACCGCGAGGCGCGCCGCGTCGTCGAGCAGGCGGGCCGTGCCGGACACGGTGCTCGGATAGACGCCCATGTAGGCGTAGAGCACGACGTGCCAGTCCACGTCCGGAAGCAACTCGGCGGCGAGGGTGGACAGCACGGCGATGGCTTCCAGGTCCTGGGTCGCGTTGGTCTGCTGGGCGTAGCTGAGCGAGATGCTGCGCAGCCCGTGCTGGCGGAAGAAGAGTGCTTCGAGCACGCTGATGGCCACCAGCAGGCTGGGCGGGCACAGCTGGCCGAGCATGCAGCCACCGAACGTTTCCAGGTGCGGCTCGTATCCCTCTTCTCGGAGCCGACCGAACGTCTCACAGCACGTCGCCCAGTTGACGACCGACTCAGCCAGCGGGAGCCGGCTGTAGGGCAGGCAATACGAGATCGGACCGCCCTCGGTGGCGTCGAGACCGGCCATGGCGATCGCCTCGAAGATGCGCTGCGGCGCCGCCGAGCCGTGGCGCACCTGGACGACGAAGGACGGGTCCCGTACCGAATCCACCATCGCCGACGTCACCGAACTGCTGTGGGCCACTATCGGGTAGCCGTTGAGTTCGCCGTCCCCGGCCATGGCCCGTCGTACCCCGGCGTCGTCGTTGCACCGCGTGTAGCTGTCGAGCGTGATCGTGCCGATGGTCGATGCCTCAGCGGCCTTGACGGCCATGAGACCCGCCTGCATGTCCACCGGGTCGCCCATGCCCATCCGGGGTTGGACGATTAGTCGCTGCTGTGCGGCCATCCGCGCGACGTGCTCACCGAACGGTGACGCTGCGCCGTCGGGTCGCTGGGGTCGCGTACCGGCTCCTGCAGGCTTCATGCCAACTCGCCCGGCTGGTGCGGGAGCGGGAGGGCCGCCGCCGGGGTGAACGTCGCCTCGGCGTCGAGCAGGACGGGCGGTGCTACGGCCGTGGTCTGGACGTCCGCAGCCAGGTCGCGCAGGAACACGCTGAACTCGTCCAGGTCGGCTGCGGTGTCCCCGAACACGGCGTCGAAGCCGGCGTCGCGCAGGTGCCGTACCTCGTCCTGATCAACCGAGTGGATACCGAGCTTCCCGCCGATCACGGTGGGGGTGGCCGCGAGGGACGGGATCTGGCGCAGACGCCGGACGGCGTGCGCCCCGTCGAGGTGTCCGTGACCGTTGACCGTGCTGATGACGATCAGCGTCGGCGAGTCGTCCGCGCATCGTTCGGCCAGCACCTCCGTCGGTACGCACGCCCCGAGGTTCGTCACGCGGTATCCGTGCTCTTCGAGCAGGAGCTGCATGTAGGTCAGATTCCACATATGTGAATCGGAGGAGGTGCTGGAAAGGATCGCCGTGAGTTCGCGGCCGGTCCACGGCGATGTCGGTGATGTCGTTGCCATGATTCGGGCTCCCGATGAATTGGGTGTCGATTCCGCGCCTCGGCCCACGAGCGATGATTTCGTTGGGCGCGGAACCCTC
The DNA here is from genome assembly GCF_900090305.1 of Micromonospora siamensis. NCBI lineage: Bacteria > Bacillati > Actinomycetota > Actinomycetes > Micromonosporales > Micromonosporaceae > Micromonospora > Micromonospora siamensis. The sequence continues at coordinate 4,607,573 of NZ_LT607751.1, read as the reverse complement.
TGGACGGCGCTCGCCGGTGCGACTTATTCGGCCTCAATTGACACGCTATTCGCGTACCGGCGGGCTGCGGAGGCACTGGGTGCGGCAAGTCGGCGGTAATCCGAAGTGGAGTCCGTCGACGGCCTGGGGCCGTTCCGACCGGTCAGCGGTCGTCCGCCTCCACCGTGGTGGTGCGGTTGCGGGGGGTGAGGGTGGGGCGGTGGTGTGGGTGTTGGTGGGTGAGTGTGGTGGCGAGGGTGGCGGGGGTGGGGTGGTCGAAGATGTCGCGGACGGTGGTGTTGATGCCGAGGGTGTGGCGGATTTTGGCGGCGAGTCGGGTGGCGAGTAGTGAGTGGCCGCCGAGGGTGAAGAAGCTGTCGTCGATGGTGATGTGTGGGACGTTGAGGATTTGGGTGTAGAGCTGGCAAAGGGTTTTTTCGTGGGGGGTGCGGGGTTGGCGGCCGTGGGGGGTGGCGGTGGTGGTGGGGGGTGTGGGTAGGGCTTTGCGGTCGAGTTTTCCGTTGCCGGTGAGTGGGAGGTGGGTGAGGGTGAGGTAGGTGGTCGGGATCATGTGCTCGGGCAGGGTTTGGGTGAGGTGGTGGTGGAGGTCGTCGGTGTTGATGGTGGTGTCGGGGGTGGGGACGAGGTAGGCGACGAGTCGTTGGTCGCCGGGTTGGTCTTCGCGGACCATGGCGACGGCGTGGGTGATGGTGGGGTGGGTGCAGAGGGTTGTTTCGATTTCGCCGAGTTCGATGCGGAAGCCGCGGAGTTTGACTTGGTCGTCGGTGCGTCCGAGGTATTCGAGGGTGCCGTCGGGGTTCCAGCGGACGAGGTCGCCGGTGCGGTACATGCGGGCGCCGGGTGGGCCGTAGGGGGAGGCGACGAATCGTTCGGCGGTGAGGGCGGGGCGGTTGAGGTAGCCGCGGGCGAGTTGGATGCCGGCGAGGTAGAGCTCTCCGGGTGTGCCGATGGGTACGGGGCGGGTGTGGTTGTCCAGGACGTACACCTGGGTGTTCCACACAGGACGCCCGATCGGCACCGACCGCGCCCTGGTCGTCCACGGTTCGTCGGTGTCGAACACGACGCACGCCACCGTCGCCTCGGTCGGTCCGTAACTGTTGAAGATCCCGCAACCGGGCCGACGCAGCTCCCGTAGCCGGTGCAGGTCGCCGGTCGCGAACAGCTCGCCGGCGACCACCGCCGCGCCCGCCGACCACTCCTGGCCGGCCTCCGCCACCGCGCTGACCAGTTCCCTGAGGTGGCTCGGGGTGGCCTTCACCAGCCCGGCCGCGTGGTCACCGGACAACCGCGGCACCAGCCGCGTCGGCTCCCGAGCCTCGTCGCGGTCGAGGAGCCGCACCGTCCCGCCCCGCGTCAGCGGGGGGAACACCGCGGTCACCGCCAGGTCGAAGGCCACCGAGGTCAGCACCAGGGACTCCGCCCCAGGGTGGCACCGGAACGTGTCGGCCGACCATCGAAGGTAGTTGACGATGCCTTCGTGGGTGATGACGACGCCTTTGGGTTTTCCGGTGGAGCCGGAGGTGTAGATGACGTAGGCGGGGTGGGTGGGGGTGAGGGGTTGGTGTCGGTCGGTGTCGGTGGGGTTGGTGGTGGGTTGGTGGGTGGTGGTGTGGGGGTCGTCGATGGTGATGTGGGGGGTGGTGGTGGGGAGTTGGGGCGCGGTGTGGGTGTCGGTGATGACGCAGGTGGGGTTGGCGTCGTGGAGCATGAATTCGGTTCGGGCGCCGGGGTAGTCGGGGTCGAGGGGTAGGTATGCGGCGCCGGTTTTGAGGACGGCAAGTAGTGCGGTGAGCAGGTGGGTGCTGCGGGGGAGGCAGACGGCGACGATGGATTCGGGTCCGACGCCGTGGGTGATGAGGTGTCGGGCGAGTTGGTTGGCGTGGGTGTTGAGGGCGTGGTAGGTGAGTTGGTCGCTGTTGCTGGTGACGGCGATGTGCTCGGGGGTGCGTCGGGTCTGGGCCTCGATGAGTGCGGGCAGGGTGGTCGGGGTGTCGTCGGTGGGTGGTGCCGTCGTGGTGTTGTTCCAGTCGTTGATCGTGCGCTGGTATTCGGTGTCGCTGATGACATCGAACCCACCCACCCGCTGATCCGGGTCGGCGACCAGTCGTTGGAGAACCTCGACGAACCGGTCGGACAACATCCGGACGGTGGACTGGTCATAGAGATCCCGCGCGTACGTCCACAGCCCGGACAGCCCACCCGGATCGCGACCGCCGCTCAGACGTTCGGTCACCGACAGGGAGAGGTCGAACTTCGCGGCATCGGTGTCCTCCGGATCGTCCGGAAGCACCACCGACCGCAGGCCCGGAAACTCCACAGCCAGCGAGCCGGAGTCGGTGTCGACATCGTCGGTCTCGAACACCAGCGAGGTCTGGAACAGCGGATGGCGGGCCTGCGACCGCTCCGGGCTGAGCTGCTCCACCAGATGCTCGAAGGGCAGGTCCTGATGAGCGAAGGCCGCCGAGTCGGCCGCCCGGACCCGCTCCACCAGGCCACGGAAAGTCGGATCACCCGACAGGTCGGTACGCAGCACGAGCGTGTTGACGAAGAACCCCACCAGGTCGTCGAGCTCCTCGTCCGAGCGGCCCGCCGTCGGGGTACCCAGAACCACGTCGTCCCCGGCGCCCAGCCGCGACAGCAGCAGAGCCATGGCAGCGTGCACGACCATGAACAGCGTCGCGTCGCACTCGGCGGCGAGCGCCAACAACCGGGCGTGCAGCTGCGGTGAGACGCTGAACCTGACGCCGCCGCCGCGGTGGCTCGCGGTGGGCGGCCGCGGCCGGTCGTGGGGCAGATTCAACTCGGCCGGCGCCCCGGCCATCCGGTCCCGCCAGTACCGCAGTTGCCGGCCCTGCAGGCTGTCCGGATCCTCGTGATCCCCGAGGAGCTCCTGCTGCCACAGCGCGAAGTCGGCGTACTGCACCGGCAGCGGCGCCCAGTCCGCCACGCCCCCGGCGATCCGCGCGGCGTACGCCCGGGCCAGGTCCCGCAGCAACGGGCCACGCGACCAGCCGTCGGTGGCGACGTGGTGGACCACCAGCACGAGCAGGTGCTCCTGCTGCTCCGCGTCCAGCTCCGGCGCGTTGGCGGAGAACAGGAACGCCCGGACGGGGACGTCGGTGTCCAGCCGGAAGAGGTGCCGCGACGCCCGCCGCCGCGCCGCGCCGAACTCGCCGACGTCCACGTGCTCACAGGTCAGCGGCACCTCCGCCGAATCGACCGGCAGCACCACCTGAACGGCGTCGTCGTCGACCTCCCGCAGGACGGTTCGTAGCACCTCGTGCCGGCCCACGACATCGCGCAGCGCCGCGCTCATCGCGCTCCGATCGAGCGTGCCGGTCAGCCGGACCGCCACGGGCACGTTGTAGGTGGCACTGGTTCCCTGGAGCTGATCGAGGAACCACAGGCGCCGTTGCGCGAAGGACATCGGAACCGTGGTGGTGCGGTTGCGGGGGGTGAGGGTGGGGCGGTGGTGTGGGTGTTGGTGGGTGAGTGTGGTGGCGAGGGTGGCGGGGGTGGGGTGGTCGAAGATGTCGCGGACGGTGGTGTTGATGCCGAGGGTGTGGCGGATTTTGGCGGCGAGTCGGGTGGCGAGTAGTGAGTGGCCGCCGAGGGTGAAGAAGCTGTCGTCGATGGTGATGTGTGGGACGTTGAGGATTTGGGTGTAGAGCTGGCAAAGGGTTTTTTCGTGGGGGGTGCGGGGTTGGCGGCCGTGGGGGGTGGCGGTGGTGGTGGGGGGTGTGGGTAGGGCTTTGCGGTCGAGTTTTCCGTTGCCGGTGAGTGGGAGGTGGGTGAGGGTGAGGTAGGTGGTCGGGATCATGTGCTCGGGCAGGGTTTGGGTGAGGTGGTGGTGGAGGTCGTCGGTGTTGATGGTGGTGTCGGGGGTGGGGACGAGGTAGGCGACGAGTCGTTGGTCGCCGGGTTGGTCTTCGCGGACCATGGCGACGGCGTGGGTGATGGTGGGGTGGGTGCAGAGGGTTGTTTCGATTTCGCCGAGTTCGATGCGGAAGCCGCGGAGTTTGACTTGGTCGTCGGTGCGTCCGAGGTATTCGAGGGTGCCGTCGGGGTTCCAGCGGACGAGGTCGCCGGTGCGGTACATGCGGGCGCCGGGTGGGCCGTAGGGGGAGGCGACGAATCGTTCGGCGGTGAGGGCGGGGCGGTTGAGGTAGCCGCGGGCGAGTTGGATGCCGGCGAGGTAGAGCTCTCCGGGTGTGCCGATGGGTACGGGGCGGGTGTGGTTGTCCAGGACGTACACCTGGGTGTTCCACACAGGACGCCCGATCGGCACCGACGACGGCACGGACGCCGCGCCGGCGCTCTCCCAGCACGTCACATCCACTGCCGCCTCGGTCGGCCCGTAGAGGTTGGTCACCGTGCAGCCGGGCAGGATGTCGTGTACCCGGCGCAGCGTGTGCGCGCCAAGCGCCTCACCGCTGCAGACGATGTGCCGCAGCGACCGGCAGTCGGCGGCGTCCGGATGCTCCAGGAACTCCCGGAGCATTGACGGCACGAAGTGGACGATGTCCGTGCCGGTCTGCTCGATCTCGTTGGCCAGGTACGCCGGGTCACGATGGCCACCCGGTAGCGCCATCACCACGGCCGCTCCCTGCATCAGCGGCCAGAACAGCTCCCACACGGAGACGTCGAACCCGTAGGGCGTCTTCTGCATGATCCGGTCGCCCGGCCCGATGCCGAACTGGTGTTGCATCCAGCGCAGCCGGTTGACGATGCCTTCGTGGGTGATGACGACGCCTTTGGGTTTTCCGGTGGAGCCGGAGGTGTAGATGACGTAGGCGGGGTGGGTGGGGGTGAGGGGTTGGTGTCGGTCGGTGTCGGTGGGGTTGGTGGTGGGTTGGTGGGTGGTGGTGTGGGGGTCGTCGATGGTGATGTGGGGGGTGGTGGTGGGGAGTTGGGGCGCGGTGTGGGTGTCGGTGATGACGCAGGTGGGGTTGGCGTCGTGGAGCATGAATTCGGTTCGGGCGCCGGGGTAGTCGGGGTCGAGGGGTAGGTATGCGGCGCCGGTTTTGAGGACGGCAAGTAGTGCGGTGAGCAGGTGGGTGCTGCGGGGGAGGCAGACGGCGACGATGGATTCGGGTCCGACGCCGTGGGTGATGAGGTGTCGGGCGAGTTGGTTGGCGTGGGTGTTGAGGGCGTGGTAGGTGAGTTGGTCGCTGTTGCTGGTGACGGCGATGTGCTCGGGGGTGCGTCGGGTCTGGGCCTCGATGAGTGCGGGCAGGGTGGTCGGGGTGTCGTCGGTGGGTGGTGCCGTCGTGGTGTTGTTCCAGTCGTTGATCGTGCGCTGGTATTCGGCCGCCACCGGCCGTGCGTCGTTCCCAATCACTGCAACCGCCCTCTCTCACAGGCACGACAGGGGATTTTGGCGAGCGTATGAACGCGTCGTCGCCGCGAGGGGTAGCCGAGCAGGCAACCCGGCGGCAGAGCTGCATCACGCGCACCGTGCGCCGTTCCGTCAGCGAGCGGCACCCGTCGGGTCCGCGTGACGCAGCTCCAAGGTGCAGCACTTCGCGCTGCCGCCACCCTTGAGCAGCTCCGACAGGTCAACCCCGACAGGTTCGAACCCCCGCTCGGCGAGCTTGGCGGCCAGCCGGTCGGCGGCCTTCGGAAGGACCACGTGCCGGCCGTCGCTGACCGCGTTGAGACCGAAGACCGCCGCGTCGTCCGGATCGGCGATCACGGCGTCGGGGTACAGCTGCGCCAGCACCTCGCGGCTCGCCGGCGCGAAGGCTTCGGGCAGGTAGGCGATCAGATCCTCAGTGAGGATGCTGAGCGCGGTGTCGAGGTGGTAGTACCGCGGGTCAACGAGGGTCAGGCCCACCACCGGAGCCCCGAGCACGTCCTCGGCCTCCTGGTGGGCGGCAGGGTCGCTGCGGAAGCCGGTCCCGGCCAGGATCCGGGTCCCGGAGACGAGGTAGTCACCCTCGCCCTCGTTGATGTGGGCCGCCGGTACGACGTCGTAGTCGCCATGGTTCTGGAACCACTCCTTGTAGGCGGCGGATTCACCTGCCCGCTCGGCATGACGGAAGTTCGCGACGACCACCTTGTCGTCGAGCACGGTCGCCCCGTTGGCCGCGTACACCATGTCCGGCAGACCCGGGATCGGCTCGATGAGGTCGACGCGGTGACCCAGGTCGAGGAACAGGTCACGCAGTCGTTCCCACTGCGCGACGGCGACATCCGTGTCCGTCGGCCGGTCCGGATGCATCCACGGGTTGATCGAGTAGCTGACAGTGAAGTAGGTCGGCGGGCACATGAGGTAGTGCCGACGGGAGGCGGTCCGCGGGTGCGGGTCCTGAGGCATGGCGACTCCTTGACGAGATGCAATGTTGTGGACGGGAAAGGCCCTCGGTTGGTCGCCCCGGACAACGCGAGCCGTCGTCGGCATCGGCGTGAGGCAACCCCGCAGGGCACGTGACTCACCGGGCCGGAGCGGTCAGCGTAGGACGCGTCTGGGCCGGGAAGCGGCAATCCGGCAGGGCAGTCGGGCGGCATTCGCGTCGGCGGCGAAAGTGCCGACGCTCTGCCGCTCCGGCTACCGCACCGTACGAACACGCGCTCCTAGGCTCGGACATCGAGGCGGTCGTCGCCACGTCCCGGAATCGGGACCGCAGCCGAGCTCGGCGCGATCGACCGAAATCCGACCGAGTCGGGTGTGCACGAGACGTGCCCCGGCGCTCGAACCGATCCCGCCCACCCGGCGTAGGAGGCGATCCCGTGGTTCCGTTGTCGTTCGCTCAGCAGCGCCTCTGGTTCGTCACGAAGCTCGACGGACCCAGCGCCACCTACAACGTCCCGGTGGTCACGCGCTACCGCGGGCCACTGGATCCCGACGTGCTGGAGACCGCGCTCGCGGACGTCGTTGACCGGCACGAGTCGCTGCGGACCCGGGTGATCGAGCGCGACGACCGTCCCTACCAGCAGCTGGTGCCGGCCGGCGCGGCCGGGATCAGGCTCGAACGGGTCGACGTCACCGCGGGCGAGTTGGACTCGGCAGTCGCCGGACTGGTCACCCACGAATTCGACCTGGAGCACGAGATCCCCCTGCGGGCCTGGCTTCTCACCTGCGGTCCCGCCGACCACACCCTGGTTCTGCTGCTGCACCACATGGCCTACGACGGCTGGTCGACCGGCCCGTTCGGCCGGGATCTGGCGCACGCGTACGCGGCCCGCCTCGCCAAGGCCACGCCGACCTGGCAGCCGCTGCCGGTGCAATATGCCGACTACACGGTCTGGCAGCAGGAACTGCTCGGCAGCGCCGACGATCCGGCCAGCCTGCTGCACACCCAGCTCGCCTTCTGGCGCGACCAGCTCGCCGGTCTGCCCGAGGAGATCACCTTGCCAGCCGACCGGCCGCGGCCGGCAGAGGCGGGTACCGACGGGCAGAACCTTGACTTCGTCGTCCCGGCGCCGGTACAGGCGCAACTGGCGCGGCTGGCCCGCGAGAGGAACGCCTCAATGTTCATGATCTTCCAAGCGGCGTTGGCGGTGCTGCTCAGCCGCCACGGCGGGGGCGAGGACATCCCCCTCGGTACACCGGTGGCCGGCCGCTCGGAGGAGGCGCTCGACGACCTGGTCGGGTTCTTCGTCAACACGCTGGTACTGCGGACCGACGTCACCGGCAACCCCACGTTCCGCGACCTGCTGGACCGTACGCGCCAAACCGACCTGGCGGCGTACGCCCACGACGACGTGCCGTTCGAGCGGATCATCGAGGACCTGAACCCGCAGCGGATCCGGTCGCGGCATCCGCTGTTCCAGACCATGATCTCCTACGACGAGGTCGGCGACGTCGCGCTCCCGCTGCCCGAACTGGACTGCGAGCGGCTCATCGTCGACCTGCCGACGGCCAAGTTCGACCTGTCGCTGCACCTAGTCGCCACGCACGGGCCGGACGGTGCGGCCAACGGGGTCCGCGGCTCCTGGCAGTACGCGGTCGCCCGGTTCGAGGCCGCGACCGTCGCCACCCTCTCCGACCGGTTCGTCCGACTCCTCACCGCGTTCGCCGCCGACCCGGACCTGCCGGTCCAGGACGCCGACCTGGTGAGCGGCGTCGACACGAAGCGGGTCCTGCACACCTGGAACGACACGCGGGCACCGACGTCGGACGCTGCGGTGACCGAACTGTTCGGCGCCCGAGCGATCGAGCGGCCCGACGCCGTCGCGCTGGTCTCCGGGGACACCGAGGTGTCGTACGCGGAGCTGGGGGCGCGCGCGAACCGGCTCGCACGGCTGCTACGAGCCCGCGGGGTCCGGCCGGAGAACCTCGTCGCGGTGTGCCTGCCCCGGACCGCCGATCTGGTGACCGCGTTGCTGGCGGTGCTCAGATCGGGTGCGGCGTATCTGCCGGTGGACCCGAACTACCCGAGCGACCGGATCGGGTACATGTTCGCCGACGCCGCGCCGGTGTGCGCCATCGCCGTGGCCGAGACCGCCGCGCGCATCCCCGACACCGCCACCCTGCTGCGGCTCGACGACCCCGAGGTCGCGGCCGCGCTGGCCGACGACGGCGACGACGGGGTGGCACTGCCGGTGCCGTTGCCCTCGCAGCCGGCGTACGTCATCTACACCTCTGGCTCCACCGGCAGGCCGAAGGGGACGGTGATCACCCATGCGGCTCTGTCCAACCAGGCGCAGTGGCTGAAGAGCTTCTTCGGCGCGGGCGCCGAGGACCGCATGGTCCAGTTCGCCTCGGTGAGCTTCGACTCCCACGTCGAGGACACCTACCCGATGCTCGTCTCCGGCGGCACGTTGGTGATGCTGCGTGACCCCGCGGCTCAACTGCCTGAGCTGCTGAGTGGGCCGGACGGCCGGTCCATCACGATACTGGGCCTGCCGACCGCGTACTGGCACGAATTGGTGGCGCAGGGTGAGGGCCAGGGCTGGCCGGCGGGTCTGCGCCTGGCCAACGTCGGCGGTGAACGGATGAGCGGCCACGCCATCCGCGCCTGGCGCGACCGCTTCGGCGACTCGATCCGCCTGATCAACAGTTACGGTCCCACCGAGACGACGGTGAACGCGGCGGCGGGATTCGTCGGCGGGGACGGCGGGGAGTATCCCTCGATCGGCCGGCCCGTGTGGAACACCCGTACCTATGTGCTCGACCGCCAGTTGAGACCGGTTCCTCCCGGGGTGCCGGGGGAGCTCTACGTGGCCGGTAGCCAGCTGGCCCGCGGCTATCACGGGCGGTCCGCCCTGACGGCCGAGCGTTTCGTCGCCTGCCCGTACACCCGGGTGCCGGGCGAGCGGATGTACCGCACCGGCGACGTGGTGCGGTGGAACAGCAACGGGGAACTGGTGTTCCTCGGCCGCGCCGACGACCAGGTGAAGATCCGCGGTTACCGGATCGAACCCGGCGAGGTCGAGGCGGCGTTGTCCGGCATCGACGGAGTCCGCCGCTGCGCGGTGGTCGTCCGGGAGGACCAGCCGGGCGACAAGCGGCTGGTCGCCTACCTGGTGCCCGAGGCCGGCGTGACGGTGGACGTGGCCGCCGTACGCGGACAGGCCGGCGAGCTCCTTCCCAGGCACATGCTGCCCGCGGCCCTCGTGCCGCTGCCCGCGCTGCCGCTGACCGCCAACGGAAAACTCGACCGCGCGTCGCTACCGGCGCCGCGCTACGAGTCCGCGGCTACCGGGCGCGGCCCACGCGACGAGCGGGAGGAGTTGCTCTCCGGGCTGATGGCCGAGACGCTCGGCCTGCCACGGGTCTTCATCGACGACGACTTCTTCGCCCTCGGCGGCCACTCACTGCTGGTGACGCGTCTGGTCTCCCGGATCAGGCGGACGCTGGGCGTCGACGTCAGCGTCCGGGACGTCTTCGACAACCCGACCGTCGCCGGTCTGGCCTGCAGCGTCGCCACCGTGGCCCGTTCCGGTCGCGCCGCTGTCCCGGTGCGGCGAGAGCGTCCCCCGGCGGTGCCGTTGTCTCCCGCCCAGCGCCGGTTGTGGTTCATTGACCAACTGCACGGGCCGAGCACCACCTACAACATCTCGCTGGTCACCATGCTGTCCGGTCCCGTGGACGCCGCGGCGCTGGCGGCGGCGCTGGCAGACACGGTGGCCCGGCACGAGGCGCTGCGTACCCTGTATCCCGACATCAACGGCGAGCCGTACCAGCAGACGATCCCACCGCAGGACGCGCGCCCCCTGCTCACCCGACGCGCCATCGCCCCAGCCGACTGCGCTGCGGCGCTGGCCGACGAGGCCGGTCATGTCTTCGACCTTCAGCACGAGATACCGATCCGGGCCTGCCTGCTCTCCACCGGCCCCACCGAGCACGCGCTGCTCATCGTGCTGCACCACATCGCCGCCGACGGCTGGTCCACCGGGCCGCTGTACCGGGACCTGTCGCACGCCTATGCGGCCCGGGCCGCCGGCGCCGCTCCCGACTGGGTGCCGCTGCCGGTCCAGTACGCCGACTACGCCCTCTGGCAGCAGGACCTGCACGGTGGCGGAGAGGAGCCGGACGGCGCGTTGAACCGGCAGCTGCGCTACTGGCGGGAGGCCCTCGCCGACCTGCCCGCGGAACTGCCGCTGCCCTACGACCGGCCCCGGGCCCTGGGACCCGGCGGCGTCGAAGCCGTCGTCGAGGTGAGCGTGCAGGCGCGCACCCACCAGCGCCTGATCGAGCTGGCGCGGGCCGAGCACGTCACCATGTTCATGATCGTCCACGCGGCCGCCGTCATCGTGCTGCACGCCGCCGGCGGCGGAACCGACATCCCCATCGGCGTTCCGGTCGCGGGCCGCAGCGACGAGGCACTCGACGGTCTGGTCGGGTTCTTCGTGAACAACCTGGTGCTCCGGGCCGACCTCAGCGGTGACCCGTCCGTACGGGACCTGCTCGCCCAGGTGCGCACCGTGGATCTGGCCGCCTTCGATCACCAGGACGTCTCCTTCGAGCGGGTTGTCGAGGAGCTCAACCCGCCACGCGACGCGGCGCGGCACCCGCTGTACCAGACGTCGTTGACCTATGACGGCGCACGCACGCCGGCGCTGGATCTCGCGGGCGTGCGCACCGTACCTGCCGAGTCGGGCTCGGTGGTGCCGGCCGCCGCGAAGTTCGACCTCGAGTTCGCGTTCCTCGCCCGGCACTCCGAGGGCGGCGCGCTCGGTGACCTCGTGGCCCGCGTCTGCTACGACACCGACCTGTTCGACCGCGCCACCGCACAGCACCTCGCCGACTCCCTCACCGCCGTGTTCGATGCGCTGGCGGGCGACCCATCGGTGCTGATCAGCGACCTGGTTGCGGCCGGTGTCCCGCCCCGGATCCCAGGGGGCCCCGCGATCACCGACTCACCGCGGACATCGCCGAGCAGCCCGGCGGAGAAGGCGATCGCGGCGGTGTGGGCCGAACAGCTCAGCCGGCGGGACATCGCCGCGGACCAGGACTTCTTCGCCCTTGGCGGGACCGTCGCCGCCGCCCGCGACGTGGTGGACCGCTGCGGCGACCGCTTCCGGGTGGCGATTCCGCTGCAGGTCCTGATCGAGGCGCCGACGGTCCGACAGTTCACCAGGCGCGTGCACCGCCTCGTCCGGGAGTCGCGCGGGCGACCGTTCCCGCGAGCAGCGGACTCCAGCGTCCGCGGCGCGGATCCCGGCCGTTGCCGCTCCGCCAACACCCCGTCCGGTTGATTACCGAGGAGCTTGCATGTTGTCCGACCTTGACACGCCCGAATTCCGGACCGCGTCGCGCACCACCGCGGCCGAGTTGACGATCCTCGAGATTGTTCGTGCGGTACTGGCCCGGCCAGGCACGGCGCCGCATGAGCCGATCGATCTCGGACGGTATCCGGCCCAGGTGCGCGACGCGCTCGTCGAGCGGCTGACCGCCGAGTTCGGCGTCGGCCCGGCCGCCGGTCTCCCGGCGGGGGCGGTGACGATCAGCGAGCTGGCGGACCTCCTGCAGCGGGAGGTGGCGGCAGAGACCGAGTCGCTCTTCGACGGTCCCGACGACCTTGACGAGGAGGCGTTCGGCGACGACACCGACGAGCCGACCCTCGCCCTGGTGCACGAGCTGATCGCCGGCTGGGCGTCGCGCACGCCGGACGCGACCGCCCTGGTGTGCCAGGACGTCCGAACCAGCTACGCCGACCTCGACGCGGCGGCGGACCGTCTCGCCCAACGCCTGCGCGCCGGCGGGGTGCGTCGCGGCGACGTCGTCGCGGTACACGCCGCCCGCGGCACGCTGCTGGTGACCAGCCTGCTCGCCGTCCTCAAGGCCGGCGCGGCGTTCACCGTGCTGGACGTGGACTTTCCGGTAGAGCGACTCAACCGGGTGCTCGACGCCGCCCACCCCGCGGCGATCGTCGCCGACGGCCCGCTGCCGACCGGGCTGGACCACCCGAACGTCCCCACCTTCGATCCGAGCACCGTCGGGGCCGACGGACAGCCGCGCGACGGGGGCGGGAACCCGCGCGACCTGCACGGGTCAGGATCCCCGACGCTGGCCGACACCGCCTGCGTGATCTTCACGTCCGGGTCGACCGGCCGGCCCAAGGGGGTGCTGTCCACCCACCGATCGCTGGCCGCCACGCTCACCCGGCAGGACTACGCCCCCTTCACCGCCGGGGACACGTGGCTGCAGTGCTCGCCGATGTCGTGGGACGCGTTCCTGCTGGAACTGTTCGCCCCGCTGGTCTCCGGCGGCACCTGCGTCCTGCAGCCCGGACAGCGCCCCGAGCCGCAGCTGATCGGCGACCTCGTACGCCGGCACGCGGTCACTGTGCTGCACGTCTCCGCCTCGCTGCTCAACTTCCTCGTCGACGAGTACCCGGAGGTCTTCACCACCGGCACTCTGCGCTGCGTGCTCACCGGAGGCGAAGCCGTCTCCCGTACCCACGCCGCCCGGCTCCTCACGCTGGCCCCGGACCTGGCCCTGGTCAACGGCTACTCGCCGGTGGAATGCATGATCTTCACCGCCGCCCACCGCATCCGCCCCGCGGACACCGCCGGGCCCGTACCCGTGGGCACGGCGCTGTCCGGCAAGCGGATCTACCTGCTCGACCGCAACCTTCAGCTAGTCCGGCCCGGCGTGAGCGGCGAGGTCTACATGGCCGGGGCCGGGCTGGCGCACGGGTACGCCGGTGAGCGGAGTCTCACCGCGCAACGCTTCCTGCCCTGCCCCTACGGCGGCCCCGGCGAGCGGATGTACCGCACCGGCGACCTCGGCCGCTGGCGGCGAGACGGCAACCTCGAACTGCTCGGCCGCGCCGACGACCAGTTGAAGATCCGGGGTCACCGTATCGAACCCGCCGGCGTCGACGCCGCCCTGCAGGCGTTGCCCGGCGTGTGGCGCGCCGCCACCATCGTGCGCGAGGACCGCCCCGGGGACCGGCGGCTGGTCTCCTACGCGGTACCGACCCGGCAGACCCACCTCGACGGCGCCGAACTTCGCGAGGCCCTGGCCCGCACTCTGCCCGACTACACGGTGCCCAGCGCGGTGGTCGTGGTCGACGAGCTACCCGTGACGCCGAACGGCAAGCTCGACCGCACCGCGCTGCCGGCGCCCGTGGCCGCGACGACGTCCGGTGGTGCACCGGCCAGGACAGCGCAGGAGGAGGTCCTGCGGAGCCTGTTCGCCGACATCCTCGGCGTCCCCGAGGTCGGCGCCGAGGACAACTTCTTCGACCTGGGCGGGCACTCGCTGCTGGTGACCAAGCTCGTCGCCCGGATCAAGCGGGCCATGGACACCCACGTCACCGTGCGCGACGTCTTCGAGCACCCGACGGTCGCCGACCTGGCACGCTGCCTCGACCGGCCGCGGCACGGCATCGCGCCACTGGTACGGCGGGAACGTCCCGCGGTTCTTCCCCTGTCGTCCGGGCAGAAGCGGCTGTGGTTCATCGACCGGTTCGAGGGGCCCGGCGACGTCTACCACGTCCCGGTGCGGATCGCGCTGTCCGGGAAGCCCGACGTCGACGCGCTGGAGGCAGCGGTGCGCGACGTGATCGACCGCCACGAGGCGCTGCGTACCGTGTTCGGCGACGCCAACGGTGAACCCTGCCAGCTGGTCCAGGCGCTACCCGAGGTCCCGGTCATGCAACGACACGAGGCGCGGCCGCAGCAGCTGGACGCCGAGCTGGCCGAGTTGATCCGCCGCCCGTTCGATCTGGGGCACCAGCCTCCGCTGCGAGCGGCGCTGTTCACGTGCGGACCGGCCGAGCACACGCTGCTGCTGGTACTGCATCACATAGCCGCAGACGGCCTGTCGATGCGACCGCTGCTCGGGGACCTCGGCGAGGCGTACGAGGCGAGGATCCGAGGGCGCGCCCCGCACTGGCGTCCGCTGCCCGTGCAGTACGCCGACTACACCCTGTGGCAGCAGGACATGCTGGGCGACGAGGACAACCCCGACAGCCTGGCGGCCACCCAGCTCGCCTTCTGGCGCGAGAACCTCGCGGACCTGCCGGAGGAGATCCCGCTGCCGGCCGACCGCCCCCGGCCGGCAGGCCCCGCCACACACGGCTGCGAGGCCGACGCGCAGGTGAACGCCGATCTGCACCGCCGACTGGTCGAGGCGGCACGGTCGGAGAACGTCACCCTCTTCATGATCGCTCAGGCTGCCGTGGCCACCGTCCTGCACCTCAACGGCGCCGGCACCGACATCCCGCTCGGCACGCCCGTCGCCGGACGGCCCGACGAGGCACTCGACGCGCTGATCGGGTTCTTCGTCAACACCCTCGTGTTGCGCACCGACCTGTCGGGCGACCCGACGATGCGTGACCTCCTCGCGCGGGTGCGCGGCGCTGACCTGTCCGCCTACTCACACCAGGACCTCCCCTTCGAACGGGTCGTCGACGAGCTGAACCCCGCCCGGTCGGCGTACCGGCATCCGCTGTTCCAGACCTCGGTGACCCTCGGCGGTCACTCGGGGGAGACCCTGACTCTGCCCGGTACGCGGACCACTGTGGCGTTCGCGGACACCGACGCGGCGGCGAAGTTCGACCTCGGCTTCGCCTTCCGGGAGCGACGCGGACCGACGGGCGACCCGGCCGGACTGAACCTGCAGGTGGAGTACAACGCGGCGATGTTCGACGCGACCACCGCCCAACGCCTGGCTGCAGCCGTCGAGCGTGTCCTGGAAATCCTGGCCGACCGCCCCGACACGCGGCTCAGTGAGCTGCCAGCCTGCTCGTCGGACGAGTACGACACCGTCGTCACGCGATGGAACCCGGGCACCGGGGCGACGGTCGCGTCCACCGCGCACGAGCTGTTCGAAGCGCAGGTCGACCGCACGCCGCACGCCGCCGCGCTGCTGTCCGGCGACGACGTCGTGACCTACGCCCAGCTCGACGAGACGGCGAACCGCCTGGCGCACCGGCTGATCGCGCACGGCGTGCGGGACGGGAACGTGGTCGGTATCGACATCGACCGGGGACCGGACCTGATCGCCGCACTGCTGGGCGTACTCAAGGCGGGAGGCGCGTACCTGCTGCTCGACCCGACGCATCCGGTCGGCCGCCGCCGCGCGATCCTCGCGCAGGCCGGCGTGGAGGTCCTGCTCGCCTCGACCGCCGAACCCGCCGCCTCCTGGGACGAACGCGGCGCCGGGGCGACGATCCATCTCCACCACCCGGCGGAGGCGGCGGCGCGCGACGAGGCACCAGCGAGCCGCCCGCTGCTCCCGGTGCGGGCCGACGACCCGGCCGCGGTCATGTTCACCTCCGGGTCGACCGGCCAGCCCAAGGGAGTCGTCGCGCCGCACCGCGCGATCGTCGCCACCCACACCGCCCGGACCTACCTCGACCACGGCCCGCACCAGGTCCTCCTGCAGTGCTCACCGGTGTCGTGGGACGCGTTCACCCTCGAGGTGTTCTCCGCCCTGTTCCACGGCGGCGCCTGCGTGCTGCAGCCCGGACAGAGCCCTGACCTGACCATGATCGAGGAGCTGAGCGCCCGGCACCACGTGACGCTGCTGCAACTGTCGACCAGCCTGTTCAACGCGATGGTGGACGAGAACTCGCCGGTCTTCGGCCAGGTGCCCCACGTGATGATCGGCGGCGAGGCGGCGTCCCCGGCACACGTCGAACGAGCCCTCGCCCGGCACCCCCGGCTGCGGATCACCAACGGCTACGGGCCGGTGGAAAGCCTCGGGTTCACCACCGTGCACGACATCGCCGTCGCCGAGACCGTAGCGGCGTCACTGCCCATCGGCCGTCCGATCGAGCACAAACGCGCGTACGTGCTCGACGGGTACCTACGGCCGGTACCGCCGGGCGTCGCCGGCGAACTGTACGTCGCCGGGGCTGGTGTAGCGCACGGCTACCTGCGTCAGCCAGCCGCCACCGCCGAGCGTTTCGCCCCGGACCCCTTCGGGCCTCGCGGCGCCCGGATGTACCGCACCGGCGACCTCGCCCGGTGGAACCGGGACGGCCGCCTGGAGTTCCTCGGCCGCAGTGACAACCAGGTCAAGATCAGAGGATTCCGCGTCGAACCCGGCGAGGTCGAAGCCCTCCTGCACCGCCTGCCCGGCATTGCGCGGGCCGTGGTCTCGGTACGCGAGGACCGGCCGGGGGAGAAGCGACTGGTCGCCTATCTCGTCGCACAGGACACAGCCGGGCTGTCTGCCGAGGACGTACGGTCGCGGCTGCGGGAGCGGCTGCCGGAGCATCTGGTACCCGCCGCGTTCGTGACGCTCGACGCCCTGCCGCTCAACGACAACGGGAAGGTCGACCGAGCGGCCCTACCGGCCCCGGAGCCCGCCGGCGGCACGGCGCCCGGCGCCACCGCCCCGCGCACCGCGGTCGAGCAGACCATCGCCGACGTGTGGGCGCAGGTCCTCGGCGTCGCCCGCGTCGGCGTCCACGACAACTTCTTCACGCTCGGCGGCGACTCGATCGCCAGCATCCGGGTGGTGAGCCGGCTGCGCAAGATCGGCGTCACGGTGAGCCCGAAGAACCTGTTCGACAACCAGACGGTCGCCGAGCTCGCGACCGCTGCCGGCCAGGCGGCACACCTGGACGCCGAACAGGGGACAGTCACCGGCGCGGTCCCCCTGACGCCGGCCCAGCGGTGGTTCCTCGACGAGGAACCGCCCGTACCCGACCACTTCAACCAGTCGACCGTGCTCGCCGTCGGCGACATGGCACCGGAACCCCTGGCGCGGGCGCTGGACGGGCTCGTCGCCCAGCACGACGTGCTGCGCAGCCGGTTCGTCCGGGACGCCGACATGGTGGCCGGAAGCCGCGACGCGCGCGGATGGCGGCAGGAGATCCTGCCCGACCATCCGGCATGCGCCGTGCGGTACGAGGACCTCACCAGCCTTCCGGCGCAGCTCCGCGAGCAGCGCTGGGCGGCACTCGCGGACGACGCGCAGGCCGGGTTGGACATCGACTCCGGTCCGCTGCTGCGCGCGCTGCTGGTCGACTGCGGTGACCAAGGGGGCCGCCGCCTGCTCCTGACGATCCACCATCTCGTCGTCGACATCGTCTCCTGGTCGATCATCATCGACGACCTGGAGGTGGCCTACCGGCAGGTGCTCGCCGACCGTCCGGTCGCGCTGCCCCCCAAGACCACGTCCTTCCGGTCCTGGTCCACCCGGCTGCACGAGTACGCTGGCAGCCCTGCCGCAGCGGCAGAGCTGGAGCGGTGGGCCCGGCCGCCGACCTGCGCGGGCATCAGCGCTCTGCGCGGCGCGACCGGCCAGGACGTCTCCGGCCGGTACGACGCGCGGCTCGGCCCGGAGGCGGCCGCGGTCCTGTTGAACGCCGCTCCCGCCGCGCTGGGCGTCAGCCTCGAGGACATCGTGCTGTCGGCACTGGCACGCGCCCTGTGCCAGTGGTCCGGGGATGAGCGTGTCCTGATCGACGTCGAGGGACACGGGCGCGAGCACATCTTCGACGATGTCGACCTCAGCCGCACCGTCGGCTGGTTCACCACACTGCATCCCCTCGAACTGGCCGTGCCGGCGGCAGCTGGCCTGGTCGACACCGTCCACGACGTCGCGGCGTACCGGGAATCCGTGCCGCACCGGGGCCTGGGCTTCGGCGTGCTGGCCCACCTCGCCGGCGAACGGGAGCGCCGGCGGCTGGCGGCCAGGCCGCAGGCGGATGTGGCGTTCAACTTCCACGGGCGGGAGACGTCGGACTCCGGCGGCGCCTGGCCCGAACTGCACGAGGTGTACGCCGGCCGGTCCGCGCACCCCGACAACCACCTTCCGCACCCGCTGAGCGTCGACGCGGCCTTCCTCGACGACGACGTCACCGTGCACCTGGCGTACCGGGTCCCCGGCGAGCTGTCCCAGGTCGGTCACGACGTGGGCGAGCGGTTCCTCGCGGCGCTGCGCGACATCGCCGAGCGGGTGCGGGCCGGCGACCACGCCCGACGCGTCCGGTTCGCCTCCATCAGCCGCGATGACGCGGCGACGATCGCCGAAAGGTTTAACTGACATGTCCGGCAACGTCGAGGAGATCTTCCCGCTGGCGCCGCTGCAGGGCGGGCTGCTCTTCCACAGCGTCTACGACCCCGAGGACGAGGCGACGCCGTACGTCGCCCAGCACGTCGACGAGCTGACCGGCCCACTGGACGTCGACCTTCTCGTCCAGGCGTGGCAGTGTGTCGTCGACCGGCACGGCGCCCTGCGAACCTGCTTCGTGTGGGAGGACGTGAGCGAGCCGGTGCAGGTGGTGCTGCGCCAGGTCGAGGCGTCGTTCACGGTGCTCGACTGGCGTGACAGCGCACCGGAGGACCTCGAGCCCAAACTCGCCCGATGGGCGCGACGGGACCGTCGACGCGGCTTCGACCTGGGCCGGCCACCGTTGCACCGACTCTCGCTGATCTGCGCCGCCGACGACCGGTACTTCCTCGTGACGACCTTCCATCATCTGCTGCTGGACGGCTGGAGCGTGGCAACGGTGACCGCCGAGTTCTTCCAGTTCTACCGCGCGCTGCGGCACAACGTGGCCGCTGACCTCGGACCGGCGGCCCCCTACGGCGCCTACATGACATGGCTGTCCGAACGCTCACCCGAGGCGGCGCGGGCACACTGGCGCGACCACCTGCGCGGATACGCCAGAGCACCGCTGCCCGGTGGCACCACCGCTGGCGGCGACATAGGCGACGGCGAGCCGGTCGCGGTGGTCGAGGCGGTGCTCGGCGAGCAGGAGACCCAGCGACTGGTGACGTTCTGCCGCGACCACCGGCTGACGGTCAACACGATCGTCCAGGCGGCCCTCGGCCTGGTCCTCGCCCAGTGGACCGGACAGGACGACGTCGTCTTCGGCGGCATCGTGTCGACCCGGCCGGCCGAGATTGCGGACGTCGAGTCGATCGTCGGGATGCTGATCAACACGCTGCCGGTGC
The DNA here is from genome assembly GCF_900090305.1 of Micromonospora siamensis. Classification (NCBI taxonomy): domain Bacteria; kingdom Bacillati; phylum Actinomycetota; class Actinomycetes; order Micromonosporales; family Micromonosporaceae; genus Micromonospora; species Micromonospora siamensis. The sequence goes on along the minus strand of NZ_LT607751.1, from coordinate 4,588,259 downwards.
GGGTCAGGATCGACCACCAGGCCCGGGTGGCCGACTGGCTGCGCACCCTGCAGCAGGAACAGATCGAGTGCCGCCAGTACGACTATGTGTCGCTCGGTGACATCCAAACCTGGTCGGAGCTGCCGTCGGGGCATCGGCTGTTCGACGCCCTGCTGACCTTCCAGAACTACCCGTCCACCGACTCGGGGCAGGGAGAGGCCGACCTGCCCACCGTGCACCGTCATGACTCGACCGAGCGGTCGGACTTCCCGCTCAGCGTCACCGCGCACATCGACGAGTGCCTGCGGGCCTTCTTCACCTTCGACCGCCAGGTGCTCTCCGACGAGACGGTCCAGCGCGGCGCCCGGATGATGACCGAACTGCTCCAGGCGATGGTCGCCGCGCCGGGGGCCGAGGTCGGTACGCTGCCGACGATGGGCGAGCGGGAACGCGAGATCGTCCTCGGCACCTGGAGTGGCGCCGCCGCGCCGAAGGGATCCGCGGTCCGGGACACCGTGCACGGACTGTTCGAGACGCAGGCCGACCGGACCCCGCAAGGCACCGCCGTCGTCCTCGACGCCGAGACCATGACATACCGGGAGCTAGACGCCGAGGCGAACCGGTTGGCTCACCACCTCATCGCCAAGGGCGCGGGCCGCTCGTCGATCATCGGAATCTGCGTGGATCGGCACCCCGCCCTGATCTCCAGCCTCCTCGCGGCGCTCAAGACCGGCGGGGCGTACATGCTGCTGGATCCCACCCACCCGGACCAGCGGCTCCAAGCCGTGCTCCGGGACGCCCGGCCGACAGTGGTGGTCACCACCTCGGCGCATACCGACCGGCTCGGCCTGCGCGGAGCGCTTGCCGACGTGGCCCGCGTACGGCTGGACGCGCCGGACGAGGCGGCCGACATCGCGGCACGCCCGGCACACCGGCCGGGGATGACCACCAGCCCGGAAGATCTCGCCTGTGTCATGTTCACCTCCGGGTCGTCGGGCCGACCGAAGGCCGTCGCCGCGCCGCACCGTGCGCTGACCGTCACCCACACCGGCAGCTCGTACCTGACGCACGGGCCCGACCGGAGCTACCTGCAGTGCTCCCCGGTGCCCTGGGACGCCTTCGCGCTGGAGGTCTTCTCCGCCCTGTTCCACGGCGGCGTATGCGTGCTGCAGCACGGTCAGAGCCCCGACCTGGTCCTCGTCGAGGACCTCGTCGCCGCCCACTCGATCAGCGCCCTGCAGCTGGCGTCGAGCTTGTTCAATGTCCTGGTGGACGAGGACTCGCCGGCGCTCGGCACCGTCGACACCGTGATGGTGGGCGCCGAGGCTGCTTCGCCCAAGCACGTGCGACGGTTCCTGCACGAACATCCCGAATCCCGCCTCGTCAACGGGTACGGCCCGGTGGAGACCCTCGGCTTCACGACCGTCCACGCCATCACCGTGCAGGACGCGCACGGCGCCATCCCCATCGGACGACCAATCGAAGGCAAACAGGTATACGTCCTCGACCACCGTTTACGCCCGGTGCCGCCAGGGGTAATCGGGGAGCTGTACGCGACGGGCGACGGACTGGCACACGGCTACCTCCACCAGTGCGACCTGACCGCGGAACGGTTCGTCCCGTGTCCCTTCGGCAGGCCCGGCGCGCGTATGTACCGCACCGGTGACCGCGCACGCTGGAGAGAGGATGGCATCTTGACCTTCCACGGCCGCGCCGACGACCAGGTCAAGATCCGAGGTTTCCGGGTCGAACCCAAGGAGATCGAGGCCGCGTTGGCCGGTGCGCCGGCAGTGGGCCGGGCCGTGGTCGTCGGACGGGAGGACACACCTGGGCGAAAGCAGCTCGTCGGCTACGTCACCGCGGCGGAGGACGCCAGCGCCGACGATTCTCGCCTGCGGCCGGAGAACCTGCAGGCGTACCTGCGGCAAAGGCTGCCCGACTACATGGTGCCGGCCGCGTTCGCCGTCGTGCCCGAGTTCCCCCTCAACAGCAACGGCAAGGTCGACCGGGCCGCCCTCCCGGCCCCGCGGCCAGACCGGGCGGCCCCGGCGGCGGACCACGTCAGCCCCCGCACCCCTGCCGAACGCCGGCTGGCCGAGGTGTGGGCAGACGTCCTGCACCGCGATCGCATCGGCGTGCACGACAACTTCTTCACCCTCGGCGGTGACTCGCTCGGCAGCATCCGCCTGGTGAGCCGGCTTCGGAAGCACGGCGTCACCATCACTCCCCGCACGCTCTTCGAAAACCCGACGATCGCCGACCTGGCGGCCGCCACCTGCTCCACGAGAGCAGCGTGTGACCCCCGGGCGGACTCCTCGACCACCGGCAGACCCGCGGAGCGCGCCCTGCGGGTGGCGCTGGTCGGCCTCAACGCTTCGACAGCGGCGGCCAACGTCTTCTGCCTGCCGTACGGCGGGGGAGGCCTCACCTCCTACCTCCGCCTCGCCGAGCTCCTCGCCGACGACGCCCGCGTGATCGGACTCGAGGACAACGCGACCGACCATGCGCTCCACAACGTCGAGACTTCCCTGACCGCGCTGGCGGCAAAATTTCTGGAAGTCATCCGCACCGAGCAGCCGCACGGTCCCTACCACCTGGTCGGCTGGTCACTGGGCGGGGTGCTCGCCCACGAGGTGGCCCGCCAAGCCCGCGACGCCGGCGCGCAGGTCGGGCCGGTGTGTGTCATCGACTCCGTGGTGCCCGTGCGCTCCTGGCGTACGGAAGCAGAGCGGGACCTGGCCACCAGTTCCCGGGCGCTCGCCCAACTGCGCGACGCCTCGCCGATGGCGCCCGCGTCTCACGCGCTGCGGCGCGACCTAGCCACGCTCAACATCGGAACCGAACACCTGGACCTCGGTCACGAGCACCTCGAACGGGTGCTGCGCCGTTCGATGCTGGAAAGCTCCTGGCTGCTCGACTACCACCCCGACCGAGCCGACCACGACATGATCCTCTACCAGGCGGCCGCCAGCACATGGCCGCCTGCCTACGCCGACGACTGGCGTTCTCTCGTCCGCAGCCTGGATCACCGGATCGTTCCGGGCGATCATCGTGCCCCACTTCTGGAACCCAACGTGACCGGGATCGCCGATGCCATCACCTCAGTCCTTCAACGACACGCCTGGGAAGCCAGGTCGGGCCGCGACCAGAGAGTCCGGGCCGGTGCCTGAGCAGGGATCGCCGCCGATGCCGGTCCGCGACGCGGAACAGGGCCTCACCGACCCGACGGACACCGCCCGGGCCGAGGCAGCGCAGGCCGACGGGCAGACGGTCGCGGCGACCCGCGAGCGGCCGCCGTCGCTGTGGCGCAACTGGGACTACATGTGCTGGTGGAGCGGCAACGCCGTATCGCTGCTCGGCAGCAACATGTCGAACGTGGCGTTTCCGCTGCTCGCCGTGTTCGGCACCGGATCGGTGCTCAACGCCGGCATCATCGCCGCGGCGGGCCGGATCGGTGGACTGCTGACCCTGCTGTGGGGCGGCGCACTCGCCGACCGTCGCTCCCGCAAACTGATCCTGGTGGTGGCGCCCGCCCTGCAGGCCGCGATGATGGGCGTGGTCACCGTGTCCCTGCTCAGCGGACCGGTGCACGTCGACCTCCTCGCCGTCATGGCACTGCTCTCCGGCCTGGTCACCGGCGTCCGCTCCGGCGCCGTCCTACCGGCGCTGCGCCGGATCGTGCCGCGCGAGCAGTTCGCCGCCCGAGCCGCGCAGGAGCAGGGCCTGGCCATGGGCGCGCAACTCGCCGGCTCACCGCTGGCGGCCCTGCTCTTCGGAGTCGCGAGATGGCTGCCGTTCGGGGTCGACGCCCTGTCGTTCTTCTTCGCCTCCATCGGCGCGGCCCTGATCAGACACCCCCTGGGCCCGGACCGAGAGCCGAAGGGCAGCACCGCCACCGCAGGGGACGCCGAGGACCCGCCCAAGCGCAGAAGGGTGATCGCGGACATCGCAGAGGGATTCCGCATCATCCTGCGGCACGACTTCCTCCGCTACACCACCGGCTGGGTCGCCGTCACCAACCTGGTCGGGAACAGCTTCATGCTGCTCCTGGTGGCGCTGCTCGCGTCGCGCGGCGCCACACCCCAACTCATCGGTGTGACCAATGCCGGCGTCCTAGCGGGAGGCATCCTTGGCGCGTTCCTGGCCGGGGCGATCCTGCGCCGAATGAGCGCCCTGCACGTCTTCCAGACAGGCGGTTGGGTCTACGTCGCGAGCCTCGCGCTCGCCGCGGTCCTGCCGGCGCCGTGGCAGATCGGACTGGCCACCGCGGCGTTCACGTTCGCGTCGGTGCCGACGGTGACGGTGTGGGAGTCCTACACCGCACGCCTCGTACCCGACCAGCTCATCGGCCGCGTCGGCGCGGCCTCCTCGTTCTGCGCCCAGTCGCTGACCTGGTTGGGCATGCTGCTGGCCGGCTGGCTGGGCAGCCAGTTCGGCACCACAGTGGCCGCGCTGTGCTTCGCGGGGATCCTCCTACCGTTCGCCGTCGCCGGACACCTGGCCAGGTCGCTGACGCTGCTGCGCACACCGCTGGACCAGGTCAACGAGGTGTCGGTGGCCCGGACCACCGAGCCGGCCACGCCCGGCGGGCGCCGACACAACCGAGGAGAGGAGCGCGCTGATTGACCGACCAGCGCCGCGCCGGTTCCACCCGGCGGCTCGGCCCGCGCTGCCCTGATCAGCCCCTTCAGCAGCGGCGTGGGGCATCGGCCGAGTCTTCCAGCGGGTCGCCGCACATGTCTCGACGCCTGAGCCGGACGCCTCGACCCGTCGACGTCATCGATCGACCACAGTCGTAAGGATGGATGGACATGATAATCGCACCGACCCTCACCCAGACCTTCGAGGAGGTCGTCCTCGACGACCTCACGCGGGACACCCTCGGCGCCCGGCTGCGGGCCCAGCCGAACCCTTCCACCGACCTCGACCGTTCGCTGGCCGAACTCCACGCGGCCTTCGCCGGACTGCCGGTCGAGCAGCTGCAGGCGATCCTGGACTTCGGCCGCCACGTCGACACCCCGGGCGTCATGCTCGTCCGCAACCTTCCCTGCGACCCTGAGCTGCCTGACACGCCCACCGACGGAACCCCGAGCCGGGACAAGCGGACCTTCGTCGCCGAGTGCGTCCTGCTGGGCCTCAGCCACCTGCTCGGTGAGCCGGTGGGGTTCAGCACCGAGAAGGACGGCCGCCTAATACACGACGTCGCACCGGTCAAGACCGGCGCGTCAACCCAGACGAACGAGAGCTCGAAGGTCTTTCTCAACTTCCACAACGACATCGTCTACGACGACACGGGCCGGTACGACACGGCAAACCCCGACTTCCTGGTGCTCAACTGCCTGCGGCAGGACGCGGACCGGGAAGCCGTCACCTACTACGCCGACGCGCGCGATGTCGTGCGGGCCCTCGACCCCGGCACGCTGGACGTACTCCGCCAGCCCCTGTTCCGCCTCAACGCACCCGGCAGCTACGTACGCGACGTCGCCAGCGGCACCGAGGTGCTGTCCGTGCCGATTCCGGTGATCGCCGGGCCCGCACACGCACCAGAGATCTCGGTGTCGGCCAACGGGGTGCGGGAATTGACGCCGGACGCCGGCCGAGCGCTGGCGAGATTGCAAACGGCATGCGGCGAGATCGCGCACCGGGTGTGGCTCGAGCCGGGTAACGCCCTTTTGATCAACAATCGCAAGGGTCTGCACGCCCGGTCCGAGTTCGCTGCCCGGCACGACGGTCGTGACCGCTGGCTTCAGCGGACCTACATTCGTCGCAGCCTGTGGAACCTCCGGCACCGCGCCAGTGCGGACGACCCCCGGGTGCACTGAAGCAACGGCTTCGGGCACCCTGCGGCGGACATCGACCTGACAAGGTATGACGATGGGAGCGGTACGGGCATCCGCCCCAGGTGTCCGGAAATGCCATCACGCCGTCACCCTCGCGCGATACATGAGCGGATCCGCCGGGCCGGCGGTACCAGGAGCGGCCGTCGACCAGAATCAGGGGAGGCCCGCCACTAATACGGCAGCCGCCGTTCGGGATCATGGCTGAAGTTCGAGGCTGAGGCGGCGTGTGTAGTGGGCTCGTCGGGTTCGGGCTTGATGGTGTCGGCGCCAGCCTGACCATTGCAAGCGGTGTGCGAGGTCGCTGATTGGGCGGATGATGCAGGCGTTGATCAACCGGCGGATCTCGTTGACGGTCAGCGCGATCAGCCCGGTGATGGTGGGCTCGTCGTGGGTGGCGTCATCGGCGCTGATCGTCAGGACGGCGAGGGCAGCCAGGGCGAGGGTGGTGAAGCGGTGCCAGGAGTCCCAGCGGCGGACTTGGTGCTGGTCCAGGCCGACCAGGCTCTTGGCGGCCTGGAAGGCTTCTTCGACGGTCCAGCGGATGCCGGCGACCCGCACGAGCTCGGCGAGGGTGGACAGCCTCGGAGCCCAGCAGCGGTAGAAAGCCAGCTCACTGGTGGTGGTGTTCTTCCTGATCAAGATGCTGTGTCGGCCGCCGTCGTCGGGGTCGACGTCGGTGCACACGTCATCGAGCCAGGCTCAGTCGTAGAGACGCGGCCCTTTCGACCCGGCGCCGGCGCTGCGCCGCTGGCACGCCGAGGCGGGCAGGTCAGCGGCGATCCGGTCGGCGCGGACCCGGGTCTTGCCGCCGTCAAGCGGCACCAGGTGGCTGCGGGACACCGCCAAGACGTAGCCCAGCTGGTGTTGGCGCAGGCCAGCGCGGAAGACGGCGCTGTTGCCGTAAGCCTCGTCCGCGGCGGCCCACCCGGCCGGCACTCCAGCGTCGAGAGCCGCGGTGATCATCTGCGCGGCCAGCTCCGGCTTGGTGGCGAACTCGACCTCGTCGGGCACCCCGGCGGCCTGGCAGCGATCCCGGTCGTCGGTCCACGAGGCCGGCAGGTACACCCGCCGGTCGATCAACGTGTGCCCAGCGAAGCCGGCGTAGCCGAGGAAGACCCCGACCTGGCTGTTCTCGATCCGCCCCGCGGTGCCGGTGTACTGGCGCTGCACCCCAACCGTGTGCACACCCTTCTTCAGGTCCCCAGTGTCGTCGACGACCAAGACCGCGTCCGGGGCGCCGAACCACGCGGTGATCAACTGCCGCAGGTCGTCGCGGACGTCGTCGGCGTCCCACACCGCCCGGTACAACAGTCGCTGCATCGCATCCGGCCGAGCATGCCCGGCCAGCTCGGCCAACTGCCAACACGTCTTGACCTCAAGGTCAGCCAGCAGCCCCGTCACGAACGTGTCTAAAAGACGATGCAGGAAGGGCGGACGACTCGGTCTGAGCGAGCTGTAGCTTAGGCGCGGGCATGGTGGGCCGGCACAGAGATTGCCACCCCCGCATGCCCGGAGCGGACTGCAGGCCGATGTTGTCGCCGGTAGGCTAGCCGCATGAGCACCTATCTGGTGCATGGATGCTGTGTACGGGGGTTCAATTCCCCCCTCGGACACATAGAAGCCCAAGGTGCGCGCTGAGATCCACTTCAGCGCGCACCGTTTGCGTTTCCGGCTGGTGATTCAGCCGGAGGCCGAGTTGCCGCCGATGTCGGTGTCGCGGAGCACGGTGGCGATGTGCCCGAGGGTTGTCACCAGGTTCGTGATCTCAGCGCGGCTCATCCGGTCAGGGCTGCTGCCCTCGTTCGCCTGAAGGTCTGCTTCCAGTTGGTGCGTTCCGACTGGGTCTGCGCGATCCAGTCGGTGACCACGGCCGGACCGGGCCGTACGAGGTGTCGGCGATCGGTCCGGGGTCGATGGAGCGGATCCGCTCCCGGCCTCGGGAGCGGCGCGGTAGCGCGCCAGCTTGGCGTCGCCTTCGGTGATGATCGACCGCGTTGCCGTGGCGGCAGCGGGTGGCTGATCCGACTGTTGCCGGCGAGTCTGCCCATGGTTCACAACCTCGGGACTCGAGCGAGGATTCAACCGATGACCGAGGGCTGTTGGCCGGCATGGTCCGGGCCAACCGACCCGGACGCGCTCTGCCGGGCCTGTCCAAGCTGCTGATCGACACGTCCGTGCTGGAGCAGACCTTGCAGCGGCCGGTCAGTTTTACCGACCACCTGACGCTCGCCTGGATCACCACATCGCTGGCGGCGCGATCGGCTCGGGGCTGGACAACGGATGCGGCGTCTGATGGAAGGCGCCAGCCATACTGAGTCGCACGACAGGCGGCGGGTGAGCCAGGGTGTTTGGCGCGGACCACCCCGGGTAGGCGCGCTCGATGAGTGGGCCAGACACCGACCCCGGCACCCGCTCGGACACCAGCCGTGCGGTGGCGTTCAGCGATGCCATCTTCGCCATCATCATCACGCTGCTGGTCCTGGACCTCCGGGTACCGGACGTCCCGCCCGGCCACCTCCTGTCCGGGCTGCTCGGCCAGTGGCCGGCATACGTCGCCTATCTCGCGTCCTACTCGTACGTGGCCGTCGTCTGGCTCAACCACAAGGCGGCGTTCAACCGTATCCAGCAGACTGATCGCGGCCTGCACTGGATGAACCTGTTGGTGCTGTTCAGCACGGCGCTGCTGCCGTTTCCCACCGTCGTGGTATCGCACGCCCTGCAGGAGCACGACAACGCGGACCAGCGTGTGGCCGTGTCCTTCTACGCCCTGATCGGCGCGGCGCTTTGCGCGACCTGGCTGGCGTTCTACCACTACCTGGCCCGGCGCCCCGACCTGCTGAAGGGAGAGGCCAAGAACGAGTTCTTCCGTGTCGAGCGGCTCCGGGCCGTCGTCGGAATCGTCTTGTACGTCCTGGCTGGGCTGGCTGGCTACCTGGTGACGCCGCTCGTCGGCCTCGTCATCTTCCTCCTCCCGCCCGTCTTCTTCGCCGTTACCAGCGCCGGCCTGTACCACTTTCGGCTGACCCGCCGGATCCGGCACCGCACTCCGCCACCATCCGACTGAGGGGGCGGGCGAGAGCGGATCACTCTTGGCAGGCGGCGGGGGACCGCCAGGTCCCGCTACAACATTTCCAGCGGCTGCGGCCCGGCCGGCGGCGGGAACGCCGTTTCGAGTGCCGCCACGTCCTCCTCGCTCAGATACAGCTCGCGTGCTTCTGCGTTCTCCCGGGTGTGTTCGGGGTTCGATGACCGCGGGATGGCGGCAATCCTCTCCTGTCGCAGCAGCCAGCCCAATGCGACCTGAGCGGGTGTGGCCTCGTGCCGGGCGGCGATCTCCGCGACCTGGGGGTGGCCGAGCAGGCGGCCCTGCTCGATCGGGGAGTACGCCATCACCGGGATCTGGTGCTCGCGGAGCCATGGCAGCAGGTCGAACTCGGGACCCCGGCGGGTGAGGTTGTACAGGATCTGATTGGTCGCGCAGGACTTCCCGCCCGCGTCGAACAGGTCCGTCATGTCAGAAAGACCGAAGTTGCTCACGCCCCACTGCCCGATGTCACCGGCCTCGACGAGTTCGGCGAACGCCTCGATCGTCTCCGCGAGTGGATATGTGCCCCGCCAGTGCAGCAGGTAGAGGTCGATGTGGTCGACGCCGAGTCGTTGCAGGCTGCGTCGGCAGGCCTGCACGGCTCCCCGTCGACTGGCATTGGACGGCAGCACCTTGTCGACCAGAAAGACGTCAGCTCGTCGTCCGCGGATCGCCTCGCCGACGAGTTCCTCGGAGGCGCCGTCACCGTACATTTCCGCAGTGTCGATCAGGGCCATGCCCAGGTCGAGCCCGATGCGTAGGGCGGCCATCTCGTCCCGCCGCCTCTCGGGGCGCTCGCCCAGGTACCAGGTCCCCTGTCCGAGCACCGGCATCGTCTGGCCGGACGGCAGTTGGATCGCGTCGGCAGCGAGGGTCATGTCCTGACCTTTCGAGAGCCTGGATACCAGTGGTTGCCTCGTTACCCTCTGCGACAGCCGGCACACCTCTGGACACTGCTCCGTGCAGCGATCGGGCTCTGGGGTGGGATGTGCCCGATGGTCCACCTTCGAGCGATGATCACCGGCTTGACGGGCTTTGCCCGCACCCGGAAGGCGACCGCGAGCGAACGATGCGCCGCTGACGGGCGGTGCCGCGAAGGGAATGCCGCAGAAATGTCGCAGCGCCAGCAGCCGCTGACCGGCCCGCCTGACCCGGTGGGGCTCCGGGTCGGGAGGACGAGCCTCGCCCGGAGGCCCGCACCGGCGGGTATTTCGCCCACCATGTGCAGGGTTCCTGTTCGATGACCTCGTCGCCGGATCCGAAGAGGCCATCAGTCAATAGAGCTGCCGCAGGGTGTGCCGCGCGCCAGATGTGAGGGTAGGCGCCCGGAGCGGGCCCCGCTTCTCGCGGGATGCGGCGTACGGGGCGACCTCCAGTGAGACTCGACCGCTGCTGGGTCCGTCCCTCGAGTCCACCGGTGCACGTTTCATCTATTCGCTCTCGTCTATGGGGGTTCAGATGAAACGTGCTATCGAACGTGCCATCGGCCGCATCTGGGAGGACTACCACGAGCCGTTGTCGCTCGATGAGATCGCGAAGAGCGCCTTCCTGAGCCGGTTCCACTTCTCCCGGGTGTTCCGCGAGGCCACCTGGGTATCGCCCGGGCGTTACCTCTCGGCTGTCCGCATCTACCAGGCCAAGCGCCTGCTCGCGACGACCGAGCTGAGCGTCACCGACATTTCCCTGGCGGTCGGCTACAACAGCCTGGGCTCGTTCACCAACCACTTCACCGACAGCGTGGGTCTCTCGCCCAGCCGGTTCCGGCGCATGTGGTCGGAGGGGATGCGCGTTGCTCCGGCGCCGGCGAGCCGGCCGCTGCCCGAGGCCGGCACCGTCACCGGTTCCGTCACCCTGCCTCCCGAGTACGCCACGGCCCGGGTGTACATCGGTGCGTTCGAGACACCCATCATCCAGCGCCAGCCGGTGTCCTGGACGATCGTCACGGCGGTGCCCGGGACGGCCGTGCGTTACCGCTTGGGCGGCGTCGCTCCCGGGCTGCGGTTCATCCGGGCAGTCGCCACCGCGGACAGCACCGACCCGGAGCCCTGGACCCGGCGCTCGCTGCTGGTCAGCGATGTCGAACCGATCAGCGTGGCGGACCGCTCGACCGATGAGGCCGACATCGCCCTGCGGCCCCGACGCATGACCGACCTGCCCGTCCTGTACGCGGTTCCCGACCTCGAACCGAACGCAATGTCCAAGATGGATGGATCGGTATATGCTCCTCACCACCTCATCCGGACGCACGCCGCCCGGCGTGTCTCCTACCCGGCAAACGTTCATGGACAACGCACTAGGTGAGGAGACAGGGCGATGCGGCCGAGCAGAAGTCAGAACGCGTTGCGGGAGGTCGTGTCACGCGATCACTGGCTGACCGCCCGGAAGGAACTCCTCGTCAGGGAGGAACAGCTCTACGAGGACTACGCCGCGCTGGTCGCCCTGCGCCGCAGCCTGCCGATGGTGCAGATCGACAAGGACTACGTCTTCGACGGCGCGTACGGTCCCGCCAGCCTGGCGGACCTGTTCGGCGGTTGTGGCCAACTGCTCGTCTTCCATCTGATGTTCGATCCGGCCTGGGATGCCGCCTGCCCGAGTTGTTCGGCGTTCGCGGACGAGTTCTCCCCGGGGCTCCTTGCCGCGCTGCACGCCCGGGACACCGCGTTCGCCGCGGTGTCCCGGGCGCCGCTGGCCCAGCTCAAGGCCGGCCGGCAGTGGAGGCCGGAGGACTTCCCCTGGTACTCCTCATTCGGTAGCGACTTCAACTACGACTTCCACGTCACCCTGGACGAGCGGGTCACGCCGGTGATGTACAACTTCGAGTCCAAGGAGGCGATCCTGACCGCAGGGTCGGCGACCGACCTGGTCGCCGGCAACGCTCCGGTCGAGGTGGCTGGGCTGAGCTGCTTCGTCCAGGACGGGGGCCGGGTGTTCCACACCTACTCCGCGTACGACGACGGCGTCGAGGCGATCGGCCTCGCCAAGAGCCTCCTCGAGCTGACCTCGTCCGGCGGCCGGGCGCGGCGGCGAGGTGGCCACTGACGCGTCCGGGCAGGGTGGGCGGGCCCGTACCCGGTGGTGCTCCAGGAGACGGCGTGGGTCGCCGGGTCCCGGTGACGGCGGCCGTCGCCGTTTCGCCGGGCACGACGCTCGGTCACGGCCCGGTGACACTGGCGCTCGACGGCCCGCTGGGCCGGTCGTCGGGTGCGGAGCGGACGACCACGGGGTCCGGGTGGTCGATGACGCAATTGCCGGGGCGCCGCGGGTGACCGCGACCGGTATTGCCTGGTAGCGGTGCCTCCGATCGGCCGGGTATTGAGGCGAACCGTTCAAAATTGCTAACATCTCGGCCTGCTCGGCGGAGATCATCTATGGGCCCGGGCGGCAGGAGCTCCGATGACTTCACGGCACCATGGGGTTGTTTAGATCAACGCCGCCAACGGAGGCGGCTCGCGCCGGGGACGACTGGCCCAACGGCGGACGCCTGCAGCCGCTGATCCTGGTAGTCCTGCTCGCGGTCCAGGTCACGGCGATCCTGGCGGCACGGATGCCGCCGTCGCGGCTGTCCGCCAGCCTGGAGGCGATGACCGTCCTGGCCGGGCTGGAAGCGTGGCAGTTCCGCCAGGCCGCCCGAAGCCCACGATGGCAGCGCCCGGGTGCCATCGTCGTCCAGGCCCTGGCCACGTACCTTCCGCTGTTCCTCGTGGACGCGACCTGGCCGGGGATGGGCGGTTTCCTCGCCGCTTCGGTGCTGGTCCTGGTGCCCGGTCGGGCGGCCTGGGCGCTGTTCACCGCGGTCATCGCGAGCCTGTTCGCGGCCGTCATGGCCGTGGGGGTGGGCGTCAGTGACGCGGCCTACGTCGCCGTGGGCAGCGTGGCGATCGGACTGACCATGTTCTGCGTGCGCGGCCTGAGCGCCGTGATCCGGCATGTCCGGGTCGTGCAGGCCGAGGTGGTGCAGCTCGCCGTCGTTCGGGAACGGATGCGGTTCGCCCGGGATCTGCACGATCTGCTCGGCCACAGCCTGGCGGCGATCACGCTACGGGCCGAGCTGACCCGGCGGATCATGCCGACCGACCCGGCGAAGGCCAGCGACGAGCTGCGGGACGTCGTCGACATCGCCCGGCAGGCGGCCGCGGAGATGCGGCAGGTCGCCGACGGGTACCGCAACATCTCGCTGGCCCAGGAGGTGGCGGCGGCCGCCTCGCTGCTGGCCAGCGCGGACGTCGACGCGCGGGTCGAGATGAACTGCGGCATCCTTCCGCACAATGTCGACACTGTTCTGGCCATGGTGCTCCGGGAACTCGTCACGAACGTCACCCGGCACAGCCGCGCGCGCAACTGCTGGATCGCAGCCGAGCAGTCGGACGAGCGCGTGGGTCTGTCCGTCACCAACGACGGGGTGGCGTCGCTGATGCCCGCTCACCGTGACGGTCGCGGTCTGGAGAACCTCGCCGTGCGGCTGGAGGCCGTGGGTGGCACGCTCAACGTAATGTCGTGTGGCGACGGGCTGTTTCGCGTTCTCGCGGAGGCCTCCACACGGGTTGACGCGCATGGTCGCTCGGCAGCACTCGACCTTTGCGTGGACCCGGAGCCGTTGAGGAGGACCTGCGAGTGCTGCGAATCCTGCTCGCCGAGGATGTCGCCATGGTGCGCGGGGCCCTGATCGCCCTCATCGAACTGGAGCCCGACCTCAAGGTGGTGGCGGCGGTCGAGAACGGCGCGGACATCGTGCCCACGGCACTGACCTGCCGCCCCGATGTCGCGGTCATCGACGTCGACCTGCCCGGTTTGGACGGTCTGTCGGCGGCGGCCCAGCTCAAGAACGAGCTGCCCTGCTGCCGTTCCCTCATCCTCACGAGCCTGGGCCGCTCCGGGATGGTCAGCCGGGCGCTGTCCGCCCGGGTCTCCGGCTTCATGCTCAAGGATTCGCCGCCTGAGGAGCTGGCGACGGCCATCCGCAGCGTCGCCATCGGTCGCAAGGTGATCGATCCCCAGCTGGCCCAGTCGGCGTGGGACTGCGGCCTGAACCCGCTGTCCGCGCGGGAGCACGAGGTGCTTCGGCTCACGGCGGCCGGGGCGACCCCGGTGGAGATCGCCTCCACCCTGTACCTGTCGGTCGGTACGGTGCGCAACTACCTCACGACGATCGTGACGAAGCTGCACGCCCGCAACCGGGTCGACGCGGTCAAGCGGGCCTACGACTCGGGCTGGTTGCCATGAAGCAAGGTCCGAGAGGACTGCGGTGACTGACTGTCGCATCGTGGTGACATGTCAGACGTCAGGCGACTCGCGAGCAAGCGGTACTACGAATACCGGCACGTCGTCGGTTTTGAGGAAACCAACCTGGTCGGCGACATCTACCACGTCAACTACGGGCGCTGGCAGGACCGGTGCCGTGAGATGTTCCTGCTCCAACACGCTCCCGATCTGCTGGACGCGTCGTACGGCAACCTGACGCTGTCCATGGTCAGCTCCGAGTACGAGTGCCTCGCGGAGGTCGCCGCGTTCGACGAGGTGTCCGTCCGCATGCGGCTGGAGGAGATGGCCCCGACCCACTTCAGCCTCGCCTTCGACTTCGTGCGGCTGCGCGACGGGGTGGAGCAGCTGGTCGCCCAGGGCCGGCAGTGGGTGGCCTGCCTGCGCGAGGCCGACGGAGCCATCGCTCCAACCCGCGTACCGGCGTCGCTGGTGGCGGCGCTGGACGACTACGCCATCATCCCGGTCACCTACGCCGTGGCTGCCGGTACCGGGGGCCGGGGCTGACATGACGATCGACGACCGTGTACGCGAGGTGCCGCCGGGCGCGGCCCGGCCGTCCTACCCGGGGCCTCCGCCGTGGGCGGTACCCGGGTTGCTGCGCAAGCTCTGGGGGGATCGGCTGAGCCTCCTCTCCGACGCCGCCGACGAGTACGGCGACGTGGTGCGGTTCGCCATGGGACCCAAGACCATCTACTTCTTCAACCACCCGGACCACGCCAAGCACGTGCTCTCCGACAACTCGGCCAATTACCACAAAGGGCTCGGCCTGGCCGAGGCCCGGCACCGGTTCCTCGGCGACGGCCTGCTGACCAGCGAGGGCGACACGTGGCGCCGGCAGCGCCGGATCATCTCACCGGCGTTCCGGCGCGAGCGCATCGCCGGGTTCGCCGGTGTGGTGACCGGGGCCGGCACCCAGTTGACCCGGCGGCTGGCCGACCGCACCGGCGACGTCGTCGACCTCGCCGAGGAGATGACCGCGCTCACCATGGACGTCCTCGGCCGGACCTTGTTCGACGAGGATCTGAGCCCGCTGCGCTTCCTCGGCCCGGCGTTCGAGGACGCGCAGCAACAGGCCATGTTCGAGATGGTGACGCTGGGAGCGCTGCCGCTGTGGCTGCCGTTGCCCCGCCACCTGCGTTTCCGAGCCGCCCGCCGGCGCATCGACAACGCCGTGCGGGCCCTCGTCCGCAGCCGGGCGAACGGCACCGGTTCCGACCTGATCTCCAGGCTGCTCCAGGCCGGCGGCCAGCCGACGGAGCTGCGCGACCAGGTCGTGACGATGCTGCTGGCCGGGCACGAGACCACGGCCAGCACCCTGTCCTGGGCCTGGTACCTGCTCAGCCGCCACCCGGAAGCGGCCGAGCGGCTGCACGCCGAGGCGGTCGAGGTCCTCGGCGACCGCGTGCCCGGGCACGCCGACCTGGCCAACCTCCCGTACACCGGCATGGTCATCCAGGAGACGATGCGGCTCTACCCCCCGGTCTGGGCGTTGCCCCGGCGGGCGGTGGCGGCCGACGAGATCGGCGGGTACCCGGTCCCGACCGGCGCCGAGGTGATGATCAGCCCGTACACGCTGCACCGGCATGCCGGCTTCTGGACCGATCCGGACGAGTTCCGGCCGGAGCGGTTCGCCGCCGGCGCGCCGCCGGTCGCCCACCGGTACGCCTACGTCCCGTTCGGAGCGGGTCCCCGGGTCTGCGTCGGAAGCCATCTCGGCCTGCTGGAGGCGACCCTCATCACGGCCATGGTCGCGCGCCGCTTCCGGTTCGAGTACGCCGGCTCAGCCGATCCGGTTCCGGAGGCCATGCTGTCCCTGCGGATCCGGGGCGGCCTGCCGCTCCGGGTGCTGCCGGCCTGACCGCCGACGAACGCGGCGGTCAGGCCGGCGGCCGGCGTCAGCTGGCCAACGGGAACCAGGCCGATTCGAGCTCCATCCGCCCGGCGAGGATCGCCTGCTGGAGCCGCTGCAGTCGGGGTCCCGGCTCGATGCCCAACTCGTCGCGGAGCACGGCCCTCATCCGCCGGAACGCCTTCAGCGCGCACCCGGTGCGGCCGGACCGGGTGAAGGCGGTCATCAGCAGCGCGCAGAAGTTCTCGTTCAACGGGTGGCGGGCCACCAGCATGGTCAGCTCGCCCAGCAGGTCCGCGTGCCGGTGCAGGCTGAGATCGGCTTCGATGCGACGTTCCAGCACGCCGAGCCGGGTCTCCTCCAGCGCGGCCACCTCGGCCCCGAGAACCCGTCCGGTCGGTACGTCGACCAGGGCCGACCCGCGCCAGTGGGCCAACGCGTGCCCCAGCAGGTCCGCGGTGGCGGCCGGGTCACCCAGCCCGGCGGCCTGGCGGCCGGCCCGGACGAGGCGGTCGAATTCCGCCACATCGGTCTGGCACAGCCGCGCGTCGATCTGATATCCGGAGGGCGTGGTGCGCAGCAGGCGCCGCACCCAGGCGTTGTCCCGGGCCGCCGCGGCCAGCTTGGCCCGCAGCTGGAGGATGTAGGTCTGGATGGTCGTGGCGAAGCTGCGGGGTGGACGCTCCCCCCAGAGCTCCTCGACGAGCATCGGTGTCGTGACCGTCCGGCCGGCGTGCAGCGCGAGCAGCGCGAGGATCTGCCGCTGTTTGGGCGCGGTCGGCACGACCGGCTGGTGGTTGAGCTTGGCCGACAGCGGGCCGAGCAGCTGGACGACTAACTTTCCGGGCTCCCCGTTCATTGGCGTGGCTCCAAGTCATCGGTGTAGCTCCAGAGTCTGACGTATCGAAGGTTGTGACGTTGTTTGAGCTTGCTTCGATCAGGACCCGTCGTTCCAGGGATCGGGTCATGACCAAGAGGTGAAAAGCTCATGGGCCGACAGCAAGCGGGAGCAAGCCCCGTCGTGTTACCGGGTGCCACGCTGCGCAGGGGAATTTCGGTGCGTCCCTGCGGAAGGTGGAGAGATGCCCACAGTCTTCGGATCGATGCGTCGGCTCGCGCTGAGCCCGCGACTCGCCGACGTGACCTTCGCCAAGCGGGGCTTCCCGGTCACGCCGTCGGCGGCTACGCAACACTTGGAGGCCATACCGCAGGCGGTGGTCTGCGGGTTCGAGTGGGGGATCGACGCCCGCGACCAGTGGGAGGTCGAGCGCCGGCTGGAGCTGGTCGACGCCGAGATGCGCGGATTCGCGCTCGAGGGCGTCACCATGGCGTTCACCGTCCTCGACGCGATGGGCGGCGGTCACCGGACCCGGGATCTCCTGATCGGGCCGGGCCGCCGGCACATCTTCCTGGCGTACATCGGCATGGGTTTCGCGATGGCCCGGCTGCCCCGTCCGCTGTGGAGGAAAGCCGTCCCCGATCTCGGCGATGACCCGTACCACCCGACGATGAGCTGGCTCGCGGTCGACGGATTCGGCTTCGACCGGGCCTACTTCGACACCCCGCGGTGGGTCGACGAGCAGAAGGTGCCGGCTCCGTACGGCTGGGAAGGATGGCCGGACTACTTCCTCCGCGCCGTCGACCAGGGCATCGGTCGCGCGCTGTGGTTCATCGGCGGTGGTCACACGCCCGACGTCGCGGCCGCGGTGCGCCGGTTCGCCAGCCACCGCCAGCCGGATCTGTGGAGCGGCGTCGGGCTGGCCGCGACGTTCGCCGGCGGGAGCGACCCGGACGGCCTGTACGCGCTGCGCCGGGCGGCCGGCGACGCATGGTCGCAGCTGGCCCTCGGCTCGGTGTTCGCCGTCAAGGCGCGCGACTACAGCGGCCTGGTGCCGGACTGCACCACGACCGCGTGCCGGGTGCTGACCGACCTCACCGTCGACAAGGCGGTCGCGCTGGCCGACGCCACCGCCGTGCACTCTCCGGGATCCGAGCCGGCCTACGAGCTGTGGCGCCAACGGATCCGCTCCCACTTCGACGTCAGCGTTTCCTAAGGACCAGGAGGGTCTTGTGACGACGCTCGCGATCAGCGACCGGCGGCCGGTGAGCTGGGCCAACGGGGCCGGACACCGCCTCTGCCTCAACATCTTCATGGTCGTCGTGCTCGGCCACTGGGCCGAGCACCTGACGCAGGCCGTGCAGATCTGGGGCCTGCACTGGGCCCGCCCGCAGGCGCGGGGGATCCTCGGCCAGTACTACCCCTGGCTGGTGACGTCCGAGACATTGCATTACGGGTACGCCGTCGTGATGCTGATCGGCCTGTTCGCACTGCGCGACGGGTTCGCCGGCCGCGCCCGGACGTGGTGGACCGTGGCCCTGGTGATCCAGTTCTGGCACCACATCGAGCATCTGCTGCTGCTCATCCAGGCGCAGACGCACCACTTCCTCTTCGGCGGCACGGTGCCGACCAGCGTCCTGCAGCAGTTCTACCCCCGGGTCGAGCTGCACCTGTTCTACAACACGGTGGTCTTCATCCCGATGGTCATCGCCGTGTACCACCACCTGCGTCCGAACGACGCCGAGCGGCGTGCGGTCTCCTGCCGGTGCGCCCGCGAGGCGGGCTGAGCCCATGACGCGATCCACGTGGTGGGGGCGAATCGCCGCGGGCGCCGCGGCGGCCGTGGTCGTCGCGATCGGCGCGCTGCTGGCCGCCCAGAGCGGCCCCGGAGCCCACCTCGGGCCGGTGTTCCCGTCCGACGGGGCGGTCCTGCGCGACGCGCCCCGCCAGGTGTCGCTCACCTTCGACACGGCCGTACGGCCGCAGCAGATCCACATCGGGGTCTCCGACGGTCGCGGGAAACTCGTGCCCTCGGGCGCTGCCGCGGTCGCCGGCACGGACATCACCCAGCCGGTCACCATCGCGGACGACGGCGCGTACGTGCTCGCCTACCACGTGGTGCTGGCTGACGGGCGGACCTTCTCCGGCGCGAGCCGTTTCCAGGTGTCGCCGTCCGGGTCTCTCGCCGCGCCGGCTCCGGTCACCGGCCACAACCACTTCAGCGACGACCCGCTCAGCGTCGCGCTCACCGTCGTCGCGGCGGTGTTCGTCGTCGCTCTGATCGCCCTACTCGTCCACCGGCCTCGTCCGGCCAGGTCAACGGCACAGGAGTAGCCCACCATGAATGCGCTTCGCGTCCTTCGGCGCAAGATGATGACACCCCCCCGATCGGCTACGCGTCTCGAGGTTCGCGGCTTCCACGACAAGAGCCCGGAAGCCCGCGAACTGCTGGAGCGCGTCGGCGGCACGTTCCTCGACGGCTACGGGTTCGCCGCGCAGGCGCCGGCTCCGGACGCCGCCGTGGCACCTCTGGAGGAGGTGCCGACCCGGTTCCGTGGCTTCGCCTACGAGGGCGCGGCCATGGCCTTCGCGGTCCGCGACGGCCTGCGTCCGGGCGGCGGGCACAACGTGGAGCGGTTCCTCGCCGGCGCCGCCGCCGACCACCTCTACATGGCGTACGTCGGCGTCGGCTGGGCGATGGCCCGCCTGCCCCGGATCCGGTGGTCGACGCTGCACGCGCCCGACCCGCTGCTGCGCTGGCTGGTGCTCGACGGGTACGGCTTCCACCAGGCGTACTTCCGGACCGAGCGCTACGTCTACGACCGGTACGAGGACCCCTCGATCCCGTGGCGTGACCCGACCGCGCGCTACTACGCGTCGCGCGCCACCGACCAGGGCATCGGTCGCGCCCTGTGGTTCATCGGCGGCACCGACGTCGACGTGGTGGCCAGCCTGGTCGAGCGCTACTCGCGCCGCCGGCGGGCCGACCTCTACAGCGGGGTCGGGCTGGCCGCCACCTACGCCGGCGGCGCCACCGAGGCCGAGCTGACCGCGCTGTGTGCGCACGCTCAGGACTACCTGCCGCAGCTGGCGCAGGGCGCCGCGTTCGGCGCCGCCGCCCGGGCCCGGGCGAACCTGGTCGTCCCGCACAACGAGATGGCCACGCAGATCTTCTGCGGCCGATCGGTGGCGGCGGCCCAGGCGGTCACCGACGAGGCTCGCGTCGACCTTCCGGCTGACGGCCTGGTCCCGGCGTACGAGATCTGGCGGCAGCGGATCGCCGCGGCGCTGGTGCCGTCCAGCCACTACGCAACGATCGGCGAGGAGTCGAGATGACCCGGATCGCAATTGTCGGCATGGCCTGCCGGTACCCCGATGCCAGTGATCCGCGTGAGCTGTGGGAGAACGCGATCGCCGGGCGGCGCGCGTTCCGCCAGCTCCCGGCGGAGCGGATGAACCTCGACGACTACTGGTCGGCCGATCCGGCCACCCCGGACCGGTTCTACGCGCGGACGGCCGCGGTCATCGAGGGCTACGAGTTCGACCGGGTCGCCTACCGCGTCGCCGGCAGCACCTACCGGTCGACCGACCTCACCCACTGGCTCGCCCTGGACGTCGCGGCGCTGGCCCTGGCCGACGCCGGATTCCCGAACGGGGAGGGCCTGCCCCGGCCGCGTACCGCCGTGGTGGTGGGCAACAGCCTCACCGGTGAATTCTCCCGGGCCAGCCAGATGCGGCTGCGCTGGCCGTTCGTCCGGCGCACCGTCGCCGCCGCCCTGCAACGGGAAGGCTGGGACGACGACCGGCTCGGCGCGTTCCTGTCGACGCTGGAAGGCACCTACAAGGCCCCGTTCCCCGAGGTGGACGAGGACACCCTGGCCGGTGGCCTGTCCAACACGATCGCCGGCCGGATCTGCAACTACTTCGACCTCAACGGCGGCGGCTACACCGTCGACGGCGCCTGTTCCTCGTCGCTGCTGTCCGTGGCGACCGCGTGCAATGCCCTGGTCGACGGCACGATCGACGTGGCCGTGGCCGGCGGGGTCGACCTGTCGATCGATCCGTTCGAGGTCATCGGCTTCGCCAAGACCGGCGCGCTGTCCCGCTCCGAGATGAAGGTCTACGACCGCGGCGCGAACGGGTTCTGGCCCGGTGAGGGCTGCGGCATGGTCGTCCTGATGCGCGAGGAGGACGCCCGGCGCGGCAACCAGCGGGTGATCGCGACGGTGGCCGGCTGGGGCATCTCCTCCGACGGCAAGGGCGGTATGACCCGGCCCGAGACCAGCGGCTACCAGCTGGCGATGCAGCGGGCGTACGAGCGGGCCGGCTTCGGGGTCGAGACGGTCGGCCTGTTCGAGGGCCACGGCACCGGTACCGCGGTGGGCGACGCGACCGAGCTGCGGGCGTTGTCCGAGGCGCGGCGGGACGCGGGAGCGACCGGGACGCCGGCCGTGGTCAGCTCGATCAAGGCGATGATCGGCCACACCAAGGCGGCGGCCGGCGTGGCCGGGCTGATCAAGGCGGCGATGGCCGTCCACCACCAGGTGCTGCCGCCGGCGCTGGGCTGTGACGACCCGCACGACCTGCTGACCGCTCCGGACGCGACGTTGCGCGTGCTGCGCCGGGCCGAACCGTGGTCGGCTGCCGGTCCGTACCGGGCCGGGGTGACGGGCATGGGCTTCGGGGGGATCAACACCCACGTCGTGCTCGAGAACACCAAGCGGCGCAACGGGTTCGACGTCCGTACCCGGGCGATGGCCGCGGCCATCCAGGATCGGGAACTGCTGCTGGTCGACGCGGCGTCGGCCAGCGAGCTGGCTGACCGACTGCGCCAGCTGGTCGACTTCGTACCGGTGATCTCGTACGCCCAGCTGGGCGACCTCGCCGCGACGCTGCATCGGCAGCTCCGCGAGCTGCCGTACCGCGCGGCCGTGGTGGCCAGTTCGCCCACCGACGCGGTCGCCCGGCTGCGCAGCCTGTTGGAGAAGGTCGAGGCGGGCGAGACGACCAGCTTCAGCCCGGACGGGCGGACCCTGCTCGGACACTTCGCCAAGCGCGGCCAGATCGGCTACCTGTTCCCGGGCCAGGGATCCGGCCACGGTACGAGCGGCGGCGCGATCCGGCGCCGGTTCGCCGAGGCTGCCGAGGTGTACACGGCCGCCGCGCTGCCCACCGGCGGCGACACCGTGGCGACCGAGGTCGCCCAGCCGCGGATCGTCACCGGTTCGCTCGCCGGGCTGCGGGTCCTGTCCTCGCTTGGGCTGGAGGCGACGGTGGCCGTCGGCCACAGCCTCGGCGAGCTGTCGGCCCTGCACTGGGCCGGCGCGCTGGACGAGGACGCGTTGCTGCGCCTGGCCGGCCAACGCGGCCGGGCCATGAGCGAGCACGGCGCGACCGGCGCGATGGCCGGGATCAGCGTTCCACCCGGCGCCGTCGACCAGATCACCGATGGCCTCGACGTGGTCGTCGCCGCCTACAACGGCCCGCAGCAGGTCGTGGTGGCCGGCCGGGTCGAAGCGGTCGAGGCGGCCTGTGCCCGGGCCCGCGACGCCGGTTACGGCGCCGGCCGGCTGCCGGTGTCGCACGCGTTCCACTCGCCACTGGTCGCCGGCGCGGCCGAGGTGTTCGGGAAGTCGATCGACGGCCAGGACTGGGCGCCGTTGACCGGTCGCGTGATGTCCACCGTGACCGGCGAACCGCTGCCGGCCGACGCGGACCTCACCCGCCTGCTGCGCGACCAGATCACCGATCCGGTGCTGTTCCAGCCGGCGCTCGCGCTCGCCGCCAAGGAGGTCGACCTGTTCATCGAGGTCGGTCCCGGCCGGGTGCTGTCCGGTCTGGCCACCGCCGCCGACCTGCGGGCGGTGGCCCTGGACACCGATGACGAGTCGCTGGGCGGCGTGCTGTGCGCGGTCGGAGCGGCGTTCGTGGTCGGGGCGACCGAGGTCGACTCCACCCTGTTCCACGGCCGGCTGCTCAAGCCGCTGGAGGTCGGGGCCCGTCAGACGTTCTTCAGCAACCCCTGCGAGACGGCCCCGTCGATCAGTATCGCGGCCCCGGTGCGACCGGCCGCGCCGGCGCCGCTGACCGATACCGTCCCGGCGGCCGTCACCGGCGGTGGTGCGACGTCGAGCCTGGAACTGCTGCGGCAGCTGTCCGCCGTCCGGGCCGAACTGCCGCTGGACCTGGTCCGCCAGGACAGCCTGCTCCTCGACGACCTGCACCTCAGCTCGATCACCGTCGGTCAGATCGTCAACCAGGTCGCCGCCGAACTCGGGATCCCGGCCGGGCAGGTGCCGCGCAACTTCGCCACCTCGACCATCCGGGAACTCGCCGAGGCGTTCGACGCCCTGCCCCTCGACGCCGAGCCGGACCGGCCGGCCGCCTCGGTGCCGACCGGATCAGCGCCCTGGGTCCGGCCCTGGTCGGTCGACCTGGACGTCGCGCCGCCGCCGCAGGCGCCGGCCCGGGGCGACGACGGCGAGTGGCAGGTCTTCGCACCGTCCGATCACCCGTTCGCCGCGGATCTGCGGGCCGCTCTGGCCCGCGCCGGGGTGGGCGCGGGTGTGCTCACCTGCCTGCCGCCGGACTGCGCCGAATCCGACCTGGAGCTGGCCCTGCGCGGCGCCAGGGCGGCCCTCGCCGGTGACCGGCGGTTCGTTCTGGTCCAGCACGGCCGGGGCGCGGCCGGCCTGGCCAAGACGCTTCATCTGGAGTCGCCCGGGACCCGGGTGACCGTGGTCCACCTGGCCGACGACCACCAGGCGGTGGCCCGGGTGACGGCCGAGGCCGCCGCGACCGAGTCGTTCTCCGAGGTGCACTACGACGCGGACGGCACCCGGCGGACACCGGTGCTGCGGGTGCTGCCGTTCGCCCCGGCTCGCAGTGTCGACGCCCTCACCGCCGGGGACGTGCTGCTGGTCACCGGCGGCGGCAAGGGCATCACGGCCGAGTGCGCCCTGGTCATGGCTCAGGACACCGGAGCCCGCCTGGCTCTCCTCGGCCGGTCCGACCCGGAGCGGGACACCGAGCTGTCGGCCAACCTGGCCCGGATGGCGCAGGCCGGCATCACCGTCGAGTACGCCCGGGCCGACGTCACCGACGCGACGTCGGTCCGGCAGGCGGTGGCCCGGCTCACCGGGGCGCTCGGCCCGGTCACCGCCGTCCTGCACGGCGCCGGCCGAAACGATCCGGCCGCGCTGACCTCGGTGGACACCGAAATGATCGCCCGTACCCTGGCGCCGAAGGTCGGCGGCCTGGAGACGGTGCTGGCCGCGGTCGATCCGCGCCAGGTACGGCTGCTGGTGACCCTGGGCAGCATCATCGGTCGGGCCGGGTTGCCCGGCGAGGCCCACTACGCCACCGCGAACGAGTGGCTGGCCCACGCCACCGCCGAGTTCGGTCGACGGAACCCGCACTGCCGCACGATGTGCCTCGAATGGTCGGTGTGGTCGGGCGTCGGCATGGGAGAACGGCTGGACGTGGTCGGATCGCTCGACCGCGACGGGGTCAGCGCGATCTCGCCGGACCAGGGTGTCGCCGTGCTGCGTCGCCTGCTGGCCGACCCGGACGCCCCGGAGACGGTGGTGATCAGCGGACGGACGCATGGCATCGACACGGTGCGGTACGCCGAGCCGGCCCTGCCGTTGCTGCGCTTCGTGGACCGTCCGCTGCTGCGATACCACGGGGTGGAACTCGTCTGCGAGGTCGAGCTGAGCGCGGGCACCGACCTGTACCTGGCCGACCACGTGCTCGACGGCAACCAGCTGTTCCCGGCGGTCTTCGGCATGGAGGCCATGGCGCAGGTGGCGGCGGCCGTCACCGGCGCCACCGGAGCGCCCGTCGTCGAGGACGCGGAGTTCCTCCGGCCGATCGTGGTGCCGCTGCACGGTGCCACCCGGATCCGGGTCGCGGCCGTGGTCACCGGCCCGGACACGGTCGAGGTCGCGCTGCGCGGCGAGGAGACCGGCTTCGACGCCGACCACTTCCGGGCGCGGCTGAGCTTCGCCCCCGCGGTCCCGGCGGCCGGAGCGCCGGAGCAGACCGCACCCGGCCTGCCCGACGTGCCGCTCGACCCGGCGACCGATCTCTACGGGCCGGTGCTGTTCCAGGGCCGCCGCTTCCAGCGTCTGCGGGCGTACCACCGCGTCGCCGCCCGCGATGTCGACGCCACCGTGGCGGCCGACGCCTCGACCGACTGGTTCGCCGCGTACCTGCCGGCCACGCTGCTGCTCGGCGACCCGGGCGTACGGGACGCGATGATGCACGGCAACCAGGTGTGCGTACCCGACGCGACGCTGCTGCCGCAGGGAATCGAACGGATCGTGCCGGCCGGTGCGGCCATGTTCGACGCCGACACGCTGCGGTTCCGCGCCACCGAACGGTCGCGGGACGGCGACACCTATGTCTATGACATCGCGCTGCGGGACGCGTCCGGCACCGTCGTCGAGCGATGGGAGGGGCTGCGGCTGCGCGCCGTGCGCAAGCTGGACGGCTCCGGGCCCTGGCATCCGGTCCTGCTCGGCTCCTACCTGGAACGCGCGCTGGACGACGTGCTGGGATCGGCGATCGCGGTCGCGGTCGAACCGGCGCCGGCCGGCCTGGACCGGTCGACCGCCACGGTCGCGGTCGGGCGGGCGCTGGGCGCACCGGCGAAGGTCCGCCACACCAGGGACGGCCGCCCCTCGGTCAGCGGGAGGAACGTGTCGACCAGCTCGGCCGCCGGGCTCGCCCTGTGCGTCGCGGCCGTCGATCCGGTCGGCTGCGCCGTCGAGCCGGTAGCCGGCCAGGGCGCCGATCAGCTCGGCCCGCACGCGACGGCGGCACGGATGGTGGCCGAGGCCGCCGGCGAACCGCTCGACGCGGCGGCGGCGCGCGTACGGGCCGCGCTGGACTGTCGATCCGGTGACGGGGAGTGGCGGGTGGCAACGGCCGGACCGGCCGGTTGGGTCGTGCTCGAACGGGACGACCAGCGGGTGGCCACCTTCGTCACCACCGTGTCCGGGGCGAGCGGGAAGCTCGCCGTGGCCATTCTCAGTGGAGGACGCGCATGAAGTACTTCGAGTACCGCCATGTCGTGGGGTTCGAGGAAACCAACATGGTGGGCAACGTCTACTACGTCAACTACCTGCGGTGGCAGGGGCGTTGCCGGGAGATGTTCCTCAAGGACCGGGCGCCTTCGGTCCTCGAGGACCTCCAGCAGGACCTGAAGCTGTTCACCCTCAAGGTCGACTGCGAGTTCTTCGCCGAGCTCACCGCGTTCGACGAGCTGTCGATCCGGATGCGCCTGACCGAGCTGGCCCAGACCCAGGTGCAGTTCGGCTTCGACTACATCCGGCTGGACGAGCACGGGGAGACCCTCGTCGCTCGCGGCAGCCAGCGGGTCGCCTGCATGCGGGGGCCGAACACCCGGACGACTCCGGCCCGCGTGCCGGACGCGCTGGTCAAGGCCCTCCAGCCCTACTCCTAGCCGGAGGCGAATGTGGAAAGGCTTCAGCTGGTTCGCGAGTCCGTCGAGGAGAAGGCGTCACTGCGGCGGGTGCTCGGCGCCTTCGCCACCGGGGTCACCGTCCTGACGGTCGGCGGGGACCTTCCCCACGGCATGACCGCCAACTCGTTCGCCTCGGTCTCGCTCGACCCACCGCTGGTCCTGGTCTGCGTGGGGAGGGAAGCACTCATGCACGAGGTGCTGGCCACCCGGACCGCCTTTGCGGTGTCGATCCTGGCGTCCGATCAGTCCCAGGTGGCGCGGTACTTCGCCGACAAGCGGCGGCCGGTCGGCCGCGACCAGTTCGACCCGGTGTCGTGGTACCCCGGCGGGCACAGCGGCGCCCCGCTGATCGACGGGGCGCTGGCCCACCTCGAATGCGAGCTGGAGCACCGCCACGACGCCGGCGACCACACGATCTACGTCGGCCGGCTGGTGTCGCTGTGGCGCCGACCGGGCGACGACGCGCTGCTGTTCATCAACGGGCAGTTCCGCGTCCCGACCAGCGTGGGGCACTGAGTCCCGCGACGGAGCACTGCACGAGATGAAGCGTCGAGGCGGTCGATCCCATGATTCCACCGCAAGACCGCGCATCCCCCGTCGAGATGAGAAACCGATGCGATCGAGCTCAACACCTCTGGTCCGCCGGCTCACCCCGGCCCTCTTCGTCATCGCCCTGGCCGCCACGCTGCTGGTCGTGGCGCAGCGGCCGACGGTGGCGGCGGCCGACCGGGAAGCCCTGGCCTCGCGATTCCGCTTCACCGAGATGCCCATCGCGCTGCCGGACAACCTCCCGCAGCGAAGCGTCCGGGTGGTCAACCCGCGCTACGAGCACATCCGGTCGTGGACCTCGTCGGTCGGCGCCGCCATCTCCGTCAACGACCTGGACGGCCACGGCGTGGCCAACGACCTGTGCCTGGTCGACACCCGGTCCGACTCGGTGATCGTCACCCCGGCCCCGGCCGGCGGCGACACCTACCAGCCGTTCGTGCTGGATCCGGCCCCGCTGCCGATGGCCGACACCATCGCGCCGATGGGCTGCGTCCCGGGCGACCTCAACGGCGACGGCTGGACCGATCTGCTGGTCTACTACTGGGGCCGCACGCCCGTGGTGTTCCTGCACCGGGCACAGTCGGGTCCGCTGACCATCGCCAGCTACCAGCCGACCGAGCTGATCGAGCCCTCGGTCGCGCCCGGTAACACGTACCAGGGCAAGCAGTGGAACACCAACGCGGTGGCGGTCGCCGACTTCGACGGTGACGGCCACCCGGATCTCGGGATCTTCAACTACTTCCCGGACAGCGGCGTACTGGACCCGAACGGGCAGCCCAACGTGGTGATGAACCACTCGATGTCCCGGGCCCAGAACGCCGGCGGCGCGCACATCCTGCACTGGTCCGGGGCGACCGCCTCGTCGGTCGCGTACCGGGAACAGCCGGCCATCGACCCGCGCTACGCCACCGGCTGGACGTTGGCGGCCAGCTCGGCCGACCTCGACGGCGACCTGTTGCCCGAGCTGTACGTGGCCAACGACTTCGGTCAGGACCGCATGTTCCACAACACGTCGACCCCGGGGCACATCTCGTTCGCCCTGGTTGCCGGCCGGCGGGACGCGACCACGCCGAAGTCCCTGGTGCTCGGCAACGACTCGTTCAAGGGCATGGGCATCGACTTCGGCGACCTCGACGGCACCGGCCGGTTCGACGCGTTCGTCAGCAACATCACCGTCGCCTGGGGGCTGGAGGAGAGCAACTTCGTCTGGGTGAACACCGCGACCAGCGCCGCCGGCGCCCGGGCCGACCTGGACGCGGGCATCGCGCCGTACCGTAACGAGGCGGCCCGGCGCGACATGGCCTGGACCGGCTGGGGCTGGGACGCCAAGATGGCCGACTTCGACAACAGTGGCCACCTGGCCATCGTGCAGGCCAGCGGCTTCGTCCGGGGGACCATCAACCGGTTCAACTGGCTGCAGGAACTGGCCATGAGCAACGACATGCTGCTCGAGAGCCCGGAGATGTGGCCGAACGCCCGTCCGGGGGACGACATCGCCGGCCATGAACCGATGGCGTTCTGGGCGCCCGACGGCCGCGGCCGTTATCTCAACCTCAGCGAGAGCCTCGGCCTGGACGCGACGATCCCGACCCGGGGCGTGGCGGTCGCCGACACGAACGCCGACGGCGGGCAGGACTTCGCCATCGCCCGCCAGTGGGGTCCGCCTGCCTACTACCGCAACGGCAACACCGGTCGCGGCAACTACCTGGGCCTGCGCCTGTACCGGCCGGCCACGCTCGGCCCGACCGCCGGCCCTGTCGGCACCCCGGCGTACGGGGCCCAGGTCCTGGTGACCACGGCCGACGGCCACCGGCAGGTCGCCCAGCTCGACGGCGGGGGAGGCCATTCCGGCAAACGCAGTTTCGACGTGTTCTTCGGCCTGGGCGACCAGGGTTCGCAACCGGTCTCGGCCGAGATCAGCTGGCGGGACGTAGCCGGACAGACCCACGTGCAGACAGTCGACCTGCGGGCCGGCTGGCACAACCTGATGCTGACCGACCAGGTCAAGGAGGTACCAGCGAAATGACGGCGTCGGACATCGTCACGACGGGCGACGGGCTCAACGGGAGCCGTCCGCCGACGACCATCACCCTCGCGCCGCCGGCCCGGGAGGTGCCGGTCCCGCCGGCCCTCGCGACCGTGGCCGACCGGCGGGCCACCAGACCCGCCCGGGTGGACAAGCGCGACCCGCGATACCTGGCGCTGCGCAACTTCGCCATCTCGATGAGCATCTTCAACATCCTGGGCTACACCGTCCTCGGATTCGAGCAGCCCTGGGCCTGGCCGTTCCTCGCGCTGGCGATCGGTCTGGGCCTCGAGTTGGTGATCGGGGCGATCAGCGGCTGGGCCAACAAGACCATGCCGGGGTACGCCGGGAACGGCGCCTGGGGCGTGTACACCTACCTCCTGCCGGCCTACATCACCACGCTGGCCTGCAACATGCTGCTGTACGCGAACGACCGGTTCTGGCCGATCGCGTTCGCCGTGGTGGTCGCGGTCAGCCAGAAGGCCGTCCTGATCGCGCCGATCAAGGGCCGGTGGCGGCACTTCATGAACCCGTCCAACTTCGGCATCACCGCCACGCTGGTCCTGTTCCCGTGGGTCAACATCGCCCCGCCGTACCACTTCACCGAGCACGTACCCGACGTGTTCCGGATCTTGATTCCGGTCGTTCTGCTGGCCGCCGGTACGGTGCTGAACGCCGTGCTGACCAAGAAGGTGCCGCTGATCCTGGGCTGGGTCGGCTCGTTCGTCATCCAGGCCCTGGTCCGGCACTGGGGCTGGGACGTCGCCCTGTGGGCGGCGCTGGTGCCGATGACCGGCGTGGCGTTCCTGCTCTACACGAACTACATGGTCACCGACCCGGGCACCACCCCGACGAGGGGGCGGGACCAGTTCATGTTCGGCATGAGCGTGGGCATCGTGTACGGCGTGCTCATGCTCTTCAACATCGTCTACACGCTGTTCTTCGCGACGACCCTCGTCTGCCTGGGCCGGGGCACGATGTGGTGGCTCAGGTGGTGGCGGCAGCGCCGCCGGGCAACGGTCGCCGCCGCGCCCGCGAGCTGACCCGGTCGGCGTGAGGATCCAGCCCGCCGACTGTCACGTCTGGTGGATCGATCCGGCGCAGGCGCCGGACTGGTGCGAGGAACTGCTCAGCGAGCCCGAGCGGATCCGCGCCGGATCGTTCCACCAGGGCGCGGCCCGACGTCGGTTCGTGTCGGCCACCGCCCTGCTCAAGATCACGGTGGCCTGGTCCGACGGTGGCGATCCCCTCGACGTCGACCTTCGCCGGGAGTGCCCCCGCTGCGGGAAGCCGCACGGACGACCGGAGGTCGCGGGAAGCCCGTTGCACGTCTCCATCTCGCACTCCGGGGACCGGGTGGCGGTCGCACTGTGCGCGGCCGGGCCGGTGGGGGTCGACGTCGAGCAGGTCAATCCGGACGTCGACGTGGACGTCATGCTGCCGTTCGTGCTCGGCGACGCGGAGGCTCGGGCGTTCGGTGAGATCCGCGACCAGCGGGACCGGTTGGAGGCGTTCCTCCGTTCCTGGACCCGTAAGGAGTCGGTGCTCAAGGCGACCGGCGACGGGCTGCTCATCCCGATGTCGCACCTGACGGTGGGATCGCGGCAGGAGCCGACGCGGCTGGTCCGCTTCGTCGACCGCCCGGACCTGGTCGAGACGGCCCAGATCGTCGATCTGCACCCCGGGTCGGGGTACGTCGGCGCGGTGACCGTCCTGTCGGCCCGCCGGGTGCGGGTCCGGGAACTCGACGGGGCGCAGGCGTTCGCGGCACGCAGGAAGAGGACCGGCCGTGGCGGGCGGAGCACCATCGAGGCAACCGCGTCGGTCCCACGACGCCGAGGGGAAACGGTGGAATCCATGGCGCACATCGATCTGGGAGTCGACGAGACCCGGTTTCCGGGGATCGTCGGCCTCATGGCCTTCCGGCCGGAGACCGCTCGGCCGCTGAACCAGTTGGCGAATGTGCTGCTGTTCGAGCCGAACTCGCTGTCCCGGGGAGATCGGGAGCTGATCGCGGCGTACGTCTCCGGCCTGAACGAATGCACCTTCTGCTGCGAGTCGCACTCGGCGTTCGCCGCAGCGCAGCTGCCGGACGGCTCGGACCTGGTGACCAAGGTCCGCTCGGACCCGGAATCCGCCCCCGTCTCCGAGCAGATGAAGGCACTCCTGGCCATCGCCGGGGCGGTGCAACAGGGCGGCCGGCGGGTGACCACGGGGCTGATCGACCGGGCCCGGGCGGCCGGTGCGACCGATGTCGAGATCCACGACACGGTGCTGATCGCCGCGGCGTTCTGCATGTTCAACCGCTACGTCGACGGGCTGGGCACGGTGGCCGGTCGCGACAGCGGCGCGTACGCGGCGGCGGCGCAGGGCGTCGTCGCGGCCGGCTACGGCATGGCCTCGGCCGAATGAGTCCCGTCGACACGAGTCCGCTGCGGGACCGGCTCGGCTTCGCCCGGCAGGTCAAGGCGGCCACCGAGGACGAGCTGCTGGACCTGATGCGTTCGCCGCGTCGCGCCCCGCTGCTGGACGACATCGTCGCCGACCTGCCGGCGGTCTTCCTGGCCGACCGCGCCGGTGACCTCGACGCGGTCGTGCACTGGAAGGTCACCGGGCGCCCCGACGGCGGCGACGACGTCCTCGAACTGGTCATCCGCCGGGGCACGTTGACGGTGTCGCCGGTGCCGACCCGTACTCCCCGGCTGACGTTGACGATGGGGCCGGTCGACTTCCTGAGGATGGTCACCGGCAACGCCAACCCCAGGCTGCTGTTCCTGCGTGGGCGCATGAAGGCCCGCGGCGACCTGGGCCTCACGACCCGGTTTCCGAGCCTGTTCGGCACGCCGAGACCATGAAGGGGGTCCCACGTGGAAGAGTTCGAGGGCCTGTCGGCGTCCGAGGTGATGACGCTGGAGGCCTACGCCGACACGATCATCCCCGGTGAGCGTCGTGGACCGGACGACCGGGCGGTGGCCGGCGCGGCGAGCGGCGGCGGCGCGGTCGCGTCCGGCGCCGTGGACCTGATGACCTCCCCGCAGGGCGGTCTGGCCGGCACCCTGGACAGCCTGGTCCAGGGGCTCAACGCGCACGCGGATGACTACGCCACCCGGACCGGTCTCGACGCCGATCCGAGCGTGCCACCGTTCGTGGCGCTGGAGTTCACCGACCGGGTCGCCCTGGCCCGCGAACTGCTGGCGCCGGGCCACCCGGAGCAGGAGCTGTGGGTGGCGCTGGCCATGTTCTGCGCGATGGCCTGGGACACCGGTGCCCACATGCACACCACCGACGCGATGGCGTCGGGCCATCCGGGGCTGACCGCGATGGGGTTCATGCCGCCCGAACCGGACGGCGTGTGGCGGTTCCGCCGATTCTCCTACGGACGTCCCCTCGCCGCGCTCCACCCCCGGACGACGCCGACAGGAGACCCCCAGTGACGGCCTACGAGCAGACCGATGTCCTGGTCATCGGCAGCGGCTTCGGCGGTGCGATTCCCGCCTACCACCTGGCGGCCGGCGGTGCCTCGGTCGTCGTCCTGGAGCGGGGCCCGTGGCTGTCCGCCGACGAGTTCGAGCACGACTTCAGGTTCGGCTCGTCGTCGACCCGGGTGTTCGAGTTCACCATGGGCGACGGCATGAACGTGCTGGGCGGCAACTGCGTGGGCGGCGGCAGCGTCGTCTACTTCGCGGCGATGCCGCGGGTGCCGAGTTTCGTGTTCGACCGGCAGGGCAGTCAGGGCCGGCGGATGTGGCCGGAGTCCATCACCCGCGCCTCGCTGGATCCCTGGTACGACCGGGTCGCCGAGGCCCTACCCATCTCGCCGGGCCGGTGGGAGGACGTGACGTACGCCGGTGGCGTGTTCGCGGCGGCCTGTGACCACGCCGGCCGTACGGCCAACCCGGTCGCGGCGGCGATCGACACCGACCGCTGCACCAACTGCAACTGGATGATGTCCGGCTGCAAGTTCGACGCGAAACGTTCGCTGCTGCTCAACTACCTTCCGGCCGCGGTCGACCACGGCGCCCAGATCCGGCCGCTGCACGAGGTGCAGCGCATCGAACGAAGCGCCGACGGCGACTTCGTCGTCCACTACACGGTCGTCGACCCGGTCGACTACCGGATACAGGTCGACTCCGGAGCGATCGCGGCGAAGATCGTCGTGGTGGCGGCCGGTGCGGCCGCGACGCCGGTCATCCTGCAGCGGTCCGAGGCGACCCTCGGGGCGATGCCGCCGGCGGTCGGGCGGTACTTCTCCGGCAACGGCGAACGGCTCAACACGGCCATCCTGAACGAGGACAAGGTCCGCGACGTGCTGGGCCTCGACCGGGGCGACGGTTTCGCCTATGCGGCCAACCAGATCGGACGGGGGCCGTCGGCCGCCAGCTGGGACCGGCTCGACGGCTCGCTGCCCGAGTTCAGCCGGTACTCGCTGGAACAGCTCTACTTTCCGCCCGGGTTCGGCACGATCCTCGCCCAGGTGCCCGACGCCGCCGGCCCGAGCTGGTTCGGCGCCGAGAAGAAGGAGATCCTGCGTCGCTGGCAGTCCTGGCTGACCATCTTCACCATGTCCGAGGACGACAACGAAGGCGTCTTCGGCCCGCCGCCCGAGACCGGAAACGCCGACCGCATCTCGATGCAGATGCTCAGCCGGGGCAACCTGCGGTACGAGCCGACCGCCAACACCCGGCACGGCTGGGCGCTGGCCGACGCGGACATCCGCGACATCCTGGAGCGCGACGGCCTGTCCCGGGTGATGCCCTGGACCAACGAGGTCATCGGCGCCTACACCGTGCACCCGCTGGCCTCCTGCCGGATGGGCGACGACCCGCAGACCTCGGCGCTGGACGACACGAACGAGCTGCGCCGGCACCCCGGGATCTTCGTCACCGACGGCTCGGCCGTGCCCGGCGCGTTGACGGTCAACCCGGCGTTCACCATCGCGGCCATCGCCGAGCGGGCCGTGCCGAACATCGTCCGGGCCGCCCAGGCGCGCGGCGTCGACGTGCGTTACCTCGGTTCCCTGCCACCGGCCACCCAGGCCAGCCGCCCGGCTCCGGTGCTGACCGTCCGTCCGGCGTAGCCCCCTCAACCTGGAGGACTCATGTCAACGAATGTCTACGAGGACCTGATCGCCGACGGCGACGACGTCGAGGCGCTGGTCACCGGATTGACCCCGACCCAGTGGGCGATGGCCACCCCGGCTCCCGGCTGGACCGTCAAGCACCAGATCGCGCACCTGGCCTTCGTGGCCCACCTGGCCGTCCTGTCGGCCGGCGACCCGGCGGCGTTCGCGACCCACGCGGCCGACGCCAAGCGTGACTTCCAGGGCGCGGTGGACGCAGCCCTGACCGAATACCTGCAGCTGTCCACCGGCGCGCTGGTCGACCGGTGGCGCGACGAGCGCAGCGCGGCGGCCAAGGCCCTGGCCGTCGTCGCGCCCGGCGAGACCGTCCCGTGGCTGGCCACTCCGCTACCGCCGTCGGTCCTCGCGGCGGCCGGCATGATGGAGCTGTTCGGCCACGGCCAGGACATCGCCGACACGGTCGGGCGCCACCGCGAGCTGACCGACCGGATCGGCCACCTCGCGTGGTTCGGTGTCCGCACCCGCGACTTCGGCTACCAGGCGCACGGGTCGACCCCGCCGGCCGAGGAGTTCCGGGTCGAGCTGACCGGTCCGTCCGGCGTGGTCTGGGAGTTCGGCCCGGCCGACGCCACCGAGCGGGTGACCGGTCCCGCCGTCGACTTCGCGCTGCTGGTCAGCCGTCGCCGGCACCGCGACGACCTGGCGCTGGTCGCGCAGGGCGAGCAGGCCGACCGCTGGCTCGACATCGCGCAGGCCTACCGGGGGCCGGCCGGGCCGGGACGCCGCCCCGGCCAGTTCACCTCCCGGTAGCGACAGGATGACCGAGCCATGGGGCGGCGCCCCGACGGGTCGGACGGTCGCCGGACCCCCGCGGAGCCCGTGGTTCCCGTTCGGCACCGGGGACGACGCGGCGATCCGCCTGCTGTGCCTGCCGCACGGCGGGGCCGGTGCGAACTTCTATCGGTCCTGGGTCCGGGGGTTGCCGGCGTCGATCGCCGGTTGCCCCGTGCAGCCGCCGGGCCGGGAGAGGCGACGGTCCGAGCGGCCGTACTCATCGGCGCGCGAACTGGTCCGGCCGCTGGCGCGGGAGATCGTCAGGTGGGTACGTCCGCCGTACGCCGTGTTCGGCCTGAGCACCGGGGCGCTGTGCGCGTTCGAGGTGGCTCGCGAGGTCCGCCGGCTCGGTGGCCCTCTTCCGGTCCACCTGTTCGTGGCGGGCCGGCGTGCGCCGACCATCGCGACCGACCGGATCGACCTGTCCGGGCTGTCGGCGGCCGGGCTGGCCGGCGTCCTGCGCACGCTGGGCGGGACGCCGGAGGAGGTGCTGTCCGACCTTCCCCTGCTGGAGCTGCTCCGGCCGCTGATCGTGGCCGACTTCGCGGTGGACGACGACTACCGCTACGAGCCCGGACCCGCCCTGCCGGTACCGATCACGGCGTTCGCCGGCACGCGGGACCACCTCGCGACCCCGGACCAGGTCGCCGGCTGGCGGAAGGAGACCACCGCCGGTTACACCCAGGTCCGGCTGGACGGCGGCCATTTCGCGATCTTCGATCACTCCGAGCTGGTCCTTCGCCGGATCGCCGGCGACCTGGAACGCCATCTGGCGTAGGCCCCGACGCCGGCAGCAAGCAGAAAGAGGCGGGTGTCGATCGCCCGTGCGAGGCTCGGAAAGATCGCAGCGGCGCCGTCGGCGGCGATTGTCTGAGACGACTTCGGATATCAAGGGGTGCCATGCCGAAACTCAAACCTCTCCGGGCAGCCGCTTTTCTGATCCCCGAGCCGGGCCCGAAGCGGATATTCGCGCTGTCAACATTCATCAACACGTTCGGCTGGGGTCTGGTGTGGACGTCCATGACCCTGTTCCTCACCAAGGAGTTGGACCTCTCCACCAGACAGGTGGGGCTGGGAATGACGCTGGCGGGTCTTGTCGGGCTGCTGGGCGGCATGCCGATCGGCGACCTGGCCGACCGGCGCGGGCCACGTGAGATCGTCAGGGCGGTACTGCTGGTCCAAGGCATAGTCACCTTGTGCTACGTCTTCGTCCAGGGCTTCTTCGCCTTCCTTGTCGTCGTGTCGTTGGAGGTGCTCTGCTATTCCGCCTACGGGGCCGCCAACGGAGCGCTCGTCCGGCGGGTCGGCGGCGACGACGTCGTCGCCTATCGGTCACAGAACCGCGCCATCGCCAGTCTCGGCATGTCGATCGGCACGCTGTTCTGCGGCGCCGCCATCACGATCGGCACCCCGCTGGCCTATCGCAGCCTCATCGTCGGTGACGCCGTCACGTTTCTCTTCAGCTGGGCCATCCTGGCGCGCATCCCGAGGTACGAGCCGCTGCCCAAGCCGGAGGGCAGATCGGGTTCGCGCTGGGTGGCGCTGTCCGACGCGCCGTTCGTCGCCTACGTGGCGCTGGGCGGCCTGCTGTCCATGCAGTACTGGGTGATCACCCAACCGCTCCCGCTGTGGGTGGTCAACAACACCCATGCGCCACGCTGGAGCGTCTCCCTGTTCCTGCTGATCAACACCGTCCTCGTCGTGTTGTTCCAGGCCCGCATCGGCAAGAGTGCCGGATCGATCAGGGCGGGCGGCAACGCGCTGCGGCGTGCCGGCGTCATGCTGCTGGTGAGCTGCTCCGCGATCGGCCTGGCGGTGGGCCTGGCCGGCTGGGCCGCACTGTTGCTGCTGATCGGAGCCGTGGTCCTGCTCACCGTGGCCGAGCTGTGGTACGTGTCCGGCACCTACGCCTTCGAGTTCGGCCTTCCCCCCGCACACGCCCAAGGCCAGTACCAGGGCCTGAGCGGGATCGGCGTCACCCTCGGCGCGACGACCGCTCCGATACTCATGGTCGGCGTGGTCCTGAGCCTGGGCCAGGTCGGATGGGTGGGGCTCGGGGTGGTCTTCCTGCTGCTGGGGCTGGTGGCGCCGGCCGTGGCGCGCTGGGGCGAACGCACCCGTCCGGCGGAGGAAGCGGTCAGCGAGACGCCGGCGAGCAACCCACAGCCGGCGCCCGTCGCCGCACACGACTAGCGGCGGCCGGCGAGAGCATTCCGGAAGGTGGTCCGATCGCCTCCGCCAGGTACGTTCAGTTCATTTCCCAAAATTTTCGCTTATCGATGGCCCTGCCGTGCCCGCGGGTGAGGAGCTGGTGCAATGAATGATCACGCAGTTGTGTTGGGCGGAAGCATCGCCGGACTGCTCGCGGCACGCGTACTCGCGGATGCCTACGAGCGGGTCACGGTGGTCGACCGCGACGTCATCTCGGACGTGACGGGGCCCCGGCGCGCCGTTCCGCAGGGGCATCACATCCACGCCCTGCTGGCCCGGGGTCAGCAGGTTCTCGAGGAGCTGTTTCCCGGGTTCACCGATGAGCTGGTCGCGCAGGGCGTGCCCATCGGAGATTTCGGGACCAGCCTGAGCTGGTACTTCAACGGCAAGATGATCCAGAAGGCACCCACCGGCCTGGTCTGTGTCGCCGCCGGCCGGCCGCTGCTCGAGGCTCATGTCCGCGCCCGCGTCTCGGCCCTGCCCAACGTCACCATCCGTGAAGGAACGGATATTCGCGGCCTGTTGACGTCGCCGGATCGCCGCCGTGTCATCGGCGCGCGGATCCAGGGCCGGGACGGCGCGGAGGAGGAGGAGCTCGCGGCCGACCTGGTCGTCGACGCCACCGGCCGCGGCTCGCGCACGCCGCGGTGGCTCGAGGAGATGGGTTACCCAACCGTCCGCGAAGACCGCATCACGATGGACCTGACGTACACCACCTGCGACTTCCGGGCCCCACTGCCGTTCGATCCCATCGGCGACGACATCGCACTCATCCCGGTCGCGACGCCGGACATGCGACGGGGTGCGATCTTCGCCCGGCTCGCGGACCGGTACGCCGTGTCGCTGACCGGCCTGCTGGGCGATCGTCCGCCCACCGACCACGCGGGCTTCCTCGACTACGTCCGGTCGCTGCCGATCCCGGAGGTGTACAAGGCGGTCCGCGACGCCGAGCCGCTCGGTGAGCCGCACTCGTTCCACTTTCCGGCGAGCATCCGGCGCCGTTACGACCGCCTGTCCCGCTTCCCCGACGGCCTTCTGGTGACGGGCGACGCGGCGTGCGTGTTCAATCCGGTCTACGGCCAGGGCATGACCGTGGCCGCGATGGCAGCCCTCGTCCTGCGGAACCACCTCGGCACGAAGCCGCCCCGGCCGGGCGCGTACTTCCGTGACCTCGCCAAGGTGATCGACGCGCCCTGGGACATGTCCGCGGGGTCCGACCTCGGCTTCCCGGAGGTACGGGGCCGCCGAACGCTGAAGGCCCGGATGGGAAACGCCTACATTCCGCGGCTGCTCGCCGCCGCGACATCCGACGGAAGCCTCTCGCGGGCGTTCCTACGCTCGGCCGGGCTGGTCGATCCACCACAGACGCTGATGCGCCCCGACGTCATCTCACGTGTACTGCTGCCGAATTCCGGCGCTCGTAGAGGGAAGCGAGAAACAGCATGACTGCCAGCACGACGGACCACGGTAACGCGCTCA
Source organism: Micromonospora siamensis (assembly GCF_900090305.1). NCBI lineage: Bacteria > Bacillati > Actinomycetota > Actinomycetes > Micromonosporales > Micromonosporaceae > Micromonospora > Micromonospora siamensis. The sequence goes on along the minus strand of NZ_LT607751.1, from coordinate 4,549,740 downwards.
CCGACACCGATCGCGCGGAGATCGCCGCCATGCCGGGCCGGCTGGTCCAGGCCTGGGCCGCGCACGACGCCACCGCCTTCGCCGAACTGTTCGCCCCCGACGGAACGATGATCCTGCCCGGTGTCTACCGGAAGGGGCGCGCCGACATCCGGGAATTCATGGCGCAGGCGTACGAGGGCCCCTACAAGGACACCCGGGTGACCGGGTCCCCCCTGGACATCAAGCCACTCGGCGCCGGTGCGGTCGCGCTGCTGACCGAGGGCGGGGTGCTGGCCGCCGGCGAGACGGCACTGGCGGACTCGGCAGCCATCCGTGCCTCGTGGATCCTCGTCCGACAGGAGGACCGCTGGCAGCTGGCGGTGTACCAGAACAGCCCACGCGATCCGGCCTGACTGCCGGAGAGATCCGAACGAGGGTGTCCGACAGGTGGGGTCGTCGGCCGGTGTCCGACCGGACGGCGACCCCACCACCCGGTCATCGCGAACGAGATCGGGTACGCGTCCACGACAGTTGGCCACGGCAGCACGCTGCCGTGGCCAACTCGTCGACGGCCTGAGAACCGCAGGCAGCCTCGTGGTGATCGGGTACGGCGGCCTGCCGGTCCGGTCGGCAGCCGCACACCTGCCGGTCGGGGCTGCCGTGGAGCGGGGCCGAGTCCGGTACCCGCCGCACGGCTGCCCCTCCAGCGGGCAGGCCACTGACCGGGCCGCGGTCAGTCCCCGGCCGGTTCAGCTGCCTGCCCGGGGCCAGACCCGGCGTCAGCCGCCATGGCGGCCGCGAGGCTGCGCGGACGCATGTCCAGCCAGTGGTCGTTGACGTAGTCGAGGCCGGCTGCCCGGCCGACGGGTCCGTGTACGACGGTCCAGCCGTCCGGGACGGCGGCGAACTCGGGCCAGAGTGAGTGCTGGTCCTCGTTGTTCACCAGCACCAGGTAGGCCGCATCGGTGTCCTCGAAGGGGTTGACCATGCTGATGTCCTCTTCTCATGCGAGAGGTACCGAAGCCGGGAACCAGGTACGGGCGGCTGGCCCTGTTCCCGCTGCGGAGATCCGACGACACGCATGAGAATTCCGCTGGATCGTGTGCCGGTGCCTCTTCCGAATTGCTGGGCCGGCGACGCGGTTACGACGTCCATGAAATGGCTCGACCGCGGAGCGCCATTCACGGCTGGGACGCCTGCCGCAGTCAATTCCGGCAATGGTGACGGTCGACCGGGCGGAGCACTGTCAGACAATCGTGATTCCTCGGCGGTATGGCACGCTGAGTTGATGGATGTGGATAAGGTGGCCGGCGTCTTCGATCGCGCGGCGCCGACGTACGATCGCGTTGGTATCGATTTCTTTCAGCCGGTCGGCCGTGCTCTGGTCGCAGCGGTGCGCCCGCAGCCGACAGACGTCGCCGTCGACCTCGGCTGCGGGCGCGGCGCGGCGCTGTTCCCTTTGGCCGACACCGTCCACCATGTCACCGGCATCGACCTGGCGCCGAAGATGGTGGAGCTGACCCGGGCCGACGCGGCCGGACGAGGCAATGTCACCGTCGTGCAGGGCGACGCCGCCACGCCCGACCTGCCGTCAGCGCACTTCGACATCGTCACCGCATCGCTGGTGGCGTTCTTCATGCCCGATCCGCTCGCGGCGATGCGGCGTTGGGTGACGCTGCTCCGGCCCGGCGGGCGGCTGGGCATCTCGTCGTTCCGTGACGTCCCGAACCGCATGCACGACGTGATGGCGGTCGTGCAGGACTACCTGCCGCCGCGCAGAGCGCCGAAGTCCGTGTTCGATGCCGACGACACGGTGGCACAGCTGCTCCGCGACGCCGGCCTGCGCGAGGTGACGACGACCCACCTGAGTTTCGACACGACGTTCGAGGACGAGGAGCAGTTCCACCGGTACGAGTGGTCGAACGGGCGGCGCGAGGCATGGGAGCACATCCCGGTCGAATGGCACGCGGAAGCGCGTACCAGGATGGCGGAGCTGCTGGCGAGCTACGCCGACGCCGACGGAAGGACGAGGTTCGAGGCCAACATACGGCTGACCGTCGGTATCAAGTGACGGCACGTGGTGCGGGCGAACGGCGTAGAGCCCACCGGGTCCGACTCCGGTGGGCTCCGCGTCCTGAAAAAGTGTGGGTCGGCCTCAGTCCTTGGCGTTGGCGAGCAGACGCTCCACGTCGGCCGGGTCGAACGGCGCGTCCCAGGCCAGGATGATGTGGGTGGCGCCGGCCTTGAGGTAGGCGTCGTAGTCGTCGATCTCGTCGGCGTTGATCATGGTCGTCCGCTCGATCTCGTCCGGGTCGCGGCCCACCTTCGCGCACCACTCGTCGAGGACCGCGTTCTTGTGCGCGTACCTCTCGGGCGATCCGAAGTCATTCCAGAGATCGGCCCGCTCGGCCACGATCCGTAGCGTGACCTTCTCGCCGCCGCCGCCGATGAGCAGCGGGAGGTGCGGCGTGGGTGGATTCTGCGTCGCCAGCCGGCGTTGGATGCGGGGTACGGCATCCCCGAGCGCCCGCAGCCGGTCGCCGGCGGTGCCGAACTCGTAGCCGAATTCGGTGTAGTCACGTTCGAACCAGCCCGCACCGAGGCCGAGGACGAGCCGGCCCTCGCTGATCTCGTCGACCGTGCGGGCCATGTCGGCCAGCAGGTCGGGATTGCGATAGCTGTTGCAGGCGACCAGCGGGCCGAAACGGACCCGCGAGGTGTCGGCGGCCAACGCCGCCAGCATCGTCCAGCACTCGTAGTGGGCGCCGTCCGGATCGCCGTACAGCGGGAAGAAGTGGTCCCAGTTCCATATCGTGTCCACCCCGAGGTCCTCGGCCGCCCGCCACGCCTCGCGGAGCTGACTCATCGAACAGTGCTGCGGCCTGATCTGCACGCCGACTTTGAATCTGGCCATACGCCTACGCCTCCCGGGTCGCCCGCGGGCGACATCGAACGAGCTGGGTCGCCCCCGAGCGTGGCAACGCGGCGATCGCTGGCGCATCTCCCAGGTTGTCCGCCGGACCCGGCATCTCGGAACGGCATTTCGTCAGGCTCCTGGCGGACGCGTGCTGAGCACTTTCGGAGATTCGGGGCGCCGGCCGCACTGGCTACCGTCGGCGCAGCGTCAAGACCGTCGTATAGCTGCGATACCTAGCGGATGTGTGGAGCTACCGATGCAGAGATGCCCGATCGTCCTGGACCGCACTGGACAAGACATCCACGCCGAAGCCGCCCGGCTCAGGGCCCAGGGTCCCGTGGCCCAGGTCGAGCTGCCCGGCGGACACCTCGCCTGGTCCATCACCAGCTACGAGGTGGCCAAGCGGGTGCTGACCGACCCGCGGTTCGTCAAGAACGGCAAGAAGCACTGGCCGCCGCTCATGCGCGGCGAGGTTCCGCCGGACTGGGAGATGATCACGTGGGTCATGATGGACAACGTCCAGACCCGCGACGGCGCCGAACACGACCGGCTGCGCAAGCTCATCTCCCACGCGTTCGTGCCGCGCCGCGTGCAGAGCGCCCGGGGGCACATCGAGAAGCTCACCAACGAGCTGCTCGACGACCTTGCGGCGTTGCCACCCGGTGAGGTCGTGGACATCAAGGGCCGGTTCACCTATGCCCTGCCGGCGAGCGTGATCCTCGACCTGTTCGGGGTCCCCGAGGAGCAGCGGAACAGCGTGCTCGAGGGCAACATCGCCAACAGCAAGACGACGAACACGGGGGCCGAGGCTGAGGCGATCATGGTGCAGTGGCACGCCGCGATGGAGGAACTCGTCGCCACGAAGCGCAAGGAACCGGGAAACGACCTCACCAGCCTGCTGATCGCGCAGAAGGAGCAGGACGGCGCGGTCCTCACCGACGAGGAGATGGTCGGCACGCTGCACGTCATGTTCGGCGCCGGCTCCGAGACGCTGGGCAATGTCATGGCGCACGCCATCGTGGATCTTCTCAGCAACCCGGACCAGCTCAACCTGGTGCTCAGCGGCGAGTACGGCTGGGACGACGTGTTCGCCGAGGCGGTGCGCAAGGACGCGGCGGTGGCCCAGCTGCCGTTCCGCTACGCGGCCGAGGACGTCGAGATCGGCGGGGTGAAGATTGCCCAGGGCGACCTCGTCCTCATCGCCTACGCGGGCATCGGGCGCGATCCCGAGGTGCACGGTGCGAGCGCCGACCAGTTCGACATCACCCGGGCCGACAAGACCAACCTCTCCTTCGGCTACGGCCCGCACAGTTGCATGGGCCAGTCGCTGGCCGCGCTTCAGGCGTCGATCGCGTTGCCGGCCCTGTTCGCCCGCTTCCCCGACATCCGCCTCGCGGTGCCGGTGGAGGAGATCCCCCCGCAGGGCACGTTCATCATGAACGGCTACGGCTCCCTGCCGGTCTACCTCACGGCGCCGTCGCCGGCCTGACGTGCCCGGTCCGGCCCGGGCGGCCCATCAGCGCCCGGGCCGGACGACCCTCCTCACTGCGCTCGGCCGGCCTGACGGCCCGGCCCGATCCCGGCTGCGCCGACACGACTCTAGGAGCAATACATGGAAAAGTTTCGCATTGCGATTCCCGATGCGGACCTCGACGATCTCCGCGGTCGGCTGGCCGCGACCCGTTGGCCGGACGAAGGACACAGCCCGGGGTGGGAGCGCGGCGTCCCGCAGGAGTACCTGCGCGACCTGGCCGACTACTGGCAGCACGAGTACGACTGGCGGGCGGCCGAGGCGGAGCTCAACCGGTTCCCGCAGTACACCACGGAGATCGACGGCGCCCGGGTGCACTTCCTGCACGTCCGCTCGCCCGAACCCGGAGCGACGCCGCTGCTCATCACGCACGGCTGGCCCAGCTCGTTCGTCGAGTTCAGCCAGATCATCGAGCCGTTGACGAACCCCCGCGCGCACGGCGGACAAGCATCCGACGCGTACCACCTGGTGATCCCGACCATCCCCGGCTTCGGCTTCTCCAGCCCGGTGCGGACGCCCGGCTGGAGCATCCCGCGCGTCGCCGGCGCCTGGGCGCAGCTGATGGCCCAACTGGGCTACGAGCGTTACGTCACGCACGGCGGAGACCTGGGCGCCTGGATCAACCACGTTCTGGCCGCCATCGACGCGGAGCACGTCGTCGGTAGCCACGTGTCATTTCTGATCACGCCGCCCGGGCCTGATCCGGCCGACCTGGCCGGGCTCACGGAGGTCGAGATGGGGCGCCTCGGTCTGCTGGCAAGGTTCGCCGGCGACCTGTCCGGTTACATGAAGCTGCAGTCCACCAGGCCGCAGACCGTCGGCTACGGCCTGACCGACTCGCCGATCGCCCAACTGGCCTGGATCGTGGAGAAGTTCCACGACTGGACCGACTCGGTCAAAGCTCCGGAAGACGCCGTCGACCGGGACCAGATGCTCACCAATGTCATGGTCTACTGGCTGACCCGGACCGGGATGTCGTCGGCGCACTTCTACTACGACAGCGCGGACATGATGCCGACAGCCCCCACGCCACCGGCACCACCACCGCCGCTGCCCGTGCCGTCCGGCGTCTCGGTGTTCCCGCGCGACCCGGCCCAACCGATCCGCCGCTTCGCCGACCGGATGCTGCCGAACATCGTGCAGTGGACGGAGCACGAGCGCGGCGGTCACTTCCCCGCGATGGAGGTCCCCGACCTGCTGGTCGCCGACCTTCGCGCGTTCGCCCAAGCCCTGACCGGGTCCTGACCGGCGGTCCGCCCGGTCGCCCGCCGTCGGTCATGCCGATCTGAAGGAGAAACCCATGCAAGCACTGGAAGTACCCAACCTCGTCAAGCGGGCCGGCGACCTGGTCCCGCTGCTGCGCCGCAACGCCGCCTGGTCGGAGCAGAACCGCCGCCCGGCCGACGAGACCGTCGAGGCCCTCACCGCAGCAGGCATCCTGCGGATGCGTACCCCCCAGCGCTACGGCGGCTACGAGTGCGACGCGAGCACGCTGCTCGATGTCGGCATCGAGCTCGGCCGGGGCGACGGGGCGGCCGCCTTCAACACGGCCGTCTGGTGGATCACCTCGTGGAACATGGGCCTGTTTCCCGACGAGGTGCAGGACGAGGTCTTCGCCGACCCGGACGCCCGCATCGCCGGCACGATCGTGGTGAACGGCACCGGCATCGCCAAGGACGGCGGGATCGTCGTCAACGGCGAGTGGGGCTTCAACAGCGGCGCCTCGCACAGCACCTGGCGACTGTTGTCGACCATCATGATCGGGCCTGACGGCCAGGCCGAGCCGGTCATGGCCGCGGTGCCGCTCAGCGCGATGCGGGTCGTCGACGACTGGTACGCCTCGGGCCTGAGCGGCACGGGCAGCGTCACCACCATCGCCGAGGACGTGTTCGTGCCGGACGGGCACTATCTGCGGATGGCGGACATCGCCCCGGAGAACGTGGCCTCGAAGCTCAACGCCGGCCGACCGATGTTCCGTACCCATCTGGCCGCCGTGGTCATGGCCTCGACGACCGGCCTGGCGATCGGCCTGGCCCGGGCCGCGAACGAGGCCTTCCATGAGCGGATCGGCAGCCGCCCGATCACGAACACGTTCTACGAGCGCCAGGCGGACGCCCCCGTCACCCACCTGCAGGCCGCCGAGGCGTCATTGAAGATCGATGAAGCCGAGTTCCACGCGCGCAAGCTGGCCAGCATGATCGATGAGAAGGCGCTGACCGGGGAGGCCTGGAGCCTGCGCGAGCGGGCCTACGCCCGCGCGGTCGGTGGCCGGGTACCCCAGCTCGCGGCCGAGGCCGTCGACATCCTGGCCGGCGCGTGCGGTGCGTCCTCGCTGTACACCGGGAATCCGATCCAGCGGATCCGTCGGGACGCGCACGCGATGACCCTGCACCAGTTCCACCTGCCGACGTCCGCGCTCGAGCTCTACGGCCGGGTCCTGTGCGGGCTGGAGCCGAACTCGTTCTTCTTCTGACCACCCACAACTACCCCGGCGCGGCGCCGCGCCGGGGTAGTCCCCTACCTGGCGGTCGCGACGCCGGAGCCCTTGCCCTCCCGGCCAGGTCGGGCTCGCGCCATCGTGCAGGACGAGGACGGCGTGCACGATCGCTGTGGCGTGGGCGTGGGCGTGGGCGTGGGCGTGGGCGTGGGCGTGGGCGTGGGCGTGGGCGTGGGCGTGGGCGTGGGCGTGGCCCGGCCCGGCCGGCGTGGGGGTGCGTGGCCCGGCCCGGCCCGGCCGGCGTGGGGGTGGGGTGCGTGGCGCGGCCCCGCGTGGCGGACGCGGCGGCCGGAGGCGTGCCCGGAAGTGCCGCAGGAGAGGACCCGCAGGCTGCGAACCGCTCAGGCTGAGGCGGCGCCGCGGGAGGACGCGCGGCGCGGCGCGGGCACTTCCGCGTTCCGGTGGATGGCGTCCACCGCGGCGCCCAGGCCGTCCTCCGAGCGCAGCCGTTCGCCGAAGGCTCGCGCCGCCGACCGCATCGCCGGCTGGTCCAGGCGGCGGATCGCCGCGCTCAGCGTGTCCGCGTTCAGCTCGACGAAGCGGTCGAAGCCGCCGATGCCGCGCTCGGTGAGCCGGTGTCCCCAGAACGGCTGATCGGCGAAGAGCGCGAACGCCCAGGTGGGGATGCCCGCGTGCAGGGCCGCTGCGGTGGTGCCGGCGCCGCCGTGGCTGATCGCGCCCCGGCACTGCGGCAGCAGCCACGAGTGGTCGGTCGCGCCGATCACGCGGACGTTCTCGGGCAGCGCGGCGCTCTGGTCGACCTCGGTCCAGCCGGCGCCGAGCAGGATCCGGCGGCCGGTGCGTTTCGCCGCCTCGACCACCCGGGTGAGCAGGACGTCGGGATCGAGGATCGGCATGCTGCCGAAGGTGACGAAGAACGGCGGTTCACCGGCGCCCAGCCACTCGGTGAGCCCCTCCGGCGGCGTGCACTCGCCGACCCGCTCGTGCACCTCCCGCGGCAGCCGCCAGAACCCGGTCATCACCTGGTTCTCCGCCCAGTCCGCGGGGCGGGACATGAGGTGCCTGCTGTACGCGTGCAGCACCGGCAGCCCGGTGCGGGTGATCATGCCGACCGCGGACATGCGCACCGGACCGAGCCCGATCCGCGCGCGGAACGCGTTGATGTCGTGGCGTTTGCCGTTCCAGTAGGCGAGCTCGGTGAGACGGTGACTGGCCCGGTGCAGCGGCCGACCGGGCCACGTGGCGCGGATCCGGCCGGTGGAGACCAGCAGGTTCGGGAAGTCGCCGGTCTCGGTCCAGGGGGAGAAGTAGCCGGCGACGACCGGGATGCCGAGGAGCTCACCGGCGGCGACCGCGTAGTCGTCGGTCTGGATGCCGGCCACCAGCAGGTCGCTGTCCACGGCCAGTTTCATGGTGCAGTCGCCGAGCGTCTCCCGGGCCTGCGACAGCACCTGGGCGGAACCGCGGAGAAAAGCCCGGGAATTGCCGGAGGTGATCCATTTCTGGCCCTCCGGCGACTTGTGGACGCGGTGCATGTCGATGTCTATCGGGACGAACGGCACCTCGGCCCCGGCGACCAGGTGGGCCGCATCGCCGGGCGCCGACATGGTGACGGTGTGCCCCGCCTGGCGCAGGCGGTGGGCCAGGCCGACGAACGGCTCCACGTCACCCCGGCTGCCGACCGTGACGATGCCGATTCTCATGCGTTCCCCTCCGTTGCGCTGGTGGTGCCGGCGTTGCGGGGAAGCCACCAGGCCAGCGTTGCCACGGCGAGAATCAGGGCGAGGAGGCAGACGGTGCTCAGGCGCAGAGCGTCGCTGTAGGCCACGGCGGAGGCGCCGCTTCCCAGCGTGTTGTAGAACACGATGCCGATGACCGCGACGCCGAGGGCGTTACCGAGCTGGATCGAGGTGGACAGCACGCCGGAAGCGGCGCCCGCGTGCGAGCTGGGCAGGGTGGCCAGCGCGGTGGAGGTGAGCGGGGCCACGACAGTGCCCATGCCCAGCCCGATGATCACCAGGGCCGGCGCCTGGACCCAGACCGAGCTGTCGCCGAACCGGTCGACGGTGCCCAACAGGAGCAGCCATCCGGCGGCCAGGACCAGAGCGCCGAGGGTGATCACCCGAGGGCCGATCCGGTTGCTCAGCTGCGGCCCGAACACCGAGGCGGCGACGAACCCGACGCCGACCATGATGATCAGTACGCCCGAGCCCAGCGCGGTCATCCCGCGGCCCTGCTGGAGGTAGAGGGCGAAGAACAGGAAGAACGACGCCATCCCGGAGTTGTAGAGCAGGGCCATCACGACGCCCAGCGAGAACGGGCGGTCCCGGAACAGGCTGAGGTCGACGAGAGGGCTGCCGCCGCGCCGCCGGTTGCGGACCTGGTGGGCGACGAAGAGGACCAGCAGCGGCACCGCGGCGGCGAGGCAGACGATGGTCCACATCGGCCAGCCCCGCTCGCGACCCTCGATCAACGGGTAGATGATGCCGAGCATGCCGAGCGTCACCAGCACGATACCGAGCGGGTCGAGCCGGGCCGCGGGGACGGCCCGGGACTCCGGCACCACCCTGGGAGCGAGTACCAGAGCGGCGATGCCGATCGGCAGGTTGATCAGGAAGCACAGGCGCCACCCGATCCCGTCCGGGTCGGCCGCGATGAGCAGGCCGCCGATCAGCTGACCGAACACGCCGGCCACCGCGGTGGCCAGGGCGGCCGCCATGAACGCGCGGGAGCGGTCGGCCCCCCGGTAGACCAGACCGAGGATGGCCAGTTCCTGCGGGGTGGACAGGGCGGCGGCGATGCCCTGCACGATCCTGGCGGCGATCAGCACCTCGGGGGAAGGAGCGATCCCGCAGACGAGGGACGCGACGGTGAACAGCCCGATGCCGATCATGAACAGCTTGCGGCGGCCGTAGATGTCACCGAGCCGGCCGCCGGTGATGAGGCCGGCGGCGTAGGCGAGGCCGTAACCGGCGACGATCATCTGGATGGCGGCCGCGTCGGCGTTCAGGTCGCGCTGGACCGAGGGCACGGTGACGTTCACGATGAAGAAGTCCAGCGTGATCATCACCATGCTGGTCAGCATCACCGGGAGCGAACCCCAGTAACGCCAGCCGCTCGTCGGCGCCGCCGACGGCTCCGGCGTGCTCGTGGGGGTCACGGTGCTCATGGCGGGGCACATTTCTGTCCGGACGGGAGATCTTGGATCAGGGACGACGCTGTCATACGGGCCGCCCCGCGTCGATTACGTGCCTGGTAATGAGCCATCTTCATCGTGGGTGGCGGGCGTCCTCGGCGGTCTGGAGGACGAGGGTGGCCTGCGCGATCGGGGTGGCGCGGGGGGCTCCTGTGCTGGGCGGTGCGTCCTGGTCGACTGCTGTCCTGCCCGCCTGCCCAGGGCCCCTCGATAACGATGAAGACGGCTCATTGGATCAGCGTCGTCCTCGCGAGATGTCGAGAATGATGCTGGCCACCTCGACCACCCCACGACTGCGCAGTGAATCCACGTATGCCGGCCACTCGGAGTGCCGCTCGACGAGCAGGGTGCGGGCCGGGCGGCCGCCGTGCGCCAGGACATCGCGGCTCAGCGAGAACAGCGAGTCGTCGGGCGCCAGGACACGGACGTCGAATTCCGGCCCGACGCTGGTCATTCGGTCGACCGCTCCCTGAACGTCGCGATCCTCGGCGTGGACGTCGCACACCAGCCGGACCTGGGCGCGGCCGCCGTGGCGCAGGAGGCGCGGCAGCCCGTCGTTCACCAGGTCGAAAGCGGCGCGTTCGTCGGGGGAGTTGTACAAGATCAGGTCGTACTGTTCCAGAGAATCAAATTTCTCCCAGCCCACGTGTTCGAATCGGGCGCTCGCACCGTTGCAGGAGGCATTGGCACGGGAGAACGCCACCGCCCGGCTGCTGGTGTCGATTCCGGTCACCGGTCCGGCCGACGCGCTCAGCGGCAGGGACAGGCACCCGCTGCCGCATCCGACGTCGAGCACCGCCGAGTCGGGCGATGTGCCCGGGATGGCCTTGGCAAGCTCGAACGAGGAGGCATGCGGTGGCATGCACACGTCGGAGGAAATTGTCACGCCAATGGTGCCGGACGTGTTCTCGAACAGCCGGTCAGCCAGATAGTAGAAGTCGTCGACCTCGGTGATGGTGACGTTGCCCGTGACGTACCGCCCGGCGGCGTCGGCTCGGACCAGGTCGTACCCGTACAGTGCCTGGATCAGCGAGCTGGACAGCTTGCGAACCTCTGGTACGGGTACCGGGGCGCAGAGCAGGAAGAGCCTGCCGAGGACGGCCGCCGGCGACGACCCGAGTGAGTCGCCATGTATGAGCGAGTTGCGGGCGGTGTCGGCGAGCAGCATTTCCGGGTGCAGCTTGAGGTGTTTCGCCAGTGTCTCGGTTCTGTAGCCGGCGTCGAGGAGCAGTTCCCTGAGCGGTCGCAGGTCGTGCCGGGCCAGCTGTTCCGGATCGAAGGTCATCGGCCGTCCTTGTGCGAGGCCCGGTATCCCAGGGTCGGGTGTCCGGTCAGCTGCTCGCGGTCGAGACGGTGCTCGTTGTAGCGGAGCATCTCGATGAGCCCGCGTGCGGAGGCTCTGGGTGCGTGTTCGCTGTGGTGGACGGGCATCGCCCCCGGCTCGGACCACTGCAGGGTGCCATCCGGGGCGATCACCGCCCGGGAGCGGTTGGCGTTGTCCCGGTGCAGGCAGTAGGGCACGTCCAGATGGCCGCGGGCAAACGCGCTGACCAGGGCAGAGCCCACGTCGTCGCCGAGCTGCAGGGTGGACAGGATGAGCATCCGTGCCTCCTCGTAGATCCCCGTTCTCGTGGGGCGGTGCATCGGTGTTCCGGCGGCTTCATCGGCGGCCACCGTCGCCGCGAACTCCAGCGCCTCGATGTTCTCCGCGATGGTCGGGATCCGGTGCGCCTCAGCCGACGTCTTCACGATCAGCCGCTCGGCGCCGGAGCGCACGGCCAGCCGGACGCTGTCCTCCAGCATCCGGTTCGCGCCCCGCAGGGTTCGCGGATAAACGCCCATGTATGTGTAGACCACGACGTGCCAGTCAACGTCGTCCAGCCACTCCGAGGCCAGCAGCCTGAGGGCGGCGATCGCCTCGAGGTCCTGGCCGGGATGGGTCTGCTGCGCATAGCTGACCGAGATGCTGCGCAGTCCGTGCTCGACGAAGAACATGCCTTCCAGGACGCTGAGCGCGACGAGCAGCCCGGGCGGGCACAGCTGCCCGAGCATGCAGCCCCCGAAGCTCTCCAGATGCACCGGCTCAGGTCGTTCGGCCAGCATCCGGCAGCACTCCGCCCAGGCCGCGGTGGACTGCTCCAGGGGCACCCTGCTGTACGGGAGGCAGTACGAGACCGGCCCGCCCTCCGTGGCATCCGCGCCGACGTCGACCAGGACGCGGAACAGATCCTGTGGTAGTGCCGAGCCGTGTCTGAACTGCACCGGGAACGCGTCGTCGGCAACGCCGTCGAGCACCCGGCGGGTGACATCGGCGCCGTGTGCCACGAGCGGAAAGCCGTTGAGGTCCGCACCGTTGCGCAGTGCCTCGCGGGCGGCGACGTTGTCGTTGAGCCTGGTGTAGCTGTCGATGGTCACCGTTCCGACGGTGGCCGCGCGAGCCCGGCGTACGGCATCCAGGCCGGCCAGCATGACATCCGGCTGAGCGAAGCCCATGCGCGGTTGGATCGTGAGCCGGCCACGCTCGCGATGGTGGCGGATGACCCGACCAAAGCGGCCGGCGGGTTCGACGCTGGGCACAGGGTGATGCCCGATGGGGGAGCGGATGCGATGCGCCGCACGGTCATCGTCGACGTGAGCGTCAAGCCGCATGGCCACCCCGCGCCTCGCTCGCGCTCAGCATGCGCCGGCCCACGGGACCCACGGCCAGGCATTCGAGGAACGACACCAGCTCGTCCGACCGAGCTGTCGTGGCCTCGAACGTCGCGTCGAAGCCCGCCGCCATCAACTCGACGCCGAAATGCGCATCGCTGTCGCCGCTGATGCCGAGCTTTCCGCCGATCACCGCGTACATGTCAGCCAACTCGGCATCCTGGCGGATCTTCCGTATCAGCCGGTTCCCGTCGATGTGGCCGTGCCCGTTGACCGTGCTCACCACTAGGACGTCCGGCCTGGCTTTCCGGCACTCCGTGATTATCAGATCGTCCGGGGTGCAGGCACCCAGGTTGAGCACCTGCCCTCCCCGCTCTTCAAGGAACAACTGGAGGAAGACGAGGTTCCAGGTGTGTGCGTCGGACGAGAGGCTGGTGACGACGAACCGTCTCGGTCGTCCTCGAGATATCGAATTCATGGACGTCCCCGACGTCGGCCCACCGCTCATACGTGGCAAGGGTCTGTTCACTGTCGCCATGGTGGCCGGCACTTCACGCTGGCACATCTCATGCGTTGCCGTGGGTGGGTCACCCGCGGGGTGACGGCCGTCAGGCGCCGGCGGGCCGGCGCGGCTCCCTTCGTGCCCGACCACGCCACGGCACCGTCCCCACCGTCAGCTCACCACGCCGACCTCGACGGTCGGCCTGTCTGAACGGCTGCGGGTCAGGGGCAATCCTGAAGAGGTGTGAGCGCGGGAGGCATTGAAACCATGCAGACGCGCTTGCAACACGGCACTATTTCGCGCCTTCAACGGCCCGCTCGAATTGCACCTCTGTACGACGCGAGTGTGCTGCGCCAGATTCTGACACGGGAGGGCAACATGGGGCAGATCCAGGCCACCGACACGTCCGGCACGGCGGGCGACTGGGCTTCTGTGCGGGTGGACCTGGGCGCGGGGCTGCACCGCGCCCTGGCCCAGCTGGCCCAGGAACATCGGGTGACCACGTCCACGGTGCTGCGGGCGGGCCTGGCCGCGCTGCTGACCCGGTTGGGATTCGGGACGGATATCCCGCTGGGGCCGGTGACAGCGGGGCGCGTGCTGCGCATCGACGTGGCGGGCGACCCCAGCTTCGCAGAACTGCTGGACCAGGCCCGTGACCGGGAGCCGGTGGTGCTGGAGGCGGCGAAGTTCGACCTCACCCTCACCTTCACCGAACGCCAGAACCCCGACGGTGTCCCCGCCGGCATCCAGATCACCCTGGAATACGCCACCGACCTGTTCGACCGGGACACGGCGCAGACCATGACCGTCCGGCTGGCCCGGCTGCTGGAACAGGTCGCCGCCGACCCACAGACCCGCGTCGGCCACGCCGACATCATGCTCGACGGTGAACGCGACCAGCTGCTGCACCACTGGAACGACACCGCCCACCCGGTCCCACACCTCACCGTCGCCGACCTGTTCGAGCAGCAGACCACCCGCACCCCCGACGCCGACGCCGTCCGGCACGCCGACACCCGACTCAGCTACGCCGGCCTCAACCGGCGCGCCAACCAACTCGCCCACCACCTGATCAGCCTCGGCGTCGGCCCTGAACAGATGGTCGCCGTCATGATGGACCGCTCCGCCGACCTGGTCGTCACCCTGCTGGCCATCCTCAAAGCAGGCGCCGCCTACCTGCCCATCGACCCCGACTACCCGACCGAGCGCATCACCTACCTCCTCACCGACGCCCACGCGACCCGCATCATCACCACCGGCCAACACGCCCCCACACTGACCGGCCACCACCAGGTCCACCCCCTCATCCTCGACGACCCCACCACCCACCACACCCTCCACCAGCACCCCGACACCAACCCCACCAACACCCACCGAACCCACCACCTACACCCCGCCCACCCCGCCTACGTCATCTACACCTCCGGCTCCACCGGCCACCCCAAAGGCGTCGTCATCGCGCACCAGGCGCTGGCCGGATACCTGCTGACGGCGGCGGTCGACTATCCCGGCGCGGCCCAGGGGTCGCTGCTGCACTCGCCGGTGGGATTCGACCTGACAATCACCGCGCTGTATCTGCCGCTGCTGCTGGGCGGCTGTGTTCATGTGGCCGATCTGCTGGGTGACGAGCAGGTGACGACGGAGCGAGTGGGCCTGCTCAAGGTCACGCCCAGTCATCTCGGGGTGCTGGAGAACACGGGATGGGCGCTCCCGGTCGGCGATGTCGTGGTCGGCGGGGAGGCGCTGTCCGGCCCGGCGTTGGCCGGGCTGCGGCAACGCCATCCCGCGGCGGTGATCGTCAACGAGTACGGGCCGACGGAAACGACCGTGGGCTGCGTGACCCATCGCATCGAGCCGGGGGACGAGCTGCCCGCGGGCCCGGTACCGATCGGCCGTCCGACTGCCAACACCCGGGTGTTCGTTCTTGATGAGCGACTCGAGCTCGTGTGCCCGGGGGTGACGGGGGAGCTGTATGTGGCGGGTGCCGGGTTGGCGCGCGGGTACCTGGGGCAGCCGGGCCTGACGGCGGGACGGTTCGTGGCGTGCCCGTTCGGCGGCCCGGGCGAGCGGATGTACCGGACGGGCGACCTGGTCCGCTGGAACGGGCGGGGAGAGCTGGAGTTCCTGGGGCGGGTCGATGACCAGGTGAAGGTGCGGGGGTTCCGGGTCGAGCTCGGGGAGGTCGAGGCCGCGCTGCTCAGGCTGCCGGCCGTGGCCGAGGCGGCCGTCATCGTCCGGGAGGACCGGCCGGGGGACCGCCGGCTTGCCGGGTACGTGACGCTGGCGCCGGATGCTCAGGCCAGCCCGACGGAGCTCCGTCAGGCGCTGAGCGTGACCCTGCCCTCGTACATGGTGCCGTCGGCGGTGGTGGTGCTGGATGTGTTGCCGTTGACGGCGAACGGGAAGGTGGATCGGCGGGCGTTGCCGGTTCCGGAGTTCGGTGGGGAGGTTCGGGGGCCGTCCACGGCGGGTGAGGAGATCCTGGCCGGGTTGTTCGCGGAGGTTCTGGGTGTCGACCGGGTGGGGGTGGAGGACAGCTTCTTCGACCTGGGCGGGGACTCGCTGCTGGCCACCCGGTTGGTCAGCAAGGTGGCTTCCGCGTTGGGGGTGCAGGTCGGCATCCGGGAGGTGTTCGAGCACCCGACCGTCGCGGCACTGGCCAAATCCGTGGACGGCGCCGCCGGCGGACGCCCCCCGCTGCTTGCCGTCCCCCGCCCCGAGCGGCTTCCGCTCTCCTATGCCCAGCAGCGGCTCTGGCTGCTGTACAAGCTGGAAGGGCCCAGCCCGACGTACAACATCCCCCTGATCGCGCGGCTGTCCGGGCACCTGGATCTGGCGGCGCTGACCGCTGCGCTGCACGACGTGGTGACCCGGCACGAGTCGCTGCGTACGGTGATCACCGAATCGGATGGCGAGCCGGCCGCACACATCCTCGAACCCGGCCAGGCACGCCTGCGCGTCGATGTCGCCACGCCGGACCCGCAGGACCTGGCCGACACGATCGACCAGGCGTGTCGGTACCGGTTCGACCTCGCGGCCGAGCTGCCACTGCGGGCTTCGGTGCTGCGCACAGGTCCGGATGAGCACACGCTCGTCCTGGTTGTCCATCACATCGCCGGCGACGGCTGGTCGACCGCACAGCTGTGTCGCGACCTGGGGACCGCGTACTCCGCGCGGGTCCACGGTGAAGCGCCGTCCTGGACCCCGCTGCCGGTGCAGTACGCGGACTACACGATGTGGCAGCTGGAGGTTCTCGGTCGCGATCAGGACGCATCGAGCCGGCTGTCGCGGCAGCTGGCCTACTGGCGCGAGACGCTCGCCGGCCTGCCCGAGGAGATCGAGCTGCCGGCCGAACGATCCCGGCCGGCGACTGCCAGCCACCGGGGGGACTCGGTACCCTTCCAGCTCGCACCGCACCTGCACGGCGAGCTTCTTGCTCTCGCCCGGCGCCACGGCGCCACGCTGTTCATGGTGCTGCATGCCGCGCTCGCCGCGGTGCTGACCCGGATGGGCTGCGGTACCGACATCCCGGTCGGCACGGTGGTGGCCGGCCGTACCGACGACGCGCTCGACGATCTGGTCGGCTTCTTCGTCAACACCCTGGTCCTGCGGACCGACACGGCCGGCGACCCTACCTTCGTCCAGCTCCTGGACCGGGTCCGCGACGCCGACCTGGCCGCCTATGCCCACCAGGACGTCCCGTTCGAGCGACTCGTGGAAGAGCTGAACCCCGTCCGGTCGCTCTCCCGGCATCCGCTGTTCCAGGTGATGCTCGCCTTCGACCGGGCCGCGCCGAACGAACTGGACATGGCGGGACTGCGGACCCACCTTCGTGACGGCGATGCCGCCGCCGCCAAGTTCGACCTGGCTCTGATGCTGACCGAACGACCGGGTACCGGGCGAGAGCACGGCGGGATCACGGGTGCCCTGGAATACGCCACCGATCTGTTTGATCGGGAGACGGTGGAGGCGATGGCGGTGCGGTTGGCTGGGTTGTTGGAGCAGGTTGTTGTGGATCCGCAGGTGTCGTTGAGTCGGTTGGATGTGTTGGTGGCCGATGAGCGGCGGCGGGTTGCGCCGTGGCGTGATGGTTGGGTGTTGCCTGCGCCGGAGGGTGCTGGTTTGTTGCATGGGGGTTTCTTCGCTCGTGCCCGGTCGTGGCCTGAGCAGGTTGCTGTGCTGGTCGGTGGGGATGTCGAGTGGTCCTATGGTGAGCTCGCCGCGGCGGCGTTGCGGGTCGCGGGGTGTTTGCGGGAGGTGGGCGTCGGGGTCGGTGAGCCGGTGGCGGTGTCGTTGCCGAGAGGGGTCGAGCAGGTCGTCGCGGTGTTGGGGGTGTTGGCCGCGGGTGGTGTTTATGTGCCTGTTTCGGCTGGGCATCCGGAGCAGCGGCGTGCGGTGACGGTGCGGCTTTCCGGTGCGCGGGTGGTGTTGACGGAGATTTCCGGCGGTTGGCCGGATGGTGTGGTGCCGGTGTCGATGTCGCGGGCGTTGCGGGGGCCGTTGTTGGCCGAGCCGGTGGCGGTGAGTGCCGGGCAGCTTGCGTATGTCATTTTCACGTCTGGTTCGACGGGTGAGCCGAAGGGCGTGGAGGTCACTCACGCTTCGGCGATGAACACGATCAGCGAGATCAACCGGAGGTTCGGTGTCGATTCCGCGGATCGGGTGTTCGCGGTGTCGGCGTTGGACTTCGATCTTTCCGTCTATGACATTTTCGGTTTGCTGTCGGTGGGTGGTGCGGTGGTTGTTCCTGGTGCGGGTGACACCAGGGATCCGGTCGAGTGGATGAGTCTGGTCGGTCGGCATGGCGTGACGATCTGGAATTCGGTGCCGGCTCTTCTGGAGATGTTGGTCGGTGCCGCTGAGCGGGGTGGGGATCTCGACAGTCTGCGGGTTGTCCTGGCGTCTGGCGACTGGGTGGGTCTGGATCTGCAGCCCAGGTTGGCGCGGCTGAATCCGCGGATCCGGTTCGCTGCGCTCGGTGGTGCGACCGAGGCGTCGATCTGGTCGAACATCCAGGAGGTCACCGAGGTTGCGCCGCACTGGCGTTCGGTTCCGTATGGCCGGCCGCTGGCGAATCAGTGGTTCCGGATTGTGGACGATGCGGGTTCGGACTGTCCGGACCTGACCGCCGGCGAGCTCTGGATCGGCGGTGGCGGCGTCGCGGTCGGTTACCGGGGAAATCCGCAGCTGACGGCGGAGCGTTTCGTCGAATACGACGGGATCCGGTGGTATCGGACCGGGGACCGGGCCCGCTACTGGCGTGACGGCACCGTCGAGTTCCTGGGGCGGGCTGATGATCAGGTGAAGGTGCGGGGGTTCCGGATCGAGCTGGGAGAGGTGGAGGCGGCGCTGCTGGCGCAGGCGGGGGTGGCGCGGGCGGTGGTGGTGGTTCGGGAGGACCGGCCGGGGGACCGGCGGTTGGTGGGTTATGTGACGGGGGCGGTGGAGGATCCGGCTGGGTTGCGGGTCGGGGTCGGGCGGTTGCTGCCCGATTACATGGTGCCGTCGGCGGTGGTGGTGCTGGATGTGTTGCCGTTGACGGCGAACGGGAAGGTGGATCGGCGGGCGTTGCCGGTTCCGGAGTTCGGTGGGGAGGTTCGGGGGCCGTCCACGGCGGGTGAGGAGATCCTGGCCGGGTTGTTCGCGGAGGTTCTGGGTGTCGACCGGGTGGGGGTGGAGGACAGCTTCTTCGACCTGGGCGGGCATTCGCTGCTGGCCACCCGGTTGGTCAGCAAGGTGGCCTCCGCGTTGGGGGTGCAGGTCGGCATCCGGGAGGTGTTCGAGCATCCGACCGTCGCGGCGCTGGCCGCCGCGTTGCAGGGCGCTGGGGGTGCCTTGCCGCCCTTGGTGCCCGCGGCGCGGCCGCAGCGGCTGCCGCTGTCGTTCGCCCAGCAGCGGCTGTGGTTCCTGACCGAGTTGTATGGGGCGAGTTCGACATACAACATTCCGTTCGCGTGGCGTCTGCACGGGCAGGTCGACGCGGACGCGATGCGGGCCGCGTTGCGGGACGTGGTGATCCGGCACGAGTCGCTGCGGACCGTGTTCCCGGTCGCGGACGGTGAGCCGTATCAGCATGTCGTGGCGGCGGGAGAGGCCGCGCCGGAGCTCACCGTGACGCCTGTCGGCCAGGCCGACGTGACGGGCCTGATGGAGCAGGCCGCGGGTCATGTCTTCGACCTGAAGCGGGAACTGCCGGTCCGTGGATGGCTGTTCACGGAGACCGAGCGGGAACACGTGCTGCTGATCGTCATGCATCACATCGCCGGCGACGGGTGGTCGCTGGGGATCCTGGTGCGGGATCTGGCCGCGGCCTACCAGGCCCGACTGGCCGGGCAGGCGCCCGGCTGGGCGGATCTGGACGTGCAGTACGCCGATTACACGCTATGGCAACGGGCGCTGCTCGGTGGCAGCGAGCAGGAGCCGGGCGTGGTCCTGGCCCGGCAGGTGGGTTTCTGGACCACGGCACTGGCCGGGCTGCCCGATGAGCTGACGCTGCCGTTCGACCGGCCGCGGCCCGCCCAGCCCACGCACCGGGGGGCACGGGCGCAGGTGGACCTGGACGCGGGGCTGCACCACGCGTTGGCCCAGCTGGCGCAGGAGCATCAGGTGACCATGTTCATGGTGCTGCAGGCGGGCCTGGCCGCGCTGCTGACCCGGTTGGGCGCCGGGACGGACATCCCGCTGGGATCGGTGACGGCGGGACGCCCCGATGAAGCGTTGGACGATCTGGTCGGCTTCTTCGTCAACACCCTGGTGCTGCGCACCGACGTGTCCGGTGACCCCCGCTTCGGTGACCTGCTGGACCGGGTCCGCGACACCGACCTGGCCGCCTACTCCCACCAGGACGTCCCGTTCGAACGACTCGTGGAAGAGCTCAACCCCGCCCGGGTGGCGTCCCGGCATCCGCTGTTCCAGGTGATGATCGTCCCGGACGACACCGGTGCGCACAGCTGGCAGGCCGGCGAGTTGTCCGCCCACGCCGAGCCGGTGGTGCTGGAAGCGGCGAAGTTCGACCTCACCCTCACCTTCACCGAACGCCAGAACCCCGACGGTGTCCCCGCCGGCATCCAGATCACCCTGGAATACGCCACCGATCTGTTTGATCGGGAGACGGTGGAGGCGATGGCGGTGCGGTTGGCTGGGTTGTTGGAGCAGGTTGTTGTGGATCCGCAGGTGTCGTTGAGTCGGTTGGATGTGTTGGTGGCCGATGAGCGGCGGCGGGTTGCGCCGTGGCGTGATGGTTGGGTGTTGCCTGCGCCGGAGGGTGCTGGTTTGTTGCATGGGGGTTTCTTCGCTCGTGCCCGGTCGTGGCCTGAGCAGGTTGCTGTGCTGGTCGGTGGGGATGTCGAGTGGTCCTATGGTGAGCTCGCCGCGGCGGCGTTGCGGGTCGCGGGGTGTTTGCGGGAGGTGGGCGTCGGGGTCGGTGAGCCGGTGGCGGTGTCGTTGCCGAGAGGGGTCGAGCAGGTCGTCGCGGTGTTGGGGGTGTTGGCCGCGGGTGGTGTTTATGTGCCTGTTTCGGCTGGGCATCCGGAGCAGCGGCGTGCGGTGACGGTGCGGCTTTCCGGTGCGCGGGTGGTGTTGACGGAGATTTCCGGCGGTTGGCCGGATGGTGTGGTGCCGGTGTCGATGTCGCGGGCGTTGCGGGGGCCGTTGTTGGCCGAGCCGGTGGCGGTGAGTGCCGGGCAGCTTGCGTATGTCATTTTCACGTCTGGTTCGACGGGTGAGCCGAAGGGCGTGGAGGTCACTCACGCTTCGGCGATGAACACGATCAGCGAGATCAACCGGAGGTTCGGTGTCGATTCCGCGGATCGGGTGTTCGCGGTGTCGGCGTTGGACTTCGATCTTTCCGTCTATGACATTTTCGGTTTGCTGTCGGTGGGTGGTGCGGTGGTTGTTCCTGGTGCGGGTGACACCAGGGATCCGGTCGAGTGGATGAGTCTGGTCGGTCGGCATGGCGTGACGATCTGGAATTCGGTGCCGGCTCTTCTGGAGATGTTGGTCGGTGCCGCTGAGCGGGGTGGGGATCTCGACAGTCTGCGGGTTGTCCTGGCGTCTGGCGACTGGGTGGGTCTGGATCTGCAGCCCAGGTTGGCGCGGCTGAATCCGCGGATCCGGTTCGCTGCGCTCGGTGGTGCGACCGAGGCGTCGATCTGGTCGAACATCCAGGAGGTCACCGAGGTTGCGCCGCACTGGCGTTCGGTTCCGTATGGCCGGCCGCTGGCGAATCAGTGGTTCCGGATTGTGGACGATGCGGGTTCGGACTGTCCGGACCTGACCGCCGGCGAGCTCTGGATCGGCGGTGGCGGCGTCGCGGTCGGTTACCGGGGAAATCCGCAGCTGACGGCGGAGCGTTTCGTCGAATACGACGGGATCCGGTGGTATCGGACCGGGGACCGGGCCCGCTACTGGCGTGACGGCACCGTCGAGTTCCTGGGGCGGGCTGATGATCAGGTGAAGGTGCGGGGGTTCCGGATCGAGCTGGGAGAGGTGGAGGCGGCGCTGCTGGCGCAGGCGGGGGTGGCGCGGGCGGTGGTGGTGGTTCGGGAGGACCGGCCGGGGGACCGGCGGTTGGTGGGTTATGTGACGGGGGCGGTGGAGGATCCGGCTGGGTTGCGGGTCGGGGTCGGGCGGTTGCTGCCCGATTACATGGTGCCGTCGGCGGTGGTGGTGCTGGATGTGTTGCCGTTGACGGCGAACGGGAAGGTGGATCGGCGGGCGTTGCCGGTTCCGGAGTTCGGTGGGGAGGTTCGGGGGCCGTCCACGGCGGGTGAGGAGATCCTGGCCGGGTTGTTCGCGGAGGTTCTGGGTGTCGACCGGGTGGGGGTGGAGGACAGCTTCTTCGACCTGGGCGGGCATTCGCTGCTGGCCACCCGGTTGGTCAGCAAGGTGGCCTCCGCGTTGGGGGTGCAGGTCGGCATCCGGGAGGTGTTCGAGCATCCGACCGTCGCGGCGCTGGCCGCCGCGTTGCAGGGCGCTGGGGGTGCCTTGCCGCCCTTGGTGCCCGCGGCGCGGCCGCAGCGGCTGCCGCTGTCGTTCGCCCAGCAGCGGCTGTGGTTCCTGACCGAGTTGTATGGGGCGAGTTCGACATACAACATTCCGTTCGCGTGGCGTCTGCACGGGCAGGTCGACGCGGACGCGATGCGGGCCGCGTTGCGGGACGTGGTGATCCGGCACGAGTCGCTGCGGACCGTGTTCCCGGTCGCGGACGGTGAGCCGTATCAGCATGTCGTGGCGGCGGGAGAGGCCGCGCCGGAGCTCACCGTGACGCCTGTCGGCCAGGCCGACGTGACGGGCCTGATGGAGCAGGCCGCGGGTCATGTCTTCGACCTGAAGCGGGAACTGCCGGTCCGTGGATGGCTGTTCACGGAGACCGAGCGGGAACACGTGCTGCTGATCGTCATGCATCACATCGCCGGCGACGGGTGGTCGCTGGGGATCCTGGTGCGGGATCTGGCCGCGGCCTACCAGGCCCGACTGGCCGGGCAGGCGCCCGGCTGGGCGGATCTGGACGTGCAGTACGCCGATTACACGCTATGGCAACGGGCGCTGCTCGGTGGCAGCGAGCAGGAGCCGGGCGTGGTCCTGGCCCGGCAGGTGGGTTTCTGGACCACGGCACTGGCCGGGCTGCCCGATGAGCTGACGCTGCCGTTCGACCGGCCGCGGCCCGCCCAGCCCACGCACCGGGGGGCACGGGCGCAGGTGGACCTGGACGCGGGGCTGCACCACGCGTTGGCCCAGCTGGCGCAGGAGCATCAGGTGACCATGTTCATGGTGCTGCAGGCGGGCCTGGCCGCGCTGCTGACCCGGTTGGGCGCCGGGACGGACATCCCGCTGGGATCGGTGACGGCGGGACGCCCCGATGAAGCGTTGGACGATCTGGTCGGCTTCTTCGTCAACACCCTGGTGCTGCGCACCGACGTGTCCGGTGACCCCCGCTTCGGTGACCTGCTGGACCGGGTCCGCGACACCGACCTGGCCGCCTACTCCCACCAGGACGTCCCGTTCGAACGACTCGTGGAAGAGCTCAACCCCGCCCGGGTGGCGTCCCGGCATCCGCTGTTCCAGGTGATGATCGTCCCGGACGACACCGGTGCGCACAGCTGGCAGGCCGGCGAGTTGTCCGCCCACGCCGAGCCGGTGGTGCTGGAAGCGGCGAAGTTCGACCTCACCCTCACCTTCACCGAACGCCAGAACCCCGACGGTGTCCCCGCCGGCATCCAGATCACCCTGGAATACGCCACCGACCTGTTCGACCGGGACACGGCGCAGACCATGACCGTCCGGCTGGCCCGGCTGCTGGAACAGGTCGCCGCCGACCCACAGACCCGCGTCGGCCACGCCGACATCATGCTCGACGGTGAACGCGACCAGCTGCTGCACCACTGGAACGACACCGCCCACCCGGTCCCACACCTCACCGTCGCCGACCTGTTCGAGCAGCAGACCACCCGCACCCCCGACGCCGACGCCGTCCGGCACGCCGACACCCGACTCAGCTACGCCGGCCTCAACCGGCGCGCCAACCAACTCGCCCACCACCTGATCAGCCTCGGCGTCGGCCCTGAACAGATGGTCGCCGTCATGATGGACCGCTCCGCCGACCTGGTCGTCACCCTGCTGGCCATCCTCAAAGCAGGCGCCGCCTACCTGCCCATCGACCCCGACTACCCGACCGAGCGCATCACCTACCTCCTCACCGACGCCCACGCGACCCGCATCATCACCACCGGCCAACACGCCCCCACACTGACCGGCCACCACCAGGTCCACCCCCTCATCCTCGACGACCCCACCACCCACCACACCCTCCACCAGCACCCCGACACCAACCCCACCAACACCCACCGAACCCACCACCTACACCCCGCCCACCCCGCCTACGTCATCTACACCTCCGGCTCCACCGGCCACCCCAAAGGCGTCGTCATCACCCACGCGAGCGTGGTCAACTACCTCGCCCGCTGCCGCCAGGCGTACCCGGCACTGGCGGGGGACACGCTGCTGCTCACCTCCATCGCCTTCGACGCGAGCGTGACCGGGCTCTACGGGACGTTGACCTCTGGCGGCTGCGTGCACCTGGCGGACATCGACGACGATTTGGCGGCACTGACGCCGCCCGGTGGCTTCACCTTCCTCAAGGTGACGCCGAGCCATCTGGCGCTGCTCGGTGGGCCCACCGCCGAGTGCGCCCCGACCGGCCAGCTGATCGTGGGCGGCGAGGCGGTGACCGGGGAGCAGCTCCGGCCGTGGCATGAGCGCCGTCCCGCCCTGACCATCATCAACAACTACGGCCCGACCGAGACGACGGTGGCGTGCTCCGACTTCGCCATCAGGCCGGGCGACGAGATCGCCGACGGAGTTCAGCCGCTCGGCCAACCGATGTGGAACGCGCGCGTGTACGTGCTGGACGAGACGTTGCAGCCGGTTCCGGTCGGCGTCGCGGGTGAGGCGTACGTCGTCGGCGCGGGCCTGGGGCGAGGCTACGTCAACCGGCCCGGACTCACGGCGCAGCGGTTCGTGGCCTGCCCCTTCGAGGCCGGACAGCGGATGTACCGGACGGGCGACCTGGTCCGCTGGAACACGCGCGGCGAGCTGGAGTTCCTGAGCCGGGTCGATGACCAGGTGAAGGTGCGGGGGTTCCGGGTCGAGCTCGGGGAGGTCGAGGCCGCGCTGCTCAGGCTGCCGGCCGTGGCCGAGGCGGCCGTCATCGTCCGGGAGGACCGGCCGGGGGACCGCCGGCTTGCCGGGTACGTGACGCTGGCGCCGGATGCTCAGGCCAGCCCGACGGAGCTCCGTCAGGCGCTGAGCGTGACCCTGCCCTCGTACATGGTGCCGTCGGCGGTGGTGGTGCTGGACAGGATGCCGCTGACCCCCAACCGGAAGGTCGACCGGCGGGCGCTGCCGGCCCCGGACTTCACCGTCGCATCGGCCGGGCGAGCCTCCGCCTCCGCCCGTGAGCAGGCATTGTGTGACCTGTTCGCCCGCGTACTGGGAACGGACCGGATCGGAGTCGAGGACAGCTTCTTCGACCTCGGCGGGCACTCACTGCTCGCGGCGGTGCTCGTCGCGCATGTCGCGCAGGAATTCGGCGTCAGCATCCGGCTGACCACATTTCTGGACGACCCCACACCCGCCGGTGTGGACCGGCTCGTCGAGGAAGGCACATCCAGCGCGGACCGCGGCACCGCCATACCGGTGAGCAGTTGAGCGCGGTCCATCGGGACGTCTCCGCCGCCGGAATTCGGCCCCGACCCGCGACACCGTGAGCCTGGCATCCGCCAGGCCCGCCGACCGGGCGCAGCACCATTCGCACCCGCTGCCCCGAACCCGGACGAAAGAAGCAGCCATGGCCTCAACGGTGAGTGTGCAGACCATCCTCAAGCGGCTGACCAAGGGCGACGCCGAGCCCGTCCTGGTGGCGGACTTCCAGGCCTGGACCACGGCCCCCCGGCTGAGCCGTCTCCTCAGCCGGCGAGCCGACGGCCACCCCGTCAGCCAGATCGATCCGATCGGCGTGCTGTCCGGGGACAGGCCGTACCTGCCGCTACCGGAGCTGGCGGAGTTGTGCGCCGAGGAGTTCCTGGCCGCGGACCCGGCCGGCGGCCGGGTGTTCATCGTCGGTCACTGCAGCGCGTCCGCGCTGTCGCTGCACATCGCGGAGCTGCTGGGTGATTCCCACGATGTCACCACCATTCTGGTCGGCCCGGTCTGGGCCGACCTGGCGCACGTCCGGCGCCGGTTCGCGGAGACTCTGACGAACCTCGGCGCCGCCGTACGTCCGTGCCCGGACCTGGACGGCGACCCGGTCGCGGCGGTCGCCAGGATGGAGCACGTCCTCAAGGCGGAGGTGGACGCGCTGGCTGCCAGCCGGGGCCTGGACAGTGCCGCGGACGCGTTCTCCGAGCTGGTCGGCTGGTACCGCGGCTGGCTGGCGTTCCTCCTGGCCTGCCACAACGATCCACGTAAGACGTGGGACACCGCGCGGACGACCGTGGTCGCGCTGGCGGCTCCCGCGACCCAGGTCACCATCCCCGGCCTGAGCGTGGGCGCGTACCGGCTCGAGGAGGTTCCGGCGCTGGCGCAGGACGAACCCATAACGCCGGAACTGGCCGAGGCAGTGCTCGCGTACGTGGCCAGGCGTTGAGCGGTGCCGCGGAAAGTGGGCTTGTCGAGGTCCGCCGGGAACGGCGCGGCGGATCTACGGTCTTCCCATCAGCCCTTCATCGGGGTGAATGTATGACGGGGCCGGTAACGGCTCTGTGGAACGGCGGCTGGACACCCTGCGTGCTGACGTGGCCCAGGGTTGATCGCTAACGAAGGAGCACCAGATGACCGACAACGCGCAGGGGGTCGCCCGCATCCTGGGCACCCTGGGATCAACGGACGGCAAGGGTGTCGTACGCATGCAGGACCGCCTCGACAGCCCCCTCGACGACGTGTGGACCGCGCTGACCGAACCTGAGCGGCTGGCGCGTTGGCTGGGCACGGTCGAGGGTGACTTCGTCCTCGGCGGCGAGCTCCGCGCACAGTTCTTCGACGGCTGGGAGGGCACGGGGCGCGTGGAGGTGTGCGAGCCGCGGCAGCGCGTGCTGGTGGTGACCAGGCACCACCGCCAGTCGTACGAGCAGGCGACCGAGATAACGCTGGCCGCGGACGGCGACGGGACCGTCCTGGTCTGGGAGGAACGGGGCATGTCCATGGAGCACGTCGCCCCCTACGGGGCGGGGGTCCAGGTCCACGTGGAAGACCTGGCCGGCTACCTCGCCGGGCGTGAGCGCGGCGACGGCGAGGCACGTTGGAAGGAACTCTTCCCGGCCTACGAAGAGCTGGCGGCCAAGCTCGGCTAGCGGGCAGCCTGCCGTGCGGGTCGGTTGATCTGCCGGCGAACCCCGCGGGAACGACGTGTGTGGCCCGTGACATGCGCCAGGTGCCCCTTGTGCCTGGCGCATGTCACGTTCAGGCCTGCGTACGGCCCGCCCGGAGGCGGAGGCACGTGAGCATCGTCGGAGAAGACCCCCGGTCCGGCGGCCTTCTACTGTTCGGCCAGCCGCAGATGATGTCAACGACACGTAGCGAATCGGGTGAGGCGGGTATGAACGACCCAGAGATCCAGAAGGTCCGGGCCGCTCTGGCGGAATTCGCGGACCTGGACGCCGTGCTACTCACGAGGCATGCGACCACGCAGGTGAGCCCCTGTCTCATCGCCTACGTCTCACCTGCGGACATCGACCAGGCCGCGCTGCACGCACACGCGCGGAAACACCTGCCACGCCATCTGGTCCCGGCGGCGATCGTGGTGACCGACACGATTCCCGCGACGGCGGCAGGACTGCCGGACACGCAGGCGTTGCCCCTGCCCGACCTCAGCGGACTGGCCAGCTACGAAGCCCCGGAGACCACCCGCCAGGACATTCTCTGCGACCTGTTCGCCGAGATCCTGCGGGTGCCGCGGGTCGGCATCGACGACGACTTCTTCGGTCTCGGCGGCCGGTCGGTCGACGCGATGATGCTGGCGGCGAGGATCAGCACCGACCTGGGGATCCGTATTCGAATGGTGGACCTGTTCGAGGTGTCCACCGTACGCGGGCTGGACCAGCTGCTGCAGGAGAGCGAGGCCCGTTCATGAGCGGCGCAGGAGCCCCTGGCGGGCAGCCCACGTCGGTGGAACTCGCCAGCCAGCCGGACGCCTGTCCGCTGTCCAGCACCCAGCAGCTGTGGTGCGCCGGAGACCTCGGCGATGACGCGGGCAGCTTCAGCCCCCGGTTCCTCTCCACGAGAGCGATACGGATCTCCGGCAGACTCGACGTGGACGCGTTGCAGCGGGCACTCGACGACCTGGTGGAGCGGCACGAGATCCTGCGTACGGTCGTGGTGCGCGACGCCGACCCCAAGTACCAGCAGGTCCTCGCGCCTGTCCCGGTGCCGTTGGACGTCCGTGACGTCACGCCGATCGCGGGGCAGTCCCGCGACGTGCAGGCCGAGACCCTGGCGCAGGAGGCGATGCGGAGCAGCCTGGATCCGCGCGTACCGCCGTTGCTTCGGAGCGTGCTCGTGCGTCTGGACGACAACGACTCCATCCTGGTGCTTGTCGCCCACCACACCGCCGCTGACGGCTGGTCGATGCAACTGCTGCTGCGCGACCTTTCCGTGCTGTACGCGGCGCACCTCGCCGGCCGCAACGCCGCCCTGCCGCCGGTCACCCAGTACCGCGAGTTCGTGGCCTGGGAACATGAGCGCATCACCGGGCCGGCGGCCGAAGCGGCGATGAGCTACTGGCGCGAGAAGCTGCGCGGCGGGGAGGCCTTCGCGCTGCCGACCGACCGCCCGATACCCGAGCGTCACACCAGAGCCTATTCCGCGAGCTACTTCAACGTCGATGCCGAGGTGATCACTGCGGCGGCGGAACTCGCACGTTCGATGCGGAGCTCGCTGTTCTTCGTGCTCATGGCGGCCTTCAGCGTGGTGGCGCACAAGATCACTGGAACGACGGACCCCATCTTCAACGCTATTTCCGCCGGACGCAACGACGTGCAGTCCCAGAATGTCGTCGGATCCATCATGAACATCCTGCCGCTGCGCACCGACATCAGCGATTGCGCGACGTTCCGCGAGGTCATGGCGAAGACCCGGCAGACGTGCGTCGAAGCTTACACCTACGAGCTGCCGGTCCGGCAGATCGTCGATGAAATGCCAGGAATCGTACGGCCGAAAACCGACCCCTGGCTGTGCGAGGTGTTCGTCACCATGTCGCAGCCGCAGGTCGACGAGAACGACTTCCAGTTCGGAAGCGGGTCGTACCAGATCCGCAAATGGGTGATCGACGAGCCCGAGGCGTCCGGTCCACCCGAGGGTTTCGCCTGGATCGTGGACGTACTGCCGTCGGGCGAGCTCACCGGCCACGTTCTGTACAACACCGATGAGATCGACGAGTCCAACGCGGTCGGCTGGGCGGCGAGCTACTGCCAGGTTCTCGCGGCGGGCGTAGGCGCTCCCGATCGTGACTGGCGCACGCTGTAAGGATCAGCCCCCGCCCGCACGGGTCCCACGTGCGGGCGGGGGCTGGGCGATCCCCCGTCACGGAGGCCGCAGCGTCGAGATCAGGTGACCACCCTGGTCACTGGCCCAGGCAGCGGTAACGAAGGTAGACGACGCCGTTCTGGAATCGGCGCTCGTCGAGGAGCTCGAAGTCGGTGCGTACCCCGGTGGGCAGCCCCGGTTTGCCGCCTCCGACGGCGGCGGGCCACACCAACAACTGGCACTCGTCGACCAGCCCGGCCCGCATGGCCTGCGCCGCCAGGTCGGCGCCGCCGATCGTGATGTCACTGTTGGCCGTGGCCTTCAGCTCCCGTACGGCGGCGGGGTCGAATCGGCGCTCCACGGTGGTGGCGGCCGTCGGCACCGCGGTGAGGGTCGTGGAGTAGACGACCTTGTCCGCCGCTCGCCAGACGCTCGCGAAGCCGGCCATGAGGTCGGACTGGGCGGCCAGGGCAGGGTCGGTCTCCCAGACGGCCATCATCTCGTACAGGCGCCGCCCGTAGAGGAACGTACCCACGGACCGCAGGAGGTCGGTGGTGAACGAGAACACGTCGTCGTCGAGCGGGAACCAGCTGAAGATGCCACTTTCGTCCTCGATGTAGCCATCGAGCGACACGTTGTTCACGTAGATCAGTTTCGCCATGCCTCTACCTTCCGGTGGTTGAGCGTCACGGTCGGGCGGACGTCCTCGCCCCTCACCCTGCTACGAACGAGTCGACCCGGATCCGACTCCGTCCCGGGAGAAAATTCCACGGGACCGCCGGCTGGTCCGGCGCGTCGCCGGGGGACCGGGTCGGCACCGGTCCGCGATCCGGTCCCGATCGTCGTTGAACCGCCGGCTGCTCGGTCCGTAGTGAGCCGGGACGGCAGGATGATGGTGGCGAAGGACAGGGGAGGGCGACGCGTGCGGATGCGGCGGGCCGTATCACCTGTGGCCGACCATGGGCACGCTGCGCAGCCCGGACGGCCCGTTCGCCGGTTGCAAGCCGGGGGTCACCGGCCGAAGGAGCGGCCCTGGGTGGAGCGCTACGACGACCGGTGAGCGCAGCGCCCGCCGACCGGCTCGTCCGGCTCGGCAACCGCTGATCGGTGTGGCTCGGTGCCGCCCCGGCGTCGCTCTCCACCGTCGGCCCGAGAACGCCTGTCCGTTCGTGTGGACCGTCCTCCGCCGACCCGGCTGCCCGCCCACCGTCCGGCCGAGTGCTGGCGCGGGCCGGGCGGGAACGGCTGCGGTCCGGGTGGTCGTAGTCATCCATACGGTGCCATTCATCAATTTTCGTCTTGACTGCAATGGATGCCGTGGATAGTGGAAGCGCTGTCTCTCCCGTGAGTTTCGGCAGTCTCGGAAACGTATTTCCGGCTCTCCTTGTCGGCGTCACCACGCGAGCGCCGGCCGCGGGAAAGTCCCGCCGTTCCGCCAGAGGGTGGCCGCGCGGCGGTGAGCTGGGAAGACGTACATGTGTCGGGGTCTTCATCCTATTTTGTACGAATCACTGCGCCTTTCCGTGACCGGACGGTATCTGTGGGTGTGGGCGGGATGCCCGAGAGCGTCACCCCCCACCCGCCGGGCCTGCGATTTCGTCATGCGACGAGTCGATTGTTACGACCTTTGCCCGTCCCCCGGTATAGTGCCGGCATTCCCTATTGGAGTGTGTCGGAAGCGTCTGATCTGTGTGATGACATCCGAGCTGGAGAATTCCCCCACGGGCCCGTGTTTCATCGGGCGACGACCGCAGTTGGCGCGGGTCGCGAGAGCCCATGCCGCCGCGCTGGCCGGTGGCCGGCAACTGGTCTGCGAGGTGGTGGGGGAGCCGGGGATCGGCAAGACCCGGTTCGTCCACGAGGCCCTGCGACAGTGCGCGCCCGCCGTTCCCCGGGCCGTCGGCAGTTGCGCGCCGGACGAGCGCGGCGTCCCCTTCCACGTGTTCCGGCACGCCCTGTCGAGCGGACGCTCACCACGCCCTGGCCTGCGCAGCGGGCGGCTGACCGGGGAGGTCTGGACCGACCCGGAGCCGACCGTGCCGCCGGCGCCGTCGCCCGTGCGAGCGTCGGACGCCCGGCGCTTCCGGCTCTACCAGTCGGCGCGCCGGCTGATCGGGCTGGCCGCCCGCGACGGCCTGGTGCTGGTCCTGGACGACCTGCACTGGGCCGACGCCTCCTCCATCGGCCTGATCGCCCACCTGCTGCGCTATCCGGTGCCGGCCCCGTTGCTGCTGATGCTGGTCTACCGGCCGCGACAGATGGCCGTCCCGATGCCGTTCGGGCCACCCGGCGAGCGCGCCGACGCCGAGCCGCCGGCCCTCGAACGGATCGAGCTCGGCCCGCTCAGCCTCGCCGAGGTCACCCTGCTGCAGCCGTCGCTCGACCCGGCGGAACTGCCCGCGCGGCACGCGCTGAGCGGCGGCAACCCCGGCTACCTGACGGCGCTGCCGGGTGGCGCGCCCGAAACCGTCCCGGACTGCGGCGACCCGCCGGAGGGGCCGATCACCGCCTCCGCGCTGGCGGCGCTGCGCCGGGAGTGGGTGTCCCTGCCGCCGGTCGACCTGGCCTGCCTGCGGGCCGGGGCAGTCCTCGACGGACCCTTCGACGCCGACCTGCTCGCCACGGTCGCCCAGGTCCCGGCCACGCTGGCGGCCGAAGCCGGGTGGCGGCTGGCCCGCCGGGACCTGATCCGCCACGTGCCGGGCGGCGGGCGGTTCGCCTTCCGGCATCCGGTGTTGCGGATGGCGGTGGCCCAGGACACCGACCCGGCGTGGCGCGCGGAGGCGTACGGGCGCGCGTTGACGGCGCTGGTCGATCGCGGCGCGCCCCCGGCGGACCAGGCCCGCTACGCGGAGCGCCTGCTCGGCCTGCCGCACGGCCGCTGGGTCGAGCGTTGCGTCGACGTGCTCTCCCGGGCCGCCCAGGACATCTACCGCGAGGCGCCGGAGCTGGCCATCCGCTGGCTGCGGCTGGCCCTGCGGGCCCTGCGACCCACCGCTGCCGCCACCCAGCGTCGGCGCGACGTCTCCCTGACGCTCGCCCGGATCACCGGCGAGGCCGGCAACCTGGCCGAGAGCAGGGCGCTGCTCCAGGAGATCGTGCCGCTCTTCCCCACCGACCGGGAGGGACGGCGAGCCCAGGCGGTCGCCCTCTGGGCCCGGACGGAGCGGCTGCTCGGCAACTACGCCGAGGCGCAGGCGATCAGCCGCCGCGAACTGGCCGGCCTGCCGGGCGACGTCGGGCCGGCCAGTGGCTACCGCCTCGCCACCGAGCTTGGGGCCGCCGGCATCCTGGCCGGACGGATCGCCGCCGCGCCAGCCGACGTGCTCATCGACGCCCCGGCCGGACCGCCGCCCGACGGATCCGTCGACCCGGCCCGGTCCGGGGTGGAACGGGCCGGGCTGCTGGCCGTCCGGAGCCTCGCCGCGACGCACGACGGCGCGCTCGACCTGGCCCGAGACCTGCTCACCGGCGCCAGCCGGATCGTCGACGCGCTGCCCGACGGGGACGTCCGCGACAACCCCGACTGCCTGGCCGCGCTGGGCCTGACCGAGCTGCACCTGGAACGGCCGGCCGACGCGGTGCGGCACCTCGACCGCGGCCTGACGCTCGTCCGGGCGGCCCACCGGGACGATGGACTGTGCCAACTGCTGCTCGGCCGCAGTCGGGTGGCGTACCACACCGGCCGGCTCGTCACCGCCATCGAACTGGCCACCGAGGCGGGCATCGTCGCCCGCCGGATCGGCAGCCGTGACCTGCTGAGCTTCGCCCTGGCCTTCGAGGCGGAGGCGACGGCGTGGCGCGGCGGCCTGCGCGACGACGAGCGGGCGGTGGCGTTGGCGCGTAGCGCGGTCGAGCTCACCACCGATCTCACCACCTGGTGCGGCCGCACCGCCGCCACCGCGCTGGCGACCGCGGCCCTGCTGGCCGGGGATCCCACGACCTGCGTGGAACTGGTACGCGAGGCGGGCGGCGGCGCTCAGCTGGACCGTCTGCAGGCCACCCTGCGTCCCATGTGGTTCGAGTTGCTCTGCGCGGCCGCCCTCGCCACCGGCGACCCGGCCGACGCGGAACGCCAGGCGCGGTTGGCGCTGGCCGAGGCGGAACGGATCGACCTCCCCGGCCAGCGCGGCTTCGCCGAGTCGGCGTACGGCGAGGTGCTGCTGGCCCGCGGCGAGGCGGCGGCGGCGCTGCCGCACCTGGAGGCGGCCGTCGAGCTGTTCCGGGCCGGTGGGATGGTGCTGCGGCGGAGTCTGGCGCTGGTCTCGTTGACCCGCGCCGCCGAGACCGCCGGCCGGGCCGGGCCGGCCGCCCGGGCCCGCCGGCAGGCGCTGGAACTGGCCGAGTGGTGCGGCACGGAACGGGTCGCATTGCGACTGGCCCGGCCCGTCGATCCGCGGGTGGTCGCCACCCTGACCGACCGGGAGTGGCACATCGCCCGGTTGACCGCGACCGGGGCGACCAGCCGGCTGATCGGCCGGCAACTGAACATCAGCCCACGCACCGTCGAGGCACACCTGACCCGGATCTACCGCAAGGCGGGTGTCGCCTCCCGGTCGGGTCTGGTCGCCTGGGTCGCCCGGCTCGATGACACGGATCGGTGACACCGGCCGCGGCCCGATGACATCGGCGCACGTAACGCCCGGGCGGGGCAGAGCACGAGGCCGCACCGCCACCGGCGCGGCCCCACCCCGGCTCACATACTCGACTGCATCGGGCGCGATTCCCGCGGCCGGCGGTGGACGGAGGACGAGATGTCGGGCAGAAGATCCGTGCGGGGACGGCGCGGACCCGCGCCGATGACGTCATCCGTGGCCACCGCGGCGACGCTGCTGGCGCTGGCGGGCTGCGGCGGTCAGCCGGTCGACGCGGCCACCCCCGCGCCCGACACCTCGGCCGCCTTCGGCGTGGAGCGGGCCGCCCTGGTGCTCACCGCCTTCGACCAGGCCGATTCCGCCGCCTCCGTCGCCGGGGACATCGAGGCGCTGCGTACCCAGGAGGCGCCTCCCTCGCTGAACCTGAGCATCGCCGCGGTCCGGCGGGCCACCCACAACCAGCGCCCGCAGCCGGCGTTCCAGCACGTCAACCCGGTTTTCGCGGTGCCGCCGGGCGACCCGACGTGCTTCCTCGCCACCGCCACGCTCCGGCTGACCGGTGCGGAGCTCGCGCCCACCGACGTGAGCCAGTTCGCGCTCGGGCCCGACGGGCAGTGGAAGCTCAGCCACAACGTGCAGGTCTCCCAACCCGCCCTGGTGGCCGTCCGGAGCATCGGCGGCCGGCCCGCGACCCCCGGCGGCACCGCCCTGGACGAGACCAGTCGGCGCGCACTCGCCGCCGAGGTCTTCGCCCGCAGCATCGGCTCGACGACGAGCAACCGCTCGTTGGTCGCGTCGAGCCCGCTGCTGGACAACCAGTTCGCCGGTGGTTGGGAGATCTACGGGCAGCAGCTGGCGGGGTTCGGGGCCGCGGTGAAGCGGACGATGGACCGGGCGGAGTGGTCGGACTGCGCCGTCACGGTGCCGGCCGGCACGCTGACCTTCCTGACCGTCCACGCCACCGACACGCTGAGCCCCGCGCCCGGCGGCCCGGCCACCGTGAGCATGACGCCGCAGAGCCCGGACCTGATCGCCACCGGCCAACGTACGGCGTTGAGCGGCAAGGCGATCCGGGTGACCCGGGTGCAGACCTTCCTGCTGCTGGTGCCGACGCAGACCGCCGGCACCACGGTGCTCGGCCTCAACGACGCCGCGTTGACGGCCACCGCCGGCTGAGCGTGCCGTCGGTCGTCCGGCCGGCGCGCCGACGGCTGAAACCGGTGGCATCACTCGGGGTCCACGGGCCCGGAACGCGACGATGGCAGCAGTCAGGACCAGGGTCGGCGCCGGCCGGTCCGTTCCGGGTCGGGAGGAACCATGTGGCATCCGCGTTTCCGCTCGGACTACGTGCCGGTGCGGTTGCCCGACGGCCCGCTCGTCGTCCTCGGTGAGACCCGCAGCCTGCTCGTCGACGACCCGGTGGCGGCCGACCTGGCCGACCTGCTCGACGGCGTCGCCCCGCTGTCCGACGTGCTGGCCCGGCTGGCGGACCGGCACCCGGTCGCCGCGGTGGCCGCCGCGTTGGCCCGGCTGCGGGGCCACGGCCTGCTGGTGTCCGGTCCGGCCGGCACCCCGGCGGCCGAGGCCGCTGGCTGGGACGCCCGGGGTGTCCCGCCCGGGGCCGGCAGCCGGTGGCTGGCCGGAGGCGCGGTCACCATGGTGGACCTGGGTGCCCCCCGGGTCACCGAGACCGCCGCCGCGCTGCGGGCCCTGGGGCTCACCGTGACGGTCGTCGGGCCGGACGACCCGCCGCCCGAGCGGGCCGCCGACCCCGTCCTGGTGCTGCCGTCGTCCATGCTGGACCCCGGGCTGGCCCGGCTCAACGCCCGTCACCTGGCCACCGGACGCCCGTGGACACTGGCCCGGCCGCACGGCAACGTCCTCCTGGTCGGACCGCACCTGATGCCGGGCCGGACCGGCTGCTGGGCCTGCCTGCGGCAACGCTGGCAGGACAACGAGCAGGTGAACGCCTTCCTCGGTGGTCAGGATCTGCCCGGCCCGGTGCCGCAGCCCGACCGGGCGGTGCTGCCGGGACTGGCGACCGTCGTCGCCGGGCTGCTCGCCACCGAACTGGCGGTGCTCGCCCTGCGCGGTGAGTCACCGCGGCTCACCGGCCGGATGGTCGCCCTCGACACCCGCGACCTGAGCATGGAGAGCCACCACCTGGTACGCCAACCGCAGTGCCCCGCCTGCGGCGACCCGGACCTGGTCGGCAAGGCCGACCCGCGGATCGAGCTGCCGCCCAGCGGCGCGCAGCCCAGCCGGGCCGGCGACTCCCGCACCCGGGACCCCGCCGAGAGGTACGCGTCGCTGGCCCACCACGTCAGCCGCTACCTGGGCGTGGTGAGCCGGTTGACCCCGCTGGAGGCGACCGACAACGGGATCACCCACACCTACTCGGCGGGACACAACTTCGCCCAGCCCCGGCAGGTGTCCGGCCTGCGCCGCAACCTGCGGGGCCAGAGCGGCGGCAAGGGCCGTACCGACCTGCAGGCCCGGATGAGCGCCATCGGGGAGGCGGTGGAGCGCTACTGCGGGGTGTGGCGCGGCGACCGACCGGTGCACCGGGCGACGTACCGGCAGCTCGGGCCGGACCGGGCGGTGCACCTGCGCGAGCTGCTGCTCTTCTCCGACCGGCAGTACGCCGACCGGGACCGGCTCAACGCCGACCTCGGCCACCTGCACCGGGTGCCCCGCCCGCTGGACGACGACGTGGAGCTGGACTGGACCACGGGCTGGTCGCTGACCCGCCAGACCACCCGCGAGCTGCCCGCCGCCTACTGCTGGTACGGGCACCCGGAGCTGACCGGGCTGGGCGTGTGCTCGGCCGACTCGAACGGCTGCGCCGCCGGCGGTACCGTCGCCGAGGCGATCCTGCAGGGCTTCTGCGAACTCGTCGAGCGCGACAGCGTGGCCCTGTGGTGGTACCACCGCTCCCGGCTGCCCGGCGTGGACCTCGCCTCGTTCGCCGACCCGTGGCTGGCCGCCTGCGTCGACCACCACGCCACCGCCCTCGGCCGCGAGCTGTGGGCCCTCGACCTCACCGCCGACCTCGGTGTGCCCGCGTTCGCCGCGGTGTCCCGGCGCACCGGCGGCCCGGCGGAGGACGTGCTGGTCGGCTTCGGCGCGCACCTGGACGCCCGCGTCGCGCTGACCCGGGCGCTCACCGAGGTGAACCAGTTCCTGCCCGCCGTGCCCGGCCCCACCTCCGGCCGCAACCGGTACGGCATCGACGACCCGGACAGCGCCCGCTGGTTCGGCACGGTACGGGTCGCCGAGCAGCCCTGGCTGACCCCGGACCCGACCCGGCCGGCGCGCACCCTCACGGACCATCCGTCGTCGACCACCGGCGACGTCGGTGACGACGTGCGCGAGTGCGTACGTCGGGCCGAGCAGGCCGGCCTGGAGGTGATCGTCGTCGACCAGTCCCGACCGGACATCGACCTGGCGGTGGTGAAGGTCGTGGTGCCGGGGCTGCGCCACTTCTGGCGGCGGCTGGGCCCCGGCCGGTTGTGGGAGGTGCCGCGGCGGCTCGGCCGTGGGCCGCTGGCCGCCGACGAGACGTCGGCCAATCCGCTGAACGTCTTCTTCTAGCCGCCGGTCCCGGCGCGGGCCGGGATCGGGGGAGGGATGTGCCGATGACCACGATGGTGGATCCGGTCGGCCGGAGGGCGCCGTGAGCGGCGCGCTGACCGGCCCGCCGGTGCAGGAGCTGTACCGGCTGCGCCGTGACGCGGAGCTGCGCCACGGCGAGGACGGGTCGTTGAGCCTGCGGCAGACCCGCTTCCAGCTCGCCCTGGAGCAGCCGGGCATGGGCCGCCGGGCGCTGCTGCTGCGGCTGGCCGCCGGCTGGGTCAGCGACGTGGAGGTGGGCCGGCTGGTGATGGGCCTGGAGGGGGAGAACCGGGTCCTGCCGGCCCAGCTGCTGCTGCGGCGGCTCGTCGCGCACTCCTGGCTGGACCGCCGGGTCCAGGTCGGCGACCGGCCGCTGCTCGACCTGCTGCCCACCGGACTCGGCCGGGGCAGCCTGCCGGAGACCCGTACGCACACCCCGGACGTGTCGTACCGGCTGTCCCGGTTCGTCGCCCTACGGCCCGAGCGGGACCGGCTCGTCGCCGCGTCGTCGTTGAGCACGCTCACGGTCGGTTGCGTCGACGCCGTGCTGGCCGCCGTGCTGGCCGCCGCCGCCCGGGGCGTCGGGGTTGAGGCGGTCGCCCGTACCCTCGCCGTCGGCCCGGAGGCCGCCGCGCGGGTGCTCGACGAGCTGGTCACGGCGCGGATCCTGGTGACCGGGGCGGAGCACGAGGCGGAACACGAGCAGGCGCCGCTGGCGTACTGGTCACCCGAGGAACTGCGGCTGCACCAGCGTTCCCGCGCCGGGTGGCACGTCCTGCCGGTCGGCGGCACCTACCGGCTGCGCGACCGGTTCCCACCGCAGCCGCTGCGCCGCCGCTACGACGGCGACCGGGCGATCGAGCTGCCGCTGCCGGACCTGGCCACCGTCGTCAAGGCCGACCCGCCGTTCGGTCAGGTCGTCGCGGATCGGCGCAGCGTGCGCGAGCACGACGACGCGGACCCGCTGACCCGGGAACGGCTGGCGGAGTTCCTGTACCGGTCGCAGCACACCACCGTGGCCGGCGAGGCGGGCGGGCAGGAGGTCGGGCACCGGCCCTACCCGGGCGGCGGCGGGGTCTACGAACTGGAGATCTATCCGCTGGTCGCGCGCTGCTCCGGGCTCGACCGGGGGCTCTACCACTACGACCCGGTCGAGCACCGGCTGGAGCCGGTCGCCGGCTGGGGCCCGGCTGCCGACCGGCTGCTCGGGTACGCGCGGGCCGCCGGGGCCATGCCCCGGCTGCCGCAGACGGTCCTGGTGGTCACCGCCCGCGTGCAGCGACTGATGTGGAAGTACGAAGGGATGAGCTACGCGATGATTCTCAAGGACGCCGGAGTGCTGACCCACCAGATGTACCTGGTCGCCACCGCGATGGGCCTCGCCCCCTGCGCCCTCGGGGCCGGGGATTCGCACGCCTTCGCCGAGCTGTCCGGGATCGATCCGCTGGTCGAGCCGAGCGTGGCCGACTTCCTGCTCGGCGCCGCGCGGGCCGGTTCGGTGCGGGGGGTGGACGGGTCGTGAAGTTCCGACGGCAGGCGCTGCGTCAACTCGAGGCCCCCGAACAACTGGACCGCGCCGTCCGGCTGACCACCGTGCCGAGCTGGCTGGCCAGTGTCGCGCTGATCATCGTGGTGGTGGCCGCCGGTGTGTGGTCGGTGCGGACCGTGGTGCCCCGGACGGTCGAGGCGGCCGGCGTGCTGATCCACTCCAACGGCATCTCCGCCCTCGACGCGCTCGACAGCGGCCAGGTGACCAAGGTGTGGGCGTCGCCGCACCAGCGGGTCACCAAGGGCACACCCCTGTACAGCCTGCGTACCACCGACGGCCGGGTCCGCGTGGAGAACGCCCCCGGTGACGCGTACGTCGTGGCCTGGCTGGTCTCCGAGGGAGAGATCGTCACCCCGGGCAGCCACCTGGCCGACCTGGAGCGGCTCGACACGGCGGGGGACGCGTTGCAGGCCGTCGTCTACGCCCCCGCCGTCGCCGCGCCGCTGCTGCAACCGGGGGTCACCGTGGAGGTGGCCGCCGCGGCGGCGCCCCGCAACGTGTTCGGCACCCTCGCCGGCCAGGTGACCGAGGTGGGCGCCTTCCCCGAGACCGAGGCGTCGCTGCGCGCGTTCCTCGGGGCCGGCCAGGACGTCCGGCGGCTGCTCGCGCACGGCAGCGTGGTCCGGGTGACGGTGTCGCTGCAGGTCGACCCGGCCGCCCCGGGTGGGCTGCGGTGGAGCAAGTCCCCACCGCCGTTCCAGCTCAACTCGGCCAGTGAGGTCACCGCCTGGTTCACCGTGGACCGGGAGCACCCGATCGACTGGTTGCTGCGGCGATGAGCGCGCCCACCGCGACCGCCTCGGCGGAGCTGCCCAGGATCCGACGTCGCCGGGTCCGTACCCCCACCCTGATCCAGATGGAGGCGGTGGAGTGCGGCGCCGCCGCGCTGGGCATCGTGCTCGGCCACCACGGACGGCACGTGCCGCTGGAGGAACTGCGCCGGGTCTGCGGCGTCAGCCGCGACGGCTCCACCGCGGCCACCGTCCTCAAGGGCGCCCGCCGGTACGGCATGGAGGCCAAGGGCTTCCAGATGGACCTGAACGGGCTGTCCGGCGTGGCGCTGCCGGCGGTGCTGTTCTGGCGCTTCGAGCACTTCGTGGTGCTGGAGGGCCTCGGGCGCAAGGTCTTCATCAACGATCCGGCCACCGGTCCCCGGGCGGTGAGCTGGGAGGAGTTCGACGGCGCCTTCACCGGCATCGTGCTCACCATGAAACCCGGCCCGCAGTTCAGTCCGGGCGGCGCCCGCTACCGGATGCTCCGGGCGCTGGCGCAGCGGTGGCGCGGTCCCGGGTCGGCGATCGCGCAGGTGCTGCTGCTGGGCCTGCTGATCGCCGTCGTCGGTCTGACCATTCCGGTGATGGCCCGGGTTTTCGTCGACCGGGTGCTGCTGCAGGAGGACCGGGGCGCGTTCGCCGGGCTGGTCGCGGCGGTGGCGGTGGCCACCGTGCTGACCTTCCTGGCCAGCCTGCTCCAGCAACGGCTGACCGTACGGGCGGAGACCGCCCTCGCGCTGGCCAGCGCCGCCCGCTTCTTCCGACATCTGCTGCGCCTGCCACCGACCTTCTTCGACCAACGCCAGGCCGCCGACCTGAGCCAGCGGGTGCGCGGCAACGACATGGTCGCCGAGGTGCTCACCCGCCGCGCGGCCACCACCGTCGTGGACACCGCGCTGGTGCTGGCGTACGGCGCCCTGCTGTGCCAGTACGACCTGGTGCTGGGCCTGTGCGCGGTGGTGCTGGCCGGGTTGAACGTGAGCGTGCTGCGCTACGTCGCGTCGACCCGGTCGACGGCCGTGGCTGGTCTCCAGGCGGACCGCAGCAAACTCGTGACCACCGTGTACACCACCGTCCAGATGATCGAGACGGTGAAGGCCGGTGGCGAGGAGGAACGTGCGGTGGCGCGCTTCGCGGCCCGCCACGCCACCGTCGCGAGCCGTCAGCAGCGGCTGGGGGTGCCGACCGCGGTGCTTTCGGTGCTGCCCGCGTTCCTCGCCGCCGGGACGACGGCGGTGCTGCTGGGTGTGGGCAGTCGGCGGGTGGTCGCGGAGGCGATGAGCGTCGGCGTGCTGGTCGGCATGCAGGGTCTGGCGGCGGCGATGAACCGGCCGCTGGGCAACCTGACCGCGTTGGGCTCCCGGTTGCAGGACATGAGTGCCGACCTCAACCGGCTGCGCGACGTGGAGCGCTATCCGCTGCCCGCGGAGGACGCGCCGCAACCCCGGTCGCTGGCCCCCATGGAGGGGCACCTGCGCATCGAGGAGGTCACCTTCGGCTACAACCCGCTGGGTCGGCCGTTGCTGGAGAATTTCAGCCTCGACCTGCCCCCGGGCGCGCGGGTGGCGCTGGTCGGTCGTTCGGGCAGCGGCAAGTCGACGGTGGGCCGGCTGGTCGCCGGACTGTACCGCCCGTGGAGCGGCCGGATCTCCGTCGACGGGGCCGAACGCGCGGAGGCCGACGACGGCCTCTGGGCGGCCACGGTCGCCATGGTCGACCAGGACCAACGGCTGTTCGAGGGCACGGTCCGGGACAACGTCACGATGTGGGACCTGACCGTCCCCGACGAGGACGTGGTGACCGCGCTGAGCGACGCGTGCCTGCACGGCGAGGTCGCCTCCCGCCCGGGCGGCCTGGCCAGCCCGGTACGCGAGAACGGCCGCAACTTCTCCGGCGGGCAGCGGCAGCGGCTGGAGATCGCCCGGGCGCTGGTCCGCAATCCCCGGGTGCTGGTGTTGGACGAGGCGACCAGCGCACTGGACGCCGAGACCGAACGGCTGATCGACCTGCACCTGCGACGGCGGGGGGCGACCTGCCTGATCGTGGCGCACCGCCTGTCCACGGTCCGCGACTGCGACCTGATCGTCGTGCTCGACGGGGGCCGTGAGGTGGAGCGTGGCACCCATGACCAACTGGTCGCCCGGGACGGGGCGTACGCGCGCCTGGTCCGGGACCACTGACCACCACAACCGGAGGAGAGGCCATGAGCAACCCGCTGGAGGGCGCCCCGGCCGGCGGCCTGATCGCCCTCTGCGGCGACGGCGTACGCCAGGCCTGTCGCCTGGACGGTCCGGTGGCCGGATGGTTGGTCACCGGCGGTGAGGCGGACCTGTTCGCGGTGCGTCGGGCCGGGCTGAGCCCGTCGCGCCGGCACCACGTGGCGCGGCTCCCCGCCGGCGGCCTGGTGCCGACGTCCACCGTGATCGGTGCCTGGCAGTTGATCCTGGTGCCGCTTCCCGGCACCGAGCTGCGCGGGCTCTCCCGCGACCAGCTGTCGGTGCTGGAACGGCACGCCCGCCTGGACCGGTTGGCGGAGGAGGGGGCGTCGCGGCTGGCGCGGGCCGGCCAGGAACTCGTCGAGGCCGTCGACCTGGTGCTGGTCGGCGTGGCCGACGCGCTGCGACGCGGGCAGGCTCCCCGGGGCGCGTCCACGCTGCGGGGGCGGGAGATCATCTCGCTGGCCGAGGGGAGCGCGCTGACCTCCACCGGCGGCACCTGGTGGCTGCGCAGCGCCGGCGGCCAGCTGCGGCGCAACGACGGTGGCCCGGCGGAGATGTCGGGCGAGCAGGAGTTGCTGCTGGTGGTCGGCCGGGACTGGGTGGTGGCCGAGTCGACCTGCGTGGTGGAGAGCCACGGCAGCGCGGACCTGTTCGCCTCCGGCCAGCTCCGGTCGGCGGTCGACCAGCACGTGTCCCGGCTGCTGCGGATGGTGGAGACCCGGATCGAGGAGACCGACGCGGCGCTGCTGGACGCCGTACGGCGTCGCCGGCAGATCGACGCCGCGATGCTCGCCGCGGCGGCCCGGCGGTCCATCGGCGTGATCGGCGCGGGGGAGACGGCCCCGGTCGCGGAGACCGAGCCCGGCTTCGACCGGTACGGGCGGGCGGCCTCGGTGGTGGGGGTGGTCACCGAGGGGACGGGCAGCCCGGTCGTCGAGCCCGTGGACCGCGCGCGTACGCCGCTGGACGACCGGACCGCGGTGCACGCGGTGGCCCGCTCGTCCAGCCTCTTCCTGCGCGAGGTGACGCTGCCGGACCGGTGGTGGCGGCGGGACCTGGGACCGCTGGTGGGATGGCGGGTCGGTGCGGAAACGCAGCCCGCCGTCGCGGTTCCGCTGGTGTTCCGCCGGCGTCGCTACCACCAGGTCGACCCGGACACCCGGGCGAGCACCGCGATCGACGCGGCGACGGCGGCGACGTTCGCCGAGGAGGCCACCCAGGTGCAGGCGCCGCTGCCACCGACCGCCCGGATGCGTCACCTGCTGCGGGCCGGGCTGGTCGGCGCGGTCCCCGACGTGCGGGGCCTGCTCCTCGCCGGCGCCTGCGTGGCGCTGCTGGGCCTCGGGGTGCCGCTGGCCACCGGTGAGGTTCTCGGCCAGTTGGCCCGGCAGGGGCAGGTCGACGGCCTGTTCGGCTACCTGGCCCTGATGCTCGCCGCGGCGGTCGTCGCCGGGCTGGTCGGGGTGGTGCAGAACCTGCGGCTGCTGCGGCTGGACGGCCGGTTGCAGTCCGGCGCCCAGCTGGCGATCTGGGACCGGCTGATGCGCCTGCCGGCCCGCTACTTCACCGGCCGCAGCAGCGGGGAGATCGCCAACTCGATGCTCGGGATCTCGTTCGTCGGGGAGGCGTTGAGCGCCCTGCTGCCGCAGATCGTCTCGGCGGGGGCGACGGTCGTGGTGACGCTGGGGATGCTCCTGGTGGTCGAGCCGGTGCTCGGGTGGTGGGCGGCGGGGATCGTCGTTGCCACCCTGCTCGGCTTCGCGGGTTTCGCCGTGCTCATCGCCAGCCAGCAGCGGGTCGCGCTGCGCGCCGAGCACCGGGCCGCGGCGCTGACCAACCAGCTGCTCGGCGGCATCGTCAAGATCAAGCTCGCGGCTGCCGAGGCGCGGGCGCACGCGCGCTGGTCGGAGGTGGCCGCGGCGGCCCGGGCGGCCCTGCAACGGGTCCGGCAGAGCCAGGCAGGTCTGGTCGCCTTCGCCACCGTACTGCCGGTCGCCGGCCAGCTCGTGCTCTTCGCCGTGCTGATGGGGCCGCTGGCCGGGCGGGTCACGCCGGCCGACTTCTTCGTCCTCAACGTCGGCTTCGCGATGCTGCTGGGCGCGCTGCTGGTGCTGGTGTCCGCCGGGGTGGAGGTGATCGCGGCGGTGCCCCGCCTGGGCAGCCTGCGGGAGATCCTGCGCGCCGACCCCGAGGCCCGGCCGGACCGGATCGATCCGGGCGAGCTCAGCGGCGAGATCGCGCTGCACCGGCTCACCTTCGCGTACCAGCCCGACGAGCCGCCGGTGCTCGTCGACATCGACCTGCACGTACGCCCCGGCGAGTTCGTCGCCGTCGTGGGGCCGAGCGGCTGCGGGAAGTCGACCCTGCTGCGGCTGCTGCTCGGGTTCGAGCGCCAGCAGCAGGGCGCGGTGCTCTACGACGGCCAGGACCTCTCCGAGCTGGATGTGCACGCCGTGCGGCGGCAGTGCGGGGTGGTGCTGCAGGACGGGC
The DNA here is from genome assembly GCF_900090305.1 of Micromonospora siamensis. Taxonomy (NCBI): domain Bacteria; kingdom Bacillati; phylum Actinomycetota; class Actinomycetes; order Micromonosporales; family Micromonosporaceae; genus Micromonospora; species Micromonospora siamensis. Next base: position 4,505,250 of record NZ_LT607751.1, on the reverse strand, counting down.
AGCTCTTCGCCGGCTCCGTCCGGGACAACATCTGTGGCGCGGGCAGCTTCCCGCTGGACCAGGTCTGGGAGGCGGCGCGGATGGCCGGCCTCGCCGACGACCTGGAGGCGTTGCCGATGGGGATGAGCACGATGGTGCCGTTCGGTGGAGGGACGCTCTCGGTCGGGCAGCGCCAGCGGGTGCTGATCGCCCGGGCGCTGGCGCCCCGGCCCCGGATCATCTTCTTCGACGAGGCGACGAGCGCCCTGGACAACCGTACGCAGGAGGTGGTGACCCACAGCACCGCGGCGCTCGCCGCGACCCGGGTGATCATCGCTCACCGGCTGTCGACGGTCCGCGCCGCGGACACCATCGTGGTCCTCGACGGTGGACGGATCGTCCAGCGGGGCAGCTACGACGAGCTGATGGAGCAGCCGGACGGGCTGTTCCACCGGTTGGCGCGCCGGCAGTTGCTGGCGGAGCCGTCGGGCGAGGAGGCCGTGGCACAGCCGGACGGTCAACCGGCGACGAGCTGACCGGAGACGGCGCGGGAGGCGCTCCGCGCCTCCCGCGGTGGGGTCAGCCGTTGTCGATGACGGAGCTGTCCTCCAGACACAGACCCGTGTCGAGGTGGTTCTCCAGCAGCTCGGCGACGTGTGCCTCCGCCTGGTTCTCCACGGCGAGCCGGAACGCCTCGGTCAGCAGGCCGACCACGCCCTGGGTCAGCATCAGTGTCTCCCGGTCGAGGTCCGACCAGGAGGAGCGGGATCCGCCGTGCGCCACCTCGGGCGCCAGGGCCAGCATCCGGGCGGTGACGGCGGCCACCAGCTCGTCGGCGACCGGCCGGAGGCTGTCCAGCACCTCGCTGAGGGTCTGCAGCGCCGGCACCGTGCCCATCCGTACCCGGTGCAGTTCCAACGCGGCGCGCAGCGGGCGGGGCCGGACGGTGCGGACGGTGCCGTCGGCGGACCGCCCGATCACCCCGTGCCGGGTCAGGGCGTGGGCGAGCGCCGGCCGGTCGGTGGCCAGCCGTTGCAGCATGGCGGTCAACCTGTCGGGCACCTCGTCGCCGCTGCGGGCCCCGAGCATCGCCTCGATGGAGACGAGGTTGAATCCCTGCCGTTGCAGGGCCAGGATCGCGTCCAGCCGGCGGACGTGGGAGTCGTCGTAGAGCGCGACCCGGCCGCGCCGAACGGGCGGTGGCAGCAGCCGTCGGGCCTGGTGGGCGCGGATGTTGCGCGCCGACATGCCGACCTTGCGGGCGAGCTCCTCGACGGTGTAGCCGGCGGTGCCGCCGGGCGTCGCCGCCACGGTCGTCATCTCGTCGATGGTCACGGTGGCCTCCGGCAGCGCTCGGCGACGGGGACGCGACATCCCGCCCACCGCTGCGGTGGTGGGCGGTGCGCTGGTCGCAGCGTATGGGCGGGAACCGGTCGGGTGACAGGCGAGGAATTACTACTTGTCCACAGTGTTAAATGTCATTAGAATCCGCCGTTCCGTCGAAGGTGATGATTGCCGTTTACTCCGCTTGCGCCGCGCCGCGACCGTTTCTCGGCCACATTCGATGAAATTCCGGCCGGCCGGTCGGCCGGCGTCCCGGGGTGGTCGAGCATGAGACGCGAACCGGTGGTCGGAACGATCCGGCCGCCCGCCGCCGTCACCGCCCCACCGCGGGCGGTCGACCTTCCCCGAGGGAGCAGGGGCGATGACACCTGTCGATAGAGCGGTCTTCGTGGCCGCGTACAGCCGGCTGGTCGCCGACGTATGGGCCGACCCGGCCAGGGAGCAGGCGCTCGGCCGGGACCCGCGCGGATTCCTCGCCGGCTACGGGCTCGTGCTCCCCGACGAGGTCGAGGTCCGGGTCGTTCGGGAGGCCGCCGACGCCGACCCCGACCTGGAGGTGCAGGTCGAGTCGTGGCAGTCGGCCTCGACGACGGGCACCTTCCTGCTGTACGTGCCGTCGCTGCTGCCGGTGGCCGAGGCGGAGCTGGCCGAGGACGAGCTGGACAGCGTGGTCGCCGGCCTGGACTCCAGCTGTGCCTGCTGCTGCCCGTGCTGCTGCACCTGACACGGAAGTCAGCCGCGGCCGGGCCGGCACGGCACGTTCTGATGGCACTCCGCCGAAATCCTTGATTGTCCAATCCAGATCTTTCTAGCGTTCTGGCCACAGCAATTCCCCGCCAGTTCCGCAGCGGTCCCCGACGGAAGGAACAGACGATGAGCAACGACGAGCAGGAATTCGGTGCGAGGTTCGTGACCAAGTACTCGGAGCTGGTCACCGCCGTGTGGCGCAGCGACGAGGAACTCAACCGGCTCCTCGCCGACCCGACCGGTTACGCGACGGCGGCCGGCCTGCCCGTGGCCCCCGGCGCCGTGGTCGAGGTGGACCGGGCCCAGCCCGCCACCCTCTACACCAAGGAGCAGATCGTCGCCGACTGGTCCGGCACGCCCGGCCGGCACGTGCTGCACGTGCCCGAGGTGCCGCTGGTGGATCTCAACGAGTTGACCGAGGCGGAGCTGGAGACGGTCGCCGGCGGTGTGGCGTCGGTGGCGGACAACAACGTCAACGTCATCGCCGTCCTCATCGTCTGAGTTCCCCCAACCCCAGCCGGGAGCCTCGATGACTGACACGACCGAGACCATCGCGTTCCGTTCCGGCACCTACCGGACGGCCACCGTGGAGCAGACCTGGGAACGGGTCGGCGGGATGCTCGAGCGGTTCCGGATCACCCGGGTCGCCGACATCACCCGACTCGACGAGATCGGTCTGCCGGTGCACGTCGCCTACCGTCCCGTCGGCGCCACCATGGCGGTGAGTGTCGGCACCGGCGCCACGGCGACGCAGTCCCGGGTCAGCGCGGTCATGGAGAGCATCGAGTCCTGGCACGCCGAGAACCTTCGGCCGGGGACCGTCGTCCGGTCCCCGGCCGAGGCGCTCGACCTGCCGTACGACGTCCGGTGGCTGCACCTGGCGGAGCGGTCCCCGCTGACCCCGGCCGTCCAGCTCGACTGGGTGGCCGGCCGCGGCCTGGTGACCGGTGAGCCGTGCCTGGTGCCCCGGGGCACCATCGAACTCGACTTCACCGTCCGGCGGGGCTGGGACCGCGCCCTCTTCACCCCCAGCAGCAACGGTCTGGCCACCGGGAACACGTTCGCCGAGGCGAGCCTGCACGCCCTGCTGGAGGTGGTCGAGCGCGACTGCATCGCGCCGTACTGCACCTCGCCGCTGGACGCGCGCACCTACACCGACCCGGCCACCGCCACCAACGCGATGACCCGCACCGTGCACGAGGCGCTGCTGCGGGCCGGCTGCTGGGTAGAGGTCTGCGACATCACCAACGCCGTCGGCGTGCCCTGCTACGCCGCATCGATCTGGTCGCCCGACCTGCCCGTGACCTTCGGTGGGTTCGGCTGCCACGTGGATCCGGAGATCGCCGTCGGTCGGGCCATGTCCGAGGCGGCGCAGTCGCGCCTGGTCATGGTCTCCGGGGCGCGCGACGACATCGACGCCACGGCGTACCACGACGTCGCCGCGCCGCCGGTGCCGCCGCCCACCGTGGACCGGCCGCTCGGGCCGGTCCGCCGGGACCCGCCGCCCGCCGGAGACGTCGGCCAGGTGCTGCGCGAGCTGGCCACCCGGGTACAGCGGATCACCGGGGTCGAGCCGTTCGCCGTCGACCTGACCCACGACGACATCGGCATTGCGGTGAGCAAGGTCTTCGCCCCCGGCCTGCGCATGTTCGACGAGCGGGCCCTGAGCACCCGACCGGGAGTGCCCCGTGACTGACGTCGTGTTCATCGGCCCGAGCCTGCCCACGGACGAGGTCGACCGGCTGCTGCCCGATGCGGTGGTGCTGCCCCCGGTGGCGCACGGCGACCTGCTCCGCCTCGACGTCGGCCCCGGCGACCGGGTGCTGATCGTCGACGGTTTCTTCCTCCAGCACCCGCCGGTACGGCACCGGGAGATCCTCGACCTGCTCGACCGGGGCGTGACCGTCGCCGGCGCGGGCAGCATGGGCGCGCTGCGCGCCGCCGAGCTGTGGCCGTTCGGGATGCGCGGGGTGGGCGAGGTGTTCCGGCTCTACCGCGACGGGGTGGTCACCGGCGACGACGAGGTGGCGGTCGTGCACGGGCCCGCCGAGTACGGCCACCGCGCGCTCAGCGAGCCGCTGGTGAACGTCCGGGTGGCCCTGCGCCGGGCCGTCGACGCCGGGGTCCTCGACGCCGGTGAGGCCGACCTGCTGCTGGAACACTGCCGGGAGTTGCCGTTCCGGCGGCGGTCCTACCAGGCGCTGGAGCGCACCGCGCCGCCCGGGGCGGCCGGGGCGGTGCAGCGGTTCCTCGCCTGGCACCGCCACGACCCCTTCGACGCCAAGACCGTCGATGCCCGGCTGCTGCTGACCATGGCGGCCGACGACGATCCCGAACTGTGCCCGGCGCACGCCGGCGACCAGCCCATCGACAACCTGCACACCCGCTTCCTCGACAGCTGGCGGGCCCGGTTCGCCGGGTCGACGGCCGGCGGGCACTGGGTCAGCGAACGGGACGTCGCGGCGGTGCTGATGCTGCTGCACCCTGAGGCGCCGGCCTGGCACCGGCGCGGCGTCCTGGCCGGGCTGGCCGAGGTCGACCTCGCCGAGCCGGCGGTCGAGGAGCGCGCCGTCGAGGCGGCCCACCGCCGTGGACTGAGCGTCGCGCCGCCCGGCGGGCGGGAGTGGCTGACCGAGGGTGAACGCGGGCTCGACGACACCGAGGCGGTGCTGCGGGTGCTGGTGCGGGCCTTCGGCACGACGCCGTACCGCAGCCTGGCGCTGTGGATGGTCGCGGCGCCGCTGCGCACCCCCGAGCTGTGCGACGCGGCCCGGCAGGTGGCGGCGACCGCCGCGTCGTTGAACGAGACCCTCGTCCCGCGTACGACGGGTCACCGCCGGCCGGGTGGCCGGCTGCACTTCCGGACCGAGGTCGTCGACGCGTGCTTCGCCCGGCTGTGGGGCTGCGCCGCCGACGGGCTGGAGGCGGCGGCGTGGGACCGGGGCTTCGTCGACCTGGCGGCGTTCCGTTTCGCCGCCGAACCACTGGTGGCGTACGTCAAGGCGTTCGGCGCCCCGCGGCTGCCGGCGGTGGCGGTGGTGGCGCAGGAGGACACCCCGGCCGGGGCACCGGCCCGGGTCGGCTGAGGAGGCGGCGATGAGCGGCACGGTGAAGGCGGCACTGATCTACCCTCCGCTGACCGATCCCACCTCGGGATACCACTCCCTGAACTACCTCGACTCGTACGCCCGCGCCCAGGGGCACCAGCCGGCGGAGATCATCGACGCCAACATCGAGGCGTTCCACCACTCGTACAGCCCGGCCGCGTACGAGTGGCTGTGCCGGGAGCTGTCCCGGCGCTCGACCGACGACCTCAGCGGACCGGACGCGCTGATGGCCCGGGCGAACCTGCTCGGCCTGCCGGAGCCCGACCCGCAGCGGCTGCGCCGCTCGATCGGCGTGTTGCAGGATCCGAGCCTCTTCTACGACTACCGGCACTACCAGGATGCCGTCGAGGGGGTGATCTCCTGGATGGACGCGCTCGGCGCGGTCGGCTTCCCCGGCCAGTTCCGTGCCGGCTTCCGGCTCCAGCCGCCGCCGATGATCTCGATCGGCTCGGTCGCCGCACTGACCGACGAGGCGCTGCTCGGCCGGCTCAACCGCCCCTTCCAGCCGTACTACGAGGACGTGCTGATCCCTCGGCTGGTCGCCGGGGGACACCGGGTGGTCGGGATCAGCGTCACCTACCAGTGGCAGCTCCCGTTCGCGCTCTGGATCGCCAAGCTCATCCGGCGGGCCTGCCCGGACGTCTTCCTGGTCGGGGGCGGCACCGAGGTCTCCGACGTGTGGAAGTGCGCCAGCCGCCCCGAGTACGTCTTCCAGGTGCTGGGCGACTTCGACGCGATCGTGGTCGGCGAGGGGGAGAGCGCGTACGCGGAGCTCCTGGACGCGGTCGCCGCCGGCACCCTGCCGGCCGGGCACCCGAACGTCCGGCTGCACCCGCGCTACGGTCGCCAGCGCCAGTTGCCGCTGCGCTACGAACGCCTCGGGCAGCTGCCGTTGCCGGACTTCTCCGGCCTTCCCTGGGACCTCTACCTGAGCCCGGAGCGGTTCGTCTACTACTCGCCGACCCGGGGCTGCTACTGGAACAAGTGCACCTTCTGCGACTACGGCCTGAACACCGACGGGCCGACCAGCCCGTGGCGACAGGACACCGTGGGCCGGATGGTCGCCGACGTCACCGAGCTGTCGAAGTTCGCCAAGTTCATCTACTTCTCGGTGGACGTGCTCGCGCCCGCGACCATCCTGCGCTTCGCCGAGCAGGTCGTCGAGCGCGGGCTGGACTTCCGGTGGGGCGCCGAGATCCGGCTGGAGAAGTACTGGTCGGACGAGCGCTGCGAGCTGCTGCGGCGCAGCGGCTGCGTGGCCGTGTCGGTCGGCTTCGAGTCCGGCAACCAGCGCATCCTCGACCTGATCGACAAGGGCACCAAACCGGAGCAGGTGCGCCGGACCATGATCGCGATGACCAAGGCGAACATCGGCGTGCAGATGATGGGCTTCACCGGGTTTCCCACCGAGACCCGGGAGGAGGCGCTGGACAGCATCACCTTCCTGCGCGACAACCCGGACCTGTGGACCCTCGGCGGGCTCGGCGACTTCATGCTGACCCCGGGCGCCATCGTGGCCAAGCAGCCGGAACGGTTCGGCATCAGCAACGTACGCCCGGTGGAGGGCTCGGACATCGTCCGGATGCTCCGCTACGACGAGCCGGTGACCGAGGCCGCCCGCGAGGACGTCGCCCGGGCCAAGGCCGACCTGAACCCGGGGCACTTCCACCGGCCGTGGTTGGGCAGCACCGACACCCCGCACACGTTCTTCTACCACGACCGCTACGGCACGGCGGTGCGCGGCGTGCTCGCCGACGACAGGGTCCGGCTGGACTCCGACGACGACACCGAGTTCCTCGCCAACGGCGCCTTCGTGGAGCGCGACGACGAGCAGCTCTGGGAGGCGTACCGGCGGATCCGCTCGGACGACCCGGACGGCTCCGGCGAGCTGCAGCCCGGCCGGCACCTGTTCCGGCGGGCCGACGGCCAGGTGTTCGCGCTCAACCGCAGCAGCCGGCTGTTCCTCGATCTCTTCGCCGCCCCGCTCACCCTCGCCGAGGCACAGCGCCGGCTCTGGATCGTCGAGCCGGCCGTCGCCGACCGCGTCTGGCGTACCTTCATCGGGCAACGGCTGGTCCGCCGGCACCGCATCCCGGACCAGGCCGCGCCGACTCCCTGACCCGCGGCGCGCCGTGCGCCGAAGCGGCGGGGACCCTCGACGGGTGCCGTCGCTTCGGCGCACAACGGCACGTCCGCGGTCCCGGCCCGCCGCCGCGGCGGCGGGCCGGGACCGCGGGGCACCAGGTCAGACGGCGCTGTAGTCGTTGAAGTAGTGCACCCCGTCGCTGGTGGTGTCGTCGGGGTTCGCCCGCCGGTTGGTGTTGAACCAGAGCTTGTCACCGTTGGCGACGCCGAGCCCCTCGATCTCGAAAAGGTCGGAATACGCGCTCGAGGTGATCCGGAAGGACAGGCCGTTGTCGGCGTAGATCGTCCCCGAGGCGGCCGAAACATTTCGGTAGACGAGCACGACACTGACGTTGCTGTAGGTCAGCGGGTAGTACAACGTGTTGTTGTGGTAGCCGATCCCCTGGGTGGAATACGACGTGATGTTGCCGATGGTGCTGCCGTTCACCAGGGCGTTCTCGATATTCACGTAGAAGCCGTAGGTGGTGTTGATCGTGCCGCTGGTCGCGGTCAACGGCAGTGAGCCCCGGTAGAAGGTCCGACCGTTCTTGAAGAGGAAGTAGATGTTGCTGGCGTCCTTACCGGTGATCTTCACGCCGGTCATCGCCTTGTTCGCGCCACCGTAGGTGATCGCGTAGCTGCCCACCTTGTAGTAGGTGGTTCCCACGTACCTCAGCTTCACGAGACTCGCGCTGCCGGCCTCCATCGTGACGACGAACATGTAGTAGTTGCCGTCGTTCGAGTGCAGCGCCACGTCGTTGGCGTGGCCCAGCGCGGTGGTGTAGGTGGTCCCGTTGTCCCCGTTGGCCATGAGCGTGGTGGACTCGTCGCTCATGTTGGTGCGGTAGACGACCGCCTTGGTGTCGTCACTGTTGACCTTCACCGAATAGGCGTAGGTGGAACCGACACCGAATCCCTGCGCCGAGTAGCAGCCGTTGGCATTGCCGAGCGTCGCGACGGTGCTGTAGGTGTTGTAGTAGGCGGCGCTGGCCGCCGTGGGCGCCGCCATCACACCGGCCGTCAGCGCCAGTGCGAATAAGGCGGCACGAGCCGCACCTTTTTTGAGCATGCTCTTCAGCACAAATGCCCCCATGAGAATGAATTGTGCGGGTGGAGTGGACATTCCACCGCAGGAGCATCTAACTGGAGCTATTCATCGGCTGTCAAGGCCCTCTGTCGATGGAGGAATCCTCGTCGCCGGTGGCGGCTCCGCCGTCGCCAGCGCGTCGCGCAGTTCGGTGGCGGTGAGCCGACCGGCCCGGGACCGCTGGCCGGCCCTCGTGGTCACGCGACGACGTCGAGGCGACCACGGCGACGGCGTCGGTGAGTCGTCGACCGGTGCCGCACCGCACGGTGTACGGCGCCGTACCGACCAGCGCGACCGCGACCCGGAACGCGCCGGAGGTGGCCACGTCGGTGAGCCGGTGCGGGCCGGCCGGCCCGACGGCCACGACGTCACCGCGGTGCACCGGCAGCGCGAGGTACGGACGGAGGCGGACTCCGGCCGCCTTGACGACCGCCTCCTTGCGGGTCCACAGCCGGGTGAACCGCGCCTGGCGGGTGGACAGGTCGCCCCCGGCGGCAACGTGTCGGACCTCGCTCGGGTGGAAGAACCGCGCGGCGAGGTCCGCCGGATCCCGGCCCGGCGTCGGATGCTGGAGGTCGACCCCGACCGTCCGGCCAACGCTCACGGCGATCGCGACCAGATCACCGGAGTACGACAGGCTGGTGTGCAGCCCGGCCGCCGGTCCGGTCGTGGTCGGCTTGCCGTACCGGCCCTCGGTCCAGGCCAGGTCCTCGGGAGGTGCGTCCACCAGCGCCCCGACCAACAGGCGAAGCGCGCCGTGCGCGACGGTGAAGCGGTGGCGCGACGACGGGTGCCCGAGGGCCGTGGCGCGGGCCCGTTCGGCCGGGTCGAGCACCGCCCGACACCGGTCCAGCTCGTCCGGGTCCAGGACGGCCGGCAGGATCCACAGCCGCACGGTGTCCCGCATGGGCCTTAGCGTAACCACTGGCAACGTCGACAATGGCCGATGCCCTGCGGTCGGTTCCCACGACGGTCGCGACGTCGGCGGCGCGTACCCGGTGCCGGGTGGCGTCAGCGGAGGTCGCGGGCGCCTCGCACGCGATGGCGGTGTCGAGGCCGGACGAGGTCGCCGAGTCGATCCGGGAGGCGGTGGGCGGCAGCGGCTCCTGACCGCCGGGGTGGAACGCGAGCCGGTCGGCTGTGCCGGTGCGGCCGGTCGGTGGCGAGGTCCAGCGCGAGGACGGCGGTGGCAAGGAGGACGACCCTGGTGCCCCGGAGCCCGGCCCGCGACCGGTCGACATCCCTAGTCGGCCGGTCGCTGCAGGAGCTGTCGGGACGACTCGAATCCCAGCCGTCGGTAGACCGGCACCGCCCTGCGGCCGGAACGGACCGTGACACGAAGGGCCCCGAGACGTGTCGCATGCTCCGCGGCGGCCTCCACGAGCGCCGAGCCGACCCCCTGGCCTCGCTGGCTCGGCATGACGAAGACGCTCTGGATGTCCGCGGACAGCCGACCCGTCGCTCCAGGTCTCGGGACGCGAGGCAGCAGCGCGACCCAGGCCATACCGACGATCTCCGGCCGGAGGAGCCGGGCGACGAACGCCACGTGCGAATCCTGGTGAGCGGCCCACCACTTCGCGAGATCCGCCGCGAATGCGTCAACGGACAGCTGTGCCGGTTGCTCGCCGAGGGTGTCCAACCACAACAGCCGGGCCAGGTCCGCGACGTCGTCCGGGTTCGCCTGACTGATCCGCACGGGGCGAGTCTGCCACGGCCCGCACCCCGCCCGCCGGGCCGGCACCGGACCGACGACGGCCTTTCTGCCGTCGAGATAATGGCTCGCCCTCACCGTCCGGACGGTCGACCATTGCGGATGTCCCGGACGCCGTCGTCCGCGGGTAGCACCACGGTGACGTCGTCGGCGTCCGGATGGAGGACCGATGCTGGCCCCGCTTCGCCACGCCGCGTTCCGCCACCTGGCGGCCGGCCGGCTGGTCAACATGCTCGGCAACGGGGTCGCCCCCATCGCGCTGGCCTTCGCCGTACTCGACCTGACCGGCTCGGTGCGGGACCTGGGCCTGGTGGTCGGCGCGCGATCGCTGATGACCGTGCTGTTCGTGCTCGTCGGCGGGGTGGTGGCCGACCGGATACCGCGTCGGCTGGTGCTGGTCGGCTCCAACCTGCTGGGTGCGTCGACCCAGGCGGCGGTGGCCGCCCTCGTGCTCACCGGCGCGGCGACGGTCCCGCTGCTACTGGCGCTCGCCGCGGTCAACGGCATCGTGAGCGCCCTGTCCCAGCCCGCTTCGGCCGCCGCCACGCCGCAGACCGTGCCACCGGAGCTGATCCAGTCGGCCAACGCGATCCTCCGGCTCGGCGTCAACGGGGGCATGATCGGTGGCGCCGCGCTCGGTGGCCTCCTGGTGGCCGCCGTCGGACCCGGTTGGGGCCTGGCCGTCGACGCGATCGCCTTCGCCGTCGCGGCTGCCGCCTTCGCCGGGCTCCGGGTCGCCGTCCCGCCGCAGACGCGTGCCGGCGGGGGCGTCGTCGCCGATCTCCGCGAGGGCTGGACGGAGTTCACCGCGCGGACGTGGGTGTGGGTGGTGGTGCTCGGCTTCATGGTCCTCAACGGAGCCCTCGCCGGCGGCGTGAACGTGCTCGGACCGACCGTCGCGGACGACACGGTCGGCCGGGGCGCCTGGGGTGTGGTGCTGGCGGCGGAGACCGCCGGCATGCTCGTCGGCGGCCTGATCGCCCTGCGACTGCGGGTGCGTCGGCTCCTGCGGCTCGGGGTGGCCTGCATGCTGGCCGCGTCGCTCCTGCTGCTCGGGCTGGCCCTCGCGCCGCTGACCGTCGTGCTGATCCCGGCCGCGGTGGCGGCCGGCATCGCCGTCGAGCAGTTCGCGGTGGCCTGGGACACGTCCATCGCGCAGCACGTCCCCGCCGACCGGTTGGCCCGCGTCTACTCCTACGACATGCTGGGATCCTGGGTCGCCATCCCGATCGGCCAGGTCGGGGTCGGACCGGTGGCCGCCGCGCTCGGCACCCGCGGCACGCTGCTGATCCTGGCGACGCTGGTGCTGCTGTCGGTCCTCGGCATGCTGGCCAGCCCGGACGTGCGCCGGTTGACCACGGTGGCCCCCGGTCGCTCCGTTGCCGGCGCGCCGCCGGACCAGCCGGTGGCGACGCACCCGCCCACGCCGCCCGACCCCGTCCAGGCCGGTGCCGGGGGCGGTTGACCACCGGCGGCGTGGGCGGTGGCGGTCACGGGCTACCGGCGGCTCGGCCGGACCGGACCCGCCTGCCGCAGGCGGCGTCCGTCCTGTCCAGGACCCACCGGTCCGATGGGCCGGACGGCCTCGACCATGGCGGGAAGCAGCCGGCGACCGGCCCGCAGGACGACACCGTCGGGCCGGACCACCGCGACCCGGGCCCCACCCGACCGCAGCCAGCGGTGCAGCGCGTCGGCCGGCCGGGCGAGGACCAGCACCGCTCCGCGCCGTGCGATGGCGGCCCGCGCCGCGGCGGACGCTTCGACGGCGGTGACGATCGCGAACCGGCCCGCGGCCACGTCGTCGAAGCGTCGGTCGCCGTCGACGATCGCGTTCGGGCAGAGCCCACCGGCGAGTCCGCGGCGCAGCCGTGGCCGCAGCACGAGCCCGGAGCGGCGCAGCGGCGGGGTCCGGCTGTCCGTCGCCAGGCCGGTGAGCCCCGGCACGAGGTGCAGTCGCGGCGCCACGGCGCGGCGGACGACGTCGCCCAGCTCGCCGCCGGCCGTCATGGCCGTGCCGAGGAGCTTCGCCAGCCTGATCATGGCGCGGACGTGCCGGGCGCGTTCGACCTGGTACGTGTCCAGCGCGGTTCCGCCCAGCGTGCCGGCGAGCACGCCGGCCAGCTTCCAGGCCAGGTTCATCGCGTCGCGCTGCCCGGCGCACATGCCCTGGCCGATGAAGGGCGGGGTGAGGTGGGCGGCGTCGCCGAGCAGGAACACCCGACGGTCGCGCCACCGGTCGGCGACCCGGGCGCGGAAGGTGTACTCGGCGACGCGGACGATCTCCAGCTGGTCGACGGGAAGGTCCCCGGTCCACCGCGAGATCAGCGGGTGCAGCCGGGTGATGTCGCGGTGGTCGTCGGCGGTCTCACCGGGGCGCAGCTGGAACTCCCACCGGTGGCGGGTCCTGCCCACCCGCATGTACGTGCCGGCGCGGGCCGGATCGGAGAGCTGGTGCACGCCCTCCCACTGGCCCAGGTCGGCCTCGGTGCTCACGTCCACCACCAGCCAGCGTTGGGTGAAACCCAGCTCCCGCATGGCGGCGCCGATGGTCGACCTGGTGAGGCTGTTGGCGCCGTCGCAGCCCAGCACGTACCCGGCCCGGACGGACTCCGGGACGCCGGTGGCGGTGTCGGTGACGTCGACCCGTACCCCGTCGGGGTTCTGGGTCAGGGCGGTGACCTCGGCGTTGCCGCGGAGGGTGACCGACGGGTGGCGGGCCAGGTTGCGGCGCAGGATCGCCTCCAGCTCCGGCTGGTCGAACAGGCTTCCCTGCGGGTAGCCGTGCCGGCCCGGGGCCGGGTCGCGGGCGAACTCGGCCAGCACCCGCATGTCCCGGTCGAGCAGGCGCAGACCCCGGTGCGGGCGGGAGATGGCCGCGAACTCGTCGGCGACCCCCAGCCTGGCCAGGACGCGGTGCACCTCGTCGTCCAGGGCGACGGCCCGGGGCAGCCGGTAGATCCCGCCGAAGCGGTCGAGGACGAGGCACTCGACGCCGTACTGGCCGAGCAGCGTGGCGGCGGTGAGCCCGGTGGGCCCGGCACCGACGATCACCACCTGGACCGTCCTCATGACTCGACCACCCATCGCCGTTCGCCGGTCACCGCGACCCCGGACGGTCCTGATTCTCGCCCAGCGGTGGACGGCCCGGCACGTCGGCCGGATCACCCCACGTCCACCGCCAGGTCGGCCGCCGCGAGGAAGTCCGCCACCAGGTCGGCGGTGTCCTCGATGCCGGTGGAGACCCGCACCAGGCCGTCCGAGATGCCGGCGGCGGCCAGCTGCCCGGCGTCCACGATGCCCGCCCACATCGAGCGGGGATGCACCACCAGCGTGCTGACGCTGCCCAGGCTGGCCGCGCGTTTGGCCAGCCGCAGCCCGCCCAGCAGCGCCGTGGCGCCCGCCCGGCCGCCGCGCAGCTCGACGCCGAGGACCCCGCCGAAACCGGTCATCTGCCGGCGGGCCAGCGCGTGCTGCGGATGCGACGCCAGCCCCGGGTAGCGGACCCGCGCCACCGCCGGGTGCCCCTCCAACGCCCGGGCCAGGGCGAGGGCGTTGGCGTTGTGCCGCTCCACCCGCAGCGGCAGCGTCCGGATGCCACGCAGCAGCAGCCAGGCGTCCACCGGGCCGAGGGTGGCACCGGTGACGATCGCGGTCCGCCACACCCGCTCGATCAGTGCGGCGGAGCCGACGACCACCCCGGCGGAGACGTCGGAGTGCCCGCCGAGGAACTTGGTGCCGCTGTGCCAGACCAGGTCCGCCCCGACGGCCGTCGGACGCTGGTTCACCGGGGTGGCGAAGGTGTTGTCCACCACCACCAGCGCCCCGGCCGCGTGCGCCAGCTCCACCACCGCCGCCAGGTCGGTCAGCTCCAGCAGCGGATTGCTCGGCGTCTCCACCAGCACCAGCCGGGTCTGCGGCCGCAACGCCCCGGCGAACGCCGCGGTGTCGGTCTGGTCGACCTGGGTGTACGCCACCCCGAACCGGGGCAGCAGGCCGGTGGCGAGCGAGGTGGTGCCGCCGTACGTGCTGCGCTGCACCACCACGTGGTCACCGGCGCGCAGCAGCGCCAGCGCGACGGTGCTGATCGCGCCCATCCCGGAGGCGGTGACCAGCCCGGTCTCCGCGCCCTCCAGCGCGGCGACGACCGCCGCCACCTGCGCGTGGTTCGGGTTGCCGTACCTGGTGTAGAAGGCGCTGCCCCGGCTCTCGGTGGCGATCTCGGTGAACCGCTCGTCGGACTCGGCGCTGAACGTCGCGCTCTGCACGATCGGCGGGGCCACCGCCGCACCGGGGACCAGGCCGTCGTCGCCGTGCACGGCGGCCGTGCCGAGCCCGGTCACGAGCGCGCCACCCGGTCCACCAACCGCCCGTAGCTGCCCAGGGTCAGGAACTCGGGCAGCGTGAGGTCGCTGCCGTGGCGCTGCCGCAGCACGGTGACGAGCCGCAGCGCCCGCAGCGAGTCCCCACCGGCGGCCGACCAGTCGGTCGCCGGGTCACCCGGGGCGATCCCGAGGACCTCCTGCCAGGCCGCCGCCACCCGGGTCGCCCACCGGTCCCGGGCGTCGTCCCCGGTCGCCGGCCCGGTCGGTACGGCCGGCAGCGGCGCGGTCGGGTCGGCGGCCAGCAGCCGGCGGAAGCCGTCGGAGAAGGCGTCCACCCGGTCGGCGGGGACGGTGCGGTGGTCGTACTGGACGGTCAGGGCCAGCCGGCCCGTGTCGGCGTCCAGCTCGGCGTCCACGGCGAGGCTGAACGCCACGTCCACGGTGATCCCGCGACTGTCCACGATGCGGCTGCCGCCGCCGGCCGGCCCGTTCGGGAAGTGGGTCCAGTTGAAGAAGTGGTCGAAGCGGGGACCGGCCCCACCGGCGCGGACGATCTCGGCGAGCGGGAAGCGGTGGTGCCCCATCATCCGCCGTTCGGCCCGCCACACCTCGGCGGCCAGGTCGGCCGGGGAGCGGGTGCCCAGCGTCAGGCCCACCGGCAGGGTGTTGAGGAACAGCCCGAGGGTGGCGTCGCTGCCCTCGCCCTCGGGCCGGCCGCCGACCACCAGTCCGGTGACCACGTCGTCCCGCCCGGCGAGCTCGCCGAGCATCCGCAGGTGGACCGCGAGCAGCCAGGACTTGACCGGTACGCCGGCCGCCCGGGCCGCCGCGGTGACGACCTCGGTGGCGTCCCCGCGCAGCGGCACCCGCTGGGTGGTGGTGGTCCGCGGCGCCGGGCCGCCGAGCAGCAGCGGTGGCAGCGCGCCCGGGCCGTCCAGCCAGAACCGGCGGGTGCCGGGGTCGGCCAGGGCGGCCCGCTCGGCCGCCACGTACTCCCGCACCGGCAGGCCCGGCCGCGCCGGGTACGTCGTGCCGGCGCGCTCCCGGTCGTACGCGGCGAGCAGGTCGGTGCGGAACAGGTGCAGGCTCCAGCCGTCCAGGACGGCGTGGAACTCGGCGATGATCAGGGTGAACGTGTCGGCGTCCTCCTGGACGGCGTGCAGCCGCAGTAGCGGCGGGCGGGTCAGGTCGAAGGGGCGTACCCGTTCCTGGGCCACCAGGTCGTCGATCCGGGCCCGGCGGGTCTGCGGATCGGCGCCGCTCAGGTCCGTCACCGGCACCTCGACCGGCACGTCGGTGTGCACCAGCTGCAACGGCTCGGAGTACGCGCCCAGCGCGAACCCGGTCCGCAGCACCGGATGGGTGGCCACCAGACCGGCCGCCGCGCGGCGCAGCGCCGCCGCGTCCAGCGGCGCGGCGATCCGGTGCGCGGTCACGTTGTGGTACATCGCCGGGTCGCCGGTCACCTCGCAGTGGTAGACCATGCCCTGCTGGAGGGCGGTCATCGGGTACGCGTCGTCGAGTCCGCCGGGCAGCTCCGCCCGGTCCGCGGCGGCCACCAGCGCGAACCGCCCGGCCGGCTCGGCCGCGACCTGCGGCGCCACTCCGTCCAGGGTGATCTCGCCGTGCGTCACCAGCTCCCGGATGGTCTGGTACGTGAAGATGTCGCCCAGCCGGAAGGACAGCCCGCGCCGGTTCGCCGCGACCTGCACCTGGATGCTGCGGATGGAGTCGCCGCCGAGGGCGAAGAACGGGTCGGTCACGCCGACGCCCGGCACGCCCAGCACCTCCCGCCACGCCTCGACCAGGATCGCCTCCGCCCGGTTGACCGGCGCCACGGCCGGGCCGTCGCCGGGCCGGTCGAGGCGGGGCGCGGGCAGTGCCGCCCGGTCCAGCTTGCCGTTGCCGGTCAGCGGCAGCGCGTCGAGGAGCACCACGGCCGCCGGCACCAGGTGGGCCGGGAGCCGGTCGGCGAGCCAGCCGGTCAGCCGCTCGTCGAGCGGGCCGGTGGCCGGCCCGTCCGGCACGGTCACCGCCGGACGCGGGTCGGCGGCGTACTCCGGGCGTACCGCGTGCAGGGTGTGCCGGTCGGTGCCGGCCAGCAGGTCGTCCTGCCGGGTGACCACGTCGAAGCCGCGGGCCTCGAAGAGGGCCACCAGCTCGGCCAGCCGGCCCGCGGTGTCGGTGCCGGGGGCGTCGTGCACCTCCATGGCGACCTGGGCGACCAGCGGCCAGTGCCGGTCGGCCAGCCCGGCGAGCACGTCCGCCTCGGCGCGCTGCACGTCGATCTTCAGCAGGTCGATCCGCTCGGGCGCCAGCTCGTCGAGGACGTCCGACAGCGGCCGGACCGGCACCGTCAGCTCCCGGCCGGCGAACCGCTCGACGAGCAGCTCGTCGACCCGGTCCAGCAGCACGTCCCGCTCGCCCGCCCCGGCGTCCCGCTCGTTGGCGAGGAACCTCTTGATCACCGCCACCTCGGCGTCCGGATCGGCGTACGCGGCGTGGCCGGACATCATCGAGTAGCCCGGGTAGTAGGTGAACGAGACCTCCCCGTCCGCCCGGGACAGCCCGAAGGGATGCACCGTGGCCGGTACGCCGAACGCGGCGACGTTGCGGCGCAGCAGCCCGGCCACCGACGGGACCGGCTCGAAGGCGTGGATCGTCGCGTCCGGGCAGGCGGCGTGCACGAAGAGCGAGAACATGCCGATGTTCGCGCCCACGTCGAGCACGGTCGCCCCGGGACGCAGCACGATGCCGTCGCGCAGGTACACCCGCTGGACGAAGATCTCGTCGTACAGGTAGCGGGTCTCGTGCGGGTTGACCCCGGCGATCCGCTCGACGTCCACGTCGACGGCGCGGGTCGGTCGACCCGGGCGGACGTAGGCGACCAGCCGGTCGCCGTGCCCGTCGTCGTCCCGGGCCACCACGGCCGCGTCGGCCACCTCCGGGTGCCCGCGCAGCACCGCGGCGACCTCGCCCGGCTCCACCCGGAACCCGTGGATCTTCACCTGGTCGTCGAGGCGGCCCAGGTAGCGCAGCCGCCGGTCGGCGTCGAAGCGGACCCGGTCGCCGGTGCGGTACACCCGCTCGGTGCGCCCGGACGGCAGCTGCACGGAGACGAACCGCCGGGCGGTGGTCTCCGGGTCGCCCCGGTAGCCGTCGGCGAGCTGCGGCCCGGCGACGCACAGCTCTCCGGCGACCCCCGGCGGGACCGGGCGCAGCCGCTCGTCGAGCACCCACACCGTGACGCCGGGCAGCGGCCGGCCGATGCTGGGAGCGTCCCCGGCACGGATCTCGGCGGCGCTGGTGTCCACGGTGCACTCGGTCGGGCCGTACAGGTTGACCGCCCGGACGCCGGGCAGCGCGGCCACCGTCTCCCACAGGTCGGGCGCGACCGCCTCCCCGCCGAGCAGCAGCAGGCCGGGCAGCGGGCGGTCGCCCGCCCCGGCGAGCAGGATGCGCAGCTGCGACGGGGTCAGGTCGAGCACGTCGACGTCGTGCGCGGCCAGCGTGTCGGCCAGCTCCGCGCCGTCGCGGCGGGTCTCCTCGGGCACCAGGTAGAGGCCGCGGCCGTGGCCGAGCTGCACCAGCTGCTTGATCGAGGCGTCGAAGGTGAGCGGGGCGTTCACCGCCACCCGCAGCCCCGGCCGGCTGCCGGCGTGGACGGCCGATTCGAGGGCGTCGGCCAGGTGCGCGGCGGCGCCGTGCGACACCTGCACCGGTCGCGGCGTGCCGGTCGAGCCGGAGGTGAAGATGACGTACGCCGGGTCGGTCGGGGCGGGCGGCGCGGCGGGCGACGGCTCGCCGGCCGCGACCAGGTCGTCGACCGACACGGTCGCCGGGCCGCCGGCACCCACCACGAGCCGCGCGCCGACCGCCGCGAGCTGGGCGGCGAGCCGCGGCGCCGGGGCGTCCGGGTCCAGCGGGACGAAGACCGCCCCGGCGCGCAGCACGCCGAGGAACGCCACCACGGTCTCCCGGGACCGGGTGGCCAGCACCCCGACCGGGGCGCCCCGCAGCCCGCGCGCGGCCAGCGCGCCGGCCACCCGCGCGGCCCGCTCCCGCAGCTCACCCGCGGCGTAGCCGCCGTCCGCGGCGAGCACCGCCACGGCGTCGGGAGCCATCCCGGCCAGGCCCGCGTCGAGCAGCTCCACGAGGGTACGCGTCGACGCCGCACCCGGGTCGCCGGCCGCGTCGGCCAGCCAACGGGCCTCGGCGTCGCCGAGCCCGGTCGGCGGCGTGCCCTCGGCCAGCGCGGCCGGCAGGCTGCGCAGCACCGCGAGCAGCGAGTCCAGCAGCCACTGGCCACCGACCACCCGCAGCGAGATCCGGTCGCCGTCGACCAGCGCGGTGAGCTGCGGGCCGGTGGCCGCCGCCGGGGTGCCCACCTCGACCGCGCCGGCGCCCAACCCGGCCAGCGTGGTCGGGTCCACGACGTATTCCACCGCGAAGCCGGCGACCGCGCCGGTCTGCTCGTCCACCGGCTCCACCAGGTGGAACGTGCCGTCGGCGGCCACCTCGGCGGCGCGTACGGCGGCCAGCAGATCGGCCGGGGCGGCGGGCAGCGGCAGGGGCAGCCGCAGCGGACCGTAGCCGCCCAGCGGGCCCACCACGGTGGTGGTGCCGGCGGCGTGCCGGCCGTCGTTCCACCGGGCCAGCACCAGCTCCGCCTCGTCGGCCCCGTCCGGCGCCTCCGCCCGGCGGGCCACCGCCACCGCCCAGGCGGCCAGCAGCACGGTGCCCGGCTCGACGCCGGCGGTCCGCGCCACGTCGGTCAGGCCGGCGGTGTCCACGGTGGCGGCGACCGGGGCGCTCGGGTCGTCCCCGTGCGGGGTGACCAGCCGGGCGGCCGGGGCGGCCGGCGCGGCGGCCGGGGCCGCCTCGCGCTCCTCCAGCTGCCACTCGGCGACGTCGAGGAACTGCAGCGCCTCCGGGTCCTCCGGCAGCGTCTCGCCGGCGTACGCCCGGGCCAGGTCTGCGAGGACCAGCCGCAGGCCGGCCGGGTCGGCGATCAGCGGGGTGGCGGCCAGCTCCAGGGCGTCGTCGGTGAGGGTGACCGACAGTTCGCCCTGCGCGCCGACGGTGACGACGCGGTCGTCGTCGACGTCCTGCATCGGCACCCGCAGGCCGGGGTGGTGCACCAGGACCAGCCGCAGCGCCTCGTGCCGGGCCACCACCGTGTCCACGGCGGCCTGCAACCTCGCCCGGTCCAGTGGGCGGTCCAGGCGCACCCGGGCCCGGACCAGGTCGTGCTTGTGCGACCAGGCGAGTCGCTGGATCGGGGACAGACGGTAGCCGTTCACGCCACGCTCCGGTTCACGTAGAGGTCGGACATGGCGACCAGGATCTGCCGGTCGCCGCTGAAGGGTTCGCGACCGTGGGTCGCCAGGAAGTTGTCCACCACCAGCACGTCGCCGCGCTGCCAGGGAACCGACACCGCGTGTTCCCGATACAGCTCGCGCAGCCCGGTGGCCACCTCGTCGGGGATCGGCTCGCCGTCGCCGAAGTACGCGTTGCGGGGGAGCCCCTCCGGGCCGTACTCGCGGGTCAGCGCGGCGGACACCTCCGCCGGCAGGTTCGTGGCGTGGAACAGGTGGGCGTGGTTGAACCACACCGTCTCCCCGGTCCGCGGGTGGGTGGCGACCGCCTGCCGCCGGGCGACGGTCCGCAGCCCGTCGGCGCCCAGCCAGGTGAACTCGGTCGCCGACGCCGCGCAGTACGCCTCGACCTCGGCCCGGTCGGTGGTCTGGAACGCCTCCTGCCAGGGCAGGTCCAGGTGCGGGCCGTAGTTGCGCACGTAGCGCACCCCGTGCCGCAGGAACCGCTCCCGCACGTCGGTGGGGATCAGCGGGGTGGTGACCCGCTCGCTGGCCAGCGGGGTGGCCCCGCCGCTGCCGGTGGCCGGCTGCCCGCACCAGAAGTACAGGTATTGGGGCCAGTTGTGCGAGTACGACATCTCGTGGTGCAGCGGGATCCACTGCCCGGCGTTGAACTCGGTGGAGGTGAAGACCCGGTCGGCGACCTCGTGGCGCGGGGCGGCGCGTTCCAGGTAGCCCAGCAGGTCCGGGCCGACCGCCCGGGCGGCCCGGCTGAAGTCGTCGGGGGTGCGGACGTCGAAGCCGCGGAAGAACACCGCCCCGTGCCGGTCCAGGTCGGCCAGCAGCTCCGCGCGTCGGCCGGCCAGCCAGCCGGCCAGGTCCAGGTCGGGGACGGCGGCCTCGACGAGCAGCACGAACTCGTCGTCGACGAGCGCCCGGCGGGTCACCGGCGAGCCGATCGTGCCGGTGCCGCGCCGGCGGGGCGTGGGCCCGCTCATGCCGGCTCTCCCGTCGTCCCGTCGCGTCGGGCCGTCAGCTCGGGGGCGGCGACCGGGTCGGACATCGCGGTGAGGATCCGCCGGGGCGGGGTGAACGGCTCCCGGGCGTGCGCGGCGAGCATGTTCTCCACCAGCAGCACGTCGCCGCGCTGCCAGGCGAAGGAGCGGGTCTCCGCGGCGTACGCGGCCCGCAGCTCGGCCAGCACGTCGGCGCCGATCGGCGTGCCGTCGCCGTACGCGGTCTGGTAGGGCAGGTCCTCCTCGGCCAGGGCGGCCCGCAGGCCGGCGCTGACCTCCTCGGGCAGCGACGTGACGTGGAAGAACAGCGCGTGGTTGAACCAGGTCCGCTCGCCGGTGACCGGGTGCCGGCGTACCGCCGGGCGGACCTGCCGGGTCCGCAGCTGCTGGTCGCCGACCCACTCGGTGTCGATCAGCGCCCGCGCGCAGTACGCCTCGACGTCCTCCCGCCGTTCGGTCTGGAACGCCGTCTGCCAGCTCAGGCTGATCCCGGGCAGGTAGTTGCGCCGGTAGAGCACCCCGCGCCGCTCGAACTCGGCGACGGTCTCCGGACGCAGCCGGGCCAGCACCCGCCGGCTGTCGGCGAGCGGCGTACGCCCACCGGCGCCCGGCGCCACCTCGCAGTGGAAGACGATCCGCAGCGGCCAGTTCACCGTGTACGACTGCTCGTTGTGCAGCACGATCGGCTGGTCGGCCGGGTGTTCGGTGGAGGTGTAGACGCCCTCGGTGACCTGGCTGCGCGGCGAGGAGCGTTCGCCGTAGGAGAGCACGTCGTCGGAGAGCGCGCCCATCACGGTGCGGAAGTCGGCGGCGCCGGCCACGGCGAAGCCGCGGAACAGCACGGCGCCGTGCCGGCGGGCCAGCTCGTCGACCCGGTCGCGGTGCCCGGCCAGCCAACCGGCCAGGTCCACGTCCGGCAGGTTCGCCCGGACCAGGGCCGGCAGCGGGCCGCCGGGCCAGTCGGGGCGTACCTCCACCAGGTCGCGTTCACGGCCGCGCCGGGGGATGGTCCGCGCGACCCGGGTCGGTTCAGTCATCTCTCACTCCCAGGGTGTCGACGCAGTCGGCGAGACTGCGCCGGGGGTCGGCGGCGGCGGTTCGCAGCAGCGCCGTGAACCGGCGGTGCCAGGCGACCACCCCGTCGCGGTCGAACAGGTCGGTGCGGTACGTCCACAGTGCTGTCAGCCCGTCCCGCCGCTCGTCGAGCCAGAGGGTCAGGTCGAGCCGGGCGGTGTCCGGGGTCAGCTCCACACCGGTGAACCGGACGCCGTCGGCGGTGCGGTGCCGGGCCGCCGGGGCGTTCTGCACCCCGAAGGCCACCTGCACCAGCGGGGTGCGGCCCGGCGGTCGGGCGGGCCGCAGCCGCTCCACCAGCAGGTCGAAGGGGACGTCCTGGTGGGCGGCGGCGAAGAGGGTGACCCGGCGGGCCTCGGCGAGCAGGTCGGCGAAGCGGCGCTCGGGTGTCGGGCGCAGTCGCAGCGGCACGGTGTTGACGTGACAGCCGACGCTCGCCTCGGCGGCGACGCTGGTCCGGCCGGCGAACGCGACGCCGACCAGCAGGTCGCCCCGGCCGGTGGCCGCGCCGAGCAGGGTGGCGAACGCGGCCAGCCCGACCATGTGCAGGCTGACCCGCTCGGCGTGGGCCAGCCGGCGTACCGCGTCGGCGGTGGCCGCGTCCACGGTGGTCCGCAGCGCGGCCCCGGCCGGCGGTCCGGACCGCCCGGGCGGCGGCCGGCGCGGCGTGCTCACGGTCGCCGCCCGGTCGGGCTGCGGCCCGGTGCCCGCCCACCGGCCGGGCGGCGGGGCGGCGGGCAGGTCCAGCAGGTCGGGCGCGCCGCGCAGTTCGTCGAGCAGGTCGGTCAGCGCCAGCCGTCCCGCCGGCCCGGCGAGCCACTCCCGCTGGGTGGCGGCGAACGCGGCCGGTCCGGCAACCGGGGACCCCGGCGCGTCGGGATCGTCGTACGCCCGGGCCAGGTCCCGCACGATCAGCCCGAACGACCAGTCGTCGCAGACGATGTGGTGCACCACCAGCAGCAGCGCCACCGCCCGGCCGGTGTCGTCGGGCAGCAGGTGGGCGCGGAGCAGCGGCCCGGTGGCCAGGTCCATCGGGGCGCGGGTGGCCTCGGCGGTGAGCCGGGTGAGCCGCTCGTCCAGGGGCGTACCCGGCTCGGGTGGCGCGACCGTCGGCAGTGGACCGGCGGTGACCAGGACCCGCTGCACCGGTCCGTCCGCCCCGGCCGGGAAGACGGTGCGCAGGGCCGGATGCCTCTGCACCACCCGGCGGAGCGCCCCGGCCAGCCGGTCCGGGTCCAGCGGCGCGTCGAACCGCACCGCGAAGGCCAGCAGGTACGAGGTGTCCGCCGGGTCGAGCCGGTGCAGGAACCACAGCCGGGCCTGCGCGGCCGACAGTGGCGCGCCAGCGGGCGGCTCCGGATCGGCCACCGGCGCGGCCGGAGCCCGACCGCCCGGCTCGGGGGTCACCGCCGGGACCGGACCGGCCGGCGCCGGCTCGGCGGCCAGCCGGTCGAGGTGGGCGGCGAGCGCGGCGACGGTCGGGTGGGCGAAGAGGTCACCGGGCCGCACCGGCCGGCCGGTGGCCACGGCCAGCCGGGTGGCGCAGCGGACCGCGAGCAGCGAGTCGCCGCCCAGGTCGAGGAAGTCGCCGTCGGCGGCGACCGGCACGCCGAGCACCTCCCGCCACACCGCCGCCACCGTGCCGGCCGTGCCGGCGAGCGCATCGCCGTCCGATCCGGCGTCGAAGGTGGGGGAGGGCAGCGCCGACCGGTCGACCTTGCCGTTGGGCAGCGTGGGCAGCCGGTCCAGCCAGACCACGGTCGCCGGGACCAGGGGCGCGGGCAGGACGGCGGCCAGCCGGGCCCGGACGTCGTCGCGCCGCTCGCCGACCAGGTAGCCGACCAGCAGCGGGTCGCCGCTCGGCCCGGTGCGGACGGCGGCGGTGGCCTCGCGTACGCCGGGCAGGGCGGCCAGCCGGGCGGCCACCTCGCCCAGCTCGATCCGGTAGCCGCGCAGCTTCACCTGGTCGTCGAGGCGGCCCAGGTAGGCCAGCTGCCCGTCGGGGCGCAGCCGCACCCGGTCGCCGGTGCGGTACATCCGCTCACCGGGGCGGAACGGGTCGGCCAGGAACCGGGCCCGGGTCTCCTCGGGCCGGCCCAGGTAGCCGCGGGCCAGGCCCGCCCCGGCCAGGTGCAGCTCACCCGGCTCACCCGGCGGGACCGGCCGCCCGTTCTCGTCGAGGACGTACGCCCGGGTCCGTGGCAGTGGGCGGCCGATCGGCGGGTCCCCGCCGTCCGGCGCCACCTCCGCCCAGGTGGAGTACGTGGTGTCCTCGGACGGGCCGTACAGGTTGCACAGCCGGCGTACCTGCGGACGGGCCCGGACCCGGGCGGCCAGCGCGGCGGTGAGCGGCTCACCGGCCAGGCAGACCGTCCGTACGCTCGCCGGCAGGGCGTCGGCGGTGAGCAGTTCGCCCATCGCGGAGGGGACGGTGTTGACCAGGGTGACCGGCAGCCGGTCCGCGCCCGGGGCGGCGAGGGCCAGCACGTCGTCGACGAGCAGCACCCGGCCGCCCCAGCAGAGCGGGCCGAAGATCTCGAAGACGGACAGGTCGAAGCAGACGGAGGTGGCGGCGAGCATCCCGCCCAGCTCGACGTCGTCGAAGGTCTGCCGGACCCAGTGCATCAGCACCGACACCGAGCGGTGCTCGATGGCCACCCCCTTGGGCCGCCCGGTGGAGCCGGAGGTGTAGATGACGTACGCCAGGTCGGTCGGGCTCGCCGGCACGGCCGGGTCGCCGCCGTCCGCCGGCAGGTCCAGGCGGTCGACGGGGACGGCCAGTCCCGGGAAGCGGTCGGCCAGGTCGGCGCGGGTCAGCACCAGCCGGGCCCCGGAGTCGGCGGTCATGAAGGCCACCCGGGCCGCCGGGTACGCCGGGTCCAGCGGGACGTAGCAGGCGCCGGCCTTGAGCACGGCGAGCAGTGCGACCACCAGCTCCGGGGTGCGCGGCAGGCACACCCCGATCCGGTCCTGCGGGCGCACTCCCCGGGCGAGCAGGACCCGCGCCAGCCGGTTCGCCGCCGCGTCCAGTTCGCGGTACGACAGCGTGCCCCGGGCGTGCCGGACCGCCTCCGCCAGCGGGGTCCGGGCGGCCTGCGCGGCCACCATCCGGTGCAGGCAGTCCACGGCGGACGGGCCGGGGGTGGGGCGCCGGCCGCCGGTGCGGCGGGTCGGGCCGGCGGGTCGGGCCGGGGCGCTCATCGGCGACCACCCGCCCGGACCGGCGCGGCCCCCCGGCGGTGCTCGGCGAGCCGGCGGTCCGCCTCGGCCTGGAGGCGGTCCTTGTCGGCCAGGACGACGGTGCCCGGATCGTTGTCGGGCAGTTCGTCCTCGATGTCGCGGATCGGCCGGTAGGCGATGCCCGCGGCGGCGAGGGCGAGGGCGCAGAGGCCGGCCACGATCGCCGCGAGGGCCATGCCCCGGCCCGGCCCGGTGCCGACCAGGGTCGCCAGCGCCCCACCGGGTGACACCAGCGGGGCGAAGACGTGCTCGGCGAGCGGTCCGGCGGAGAGGAAGCCGGCCGGCACCATCAGCCAGGACAGCATCTGGCCCATGGACAGCACCCGGCCCTGCAGCTCCAGCCCGACCTTGGCCTGCACGATGGCCAGCCAGTGGGTGTTCACCAGGGCGGTGGCCAGCCCCATCCCGAACAGGCCGAGCGCCGGGAAGAGCGGGTCCGGGCGCAGGCCCACGGTGAGCAGCGACGCGCCGAGCAGCACGACGCTGCCCAGGATGCCGGTGGTACGCCGGGCCGTGCCGCCCCACACCCCCATCAGCACCGAGCCGACGAGCATGCCGACACCGCTGGCGGCGAGGACCCGGCCGAGCACCGCCGGATCGCCGAAGGAGAGGGTCAGCGGGGTGACCAGGACCTCGACCATGGCGAAGAAGTAGTTCAGCGACGCGGTCAGCACCACCAGCGCCACCAGCCCGTGCCGGCGGACGATGAACCGCCAGCCGCCGAGCACCGCCCGCCGGAACGACTCCTCGCGCCTGACGAAGAGGGTGTCGGGGAAGCGCACCGACAGGGTGACGGTCACCGCGACGGCGAAGGTGAGCAGGTCGATCACGACGATCCCGCGCAGCCCCACCGCGATCACCAGCGCCCCGCCGAGCAGCGGCGCCAGCACCGTGCTCGTCGCGGTGCCCAGCGAGACGATGCCGTTGGCCCGCCCGTAGTACCGCTTCGGCACCAGTTGCGTGACGGCCGCCAGGTACGCGGGTTGCTGGAAGGCGGTCGCCACCGCGGTGACGGTGACGGCGGTGAACACCTGCCACAGGTGCAGCTGGCCGAGCCAGAGCAGCAGCGCCAGGCTCACCGTGCCGGCCGCGGCCAGGCAGTCGGCCACGATCATGATCAGCCGTCGGTCCCACCGGTCGGCGAGCGCGCCGGCGATCGGGGAGAGCACCACGGCGGGCAGCAGCGCCAGGACGGTGGCGGTGGCGAACAGCGACACCGACCGGGTCTGCTGATAGACCCACAACCCCATGCCGAACCCGGTCAGTCCGCTGCCGACCAGCGAGACCAGCTGACCGATGGCGACCAGGTAGAACACCGTGAGGCTGGGCGTCGCCCGCCGGGCGGCCGGCGCGACGGCCGTCGGCTCGGGGACCGCCTTCGCGGGCCGGACCGCGCCGGCCGGCTCGGGGACCGCCGGCGCGGCTCCGACCGCGGGTCCCGGCGGGGGTACGTCGGCGCCCGCCGCCTGCCGCTCGCGAACGCCCGGGTCGCAGCTGGCCAGGATGATCCGGGCCACCTCGGCGGGCTGGTGCTTGGCGAAGTAGTGGCCGGCGCCCTCGATCACCTCCAGCGACACCCGGTCGGAGAAGAACTCCCACTCCAGGTACCGCTCCTGGTACAACTCCGTGGCCCGGTCACCGCCGCCCACCACGCAGACGATCGGCGCCGACAGCTTCGGGGACAGCCCGGTCGCGTAGACGTCGGTGTAGTAGTCCTCGCCCATCGCGGCGTCGGCCAGGACCACCCGCATCACGAAGTCCTTCTCCCGCTCGTCGAAGACCTCGGTGAAGAAGCCCATCGCGCGCAGCGCCTCCAGCGTCCGCCGCTTCGACGTCCACCGCTGCGTCGGGAACCAGCGGTGCAACCAGCCGAACACCCGGCCGGGCAGGCGCGGGGCGGGGAAGTGGGCACCGATCACCACCCCGGTCAGCTCCACCCCGGCCGCCTCCAACCGGCGGCCCAGCTCGACGGCCTCGGCACCGCCCATGCAGTGCCCATACACCGCGACCGGGCCGCTGATCTGCTCGACCACCTCGGCGACGCAGCCGTCCACCAGCTCGTCCAGGCCGAGCAGGGGCTCGTCGGGGCGGTTCAGGTCGTGCCCGGGCCGCTCCAGCGCGTACAGCCGCACGCCGGGTGGCAGGGCGTCGGCGAGTGGCTGGAAGGTGATCGCGCTGCCGGCGGCGAAGGGTACGCAGACCAGGGTCAGCCGGGTGGGCGTCGCCGGCCGGGCCGGGGTCAGCTCGTGCAGCAGCCGCCCGGCGGAGCCCCCGGTCTCGGCCAGGTGCGCGGTGAGCGCCCGGATCGTCGGGTGGCGGAACAGGTCCAGCACGCTGATCGCCGGGTCGGTGCCGGAGAGGGCCTTGATCGCCTTGAAGGAGTCGCCGCCGAGGTCGAAAAAGTCGTCGTCGATGCCGACGCTGTCGTACCCGAGCACCTGCGCCCACCGGTGCGCCAGCGCCGCGCGCAGCGGTGTGTCCGGCGGGCTGGCGCCGACGGCGGTGCGGCCGCGCACCGGCGCCGGCAGGGCGGCCCGGTCGACCTTGCGGTTGGCGCTCAACGGCATCCGGTCGAGCACCACGAACGCCGACGGGACCATGTGGTCGGGTAGGAAGTCACGGGCGAAGGCCCGCCACGGCGCCGGGTCGACGTCGAAGTCCGGCACCGGCGCCGCGTCCGGGTCGGGCCCGGTCGCCGCATCGCCGGTGAGCGTCAGGTACGCGACGATGCTCTTCTCCCCGTCGTCCTCGCGGACCACCACAGCGGTGTCCCGGACCGACGGGTGACCCCGCAGCACCGCCTCGATCTCGCCCAGCTCGATGCGGAAGCCGCGCACCTTCACCTGCGAGTCGGTGCGGCCGGCGAACTCGATCCGGCCGTCGGGCAGCCAGCGGGCCAGGTCGCCGGTGCGGTACAACCGCCCACCACCGAACGGGTCGGGCACGAAGCGTTGTCCGGTGAGCTCCGGGTCGCCGAGGTAGTCCCGGGCCAGCCCGGCGCCGCCGAGGTACAGCTCGCCCAGCACCCCCACCGGGACCGGCGAGAGCCGCCCGTCCAGCACGTACGCCCGGACGTTTCCGATCGGGCGGCCCACGGTGACCCGGGTGACGTCGGTCCCCAGCCGCTCCATCGTGGACCAGACCGCCGCCTCCGTCGGGCCGTACAGGTTCCACAGCGCGCCGACCCGTTCGGCGAGTTGCCGGGCCAGCGGCGCGGAGACCGCCTCGCCGCCGCAGACCGCCGTGAGGCCGGGCAGCCCGGCCCAGCCGGACTCGATCAGCAGCCGCCAGGTCGCCGGGGTGCCCTGGGCCAGGGTGACCCGCTCCGCGGCGAGCAGGGCGGCCAGCCGTGGCGCGTCGTAGCCGACGTCCCGGCCCACCAGCAGCATCCGGGCGCCGACGACCAGCGGCAGGAAGAGCTCCGGCACGGACATGTCGAAGGCGAAGCTGGCCATCGCCAGCATGGTGCCGTCGGCGGTCAGGCCCGGCCGCTCGCGCATCGCGGCCAGGGTGTTGACCACCGCGCCGTGGGTCACCCGGACCCCCTTGGGGCGGCCCGTCGACCCGGACGTGTAGATCACGTACGCCAGGTGCTCCGGCCCGGCCGACGGCTCCGGGGCGGTGTCCGGCCCGGTGTCGGCCACCGCACCGGCGAGCAGCACCTCACCGGCGTACCCGGTGAACCGGTCGGTGAGGTCGGGTTCGGTGACCAGGACGGTGGCGCCGCTGTGGGTGAGCACGTACCGCTGGCGCTCGACCGGGTAGTCGGGGTCGACCGGCACGTACCCGCCGCCGGCCTTGAGCACGCCGAGCAGGGTGACCGGCAGCTCCGCCGAGCGGTGCAGGCAGACGGCGACCGTGCGGTCGGGGCCGACGCCGGCGCGGCGCAGCCGGTGCGCGAGCCGGTTGGCCCGGGCGTCGAGCTCGGCGTAGCTGAGGGTGGTCGTCCCGAACGTCACCGCCGGCCGGTTCGGGTTCGTGGCGACCTGGTGCTCGACCAGCTCCACCAGGGTCGGCGTCCGACCAGGCGGCACCCCCGGCCAGTCGTACGCGACGGCGGTGTCGTTCCACCCGGCGACCCGGTCCAGCTCAGCGGGGGTGAGCACGGCCAGATCGCCCAGCCGGGTGCCCGGGTCGGCGACGGCGGCGGCGAGCAGCCGCTCGAGGTGGCCCGTCATCCGCTCGGCGGTGGCCGCGTCGAACAGGTCGGTGTTGTACTCCAGCCGGAACCGCAGCCCCTCGGGCACCTCGTACGCGTACAGGGCGAGGTCCTGCTGGGCGATGCCCGGCTCGACGGCGAACTGCGTCAGCCGCAGCCCCTGCGCCCGCAGCTCCCGCTCGGGGACGTTCAGCATGTTGAACATGACCTGGAACAGCGGGTTGCGGCTGAGGTCCCGGGGCGCGTCGACCAGGTCCACGAGCCGCTCGAACGGCACCTCCTGGTGGTCGTACGCGCCGAGCGCGGTGCGCCGGACCTGCCCGAGCAGCTCCTCGAAGGTCCAGTCGGCGTCGACGGTGGTCCGCAGCGGCAGCATGTTGACGAAGAAGCCGACCATCGGTTCGAGTTCGGCGCGTACCCGGCCGGCCACCGGCGTGCCGACGCAGATGTCGCGCTGGCCGGTCCAGCGCCACAGCAGCGTCTTCCAGGCGGCGAGCACCGTCATGGCCAGGGTGGCGCCCCGCGCCTGGCTGAACCGGCGCAGCTCGTCGGCGGTCTCCGGGGACAGCAACCGGGCGTGGGCCGCGCCGTGGAAGCTCTGCACCGGCGGCCGGGGCCGGTCGGTGGGCACCTCCAGGACGGCGGCCACCCCGGCGAGCCGCCCACGCCAGTACCGGACGTCCTCGCTGTCCGGGTCGGCCAGCCGGCCGCGCTGCCAGCGCGCGTAGTCGCCGTACTGGATCACGAGGTCGGGAAGGGGCGAGGGGCGGCCGTGCACGGCGGCGTCGTAGCCGGTGGCCACCTCGTCGGCGATGATGCCCAGCGACCAGCCGTCGGAGACGGTGTGGTGCATGGTCAGCGACAGCACGTGCCGGTCGTCGGCGACGCGCAGCAGCACGGCCCGGAACAGTGGCCCGTGGGCCAGGTCGAACGGGCGCCGGACGTCGGCGGCGAGCGCCGCGTGCGCCCACGGCGGCAGCGCGTCGGCGACCGCCGGCTCCACGATGCTGCGCGGCGCCGGGCCGGTGCCGTGGGCGTCCGCCGGCGGGCCGACGACCGGCAGGTCGACCGGGCCGGGCGGGAGCACCCGCTGGACGGGGTCGCCGTCGTCGCCGAGCGGGAAGACCGTGCGCAGCGACTCGTGCCGCCGGACCAGCTCGTCGAGGGAGCCCTTCAGCGCGTCGACGTCGAGGTCGCCGTCGAGCAGCAGGGCCGTGCTGACGGTGTAGGCGTCCTGGTCGTACGCCCGGTCGAGGAACCACAGCCGGTGCTGCCCGGAGGAGAGCGGCGCCGGTCCGGCGTCGGCGTCGGCGCGGGGGAGGGCCGGTGCGGCGGCCGGCCGCACCGGCTCGGCGGCGGGCGCGGTGGCCTCCGTCGGCAGGGTGGCCGCGAGTCCGGCGACGGTCGGGGTGGCGAAGACCGCCTCCAGCGGCAGCGCCACGCCCAGGCGGGCCCGCAGCCGCACCACGAACTGGGTGGCCAGCAGCGAGTGGCCGCCCAGCTCGAAGAAGTCGTCCAGGGCCCCGACCGGTCGGATGCCGAGCAGGTCCGACCAGAGCTCGGCCACGCACTCCTGGGCGGGTGTGCTCGGCGCGACGTAGGCGGTGCTGAGCGCCGGCCGGTTCCCGGCGGTCTCCGGCGCCTCCGGGGTGGTCGGCTCCGCCGCCGGCAGGGCGGGCGCGGGGCCGGTCGGGCCGGTCCTCGGCGCCGGGTCGATCCAGTAGCGGTGCCGCTCGAACGGGTAGCCGGGCAGGGCCAACCGGCGGCGCGGCCCGTGGAACCGTCCCCAGTCGACCTCGACGCCGGCCAGCCAGAGCCGCCCGACCGCGTCGAGCAGCGTGGTGAGGTCGTCGGCGTCGGCCCGCGGGTGCCGCATCGCCGCCACCACCTGGCCCGGCCGCAGGCCGGCAAGCCGGGCCAGGCCGCCCAGTGCGTGCCCGGGGCCCAGCTCGGCGAGGACCACGTCCTGCTCGGCCAGGAGCGCCGCGGACTCGGCGAACCGGACCGGGCGGCGCAGGTGCTCCACCCAGTACGCCGGGTCGGTGACCTGCCCGGGCTCGACCGGCCCGCCGGTCAGGTTGGTCAGGTAGGGGCGCTGCGGTTCGTGGTAGGTGACCCGGCGGGCGTGCGCGGCGAACTCGTCGAGCACCGGGTCGAGCAGCGCCGAGTGGTAGCCCCGGGTGACCCGCAGCGGCCGGCACTGCACCCCGTCGCCGGTCAGCCGGTCGCGTACCGCCTCGATCGCCTCCGGGGTGCCGGAGAGGACGCACAGCTCGGGCGCGTTGACCGCGGCCAGCGACAGGTCGCCGCCCAGCAGTTCGGTCGCCGCCGCCTCGGGCAGGCCGACCGCGAGCATCGCCCCGGGCGGGGTGCGCTCGGCCAGCGCGCCCCGGGCGGCCACCAGCCGCAGCGCGTCGGCCGGCGAGAAGACGCCGGCCAGGCAGGCGGCGACGTACTCGCCGAGGCTGTGCCCCACCATCAGGTCCGGGGTCACCCCGCGGGCCTCCAGCGACCGGGCCAGGGCGTAACCGGTGACGAAGAGCGCGGGCTGGATCAGCCCGGGCCGGGCGAGCAGCCGCTCCGCCGCCGGGTGGCCGTCGGGCTCCGGGCACAGCAGCGTACGCAGGTCCAGGCCCAGATCCTCGCGGAGCAGGTCGGCGCACTCGTCGACCACGGCCCGGTAGGTGGGCTCGCCCCGGTACAGTCCGGCGCCCATCGCCACGTGCTGGGCGCCGTGCCCGGGGAACGCGAACACCAGCGCCCGCGGGCCGCCGGGGTGGGCGCCGCCGAACTGCCGCTGCGGCGCGTCGAGGGCGGCCAGCGCGTCGGCGCGGTCCGCCGCGACGAGGAACCGCCGGTGCGCCATCGGCTGCCGCCGGCCCAGGGCCGCCGCCACGTCGGCGAGCTCCGCCCCGGGTTGCCCGTCGAGCCAGTCGCGAACCTGGCGGGTCTGCCGCTCCAGCGCCCCGGGCGTACGGGCCGACACGACCAGCAGTTGCGGCCCGGTGGCCGGGGCCGGCGGCGGGGTGGGCGGGGCGGCCGGCGGCTCCTCCAGCACCACGTGCGCGTTGGTGCCGCCCATGCCGAACGAGCTGACCCCGGCCCGGCGGGGACCGTCGCCGGGCCACGGTCGGGCCGTGTCGGGGAGATGGAACGGGCTGCTCGCGAAGTCGATCCCCGGATGGGGCCGGCGTACGTTGATCGTCGGCGGCAGCGTCCGGTGGTGCAGCGCCAGCACGGTCTTGAGCAGGCCGGCGATCCCGGCCGCGGCGTCGGTGTGGCCGATGTTGGCCTTGACCGAGCCGAGGGCGCAGAAGCCGCGCCCGTCGGTGCCCCGGCGGAACGCCTCGGTCAGGGCGGCCACCTCGATCGGGTCACCGAGGGTGGTGCCCGTGCCGTGCGCCTCCACGTAGCTCACCGAGCGGGGGTCCACGCCGGCCGACGCGTGGGCCGCGGTGATCACCGCGACCTGACCGTCGACGCCCGGCGCGGTGTAGCCGGTGCGGCGGGCGCCGTCGTTGTTGATCGCCGAGCCCCGGATCACCGCGTAGACGGTGTCGCCGTCGGCGACGGCGTCCTCCAGCCGCTTCAGCGCGACGACGCCGACGCCGCTGGAGGCGATGCTGCCCCGGGCGTCCGCGCTGAACGGGCGGCAGTGCCCGTCGGGGGAGTAGACCCCGCCGTCGTGGTGCAGGTAGCCGCGCCGCTGGGCGGGGAAGACGCTGACCCCGCCGGCCAGGACCAGGTCCGACTCGCCGGTGAGCAGGCTCTGCCGGCCCAGGTGCACGGCCACCAGCGACGTCGAGCAGGCGGTGGCCACGGTGACCGCCGGACCGGTCAGGTCGAGCTTGTAGGCGACCCGGCTGAGCAGGAAGTCCTTGTCGTTGCTGATCGACAGCTGGTGCTCGCCGAGGGTGTGCAGCAGCTCGGGGTGGGTGCTCAGGTGGTCCAGCAGGTACGCGCTGCGCCCCGAGCCGGCGAACAGGCCGATCCGACCCGGGTGCCGGGCCGGATCGTAGCCGGCGTGCTCCAGCGCGTGCCAGGCGCACTCCAGCAGCATCCGGTGCTGCGGGTCGAGGGTCTGCGCCTCGCGGGGCGTGATGCCGAAGAAGGCCGCGTCGAACTCGTCGATCCCCGGCAGCCAGGTGCCGGAGCGGACGTACGCCGGGTCGTCCAGCCGGTCCGGGTCCGCCCCGTCGGCCAGCATCTCCTCGACGGTGAACTCCCGTACCGACTCGACCCCGGTACGGATGTTGTGCCAGTACTCGTCGACGTCCCGGGCCCCGGGGAAGCGGCCGGCCATGCCGACCACGGCGATCAGCCCGTCGGGCCGGCCGGTGTCGTCGCCGGCCCGGGGCCGGGGGAGGCGGGCCGGCGCGGGGGCGGGGGCTGCCGGGGCGGTGGCCCCGGTGGTGACGGTGGTCAGGTACGCCGCCAGCGACTCGACGGTGGGGTTGCGGAACAGGTCGGTCACCGTGACGGCGTCGCCGAGCTGTTCGCGCAGCCGGCGCAGCACGGCGAGCAGTCGCATCGAGTGGCCGCCGAGGTCGAAGAAGTTGTCCCGGGCGCCGATCTCGGCGACGTCGAGCACGTCCTGCCAGACCTCGGTGACCAGCCGTTCCATCCGGATCCGGGTGGCGTCCCAGGTCGCCGGGCCGGGCTCGGCGGGGGCGACCGGCGGCGGCGCCGGCGCTGTCGTCGGGCGCGCTCGGGACGGGGCGGGCAGCGCGGCGGTGTCCACCTTGCCGTTGCCGGTCAGCGGCAGCGCGTCGAGCAGGACCACGTCGGACGGGACCAGATAGGAGGGTAGTTCGGCGGCGAGCGCCGCCCGCAGGGCCGCGGCGTCGGTCGGCGAGCCGCCGGCGACGTACGCGACCAGTCGCGGGTCGTCCGGGTCGTCCCGGCGCAGCTGCACCGTCACGTCGCCGTCCGGGTGGTGCCGGCGTACCGCCGCCTCGATCTCCCCGCACTCGATCCGGTAACCGCGCAGCTTGACCTGGTTGTCGGTGCGGCCCAGGTATTCGAGGTTCCCGTCGGGACGCCGGCGCACCAGGTCGCCGGTGCGGTAGAGCCGCGCGTCCGGCGCGGACGAGAAGGGGTGCGGGACGAATCGTTGCGCGGTCAGCGTCGGCTGGTTCAGGTAGCCGCGGGCCACGCCGGCCCCGCCGACGTACAGTTCACCGACCACGCCCACCGGGACCGGGTTGCCCCACGAGTCCAGCACGTACAGCTCGGTGTTGGCGATCGGCCGGCCGATCGGGACGGAGCCGTCGGTGGGGGTGGCCGGGTCGACCTCGTACGCGGCGCAGCCGACCACGGTCTCGGTCGGCCCGTACTCGTTGACCAGCGCGGTGCCCGGGGCGTGGGCCCGCCACGGCGCCACCTGGTCGGCGCGCAGGTTCTCGCCGCCGATGACGAAGCAGCGGGTCCGGTCGGCCAGCTCGGCGGGACCGAGCTGGTGGCGTACCAGGTCGAGCTGGGCCGGGGTGATCTTCACCAGGCCGAAGGCCGGCCGCTGGGCGCGCAGCGCCTCACCGAGCGCCTCCGGGCCGAGGTGGTCGCCGAGCATCCGCACGGTGGCGCCGGCGACCAGCGGGACCAGCAGGCTGGTGACGGTCAGGTCGAACCCGACCGACGAGTGCAGCGGGACGACGTCGCCGGGCCGCAGCCGGTATGCCTGGGCCGCCCAGCGCACGTAGTTGCAGACGCCCCGGTGGGTGACCATGACGCCCTTGGGGCGGCCGGTCGACCCGGAGGTGTGGATGACGTACGCCAGGTCGTCCGGGGTGGGTGCCGGCCGCCGGCGTGGCCGCCGTCGCGGTCCGCCGCCGTTCGGTCCCGGTGGTGCGGCCGGGACGGGCGCGTCGGGCTCCGGCATCAGCAGCGCCGTGCCGTCGGGCACGAGGTGTGCCAGCTCCGGGCAGGTGAGCACCACCGACGCGGCGGTGTCATCGATCAGGTAGCGCAGCCGGGCCGGCGGGTTGGCCGGATCCATGGGTACGTAGGCCGCGCCGGTGCGCAGCGTGGCCAGCACCGCCACCGCGAACGACACCGAACGGGGCAGCAGCACGCCGACCAGGTCGCCGATGCCGACGCCCCGCCCACGCAGCGTTGCGGCCAGCGCGTCGGCCCGCGCGTGCAGCTCGTGGTAGCTCAGCGCCGTGTCGCCGTCGGTCACCGCCACGCGAGCGGGGGTACGACCGGCCTGCCGCTCGATCAGCAGGTGCACCAGCTCGTCCGGTGCGGTGGGGGTGGCGGTGCGGTTGGCCGCCACGACGAGCTGCCGGTGCTCCTCGTCGGTGAGCATGGTGGCCGAGCCGACGGGTGCGGTCGGGTCGGCGACCAGCGAGCGCAGCAGCGTCTGGAAGTGCCCGGCCAGCCGGCCGATGGTGTCCTCGTCGAACAGGTCGGTGCGGTACTCCAGTTCGGTGCGTACCCCGTCGGTGTTCTCCCGTACCGAGACGGTGAGGTCGAACTTGGCGGTGCTGGTGGGCACCTCGACCGTGGTGACCTCGAGGCCGTCGAGCCGGGGCGGGGTGGCCTCCCGGCCGTACACGAACATCACCTGGAACAGCGGGGTGAAGCCGGGGCGGCGGGCCGGGCGCAACGACTCCAGCAGCGCCGCGAAGGGCAGCTCGCCGTTGGCGAGGGCGTCGAGGGCGGCGGTGCGGACCCGCCCGAGCAGCGTCTCGAACGACGGGTCGTCGTCCAGCCGGGCCCGGACCGCCACGGTGTTGAGCAGCAGTCCCACGAGCTGCTGGGTCTCGGTCCGCCGGCGGTTCGCCACCGGCGTGCCGACCACGATGTCCCGCTGTCCGGTCCAGCGGGCCAGCAGCACGTGCAGCGTGGCCAGCATGACCATGTACGGGGAGGCGCCGACGCGCCGGCACAGCGCCTGCAGGCCGTCGGCGGGCACGTCGAGCGGGACCGACAGGGTGGCGCCCGCGCCGGAGGGCACCTCGGGCCGGGGTCCGCGGGTGGGCAGCTCCAGCACGGCGGGCGCGTCGGCGAGCCGGGCGTGCCAGTGGTCGCGCTGCGCCGCCGCCTCGGTTCCGCGCAGCCAGTCGTGCTGCCGGGCGGCGTGGTCGCGGTGGTCGACGGTGACCGGGGGAAGCGCGGCCGGCCGGCCGGCGCGGTGCGCGGCGTAGAGCCGTTCCCACTCGTCGTGCAGGATGCCGAGCGACCACTCGTCGACGGCGACGTGGTGGAAGGTCAGCAGGAGCACGTGCTCCTGGGACGTGCACCGCAGCAGGTTCGCCCGCAGCACCGGTCCGTGTTCCGGATCCAGCGGTACGCGCGTCTCGGCGTGCAGCCGGGCCTGGAGTTCCTGGTCGCGCTGCCAGTCCGGCAGTCCGCTCAGGTCGTCCACCCGCAGCAGTCCCGGGCGCGGCTCGTGGACCACCTGGAGCAGGCGCGGCGTCGCGTCCCGTCGTCCTGACCCGTCGACGGCCGGGTCGGCCGGCACCAGGGTGGTCCGCAGTGCGGCGTGCCGGGCCACCAGGGCGTCGAGCGCCGCCGCCAGCGCCGGCACGTCCAGCGGCCCGCGGAGCCGGTAGGCCAGCGGCACCAGGTAGCCGGCCGGGTCGGGGTCGAGTCGGCTCAACGACCACATCTGGTGTTGCTCGTGGCTGGCCGGGACGGGACCACCGGTCGGGGCGGCGTGGGCAGGGTCGGGCGGCGCGACGGGCGTCGCCGGCCGGGACCTCAGCACGTCGGTCATCGGATCCGCTTCCTCCTTCGGGCCGGCGTGGGCCGGGCGGCCGCCACCGACGTGGCGACCGTCCCGGCGACGGCTGGCGATCGGGTGTCCCGGACCTGCCGTGCCGGCCGGTGGGGCACCGGTGGTGGAGGGTGGTCACGGGTACGGTGCCGGGCGTGCTGCCTCGCCACCGACCGGTGGGCCGCCCCGCGGTCGCAAGCCTGCGACGCCGGTGCCCGCTACAGCAGTCGTCGATGCGACAGGTGTCGCTCTTCCGATGCGTTCGCCTGTCACATGATGGCACTGATGATCTTTGATGGGATCCACGGATCGTGCCGGTCGTCAATGCTTTCGGTGACCATCGATGCACGTTCGTCCATGGCTCGGCGACCCGCGCGGTGGCGCCGGCGGCGTTCCGTACACCGCGCCGTACGAACGGATGGCCGGCGTGTCGTCCGGCCGCCCGTCAGTGCGGCATCCGCCAGCCCTTCGCCAGCCGGGACGGGTGGATGTTCCGGCCGCCACCGAAGAACTCGGTGAACTTCATGATCAGCGGGTCCCAGCCGACCGGGTCGACGTACGCGGTGCCGGGGATGAGCAGTTCCTGCTCCACATGGGCGCGGACCACCTCCACCTCGAAGGCGGTGGCGTCGACGTGCGGCAGCCCGAACGGATGGGTGGCGACCACCCGACACTCCAGTTGGACCGGGCACTGGGCGATCCGGTCCGGACCCACCAGGTCCGACGCCTGCCGGTCCAGGCCGGCCACGGCGAACTTGTCGGGCTCGTGGCGGTAACCCTGGGCCCGCTTGCGCTCGGGCACCTCGGGCCGGGCGGTGGTCAGCGCCAACCGGTCGACCGCGTCGACCAGGCAAGACGGGGCCAGGTTCAGCACCGCCTCCTGTTCCCGCGCCAGGTTCGCCGCCGTCTGGCTGGCGTTGGCCAGCCCGAGCAGGCAGGACTGGCCCAGCCACCACGCCGACGACATGGGCGCGATGTTGGTGCCGCCGTCGGGGTTGCGGCTGCTGATCAGGACGACGGGGGTGCCGAAGTACAGCACCTTGAGCGGCGAGACGATGTGCATGATCCCAACCTGCTGCACCGCCCGGGCCGGTGCTGGCGGGTATCGGACGGCGCGGCGGACGAACGATCCGCCGGGCCGCGACCGGTGTGCGGGCTCATGTCGACGGTGCAGGTGGCGAGGCCGCCCAGGCCCGGTCGGGCGGCGCCGACCCGGTTGAAGGCGATCTCGATCCGGTCGCCCGGGCCGGTACGGGTCGGCCCCCGCCGCCGAAACGAGCGACCTACCGTGTCGGTGGGTAGACTCGCCGTCACCCCGCGATGGCCCCTCCATCGGTCGTCGTCGTGCCCCGTCCGTCATCGGTGAAGGAAGTGGGTGGCCCGGTGAGCGCTCTGCCGGCCCTTGCGGCGGACACCACGTCGACCGCACTGGCGATGGTCACCCCGGACGGCCGGTGCGTGTGGTGCAACCCGGCCGGTCACCGGCTCGGCGTCGGGCTCGCCGAGCTGCCGCTGGCGGGGATGACGCCCGGCGACAACCCGGTCGACCTGCCGGTACGCGGCACCGACGGCGTCGTCCGGTGGATCCAGGTGCGCTGTCACGGCGTGGAGCACGACGGGCAGCCGCTGCGCCTGTTCGAGCTGCGGGACGTCAGCGTCGAACGCCGCGAGCGTGAGCGGGGCCGCAACTACCGGTGGCGGCTGGCCCACATCGAGCAGCTCGCCAAGGTCGGCACCTGGGAGTGGGACCTGCCCTCCGGTGAGGTGATCTGGAGCGACGTGCTCCAGCGGATGTTCGGCCTGCCGCCCGGCACCGGCCTGGACTACCCCGCCTACCGGCGCATGGTGCACCCCGACGACATCGGGATGATCGAGCAGACGCTCGAGGACGCGCTGCGCCGTGGCGGGGCGTTCTCGTACACCCACCGGATGTACCTGGCCGACGGCGCCACGCTGCGGGTCTTCGAGTGCTACGGCGAGGTCTTCACCGACAGCACGGGGGCGCCCGTACGGGTGCTCGGCACCGCCCACGACATCACCGCCGTCCGCCGGGTCCAGGACGAGCTGACCCGGCTCGCCGAGCGCGACCCGCTGACCGACCTGCCCAACCGGCGGGCCCTGCTGGCCCACATAGACGAGCTGCTCGCGGGCGGGCCGGAGCCCTCCGGCGCCCTGCTGCTGGTCGACATCGACAACTTCAAGGACATCAACGACGTGCACGGGCACGCGGTCGGCGACGAGGTGCTGCGGGCGCTGACCAGACTGCTCCGGCGCGAGCTGCCACCCGGCACGCTGCTCGGCCGGCTCGGCGGCGACGAGTTCGCCGTCGTGCTGCCCGGCGCGGACGCCGAGGGCGCGCTGGTCATCGCCGAGGCGATGTGCAACGCCGTCGTCCGGGCGCCGGTGCCGGTGGCCGGCACCGGCCTGCGGGTGACCCTGAGCATCGGCGCCGCCTCACGGGAACCGGCCGACACCCGCGACACCATGCTCGCGCACGCCGATCTCGCCCTCTACGAGGCGAAGGACGCCGGCCGCAACCGGGCCCGGCTGTACCTGCCCGAGCAGTACCGGCACGCCGTGCAGCGGATCAGCGTGGTCACCCGGGTCCGCCGGGCTCTCGACGAGAACCGGATGGGGCTGGACGCCCAGCCCATCGTGGACCTGGCGACCGGCCAGGTGGTCAGTCACGAACTGCTCGTCCGGCTGCGCGACGGAGCGGAGCCGGTGCTGTCGCCGGCGGAGTTCCTGCCCACGGTGGAACGCGACGACCTGATCGGCGACCTCGACCGGTGGGTGGTGGCCACCGCCACGGCGGCGCTGGCCGAGCCGGGGGCAACCCGGGCGGGGCTGCGGTTCGACATCAACATCTCCGCCCGCTCCCTGGAGTCCCCGGGCTTCGGTGACTGGGTGGTCCGCACGCTGCGCGCCGCCGGCATCGCGGCCGACCGGCTCGGCCTGGAGGTCACCGAGACCGCCGCGATCACCAACGTCGCGGCGGTACGCCACCTCGCCGACGCGCTGCGCGACGCCGGCTGCCGGCTCAGCCTCGACGACTTCGGCGCCGGCTTCGGCTCCTTCGCCTATCTCAAGCACCTGCCCTTCAGCACGGTGAAGATCGCCGGTGACTTCGTCCGGCAGGCCGACCACGGCGGCGCCGATCCGGTCCTCATCGACGCCGTGGTCCGTGCCGCACACGGCCTCGGCATGTCCACGGTGGCCGAATCGGTGGAGCGCGCCGCGCTGGTGCCGGCGCTGCGGGCGCTGGGCGTCGACGCCGGGCAGGGCTACCACCTGGGCCGCCCGGTGCCGCTGGACGAGCTGTCCCGCCGTACCTCCCGTGCCTGGCAGGACACCGTCGTCGTACCGACCGTGGTCCCGCAGCCCCGCGCTGACCCCTCGCCCACCTGGAGAGTCGTGTGAACCCATCCCTCACGTCCGTGTCGCCCGTCGGCGTCGAACTGGTCACCGGCGACCTCGACGCCGCCGCCGACTTCTACGCCGGCCTGCTCGGCTGGACCTGCACGGCCGGCGCCGACGGACTCACCGCACACGCCGACGGGGTCGCCGCCGCGCGGCTGCGTCGGGGACCGGCACCGGCGACGTGGTGGACCGTCCTCGGCGCCGCCGACGCCGGGCAGGTCCGGGCGTCGGCCGAGCGGGCCGGCGCCCACGTCGACGGCGACGAGGTGCGCGACCCGCTCGGGGCGGGCTTCCGGCTGCGCGCCGGCACCACCCCGGTGGCCGCCGGCCCCGGCCGGCCCAGCTGGTACGAGTACATGACGGGCGATCCGGCCACCGCCGACCGGTTCCTCGCCGACGCGCTGGGTCTGCGGGCCACCGTGCCGCCCGGCGCCCCCGACGACTCGTACGCCCTGCTCGGCGCCGGTGGCCCGCCGGTCGCCGGCCGGTTGGCGCTGCCGCCACCGCTGCGCGACCTGCTCCCGGCCGGCTGGATGGTCTACTTCGCGGTGGCCGACCCGGACGACACCGCCGAGCGGGCCCGGCAGCGGGGCGGTCGGGTGCTCGTGCCGGCGAGCGACGTGGCGACGGGTCGGGTCTGCGCGCTGGCCGATCCGGCGGGCGCCGTCTTCACCGTCATCCGGCCCGCTCGGGCCGGTGGCTGACCGACTGTTCGGGCCGGCGCAGACCGGTTGTTTCGGGCCGGCGCAGACCGGTTGTTTCGGGCCGGCGCAGACCGGTTGTTTCGGGCCGGCGCTGGCCGACAGTTCGGGCCGGCGCTGGCCGGCTGCTCGCGCCGGCGGGTGACCGGCCGGTCGTAGTCCGCCCGTGGCGACCTGCGTCCGGCCCGCTCCTGCTGCGGTGGCACCACCGACGGAGGGTGCCCCGGTGGCGCGGGCGTCAGGTCCGCCGGACGGTGAGGCGTTCGGCGAGTTCGCGGGCGTGCGCGGCGGCCGGCGGGCCCCGCTCGGGGTCCGGCGCCTCGGAGAGGAAGACCAGCGCCAGCATGACCGCCGTGTCGAGCCGGCAGGCGAGCATCGCGGTGGCGTCCTCGGGCGGCGCCTCCCGGACAGTGGCGTAGCCGGCCCGCAGCGCCTCGACGTCCAGCTCGTTCTCGGCGTACCGGGCGTACTCGGTGAGCCGGGCGAACTCGACCACCGGGTCGGCGATCAGCGCGTTCGACCAGTCGAGCAGGGCCCGCACCCGGCCGTGGTGGCGGCGCAGGTTGGCGCTGCGTACGTCCAGGTGGACCAGGGATCGCCCGGTGAGGCTCGCGAGGTGGTCGGCCAGCACGGCCCGGTCGGGCGGCGCGGGCCAGTCGGGTACCAGCCGGCCCACCTCGCGCCAGCGGCGCTCCAGCCGGGCCCGGATCACCTCGGCGCAGCTCTGCTCCCCGGTGGCGGCCGGCGCGAGGCGCGGGGCCGGCAGGCCGTGCAGGCGGGCGAGCAGCCGGCCGAGGTCGCCGTTGTCGAGCGGGCTGCCGTCGTCGTCGACGTAGCGCGAGACGAGCACGTCGGGAACGTCGGGCGGGTCGGCGAGGTGCAGGTGCAACGGCTCGGCCACCGGGAGACCGAGGCCGGTGAGGTGCCGGGTGATCTCGTACTCCTTGACCAGGAGGGCGCGCGTGTCCACGTCGGGATCGTTGGCGTTCGAGTCGAACCGCCGTGGCGCGAGCCGCAGCACCACCGCCCGGCCCTCGGCGTCCCGGGCCCGGTAGACGGTGAACTCCAGCCCCCGGCCGACCAGTCGTACGTCGTCCAGCCGCCAGCCGTCGGCGAGCTTCTCGACGGTGTCCTGCGCGATCTCCATGGCTCTGTCCTCGCCCCATCGGCAGATCTGGATCATGCCGAACCTATCCCAGGCCCTCCACCGGCACCAGCCTCGTCCGGCCGGCGCGGACCGGACTGGATCTTCGTCCACTGCGGACGTACGGTGGGTTCCATGTGCATCGATGCGCGGTGGCGCGGCGGCGTGGCGGCCCGGTCATGAGCGGACCGCCCGCCGTGACCGGAGCCGCCTGCCGGGTGCCGGCCAACAGCCCGGTGCCGCGGACCGGGCCGTTGGGCCCGCACCACCTCTACTCCTGCCCGCGCTGGCTGCACGTGCTGACGGTCGGCGGCCGTCCGCCGGGTGGCTACGCGACGGCCGGTGGGCGGGGCCTGCTGCCGGTGCACCGGGGCCTGCCCACCCGCAACCGGCGGTACGCCACCGCCACCCTGTTCCGCGACGTGCCCGGGGGAGCGCCGCCCGGCGAGTTCTGCTACGCGGGCGCCATGAGCGCCTACCAGGCCGAGGTGCCGACCCGGCCGGGCGGTGGCGGCGACGACATCGCGGCGTTGCTGGACGAGGCCGAGGCGTGGAGCGGCGGCGCCGACCGTCTGGTGGTGCCGTACCTGACCCACCGGGTCGCGTCGGCACTGCCCGCCCGGTGGGCCGACCGCCTGGTGCCCGAGGACGTCGAGGCGTGGTCGCCGCCGGGGGTGGGCACCGTGGCGGAGCTGCTGGCGGCGCTGCCGCGAAAGCAACGCCAGAACGCGCAGCGCAACCAGCGCCACTTCGACCGGTCCGGGCTGACCGCGGCTGTCGAGCCGCTCGGCGCCTGCCTGGGGGAGTTCGCCGTGCTGGCCGAGGCGGCGAGCCGCAAGCACGGGCAGCACGACGAGTCGTCCGCGCTGCGCCGGCACCTGGGGGCGATCGCCGACACGTTCGGCGCCGACGCGGTGGTCTTCACCGCCCGTGACCCGGCGGGCCCGCTGGCCGGCGCCGTCCTCGGCGTGCGGCACGACGACGACCTCTTCATGCGGATGTCCGGCTTCGACGAGGAGCGGACGAGCGGCTCCGCGGCCTACTTCAACCTGATGTACTACCTCCCGCTGGACGGCACGCCGGACCGTCCGCCGCGGGCGGTGCACTACGGTGCCGGGTCGCTCGCCCCGAAGCTCCACCATGGCGCGCGACTCAGCCCGCTGTGGACGCTGCTGCCCGCCGCGGTGGCCCCCGCGCAACGCGCCGCCGTGTACCGCCACCGGTTGGCGGCCCTCCCGGCCGAGGTCCCGGAGGGTGTCCGGCGGAGCTTCACCGACCTGCTCGACGCGGGCCACGCCGGATCCGGGGCAGGCTAGGGTGCCGGCGTCGCCCGCCGCGGTGCTCTTCGACGCGGCCGACACCCTCTTCCACAACCGGGGCCTGGCCGACCT
This sequence comes from Micromonospora siamensis, assembly GCF_900090305.1. Lineage (NCBI taxonomy): Bacteria > Bacillati > Actinomycetota > Actinomycetes > Micromonosporales > Micromonosporaceae > Micromonospora > Micromonospora siamensis. Next base: position 4,461,646 of record NZ_LT607751.1, on the reverse strand, counting down.
GTTCGACGGCTGGGAACGCGACGGTGACCCGCGGCTGACCCGGGCCTGCCTGGACGCGGCGATCCGGACGGTGGGCGGGCGCGGGCTCTGGCCCGCCGACTCGGCGACCGGGTCCCAGCGCCGCGCCGCCTGGACCGACTTCTACCGCCTGGCCTTCCTGGAGGCCGGCCACCCGCCACCGGCCGCGGCGGCGTACGCGGCCGACTGCGCCGGCCAGGTCGTCGACCCGGCGGCCTACCGGCTCTTCGGTGACGTGCCCGAGGTGCTCGACGCTCTCGACGCGCAGGGTCTTCCGCTCGGCATCGTGTCGAACTTCGACCCGCTCATCTGGCCGATCCTCGACCGGTTGGACCTGCGCCGCCGCTTCGGCGCGATCGTCACCTCGTACGACGCCGGCTGCTACAAGCCCGACCCGCGGATCTTCCGGATCGCCACCGACCGGCTCGGGGTGCCCGCCGAGGACGTCCTGTTCGTCGGCGACTCGCCGTACTCCGACGTCGGCGGCGCGGCGGCGGCCGGGATGACGGCGGTGCTGGTCGACCGCACCGGAGCGCACCCCGACTTCGCCGGTCCGCGGGTCACCGACCTGCGTGCCCTCCTCCACCACCACCCGGGCGCGGAGCGTGGGTAGTCTCGCCGGGTTGACCGCCGCCGGTCCGCTGCGCACCATCGCCTGGTCCACGCTGGTCAACAACGCCGGCAACGGAGCGTTCGCGGCGACCGCCGTGGTCTATCTCAACCAGATCTGCCACATCTCCGGCTACACCATCGGCCTGGGCTTCACCGTCGCCGCCGTCGCCGGCCTGCTCGCCAGCGTCCCGGCGGGCCTGCTCGCGGACCGGGGCGACCCGGCGCGGCTCGCCGGGGCGCTGGCCGGCGCGGCCGGCCTCGCCTCCGGGCTCTACGCCGTCGTGACCGGGACGTGGTCGTTCCTCGTCGTGGCCGTGGTGTACGCGCTGCTGGAGCGCGGTTCGGTGATCGCCCGGCAGACGCTCATCGGGGTGGCCTTCACCGGTACGGAGCGGACCGCCGCCCGGGCGCTGCTGCGCTCGGTGAGCAACGTCGGGGCGGCGCTGGGCACCGGCGCCGCCGCGCTGGTCCTCGCCCTGGGCGGCGCGACGGACTACCGGATCCTGTTCGCGGTCAACGCCGGCACGTACGCGCTGGCGGGCGTCCTGCTGTCCCGGGTACGGGTGGAGCCGGACCGGACCGACGGTGCGGTGGTCGCGCCCCCGACGGGCCGGCCCGCCGGCGCGACGGTCGCCGTCCTGCGCGACCGCGCCTTCGCGGCCGTGTCGGCGGTCAACGCGCTGCTCACGGTCCACACCATCGTCCTGGAGGTCGTCCTGCCGCTCTGGGTCGTCAACCGGACCGACGCCCCCCGCACCGTCGTCGCGCTGCTCGTCGTGGTGAACACCGTGCTGGTCATCCTCTTCCAGCTTCCGGTGAGCCGTCCCTTCGGCACGGTGCCGCGTGCCATCGCCGGCCTGCGGGTCGCGGCGCTCCTGCTGTCGGCGATGTTCCTCCTGCTCTTCCTGTCGTCCCGGTTCGACCGGGTGGCGGCCGTCGGCATCCTGCTGGTGGTGGCGGCGGCGCAGACCGGCGCCGAGATGGTGCAGGGTGCGGTCTCCTGGCCCCTCGGGTACGACCTGGCCCCGCGCGGGCGCATCGGCGAGTACCAGGGCTTCTTCGGCATCGCCGAGCAGGTCGTCCAGATCGCCGGCCCGGCCGGCCTGACCTGGATCCTGTTCGCCTGGGACGGTTCCGGCGCGCTGACCCTCGCGGCGGGCTTCGCGCTGCTGGCGGTGGCGGCCCCGCCGTTCGTGCGCCGGCTCGTCGCCGGGCGGACGATCACCGAGGCCTGAACTCACCGCCCGGACAGGGCCGGTTCGACCACCATGGAACGCCGCACCTCGTCGATCACCGTCCGCAGGCGTGCCTCGACCGTCGGCCGGTCCGGTCCGGTGACGGCCAGGGTGACGACGGCCTGGCTCACGTCGCCCGGCGCCCCGAGCACCCCGTCGGCCGGCAGGTACACGTCCGGGGCGAGGATCCACGGCTCGTCCGGCAGGCGCGGCGGTCGGGTCATGGTGCCCGGGCCGGCGTAGAGCAGCAGCGACCCGGTCAGCTCGGCGGAGACCGGGATCCGCTGCGGCGGGCGGACGCCGGCCTGCGCCCGCAGGTGCGTGGCGTACAGGTCGACGCCGGTGCGGGCGTGGAAGGCCGGTGCCACGCCACCGCCGCCGACCCGGGCCGCCAGTTCGCAGAAGACCACCTCGCCGGCCGGGGTGACGAACGCCTCGAGGTGGGTGACGCCGGACAGGTACGGATGGCTGCCCAGCACGGCGGCGTTCGTGGCGAGCAGGGCGTCGGCCTCCGGCCCGTCGGGCAGGTTGACGCTGCGCAGCACGGTCGACGAGTCGGTGAACGCCGTCGTCGGGTCCAGGTAGCGGCTCACGGTGGCAGCCACGACCCGCCCGTCGCGTACGACGCTGTCCACGTGGTGCAGCACCCCGGGGACGTACTCCTCGACCTCGGTGGTCTCCGGGCCGCCGACACCGGGGGCGAGCCGCCGGATCTCGTCGACGGTGCGGGCGACGTGCACCCCGGCGGAACCGCATCCGCCCCGCGGCTTCACCACCACCGGCCCGACGTCGGCGAGGAGACGGCAGGCGGCGTCGACCGTGAACGGGGCGCATCGCGGCACCCGTACGCCCGTGCCGGCGAGATGGGCCTTCATCACCAGCTTGTCGCGGAACCGCAGCGTCCGCTCGGCGCCCAGTCCGGGAACGCCCAGCTCGTCGCGGAGCACCGCGGCGATCAGCAGGTGTTCCTCGGCGACGGTGACGACGGCGTCCGGAACGCCCACCCGGTCGACGAGGCGCCGCGCGGCGGCCGCGACGGCCGCCTCACCGTCGACGGTACGACTCGACTCGACGTGCGCGGCGGCGTGCGGCGGGAGGTCGGCGCCGACGGAGATGACGTGCACCTCGTGCGCGTCGCGCGGGAAGACGACCCCGCCCGGGCCGTCGAGGTAGCGGTGCAGGCCGGTGCGGTCGATCGCCAGGACGCGCCGGCGACGGGACTGCTCAGCCACGGTTTCCTCCAGCTTCGAGGGGGTCGAGAAGGTGGTCGTGGCCGCGCGGCAGCTCGGCCCGCACGGCGTCGAGGACCGACCGGGACACGGCCGCGCACCGGCGGGCCAGCTCGGGCGGCTCGGCGTCGACCAGTCGGACGTACGTGGTCAGCCCGCGCAGCGTGCAGCCCCGCTGCACCTTCGGGGTGTACGTGGTGTCGCCGTAGTACAGGGTGGTGGCGCCGCGGGCGACGGCCGTGTCGATGCGCGCGTAGAAGGTGAGGTTGAACCAGGTGAAGTCGTCGTCGCGGCGGCACGCGCTCAGCCGGGAGAACAGCTCCCGGCGTACCGGGTCGACGGCCAGCACCGACACCCCGCGGATGCCGGTGTCGTCGGTGGCGGACAGGACGAGGGCGCCCGGGATGGCGCGCGCCCGGTGGAGCCGGTCGGCGGCGTCCGCCAGCGTGCTCCGGTGACCGAACTTGCGGTAGTGGTCGCGGAGCAGCGCCGCCGCGCGCGGATCGTCGGCCCGCTCGGTTGGCAGCACCTCCACCCGTCCGCCGCCGGCCGCGAAGACCCGCATCTGGCGTCGGACGTTCTTGCGCTGGCCGCGCGGCAGCCGCTCCAGCACGCCGGCCAGCCCCGTCCCGTCGACGTCGAGCACCGCCTCGGGTGGTTGCGTGACCGGCTGGTATCCGGCGTCGGTGAGCCCGTCCGCCAGCTCCGTCCACTCGGCGGTACGCGGGACCGGGCCGACGGCGACGGCGGGGGCGCCCCGGTCGCGGGCCCACTCCTCGATCCGGTCCAGCAACGCCCGGTGGCCGCCGGCCGGGTCACCCACGACGGCGGGGAGCCGGGCGCCCAGGGCGCCGATGAAGACGGTGGGTCCGCTCGGCAGCCAACCGGGCGGTGAGTGCCGTTGGTCGAGCAGGTCGGCCAGCGTGTAGCCGGTACGCGGCTCGTCGGCGTCCACCAGGAGCGCCCGGGCGGCCAGCCCGCCCGCGGTGACGACCGTCGAGGCCCGCCCGACCCGGCCCCGCTCGGCGGCCATCCAGGCTTCCCGCAGCGGCAGCGCGGCGCGGGCCGCGAGGTGGCGCCACCGGTCCGCGGTGCTGTGCTGCGGGGGCATCTCAGCCGACCCGTCGATCGTGGTCGACCGCGCCGGGGGCGGCTCCGGGTGGGGCCGCACCGGGTGGGACTGCTCCAGGTGGGACGGCCGGGACGGACGCGGCGGAGCGGGCTGCGGAGCTGGGCACGACGGGGAGCACCTCCCGGGCGGGCGGGTCGCGGCGCAGCAAGCATAGGCGATCATCGCTCTTCGCGCCGTAGCGTCGGGCCGGGGTGAGATCACCCGGCGCCCACCCCGGCCGGGATTCCGACCGGCGCCGGCCAGCACGGCTCGTGGACCGGTCCCGCCCCGGCACACAGCCCCGTCCGGCCCCGGATCGGCCCGGTCCCGCCCCGGAGAGCAGCCCAGCCCGGCCCCCGATCGGCCCGGTCCCGCCCGGGGTACGGCCCGGTCCCGCCCGGGGTACGGCCCGGCCCGGCCCCGGGGCGGGGGCGCGGACCGGGCCGGTCGCGGCGGTCAGCCGGCGGTGCAGGTGGGGGTGCCGGACGGGCCGACGCCCGTGCCCTGGAAGCCGAAGTCGGTGCTGCCTGCGGCGCCGACCTGGCCGTTGTAGTCGACGTTGCGGAAGTCGACGGTCCCGGTGCTGCCGCTGGCCTGTGCGCTCCAGGTGTTGGTGACCACGGTCCCGGACGGCAGGGTGATCCGGACCGTCCACCGGCTGATCGCGGCGGAGCCGGCGGTGACGTGCACGTTGGCGACGAACCCGCCGGTCCACGACTGCAGCGACAGGCTGGCGGTGCAGCCGCTGCCCGCGGGCGGCGGCGGGGTGCTCGGCGGCGGACTGCTGGGCGGCGGGGTGGTCGTCGGCGGCGGGGTGGTGGTGCCGCCGGCGTTGAGTGCGTTCAGCACGGCGGTGTACGCGGGCTTCTTGTTACCGCCACTGTCGAAGAGCAGTGGGTTCTGCCCGGTACGCCAGGAGTCGCTGTCCCGGATGCCCCAGACCGTGATGCCGGTGCAGCGGGACACGGCCAGGCAGGCCTTGGTGACGTTGCCGTACAGGGTGGCCTGGTTGCCGCCCTGCTCGATGTCCAGCTCGGTGATCTGGACGTCCACGCCGAGGTCGGCGAAGCGTTGCAGGTTGTACTGGTAGTCGCTGGGTATGCCGGTGCCCAGGTGGGACTGGAAACCGACGCAGTCGATCGGTACGCCGCGGGCCTTGAAGTCGCGGACCATGGTGTAGACGGCGGTCGACTTCGCATTGACCCCGTCGGTGTTGTAGTCGTTGTAGCAGAGCTTCGCGCCCGGGTCGGCGGCCCGGGCGGTGCGGAACGCGACCTCGATCCAGTCGTTGCCGGTGCGTTGCAGGTTGGAGTCGCGGCGGCCGCCGCTGGTGCCGTCGGCGAACGCCTCGTTGACCACGTCCCAGGCGTAGATCTTGCCCTTGAAGTGGGTGGCGACCTGGGTGACGTGGTTCATCATGGCCGAGCGCAGGGCGCTGCCGGAGAGGTTCTGGGCCCAACCGGGCTCCTGCGAGTGCCAGAGCAGGGTGTGTCCGCGAACCCGCATGCCGTGCGCCTGGGCGTGGGAGACGATCTGGTCGGCGCCGGTGTAGCGGAACTGGCCCTGGGTGGGCTCGGTGGCGTCCCACTTCATCTCGTTCTCCGGGGTGACCGCGTTGAACTCGCGGTCCAGGATGCCGACGTACTGGCTGTCGGAGAGCTTGTACGCGGCGACCGCGGCGCCGTAGTAGCGGCCCGTCTCGGCGGCTGCCCCGCCGAGGGTGGTGCCGGCGTGCGCGGTGCTGGCCAACGCCATCGTGGCGGCGACGGCGGCGGCGGTCACCGCGACCGGCGTCAGCAGCCGGCGCCGGGAGCGGGCCGCAGGTGTGCGGTGGTCGGGGGAGTGGTCCATGGCGCTGCCTTCTCTGTGGTGGTGGGGTGCGCCGGCCCGGGCGGCGGAAGGAGAGCCGACGGCCACCGGGCGGCCGGGTCCGGTGGGGACCGCGGTCCGCGGCGGTGGGCGGGTCGGCAGGTACGGCGGCGGTCGATCGCGTGGCGTCGACGGACTCGGCTGGCCGGGTTCTCACCCGTCACCGCGCGTCGAACCGGTACGTGACCGGTGCCCTTCGAGCGGACGGTGACCGTAGGGGAGGGAAGCTTCGGCTCCTGCGCGCCGAAGATAGCATGTTATCGATAACACGCATAGCTTCACGATCGGGGCCCGGGCGACTCGTCGCCCGGGCCTTACGATCCAGATATGTCGATGGTTGTCGGTGCTCACCAGGAGGTTTCCCGCCGAGGCCGCGAAGGGCGGCCAGCCGGCCGGTCAACCGCCCGTGGCGGCGTACCGGGCGATGATCGCGCCGGTGCTGGTCACCTGGCTGTCGACCAGCCGCAGGGTCCGGTGCGCGCCGTCCCGGCCGAACAGGGGCTTCCCGCCGCCCACCAGCACCGGATCGATCATCACCCGCAGCTCGTCGAGCAGGTCGAACGCCAGCAGGCTCTGGACGAGGCCCGGGCTGCCGATCACGTGCAGGTCCCCGCCCCGCTCGGCCTTGAGGGCGCGTACGGCCGCCGCGACGTCGCCTCCCAGCAGCGTCGAGTTCCGCCAGCCCAGTGGCGCGGCGAGGGTCGTCGAGGCGACGTACTTCGGCAACGCGTTCAGCGGTTCGGCGAGTACCCGCTGCTCCTGCGGCGCGGTCGGCCAGTGCGCCGCGAAGATCTCGTACGTCCCGCGCCCCAGCAGGTAGCCCCCCGCACCGCGTACGTTCTCGACCACCCACCGCATCGACAGATCGTCGAAGTAGCGGGCGTGCCAGCCGCCGTGCGCGAAGCCACCGCTCGCGTCCTCGTCCGGGTAGCTCGGTGACTGCACCACCCCGTCCAGCGTCATCCACTCGTTCGCGATGACCTTCCGCATCCCGCCTCCTGCCGCTCGTCGTCCGCCGCCACGTGCTCGCGGGGCGGATCAGCACTGTCACCACCGGGACGGAGCCGGGTGGCGGTCCTCGACATGGGGCGAAACTCGGTTGTGGTCCGCGCTATCGTGGGCCGGGTAACCGAGGATCGGAGTGATCGTGGCAGGTGACGACGACATCTCCGGGTGAGAGCCCGGACCGGCCGCAGCCGCGCGGGTGACCGCGCCGGCGTCGCGGCCACCTTCGTCGTCCCCTGCCTGTGCCCGGGCGCCCAGGTGCGCGCCCGGTCCTCCTTCTCCGAGGTCGATCATGTCCGACGTCCGTATCGTCAGCTCCGCTCTCTCCTTCTCCTGGCCGGACGAGACTCCGGTCTTCCACGACCTGTCCTTCTCGGTCCCGGCCGGTCGTACCGGCCTGGTGGCGCCCAACGGCCGCGGCAAGTCGACCCTGCTGCGGCTGATCGCCGGGGAGCTGCGCCCGACCGCCGGCACCGTGACGGTGCACGGGGTGCTCGGCTACCTGCCGCAGCACCTGCCGTTCGCCGTCGACCAGACCGTGGCGCAGGTCCTCGGCGTCGACCGGGCCGTCGCCGCGCTGCACGCCATCGAGGCCGGTGACGCCGACGAGGAACACTTCACGGCCGTCGGCGACGACTGGGACGTCGAGGAACGCACCCACGCCGAGCTGGACCGGCTGGGCCTGGGCGAGGTGACGCTGGACCGGCGGCTGGGCACCCTCAGCGGCGGCCAGGTCGTCTCCCTCGGCCTCGCCGCGCAGCTGCTCAAGCGCCCCGACGTGCTGTTGCTGGACGAGCCGACCAACAACCTGGACCGCGACGCGCGAGAACGGCTGACCGGGGTGCTGCGCGGCTGGACGGGCTGCCTGCTGGTGGTCAGCCATGACCGGGCGCTGCTGGACGAGATGGACCGCATCGCCGCCCTCGACGACGACGGGATCCGCTGGTACGGCGGCACGTACACCGACTACGAGCAGGCGGTGGGCGCCGAGCGGGAGGTCCTCGAGCGGCAGGTCCGCACCGCCGAGCAGGACCTGAGGCGGCAGAAGCGCGAGCAGCAACAGGCCCGGGAGCGGGCCGCCCGGCGCGCCTCCACCGCCGCCCGGAACCTCCCCGACGCCGGTCTGGCCCGGATCGTCGCCGGGGGCCTGAAACGCGACGCCCAGGTCTCGGCCGGCCGGGCCAACGAGACCCACGCCGCCCGGGTCGGCGACGCCCGGGCCCGCCTCGACCAGGCCAGCCGCGCCGCCCGCCAGGACGACCGGATCGTCGTCGAGCTGCCCGACACCACCGTTCCGGTCGGCCGGACCATCTTCTCCGGCGAGCACCTCCAGGCCGAGTACCACGGTCGGCCGGTCTTCGCCGGAGCCGGCGTCGACCTGAGCATCCGGGGGCCGGAGCGGATCGCCCTCACCGGGCCCAACGGCGCCGGCAAGTCGACCCTGCTGCGGCTGGTCGGCGGGGGACAGGAAGCGGCGTCGGGGAGCGTGACCCGGGTCGACGGTCGGGTGGCGTACCTGTCCCAGCGGCTCGACCTGCTCGACCCGGCGCGTACGGTCGCGGAGAACCTTGCCGGGTTCGCCCCCGGCCTCGCCGACGCGGAGCGGATGAACCTGCTGGCCCGGTTCCTGTTCCGCGGCAGCCGGGTGCACCTGCCGGTGGGGGCGCTGTCCGGGGGTGAGCTGCTGCGGGCGACCCTCGCCTGCGTGCTGTTCACCGACCCCGCGCCGCAACTGCTGCTGCTCGACGAGCCGACCAACAACCTCGACCTGGACAGCATCGGGCAGCTGGAGGGGGCGTTGGGGGCGTACCGGGGTGCGCTGCTGGTGGTCAGCCACGACGAGCGGTTCCTGGCGGCGATCGGGGTGGACCGCTGGCTGCGGCTGGCCGACGGTCGGCTCACCGAGACCAGCGCGCCGGAGGCCGGCTGACCCCGACGAGGTCAAGGAGCAGGGTCCCGGCGAGCGGTAGGGGGTCCTTGCGGACGCCTACCGGCGGAACGTGCGACGGTAGGCGTCCGGGGGTACGCCGACGGTGCGGTGGAAGTGCCGGCGCAGCGTGGTGGCGGTTCCCATGCCGGTCGCCCGGGCGACCGCGTCGATGCTGTCCCCGGTGTTCTCCAGCAGCTCCTGCGCCCGGCGGATGCGCTGGGTGGACAGCCACCGCAGCGGGGTGGTGCCGGTCACCGCCTGGAAGTGTCGGGCCAGGTTGCGTGAGCTCATGCTGGCCCGGCGGGCCAGGTCCTCCACGGTCAGCGGACGGTCCAGCCGTTCCAGCACCCACGGGAGCAGGTCGGCGAGGGGATGGTCCTCGCGGGCCGGCACCGGGGTGGTGACGAACTGGGCCTGGCCGCCGGCGCGGTGCGGCGGCACGACCAGCCGGCGGGCGACGGCGTTGGCGACCGTGGAGCCGTGGTCCCGGCGGATCAGGTGCAGGCACAGGTCGACGGCGGCGGCCTTGCCGGCGGAGGTGAGCACCGAGCCGTTGTCGACGTAGAGCACGTCCGGGTCGACCCGTACCCGGGGGTGGCGGGCGGCCAGTGCCTCGGTGTGCGCCCAGTGCGTCGTGGCGCGCAGGCCGTCCAGCACACCCGCGGCGGCCAGCGCGAACGCGCCGGTGCAGAGCGAGACGATCCGGGCGCCCGCGTCGTGGGCCGCGCGGATGGCGGCGACCAGGTCGGCGGGCACCTCGGCGTCGACGTCCGCCACGGCAGGGACGACCACGGTGTCGGCGTCGGCGACGGCGTCGAAGCCGGCGTCCGGGTCCATCCGGAACCGGCCGACCCGGAGCGGGCCGGAGCCGCAGACCACCAGGTCGTACCACGGGTCGGCCAGGCCCGAGGGGTCACGGGCGAAGACCTCGAAGGCCATCGCGAGCTCGAAGTGCAGCATCCCGTCGGTGACGGCGAGCGCGACCACAGCCATGTCCGAAACTGTACGGGGCACGGCGTTCCAGACACTGTTCCGGGTCGGTGGCGGCGCGGAGGATCTTCCCAGTCGATCTTTCAGCGAGGGTGGAGGAACCGGGGATGGGACAGCTGGTGGCGGTGTTCGGCGCGTACGGACACACCGGGCGGTTCGTGGTGGCGGAGTTGCGCGAGCGCGGATTCGTCCCGCTGCTGCTCGGTCGGGACGCGGCCCGACTCGCGACGGTGGCGGCGGCGCATCCGGGCGTCGAGCAGCGGGTGGTCCCGGTCGGGGAGCCGGCCTCGCTCGACCGGGCGTTGACCGGCGCGGGTGCGGTGATCAACTGCGCCGGCCCGTTCGCCGCCACCGCCGCCCCGGTCGTCGAGGCCGCCCTGCGCGCCGGGATCCCGTACGTCGACGTTGCGGCCGAGATCGAGGCCAACCGGGACACGTTCGCACACTTCGGCGCGCGCGCCGGGGCCGCGGGCGTGGCGGTGGTGCCGGCGATGGCCTTCTTCGGCGGCCTCGGCGACCTGCTGGTCACCGCGGCGATGGCGGAGTGGGTCGCGGCCGACGAGGTGCACGTCGCGTACGGGCTGAGCAGCTGGCACCCCACGGCCGGGACCCTGGCCTCCGGGGCGGTGTCCCGCCAGCGTCGGGACGGCCGGCGGGTCCGCTACACCGGCGGCCGGCTGGAGTACCCCCTCGACGAGGGCGGCCTGCCGATCCTGGAGTGGGAGTTCCCGGCGCCGCTGGGCCGCCGAAACGTGCTCGGCGAGTTCACGATGGCCGACGTCGTCACCGTTCCCAGCCACCTGGCCGTCTCCGAGGTGCGCACCTACATGACCACGGAGGCGGCGGGCGACCTGGCCGCCCCGGACGCGACCGCGCCGACGGCGGTCGACGAGCGTGGACGCTCCGCGCAGACCTTCACCGTGGACGTCGTCGTACGCCGCGGCGACCTGCGGCGACGCGTCACCGCGCACGGGCGGGACATCTACGCGGTCAGCGCACCGCTGGCGGTCGAGGCTGTCGCGCGGATCCTCGACGGCCGGACGCGGACGACCGGGGTCGCCTCGGCCGGAGCGATCTTCGACGCGCCGGACTTCCTCCGCGCGCTCGCCCCGCACCTGCGCGTCGAGCACGGCCGGGAGTAGCGGACGACACCGCTCGCCGGCTGTTTCACCTGATCAGGCGGATTCGCATCACTTCCGGCGCGCCGCGTCGGGCTTAAACTGGATTTGTTCCAGAACAGGGGCTAGGGTCGGGGCATGGCGTCCGACTTCGAGGCGCAACTGCGGGCGGTCTCCCTGCGCGTCACCAAGCCCAGGCTGGCCGTGCTCGCGGCGCTGCGCGACCATCCGCACGTCGACACCGACACGGTGATCGCGCTGGTCCGCGCCGACCACCCGACGGTCTCCCAGCAGGCGGTGTACGACGTGCTGCGGGCGCTCACCGACGCCGGCCTGGTGCGCCGGATCCAGCCGGCCCGGGCGACCGCGCGCTACGAGGCGCGGGTGGGGGACAACCACCACCACGTCGTGTGCCGCATCTGCGGCGCGATCGCCGACGTCGACTGCGCCGTCGGCGAGGCACCCTGTCTCACCGCCGCCGACGACCACGGGTTCGTGGTCGACGAGGCGGAGGTCGTCTACTGGGGCACCTGCCCCGACTGCACGACCGCACGCATTTCCCAGTGATCCGCCAGTTCGAAGGGAAGCAGATGAGCGACACCCAGGGCAACGGTCCCTCCAGCGCGCAGGGCGTGGACTCCAAGGCGGCGGAAGGCTGCCCGGTCGCGCACGACTCGGTGACCGCGACCGGCAGCGAGAGCGAGAACCCGGCGATCGACTCGCCGACGCCGAAGACCGGCGGCCGGCCGCGTACCAACCGGGACTGGTGGCCCAACCAGCTCGACCTGTCGGTGCTGCACGCCCACTCGGCCAAGGGCAACCCGCTGGGGCCGGACTTCAGCTACGCCCGGGAGTTCGCCAAGCTCGACGTCGAGGCGATCAAGCGGGACATCACCGAGGTCCTCACCACCTCGCAGGACTGGTGGCCCGCCGACTTCGGCCACTACGGCGGCCTGATGATCCGGATGAGCTGGCACGCCGCCGGCACCTACCGGATCGAGGACGGCCGCGGCGGCGCCGGCGACGGCGGGCAGCGGTTCGCGCCGCTGAACAGCTGGCCGGACAACGCCAACCTGGACAAGGCGCGCCGGCTGCTCTGGCCGGTCAAGCAGAAGTACGGCCAGAAGATCTCCTGGGCCGACCTGCTGGTGCTCGCCGGCAACGTCGCCCTGGAGTCGATGGGCTTCAAGACCTTCGGCTTCGGCTTCGGCCGCGAGGACGTCTGGGAGCCGGAGGAGATCTTCTGGGGCCCGGAGGACACCTGGCTCGGCGACGAGCGGTACGCCTCCGAGAAGGAGATGTCGCCGGGCGTCGGCGCCACCGAGATGGGCCTGATCTACGTCAACCCGGAGGGTCCGCGCGGCAACGCCGACCCGGCCGCCGCGGCGCACTTCATCCGCGAGACGTTCCGCCGGATGGCGATGAACGACGAGGAGACCGTCGCCCTCATCGCCGGCGGCCACACCTTCGGCAAGACCCACGGCGCCGGCCCCGCCGACGACCACGTGGGCCCCGAGCCCGAGGGCGCGCCCCTGGAGAACCAGGGCCTGGGCTGGCTGAGCACGTACGGCAGCGGCAAGGGCGGCGACACCATCACCAGCGGTCTCGAGGTGACCTGGACCGACAAGCCGACGCAGTGGAGCAACCGCTTCTTCGAGATCCTCTTCGGCCACGAGTGGGAGCTCACCACCAGCCCGGGCGGGGCGAAGCAGTGGGTCGCCAAGGACGCCGAGGCGATCATCCCGGACGCGCACGACCCGGCGAAGAAGCACAAGCCGACGATGCTGACGACCGACCTGTCGCTGCGGGTCGACCCGGCGTACGAGAAGATCTCCCGCCGCTTCCTGGAGAACCCGGACGAGTTCGCGCTGGCCTTCGCCAAGGCCTGGTACAAGCTGCTCCACCGCGACATGGGCCCAGTCAGCCGCTTCCTCGGGCCGTGGGTGCCGGAGGCCCAGCTGTGGCAGGACCCGGTGCCGGCCGTCGACCACGAGCTGGTCGGCGAGGGCGACATCGCCGCCCTCAAGGCCAAGATCCTGGATTCGGGCCTCAGCACCGCCCAGCTGGTCTCCACCGCCTGGGCCTCGGCCGCCAGCTACCGCTCCACCGACAAGCGCGGCGGCGCCAACGGCGCCCGGATCCGCCTCGAGCCGCAGCGCAACTGGGAGGTCAACCAGCCCGAGCAGCTGGCGACCGTGCTGGCGAAGCTGGAGGACATCCAGCGGGAGTTCAACGCCGCCGGCGGCGCGAAGATCTCGCTGGCCGACCTGATCGTGCTGGCCGGCTCGGCGGCGGTCGAGAAGGCCGCGCGGGACGGAGGCGTCGAGGTGACCGTGCCGTTCCACCCGGGCCGCACCGACGCCAGCCAGGAGCAGACCGACGTCGAGTCGTTCACGGTGATGGAGCCGCGCGCCGACGGGTTCCGCAACTACCTGCGGGCCGGCGAGAAGACCCAGCCGGAGGTGCTGCTGATCGACCGGGCGTACATGCTGAACCTCACCGCACCGGAGATGACCGTCCTGGTCGGCGGCCTGCGGGCGCTGGGCAACAACGTCGGTGGCGCGGCGCACGGCGTGCTCACCGACCGGCCGGGCGTGCTCACCGGAGACTTCTTCGCCAACCTGCTCTCCCCGGGCACCCGGTGGAAGGCGTCGGAGTCCGACGAGCACGTGTACGAGATCCGCGACGTGGCCACCGACCAGGTGAAGTGGACCGCCACCGCGGTCGACCTGATCTTCGGCTCCAACTCGCAGCTGCGGGCCCTCGCCGAGGTCTACGCCAGCGAGGACGCGCGCGAGAAGTTCGTTCGCGACTTCGTGGCGGCCTGGACCAAGGTCATGGAGCTGGACCGGTTCGACCTGGCCTGATCCGACAGGCATGACGACGGGCCCCGGCCGATCCGCGACGGATCGACCGGGGCCCGTCGGCGTGCGGTCAGGGGCTGTTCAGGACGACCAGCTGCCCGGTGGCCCGGGTCATCGAGACGTAGCGGTCCACCGCACCCTCGATGCCGTCGCCGAACGTCTCCGGATCCACGAGGACGACCAGGTCGAACTCCAGCCCCTTGACCAGCTCCGGGGTCAGCCAGCGGATCCGGGGCTCCGCCCGGGTCGGATCGGCGCCGATGACGCAGGCGGTCCCGTCGGCGTTCCCGGCGAGCCAGCTGTCGAGGACCGGGTCGAGGTCGGCGGTGCAGCCGTGGCGTACCGCGCCCCCGGGGCGTACGGAGGTCGGCACGTTGGCGTCGGGCAGCACCGCGCGGATCACGGGCTCGGCCGCCGCCATGACCTCGGCAGGGGTCCGGTAGTTGATGCTCAGCGAGGCCAGCTCGATCCGGTCCAGGCCGACCCGTTCCAGCCGCTCCCGCCACGACTCGGTGAACCCGTGCCGGGCCTGGGCGCGGTCCCCGACCACCGTGAGGCTGCGGGACGGGCAGCGCAGCAGCAGCATCTGCCACTGCGCGTCGGTCAGTTCCTGGGCCTCGTCCACCACGATGTGCGCGAACGGGCCGGCGAGCCGGTCCGGGTCGGCGCCGGACAGCCCCGCCCCGTCGACCAGGGCGTCCTGGAGGTCCAGTTGGCGCAGGCTCGACAACACCCCTTCACCGTCGTCGTAGGTGTGGGCCTCGATCAGTTCGTCGACGACCGCGGCCATCCGCTCCCGTTCGACGGCGACGGCGGCCCGGTTGCGGCGGTCGCGCCGGGACGCCTCCGGGTCACCGAGCCGTTGCCGGGCGGCGTCGAGCAGCGGCAGGTCGGACACCGTCCAGGCCCGGGGGTCCGGGCGTTGCAGCCGCCGCACCTCCTCCGGGCCGAGCCACGGCGCGCACCTACGCAGGTACGCCGGGACCGACCACAGGTCTCCGACGAGGTCCGCCGCCTCCAGCAACGGCCACGCCCGGTTGACGGCCGCACGCAGCTGCGGGTTGGCCCGCAGCGACCGGTGCAGCAGGTCGTCCGGTTCGTCGCCGTCGTACCGGTCGGTCAGGATCGCCAGCAGTTCGTCCCAGATCCGCTCGCGCGCCTCGTTGTGCGGGGTGCCGGGGTCCGGCGCCTCGAACGCCTGGGCCCAGTCGGCGGCGCTCAGCCGCAGGTCGGCGTCCTCGGTGCTGACCGTCATGCCGGTCCGGGGCGGGTCCTCGTAGAACCTGACGGCCGCCTCGATCGCCCGTACCAGGTCCGCGGACGACTTCAACCGGGCCACCTCCGGGTCGGCCTCGACCCCCGCCTCGGCGCCCTCGGGCACCAGGTCGCGCAGGGTGCAGATCTGCACGTCCTCCTCACCGAGGCTGGGCAGCACGTCGGAGACGTACGCGAGGTAGGGCTGGTGCGGGCCGACGAACAGCACCCCGCCCCGGCGTCGGCCGAGCCGAGGATCGGCGTAGCGCAGGTAGGCGGTGCGGTGCAGGGCGACGACGGTCTTGCCGGTGCCCGGCCCGCCGTCCACGACGAGGACCCCGCTGGACCCGGCGCGGATGATGGCGTCCTGATCGGCCTGGATGGTGGCGAGCACGTCACGCATCCGGGTCGACCGGCTGCCGCCGAGACTGGCGATGAAGGCGGACTGGTCGTCCAGTGCGGCGTGCCCGTCGAGCCCGTCGGGGGTGAACACCTCGTCCCAGTAGTCGCTGATCCGGCCGCCGGTCCAGCGGTACCTGCGCCGGCTCGCCAGGCCCATCGGTGCGGCGTGGGTCGCGGCGAAGAACGGTTCGGCCGCGGGTGACCGCCAGTCGAGCAGCAGTCGGCGGCCCTCCGGATCGGTGAGGCCCCGCCGACCGACGTACACCGGCTCGGTGCCGTCCGCGCCGACCATCCGCCCGATGCACAGGTCCAGACCGAAGCGGCGCAGGGCGCGCAGGCGGGCGGTGAGGCGGCGTACCTCCTCGTCCCGTTCCACCGCCTGTCGGCCCTTGCCGCCCGGTGCCCGGCGCGCGGCGTCGAGCCGGTCGGTCAGTTCGGCCGACGACCGGGCGAGGTCGCGCGCGATGGCGGCGAAGTGCCGTTCGTCGCCGGCGATCAGCGCCGGATCGGCCTTGGCGGCGAGCCGGTCGGGTAGGGCGAACGCGCTGTCGGTCAGTGGATCCAATGCATCTCCCGGGTCGGTGAAGCCTGATGTTTTTGCAGGTGGCGGGCGAGCAGTCGGTGATTCTGCGGCACGACCCCGGTCTTGCCGCAAGCCCCCGGGTGCGCTATATCTTGAAAATGGAGGGGGCGCTTTCCGTCTGTATGGTGGTGGGGTGGCGGAACGATCTCTGACCCTGATGGCAGTGCACGCGCACCCCGACGACGAGGCGACGAGCACCGGCGGCGTCCTCGCCCGGTACGCGGCCGAAGGCATCACCACGGTTCTGGTGACCTGCACGGACGGGCGGTGCGGCGACGGGCCCGGCGGGGTCAAGCCGGGTGAGCCGGGGCACGACCCGCAGGCCGTGGTGGCGATGCGCCGGGCCGAGCTGGCGGCCAGTTGCGAGGCGTTGAAGGTGACCCACCTGGAGACGCTGGACTACGCCGACTCCGGAATGATGGGGTGGGCGACCAACGACGCCCCCCACGCGTTCTGGAACACGCCGGTGCCCGAGGCGGCCGAACGGCTGGCCGACCTGATCCGCCGTTACCGGCCCGACGTGGTCGTCACCTATGACGAGAACGGCTTCTACGGCCACCCGGATCACATCCAGGCGCACCGGATCACCATGGCCGCCGTCGAGCTGGCCGGCAGTCCCGCGAAGGTCTACTGGACCACCGTGCCGCGCGGCGCCTTCGAGGAGTTCGGCCGGGTCATGAAGGAGATCGGCGTCGAGTTCCCGGAGCCGGACGAGTCCGCGGACATGCCGACGCTGGGCCTGCCGGACGAGGAGATCACCACCTGGGTGGACACCCGAGGCTACGGCGGGCAGAAGTTCGAGTCCCTGGCCGCGCACGCCAGCCAGGCGGAGAACATCTTCTTCCTGCAACTCGGGCAGGACCGGTTCACCGAACTGATGGGCATGGAGACCTTCGTCCGGGTCCGCGACACCACCGGCGCGCCGACCCCCGAGGACGACCTCTTCGCCGGCCTGCGTTGACCCGCGTCGGCCCGGCGTCGATCCGATCAGGAATCGAGAAGCGAGCGGATCGCCGCCGGGCCTAGCCTTTCCCCAGGAGGCCGGCAGGACGCCGAGCCACTGGCGAAGGGAAGTACGACGGTGTCGACGACGAGCTCCACGACCGGGTCCGACGGGTTCAGCGCCGAGGAGCGCGCCGCGATGAAGGAGCGCGCCGCCGAGCTGCGCGCCGAGGGCCGCAAGGGCGCCAAGCAGGCCGACGGGCTGGAGGCGGTCCTCGACCGGATCGCCCAGATGGCCCCGGACGACCGCGTACTGGCCGAACGGGTGCACGTGGCCGTGACCACCGCCGCCCCGCAGCTGACGCCGAAGACCTGGTACGGCATGCCCGCCTACGCCAACGCCGACGGCAAGATCGTCGTCTTCTTCCAGGACTCGGGCAAGTTCAACTATCGGTACTCCACCCTGGGTTTCCAGGACGCGGCCAACCTCGACGACGGCGACCTCTGGCCGGTGTCGTACGCGCTGCGGGCCTGGAGCCCCGAGGTGGAGAAGCGGGTCGTGGAGCTGGTGCGGGCGGCCGTGTCCTGACCGCGCGGGACGCCCCCGCCTGGAGGTGCGTTCGCCGGGCTGGGGTGGCAAGGGCGCGCGTCGACGGTGCGGCTGGTGCGAGGATGGTCGGATGCCTGGTCGCGCGCGACGCTTCGGGACGGTAGCCGAGGCGTACGAACGGTTCCGGCCCGGTTATCCCGCGCAGCTCCACGACCTGGTGGTCGGCCACGCGGGCCGACCGGTCCGGACCGCCCTGGAGATCGGTGCCGGCACGGGCAAGGCGACCCGGTTGTTCGCCGGTCGGGGGATCGCGGTCACCGCGACCGATCCGGATGCCGCGATGCTCGCCGAGTTGCGCAGGCACGTGCCGGCGGGCGTGCGGACGGTGCGGGCGGCGTTCGAGGAGCTGGAGCCGGGCGAGCGCTACGACCTGGTGTACGCCGCAGCGGCGCTGCACTGGACGCAGCCGGCGGGCCGGTGGGAGCGGATGGCGGCGTTGCTGGCGCCGGACGGCGTCTTCGCCTCGTTCGGTGGGCCGGTGCGGCTGGCCGACCCGGCGGTGGAGGAGGCGGTCCGGGCGGCCCGGGCGCCGTTCCTGGGCAGCGACGAGATCCCGTCCCCGGACGGGACGTCTCCGGAGCGCGAGATGCAGTGGCCGGGTACGGAGCTCCTGCGGTCGCGGTGGTTCGACGACGTCCGGCAGTCGGTGTTCCCGCGGCGTCTGACGGTCGAGGGTCGTGACTTCGTCGGCTATCTGTCGACCGTCTCGGCCTATCTCGAACTGCCGGCCGCCGACCGGGAGCAGGCGTTCGCGCGGATCCTGCGGGTCCTGCCCGGGACGGTCGAGCTGGACGCCGACGTCGTCGTCCACCTGGCCCGCCGCCTCTGACGTCGGCATGAAGCGGTTAAGCCCCCACCTCGCGGTCCCGGGTGCGATACCGATGTCGAAAAACGTCCCACCAGGGGTCTTCCGGTAACAGAACCGTAACGGACATTCACAGTGCTTGACGCCGATTTACTTAACCGCTTCAGTGGGCAGCGTGGCCGCGGCCCCGCTTCCGTGCGGCCGCCGACGAGATCGCCGCCGGTGACGGCGGAAAGCACCCACGGAGGTTCCCTGATGGCACCACCCAACCGTCGGACCGCCCTGAGCGTCGCGGTCGCCGTCCTGCTGGCCGCGGTCGCCCTTCCCGTAGGACCGAGCGCCGCGGCCGGCCCGACCGGGGCGGCGGATCCACCGGCGCAGCGGAGCGCCTCGGCCTTCGTGGTCCGCGACGGCACCCGCCTGACCCTCGCCGGGCGGCCGTTCCGTTTCGCCGGCCCGAACGCGTACTGGCTCGGCCTCGACGAGAACGTCGGCGGGGTGGACCCGACCGATCCGCCGACCGTCGACCGCCCCACGTACTTCCGGATCCGGGACGGGCTGACCACCGCCAAGGCGATGGGGTCCACCGTGGTCCGGGCGCACACCGTCGGCGTCTCCACCGGACATCCGAAGTCCCTCGAACCGGCGCTGGGCCAGTTCAACGACGACGCCTTCGACAGCATGGACTACGCGGTCGCCGAGGCCGGTCGGCTCGGCCTGCGGCTGATCGTGCCGCTCACCGACAACTGGCAGTACTACCACGGCGGCCGGTACGACTTCCTGCGCTGGCTGGGCCTGAGCACCGACGACAACGGCGCGCTGTTCTACACCGATCCCGCCGCGCGGGCCGCGTTCAAGCAGTACGTCGGGCACCTGCTGACCCACGTCAACCGCTACACCGGCCGGGCGTACGCCGAGGATCCGACCATCATGGCCTGGGAGCTGGGCAACGAGCTCAACGGGATGACCCGCGACTGGGTCGACGACACCGCCCGCCACGTCAAGAGCCTCGCCGGCCGGCAACTCGTCGCCGCCGGCAGCCAGACCGGCGTCGACCCGGCTGTCCTCGCGTCGCCGTACGTCGACATCAGCGACTCGCACTACTACCCGCCCACCGCGGAGCGGATCGCCGCGGACGCCGCGGCGGCCACCGCCGCGGGCAAGGTCTACGTCGCCGGGGAGTACGGCTCCGGCCAGGCCGCCGACGAACTGCTGGACCAGGTGGCCGCCAACCCCGACGTGAGCGGCGCGCTGTTCTGGTCGCTCTTCGGCCGGCACGACCACCACGGCTACGTGCCGCACGGCGACGGGTTCACCGTGCACCACCCCGGCGACACGCCGGCGATGCGGGACGCCGTGGCCGCGCTGACCCGCTTCGCCGGCAAGATGTCCGGCGTACCGGCTCCGCGGGTCACCGGGGACCGTCCCCTGATCACCGCGATCACCGCCACCTACGGCTTCAACACGCTGCGCTGGCGCGGCACCGCCGGTGCCACCGGCTACCTCGTCCAGCGGCGCGGGCCGGGCGCCGCCTGGGCCACGGCCAGCGGTGACGAGCCGTTGACCGACAACGACACCCCCTGGTTCGACCTGACCACCCCCGCCGGCGCCGTCTCCTACCGGGTCGTGGCGGTGGACGCGGCCGGCGCCGCCGTCGGGGTCTCCACCCCGCTGACCACCGGCCCCACCACCGACCGGGTGGTCGATCCGCTGGAGGACTGGTTCGTCACCGCCGGCCACAGCGACTCGCTGCGCCGCACGCCCACCGCAGACGGCGTGCTGGTCGCGCCGGAGCGCGGCCGCACCGGCGAGCTGCGGTACCGGCGCGACGACATCACCGCCGCCACCGTCACCGTCGCCTCCGCCGGGCGTCCCCGGCTGGCGGTCGAGGTCTCCGCCGACGGCGCCACCGGTTGGCACGCCGTGCGGCCGAGGATCGCGCGCGCCGGCCACGGCCGGTACACCCTCAGCGTGTCGCGCCTGTCCGGGGTGGACGGACTGCGGGTGCTGTGGCCGCGTCACTCCCGCTCCGCGGTCACCTCGGTGGCGCTGACCGCCGCCTCCGCCCAACAGGCCACCGGGGCGCCGGGCGCGTTCGCGCTGACCGCGCCGGTGCCGGGGGCCACCGGGGTGAGCCGGCTGGCCGCCCTGGACTGGGACGCCGCGCCGGGCGCGGCCTACTACAGCCTGACCGTGTCCGCGCACGCCGACCTCAGCGCGCCGCTGGTCGCCGTCTCGGGCCTGCGTACCCCCGGCTACACCCCGCGCGCGGCCTGGCCCGCCGCGACCACGCTGTACGTGCGGGTCACCGCCACCAACGGGTACGGCTCGACGGCGGTCACCGGGTCGCCGGTCTCCTTCACCACCCGGGCGGACGTGCCGGGTGTGCTGGTCGACGACTTCGACACCTACCCGTCGGACGCGGAACTGGCCGCCGCGTACCCGCGCAACACCGGCGGCGACCCGATCACCGCGACGCTGGCGCCGCCGGGGGAGGGCAGCGGGCACAGCATGCTGCTCACCTGGACCGCCGGTTCCAGCGGGTACGCCGGGGTGATCCACAACCTGCCGGAGGCACAGGACTGGCGCGGCACCACCGGCCTGCGGATGTGGGTCCGGCCCGGGGCGGACGGCCAGCGGTTGACCGTCCAGTTCGTGTCGAAGGGCGCCTACTGGGAGACCACGCTCACCCTCGCCGGGACCGACCCGCGGGTCGTCGAGATCCCGTTCACCGCCTTCGCCCCGCCGCCGTGGGCGACGCCGGGACCGCTCGACCTCGGCTCGGCGACGCAGCTGTCGCTCTATCCGTCCGGCGGCGCGAGCGGCGGAACGGTGCAGATCGACTCCGTCTCGGCGTACGCGGAGTAGGCGCGGCCGGCCGACGGCATTCGTCGCGCACCCGGGCCCGGGGTCACGCCGGGCCCGGGCGCCGGCGGGAGCCGTCGTACCTCTCGGCGTGGGGCCGGCGCGCCGGATTCGTCTCGTACATCCGCAGCCAGGCCAGCAGGCCGGCGGCGGTGGTGAGCGCGGCGACCACCGCGACGGCGGCCCGGATGCCGGCGAGGTCCGCCACGACGCCGGCGAGCAGCGCGCCCACCGCGAAGCCACCGTCGCGCCAGAGCCGGTAGACGCCGACGGCGCGGGCCCGCCAGGCGGGATGGGCGACGTCGCCGACGGTGGCGAGCAGGGTGGGGTAGACGGCGGCGGTGCCGGCGCCGAGCAGCACGGCCGCCCCGGCCCAGGCGGCGAAGGAGTCGGCGGCGGCGAAGCCGGCGAGCGCGACGGCCTGGGCGAGCATCCCGGCGACGACGAACGGCTTGCGGCCGTACCGGTCGGAGGCCGGGCCGGTGAGCAGCTGTCCGAGCCCCCAGACGGCGGGGTAGAGGGCGGCGAGGGCGCCGATCTGGGTCAGGGACAGCCCGGCGGTGGCGAACAGCAGCGGGAACAGGCCCCAGGCGAGGCCGTCGTTGAGGTTGTTGACCATGCCGGCCTGGCTGGCCGAGGCCAGGGCCGGCTCGCGCCAGGAGGTCAGCGCGGCGATGCGGCCCGTGGACGGCCCGTGGTGGTGCTCGGCCCGGCCGGTGTGGGTGGCGGCTTCCAGGTGGGCGTGGCCGCGGGTTTCCCGGACGAAGGCCGACGACAGCCCGAGGCCGAGTCCGGCGTAGGCGAGGGCGAGCAGGAACGGCGCCGGCCGCAGGCCGGTCGCGGCGGCGAGCCAGCCGGTGACCAGCGCGGTGGTGGCCACGGCGAGATAGCCGGCGGCCTCGTTGAGGCCCATGGCCAGGCCGCGCCGGGCGGGGCCGGCGAGGTCGATCTTCATGATGACGGTGGTGGACCAGGCCAGGCCCTGGCTGACGCCGAGCAGGACGTTCGCGGAGACGATCCAGCCCCAGCCCGGCGCCCAGATGATCATCAGGGGTACGGGGATGCCGGCGAGCCACCCGGCGACCAGGACGGGTTTGCGGCCGTACCGGTCGGACAGGGTGCCGGCGAAGAAGTTGGTGACCGCCTTGGTGGCGCCGAAGGCGAGGATGTACGTCAGCGCCGCCGTGTAGGCGGCGAGGTGGAACTCCCGCTCGGCGAGCAGCGGCAGGACGGTGCGTTCCGAGCCGAGCAGCCCGCCGACCAGCGCGTTGACCGTCACGAGCAGTGTGAACTGGGCGGCGTTGGCCCGCAGGCCGAGCCGGATGTCGGCGCTCCCACGCATGGGTGTCCCTCCGGTGGCCATGGTGCGGGCCCGGCGTCGGGTGACGCCGGGCCCGGGTGACGGACGGGTCAGACCGTCGCGGTGTCGTGGGCGGCCTCCCAGGCGCCGTACCCGCCGAGCAGGTCCGAGACGTCGGTCCGGCCGGTGGCGCGCAGCAGGCTGGCCGCCACCGAGGAGCGGTAGCCGCCGGCGCAGTGCACGACGACGGGCCGGTCGGTCGGCACCTCGTCCAGGCGGCGGGTCAGCTCGGCGAGCGGGACGTGGACGGAGCCCGCGACGAGGCCCTGCTCCCGTTCACCGGCGTTGCGGACGTCCAGCACCACCGGGACGTCCGGCCGGGCCAGGGCGTCGCGCAGCTCCGTGGCGGTGACCCGGCTGGCCCGGCTCGTCTCGTCGGCCATCTCGAGGAGGGCGCTCTCGGGCTCGCGCAGGTAGCCGAGGACCCGGTCGAAGCCGATCCGGGCGAGGCGTACGACGATCTCCTCCTCCCGGTCCTGCGGGGCCACCACGACGACCGTGCGGTCGGGGGCGACGATGCTGCCGGCGGTCTCGGCGAACCGGCCGTCGGCGGGGATGTTGATCGAGCCCTGGACGTGCCCGGCGGCGAACTCCTGCGGGTCGCGGGCGTCGATCACCGCGGCGCCCTCGGTGCGGGCGGCGCGGAACTCGGCGACGGTCAGCGGCCGGGCGGCCCGGGTGTGGTCGAACAGCTCGCGGGCCTTGCGGTTGAGCACCGCGTCGAAGGCGAAGTAGCCGGGCGCGGTGGGCTGTCCACCGGTGACCAGGGCGACGAACCGCTCCTCGCTCATCGGGGCGCAGGCGTAGTTGGTGCGGCGCTGCTCGCCGATGGTGGACTGCCGCTCGGTGGAGAGGTTCTTGCCGCAGGCCGAGCCGGCGCCGTGCGCGGGGAAGACCCGCACCTCGTCGGGCAGGCCCATCAGCTTGCGCTGGACGCTGTCGTAGAGCATGGCGCCCAGCTCGTCGGCGGTGACGCCGAGCGAGGCCAGCAGGTCGGGCCGGCCCACGTCGCCGATGAACAGCGCGTCACCGGTCATCACCCCGTACGGCACGGCGTCGCCGGCGCGCTCGTGGACCAGCACGCTGATCGACTCCGGCGTGTGCCCGGGCGTCTCCATGATCTCCAGGGTGACGTCACCGAGGCTGATCCGTTCGCCGTCGCGCAGCTTGCGGCTCGGATACTCGGTCTCGGCGCGGTGCCCGTAGCCGATCCACGCCCCGGTGGCGGCGGCGACCTCGAGGTGGCCGGCGAGGAAGTCGGCGTGGAAGTGGGTGTTGATCACCCCTTCGATGGTCAGGCCGTGCGCCCGGGCGTCGGTCAGGTACTCGTCGACGTCGCGGCGCGGGTCGACGAGCACCGCCCGCCCGGTGGTCTCGTCGCCGACCAGGTACGACGCCTGGGAGAGGCAGTCCAGGTAGTACTGGGTGAACAACATGGCGTGGAACTCCTTCGCAGTGATGAGCGGCGATGCACCTAGCCTAGCGCATACCCCCGGGGGTATATTCCGGGCCGAAGGTCCCGATCTCCCGGGGGTCGTCGGGCCCCTGCCCGAATCAGGCGCGGGTGCCCTGGGTCACCGGGTGGCCGGCCCGGGACCAGGCCGCCGTGCCGCCAGCCACCGACCGGGCGTCGAACCCGGCGCGTTCCAGCACGTCGGCGCCCACCTTGCTGCGGTTGCCGCTGGCGCAGACGACGTACACGGTGTCCCCGCGCGGCACGTCCCCGAGGTTGGCCGTGAGGTGGCCGAGCGGGATGCACCGCGCGCCGGGGACGTGCCCGGTGACGTATTCGGCCGGCTCTCGCACGTCGACCACCGTCGCCCCTCGCGCGTGAGCGGTGGCGAAGGCCGTCAGGTCAACTTCTCGCATGGCTGTCCTCCTCGTCGCTTAATACCCCGGGGGGTATCTATGTCGGCGACGGTAGCGCGTCCGGCCTCGCGGCCGCCACCCGCGAGGGCGTACCCGTCGGGATGTCGGCGGCCGGTCCCGGACCAGGGCCTCGGCCGGCGGCGCTCCGCCCGCCGCTTCCGGCTCAGCGCAGCAGAAGCGCCGACGCGAGCGGGACGAGCGCGACCCCGTAGAGCCGGGTCAGTCGGCCCGGGTGTGCGCGGACGGCGACGCGGGCGCCCAGATAGGCGGCGGGTACCGCCGGTGCGGTGTGGGCCAACGTGACCCGCCGGTCGACGTGTCCGAGTGTCCAGTGCGTGACGCTGCCCGGCAGGGCGAGCGCGGCGGAGACGGCCAGCGAGGTGGCCAGTGCCCGGTTGATCGGCAGGCCCAGCACCGTCAGATAGAGCGGGGTGAGCAGGGCTCCCGCCACGGTCGCCGGGAGTTCGACGGCGACGCTCCAGGTGAGGACGCGCCGGGCCAGGTGGCGCCGGCGCCGGTAGGCGCCGGACGAGACGAGGGCGACCGGCAGGGCGGTCGGCAGCGGGGAGGCCAGCGCCACGAATGGCGGGACCCCGGCGAGGTGCGGCAGCGGGGTTCCCACGGCCGAGCCGCCCGCACCGAAGAGTCCTGCGGCCAAACCCGTGCCACCGCCGATCAGGAGGACGGCCGTCCCCTGCGTCAGGTCGTCGACCCGAGGGGCGGGAGAGGTCACCTCGGTTGTCTGCGGCGGGTCGCTTCCCGGAACTCCCGGCCGGCGAGCGGCAGTCGGAACAGGGGCGCCAGGGTGCAGAAGTCGAGCAGGCCCGCGGCGAGCGGGAGCACCCCCAGCAGGGCGAGCAGCCACCACCAGCCGCCGATCGACGCGCCGACCGCGATGAGCGCCGCGCCGAGGAGGACGCGGACGACCCGGCCGGCGGGTGAGTTCAGGAACCGAAGGACGGGCATGGGGACTCCATGAACAAATGCGGCAAAAAGCCCTGCTCGTCGATCAGCCTACCCGGGGGCGGGGCAGGGGGTGGTCGCGCGGGACGGGATCGTGCTGGTGGGCAGGTGACGAGCCGCCTGGCGACGGGCCGCTGGCCGGGAGTGCGGGCCGGTGTCCGCACTCCCGGCCGGCTCAGGCCGGGAGGGTCGCCAACGCCTCGCGCAGTCGGCCCGCTGCCTCGTCGGCGATCGCCGGCAACTCGGGCGCGTCGCTGAGCTGCACCATCACCTGCGGATCCATGGCCTGCACCACCGTGCTGTCCGCCCCATCCGCGCGTACCACGACGTTGCAGGGCAGGAGCAGGCCGATGGCCGGGTCCGCCTGCACGGCCCGGTGCGCCAGCGCCGGGTTGCAGGCGCCCAGGATGACGTACTCGGCCATGTCGACACCGAGCTTGTCCCGGAGCGTCGACCGCATGTCGATCTCGGTGAGCACGCCGAAGCCCTGGTCCTTCAGTGCCGTCCGGACGCGTTCCACGGTCGGGGCGAACGGCGCGGACAGCCGGACGGTCATCGCGTAGCTCATGCTCTGTCTCCCTCGGTCGGTTGCCTGCCGGCTCGGCCTGTCGACCGGGCGTCCCTTCGGCGATACCCGGGTGCGTTCGGGCCACGCCACGCGGCTTCCAGGCGTCGATCAGCCGCACGGATCCTCCTGACGGTGGGCAGCGGGGCGGCCGTCGAAAGGCGGGAATCCGCTCGCGGTCGGCGCGGTTGAACATACCGGTGGGGGTATGCGTTGGCGAGATGGAACCCCCCGGGGTATGTTGAGACGCAGGAGGTAGTGCGATGAAGCTTCGGCCTGAGATGACCGGCGAGGCGCTGACCCGGCTCAAGCGAGCCCGTGGGCAGCTGAACGCGGTCATCGAGATGATGGAGAACGGCGAGGACTGCCGGGCGGCGCTGACCCAGCTCGCGGCGGTCTCCAAGGCGATCGACCGGGCCGGCTTCAAGATCATCGCCTCCGGCATGCAGCACTGCGGCACCGTGCGGGAGCGGGGCGAGGAGCCGGAGATGACCGAGGAGGAGCTGGAGAAGCTCTTCCTGGCCCTGGCCTGAGCGAGGCGTCCGCTCGCGCCGTGTGACCGCGGCGCGAGCGGGTAGTACGCCGGTTGTTGGTTTCGACCGGTGCAGACGTGTCTTTCCTGCATACCCCCCAGGGTATGTCGAGAATAGAAGGGAGAACGGCATGGCAGTCGAGGTGTCCGTCATCGCGACGTCCTCGCTGGGCGACCGCAGCTACCTGGCCTCCGACGGGCAGGTGGCGATCGTGGTCGACCCGCAACGCGACATCGACCGGGTCCTGTACCTCGCCGGCGCTCAGGGCGTGCGGATCACCCACGTGGTCGAGACGCACATCCACAACGACTACGTCTCCGGTGGGCTGGAACTGGCCCGGGTGACCGGCGCCCACTACCTGGTGGCCGCAGCCGACGAGGTCGGCTTCGACCGCATGCCGGTGTCCGACGGTGACGTGGTGCCGGTCTCCGACGCCCTGCGCCTGCGGGTGGTCGCCACCCCCGGTCACACCTTCCACCACCTGTCGTACGCCCTCGACGAGGCCACCGACGGCGGCTGGCAGCCGGTGGGCGTCTTCACCGGCGGCTCGCTGCTGTTCGGCACCACCGGGCGTACCGACCTGCTCGGCCAGCAGCACGCCCACGAACTGGCCCATCACCAGCACGCCTCCGCCCGGCGGCTGGCCGACCTGCTGCCCGACGGGGCCCAGGTCTGGCCCACGCACGGCTTCGGCAGCTTCTGCTCGGCCAGCCAGGCCGACGCCCCCGACTCCACCATCGGCCGGGAGAAGCAGGCCAACCCGGTGCTGCGTCTCGCCGCCGACCAGTTCGTCACCGAGACCCTCGCCGGTCTCGACGCCTACCCGGCCTACTACGCCCACATGGGCGTGGCCAACAACGCCGGCCCGGCCCCGGTCGACCTCAGCCCGGTCACCCGGGCCGACGCCGGTCAGCTGCGGGAGCGGATGGCCGCCGGCGAGTGGGTGGTCGACCTGCGCCACCGCAAGGCGTACGCGGCCTCGCACCTGGCCGGCACGGTCAGCCTCGGCCTGGACGGGCCGATGTCGACCTGGCTCGGCTGGCTGATCGACTGGGGGGTGCCGATCACCCTGCTCGCCGAGACCCCGGAACAGGTCGCGGACGCCCAGCGGGAGCTGGTCCGCATCGGCATCGACCGGCCGGCCGCGCAGGCCACCGGCGTGGCCGAGCAGTGGGCCGCCGACCCCGGCCAGCTCCGCGAGCTGCGGATGGCCGACTTCCCGGCCCTGGCCGCGGCCCGGGCGGGGAACGTCCGGGCCGACCTGCCGGCTGCGGACGTGGTGCTCGATGTACGGATGACCAACGAGTGGCGCGCCGGCCACATCGAGGGCGCCGTGCACATTCCGCTGCCCGACGTGCCCAAGCGGCTGGGCGAGCTCCCGGCCGGCGCGGTGTGGGTGCACTGCGGCTCCGGCTACCGGGCCACTGCCGCGGCGTCGCTGCTGGCCAACGCCGGCCGCGAGGTCGTCGTCATCGACGACAAGTTCGACCAGGCCGCGGACGCCGGCCTGGAGATGGTCACCAACCCCTGACCCACGTGTACGACCACCGGCTGGCGTCGTCCGGCGCTGGCCGGCATCCCCTTGCCATCACCTGTGGCGCTTTGTTCTAGAAAGAGGAGATATGACTACTTCTGAGACCGCCCGGCCCGCCACCCTCGACGCCGCCAGCCTCCGCGAGCTGGTCGACTCCGGGCGCGCGCCGCGCCTGCTGGACGTGCGTACGCCGGCGGAGTTCGAGACCTCGCACATCCCCGGCTCCTACAACGTTCCGCTGGACCTGCTCAAGGAGCACCGCGAGGAGCTGCGCAACCACCTGGACGAGGACGTGGTGCTGATCTGCCGCTCCGGCGCCCGCGCCACCCAGGCCGAGCAGACCCTCGCCGGGGTCGGCCTGCCGAACCTGAAGGTCCTCAACGGCGGCATCATGGCCTGGCAGGCCGCCAACGCCCCGATCAAGCAGGGCGCCCCCCGTTGGGACCTGGAGCGGCAGGTCCGTCTGGTCGCCGGCTCCATCGTCCTGGCCAGTGTCGTCGGCTCGGTGTTCGTGCCGCAGCTGAAGTGGGTCGCCGGGTTCATCGGCGCCGGCCTCACCTTCGCCGCGGTGACCAACACCTGCGCGATGGGCATGATGCTCGGCAAGCTGCCCTACAACCGGGGCGCCAGCTGCGACCTGGACACCATCGTCGGCCAGCTCCGCGAGAGCGGCGGGGGGCGGGCATGACCGCGACCCTGGCCCTGACCATCGGACTGGCCGTCCTGATCGGCGTCAGCCTCGGCCTGCTCGGCGGCGGCGGCTCCATCCTCGCCGTGCCGCTGCTGGTGTACGTCGCCGACCTGCCCGCCAAGGAGGCCATCGCCACCTCGCTGCTGGTCGTCGGCGCCACCAGCGCGGTCGGTGTCCTCCCGCACGCCCGCGCCCACCGGGTCCGCTGGCGTACCGGCCTGATCTTCGGCCTCGCCGGCATGACCGGCGCGTACGCCGGCGGCCGGCTGGCCGAGTTCATCCCGGCCGGCTACCTGCTCACCGGCTTCGCGGTGATGATGCTGGCCACCGCCGTCGCGATGATCCGCGGCCGGCGCTCCGCCGAGGGCAAGCCGGTGCCGCACGAGCTGCCGGTGTTCCGGGTGATCATCGACGGCATCGTCGTCGGCCTGGTCACCGGCCTGGTCGGCGCCGGTGGTGGCTTCCTCGTGGTGCCCGCCCTGGCCCTGCTCGGCGGCCTGCCGATGCCCGTCGCGGTCGGCACCTCGCTGGTGGTCATCGCCATGAAGTCCTTCGCCGGCCTGGCCGGCTACCTCTCCAGCGTGCAGATCAACTGGGGTCTCGCCGCCGCCGTCACCGCCGCCGCGATCGTCGGCAGTTTCCTCGGCGGCCGGCTGGCCGGGAAGATCCCGCCCGACGTGCTGCGCGTCTCGTTCGGCTGGTTCGTGGTGGTGATGGGTGTCTTCGTGCTCGGCCAGCAGCTGCCGGCGGAGCTACGCACGAACCCGCTGCTGTGGAGCGGAGCGGGCGTCGCCGTCGCGGGCGCCCTGGCCATCACGGTCCACCGCGGCCGACGCCGGACGCGGGCGGACCGCGAGCCGGCCGACCGCGAGCTGGCCGCACCCGGTCCCCGGCGCTGAGCCGGTCTGGCGACGCGACCGAAGGCGACCGGGCGACAATGACGACCGCCGGCAACCGCCGGTCGTGCGGCACGGAGGTGAGGGTGACCATGGACAGTACGGCGTGGGACGAGCGGTACGCGAGCGCCCCGGAACTGGTCTGGACGGCCGAGCCGAACCGCTTCGTCGTACGGGAGGTCACCGGCCTGACCCCGGGTCGGGCCGTGGACCTCGCCGCCGGGGAGGGGCGTAACGCGGTCTGGCTGGCCCGGCAGGGCTGGCAGGTCACCGCCGTCGACTTCTCCCCGGTGGCGGTCGAGCGGGGCCGGGACCTGGCCCGCGGCAGCGGCGTCACCGTCGACTGGCAGGTCGCCGACGTCACCCGGTACGCGCCGCCGGCCGACTCGTTCGACCTGGTGCTGATCGCCTACCTGCACCTGCCGGCGGCCGACCTCGCCACGGTCCTGTCCCACGCCCGCGCGGCGGTACGCCCCGGCGGCACCGTCCTCGTCGTCGGCCACGACCTCGCCAACCTCACCGGCGGCACCGGTGGGCCGCAGGACCCGGAGATCCTGCTGACCCCGGAGTCTGTGACCCGGGCGATGTCGGGGCTGCGCATCGACCGGGCCGAGACCGCCCACCGGCCGGTCGACGTCGACGGTCGCACCGTCGACGCCCTGGACACCGTGGTCGTGGCCCGGCGGGACGCCGCGTAGGGCGGCGGCCAGGGTCGTGGCCTGGCGGGACGCCGCGTAGGGCGGCGGCCAGGGTCGTGGCCTGGCGGGACGCCGCGTAGGGCGGCGGCCAGGGTCGTGGCCCGGCGGGACGCCGCGTAGGGCGGCGGTCAGGCCAGGCGGTCGACGGTGGCCGGCACCAGACCGTGCCGCCTGGCGACGCCGACGAGTTCGCGCAACATCCAGCGCAGACTGTGCGGGTCGGCCGGCTCGGCGGTGACGTCGATGCACCACGCGGCGCCGCCCCCGACCCGGCGCAGCTGCCAGCGGACGTCGGTGTCGTTCACCCGCAGGCGACCCGTGCCCCGCAGCCCGGGCTCGCTGCGACCCGGCCCGGTGTTCATCCGCAGCACCGCGCCCAGCCGGTCCAGCCGTCGCTCGTCCGGGTCCCCGGCGAAGAGCACCCGGTGGACCACCGGGCCGGCTCCCAACCGCAGCGGGGCACCGGACGCCAGCGGCATGTCGTCGCGGAACCGGTGGCGCAGCGCCGCCTCGTCCGGGAGGGCACCACCGCCCAGCCGGTCGTAGAACGCGACGGCGGCGCTCCGGTCCACTGCCGACAGCCGGTTGCGCAGCCCCGCGTCGGCGCGGACCGCGCGGGCGAAAGCCGCCGAACTCCACCAGCCCCCCTCGGCCGGCGACCAGCCGGCGCTGCGCAGCCGCGCGGCGGAGAGGTCGTCGGCGAGCACGAACTCCTCCACGAGCAGCGCGGACGGCTCGCCGTGCCCAGCGTCGGTGTGCAGCAGGTAGTAGTCGAGGGTGCCGCGGCTTTCCTTGGTCATCTTCGGACCGTACCCGGGGTTCGTGGGGCGGCCCGGGGACGCCGGGCGGCGGGTCTCAGCGGGTTGGGTCCAGCGGGTGGACGGTACGGGCGGCGATGCCGGCGAGCTTGTCGGGGTTGGCCACGTTGTGGATGCCGACGATCCGGCCGTCGTCGGCCAC
Source organism: Micromonospora siamensis (assembly GCF_900090305.1). Classification (NCBI taxonomy): domain Bacteria; kingdom Bacillati; phylum Actinomycetota; class Actinomycetes; order Micromonosporales; family Micromonosporaceae; genus Micromonospora; species Micromonospora siamensis. Next base: position 4,430,135 of record NZ_LT607751.1, on the reverse strand, counting down.
GTCGAGGGTGAGTGTGGCGATGACCCGGCCGGAGCCGCTGAACAGGATGCCCGGCCCGCCGTTGACCTCGACGATCTCGATGGTCATGTCGGCCAGTGCGACCCCCTGGTAGGGGCGGTCGCCGAGGGTGGCGAACCAGGTGGCCACCTTGCGCACGCCGGTCACCGGGCGCATCGCCTGGTGCACCTTGCCGCCGCCGTCGGTCCACACCGTCACGTCGGGCGCGAGCAGCTCGAGCAGGGTGTTGAGGTCACCGCCGGCCGCGGCGGCGAGGAACCGCTCGGTGACCCGCCGCTGCCGCTGCCGGTCCGCCGGGAACCGGGGCCGCCGGGCCCGTACGTGGTTGCGGGCGCGGTGCGCGGCCTGCCGCACGCTCTCCTCGGAGCGGCCGACCGCCTCGGCGATCTCGGCATGGCCGAAGTCGAAGACCTCCCGCAGCACGAACACCGCGCGCTCCAGCGGGCTGAGCGTCTCCAGCACCACCAGCATCGCCATCGACACGGACTCGGCGGCGCCCACCTCGTCGGCGGTGTCGCCGCTGGTAAGGATCGGCTCGGGCAGCCACGGGCCGACGTACACCTCGCGGCGCGCCTGCGCCGAGCGGAGCCGGTCCAGCGCCAGGTTCGACACGATCCGCACCAGGTAGGCCCGGGGGTCGGCGACCGCCGACCGGTCCGCCGCCGACCAACGGACCCAGGCGTCCTGCACCGCGTCCTCGGCGTCGGCGGCGCTGCCGAGGATGCGGTAGGCGACGCCGAACAGCAGGTTCCGGTGGGTCGCGAAGGGTTCGTTCACCGTGGCTTCCTCCACCGTTCAGGCCGCGGCGCCGAGCGCCAGGACGGCGACGACCGGCGCCAGGTACAGCAGCGGGTACGGGATGTGCGCGTACGAGTGGGCCCGGACCACGGTGACGACGGCACCGAGGAAGTAGAGCACGAGACCGACGCCGGCCAGCACCCCGATCGCCGGCACGAACAGTCCCACCAGCAGGCCGAGCGCGCCGGCGGCCTTGGCCGCGCCGAGCCACGGCCACCACGGGCGGGGAACGCCGTACGCGGCCAGCGAGTCGACCACCCACGGGGCGCCGCGCAGCAGCGAGAAGGCGGAGAAGCCGACCCAGAGGGCGGCGACGACGGTGACGACGGTGTACGCGGTGGACATGGTCCTGCTCCCTGCGGTTCGTGCGGTGCTGACGAACAGGTGACGGGAGCGCCGCCCGTGCCGTGAAGCGGCGTGGCGCGGGTCACAACCGCCGGCCGCACTGCGCCGTCAAAACCCGCGGACTGGCTGCACGCGGCCGTTGACGCCCTGATGACGCGCGGTTCGGCACCGTCACACGACGAGAGCCGCACCGCCGTCCCGGGTTGCCGTCGAAGGAGACCTCATGATCAGGACGATGCTCCGGATCCGTGCCCGCCCCGGCCACGCGGAGGCCGTCCGGTCCGCCTGCCGTGCCGCCGTCGCGCAGCTCGCCGGCCTGCCCGGCAACGTCGGGCGGGAGCTGCTGCTGGACGCCACCGATCCGCGCACCTTCATGCTGGTCACCGAGTGGGTCGACGAGCCGGCGCTGCTGGCGTACGAGCGGGGGCCGGTCGCCGCGGCGCTGGCCGACGCCCTCGACGGGCGGCGGGAGACGCCCGGACCCGACGACCACCGGGTGATGTCCGACCGGGGCGGCGCCGGGTCGAGCATCTTCGTGGACGTCGAACTCACCGTGCCCGCCGACCGGCGTGCCGAGTTCGACCGGGGCTACCCGCAGGTCCTGGCGCGGATGTCGGCGCTCCCCGGCTACCTGCGCGAGGACCTGCTGCGCGAGCCGGACTCCGACGTCCACCACATCTTCGCCGAGTGGACCGGTGAGGCGGAGTTCTTCCGGTGGATCCGCAACCCGGCGCACGCCCGGGAGGAGGCCGGCCCGATCGCGCCGTTCCTGCTCGACATCCGCCGCCGGCTCTTCCACCGCACGGTCCACCCCGGCGGGTCGGAGTTCCAGCCCGACAGCGGGGCAGCTGCCAGCACCGACAAGGAGATCGACGTGCACACGACAACGGACGTACTCATCGTCGGGGCGGGGCCGACCGGGCTGACCGCCGCCATCGAGCTGGCCCGGCGCGGCGTCGACTGCCGGGTCGTGGAGAAACAGGCCACCCCGCCGGCCCACGCCGACAAGGCGATCGGGGTGCACTGCCGCACCATGGAGCTCTGGGACGAGCAGGACGTCGTGCGCGAGGCGATGGACGCCGGGATCTGGCTGACCGGCAACATGGTCTTCGTCAACGGCCAGCAGACCCACCGGATGAGCTGGGAGCTGCCCGGCCTGCCGTACGCGCACCTCGGCCTGCCGCAGTACGAGACCGAACGGATCCTCACCGAACGGCTCGCCACCCTGGGCGTACGCGCCCGGCGCGGAGCGGAACTGCTGGCGTTCACCCAGGACGACGAGGGCGTGACCGCCACCCTGGCCACCCCGGCCGGCGAGGAGACCGTACGCGCGAAGTACCTGGTCGGCTGCGACGGCGCGCACAGCCGGGTCCGGGAGCTGCTGGGGTTGACCTTCACCGGCGGGCTGGGCCGTTTCCCGCAGCTGTTCATGCTCGGCGACGTCGACGTGAACTGGGACATGCCGCCGGGGCACCTGCTGCGTTTCCTGCACGAGACCGACGGCCAGATGGACGGCATGCTGGTCTGCGTACCGCTGCGTGGCGAGAACCGCTACCGGATCGCGACCCTGGCGCCGCCCCGGTTCTTCGCCCAGACCGGCGGCAAGGACGCCCCGCCCGGGTTCAGCGAGGAGCTGGCCGAGCCGACGCTGGCCGACGTACAGGTCGCGCTGGACCGGCTCGCCCCGCCCGGCACCCGGGCGTCGAACCTGCGCTGGTCGTCGATCTTCCGGATCAGCCACGGCATCGTCGACCGGTACCGCGACGGCCGGGTCTTCGTCGCCGGTGACGCCGCGCACCTGCACCCGCCGGCCGGCGGCCAGGGCATGAACACCGGCATCCAGGACTCCTGGAACCTGGCCTGGAAGCTCGCCCTGGCGGTCCGGGGGATCGCGGCGCCGGGGCTGCTGGACAGCTACGAGACCGAGCGGCGGCCGGAGGGGGAGGAGATCGTCGGCCGGGCGGTGCGGATGGCCTTCACCGACGAGCTGGACCGGGCGGACCTGGAGCGGCAGTTCCTCCAGGAGATGTCGATGCTGCTCAGCTACGCCGACAGCCCGCTGGTGGGGGAGTCCCTGGCGGCGCCCGAGGCGCTCGCCGCCGGGCCGCGCCCCGGCGACCGGGCGCCCGACGTGGGCGGCCTGCGCCGCCGCGGGGTCGGCCATCCGCTGCGGCTGCGCGACCTGACCCGCGGCACCCGGCACACCCTGCTGGTGTACGCGGACGCCTCGGCCGACCCGGCGACGGTGGCGGCCGTGCCGGGGCTCTGCGCCGACGCCCGGTCCCGGGCCGGCGGCGACCTGGACGCGTACCTGCTGCTCGACCCGGCCGCGCCCGACCCGGGGCTGCTCGCCCCGCCGGCGCTGGTCGACGCCGAGGGGAGCTTCCGGGACCGGTACGGGGCCGGCGGCACCTCCCTGTACCTGATCCGCCCGGACGGGCACGTCGCCTTCCGCAGCCAGCCGGTGGACGCGGACGCGCTGCGCAAGAACCTGGACCTGGTCTTCGGCGGTGCGCGATGAGCACCGTGCGGACCGTCCTGGCGATGCGGACCCGGCCCGGCTGCGAGGAGCGCTTCGAGGCGGAGTGGCTGGCCGCGGCGGAGCAGATCGGCACCCTGGACGGCTGTCTGCGCCAGGACCTGGTCCGCGACGCCGACGACCCGCGCACCTACCTGGTGATGAGCGACTGGGCCGACCGGGAACGGCTGGACGCCTTCGGGCGCAGCGAGCAGCGCGACCGGCTGCTGCGGGTGATCCGGGAGCTGCGCGAATCCGCCGAGCGGCACACGTACCAGGTGCTGCACAGCATGCGCGCCGACTCCGGGGAGGCACGATGACCGACGAGACGGTGCCCGCCGAGCAGCTCTACACCGACGAGTTCGCCGCGAACCCGTACCCGTCCTTCGCCCGGCTGCGCGCCGACGCCCCGGTCTGTCCGGTGAGTTCGCCGCGATTCGACCAGTACCTGATCACCCGCTACGACGACGCCCGGGCGGCGCTGGTCGACCCGCGGCTCTCCAAGGACCTGTACGGCCCGGAGCAGCACTACCTGAAGATCTTCGGACCGAACTCCGAGGCGTTGAACCGCAACATGCTCAACGCCGACCCGCCGGAGCACACCCGACTACGCCGGATGATCTCGCAGGCCTTCGCCCCGCGCCGGATCGAGGCGTTGCGTCCCCGGGTGGCGCAGATCGTCGACGACCTGCTCGACAAGGTCGTCCCGAGGGGCGAGGCGGAGCTGATGGGGGACTTCGCCATCCCGCTGCCGATGAGGGTGATCTCGGAACTGCTCGGCATCCCGCCGGCCGACCACGACCGGGTGCTGGACTGGACCCAGGTGATCCGGACCTCCGGGTCGTCGCGGCGCAGCCCGCAGGAGGAGCGGGCGGCCGTGCAGGAGGCCCAGCTGCGGCTGCACCACTACCTCGCCGGCCTGGTCGCGGCGAAGCGGGCCCACCCGGCCGACGACATCGTCAGCGCGCTGATCGACGCCTGCGACCAGGAGGGGAAGCTCTCCGAGGCGGAGCTGGTCACCACCACCTTCCTGCTGCTGTTCGCCGGCCACCAGACCACCGCAGACTTCCTCGGCAACGCGGTGGTGGCGCTGCTGACCCATCCCGACCAGCTCGCCCTGCTGCGGGACCGCCCGGAGCTGCTGCCGTCGGCGGTCGAGGAGCTGCTGCGCTTCGACGGGCCGCTGCCGGTGGCCAGCCCCCGGATCGCCACCGAGGACCTGGAGTACCAGGGCCGGCGCATCCCGGCGGGTTCGCTGGTCGGCGTGGTCATCAACTCCGCGAACCACGACCCGGGGCACTTCACCGACCCGGACCGGCTGGACCTGCGCCGGGTGCGGGGACCGCACCTCGGCTTCGGGTACGGCGTGCACTACTGCCTCGGCGTCTCGCTGGCCCGGATGGAGGCGCGGATCGGGATCGGGGCGCTGCTGCGTCGGCTGCCCGGGCTGCGGCTCGGGGTGCCGGTCGACGAGCTGCGCCGACTGCCGGCCGCGTCGCCGTTCCGCGGCCTGCTGGAACTCCCCGTCACGTTCACCATCTGACCACCCCACTCACCCTAGGAGCAGTGATGACCTTTCGGAACGTGATCGTCTGTCGGATGGTGCCCGGCGAGGAGAGCGAGCGCGTCGTCGCCGACACGTTCGGCTACTACGACCGGACCACCCGACCGCAGGACCTCGGCGTGATCGGCCGTACCCTGCTGTCCTTCCACGACCTCTACATCCACGTGATCGAACGGGTCGCCGACCCGGCGGTGACCGGCCAGACCCGAGGGCTGCCCGCCTTCCAGCAGATCGCCGAGAAGATCGCCCCGTACGTGACGCCGTACCCGCGCTACTGGAAGAACCCGTCGGACTCGGTGGCGAAGCCGTTCTACCACTGGGAGCCGGCCGAACCACCGGACGGGGAGACCACCGCCCCGAACCGGACCATCATCGTGGCCCGGATCAAGCCGGGCGCCGAACCGGACGTCGCCCGGATCTTCGCCGAGTCCGACGCCGGTGAGCTGCCGAAGCGGCTGGGCGTCACCGGGCGGTGGCTCTACTCCATCGACGACGTCTACCTGCACGTGCTGGAGCAGACCGACGCGTCGTTCGCCGCCGTGCGGGAGAACCACGACACCCCGGCCTTCTCCAAGATCCAGGAGGACCTGAGCCCGTACATCAGCGCGTACGACCCGGAGAGCTGGAAGGGCCCGGAGGACGCGGTGGCCAAGGAGTTCTACCGCTGGCAAGCCGAGGACTGACCCGCCGCCTTGTTGGCGCGATGTGCGGCGTACCGCGGTCTCCGCTGGCGGGGTTCGCCCGGCTTGCGGCAAGTGGAGAGCCCCGCCGCGGCCCGGGACGACCCGGGCCGCGGCGGGGCCCCGGCGAGGCGCATCCGCCGCCTACACTCCGGGGGTGAGCCGCACCCCGAACCCGGTGTACCGACCGACCCCACCCGGCACGTCGGCCGCCGTCCTGGGAGCGCTGTCGGTCGTCGTCGGGGCGTTGGTCGTGGCCGTCACCGTCGGGACGTCCGGCTCGGCTGCGGCGTTCGCCGTCGGGGCACTGATGGTGATCGGCGGCCTGCTGCTGCGGATCGAGGCGGCGATCCTGCTCAGCGGCGGCCGGAGCGCCACACCGAACGACGGTCCGGCGTCCGGTCCCTCCACCGGGGACCGGGACGGAAGGTCCTGACCCCGGCGCGCTGTCTACTACTGTGGCGTACCCGCGACTTCCGGCTCGCCGCGTGCGCGACGTGACCGAGCTGCCCGCCTGGCCTGAACCGCCCCCTCACCGTGAGGCGCTGCCTCGACGGGACCGTGTCACCTCCGGGACCGTGATACCTGAGAGGTATCAATATGACCCTGAGGTATCCCGCTCGCGGAGATGTCCGCCGCCGCCGTCCGCACCGCCGCCGTCCGCACCACCGGTGACGGGACTCCGTCGGCTATGGTCCCTGTCGTCGGCGTCCAGGGGCACCGGCGTCAGCGTCGGGACGGGTCCGCGCGGCCGGGCACGGCACGGAGGGACGGTCCACGGTGGCAAGAGCACGCGCGGTGGTTCCGAAGCTCCTGCTGGGGCTGGTCCTGGTCGCGCTCGTGGTCTCCGGCATCGACCCGTACGACCGGCTGACCTGGCTGCTGGAGACGGTCTGGGTGATCGTCGGGGTGCCGCTGGTGCTGGTGACCTGGCGGCGGTTCCCGCTGACCACGCTGCTCTGCTGCCTGCTGGCCGTGCACGCGCTGATCCTCGTCGCGGGCGGGCACTGGACCTACGCGCGCACCCCGCTGGGCGACTGGGTGCGCGACGCGCTCGACCTGTCCCGCAACCCGTACGACCGGCTCGGTCACTTCGCCCAGGGCTTCGTCCCGGCGATCCTGGTCCGGGAGATCCTGGTCCGCCGCTCGCCGCTGCGCGGCAGCCGGTGGCTCGCCCCGTTGACGGTCTGCGCCTGCCTGGCGTTCAGCGCCTTCTTCGAGATGATCGAGTGGTGGGCGGCGGTGGCCGGCGGGTCCGCCGCCGACGACTTCCTGGCCACCCAGGGCGACGTCTGGGACACCCAGTGGGACATGTTCCTCGCCCTGGTCGGCGCGGTCACCTCGCTGGCGCTGCTCAGCCGTTGGCACGACCGGCAGCTGCCCGCCCCCGACGCCCGGCCGGCCACCGTTCCCGCGCTGGTGGTGTGACGGGCCGGGGGAGGGCCGGCACCCTCCCCCGGGGCGGGTCACCAGGTCAGTCCATAGCCCTGCGGAAAGAGCGGGACCTGCCCGTCGCCTGCGTTGATCGGCTGCTGGCTGACCGAGTTCATCCAGGTCATCGGCAGTTTGCCGGTGGGCGCGTACCCGCCGAAGAGCACGTCGGCGACGCCGGCGCCCTCGGTGCCGGGCAGCCACGACGCGAGCAGCGCGTTCCAGTTGGGCAGCTCCGCGGCGACGTCGAGCGGGCGGCCGGACGCCAGCACCACGATCACCGGCACGCCCGCCTTGCGCAGCGTGGAGATGGTCCGTAGGTCGTCGCGGTCCAGGCTCATGCTGCCGGTCCGGTCACCCTGGCCCTCGGCGTACGGGGTCTCGCCGACCACCGCGATCGCGGCCCGGTAGCTGGCGTCGATGCCGGTGCCGCGCTGGTTGTAGGTGACCGTCGAGGTGGGACCGACGGCGGCCCGGATGCCCTGCAGGACGCTGGTGCCCGGGGTGATGTTCCCCGACGAGCCCTGCCAGGAGATGGTCCAGCCGCCGCTCTGGTTACCGATGTTGTCGGCGTTCTTGCCGGCGACGAAGATCTTGTTGTTGTCCCGGGCCAGCGGCAGCACCCCGCCCGAGTTCTTCAGCAGCACCTGCGACTCGCGGACCGCCTGCCGGGCCAGCGCCCGGTGCGCGGCGTCGCCGACCGTCGGGGTGAGGCTCCGGTCGGTGTACGGCCGCTCGAAGAGCCCCAGCTCGAACTTCTTGGTGAGGATGCGCCGGTTGGCGTCGTCGATCCGGCTGAGCGCGACGTGCCCGTTCTGCACCTCGGCGCGGAGCGTGCTGACGAAGGTCTTCCAGGCGGTCGGGACCATGACCATGTCGATGCCGGCGTTGATCGCGGCGGTGACCTCGGCGGCGGTGAAGCCGGACGCGCCGTCGATCTGGTCGATGCCGTTCCAGTCGGAGACCACGAACCCGGTGAAGCCCAACTCGCCCTTCAGCAAGGTGTTGATCAGGTACGCGTTGCCGTGCAGCTTCACCCCGTTCCAGCTGCTGTAGGAGATCATCACCGAACCGACGCTGCGCTGGATCGCGGCCTGGAACGGCGGCAGGTGGATGGCCCGCAGGTCGGCCTCGCTCAGCGCGGTGTCGCCCTGGTCGTCGCCGCCGGTGGTGCCGCCGTCGCCGAGGTAGTGCTTGGCGGTGGCCAGCACCGAGGTCGGGCCGCCCAGGGTGGCGCCCTGCAACCCGGTGACGAAGGTGGTCATGCTCGACGGGATGTCCGGCGTCTCGCCGAACGACTCGTACGTCCGACCCCACCGGTCGTTGCGGGCCACGCAGAGGCACGGCGCGAAGTCCCAGTCGATGCCGGTGCCGGAGACCTCCTCGGCGACCGCCTGGCCGATCTGCTGCACCAGCGCCGGGTCGCGGGTGGCGCCGAGGCCGATGTTGTGCGGGAAGATCGTCGCCCCGTACACGTTGTTGTGTCCGTGCACCGCGTCCACGCCGTAGATCATCGGGATGGCCAGCGGAGTGGCCAGGGCGGCGCGCTGGAAGCCGTCGTACATGTCGGCCCAGCCGGTGGCGGTGTTGGGCGAGGGGGCCGAGCCGCCGCCGGAGAGGATCGAGCCGAGCCGGTAGGTGGTCAGGTCGGCGTTGGTCACCGAACCCCGCTCGGCCTGGGTCATCTGGCCGATCTTCTCGTCCAGGGTCATCCGGGACAGCAGGTCGGCGACCCGGGTGGCCACGGGTAGCGTGGGGTCCTGGTAGGGGAGGGCCGCGGCGGTGGCGGACGTCGGGGCGACCAGCGCGGTGACCGCTAGCAGGAGCAGGGCGAGGCTCAGGGGACGGCGGACGCGACGGCGGTGGTGGCGGGTCACGGTCACTCCTTCCGGAGGAACTTCGGCGGCCGTTCACCGGCACCCTATGCCGGCGTCGCATCGAAGAACACCGCTGAAAGGTGGGTTCGGTGAACAACCCTTCCGATGCCGTCGGGGCGGCGCTGCGTGCGGCCCGGGCCGACGCCGAAGCGCAGATCGCCGCACTCACCCTGGATCTGAAGGGTGTCATCGACGCCTCGCTGGACTCCAACGCCGACGACGAGCACGACCCGGAGGGCGCCACCATCGCCTTCGAGCGTGCCCAGGTCGCCGCGCTGCTGGCCGGGGCGCACCGGCGGGTGGCCGAGCTGGACGAGGCCCTGGCCCGCCTGGCCGACGGCAGCTACGGCGTCTGCGAGCGGTGCGGGCAGCCGATCCCGGCCGAGCGGCTGGCGGTCCGGCCGTCCGCGCGTACCTGCGTCGGCTGCGCCCGCTGACGTCGGGTCCGGCGTGCGGGCCGCACCGCGCGGGCTACCGTGGCGGAAGATCACCTGAGGCGAGGGAGCGGAACGTGACGGACTACGGCCACGAGCTGGCCTTCGGCAGCTTCCTCACCCCCGACGCCCGGCACCCCGAGCAGGTCGTCGCCCTGACCCGGCTCTGCGAACAGGTTGGCCTGGACTTGGCCACCTTCCAGGACCATCCGTACCAGCCGGGCTTCCTGGACACCTGGACGCTGATGTCCTACCTGGCGGCGGCCACCAGCCGGATCCGGCTCAGCGGCAACGTGCTGAACCTGCCGCTGCGCCAGCCCGTGGTGCTGGCCCGCAGCGTCGCCAGCCTCGACCTGCTCTCCGGCGGCCGGGTCGAGCTGGGTCTCGGTGCGGGCGCGTTCTGGGAGGCGATCGAGGCCAACGGCGGCCGTCGGTTGACCCCCGGGCAGGCGGTGGACGCCCTGGACGAGGCGATCCGGATCATCCGGGAGGTGTGGGCCACCGACCGGCGGGGCGGGGTCCGGGTCGACGGCGAGCACTACCGGGTGCACGGCGCCAAGCGCGGCCCGGCACCCGCGCACGAGGTGGGCATCTGGGTCGGCGCGTACAAGCCGCGGATGCTGCGGCTGGTCGGCCGGGCCGCGGACGGGTGGCTGCCGTCGCTGGCGTACCTGCCGAAGGGGGCGGCCGAGCTGCCCGCGATGAACGCGCTGGTCGACGAGGGCGCCGAGGCGGCCGGCCGGGACCCCGGGGCGGTACGCCGGCTGCTGAACGTCTCCGGGGAGTTCACCCCCACCCGGTCCGGGTTCCTGGCCGGCCCGCCCGCCCAGTGGGTGGAGGAGCTGGCCGGCCTGGCCGTCGAGCACGGCATCTCCACGTTCGTCCTGGGCGCCGACGACCCCACCACGATCCAGCTCTTCGCCCAGGAGGTCGCCCCCGCCGTGCGGGAACTGGTCGCCGCCGAGCGCGCCGAACCCGACCCCCAGGCTCGCACCGCCGCCGTCGAGAAACAGCGCGAGGTGGTCGAGGCCGGCGCCGCGCCCGCGCTCGCCGTCCGCCCCACCCCCGACCCGGGGGTACGCCTCACCGAGCACGGCCGGTGGGACGAGTCCACCCGCCCGACGGCCCCGCCCGCCCCCGCCGGGCAGACCTACACCCCGCACCAGCAGGCCGTCGGCGCGCACCTGGTCGACGTGCACGACCACCTGCGCCAAGAACTGCGCCAGGTACGCGACCTGCTGGAACAGGTCCGGCGGGGGATCGTCTCGGCGGGGGAGGCCCGGGGCGTGCTCAACCGGATGACCATGCGGCAGAACAACTGGACGCTCGGGGCGTACTGCGCCGCGTACTGCACGATGGTCACCCAGCACCACGGACTGGAGGACAACTCCATCTTCCCGTACCTGCGTCGCGCCGACGCCGGGCTCGCGCCCGTCCTCGACCGGCTGGAGCAGGAGCACGTGGTGATCCACGACGTGGTGGAGGGGGTGGACCGGGCACTGGTCGACCTGATCCGCGAACCCGGCGACCTGACCGCCCTGCAACGGGCCGTCGACGTGCTCACCGACACCCTGCTGTCGCACCTGTCGTACGAGGAGGAGCAGATCGTCGAGCCGCTGGCCCGGTACGGCTTCTACGCCGGACAGGTGTGACGGGTTAGGGCTTGCGGGCGACCGCCGCGTACATCGACGCCTGCGCCACCGGGGTGCGCTGCTCGGGCGCGTCGTCGGGCAGCCACTCGGTGACCGGGGTGATCCCCGGTTCCAGCAGCTCCAGCCCGTCGAAGAACGCCGCGAACTGGTCCCGACCGCGGAACGCCATGTCGATCATGCTGCTGCGGGTGGACGGGGCGGCGGTGGCCGCGATCTGTCGGGGCACCAGGTCGGTGGTGGCGTGCGAGATCACCACGTGGCTGCCCGACGGCAGCGCGTCCACCAGCCGGCGGGTGACACCGTACGGGTCGTCGCCGTCGGGCAGGAAGTGCAGGATCGCGATCAGCATCAGCGCGACCGGCCGGTCGAGGTCGAGCGTCGCCCGCAGCTCGGGGTCGGCCAGGATCCGCTCCGGGTCCCGCAGGTCCGCGTCGACGTACGCGGTGGCGCCCTGCGGTGAGCTGGTCAGCAGGGCCCGGGCGTGCGCCAGCACGATCGGGTCGTTGTCGACGTAGACCACCCGGGACTCCGGGGCCACCGCCTGCGCGATCTCGTGCATGTTCGGGCTGGTCGGGATGCCGGTGCCGATGTCCAGGAACTGCCGGACGCCGGAGCGCGCCAGGTGTCGGGTGACCCGCTGCATGAACTTCCGGTTCTCGATCACGGTCGTCCGGATCGACGGGTACGCGGCGGCCACCGCGTCACCGGAGGCCCGGTCGGCGGCGAAGTTGTCCTTGCCGCCCAGCCAGTAGTCGTAGCGGCGGGCGGCGTGCGGCACGCTCGGATCGATCCGCGACGACGGTGGGCGCTCCTCGGGCCGAGGCGGCGTGCCGGGGGTGGGCGTCTCCGTCATGGCTGCCTCCGGTGCTCAGTGGACGGTCGACGCCGATCGTAGCCGGTCATGATCGCCCCTCCGGACCCGTTGGGCGGCGTCGGCGTAAGGCTTCACCACGGCGGCCACGTCAACGGTGGCGCCGCGGTCGGCACCGTCGGATGGCACCGGCTCAGCTGTCATCCACCGGATAGCGGCTGCCTTCACGCTGCGTGAAACTCGAAGTCACCGAGCCGGTCGGCGCAATTCTCGGGGATTCCCCATTCCTTCACCTCAGGCTTTGTCAACCGCACGACAAAGGGCGTGGTGCCGTTGTGATCACCCAGGCGATGTGGACGCACGGCCACACCATGCGGGTCGAGAATCCCGCTGGTCTGGCCAGTATCTGGCGCGCGGGGTTCTTCGTCCGCGTGGTCGGCAGACCCAACACCACCAACTGGTTCCATTTCGCGGTGCCGACACCGGTCATCGTGAACGACAAACGGCAGATGACGGATTCGGTCATGCTGCGGTTCCGCGCGAACTCCACCGCCGCGGCGGTGACGAACGTCCACGTGTACGACGGCGAGCGCCGCATCGCCGCCCACGACGGGCTCAACCTGTCGCCGTCGGCGTTCGGTTTCTCCCGCTTCGACGTACCGGGTAAACCGGACGTGCTGTGGGGCGTCGGCATCTCGATCGGGGTGCGCTTCTCCGGGGGCAGCGACGCGCAGAACACCCTGGAGTTCGCCGCCGCCGGCTGCGATCTCACGCTGGTGGAGACGGTGCGCCTGCACGTCAAGGTGCTGACCGCGCCGACCCGGTTCACCATCGACCAGATGGTCGCCGGGATGCGCGAGTCGTACGAGCCGGCCGGCTTCCGGGTGGTCCGGGCCAGCGACGAGAACCTGAACCTGCCCGCGCTCAACGTGGTCGACGTCGGCGGGTGCAGCCGGGGCGAGACCACCGAGGAGCAACGGACCCTCTTCGGCAACCGCAACAACGTCGGCACCAACGACGTCGTCGTCTACTTCGTCCAGGCGACCAATCCGCCGTTGAACGGCTGCGCCGCGCACCCGGACGGGCGGCCCGGCGCGGTGGTGGCCAGCGGTGCGAGCCGGTGGACGCTCGGCCACGAGGTGGGGCACGTGCTCGGCCTGAACCACGTGAACGACAACAACCGGCTGATGACCGGCAACGGCACGGACAACATCACCAACCCACCCCCGGACCTCATCAACTCCGAGATCACGACCATGCGCGGCAGCGCACTGACGGTCAATCCGTGAGGCGGGAGAAGACATGTCGATTTCCCTGGACGAACTGCGTCGCCTGCTGAGCAGCGACGAGCCGGACTACCGGGCGATCGCCTCGGCGGCCGGGCCGGAGGCCGCGGAACACCTGCGGGTCCTGGCGCGCGACGACAACGTGATGCTGGCCAGCAAGGCCGTCTACGCGGCCAGCCTGCTTCCCGACGGCACCGCCCATCAGGTGGTCGACGACGCCGCCGTGAGCGACGAGCCGCTGCTGCGGATCGCTTCCGCGTCGGCGCTGACCAACCTGCCCGAGGACGCCCGCAACCGGGTGGCCGAGCGGCTCATCGACGTCGGAGACGTGGCCGTGGAGAAGCTCGTCATCCGCGCGCTGGGGCCCTCGCTCACCCCCGGGCTCGAACGTTCCCTGAGCCGGCTGGCCGAGAGCAGCGACTCGGAGACCATTCGCGATCTTTCCCGCTCCAGGCTGAGCGACCGCTGAACGACACCGAACGCGACGAGAGGACACGGCCATGGCGTTGGCACAGGCGATGTGGGCACACGGTCACAGCCTGGCGGTCGAGTTTCCCGACCGCATGAGAAGCGAGTGGCGAGCCGGATTCTTCATCCGGTTGATCGGCCGGTCGGGTACGACGAACTGGCTGCACTTCGGTATCCCGACCCCGGTGATCGTCAACGACAACCGGCTGGCGATCGACTCTGCGCTGGTGCGGCTGCGCTGCGAGTCGAACCAGGCGGCGCTGACGAACGTGCACGTGTTCGACGGTGAGCGCAGGATCGCCGCGCACGACGGGCTGAACCTCGCGCCGTCGGCGTGGGAGATGCTCCGGTTCGCGGTGCCCAACCGGCCGGAGGTGCTCTGGGGCGTCGGGGTGACCCTCGGCGTCCGGTTCAACGGCGCCACCGACCAGCAGAACACCATGGAGATCAGCTCCGCCGGCGTGGACTTCTTCCCCTAGGCCGGCGCGGAAGGGCGTACCGGGCCGGTCGGGTGGGACGTCCCCGACCGGCCTGAGTCGGCATCGAACCGCGAATTGTGGGTCGCTAGAATTCCTCGATGCGCGGCCGAATGCTCATTCTTGTCCTCTCGATGCTCCCGAAGCATGCGCTCAGTCGCGCAGCCGGGTGGCTTGCCACGCGCACCGTTCCCGGTCGGTGGCGCGGTCCGGTGTACCGCACCTACAGCCGCGTTTTCGGCGCCCGCCCGGAGGAGGCGGCGCTGCCGCTCGAGCAGTATCCGACCGTCAACGCCTTCTTCACCCGCACCCTCAGGCCGGGCCTGCGTCCCCTTGCGGCGGACGCCATCGTCTCCCCGGTGGACGCCACCGTCGGCGCGTACGGAATCGTGAAAGACGACACGCTCGTGCAGGCGAAGGGGCGCAATTACTCCCTTGCCGCGCTGCTCGGCGACCGCGAGTTGGCGGACTGTTTCGAGGGGGGTACGTACACCACGCTGTATCTCTCGCCCAAGGACTACCACCGCATTCACTTTCCGGTGTCCGGAAATGTCACCGCGGCCACCTACATCCCTGGTGAACTCTGGCCGGTCAATGTCGCCGCGGTGGCCAACGTGGCCAATCTCTTCGCCGTGAACGAGCGCATCGTCGTGGAGGTTGAGGGTGAGCGCGGCGGCCGGATGGCGATCATCGCGGTCGGCGCAACCATGGTGGGCATGACCCGCCTCGCGTTCGACGACCTGCACACGAACGCCCGGCGTCGGGAGGTGCAACACCGTCGGTACGACCCGCCGATCGCCGTGGAGACCGGCGGCGCGCTCGGACACTTCGAGTTCGGTTCCACGGTCGTGCTGGTGTGCGCACCGGACGCCGGGACGATCGAACCGCTGGCGGACGGGGCAACCGTACGCATGGGTGAGCGGCTCGGCTCTCCACCCGCCGCCGCACCCACCGGCGACCTCAACATGCCCGACGTTCGCGTACCGACCGAGGACTGACCCGGCGGGGACGGGCGGTGCCGGGTCAGGCGGGCGCGGTGCTCGTCGGCGGCATGCTGCCGGCGGCCAGGTGCGCGGCGATCCGCCCCCGCGGGGTGCGTTCGTCGTCCTCGACGGGGAAGTGGCACGCCACCAGGTGGCCACCGGCCAGCTCGCGCAGCGCCGGCACCTCCCGCTCGCAGCGCTCCCGCGCCTTCCAGCAGCGGGTGCGGAACCGGCATCCGGACGGCGGGTCGACCGGGCTCGGCACGTCCCCGGTGAGCAGGATCCGCTCCCGCTGGGCCCGGTCGCGCCGGTCCGGGTCCGGCACCGGCACGGCCGAGAGCAGGGCCAGGGTGTACGGGTGCAGGGGTGTCGCGTAGAGCGCGTCCCGCGACGCCACCTCGACGACCTTGCCCAGGTACATCACCGCGACCCGGTCGCAGATGTGTCTGACCACCGACAGGTCGTGCGCGATGAACACGTAGGTCAGGTTCAGCTCCCGTTGCAGGTCGTCGAGGAGGTTGACCACCTGCGCCTGGATGGAGACGTCCAGCGCCGAGACCGGTTCGTCGGCGACGATCAGCTTCGGCCGCAGGGCGAGGGCCCGGGCGATGCCGATGCGCTGGCGCTGGCCGCCGGAGAACTCGTGCGGGTAGCGGTTGTAGTGCTCGGGGTTGAGCCCGACCAGCTCCAGCAGGTCCTGCACGGCGCGCTTGACGCCGTGCGGGGTCGGGATGTCCTGCACCCGCAACGGCGCGCCGACGATGGTGCCCACGGTGTGCCGGGGGTTCAACGACGAGTACGGATCCTGGAAGATCATCTGGATCTCGCGGCGCAGCGGACGCATCCGGCGTACGGAGAGGTCGGTGATGTCGCGGCCGTCGAAGACGATCCGCCCGCCGGTCGGGCTGAGCAGCCGGCTGATCAGCCGCCCGGTGGTGGACTTGCCGCAGCCGGACTCGCCGACCAGCCCGAGCGTCTCGCCGGTGGCCACGGTGAGGTCGACGCCGTCCACCGCCCGCACCGCCCCGACGGTGCGGCGGACGAGCGCCCCCCGGGTGATCGGGAAGTGTTTCTCCAGTCCCGTCACCCGCAGCAGGTCGTCGGTCCCGGGGCGGACGGTGGGGCGATCGGTCGAGGTGTGCGCGGACACGGCTGCTCCTCTGCTGAGACGGTCCGGCCTACAGCGCCGGGGCGATGTCCTCGGCGAACGTGCGACGGCGCTCGGCCGGCGAAAGATGACAGGCCACGCCGTGGTCGCTGCCCTGGGCGAGGTCGGGCACCTGCGTGCGGCACGGGATGCCGTCGCGGCCCTGGTAGGGGCAGCGCGGGTGGAAGGCACAGCCGGTGGGCAGGTTGATCAGGCTCGGTGGGCTGCCCTTGATCGGGACGAGCCGGTCCCGGGCCGCCCGGTCCACCCGCGGCATCGAGCCGAGCAGGCCCCACGTGTACGGGTGCTCGGGCCGGCGGAACAGGGTCTGCGCCGAGCCCTCCTCGACGCACCGGCCCGCGTACATCACCAGGATGTCGTCGGCCAGCTCCGCCACGACGCCGAGGTCGTGGGTGATGATCAGCACCGCCGAGCGGTACTCGTCCTGCAGGTCGCGGATCAGGTCGAGGATCTGCGCCTGCACGGTGACGTCCAGCGCGGTGGTCGGCTCGTCGGCGATGAGCAGCTCCGGGTCGTTGGCCAGCGCCATCGCGATCATCGCGCGCTGGCGCATGCCGCCGGAGAACTGGTGCGGGTGGTCGTCGACCCGTCTGGCCGGCTGCGGGATGCCGACCCGGCCGAGCAGGTCGACGGCCCGCCTGCGGGCCACCGCCCGGGACACCCGGTGGTGCACCCGGTACGCCTCGACGATCTGCGCCCCGACCGTGAAGTACGGGTGCATCGCGGTCAACGGGTCCTGGAAGATCATCGCCATTTTCCGGCCGCGCAGCTGGCGGACCCGTTCCGGTGGCGCGCAGACCAGTTCCTCGCCGTCGAGCCACACCTCGCCGCTGATCCGGGTGTTCCCGCGCCGGTGCAGTCCGAGGATCCCGAGGCTGGTGACGCTCTTTCCGGAGCCGGACTCGCCGACGATGCCGAGGGTGCGACCGCGTTCCAGGGTGAACGAGACACCGTCGACCGCCTTGACCACGCCGTCGTCGGTGGGGAAGTGGATGCGCAGGTCCCGCACGTCGAGGAAGGCCGTCGGGTCCGGACCACGCCGGGGACCCGGGACCCGGTCGGTCGTGGTGACGAAGTTCGACGATGACATGTCCGCCCCTTTCAGCCCAGCCGTACCCGTGGGTCGATCACGGCGTAGAGCAGGTCGACGATGAAGTTCGCCAGCACGATGAACAGCGCGCCGAACAGCGTGACGCCCAGGACGACCGGCAGGTCCTTGGTGTTCACCGCGTCGATGGACAGCCGTCCGATGCCGGGCAGGCCGAACACCGACTCGGTGAGGATCGCGCCGCCGAGCAGGCCCCCGATGTCCAGGCCGAAGATGGTGACCAGCGGGGTGAGCACCGAGCGCATCACGTGTTTGCCGATCACGGTCCGCTCCCGCAGCCCCTTGGCCCGTGCGGTGCGGATGTAGTCCTCGCCGACCGTCTCCAGCATCTGCGCCCGGGTGAGCCGGGCGTACGCGGCGGCGTAGAGCAGGGCCAGCGTCACCCAGCCCAGCAGCAGTTTCGCCGCCCAGCCACCCGGGTCGTCGGCGAAGTTGACGTACTCGCCGCCGGGCAGCCAGTGCAGGGTGTGCACGAAGACGAGTTGGGCGAGCAGGCCGGTGAAGTAGACCGGCAGGGAGACCCCGGCCAGGGCCAGCACCATCATCGTCCGGTCCAGGGCGCCGCCCCGGCGCAGCGCCGAGACGACCCCGGCGAGCACGCCGCCGGCCAGCCAGAGGACGGCGGCGCCGACGGCCAGTGAGGCGGTCACCGGCAGCCGGTCGAGCAGCAGCGGCCAGACCGGCCGGTCGTTGCGGAACGAGTAGCCGAAGCAGGGTGCGGCGCAGTGGGTCCGGTTCGGACCGTCGTCGAAGTCGCGGCCGGCCACCAGTCCCTTGGCGAACCTCGCGTACTGCACGGTGACCGGCTGGTCCAGGCCGAGCTTGCGGGCGGTCGCCGCCACGTCCGCCGGGGTGGCCTGCTTGCCGACGTACAGCTCGGCGGGGTTGGTGCCGGCGAGCTTCGGCACCATGAAGAAGACCCCGAAGGTGACCATGGAGATGATGATCATGAGTACGACCGACGTCAGCACGCGGCGGATGATGTAGTGGGTCATGTCGTCGGCCCACCGCCGGCCGGTGCCACTGGGCTGCCCGTGACCTCGACCGGCGGAGCGACCTTCACCTGCCTTCCGCTACTCGCAGGAACACCTCGGCCGGGTCACTTGCCGTCGCTGACACCGAGCGACCCGAAGTCCCATTCGCCGAAGTACGAGTAGACGTAGACGTTGGTCAGCCGCGGGTTGCGGTAGTTCAGCGCCTTGTCGTACACGAAGGGCAGTTGGGTGGCGGTGTCCATCACCTTGGCGTTGATCTGCTTCCAGAGATCGGCGGCCTTGGCCGGGTCCGACTCGGCGGTGGCCTGGTCGATCAGGCCGTTGATCGCCGGGTCGTTGAGCTCGGCGTAGTTGTTGTTGCCGCTCTGCTGGATCAGCCGGCCGTCCACCAGGACCTGGAGGAAGCCGGTGCCGGTCGGGAAGTCCGCGCCCCAGCCGGCGGTCATGATGCCGTAGCCCTTCTTGTGCACGTTGTCCGGCGAGCCGATGGTGGAGCGGAAGTACAGCGACGCGTCGGACTGGTCGATGGTGGCCTTGATGCCGACCTGGGCGAGGGACTGTTGCAGCGCCTCGGCGGTCTTGGGCTCCTTGCCCTTGTTCCGGACGGCGATCTTCGTCTCGAAGCCGTTCGGCCTGCCGCAGGCCGCCAACTCCTGCTTCGCCTTGTCGATCTGCGGCTTGCCCTGCTTGCTGCCGAACGGGTCGAGGTTGGGGTCGTGCCCGGCGATGTTCGGCGGCAGCATGTTGGTGGCGATGTCACCGCCGGCGTCTGCGCCACCCCGGGCGGTCTGCAGCGCGGTCTTGTCCGCGGCGTACTGGACGGCGCGGCGGCAGTGGATGTTGTCGAACGGCGGCACCTTCGTGCTGATGGTGAAGTAGCGGATGAAGCCGGTCACCGGCTCGTCGGCCTGCTTCTTGAGGTTCTTGTCCAGCAGGATCTTCGCCTGGGCGGCCTGCTGCACACCGGTCTGCGCGAAGTCGAGGTCGAGCGTGCCGTCGAGCAACTGCTTGTCCAACTCGTCGGGTTGCATCTGCAGGGTGACCTCGATGCGGTCGGGCAGGGCCTTGCGGACCTGGTCGGTGGCCCGGTCCCAGTGCGGGTTGCGCACCATGGTGATCTTCTTGCCCGGGTCGACCGTCTCGAACATGTACGGGCCCGTGGATATCGGGTGCGCGGTGTACTTCGCACCGGTGTCCTTGGCCCTGGGCACCGCGCCCGGCGCCATCGGCAGCAGGTAGAGGAAGTCGGCGAACGGCTTGGCCAGCTTGAAGACGATGGTCTGGTCGTCGGGCGTCTGCACCGAGCGCAGGCCGAGCTTCTCCGGATCGGTGTCCTTGTACGGGCCGGGGTAATTCTGGCCCTGGTCCAGTTGGTCGATCAGATAGGTCGGGCCGCCGGAGAGCACGTCCTGGGCGAAGGTCCGCTCGATGGCGTACTTCACGTCCTTGGAGTGGACCGGCGTCCCGTCCTCGAACGCGATGCCCTTGCGCAGGGTGAACGTGTACGTCAGCTTGTCCGGGCTGATCTGCGGCATCGCCGCGGCCAGGTCGGGCACCAGTTGCAGACCGTCCGGGCCGGGCTTCGAGTCGGGGGTCAGCAGGGTGCGGTTGTAGAACGACCGCATGAAGTTCTGGCCGGACGCGTAGTAGATCCGGGTCGGGTCGAGGGAGTCCGGGTCGGAGCTGTAGCCGAAGCGCAGGGTGCCGCCCTGCTTGTCCGACGGGCGCACGACGCCCTTCGTGCCGGCGTTGAACTCGGCCGGCGCCTTCGAGTCGGTGCCTTTGGAGTCGGAGCCGCCGTCACCGCAGGCGGTCAGGCCCAGGACGAGCGCGAGGGTGGTGCCCAGCAGCAGGCCTTTTCTCGGTTTCACTGGTTCCTCCTTGAGGCGAGCTTGTGGCGAGCCGTCCGGGGATGCCCGGGCGAAGAGAGTGGGGCCGGTCAGCGGCCGGCCTTCGGGTCGAGCGCGTCGCGCAGCCCGTCGCCGAAGAGGTTGAACGCCAGCACGGTGATGAAGATCGCCATGCCCGGCACGACCATGTACGTCGGGTCGTACTCGTAGTACTGGACCGCGTCGGAGAGCAGCCGGCCCCAGGACGGCGTGGGCGGCGGGACACCGACACCGAGGAAGGACAGCGCGGCCTCGAACAGGATGTTGGTCGGAATGATCAGCGTGGCGTAGACCAGGATCGGCGCGGCCAGGTTGGGCAGCAGTTCCTTGACGATGATCCGGACGTTGCCGGCTCCGATGCTGCGGGCCGATTCGACGAACTCCCGCTCCCGCAGGGACAGGGTCTGCCCGCGCACGATGCGGCCGATGTAGGGCCAACTGAAGCCGCCGATCACCACGATCATCACGGCCGTCCGGAAGGCCCGGGTCGGGGGCAGCACCGAGATCAGCGCGATCGCGAAGAGGATCAGCGGAAACGCCAGGATCAGGTCCATGAATCGGCTGAACAGCGAGTCGAGCCAGCCGCCGAAGAACCCGGCACTGACGCCGACGACGATGCCGATGGCCACCGCCAGCAGGGTCGCGGCGAAGGCGATCAGCAGTGACGTCTGCGCGCCGTAGAGGATCTGGCTGAACAGGTCCCGACCGGTGACCGGCTGGACGCCGAGCAGAAATTCGGAGCTGATTCCGCCCCACGTTCCCACCGGTGGAATTCCACCGAGGTTCGGATCGATGCGGTCCTGGTGGTACTCGTTGACCGGGTGGCCGAACACCTTGTTGATCAGCGGCGCGAAGACCGCCACCAGGACCAGCAGCAGCACGGTGATCCCGCCGCCGAGCGCCACCCGGTCCCGTCTGAGCCGGGCCCAGGCGATCCTGCCCAGGGAACGGCCCTCGACGGCGGCGGGCTCGTCCCCGGATTGCGTTTCAGTCGATGGCGTGACCGGTCCGACAGTCATGACGACGCCCTTCCGTGACCGTTGAGGACAGTCTTTCGGCAGCGTTGCTCCGCACGGCGAAGAAGAGGCCTTCGCAATGCGAACGAGAGAATGCGGCTCGGCGGAATTGGCCGGCTCTAATGATTCGACAATGGTCCCGGCAGGAAGCGGCCGTCAATGCTGAACGGTCGCTGTGACCAAATAACAGTCCTGCCCGTAACCGGCGCGTGACGCGTTCTCGGCCGTTCGGTGGCCCTGGTTGCTGATGTAACGGGTATGCGATCCGCGCGCCTCGCACCAACGGACGAATCGGTCGCGGTCGCGACGGCCACCCCTGGCTCGACTCCGGCCGCCCGGCGACGGTCTCGCGCGGCCGTTAGGATCAGCGCGGTCCGTGGAGCGCCGGGAAGTCTGGTCGGCAGCCGATGAACCGTGCCCTCCGGAGGTCCCCGTGCTGCTGCTCTGCTTCGCCGTCGTCCTGCTCGCCGCCGTGCTCGTGTCGGCGCTGGCCCACCGGACGATCCTCTCCACCGCCGCGTTGTTCCTGCTGGCCGGATTCCTGCTCGGCGAGGACACCACCGGGGTGCTGCACCTCGAGGCCGACACCCCGATCGTGGCGCAGCTGGCCGAGCTGGCGTTGTTCGCGGTGCTCTTCACCGACGGCATGCGGGTCGGCTGGCCCGACCTGCGCAGCGCGTGGCGGCTGCCCGGCCGGGCGCTCGGCTGGGGACTGCCGCTGACCCTGCTGGTCACCGCGGTGCTGGCCCACTACGTCGCCGGGCTGGACTGGCCGGAGGCGCTGCTGATCGGGGCGATCCTCGCCCCCACCGACCCGGTCTTCGCCGCCGCGCTGGTCGGCAACGACAAGGTGCCCGCCCGGCTACGCCACCTGCTGAACGTCGAGTCGGGCGTCAACGACGGCCTCGCCCTGCCGTTCGTGGTGGTGCTGCTGGCCGTCGCGGCCGGCTCCGACGACCTGCACCTGGGGGAGCTGGCCACCGAGCTGGCCGTGGGGTTGGCCATCGGCGTGCTGGTGCCGCTGGCGGCGATCGCGCTGGAACGGACCCGCTGGTTCGCCGCCTCGGCCGCGTACGCGCCGCTCAACGGGGTGGCGATCGGGCTGCTGGTGCTGGCGCTGGCCAAGGCCACCCACGGCAACCTGTTCCTCGCCGCGTTCGCCGCCGGGATCACCGTGGCCACCTTCGGCCCCCGCGAGCGGGCCGCGTTCGAGCACTTCGGGGAGAACGTCGCCGAGCTGCTCAAGCTGGCCGCGCTGCTGGTGTTCGGCGCGCTGATCTCGGTCGAGTTCCTCGACGACATCTCCTGGACCGGCTGGGTCTTCGCCGTGCTGGCGATCGTGGTCGCCCGGCCGATCGCGCTGTGGATCTCCTTCCTGCGCTCCGGGCTGAGCATGCGCGAGCAGGCCGCCGCCATGTGGTTCGGTCCGAAGGGCTTCGCCTCCGTGGTCTACGGCCTGCTCGTGCTCGAGTCCGGGATCGCCGCCGGGGACGAGGTGTTCCACCTGGTGGCGCTGACCATCGTCCTGTCGATCCTGGCGCACTCCTCCACCGACGTGGTCGTGGCCCGGGCCTTCGACGAGAGCCGCGAGGTGCCCAACTGGCACGGCACGCTGCACCGGATCCGGCGGGCCGCCCGGTCCGGCACCCTGCCCGGACAGCGCACCGGGCGGGACCGGGCCGAGCCGGTCGCCGCACCCACCGGCGACGACGCCGATGACGGTCAGGCCAGCGCGAAGTAGCGCAACCACAGGTACGGCACGGCCAGCCCGACGGTGACCAGGGTGACCAGCAGCCCGTAGCGGGTGAACTGCCAGAACGTGATCCGCTGTCCGGCCCGCTCGGCCAGGCCGAGGACGACGACGTTGGCCGAGGCGCCGACCGCGGTGGCGTTGCCGCCCAGGTCGGCGCCGAGCGCCAGGGCCCACCAGAGCACCCGGGACTGGCCGGTGCCGCCCTGGGCGTGAACGAGGTCGGCGACGACGGGGCTCATGGTGGCGACGTACGGGATGTTGTCGACGATCGCGGAGAGCACGGCGGATCCCCACAGCAGCACCATCGTCGCGGGCAGCAGTCGTCCCTCGGTGGCGTCGATGGCGGCCCGGGAGATCTGCTCGACGACGCCGGTGTTCACCAGCGCGCCGACCATGATGAACAGGCCGGCGAAGAAGACCAGGGTGGGCCACTCGACGTCCCGGCTGATCTCCCCGGCGTCGAGGCGGGACAGCGCGAGCAGCAGCAGGCCGCCGAGCAGGGCGACCACCGCCGGCTCCAGGTGCAGGGTGGTGTGCAGGACGAACGCCGCGGTGACCGCCGCGAGCACGGCCAGCCCGAGCACCAGCAGCCGCCGGTCCCGGATCGCGTCGCCTTCGCGGAGCTTCGCGATCTCGGCCGCGCGGGCCGGGTCGTAACGGAAGGCGTCGCGGAACAGCACCCGGCACATCCCGAGGAACACCACCAACAGCAACACCACAAAGGGTGCGAGGTGGATCAGGAAGTCGTTGTACGACAGGCCGCCCCGGCTGCCGATGATGATGTTCGGCGGGTCGCCCACCAGGGTCGACGTGCCGCCGATGTTCGACGCCATCGCCTCGGCGATCAGGAACGGCACCGCCGGCACCCCGAGGCGCTCACACACCAGGAACGTCACCGGCGCGATCAACAGCACCGTGGTGACGTTGTCCAGCGCGGCCGAGGCCACCGCCGTGATCAGCACCAGAATGACCATCACCCGGAACGGCCGGCCCCGGGCCCGCTTCGACGCCCAGACCGCCACGTACTCGAACGCACCGGTCCGTTTCAGCACGGCGACGATCAACATCATGCCGACCAGCAGAAAGATGACGTTCCAGTCGATGCCCGCCTCTTCGGAGAAGAACGCGTGCCCGGTGTCGGTCGCCCCGATCAGGAACATCACCGCCGCGCCACCGAGCGCGGCGGCCACCCGGTGGATCTTCTCGGTGGCGATCAGGATGTACGCGACGGTGAAGACCGCTACGGCGGCCCATGCGACGGCGCTCACGCGGTCCCCAGCATCCGGTCGAGCAGCGCGTCCAGGGTGATCCCGCCGATCATCGGCCCGCCCCGGTCGGCGACCGCCACCAGCGGAATGCGCTTCTGGGCCATCACCGCGGCCACCTCCAGCACGGTTGCCTGCGGCTCGACCACCGGCGGCTCCACCCGCTCCTGCGGCAGCAGGTCTGCCACCGTCCGCCCCTCCGCGCCGCGCAGGAAGACATCCGCCGACGGCTCGTCGATCATCCGGGCCAGCGCCGGATCCTCCCGGCAGTAGCCGGGGATCACCAGGCGTAGCACCTGCGTGCCGCCCAGGACCGTCACCGGCCGCCCGGCGTCGTCCACCACGATCAACCCGGGCAGGTTGTTGGCGGCCAGCAGTCGGGCCGCCTCCAGCACCGGATCGGTTCGGGAGATGGTGGGGAAGGGCACCGCAAGGTCTCGCGCTCGCACCGGCACTCCTGCACGCATGGTCGGGTCGGCGCCGGCCGTGCGCCGGCACCCACCGACCACCCTAGGCGTCGGGACTCAGGCGCGCGGGATCAGCACGCTCAGGCAGGTGACGCAGCCTTCCAGCTTCTCGTACTCGCTGATGTCGACGACGACCGGCGTGAAGCCCAGGTCGGCCACGAGCGCCGCGGTCCGCGGCGCCGACGCCGCCAACAGCACAAGATCACCACCCAGCGGTACGACGTGACAGCCGGCCTCCTCGTCGATCGCGCGCACCGGCCGCCCCAGCGCGCCCGTGTCGAACAGGTCGGGCAGCGCGAGCAGAGTGCCGTCCGAAAGGGCCGTCACGGCCGACTTGAGGTGCAGTACTTCGCGCAGCGGGACCGGCACCACCGTGCGGCCGCGGGACGCCAGGTGGGCGGCGAGCTGGGCGACGCCCTCGTCGTTGGTGCGGCCGCCCAGGCCCACGTACACCGTGTCGCCGACCTGGAGCACGTCGCCACCGTCCAGCGTTCCCGGCGCCTCGATCCGGACGACGTCGAGCCCGGCCTCGCGTACCGCCTTCTCCGCGCCGGCGATCTCCGGGCGGCGTTCCGGGGCGCCCGGCCGGGTGACCACGGCCAGGCCGTCGCAGACCACGACGGTGTCCTCGACGAACACCGCGTCGGGGCACTGGTCGGCCGGGTCCACCTCGTGCACCTGCCAGCCGGCGTCGGCGAGCGCCGTGCGGTACGCCTCGTGCTGCTGGCGGGCTCGCGCGATGTCCACGTCGGTGCGTTCGATGTGGGTGACCAGTCCTTCGGCCAGGCGGTGGCCGGGGCGGCGGACCAGGGCGATGCCTCGCGTCATCGGGCCAGTCTGCCGGGCGGGCCGGGCGGCCTCAAGGGTTGGGCGAACGTGACCGCTCAGCTTGCGAACAGTACTCGCGCCGGGAACTCGCCGCTGGAACGCCACACCCTGACGATCTTTGCGGTGATGGCGCTCGCGGCTGAGTTGAAGTCCCCGTCCTCGACGGTCGCAGCCAGAGTGTTCGGATCGATGCGGAGGATCCGGTCGAACCTGTCCTCGAAGCCGAACTCGTACCGCACCTCGTCGACCGCGGCGTCGATGCGCCGGGCCGCCACCATCATCCCCATGTCCTCAACCCCCGACGTCGGCGAAGTTCTGGAGCAGCAGATAGTCGTCTGGCAATGTCGGCTGAAGGAAAAGGAGGGTCAGAGGGTGGGTGCCGGCGGCCGGTGATAGCCGAGGATGCGCATCGC
Organism: Micromonospora siamensis; assembly: GCF_900090305.1. Taxonomy (NCBI): domain Bacteria; kingdom Bacillati; phylum Actinomycetota; class Actinomycetes; order Micromonosporales; family Micromonosporaceae; genus Micromonospora; species Micromonospora siamensis. Next base: position 4,403,892 of record NZ_LT607751.1, on the reverse strand, counting down.
CTCTCTGCTTGCGGCCCGGAGTTCGTCGATCTGGAGCTGCGGGACCTGATAATGGTTGGCCCGCACCGACTCGACGAATTCCCGAGAAAGCGACACCTGGTAGGTGGCCAGGTAGAAGCTCAAGTCGTCGCGCCAGATCCACTCACCGTCCGTCATTACCGACGCGCCACCGACGAGACGTCGATCGCTGCCGAGGACGTCCGGCTCCGCGCCCATGACATCGATGAGACCGTGACCCTCGCGCAGGTACTGGACCACTCGAGGCGTGTCCGGCAGTGGGGCAGCGCCAAGATGGTCGTGGATGCTCTCTGCGTAGACTTCGGCCGGATCGGGCCCGAGCTCACGAAAGAAGCCGACGGTCCTCATCGGTGTCCTCCCAGTTGCGGGGTGAAGATCACCCAGGAGCCTCCGGCGTCCACGGCCGGAGGCTCTGGTTCTGCAGCCCAGCGATCCGTGCCCACCCGCTTGGTCGGGGCGATCACCGATACGCCGAGTTCGTCGGCGAGTTGTTGGCCGAGCGGCACGGCATCGAGTGTCTTCGGGTCTATGACTCCGGAGTAGCAGGACACGAGACGTACCGGTTCCCCGTGATAGGCGGGATTGTCCCTGAGCGCGGCGGCAATCTGTGCCGCGCTGGTCGGGTCACCGTCCATGTCCGCCCCCTCGGCTGAGACCTTACCGGGAACGAAGAATCCTTGATTCGTGCCGTGCACGACGATGTCATGGTGGCCTGCGAGCGGGAGTGACTTCTCCATGTTCCGCAGGGTCTTTGCGTCGTAGCCGACGACGGTCGAGTGATCGGTGTAGTACACGGGGTCTCCCGCCGGAAGGCGGGAGTCCGGAGGGGTTCGGGGCTCCAACGGCCGATCTCGTGGATCCGCCCAGTCCCGGCGTCTGCCCATCCGGTCGGTCGGACTGATTCCAGTCAACCTGTTCAACGCGTGCTTGAGTTTCTCGATCAACTCAGCGAGTCGCCGCATCTGCGGCAGCAACCGCCGCAGGCTGGCCAACAGCCCGCGCAGCAACCGGGCGATCCGCGCCGCCCACGACGCCACCAACGTGGTGACCTGCTCCACCACCAGCGGCGTGGCCAGCCCAACCGTGGCGACGAGTTCACCCGCGTACACGATGAGGCGGGAGACGCAGGTGGCGATGGCGTCGCGGACCAGCAGCCGGACGGCGGCGACCAGCCCGGCGGCGCCCTCGGTGATCGCGGCCATCGCATCCGCGCCGGCCGCGAGGCTGGTCACGGCCTGCTGCTGCTCACCGGACCAGGATCGGTAGGCGGCACCGGCCGCGCCGCCCCAGCCGGCGACGTCGGCGCGGACCGCCCGCGCCAGCTCGGCGGCCTCCTCGCGCAGGGCGGCGGAGGTGTTGCGCCAGGTCTGGGCGTACGCGGTGATCTGCGCCGGGTCACCGGCCAGCCAGTCCAGGGCCTCGCTGAGCGGCTTGACGTGCTCGATCAGCCAGGCGACGCCGTACTGCAGCAGTGCGCCGACCGGGTCGGAGACGAAGGCCAGGGCGTCGAGGCCAGCGCTGACCACCCCGAGGCTGGTGTCGATCCAGCTTCCGTCGCGTACGCCCTGGGCGATGAGTTCGATGTCCTCGCAGATCCACACGCCCGCCCAGGCGCTCGGCGGGGTGTCCGTGGCGGTGGCGACCAACGGGTTGGCGGTCACCTCCGCTGCCGTACCCGATCGAGCTGTTGCTGGGCGCGGGCGTCGGTGGCGCGGTAGCCGTCGGCGGCGGTGCGGAGCCGCCCGGCGGTGTCACGGACCGAACCGGCGGCGGTGCCGATCCCGTCGACCAGCGTGTGGTGCAGGCCGTCCAGGAGGGCGGGCAGGAACGCGCAGAGCTGGCCGTACGCGTCGGCGCCGAGCCGGACGTGCTGGCCGGCCTGCCGGGCGGTGTCGATCTGGTCGGCGCTGCGGTCCAGGCGGGCCGCGTGGCGGGTCAGATCCGTCGGGTCGACCTGGATGCCGTCACCGCCGGGCATCGCGGTCCAGCCGCTGCCGGTACGACGCGACGACGGCCTGGCCGGTCTGGTCGCCGGCCCCGAGGAGGCTGGTGGCGGCCTCGGTGACCTGCCGCAGCAGGTCGGCGTGCGCGGCCCGGGTGGTCTGGATGATCTGCTTGGCGGTGTGGGCGGCGGAGTGTTGCCGGGTGCGTTCGTCGAGCCGCAGGTCGACCAGGGCTCCGGAGGCGTCGACGGTGACCTCGACCGTCCGGTCGGCGTTGGCGGCGGTGCCGGTCAGGGTCTGCAACCGGGCCGACAACTGGCGGGAGCGGGTCGCGCGGTCGGCGAAGCCGGCCTCCCAGTCGTCGAGCCGGCGTGCCGCCGCGTCGAGCGCGGCCTCGTCCGCCCACATGTCGACCCTCCCCAAAGGACATCAACGGGTGCCAGTCAATCGATGTCATGGCGAGGGTGTCAACCGGTGGTGCTGCGTAGTGGGGGACACCATGCCCTCCCATGCGCCGACGGTCAGTCCTCCGAGTCCTCGGACGGGCCGCAGGGCGTCGATCCCGGCCAGGCTGCCGGGGGTTCACCGAATGCGCGTCGGCCGGCGCGCACCGCCAGCGTGGCGAGGGCGGCGTTGGCGCCACCACCGATCACGGCGCCGATGCCGAACGGTGCCGCCCGGCCGAGAACGATGATCCCCTGCTTGGTGCCGTACTTCGTGACGAAGTGTCTCCCCAGGGCCTTGTTGATCTGCTTCAGCGTCTGGGTGGGCACCTTGGCGACGATCTGACGCCCCCAGTGTTGGCCCGTACGCTCGGCGACCTTGGTGATGGTGGCGGAGCCCGACCCGCCGAGCATGATGCCCATCACGATCGTCCGGCGACGCTCGACCTCGTCGATGGGGACTCCGTGGACCTCGGCGAGCGACAGTGCGAAGAGGGCGCTGAGCTGCAGGGAGGACAGGAACTCACCACCCGACAGCGCCAGGGCGACGCCCGTGCCGACGCCGGGCGCCGCCGCGGCTCCGCCCACCGCGGCTCCGGTGCCGGTCAGGGCGCTGACGTACATCCGCTCCAGGTTGCTGATCACCTGGGCCGGTGACGCCTCCGGGTTCCGCTGGCGCGCCCGGGCGATGTTCTTGCGCACCAGCGGGGTCTGCAGAGCGATCGCCTTGTCCAGGACGTCGAGGACCCGCTGCCCGGCAACGGCTGCTGCCGGAGCCGATCCGTCGAAGGCTTCTGCTGCCATGCCTCGTACTCCTTGTGTCGTCATCGTGCAATCGAGTCTTCGAATCGCCCAGGTGGGCGGACCTTGAACAGCTCGTCGACCGGGCGGCGGCGTACCCGGCGAGCTCGTTGATCGAGAGGCAGGCGGCGGGAACGCGAACGACGTCGAGCCGATCGTCCACAGGGCACAGATGATGTCAGGGCGGTCCCACCGCCGCCACCCGCGTCCACCAGGGGAATCTCCGGTGTGGGCTGTCTCGTCGGGGCAAAGGGGACATCACCGCCATCCTCGTATGACGGGTCGGCTTCCCGACACGTCCGTGGCGTCGGATGGCCGGCGGCGAGCCGCTCGGCGGCCCCCAGCAGGTGGCCAGCGGCGTCGATCTCCGCACAGCGCGCCGCCATCAGGGCCAGCTCCGCCGTCTCGGCGATCCGCAGGCACTCCGCGCAGTTGTCGGGCGAGAGGTAGGGGCGCAGCGCCGTGGCCCGGGCGTACAGGTCGATGGGGAGCAGATGGATGACCTCGTCGAACTCATCGGGCTGCACAGGTGCCTCCTGACGTCGGACAGGTGCCGGTGGAGTGGGGAGTCAGCTTGCCGGGCGCCACTGGCCGCAGTTCTCGGAGTTGAAGGCGTAGTCGGAGGAGCGGATGGTGACCTGCACCCGGCGGGCCGAGTTGGTGAAGTAGTTGTCGATGGTCTGCCCGGAGCTGTCCTGGCGCTCCCAGTAGCAGCCCTCGACGTCGGTGGTGACGTACGTGCCGGGCTTGATCTCCTTGCCGACGCGGAAGGTTCCGGCGCCGAAGAGTCGTCCCTGCGCCTCGAGGTCCGCGTCGACCTGGCCGCGCTGCACCGCCGCGCGCCACTTTTTCGCGTACGGGTGGGTGGGGCAGAGGAGCAGCGCGGCGTTGATCTCGGCGATCTGCTCGGCGCTGGCCGCGAAGCCGGGCTCGGCGTAGGCGTCGTCAGGGTCGATCTCCGCGCAGATCGTGTAGAGGGTGGCGATGTCGCCGTCGTCGTACTTCGAGGCCTTCAGCGCCTTCTTCTCCAGCGCGCTCACCGGACGGATCGCCGTCGGGGCCTCGCAGCTGGTCGCCTTCGCCGACCATGCCTCGGTGAAGTCCGGGCGGCCGCCCTTGCCGGGTGCCACGGTGACCGAAGCCGTCCACTCCTCGCCGGTGGTGCACTCGAGGATCACCGGTTCCTGCTGCGGGACGTTCTTCGGGTCGTCCGGGTAGGGGTCGCTGAGGTCGGGGCGGCCGTCGCCGTCCCGATCGGGCAGCGGACTCGGACTGGGCGTCGGGGTGGGGCTCGGCGACGGGGTGGGGTCGGTCGAGGCAGTCGAGTCGCCGTTGGGTGAAGCGACGGCAGCGGGCCGATCCTCGGTGCCACAGCCAGCCAGGGCGGCCGTCACGAGCAGCGCCGTGATCAGCAGCGGACCGACCCGGCGGGCCGGGGTGAGGGTGGGGCCGACCCAGCGGGCGGCTCTGGCGGTGCGGTGGGGGAACGTCATCAGGTCCTCCGGGCGTGGGGGAGCGGCGGATCGCCTAGGTGGCGACCCACTCGTTCGGGTGGTCGGTGGAATTGCGGCCGGGAGCGCGATCGTTGGGCGGCTCGGGCCCGAGCGGTGACGCCGGCTGCAGGTCAGTGCGCGAGGGCGGCGTGCCAGTCGTTCAGGAACGCCTCGGCCAGGCTGTGCGCCCGCGGGCGCACGTCGAAGGTCTCGGTGACCCGGCGTCGGGCCATGTGGGCCAGGCCGTCGGCGGCCTCGTTGAGTGCGTGCCCGTCGTGGCCCTTCACGTGGTCGAAGGTCAGGTCCGGCCGGCTGCCGGCCAGCCCGGCGAGCCGGACCAGGGTGGGCTGGGCGGCCGAGGTGCGAGGCCGCAGGCTGTACCCGGCCGGCATGGCCGCCGTCTCGCCAGCCTGCCAGCGGTGCAGGTACCGCAGGGCGGAGCGGCTGTCCAGCAGCACGGTCATCCTGGCCGGCACCTCGTCGTACGCGGAGAACAGGAAGTCGACCGCCCGCAACTCGTCGACGAGCACCCTGGAGGCGCCGGTCGGGTCGAGGCGGCCGGTGCCGCGGCTGCGCAGGCCGTAGCGGCCGTCGCTGACCACGTACCCGATGCCGCCGGCGCGGCCCTTCCAGCTGGCGTCGGTCGCGGCGACCAGCGGCGCGGACGTCCCCGCCCACCGGCGGACCTGGCCCCGGCCGCGGCGGTCGTCGCGGTGCGGCCGGCACGCCGGGCCGCGCTGGTGGGCGTGGTCTGCGGCGAGGTGCTCGGCGGTGTCGAGGAGGTGCCCGGCGGAGGTGAACTCGTCGTAGTGGGCGGCGGTGAGGGCGAGGCGCAGCGCGTCGCCGATGCGCTCGCAACCGTCGCAGCGCGTGGGGCGAAGGAAGGTGCGAAGGACGGAGGCCCGCTCGTGCAGCGGAGGTGGGAGGAGGCTCAGGGCTCGGAGGATCTCATCGGTACGCACGTCGACTCCTGGAAGTGGGGATGACTTCTTGCCACGGGTGCCTGGAGGGAGCGAGTGTCGATGGGGAGTCAGGCGGCGGGGATCGGCACGACCTCGACTTCGACACCTTCGTTGCGCAGCGTCTTCATCGCCTGGTAGAGAGCCACCTGGGCGAAGGTGAAGAGCGTGTCGACGGTGACCGTCCGGCCCGCCTTGAGGGCGATGGCGTAGACGACCTTGCGCGGCCGGAAGCTTCCGGGGAGCTTCCGGCCATTGGGTTGCCGCTCGACCAGGTCGAGGAAGGTGGCACGGGCCTCCTCGTCGTAGCGCAGTGCCTCGGCGGAGGTGATTCCCTGGGCGAAGAGATGGCTCAGCGGCGAGCTGCCGGAGGCGCGCTTGACGTGGATCAGTTCGTCACCCGGGCCGAGCAGGTCGCACGCCTCGATCCCGCGCGGGTGCTGAGCCGTGCGCACGAGCTTCTTGTCGAGCAGGATGAACCGGTTGTCCCGCTTGGCGACCGCCCGGTTGTAGGCGTCTTCGTCGGGCAGGTCGCCGGTCCACGGCGGCAGGACGATCTGGGAGGGTTGGTCCAAGATCTGGCGGATCTCCTGGCTCAGGAACTCCCGGTGCCGGTCGCCGATCTCGTACCACCGGTCCTCGTGCAGCAGCAGGTGGCTCGTGCCGTGGGCCACCTCGGCGGTGATCCATCGGGAGATCCGGGTGGGCACCATCTCGTCGTTTCCACCGGCGTCGGCGTAGAGCGTGAGGGTCCCCTTCTGCAGGCCGGTCCACCGGTCACCGTCGAGCGCCCGGTTGGTGTGCGCGAGGATCGCGGCCAGGTCCAGCTCCGTGGTCAGGCTCGGCCGCCGCGCGGACTTGGGCACCTGGATTCGGTACGACCCGACGTGCTCGATGTCGGCGATCAGATCACCGGGTATGGCCAGGCCCAGCTCGGGCGGCTCGGCCAGCGCCAGCCGCTGATCGATGGTGCTGACGAGGTCGGCAACCCGTGGGTCGGACGTCGGTATCGGCCGGATCTGCGTGATGAACTCCAGGTCGGCCAACGGAGATTCCTGGTGGCACACGCGGTCGATCTCCCGCAGGTCTGCGAGGAGCCCTTCGGGCTCGACGCAGAGAGGGATGTGCAGCGCGTCGCCGCCCTCGACCTTGACCGGCCGGCCGGTCCGGCGGCACGCGGTCAGGTTCGGGTTGTGGGTGCGGCCGCAGACCTGGCCGACGATCTCGCCCCACTTGTCGATGCCGTACCTCCAGATGGGCTGACCGCCGGGCACCAGGCTGCGGTCCACCCGGCCGCTGGCACCCAGCATCCGTCGGCGGACCTGGCGGATATCACTCGGCAGCAGTGCCCGGACGGCGAAGGACACGCCGAACGTCCGGTCGAACGTCTCGTGTTCGATCATGAAGCGGCCGAGGGTGCCGTAGGCGAGGGCGTACGCCTGGTCGTCGACCGCCAGCAGCAGGGCGCCGCCGCCGCTGCTGTAGCCGAGGTCGACGTCCTCGCCGACGAGCCCGGCCAGTACGTCACACCACTCGGCGCGAGCGCGGTGCACGGTGCCGTGCACCAGCAGCGCCGGTGCGCCGGCGACCTGCCGAGGGGTCGGCTCGATGCCGTTCTCCCGCAGGTAGTCCGTGTTCAGCGCCGACAACAGCCCGTCGGGGTCCGGCGCAACGGTGAGCCGGTAGACGGTGGTCGGGTGGGTGCCCGCCGGGGCGGGTGGCAGCGGGCACTCGAAGAGGGCGGGCTGGTTGGGGGAGCGGCGCCGGCGGTGTCTCGGGGTGGTGCCGGCGCGGTTCGTCGCACTGCGCATGTCCATCTCCTCGCGTAGAGATTCGGGCTGGCGGTGGTGCGGTGGACCTGGGGCCGAGGGTGGGCTTCGCGGGTCCCACCCTCGGCCGAGGCGCGATCAGCCGAGGGAGACGGTGACGCCGCCGGAGAACGGCGAGTCGTGCAGCTCGAGCTTGGTGAGCTTGACGCTCTTCGGGATGTCGAAGACGACGACGCCGCTGACCTGGTTGCCGGGGTTGATGTCGTTGAGGAACGTCTCCGCGTTCTGGTTGGCGTAGATGGCCGCGCCGCCGTCGGCGGAGTATTCGGTGCCGTCGGCCGCGTACGCCTTCTGGCTGCTGCCGTCGAACATCTGCGCTTCCTTGCCGATGTTCTTGACGGTCATCGTCACCAGGCAGAACTGGCCCTGCGCCTTGGCGCCGAGAGTGCTGTCGCCGATCTTGGCGACGCCGCACTTGGTTGACTTCACCGTGAACTCGAACTTGCCGTCCCGGGCCGGCTTGCCGATCTTCGCCGTCTTCGGCTTGTCCTCGCTCGTGCCGCTGCCGCTGTTGTCCGAGCTGCCGGTGTCGTCGGTGGTCCCGGCGCCGCAGCCGAGCGCAATGAGACCGGTGGCGAGCAGGGCGAGGGTGGCGATCTTGCGCATGCTGAAGCTCCTGTCGGAAGAAGTGGGGTTGCTGGTCGACTCGCCGGATCGGCATTTCGTCGACGCCCATGAATCACAACAGGAGCCATGGCCCGGAGTCCAGGCGGAAGGCTTCGAAGCATTGATAACCCGCGTTATCAGACCACGTGGGGTTCGCGGGCTCTCAACGCAGATGTGCGCCAGTCGAGCATTGGTTCACTCTCTCGAAGACGCCCGACAACTCAACCCGAGGCGCCTCCTTAACGTCCGAGGCGACGTCGCTATCTCGTTGACGCTGCGGGTGACCACTCGTTGGCGAAGGTCTCCATCTGGCGGATGACCAGGTCGACGGCGGCGCGCTCGTGGTCCGGCGGGTAGTCGTATCGGGCCAGCAGCCGGCGGATGTGACTGCGCAGCTTGGCGCGTACCGGCTCACGGGAGAACCAGTCCACGGTGATCGAGGACTGGATCGACTTCACCAGCTCTCGGGCTATCTCCGCGAGCGTGCCGACGTTCATCAGCTCCGTAGCGGCGCCGTTCTGGGCGACGGCGTCGTAGAAGGCCAGTTCGGCGTGGTTGAGCGGAGGGTCGAACTGGTGACCGCGCCGAGCGTCGGCGGACACCTGCTTGGCCAACTCGACCAGCTCGACGATCAGCTGCGCGCTGGTCAGCTGCTGACGCATGTAGCGGTTCATCAGGTCTTCGAGCTGGGCGGAGAAGCGCTCCTGACGGACCACGTTGTGCTTGGTGACCTCGCGCATCTTCCGCTCGATCAGCCGTCGCAGCGCCGCGGCGGCCAGGTGGGGGGTCTCCGAGTTCTGCAGGCGCTCCAGCGCCACCCCGTTGAGCTCGGTGATGTCGAGCTTCCCGAGGCCCGCTTCTTCGTAGATGTCGGTGATGTCGGCGGCGTCGACCACCTCGGCGGCGAGCTGGGACAGGTAGCGTTCCACCTCGGCCGTGTTGGGCAGGCCCTTGGCCTCCCGGTCGGCGGCCTCCTCCTTGACGATCCAGACCCGGACGTCCCGAAAGTAGTGGATGTCGCGGCGCATCCGCTGGATGTCGCCAGCGCGTTCGGCGAAGTCGCGGCTGGTTGCGCAGAGTGTGTAGAACCGTTCCAGCCGGCCCGCCGAGTCCCGGAAACGGCGGTGCAGCGGCTTCGTGCCGGGCTCCACGTCGTTGCCGGGGGTTCGCGGGTTGCGCAGGAAGTTGGCGGCCTTCTTCACGGCCCGGCGCCAGCGGGTCGGGTCCGTCTCGTCGTCCAGGATCTCGCGCCACTTGACCGAGGTCAGCATGGCTTCGAGGACGGAGATCTCGTTGTGCACCTCGCTGATGGCACGCTCGATCTCGCGGCCGAGGGTCTGGTCCTCCTGGTCGCTTGGCGTGTACTCGGTGAGCGCCTTGCGCAGGTTCTCGGTCAGCGGGGCGTAGCCGACCAGCAGGCCGTCCTGCTTCTCCCGGAACCGCCGGTTGACCCGGGCGAGCGCCTGCATCAGGTTGGCGCCCTTCATCGGCCGGTCCATGTAGATGGTGTGGATCGGCGGCGCGTCGTAGCCGGTGAGCAGCATCGAGTGCACGATGAGCAACTCCAGCTCGTCGTCCGGGTCCTTGGCGCGGGCCTGGATGGTCTTCTGCTGCGACGGGCGCAGGTGGTGTGGGCGTAGCATCTCCTTGTCGCTGGGCACCCCATGGAAGACGATCTTCATCTTGCCCTTGTCGACAGCCGGGTCGGCCCAGTCGGGCCGCAGCTCCTTGAGAGCGTCGAAGACGCGGACGCAGATCTCCCGCGTCGCGCAGACGAGCATCGCCTTGCCCGGCCCGCCGAGCTGCGGTCGCATCAGCTCCCGCCGCTTCTCCCAGTGCTCGACGAGGTCATTCGCAAGGATCTCGACCCGGTCGGGGGCGCCGTAGACGGTGTTCATGGTGGCCGCGTACGCCTCGGCCCTGCGCCGCTCCGCGTCGTCCAGGCTGGCGGTGAGCTGCTCCACCTGCTCGTCGATGCTCTCCGGGTCGATGTCTGGCGGCAGCGACACCGGAATGATCCGCGGCTCGTGGTAGACCCGCACGGTCGCCTCGTCGTCGACGGCACGCTTGAGGTCGTACACGTCGATGTAGTCGCCGAAGACGGCGCGGGTGTTCACCTCGGCGCTGGCGATCGGGGTGCCGGTGAAGGCGATGAACGTCGCGTGCGGCAGCGCGTCGCGCAGGTGTCGGGCGTAGCCGTCCAGGCTGTCGTAGTGACTGCGGTGCGCCTCGTCGACGATCACGAGGATGTTGCGCCGGTCGGAGAGGAGCGGATGCGGCCTCCCGGCGTCGCGCTCCTCCTTCGTACGCCCGAACTTCTGCAACGTGGTGAAGATGATGCCGCCGGCGTTCCGGTTCGACAGCTTGTCTCGCAGTTCGGCTCGGGTGTCGGCCTGCTCCGGCTCCTGGCCCAGCAGCGCCTGGCTGTCGCGGAACGTCTCGAAGAGCTGGTCGTCGAGGTCGGTGCGGTCGGTGAGCACCACGATGGTCGGGTTCTTCAGGGCAGGGTGGCGGGCGGTCAACGCCGCCGTGCACACCATCTCCTCGGACTTGCCGGAGCCCTGGGTGTGCCAGACGACGCCCGCCTTCCCGTCGCTCTGCGACGCCCGCACGATGCACTCGACGGCCCGGACGACCGCGAAGTGTTGGTGCGCCTTCGCGATCCGTTTTGCCTTCGACGTGAAGTTGACGAAGCCCCCGGTGAGCTCCAGAAAGCGCCGCTGGGTGAACAGTCCATAGAGGGCGACGATGAGCGCTTCCGGGCCGTCGTAGTCGGGCGAGGTGGTGTCGACGCGGTCGCCCTCGTCGTCGACGTTCCACGGCGCGAAGTGCTCGTAGGGGGTGAACGGGGTGCCGTACTTCGCGGTGACCCCGTCGGAGATCAGGCACAGGACGGCGTGCCGGAAGGCGAGCGGGAACTCCGCGCGATACGCCTGAAGCTGGGCGTGCGCGCCCGTCAGGGTGGCGTTCTCGTCGGCGGCGTTCTTCAGCTCGACGATCGCCACCGGCAGACCGTTGAGGTACAGCACGATGTCGAACCGGCGTCGGAAGTCGCCGTCGACGATCGTGACCTGGTTGATCGCCCGGTAGACGTTGCGGCCGGGGTCGTCCAGGTCGGCCAGGCGCACGGTGGGGGTGTGCTCAGCGCCGAACGCATCGGTGTACGTGATCGAGCGGATGCCGTGGACCAGCCGTTCGTGCGCCGCCCGGTTCTCGGCGAACGCCTCCCGGCTGGCCGCGTCGGTGGCGGCTCGCACCGCGTCGGCGACCGCTGCGGGCGGCAGGTCGGGGTTGAGCCGTTCGATCGTGGCCCGCAGGTCGTCGATGAGTACGAGATCGGCCCACGACTGCCGCTGCCCCGAGCCCGGCGCAAAATCCTTTCCGGCACCCGGCTCCCACCCGAGCTCACCGAGATGGTCCAGCGCGAGCGCCTCCCAGTCCGCCTCGCTCATCCACCCGCCTGCACCCATCACAACCCCTCCCCGTGAACCGTTCACCTAGCTAAACCGATTCTTCGACAACCTTCTCGGCGTCTCTGACCCGCAACCGCCCCGACATAAGTTCCGGAAGCAGCGTGTCTCGCAGCTTGGCGAGCGTCTGGTTCTGTCGAGCCGTCTGCTCGCGCATCGCGAACAGGGGCCGAACGCGTTCAGTAAAATTGGCGATAAGTTCCTGGTTAGGCAGCTGCACTGGGGCGGACAGGGCCCTTGATCGGTTTAGACCAGGAACAGCTGAGTCCGAATTCATCTCGCTCAAGCCTAAACGAGTTAGCAGGAAGTACACGTACTCGGTCGTGAGCTGGTCGTCAATTAGCCTGACGTAGAACGTGGTGTCAATCGGGAAGAAATCCCGGTAGGACCAGTAAACCGAGCCGACCGTGCCCTTACGACCAACGATGATGCCAGGGCCCCGCACCAACGGCTCGTCATGCCAACCCGAGACCCCGCCGCTTCCGTAGACGGCTACCGGCCCAGGTCGGCGTTGCGCCGCTGGCAGGGCTTTACCGTAAGCCAGCTCAATCACATCGCCGAGGGTGCATGCTCGTCCGGCTAGTTGTGCCACGCGAGCGTGTTCAGTAGCGGCCAACTCGTAGCTGGTCTCGGCGATGCGGTCGTTGACCGCAATCTTGTCATCGAGCGCCCCGAGAAGGCTGGCGATCGCTTTTTGTACAGCGATCGGGGGTACGGCCACGGTCAGACGCTTCGCCGAGGCTACGTTGAAGTGCTGCTGGACGGCCCCGACCGTGTGTGCGTCAATGAACTGCTGTGCGGTGGCGTTGATTGCGTAACACAGATACCGTGCAGCGGTGTCTGGACCAGGGCGGGCGATGACGATGTCGCTACAGTTCGCCGGTCCGAGATCATCCGGAATCAGGGCGGTGGCGCCAGGCTCGCCGGTACGCACAATCGCCAGGTCACCGGGCTGCAGCTGTGACTTAGCTAGCCGGTGATGAAAATCCTTGTTGATGTACTTAACTGACGACAGGTCCAGGCGGCCGCGTTTAATATTTTGCGACCGCAGGAACGGGACGCCGCTCTCGACATACTCGTGTGCCATGGAGCCAACGTGCCCGACAGTTATCCGGACGCATAACTCTTCGAGGGTTTGGGTCGGCCAGTCAGACATCGAGTCCTCCAAGCTGCATTCGGATGACCGCTTCGAGGCGAGCCGACTCGTCGAAGTGGGTGCACAGCTCCTTGGTGAGGCGTTCGACGCGGTCGGCGAGCGGTTCGGCGTCCGGGTCTTCTTCGGCTTCAGCGGCGCCGACGTATCGGCCGGGGGTGAGGACGTGGTCGTGGACGGCCACCTCATCGAGCTTGGCGGAGTAGCAGAAGCCGGGGATGTCCTCGTACGTCTGGCCCTTGGCCTTGGCGGACTTGGTGCCGCGCCAGGCGTGGTACGTATCGGCGATCTTGGCGATGTCGTCGTCGGTGAAAACGCGCTCGGTGCGGTCGACCATGGTGCCGAGCGCGCGAGCGTCGATGAAGAGAGTCTCGTGGCGCCGGTCGGTCAGCGCCTTGGCGCCCTGTGGGGTCTTGTCCTTGGTGAGGAACCACAGGCAAGCGGGGATCGCGGTGGTGCGGAACAGGTTCGGTGGGAGGGCGACCATGCAGGCCACCAGGTCCCTCTCCACCATTTCGCGGCGGATGTCGCCTTCGCCGGACTGCTTCGATGACATCGAGCCGTTGGCGAGGACGACGCCGGCGCTGCCCCGGTCGCCCAGCTTGTAAAGGATGTGCTGGAGCCAGGCGTAGTTGGCGTTGCTCTGCGGCGGCGTACCGTAGCGCCAGCGCGGGTCGCCCACCCTGCGCGCCCAGTCGCTCATGTTGAACGGCGGGTTCGCCATGACGAAGTCGACCCGCCGGTCCGGGTGCTTGTCGTCGGCGAACGTGTCGGCCCAGCGGTCGCCGATGCCGACCGGGTCCATTCCGTGGATGGCGAGGTTCATCTTCGCCAGCCGCCAGGTGCGCTCGTTGGCTTCCTGCCCGTAGACGGCGATGTCGTGCGTGTGGTCGCGGCCGGCGCGCGCCTCGACGAACTTCTTGGACTGCACGAACATGCCGCCGGAGCCGCAGCACGGGTCATAGACCCGGCCCTCGTAGGGCTCCAGCACCTCGACCAGAACCTTTACCACGCTGGACGGGGTGTAGAACTCGCCGGCCCGCTTGCCCTCGGCGCGGGCGAAGCGTTCCAGGAAGTACTCGTACGTCTCGCCGAGGACGTCCTGGGCCTTCCGGTCGCCGTGACCGGTGAAGCGGGCGTCGCTGATCAGGTCGACGAGTTCCTTCAACCGCTTCTGGTCGACGTTGTCCCGGTTGAAGATCTTCGGGAGGACGCCGGTCAGCGCCCGGTTCTCCTGCATGATCGCTTCCATGGCGTTGTCGAGCAGCTCACCCACGCCGTTGGGCGCGTGCTCTACCAGGTAGTCCCAGCGGGCGTTCTCGGGGACCCAGAAGACGTTCGCGCTGGTGTACTCGTCGCGGTCGTCGAGGAAGGCCGCGTGCCGGCTCTCCGGGATGTCGGAGAGGCTGGCTTCGATCTGGTCGCGGCGCTCGGCGAACGCGTCGGAGACGTACTTGAGGAAGACCAGGCCGAGGACGAATTCCTTGTACTGTGCGGCGTCCATGGAGCCGCGCAGCTTGTCGGCGGCCTTCCACAGGATGTCCTGGATCTGCTTCGTGCTGGACATCCCGGGCAGCTCGCCCTGTCCGTTGGCACGTTTGCGTGGGGGCACAGTGTGTTCCGTTCTCTCGGTCAGGAGTTCGTACCGTACAGAGTCGTGAGGGTGCCGTCGGCGAAGCCCGCCACGGCGAGTTCACGCAGTTCGACAAGGAGGCCGGCCTGTTGTTGCAAGAGGCGCTCGCGTTCGTCGAGGCGACGCAGCACGTCATCCAGGCGGGCCGCCTCGTCCCGGCCCAGGTCAGGAATCGTCACGTCGCCCAGCCGTGCGCCGCGCACGGCGCCGGGGCTGCGGGTGGTGTTGCGTGCGGTGTCGAGCAGCGCCTTCAGCACCCGCGGGGTGAGGGCGTCGCCGGGGGAGATACGCAGACCCCGGGCCGGAAACTCGATGACCGAGAAGCCGTCCTCGTCGAGGAGGACACCGAACTGGGGAACCGTGGTGACGACGAGATCACCCGGGTCGGTCAGGCCGACGTGCGGGTACTCAGCGGCTAGCGTGAGCCGGTCCATCCAGCGCTTGGACGACTGCGCGACGACCTCCGCGGCGCCGATGACCCGGTGGTGACCCCGCGGCCCGACATGCTCAGGGGTCAGACGGTGGCCGGGAAGGGGGCGGATCCGGCGAGCGGTGCGCAGGGCGCCGAGGGTGAGTTCCTTCGGGCGGTTTCCGTCGCGTTGTGCCGCCCCGGTGCTCAGGGGACCGTGTTCCTTCGCGTACCGGATGGTTTCGTGCTCCGCATCGGTGAGACGGCCCTCGATCTCGCCGATCAGGGCGGGCCGGTCGGCGGCCAGCCGGGCCCGCATGGTGACCGACGCCGGGCCCGGCGGCCGCAGCGCCGCACCGCGGCGCAGGTCGAGGGCGTCGAGTGGGACCACCCAGCCGGTCCGCGGGTCGTGGCCGTCGCGCCGGTAGCCCTCGGCCCGCCACAGCAGGATGTCCTCGGCCGTGGTTTCCGCGACGCGCTGATCGAGGGCGGCACCACCGACGTCAGCGAGCAGGAGGCGGCCCTGCGTGGCCGCGACCGGGTCGCGAGTGAGCAGCCACAGGGCGGCGGAGTGACCGGGGCGAGCCGGGAACATGCCGCCGGGCAGTCGTACCACCGCCTCGACGAGGCCACTGGTCAGCAGGTCGGCCCGCTTGGTGATGGCATCGGTGTCGCGCAGGGCGTCGACCAGGCTGGAGGCAGGGCCGACCACGACGGCGGTGCAGCCGGGACCGAGCCGGTCGGCGATGTCGCTGATCTTGTCGAGGTCCTCGGCCGGGTAGCGCTGCTCGGTCGGCTGGTAGGGCAGTCGGGTCACGACCGCGTCGACGTCGGCGAACTCGTCGTTCAGGTCGTCCGGAACCACCTCGATGTTGAAGTCGGGGACACCGGCCAGCAGCAGCCGGCGGCGGATCAGGCGGGCCAGGGCCGGATCCGGCTGAGCGGCGTTGAAACTGAACGGCTCGGGATCCTGGTCGGTCAACATTGCGGCGAGAAGGTCGCCCGAGCCCGCGTACGGGTCACCGACCGTGATCCGGCGGCGACCGCGTAGCCGGCCCGGCACGTCGGCGGCCAGGCGGATGAGGGTGACCAGGTGGGGGGTGAGTGCGTCGGCACTCAGCTCCGGCCAGCCGAAGCGAGCGCAGTTGCCGAGCAGGAATTGGTACGCCCGGTTCGCCTCGTAGGCGCCCTCGATCAGCTGCTCGACCATTCCCGGAAGATCGGGTAGGGCAGGCGCCTCCCGCAGGTCTGAGAGCAGGAAGTCGTCCTCCGGGTCGAACCGGCGAGCCGCCTTCATCGGATCAGCCGACAGGACCTTGCCGGACATCTCCCGCAGACAGAGAGCGGCGCCCAGGGAGAGCACCAGATGGCGGCCGCCGTGCTCCCGGGCATACCCAGTGAGGGTGTGCAAGGCGCGCTCGGCGCGCAGAATCTCCGGTTCAGCGTTACCTAGCTTGCGGTCCAGTAGCCAGGTGAGCACCGCGTCGGCAGGGAAGAGCAGCTGACCGCTGGTGCCGGGCACCGGACCGGGGAAGTCCGGGTACCGCCGCCGCCACGTCGTCACCACCGGGCGCTCGACCTGCGCCAACTGGGCGATCTCGCCTGACGACATGAGCTCGGAAAGCATGCTCTTCACCTCCTTCATGATCAAGGTTCCCTACTGTAGGCGTTCGCTCTGAGGTGTCAAATGAAAGACGCTGATAACCGGGCTTATCAAGCAATTGGTCGCCTATAAAGCTGCCGTGCTGTTTCTTGGTCTCTGGGTGCGACGCACCGTTGAGATCGAGGCAGCGTACGGTGTCTCGGCGCTTTCGGATGACGGCACTTCGCAGGTCATCTGGGCAGTTCACGGGCGCCGAGAGCGGCCGGGTCCTCGGCTCTGTTGAGCTGACCGGCGACCGGCACGACATGAACGAGGTCTCGCTGGGCACCGAGCGCAGCGAGGTCAAGATCGTCAACACGAACACCGAGATTGAATGGCAGGGCTGAGACTGTGCAGTACTTCGTGGGCACCTACGGGCGGACCGACCACTCGAGGTTCGAAGAGCGCGCCGAGACGAAGCGACTCGTCAAGGGAGATCCGCAGGACTGGCTCGCCGTCGTTCCCCTCGAAGTGGCGTTGCGCGACGTCGAGCTCATCAAGGCGGTGATCGAGCCGAAGACATTGGGGGAGGTACGTCGGTCGCCGCTGGCGCTTCCGCTGGTCAAGGCCTCGTTCGACGAGCGGGCGACCATGGACGGCGAGCCGCCCTTCGACGAGCTGGGCGACGACGTCCCGTTCGACTGGTACGACGAACTCGACGTCTACTGGCGGCCGGATCCGCGGTTGCGTACGGCGGAACTGGCGCCGCCTAGCCTGCTTGCCACCTTCGGTCAGGAGGACCGTGTGTACGGCATGGACTACGAGCCGGCCACCTGGTTGCCGCTCGACGACCAGGACGCGATCGAGGCGGCGCTGCGCGAGCTGGGTCACGAGGTCGTCCACGACGACACCATCCTGAACCGCTACCTCGCCTGAGTCAGCCCGGGCGCCCACGGCCGGATCGCCCGAGGCCCGGCCGTGGACAGGCGGTGCTTCAAGACCAGCCGGACGGCCGAGTGCGTGGCCGCGGTGCCGCCTCTACATTCGAGTTGATCTCCATGAACGACGACCTCACTCTGCTCCGGAGTTGCTCACGCCGCGACCACTGCGCGGAGCGCCTCTGAGATCCCCCTTGTGACCTGCCGACCGTCCGCCGGTCGACGCTTCCTTAGCGGGGACATGAGTCCTTCAACACCCTGCACAGGCGCCTGCCCCACGGCGCGGTAGCCCGACTTGAGACCTCTAACGCGGATGGAGAAATCTGAAATGGGCGGCAACGCCGGCGTGAACGAAGACCTTCCGGCGCAGGATCGGCTGCTTCAGGCCACCATCCATCAATGGCGTGACAGTCTCATCAACCTCTCCGGCACGAACCGGCTCCTCAACTTCCGGCTGAGCAAGTCGGGGGCCGTCCGGGTGCTTGAACCGGCGGCCACGGAGGTCCTGGCCGGTTTGAACGCCGGCCGCTACTTTCGGTTCCGGCCTGTGGAGGAGGGCAGCGACGAGTTCGAGAACGCACGGACCGAACCGGGCCGCGCCCTCCCTGCAGCTGATTCCGGCGCACCGGGCAAGGCTTTCCGGGTAGATGTCCTCCGTACGGACAAGCCGCTCAGTGATCTGAGCTCGGCGCTTCGCAACCTCATGCGTCGGTCGAACCAGGAGTTCCTCGACCGAGGTCTGTGGATTCTCTACCTCGCCTTCGGCTCGCTGACCTGGACCGACGGTGACAAGGCGCGGTATACCAGCCCGCTGCTGCTCGTCCCGGTCCGCCTCGTTCCGACCGGGGCGCGGCAGTTGCCCTTGCTGCAGCGTGCCGACGAAGACCCAGTCGTCAACCCGGCGCTGACTCTCAAGCTCAACCAGCTCATGGTCACGTTGCCGACCGTCGACGACCTCGAGGACGTCGCCTATGCCGCCTTCCTGGCCGAAGCGCGGGCCGCCGTGGCCGGGCAGGCCGGCTGGCGGGTCAACGACGAGGTCACGCTCTCCTACTTCTCGTTCGCGAAGGAGGCGATGTACCGCGACCTGCTCGACAACGAGGCGTCCGTCGCCGGACATCCGGCGATCCAGGCGCTGGCGACAGGCGGGCGAGGTTCAGGCGGCGCCGGCTTCCTCTTCGAAGAGTTGACCGACGAACGGATCGACCAGGACATGCCGGCGGAGCGGATTCCGCTGGTGCTCGACGCCGACTCCTCCCAGCGGGCCAGCGTGGCCGCCGCGCTGGCAGGCCGCTCGTTCGTCATGGACGGACCACCGGGAACCGGCAAGTCGCAGACCATCGCGAACATGATCGGCGCACTGTTGCACGCCGGCAAGCGGGTGCTGTTCGTATCCGAGAAGGCCGCAGCACTCGAAGTGGTCCGGAACCGGCTCCACGACGTGGGGCTCAGCGCGTACCTGCTGGAGCTGCACTCCCACAAGGCGACGCGGAAAGAGGTCGCATCGGCTCTGGGGCAGGCATTGGAGACCGTTCCGGTCGCCCCGAGCGGAATGAATGACATTGACCTGGACAACGCCCGGCGCCGCCGCGAGGAGCTGAACGCGTACGCCGATGCCATGAACGTGCCGCGGGCGCCGCTCAACTACTCACTGCACGACGTCCTCGGCATGATCGCCAACCTGCACCACGTGCCTGCGGCTCCGATGAGCGGCATCGCGCCGGTCGATCTGACCGTCGAGATGTTCGGCACCGTTCGGGCCACCGCCGCGGGGTTGGCCAGGGCGTGGCGACCCGCCTCCCAGGGACGCTCGTTCGTCTGGCGTGGTGTCACACATCCCGGCTCCCTGGACGCGCGTCTCTACGCAGCCGCTTCAGCGCTCGACGCGTTGGCCGGCGTGACCGCGGCTCATGCGCCGCTGGCCGCCGCGTTCGACGTCAGCCGGTTGTGCCAGGCGGCCGACCTCGCACGCATCGTCGCGCACTGCGCGGTACAGCCTGCCGGTGTGCCGCAGCAGTGGCTGACCGCTGAGACGCTCGACTCGGCCAGGGAGTCCGCGGATCGTCTCGCCGCGGAATTGCGGGAACTCGCCGAACGGCAGGACGCAGCCAGCCGTGCCGCGGGCGTGTCCTGGTGCGACATTCCGACCAAAGAAACCACGCCGGACCTCGACGCCTCCGCGCTGGCAGATCTCACCGTCGCGCCACTGCACCTCGCAGGACTTACGTCGGAGCAGGCCACCGTGCTCGCCGACACTTTCGCGCGCGACGCCGAGACCTTGCAGGCGGCCAGCCGCTCGCTCACCGGGGTGGCTGTCATGCTCGGCCTGCCGCCCGTCGTGTCGTTCGACGATGCCGAGGCGACTCTGACGGTGGCAGGTCTCGGCGGCAGCGGCATCCGTCCGGAGCGTGCGTGGCTGTCCGCCGAGGGCCACGCCGCAGCCGCCAGCGCCGCGCAGACGCTCCGGCAGGCCATCGTCGCCCTGTTGGAGGCCGAGAAGGCAGCGGCAGCACACTACTCCGAGGCCGTACTCGTGGCGGACGTCGAAGGATTGGCGCACCGCTTCACGCACGACCACCGAGGCATGAAGAAGCTCGGCGGCGCTTACCGCGCGGACAAGCGCACTCTGGCGACCCTCACCTGCGCGGGCGTCGACTGGCAGTCGGCGCGTGACCAGCTGCAGTTGGCGATCGCCTGGAAGCAGGCCGCGAGCGCCCTCACCGAGGCAGAAACTCGGCACGCAAAGAACCTAGGCACCTACTACGACGGCCGATCGACCGACTTCGACCGGATCGACCACGCGTTGACGGTCGCGGATACCGCGATCCGCCAGGCACGCACCACCGACTTGCGAAAGCTGGCCGACCACATCGCTGTCGATGCGACCCCCAACACCAGCGTCCTCACCGTCGCCGACGAGACGCGCGTGGGGCTGCAGGACTGGCGGTCGCGCCTGGCACCGGAACCGCTGCCCGCCGCACGGCCGGAGCTCGCGTTGCTTGCCATCACGGAGGCGGTCGAATGGCTGCACACCCACCTGACGCCGTTGCGTTCGGCGGCTGCGCTGGCAGGGGCGGTCAGCCAGGCGGTGGACCGGCAGTTGACCGTCGCCGAGTCCCGCCACCTGCTTGAGCTACGCGCGGCGGTCGACGCCGCCTACACCGCGCTCGCCGCGAACGGCCACGCCTACTCGTCGAACCTTGGCTCGCTCTATTCAGGTGAGCGGACCGAACTGCCGTCAGTGCACACGGCACTGGACTGGGCCGCACAAATGCGCGCGAGCACGAAGGGCTTCGATGAGCCGCTGACCCTCGCTCAGGCCAGGGCGCTGGAGCATATCGTTCCCACGCCTCAGCTGGGCGAGATCGAACTGCGGTGGGCCGGGGCGCGGGCCGACCTGCTGGCGGCCTTCGAACCGAGCAGGCACGCGGAGCTCGGTACCGAACTCGACGACTACGCGGAGGCAGGCGACCTCATCGCGGCCCTGCGCGACGACAGTGCCGGACAGGACGAGTGGTTCGCGTACCAAGGTGCCCGCGCTGAACTGGTCGCTGTGGGACTCGAGACCGCAATCGACTTCTGCATCACCGAGGGCGTCGGCGCCGATCAGGTGCCGCTGGTCCTGGAGCGAGCCCTGCTGCAGGAGTGGGCCGACCATCACCTGCACCAGGATGCGGCCCTACGTGTCGTGCGGGCCGAGGATCGCGACTCACTGGTGGGCGAGTATCGCGCTCTGGACCGGGCGCTCATCGCGGGGGCGACATCCCGGATCATCACCGCCTGCAACGCCCTGCGACCGCGCAACAACCTGGGCGAGTCGGGCGTCATTCGCCGCGAAGCCGGCAAGAAGAAGAAGCACATGCCGGTGCGGCTGCTGTTGGAACGCACGCGTCACGTCACTCAGGCGATCAAGCCATGTTTCATGATGTCGCCGCTGGCGGTCAGTCAGTACCTCCCGCCCGACATGCGATTCGACGTCGTAATCTTCGACGAGGCGAGCCAGGTCGCCCCCGCCGATGCCGTGAACTGCATCTACCGGGGCGACGCGCTCATCACGGCCGGTGATCAGAAACAGCTCCCACCGACCAGCTTCTTCACCGCTGGCGTCGCCGACGACAGCGACGAATGGGATGAGGAGGCCGAGGACGGGGTCGACTTCGAGTCCGTCCTCGACCTCATGAAGGGATCCGCCGAGTTCCGCGCGCTCACGCTGCGCTGGCATTACCGGTCCCGGCACGAAGCGCTGATCGCCTTCTCGAACTCGTCGTTCTACAAGGGTCGTCTTATCACCTTCCCGGGTGCCGAGGACGTTGGGCCGGACGTGGGCGTGGAGCTCTTCCACGTCCCCGGTACCTATCGCCGTGGCTCGTCGCGCGACAATCCGACCGAGGCGGCCAAGGTTGCGGAGAGGGTCATCCACCACTTCGTCACCCGTCCGCACCTCACGCTTGGTGTGGTCAGCTTCTCCGAGGCGCAGGCGGCGGCTATCGAGCATGCCGTTGAGCAGGCACGCCAGGACTGGCCGGAACTCGACCGGTTCTTCACCGACGACCGGCTTGACGGATTCTTCGTCAAGAACCTGGAGTCGGTACAGGGCGACGAGCGCGACGTAATGATCTTCTCGATCGGTTATGGCCCGGACGAGGCGGGCAAGACGACGATGAACTTCGGCCCGCTGAACCGGGCCGGCGGGTGGCGGCGATTGAACGTGGCCATCACCCGGGCGCGCTTCCGCAACGAGATCGTCACCAGCGTGCGGGCTTCGGACATCGTTGCCGCAGCCGGGAGCGAAGGGCTGCGGCATCTGCGTCGCTACCTGGACTACGCCGAACGCGGCATCGCGGCCCTGGCGCTGGACACCAGCACGGGAGGCGACGCCGAATCACCGTTCGAGGAGTCGGTCATCTCCGTGATCCGCTCCTGGGGATACGAGGTGACCCCGCAGGTCGGCGCCGCCGGTTACCGAATCGACATGGGGGTGCGCCATCCGGACCGGCCCGGCGTCTATGTGTTGGGCGTCGAGTGTGACGGATTCCAGTATCACTCCTCCAAGGTCGCCCGGGACCGGGACCGGCTGCGTGATCAGGTCCTGCGCGGCCTCGGGTGGCGGCTACACCGCATCTGGGGCACCGCCTGGTACCGCAACCGGCTGGGCGAGGAACAGCGGCTGCGGGTTGCGATCGGGAAGGCTGTCGCCGCCCCGGTGCGTGGCCTCCTGTCCAGCGTGGAAGAGGCCATCGAGCGTCCCGCAGTCACTGTCGAGGCGGCGGCTCTCGACCTGCAACCGACCTGGGTGACGCCGTACCGGACCGCGGTCGTCGATCGCTTGCCCTACTGGGCGGATCCCGGCGAACGCGGCAGCGCACATGCCATGAGAGTCGGTGTCGCCGAGGTTGCCGCCGTCGAAGGTCCCGTGCACATTTCGGTCATGCATCAGAGGTTGCGCGAGTGCTGGGGCATTGGCCGGATCGGGTCGCGGATCAGGGACAACGTCGATGCCGCGATCCGTCAGGCTGGCCTCGATCGTGACGGGGATTTCGTACGCGTGCCGGGTGCCGTCGTCAGCGAAGTCCGTAGCCCTGTTGACGCCTGCAGCCGCAGCGTGGATCAGATCCACGACGATGAGCTTTCACTCGCCTTGGCGAACCTCGTCCGGGACACGGGCGGGGTGGCGCGAGAGGAGCTGAGTGCGCACGTGGCCAAGCTGTACGGCTGGACGCGGCGTGGACCTGACATCTCCCGGCGGCTCGAACTACTCATCGATGGGTTGGTTGCCGACGGCGTACTCATCACCAACGGTCACAGCTTGTCGGCCAACCCTCAACCGCCTCGATAGATCGTGACTCGTCTCCGACGGGCGCATCGAGAACGCGATCCTGTCCAGGCACGACGACAACGGCAAGCTGATGCAGCGTTACCTCGACGACGAGAGGCTGCGCTCGCAGCTCAACCAGTTCGCCCGCCGACAGGCGTACCAGATGATCCGCCGCCGCAAGGGCATCGCCTAACTGAATACCGCCGAGAGGAGGACGGTTGTCCCCGTCCGAGTCCCCCTTCCATCTCTGGATCGCCCAGGACGACACGCAGACCATGGTCGCCCTGGCGCCGCTGCGGTTCTCCGAGAGGCCGATGAAGCATGAGTGGGGGAGCATCACGCACCTTCGCGCCTTTACGCCCGTGCAAAAGGGTCACAACGTTCCGGCCGCCGTCGTGTTCTCCACGCTGACTCTGATCGGCGCCCTGGGACTGTTCGTCAGCGGCGTACCGCCGTTGGCGGTCTTCGTGGTGGCGGCGCTGGTGCTGGTGCTCTGCCTTGCGGCGGCGACGCCGTCGTCGGCACCCGTTCCGGAGTTGATCGCGCCGGATCGAGCGGAGTTCCCCGCGCTTCACCACCTGCTGCACAAGGAGGAGGAGCAGAAGGACTTCTCCGCCTTGGAGACATTGGCCGAGCGGGCGGGCCGTGCCCTTCCCGCCGTGGATGAGATCATCGACCCGGCGGAGGGGGGCCGCCTGCTGGCGCAGGCGTTGTGGGAGGCCGCCGAGGTTCTCAGCCATCGGCAGCAGCTTCGTCCCGGGATCGCCGGCTGGCAGGACAGGCCCGGAGCGCGCCCGCCGGACACCCATGTCGCTCGGATACTCGCCGAACAGCGGGAGAGCGCGAGCAAGCTGTGGCACCAGACCGAAGCTGAGCTGCAGCGCCTCCGGATCGCTCTTGAACTTGCGGCCATCGCTACCGAGAACGCGGCGCAGGAAGCAGATGCCTCCGAGGCGGTCCGGGCGGCGTACCGGGAGTTGGCCGAGCTGGCAGGCGAGCGGGTCTGACGGGTCATCCATCAATTCCGGGGCTGAGAACGGGGAGAGGCGATGCAGGCGCAGGAGCGGGTAGCCGACCGGTACGAGCTGACGTACCCGCTCGGGCACGGCGGCATGGGGGAGGTCTGGGCCGGCTTCGACGAGAAACTGGACCGGCCGGTCGCCATCAAGTTCCTCCGTCAGCTCACCATCCCTGAGGGCGAGCGGGAGAACGCGCACGATGCCCTATCGCTATCCCTTCGGGCCGCTGCCGCCGCGGGCGCCGCTGCTGCCCACCCGCGTCGACATCGTGCAGCCGCGGATCGCGCCGGAAGTCGTCGCGCCATCCGCCGACGAGCTGGACGAAGTGGAGGAACGAGCCTGGGAGCTGGCCGAGGCGGAGCGGTTCACCCAGGCGGCCGAGTTGTTGGAGGCGGCACTCCGACCGCTGCGCAAGGGGCATGCCGCCAAGCAGCCGAAGGTGTTGGAGTTGCGGCTGAACCTGGCCAACCTGTACGTCCTCGCCGGGGCGTTCCGGCAGGCGCTACCGGAGTTTCAGCGCCTGGTCCCCGACCTGGCCGCGCGGCCGGTGCCGGACCAGGAGCTGATCTGGCAATGCCGGCAGCAGGCGGCCGTGTGTCAGGCGGAGCTGGGCGAAGGGACGTCGGCGCTGGTCGAGCTGCGAGCGTTGCTCGCCGAGGAGCAGCGGGAGATGGCCCCAGGCTCACCGACCCTGTTCCCGCTGCGGCAGCAGGTCGCCATGCTGGCGGCGGGCGTGGGCGACGTGACCGAGGCGCGACGCCAACTCGATGACCTCCTGCACGATGCCCACCGAGCGTATGGTTCCGAGTCTGCAATTGCCGCGGAGGTGGAGGCGCTACTGGACCACCTCCGACGGCTGGACGACGACGACCGGTAGACGAAGCTTCGGCCCGGGGGACAGTGCGGTGACGATCAACGGCAGGAAAGCAGGGCGAGAGGTGCCGGCGGGCGTCGAACGCGCCAGCAGGCCGGGCTCGACGGTTGCTCCCGAAGATCGTCTGGTCTCGATCCTGCTCGCCGTGGACCGGGCGATCAGCGCCGGTGACGCTCGGGGTGCACACGACCTGCTGAGGCAAGGTTCACGCGTCGCGAAGAGCTGTTCCGACCCGAAGGTCCGGCAACAGATGCATCGGCTCCTTTCAGTGCAACGCGGACGCGTGAGGGCCAAGCAGGATGCGGGCGAGCGACAGAAGCGACAGCGCGAATTGAAGGCGATCAGGTCCCAGGAGCGGGTCGAGTCACTGCTCGCGGCGCACTGCGCCGGCTGCGGTGTCAGCGGACGCGATGGCGGCCTGACCCGGAAGTCAGGTGCGCCCCGTTGTTCCCGGTGTCACGCGGAGTGGGCCACCGTGAGGTGCGCGCGTTGTGGCAGCACGTTTCGTCGGAGGGGGACCGATCCAGCCTCCCGTAGGTGCGACCTGTGTCGTGACGGCGACCGGTCAGCGTCGGTGCGATCATTGGCGGCGGGTCTGCCCACCCTCGGCAAACGGCGATGAGGGGAACCGGGCAGCTCGTCACCGGGGCTCGTCCGGCCGGACCGACCCTCGGCAGCCGCCGAGCGCTCTTGCCGGTTCCCGCCGACATTGAATCGCCGGCATTTCGACGGTTTCCGGGCCTTGTCGTGGTGAGTTGACCACGAGGGCTGCCCTTAGACGTCAACGTGGTCCAGGGTGTGCCGGGTGGCCACCGAGCCAATAGAGAGCAAGGTCCACCTGCCGTGCCGTATGGACCCCGGCGCCGTGCGCCAACAACTCGGCACGGCACGTCTCGACCAATTCCATGTATCGCCGGTACCGGCCGTGGCCGTTACGTAGTGGCAAGCACACTCTGGCAAGCCCCTTGTGTGCGCGGATGTCATACACCGCCATTCGTTTGGGTGCGGACGCCAGTATCAGCGCCGATGGCAGGGCGTCACCTGTCTTCGTGCCAGGAAGCGGATAAAGGGTGCTACGTGCAGCAGCAGCGGCTTCAGGTACCGGCATCTCGATCAAGCGGGCGGCCTGGACGGTGGCGGACGTGATGGCTCGGACCTTGGCCTTCGGCATCCGAAGCAGCTCAAGGCACCAGGGTCCGCGAGGGATGCGTTTCCAGAGGTAGAGAGCACCGATGTCGGACTTACCCAAGCTGCCGGTTTGGTCGATACGTTCGGCGACCTCTCGAAGGGGCTCGTCGTAGTGGTCCGGAACCTCGGCCCGGTATCTCGCGAGCCTCGACGAGCATCTCGCAGCGTTCGGCTGGTGCCATGAAGGCAGGAGCGGCTGGCGCGGACGTCATCGCGCGATCGGGTGCTTGAGGGTCGCGACGAAGGTGATCCACGACTCAGCGGCGACGGCGAGTGACGGTCCGCTGGCGTCCTTCGAGTCGCGTACGGCGACGATGTCGGGGAGATTGGTGGCGACCTCGACGCAGTCGCCGCCGTTGTCGCCGCTGCGGGTGCTCTTGCGCCAGACGGCGCCGGTCAGGTCAGTCATGCCGCATCTCCCGGGCGATCCGCTTGATCATGTCCTTCGATTCTGCCTCACTCAACGCGAGGGTCTCTACGCCTCTCCACGTGTTCTCGTAGGCAGCCAGCTCATCCGGCTTGTCTAGATAGAGCGCCCCGGTCAGCGACTCGCTGTAGACGATGGATGGTTCGGGTGCAGTGCGTCCCTTGTTGGTGGCAGGAAAGTCGAGGATGACGAAGGAGCCTGCCACCGCGCCGGGGTGCGGTCCGGCCGCAAGCGGTACCACGCGCACCGACACGTTCGGCAACTCTGCTACTTCCAGGAGTCGACTGAACTGACCGGTCATCACCCGCGGCCCGCCAACTGCTCGACGGAGCACAGCCTCCGAGAGCACAGCGTCCAGCCGTGGCGGTCGCGGCAGGAGTCGAGTCAGCAGCCCTTGTCGCTGCATGCGCACCTCAACGGCCCGCTCCCGCTCCTCAACACTGAGGCGACTGCTCGGGTGATAGAGCCCCAGCGCGTACTCCCGGGTTTGGAGTAGTCCCGGGATGAGCGACTCGTCGTAGCGGCGCAGGTGGGCGGCGGCCGACTCCAACCCCACGTACAGCTCGAACCAGCTCGGCACCGCGTCCCCGTACGCGTGCCACCACCCCTTCGACTTCGTCTCGGCCGCGAGCCCTCGCATCGCCTCGGTCATCTCGCCCGAGACCCCGTACAGCTCGCACATCGCCTTGACGTCGAGCATCCGCACCGCGCCCATCCCGCACTCGATGCGCCAGATCTTCTGTCGGCTGTATTCGAGCGCCTCGGCGGCGGCGTCCAGGGTCACCCCCGCCTCGGTCCGGTACTGCCGCAGCAGCCGCCCGAGCTGCCGCCGCGGCACGGTCGATCCGAGGTCGTCGGCCATCCGAACACTCCCTGATTCCACGGCGCAACACTGCGTGACTCGCTTCTGCAACACCTACAGGTTGCAGTAAAGAAAGTCAATGAATCTGGAAGAAATATCGCCGTGGAACGTTGCAGGAACACTGCGGAGTGTCACAAGCTGACCACCAGAAGCCCTGGTGCCGTACCGCCGATCGAAGGCTGCGGTGGCAGGTGCCGGGTGGGTCCGCCCGTGCGCGGCGGGCGGGCGGACCCGCCTTCCACCCCACGACGAGAGGCAGGTTGGCCATGAGCGACCGCATCAGTTTGCTGCCCTGGCAGGTGGGCGAGCACCGCTTCAAGCCCGCCGGGTTCGGCCGCCGCGGCCTCGACCCCGCCGAGGTGTACGCGTTCCTCGACCGCGTGGCCGTCGACTTCGCCGCCGTCCACACCGCCCTGGCCGCCAGCCGCCGCGAGGTCGCCGTCGCGAAGCTCGCCCTGCTCGACCGCGGGAACGCGCGGTGACCGGGCGGTACGTCATTCACCTGCCGGTCGCCGCCACCGACCTGACCGCCGCGCAGCGCCTGGCCCGGGTGGTCGCCCGCTGGACGGTGCTCCTGCCGCAGACCGACCCGGGGGAGACCACCGTCTCCGCCGAGGACGACCAGAACGTACGCCATCGGGTCTTCTGCGACCTGCTGATGCCCGGCGGCCGGCGCTGCCTCCTGGCCGCCGACCACGACGGCCCCTGCACTCGCCGCCTGCGCCGTTGAGCCAGGTGCCGATGCGCTGGACGGTGCCCGGCCGGTCAAAGTGCCGATGCTTCGGAGGTGCGATAATCGTCCAATGTCGACGCCTGGTGGTCACCTCTTCGGTGCCTACGGGATGTTCTGGGAGGCGGACGAGATCTCCTGGAGCCCGGGGTCGGGACCGAGTGCCTGGCAGTTGCTCGGACGCCAGAACCGCAACGCGGGAAGCATCCGGCTGTGCGACTTCAGGCGTGCCCGTGGCGTCTACATCCTTTTCGACCACTACGGCCCCGCGTATGTGGGCCTGGCACGGGGAAGAGGGGGACTCGGTGGACGGCTCAAGGATCATCTGTCGGATCACCTGGCGGGGACATGGTCCCGCTTCTGTTGGTTCTCCTTCGACGATGTGGTGGAAGGTGAGCTTGACGGGTGGAAGGTGGTGAGCCAGCGGGATCGCCCGGTTCCCAGCACAGGCGACACGGTCATCCGCGAGGTCGAGGCGCTCCTTATCAACGTGCTCGGCGCCCGGCAGCAGAACCAGATGAAGTTCCTGGGCGCCCAGAGATGGGAGCAGGTGACCGAGAGTGATGCTGCGACGATCAAGGACCGAGGCGTCGTCGATCACCACGGGTTCACGTTCAAGCCCACGTACAGCTACTGACCTCCGGCTGCGCTCCCTCGCCGCCGCCCGGCGGCATGTCAGGGACGAGGCCAAACCTTGAGGGCCCACTGTGCCAGGCAGGCGCCTCGGAGGGTTATCGCCATGTGGGGATCGGTGGCCCAGAGGTCGGCGAAGAGCTCGTCGGCGGCCTGAGCGTTGGCGTCGTGGCTGCGGGCCTCCTCAGGTCCACGGGGCAGGGCGAGGATCGTGCTCTGGGTGAGCATCAACAGGGATTTGGTCCGGAGGTAGTTGCGCTTCGTCGGCCAGGCGCTGTTGCTCATCTGGGAGTTCTTCGCGCCGGTGACCAGCGTGAGATTGCCCAGGCGGTCGAGGTCGTCGTTACGTCGCTGCGTTTCCCGCGCGCGATCGTGATCGGAGAGACCGGGCGGGACGGGCCAGTGCGTCTCCCAGGCCCGGGGCAGCACGTGTTCGACGGTGAACGCCTTCCCCGCCCGGGTGCGGCCGGCTCCGTCGGGTGCCTCGTCCTCGCTGAGGCACGCCCCCGGCGGGGCCAACTGCTCCACGTCCGGGCCTAGCATCGCCGACTCCAGAGCCTCCAGGACCATCCGAACGCGGGAAGCGCGCAGCAGGCGTCGGTACTGCGGCTCCTCAGTCAGGGCCGACTCGAACTCCCAGTCCTCCGGCCACCTGGACGAGTCGTCGGTCAGGTCGGCGAGGGAGCTGGTAACAGCTTCGCCCACAGCCGCCGGGTCAGTCTTCTTGGCGCGTGCCAGCACGGCCGCGAAGACCCGGTTGTAGTTCTTGGCCGTGAGGCCGCAGGCCGCGCGCCGGATGAGGTAGGACTCGACGGACACCAGCGCCCGCTCGAACTCGGCGCGGGGAACCTGACCGTCGACCTGAGCCGCCATCCACAACACCAGGGGCATGGGCGTGGTGGTGTTGAGATCGTGGAGCCTGGACATGAAGCGGCCCTCGGCGGTGCCGTACGAGGCACTGCGGAGCCTCCGCCAGGTGGTGACATGGTGGGCTATCTCGGCGAACAGCCGATTCACCCCCTCCGGGTCCGGCCTCGACATCGGGCCGGACCGGGCCCGGGCGATCTCCTGGACCGTGGAGAACAGGTGAGCCTGTGCGACATCCGCACCGCGAGGGCTCGCCGACGCGGCCCAGAAGCCGATCGCAAGATCGAGACGCTGACGGCGCGTCCGTCCTACGGAGTCCTCCTTGGAGTACCAGTCGTCCTCAAGAGCCGCCCAGTACTTTCCGTGAAGAGCGTCTACCGAGAGCCCGGCTACTTGAGCCCGGTTGAACATGTGGTTCTTGACCAGGTCCGACGGGAGGAGGGCCGTGCCATGGGCGTTGAGGGTCTCGAAGATGACCTGAGCGTCGTCCTCGGCCGGGTCCAGCTCGATGACGACGATGCGGATCAGATCCCGTAACGTCTCGATCAGCGCGGCCAGGCGATCGTCGGTGGAGGCGGACTCGGCCTCGGTGCTGATCGATGGGCCCGCCCAGTCGTCCTCGTCGCCCGGATCCCACCCGGAACCCCCGTCGGCCGTGTTGACGAAACCGATCACCCTCTCGCGGAAGAAGCGGTATGCGCTACCGAGCAGGGAATCGTCGGGGTCGTCGTTCATGGCTCGTTGAAACGACTCCCGATCGGCGTTCGTGGGCCAGACCTTGTACCGGTCGTGGGCCTCCTTCACCGAGTCGTGCGGGTTCTCGATCAGGCGTCCGATCCTGCTCGCAGACTTGCTGAGACCGCAGTCGGTGGCTGCCACGCGGGTGGCAGCGAGCAGCAGCTGCAACGTCGTCATCCGCTGCTGACCATCGATGATGCGTTGTTCCGGCAACTGCCCCGTCTTGGAGAGAAGCCCCTCGTGCACGACGGCGCCCAGAAAGTGGGGCCGGGTGCTGTCGACGCCCCGTTCCTGATCCGTCATCAGCCGGCACGTCGTCTCCACGACGTCGGTCCACAACGGCCACCAGTTTTCCTGCTCGTTCCAGACGTACTTCCGTTGGAACAGCGGCACGGTGTAGCGGACCTCGTTGGTCAGGATCCTGCTGAGCGAAAGCGTCTTGGAATCCATCGGATCTCCTCCACCCCGCGCTACGTGTGTGGCCGATGTCCGAGCCCCGGACCGTCGGCGAACGCACATCATATGGTCTCGGATCCATCCGCCCTGTACCTGTGACCACTGGCCGTTGGTGGGCCTCTTGTCGGCGCCGGGTGGCCTCGACCAGTCGTTCGTAGTTCTGGGCGCTCCCCGTCAACCCGAGCGGGCGAGCTGTCAACCCGGTGGTCCGGCGGGCCCTGTCAGTGAAGGGTGCCTCCAGCGGCCGATCCGTCGCGCTTCGCGCGCACCGGCAGATCGGGCCTGGGTTGTGGGCGCGCGCCCCTCCAGGACCTGCGGCTGCGCGACACTGGCCCGATGTCGTCGACGATGCTGGTGACCGGGCCCCGCCTCGCGTACGCCCTGGTCCTGCTGACCATGGTCGCGGCGGCCGTGGCCGCGGTGGGCCGGCTCGGTCACGGCCGGCAGATCGCCGTCGCCGTCGCCCGCGCCGCCGTCCAGCTCGCGGCCGTCTCCCTGCTGATCACCGCCATCGTGACCTCGCTGTGGGCCACGGCCGCGTTCGTGGCGGTGATGTGCGCGGTCGCCTCCGGCACCTCGGCCCGCCGGATCACCCGTGGCCGGCACGGCTGGTGGGCGGCCGTGCCGATCGCGGCGGGCAGCCTGCCGGTGGTGGTGGGGCTGCTGCTGGCGGGCCTGCTGCCGCTGCGCGGGATCGCCGTCGTGCCGGTGGCGGGCATCCTCATCGGTGGGGCGATGACCGCCACGTCGCTGGCCGGGCGCCGCGCCTTGGACGAGCTGACCGGTCGCTGGGGTGAGGTGGAGGCGGCGCTCGCGCTCGGCCTGCTGCCCCGGGACGCGGCGCTGCTGGTCTGCCGCCCGGCGGCGGCCCAGGCGCTGATCCCGGCGCTGGACCAGACCCGCACCGTGGGGCTGGTGACGCTGCCCGGCGCCTACGTGGGTGTGCTGCTGGGCGGGGCGAGTCCGGTGGCCGCCGGGATCACCCAGCTCTTCGTGCTGGTGGGCCTGCTGGCCGTGGAGTCGGTCGCGGTGGTGCTGACCGTCGAGCTGGTGGCCCGGGGGCGGCTGCAGCGGCGTTGATTCCACGGGGGCCGATTCGGGTACGGACGCATGGAACATGACGAGTGAACGGCGCACAGCTCGTGTGTGATTCGGTGCTTTTTGCGCAGCAGTGTTGCGCACTATAGTGGCCCGGGACCCGAGTCGACGGTTTGAGGAGACGCCCACGATGTGTGGCATTGTTGCCCTGCTGCCCCGGTACGACCGCCTAGGTGAGGCGGTGGCGGCCGACCACGTCCTCGGCAGCCTGACGTGGGACCTGGCCTCCCCGGAGGCGGTGGGGACGGTCACCGTGGCCGGCGCGTCCGAACTGCTCACCGACGCGCACCGGCGCGCCGAGAAGGCCCTGGCCCTGCTCTCCGCGCCGGCCACCCTCGGTCTGCTCGCCGCCGACCCGGGCCTGCAGGGCGAGGCGATCGCCGCCCTGGACCGGACCCAGCGCTGGCTGGACGGCTGGGACGCCGTGCTCGACGGTGGGGCGCAGGGCTCCCCGGAGGAGGTCGAGGCGGCCCAGGCGCAGGCCGTCGTGGTTCGCGACCTGCTCTGGATGCTGCGCAACGACCGGCTCGCCGCCGCCCGCCGGATGCGTGAGCTGGGCTTCGGCGACAACGCCGACGCGAAGCTGGCCGTGTCCTACCTGAGCGTGGACTCCGTCCTCGACGCCATCGACCGGCTGGAGGTCCGCGGCCGCGACTCCGCCGGCGTGCAGCTCTGGGTCGGCCTCGACGACGCCGACCGCAAGACCATGGACACCCTGGCCCCGGCCTCCGACCCGAAGTTCCGCTCCGGCGCGGTGGAGATGGTCGGCGACGGGGTCGTCTTCGTCTACAAGCGCGCCGCCATCCTCGGCTCCCTCGGCGACAACGTGGCCCACCTGCGCGCCTCGATCGTCGCCGACGAGCGGCTGGCCACCGCGCTGCGCCTGCCCAGTGCCCGGATCTCCGTGCTGGCCCACTCCCGCTGGGCCAGCGTCGGGCGGATCAGCGAGGCCAACGCGCACCCGGTCAACAGCGTCGCCGGGGACACCGAGCTGCCCTACTCGGCGGCGGTGCTCAACGGCGACATCGACAACCACGTCGAGCTGCGCCGCAACAACGGCATCGTCACCGACGAGATCACCACCGACGCCAAGCTGATCCCGGTGATGTACTCCGCGGCGCTGCGCCGCACCATGGACCCGGGCGAGGCGCTGACCTCCTGCGTGGCCCAGTTCCACGGCTCGATGGCGATCGGCGTGCAGGACGACGCCGGCCACCTCACCCTCGCCCAGAAGGGCAGCGGCCAGGGCCTCTACGTCGGCCTGGCCGACTGGTGCTACATCGTCGCCAGCGAGGTGTACGGCCTGGTCGCCCTGACCGACCGCTACCTGCGGGTCGACGGCTCCGCCACCGACGGCGGCGTCGTCGTGGTGCTCGACGGCGACAACGCCGGCACCCTGGAGGGCATCACCGAGGTGACCTCCGCCGGCGTGGCCGCCCCGGAGCGGGTGCAGACCGCCGAGATCACCACCCGGGACGTGGCCCGCGGCGACTTCGACCACTACCTGGTCAAGGAGATCGCCGGCGCTCCCCGTTCGTTCCGGCGCAGCCTGCGCGGCCGGATCGCCGAGGTCGACGGCCTGCTCCAGGTCTCCGTCGGCGAGAGCGGCCTGCCGGCCGCCATCCGCGAGGACATCGCCCGGGGCCGGTTCCGCGAGGTGGTCCTGGTCGGCCAGGGCACCGCCGCCGTCGCCTGCCAGGGCATCGCCGAGGTCATCCGGCCGCACCTGCCGGGCCTGGCCGTCCGGGCCGTCCCGGCCACCGAGCTGTCCGCCACCGACCTGCCGCAGGACATGAGCGGCATCCTGCTCATCGCGGTCAGCCAGTCGGGCACCACCACCGACACCAACCGGGCCGTCGACCTGGTGGTCAAGCGGGGTGCCGCCGCCGTGGCGATCGTGAACCGCCGCGACAGCGACCTGGCCCACAAGACCCACGGCGTGCTCTACACCTCCGACGGCCGGGACGTCGAGATGGCCGTCGCCTCGACCAAGGCGTTCTACTCGCAGGTCGCCACCGGTGTCCTGCTCGGCCTGCAGATCGCCCGCGCCTGGGGCAAGCTGCGCCCGGAGATCGAGAACGACCTGCTGGTCGGCCTGCTGGAGATGCCGGCCCACCTGACCGCCGTGCAGGGGCTGACCGACGAGGTCGCCGCCGCCTCCCGGGAGATGGCCGCGTACCCGTCGTGGGCGGTGGTCGGCTCCGGCCCGAACCGGGTCGCCGCCGCCGAGGTCCGGATCAAGCTCTCCGAGCTGTGCTACCGGACCGTCTCCACCGACGCGCTGGAGGACAAGAAGCACATCGACCTCTCCGCCGAGGCCATGATCATCGTCTGTGCGGCGGGCACCCCGCCGCAGCAGGTGCGGGACATGGCCAAGGAGATCGAGATCTACGCGGCCCACAAGAACGCGCCGGTGGTCATCGCCGACGAGGGCGTCGACATCGCCTGGGCGGCGCAGCACGTGATCCGGGTGCCGCGCGCGCACCCGGCGCTGGCCTGGCTGCTCAGCACCGCCGTGGGCCACCTGATCTCGTACCACTCGGCGCGGGCGATCGACGAGCTGGCCCTGCCGCTGCGGCAGGCGCTGACCCTGCTGGAGGAGCGGGTCGACCAGGGCGCGGCGCACTTCACCGACGTGGCCGAGCTGGCCGAGCCGGTCGAGGAGTTCCTCGCCGAGGTCGCCACCGGCCGCACCCGGGGCGTGCTCTCCCCGGAGGCCACCCTCAGCCTGGCCAACGTGCTGCTGTCGCTGCGCGGCCTCAACGCCGGCCTGCCGATGCGCGCCGACGAGCTGGGGGAGCCGCTGGACTACGTCCGCGACCAGCTCACCGCGTCGGTGGAGGAGCTGACCCGCTCGATCGACTCGGTCAAGCACCAGGCCAAGACGGTCACCGTGGGGACCTCCCGCGACGACAACGACCTGCTGGAGAACCCGCTCACCCAGGCGCTGGTCGCCGCGGGCAGCGACGTCAACCTGCTCACCTACCCGGTGCTGCTGGCGCTGCGCGCCCACGCGCCGCTGGTCGGCGAGGTGACCGGCGCGGTGCGCTACCGGGTCGACCGGGCCGGCGACGAGAGCGCCATCCGGGTGCTGGCGAAGTCCGGCGAGGTGGCCGACACCCCCAGCCGGGCCGACAACGGCACCCGGCTGACCGGTTCCAAGCGGTACGCCGTCGACGCCCGGATGATCCAGCTGGTGCGCGGCCGGACCGACGACCGGCTGGTGCTGATGGTGCCGGAGCAGGTCGGCGCGCACGTGTCGGGCCTGACCCTGCTGCACGTGGCGCTGGTCCCGGCGGCGAGCGCCGCCGCGCTGACCAACGCGCTGCAGACCAGCGGGACCCGGCTCGCGGAGATCGACGCCGCGGTGACCGAGACCGAGGCCACCTTCGACCCGGCCATGCTGGAGCAGGTTCCGGTGGAGAAGGTCCTGGTCGGCTCGGTCGGCGAGGTGGCGGGCGCCCTGCTCGCCCGCTGATGCGCGCACCGGAGCGCCGGGTGGGTCCGCTGGACCTGCCCGGCGCTCCGCCGCGTCAGCGGGTGTGGGTGACCTTGGTGATGCCGCGCGGGCTGTCCGGATCCTCGCCCCGGGCCAGCGCGAGGGTCAGCGCCAGTCGTTGCAGCGGGAGGATGTCCAGCAGCGGCGAGTAGCGCTCGTCGACCGCCGGCACGCCGATGTGCGCCTGCTCGCCCGCCGCCCGGCCCGGACCGACCGTGATCACGTCGGCGTGCATGGTGCGCAGCCGCTCGATGACCTCGTTCATCGCCGCCCCGCCCGGACCGTCGCCGACGATGGTCAGCACCGGCATCTCCCGGTCCGCCACGGCCACCGGGCCGTGCAGCAGGTCCGCCCCCGAGTACGCGAGCGCGGACAGGTACGACGTCTCGATGATCTTGTGGCTGGCCTCCCGGGCCGTCGCGTACGCGTAGCCGCGGCCGGTCACGACCAGCTGGGTGGCGTAGCGCAGGCGGGCCGCCACGTCCTCGTGGTCCCGCCCGGCCAGGGCCTGCGCGGCCAGCTCCGGGAGCCGGTCCAGCTCCCGGGCGACCGCCGGCTCCGGCGCACCCGTGCCGGTGCGGATGCCCTCGACGACCAGCAGCAGCGACAGCAGCTCGGCGGTGTACGTCTTGGTGGCCGCCACCGCCCGCTCCGGGCCGGCGAGGATGTCGACGTGCAGCTCGGCGACCCGGGCCAGCTCCGAGTCGGGCGCGTTGGTCAGGGCCAGGGTGGTGGCCCCGGACCGGCGGGCGCTGTCGAGGACCTCGACCAGGTCGGGGGAGCGGCCGCTCTGCGACACCCCGATCACCAGCGCCTGGGACACGTCCGGGTGGGCGCCGTAGAGCGACACCACGCTGGGTGAGGCGAGCCCGGCCGGGCGGCCCAGCCGGATCTGGCTGAGGTACGACCCGTACAGGGCGGCGTGGTCGGAGGTGCCCCGGGCGACCAGCACCACGTGCCGCACGTCGCGGCGGGCCACCTCGCGGGCCACCTCCCGCACGGCGGCCGCGCCGTCGAGGATCCGTTGATAGGTCGTCGGCTGCTCGCCGATGTCGGTCGCCATCCCCTGGCCGGCTTCTGCCACCACGACTCTCCCGCGTGCTCACGTCCGCGGCGGCGGCCCGGGTCGGGGCCCCGCCCACGGAACAGGTCCTGCGAGCACTGTTGCACGATCTTGCTCGAACTTCAACCGCACAGAGCATCTCCGCGCATCGATCGCGCAGCTTTTGCACGCGCGGAAGGGGCGCGAACGCCGGATCGGCCGGCCCCGGCTGGGCTACGGTCGTCCCATGGACGCCCGGACGGTCGCGATCGAGGCGCTCAAACAGGACCCGGCCACCTCGTCCCTGCGCCGCTCACTGGACTTCTACTACGGCGACCCGGCCCGGGACGCCGGCCTGGACGCCTTCTACGCCCGCTTCCTCACCGCGGGGGACCTGGCCTTCGACGTCGGCGCGCACGTCGGCGACCACATCGGCTGCTTCCGCCGCCTCGGCGCCCGGGTGGTGGCGGTGGAGCCACAGCCGGCCTGCTCCCGAGCGTTGCGCACCCTCTACGCCGACGACCCCCGGGTCACCCTGGTCGAGGCCGCCTGCGGCGCGACCGCCGGCCGGATCCCGCTCGCGGTCAACACCGCCAACCCCACCGTCTCCACCGCCGCGCCCGACTTCCGCCAAGCGGCCGAGGGCGCCGACGGCTGGCGGCACGAACGCTGGGACGCCCAGGTCGAGGTCGAGGTCGTCACCCTCGACGCGCTGGTCGACGCGTACGGCGTGCCGGCGTTCGTCAAGATCGACGTGGAGGGCTTCGAGGACGCCGTGCTGGCCGGGCTGAGCCGGCCACCACCCGTGCTCTCCTTCGAGTTCACCACCATCGCCCGGCCGGTCGCGTACCGCTGCCTGGACCGGCTCCGGGAACTGGGCTTCGACGCCTTCAACGTCGCGCTCGGGGACAGCCGGTCCCTGGCCTTCCCCGACTGGGTGCCCCCCGACCGGCTGGCCGCCTACCTGTGGGCCCTGCCGCACCGGGCCAACTCCGGCGACGTGTACTGCCGGTCGGGTCGGGGACGGCCGTAGGATCGACCGCCGTGCCGCACATCGTCGCCCTGCTGGCCTCGCCCGTGCACCGGTACGTGGGCCGGCCCGCCGACGGACCGGCCCCGGCCCCGACCGGTGAGCTGGTCGACCGGGTGACGATCCGGGCCGGCCTGGGCATCGTCGGCGACCGCTACTTCGGCCGGCCGGCCCACCGGGAGGCCGCCGTCACGCTGATCGCCGAGGAGTCCCTGCCGGCCGGCGCCGGCCTGCTCCAGGCCCGGCGCAACATCCTGACCAGCGGCATCGCCGTCGACGACCTGGTCGGCGCGGTGCTCACCCTCGACTCCGGCGACGGCCCGGTCAGCCTGCGGGTGCACCGCCCCGCCCCACCCTGCGCCTGGATGGACACGACCATCGGGCCGGGCGCCTGGAAGGCGCTGCGCGGCCGGGGCGGCATCCGCTGCGCGCCGCTGACCGACGGCGTCCTGCGCGTCGGCCCGGTCGAGGTGACCGTCACCCGCTGACCGCCGTCGCCCGCTGACCGCCGTCACCCGCCGCGGCGGCGCGGCTGGGGAAGATCGGGAAGACGCCGTCGAGGCGCATCGTGTGCAGCACGGTCAGCACGAACCTCGACGGCGCCACCAGGCACAACGCCGCCGACCGGGCCCGCGCGTCCTGGTGGGCCCGGACCAGCAGCCCCAGACCCGCGGGGTCGATCACCTCGACGTCGCTGAGGTCCACCAGCAGCCGGTCACCCAGGTCGACCGTGCGGGCCAGGGCCCGTCGTACGCCGTCGGCGGGATCCGTCGTCGCCGGCTCCCGCCCGTCGTCGCCGTCCTCCGGCGCGCCGAGGCCGAGCGGGTCGTCGACGGTACGCCGCCCGCCGACACGCGCCGGAGAGTCGATCTCGCAACGCGGGCAGTGGTGCGGCCCGGAGGCGAACGGGGAACCGGCCCAGCCGTTGTCGAACACCAGCGTCCAGACCACCTCCGCGTCGGGCAGGACGCACGCCGTGCCGGTGACGGTGTCGCCGCAGCCGTCGCAGATCAACGTCATCCGGTGATCGGCCGGTACGACCGTCATGACCTCTCCTCTCGTTCACCGGCGGACCGCTCGACGGTCCACCGGCGCAGCTGCCGCGCCCGTTGGACGGGCGCCGGCCCGGCCCGGTTCCTACCGGACGGCGGGATCCGCCGGCCGCTGTCCCGAGCCGGCCGGGTCGCCCGGCCGCCGGCCGGCCGCGGCACGCACCGCGAGGAGCACCGCCACCCCGGCGGCGCCCGCCTGGACCAGCAGCCGCCCCCCGGAATCCCGCACGTCCACGCCGTCGAGGCGGGCCACGATCGTGCCCAGCAGCGCCGCCGCGACCCCGGCGGCGACGGTCAGCCAGACCGGCACCGCCCGGCGTCGGGGCACGACGAGTCGCCCCACCGTCCCCATGGCGAGCCCCACCAGCAGCGCGCTGACCAGCGCCGCCCCGGTCACACCCGGCCTCCGCGCGGACCCGGCCCGGACGCGGCGGGGAGCCGGTGGTCGGGTGACACGACGGGCGGTCGCGGTCCGGTCATCGCGTCGGCTCCTTCCGGTCGGCGTGCCCTGTTTCCCACCGTGCGCGAGCAGCGTGGCGGGCGTCCGGCGGTCGGATGACGGTTGTGTGACAAAACCCGCGAGCGCCCGGCGGAGTTGGGAGCTCGGACCCGGGCCGGGGAGGATGGGCAGCATGACGGCCGTACTGGTGATCGAGGACGACGACCGGATCCGGCTCGCGCTGCTGCTGGCCCTGGAGGAGGAGGGCTGGACCGCCCACGGCGCGGCGACCGCCGAGGAGGGACTGCGACGGCAGCGGGAGACCCCCGCCGACAACGTGCTGGTCGACCTGATGCTGCCCGGCGTCGACGGGTACGAGTGCATCCGGCAGCTGCGCCGCGACGACGACGTGCCGATCGTGGTCGTCAGCGCCCGCGACGACACCTCCGACATCGTCGCCGCGCTGGAGGCCGGCGCGGACGACTACCTGGTCAAGCCGGTGGCGGTCAAGGAGCTCTCCGCCCGGCTGCGGGCCCTGCGCCGCCGCGGCCGGGCCCCCGCCGCCCCGGTCAGCGCCCAGACCTTCGGCGACCTGGAGATCAGCGAGGAGGCCGGCGAGGTCCGCCGGGCCGGCCAGCCGGTCCCGGTCACCCGCACCGAGTTCCGGCTGCTGTGCGAGCTGGCCGACCACGCCGGCCGGGTGCTCTCCCGCCAGCAGTTGCTGCGCCGGGTCTGGGGCTACGAGACCGGCGACGAGCGGCTGGTCGACGTGCACGTCGGCCGGCTCCGGCAGAAGATCGAACAGGACCCGGGCAACCCCCGCCACCTGGTGACCCTGCGCGGCCTCGGCTACAAGCTGCAACGATGACCCGGCTCGGACTGCGCGCCCGGGTGACCGCCGGCTTCGCCGTCGGCGCGCTGTCGCTCGCCGCCGTGATGGCGCTGTTCACCTACGACCTGACCCGGCGCTCACTGCTCGAGGAGCGGGAACGCACGGCCGTGCGGGTGGCCTACTTCGACGCCGAGGTGGTTCGCGGTGGCCTCGACACCGACGAGCCGGACGTGGTGGAGGTGCTGCGTTCGCTGAACACCGGCGGTAGCCGGCGACCCCTGTTGTTCCTGGACGGGCAGCCGCACGCCCGGGCCGCCGAGGTCAGCGGCGACATCGTCCCGGCCGAGCTGCGCCGTGTGGTCGCCGCCGGGGAACCGGCCGTGCAGCGGGTCCGGGTGGACGGGCAGGCCACCCTGCTGGTCGGCGTGCCGCTGTCGGAGCGGGCGAGCTACTACGAGCTGACCTCGCTGCGGGAGGTCGAGGAGACCTTCCAGGTCCTGGCGCTGACCCTGACCGCCGTCGCGATCATGGTGGGCGGCTCCGGCGCCGCCCTCGGCTGGTACGCCACCCGGCGCAGCGTACGCCCGCTGACCGCCGTCGCGGACGCCGCCGAACGGATCGCCGCCGGGGACGTGACCACCCGGCTCGACGCCACCACCGACCCGGACCTGACCCGGCTCTCCACCTCGTTCAACCACATGGTCGACCAGCTGGCCCGCCGCATCGAGCGGGACCGCCGGTTCGCCGCGGACGTCAGCCACGAGCTGCGCTCGCCGTTGCAGACCCTGGCCGCCGCGGCCAGCGTCCTCACCAGCCGGCGCGCCCACCAGGACGAGCGGACCGCGATGGCGGCCGGGCTGGTGGCCGACGAGGTCGCCCGGTTCCAGCACCTGGTCGACGACCTGATCCAGCTGGCCCGCACCGAGCAGCCCGCCCAGCGGGAAACCGTCGACGTGGCGGCGCTGGCCCGGCAGGCGTGCCGGTCACGGGGGCTGCCGCCCGAGCTGGTCCGCCTCGCCCCGGACACCCCGGCCGACTGGCGGGTCGACCGCCGCCGACTCGAACAGGTGCTGCTGAACCTGCTGGACAACGCCGTCCGCTACGGCGACGGCCCGGTGGCCGTACGCCTGTCCCGGGCCGGGGCGGACACCGGTGTGGTCGAGGTCGACGACGCCGGGCCGGGCGTGCCCCCCGCCGACCGGGAGGTGATCTTCGACCGGTTCGTCCGGGGCCGGGCCGCGCACGACCGCGCCGGCACCGACGGCACCGGCCTCGGTCTGGCCCTGGTCTCCGCGCACGTCGCCGCGCACGGCGGCCGGGCGCAGGTCGAGGAGCGCCCGGGCGGCGGCGCCCGGTTCCGGGTCGAGCTGCCGGGGAGCCTGCCGTGAGCCGGCGTCTCGCGGCGCTGCTGACCGTCGCGCTGCTCGCCGGTTGCGGCGTTCCGGTCGACGACGGTCCCCGCCCGGTGCAGGCGCCGCCCGGCCCGTTCCCCAACCCGGCCACCGGCAGTCCCAGCGTGGCCGCCGGGCAGGTCGACGAGACGCTCTGCTTCGTCCGCGACGACGGCCTGGACACCGTGGTCCGGCAGGTGCAGGCGCTGCCTGCGGTGGACGTGCACCTGCAACGCCTGCTCGCCGGCCCGGACGGCGCGGAGCGCGACCGTGGGCTGGTCACCGCGCTGCCCGGCACGCTGACCGTGACCGGCGCGCGGCTCACCGGCCGGCTCGCCGAGGTCACCGTGCAGCCGGTCGGCGAGGAGATCGGCCGCAGCGACGAGATCCTGGCGTACGGGCAGATCGTCTGCACCCTGACCGGTCGGGGTGACGTGGACCGGGTGAGCTTCCGGCGGGGTGACCAGCCGTTGGAGGTGCCGCGGGCCGACGGGTCGCTGTCCCGCGAGCCGTTGACCGCCGCCGACTACCGGCCGCTGCTCCGCGAACGCTGACCCACGCCGACCACCGGCCGGCGCCGCGCGAGCGCCGAACGGACTCCGGCCGTCGCGGGCACCTCCCGGACGGGCAACCGTCCGGGCCTTCGGGCAGCTATGCTCACACGCCACACTCCTCAGTGGAGGGTGTGACGAACGTGCCGGAACGGGGAGCTGTGATGACGGCGAGCAACGCACCATCCACCTTCCACCGGGCGCGACGCGCCCGCACACCGTTGCTGCTGATGCTGGCCATGGTCACCGCGCTGCTGACCGGCGCGCCGACGGCCACCGGCGCCGTGCCCGCACCGGTCCCGGTGGCGGCGGCCACGGACACCCTGAACCGGTGGGACGTCGGCTTCGCCGAAGGCGCCGGGATGAACGACGCCGACCTCGCGCGGCGACTGGACGGGATGGTCTCCTACCTGCCCGGCCGTTCCCCCCTGCTCCGGATCGACCTGGACTGGTGGTACGTGCAGGACTGCCGCGGCTGCCCGCTGCGTTGGGACCGGCTCGACCCGGTGCTGGCCGCGGCGAAGGCACGCGGCATGCGGGTGCTGCTGATGCTCGGATACGCCCCACCGTGGGCCAACGGCGGTCACCCGAGCGACAAGTGGTTCCCGACCAGCGACGCGGACTGGACCGCCATCGTCGAGGCGACCGTGCGGCACGTCGGCGACACGGTGATCGCCTACGAGGTGTGGAACGAGCCGAACAACTCGGCCACCACCGGCTACCAGGGCTTCGGCAACTACGACGGGGACCGGCGGGCCCGGTACTGGCAGCTCGTCCGGTCGGCGGCCGGCACCGTCCGGGCGCTCTGCCCGACCTGCGTGGTGCTGGCCGGCGCGTCCGGGGCGGGCACCCCGAGCACCGCCACCAGCAACCCGAACGAGTCGGGCGCCTGGCTGGACTGGGCGTACGCCAACGGCTACGGGGCCGACTTCGACGCGCTGGCCCACCACCCGTATCCGGCGTGGAGCTCGGGGAAGGGGCCGGCCGACCCGGAGTGCGCGACCCGGTGGTGGAACATGTTCGGCCCGCCCGGCACGGCACCGGCCTGCGGCGAGCTCGCGTACCTGCGCTCGATCATGGTCAAGTGGGGCGACGGGGCGAAGAGGATCTGGGCCACCGAGTACGGCTACCCGACCGCCGGCGCCACCGGTCTGCCCATCACCACCGTCCGGGACCACCTGGTCCAGGGCGTGTCGATGTGGCGGTCGTTGCCGTACGCGGGGCCGCTGTTCCTGTACTCGTACCGGGACGCGTGTGTCTCCACGAGCGACCCGGAGTGCAACTTCGGCGTCGTCCTCCGTGACCTCGTCGCCAAGCCCGACCTGCACGACGACCTGAGCGAGGCGTTGACCGAGGCCTGGCGGCCGGCACTGCGCAGTGGTGAGCGCATCCGGCGATGGGCCTCGCTGCTCTCCCTCGACGGCGGCTACCAGCTGAACCTGCAGGGCGACGGCAACCTGGTGCTCTATCGGCGGCACGGCGCGGCGATCTGGGCCAGCGGCAGCCACGACGGTGTCGTCCTGATCAACCAGGACGACGGCAACCTGGTGCTGTACCGGGCCGACGGCACCGCGGTCTGGTCCAGCGGCACCTGGGGCAACGGTCCGTCGACGTTGTGGATGCAGGAGGACGGCAACCTGGTTCTCTACCGGGACAGCGACGGCACGGTGACCTGGGCCAGCGGCAGCACCCAGGGGTGAGCTGACCCGGAGCGGGCGGGACCTTGGTGGTCCCGCCCGCGTCGCGTCAGCGCAGCGACCAGACCTGGTTGGCCTGGGTGCCGCCCCCGCCGTAGCAGGCGTAGATCTGGATGCCGGTGCCGTTCGCGGTGCCCTGGCCGGCCGCGTCCAGACACTTGCCGGACTGCGGGTTGGTGATGGTGCCGTTGGCGTTGACCTGCCAGTTCTGGGCGCCGCTGCCGTTGCAGGTCCACAACTGGACCTTCGCCCCGTTGGCCGTCGAGCCGCCGGAGACGTCCAGGCACTTGCCGGTCGCCGGGTTGACGAAGGTGCTGCCGGTACGCGTCCAGCGCTGGTTGGTCGCACCGCTCCAGCAGTCCCAGAGCTGCACCGGTGTGCCGTCGCCGCCCGGGTTGCCGGCGATGTCGACGCACCGGCCGCTGCCCTGGCCGACGATCTGCTGCCCGGTGGTGCCGGTGCCGCCGCCCGAGCCGGCGCTGACGGCCGCGGAGAAGCTGTTCACCGCCAGCCCCACCCCGCCCTGCCAGGGCTCGAAGCCGGCCTGGATGCTGGTCAGGTACCAGCTCGTGGTGACCTGGGTGCGGGCGTCCACGTCGCGGACGAAGTCCAGCACGTCGAACGACCAGCTGCCGATCGCCGACGGCGCCACGTACGAGACGACGTCGTTGCCGCCGTTCCAGCCCTGCCACACCTCCCAGCTGCGGCCGCCGATGGTGGTGGTGCCGACCCGGCTGCCGACCGGCTGGACGCCACCGAGCCGGTTGAACCAGATCATCAGCTCCATCTGGTTGACCCCGGTGGTCTTC
The DNA here is from genome assembly GCF_900090305.1 of Micromonospora siamensis. Lineage (NCBI taxonomy): Bacteria > Bacillati > Actinomycetota > Actinomycetes > Micromonosporales > Micromonosporaceae > Micromonospora > Micromonospora siamensis. Next base: position 4,359,566 of record NZ_LT607751.1, on the reverse strand, counting down.
GCGGTCGGGTCCAGCCAGATGTCGTACGACGCGTCGTAGGCGCCGCCGCCGACGTAGCTGTAGGAGATCGAGGAGGGGACGCTGCCGATCTGGGAGAGCTGGCGGGGCAGGTTGGTGCCGGGGGAGCAGTTGCCGTAGTGGCAGCCCAGGTAGACCGACGGGTACGACAGGGGCGCGCCACCGCTGGTCCAGCCGTTCTGGGTGGTGATCTGGAATCCGGTGGCGGTGACGTTGATGCACTGGGTGGCGCTGCTGCCCCAGCGGTTGTTCTGCACGACGTACTTCCCGCCGATGGTGGTGGAGCCGTACTGGTCGCAGATCAGCGTGTCGGCCTCGGCCGGGGTCGCGCCGACGGCGGGTGCCGCCAGCGCGGTCGCCGCGGCCAGCAGCAGGGCCGCGAGGGTACGTGAGAGTCGCATCCGGTTCTCCATCCCGCGCCCTCCGGGACGAGAGAGCGCTCCCATAGATCTGGATGGATGTAACCACGGCCGGGTCGCCCGCGGAAGAGGCTCGGGTGGATGGCGATGCGGGGGCGTCGGCGGGGCTGTCCGACGCAGTCCACTTTAGCCGGTTGTGCCGGATCCCGGTATCGGGTGGCCGGGGGATCCGGAGCGCGGCCGGCGCTGCCTAGATTGACCCGGTTGTCCGCAACGCTGAATCGGGGGATCAGTGGCGATCATCGATCAGGAACCCGCCGTCCGGGCCGGACGGTTCCGCACCCGCCTGCGCGCCCTCGTGCCCCAGACCCGCTCCCAGCGGATCCTGGCGGCGGCGTCCTTCGTCAACCAGGCCGGCAGCGGCCTGTTCATGGTCAGCGCGGCGCTCTACTGCACCCGGGTGGCGGGACTGCCACTGGCCCAGATCGGCCTGGCGATGGGCATCGCCGCGGGCGTCGGACTCGTCGCCGGACCGCCGGTCGGGCACCTGGCCGACCGGCGCGGGCCGCGGGAGGTCTACCGGGTGACCCTCGGCGTCCAGGGACTGGCGATGGCGGCGCTGCTGGTCGCCCACTCCTTCACCGTCGTCGTGGCGGCACTCGGCGTGGGGGCCCTGGCCGGATCGGCCGGCTCCGCCGCCCGCGGCCCCCTGGTCCGCGGCGTCGGGGGCGCCCAGCTCGTCCGGTACCGCGCCTACCTGCGGTCGGTCGGCAACCTGGCCGGCGCCGGAGCGGCCCTGGCCACCGGCGCGGCCGTGCAACTCGACAGCCGCGCGGCCTACCTCGGGTTGATCGCGGCCAACGCGGTCAGCTTCGGCGTCGCCGCCCTGATCATCACCCGACTGCCGACCGTGCCACCGGTGCCCGCCCCGCCGCGCGCCCGCCGGTCCGACGCCCTGCGCGACCGCGGCTACCTGGCGGTGACCGCGCTCGACGCGCTGCTGTACCTCCAGTTCCACGTGCTGATCTTCGCCGTGCCGCTCTGGCTGGTCGAGCGGACCGACGCGCCACGCTGGCTGGTCGGGGCGACCGCGTTCACCAACACCGTGCTGGTGGTGCTCCTCCAGGTGCCCGCCAGTCGGGGCGTCCGGGACCCGGCGGCCGCCGGTGCCGCGCTGCGCCGGGCCGGGCTGGCCTTCCTGCTCGGCATGGCGACGATCGCCGCGGCCGCCGGCCTGGCCCCCGCCGCCGCGCTGGCCGCCGTCCTCCTCGGAGTCGTGCTGCACACGGTGGGCGAACTGTGGCACACCGCCGCGTCGCTGGAGCTGCGGTTCAGCCTCGCCCCGGCCCACGCCCAGGGCCAGTACGCCGGCGTGGCCGGACTCGGCGTGGGCCTGGCCAACGTGGCCGCCCCACCGGTGCTGGCGCTGCTCTGCCTCACCTGGGGCGTTCCCGGCTGGCTGCTGCTCGGCGGCATCTTCGCCGCCGCCGGGCTGGTCGCCCCGGCGCTCGTCGGCTGGGCCGCGCGACGGCGGCCCGAGGCGTCGGCCCCGGCGGGCTGAGCGGCCGGTCCGCCGCCCGGACCTGTCGGTCAGGCCGGTAGCTCCACTCCGGACCGTGGGCCGCGCCGCGGCCCCGACGCGTCCTCGGCCTGCCCGGCCTGCTCCTCGATCCGGCCGGGCAGGGCGATCGCCGGGCCGCCGCGGTGCGCCCCGCCGGGCACCGGCTGTTCCTCGTCGACCCGGGCCAGCTCCACGGTGGCCTCCCGCCGGGGCGTGACCATCGGGAACTCGGCGGTCTCCGACCCGCCCGCCGCCGCGGCCATGACCGCCGCCGCGGCAAGGTCGGCCACCCGCTTCGCCTCCCGCTGCACCCGCGCCCGGACGTCCTTGGCGTGCCGCTCGGCCAGCTCCGCCGCCCGCCGGGCCTCCTCCAGCCGGGCCACCTCGCCGCCCAGCTCCCGCCGGACGTCGCCGAGCTGCTGGCGGATCTGCGCCAGCTCCCGGCCCAGCGTGGTCTCCTCGTCCCGAGCCTGGGCGATCTGCGCCCGGGCGCCCTCCAGGTCCGACCGGACCTGGGTCAGCGCCGCCTGCCGCTCGGTGAGCTCCTGCTGCACCGAGGAAAGCTGCTCCTGGAGCATCGTGGCCTGCTCGTCGGCCCGCTGCCGCACCTCGGTGGAATACTGCTGCGCCTCGGCGATCAGGCCGGTGATCTGCTGCTCGGCCGCGCTGTGCTGGTTGGCCAGCTCCTGCTCGGCCGCCGCCCGCGCCTCGGCCAGCTCCTGCTCCGCGGCGGCCCGCCGGTCCTCGATCTCCTTCTCCACCCCGGCCCGCCACTGCGCCAGCTCCTGCTGGCTCTGCGTCCGCGCCGCCTGGATCTCCTGCTGGATCTGCGTGCGCGCCGCCTTGGTCAGCGCCTCGCTGGCCGCCCGGGTCTGGGTGATCTGCCGGGCGCTCTGCTCGCTGATCCGCTTGGCCTCCTGCTGGGCGCGCTCGTGCGCGGCCTCACCGTCGGCCCGCAACTGCTCGGCCCGCTCCCGGATCGCGGTCAGCTCCGCCTCGGCCGCGGCCCGCCGCTCCTGGTCGGCCTTGTCCTGCTCGACCCGCCGGGCCTCCAGCTGCTCGGCCAGCTCACGCAGCTCCTCGGCGCCCCGCTCCTGCGCCTCGGCCAGCGCCTTCTCCGCCTCGGCCTGCAGCTTCTCGGCCCGCTGCGTGGCGGTCTCGGTGATCACACCGGCCTGCTTCTCGGCCAGGGCGAGAATCTGGTCGACCATCGGACCCAGGTCGCGGAAGGACGCCCGCTCCACCTGCGGCGTACGCTGGCGCGCCTCGGTCACCTCCGCCTGGAGCCGGTGCACCTGGCCGGTCAGCTCGGTGACCCGGCCGGCGGTGCGCTCCCGTTCGGCGGTGAGCGCGCCGACCTGCTCGTCGAGGTGCTCGACGTAGCGGTCCACCTGCCGTTTGTCGTACCCGCGCAGCGCGAGATCGAAGCTCGGCCGTGACGAGCCGTCGTCGCGTACCGTGAACGGCTCCTCGCCGTGGGACATCCGTCATCCTCCGTACGATCGAACGCCATCCCACCCGGCGAGAGGTGCCGGCGGACATGGCGTGGCGCAACGCTACCGCCGGGCGCGCCGCGGTTGAACCCCCGGCCCCGCGATCCGGGACTCACCGACGCCCCGGCGGCCGTCGCCGGTGCCTCGGATGGCCGATCCCGCCCAGGTCCACGCTGGCCGACCACCGGCTTGCGGAGCGCGACGAGGGGCGGTGACGCCGCGGCGACGGCGCTGCGACGTGACCGGTGACGATCACGAGACGGGCCGCCGGTCATCCTGCCGTGGTACGTCCCGCCGTCCGCGACCGAGGGGGAGCAGGTGGACTTCGTCGACTCCGTGCTCGTCCGGCTCGGTGACCCGGCCACCCGGTCCGGTGTCCTCGACGACGCGGCCCTGGCCAACCTGGTGGCCGCCGCCTACGACACCGAGGCGATGCCGGTGGGCCCGCCCTACTCGGCGGTCTTCGACGAGCTGACCGTCGGGTACGCGACGCCGCCGGTCACCGTGGTCGACGGCGAGTGGATGGGCGTCGCCGGGCAGGACCGGACCGAGCTGCGGCTGCGGCTGCACGGCCTCGGCCCGGCCCCGCTGCGGGTGGAGGCGCTGTGGCGCGGCGGCCTGGTGGTGCGCACCAGCGCCGCCCGGGACCGGGTGCAGGCGCTCACCGTGAACCTGCCCTCGTTCGACGTCGACCCGGACATCGTGGCCGACCTGGGCGCGCTGCCCACCGATCCGGCGCTGCTGGAGACCGAGCGGCGCAGCCGGCTGGTGGACCGGCTGCGCTCCGGCCTGGACCAGCCGGCCGCGTTCACCGACGCGCACGTCGACCGGCTGCTGCAATCCGTCGGCGCGGGCAGCGTCTCCGAACTGGTCACCCAGGTACGCGGGCAGAACGGCACGGCCACCGTCCAGCTCCGCTACGCGCCCCCGGCGGCCACCCCGCCCACGCCCCGGATGCTGCCCTTCGCTGCCGCGGTCTTCGTCCGCGACGCCGGCTTCTCCCTGGCCGACCTGCTGCTCTCCAGCCGGCTGGCCCGCAGCCGGGCCGAGGAGCTGGGGCTGGAGGTGCCGGCCGCCGAGGACGTACGCCGGCGCCGGCCGGTGGTGGTGGTCTGGATCGTGCCGGCGGCCACCTTCGACGACCCGGCCTGGCCGGGCGGCACCACCGGCACCCCGCAGCAGCAACGCGCCGACCGGTACGCCCGGGCCGGCCGGTGGCTCGCCGCCGAGGGCATCGGCCTGGTCACCGTGCCCTGACCCCCACGAACCGCAGCATCGAATCCCCGCTGGGAGGACCCGTGCCAGTCACCGCAGCATTCCCGTTCATCGAGGTCAGGATCGTGCCGCCGGCACCGCCGCTGGCACAGCGCTCACCCGGGGTGATCGCCGTCGTGGGCAAGGCCCCGTCGACCGCCGACGGCGGCGCCGCCCCGGCCAACACCCCGGTGCGGATCGAGACGCTGGACGACGCGGTGACCAACTTCGCCCGTCGCAACGCCGGCAACGTCGTCCGCAACGCGCTCTACAACTCGCTGGAACTGGCGCTGTTGCAGGACCCGCGGCCGGCGAAGGTGTACGGGGTCAAGGTCGCCGGCGACGACTACGCCGCCGCGCTGTCCGGCCTGGAGGCCGCCGACGACGTCACCATGGTGTCCCTGGCCAACGAGGTGACCGTCGGCAACCCGGCCGGGGCGAACCCGCCGACCGGCCTGCACGCGCTCAAGGCGCACGTGGAGACGATGTCGGCGGCGGGGCAACGGCGGATCGGCTTCGCGATGACCGACCCGGCCGCCACCAAGAGCGCGACGTACGTGGCCGACACCGTCACCGCCGTCTCGGCGCTGAAGAGCAGCACCAGCCGGATGATGATGGTCGCCGCGCGGGGCGCCGACGGTGACGCCGCCACCGCGGCAATGGCGGCGGTCGCCGGCCTGCCGGTGCACCACAGCATCGTGCTGAAGAAGATCCGCGGGGTGAAGGTGCCGGTCGCCCGGCAGTACAGCCCCGCCGAGATCAAGGGCCTGTCCGAGGCCGACATCGTGCCGATCATCGACCCGGCCCTGATCACCGGCGAGAGCCTGCACTTCGCCGATGGGCGGCTTTTCACCACCGACGCCAGCCTGCTGCACGTGGACCTGGTCCGCACCCTCGACCAGATCGAGTTCATGCTCCGCGCCGGGCTGATCGGGCTGATCGGCGACGCGCGGATCACCAAGCCGGGGATGACCCTGCTGAAGACCCAGGTCGAGGGGATCCTCGGCCCGCTGAAGCGGTCGGCGGTGATCGACGACTTCACGGTGCAGATCCCGGTGCTGGACATCCTCGCCCTGCCGGAGTCCGCCCGCGACGCCACCGACACCGCGATCGTCACCGCCGCCCGCGCCGACCGCACGGTGGACCTGGTCGTGACGGTCACCTACGGGCCCGCGGTGAGCCGGCTGCTGGTCACGCTCGTCGCCAAGTTCTGAGGAGAGACCCGCCATGGAGTGGAAGACCCGACTCGCCGTCCAGTACACCAAGGGCACGGAGACGGTCCTGATCAGCCCGATCGACTCGTTCACCCCGTCGTTCTCGCTCAACATCGAACCGCTGCACTCGATCCACGTCACCCACATGGGCGCCGTCCACGCGCCGGTGTCGATGAACTTCACGATGACCGTGAAGGCGATCGGGGACGTGGCCGGCCGGCTGACCAAGCTGGCCCTCGACGGCGAGCTGTTCGACATCGCCCTGCTGGAGTACACCGGCGACGACTGGTCGTTCTCGTCGTTCGTGCTGCGCGACTGCCTGATCACCAGCGCGACCCCGACCACCGCCACCATCTCCGGCGCGCCCGCGGCGACGTTCAGCGGCTTCAGCCTGGCCGCCTCGGTGGACCCGAAGGTCGGCGACGCGTCCACGCTGCCGCGATGAGCGGCCGCCCACCTCGGAGGGAGGCCGCCGGTGGCCAGTGGTGAGGGGCGCGCCGCCCGGGTGACGCGTACCGGGCTGGCCCTGGTGCACGCGGGCGAGCTGGTGCTGCCGGCCGCCGGCAGCGAGGCGGAGGCCGAACGGGTGGCCGAGGACGACCGGGCCAGCATCGTCTACCAGTTCCCGGTCGAGATCGAGGTGGTCGCCGCCGGCGTGACCCTGGACGCCGACCACCTCGCCGACCTGGCGCTCAGCCGGCTGGCCGAGCATCTGGAAGGGCGGGTGTGAACGGTGCCGGTGCAGGTGCGGGTGCCCGTGCGGGTCCGCCTCGACGCGCGGTCGCTGGCCGAGACGCCGGACCGGGTCACCGAGGCGCTGGCCGTCGCGCTGGCCCGGGCCCTGGACCGGTCCCGCCGGGAGGCCGTCGAGCCGCGCGGCGGCTACCTCGGGGTGCGTACCACCGAACCGGTCTTCACCTGGACCGGCGACGCGGTGCCCGGCGCGGCGCGGCGGGCCTTCGAGGACCGGCTGCGCGCGGTCGTCGCCGACGCGGTCGACGCGGCCCGGCTCGACCCGGGCCTGCCCGACGGGGTGGCCGCACCGCTGAGCGAGCCACCGGCCGAGACCGCCGACCCGGTGCGGGAGAGCGCCCTGCTGCGCACCTACGAGCTGCCGTCCTACCAGGGCGGCGGCGAACCCGAGGTGATCGACTTCAGCGACGAGCCCGCCGTGGTCACGCCCGTGAGCCACGAGTGGGTCGTCCGGCCGGTGGGTGAGCTGCGGGCCCACCTGCGGGCGGCGGCGGCCGAGGCGGTGCGCCAGTTCGGCCCGCCACCGGCCGGCACCCCCGCCGGCCTGCTCGCCAAGGTGGTCGACGCCTCCGGCCACACCGTCTGGGGCGCGATCGTGTTCACCACGCCCTGGTCGTTCTTCGGCTTCCCCACCTTCCAGGAGACGACCCTGGTGGCCGGCCCGAACGCCCGGTTCCAGACCCGCGACGTCGACCCCCCGGCCGGGCCGGCCACCGCCGTGCGCCGGATGATCGCCGACCGTGCGGCGCTGGTCGCCACCGCGGCGGACCTGCTCGGGCCGGACATCCGGGCGCTCATCGTGCACGCGCAACCGCGCGGAGCCACCACCAGCCAGGCCGAGTACGACCGGCGGGTCGACACCGCCGTCGACGCCGAGATCAACCGGCGGGTCGACGCGGTGCTCGCCGGGCTCGGCGGCGCGGCCCCCACCTCGGTGATCGTGCTGACCCTCGGCGGCGGCAGCATGCTGCTGGTCAGCACCGACGCCACCGACGCCGACCTGCACTGGACCGGCGTGGCCAACCTGCTGCCGGTCTCCGTCGAGCGGCCCCGGGGCCACGGGCACGGCACCGGCGCGGGAGGCGGGGCCGGCGCGAACGGTGGCGGTGGGACCGGTGGCGGCGCCGGCACCGGGGCGGGTGGCGAGGGCGACGCGACCGGCGCGGGTGGCGACGGGACCGGTGGCGGGGACGGCGACAGCGACGGGTCGGGCGGCTTCAGCATCGGCATGGGCGGCGGCGCCGGCGGCGGCGCGTTCGTCTGGGACCCCACCGCCCCGACCACGCCGCCACCCCCACCCGGGAAGGAGCCCAGCCGGTTCCCGGTGGTCCGCCGGGGCCTGTTCAGCCGGGAGCCCCGAGGCTGCGCCCCGTTCAACGGCGAGCCGTCCCTGGACGAGCTGGGCCGGGCGGGCGAGGGCCTGCGCCGCGCCATGGAGGACATCGCCTTCCGGCTCCAGATGGGGAAGATCTGCGACTACCCGGCGAACTTCTGCCTCCAGGCCGCCGAGACGCTGTTCGGCCGGGCGGCGTCGATCAGCGCGTACATCGGGCTGACCGAGCGGGACGGCTTCACCCAGCCGACGCCGGACGGCGACGGGGCGCTCGGTTCGCTGAACTTCCGTCCGGTGGCCTCACCGGCCGTGCAGTTCCTGCGTCACCTCGCCGGGGTGGTGCCCCGGCTGCACGCCCTTGCCCTGGCCGTCATGCGCACCTACGAGCAGCCGGAGAACTGGGCCAAGGTGCACGGCGGCTGGATCGACTCGACCGCCTCCTGGGACCTGCACTTCCTGGAGGAGTTCACCCCCGCCACCGAGGCGGCCGTGGGGCAGATCCTGGTCAGCGGCAGCCAGGCGCTGCTGCTGCAACTGCTGCTCAGCTCCCGTACCGGGATCAACGCCCGGATCACCAACTTCGACCGGTACGCACCGATCTTCGAGCGGCTGCTGGTCTCCCAGCTCACCGACTACGCCGAGCTGTCCCGGCTGCGCGAGCGGCTGCGCCGGCACACCGCCGCCGCGTGGGTGCAGGGGCACACCGGCCAGGGCGGGGGAGCGGTCGCCGCCGCCTCGCAGCTGCACCCGGCCACCGCCTGGTTCGGCGCCGCGCACGCCCTGTCCGGCGCGTTCCTCGCCACCGAGCAGGCCCTGACCACCGCCGGTACGGCCGGGGAGATCGTCACCACCGGTGGGGTGGCCCGTATCCGCGACTCGCACGGGGTGATGTGGAGCGAGTCCGACCTGGACCAGGCCATGGTGATGCAGCGCGGCCAGGCCGAGGGGATCGACCCGCTGGTCAAGCAGATCACCGACCTGCCCGACGTGATCGAGCGGTTCCGCACCGATCCCACCGCGATCCGCCGCGAGCTGCGCCGGCTGCTCGACGAGATGAGCGCCAACAACGCCGAGATGCTGGACAAGGCCCGCGCCGACGCGATGTTCGCCTTCCGGGCCAGCCGGATCAGCGACAACATCCCCGCCGCCACCGTCCCCGGCAGCCGGTACGCCCTCCAGGGCATCCACCTCCAGGTGCACCAGGAGCTCGGCGAGTTCTTCGGCGGCGACAGCTTCTACGCCCTCGGCATCGACGCCCTGTTCAGCGCCGAGCTGGGCCGGGAGGAGCTGATCGGTTTCGGCCTGACCGTCGGCATCGTGCTGCTGTCGGTGCTCTGCCCGCCGCTGGGCTTCCTGGCCGGCGTGGTGGTGGCGGCCAACGACGTGCGGCACGCCAGGGAACGGGAACGCCTCTACGGCTCCATGCTGGACCCGGAGCTGGTGCTCACCCGCGCCGAGGTGGAGGTGGAGCTCTTCGCCGCGTACCTCGGACTGGCGCTGTCCCTGCTGCCCGAGGTCGGGACCATCGGCGGCGCGGTGGTGCGCGGCGGTCGGGTCGGGCTGCGCGCCGGGCTGCGGTCCGGGCTACGTGCCGCCCGCGGCTACGTGGCCCGGCGGATCAGCCGGCAGATCGTCGAGGCCGCCTCCCGCGACCTGCTCCAGGCCTTCATCACCGAGATCCTGGTCAACGAGGTGCTGGGCCGGATCATCCAGAAGGCCATGGAGCCGGTGCTCGCCCACATCGAGCACGAGGCCATGCTCACCGAGTCGGTCGGCGGCCCGGAGGGTGCCCGGTTCATCCTGATGGTGCTGGCCGAGGAGCGCCGCGCCGCCGCCGCGCCCGCCGGGGCGGTCCGCGCGCCGGTGGTGCGGCCGTGACCCCGCCGCGCCGCTTCCGGGTGGGCCGGATGCTCGACGCCGCGGCGGTCCGCGCCGCCGCCGAGGCCCACCCCCGGCTGCGCGGCTTCGTCCGCACCCTCGCCGAGCACGGCGAACGCGGCGAGCCCCGCTCGCGGGCCCTGCTGGAGTTCATCATCCGGCGGGTCGTCGACGACGTGGGCGACCTGCACCTGGGCAACGCCACCGCCCGGCTGGAGCGCATCCAGGTGCTGCGGGACAACATCGCCGCGATCCTCGACCACGTGCTCGACGGCGGCGACCTGCCCGAGGGTGTCCGGCTGGAGACGCTGGGGGAGTACTTCGAGCAGCTCAACAGCGAGATGCGGGAACTGTCCCGGCCCCGGGACGCGATCGTCGGTGACGAGCCGCTGCGGCTCTACGAGGACGCCGGGTCGTACGCGCAGTCCCTGCTGCACGAGTTCGAGGGCGCACCCGACGGTGGCCCCGGCGGCCTGCACCTGGAACCCTCCGCCGAGGTGGCCGGGGCGTTCCGCCGGCTCCCGCCCGAGCAGGCGGCGGCGCTGCGCCGGGCCGCCGAACTCGACCCCCGCGCGGTCTGGCGCCGCATCTCCGCGGAGTCGGAGGCCGCTGCGCGGCAGGCCGGCGCGGAGCTGGAGACCGCCCTCGCCGGCCGGCTGACCCCCGACGAGCTGGTCCGGCTGCGCGGGGCGCTGGACGAGCTGGGCCGGGCGCGCAACGCCGCCCTGCAGATGAACCCGGCCCGGCTGGCCGAGGCGCTGGCCCGCATCGGCGACGCCGACCTGCGCGCGGTGGTGGCCCGCGGCGACGTCTGGCTGCTCCAGCAGGTCGCCGCGCACAACCCGGAGGCGCTCACCGAGCTGTGGCGGAACTTCCGCCGGGGCGGCGGGGGCGTCGACGACGTCGCCGGCTTCCGGGGGTACGTGCGCGGCGAGATGACCCACTACGGCCGGGCCGCCGTCGGCGAGTACACCGCCGCCTTCTCGCTGAGCAGCGTGGAGCTCTTCCTGCGCGGCCCGGACGCGAACGTCCGGTCGGCCGGCATCGACCTGATCGGGATCGGCCACGACGGCTGGCTCTGGTTGATCGACGACAAGTCCCACCGCAGCGCCAGCGTCTCGTCGGTCACCGCGCTCACCGACAACCTGGCCACCAACCTGCGCAACGACGCGGCGAACTTCCGGACCGCCCTGGCGGACCTGCGCACCCGCGACCCCGGCTTCACCCCCGACCCCCGGGTGCTCGACGCGATCGGCCGGATGGAGGACGCCGCCGTCGACATCGACCGGATCAACCGCACCGGCCCGGAGTCCAGCCGCCCGGCCCGGATCGCCCGGTCGCTTCAGGATCGGCGGCTGCGGATGCGGGTGACCAGCGCCGCCGGTCAGGTCGCCGAGATCAGCCAGGCGCTGCGCGACCTCGGCATGTCCGTCGAACCCACCGGCACCGCCGTGCCCTGGCCCAACCCGGGAGGACGCTGAGCATGGGCATCACCAGCAGCTTCATGAGGTACGGCACCGTGCCGTCGGCGGTGATCAGCGACGGGGTGCTGCCGATCCCGCTCTGGGCGGTCACCGCGATCTCGCTGACCCAGACCTATCACCTCCCGCCGATCGGCTCCACCGCGCACAAGGCGATCGTGGCCACCCACGACGACACCATCACCCTCACCGGCGTGCTGGTCGGCGCCGAGCGGTACGCCTGGAAACTGGCCCTGGAGACGATGGCCGAGGCCAGCAAGCGGGGCACCGCGCTGGCCGCGTACTCCGGTGGCCGGTTCGGCGGGCTGATCCTGGTCACCTCGATGACCATCCGGACCGACATGCAGGTGCAGTCGCTGACCGTCTCCGCGTCGGCCGCCCGCCGGGACGTCCTGGACGTCAGCGTCGCGATGGCCCACGTGCCGCGGCCGAGCCTGCTCGGCAAGCTGCTCGACGTGGCCAGCATCGGGGTCGGCGCGCTCGCCGACGGGCTGGGGTCGTGATGGCCTTCCCGATCGACCGCTTTCTGGTCCCCGAGACGCCGGTCACGCCGCCCACCGGGTTCACCGAGGTACGCCGGCCGCTGACCGCCGGGCTGCCGCAGCGGGTGGAGCTGGCCGACGGCATCCACGGCGTGCTGATCCTGCCCACCGGGCTGGCCCGGCAGTGGCTGGACGCCGACCCGCTCGCCGTGGTCGGCACCTCCGCCGACGAGTCGGCCGCCCGTCCGGTCCCGGCGCCGCGCCCGCTGCCCGCGCTGGGAGCCCGCGTGCCGCTGCGGCTGGTGGTGCGCCAGGGCACCCGGATCCTCGGTTCGGTGCCGCTGGCCGCCGGCCTGCGTCGGGTCTGCGGCCCGGTCGAGGTGGCCGTGCTGGGCTGGCACCTGACCGCCGGCACGGTACGCGGCGCCGGCGACTACGGCTCCTGGCTGTGGGTCGGCTGGCGGGTCGCCGACCGGGCCGTCGACACGTTCGGGCCGCCGCCGATCAACGTCTTCGTCTGGCGCCGGCGCCCGCCGGGCATGCGGATCGAGTCCGAACAGGGCAGCGCTCGGTTCCGCTACCGCTACCTGGTGGACAAGAAGCTGCGGAGGGTTGTCCGATGACGTTGACCCCGTTCCAGTCGAGCCAGGTCAAGCAGGGTGCGGTCGGCAACGACGCCGGCTGGACGCTGGAGTTCCACCGGCAGACGCCCACCGGCACGGCGCCGCTGCCGCTGACCCTCTCCAGCGCCAGCCACCACGCCTCCATCGACGCCACGCTGGAGGAGGGGCTGCGCCCCGGCGCCTTCAAGATCACCATCGAGGGGCTGACCGACGAGCACTTCACCGCCCTGCGCGCCGTGAACCAGCCGCTGGTCGTCAAGCTCTACCTGTACTGGCGGGACGCCAACACCAGCGTCGGGGCGTTCTTCACCAACCTGGTCGGCCTCAACGCCGGCCCGTCCGCCGCCGAACTGGACCAGGCGCTGGTCGCCGTGCTCCGGGTACGCAAGATCCGCCGGCTGACCGGCGACAAGACCTACGACACCGAGCTGACCCTGGTCGAGCAGGCGTACGCCCGGCTCGGCCAGCGGGTCACCGAACGGTTCGAGGCGCAGAACTTCTCCGCCGCCGTCCGCGAGATCGGCCGGCGTACCGGGGTTTCGGTGGCCACCTGGGGAGCCGCCCCGGACGGCACGATGACCCGGTCCACCGCGGAGGCCGCCGGGGCGGAACGCCTCGTGCTCGGCGCCGGGCTGCTGCACAGCGCCGCGCTGGAGCGGATCGGGGCGGCGATCGCCCACTCGCTCAACCGGTTCGGCCGGTCGATGCTGCTGATCCGCGACGGCACCGTGCACGTCGGCGAGCGGCCGATCCCCTACCCGGAGGGGTCGCCGAAGCCGATGACGCTGGCCAGCGGCCTGCTGGAGTGCACCGAGGACGAACCCCGGGAGACCGACCCGTACGCGGCCACCGAGTCCACCGGCGCCGCGCCACCGACCCGGACCGCGTGGACGCTGACCTGCAAGGGCCGCCCCGACGTCAAGCCCGGCGACGTCCTGCGGTTCGACCCGCCGCCGCAGCAGGAGGCGAACACGCTGGGCAGCGTCGGCGCCGCCCTGCTCGGCTCGTTCGCCGCCCCGTTCGCCCCGTCCACCGGGGAGCTGGGGCCGGACGCGAAGCTGCTCTACGTCAGCTCCGTCCGCCACCAGCTGTCGAAATCCGCCGGCTTCGCCACCGAGGTGCACGGGGTGGAGATCGACTCCACCGCCTCGGCCTGGGACAGCTGGTCCGACGCCGTCCCCGGCCCCGCCCCGGACCCGGCCGGCGGCGGCTCACCCGGCACCGCCGCCGCCGAGGCGGTCCGCCGGGCCGCCCGCGCCGCCACCGGGGAGACCCGCGGCCTGGAGGTCGGCGAGGTACGCGCGGTGGCCACCAACGCCTCCGGCGCGGTCGAGCCGCCGGCCCAGACCGAGACGGTGTGGGAGGGCCTGGTCCGCCCGGACGGCCGGCCCAACGGCGCCCGCCGGCTGCCGCCGCGCCGGGAACAGCCCACCCCGCTGCCCGGGGTCAGCTACCTCACCCCGTTCGCCTGGGGTGGCTGCGGGCTGATCCTGCCCCGCTACCCCGGCACCCGGGTGGCCCTGGCCTACCGCAACGGCCGCCCGGACGACCCGGTCGACGTGGGCGCCCTCTGGCCCTCCGGGCACGCGCCGGTCTCCCAGCCGGGCGACTGGTGGCTCTCCCTGCCGGTCGGGGTGGCCTCCGCCGACCGCTCTTCGGTCGCCGACACGGCGGTCCCCGCCGACCACGCCGGCAAGGTCGCCCACGACCTGACCGACGGCGACGGCAACCGGGTCATCGAGCTGGGCGAGCTGACCGTCCGGGTGGGCCGGGCCCAGCTCCAGGGGCGCGGGCACCGCCCGGAACGCGCCGCCGACACCGACAGCATCACCATCGAGCACGCGGGCGGCGGCTCGAAGATCGTCCTCAAGCAGGACGGCTCGATCACCATCACCGGCAGCCGGATCGACCTGGACGCCGGCGACGGGAACATCAACCTCACCGCCGCCAACGTGGACGTCCACGTCAGCGGCTCGATGAACGTCCACTGAGGAGCAGCCGTGGCAAAGGTCCTCATCAGCTCGAGCACCGTGAGCTGCCCCGCACAGGGCAAGGTCACCCCCACCGGCCGGCCCCGCCTCACCGTCGACGGCGTGCCGGTCGTGCGCCTCGACGGGATCAGCGGGAAGACGGTCTCCGGCTGCACCACCCCGACCGACCCGAACACGTCCAGCGTCCAGTGCCAGACCGTCGCCTCCGTCGGGAACGCCGCCGGGAAGCTGACGGTCGACGGCGCCGGGGTGGCCCTGGACACCAGCACCGGCAGCACCAACGGCAGCCAGCCCACGCTGAGCTTCACCGCCGGGCAGAACAAGCTGACGGCGGTCTGACATGGACCGCACCGAACGCGAACGCGAGACCGCCCGCAACCGCTACCTCGGCTGGGGCCTCGCCTTCGCCGAGACCCTGCCCGGCATCGACATCACCCGCGACATCTCCTTCTCCGCCGGCCCGAACGGCCGCGTCCTGGACCTGGTACGCGGCCCGGACAACCTCAGCCAGGCGCTCGCCGTCGCGCTGACCACCCTGCGCGGCTCCAACGTCTTCGACGCCGAGTTCGGCTTCGACGGGCTCAACGCCCTCGCCGAGGACATCGAGCCGGTGCTGATCCGGGAACAGGTCCGGGTCGCCGTGATCACCCTGCTGCACCGCGACCCACGGGTCCGCCGGATCGTCGACGTCAACCTCGACGACGGCCGGCTCGGCGCCGAGGGCGACCCGGCGCTGCGCGCCGCCCGCACCCTGCGGGTGGAGGTCCAGTTCGAAACCGTCACCGACGACCGGCTCGCGGTGCGCCTGGGGGAGCTGCCCGGTGTCTGAACCCATCCTCCCGGCCGAGCTGGCCGACGTCCTCGCCGTCGACGCGGCGGCCCTGCGCAGCACCGGATCGACGGGCTTCGGCATCGTCGACACCGGCTTCGTGCCGAAGTCCTTCGCCCGGCTGCTCGCCGAGAAGCTGGCCACCGCCCGGCTGCTCCTCGGCGACGACGTGGACCTCGGCTCCGGCTCCGTGCTGCGCAAGGTCCTCGAACTCGCCGCCCTGGAGGACGCCCGGCACTGGGCCGTCGCCGCCGCCGTCTACGACAACTCCTACGCCGTCTCCGCCACCGGGGACGGGCTGACCCGCCTCGGCGAGGAACTCGGCATCCCCCGGCCCTACCAGCAGGCCCGCGGCACGGTCACACTCAAGCTGGCCGCGCCGCTGCCGGCGGGACGCAACCAGCTCACCCTGCCCCGCGGGGCCCGGCTCTCCACCCCGGGCGGGCACCACGTGGCCCTCGACGAGACGGTGGTGCTCACCGCCGCCACGCCGCAACGCAGCCCCGCCGTGGCCGCTTTCCACCCCGGCCCGTCGCACAACCTGGACCCGGCCCAGCCGAACCAGCGCATCGACCGGTGGAACCGGGCCGACACCCTGCTGGCCGACCTGGACGACGCCGAACAGGCCGCCGGCGCCGAACTGGTCCTGATCACCCACACCGCGCCGCTGACCGGCGGCGAGCTCCAGGTCGGCGACGTCCGATACCGGCAGCTGCTGCTCGCCGCGCCCCGATCGGTCTGGACCTCCGAGGCGATCGGCCTCGCCGTCGCGACCGTTCCCGGCGTACGACAGGTGCAGGTCTTCGACGGCCGGGGCGGGCTCGACCTCAACCAGTCCATCTTCGGCAACTTCAACTTCATCGAACGGGTCTTCAGCACCGAACGCGACCTGGGCAACCCGTACTACTTCTCGGTGCTGGTCGCCCCCACCGCCGCGGCGATCTGGGAGGGCCCCGACGGGTTGCAGGCCGCCGTCGAGTCGGTCATCGAGGACCTGCGCCCGGTGGGCATCTTCGCCGCCGTGGAACGCGCCGAGGAGGTCGGCATCGGCGTGGAGGCCGACCTGGTGATCCGCGGCCTGCCGCTGCCCACCGGTTCCAAGGAGACGGTCAACGCCTCCACCGCCGCCACCGAGCTGCGGGCCCGGCTGCACGCCCGGCTGCGCCGCTACGTCGACGAGCTGCCGTTCGGCGAGCCCGTCCGGGTGGCCGAGGTGATCTGGACGCTGATGAACGAGCCCGGCGTCGCCGACGTCCGCGACCTGCGGCTGGTCCGCTTCCCCGCCGATTCCGCCACCCTGGTCACCGGCACCGCCCCCACCGGCGACGGGGTGCAGCGCCTCGCCGTCGGCGCCAACGCGGTGCTCGCCGCCAACCAGGTGCCCGTCTACGTCGACCGGGACGACCCCCGGCCGTTCCGGATCGTGTGAGGCGACCATGACCGACCTGCGCGTACCGGTCGACGGCGCCGACCCGTCCGTCGAACGCAACCTCGTCGACCAGCTCGAAGGCCCGTACCCGGGGACGGTGCGGCGGGTGGTGGTGCCGCTGGCCACCGACGGCACCGCCCCCGTCGACTGGACCAGCCGGCACCCGCTGCTCACCGCCGTGCTCCGCCGCGACCTCGGCGAGGAGAGCGTCCGGGTCCGGGTCACCCCGGACGGCGGCTCGGCCCTGCCGGCCGGGATCTTCGCACCCTGGTCGGCGGCGGGCGCCTCGGTGCCGGTGCTCGCCCCGGACACCGCCGCCGAGCCGCTGGTCGCCGCCTTCCGGGTCACCGTGACGGTGGACCGCGCCGGAGCGGACGGCACGTGGACCCCGGTCACCGGGACCGCCGCCGGAGCCCTGGTGGAGCTGGCCGTGGTCGAGGGCAACCTGGGCCGGCTGCTCTACGCGCTGGCGTACGAGAAGAACCGGCTGCGCCGCACGCTGCGCGAGGTGCACGCCTACCGGACCCTGGCGTACGCCCGCCGCGACGCGCTGGACCGGATCGGCGCCGACGTCGGCGTGCCCCGGTTCGTCGACGAGTTGGCGCACGACGCCGGCACCGGCGAGGTCTACGCCCGCCGGCTGCCCGACGGCGTCCGCGAACCCGACGCCGCGTACGCCGCCCGGATCGGCCTCTACCGCCGGCTGCTGCTGCCCACCCCCGGCGCGGTACGCCGGCTGCTCAACGGGCCCGGCGAGGCCACCGACCCCAACGCCGGGCTCTTCGCCGACCTGCCCGGCGGCGCCCGGTTCACCCTGCGGGAGGAGGACGACCAGTTCGCCGTGGCGGTGGCCCTGGTCGCGGTGGGCGGGGCCCAGCACCGCGCCAACTTCCTCGCCCAGCTGCGCCGCGACCGGCTGATCCTGCCGGCCAACACCCCACCCAACAACACCACGCACGCCGCCCGCGCGCTGCCGGCCCGGCGGCTGGCCGAGACGACCGCGTTGCGGGCCAGCCTGCGCCAGTCGTACACCTTCGACAGCGGGCACGGCGTCGCGCCGCCGCTGGCGGTGGCCCTGGACCGGGCCGGGCGGGTCTGCCGCGCCCTCGGCGCGGGCGTCACCTGGCAGGTCAAGCGGGCCCAGGACGACACCGGCGGCAGCCGCTACGAGCTGGGCCTCGGCGTCGACGTCGTCCCGCCGACCGCGGCCCAGCTGGCCGACCTGCGCACCCGGGTACTGGACACCGCGCGGGTCGCGACGGCGGACCGCACCGCGGAGGCGCTGATCACCGCCGCCCGGGCCGCCGGGGTGCCGACCACCACCGCCGACCCCGAGGCGGCCTGGCTGTGGCGGGCCTGCGGCCTGCCGACCGCGCACCGGGTCGACTCGGGCACCCTCTACCTGTCCCACCTGCCCACCCGGGGCCTGGTGGTCACCGCCCCGGCCACCGGCGCGGTGCAGGCGGCGCTGCCGGTGCAGGCCCGCTTCCACGCCCCCGGCGACCCGGGCAACAACGCCCTGCTGGTCGCCGGCCTGGCCGGCGCCGCGACGGCGTGGACCGGCGCCGGCGAGGCGGGGTGGACCGGGTTGACGGACGCGCAGGCCCGGGCCCGCTGGGCCACCGTCCCGGTACGCCCGGACGGCCAGCCGGTGCTGCTGGCCCTCGCCGCCGCCGGGCTGCCCGCGGTCGGCACCCCGGCCCCGGTGGTGACCGCGCTGAACCAGCTCCCCGACGAGCTGGTGGAGACCATCGAGCTGCCCGCCGCGTTCTCCGCCGACCTGGTCGCCAACCAGCCGGCGGCGGTGGCCCGACTGGCCCGGCTGGTCGGCGTGCTGCGGGACAACCGGCTCGCGGCGGTGCTGCCCCTGGTCGACTCCGGCAACCGGGTGCTGCTGGTGGTCAGCGTGATCGGCCTGCCCGAGGCCGGGATCAACCTGGCCGAGCGGCGGGCCACCGGGTTCCGCTGGTACACCGTCGGCCTCGGCGGCGCAGCGGGGGAGATCAAGGCGGTGGGCAGCCGCACCGTGCTGCGGCCGACCGCGCCCGGCCTGGTCGCGGTGGTCGCCCTCTCCTACGTCCGCACCGGCCGCACCGACCCGTACGAGTTCCGGGTGGAGCTGCCCGACGGGGTGGCGCTCACCCTGGCCCAGTACGAGCGGCTGATGAACGTCCTGAGCCGGGTCTGCCCGCTCGGGGTCGAGATCAACACGTACGCCCTGCGCCGCGACCACGTCGACCTCGACGGCGACGGGGTGGCCGAGCCGCTGCGCCCGGCCGTCGCCCGCACCTTCCGCCAGTACCGGCAGCGCCGAGCGCGCGGCGTGTACGACCAGCTCTGAGAGGGGCACCCATGGCCACCGAGATCAACTACGACGGGCTCACCGTCGGCCAGCTCTACGAGACCTTCACCAAGGCCGGGATCGACAAGTCGGAGGCCAGCGTCCTGGTCTCCTCCTGGATCTACGAGAACGTCGGCAGCGCGAAGCGGGTCTTCAACTACGCCGAGCCGTTCCCCGCCGTCGAACCGGGTTGCGCCCCGCCACCGTTCGCCCGCACCTTCGCCCACGCCGACTGGGTCGACGGCGAGGACGTGGTGCAGGCCGGCCAGACCACCGGGGAGCTGGGCTTCAACGAGCGGTTCCACCGCATCGAGCACGACCTCGACCACCTCGGCACCGACCTGGCCAAGGCGTTCTCCTGCCTGGCGGCGATGCGGGCCAGCCTGCGCAAGCTGCTCGACGAGATCCGCGCCGAACTCAACCGGCTCAACAGTTCCGTGCACGACTCCGGCACGATCACCGGCGGACCGCTGGTGGTCGACAAGTACCCGAACTATCCCCTCGCCGCCCTCGACTTCGGCCGGTACATGGGCACCACCATGTTCCTCGACAAGAAGGTCAGCGTCTGGCAGACCAAGCAGGGCACCATCGTCCTGCCCGCGGTGGAGACCGTCGGGGTGGACGCGGTCGCCGGCACCAAGCTGCGCGGCGCCGGGCAGATCAGCCGCTACGTGCACGAGAACCGCGATCCTCGGGAACGTTTCCCGCAGCAGGTGCGGCTCGACGAGTTCGTCCGGATCTTCGGCGAGGAGGAGTTGGCCGACGGGCGCAGCGTCCGCGACGTGCTCAAGGCGCTGCCCGCCGACGGGGTCTACGAGAGCCTCGACGCGATGGTCGTGGAGCTGGGCGAGCGGGAGGCGGCGATGGTGCGGACCACCACCGGCGCGCCGGCCGCGGTGGCCGCCGCGCTGGGCGTCGACACCGCCCTGCAGAGCGTCGCCGAGGGCGACGTGGCCACCCTCACCGCCGTACCGACCCGGGCCCGGGCGGCCCTGGCCAAGTCGGGGGTGAACACCATCGGCCAGCTGGCGGAGCTGCCCGCGGAACGGCTGGTCTCGATCATGAAGGAGAACCAGGTCGGCGCGAGCATGGGCGACGCGGCGGAGTGGACGGCGTACGCGCAGACGTTGACCCGGCTGCGTTGATTGCCTCGGCGCGGCGGGCGGTCCGCCGCGCTGAACGGACGGGCCGCGCCGCCGTTCGGGCCGCTCCGTCGTCATGGTCGCGACACTGCGTTGACGGGGCGCCGGACCGGCGCGGAACGTGGGAGGCCCGAGGCGGGATCTCCGAAGGGCACACCCGATGGTTCCGACGCAACGTGTCCCGTACACCCTGCGGTTGCTGGGCGGGTTCGCCCTCGACCGCGACGGCCGCTCACTGCCCACCCCGCACAGCGTCCGCCGACTGCTCGCCCTGCTCGCCGTCCACCCGCAACGTGCCCGGGCCGAGGCGGCCGGTCTGCTCTGGCCCGACTCCGGCGAGGAGCGCGCCCGGGCCAACCTGCGCACCACGCTGTGGCGGGCGCACCGGCTGGCCCCCGTGCCGCTGGTCACCGGCGAGGAGCGGCTCGCCCTCTCCGACGCCGTGAGCACCGATGTCGCGACGCTGGCGGCCACCGCCGACCGGCTCGCCCACGACGCCGCCGGACCGGTGCGCGCCGGCGACATCCTCGGCGGCGAACTGCTCCCCGGCTGGTACGACGACTGGGTGCTCGCCGAGCGGGAACGGCTGCGCCACCTGCGGCTGTCCGCCCTGGAGGCGCTGGCCGCCCGGTTGACCACCGAGGGCCGGGTCGGCGAGGCGATCCAGGTGGCGCTCACCGCCGTGCACCTGGAGCCGCTGCGGGAGAGCGCCACCCGGGCGCTGATCGTGGCGCACCTGGCCGAGCACAACTACAGCGAGGCGGTGCGCCGGTTGGCGGTGTTCCGCGCCACCCTGGACCGCGAACTCGGGGTGCGCCCCACCGCGGAGTTGGAAGGGCTGGTCCGCGCCGAGGCCCTCCTCCCCGGCTAGGCCGCCGCCGGGACGCGGCGGTCAGTGGGCGAAGGCGGTGAGGAAGCGGTCCCGGAAGGAGTCCATCGGCCACACCGGCGCGTCCGGGCCCGGGCGCAGCCCGTCCTGCCAGCCCCAACCGGCGATCCGGGCCAGCACCGCCGGGTCCCGGGCCACCACGGTCACCGGCACGTCCCGGCTGGCCCCGGGGCCGGTGACGATCGGGGCGGGCTGGTGGTCGCCGAGGAAGACCAGGACCAGGTCGTCGTCGCCGTAGCGCTCCAGCCACGAGACCAGCGTGCCGACCGAGTACCGGATCGACCGGCCGTACGCCGCGCGTACCCGGGCCGGGTCCTGCCAGACCGCGTCGGGGGACTCGCCGCGCTCCGGCATCCCGGCGTACGCCCCAGCGTCACCGGCCCGGTCCCAGCCGACCGGTTCGGGCAGCGGCGCCCACGGGGTGTGGCTGGACACCAGCGGGATCTCGGCCATCAGCGGGGCGTGCCCGGGCCGGCCCCGCTCCAGGCGCTGGAAGGTGGCCAGCGTGTACTGGTCGGGCATCGGCGCGTAGCTGAACTTCGGCCCCCGGTAGGCCAGCCTCGCCGCGTCGTAGTAGCGGTCGTAGGTGTAGAAACGCGCCTCCGGCCAGGGCTGGGTGGCGGCGGGCAGCACCCCGACGGTCTGCCAGCCGGCCCGGCGGAACGCCCCGTTGAGGGTGAGCCGGTCGCTGGCCAGCAGGTCGGTGTGCCGCCGCTCGTTGTCGACCCGCAGTCCGGACAGCAGCGTCGCGTGGGCCAGCCAGCTGCCGCCGCCGGCCGTCGGCGAGGTGAGGTACGCGCTGCGCGCGGTGAAGCCGGCCGCCCGCAGCCGCCGGGTGCCGTCGTCGAGCACCGCGGTGACGCCGGGGGAGATGGCCGGGTCCTCGACCGCCACCCGCCCGTAGCTCTCCACGAAGGAGACCACCACGTCCTTGCCGCGCAGCCCGCCGAGCAGCCGGTCGCCGGGGGTGTCGGCGAAGGCGTCCACGCCGATCCGGGTGGCGAAGGTGTCCCGGTCGCGCAGGCCCGCGCGTACCTGGGCGACGTGGTCCCGCACGAGTGCGCTGGCGCTGGCGTCGGCGACCGGTCCGCCCGGGGCGGTCCGCACCCCGAGCAGCGCGCACAGCGTCCAGGCGACGGTCAGCGCCGCCACCACCCGGGTGGTGGCGGCGCGGTGCCGGCGGGCCGACCGGCCCAGCCGCAGCACCGACCGGGCGGTCGCCACCACCAGCCCGGCGGTGAGCAGCACCGTGAGGACGGCGACGGCCCAGGCGCCCACGGACCCGATCGAGTCGGCGAGGAAGCTCAGCCCGTCGTCCAGCATCGTCCAGTCCTGCAGCAGGTCGAACGGCCGGTCCCGGGCCTCGAAGAAGCCCATGTCGAGCAGCTTCAACACCGCCAGCAGGCCGAGCGCGGCGCCGGCCGACGCCGCCACCACCCGGCCGGCCCGCCAGGGCAGGGCGAGCAGCAGCGCCGCGATCAGCAGCGCCTCGACGGGGATCCGGACGAACGCGCTCGCGTCGAGCCCGCCCAGCCGGTCGGGCGCGGCGAGCGCCGCCAGCACCAGCAGCGCCGCCAGCCCGGTGGCGACCACGGCGGCCGGCCGCGAGCGCCGACCTGGGTCGGTCTGCGGTGCCGCGCCGTCCGGCTGGTCGGCCGGTTCCGCTGCGGCGGGGGTACGGGATGTCGTGTCGGTCCGCACGGGGTCTCTCCTGCTCGACGGGGGTACGGGGTCAGGCCGCCTGGCGAGCGGCGGGCCGAGCCTGGGCCGGATGGGGAAGGACGCCCACCGGTTCCCCGCGCGGGTGACCGATGGCGGGCGGCGTACCGGCCGCCGCGGCGCTCCGCGCACCGGCCTGCCGGGCGGCGGCCGGGCGGTGCCGCCACAGCCACCACACGTCCCGGCCGAACGACTCGACCAGCAGCGCCAGCGCCACCGCGACCAGCGCCACCGACAGGGCCGCGGGCAGCAGCCCGGCGGCCACCACCGCCAGCGCGACCCCCTGCACGGCGGCCACCACCTTGCGCCACCACCGGGGCGGCAGCGTGCCGTGCAGCCAGGGCAGCGGCCGGCTCGCCGCGACGAAGGCGTACCGCATGGCGCCGACGGCCAGCGCCCAACCGCCGACCGCCGGCGCGACGTACGCGCTGAGCACCAGGATCAGGAAGGCGTCGACCTCCATGTCGAACCGCGCCCCGAACGCGCTGGTCGTGCCGGTGCGCCGGGCCACCTGTCCGTCGAGCCAGTCCAGCGCGAGCGCCACCGCCGTCAGCGCCGCCAGCACGGCCACCGGGGTGGGGCTGGTGACGGAGTCGGCGACCAGCGCGGTCACCCCGCCGACGAGGACCGCCCGGGTCAGCGTCACCCGGTCGGCGGGGCGCAGGCCCACCGCGCCCGAGCGGCGTAGCCCGTGCCGCAGCAGCGCGTACTGCGCCACCCCGTGGGCGAACCCGACCAGGCAGCCGGCGACGCCGAGGCCGACCGTGGCGGCGAGCGCCGCCAGCAGGGCGACCTGACAGACCAACCCGGCGAGCGGACCGTTTCGAACCGTGCGCACCGTTCCTCCGTGTCTATGATCGACAAGCCCTGACCATCAACACGGATGACGTGACCGATCGGTTCGGTCCCGGCCCACGCTCGTGCGGCGGGACGACGGCGGGAGGAGCGAGGCGGTGACCCGACAGGCCCGCGCCTGCTGGCTGCGGTCGCCCGGTGTGGCGGAGCTCCGCCCGGCGCCGCTGCCCGAGCCCGGTGAAGACGAGGTGCTGGTCCGGACCCGGTTCACCGGGGTCAGTCGGGGCACCGAGACGCTGGTCTTCGCCGGCCGGGTCCCACCCGGCCAGTACGCGGCCATGCGCGCCCCCTTCCAGGAGGGCGACTTCCCGGCCCCGGTGAAGTACGGCTACCTCAACGTCGGGGTGGTCGAGGCCGGCCCGGAGCGGCTGCGCGGGCGGACCGTGTTCTGCCTCTACCCGCACCAGAGCGCCTACGTGGTGCCGGTCGACGCGGTGACCCCGGTGCCGGACGGGGTGCCGGCGCGGCGGGCGGTGCTGGCCGGCACCGTGGAGACGGCGGTGAACGCGCTCTGGGACGCCCCGCCGCTGGTCGGCGACCGGGTCACCGTGATCGGCGCCGGGATGGTCGGCTGCACGGTCGCCGCCCTGCTGGCCCGCTTCCCCGGGGTACGCGTGCAGCTGGTCGACACCGATCCCGCCCGGGCACAGGTCGCCGCCGCGCTCGGGGTGGACTTCGCCGCCCCGGAGCGGGCTGCCGGTGGGCGGGACCTGGTGGTGCACGCCAGCGCCAGCTCCGCCGGGCTGCAACGCGCCCTGGACCTGCTCGCGCCGGAGGGGACGGTGCTGGAGCTGAGCTGGTACGGCGACCGCCCGGTGCAGGTGTCGCTGGGCGGGGCGTTCCACTCCGGCCGGCTCACCGTGCGCAGCAGCCAGGTGGGCACGGTGGCGCCGGCCCGGCGGGCGTCCCGCTCGTACGCCGACCGGCTGGCGCTGGCCCTGGAGCTGCTCGCCGACCCGGTCTTCGACGTCCTGCTCACCGGCTCCTCGCCCTTCGCCGAGCTGCCCGACGTGCTCACCCGGCTCACCGCGGGCAGCCTGCCCGCGCTCTGCCACCTCATCACCTACGACGGAGAGTGACCCGTGTTCAGCGTGACCGTCCGGGACCACATCATGATCGCGCACAGCTTCCAGGGCGAGGTGTTCGGCCCGGCCCAGCGCCTGCACGGGGCGACCTTCGTCGTCGACGCCTCGTTCCGTCGTCCCGGCCTGGACGCGGACGGGATCGTCGTCGACATCGGCCTGGCCACCGAGCAGCTCAAGGCGGTCCTCGCCGAGCTGACCTACCGCAACCTCGACGAGGAACCGGCGTTCCACGGGGTGAACACCACCACCGAGGTGCTGTGCCGCACGATCGCCGACCGGCTCGCCGACCGGGTCCACGCCGGTGACCTCGGCCCCGGCGCCCGGGAGCTGACCGGGATCACCGTCACCCTGCACGAGTCGCACATCGCCTGGGCCAGCTACGAGCGGTCCCTCTGACGAATGCGGCTCGTGGACGTGGTGCTGCCGGCCGGGGTGGACGACCCGACCACCCCGAGCGGGGGCAACGCGTACGACCGGCGGGTCTGCCGGGGGCTCGCGGCGGCCGGCTGGTCGGTGCGCGAGCACCCGGTGCCCGGTGCCTGGCCGCACCCGACCCCGGCGGACCGGGCCGCGCTGGCCGGGGTGCTGACCGCCCTGCCCGACGGGGCGACCGTGCTGCTCGACGGCCTGGTCGCCTCGGTCGCGCCGGAGGTCCTGGCGCCGCAGGCCGGCCGGTTGCGGCTGGTGGTGCTGGTGCACATGGCGTTCGGCGACGACACCGAGGGCCGCGCCCTGGCGGCCGCCACGGCCGTGGTCACCACCAGCGACTGGACCCGCGACCTGCTCCACGACCGGTACGCGCTGCCCACCGGCCGGGTGCACGTGGCCCGGCCGGGCGTCGACCCGGCGCCGCTCGCGCCCGGCTCGCCGACCGGCTCCGCCCTGCTCTGCGTGGCCGCCGTCGCCCCGCACAAGGGGCACGACGTGCTGGTGGAGGCGCTGACCGGGGTCACCGGGGCGCCGTGGAGCTGCGTCTGCGTCGGCGCGCTGACCCGGGCGCCGGAGTTCGTCGACCGGCTGCGGGGGCGGATCACCGCGGCCGGGCTGGCCGACCGGGTGCGGCTGGCCGGGCCGCTGACCGGTGCGGAGCTGGACGCCGCGTACGCCGCCGCGGACCTGCTGATTCTGCCCTCCCGGGGGGAGACGTACGGGATGGTGGTGACGGAGGCGCTGGCCCGGGGCGTACCGGTGCTGGCCAGCGACGTCGGCGGGCTGCCCGAGGCGCTGGGCCGGGCGCCGGACGGCCGCCTCCCGGGCGTGCTGGTGCCGCCGGGGGAGCCGGACGCGCTGGCCGGGGCGCTGCGGGACTGGCTCGGCGACGCCGGGCTGCGTGCCGCGCTGCGGGCGGCGGCCCGGGCGCGGCGGACCACCCTGACCGACTGGACGACCACCTCGGCGGCCCTGGCGGACGCCCTGACGAAGGCGGCGGCATGAGCGTCGACGATTCCATCCTGTTCGCGGAGTGGCTGCGGTTGCGGGAGGCCGCCGACGCCGCGGCCCGGGCGGCGGATCTGGTCGACGCGGTCCGGGCCCGTCCGGCCGGTCCCGGACCCCGGGTGGTGCACGACCTGGGCTGCGGCACCGGCTCGGTGGGCCGCTGGCTCGCCCCGCTGCTGCCCGGCGAACAGGAGTGGACCTTCCACGACCGGGACGAGGACCTGCTGGCCCGGGCGACCGCCGGCATGGCAGGGGTACGCGCCGCCGACGGCGCCCCGGTGACCGTACGGACCCGCCGTGGCGACCTGACCGGGCTGACCGCCGCCGACCTCGCCGGCGCGAGCCTGGTCACCGCGTCCGCGCTGCTGGACATGCTCACGGTGCAGGAGCTGGACCGGATGGTCGCCGCCTGCGCCGTGGCGGGCTGCCCCGCGCTGCTGATGATCTCGGTGACCGGCGTGGTGGCGTTCACCCCGGCCGAACCCCTGGACGCCGAGTTCGCCGCCGCCTTCAACGACCACCAGCGGCGCACGGTCGACGGTCGTGGCCTGCTCGGCCCGGACGCCGTGGACGCGTGCGTCGCGGCCTTCGGCCGGCACGGGGTGCCGGTGCGCCGCCGGCCCAGCCCGTGGCGGCTGGGCCCGGAGCAGTCCGACCTCACCGTCGCCTGGCTGACCGGGTGGGTGGCCGCGGCCTGCGAGCAGCGGCCGGAGCTGGCCGGCGAGGCCGAGGCGTACCTGCGCCGGCGGCTGGACCAGGCGGCGGCCGGCGAGCTACGGGTGGAACTCGGGCACGACGACCTTCTCGCCGGCGTGGACTGAACCGATCGGATCCCCGGCGCGTATGCAAGGGTGACGGCACGGCTGGGAGGCACATGGAGGCGATCTGCCACGCGCCGGTGGCGCCCGCCCCGCCGGCGGTGCTCCCGCCCGTCCCGACGGCGCCGCTCACCGCGTTGCGCGGTCCGGCGGCCCGGGTGCTGCTCGGGGTCGGCCTGCTCGCCCTGCTGGTGTGGGGCGTCGGCGTCGGGCCGTTCCTGCACGGCCTGCGGCTGATCGACGCCCCGGCGGTGGGCGTCGCGCTCGGCGTCGGGCTGCTCACCACGCTCTGCTGCGCCTGGCGCTGGCGGCTGGTCGCCGAGGGGCTCGGGGTCGGGCTGCCGCTGCGTACCGCCGTCGCGCACTGCTACCGGGCGGTCTTCCTCAACGCCACCCTGCCCGGCGGGGTGCTCGGCGACGTCGACCGGGCCGTGCGCAGCGGCCACGACGCCGGGGACGTGGCCCGGGGGGTGCGGGCGGTGGTCTGGGAGCGGACGGCCGGCCAGGTGGTGCAGGTGGGACTGGCGGCGGTGCTGCTGCTGGCGTTCCCCTCGCCGGTCCGGCCGCTGCTGCCGCTGGTGCTCGGTGTGCTCGTGGCGGTCCTGCTCGGCGCGGTCCTGCTGGCCCGGCGCGCGCCCGGCGGGGCGCCGGCCCGCTGGGCCCGACCGCTGCGGGTCGCCGCCGCCGACCTGCGGGCCGGGCTGCTCGCCCCGCGTACCCGGGCCGGGGTGGTGCTCGCCTCGGTCGGCGCGGTCGCCGGGCACCTGGCCACCTTCGTGGTCGCGGCCCGCACCGCCGGCGCCACCGCCCCGATCTCCGAGCTGCTGCCACTCACCCTGCTCGCGCTGCTGGCGATGGGGGTGCCGGCGAACGTGGGCGGCTTCGGGCCGCGCGAGGGGGTGGCCGCGTGGGCGTTCGGCGCGGCCGGCCTGGGCGCCGCCCAGGGGGTGGCCACCGCCACCGTGTACGGGGCGCTGGTGCTGGTCGGCAGCCTGCCCGGCGCGGTGGTGCTGGTGGCCCGGTGGTGGCCCGGTCGGGCCGGGGCCCGGCACGGGGCCACGATCGGTGGTTGAGTGTCCCTGTGAGCCCGTGCCGTCGTGGGACCGGCGGCGCCGTACGGAGGAGAGCCATGGACGAGACGCTGCCCGCCGCCACGATCCGTACCCAGGTCACCGTGCCGTTGCGCTTTCCCGACGGTTACGAGACCACCGGCCGGGTGTTCACCTTCGACGGGCTGGTCGACGCCCGGGAGCACCTGGCGTTCGGGCTGGGGGACTGGCAGGCCACGCTCGAGCGGCAGGCCACGCCGCTGGTGCGGCCGCACAGCGAGTGCCTGACCGGTGACGTCTTCGGCAGCCAGCGCTGCGACTGCGGCCCGCAGCTGCGGGAGGCGGTCGAGCGGATCGCCGACGCCGGTGGTTTCCTGCTCTACCTGCGGCAGGAGGGGCGGGGCATCGGCCTCTACCCGAAGCTCGACGCGTACGCGTTGCAGGACGCCGGGCTGGACACCTACGAGGCGAACGTGGCCCTGGGGCACCGGGAGGACGAGCGGGACTACTCGGTGGCCGCGCAGATGCTCACCGCGCTGGGCGTACGCCGGGCGGCGCTGCTGACGAACAACCCGGACAAGGCCGACCAGCTGAGCCGGTACGGGGTGGCGGTGACCGAGCAGGTGGCGACCGGGGTGTACCTCTCCCCGGCCAACGCCGGCTACCTGGCCGCCAAGGCCAGCCGGGGCGCGCACGTCGCCGACCTGCCGATCGTCGGCTGAGCGGTGGCACCCGTGCCGGGGCGGCGCCCCTACGTGCTGCTCAGCTGTGCCATGTCGATCGACGGTTACATCGACGACGCGACCGACGAGCGGTTGATGCTCTCCAACGACTCCGACCTGGACCGGGTCGACGCGGTCCGGGCCGCGGCCGACGCGATCCTGGTGGGGGCGGTCACCGTCCGCCGGGACGACCCGCGGCTGCTGGTCCGCTCGCCCCGGCACCGGGAGCGCCGGGCCGCGCGGGGCCTGCCCCCGTCTCCGGTCAAGGTGACCGTGACCGGCAGCGGCGACCTGGACCCGGCCGCCCGGTTCTTCACCGTCGGCGACGCCGACAAGATCGTCTACTGCGCCACGGCGGTGCTGGAGAAGACCCGCGAGCGGCTGGGGCACCTGGCCGCGGTGGTCGACGGGGGTGACCCGATCGACCCGCACCGGGTGCTGGCCGACCTGGCCGAGCGGGGGATCGGCCGGCTGATGGTGGAGGGCGGCGCGTCGGTGCACGCCCAGTTCCTCGCCGCGGAACTCGCCGACGAGCTGCACCTGGTGCTCGCGCCCTTCTTCGTGGGGGACGGCCGGGCGCCCCGGTTCGTCGGCGACGGGCGGTTCCCGTGGCATCCGGGCCGGCGGGCCCGGGTGGTGGAGGTACGCCAGATCGACGACGTGGTGCTGGTGCGGTACGCCCTGTCGCCGCGCTGCGACGCCGACTGAGTCGGGTGGCTCACCGGGCCGGTTCGGGCGTCTCCGACCGGGTCCGCTCGGCCGGCGTCTCCGACCGATCCTGCTCGGGCTTCTCCGACCGGACCGGGCAGATCTCCAGGGTCGGCGCGTCGGTGGTGGGCAGGCCCAGCGCCTCGTCCACCCGGTCCAGCACGGCGGCGTCCTCGCCGAGGGTGCCGCGCATCAGGTCGACCGCGGTGGCCCGGATCTGGCCGATGATCATGATCAGCGGCAGCGGCGGGTCGCTCTCCAGCATCCGTGCGGCGATCCGGACCGCCTCCAGCGCCGCCTCGTCGGCCCGGCGGGCGTGCCGCTCGGCCTCGTCGGTGCCGGCCAGGCCAGTGGCGGTCGCCTCCCCGGCGGCGGTGACCGCCCGGACCAGCGCCCGCAGCGCGGCGCTCAACTCCGGCGGCGGGGCCGTGTGCCGCCGGGCCAGCGTGGAGCCGGCCCGGGCCAGCACCCGGATGTTGCGGGCGGCGAAGTCCAGCTGGCGGACGGTCGCCTGTGCCTGGTTCAAGCGTTCCAGCCGCCGCCCGGGGCGCAGTCCCAGCCTCAGCGTCTCGGTGCAGGCCTCAACCGCCTGGTCCAGCCGCTCGACGCAGCCGTCGACCTGCCGGGCCCGGTCCAGGGCCACCCGGGCCGCCGGCTCGTCGCAGCCGGACAGCGCCGCGTCGATGTCCCCGAGCACGTCGGCCAGGTCGGAGAAGGTCCGGCGGGCCTCGGCGACCAGCGGGGTGAGCGGGTCGCGGGTCGCCACCAGCCGACCCACGACGAGCGCCACCGCCCCGCCGATCAGCGCGTCGAGGAAGCGCAGCGGCATGAAGGTGCCCTTCGGCGCGGCGACCGTCACCAGGTAGAGCGCCGAGACGGCGGCCTGCACGGTCAGGGTGCCGCTCGCGCCCAGCAGCACCATCAGACCGATGGTGGCCAGCAGCACCAGGAAGATCGTGGTGTAGCCGGGGCCCAGCGCGTGCACCAGCAATTCGGCGACGAGCACCCCGGCGGCGACCCCGAGCACGATCTCGATGGTCTGCCGGATCCGCCGGCCGCGGGCCTCACCGACCACCACCAGGGCGGCGCTGGGGGCGAAGAAGGGATCGGGGTGCCCGATCACCCGCGCCGCGATCACCCACGCGATCGTGGCCGCCACCGTCGCCTCGACGATCGGTCGCCAGTTGTCCCGCAGTCGTTTCCACCCGGACCGCCACCACCCTCGCACCGCCTGGCCCCCTGCCGTTCTGGCGTCCCGGGCGGCGCGTACCGGTGCGCGCCGCCGCCGGGTCCGCGGGCTGGGTCGTACCCAGGTCCGGTGGTGTCGTAAACGGACAGCGTGACGGGCGGTCGGTCCGCGCGGTCCTGGTGGGTCGGCCGCCGCCCGGGTCCGCACCGGACAGGGTTCGGCTGTTCGGGTGGCCGGGGAGGGCCGAAGGTTCACTGTTGACCTACAGATCGATACATGTCAGTGTTTGCTTCGCGTCACCCCTACCCCGCCCCGAGGAGCCCCATGAGACGCACGACGTTGACCGCGGGTATCGCGCTCGCCCTCGTCACCGCCACCACCACGGTGACCCTGGCCGCGCCGCACGCCTCCGCAACCGCACCGTCGAGAACGGTCACCGGCGCCGCACCGGTCGCCGCTCTCGCCGCCCCGGACGTCTCGGTCACCAACGTCCAGGCCCACCTGACCCAGCTCAACACCATCGCCACCAACAACGGGGGCACCCGGCGGGCCGGCTCGGCCGGCTACACCGCCTCCGTGGCGTACGTGAAGGGCAAGCTCCAGGCCGCCGGCTACACGGTCACCGAGCAGACCTGCACCACCTGCACCTACCCGGGCAACAACCTGATCGCCGAGTGGCCGCAGGGCCCGACCAACCAGGTTCAGATGTTCGGCGCCCACCTGGACAGCGTCTCCGCCGGCCCGGGCATCAACGACAACGGCTCCGGCTCGGCGACCCTGCTGGAGAACGCGCTGGTGCTGGCCGCCCAGAACCCGACCATGACCCAGCGGGTCCGGTTCGCCTGGTGGAACGGCGAGGAGCAGGGCCTGCAGGGCTCGAAGTTCTACGTCAACTCGCTCAGCGCCACCCAGAAGAGCTACATCAAGGGCTACTACAACTTCGACATGGTCGGGTCGCCCAACGGTGGGTACTTCATCAACCGGATCACCTCCACCACGGCGGCGCCGCTGAAGGCGTACTGGGACTCGTTCGGCATCCAGCCGGAGGAGAACGTCGAGGGGCAGGGCCGCTCGGACGACTACTCGTTCGCCAACGCCGGCATCCCCACCTCCGGGTACGCCGCCGGGGCCAGCGCCACCAAGACCTCCGCCCAGGCCAGCAAGTGGGGCGGCACCGCCGGTGCGGCGTACGACGGGTGCTACCACCGCTCCTGCGACACCACCGCCAACATCAACTCGACGATCCTGAACCGCAGCGCCGACGGTGTCGCGTACGCGATCTGGCAGCTCGCCGTCGGCTCCGGCACCCCGACCAACGACTTCTCGGTGGCGGTCTCCCCGACCTCCGGCAGCGTCGCCCGGGGCGCCTCGACCACCGCCACGGTGAGCACGGCCACCACCAGCGGCAGCGCCCAGACCGTCGCCCTGTCGGCGACCGGCGCCCCGAGCGGGGTGACGGTGTCGTTCAGCCCGTCGTCGGTGACCTCGGGCGGCTCGGCGACGATGACCGTCAGCGCCTCGTCGACCGCCACCACCGGCACGTTCACCATCACGGTCACCGGCACCGGCTCGGTCAGCCGGACCGCCAGCTACAGCCTCACCGTCAGCGGCACCGGTGGCTGCGCCGGGGGCCAGGTGGTCGGCAACGGCGGCTTCGAGTCCGGCAGCGCGCCGTGGACCGCCACGTCGGGCGTGATCACCAGCTCCTCCAGCCAGCCGGCCCGGACGGGCTCCTACAAGGCATGGCTGGACGGGTACGGCTCGTCGCACACCGACACGCTGTCCCAGTCGGTGACGATCCCGGCCGGCTGCTCGACCTACACCCTGGCGTTCTACCTGCACATCGACACCGCCGAGACGACCAGCTCGACGGCGTACGACAAGCTGACCGTGCAGCTGGGCACCACCACCCTGGCGACGTACTCGAACCTCAACTCCGCCAGCGGTTACGTGCTCAGGACCTTCAACGCCGCCGCGTACGCCGGCCAGACCGTCACCCTGAAGTTCACCGGGGTGGAGGACGCCTCCCTGCAGACCAGCTTCGTCATCGACGACGTCACCCTGCAGGCGAGCTGACCCGCTGACCCGGAGGGGACGGACCGGACCGGTCCGTCCCCTCCGGACGGTCGGACATCGATTGTCGTACCCCTGGTGCAGCATGGCGGCATGGTTGCCTCCGCCCCGCTGCACCACTCCGACCAGCCTCGCTCCGTGCCGCTGCGCGAGGCCCGCACCCGACTCACCCAGCTCGTCTCCCTCGCCGAGCTGACCGACACCGTCACGGTGCTCACCCGCGACGGCGACCACCGGCCGGTCGCCGCGATCGTGCCGGCCGCCGGCGCCCGCAGCGGCGCGCAGGCCCGCGCGGACGCCGACCGGGTGGCCGCGGTCACCGCCGGCTGGGCCCGCCGCCTCGACGAGGCACACCGACAGAGCAGCCGCCGGCACGCCGCCGAGTTGCGCGCGGTGACCGCCGCGCTGGCCGAGGCGTGGGCGGAGCTGGACCGGCGGGCCCGCCCGGGCGGCGATCCGGCGCTGGCCCGGCTGCGCGCCGCGCACGCCGACCTGATCCGCGAGCTCACCAGCGACGCCGCCTGAGGGTCCGGCTGCCTCAGCCGAGCCGGTCCAGGTCCGCCACCGTGAGCCGCAGCGCCCCTGCGGCGATGTTCTGCTCCAGGTGGGCAGGGTCGCCGGTGCCCGGGATGGCCAGCACGTGCGGCCCTCGGTGCAGCGTCCAGGCCAGCCGAACCTGGGCGGGCGTCACACCGTGCTCCCGGGCGACCGCCGCCACGGTCGGGTCCTCCGCGACACCGCCCGCCTCGCGTCCGGCGCCGGTGATGGCGAAGAACGGCACGAAGGCGATGCCCAGCTCGGCGCAGCGGCGCAGCAGCACCTCGGAACGGCGCAGGTGCAGGCCGTACTGGTTCTGCACGCAGACCACCGGGGCGATCGCCCGGGCCTGGTCGAGGTGTTCCGGCCGGATGTTGGACAGGCCGAGGTGCCGGATCAGCCCGGCCTCGCGCAGCTCGGCCAGGGCACCGAAGTGCTCCGCGACCGACTCCAGGCCGGCCTGCCGCAGGTTCACCACGTCCAGGTGGTCCCGGCCTAGCTGACGCAGGTTCTCCTCCACCTGGCCGCGCAGCTGGTCCGGCCGGCACAGCGGCAGCCACTCGCCGGAGGGGTCCCGGCCGGGACCGACCTTGGCGCTGATCACCAGGTCGTCCGGGTACGGCGCGAGGGCCCGGTTGATCAGTTCGTTGGCCGAGCGCAGCGGCGAGAAGTAGAACGCGGCGGTGTCGACGTGGTTCACCCCGAGCTCCCGGGCCCGGCGCAGCACGGCGACCGCCCGGTCCCGGTCGCTGGGGGAGCCGTCGGCGGTGGCGGTGACCCGCATCGCGCCGAAGCCGATCCGTCGTACGGTCAGGTCGCCGAGGGTCCATTCGCCCGCGGCTGCGGCGGGGCTGTCGATTGTGGGCATCGGGCGACCGTAGGCCACCTGGCCCTGGTGGCGCACTCGGTCGGGCACCCGATGGTGCGGACGCCCGGTCGCTGATAGTTTTCTATCGTCGGGATGAGCCCTCGGCCACCGCCGGCCAGTTCCGCAGCAGGGCGTCGAGGGCGTCCAGCGAGCGTTGCCAGGACTGCTGACTGTCCGGGGCGCTGTGCCCGAAGCCGCCGGCGGTTTCCAGGTCGACGAAGCCGTGGAAGAAGCCGCCGAGCAGCCGCACGGCGTGGGTCTGGTCCTCCTCGCCCAGGTGGTAACCGCGCAGGATCGCCCGGGTCAGCCGGCTGTGTCGCGCGCCGGCGCTGGCCGCGGCGGTCTGCGGATCCAGGCGGAAGCGGGCCGCCGCGTAGCGGCCGGGATGCTGTCGGGCGTAGTCCCGGTAGACGTTCCCGAGGGCGATCAGGGCGTCCCGGCCGGCCCGCCCGGCCACCGCGTCGGCCGCCCGGTCGGCGAGCTCCTCGATAGCGAGCAGCGCGATCCGGATCTTCAGGTCGCGCGAGCTGGACAGGTGCGAATACAGGCTGGGGACGCTGACGCCGCACCGCCGTGCCAGCTCCGAGACGGTCACCTGGTCGAACCCCACCTCGTCGGCCAGTTCCGCGCCGGCCCGGGTGAGGCTCGCCGTGGTCAGTCCCGCGCGCGCCATGTCACTCCTCCGATCGGCATAACCCATTATGCATTTGCCTAAGACCTTTAGGCAAACTACCGTCGCCTTTCATGGAACCCCTGACCGAGCCCGAGATTCGCGCCGCGTTCGTCAACTGCACCAAGGGCGAGGCCAAGCGGCTGGCCGTACCCCGCGACCTGGCCCAGCGGCCCTGGGCGGACCTGGACTTCCTCGGTTGGCGGGACCAGCAGGCCCCCGACCGGGCCTACCTGGTCGTGCGGGTGGCCGACGTGCCCCGGGGGGTGGCCCTGCGCTCGCCCCGACCGGTACCCGGGCAGGTGCGCCGGGGAATGTGCTCGATGTGCCTGACCACGCACTCCGGCGGCGTACCGCTGATGGTGGCGCGCAAGGCGGGCAGCGCCGGCCAGCAGGGCAACTCGGTGGGCACCTACATCTGCGCCGACCTCGCCTGCTCGCTCTACGTACGCGGGAAGAGGGACGCGGGCGCGGGGGCGCGGTTCGCCGAGTCCCTCACCGTGGCGGAGAAGGCCGAGCGGACGGTCGCCAACGTCACCGCGTTCCTCGCCCGGGTGACGGACTGAGCGACCCGGGGGCCGGCAGGGGCTTGCTATGCAACGAGTTGCATAGCAGGATGGCCGGCATGTCGTTGGAGCACGCCATCCTGGTCTCGCTGCTGGAGCAGCCCGCCTCCGGCTACGAGCTGGCCCGGCGCTTCGACCGCTCGATCGGCCGGTTCTGGACCGCCACCCACCAGCAGATCTACCGCGTGCTCCGGCGGATGGAGGCGGACGCCTGGATCGTGGCCGAGCAGGTCGGCCAGGCCGGAGTGCCCGACAAGAAGGTCTGGTCGGCCACCGCCGCCGGGCGGGCCACGCTGGTCACCTGGCTGCGGGCACCCGTCGAACCGGAGGCCGTCCGGCACGAGCTCGCCGTGAAGATCCGCGGGGCGGCGTTCGACGACCCCGAGGGCCGGGCCGCGCTGCGCGCCGAGGTCGAGCGCTACCGCGCCGACCACGAGGCCGTCCTCGCCGGCTACCTGGCCGGCGAGCGCCGCGACTTCCCCGAGGGCGCCACCGCCGACGCCCGCTCCGCGCTGCAACACGTGGTGCTGCGCGGCGGCATCGCGTACGAGCGGATGGTCCTGGCCTGGCTCGACGACGTCCTGGCCACCCTGCACGACCTCGACCGCTGACCACCCCGGAGGAACCTCATGGCCGACTCGCCGCTGCTCAACCCGCGCACCTACGACCCGACCCACCTGGACGACGAGTCCCGCCGGCTGCTGCGCGCCACCGTCGACTGGTTCGAGTCCCGGGGCAAGCGGGAGCTGGTCGACAGCTACAACCACCAGCGGTGGTACGGAGACTTCCTCGACTTCGCCGCCAAGGAGAAGCTCTTCGCGACCTTCCTGACCCCGGCCGCCGACGGCGCGGGCGACCCGGCGAAGCGCTGGGACACCGCCCGCAACGCCGCGCTGTCGGAGATCCTCGGCTTCTACGGCCTCGGCTACTGGTACACCTGGCAGGTCACCGTGCTCGGCCTCGGTCCGGTCTGGCAGAGCGACAACGCCGCCGCCCGGGCCCGCGCCGCCGCGCTCCTGGACGAGGGGCACGTGATGGCGTTCGGCCTCTCCGAGCGGCCGCACGGCGCCGACATCTACTCCACCGACATGCTGCTCACCCCGGACGGCGCGGGCGGCTTCCGGGCCACCGGCGGCAAGTACTACATCGGCAACGGCAACGTCGCCGGCCTGGTCAGCGTCTTCGGCCGCCGCACCGACGTGGAGGGCCCCGACGGGTACGTCTTCTTCGCCGCCGACAGCCGGCACCCCGCGTACCGGCTGGTCCGCAACGTGGTCAACGCGCAGATGTACGTCAGCGAGTTCCGCCTCGAGGACTACCCGGTGCGCGCGGAGGACGTGCTGCACACCGGGAAGGCCGCCTTCGACGCCGCGCTGAACACCGTCAACGTCGGCAAGTTCAACCTCTGCACCGCCTCCATCGGCATCTGCGAGCACGCCATGTACGAGGCGGTCACCCACGCTCACAACCGGGTGCTCTACGGCCGGCGGGTCACCGACTTCCCGCACGTCCGCCGGGAGCTGACCGACGCGTACGCCCGCCTCGTCGCGATGAAGCTGTTCAGCGACCGGGCGGTGGACTACTTCCGCAGCGCGGGCCCCGACGACCGGCGCTACCTGCTGTTCAACCCGATGACCAAGATGAAGGTCACCACGGAGGGTGAGAAGGTCGTCGACCTGCTCTGGGACGTCATCGCGGCGAAGGGCTTCGAGGCGGACACCTACTTCGACAAGGCCGCCCGGGACATCCGCGGCCTGCCCAAGCTCGAAGGCACCGTGCACGTCAACCTGGCCCTGATCGTCAAGTTCATGGCCAACTACCTGTTCCACCCCGCCGAGCACCCGCCGGTGCCGACCCGGCACGACCCGGCCGACGACGAGTTCCTGTTCCGCCAGGGACCCGCCCGGGGCCTCGGTGCGATCCGCTTCCACGACTGGCGGGCCGCGTACGACGCGCACGCCGACGTGCCGAACGTGGCCCGGTTCCGGGAGCAGGCCGACGGGCTGACCGCGCTGCTCGCCGCGCATCCGCCCACCGAGGAGCAGCAGCGGGACCTGGACTTCCTGCTCGCCCTCGGTCAGCTCTTCGCGCTGGTCGTCTACGGGCAGCTGATCCTGGAGCAGGCCGAGCTGACCGGCCTCGACCGCGACCTGCTGGACGAGATCTTCGACGTGCTGGTCCGGGACTTCTCCGCCCACGCCACCGAGCTGCACGGCAAGGCGGCCACCACCGAGGAGCAGGCCGCCTGGGCGCTGGCCCACGTCCGCCGGCCCACGGTCGACCCGGAGCGCACCGCCCGGGTCTGGTCCCAGGTCGAGGCCCTCTCCGGAACGTACGAGATGAACGTGTGAGGTGAGCGCCTCGCCGGCCGACGGGGCCACCCCGCACTCAGGGTGAGCGCCTCGCCGGCCGACCGGACCACCCCGCGCCCCTTTGCTCTGCTGCCCCGCACGCGACAGTCACCGTCCGTGGCGGGGTTCCAGCGGCGTCACTCGCGGCCCACGAACGCCGTTGCTGGCGGGCGCGGTGGTGCGTCGGCGGCAGCAGAGCAAAGGGGCGCGGAGGGCACGGTGGGGGTGGGGGATCCCCTCACCGAGGGTTATGCGACCGTGCGGACGGACGAGGTCACCCGACGTGGTCGACGGTCCTCGGCCCGACGGTCCGGCCGACGGGTCGGTCCCCGTCGGCCGGCCGCGCGCTCCAGGCGACGGTGAGCAGGTAGAGCGCGGCCACGTAGGTGACCATCACCAGCAGCCCGCGGCCGGGCAGCTCGACGCCGGCCGCGCCCACGCCGATCAGCAGGTCGCTGAGGAGGAAGAGCGCGCCACCGGCGGCGGCCCGGCGGGACACCCCGGCCGCCGCGGCGGCCATCAGGCTCAACGCCAGGCTGTAGCCGAGCACCGGCAGCCGCAGGTCACCCAGCGAGCCCCAGAGCAGGGCGTTCGCCACCGCCCAGAGCGCCAGATAGCTGGCGAAGACCGCAGCCGGGGCCCGCCGGTGCCGCAGGAACGCGGTCAGGAACGCCAGCTGGGCGCCGAGGAAACACCCCATCCCGGCCAGGAACGCGGTGTCGCCGGGCAGCAGCAGCGCCACGTCACCCGCCGTCGCGAACACCAGGCCCGTGGCCACCGCGTCCCACCGCCGGAGTACGGCCAGCAGCCGCACCACCAGCAGCGGGGCGAGCAGCGGCTTGGCCGCCCACTGGAGGACGGGCGCGTCGAGCGCCACGCCGACCAGCTCGACGGCGACGACCGCGCCGAACACCCAGGGCCAGGTGCGCAGCACCAGCCCGCCGCTCGCCCGGCTCACCGGCTGACCGCGGGCGCCGGCGGGGCGGCCGAGGTCGACGGCTGCCAGCCGGGCCGGCCGAACAGGTAGCCGAGGCGGTGCCGCCAGCAGCCGGCCGAGCGCAGGTCGGCCCAGATGGCGGCGTACTCGTGGGTGGCCACCCGCAGCGGGTTGTAGCTGGTGATGTTCTTGGTCAGCCCGTACCGGACGGTGGCGCGTTCCGGCTCGAAGGTGCCGAAGAGCCGGTCCCAAATGATCAGGATGCCGCCGTAGTTGCGGTCCAGGTATTCCGCGTTCGCGCCGTGGTGGACCCGGTGGTGCGACGGCGTGTTGAAGATCCACTCGATGGGTCGGGGCAGCCGGTCGACCCGCTCGGTGTGCAGGAAGAACTGGTAGAGCAGGCTGATCGACTGCTGCAGGAAGATCATCCACGGGGGGATGCCGAGCAGGGCCAGCCCCAGCCAGAACGGCAGCGAGGTCATCGGGGTCCAGCTCTGCCGCAGCGCGGTGGAGAGGTTGAAGAACCGGCTGGAGTGGTGCACCACGTGGCCGGCCCAGAACAGGCGTACCTCGTGGTGGGTGCGGTGGAACCAGTAGTAGGCCAGGTCGTCGGCGAAGAAGAGCAGCACCCAGGTCCACACGCTGGTGGGGGAGAGGTGCACCGGCGCGACCGTCCAGAGCGCGGCGTACGCGCCGACGGTGAGCAGCTTCCACGGAAAGCCGATCAGCTGGCTGCCGGCGCCCATGGAGAGGCTGGTGGTGGTGTCGCGCAGCTCGTAGCCGCGCTCGTCGTCGTCCGGCGCGAACCGGTACGACAGCGCCTCGACGACGATGAGCAGCAGGAACGCCGGTACGGCGTAGAGCACGGCGGGGATCATGCTCGGCATTCCCTTTCCGGTCCGGTGGTGGGGGTGGTGGTGAGGTCTGCGGTGAGCAGCGTGTGGGCCTGCGCGGCGGCCTCGTCGCCGTGCCCGGCGGCGATCGCCGCGCCGAGGCGGCGGTGCCCGGCCACGTCGAGCAGCTCGGCGGCGCGGCGCTGCGGCGGGACGTCGCCGACCGCCACCGCCCCGGCCACCAGGCTGTTGAAGGCCAGCAGGTAGGCGGTGTTGCCGCAGCCGTCGACGATCAGCCGCCAGAGCGCGATGTTCGCCTCGCCCATCGCAGCCAGGTCGGGGGCGAGCGCGGCGAACTCCTCGACCAGTCGGGGCAGGCGGAGTCTCAGCGTCTCGGGGGCGCGCTCGGCGCAGTGGCGGGCGGCGTCGACGCCGATGCAGGCCCGCATCTCCAGCATGTCCCGGACCAGGTGCTCCACCGGCAGCACGTCGCCGTCGCGGACCAGCGACAGCGCCAGGTCCAGCCCGGCGTGGGCCCGCCAGTCGAGCACCCGGGTGGCGCCGCCCTGGCTGATCCGCAGCAGGCCGAGCTGCTGGAGGCGGCGCAGCGCCTCGCGCACGGCGTGCCGGTTGACCTCGAACGCGGCGGCCAGCTCCCGCTCGCCGGGCAGCGGGTCGTCCGGCCGGTACCGGCCGCTGACGATCGCGTCGCGGAGCTGGGCGAAGACGTGGTCGGAGACGGAGGCGCGGGGGACGGGAACGAAGGCCACGGCAGCAGTGTGACGGCGGGCACATCAACCCGTCAACTGGTTGGACCAGTTTTCGCGTACCAAAGAAGACGGCGGCCGGGTCGCGATGACCCGGCCGCCGTCGCGCGGTGCTCAGGACCGGCCGCGCTCCGACCGGTAGCGGCGGATCAGCGCCGCCGTCGACGAGTCCACGTCGGACAGGTCGGCGGTGTCGCCGGTGAGCTTCGGGGCGAGCTGGTTGGCCATCACCTTGCCCAGCTCCACCCCCCACTGGTCGAACGGGTTGATGTCCCAGATCGCGCCGGAGGTGAAGACGACGTGCTCGTAGAGGGCGATCAGCTGGCCCAGCGTGCCCGGGGTCAGCATCGGGGCGATGATCGAGGTGGTCGGGTGGTTGCCCGGCATCACCCGGTGCGGCACCACCTTCGGGTCGGTGCCCTCCGCCTCCACCTGCTCCTTCGTCCGGCCGAAGGCCAGCGCGGCGGTCTGCGCGAAGAAGTTCGACATGAACAGGTCGTGCATGTCGGCCAGGTCGTGGTTCGGCCGGCTGAACGCGATGAAGTCCGCCGGGATCAGCAGGGTGCCCTGGTGGATCAGCTGGTAGAAGGCGTGCTGCCCGTTGGTGCCCGGCTCGCCCCAGAAGATCTCGCCGGTGGCGTAGTCGACCGGCGTCCCGTCCAGGGTGACCGACTTGCCGTTGCTCTCCATCGTCAGCTGCTGGAGGTAGGCCGGGAACCGGTGCAGGTACTGCGAGTACGGCAGCACCGCGTGGGTCTGCGCGCCCAGGAAGTCGACGTACCAGACGTTCAGCAGGCCGAGCAGCGCCGGCACGTTCCGCTCGATCGGCGTGGTCCGGAAGTGCTCGTCGACGGTGTGGTAGCCGGCCAGCAGCTCCCGGAACCGGTCCGGCCCGATCGCCAGCATCACCGCCAGCCCGACCGCCGACGG
This sequence comes from Micromonospora siamensis, assembly GCF_900090305.1. NCBI lineage: Bacteria > Bacillati > Actinomycetota > Actinomycetes > Micromonosporales > Micromonosporaceae > Micromonospora > Micromonospora siamensis. Next base: position 4,318,382 of record NZ_LT607751.1, on the reverse strand, counting down.
CAGGGAATACCGGCCGCCCACCCAGTCCCAGAAGCCGAACATGTTCTCCGGGTCGATGCCGAAGTCGCCGACCCGCTGGGCGTTGGTGCTGACCGCCACGAAGTGCTTCGCGATCGCCGCGTCGTCGTCGGCGTCCAGCCCGGAGAGCAGCCAGGTCTTCGCCTGGTTGGCGTTGGCGAGGGTCTCCTGGGTGGAGAAGGTCTTCGAGACCACCACGAACAGGGTGGTCGCCGGGTCCAGGTCGTGGGTCTTGTCGTGGATGTCGGTCGGGTCGATGTTGGAGACGAACCGGCAGCTGATCCCGCCGTCCCGGTACGCCTTCAGCGCCTCGTACGCCATCACCGGGCCCAGGTCGGAGCCGCCGATGCCGATGTTGACCACGGTGCGGATCCGCTCGCCGGTGTGCCCGCGCCACTGCCCGGCGCGCACCCGCTGCGCGAACGCCGACATCCGGTCGAGCACCGTGTGCACGTCGGCCACGACGTCCTGCCCGTCGACGGTCAGCGAGGCGTCCCGCGGCAGCCGCAGCGCGGTGTGCAGCACCGCCCGGTCCTCGGTGGAGTTGATGTGCTCCCCGGCGAACATGGCGGCGATCCGCTCGGTCAGCCGGGCCCGCCCGGCCAGCCCCACCAGCAGGTCCACGGTCTCGTCGGTGACCAGGTTCTTGCTGTAGTCCACGTGCAGGTCGGCGACCTCGCCGGTGAGCCGCTCACCGCGCTGCGGGTCGGCCGCGAACAGCTCCCGCAGGTGGGTGCCGCGGATCGTCTCGGCGTGCTTGCGCAGCGCCTGCCATTCGTCGGTGGTGGTCACACTCGCAGCCATCGGGTCGCTTCTCTCCTTCACCACGGTTCGCCGGCGACCGTCCTCGGGCCGTCCGGCGGCTCACCGTCCAGCCTGCCACCCGCCGGACGAGCGCGCGACGCGACACCGCCGACCCGTACCGCAAGGTGGTCGGCGACACGCTCTTGGGACACGTGTACGACACGCCGGTCACCCAATGACACCGATCGGTCGCGGAAAGTACGCTCTGCCTGCTTCCGGTGCCCGCTCCCGAGGAGGTACTCCCATGGCGACGGTGATCGGTCCCCGCCGCACGTCCGAGCCCTCCGACGACGACGGCGAGCTGGACCTCCCGGAGCTGGAGGACGGCCACTGGATGCACCACGCCACCGAGTTCGCCCACACCAGCTTCGCTGCGGTCGCCCGGCGCCTGCCCCACCTGGTCCGGGAGGCGGTGACGCTGGCCTGGGCCACCAGCCGGCGGGACACCGCGGCGGCGATCGGGCTCAACCTGGCCGCCGGGGTGATGACCACCCTCGGTCTGCTCGCCACCACCGGCGTGCTCCGCCAGCTGTTCGCCGCCGGTCCCACCCCCGACCGGGTCCGGGCGGCGCTGCCCTCGCTGCTGCTGGCCGCGCTCGCGGTGACCGCCAAGGGCAGCCTCACCGTCGCCGCCGGCTGGGCGCAGGCCCGGCTGATCCCGCAGATCAACTACGAGGTGGAGCTGCGGCTGTTCGAGACCACCACGGCGGTGGAGCTGGCCGCCTTCGACGACGCCGGATTCGCCGAGGAGATGGACCGCGTCCGGGACCGGGGGATGGCCGAGGCGGCGTCGATCGTCGACCACACCGTCAACCTGATCACCGGCGTGGTCGGCGTGCTGGCCACCGCCGTCGCGGTGGCGGTCATCCAGCCGGTGCTGCTGCCCTGCCTGCTGCTCGCCGCGGTGCCCGAGGCGGTCACCGCGGTCCGGATGGCCCGCCGGCAGTACCTCGCCATGCTGGCCCGGATCACCCGGCGCCGCCGGATGTGGATGCTGGCGCACCTGATGGCCAACCGGCACACCGCCGCCGAGATCCGGGCGTACCAGATGCGGCACTTCCTGCTCGGCGAGTTCCGCCGGATGATGACCGTCGAGACGCGGGCGTTGCTGCGGCTGGCCCGCGCGCAGACCACGACGCGGGCGATCGGCATGTCGGTCGGCGGCGTCGCCGCCTTCGCGGTCTACGCGGTCCTCGGCGGGCTGCTGCTCGGCGGGGTGGTCGCGCTCGCCGCCGCCGCGACCGCGCTGCTGGCCTTGCAGTCGGCCCGGTCCAGTCTCGGCATCGCCGTCTTCGCCACCAACAACCTCTATGAGGACGCCCTCTACTACCAGGACTACCGGGACTTCCTCGACCGGGCTCGGGAGCGGATCACCGCCGGGGAGGGGCGTCCCGTCACCGGCTTCGACGGTATCGAGCTGGACCGGGTCACCCTGCGCTACCCGGACACGGACACCGCCGCCGTCGACGAGGTCAGCCTCACCGTGCGCCGCGGGCAGGTGGTGGCGCTGGTGGGCGAGAACGGCTCCGGCAAGACCACCCTCGCCAAGCTGATCGCCGGCCTCTACCGGCCCACCGGCGGGACCATCCGCTGGGACGGGGTCGACGTCGCCGAGTTGGACCCGGCGCAGACCGCCGCGCAGGTGGCCGTGATGACCCAGGACTGGTGGAAGTTCCCGTTCACCGCCGGGCAGAACATCCGCGTCGGCCGGCACGACCGCGGCGGGCGGCCCGGGCCCAGCGTCGAGGAGGCCGCCCGCGCGGCCGCCGCGCACGACATGATCGCCGACCTGCCGTTCGGCTACGACACCCTGCTGGACCGGGAGTTCAAGAACGGTCAGGACCTGTCCGGCGGGCAGTGGCAGCGGCTGGTCGCCGCCCGCGGCCTCTACCGGGACGCCCGACTGCTGATCTGCGACGAACCCTCCGCGGCGCTGGACGCCCGCGCCGAGTACGCGCTCTTCCAGCACCTGCGCCGCCGTCCCGACCGGGCGGTCGTCCTGATCACCCACCGGCTGGCCAACGTCCGGCACGCCGACCAGATCTTCGTCATGGACCACGGCCGGCTCGTCCAGCGGGGCAACCACGACGAGCTGATGGCCGCCGGGGGCCTCTACCGGGAGCTGTTCGAGCTCCAGGCCAGCGGCTACCTGGCCGGCGCGGCGGAGTGAACCGTTCGGCGTCCGGTCAGCGCCGGCTCGGCCAGCGCGACGGCCAGGGCGACGGCCGTGAGCAGCCCGCCGGTGACGAAGGTCGCCGCGACGCCCAGCCTCGACAGCACCTGCCCGCCGAGCAGCGCGCCCGCCGCGATGCCGACGTTGAACGTCGCCGAGTTCGACGCGAGGCCCAGCTCGGTGCGGCCGGGACTCACCTGGAACACCCGTGTCTGGGTGACCAGGAAGACCGGCACCGCGGTGGCGCCCAGCACCGCCAGCAGGACCACCAGCGCACCCGGCGCGGTGAACAGCCCGAGGCCGAGCAGCGCCAGCGCCTGCCCGCCCACCGTCACCGCCAACGCCGCCCGCGGACGGCGGTCGACGACCCGGCCGACCAGCGCCACCCCGGCGATACCGGCGACACCGAAAACCGCCAGCAGTGCGCCCACCGCCGTGACGGCCGACCGGCCGGCGACCAGCTGCGTCACGTAGGTGAAGCCGGTGAACATGCCGGTCACCGAGACGGCGGTGACCACCAGCAGCACCGCGAACCGACCGGCGTGCGGCGCCTGCGCGTACGCGCCGTGGCTGCGCTCCGGCGCGGTGGTCGGCAGCAGCGCGACCACCAGCAGCAGGGTGACCAGCGCGGCCGCGGCGACCAGCAGGAACGGCAACCGCCAGCCGTCGTGCTGGCCGAGCCAGGTGCCCGCCGGCACCCCGGCCACGGTGGCCAGCGACCCGCCGACCGACATCACGGCCACCACCCGGCCGCGCACCGTGGGGGAGAAGAGCCCCACGGCCACCGGCGCGGTCACCGCCCAGAACAGCGCCTGGGCCACGGCGGTGGCGATCCGGGCCCCGAGCAGCACCGGGTACGCGCCGGTGAGCGCCCCGACCAGGGTGGCGCCGGCCAGGACGGCGAGCACCCCGCCGAGCAGCCAGCGTCGGGGCACGTCCCGGGTCCACCGGGCCAGCGGTAGCGACACGGCGGCCACGGCCAGCCCGTACCCGCCGACCAGCCAACCCACCCAGGGCAGCGGCACGTCCAGGTCGGCGGCGATCAGCGGCAGCAGGCCGATCGGCAGGTTCTCGGTGGTGTTGAACAGAAACGCCGACAGGGCCAGCGCCAGCAGCACCGTCACCCGTCGTACGCCGTCGGTCGTCGTACCCGCCATGGTCACCCTCCCCGTGCCGGCTCGTTCCCGACCCTAGGGGAAATCGGTCGTCCGGCTTGACCCTGACGCTGCGTCAACCCTCCATCCTGTCCGGCATGGACATCCCACCGAGAACCGATCCGGTTCAGGAGCCCGCCATCCACGTGCGGGGCCTGGAGAAGTCGTACGGGGAGCTGCGCGTGCTGCGCGGCGTGGACCTCGACGTGGCCCGGGGCAGCATCGTCGCCCTGCTCGGCTCGAACGGGGCGGGCAAGACCACCATGGTGAAGATCCTGGCCACCCTGCTGCGGGCCGACGCCGGCACCGCCCGGGTCGACGGTTTCGACGTCGCGACCCGGGCCGCCGACGTACGCGCCTCGATCAGCCTCACCGGGCAGTTCGCGGCGGTCGACGAGATCCTCACCGGGCGGGAGAACCTCGTCCTGATCGCCCGGCTCCGGCACCTGAAGGACCCGGGCGGGATCGCCGACGACCTGCTGGCGCGCTTCTCGCTGACCGAGGCGGGCGGGCGGCGGGTCGGGACGTACTCCGGTGGCATGCGCCGCCGGCTGGACATCGCGATGAGCCTGATCGGGAACCCGCCGGTCGTCTTCCTCGACGAGCCGACCACCGGGCTGGACCCGCAGGCCCGCATCGAGGTGTGGCAGGCCGTCCGGGAACTCGCCGCGGGTGGCACGACCGTGCTGCTCACCACCCAGTACCTCGACGAGGCCGAGCAGCTCGCCGACCGGATCGCGATCCTGCACGAGGGACGGATCGTCGTCGACGGCACCCTCGACGAACTCAAGCGGCTCCTGCCACCCGCCCGGGTCGAGTACGTCGAGAAGCAACCCACCCTGGAAGACGTCTTCCTCACCCTCGTCGGCGCCGCAACGGAACAGGACCAGCGATGAACAGGCACTTCCTCGGCGACACCGCCGCCCTGCTCGGCCGCTCGCTGCGGCACATCGGCCGCAGCCCCGACACCATCATCACCACCGCGATCATGCCGATCGCCTTCATGCTGCTCTTCGTCTACGTCTTCGGCGGCGCCATCGAGACCGGCACCGACTCGTACGTCAACTACCTGCTGCCCGGCATCCTGCTCATCACGATCGCCTCGGGCATCTCGTACACCGCCTACCGGCTCTTCCTCGACATCCAGGGCGGCATCTTCGAACGCTTCCAGTCCATGCCGATCGCCCGGTCCGCCGTGCTGTGGGCGCACGTGCTGACCTCGCTGGTGGCCAACCTGGTCTCGCTCGTGGTCGTGGTCGGCGTCGCCCTGCTCATCGGCTTCCGCTCCGGGGCCGGCGTGCTGGACTGGCTCGCGGTCGCCGGGATCCTGGTGCTGTTCACCCTGGCCCTGACCTGGCTCGCGGTGATCCCCGGGCTGACCGCGACGTCGGTGGACGGGGCCAGCGCGTTCTCCTACCCGCTGATCCTGCTGCCCTTCGTCAGCTCGGCCTTCGTGCCGACCGGGTCGATGCCCGGACCGGTACGCGCCTTCGCCGAGCACCAGCCGGTGACCGCCATCGTCGACGCGATCCGGCACCTGTTCACCCGGCAGCCGGTCGGCACGGACATCTGGGTCGCCCTGGCCTGGTGCGTCGGCATCCTGGCCGTCGCCTACCTGGTGGCGGGCCTCACGTACCGTCGCCGGGTCTCCTGAGGAACGACGGCGGGGCGAGAGCATGCTGACGATCGGTCAACTGGCGTCGTACGCGGGCGTCACCGTGCGGGCGGTGCGGCACTACCACCAGGTCGGGTTGCTGCCGGAGCCGGACCGGGACGCCTCCGGCTACCGGCGGTACGGCGCGACGGCGGTGGTGTCACTGATCCGGATCCGTACCCTCGCCAACGCGGGCGTGCCGCTGTCGCAGATCGGTGAGCTGATCGAGGCGGACGAGTCGACCTTCACCGACGCCGTCCGGCGGATCGACCGTCGCCTGCGCGACGAGATCGAGAGGCTGGAGACCAGCCGGCGGCAGATCGCCCAACTCGCTTCCGGGAACCGCCTGGTGCTTCCGCCCGAGGTGGCCCATTATCTCGACCGACTGCGGGAGATCGGGGTGTCCGAGCGGATGCTGAAGGGCGAGCGGGACGGGTGGATCCTGATCGCGGCCCGCTGGCCCGACCGCGCCCGCGAGTGGATGCCCAGCAAGCTCGCCGAACTCGACGACCCGCAGGTCGTGCGGCTCTACCGGCTCCTGTCGGAGATCTTCGACGGCGACCCGGCCGACTGTTCCCGGCTGCCGGAGGTCGCCGACATCATGGTCGCCCTGGCCGAGCGGGCGGAGGCCGCCGGCCAACTGGACCTCGGCGAGGTGGGGGACGACGATCTGCCGTTCGACCTGCTCGACTCGCTCACCGACGAGTACGACCCCCGCTCCGAGCGGCTGCGGGACCTGATGCGGGAACGTGGCTGGAGCGGGTGGAACCGGATGGAACGGCTGGCGCAGCCGGCCGGCTGAGCGCGGGTCAGAGCACCTGGGACAGGAACTGCCGTAGCCGGGGATGCTCGGGGCGCTCGAAGATCGCGGCCGGCTCGCCGGCCTCCAGCACCACGCCCCGGTCCATGAACGCCACGGTGTCGGCGACCTTCCGGGCGAAGCCCATCTCGTGGGTCACCACCACCATCGTCATCCCGCCGGCGGCCAGGTCGGCCATCACCCCGAGGACGCCCTTGACCAGCTCCGGGTCCAGCGCGGAGGTCGCCTCGTCGAAGAGCATCACCTCGGGGCGCAGCGCCAGCGCCCGGGCGATCGCCACCCGCTGCTGCTGGCCACCGGAGAGCTGGGCCGGCCGGGAGTCGGCCTTGCCGGCCAGCCCGACCAGCTCCAGCTGCTCCCGGGCCACCTGCGCCGCCTCGTCCTCGCCCAGCTTCTTCAGCCGGCGCAGGGCGAGGGTGACGTTGCGCAGCACGGTCATGTGCGGGAAGAGGTTGAACTGCTGGAACACCATGCCGATCCGCTGGCGCAGCGCGTCCGGGTCGTCGCGCAGCACGCTGCGCCCGTCCAGCAGCACGTCGCCGGCGTCCGGCTCGATCAGCCGGTTGATCGTGCGCAGCAGGGTGGACTTGCCGGAGCCGGACGGGCCGATCACGCAGGCCGTACCGCCCCGGGCGACGTCCAGGTCGGCGCCGCGCAGCACCCTGTTGGCGCCGAAGGCCAGGTGCACGTCGCGGACGGCGAGGCTCACCGAGGTGGCGGTCGCGGTGCTCATCGGGGCTCCTTCGTGCTCGGGGCGGCGGTCTGCGGCGGCAGGGCGGTCTGCCCGGCCACCGCCAGGCCGCCGTCGTCGTCCGGGTCGGCGGCGACCGCGCGGCCCTGCCGAAGCCGCCGGTCGATGGCGTTGACCGCGTGGGTCAGCGGCACGGTCAGCGCCAGGTAGAACAGCCCCGCCAGCAGCAGCGCGGACTCGTTGCCGGTGGTGGCCGCGTAGTCCTGCCCGATCCGGAACAGCTCCCGCTGGCTGGCCACCAGGCCGAGGAAGTAGACCAGGCTGGAGTCCTTGATCAGGGCGATCAGCTGGTTCACCCAGGCCGGCAGCACCCGGCGTACGCCCTGCGGGACGATCACCATCCGCATCGCCTCACCCCAGGAGAAGCCGAGCGCGCGGGCGCCCTCCAGCTGCGCCGCCTCGACGCTCTGGATGCCGGCCCGGAAGATCTCCCCGATGTAGGCGGCGGCGATCAGCGACAGCGCCAGGATGCCCAGCGGGTACGGGTTGGGTCCCCACACCCGCAGGCCGAACGGCGCGAGGCCGACGCCGATCAGCAGGATCGTCGCCGCGGCGGGCAGGCCCCGGAAGACGTCGGTGTAGACCCGCGCCGGCCAGCGCAACCATCGGGTACGCGAGATGCCGGCGATCGCCAGCAGCATCCCCAGCACCGAGCCGAGCAGGGCGGCGGAGACCGCCAGGATCAGCGTGTTGGGCAGCCCGACGGTGAGCATCTCGGGCAGCGCCTCGCGCATGGCGTCCCAGTCGAAGAAGGTCTCCCACAGGGTGCTCAACGGATCCATCGTGTTCTCCCACCGCCCCGCTCGTCTGGTGCGTACGTCAGGAAGCCGCCGACGGCGACGGCGCCGCCACGGTGCCGCTGCCCGGCTTGAAGTCGGCCGGGATCGGCCGGCCCGGGTAGTACTGCGCCTGGAGCCTGGTCCAGGTGCCGTCGGCGATCACCTCGTCCAGGCCCTTGTTCAGCGCCTCGCGGAGCTTGTCGTTCCCCTTGGCCACCGCGTACGCGGTCGGGGCGGGGCTGAGCTCCTTGGCCGCCACCTTGATCTTGCCGGCGCTGTCCGCAGCGGACTTCTCGCCGATCTCGGCGGGGGCGATCCAGGCGTCCGCGGTGCCGGCCCTGAGCTGGTTGAGCGCGCCGTTGTAGTCGGGCACCCGCACCGGGTCGAGACCCTTGCCGGTGGCGTAGTCGTCCTGCACGGTGCCCTGCACCACGACCACCCGCTTGCCGGCGAGTTGGTCGAAACCGGTGATCGGGGAGCCGGCCGGCACGTCGAGTCCGAAGTAGCCGAAGTCGTAGCCGTTGCCGAAGTCGACGGTCTTCTTCCGCGCCTCGGTGATGGTGATCGACGAGCTGCCCACGTCGAACTTGCGGTTGTTGACCTGCGACAGCAGCGCGGAGAAGTCGGTGCCGACGAACTCCACCCTCAGGCCGACCTTGCCGGCCACCGCGGTGAGCAGGTCGTTGTCGAAGCCGGTGAACTTTCCGTCCTTGAGGTACACGTTCGGCGGGGCGTCGGTCAGCGTGCCGGCCCGCAGCACGCCCGCCTGCTGCAACCCGTACGGGTTGTCGGCCGAGGCGGTGGAGTCGTCCCCACCGCAGGCGGTGAGCGTGGTGGCGGCGAGCACGGCGGCGGCGCCGAGGGCGGCCACCTTGGACAGGGCGGGAAGGAATCGCACGGGTCTCTCCGAGGGATGTCGGGCGGCGCACGGGCGCACGCCACCGACGGTGCGCCGCAGGAGGGCACACCGCTTCGGGTGGTGCGGGGAGGGGAGGGGTGGATCAGAGCGTGGGGCGGCGACGACAGCCGTCGCTGCAGACCCGCATCAGGTCGACGTGCCGCCGTTTGACCAGCATCGGGCCGGTCGCGGACGACGCGACGGGTGACGCGGAAGGAAAGGCAGGCATGGTTCTCCCTGGGTCGGTGTGTTGACCTGGGAACCAGGCCACGCTTGCACCGGCGACACGCCGGTGCCCGGTCCTCACCCGGAGCACCCCACCGTGGAGGAGGGTTGCCGGCCAGCGAGCCGGGGCTTCGCGCTGGCGCTCATGACCTGACCAGAAATCTAGGAGCTGCCCCCGGTGATCGTCCAGTCGTTATGACCACCCTCACCCCGCAGGCCTTACCCGGGCCGGTCGCGGCCCAGGTAAGGCACCCGCTCAGACGACCGTGACCGGGTGCCGGACCACCCCGTCGAAGAGGTAGCCCAGCTCGTTGGGAGCGGCCCGGTCCGGCTGTGCCGCGTCGGTGACGTCGGTGGCCCGGGCCCGCAGGCGGTACGCCCCCGGCGCGGTCGGGCGCCACCGGACAGTCCACCGCTGCCACGGCCCACCGGCGTCGGCGGCGACCAGTTCGGCGGGACGCCACCCGTCCCCGGTGTCCACCTCGACGGTGCGGATCGGCCCGTTGCCGGACCAGGACCGGCCGCGTAGCAGCAGGTCGGCGCCGGCCGGGACGCGGACGTCCCAGGGCAGCTCGAAGGCGCTCTTCACCGACTGGGCGGTGAGCGGGTCCCCGTCGCCCGCGTGGCCGGGGCCGAACATCCGGTAGAACCGGGTGTTCCAGGGGGAGAAGAGCGGGCTGGCGGAGACCTCCACCGGGCCGACCCACTTGATCGAGGCGATGCCGATCCAGCCGGGCACCACCACCCGCACCGGGAAGCCGTGGTCCGGCGGCAGCGGCTCGTCGTTCATCGCGTACGCCAGCAACACGTCGTCGAGGGCCTTGCCCAGCGGCAACGGTCGACGTACCCGGCCCAGGTCCACCCCGCCGGTGACGTACGCCGGGTCCAGGCCCTCCGGCATCACGTCGACCGCGGCGTCGGTCAGCCCGGCCAGCCGCAGCACCGTCGACAGCCGTACCCCCGTCCAGCTGGCCACCCCGACGCCGCCGAGCCCCCAGGCCACGCCCGGCGCGGGCGTGCCCTGCTGTTCGTCGAAGAACCGGCGGCCGTTGCCGGCGCACTCGACCAGCGCGGTGATCCGCTCGGCCGGCAGCCGCCGCAGGTCGGCCAGGCCGAACTCGACCGGCCGGTCCCGGTCGGGCCGCCCGCGCAGGCCGGTGCCGAACAGGCTGAGCCGCCAGTCGTCCGGGTCGATCGCGGGGGTGCGGGTGTGGTTGCGGACGAAGAACCGGTCGGTGGGGACGACGTACCCCTGCCCGGCCATCGCCTCCCAGCGCATCTCGGCGTTGGTGTCCAGCGGCGTGAGCAGCTCCGGCGGCAGCGGCTTGACGATGCCGCCCGCCGGGCCCGGGTCGACGCCTACCGGGTCGGCGGCCACCGCGACCGGCTCCCGTTCGCGCGCCGCGGCGGTCAGCGCGCCCATCGCCGCACCCAGTTCCAGCAGCCCCTGCCGGGACACCCCGCCGCCGTCGGCCCGGCCGGCCAGCCACTGCCGGGCCCGCAGGTCGTCGTGCCGGGCCTCCTCCCACGACGGGGTACGGGACATGCCGGCCTCCTGACCGTTCGGCGACGCTGCCATCCCCCATTCAACCAGTGGGAATTGCGAGGCCGTCTCGGGACCGGTCAGCCCCGACCGGCGAAGAAGTCGGCCATCGCCCGGGTGTGGGTGGAGAAGGCCAGTTCCACCGGTTCGGTGAGCACCAGCCACTCGGTGGCCTCCTCGGTCGGCGCCGACGGCGGCAGTTCGCCGGCCGGCCGCTCGGGCAGCACCCCGAAGACCATCATGGTGCCGCCGGCCGGCGCCCCGTGCACCGCGAACAGCTCGACCTCGTCGGCGCGGCCGATCAGGCCGGTCTCCTCCCGCAGCTCCCGGACCAGCGCGTCGGACCACTCCTCGCCGTACTCGATGAAGCCGCCGGGGAGCGCGAGCTCGCCGCGGGCCGGCTCGATGTCCCGGCGGACCGCCACCAGGCCGAGCCCGGCGTCGGTGCGTACCGGCAGCAGCGCCACCGCCACCGGCAGCGGATTGCGCCAGACCGTCTGGCCGCAGACCGCGCAGACCCGCGGCCAGCCGGCCCCCGCCGGGTAGGCCGAGCCGCAGTACGAGCAGTGCGAGTACGGTGCGCCGGTCATGTCGCCGCACGTTACCGGCCCGGACGGCCGGTCGCCCACCGCGCGGGTCACCGCCCGTCGCGCAGCCTCTCCCGGGCCTTCATCAGGGCGAAGCCGAGCAGATTCTCGCCGCGCCAGTCGGCCGGGTCGGCGGCGCGCGGGTCGTCGGCGGTCAGCCCGATGCCCCAGATGCGGTCGGTCGGGCTCGCCTCGACCAGCACCCGGTCGCCGGTGCCGAGCAGATATGCCCCCAGCCCGTCGTGCTGGCCGAACTTCGCGACGCTGCCGGCCACCACGATCGGGTACCGGCGGGCGATCCAGGTCGCCTCGTCGAAGCCGCGCACCTGCCGGCCGAGCGCCTTGGCCCGGTGCGGGTGCCGGGCGGCGAGGATCCGCTCGCCGGTCTCCTCGTCACCGAAGAGCGCCGCCTTGTGCCACATCATCCAGTGCTCGGCGGTGGCGAACGTCCGGCCGTCCACCGTGAACGGCGCCGGCCACCACTGACTCAGGCAGCCCGCGCCGATGCTGCCGTCCCGCTGCGGCTGGTGGCCCCAGAAGTGCAGGTATCTGACGCGTCGGCCGGTGCGGGTGAGGTCGGACAGCTCGGCGACGCTACGGGGTGACGACACGCTCGACAGTGTGGCCGACAGGTGTGACACGTCGGGCCCCGGCCGAACTCAGTCCGTCCCTCCGCCGCCACCGCCGGAATCGAAGGTCGCCGCGTCGCCATAGGCCGCGTTGTCCACGACCGCTGCGGAGTGCCGGTCGGGTACGCCCCACCCCCGCTCGAAGACGTCGCGACCGGGACGTGGCGAACTGCGGCGGATCGCACGCATCGCGGCCCGGGCGGCGGCTGCCTTCTCCTCCGCCGTCTGCGGCCTACGCCGCCGACGTCGGACGATCAGGGCGGTGATCCCGGTGACGAGCGCGACGCCTGCGAACGCGAGATACCACTGCATGCCGACACGGTAGGAGGGGCGCGCATCTTGCGGCACGACGCCGGATGCCGGCGGACGGCAGTCGGGCGGTGTGACAGCCACCGGGCGTGGCTCCGGTTCAGTCGTCGAACTCGAAGCCGGTCGCGCGAGCGTGCTCGACGAGTCGTCGCAGCCGGTCCCGATCGGCCGCCACCGCCGTGAGCAGGACCGCCAGGTCGTCCAGTGCCTGTCGGTCGTTGCTGGTGGCGAAGAAGGCGCCGCCCTCGGGGTCGGACACGAAGCGGCCGTCAAGCCCCGGGGCATCCGTGGCGACGAGAAGCTCGACGACCCCCTCCCAGAAGTAGCCATTGGGTTCGTGCCCGAGTTCGGAGATCAGGTCGTCCACATCGGTCGTCCCGGCCTCCAGGGACAAGAAGTATTCGCCGGGCTCGGTCTGTGCCACCTCTACGGGATCCACCGGCGCATCCTGACAGACCCCTCCGACACGAAGTCGGTGTCGAGCGGCCGGGGGGTGAGGTCATCCAGCCGCCAGAGCACGGTCGACGTCACGAGCTGTGGCTAGGATGACGCATCTCGGCCGGGGCGGCGTCTCCGCTTTCCCACTCCAGGTCACGTGGACGAGTGCCCAGCGATCGCCGACCTCGAGCAGCACATCGTCGCGTGCCTGTGACCGTCCGGCGACGACGAACGCGGCCTCGTACAGCGGATGGCCTGGTGAGGTCTCGCGGATCAGTTCGTCCGTCAGGGCCGTGATCTGTCGTTGCTCTGCTGCGCCCCCGTTGCGGAGGTCCCACCAGGGCGCGGGTAGAGCCAGGTGGTCAGGCATGCCGGCATCGTTTCACGGCGGCGCGCGCCAGGCCCTCCACCGGTGCCACCCGCCGGCAAGGAGAATCTGGCGGGCAGCGTACCCGCCTGGCATGATCATGCGGCCCGGACGGCGGCCGACCCGGACGCCACGACTACCCGGAGGGTGCGACCAGTGGGACTGTTCAAGCGGCGATCGAGGACTCCCGTCGAGCGGCTGATGTCCGCCGCCGGCCTCCCCACCGCGGGCGGCGAGGTCCCGGTGCGCGACGTCGTGATGGACGTGGTGCGGCGCAACCGGCGGGTCGCGGCGGTCCTCGGCGTCGTGGAGGAGCTGCTGACCGGGGAGGGCCCGGCCGCCGAGGTGGCGTACGACTTCATCGAGGATCTGCAGAACGCGGCGTCGCACGGCATCGACGGTCTGCTCACCACCGAGGAGCTGTTGCCGCTGCGCGGGCCCCGCACCGTCGAGGCGTGGGAGACCGTGGACCGCTTCTGGGCCGCCGTCGTCGCCTGGTGCGACGAGACCGGGGTGGAGCTGGACCCGGCCGAGACGTTGCGGGCCGTGGAGAACCCGGCACTGCGGTCGATCATGTGGCCGACGTGCCGAAGCCTGCCGGACGGCCGCCGGGTACGGCTCAGCGACGTGATCCGCTACGAGAAGGCGGTCGGCACGCCGATGGCCGGCATCGGCCACCGGCCGGACTGAGCGGGGTACGCCGGAACCCCGTGACCTCCGGCGTACCCCTGGCTTGCCTCACTCCACCGGCTGGCCGGTGTACGCCGCGGTGGTCCGCGCGCCCGCCGCCCGGGCCGCCTCCTCGTCGGTGCCGTCGGCGACGTCAGCGGCCACCCAGCGCTCGCTGCTCAGCGTGATGAACCGTCGGGCCTCCTCGGTCGCCATCCACTCGGCGGCCTGCTCCGGGGTGATGCCCGAGCCGCGCAGGTGGTTGGCGAGGCCGAACAGGCCCATCTCCCAGCCGATGCCGACGGCGCCGGGGCCGAACTGCACCCAGCGCTCGTCGTCGACGTGCGCGACGTGCTCCAGTTCGAACCGGGTACGCCCCGCGTCGACCGGGACGATCCGCACCTCGACCCAGCTGACGTCCCCGCCCATCTCCCAGGTGGCGGCGAAGCTCTTCGGCGGGTCGCAGCGCTCCACGACGCCACCGGCGTTGCCCTCGAACTGGTAGCGGCCACCGAGCCGCAGGTCACCGGAGACGGGCAGGAACCAGCGGGGGATGCGCTCGGCGTTGGTGCAGGCGTCCCAGAGGTCCTCGGGTGTGGTGTCGTAGGTGCGGGCGATGGTCAGCACGCGCGCCTGGCCGGCCTCCAGGGCGCGGCTGCCGACGGTGCGGCGTACCTCGTCGATCTCGTGGGTCACGTCGGTCATGGTTTCTCTCCTGAGTCGTCGGTCGGGGTCTGGGTGTGCCGTGCCCGCCGGCCGCGGGCGATCTCGGTGCCGAGGGCGTCCAGGGCGGGGCTCCAGAAGCGGCGGAAACCGTCGAGCCACCGGTCGACCTCGCGCAGTGGCGTCGGGTCGATCGTGTAGAGCCGGCGGGTGCCCTGCGCGCGGACGGTGGCGAAGCCGTTGTCCCGCAGCACCTTGAGGTGTTGTGAGACGCCGGGCTGGCTGATGCCGAACTCGGTGCCGACGGTCGCGCAGATCTCCCCGGCGGTCAGCTCGCCGGGGGCGAGCAGTTCCAGGATCCGACGGCGGACCGGATCGCCGAGGACGTCGAAGGCGTGCACCACCACTTTATATCAGATGCGACTTATATAAGCGAGAACTCAACGGCGGCGGCGTGCCGCCCGGCGCAGCTCGTCGGCGCCCCAGACGATCGGCGGGAAGGCCAGCAGCAGCGCGAGCATCGCCGGTTGCGGCGGTCGGGTGCCGAAGAGCTCGCGCAGCGGCGGGACCGTCACCACCAGCGCGGCGAAGACCAGCTCGAAGGCGATGCCCCAGAGCAGCAGTCGGTTGCTGAACACCCCGATCCGCCACAGCGAGGCGTGCTCGGTACGGGCGGCGAAGGCGGTGCCGACCTGGCAGGCCACGATGCCCAGGAAGGTCATCGTGGTGGCCTCCTGGTACGCGTCGTGCAGAGCGCTGCCCGGCCCGGTGGAGGCCCCCGGCCGCCAGCCGGCGCGCAGCAGCACCGCGAAGAACCCGGCCAGCACCAGCACCGCCGAGATCAACCCGAGGAAACCCCAGGCCCGGGCCAGCATGGGTGCGTTGACGACCTTGTCGCTGCGCCGCCGGGGAGGCCGGTCCATCAGCCCCGGCTCGGCGGGCTCCCGGCCCAGCGCCAGCGCCGGTAACGTCTCGGTGCCCAGGTCGATGGCGAGGATCTGCAGCACCGTCAGCGGCAGCGGCACCGCCCCCGCGGAGAGCGCGAAGACCAGGAAGGGCACCACCTCCGGGGTGGCGTGGGCGAAGATGTAGAGGATGAACTTGCGGACGTTGTCGTAGACCCGCCGCCCGGCGGCGACCGCGGCGACGATGGTGGCGAAGTTGTCGTCGGTGAGGACCATCGTGGCCGCCTCGCGGGTCACGTCGGTGCCTGTGCGGCCCATCGCCACCCCGATGTCCGCCCGGCGCAGCGCCGGCGCGTCGTTGACCCCGTCGCCGGTCATCGCCACCACCTCGTGGTTGGCGCGCAGCGCCTCGGCGATGTGCAGCTTCGCCTCGGGGGAGACCCGCGCGAAGACCACCTCCCGCCGCTCGCCCAGCAGGTGACGCAGCTGGTCGGCGGTCATCGCGTCGAGCTGCTCGCCGGTGACCACGGTGGGCTCGCCCCGGACGATGCCGACCTGCCGGGCGATCGCCGCGGCGGTGAGCCCGTGATCGCCGGTGACCATGATGATCCGGATGCCGGCGGTGTGGCAGCGGGCCACCGCCTCGGGCACCTCCGGCCGCGGCGGGTCGACCATCGCCACGAAACCCAGGCAGGTCAGCTCCCGCTCGGCGTCCGCGCGCCGCTGCGGCACCGTCGCCAGCCGGCGCCGGGCCACGCCGAGGACCCGCCGGCCCTGCCCGGCCTGCGCGGTCACCGCCGCGTCCACCCCCCGCCGGTACGCCTCGTCGAGCGCCCGCTCCGACCCGTCCGCCGCCACCACCCGCGTGCACCGGCGCAGCACCTCCTCGGGTGCGCCCTTGGTGTGCAGCCAGAGCTGGTCGCCCACCTGGTCGACGGTGGACATCAACCGCAGCTTCGGGTCGAACGCGAACTGCGTACGCCGGCCGGGGTGCCCGGCGTCGGTGACGCCCAGGTCGGCGGCGAACCGCAGCGGCGCCACCTCGGTCGGGTCCCCGCCCTCGGGGTCGGCGTTGTTGCACGCCGCGAGCGCCACCGCGAGGGCGCGCAGCGCGGCGTCCGGCCGGGTGCCCGCCCCGGGCGCCGGGTCGAGCAGGGTGTCCGCCGCCCGTACCGCCACCACCCGCATCCGGTTCTCGGTCAGGGTGCCGGTCTTGTCGGTGCAGATCACGTCGGTCGAGCCGAGCGTCTCCACCGCGCTGAGCCGTTTCACCACCGCGCCGGCCCGGGCCAGCTGGCGTACGCCGACGGCCAGGGCGAGGGTGATGGTGGGCAGCAGCCCTTCGGGCACGTTGGCGACGAGCAGGCCGATGGCGAAGGCGAACGCGTCGGAGGTCGGCATGCCGGCGACGAGCACCCCGATCGGGAAGAACACCAGCCCGGCGCCGACGGCCACCGCGGCGATCAGCCAGGCGATCCGGCGTACCTGCTTCTCCAGCGGGCTCTCGTCGCGGCCGACCCGCTGGGTGAGGGCGGCGATCCGGCCCAGCTCCGTACGCATCCCGGTGGTCAGCACGGTCGCCCTGCCCTGCCCGCTCAGGCAGTTGGTGCCGCTGAAGAGCAGGTTGCCCGCCTCGGTCGGGCCGTGGCCGCCGGCCGGCGCGTCGGCGGCCCGGTGCACCGGCTGGGACTCCCCGGTCAGCGCCGAGAGGTCCACCTCGACGTCGCCGTCGACCAGCCGCGCGTCGGCGGAGATCCGGTCGCCCTCGCCGACGGCGAGCAGGTCCCCGGGGACCAGCTCCGCCGCCGGAACCTCGGCCCACCGGCCGTCCCGGCGTACCCGGGCGTGCCGCGGCAGGTAACGGGTGAGCGCCTCCACCGCCCGCTCGGCCTGGCGTTCCTGCACCGAGGCGAAGAGCGCGTTGAGCGCGATGACCACCAGGATCGCCACCGCCAGCACGGTGGT
The DNA here is from genome assembly GCF_900090305.1 of Micromonospora siamensis. Lineage (NCBI taxonomy): Bacteria > Bacillati > Actinomycetota > Actinomycetes > Micromonosporales > Micromonosporaceae > Micromonospora > Micromonospora siamensis. Next base: position 4,301,031 of record NZ_LT607751.1, on the reverse strand, counting down.
GCCGGAGATCCAGGCCAGCGCGGCGGCGATCCACAGCAGCAGCGCCAGCGGGTGGACCACCTGCCGGCCCACCTCCCGCCACCAGCCGCGGCGGCGTTGCCGGCGCAGCTCGTTGGGGCCGTGTTCGGCCAGCCGTCGGCGGGCCTCGGCGGTGCTCAGCCCGTCCGGCCCGGTGCGCAGGTCCTGGAAGAGACGGTCCAGCGGCACGCGCGGGTCCACCCCGCCGCCCGGCTCCCGCTGCTGCGCCACCGTCCCAGGCTCGCCCACCGGCGACGCCGACGGGCGGTTTTACGTCACCCGTCACCCGCTGCCCGCGATGATCGCGCTCGATCCTGGATGTAGTGGCCTCCCGGTCGCGTCGAGGCCACTACATCCAGGTTGCAGCGCGATCTTGGGGAGCGCCGGGCCGCACCGTCAGCCGAGGCGGGCGGCGACCGCGCTGCGCAGCTCGGGCAGCCGGCCGTGCAGCAGGCCCGGGCACTGGGTCGAGTTGAAGTCCTTGTGGCCGTAGATCTCGGTGGGCGCGATGGCGTACTGCTGGCAGGTGAAGGCGCAGAAGAGCACCAGGCTGTCCCAGAGCGCCTGCGGCGGCTGCACGTCGAGGTAGATGCCCTCGTTCTCGATGCCGATGGCCTGGCTGTTCTGGCCGACGCAGTGCGCGCCCTGCACCATGGTCTGCCCGTGCAGCAGCGCGTACAGGCTGCCGTGCCGGCCCTCGGTCAGGTAGCCGGCCCGGCTGTTGGTGAAGTGCTGCCCGGAGTCCAGCCAGCCGTTGGTGTCCATGTGCAGGTTCTGGATGTCGCGGGAGTTCTGGTAGGCGTGGGCCAGGCTGTAGTCGGTGGAGTTCGGGAACGCCGTGTGATGCACGATGATCTTGTTGGGCCGGTTCTGCACCACGGTCACCGCCGACGACGGCGGCCGGGCGCTCCAGGTCGCGCAGTTGGCGATGACCGGCTGGTCGACCGGGGTGGTGACGGCCCGGGCGCCGCGGTCGTCGCCGAGCTGGGTCAGGGCGGTGCCGCCGGCGGCGGCACCCAGCAGGACCGCGCCGCGCAGCACGGACCGCCGGGACAGGGGAACGGACACGGGATCTCCTCAAGGGGATACGGCCGAAGGGACGGCGGCGGGCCGCGCGGGCCCGCCGCCGCCGCGGGTCAGCAGGTGCCGTTGCAGGCCAGCACCCGGAGCCGGTCCAGGGTTCCGTTCCAGACGTTCTGGTCGCCGGGGAAGACGCCCGAGGACGACCACTGCCAGAAGGAGTACGTCGACCAGCCCGCCGGCAGGGTGCCCACGGTGCTGGCGTACCGGGCGATCCAGAGCGGGTTGTTGGCGGCGAACTGCGAGGTGTTGCCGGTGCAGGTGCTCCACCAGTCGGTGGTGGTGTAGATCGTCGCCCAGCGCCCGGTGCGGGCGTAGTACTGGTTGACGAAGGAGGCGATCCAGCTGCGCATCGCGCTCTGGCTCAGCCCGTAGCAGGTCGAGCCGTACGGGTTGTACTCGATGTCCAGCGCGCCGGGCAGGGTCCTGCCGTCGCGGGACCAGCCGCCGCCGTGGTCGACGAAGTAGTTCGCCTGGGTGGCGCCGCTGGTGGTGTCCGGCCGGGCGAAGTGGTACGCGCCCCGGATCATCCCGACGTTGTAGGAGCCGTTGTACTGCTGGGCGAAGTAGGCGTTGGTGTAGTAGGTGCCCTCGGTGGCCTTGACGTAGGCGAACCGGGCGCCGTTGCTGTACGCCGCCGACCAGTTCACGTTGCCCTGGTAGCTGGAGACGTCCATGCCGGGCAGCCCGGCCGGGGCGGCGCTCGCGGGGGTGGCGGCCAGGGTGGTCGAGGCGACCGCCGTGACCAGGGTGAGCAGGGTGGCGGCGGCGGCCCGGACGGCCGTACGCAGGGGGTGTTTCATCTTTCCTCCCAGGGGGTGCCGCGGGGGAACGGCGGAGGTGAAAAGAACTGCCAGTATTACGACACAGATCGAAGATCGTCTACAAGATTACATAGAAGAATATCTTTGAAAGGTCAGTCGGCCGGGCGGTCCGCGCCGGTCACCTCGGCCGCGGCACGCTCACCGGCGCGCACCGCGCCCTCCAGGTAACCGGCCCACCGGGTGGCCGTCTCGGTGCCCGCCCAGTGGATCCGTCCCACCGGCCGCCGCAGGAACGGCCCGTACCGGGTCCACGACCCGGGCGTCAGCGCCCCGCAGAAACACCCCCGGGTGTACGGGTCGGCCGACCAGTCGTACTCGATCAGCTCGTCGGGGCGGCCGGCCCGCCGGCCGACGGCCGCGGTCAGCGCGTCCAGCAGAGCGTCCCGACGCGCCCCGGCGGACATCTCGCGCAGCTCGCGCGCCTCGTCGCCGTAGCAGAACGCGGTCAGCACCCCGCGGCCCGAGTCCGGCATGCCGTTGTCGACCGTCTCGGTCACCGGGCCGACCACGGCGGTGCCCACCCCGGAGAGCCCGTCCGCGCGCCAGAACGGCTCCGGATAGACCGCGTGCACCTTGAACGCCGAACCCATCGGGACCCGCTGGGTCAGCCCGTCGCGCAGCGCCGGCAGCGCCGGGGCGTACCGGATCCGACCGGCCAGTGCCGGGGGCAGCGCCACCACGACCGCGTCGGCGGCGACGCGTTCCCGTTCGGTGTGCACCAGCACGCCGGCCCGGTCCTGCTCGATCGCGTGCACCGGCGCCCCGCAGGTCACCGACCCCTCGGGCAGCGCCGCCGCCATCCGCTGCGCCAGCGCCGCCGGGCCGCCCACCAGCCGGTCCTGCTGCGCACCGCCGGCCATCCCCAGCAGCAGCCGCGAGCCACCCCCGCCGCGCAGGTAGAACACCATCTGGAGCACCGAGATCTCGTCCGGGCTCGCCGCCAGCAGGCCGCCGGCGAGCAGCCGGCCGGCGTACCGGGCCGACTCCGGGTCCGCGGCCGTCCCCTCCAGCCAGTCGGTCAGGCACGTCCGGTCCCAGCGCGGTGCCTCGGCGGCCCGCCAGGGCTCGGCCGGGTCCACCGCCGCGCTCAGCGAGTCCAGGGCGGCGAACAACTCCTCCGCGCCCGCCGGTGGCTCCGTCGACCGACCGCCCCGGCGCAGCACGTACCCGGCGCCGTGCGCGGCCGACGGGAAGGTGTCGATCCCGTACGCGGACACCAGCGCGTACATCCGCTCCTGGGTCGGGCCGATCCACTGCGCACCCAGATCGAGCTGGGTGCCGTCGTCCAGCCACCCGGTCAGCACCCGGCCGCCCACCCGGTCCCGGGCCTCCAGCACCCGCACCCGCGCCCCGGCCCGGGCCAGCGCCAGCGCGGCGGCGAGCCCGGAGAACCCAGCGCCGACCACCACCACCCGGTTGCCTCGGGACACCGGCGCCGCATACCCGGTTCCCGGGCCGCTATGGGCGCCGGTTGTCGTACCGGTGGTCCATGATCTTCGGCGAGGCGGCGGACGGCCGCCGGGCGGGAGGTCGTGATGGACGCGGAGGACACCGCGTGGGAGCGCCGCAGCACCGTACGCGTGGTGCCGCCGGTGCGGGCCCGGAAACTGGCCAAGGTCCCCTTCGTCGAGCTGGCCGACGGGCGGCTCCAGGGCGTGGTGTCCAGCGGCTCGGACGTCGAACGGGTCTACGTCTCGTCGATCGCCGCCGGCAGCCACGCCTACCACTGCAGCACCAACAACAACCGGCCCTGCGGTGGGCTGCGCGGCACCCCCTGCAAGCACCTGCACGCCCTGCTCGACGAGGCGGTCCTCCAGTACGGCGTCGACCGGGTCGCCCGCTACCTGCGGATCGACCCCGGTGACGGGGCGAGCACCGGCGCCGACCTGCTCACCCGGCTGGACGGCCGGCACGAGCCCAGCCCCGCCGCCGTGGTCTTCGCCCGCTTCCTGCGTCACCTGTCCTACCTGGAACTGCCGGCGAGCACCGAGCCGGTTCCCGAGCTGCACTGGTTCCCGAGCTCCGGAAGGGGGCACTGATGCGGGGTATCCACCTCGCCGGGCTGCACGACGAACCACCACCGGGGGTGACCGACGCGCTGGAGGCGGTCGAGGGCGTCGACGGCGTGCTCGCCCACGGCCTGGCCCGACTGGGGGAACCCCAGCTCGCAGCCCTGACCGGCCTCGCCGGCGCGCTCACCGCCACCCCGCTCGGCGGCCGGGTCACCGAGGCGGTCGAGAAACTCTCGGTCGGGTCGGTCGCCGACGAGCACCTGGCCGCCCTGGCCGGCGCCCGGACCGCGCTGTTCGGCGCGGTGCACGACGCGTTGCTCGCCCGGGTGGACGGGGTGCTCGGCCGGGACCGGTCACCCTGGACCGGGCCGGTGGCCGATGCTCCGGACCAGGACACCGCGAACCTGCGGGCCGGCTGCCGGGCCTGGCTGCACGAGCTGGCGGTCACCGGCTGGCGGGGCGTCGACCAGGACCTGGTCGCCGCAGCCGACCGGCCCGTCGAGGCCGCGCTCGCGGTGCCCGCGCTGCGCCGGCTGGCGGTGCTCCTCGACGGGCTGGCCGCCGAACTGCGCGCGTCCTGCCCGGTGGCCGTGACGTCCCGGCTGCCCGCCCGCCGCTGGGCCGACCTGTGGAGCCGGGCGCTGCTGCTCGCCCAGGAGGCGGCACCGGCCACGCCGCCGCCGGTCGACGCGGTCGACGGCCGGCTGCTGCCGCTCGGCGTCGACGTGCACGAGCACGGCACCGCCGTGCAGGTCCAGGTGCACGCCGTGCTCGAACCGGACGGCGGCGGCCCGACCCGGCTGGTCCGGGCCACCGTCGGCGCCGCCCGGACGGACACCATCGTCGGCCCGGCGCTGTGGCGGCTGCTGGACGCCCACCCCGTGCTGCTGACCGCGCTGGCGCAGCACCGGGCGCTGCGGGTCACCGGCCTGCCCGCCCGAGGCGGCGACCTGATCTGGCGCGACGACCGGGCCACCCTCGACGAGCCCGCCGACCCGTTCGCCACCGCCCGGGTGCTGCTGGCCGGCGCCCGGGCCGCGCCCGTGCCGCCGCTGGACCGCCACCCCGCCGCCATCGCCGAACCGGTGCTGCTGGAGGGGTACGCCGTCAGCACCACGCCGACCGGTGGGACGACGCTGACCCTCGACGGCCAGCCGCTGGACGTCGCCGTGGACCGGCTGCCCGGGTGCGGCCCGCTCACCCCCGAGCTGGTGGTGGCCTCGTCGGCCTGTGTCGGCCTGCTGCGCTGGGACGCCGGCCGCTGGTCGGTGCAGCCGCTCGCCGTGCAGGCCACCGTCAAGCGCAAACCGGTCGAGGCGCACAACGGCGACTGGGCGTTGGGCGTGACCGACCCGAAGGTCGCCAAGGCCGAGGCGAAGGCCGGTGACGCCGTCGAGGTGCTGCGCGAACGCGCGGGAAGGCTGCTGCGCCGATGACCGACCTCGACCCGGCCCGCGCCGACGCCACCGCGCCGGCCCTCGTCGGCCCCGGCCCCGCCGACACCGCCGAAGCGGCGGCGCGCGCCGCCGAGAACCGCCGCCAGGTGCTCTACTGGCGGCTGCTGGCCCGCCTCTTCGACCCCGACGAGCAGCCCACCCTGGAGTCGGCCAGCGTCGCCGTCCTCGACGACCTCGGCCTGCCCACCGCGCTGCTCGACCCGGCGGTCTCCGTGGACACCGTCGTGCAACGCTTCCCGGCGCTCGCCGGCGAGCTGCGCGGCCTGCTCACCCCGCCCGACGCCGCCGACGAGGCCCCCGCCGTTGCCGCCGACGGGGCTCCCGCGGTTGCCGGCGATGGGGCCCCCGCTGTTGCCGCCGACGGGACTCCCACCGTTGTCGGTGGCGGGGGTGGGGAGGCGGAGGTGCGGCGGGCCGCGCTGGTGTCCAAGCTGCTGCTCAACGTCTTCGGCACCGGGTCGGGTGAGGTGACCGCCGGTCAGCTGGCCCGCTGGCAGTCCGACGCGGGCTGGCTGGAGCGGGCGCTCGGCGCCGAGCCGGGGCAGCTGCGGGGGCGCTCCGACGGCCTGGGACCGACCCTGACCGGCCTGGAGGGTGACCTGGTCCGCCGGATGCGGTTGCGCGAGGTGCTCGCCGATCCGGCGCTGGCCGCCCGGCTCACCCCCAGCATGTCGCTGATCGAGCAGCTGCTGCGGGACAAGTCGCACCTGTCCGGGGTGGCGCTGGCCAACGCCAAGGCGCTGATCCGCCGGTTCGTCGACCAGGTCGCGGAGGTGCTGCGGACCCAGGTGGAGCAGGCCAGCGTCGGCGCGATCGACCGGTCGGTGCCGCCGAAGCGGGTGTTCCGCAACCTCGACCTGGACCGCACCATCTGGAAGAACCTCACCAACTGGAGCCCCGAGGACCAGCGGCTCTACGTCGACCGGCTCTACTACCGGCAGACCGCCCGGCGTACCACCCCGGCCCGCCTGATCGTGGTGGTCGACCAGTCCGGGTCGATGGTGGACTCGATGGTCAACTGCACCATCCTGGCGTCGATCTTCGCCGGACTGCCCAAGGTGGACGTCCACCTCATCGCGTACGACACCCGGGCGGTCGACCTCACCCCGTGGGTGCACGACCCGTTCGAGGTGCTGCTCCGCACCAACCTGGGCGGCGGCAACGACGGGCCGGTGGCGATGGCGATGGCCCGTCCGAAGATCGTCGAGCCCGCGCAGACCGTCCTGGTCTGGATCTCGGACTTCTACGAGTTCGACCGCTCGCAGCCGCTGTTCGACGGGATCCAGGCGGTGCACCGCTCCGGGGTGCGCTTCATCCCCGTCGGCTCGGTGAACAGCTCGGGGCAGCAGAGCGTCAACCCCTGGTTCCGGCAGCGGTTCAAGGACCTGGGCACCCCGGTGCTCTCGGGTCACATCCGCAAGCTCGTCTTCGAACTCAAGAACTTCCTCACCTAGGAGACCCCTGAAGATGACCGACATGCTGCGTGCCCCCGCCGAGGTGAAGTACGCCGACGAGCTCGACTGGCTGGAGTCCGTCGACGCCGGCCCGAAGCCGTTCTCCTGGCGGCTCAGCCCCCGGATGGTGCGGCTGTTCGTCCTCGGCTCCGAGCGCGCCGACGGGCTCGACCGCGAGATCGCGCCGAAGTGGTTCGGTGACCGCAGCTTCGTCGAGCGGAGCATCGTCACCCTCGCCTCCGACCGCGGGCTGCTGCTCATCGGCGACCCGGGCACCGGCAAGAGCTGGCTGGCCGAGCTGCTCGCCGCCGCGATCTCCCGCAACTCGACCCTGGTCGTGCAGGGCACCGCCGGCACCACCGAGGACCACATCAAGTACTCGTGGAACGTCTCGATGGTGATCGCCCGTGGCCAGTCCCGGGAGTCGATGATCCCCTCGCCGATCATGACCGCGATGGAGCAGGGGTCGATCGGCCGGTTCGAGGAGCTGACCCGGTCCACCAGCGACGTGCAGGACGCGCTGATCTCGATCCTCTCGGAGAAGTACGTCTCCATCCCCGAGCTCGACGACGACAACATCGTCTTCGCCAAGCCCGGCTTCTCGATCATCGCCACCGCCAACAGCCGCGACCGCGGGGTCAACGACCTCTCCTCGGCGCTCAAGCGGCGGTTCAACTTCGTCCGCATCCCGGTGGTCACCAACAAGCGCAGCGAGGCGGAGATCGTCCGCTTCCGCACCGAGGAGCTGCTGCGCCGGCACCGCATCGAGCTGGAGGTGCCGCCCAACCTGCTGGACATCCTGCTGCAGAGCTTCGCCGACCTGCGCGCCGCCGCCGCGTCGGCCACCAGCGACGACGAGAAGCTGGAGTCCGCCCTGTCCACCGCCGAGCAGATCGGCGTGCTGGAGGACGCCGTGCTGCACAGCCAGTTCTTCGGCGACCGCACGCTGCGCGCCGAGACGCTCGCCGGCTCGCTGGTCGGGTCGCTGGCCCGGCGCAGCCCCGAGGACCTGGCCATCCTCAACAAATACCTGCACGGCGTGGTGGAGCCGCGCAGCAAGGCCGACGGCGGGCCGTGGGAGGGCTTCCTGACCGGCGGTCGCGAGGCGATCGCCACGTTGTCATGACCGCCGCCCCGCCGCCGCCGGGCGGCCCGTTCGCGGCGTTGCGCGCCCAGCTGGGCGACGCCGCCACCGCCTTCGCCGACACCCCGGACGCGCTGCACGGCATCCTCACCGGCATGGTCGACGACGTCGACCGGGCGCTCGCCGAGGAGCTGGAGATCTTCCCGGTCTGCCACCACTCGCCCGCCTCGGCGCTGGCCATGGTCCGCCGGCTGCGGGAGAAGCAGCCGAAGGTGATCTACCTGGAGCTCTGCGAGGACCTGGCGCCGCTACTGGGCGAGCTGCGTAACTGCACACTGCCGGTGGCCGTCCAGGCGTTCGCTTCCCGGGTCGACGGTCACCCCGCCGACTGGGCGCCGCTGAGCGTGGTCGCGCCGATCACCGAGGCGTCCGCCGAATACCAGGCCATCGCGTACGCGCTGGACACCCCCGGCGTGGAGCTGGTGCTGGTGGACCGCTCGACCGACCACGTGTTCCAGTGGCTGCCCCGCGACCGCGACGGCGTCGCGGACACCGACGCCCGACCGGCCGACGAGGACGCCGCCCTGCACGGGGACGCGGTCGGGGTGGAGATCGGCGACCTGCGGCCCGGCTTCGCCGAGCTGGAGGCGTACCTGCTGCACCACGGCCGGGTCCGGCACTGGTCGGAGTGGTGGGACCAGTACGTCGAACAGCCCCTGGCCGGTGCCGACCACGACACCTACCGCCAGGTGATGGTGCTGATCGGCAGCCTGTTCCGGCGGCTGCGCCCGGCCGACGCCGACCGGCTGGACCGCGACGAGGAACGCGAGCGGTACATGTGGACCCGGATCCGCCAGCACCTCGCCACCTCCGGCGTGCCGGCCGGCGAGTGCCTGCACGTCTGCGGCGCCTTCCACGCCGCCAGCCGGGTCGAGCAGTTCGGCACCGGGTCCGACGCCCCGCCGTACGAGATCACCCCCCGGACGGGCACCCACTGGCTCTACGGGCTCATCCCGTCCAGCAACTCCGCCATCGAGGCGCAGTTCGGCCTGGCGGCGGGCTCGGTCTCCGTCGCCGGGGCGACCTGGCGCAAGGCGGTGCAGCGGTCCGGGCTCACCCCGTACCGGCTGGACGGGCAGCGGGGCGGACGCCGCCGGGGCGGCCGGGCCCGCAAGGCCCTGCCGGCGGGCGACGGGCCGGCCGGGGACCGGCTCACCGGGTTCCTGTCCGCGCCACCGGCGCTCGACGCCCTGGACGAGGCGGAGCTGCTCGGCTGGAGCGTCGACATCGTCCGGCTGGCCCGGCGCAACGGCTACCTGGCCAGCACGGCCGACGCGATCGCCGTGTTCGAGACCGCGATCCTGCTGGCCGGCCTGCGCAACCGGGCCCGGCCCACCCCGTACGACTTTGCCGACGCGGCGGTGACCTGCATCGAGAAGGACGTGGTGCCCGGCCGGCGCGACGTGCGCCGGCTCTGCGAGATCCTGCTCGGCGGGGACCGGGTCGGCCAGGTCGGCTACGACGCTCTCCCGCCGCTGGCCCGCGACGTGGTCGACCGGCTGCGGCCGCTCGGGATCGACGTGGAGAAGCGCGGGGTGCAGCGGATCCTGCTGGACCTGCGCGCCCAACCGGAGCTGGCCGGCGGCTCGGACCTGCTGTGGATGCTGCGCCACCTGCTTCCCCCGGGCGTGCTCCGGCCGATCATGGGGGAGCGCCGGCTGGGGGAGCGGTCGGTCCAGGAGAGCTGGGACGTGGCGCTCGGCCGGCACCAGCGGACCCTGATCGAGTTGGGCTACGAGGGCGTCACCGTCGAGCAGGTGCTGGAGCAGCGGCTGCGTCGCTCCGTACGCGCCCCGCGGGCCACCGCCGCCGTCGCGCTGGCCGCCGTCGAGGACGCCCTGACCCTGCTCGGCGGGCGGCGGCTCGCCGACGAGCTGGGCGCGCGGGCGGTGGAGCTGCTCGCGGCCGAGCGCACCGTCGACGACGCCCCCGAGGTGCTGCGCCGGATCCGGCGGCTGCTGGCCCACTACCGGGCCACCGAGCCGGCCCTGCCGCCGTGGTGCCAGGACTTCGTCACCGCCGGGTACGCGCACTACTGCACGCTGCTGCCCACCGTGTTCGCCGACGAGGAGACCGGAATGCGGCAGGTCGCCGCGATGCTGGGCTTCCTGTTCGGCATGGAGTCGCTGGCGATGTCGCTGGGCTGTGACCGTACGCAGCTGGAGCTCGCCGTCGCCCAGTCCCACCCGGAGGCGCCGGCGAAGGTGGCGCTGCTCTGGGCCGCGCGGCACCAGCTCGGCCTGCTGCCCCTGGCCGAGCTGCGGGCACGCTGTGCCGACCTGTTGGCCAACCCGCTGGTGGTGCCCGCCTTCCCGCAGTACCTGAGCGGTCTGGTGCGGGCCCTGGAGCCGGTGCCCACGCTGGCGCCGTTCGTGGTCGAGGTGCTCTCCGGCGCGTTCGCCCGACTGCCGGACGCGGTGCTGCTGCCCTGGCTTCCCACGCTGATCGCCACGCTGCGGGATGAGGCCCGGGACCTGGTGCCGGCGTTGGTCCGGGAGGCGGGGCGGAGTCTCCCGGGCACCCTGCCCGCCCTGGACGCGTGGGTACCGCCGTGGCAGGCGCCGACTCCGCGACCCGTGACCGCGCCGGCCGCGCCGGTCGGCCCGGTGCACGACCTGCTCGTCGCGCATCCGGCGGCCTGTGACGCGGTGGCCGCGCTGCTCGGCTGTGCCGGCGACTGGCCGCCCACCGGGGCCGCCGCGCCGGCCGGCGGGACGGGCGAGGTCGGCGCGCTGCTGGCCGCCCACCCGGCCGTGCCGGACACCGTCGCCGCCCTGCTGGACCGTGCCGTGCCGGCGCCCTGACCAACGGCGGCTTGCCGCCGCGCCGGCCACGAGCCGGCGCGGCGGCCAGCGCGGTCACTCGCTGCGGGCGGTCTCCGGGCCGGTGATCCGGTCCAGCAGCGGCAGGGTCACCCCGATGATGGCGAGGCAGGCCACCAGCCCGGTCGCGACGACGGCGTAGAACCCGGGGCCGGGCGCGGTCAGGGTGTAGCGCATCTGCGCCCGCAGGAACAGGTGTGCGGCGAGCAGACCCACGCCCACCGCCAGCACGGCGACGGCGAGCATCGGCACCGCGCTCTCCAGCAGGACCACCCGGCGCAGGACGCGTACCGGCGCGCCGCCCAGGCGCAGCAGACTGAACGGGCGGCGGCGTTCGCTCAGCCCGCCGATGACGCTGACGGCCAGACTGCACCCGGCCAGCGCCAGGCTGCCGACGATGACGACGTCGGCCAACTGCTGCCAGCCACGCATCGTGTTGGCGAAGTCGGACTCGAAGTCGCCGGGCACGTTCGGCGCCACCCAGAACTGCGTCGGGTAGGCGATCTCCAGGACGGTCCGCGCGCGCTCCACCGTGGCAGCCCCGCCGTCCGTGCCGACGACGACCGACGTCACCGGCAACCGGCGCAGGCCGGCGGGGGACACCGACGACGTGGGCCACTGCCGGTCCGGCGACGCCGACTCCCGCCAGGGGAGGAAGTTGGAGGAAACCTGGGCCACGGCGGCGCCGGGGGCGCACCGGCCGTACGCCGGCGGCAGGTCGACGCAGGCGATCACCCCGTCGCCCTCCATGGTGAGGTCCGAGTTCTCTCGGACCACGCTGGTGGACCGCACGCCCGGGATCGCGCGCAGGTCGGTCAGCACCCGGTCGGGGACGGCGAGCGGTTTCTCGTTGAAGTTCGCCGAGAGCGTGCCGGCGGCGGTGGTGCCCAGCGGCGCGGGCCCGCGGTTGGCGACGATCGTGGTGATCACGCCGACGGCCAGGGTGGTGACGAAGAGCGCGACCATGATGCCGCTGATCGCTCGGAACCCGACCTTCGGGTTGTCGGCGAGCCGTCGGGCGGCGATCAGTCCGGCGGGCCGGCGGGTCCGGGCCGCCAGCAGCCGGGCGCCCACCATGGTCAGCCAGGGGCCGGCGAGGAGAAGGCCGCCCATCACCAGCAGGATGGCGGGCAGGAACAGCGCCGTCTGCCCGTCGCTGGTGCGGGGACGGTAGCCGTAGGCGACGAACAGCACGGCGAGGCCGAGGACCAGCGGGATCAGTCGGTACGCGCGCGGCGGGCGTGGGGTGACCCGCCGGGTGACGCCGAGCGGGGAGATCCGTACCCGGCGCAGCGAGACGTGGGCGGCGGTCGCGGCGCCGGCCGGGATGCCGAGCGCCACGATCAGGATGTCCCGCAGGTCCAGCGACATGTCGGTGGGGAAGAACCGCATGCCGGTGAACGGGATCTCGGCGAGCTGGCCGCGGACGGCGAGGAAGAGGGCGAAGCCGACGGCGGTGCCGGCGACGGCCGCCAGGCCGGCCTCGACCGCGGCGATCGTCGAGATCTGCCTCGGTGTGGCGCCGGCCAGGCGCAGCGCGGCGAAGCGCTGCTCGCGGCGGGCGGCGCTGAGCCGGGTGGCCGTACCGATGAAGATCAGCACCGGGAAGAGCAGACCGCCGGCGACCACGCCCAGGATCAGGTCCACGATGGTCTCCGGGATCTGTGGGGTGGTGTCGCCGACGCTGGTGAGTTGCCGGGCCCGGGGCTGCCTGGCCACCTCCTCGGGGGTGCCACCGACCATGATCACCAGGGCGTCTGGCGAGGGCAGCGCCGCCGAGCCGATCGTGCCCAGGTCGCGGGCCGGGTAGCGGTCGCGGAGCTGGTCGGCCGGGTTAGCGGCGATCAGCTCCCGCAGCGCCGGGGAGACGTAGAACTCGCCGGGACGCGGCGTCCCGGGTAGGCCGATCGGCGTGGGCGCGTCCGGCCCGGTCGCGGCGACGTCGACCCGGACGATCTGTTTCCCCTGGAAGTAGTCGTCCCGGGTCGACCACCACAGCGGATCGGCGTCGCCGCCGACGGACTCGCCGGGATACAGCGCCGCATACCGGGTGAGCTGGGCGTCGACGGCGTTGACGCTGGCCAGGGTGGTCAGCAGCAGCCCGGCGCCCACGGCGACGGCGGCGGCGATCAACACGAGGCGGGTGACCGCCTCCCGGCCGCCGGCCACGGCCAGGCGCAAACCGAGGCGGATCACGACGCGACCCGGTCGGGGGCGTTGATCCGGCCGTCCCGGACGATGACCTCGCGGTCGGCGTACGCGGCGACCCGCGGCTCGTGGGTGACCAGGACGACCGTGGTGCCCTGCTCGCGGGCGGCGGTGACCAGCAGGTCCATCACCTGTTCGCCGGTGAGCGAGTCGAGGGCGCCGGTGGGCTCGTCGGCGAAGAGCACCCGGGGGCCGGCGACCAGGCCGCGGGCCAGGGCGACCCGCTGGGCCTGGCCGCCGGACAGCTCTCCCGAACGGCGTTGTTCCAGGCCGACCAGGCCCAGCCGGTCGAGCCAGCCGTTGGCGGTACGCAGCGCCTCGGCCCGGCGTACCCCGCCGAGCAGCAGCGGCAGGGCGACGTTCTCCGCGGCGGTCAGCTCGGGCACGAGCTGTCCGAACTGGAAGACGAACCCGAAACGGTCCCGGCGCAGGGCGCTGCGCTGCGGTTCGGACAGGGTGTCGATGCGGTGACCGTCGAACCGGATCTCCCCGGCGTCGGGCACCAGGATGCCGGCCAGGCAGTGCAGCAGGGTCGACTTGCCCGAGCCGCTGGGGCCCATGACCGCCACGATCTCACCGGCGTCCACGGCGAGGCTCGCGCCACGTAGCGCGGGCGTGCTGCCGAACGAGAACTCCACGTCTCGGGCCTCGATCAGGGTGGTCATGGTCGCACCGTCCTCCGCAGGGCGTCCAGGCGGGCGCCGGTGGTCTCGATCCATCGCAGGTCCGCCTCCAGGTGGTAGAGGCCGTGGTCGGCCAGCAGCGCGTCGACCAGGCCGCCGGTGCGCTTGACCTCGGTCAGCTCGCGCATGCGTTGCAGGTGGGCGCGGCGTTGGGTGTCCAGGTAGTCCTCGGCGGGGCGGTCGAGCATCAGCGCCAGCACGACCTTGGCGAAGAGCACCGTCTGCAGGTGCGGCTCCGGCTCGACCGGCTGGATCAGCCACTGGTCGACCTCGGTGGCGCCCCGGTCGGTGATGACGTAGCGCTTGCGGTCCGGCCCGGCCCCGGGCTCCACATCGCTGATGACGACCTTGCCGTCGCGGGCGAGGCGGCTCAGCGTCGAGTAGACCTGGCCGTACGGCAGCGGTTTGCCGCGGCCGAAGAAGGTGTCGTAGTCGCGCTTCAGGTCGTACCCGTGGCGGGGTTCCTGCTCGAGCAGGCCGAGAAGGGTCAACGGAACACTCATGCGGCGACCATACACCCGGTGTATACCCCGAGTACATAGTTGCGGAGACGGGGCGGTCCGGTGTGTCCTGTCGATCCTGGGCGGTCCCGCTCGTATGAAGGGTGGGCGTCCGGCACCGGGCCGGCGGCTCTCGTGAGGAGAAGACCGTGAAGCAGTACCTGATCAGCATGTACCAGCCGGTCGGCGGCGAGCCGGACCCGCAGTTCCTGGCCGGGGTGATGCGCGAGGTCCAGGCCATCGGCGACGAGCTGCGGGCGACCGGCTCCTGGGTCTTCGGGCAGGGGCTGCACGCCCCGGACACCGCGACCGTGCTGCGCCCGAAGGACGGCGACGTGCTGGTCACCGACGGCCCGTACGCCGAGGGCAAGGAGCATCTCGGTGGCGTCACCATCATCACCGCACCGGACCTGGACGCCGCCCTGGAGTGGGGACGCCGGTACGCCCTCGCCACCACCCTGCCGATCGAGGTCCGCCCCTTCCAGGGTGAGGTCTGACCGCCTCCATGCCGCACGCCGACGACGTCGAGCGGGTGTTCCGCGCCGAGTACGGGCGCGCGGTCGCGGTGCTGGTCCGCCTCCTCGGCGACATCGACCTCGCCGAGGAGGCGGTCCAGGAGGCGTTCGTCGCCGCCCTGCGGCGCTGGCCGTCGACCGGAGTGCCGCCCAGCCCCGCGGGCTGGATCATCACCACCGCCCGCAACCGGGCCGTCGACCGGTGGCGGCGGGAGGCGTCCCGCCCTGGGCGGCACGCCCAGGCCGCCCTGCTGCACGCCCCCGACGTCCCCGCCGAGGAGGGGCCCGTGACCGACGACCGGCTCCGACTGATCTTCACCTGCTGCCATCCGGCGCTGGCCGCACCCGCCCGGGTGGCGCTGACCCTGCGCCTGCTCGGCGGCCTGACCACCGCCGAGATCGCGCGCGCCTTCCTGGTTCCCGAGCCGACGATGGCCCAACGCCTGGTCCGCGCCAAGGCCAAGATCCGGGACGCCGGCATCCCGTACCGGGTGCCCCGCGACGCGGACCTGCCGGCCCGACTCGACGCGGTGCTCGCGGTGGTCTACCTGATCTTCACCGAGGGGCACACGGCCAGCGCGGGGGACCGGCTGGCCCGTGCCGAGCTCTGTGCGGAGGCGATCCGGCTGGGCCGGCTGCTGGTCGAGCTGATGCCCGACGAGCCGGAGGCGCTGGGCCTGCTCGCGCTGATGCTGCTCACCGAGGCACGGCGGGAGGCCCGCACCGCACCGGACGGCGCCCTGGTGCCGCTGGCCGAGCAGGACCGGCAACGCTGGAACCGGGACCTGGTCCGGCAGGGGCAGGACCTCGTCCGCCGCTGCCTGCGGCGCGACCGGCCGGGCCCGTACCAGATCCAGGCGGCGATCAACGCCGTGCACAGCGACGCGCCGGACGCCGCCGGCACCGACTGGGCCCAGATCCTTCAGCTGTACGACCAGCTGCTGGTCCGTGCCCCCGGGCCGGTCGTGGCGTTGAACCGGGCCGTCGCGGTGGCCGAAGTGGCCGGTCCGGCCGCCGCGCTGGTCCAGGTCGACCGCCTCGACCTGGCCGGCTACCACGTCTTCCACGCGGTCCGGGCCGACCTGCTGCGCCGGCTGGGCCGCCGCGACGAGGCCCGGCAGGCGTACGCGACCGCCGCGGCGCTCACCGGCAACCGGGCCGAGCGGGACTTCCTGCTGCGCCGCCGTGACCTGCTGGAGGGTCCTCGGTGACGGCGTCGGGGTGGACGTGGGCGCGGGCCGGCGCCTGCTTCATGGGCGCTCCTCGGCCCTTCGGCCCTGCTCGACTTCCTCGGCCTGAGGGTGCTGGCGGCCGGGCCGGGGAGGCTGCTTCGCTGCCTACAGACTTGAGAGCGTGAACGACTCACGGAATCGCCGACGCCCTGCCGGTCGCCGACGAGCCCAGGGAGGTCGGGTCATCGGCAATCGGTCGAGGAAGCGCCGGGGTGTCGGCGGCGGCCACGGTCGAGGAAGCGCCGGGGTGTCGGCGGCGGCCACGGTCGGGCAAAGCGTCCGAAGAGCGTCGGTGGCGTCAGCCGATGGCGAGGCGGACCGGGCATCCCGGGAGTTACCTGAGTCGTTCGTGCTCTCAGGTCTGTAGCGTCCCGGAGTGATGCCGGGCCGGCGCTGCAGGGTTGGTCCGCGTCCCCGAGTGATGCCGGCCAATACTGCGAGACCTGTCTATGCCCCGGCAGTGACACGGGCCGGCGCTGCGGGATCGGTTCGCGTCTCGGCCACCGCAATCGGCCCGCTGAGGTGCCCACCGTCGCCGCGGCCCGCCCCGGCCGGCTGGTCGGCTCAGTCGAGTCGGTCGGCGGCCAGGGTGCGCAGGATGCGCGCCAGGTCGGCGCGGTCGGCGGCGCTGAGCTCGCCGAAGAGCCGCTCGGCCTCGGCGGCGCGGGCGGCACGCACGGCCTCGCCCACCCGGTCCCCCTCGGCGGTGGGTGCCACGAGCGTGGCGCGCCGGTCCACCGGGTCTGGCCGGCGTTCGACCAGCCCACGTTCCTCCAGCCCGTCGACCACCTCCGTGGCGGAGCGCGGGGCGATCCGCAGGTGGTCGGCGAGCGCGCCGAGGCGCATGCCGCCGTGGCGGATCAGCACCTGTAGGGCGCGGCCCTGCCCGGGCGTGATGTCCCACGGCTCCAGGGTCTGCCGCGAACGGTGCCGCAGCCGGCGGGCCACCTCCCAGAACGCCTCGGCGAGGGGCTGCTCGTCGTCGTCTCGAGGTGCTGCCGCGGTCACGGGAATACGGTAGCAGGACTTCCTGTTGCAGCCTCATGATGAGGTAACCTCAGTATCAGTCGACCGGAAAGAGGCACCCCTCTTGGACTCACCCACCGCGTACCCCCTTGAAGGCCGCCGGGGCGGCCGCGACGCCGGCCGGCAGGCCACCCCCGCCGAGAAGGCCCAGGCCCGCGAGGTGTCGCTGCGCCGGATCGGCCGGCTCTTCACCGACCACCGCTGGCAGCTCGCCGCCGTCACCGCGATCATCGTGGCTTCCTCGGTGCTCGCCATGGCGTCACCGTTCCTGCTCCGTGCCGTGATCGACCGCGCGCTGCCCGAGCGTGACCTGACCCTGCTGGTCCGGCTCGTCCTCGGCATGGTGGCGGTCGCCGCCGTCACCGCCGCCCTCGGCGTCGTGCAGACCTGGATCTCCACCCGGGTCGGCCAGCAGGTCATGCACCGCCTGCGCACCGACGTCTTCCGCCACCTCCAGCGCCAGTCCGTCTCCTTCTTCACCCGCACCCGCACCGGCGAGGTGCAGTCCCGGATCACCAACGACATCGGCGGGATGCAGTCGGTGGTCACCTCCACCGCCACCTCGATCGCCGCGAACCTCACCACCGTGATCGCCACGGCCGTGGCGATGGCGGCGCTGTCCTGGCGACTCTCGCTGGTCTCCCTGGTCGTGCTGCCCCCGTCGATCTGGCTGTCCCGGCGGGTCGCCCGGCTGCGCCGGACCATCACCGCGCAACGCCAGCGCGAACTGGCCGACCTCAACGTCACCGTCGAGGAGAGCCTGTCGATCAGCGGGGTGCAGCTGAGCAAGACCCTCGGCACCGGCCCGGCCCTGGTCGACCGCTTCACCGCCTCGTCGGCCCGCCTGGTCGACCTGGAGCTGCGCTCCGAGCTGGCCGGACGGTGGCGGATGGCCTCGATGAGCGTCATCTTCGCCGCCATCCCGGCGGTCATCTACCTCAGCGCAGGCCTGCCCGGCACCGCCGGCACGCTCAGCATCGGCACCCTGGTCGCCTTCACCGCGTTGCAGGGCGCGCTGTTCCGGCCGCTGACCGCGCTGCTCAACGTCGGCGTCTCGCTGACCGCGTCGCTGGCCCTGTTCGCCCGCATCTTCGAATACCTCGACCTGCCCGTCGAGGTCGACGAGCCGGCCCACCCGGCGACCGTCGACCCGGCCCGGGTCCGCGGTCACGTCCGGCTCAAGGACGTCACCTTCACCTACCCGGGCAGCGACACCGCCGCCGTCGCCGGGGTCACCCTCGACGTGCCGGCGGGCGGCAGCCTGGCCCTCGTCGGCGAGACCGGCTCCGGCAAGAGCACCATCGCCGCCCTGCTCAGCCGGCTGCACGACCCGACCGCCGGCCGGATCACCATCGACGGAATCGACCTGCGCGACCTGCGGCTGGCCGACCTGGCCGCCGTCGTGGGCGTGGTCAGCCAGGAGACGTACCTGCTGCACACCACGGTGCGGGAGAACCTGCGCTACGCCAGGCCGGACGCCACCGACGCCGAGATCGTCGAGGCCGCCCGCGCGGCACAGGTCCACGACCTCATCGTCGGGTTGCCCGACGGGTACGACACCGTGGTCGGCTCACGGGGCCACCGGTTCTCCGGCGGCGAGAAGCAACGCCTGGCCATCGCGCGTACCCTGCTGCGCAACCCGCGGGTGCTGATCCTCGACGAGGCCACCAGCGCACTGGACACCGAGACCGAGCGGGCCGTGCAACGCGCCTTCGACGCCCTGGCGCAAGGGCGTACGACGATCACCATCGCGCACCGGCTCTCCACCGTGCGGCGCGCCGACCAGATCGCCGTCGTCGATCACGGCCGGATCGTCGAGACCGGCACCCACGACACGCTGCTCGACCGCGCCGGCCGGTACGCCACCCTGGCGAGGTGAGGCGCCCTGGGGGTGCGGGGCGGGCTCAGGCGGCGCGGCGTACCCGGGGATCGGCGAGAGCGCGGGCCGCGGCGGCGAGCACCCCGCTCGCGCACAGCGTCGGCGCGCCGACCAGGAAGTCCTCCCGGTCCATCCACTCCACCTGCTCCACCCCCGGCCGGTCCAGCAGCGCCTGGTCCAGCGACCACGGCGCCTCGTCGGAGTAGCAGTCGTGCGCCTCGTCGCCGACCCGCAGTCCCCAGTGGAACGGCCCCAGCCGGTCAGGCCCGGCGTCGGACTCGTCGTGCGGCTCCAGCCAGTGCTCCTGCGGCTCCGCCGGGCTCACGCCCACCTTCCGCGCCTCGATCAGGTCGGCCAGGCGCACCGGCGGCTCGCCGGCCTCGTCGACCGGCAGCAGCAGGTCGGTCAGATCGTCGGCGTGTTCGGGGCAGGAGCAGTCCGGCCGGCGGGGCGGTAGCCCGAGGCCGGCGGGCGGGGGAGAGGTGAGCATGGAACGCATCGTAGGGGCAGGACGCCGCTCTGTGGTCCCCGCCGACTACCCCCTGTCGAAGGGTTGATGAACAATCTGCCACCACGGTCGGATGCTCTCGTACCGGGGATAAGCCGCGAAGCGGACCGCTCGACGTGCCGTCCGACCGGAGGAACGGCATGGTGAGTTACCGAACTGTCGAGCTGTGGGCGGGCGGCCCCACCGTCGCCGAGGGAGTCCGAGGATGTCGTCTGAGCAGGACGCGGTCCGAAGCGACGGCGGCGTTGCAGGGCTGCCGGTGCCCACGGGCTGGGCCGGGCCACAGACGTCCGTACCCTTCACTGCTTCGATGGTCGGACTGGGCGTGCTCGCCCTGGGCATGGTGGCCGGCGTGGTGTCCGCGGCCCGGTCCGGCGACCGGGGCGAGGCGGCGCTGCTGGCGTTCGGCGCGGTCTTCCTGGGCCTGGTGGTCGGCTTCTCCGTCCGGTCGCGTCGGCTCCGCGCCGGCCGGGGGCACCCGCCCACGCTGGTCGACGACCCGCAGGGCGGCCGGGGGGTGCGGTTCGGCTACGCGACCGCGCCGTACGTCTCCCTCGGTGCTCTGCTGGTGCTGGCCGCGCTGGTCACCGCGGTCGTGGCCGTGACCGCGATGTTCGCCGGGATCGTCGGCGTGCTGCTCGGCGTCGGCCCCGCGGCCCTCGCGGTGCTGCTCGGATGGTTCGTGGGGACCATGCTCCGGCTGGCGCCGGGGGAACTGGTCCTGTCGCCGGCCGGGATCCGGCACCGGGCCCTGGTCCACACCCAGTTCGTGCCGTGGCGGGACGTCTACCAGGTCTCGGCCGAGAGCGTGAACACCCCGCTCCTGGTGGTGAAGGCGAACATGTCAGACGACACCCGGATGCGGCGGCTGACGGGACGGTTCGGCACCCTGGAGTCCCGGCTGCTGCCGTTCGTGGCGGTCCGGCCGTACTGGCTGGCCGGCGATCCGGTGGTGGTCTATCACGCGCTGGCGTCCTACCACTCCTGCCCCGATCTCCGCTCGGAGCTGGGAACGGAGGCCGCGGTCGAGCGGATCGCGGCGGGACGGGCGGTCGGCGCGAACTGAGGCGTGGCCGGCGGGGTCCAGGCATGCGCGTGCCGCGCGGTCGCTCAGCCCGATGATGAGGCAGACTGGCTCGGCGTGAGCCCAGTGAGCCGTGGCCGGCGCCGCAACGCGAAGAAGCGATCAGTTCGCGGCGGTGCACCGCTCGTCGTGGTCGGTTCGCCGCAGGAGTGCGACTGCCCGTTCTGTGCCGACGCCCAGCCGGCGTCCGCCCAGGTCGGTGCCCTGCTGCCGGAGGCGATCGACCTCGACGTCATGCAGGAGCCGTTGGAGGTGGAGGTTCCTGCCGCAATGCTGCTGGCGATCGGGTCTGCCCTGGACGTCGACTTCGATCGAGCCGTGCGGGAACAGTTCGTGCCGACCTTCGAGGCACAGGCCACCCCGCAGGCGCGGGCCATGCTGTCGGCGCTCGGCTCGGTGGCCGACGGTGAGGCCGGGCGGGCGGCGTCGGCGGCGGCCCGCAGGCTCGCCGAGGCCGGCGTCGGTGCCCCGCCCTGGCTCGCCGAGCTGGACGCCCCGGTCACGGTCGACCAGCGCTTCCGGTACACCGATGCCGAGGGGTTCAACCTTCTGCTCACTGGCAGGTTCCGGCGGGCCGGCCGATCGCACGTCGCCGTCGTCGTCATCGACGACTGCGACTGCGGTGCCGCCCGCGACATCCTGTTGGTCGACGCCGACGGGTGGGATGCGGCGCGCAACGCGCTCCTGTCCGAGATGCGGGCCGGCGGCGTGGACGTCACGGAACGCAAGCTCCAGCCGGCCGGCTTTCGCCGAGCTGTGGAGGCGGCGCTGGACAACTACGCCGACCACGACGAGGACCTCGGGGGCCCGGGCGGCCCGCCCGAGGAGGAGGGGCCCGGCACTGCCGCGCTGGCCCTGCTGCTGCGCAGTTGGCTACGGGGGCTTCCCGCTCCCCGGACAACGAGCCGGGGCGACCTGCGCGACGGCGAGTTGACCGTTGCCTCCATCTCGGCGCTGCTCGACATCATCGCTCCCGGTGCGCCCGTCGGTGCCGTGCCCGGTCCGCGACGCCCGGCGGCACTGCCGGGAAAGCGGAGGAAGTCGGCTGGCCAGGCCCCCATCTATCAGGTCAAGGTGAGCCTGCGCGGTGCCCGCCCGCCGATCTGGCGGCGCCTCCAGGTGCCCGCCGACGTCGGCCTCGCCCGGCTGCACGAGCTGATCCAGGTCGCCTTCGGCTGGACCGACAGCCACCTGCACGTCTTCGAGACCCCGTACGGCAGCTTCGGCCGTCCCGACACCGACCTGGGCCATCGCGCCGAGTCGCGGGTCACCCTGGAGCAGGTCGCGCCTAACACCGGGGACAGGCTGCGTTACACGTACGACTTCGGCGACAACTGGGAGCTCGACATCCTCGTGGAGAAGGCTTTCGACCGGGACGCGGCCGAGGCGTACCCGCGGTGCGTCGGCGGCCGGCGGGCCGCGCCGCCGGAGGACTGCGGCGGGGTGCGAGGGTACGCCGAGCTGGTGGAGATCCTCGCCGACCCGACGCACCCGGAGCACCGGGAACGGCTGGAGTGGCTGAGCCTGGACAACCTGAACGACTTCGACCCGGCGCGGTTCGAGGCCGCCGCGGTGACCGTGGCTCTGCAGCGGGTGCGATAGGGCCCCGTGTCACGGCCATACCGGGGCCCAACCGGGATCTTCTGGGGCTGACCCCCGGTCCCGGTCAACCGGGACGTGATGTCGGGCCCAGGCGTTCGCGGTGTCGGTCCCGAAAACGCGACTACGGCCGGCCCCGGAGCGGGGCGGCTCGGTCAGACGATGGTGCCCTGGACCACCTCGGAGATGCCGGGGACGCCGTCCCGCACGATCGCGCTGGCGCGGGTGAAGACCGGAGCGCCCGGACGGGTCACGTAGGGCATCACCTTGACCTCCTGGCGCAGCTCCGCCTTCGTGTAGACCGTCTTGTGATAGCCACGACGGGTGTTGCCCACCTTCAGCCACGGGCTGGCCGCCATGCGGTTCCGGGCCCCGTTGTCCTGCTCCGAGCCGTCGCCACCGGAGGTGACCGAGGTGGTCATGAAGTCGGCGCCGACGACCGGAGAGCCCGGCTCGTCGAAGTTGACCAGCAGGTCGGAGGCCATGTTCCAGTGGCCGTTGCCGGCCATGTGCACGAAGTTCCGCACGCCCAGTTCGTGGATCCGGGTGAGCAGGTGGGTGCGGTACCACGCGTACCCGTCCCACGGGTCGTTGGGCACGTTCACCGCGGGGCCGGCAGCCGAGTCCTGCTGGGCCATCTGGACCGGGTCGGCCATCACCCGCCAGCGCACCGACCTGTCCGCCAGGCCGTTGAGCAGCCACTGCTCCTGGGCGTCACCCAGCATGGTGCGGCCCGGGATCCAGCGATCGGTCGCATTGGTCGCCGGGTCGTTCTGGAAGGAGCGGTACTGGCGGGTGTCGACCATGTGCACGTCGGCGAGGCGCCCGAACCGTAGGCGGCGGTACGCCTGCACGTCCGGCCCGACCGGGCGCTGAGCCCTACGCAGCGGAAGGTTCTCGTACCAGGCCTGCAGAGCCGCGGCGCGGCGCGCCAGCCACACGTCACGATCCTGGTCGGGCTCGTTGTCGATCTGGGACCGGTCCGCGGCCCAGTTGTTCTCGACCTCGTGGTCGTCGAAGACGCAGAACAGCGGCGCCGACCGGCGGGCGGCGATCAGATCGGGGTCCGCGTTGTACTGGCCGAAACGCACGCGGTAGTCGGCCAGATCCCAGATCTCCTTGGCCGGGGCGTGCGGGCGGCCGATGGTGCCGGCCCCGGCGCCCTCGTAGATGTAGTCACCCACGTGCATGATCAGGTCGACGTTCTCGTCGGCGATGTGGCCCAGCGCCGTGAAGTAGCCGGCGGTGAGGTTCTGGCAGGTGGCCAGCGCCGAGGTGAACGACTCGATGTCGGCATCCGCTGCCGGCGCCGTCTTGGTCCGACCCACCTGGCTGATCTCGTTGCCGACGCGGAAGCGGTACCAGTACTCGCGGCCGGGCTCCAGGCCGTCGACCTCGGCGTGCACGGAGTGGCCCCACTCCGGGGTCGCCAGCGCGACACCGCGACGGACGACCGCCCGCGCCGAGAAGGACTCGTCGGTCGCCACCTCCCATTCGACCGGGATCCGCTGGCGCGGATCGCGCAGGCCGCCGAGACCATCCAGGGCGGTGGGCTCAGGTGCCAGGCGCGTCCAGAGCACGACGCTGGTGGGCCACGGATCGCCGGATGCGACGCCACAGGCGAACGGGTTGGATCCCACCCGCGGATCGGCCGACGCCACCAGCGGCGGAGCCAGGACCACGGAACCGGCAGCGGCGCCGGCGATGAGGAACGAACGACGGGACAGCGACATACGAGAGACCTTCCAGAGGAAACCAGGTCGGTCGGAAACGTAGGCGCGGCAGGTGGCCGCCTCTTGAATGGCGAACAACGCCCCGGAATCGACCGTGTGGCGGCCCTCCCGCCTGCGGGGACACCCACGAGCGCGGTGAGTCGGGCCCGGACGGCAGCGAGCACGACACCGGTGGCTGGTGAAGCCGTCGAGCTTCACGGTTCACCAGAGGTGTCGTGCTCGCTGGGTCGGCGTCGCTCAGACCCGTGGCGTTGTCACCAGGACATGCGGAGTTGGGCCTTGACGTTGGTGACCCCGGTGGGCAGTGAACCGGCGCTGCCGGACATGCAGAGCCAGGCGGTGTAGTCCTGCCCGTAGGCGCCGACCGCGGGCAGCAGGCTGCCGTACCGCGTCTTGAGTGCCTGGTCGGTGGTCACGTCCAGGGCCCACCAGCGCAGTTTGGTCGTCGGGACGGCGGACGGCAGGGAGAAGGTGAACACGTGCCACGGTGTGGCGGTGGAATCACAGACGCCCGCCCGGTACGCGTACCCGGAGACCCGGCGGACTCCGGTCATCGTGCCGGTCCCGCCGTACCACGACACCGCCTGCTTCCAGGAGGTGACCGGCGGCAGCACCGTCCCGGTACTGCGGTCGACCGCGCGGTTGATCGCGTCGACGACGCCGGTGGAGTCGGCCGCAGGATAGACGGTCCCCAGCGTGCCGGCCGAGAGGCCCTGGAACGAGGTGAGGGCGGCGGGGTCGCTGCCGACCGGGACCGACATGATCGGGATGCTGCCGGCGTAGTAGGCCCCACTCACGGTCGTTGCGGCCGCCGTCGTGGCCGACCGGGCGGTCGCCTTCGACGCCAGCGTCGGCCCGGAGCCCACCTGGATCCGCCGTTGATTGACCGCCGCGGTCACCGAGGCCATGGTGTAGCCGGTGCCCGGCTCCGGGTCCTTCGCCGCGGCGTCCCCGATGACGATCATCGACCGGTTGGCCGAGTCCCGCCAGGGTAGGCCGAGTGCGCTCATCACCCCGCTGTAGGTGAACTCGGGTGTGTCGCCCCCGCCGGAGGCGCCGAGGCTGTTGATGGCGGCGGTGATGGTCGAGACATCGGATGAGAACCCGGAGACGACGCCGGCGTACGGGTCGTTGTACTGCACCACTGCGACCCGGAAGTTGCTGCTCTGCGAGGCGAGCCGGTTGACGATGCTGACCGCCGACGCCTTCACCGCGTCGATGCTGCCACCCATGCTTCCCGTCGTGTCGATGACGAATGCCAGGTCGTTGGCGGTTCGTTCGTTCAGCGCGACCTGCACCCGCAGGCTTGCGGAGGGGTCGGCCGGGTCGATGAAGATGCTGGACCGGGGAAACAGCCCGAAGCAGATTCCCCCGGTCGTGATGACCTCGATCAGGGGGAAACTGACCTCGATCAGGCCGCTGTTGGTGACGACCCTGGCCCAGGTGGCGGTGACCCCGTACGGGTAGCGCTGGAGGGACTCGAAGTACGGGGTGCCCGCCACCGAGGTCAGTGGTCCGCTGTCCAGTGCCGTGGTCTGGTTGATCCACCAGCCGGTCATGCCCGCGTGGAAGACGTCCCGGTGCTCGGCGTCGAGCTGGACGTCGACCAGGACGTTCATCGCGGGAACGATGCCCTGCTCGGTCTCGGTGAGTTCGATCTCCGCCGAGCCGCAGTTGCCGGTGACGGCGGATGCCGGCGTCCCGGTCACGGTGACCAGCCCGACGGACGCCAGTGTGACTGCGGCGAACGCGGCGAGGAGCCGGCGTCCGAGCGGTCGGTAACCTCTCATGCTCGTCCTCTCGTCCCGGCGCCGGCAGCGTCGGCGCCGTGGGGGGATCCAGTTGCGTCGATTCTTGCATCGAAATCCGCTGATCAATATCCGCCTGGATGTGCGCCAGGCGAACGTTGATGTTCCCCGCACCTATTGACGGATGTCGTTTGAAGCCCTGCTGGCGGCAGTGTGCGGCGACCGATGGGAGGGGGTCGTCGCACCAGGTGACGTGGTGGCGTCGGCGAGTGCGCGGCGTGGCCTAGGATCTGCCGCATGCAGGAGGGCCGGTGGACGACGATCACGCCGTCGCAGTTCGCGCACGAGCGAGAGGCGCTGGCGCACGTCCAGGCGCTCCTGCCGGACAGCGAGCCCTACCGCGCCTGGTCGAACTTCACCTTCACCGCCCAGACCGGCCATCCCTACGAGGTCGACCTGCTGGTCGCCGGCCCGGGCGGGCTCTACCTGATCGAGATCAAGAGCCTCAACGGCCGGCTGGTCTCCAGCGGCTCCAACTGGATCCTGAACGGGCCCAGCGGCACCCGTACCTTCGACAACCCGCTGCACCTGGCCGACATGAAGGCCAAGAAGCTGAAGTCGCTGCTCCAGGCCGCCGCGGCCAAGCGGCCGGGGGCGAAGGTCAGGATCCCCTTCGTGCAGGCGGCGGTCTTCCTGTCCCGGCCGGGCCTGCACGTGGGGCTCTCCGAGCACCACCTGCACGGCATCTACGGCCCGGAGCCGGCGGCCGGTCACCAGGCGGTCGCACTGCCGCCGATCACCTCCCTGCTGAAGCGCCCGCCGCAGGACGAGGGGCAGCGGGTCACCAAGGAGATGTCGGCGGCTCTACCCGGCCTGCTGGAGGAGATCGGCATCGCCCGCAGCCGCCGGCACTACCAGGTCGGCGCGTGGGAGCTGGAGACCCGACCTTTCGACATCGGCCCCACCTGGCAGGACCACCGGGCCCGGCACCGCGAGCTGGAGCGGGAACGCCGCCGGGTCCGGATCTACCTGGTGGAGCGCAACGCGGTACAGGCCGAGCGGGCCAGCATCGAGCGCGCCGCCAAGCGCGAGATGCAGGTCCTGCACGGCATCAACCACCCCGGCATCGTCCAGGTCGACTCGATGGAGTCGCACGAGGCCGGGCCGGCGCTGATCTTCCGGTACGACCCGCGTTCGATCCGCCTCGACCACTACATGGCCCAGTACGGCGACCGCCTCGACGCGCTGAGCCGGCTGGCGATGATCCGTCAGCTCGCCGAGACGGTCGCGTACGCCCACCGCCGGCGGTTGCACCACCGGGCGCTGTCGGCGCGCAGCGTGCTGGTCAGCCCGGGACGCGGGCGGCGGGGTGGCAGCGAGGACGAGGCGTGGCTGACGCCTCAGCTCCAGCTCAGCGACTGGCAGTCGGCGACCCGCGGGGTCGACGGGAGCGGTGGGGTCAGCAGCGGTGACCCGGTCACCCTCTCCACCCACGCCGCCGCGCACATCGAGCGCTCGGCCGAGGCGTACCTGGCGCCGGAGCTGACCGCGCCGAAGCCGGACCCGGTGGCGATGGACGTCTTCGGGCTTGGCGCGTTGAGCTACCTGATCCTGACCGGCCAGCCGCCGGCCGCGAAGCGCGCCGAGCTGCTCACCCGGCTGGCCCGGGACAACGGCCTGCGCGCCTCCGCGATCGCCGACGGCATCACCGAGTTCGCCGACGAGCTGATCCAGGCGGCCACCGCCCCGGTGCCGACCGCGCGGCTCACCACGGTGGCCGAGTTCGTCGAGATGCTCCAGGTGGTCGAGGAGGAGCTGACCGCCCCGCCGCCAGCGTCGGTGCATCCCGAGGAGCCGGAGCCCGAGCAGGTCGACCCCCTGGAGGCGCGTGGCGGCGACCGGGTCGGCGAGTGGAAGATCGTCCGCAGCCTCGGCACCGGCTCGACCTGCCGGGCGTTCCTCGGCTTCAACGAGCGCACCCGCCGGGAGGAGGTGCTCAAGGTCGGGCTCTCCGACGAGAAGGGCGCCCGGCTGGCGCACGAGGCGCGGGTGCTCGGCCCGCTCACCGACTCGCGGGTGATCCGGCTGGCCCGGCCGGAGCCGCTGCAGATCGGCACCCGCACGGTCGTCGTGCTGGAGCACGCCGGTGACCGCACCCTGGCCCGGAAGCTGCGCGACGACGGCCGGCTCACCGTCGACGAGCTGGAGACCTACAGCGACTACCTGTTCGGCGCCCTGGACTACCTGGAGGGCGAGGGCGTCTACCACCGGGACATCAAGCCCGACAACATCGCCATCCGGGTCCGCCCCAACCGCACCAAGCAGCTCGTGCTCTTCGACTTCTCCCTGGCCGGGGTCTCGGTCAAGGAGATCACCGCCGGCACCCCCCGCTACCTCGACCCGTTCCTCGGCACCGCCACCCGGCCGGGCTACGACAAGCACGCCGAGTGGTACGCCCTCGGGGTCACCCTGCACGAGATGGCCTCGGGCGAGCTGCCCGTCTGGGGTGACGGCGGCACCGAGCCGCAGCTGACCGAGGGCCCGCCGGTGCTGGCCGTCGAGGCGTTCGACCCGGCGATCCGCGACGACCTCGCGGACTTCCTCCAGCGTGCGCTGCACCGCGACCACAAGCAGCGGTTCGCCTCGCTCAAGGACATGCGCGACGCCTGGCAGCAGGTGTTCCGCCGCTCCGATGCGAGCGCCCCGGTCGGCACCGACCATCCGGAGATCGAGGCCGACGAGCCGGACGAGCAGGCCGCCGAGGCCGCCCGCGACGAGGCCGCCGGCAAGGTGACCCGGGCCACCGCCCTGGAGGCCGCCGGGCTCACCCCGCGCGCGGTCTCCGCCGCCCACCGGCTCGACGCCACCACCGTCGGCGAGCTGCTCGCCGTCGCCAACAAGCTCGCCCACCTGCCCGGCCTGGGCGCCAAGACCCGCCAGGAGCTGCAACGCCGGGTGAAGGAGTGGCGCGGCCGGCTGGGGGAGCGGGAGACCATTCCCACCACGCCCGCCGCCCGCAAGGCCGCAACGGAGGAGGTCGCCTCCGAGGCCGCCGCCGGGGACGGCGACCCCGATCTGGTACGCGTCGGCCTGGACGCGATTGCCACCCTGCTCGTCCCGGCCAGCCGGAACCCCAACGACGTCGAGGCCACCCGGCTGGCGCTGCACCTGCCCGACGCCACCGGCGCCCTACCGGACCTGCCGCTGTGGCCGCAGCACCCGCAGGTGGCCAAGCCGCTGGGGGTCACGCCCGCCCGGGTCGCGCAGATCCTCGGCAAGCAGCGCAAACGCTGGCACGACATCCCGGTGGTCGGCAGCGTGCGTACCCAGATCATCGAGCTGTTGCGCGACGGCGGCCGGGTGATGGGCGTCGCGGAGCTGGCCGCGGCGCTGCTGAGCAGCCGCGGCTCGGTGCGCACCGGGGACGCGCTGCGGCTCGCGGTGGCGGTCGCCGCGGTGCGGGCCGCCGTGGAGGTCGACGCCCTCGCCGACGAGCCGCGCCTGCTGCTGCGCCGGCACGCCCGCGCCGACATCGGCGGCAAGCCGCACCCGCGCGGTGACCGGCTGCTGGTGGCACTCGAGGCGGGCGAGGACGACGGACCGGACACCCCGGCCGCGCCGGCGCTGCTCGACTACGCCGACGCGCTCGGCAAGGCCGCCGACAAGCTCGCCGCCAGCGAGGTGCTGCCCAGCCCGGCGACGGTGCTGCGTACCCTCGCGGCGGTGACCGCGCCCGGCGGCGCGGCCGATGCGATCGACGAACGGCGGCGGGTGCTGCTCGCCGCGGTGGCCTCGGAGCGGGCCGCCGCGACCGCCCGGCTGGAGCTCTACCCGCGCGACCTCGATCCGGTACGCGCGCTGCGGCTCGCCCAGGCCGGCGTGGTGCCCCCGGCGGCCTCGCCCGACGGTGGCCGCGGTCTGACGCCGGAGCAGGTGACCCAGCGGGTGCGGACGCGGTTCCCGGAGCTGGACCCGCTGCCGTCGCACCCGAAGCTGGACCGGCTGCTGGCCGAGGCCGGCTTCGAGCTGCGCTGGGAGCGCGACAAGTACGTCCCGCCGCCGCCCCGCAACGCATCGTCCTCCATGTCGATCATGCAGCGGCGCCCGTCGCTGACCGTGGCGCCGAGCCGATGGACGGCCGAGTCGCCGGAGCTGGCTGCGGCGATGCGGGCCGAGGAGAGGCTGACGGGCGCGCGGTCCGCCGGCGGGTTCCGGGCGCTGACGGTACGCCTGTCCCGGTACGGACTGGCGCGGGAGGAACTGGCGCGGCGCTTCGACGCCCGGCCGGTCAACGTGGCGGCCCGCTTCCTGGAGCAGCTGCACGCCCTGGTCGACGCGCACCCGAAGCCGACCTGGGAGACGGTGGTCGGCGCGGACATCGCGCCGCCCGGCTCCCGGGGCGCGATCAAGCTGGGGGAGTACGTCGAGCGGGCGTGGGAGTTGGCCGCGCCGTCGCTGCGGGCCTCGTTGTCGGTCGACGCCGGGCCGGTGCTGTTGCACGACGCGGCGGTGCTGGCGCGGTATCGGGCGATGGACCGGCTCTACGAGCTGGCCGACGCGGCTCGTGGTGGAGCTGGAGGCGTCTGGGTGTTGTGCCCTATGGATGATCCGGCGCTGCTGCCGAAGCTGGACGGTGCGGTGGTGCGGGTGGGCGACAACGAGTGGATCGCACTGCCCGACGCCTGGGTCGTCAACGCCCACCGCAGCGCCGTCACGGCGTAACCCGTCGCCGTCCCGGCCCGCCGGTTGCACCATGATCGTTGACGGCTGAGCAGCTCGACAGGCCGACGACCAACCTGCCCAGCTGCCAGCGATCCGCGCGTCTTAGCAGATGGCGGGCGTGGACGCTGCAGGGGGCGTGCGACAGGGGTGACCTGGTGCGGGTGCTGCCCGAGGTGTTCGTGGCGGCGCACCTGCTGCGCGATCGAGCGGGAGGATGCGGCGGTACCCCGGTCATCGGTCGGCTGGATCCCGCGCTGGGTTACCGTGCGCCTGGGCGGCGGGGCGCGGCGTGCTCAGTCACCTCAGTGCGCTCGGCTGGTGGGGGCTGCACCGGCAGGTGACCGGCGACCTGCTCCACCTGAGCGCACCGGCGAGCGCCGGCCTCCGTAGCCGACCCGGCGTGGTCGTACACCGGCGTCAGGGCCTCATCCTCGAGCCGCCGCAGGTGGTGATCCGGCGCGGCCTGCCGACGATCCGCCTCGAACAGGCCCTCGTCGACTCGTGGCCGATGCTGCCCGCCAGCGAGCAGCGAGCGCCGGTGATCCGGGCGGTCAACGACCGACTGACCACGCCGGAGCGGCTGAGGGTGGCCCTGACGGGCGTGCCGAAGTTGGACGACCGGGCAGCGCTTCGCACGCTGCTGAGGCGGCTCGCCGAGGGGTGCCGCAGCCCGCTGGAGATCTGGGGGCACGAGCACGTCTTCATCGGCCCGGGAATGCCGGCGTTCCATCGTCAGACGCGGGTGCGCGTCGGGCGGCGCAGCATGTACCTCGACCTGTTCGCCGAGCGGGAACGGGTCAACATCGAACTCGACGGCGCCACCACTCACGGTGAACCGCGCCAGCGGGAGATCGACCTGCGCCGCGACGCGCTGCTGGCCACCATCGGCATCCTGGTGGTCCGCTTCTCCCACCGTCGCCTGGTCCACGAGGCCGGTGACGTGCGTCGGGAGACCCTGGCCATCCTCGCCCGTCGGGCGCCCCCAACCGGCTGAGTCGGCAGTCTCCCGTCGGGTCCGGGCCGCCGGGTCACCTCGGGAAGTCCGCCGGACCTCAGCCGGCCAACGAACTGGTGTCGCGGGAGCCCTCGGCGAACAGGGACAACAGGGCGACCTGCTCGGCGGTCAGGCGCAGCGGCGGGTAGGGGTTGGTGTCGGGGAAGATGCGAGCCGCCTCGAGGTCGGCCGTGCGGATGCTCGTCGCGGTGCCGATCTTGACGCCTCGGCCGGTCAAGGTTTCGCGCAGGCGGCGGGTGTCGAGAAGGTATGCCGCGGATAGCTGCCAGCGGTGATGCCTGACGGCACCTGGTGGCCGTCGTAGGCCACTGAAGATCAGGTAGAAGTCGGCGGAGTGGGGGCTGATGTCGATGCCGTCGAACGCGTCCCCGTAGGTCTTCACGTTGACGGTCCGGCCAGCCAGCGGGCCTGACCGGAATGTTCCGTCGTGGCCGGCCTGGACCGGGTTCGCGGCGAGCGCGATGTCGAAGACCCGCGCCGCGACGAACTCGCCGATGTCCCCCTGTCGGGCCGACCGTCCGGTCAGCCGCGCGATTCTGGCGTCCAGGGCATCACGGTCCCGTAACAACGCCGCCAGCTGATGGAGTTCATCCGTCACGCCGCTGATTCTTCGCGTTGCACACTGGCTCCGCCAGTGACTCGCAGATAGCTTCTCGTCATGGTGACCTCTGCACGGGAGCGGGTTGCGGCCCTCTGGGATGCCCACATCGCGGCCTGGCTCAACGGTGACGATCGACTACCGCCATGGCTGGAGGGCTGGTTCGACTCCTACGTGGGTGTCGGTGCCGGCGAAGTGACTCGTGATGGTTTCCCGGAGCCGTACCACGGTGACCTTCTCGGCCTGGAGCACACGCCGCGGATGGTGGTGCTCGGCCTGAACCCCGGCGCTTTCCACTCCCGCTTCCAGGGGCGAGACGGCATCTTCGCGGAGGAGATCAGGAGGCACTTCTCGTACAGCAGGTGGGCTACGACATGTCCCTACAACCGGCCGCCGTGGACCCTGCCGCACGAGATGGGCGACAACAAGTACTACAAGGCGCGCCTGGAGTTCACCCGCCGCTGGCTCCAGGACCCGGGCGCCGACCACCGTGACCTGTTGATCTTCGAGTGCTACCCGTGGCACTCGACGTCCATCAACGCTCCGCTGAAGCCCCCACCAGAGGTCATCGACGAGTTCGTCTGGCAGCCGGTCGCCGAATTGCCGGTGCAGGATGTGTTCGCCTTCGGCCGGCCGTGGGACGACCTGGCCCAGGTGCTCGGGCTGCGAGAGACGAGCAGGCTGGGATCGGGCGGACCGGACTACGGGTCATCGGTGGCCAGCCGGGCGGTGCGCGTGTACGCGCTGCCCTCCGGTCAGCGGCTCGTCGTCGAGTGGCATGCCGGGTCGGCCGGGCCACCGAGCGCCATGGAGACAGCGCTCCTCCGCCATGAGCTGCTCGGCGCGACGGATGACGAGAAAGGCGAGGCGAGCACGCCTCGTCCCAGGACGGAAGCATCCCGCGCTTCGGCGCTCGCACAGACGTCAGCGGAGCCGCCGCTATGACCCTCGCCAGCGACACCGTCGCGACCGCCAGACGTGTCGACGAACTCGGTCAGTACATGGGCGAGCATGTCCTGTCGCCGTCCGGGGCATGCGTCTGCCGGAGGCTCGACAGCTGCCGACGGAGCGTGCTGGGCGACCGAGGTGGGGTGCCACGACCGGGGGCGGCGTTCACCGCCGCCCAGTTGTCGCACGTCGGCCACCACTACGACCTCCTGCTGGACGGGGTGCCGACGCGCACCCTGGTCATCGCGATGGAGACCGGGCGTGCGCGGGAGGGTGTCACGCTCAAGGAGCGACACGCCGAGGTGATGCAGTCGGCGAGTCTCACGTTCACCGCGCGGAACCCGCACATGCGCGGGGTCACCAGCGCGCTGCGACTCGCCGTCGGCCGGGATCCCGGCGCCGACCGGGATGGTGAGCAGCTCCACCTCGACGGCACCCGTTCCCCGGTGCACCTCTTCGACGCCTACGCCATGGCCAACATGAGGTTGTGCTCCGCGGTGGTCAGAGGCACCAGCAAGTCACTGGGCAACCCGACGATGAGCCAGAACTGTGCCCCACACATGGCGGCCACGATCGCGATCCTTCGGCCCACGCTGTGCATCGTCCAGGGCGTCGAGGTCTACAAGGCGCTCACCACGCTCATGAGCCGCCGTCGTCAGCTTGCCCCGAACCTGGAGGAGGCGCGTATCGCCGGCGTCGACACGCTCGTCGCCGCGTTCACTCATCCGTCCGCCATGCGGTTGACCGCCCACTGGGGGCGCCTGACCAGCGCGCCGTACCTGTACGACACCGTCGCTCCGGCCATCAGAACGGCGCTTCAGCGGATCACATCGAGATGATGCACCGCGACCAGCAGCGCCTGATGAACACCGGGTCGACTCCTGACGGGTCAGCACGTGGTCGTACGGCGCACGTACTCTCCGCTGGACGCCGCGAGGCGTGTCCGAACGGAGGCAGTTGTGACGCAGCAGCGTGGGTACTGGCGGGCGAGCGGCGAGCCGATCAGTGCTCAGGAGGCATGGGAGATCTGGGCACGCCACGCCTACAAGGTTCTGGTCGAGCTCGCCCAGACGTACCACTCGACGATCACCTACGGTGAACTCCGCGACAGACTCTTCGCCGCCTCCGGCATCCGGACGTCGGCTCTCCTGCAGAACTGGATCGGAGAGGTGCTCAACCGGGTGATCTACGAGTCGCGCCGCCGTGGTGACCCGCCGCTGTCGGCGCTTGTCGTCCGGACGGACGACGGGATGGTGGGCGGAGGGTACGACGAGGTGCTCCGCATTACCGGCGAGCCACCCGCGGATGACGAGATGGCCCGGGAGGAGCACGCCGCCGGCTCCCGACTGGCCTGCTACCGCCATTTCGGCGCGTCGCTGCCACCGGATGGAGGTGTGCCAGCCCTGGCGCCGAAGCTGCAGGCAGTCGTCCAGCGCCGTCGTGCCCAGGCTCCGCCGCCCCGCCGGCCGGTCTGCCCCACCTGTTTCGTCCAGCTCCCCGTCAGCGGTACGTGTGACTCCTGCTGACCTGGGCCCGGAACCGGGCACGGAGCGGCGAGGCAGCGCACGGGCGCTGCGGGGGCTACCAGCCCGGGTAGCGTTCCCACCAATACGGGTTGGCTGGCGCCTCATACCCGCTGCCTGCCGGTCCGTCCACGAACTCCGTGACCAGATCACGGGCGAGGACGTCAGCCACCCACGCCAACTCCAGGCGGGAGACCAGGCCCTGGGGTAGCGCATCCGCGCCGTGTAGCGAGCCCAGGAAGGCGCCTGCCGCAGGCGCGACGTGCCTCCCAAACGCCGTGGACGCGGCGAACAGCAGAGCCTGTCCAACCTGCTCACGCTCGGGGTGGGACGCCACGACGTACACGGCTCCGGCCAGCGCCGACACGGCCGTGGCCTTGGGAGCCAAGCGGGCCAGTACAGCCGGGTCTGCCGGCGTGGCTCGGGCGGCGGCCAGCGCCTCAGTGACGGGAGGAAGGTGGGTGGGGCCTGCCGGGAGGTTGCGACACTCGAGTACGGCACCGGCCACCGCCTCCTCGAAACGGCCGCTCTTTCCGCAGTACGCCATGATCGTGGCGCCGATCGCCGCAGCGCTCTGCGCCTCGGCTGCATGTGCGAGGGCGGCGACGTCGGCGGCGAAGGGGCCCGGGGGCGATCCCCCCCCAGTCGCACAGGCCGGCGGGCAGGCTGCGGGTGAGGCCGTGTGCACCCACGCTCGTCGCGGCCGGCGTCTCCACCGTCCCCGTCATCGAGCCTTGCAGGGCAGCGACTGTCGCCGGTGCCGATCCTCTCCGAGCCGCCAAGGCGGGCACGTCCGCCAGCCAGCCGTCAGGCCAGCCCTGGTCCTGCCAGCGCTTGATCCCGGTGATGCCCTGCATGGTCGCCCAGCGGTGGTAGGCGTGCCACACCTGGCCGCGAGGGTGGTGGCTGTTTCCCTTGAGCACAGAACGGATATGCCCCCGGATGATCCCCTCGGCGGTGAAGCAGGCGAGCTGGCCGGCGCTCGTGGCCTTGAGCAGCCCGCTGTCCGGGATCGTTCCGGCAGTGGCACCGAGGGCGTCACCGAGCGTCAGCCCGAGCATGCAGCCGCGAGCCGCCGAGACCTGAGCGGGAGTTGCGTTCGTCATCGCGACGAGCATAGGTCCCGGTATCGCCGCTCCGTTGTCGCCGTGGCGCGGTTGGTGTGACGGCCGCGGGGCGGAGGCCGGCGAGCTGGACGTAGACCTCGCGCTTGGCGGTCGCCTCGCCGCGCCGGTTGAGCACGTAGCCGGTCAGCCAGATCCAGCCGTGGTAGGTCGGCTGGTCGGAGACCGAGACGACGCGGAAGGTCAAGGCGCGGTCCCCGGCGAACTGCACCGAGGCCCGGCCGTCGATGGTGAGCAGGTCGCCGGGGGAGGGCCGCGCGGTCACCAGTGACCGGAGTTCGGTGGGCGGCACTCCCGCGCGTGCATGGTCTGCCAGTCGCGCAGCGCCCGCTTGATCCGGTCGTTCTCCTGGCTGAGCAGCCGTACCGCCTCGTTGAGGGCGGCCAGCTCGTCGGCCACCCGGGCCTGGAACTCGCGTACCTCATCAGGGTCGACGCCGCGCCGGCGCGCGGCGAACTCGCGGGTCCGCACCTCGTGCGGCGTCGACCGGCCCGGGTGACCGGCCGGGTAGGGCTGGCCACCTCGATACACCTGAGCCACGACGATCCTCTCTGCGGGCGGGCGGAAGCGCGGCGGCTCCCGGCAGGGGGTGTGGAAGGGCGGGCCGTCCGCGCGGGGGCCGCGGACGGCCCGCCCGCTCGGCCGCCGCAGCTCCATTCAGCGGTACGACAGCGGAGCAGTCCGGTGGGTCGGGACGGGCACGCGCACCCGCCCCGACCAGGGGATCACCTCTGTGCCTTGTTGCCACGCAAGGGGAGAGGCAGAAGCCAACTTAGCTGTCCCAGTCGCCTTAGTCAAACGTAGAGTTGTTGACGGGTGTCCTTGCGTGATCGAATTGGCATGCCACGCAGGGGGAGTCATGCCGATTACCGCCGACTACATCCGTATTGCCGACGAGATCGTCGCCGACATTAGGGCGAAGAAGCTCAAGCCGGGGGACAAGCTGCCCTCGATCGCCCAGCTCGCCGCGACGCACAAGGTCAGTCCGTCGACGGTCAAGCAGGTCTACGTCCGGCTCGAAGCGCTGCGCGTGATCTGGCGGCACCAGGGCAAGGGCATCTTCATCAACGATCCAAAGCTCTGGATGCGGGAGCCGTAGGTAGCGACCCGCCGGCCGGATTAGGCCTTACGGGTACCCCCGTCCCGTGAGCGGGACGGTTAGAGTCTTCGCGTGATCGACCGGAAGCTGCTCTTGTCCGACCTGCAGAAGCAGGTCAAGAACCTGGAAAAGGACCTGCGAGAGCAGGCCGAGTCGGTCGAGGAGGTGCGCCTCCGCCTGCGTGGTGAGTACGACCACGCCTTCAAGGTCGGGCGTACCGCCGCCACCTGGGCGGCCTGGCGGGACGAGCGGGTCACCCAGGTCGCCGTCGCGTGGGTGCTCGGCACCGTCTTCGTACGCTTCTGCGAGGACAACGGCCTGCTGCCCGACCCGTACCTGGCCGGGGCGGGGGATCGCCTGGTGCTGGCCGAGGAGGCCGAGGCGCAGTTCTTTCGCGACCGGCCCAAGGAAACCCTGCGCGGTTGGCTGGAGCAGGGCTTCGACGCCATCGCCAGCACCCAGGCCGGCAAGTCGCTCTTCGACAAGCGGCACAACCCGCTCTACCAGATCCCGCTGTCGCACGACGCGGCCAAGGAGCTGATCGGCTTCTGGCGCCGGCGCGGCGAGATCGGCGGCCTGGTGCACGACTTCGCGGACCCGGAGTGGGACACCCGCTTCCTCGGCGACCTCTACCAGGACCTCTCCGAGGCGGCCCGCAAGACCTACGCCCTGCTCCAGACGCCGGAGTTCGTCGAGGAGTTCATCCTCGACCTGACCTTGACTCCGGCGATCGCCGAGTTCGGCCACGACGTGGCCAAGATGATCGATCCGACCTGTGGCTCGGGCCACTTCGTCCTCGGTGCCTTCCACCGTCTGTTGAAGGAGTGGGAGCAGCACGCGCCCAACCGCGACCCCCACGAGCGGGTACGCCTCGCCCTCGATGCCGTCCACGGCGTCGACATCAACCCGTTCGCGGTAGCCATCGCCCGCTTTCGCCTGCTGGTCGCCGCCCTCCGCGCAAGCGGCGTCAAGACGTTCGGTGACTCGGCCGGGTACGTCTTCCCGATGCACCTCGCGGTCGGCGACTCGCTGATTAAGCGGCGACAGGCCATGCTCTTCGGCGAAGACCCAATGACGGAGTTCGCCTACGCCACCGAGGACGTGCGGGAGCACTCGGGCATCCTCACCCCCGGCCGGTATCACGTCGTCGTCGGTAACCCGCCCTACATCACGGTCAAGGACAAGGGCCTCAACGAGGCATACCGCGAGATGTACGACGCCTGCTCCGGCAAGTACGCCCTGTCGGTGCCGTTCGCCCAGCGGTTCTTCCAGTTCGCGAAGTTGGGCGACGGAGACGGTAAGGGGGCCGGGCACGTCGGGCAGATCACCGCCAACTCGTTCATGAAGCGCGAGTTCGGCAAGAAGATGATCGAAAAGCTGTTTGCGATCGACGTCAACCTGACCCACGTCATCGACACGTCGGGTGCCTACATTCCCGGCCACGGTACGCCAACCGTCATCCTGGTCGGCCGCAACACCAACCGCGCCCGAGCGGGCACCATCCGCACGGTCATGGGCATCCGCGGCGAACCAAGCCCGCCCACGGACCCCAGCCAGGGCCTTGTCTGGCAGGCCATCGTCGATCAGATCCACAGCCCTGGTTCGGAAAGTCAGTGGATTACTGCTGCGGATACTCCGCGTGTCCAGCTCGGGACCTTCCCTTGGAGCCTGAGCGGCGGTGGGGCAGGCGATGTCAAGTCCCTCATCGATGGGAGCCGACTTGAGCTAAGAGGAAAGGTGGCTCGTGTCGGTGTCTTGGGTATGTCGAATGCCGACGAGGCAATGCATGCGAGCCGGCGGGTTTGGCTTCGGCGGGTTGGAGATCTGGAGTTTAGTAGTCGGCTGGTCGTTGGAGACGAGGTGCGCGACTGGACTTGCGATGAGGGTGACTGGGCCTTCTTCCCCTATACGACAGACTTCCAACTGCGTCCTCTTGATCACACCAGCGCATGGCACCGCTGGCTCTGGCCGAACCGAACCGTTTTGGGTAATCGGGCGACCTTTGCCAAGGTAACCTACTTCGCTGAGGGGCGGCCCTGGCACGAATGGCATCAACTCACGCGGGATCCCGGCGCGCACGAATGGACCATTTGCCTGGCATTTGTTGCTACCCACAACCACTTCGTTTTGGACCGTGGCGGTAAGGTCTTCAACCGTTCTGCGCCAGTGATCAAGTTGTCTTCAGGGGCCTCCGAGGACGATCACCTGCAACTCCTTGGAATACTAAACAGCTCGACCGCCTGCTTCTGGCTGAAGCAGGTCAGCCACAACAAGGGTGGGCCTGGCGGTGGCTATTCAAAGGGTGAGAAGTGGCGGGACTTCTACGAATTTACTGGCACCAAGCTGCAGGAGTTTCCACTGCCGTCTGCGTACCCCCTCGAATTGAGCCGGGCGATCGACGGCCTGGCGCAGCGGCTTTCCAACCTGACCCCCGCGGCGGTTGCGGCCCTTGGCATGCCCACCCGCGACCGACTCGCTGCCGCTCGCGATGAGTGGCACTCGGTCCGGGCGGGGATGATCGCCTTGCAGGAGGAGTTGGACTGGCAAGTCCACTCGCTCTACGGGCTGCTGGACGACGAGTTGACCGTCCCGGCCGGCTCGGTGCCGGCGTTGAAGGTGGGAGAGCGGGCATTCGAGATCGTCCTCGCCCGCAGGGTCGCGGCGGGTGAAGCAAAGACGCGATGGTTCCAGGACTTTGGTTCAACGCCCATCACTGAGCTGCCGGCCCACTGGTCGGATGAGTACCGGGCGATCGTGGAGCGGCGGATCGCGGTCATCGAGGGCAATCGCAACATCGCTCTGATCGAGCGGCCCGACAACAAGCGCACCTGGGAGACGACTGGCTGGGACGCGATGCAGGCGAAGGCGCTGCGCGACTGGCTGCTGGACCGGTGTGAGGCGCGCGAGCTGTGGTACCAGCACGTCGACGGGCTGGAGCAGCCGCGCCCGCTGACCACCGCCCAGCTCGCCGACGAGCTGCGCCGCGACGACGACGTGCTCACCGTCGCCAACCTCTACGCGCCCGGTCAGGATCTCGGCAAGGTGATCGCCGACCTGGTCGCCGACGAGCACGTGCCGCACCTGGCCGCGCTGCGCTACAAGGACTCCGGCCTGAGCAAGCGCGCCGACTGGGAGCAGGTGTGGGACCTGCAGCGGCAGGAGGACGCGCTGCCCGACGAGGCGGCGAAGCGGGAGTTCCGCAAGCAGATCCCGGTGCCGCCGAAGTACACCTCGGCGGACTTCCTCAAGACCAGCTACTGGCGGCACCGGGGCAAGCTCGACGTACCCAAGGAGCGGTTCGTGTCGTACCCGGGTGCCAGCCGCGACGGTGATCCGTCGCTGCTGGTCGGCTGGGCCGGCTGGGACCACCGCGAGCAGGCCCAGGCCCTGGCCACCCTGATCGTGGCCCGCGAGCAGGAGGACGGCTGGGCCGCCGACCGGCTGTTGCCGCTGGTCGCGGGGTTGCGCGAGATCCTGCCCTGGGTACGCCAGTGGTACGGCGAGTTCGACCCGGAGTGGGGTGCCTCGCCGGCCGACATTTACGCCGGCTTCCTCGCCGAGACCACCAACCGCCTCCACCTCACCGACGACGCGCTGACCTCGTGGCGCCCGCCCAAGGCCACCCGCGGCCGGCGACCCAAGGCATAGCAGCACGGTGGACCTGTCCCCACACTGCGGCGGTCTCTGCAGTCGACGGCGATGGAGGGAGCGGCAATGGCGAGAGACATCCCGGCCGGCTGGCGTATCAGGGAGATGCTTCCCGTCCGGGGACGACTGCAGCAGTACCGGCTCCAGTCAGGGGTGACCTTCCGTTGTGGCCGTTGCGGCCGTGACACGACCACCAAGACGGTCGCTACCCTCGACTGGGACTGGTCAGCGCCGATGTGCGACGGCTGCCATGCCACCTTGTCCACGACCAGGGATGCGGAACCCGTCGGGCCGATCGTCCCTGAGCCGTGGAAGCCGTCCGTGCCGGAGTCGCGGAAGCCGCGGGCCGGGGAAACCGTCTCCGCGTCGCCCCCCGGCAAGCCGCAAAGCCGGGCGGGTTCGCAAGGCTCACCGGGGAAGCCGCGCATGGGCTTCATCCAACTGGCCGCCATCCTGCAGGACCGTGCTGCCGGGGCGAAGCTGAACCCAGAGAAACGCCTGGCGCTCAAGGTGCTCGCGGACGACCTGATCTTTCCG
This sequence comes from Micromonospora siamensis, assembly GCF_900090305.1. Taxonomy (NCBI): domain Bacteria; kingdom Bacillati; phylum Actinomycetota; class Actinomycetes; order Micromonosporales; family Micromonosporaceae; genus Micromonospora; species Micromonospora siamensis. Next base: position 4,260,291 of record NZ_LT607751.1, on the reverse strand, counting down.
GTGGCGTTGCGCTACGCTGAGCTGCTCTACGAGGGCGACGCCCTCGTGGGCAGGCACAGCGGAAAAGCCGTTCCCACCCACGCCGGGGCGCTCGCTCGGCAACGTGTCGACGCCGTGCGGCGGTTTGAAGACCGCTACGCGCAGCGGGTCGCTCACGTCCGAAGGACGAGTCGCGTTCCGGATCGACTGAGCACGCTGGTGGTCCGGGAGGTGGCGCGGGAGAAGTACGACCGGGCCTTTGCCTCTGTTGTGCGGCAACGCGGACTGCGTCCCGAGGCCATCAGCCTGCCCACCGTAAGGCTCTGGTCATGGCTTGCCACGACGCCAGGCGATCCGACGCCCAGCGCTGCGGCCCTGCCCCCGCCGGTCCGCCGGCTTCTGGACATGCATGACGAGGCCTTCGTGCAGGCCGTCATCGCCGATGCAAAGGGCACTCGGCCCGAGGCTGCGCTCGAACATCCGGCTGTTGTGGAGCGCTGGGCGGCGTGCAGTCGCGAAATCGAGTCCCGGTTCAGGTCAGCCCGTGACCATTGCGACAGGGCGCTCCGAAGGCCGGTGGCGAAGAACCAGCGAAGCAGGGAGATTGCCAGGCTGCGCGCTGCCACGCGCGCCTACGCGATGGCGTCGGCCCGCAGCCTGATGGCTGACTTTTCGCTGAAGGCGCTTCGGCTGGAGGTGTTGCGAAAGTATGGGCAGGATCGCTTCCAGCAGTTCCGGATTGCCCTGTTGAAAGAGGCTGCGGAGGCAGTCTACCGGGTCGAACCGGGGTTGGCGGCAGAGGTGGCGCGGGCCAGCGCGGAACACCGTAGGACCTGCCCCCGGTGGTCCCCAAGTAACCCCTGCCTGACATGTGGTCCCGAGGTAGCGGCCGTCGTACGAGAACGTTTGTCGTCGTCGGCGGGCGCGCCTGGAGGCCATACGCAGCCCGAGAAGCCCAGCGTGCCGGCCGCAGACTCCGGGGAGGTTGAGACGCCTGCCTGCACCGGCGGCCCTGACTCCTTCATCTGTCCCAACCTTGGGCGGCGCCTGTCGGCGAACGTCGGGAGGATGGTCGGTGTCACTGAGTCGCGGTACGACGCCGGGACGGGACGCTTCGCCTTTGGCTTTGTGACGAAGCACGGTGACTGGGGGACGGGACAGGGAAAGGCCGCCAACGAACATGACGCGTGGCTGCAGGCTGTGTGCCGCACGGGCCTGGAGTTGGCCGCTGAGGTCTCGCGCGTCCACGTCCTCTGCCGTGACGAGCGAGCGGCCTCCGTGATGCAACATGTCCTGGCGCACAGGTTCGTCGCCGAAGAATTGGGATTTCCGGTTGCCGAGCAGACTCGAAAGCTGCTGTTACGAGTGATTGGTAGTCGTGGCAAGGTCTCTGCCTCAGCAGGCGGTTGCCGACGGCAGCACCGTGGGGCAGGCGCGGCGGGGCGACTGGCCGACCTCGCGCTCCGCGCTCACGAGACAGGTGGAACCGAGGAACTCAAGGCAGCGGGTGACGAGATCGCCAAGGAGTTCCGTGGTCTGGCAGAGAAGCCTGAGGTGCAGTCGCCGGGGGAAGCGGGCCGACCGTTCTGGATGGTCGATAGATCCGATGCCGGAGAGCTCCGGTGGCGAGCTGCTTTGCGGCGGGTACATCTCACGAGCGGCTGGACGGAGCTTCCCGACGGCCTGATAGCCACGGTGGAGGACCGGCAACGCCTTCGTCTGGTCCTCAACCATCCTGGGCGCAAGTCGCGGTCCGTCCAAGAGGAGAGCGAAGTCCTCCTTCGATGTACAGGCGAACGATGGGAGCTTCACGGTGTGGTGTGGCCGCGAGGGATGCTTCCAGGAACGCTGGTCACCTACCGTTGGCGTTTGAGTGAGCGCCTGATCAGGGCCAGCAGCGAATTGCTGCCGCAACCGGAACGGATCGACCAGCTTACCTATCGGCACCGTTACGACATCGGTCTCGTCACCAGGGAAAACGCGCCCGGAGCGGACCAAGGTGGGCAAGAGCTCGATCTGTCGGATACCGCATGGGTGATGCGTACGCTGCGAATCTTGGGCCATCTCAGCGCCGACGGTAGCGCGATCCTCGCCGAGGAGGCTCTGGTGCACAACTGCCTGGAGCTGGGCTTGCCGCAGAAGTGGGTCGCCCGTGTCCATCCTGCTGTGGAGCGTCTCGTCAAGGAACGGCTCATTGGGCTCGTATGGGGCAGCCTTGATGGCAGCGGTCAGCCCAGCCACCCACCACGACGGGGAGAGACCCGTGTCCGGCTTCTCCGCTATGTTCCGCGTCTGGAGCGCCTTGCCCCACCACCGCCACCGCGAGCGGCAGCACAGTCCGACGGCCGCGAAGAGCAGGTAAGCGGATTCGTGCGCCGCCTCCCAGCAGGCCGGCAGGCATCCGACGAGCAGCGAGAACTGCATCAAGAAGCGATCCGCGCCAAGCGGGTGGTCAACCGCCCGCTGCCCGACGGCTACACGTTTGTGCGCCCACACGGCCGAAAGCGTTGAATTGTCAGTCGCGAAGGAGCAGCGATATCCGGCCCGACCCAGGATGAACGGTGGACCCAAGCGCAACCGTTGACGGTTCTATGAGAGGTGACGTGCCAGACGTGTCCTTAAGCCGTGCTCGCAAGTTGTGGTGGAACGCGGACGACGTGGAGGACGTGGCCGAGATGCTCGCATCGCGCCGCTCCCGGCTCTGGCAGCTCGTGACTCCCGCCGATCTGGCCGCCTGGGTCTTCGCGGGTCCCGCTCCGTCGCCGCTCGACCCGCCGCCGGTCGGCTTCGACGGCGACTGGGCGAGCGGCCTAGACGAGACGGGCCGCCAGGCCTGGGCGCTGGCCGGCTGGGTGGCCCGGATGGTCGTGCCGGACGCCGCCAACACCGCCGGCAAGTATTGGATTCTGTCCCACCTGGACGATGCCAGACCTGCCAAGTTGCGGTTGACGGTCGGGGTGCTGGAGATCCTCGGCCTATACGACACGGGCGGGGAGGTCTGGCTCCGGTCACACGCCGCCCCGATCGTCTCGGCAATGGACGTTGGTGCGGTCGATCTGCATGAGTGGGAGCGCCGCGGCATCGAGATGAGGGAGGACGGCACCAAGACCCTCGCGGAGGAGAAAGTCTTCCTCAGCTGTCCCGACCTCGAGACGGCTCGCTGGCTGCTGCGGCATCCGCCGGTAATCGCCGGTCTTCGGCTCCTGTGCTGCTGGGTGGCCGCCGGGCCGTACTCGTTTGAGGGCCGATACCGCCCGGAGGTCGTCGCGCGGGCCTGGTGGGCGTCGGAGTTGCTGCCTGGCGACGACGTTGACCCGCTGCCCGGTGGCGGAGTCGGCTTTGATCGGCCGTACACGGGTGCGACGGTGACCGCCGACCTGCCGGCGCAGCGGTCGTTCGACGTGGACGCCTACCGGGCCGGGGTGGACGAGCACGACCGCCTGTGCCGTTCGCTGATTGCCCACCTGGCCGGTTCGGGCATCGCAGTGGGATCCGGCCTGGCCGGGGTGAACGTCGACCTGGCGTGGCGGGACGTCGACGGACACCAGTTCATCGCCGAGGTGAAGAGCGTGGCTGTCGGCAACGAGGTCGAGCAGCTCCGGCTCGGCCTAGGGCAGGTGCTGGAGTACCGGCACCGGCTCGCGGCCCGGGGTGTTGCCGCTACCGCCGTTCTGCTGGTCTCGCGGTGTACGGATCCGGTCTGGCGAGCGATTTGCGCCGGCAGCGGAGTACTGCTGCTGGCCGGTGATGATCAGCCGACCTGGCTCGCAAAGCTCGAGGCGGCGGTAGGGACGGTTAACGGATGATTCAGGTGCCGAGGCTCAAAGGCGTCTTTGTGAACGAGTCATGCCCGCCCCGCTAACCGCCAATAAGGGCAGTCCATATCAAGGGGACCAATCCGGACAGGCGAAAGACTTCGCCGGGACCTTGGAGCCGGTGCGCACGTGCGAAGATCCTTGCTAGGGTGTCAGCCGCGGAAGCAACGATTAACGGTCGAGGTGTGTATGCCGTTCCCGGTAATTCTGGCTGTCGTCGCCGTCGGTACGACGGCAGTCAATTTGATCGGTAACAAGGTCATCGAATACCAAGCAAAAGAGAGGATTGAAGGCATAAGGGCCCAGCACGACGGCGAGTACGCGAAGCACCGAGCCGTCGCCGATTCCACTTCTGAGAAGTTGAGAAAACTGGGAGAGCGCCAACAGTCAGTGCTCGACACTGTGATCCCCCGAATGAAGTCCTTTGCAGAACGGAACGAGCGCCAGTTACGGATGCGGGGACGCCAAATCGTCGAGGACGGAGAGGTGGCCGAGAAGCGAGAGATTGATGCGTCCCCCGAGGTCACCGGTCCTGGCGAAATCGCAACCGCCATGGCCGGCATTGCATCTGCTGCCGCAGGAAATGGCCTTAGTGCTGCGGCCTATACGACCGTGGCGAAGGTAGCCACGGCATCTACAGGAACTGCGATCAACGCTTTAAGCGGCGCAGCAGCAAAAAATGCAACCCTCGCGGCGATCGGAGGCGGCGCGAAGGCTGCAGGAGGCGGGGGCATCGCGGCAGGTGCGCTCCGGCTCAATATCATCACCGCGATCCCGGCAGTCGCGCTCAGCGTTGGCTTGATGATCAAGTCGAAGTCTGACGCCGACAAGGCAATCGCCAAATACGATGCAGACGTCAAAACGGCAATCGCCACATACGGCCGTCAGAACGAGCTACTTCGCGGCGTTGACAAGCGGATCGGCGAGATCCAGGACGTGTTGGCCGGGCTCGTGACGCGCGCAGGCGAAGCGATTGACCACCTGGAGCAGGCCGAGCGCGAGCCTGGCGGATTTGACCTCGACAGCGACGATCATGCCCACCGCCTCCAGGCGGCACTCCTCATGGTGAGGGGCGTCGGCGAAGTCGCCGCAGCGCCGGTGGTGAATCCAGATCTGACCCTCGATCCCAGTGGTGAATCCCTCGTGGTCAAGTACCGCGACTACAGCCCGGAGCACACCAATGCCTGATGCCCGTCGGAACGCTGTCAAAGGGGCCGCCTGGGTGGCCACGACGCCGGACGCCGCCCAGTACCTCATGGAAATTGTCGGTGTTGTCAAGGCCATCGACGCCAACATGACCGAGCGTGCCCGGATCGCGGCAGACCGCGACAAAGAGATCGCCAGAATCAACGCCGCGAGTCAAGGCCTGCGGGATTATCTGGACCGCGTTTTTGCCGAGCGTCGCGAACTGCACCACGGTTTCTTTACGAGGCTCGACAAGGCTATCGAGGACCGCGATCCAGAAGCCATCCGTGCTTGCGTCACCGGTATCGTCGAGGTCGCCAAACACTCGCCGCTCAATGACATCGTGGAACTGCGCTCCGTTTGGGCGGACCCGAACGCAGTGATCGAGATCTAGCAGTCGAAGCCGCTGCGCGGGCGCCCGCGCAGCTGCCCCAGTGCGACTACGAATCGGCTGAAGCCCACACGTCAACCTCGCCCGCATGTTGCCGTCGTAGGGGTTCGCTCCAGATCAGAGGCCGTCTCATCGCCTCCTTGCAAGACAGATGCCGTACGCCCAGACGGCCCGCTCCACGACGTCAGCCTCGGTCCCGACACCCCATGTACCTGCCTTCTCCGCGGCCCAGGAGAGGTACTCCCCGTACTGGTCCGCTGTCCACGGGCCGAGTGGATCCCATTCTGTGCTCCGGCACGCGTTCAGGCCGATCACGACGTACTGGTCCATAATCAGGGAGCGGCGACTTCCTGCCGCTGAATCCCAGCCGAGGAAGTAGAGCAGCTTCGTGAAGAAGGAGGCACCGAGCCGCCTCAACCTGTGGTCTCCGCCGTGACTGAGGCTTTGGTAAGCGGCGAGAGGGCCTCCATCTCGCAGAAGGCAGAGGGCCTCACCAAGGTTCTGCTCGACGCGGCCGTTGTTGCGATCGAACACTTGGCGTAGGCGGGCCGGCCCTCGCCTGGCGGGTAACCCGTGGCCCCACGTGTACGCGCCGATCAGGATGTCGACCGCCGCGCGGCCGGTGTCAGCAGCGGCACCTTCCCGCAGCAGGTCACCCCGTGTGATGCGGGGCCAGCGGCCGGCGCGCGGGAAATGACCGAACCACACGGGCAGGTCGATTCCTTCAGGCAAGCGGCGTCGCCAGGTCTCCGGGTTGAACCAGAAGCCGTGGTCGAGGATGTACGTATCGCGCGGCGGCGGCTCCTCATCGAAGAGCGGCGTGCAGGCCGGTGCCCCCGTCACCAGGACGTCCTCTGCTGTGGGACGAACCGAACCGTGCTATGGGCGAGATCCGGATGAGCTGTGAAGCCGGCGTCGCCCCACGATCGGCTGTGCGGATGGCTCGCGTCGCCGTTGGCCCACCACGCCTCGTACCGATACGCCGACGGGGGAAGCCCACCCGGTACCAAGTCAGAGATCTCCTTCAGCGTGCACGTGACCTCGCCGGTCCGGCGCCGGAGGTGATCGCGCAGGGCGTCGTACTTCGACATCTCGTCCTCCGTCGACTTTGTCTCGAGACCGGCACACTGGTGCAATCGATGCTCCTATGGATGTCAAGGGGTGTGGAGAGCGGCGAAGTCGGCGAGGAGGGCGGTGTGGACCTCGCGGATGACGTATCGCTTGAGGCACCGCATGATCTCTTTCTTGCCGAGGCCCTGTTTGGTGCGTTTGTCGACGTATGCGCGGGTGCGTGGGTCGTAGCGCATCCGGCTGAGCACGATGGTGTGCAGGGCGTTGTTCGCGGCTCTGTCGCCGCCGCGGTTGAGGCGGTGGCGGTCGGTGCGTCCGCTGCTGGCGGGTATCGGGGCGGCGCCGCAGAGGTGGGCCAGGGCTGCTTCGGAGCGGAGCCGGTCGGGGTTGTCGCCGGCGGTGGTCAGCAGTTGCCCCGCGACTTCCGGTCCTGCGCCGAACAGGCGGCTAAGGGCCGGTGCGGTGCGGGCGACGGCGGGGCGCAGTCGTCGATCGGCGTGGGCGATCTCGGCGTTGAGCGCGGTGATCCGAGTGGCGATCGCGGCGAGGGCGGCGTTCGTGGCGTGCACCGGGTCGGTGAGCGTGGACTCCTCGACACGGAGGTCGACGCATCGTTGGACGAGCGCGGCACCGGTGAGGCCGGCCAGATCCTCCCGCAGTGCGTCCGGCGCGGAGGTGATCAGGCCGTGGAGCTGGTTAAGGGCTGCGGTGCGGGCCTTGACCGCGCCGCGGCGGGCCACCCGCAGGACGCGGATCGCCTCGACCGGGCCGGTGCGGGTCTTCGGGACACCGGTGGCCTGCCCGGACAGGGCCGTGCGGGCGGCGGCGAGGGCATCGATCGGGTCGGACTTGCCCTTGCTCCGACGGGTCTTGCGGTCAGGGCGGTCGATCTCGACGACGGTGATGCCCGACGCGCTCAGGTGCCGCGCCAGGCCAGCGCCATAGGCGCCGGTGCCCTCCACCCCGACCTTGACCACCCGGCCGAAGGCGCGCAGCCAGAGCAGCAGCTGCTGATATCCGGCTGCGGTGGCCGGGAACTGCTGGTCACCGAGCACCCGACCCGCCTGGTCGACCGCGGCGGCGTGGTGCGTCTTTCCGTGGGTATCAACCCCACCCGTGACCTGGCGCTTCTTGGCTGTCATCCTGGAACCGTCGTCCCTTTCGCTTGCACCGACAGGGTCGGCACGCACTTGCTGGGACGGGCGGACAGGACAGTGATGGGGCCTCTTGCACAGGCTCCTATCAGGTCACGACGCCCCTGCCAGTGACGTGCAGGAACGGGGTCACCCGGAACCGATCGACGAATCGCACAGCAGGACAGCATCGTCGGTCAGGCGGTGAGTCAGACCAGACCGGGTGACCCCACCTACATCCTCACTGTCAGGCGAGGAGACGGAGCCTATTGTCGGCGCGGCGCGCAGGCTTCGTCCGATCGGCTAGACCGGGGCCACGGGCAGTCTCAAGGCGCCCGGACCAACAGCGGCACGTCGACGTCCATCGGATTCGTTAAGGTCGACGTCTGGGACCAGACGAGGGGAGCCGACGTGCCGAAGCCAGGCGGTGTCTTCTGCTTCGAGGGCGAGTGGGAAGACGATCTTGCGGAGCGAGGATCCGTCCTGCCGACCCTCGAACTGCTTGAACGGTTGGGCAGCATTCGCTTCATCCACCGTGACACTGCCACTCCACAGGAGCTTCGCTACTTCCTCGAACGGTGGCTGACCCGCAAGTACGCCGCGTACCAGGTCGGGTTCTTCGCGCTGCACGGCTCGCCTACCCGGCTGCATCTGTCCGATTCGCACTCAGTGGGGCTCGCCGAGATCGCGAGCTGGATGTCCGGGCAGTGCGAGGGAAAGCGGTTCTACTTCGGAAGCTGCTCCGTGCTCCGCGCCTCGGATACCACGCTCTCCGAGTTCCTGCGCGAGACGAAGGCAGCGATGCTCTGCGGCTTCACGAAAGAGATCGACTGGATCGAGTCTGCGGCGTTCGAGACGGTGGTCCTCAACAGCATGGTCAACGGTGGCAAGGTCGACAGCGTGGAGCGGCTCGTCAAGTCGTCGCGCTGGGCACCGCTGGCGCAGCACTACGGCTTCAGGATCGTCTACCAGAATGGCCGCTCGACGTAGCGCCACCGTTGCGGCGACCACGTCCGGGTCTGCGGGCGGCTCCGGCGATCGAGGTAGAACGCCCTCGCAGTACCCGCCGGCCGATCCCTGCGGGCGAGGTCTACATGCTGGTAACTCCTGGCCTACCGCAGGCGACGCGAGATGAGGGCTCGGGTTCGGTCGCTGAGCTGCTCCCCGAGGCGCTGACGTCGTGGCGCCCGCTGAACGCCGCCACCCGTGGCCGCAAAGCCAAGGCGTAGCGAGTGCCGTGGACGTCACCCGCGGTCGACGCTACGTCCGTCGATCAACTCTCACTTGTCCGGCCGATCCACCAACTACGCTACAGCCTCTGCCTGGCACGGTGGATCCGCGGCTTGGAAGGCCTGCACGAAGCCGTCAACGGATCGTCTCGCGTGCCTGCCTCCGAGACCGTGCCTACAGCCCAGGAACACCTCCCGGACGTCCCCTCGATCCCAAACATGCATCTGAACAAACGAGGCATTCCCCCTCGCACACTCGGCAGGTCAGTGATCCGCTCGATCGCTTCCTGGCGTTGGTGATCGGCGTAGGCGCTGACGCCGACCGCGACGGCCATCAGCACAAGCGGGGCGGCCACTGTCAACGATCCGGCGCTGGCCACGCACACCCGCTGTGGTGGCCGAGCCGGTTGCGGCACCTGCCACAGCGGCCTTGCAGGCGACGGGCACGAATGTGGCGCGGCTGGGGGCTGTCTCGCTAACGGTGTTTCCGGCGAGCTTGGTTAGTAGGTTTCAGCGGCTGGGAAGCGGTCGCTGAAGGTGATGGCGAAGGCGTTCAACGCGGGTTTCCAGCGCATCGTCCATCGGGTTCTGCCTGCTCCGGTGGGGTCCAGGGACCGGGTCACCAGGTACAGACACTTCAACGCGGCCTGCTCGTTGGGGAAGTGGCCGCGGGCCTTGACCGCTCGCCGGTAGCGGGCGTTGAGGGACTCGATCGCGTTCGTGGAGCAGATGACCTTGCGGATTTCCAGGTCGTAGTCGAGGAACGGGATGAACTCCGCCCAGGCGTTGTCCCACAGTCGGATCACCGCCGGATACCGGCCGCGCCACTTGTCGGCCAGGTCGTCGAAGGCGGCCCGGGCGGCGTCGGCGTTGACGGCGGTGTAGATCGGCTTGATGTCGCGCTTGAGTTCGTCCCAGTACCGGCGGGAGGTGAGGCGGAACGTGTTGCGGATCAGGTGGATCACGCAGGTCTGCACCACCGTGCGGGGCCACACGTTCGTCACGACCTCGGGCAGGCCCTTGAGGCCGTCGCAGACGAGGAAGAACACGTCCTTGACGCCCCGGTTACGCAGGTCGGTCAGCACGCTCATCCAGAACTTCGCGCCTTCACCGCCGGAGCCGGCCCACAGCCCGAGGATGTCTTTCTCCCCGTCGAGGGTGACCCCGATCGCGGCGTAGAACGGCCGGTTCGCGACCTGCCCGTCGCGGACCTTGACCACGATGGCATCGATGAACACGGCGGCGTAGATCTCATCCAGGGGCCGGTGGGACCAGTCGGTCATCTCCTCGATCACCTTGTCGGTGATCCGGGAGATCGTCTCCTTCGACACCGAAGCCCCGTAGATCTCTGCGAAGTGCGCGCTGATCTCCCCGGTCGTGAGGCCTTTGGCATACAGCGACAACACGACCTCGTCGACCCCCGACAGGCGCCGCTGCCGCTTGCGGACGATCTGCGGTTCGAACGTGCCGGCCCGGTCCCGCGGCACGTCGATCTGCACCGGACCGTTGGCGTCGGTCAAGACGGTCTTCGACCGGGTGCCGTTGCGGATGTTGCCCGACCCGGCACCAGCCTGGTCGTGTTTTTCGTAGCCGAGGTGCTCCGTCATCTCTTCGTTGAGCGCGGTCTCCAGGACCGTCTTGGTCAGCTGCTTGAGCAGCCCGTCCGGGCCGGTCAACGACAGCCCTTGTTCCTTAGCGGCCCGGACCAGATCGGCGGCGGCCTTCGCCTCCGCCGACGGCTCGGGCCGCTTCCTACGTCCGGTCTGGTCGTTCAGTGTCGCGGTCATTACGGCACCCTCCTCACCAGGCACAACGCCTGGCGGGTCAGGCCGGAAACACCGTTAGATCCACACTCCCGCCGGCGAGTCTGCTGTCGTGACCGCCTCGACCGTCCACCGGGCGGGTGCGCAGGCTCCCGCGATCGGTACGGTAAGCAGCATGTCTTCGCCCACCCCTGCGCCGCTGCTCCGGGACTACATCGACATCCCGGAGCGCACGAGCACGAGCGACTTCGTGCTCAAGCTCGCCGACAGCGTCGCCGACGCCGACGCCACCCTCCGCGACTACGTCGTCACGGACCGGCTGCTCGGCAACTTCGACGAGGCGCTCGGGCTGATCCGCTCCGCGGTCGAGGGGCACGCCTCCAAGGCCGCCTACCTGCACGGCTCCTTCGGCTCCGGTAAGTCGCACTTCATGGCGGTGCTGCACGCGCTGCTGCGCGGCGAGGCCGCCGCCCGGGGGCGCGACGAGCTGGCGCCGCTGGTCGCCAAGCACAGCGTTTGGCTGGACGGCCGCAAGTTCCTGCTGATTCCGTACCACCTGCTCGACGCCCGCTCGCTGGAGCAGCGCGTCCTCGGTGGCTACGTCGACCGGGTCCGCGCCCTGCACCCCGAGGCGCCCATCCCGGCGGTGCACCGGACCGACTCGCTGCTGGAGCAGGCCGCCTCGCTGCGGGAGAAGATCGGCGACAGGCAGTTCATCGAGGGCCTGCCCGGTGGGGACGCCGAGGACGAGTGGGGCGACAGCGAGACCTTCTGGACGGCCGAGCGCCTCGACGAGGCGTTCGCCGGCGCGTACTCCGACGAGCTGCGCCGCAAGCTCGTCAACGACCTGCTGACCAGCTGGAACAAGGGCTTCTTCAGCAACGCCCGGGAGGATGCCGAGGCGTTCGTCTCGCTCGACCGGGGTCTCACCGAGATCAGCCGGCACGCCAAGGAGCTCGGCTACCACGGCCTGATCCTCTTCCTCGACGAGCTGATCCTCTGGCTGGCCAACTCCATCGGCGACCAGCAGTTCGTCTCCCGCGAGATCCAGAAGATCACCAACTTCGTCGAGGGTGGCGACACCCGCCGCCCCATCCCGGTGGTCAGCTTCATCGCCCGCCAGCGTGACCTGCGCGAACTCGTCGGCGAGGAGGTCACCGGCGCCAACGAGCTGAGCTACCAGGACACCCTCAACCTGGCCAGCGGCCGGTTCGACGTGATCAAGCTGGAGGACCGCAACCTCCCGGAGATCGCCCGCCGCCGGCTGCTCAAACCCCGCGACACCACGGCCGCCGCGGCGATCGGCAAGGCCTTCGACGCCACCACCAAGGTACGCCGGGAGGTGTTCGACACCCTCCTGGGCACGGACTCGGGCAGCGGCGCCGACATCGACGCCTTCCGGTCGACGTACCCGTTCAGCCCGGCGTTCCTCTCCACCCTGGTGCACGTCTCCAGCGCGCTGCAGCGCTCCCGGACCGCGCTGAAGCTGATGCGTCAGCTGCTGGTCGACCGCCGCGACACGCTGCGCCTCGGCCAGCTCGTCCCGCTCGGCGACCTCTACGACGTGATCAGCAGCGGCGGCGACCAGCCGTTCACCGAGAAGCTCAAGGCCGAGTTCGAGATGGCCCAGAAGCTCTACGACCTCAAGCTGCGCCCCTACCTGCTCAGCCAGTACGACCTCACCGACGACGACCTGGAGGCCGCCCGCCGCGGCACCGCGCTGCCGGGCGACGTGACCGGCCGGGTCCGCGCCTTCACCGGTGACGACCGGCTCGTCAAGACGCTGCTGCTGGCCGCCCTCGCGCCCAGCGTGCCGGCGCTGCGGAACCTCACCGCCCGGCGGCTCTCCGCGCTGAACCACGGCAGCATCACCAGCCCGATCCCCGGCGGCGAGGTTGCCCAGGTCAACCGCAAGCTCACCGACTGGGCCGGGCGGTTCGCCGAGATCCGCATCGGCGAGGGCGACGACCCGATCGTCTCGCTGGAGCTGGTCGGCGTGGACGTCGACAGCGTCCTCGCCACCGCCAAGCACTACGACAACGAGGGCGCCCGCAAGCACATCGTGCAGCGGCTGCTCTGGCAGCAGCTCGGCGTGCCGTGGAGCGACTCGTTCTTCGCCGAGGCGGGGCTGAGCTGGCGGGGCAGCCGCCGGGTCATCGAACTGGTCTACGGCAACGTCCGCGACGCCAACGACATCCGTGACGAGGCGTTCCACCCGAACGACCCGGCCGGCTGGCGGATGATCATCGACTATCCGTTCGACGACGGCAGCCACGGCCCGGCCGACGACCGGCAGCGGGTGCAGGAGCTGATCAGCCGGACCACCTCCCGCACCGTCTGCTGGATCCCCGCGGCGCTCACGGTGGAGCGCCTCACCGAACTGGGTAAGCTCGTCATCATCGACAAGCTGCTCGAAGGGCAGCGCTTCGACAGCCACGCCGAGCATCTCAACCCGGACGACCGGCGCCGCGCGCACGGCGCGCTGACCAACCAGCGCAGCGCGCTGCTCGCCAAGATGCAGGCCGTGCTGCGCCAGGCGTACGGGCTGGCCGGCAAGCAGCCCACCGACGTGGTGGTCGGCTTCGACGACCATCTCCAGTCGCTGACCCGGGCGCTCGAGCCGAAGCTGCCGATGGGCGCCACCTTCAACGACGCCCTGCGCAGCATCGGTGACCAGATGCTCGGCCAGCAGTACCCGGCCCATCCGGACTTCGACCCGGACCGCAAGGGCGACCCGATCCGGCTTGCCGACGTCAAGGTGGTGCTCGACCACGTCCGCCGGGCCGTCGAGTCACCCGAGGGACGCGTCGAGGTCGACCGTACGCACCGGCAGACCGTGCGCCGCATCGCCAACCCGCTCGGCCTGGGCACCATGCACGAGGCGGCGTTCGTCATCGCGGGGGAGTGGGTCCAGCACTTCCAGCGCAAGGCGTCCAGCGAGGGCATCACCGGCGAGCTCCGCGTCGGCGACCTGCTGCGCTGGATCGACGACCCGAGCCCGCGCGGCCTCGACCCGATCGTCGCGCAGCTCGTCGTGGCGACCTTCGCCGAGCAGACCGACCGCGCTTTCTACCTCCACGGCAGTGAGGTGGTCCCGGCTCCCGAACTGGGGAAGATCACCGCGGACCACACCCTGCGGGAGGAGCGCCTGCCCAGCGAGAACGACTGGCAGGCGGCGCGGGCCCGCTCCGCGGCCATCTTCGGCGTCCAGCCGCTCGACCTGCGCCGGGGTCGGCTCGTGGCGCTCTTCGGCCGCGACCTGACCACCCAGGCGAACCGCCACCGGGAAGCCGCCCACGGGCTGGTCGCCCGCCTGGACCAGCACGCCACCTGGCTCGGCATCGACAAGGAGTCTGACACCGGACGACTCGCCACCGCCCGGTCCGCCGCCGACCTGCTGGAGGCGCTGGCCAACGGACGGTCGGCGGTGGAAGCCGTCGAACGGCTCGCCCGCGCCGAGCTTGCTGGCCCGGCCGACCGGACCGGCAAGAGCATCATGAGCGCCGCGCAGGTCTCGGCGGCGCTCGCCGCCGCCCCCTGGGACACCTTCGAGATCGTCGCCGGGCTGCCCGAGCCGTACGCGGCCGAGGCGGCGGCGATCCTCGGCGAGCTGCGCCGCGTGGCCCAGGCCGACGAGCTGACCGCCCCGCTCGCCCCGGCCCTACGTCGGGCCCAGACCGACGCCACCGCCCTGCTGCGTCGCGCCACCACTCAGAAGCCGCCGGTCGTCTATCGACCTGGACGCGACGAGAACGCTGCCGACATCACCCACCCACGCCGCCCGACCGACCAGGAGACGCCCGAGGTTGCGGAGGTCGTGGTCGACTCGCCGAGTGGGCGGATCTCGGTGCCGGCCGGCGACCTCGATCGGGCTGTGGAGCAGCTGCGGGCCTTCGCCGCTGACCAACCCGACGCGACCATCGAGGTGACCTGGAGAATTGTGCCGTGACCCAGGCACCCGCGCCGTCCCAGGCGCTGCGGATCAACCCGGTGGCGCTCCGGCAGAAGGTGGCGCAGCAGCTCGACCGGCACCGCAACGGCGAGGCGTACCCGGTGCTGGTCGTGCGCGCCGAGCCGGCCTGGCCGCACGACCCCGCGATGGTGTTGCCCGGCGGACGCCACGCCCGGGTCGTGCCGTGTGTGTCGCCGTTGGCCATCTGGGAGCACCTCGTCGCTGACCGAGGCGACGAGGTGCTGGTCCTGCTCACCGACATCCCCGAGTCGAGCCTCGGGCACGGGGTGCGCAGCCGGATCTTCCGGCAGCGGGTGATCACCGTCGAGCCGTGGGACCTGGTCGTGGACGCCTTCGGCGCGCAACTGCCCGACAGCGCGCTGGAGCGGGAGGGCTGGGCCGGTGAGGCACTGCTCGACGCGATGCCACCCGCCGGCTGGCCGAAGCTCACCACCGCCGTGCTCACCCGCGACGTGGCGCTGCGACACCTCGCCGCCGTACGCCTCGGCCTCGACCGCAGGGGTGGCAGCCCCGACGACCTGGACGTCACGACGCTGCTGCGGTGGAGCGCCGAGCCGGGCGCGGTCGAGGCCCTCGGGCTGCTCCGGGAGGGGGAGCGGGACGGCCTGGCCGGGTGGCTCGTCGAGCAGTTCGGACGGCCCGCCAGAGCGCTCTTCGCGCTCGTCGCCGCCGGACACGGCACCGACGCGCTTCCACTCGGTCTGGTCTGCGACGCCCTGTGGACCACCGCCACCGCCGAGGCGGTACGGGCGCAGGGGCGCATCGACCAGTACTTCGGCAACCTCGATGACGACGCCACCGTGCGTGCCTTCGCCGACGCGGCGGTGCAGGTGGTGAGCGGAATGCTTGCCGCCCGCGACCGGGACACCCGGTTGCAGGCCAGTGCGGTCCTGGACCGGGCCGAGGAACTCCTCGTCCAGTTCAACGCGACGGCCAGCGCCGGCCACAGCCCGATCCTGCGCACCGGCTTCACCCGGCGGATCACCGCCACCGCGCAGGCCCTCCTGGCCGCCCTGCGTGACCCGGGCAACCGCGCGCTCGACGACGCGGTGGAGGCGCTGGCCGGGCACCGACTGGCCGACCTGGAAGCCACCCGGGTCAACCGCATCCGGATGGCTCAGCGGCTCGTACGCTGGCTCGGCACCGCACCGGAGCCGCCAGCGAGTGTGGCCGACGGGGTGGAGCGGCAGATCGGCCAGTGGGGCTGGGTCGACGTGGCGCTGCACCACGTCTGGGCCGGCGACGACGCCAACCCCGAACTGCAGGCCGCGTTCCGGCAGATCCACGACGACGCGCAGCAGCGGCGGCGGGACCTGGACCAGGCGTTCGCCGGTCGCTTCGCGGCCTGGGCCACCGCCGGTCCCGGAAGCGACGGCGGCCTACTCACCGTAGAGAACCTGCTGCCCAGCGTCATCGACCCGCTGGTCAAGGCCGACCGGACGGTGCTGCTCGTCGTCCTCGACGGGATGAGCGCCGCCGTGGCCGTTCAGCTCGCCGACGAACTGTCCCCGCACTGGGTCGAGTACGACCCGCTCGCCGGCTCCGGGGCTGGCCGCCGACGTGGCCTCGTGGCCGCCCTGCCGACCCTGACCGCGGTGTCCCGGACCTCGCTCTTCGCCGGCGCCCTCCGCACCGGCAACCAGGAGCACGAGAAGAAGCTCTTCGTCGACGGCCGGTGGGGCAAGGGGTCCCGGATCTTCCACAAGGGGCCGGCCAAGGGTGGCGCAGGCTGGGCGTATGCGGCTGAGCTGGCCGATGCGGTGGCTGGCACGGCCCCGGTGGTCGCCGTCGTGATCAACACGGTGGACGAGTCGCTGACCCACGGCCGCGAGGGCGACGAACCCGGATGGCAGCTCGACGACCTCGGCTTCCTGGGCAGCCTGCTCGACCAGGCACGATCCTCCGGACGCGCCGTGGTCATCACCAGCGACCACGGGCACGTGCTGGAACGGGGCGGGCAGTACGTCAAGGCTGCCGACGCCGGCTCGGCCCGGCACCGCACCGGTCCCGGGCCGGTCGCCCCCGGGGAGGTCGAGCTGACCGGCCCTCGGGTGGTGGCCGACGGCAATCGGATCGTCGCGCTGTGGGACCCGATGTTGCGCTACCGTCCCAGCAAGGCGGGCTACCACGGCGGCGCGTCCCTGGCCGAGGTCACCATCCCGTTGCTGGCGTACCTGATGCCGAACGCGACCCGCCCGCCGGCCGGCTGGGCTCCCGTCGAGACCAGCCCACCGGACTGGTGGCAGGCATCGGTGCCCGTTCCCGTGCCGGTTGCGCCGATGGCCCCGGTGCCCGCGCCGCGGTCACGCCGCAAGGTGCCGGCCGTGGCCGGGGACGCGCTGTTCGACGTACCGGAGCTGGCGAGCGCTCCCGCCGCGGAACCGCCGGCTGGCGACGGCGACCTGGTGAGCGCGGTGCTGGACACCGAGCTGTTCTCGGCCCAGCACGGCCTCACCCCGCGCCGAGTGGACCGGAAGAAGATCGAGGCCGCGCTGCGCGCGCTGGTCGAGGCGAAGGGTGTGCTGCCGCTGGCTGTGCTCGGCCAGCGGGCCGGTGAGCTGCCCGGGCGGGAAGGTGGATTCGTGACCACCCTGCAGCGGATCTTCAACGTCGACAACTACCCGGTGCTGACCCAGATCGACGACGGGCGGACCGTCAAACTGGACATCGCCCTGCTGCGCACGCAGTTCGGCCTGCCCGGAGGTGGTCCGTGACCGCCGTCAGCCCGGCCCGGCGGCGGGAGGTCATCGACGCGCTGCGCCGGGGCGCCGTCCCGTCGGCGGGCCTGGACCTCTTCGCCGTCGGACTCGACCGGTTCACCGGTGCGGTGGGGGAGGACCTCGACACGGTCGCCACCAGCGGCTCGGTCTTCAAGGCAGTCCGCGGCGAGTACGGGTCCGGCAAGACCTTCTTCACCCGGTGGATCGCCGAACGAGCCAAGCGCGCCAACTTCGCCACCGCCGAGGTGCAGATCTCCGAGAACGAGACCCCGCTGCACAAGCTGGAGACCGTGTACCGCCGGCTCACCGAGCGGCTCACCACCTCGACGTTCCCGCCGAGTGCGATGCGGCCCGTGGTGGACGGCTGGTTCTACGCGTTGGAGGAGGACGTCCTCGCGGCGGGCGAGGTGGCCGCCGACGACCCGGACGCGCTCGACCGGGCGGTCGGGGTGCTGCTCGACCAGCGACTCGCCACGGTCAGCCGCACCGCACCCGCCTTCGCCGCCGCGCTCCGCGGCTACCGGACCGCCTCCCTCGCCGGTGACCCCGCCACCGCCGAGGCCGTACTGGCCTGGCTCGGCGGACAGCCGCACGTCGCCGCGTCGGCCCGGCGGGTCGCCGGCGTGCGCGGGGATCTGGACCACTTCGCAGCCCTCAGCTTCCTGCAGGGCCTGCTCGCGGTGCTGCGGGACAGCGGTCACCCCGGCCTCCTGCTGGTCCTCGACGAGGTGGAGACGCTGCAGCGGGTCCGCTCCGACGCCCGCGACAAGGCGCTCAACGCCCTGCGCCAGCTTATCGACGAGGTGCACTCCGGCCGCTTCCCCGGGCTGTACCTCGTCATCACCGGCACACCGGCATTCTTCGACGGGCCGCAGGGCGTGCAACGGCTGGCGCCCCTGGCCCAGCGGCTCGCCGTCGACTTCACCACCGACCCGCGGTTCGACAACCCTCGGGCAGTGCAGATCCGGCTCGCCGGCTTCACGGTGGACTCACTGGTCGAGCTGGGTGGCCGGGTCCGTGATCTCTACGCCGACGGGTCGGCCGCACCCGAGCGGGTACGCGACCTGGTGGGCGACGCGTACCTCGGCCAGTTGGCTGATGCCGTTGCCGGCGGTCTGGGCGGCAAGGTCGGCGTGGCGCCGCGGCTCTTCCTGAAGAAGCTGGTGGGGGACGTGCTGGACCGGGTCGACCAGTTCGCCGACTTCGACCCCCGCCAGCACTACGCGCTCACCCTGTCGACCGCCGAGATGACGGACGTGGAACGCAACGCGACCAGCGCCGACGCGATCTCACTCGACCTGACCTGATGGGCGCCGACCTGCTCCACCCCGTCGTCCTGCACCATGTGGTGAATTCGCTGCAGTGGCCGGCACTCCGGCCCCTGCAGGAAGCCGCCGTCCAGCCGTTGCTGACCGGCGAGGACGCGTTGCTTCTCGCCCCGACGGCGGGGGGAAAGACCGAGGCGGCCGTCTTTCCGCTGCTGTCCCGGATGGCGCAGGAGAACTGGTCGGGAACCTCGGTGCTCTACGTGTGCCCGCTCAAGGCACTGCTCAACAACCTGCTGCCCAGGCTGGAGGCATACACCGGCTGGTTGGGTCGCCGAGCGGCGCTGTGGCACGGCGACGTGACGATGGGACGGCGACGGAAGATCCTCCAGGAGCGGCCGGACGTCCTGCTGACCACCCCGGAGTCCCTGGAGTCGATGCTGGTCAGCACGGCCGTCGACCATCAGGAGTTCTTCCGTCACCTGCAGGCGATCGTGGTCGACGAGGTGCACGCGTTCGCCGGTGACGACCGGGGCTGGCATCTCCTGGCGGTGCTGGAGCGGCTCACTCGGGTGGCCGGCCGCCCGGTACAGCGAATCGGCCTCTCCGCGACCGTCGGCAATCCAGACGATCTGCTGCACTGGTTGCAGGGCTCGGGCCGGGGACAGCGTCCCGCCCGGGTTGTCGCGCCTGAGGCGCCCGCTGCCGGTGCCATGTCCGTACCGGCCACTCCGCCACCCGGTCAGGTCGAGCTGGACTACGTCGGATCCGTGCACAACGCCGCCAAGGTCATCGCCGCCCTGCACCGCGGGGAGAAGCGCCTCGTATTCTGTGACTCCCGAGCGCTGGTCGAGGATCTGGGCCAGCGGCTGCGTGCCCTCGGCGTCACCACGTTCCTCTCCCACGCCTCCCTCGCCATGGACGAGCGCCGCCGCGCCGAGGAGGCCTTCGCCCAGGAGCGGGACTGCGTCATCGTCGCCACCAGCACGCTCGAACTCGGTATCGACGTCGGTGATCTTGATCGGGTCATCCAGATCAACGCGCCGCGCAGCGTCGCCGGCTTCCTCCAGCGGATCGGGCGTACCGGCCGGCGTACCGGTACGAGTCGGAACTGCCTCTTCCTCGCACTCGACGGCGACGGGCTGCTGCACGCGGCGGGGCTGCTCCACCTCTGGGCCCAGGGCTGGGTCGAGGAAGTCGTGCCGCCGCCCGAGCCACGGCACATCGTCGCCCAGCAGATCCTGGCGCTCACTCTTCAGCAGCACCGCGTCGGTGACCAGACCTGGTCGCAGGAGTGGAACGGACTGTCGCCCTTCGACCGCAGCGGCGAGGTCATCGCCCGGCATCTCGTCGAGCACGGATACCTCGACACGGACTCCGGCATGCTGTTCATCGGTCCCGAGGCCGAGCTCCGCTTCGGTCGGCGGCACTTCATGGACATGCTGGCCGTCTTCACCGCCCCACCGCAGTTCACCGTGCTGTCGGGGCGAACGGAGATTGGTCGCACCGACCCCGCCCTCCTCACCGCCAAGGTGCATGGCCCACGACTGCTGTTGCTCGCCGGCCGGAGCTGGCGGGTGACCTACATCGACTGGAAGCGAAAGCGCTGCTTCGTGGAGCCCGCCGAGGGCGGCGGCAAGGCGCTCTGGATGACCGGAGCGTCCCCGCAAGGGTTGTCGTACCGGATGGTTCGCGCGATGCGCGACGTCCTGCTCGGCGCGGACCCGCCGGTGGCGCTCACCGGGCGGGCGGTGAAGCGGCTGGCCGAGCTTCGTCACGACGCGACCGCGGTGGTGAATCCGGCTGGCACCGTCGTGGTCCGGGACGGTGACGGCGAGGTCCGCTGGTGGACCTGGGCCGGGTTCCGGGCGAACGCGACCCTGATCGCGACGGTGAGCGAGTTGGCGGACCCCACCCAGCGGTACGACGACGCCTCGATCCGGCTCCGGCCCGACGTGGACCGGGCGATGCTGCATGCGTCCCTGGCCGGCGTGAGCGACCGCCTCTGCCTGCCGGACGTCACCGAGAAGGCCCTCGCCGGACTCAAGTTCAGCAGCGCGCTACCGCAGCGGCTGGCCATGGCCACGTTGGCGACGAGGCTGGCCGATCTGCCGGCCGCTCGTGAGGTGCTGACGCAACCGGCGCGGCTGGCCTACCTGCCGTTCTCCTGACCGCACCGGCAGGACGCCGCTCAGTCCTCCTCCCGGCCGAGCCGGGCCCGCGCGTCGGCGAGGAACTGCTCCCCCTCCTCCTCCGTCAGCTCCGCCTGCCACTGCTGGAACCGCCCGATCGCCTCGGACATCTGGTCGGCCAGCGCCTCGCTGCCCGCGGCGGCCCGTACGTTGACCCGCCCGGCCAGCACGTCGCGGGCCATCTCCGCCAGCTCGGGACTGGCCGCCCCGTCGGCGAGCCGCCGCAGGCCGCGTCGTACCTCCTCCGCGACGGCCGGGCTGCCGGCCATCCGGGTCAGGTCGCGGTGCAGGTCGTCGTCCGGTTCGTCGGGCACGTCAGGCTCCCGGGGCGGTGTAGGAGACGGCGGGCAGCTTGATCGACGACAGGTCGCCGCCCTGGTAGGCCAGGTCCATGCCGGTGCCGAAGAAGCCGAGGATGGCCGTCCCGGCGGTGTTGATCAGCAGGGACGCCTTGTTGATGAGGTTCAGCATGTCGATCACCATCAGTGCCGCGACGCCGTAGCCGGCCACCGCGCCCACCCCGGTCTCCGCGGTGATGGTGCCCGCGGCGGCGGCCAGGCCGGCGATGATCGCCTTGTCGGCGAGGGCCTGGAGGATGTTGCCGAGCTGGTTGGCCAGCTGCCAGGCCCCGGTGGCGGCCTTGTGGTAGCTGTCCCGGATGTCGTACAGGGACAGTTGCTGCCCGCTGGTGGCGGAGGCCAGCTTGGAGAAGTACTGGAAGGCGGCGTCGCCGGCGTGGCCGTCCCACTGCCCGTCCAGGTTCAGCATGCCCTGCTGGATGTTCATGCCGATCTGCTGCATGCAGGCCGCGAGGTTGCCCATCGCGTCGCCGAACTTCCAGATGGCCTCCCAGTCGCCACCGATCCACTGGGTCATCCAGCCGAAGACGTCGACCCCGGTGAGCTTCTTGATGGCCGCGTTGATCCACGCCGACGGGCTGACGTAGTTGAACATGTCGATCGGGTTGACGAAGCCGTTGGTGATGCTGCTGTCCGGCTTGCCGGGTTCGGTGAGGAACCTGGTCGGGTCGTCCATCGTGCTGCCCCCGTCTGCTCGGATGCCTAGTCGCGGCTGGGCGAGGGTCGCGGCACGGCGGGGTAGGTGGCGTCGAGGTCCCGCGCCGCCCTGGTGTCGGTGTGTTCGTACCGGTCGGCGACCTGGTTCAGCGCGGTGGCCGACGTCTCGGTCAGGTTGCGCAGGTGGCCGAGGAGCTTGTCCAGGTCGGCGAGCAGGTTGCGGTGCAGCGGCGAGACCTGCCCCAGCAGCCCGCTCTCGTGGACGCTGAACGAGCCGTGCTTCTGGACGTACCGTTTCGCGGCGTCGGCAGCCGTGGTGGCCTCCCGCAGCTGGCCGGCGTAGGTCCGCAGCGCCGGCGGATGGACGGCGAAGGTCATCTCAGGTCGTCCTTCCCAGGATGAGGGCCGCCGCGACCGCCAGCACCGATCCGGCGGCGGCGAGCAGCAGGCTGCGCCGCCACAGGGCGCGCTGCCGGTCCGGGTCGGCGGTGCGGTGCAGTCGCACGGCCGCCGCCACCGACGGCACGAACGCGAACGCCGGCAGGAGCAGCAGCGGCCAACTCCACCAGGGCGCGTCGCCGCCCTGGCTGGCCCCCACGGCGGCGGCGAAGACCACCAGCACGTACAGGAAGGCCAGCAGCAGGGCCACCTTGCCCGCGAGCCGGCGCATCTCCGATCCAGGGTCGATCACGCCGCCCTCCCCGTCCCGGCAGTCACCGGGCGAGGCTAACAAAGGAAGCCCTGTCGCGAGGGCCCGTGCGAGCCGGGCCGGTGCGCGTCCCGGCGGCCGGCCGTCCTCGCCGGCCGCCCTCAGGAGCCGGGACGCGCGGATTCCGGCTCGGTCGCGCCGGGCGGCGTCGACTCGGCGGCCGGCCCGTGCTCGTCCGCCGGCCCGGCGGCCGGCCCGGGCTCCTTTGACGACCCGGGCGGCGGGGGCGGCGGGGGCGGCACGGGCGCCTCCTGGGGCACGGCCGCTCCGGCCGCCGCCCGCTCCGACCCCGGGCCGGCCTGATGGGGTACGCCGCCCGCCCCCGCTGGAGGCGGCAGATCGGCCGTCAGCAGCGGCCAGAAGACCTCCCGGTCCCGCTGCCGCTGGCGCAGCAGTTCCCGGCTCCACTCGGCGGCGGCCCGCTGGTCCTCGGCCATCCGCCGCGCCGCGTCGTCCAGCGCCTCCCGCATCTCCTGGTCGGCCGCGTCGGACACCGGTCCGTCCGCGAACTCGTCGAGGATGTCCACCCACCGCCGGTTCAGCTGCTCCACGCACTCGGCCCGCCTCAGCTGCACCTCGTACTGGCCCTCCAGGTTGACCAGTTGCTCGCCGTACGGCAGCAGTGCCTGCCGGACCGCCTCGTCGAGGCGTACCCAGACGTCGACCCGGCAGGTCGGCTCGGTGTCGCCGCCGCGGAACCGCCACGGCGGCTGGGCTGCCACCGCGCGTTGCAGCGCCACCTCCAGCTCGCCGGCCTGGTGCGGCGGGAACCTGCGGGCGGCCGTCGCGGCGAGGCGGGTCAGCCGCAGGATCGCCTGCGGCCGGAGCTGCTGGACGTGCCAGCTCAGCTGCTCGGTGGTGAGCCCCTGTCCGGTCCAGGTGAGGGTGGCGTGCACGGTGAACTGGAAGACGTACCCGCGGGCCGGGACGACGATCGCCCCGGCGGTGTCCCGCAGCTGCGCCGGCTGCGTGGGCCGCGGCGGTGGTGACGGCTGCTGCGGCGGGGGCGGGCTGACCGGCAGGTCCACCACCAGGTCCCGCCAGGCCTCGACGACCCGCGCCCGGGTGGCCCGCCACCATCGGCCGGCGGCCGCCGCTGATCCCGCGGCCCCTCGGTCGGCCGCCGGTGGGCGTGGACGGTGGTCGGACGGCTGCGGGCCGGCGGCCTCGGTCATGGCACCCCTGTCCGCCGCGCCTCCGGGCAGGGCAGGCTCGGCACGTCGCTCAGGCAGGGGTGGCTGACGGGCGGCGCGCCGCGCGGGCGGCCGCCCGTCACGCTAACAAGCGCCGGGCCGGTGGACCGGCCGCCGCGCGGAGACGACGGCCGACGGGTGCCGGTCAGCCGGCGGTGAGGTGGCGCACGATCGTCGCCGCCGGCCCGTCGGTCATCAGGATGGTGTAGTGGTTGGCGTCGACCAGCTCGGTGACCAGGTGCGGGGCCCGCTCACGCCAGTGCGCGACCACCGGCTCGGGCAGCATGCCGGGCGCCTGGCCGAACATCCCCCGGGGCGCGTGCAACAGCACGGTCGGCACCGTCAGCGCCACCAGGTCGGCCCCGAACGAGTCGTTGCCGATCAGCAGGTCCCGCCCGTCCTCGCGGACCGCGTCGCCGTTGACCCGGGACCGCACCGCGTCCGGTTCCCCGGCGGCGTCGTAGCGGGCGTAGGCGATCAGGTCGTCGTTCCACTCGGCGGCCAGCGCCGGGTGCGTCCGGAAGACGTCGACGTACGCGTCCTCGGAGGGGTAGGTCCGGCCGAGCCGGTCGATGGCCGGCCCGAGGGTCGCGGCGAGGACCGCGTCCACGTCCAGGTCGGCGGGCGCCGGCAGCGGCAGGCCGCCGTCGACGAGCACCAGCCGGCTGAACAGCTCGGGTGTGCCGACGGCGGCGCGCAGGGCCGCGTACGCCCCCATGGACTGGCCGACCAGCGCGACCGGCCGGCCCTGGCCGAACTGGACGGCGGCGGCGCTGATGTCCTCGCCGTGCCGGGACATGCCGTACGGGCCGGGCAGCGTGTTGCTGCCGCCCCGGCCCCGCAGGTCCAGCGAGATGAGGCTCCAGTCCTCGGGCAGGTGCCGCCCGACGGTGCGGAAGGACATCGCGGAGGCGGTGATGCCGTGTGCGGCGACGGCGATCTTCGGGCCGGTGCCGAACCGCAGCGCGTGCAGCGTGCCGTCCGGGACCTCGACCTTCACCTGTTCCATAGGTCAGACCTTTCGTGAGGGGGTGCCGGGCAGCCGCCGGGGGAGCGGGCTGCCGACGAGTCGCAGGGCGAATCCGCCGAACGCCTCGGCGACCTGGTCGCGGGTGTACGGCTGGTCGGGGCCGAACCTATCCGGGAGGCCACCTCCAACGCCGCCCGTACCGGGTCGCCCGCCCACCGGCCGGCGAAGCCGTCCACCAGCCGCCAGCCGGCGCGCAGCAGGGTCCGCTGCCGCTCCAGGTGCGCGGCGACCCCATCCGGGTGCACCGCGCAGATCACCCCGACCGCGTCCGCGCCGTCGCCGACACAGAGGTCCACCCGCCACCGCCCGACCGGATAGTCGGCCCGTACCGTCGCCCCCAGCCGGCGCAGCTCGACCGCGAGCGCCGCCGCCCACTGCTGCGCCGCCGGGCGTACCGGGGCACCCGGCGGGCCGGCCGAGGCGTCCACGGCCGCGGGACCGTCCTCGGCGTACCGGAGGTAGTCGGCGAGCAGCCCGGCGGGCGCGGCCAGCGAGGTGACCATCGTCAGCCGCTGGCGGGCGCGGGTGACCAGCACGTTGAACAGGTTCGGCTCGGCGACGAACCGGTGCCGGGCCGCCGGGTCGGCGTCGACCAGGCCGAGGGAGGCGACCACGAGGTCCGCCTCGCTGCCCTGGAACCCGTGCACGGTGCCGCAGCGCAGGCCCAGCCGTTCGATCTCCGGCGCCTCGAAGGCGGCCAGCAGCGCCGCCTCCAGGGCGTCCGCCTGCGCCCGGAACGGGCTGAGCACGGCGATCCCGCCCGCCGGCGGGTCGTCGGCCAGCTTCCGGACCAGGTCCACCACGGCGTCCACCTCGGCCCGGTTGACCCCGTCGACCACCTGGGCGTCGGCTACCCGAAGCACGTCGATCGCGTCGGCCCGCTCGTTGCCGGGATGGCGGGTGACCAGTTCCAACCGGCCGGCGTAGAACCGTCGGGCGGAGAAGCCGATCAGGTGCGGCGCGGACCGGTAGTGCTCGCCGAGCCAGGTGACCGGCGCGGCGCCGGCCGCCACGTCGAAGGCGCTGGAGCGGCGGACGTCCAACCTGTCGGCCAGCGCCGCCAGGCCGTGCCGGTGCAGCGTGGCGGTGACGTCCACGTCGGCGACGAACGAGACGAACCGCAGCTGCCGGGGGTCCCCGGCGACCAGCGCCCGGCGGGCCCGGGCCAGCACGGGCGCCGCCCGCAGCTGGTCGACGTGCGCGGCCTCGTCCAGCACCACCAGGTCGAACATGCCGGGCACCGGCGGCAGCAGGTCCTCCACGTCGGTCACCGTGCCGACCCACAGCGGCAGCGCCCGCACCAGCGCCGGGGCGTCCAGGTCGGCCAGCAGCTCCCGGCGGCGGTTGCGTCCGGCGCGCAGCGCCGCCCCGAGCGCCGCCGCGCTGCGCCGGCCGGGGCCGTCCCACCGGCGGGCGCTGGCCGCCCGGTGCCGCATCGCCGTGCCGACCGCGGTGGCCAGCGCGGCGTCCGCGTCCACCAGCGCCCGCCAGGCGGACCCCAGGTCGGTGCCGCCGCCGGCGGCGAGCCGGCCCGCGGCCCGGCTGGCGGTCGCCGCGCGCACCGCCGCCCGCAACCGGTCCACGGGTACGTCCGCCGCGGCACCGGTCAGCCGGCCCAGCCGCCGCCGGGCGTGGCCCCGCCGCAGCCGCTGCCACCAGCCGTCCGCCTCGGCCGTGGCGGTGTCCAGGGCGGCCCGGGCCGCCGGCAGGTCGGCGTCCGGGGTGAACAGCGCGGGCGCGTCGGCCGCCAGGGCGGGCAGCAGCGGTTGCCAGTCGGGCAGCTCCGCGGCGAGCCGTTCGGTGTCCAGGACGGCGTCGATGCCGGCCCGGATCGCCTCGACCCGACGCCGGGCCTCGGCCACCTCCGCGTCGGCGGCGCGAAGTTGCGCGTCGTCCGCGCCCGCGGGCGCCCCACCGGCCAGCTCGACGGCGATGGTCTCCCGGCGCTCGGCGTCGCCGAAGAGCACCGGCGCCGGCCCGGGCCGGCGGCGCAGCAGCTCACCGAGGACGTCCGCGGCATGCACCGAGCGGGTCGCCACCAGCACCGACCCGCCCCGGTCCACCACGTCCAGCGCGGCGGCGACCAGGGTGTGGCTCTTGCCGGTGCCGGGTGGCCCGGAGACCACCACCACCGGCTCGGACCTCGTCCGGCGCACCACGTCCCGCTGGGCGGCGTTCAACGGCAGCGGCGACAGCAGCGCGTCGCCGTCGGCCCGCGCCCGGGGTTCGGTGGGACCGGCGTCGGCGGGGCCGGCCGGCGCGGGCGGGGTGGGGGAGTCGGCGTACACCCGGGCCAGCGCGGTGTCGCCGAGCCCGGGGCGGCCCGCCCAGCTCAGCAGGGTGTCGCGCAGCCCACCGGCCACCACGTCGCGGCTGACGAACAGGCCGGCCACCGCGAGCCCGGTCAGCGTCGTGTCGTCGACCCGGCCCGGCGCCCGGGCCGCCACCTCGGCCACGGCCAGCCCGGCGGCCTGCGCCGCGGTCCGCAGCCAGGCGGCCGTGCCGGGCGCGCCCAGCCAGCCCGGCTCCGCCAGGCCCGGCGCGGCCTCCAGCCGGGCCGCCAGGTCCCGGTCGGAGACCAGCGGGCTCAGCTCCAGGTCGCCGGCCGGCGACACCCGGTAGCCGCGCAGCGTGCGTTCCAGCCGCACCGGCTGGGCCAGCAGCGGAGCGCGCACCCGCCGGGTGCCCGCGTCGGTCGGCACGGTCCCGACGACGAAGGCCAGGCCGCGGCGCAGGATCCGCTCGTCGCGGTGCAGGGCGTCCAGGGCGGCCAGCCGGTCGGTGCGGGCGTCGCGGGGCGCCCGGTCGGGGTCGGGCAGCCAGATCAGCGGGCGCCCGGTGCCGGACACGTCGAGGATCCGCTCGGCGCCGGCCGGGGCCAGGTCGGCGAGCGCCGCGAGGATGGTCGCCGGCCGCACGCGGCCGATTCTGCCGCACCGGCGGCGGTCGCGGCGGCGCACGGTGCCGGGCGCGGTCTCCGATGTGGAGCCATTTCATTGACGCGGGGAAATTAGTGGATGTTCGGCCCATGCCGTGACGGGCGGAACGGCTGGTCGGATGGCGGGGACGGACATCGCCGTTCGACGACAGGAGGGACCGTGCGCACCCCATCCCGTGCGTTCGCGGGGACCACCGCGCTGCTGCTGGCGGCCGGGCTGGTCCTGACCGCCGGCAGCACCGGCCAGGCGGCTCCACCCGACCAGGACAACCCGACCGCGACCCAGGCCGGGCCCGGCCACTTGCCCGGCGACCGGACCGGCACCGGCAGCCGGGACAACCGCCCCGGCCGGGTCGACCCCACCAGCGGGCAACGCGACCGCGCCGCGCAGGCCGGCGCGCGGGCCCGCTGGACCGACTTCGGCACCCCGGCCACGCTGGCCTCGACCGGCCGGCCGCTGGCCACCGGGCTGCCGACCGCCCCCGAGGAGACCGCCCGGGCGTACGTGGCGGCCAACCGTGACCTGCTCGGGCTGACCGAGGCCGGTGCGGATGCGCTGGAGACGCTGACCGTGGCGCCGATGGGGCAGGGCGCCACCGTGGTGCTGCGCCAGCGCTTCGGTGACCTGCCCGCCGCGGTGGACGGCATCATCGCCGTCGGCGTCCGCGACGGCGCGGTCTGGCACGTCAGCTCCTCCCTCGCCCGGGACGCCGCGGCTCCCCAGCCGGCCACCCTCACCGCCGGGCAGGCCCGGCAGCGGGCGATCGCCGACTCCGGCCTGACCGGCGCGACGGTGCTGCGTACCGCGCTGGTCGCCGTGCCCACCGTGGACCGGGGGGCCCGCGCCGCGTACGAGGTGGTGCTCGGCGCGGACCTGACCGGTGCGGAACCGGCCGCCTACTCCACCTACGTGGACGCCCGCGACGGCTCCGTCCTGGTCCGCCAGGACCTGGTCGACCACGAGGCGGACAATCCCCAGTGGGACGCCTTCCCCAACTCGCCGCGCACCGACCACTCCTCGGCCGACACCCGGGCCCGCTGGTGCTTCCAGGCCGGCGCCGGCTGCGCCGAGGTGGTCGGTACCGCCGCCTCCCCGCTGGCCTGGGACGTCGACCCGGCCACCGGGCAGTCCACCCACACCACCAGCGGCAACAACGCCGTCGCGGTGCAGAACTGGTTCAGCAACGACCCGTTCAGCGTGGGCACCGAGACGGCCACCCCGCGCGCCGACCGGAACTACACCTACCCGTGGACCAACCAGTGGTACGAGCAGAAGTGCCACCCGGACACCTTCACCTCGCCGCAGGCCAACGACATCGACGCGGCCCGGGCCAACCTGTTCGCCATGCACAACCGGATGCACGACTGGACGTACCACCTCGGCTTCACCGAGGCCGCCTGGAACCTCCAGCAGGACAACTTCGGCCGGCCCGGCCTCGGCGCCGACCGGGAGCAGGGCAACGCGCAGGCCGGCGGGGTCAGCGGCGGCCCGCCCACCTTCGCCGCCCGGGACAACGCCAACCAGATCACCCCGCCGGACGGCGTCGCGCCGATCACCAACATGTACCTGTGGCAGCCGATCGCCGGTTCCTTCTACGCGCCCTGCGTCGACGGTGACTTCGACATGTCGGTGATCGCCCACGAGTACGGCCACGCCGTCACCAACCGCATGATCGCCGGCCCGAACGCCGGGGTCAGCTCCCCGCAGGGGATGAGCGAGAGCTGGTCGGACCAGCTGGCCATGGAGTACCTCTACGAGCACGGGTACGCCCCGGCCGGCGAGCGCGGCTTCACCATCGGCGAGTACACCACCGGCGACCCGAAGGCCGGCATCCGCAACTACAACATGAGCGACAGCCCGCTCAACTACAGCAGCGTCGACTACGACTTCGTCGGCCTCCAGGTGCACGCCTCCGGCGAGGTGTGGAGCGCCACCAACACCGACATCCGCGCCGCCATGATGGCCCGGTACGGCGCCGGCGACGCCGCGCTGCAGAAGTCCTGCGCCAACGGGCAGACCCCGGTCGACGCCTGTGCCGGCAACCGGCGCTGGATCCAGCTGGTCTTCGACTCCTTCCTGCTGATGGGAGTCAGCCAGGTCAGCATGGTCGACGCGCGGGACGCGATGCTCGCCGCCGACCGGATCCGCTTCGGCGGGGCCGACCAGGACCTGCTCTGGAACGCCTTCGCCAAGCGCGGACTGGGT
This sequence comes from Micromonospora siamensis, assembly GCF_900090305.1. Classification (NCBI taxonomy): domain Bacteria; kingdom Bacillati; phylum Actinomycetota; class Actinomycetes; order Micromonosporales; family Micromonosporaceae; genus Micromonospora; species Micromonospora siamensis. The sequence goes on along the minus strand of NZ_LT607751.1, from coordinate 4,230,483 downwards.
GAGGCGGCAGCCAGCACCGGCAACGCCGACCCGAACCCGACCCCCAGCTTCGCCTCCCCGTACGCCGACGAGGCGACGCTGACCCTCAAGCCGGTCGACGACGACGCGCCGGTCCCCGGCGCGCAGCTGTTCGTCGGTCGCTACCAGGCCCGGGCCGTGCCGGTGGCCGACACCGACCCGGCGACCGCGCTGCCCGACCAGGTGCGCCTGGTCCCCGGCACGTACGAGTTCGTGGTCCGGGCCCCCGGCCACGGGCACGTCCGGGTCGGCCCGGTCACCGTCCGGGCCGGCCAGGTCCGCGACCTGCCGGTGCGGATGTGGGCCAACCTCGCCTCGACCTCGAACGGTGCCGTCGCCACGGGCGACGGGATCAACCTGGCGAAGCTGACCGACGACGACGAGGCGACCAACTGGGCGTCGCTGGGCGGGCCGGTCGCCGGCCGGCAGGTCACCGTCGATCTGGCCGGCGGCACGCAGCAGGTACGTCGGGTGCAGGTTTCGGCGATGCTGCGGCCGCCGGTCGCCGGGGACGCCGACACCGGCACCCAGAGCCGGTTCTCGGCGCTGCGCCAGTTCCGGGTCTGGGGGTGCGAGGCGAAGGGGGACGTCACCTGCGCCGACGCCGCGGACTTCCGGCCGGTCTGGACCAGCCCGGCGGACGCCTTCCCGTCGGTGAAGCCGCGGCCCCGGGCGCCGGAGCTGATCATCCGGTCGTTCGACATCCCGCGTACCAAGGCGACGCACCTGCGGGTCGAGGTGCTGACCAACCAGTGCACCGGCGCGCCCGACTACGCCGGTGAGCAGGACGCCGACCCGCGGGCGTCGACCGACTGCGCCACGGCCAGCCAGCAGGCGAACAACGTACGGATCGCCGAGTTCCAGGCGTTCGCCCAGTGACACCCGGCGGGTGGGTGGGCCGACGGCCCGCCCACCCGCACCGGGCGGTGGGGGCCTCCGCTCAGCCGGGCTGGTCGAGGATCGCGGCGAACCGCTCCTCGGCCAGGTCCAACTGACCGAAGATGTGCCGCTTCACCGGCGCCGACAGCGGGGTGTCCGGCCGCCCGATCAGCTCCCGGAAGACCGGCACCAGCGGCCGGTACTTCGCCGCCAACCGGGTCACCTTCGGGCCCAGGGTGTGGATCACCCCGACCCCGTTGTCGGTGAAGTCGGAGACCTTGATGACCCGCGCCCAGGGGTCGGCGTCCAGACTGGCCGCCACGTGCTCCCGGTACTGCTCGTGCCGGTCCCGGTCCGGGTCGTACGCGGGATTGGTGACCGCGGCGACCAGGCCCGCCACCCGCGGGCCGAACCGGGCCGCGAGCGTGGCCAGCGCGGCCCCGGGCAGGTCGCCGTCGGCGCCCGGGCCGGCCAGCTCGGCCGGGTGGTCCTCCACCGCGTCGTGCAGCAGCCCGGCGACGATCACGTCCACGTCGCGCACCTGGTAGTGGTGCATCATCCGGATCGCCACCCGCAGCAGGTGGTTCAGGTACGGCTCGCGCACCCGCCGGTCGTCGCGGTGCAGCTCGGCGGCGAGGTCGAGGGCCTCGGTGAGCCGCTCCCGGGCGGCCGGCCCGAACGCGTCGATCTCCATCCGGAACCGTTCCAGCAACCCCGGCTCCCCGTGGATCTCGGTGATCGCGTGCATCGGCATGGTCGCGAGGTACGCGGGGAACGTCATGGATCACTTATAGCGGATCTTCACTACCGACCGGGACCCCGCCGTCACCGGCACGACACCACCCCGGCTCAGGAACCGCCGGAGACCCGCTTCACCAGCCGGACCGTGGTGCCCGTCGCCGAGCCCTCGACCCGGGCCTCGTCCATCAGCCGGGCCATGATCAGCCGCCCGCGGCCCCGGTCGAACCCGCTCGCCGCCGTCTCCCGCCACCCGCCGGTGTCGGTCACCTCGATCTCCAGCCGGTCGGCGCGCAGCCGCCCCCGCACCGTCGTGGTGCCGCCCGGGGCGAACCGGTAGCCGTGCTCGATCGCGTTGGCGCACGCCTCACCCACCGCGATCAGCACCGCCTCCGCGTCCGACTCACCCACCCCCAGCTCGGCCAGCCAGTCGCGCAGCGCCTCCCGGGTGGGGTGCAGCTGCGCCGGCTCGGCGGCCAGCGTGGCAAGGAACGCCACCGGCTCCCGGTGCCGGTAGACCAGCACCGCCACGTCGTCGTCGCGTACCTCCGGCAGCAGGTCCCGGCAGAGCCGGTCGACCAGCTGCCCCTCCGGCAGGCCGCGCCCGACGGTCAGGGTGTCCACCGCCCGGGAGATGCCCGCGTCGATCAGCTCCCGCCGCCGCTCCACCAGCCCGTCGGTGTAGAGCAGCAGCGTCGACCCGGCCCGCAGCTGCGCGCCGGCCTCCGGCCGGCCGCTCACCGCCACGCTGGCCAGCGGCACCGAGCCCGCCCGGTCCAGCAGCTCGTGGCTGCCGTCCGGATGCATCAACACGCCCGGCGGATGTCCGGCGCACGAGTAGCGCAGCACCCCCACCGACCGGTCGACGATCGCGCAGAACACCGTGGTGTTGCCGCCGCCCGGCACCATCCGGGCGAAGTCGTCCAGCGCCCCGAGCACTTCCGCCGGGCTCTTGGCCTGCAACAACAGGGCCCGGCAGGCGTTGCGCAGCTGACCCATCACCGTCGCCGCGGGCAGGCCCCGGCCGACGCAGTCGCCGACCACCACACCGACCAGGTCACCCGGCAGCGGCACCACGTCGTACCAGTCCCCGCCCACCTCCAGCGGGCGCACCGCCGGCTCGTAGCGGACCGCGAACCCGGTCGGCAGCTGCACCGGCCCCAGCATCGCCCGCTGCATGGCCAGCGCCACCGCCCGCTGCGTCTCGTACGCCCGGGCCCGCACCAGCGCCTGCGCCAGCGCGGCACAGAGCTGCCGCAGCAGCGGCAGGTCCACCGCGGTCACCGGGCGCGGCGGGTCCACCTCCAGCCACACCCCGCCCTCGGCGCCCGGCTCGATCCGCGCGCCCACGCCGGTCAACCGGCCCCCGGCGTCCCGCTCGAGGTGCGGCTCGCCGTCCGGCCGCAGCCCGGCGAGCACGTCACGGACCCGGGCTGAGAGGTTGATCCCGGCCTCCACCACCACCGGCGCCCCGGCGCCGTCCAGCGCGAGCGCCACCCCGCGCGCGCCGCGGACCACCTCGCACAGCTCACCGAGCCCCGCGTCCAGCACCTCGGCGATGTCCGACGCCCCGGCGAGCCGGGAGGCCAGCGTGGCCAGCGCCTCGCTGCGGGCCGCCGCACCGACCTCGGTGGTGACGTCCCGCAGGGTGGCCACGTAGAGCCGGCGGTCGGTGCGCGGCTCGCGGACCGAGTTGTAGACCGCCTCCACCCAGATCCGGTGCCCGTCGGTGTGCCGCATCGGCAGCGTCACTCGGCCGCTGCCCACCCGCAGCGCGTCGGCGAAGGCGGCCACGATCCGGTGGTGCTCCGCCGGCTCCGACTCGGCGTCCGGCCACCACCGCAGGGTCGGCGCCGGCAGCTCGATCCGCTCCGACCCGATCAGCCGGAAGAACGCGTCGTTCGCCTCCACCAGGGTGCCGTCCCGCTCCACCACCGCGAACGCGTCCTGCAACGAGTCGATCAGCGCCGCCCGCCAGGTCGCCTCGTGGCTGCGCAGCCGGGACAGCTCCAGGTGCGCCCGCACCCGGGCCAGCAGCTCCTCCGAGGAGAAGGGCTTGGCCAGGTAGTCGTCCGCGCCGGCGCGCAACCCCTCGACCGCCGCCTCCTCACCCGCCCGCGCCGAGAGCACGAGCACCGGCAGGCCCGCGGTGCGCCGGTCCCCGCGCAGCTCCCGCAGCAGCCCCGTCCCGTCCAGCCGGGGCATCATCATGTCGGTCAGCACGAGGTCCGGCGGGTCGGCGAGCACCGAGGCCAGGCCGTCGCGCCCGTCGACCGCCGTCCGCACCCGGTAGTGCGGAGCCAGCAGGCCGGTCAGGAACGACCGCAGGTCCGCGTTGTCCTCCACCACCAGCACCGTGGGCGTGTCCCGGGGATGAGCGACCGGGGCCGCGCCGAACCCGCCACCCGGCGTCGGGGTGCCGGCAGCCAGCTCCGGGTACGCCGCCAGGTCCGGCCGCCGCGGCACGTCCGCCACCAGCGCCGGCTCGCCGCTCGGTTCGCCGTACGGCAGCCGGACGGTGAACGTGGACCCCTCGCCCTCCACCGAGCGCACCGCCACCGTCCCGCCGTGCAGCCGGACCAGCTGCTGGACCAGGGCCAACCCGATGCCGGTGCCCTCGCCGGAGCGGCCGACCGCCCCGAGTACCCGGTGGAAGCGGTGGAACAGCAGGGGCTGCTGGTCGGCGGGAATGCCGATCCCGGTGTCGCTGACCGTCAAGGTGACCTGCTCGGCGTCACCGCGCAGCCGCACCTCGATCCCGCCGTGCAGCGTGTATTTCAAGGCGTTGGAGAGCAGGTTGGTGAGCACCTTCTCCCACATGTCCCGGTCGACGTGGCCGGTGCGGGGCAGCGGGGCGACGTCCACCCGGTAGGTCAGCCCGGCCTGGCGTACGGCGTGGTCGAACGACTCGGCGACGCCGGTGGTGAGCGCCGCCAGGTCGGTCGGGGTGCGCTCCGGGTCCAGCCGGCCGCCCTCGATCCGGGCGAAGTCCAGCATGTCGTTGACCAGCCGGCGCAGCCGTCCCACGTTGCGGCGGACCAGCTCCAGCCGCTCCCGCTGCACCGCCGGCAGCGGGTCCCGCTCGTCGGCCAGGCTCTCCTGCACCGGGCCGCTGATCAGGGTCAGCGGGGTGCGCAGCTCGTGGCTGACGTCGGTGAAGAACTCGGTCTTGGCCCGGTCCAGCTCGGCCAGGGCCACCGCCCGCCGCCGCTGCGCCTCGTACGCCAGCACGTCGGTCAGCGCCGTGGAGACCCGGCTGCCGACCAGCGCGACGAAGTGCCGGTACGGCTCGTCCAGCGGCAGGTAGGGGCTCACCCCCAGCACCAGCACCCCCACCGTGCGGCTGCGCCCGGTGGCCAGCAGCGGCAGCACCACCGCGTCGACCACCGTCGGCGGGCCGGTCAGCTGCTCGGGCCGTCGGTTCTCCGGCAGCAGCTCACCCAGGCCGGTGATCCGGGTCGGCAGGCCGGTGCGCAGCGCCTCGAGCACCTCGGGCCGCCGGTGCGCCTCGGCCAGCCCGTCGGGCACGGCGTCGCCGAACGAGGCGACCAGGGTCAGCTCGCCGGGCGACCCGCTCTGCTCCTCCTCGCCGGTGGCGGCGAACAGGTGGTCGTACAGGTAGATCTGGCCGAACAGCAGGTCCGCGCCGTCGCCGGCCAGCACCCGGGCCGCGGCCCGGGCGGCGTCGCCGGCCGTGTCGGCCTCGGCGATGGAGAGGTCACCCAGCTCGCGGAGCAACGCCAGCCGCCGGTCACCGACCACCCGGCCGGTCACGTCGGAGGTGGCCACGAAGATCCCGGCCACCGCCCCCGAGTCGTCGTCGATCGGGCTGTAGGAGAACGTCCAGTACGTCTCCTCCCAGTACCCGCGCCGGTACATGTAGAGCATGGTGCTCTCGCCGTGCGCCGACCCCGCCCCGGCCAGCACCCCGTCGGCCAGCGGGCCCATCGCGTCCCACACGTCCGGCCAGCACTCCGCGGCGGGCTGCCCGATGCCGGCCGGGTACTTGTCGCCGAGTATCGGGGTGTAGGCGTGGTTGAAGAGCTGCACCAGCTGCGGACCCCACCAGACCAGCATGGGGATGGTCGACGGAAGCACCGTGCGGATCGCCGCCCGCAGCTCGGCCGGCCAGGTGTCGACCGGCCCCAACGGCGTGGCGGACCAGTCGACCGCCCGGTGCGCCGCGCTGGTCGGGTCGTCGCCGGGGAAGAGCCGTGCGAGGGCGGCCCGCCCCGTCGCGTCGTCGCCCGTCCCACCGGTCACTGGCGGCCACCCTTCCGTCCTCGTCACCCGGGGGTACGCCTCCGTGCCGGCACCCGCGGCACCCATTGTCCCCACTGCCCGACCAGTTCGAACGCCCACCCGGGTGTGACCTCACGCGCCCGGCGTCGGGACGGGCCCGACGGCGCGTCGCGGGCGGGCGGTGGGGCGCAGAATCGACGGATGGACCGCGTGTGGGAGTTGCTGCTCGGGCTGCCGCCCGCGCTGGTCCTCCTGCTGGTCTTCCTGCTGCCGGCGCTGGAGGCGTCGACCTTCCTCGGGCTGCTGGTGCCCGGCGAGATCGCCGTGCTGCTCGGCGGGGTGTACGCCCACGAGGGGCGGCTGCCGCTGGTGGCGGTGGTGCTCGCCGCGCTGGCCGGGGCGGTCCTTGGCGACCAGGTCGGCTATCTGGTGGGCCGCCGCTACGGTCGCCGCCTGCTGGACCGGACCCCACGCCGGTTCGTCCGCTCCGACGAGCTGGCCCGCGCACTCGACCTGGTCCGGCGCCGGGGCGCGCTGGCGGTGGTGGTGGGGCGGTGGGCGGCGGCGCTGCGGGCGCTGGTCCCGGGCCTGGCCGGGCTCAGTGGCATCCCCCGGCGGGCGTTCACCCTGGCCAACCTCGCCGGCGGCGCGCTCTGGGCGGTGGCGGTGAGCGTGCTCGGCTACCTGGCGGGGGCGTCTTACCGGCTGGTGGAGGGGCGGCTCGGCCTCGGCGGCGAGGCGTTGCTGGCGCTGGTGGTCGTGGTGGTGCTGCTCCGGGTCGGCAGGGCCCGGTGGGTCGCCCGCCGCGAGCGGGGTGCCGGCGGGCGGCGCTGACCGTGCCGCCTACCTCTCGAGCAGGAGCGCCTCGGCTCCCACCGGGCGGAACCCGGCCGCCTGGAAGGCGCGTACGCTGCGCGCGTTGCCGGCGGCCTGCTGGGCCCAGACCGGCTGACCGTCGGGCACCAGGTGCCGAGCGGCCGTCGCCAGTGCCCGTCCCAGCCCCCGGTGTCGGCATGCCTCGTCGACCTCGATCGCGGTCTCCCAACGGTCCGCGACGCCTCGGCCGAGAACGACGACTCCACCGTCGGCCGCCCAGACCCGGACGTCGGAACGCCGCCGACGTGCTCGGGCCACCCGCGGATGATCAGCGTCGGTCAGCTCGGTCAACTCCAGCGGCGGCGGACCGGCGAGCGGGGCGGCGACGGTCAGGAGATCGATCGTGTCCATCGACCGCCGGGTGCGCTCGAGCAGGGCGCCCAGGAAGACCGGATTCATCGCGGCCGCCAGCGGATCGCAGGCGAGACCGGCCAGGGTGTGGTGGACCCACCGCGGGTCCTCGTCGGTGAAGACCACGGCGTGGGCGGTGAAGGCGACCACTCCGGCGTCGCGGCGGCTCGGCTGCGGGACCACGCTGACCCCGCCGTCCGGTGGGGGAAAGTGCCCGTCCGCCGCCGCGTCCAGGATGTCGGTCAGCTCGTCACCCATGGTCGTCTCCTTCCGTCGCGGTTGTGCACGTTACGGCGCGACGGCTCCCCGCGTCCGACCCCGGTCTGGTTCGTGCCCGCCGCGGGCGTCACTGCGGTGGCCGGCCCTGCACCCGGTACGCGATGGCCTCGTGCCAGGTGTGCGGATAGACGCCCACCTCGAAGTACCGGCGGAACCGGTCGATCGGGGCGTTGGCGTGGTCGTGCCAGAGCAGCCAGACCGGGACGACGGTGAACAGCACCCAGTTCGCGGCCACCAGCGGCAGGTAGAGCGGGCCGAGCAGCCGGGCCTGGAGGACGTGCACGTCCTCGTGCCGCTGGGTGCCGGGTGACGCGCCCGCGCAGACCGTGCCGAGGGTGGTGGCGTACCGGGGCCAGACGCCCTCGACCAGGTTGATCCGCCCCCGGTGCCGGCAGGTGTTCCGGTCCAGCCGGTGACCGGCGGTCAGGTGCCCGGTGAGGAACGCGGCGCCGAGCACGGTGTTCGGCAGGCTCCAGGTGTGGTCGACGGCGAAGAGCAGCACGCCCCGCACGTCCGGCCGGTACGCGCCGGTGGTGGCCACCGCCCAGCCGAAGGGCACGCCGAGCAGCAGCCCGGCGACGGCGCCCACCGCCAGCCCCGGCCCGCCACCGGCCGCCGCGCCGAGCAGGGCGCCGGCCAGGACGTGCACGACCGCGCTGAGGATGCCGAAGACCACGGGGATCACCTCCAGGCTGACCGTCAGTGTGCCTCCGCGCCGCCGGCCGGCGGGTCGGGCGGCCTCGGGTCCGGGGTGATCCGGAAGACCGGGAAGCGGGCGGCGATCGCCGCGAACTCGGTGACCGGGGCGTGCCGGTCCACCGGCAGGTGTGCCCGGGCACCCGGGGCGAGGGCGAGGTAGCGCCGCAGGATCGGGGCCCGCTGGGCGACCGGCACCTCGTCGAGGCGGACCTGCTCCCGGCGGCCGTGCCGCAGCACCGCCCGGCCACCGGCGGCCCGCACGTTGCGGACCCAGTTCGCGTCCTCGCCGAGCATCGAGACCAGGAACTGCTCGCCCTCGTGGTCCGCGACAACCACGGGAACCTCGACGGTCCGGCCGGTGCGGCGGCCGGGCACCTCCAGTGTCATCCAGTTCGGCGGTGCCAGCCCGACCGAGAACTGCCGGGCGGCGAACCGGTTCATCAACCGGGCGAGCCAGTTCGGCCGGCCGCCCCGGTACATCCACCGCCGGTGCCGGCCGGTGAGCCCACCGGCGCTGCTGGTGTCCATCGTGACCCTCCCTCTGCCGACCGCCCCTCCATCGGACCGCGGGAGCGCAGGTGGCGGCAGGGCCGGGGGGCCCGTCTCGCGGGCCGGTCAGCCCGCCCGGCGGCCTCGCGCCGGGTCGCCCAACGGCACCACCCGCCGGTCGCCGACCCGGGTCATCGTGGCCAGCGGCCGGGTGGCCACGGCCACGAACCGGGCGAGCCCGGGGCGGCCCTGCCGGCGCAGCAGGGGCGGCCCGAGCCGCCGCATCACCGCGGTGAGCGCCGGCAGCGGCCGGCCGAAGAGGGTTAGCTCCCGGATCAGCCCGGCGGCGTCCAACCGGATCAGCTGCGCCTCCTCGACCTGCTGGCCGTCGACCGTGCCGTGGAACAACAGCGCCCGGGTGTCGCCGGCGCCGACGGCGGTGTGGAAGCGGATGCCGTCGATCACCTCGTAGGCGGCGGCCAGCATGTCGCCCACCTGGGCCGGGCCGTGGAAGCGGAACCGGGCGGTCAGCGGGGAGATCACCTCGACGTCGGGGGCCAGGCAGCGCACCGCCTCGGCGACGTCGGCCCGCTCCGCGGCGGCCCGCCAGCGGGCGATCGTGCGGTCGTACCGGTCGTCGTCGTGGGTGGGTTCCATCGCGGCCTCCCGTGCCAGGGCCGCACCCGATCGGAGCGCCCTCGCCGGTCATGCTGCCAGGCCGGGCCGGCTGCCGTGGTCCCGCGGACCGGTCGCGCGGTGGTGGATCAGGCTGTCGGAGGTGTCCAGTCCGCGTACCGGGCCATCGCCCGCAGCGCCATCCGGGCCGGGGTGAGCCGCAGGAGGGTGTCGCGGGCCGCCACGGCGACGGGGTTGCGCAGCTGCTGGCCGTACCGGCCGGCGCGCAGCGACGCGCGGGCCACCTCCTGGGTACGCGGTCGTCGCTGCCGGTCGTAGGCGGCCAGCGCGGCCGGCAGGTCGGCCGGTCCGGCGGCGCACGCCGCGCCCAGCGTCACCGCGTCCTCCAACGCCAGTTGGGCGCCCTGCCCCAGGTACGGGGTCATCGCGTGGGCCGCGTCGCCGAGCAGCGCCACCCGCCTCCGGACGTACGACGGCAGTGGCGTGGCGAGGTGGTGGATGTCGTGCCTCAGCACGGCCTCCGGTGGGGTGGCGGCGACCAGCGACGGGATCGGTTCGTGCCAGGACCCGAACCGGTCCAGCACGGCGCCTCGCTCGTCCGGCTCGTGTCCGCCGGGCGGGGCGGTCACGGCGGCGTACCAGTAGACCCGCCCGTCGTCCATCGGCACGATGCCGAACTCGGCACCCGGATCCCAGGTGACCGCCGTCGGCAGCGGGTGTGGCCAGGCCAGCACGGCCCGCCAGGTGGTGGAGCCGGCGTACACCGGGGGCGGAAGGTCCGGCCACAGCCGGGCGCGCAGCACGCTGCGCAGGCCGTCGGCGCCGACCACCAGGTCACCCCGGACGGTGTCGGCGGCGCGGTAGTGCACCTCGCCGGCGTCCGGGTCGACGTCGGTGACCCGCGCGTCGGTGACCAGCGCGTCGGCCGGCAGCGTGGCACGCAGGACGGCGTGCAGTTCGGCCCGGTGGATGCCGACCGCGCCGGTGCCCAACGTCCGTTCCAGCTCCGCCCCGGGAACCCGGGACAGCCACCGTCCGGTCCGGTCGCGCAGGCCACCGGCGGGACCGGACCGGCCGTGGGAGCGCACGGCGGCGCCGACCCCGAGCGCGTCGAGGGCGCGCAGGCCGTTGGCCATCAGGGAGAGCCCGGCGCCGATCTCCTGCGCCTCGGCGGCCCGCTCCAGCACGGTGACCTGCCAGCCGTGGCGCAGCAGCGCCAGCGCCGCGCCGAGACCCCCGATGCCGCCACCGACCACGATCGCCCGTCCGGTCGCCATGGCACCATCCCCGGGTCCTTCTACACCTGTAGAAGGCCATACTAGCGCCGTGGCACCAAGAACAGGGGGCACCGGTCGGACGGCCCGGACGGCGGCGCTCGCCGACGCCGCGATCGCCCTGCTCGCCGAGGGTGGGATGCGGGCGCTGACCCACCGCGCCGTCGACGCCCGCGCCGGCGCGCCGCTCGGCACCACCTCGGCCTACCTGCGCACCCGGCAGGCGCTCATCGAGGCGGTGGTGCAGCGGCTGGCCGACCTGGACCGGGCCGACATCGCCGCCGAGGAACTCCCCGCCGACCCGCGGGCCACCGAACTCCCGGACCGGCTCGGCGCCGCCGACCTCGACCGGCTCGCCGCCGGGATCGCCGGGGTCCTCGACCGCTGGCTGACCGTCGGCCGCGACCGCACCCTCGCCCGGTACGCCTGCCTGCTCGAAGCGGTGCACCGGCCGGACCTGCGCCGCATCCTCGACCACGGCACGGTGCTCCGCGTGCAGGCCCGGGACCTGCTCTCCCGGGCCGGTGCGCCGGATCCCCGACGGCAGGGCGACCAGTTCGTCGCGTTCGTCGACGGGCTGCTCTTCGACCGGCTGGTCGGCGCGGGCGCCCTGGACGCCCCGCCGCCGGGCAGCCCGCAGAGCCGGTACGACCTGCGCGCCGCCGTACGCGCGGCGTTGCGCGGCTTCACCGGTGTCTGACCGGGCCGTCGCGCTGGCGTCCGGGGCCGTCGAGGAGCACCCTGGGTGGGTCGATCAACCCGGGAGGATGCGGCGATGGCGCGGTGGAGTTGGCTGCGTACGGCCCTGCGGCGGCTGCGCGCCGGCTGGCTGCCGGTGGTCGAGGCGACCCTGGCCGCGACGATCGCGTGGCTGCTCGCCACCCGCCTGGTCGGCCACCCGCAGCCGTTCTTCGCGCCGGCCGCCGCGCTGATCGTCCTCGGCCAGGCCCGGGGCCAGCGGATGCGGCGGGCCGTGGAGGTGGTCCTCGGGGTGGCCGCCGGGGTGCTCGTCGCCGACCTGGTGGTGCAGGCCCTCGGACCACGGACGACCTGGACGGTGTTCACCGTCATCCTGCTCACCGTGGCCCTGGCGGTGGCGATCGGGGCGAGCACCGTCTCGGTGGTGCAGGCCGCCGTCTCCGCGCTCTACCTGGTGGTGGTCTCGCCGCCGACGGAGTCGCTGGTGCCGTTCCGGTTCGTCGACGCCCTGATCGGCGGCGCGGTGGCGCTGGCCGCCAGCCAGCTCGTCGACGCCCGCCGGCCGCTGGCCCCGCTGGTCGGCCAGCTCCGACAGACCTTCGCCGAGATCGGGGACCTGCTGGAGGAGGTCGCCGGAGCGTTGGACCGCGCCGACGAGACCGCCGCGCTCGCCGCCCTGGACCGGGCCCGCCGGGCCGACGCGACGGTGCAGCGACTGCGGGACGCGGTGCTCGCCGCCGGCGAGGCGCTGCGGCTGCACGTCCGCCGCCGCCGGGACATCGGCCGGCTGCGCTCGGTGGACGCCTCCATCCGGCAGATCGACTACGTGGTGCGCAACGTCCGGGTGCTGGCCCGGGCCGGGGTGACCCTGACCCGGCAGCCGTCCCCGGTCCCCGCCGACCTGGGCACGGCGGTCCGCTCGCTGGCCGAGGCCGTCCGCGCCGGCGGCGCGGCCTTCGCCGCCGACCTGACCGGCCCGGCCGAGGTCGCGGACCGGCACGCCGCCGCCGCGGAGGACGCCGCGCTGACCGCGGTACGCACCGCCGGGCGGCTCTACGCCCCGGGCCCGACCCTGCCGCTGGCGATGGTCATCGGTCAGGTCCGGGCCACCGCCATCGACCTGCTGCGCGGGGTACGCGGCGACGACGACGCGGCCGTGCTGGACCGGGTCGACGAGGCGATCGGCCTGCCGGTGCGCTGACCGGCGCGGTGACGGCCGGCTCAGCGCAGCCGGGTGCGCCGGCCGGCGACGCTGGAGAGCCACTCCACCGCGTGCTGCCGGATCGGCGTCGGCACCTCGTGCCCCCCGTCGAACTCGTGATAGTCGACCTGGTAGCCGAGCGTGTTCAGTCGCGGCACCAGCCGACGGCTGCACACGTCCACCGGCAGCACCTGGTCACCGGTGCCGTGCGAGACGAAGACCCGGGGCCGGCCGTGGGTCACCATCGGCGCGGCGAAACCGGGGGAGAAGGCCAGCACCGCGGCGAACAGGTCACCGTTGGTCAGGCCGAGGCTGAGCGCGTACGACGCGCCGTCGGAGAAGCCACCGGCGACCACGCACTCCACCGGCCAGGCCTGGAACGCGGCGGCCATCAGCAGGTCGATCCGGCGTACGTCCGGGCCGAAGCCCTCCACGACGAGGTCCCAGCTGCTGGCCACCGCCTGCGGCGCGACCAGCAGCAGCCGGTGCCGGTCGGCCAGCGGCAACAGCAGGTCCAGGCCCTGCTCGGCGGTGCCCCCGGCGCCGTGCAGCAGCAGCACCAGCCGCAGCGGCCGCCCGGCGGTGCCGGCGGGCGCGTACGCCAGCCCCAGCGCCTCGCCGTCCGGGCCGGTCAGCGGCGTGCGGCCCGAACCGCCCGTGGTCACCGGCGGCACCGGGCGGGCGGTCAGCCGCCCGTGCCGGGGGTTCTCCTCCGGTTGCCGGTGCGGTGGCGCGGGCTCGGACACGTCGGGCTTCTCCTCGGGCAGGCGGCCGTCCCGGGCGTCTACCCCGTCCACCAGGGGTTAACCGGCGATCAGGCGCTCTCCCTGGGGACCAGCGTCGACGGGAAGGTGGTGACCGGTCCGGCTGTCCTCCGTTCGGCGACCGCGGTGGCCGCCGCGGCGGCGATCCGGCCCACCGGATGGCTGGCCGTCGTCAGCGCCGGAGTGCTGAGCGCCGCGAGGGGAATGTCGTCGAAGCCGGCCACCGCCACGTCCCCGGGCACCTCGACCCCCAGCCCGCGCGGCCCGGACAGCACGCCCAGCGCGGTCGGGTCGGCCGGCGCCCGCCCGGCCCACCCTGGCATCATGCGCCGGTGACGCGGCCCCGGCGGTAAGGGGCGGAGGCCGGTTTGAAGTGGTAACGCTCTCAGGTGTGGGATTGTGCCCAGACACCGTCCAGGCCCGTCCGGCCTGGACCTGAGGGAGGGGAAACGGGCCCTGTGAGTGGCACCACCACGCCGGTGATCGACCCGGCCGAGCTGACCCCGCGCCGCGTCCGCGCCGCCCGCACCGGCGTCGCCGTCGTCTTCGCGCTCAACGGGTTCGCGCTCGCCTCCTGGTTCTCCCGGGTCCCGGCGGTACGCGAGGAGCTGGCGCTCACCCCGGGCCGCCTCGGTCTGCTGCTGCTCGCCATGTCGTGCGGGTCGCTGCTGGCCCTGCCCACCGCCGGCCTGATCACCCAGCGGTTCGGCGCCGCCCGCACGGTACGCGCGGCGACCACCCTGCTGGCCCTGGGGCTGGTCGGGGTCGGGCTGGCCGCCGGCCTGTTCGGTTCGCTGGCCGGGGTGGCGGTGGGCCTGTTCGCCGTCGGCTACGGCTCGGGCGCCTGCGACGTGCCGATGAACGTCGAGGGGGCGGTGGTCGAGCGACGGCTGGGGCGTACCGTGATGCCCCGCTTCCACGCGGCCTGGAGCCTCGGCACGGTGGCCGGGGCGGCGCTGGGCGCCGGGGCGGCCCGCCTGGGCGTGCCGATCGGCGTGCACCTGTCGGTGCTGGCCGCGGTGGTGCTGGCCGGCACGCTGGCCGGTGCCCGGTTCTTCCTTCCCGCCGCCCCGTCGGCCCCGGCCGGCACGGGCCCGGCGCCGAGCGGCCGGCGTAGCGTGCTGGCCGCCTGGAAGGAGCCGCGCACCCTGCTCATCGGCGTACTGGTGCTGATCATGGGGTTCACCGAGGGCAGCGCCAACGACTGGATCGCGGTGGCCTTCATCGACGGGTACGGGCTCAGCGAGGCCGCCGGGGCCGCGGTGTTCGGCGTGTTCGTGCTCGGCATGACGGTCGGCCGGACCGCCGGCACCGTCGCACTGGACCGGTGGGGCCGGGTGCCGGTGCTGCTCGCGACGATGCTGCTCGCGGTGGTCGGCGCGACCGTGACGGTGCTGGCCGGCTCGGGCGCGCTGGCCGTGGCCGGGGTGGCGATGTGGGGCCTGGGCGCCTCGCTCGGTTTCCCGGTGGGGATGAGCGCCGCCGCCGACGACGAGGACCGGGCGCCGGCCCGGGTCAGTGTGGTGGCGGCGATCGCGTACACCGCGTTCCTCGCCGGGCCGCCGCTGCTCGGCCTGCTCGGCGACCGGACCGGTACGCTGCGCGCCCTGCTGGTGGTGCCGATCCTGCTGCTGCCGGCGCTGCTGCTGGTCCCGGCCACCCGCCGCCCGGCGCGCTGACCTCCGCCGGCGGGCCGGGCGACCTCTGCCGGCGGGCCGGACGGTCAGTCACGGAGCCAGATCCGCAGCGGACCGACGGCGGTGAAGCCGACCCGGGCGGCGGCGGCCAGGTCGTCTCCCGACTCGTAGCCGACCAGTGCGACGCCCGACGAGGCGGACCCGCAGACCGCCGGCCAGACGCCTTCGCCGAAGACGTTCGACACCCCGGTGACGACCGGCCCTCGGGTCAGCACGGCGCCACCGGTGACCGTGCCGTCGGGGGCGTACCGGGCCAGCACGGTGATGCGGGGGGCCGCCAGCAGCGCCGGCCGGAACGCCGGGCCGCCGCCGTGCGCCGCCGCCCACCGGGCCAGCGCTGCGGCCGTGGTCACCGGGGTGAGCGCCGGTGCGGCGGGTGGGTCGACCGGCGGGCGGTGGATCCACTCGGCGGCGAAGAGCACCCGGAAGCCGTGTCGGTGCAGGTCGAGGTCGGCGAAGCTGTCCTTCACCGACGCGCCGGGACCGGCGTCGATCCGGGCCAGCAGCGCGCCGGGATCCACGCCCGGGCGGAGCGTGACGGCGTCCGGGTAGAGCGGTGGAGACCGGCGCGGCACCGACCAGGCGTCGGTGTCGACAACGCCGGTCAGGCCGTGCGCGGCGCAGACCGCGGCGCACCAGTCGGCGTTGTCCCGGGCGGCGGCGGTGATCGGATCCACCGGGGCAGGGTAGGGGCGGCGGGTGGCCGGTGTCGCGCGATATCGCCGCGGCGGCGCAGGGATCTCCCATCCGGCTCGCAGCGGATTGCCAGCCCCCGGTGCTGCACTGGGGGTACGCCGAGCGAGAGGAGCCGACATGGGCTGGTTCAACCGGCGGTCCCGCCCGGACGGGACGATCCCCACGAAACTGGACCGCGAGGGTGACCGGGACGACCTGGCCGCGCTGGCGGACTTCGTGTCCAGCCGGCAGGGGGTGGAGTTCTACCTGGAACCGGAGACCACCGCCACCGACACCACCGTGGTGGCCATCGCCCACGACGGGGAGTGGATCCGGCGGCGTACCGGGTCGCCCGGGGCGGCGGCGAAGCTCGCCCACCGGCACGCGGTGCCGCTCTACGAGGCGGCCCGGACGGGCTACCCGGAGCGGATGCGGGCCTGGAACCGGGCCCACCCGGAGCGCCGGGCGCGCTGACGACCGTGCTCAGGGGCGGCCCGGTTCCGGCGGGCCACCCCTGAGCGTCGGGTGTCAAGAAGGGGTCACCCCTGAACGCCAGGCGTCAAGAAGGGGCCCCTCCGTTCAGGCCAGGGCGGCCCAGCGGGCGTACATCCGCAGGTCGCGGATGGTGCGCCGGGTCAGCTCGGCGGGCACCGCGGCGCCCCAGCCGGCCGCCGCGGCGGCGGCCTTCTTCAGCTGCGCGGCGGCCGCGTCGACGGAGGCCGCCGGCAGGCCGGCGGCGAGCAGCCGCTCGGCGGTGGCGAGCCGGGCCCGGACCTCGGCGGTGACCGCGGCCGGCGCGCACGCGGTGGCCCGCTCCAGCGAGGCGCGCAGCGCGGCGGCGCCGGTCCGGGCGGCCGCGCGGTGGTCGGCGTGCGGGACCACCGACCGGGTACGGAAGGTGCCCTCCCGCAGCGCCTCCTGCTGGCGGGCGTTGAGCTGGTTGTACGCGAACAGCGCCGCGCCGTCGGAGTCGGCGTCGTTGACCGCCTGCACCTGGTCGAGCATCAGGTCCGGGGCGGAGCCGCGCAGCGGCCCGTAGGTGGCGGTGTAGAGCGGCACGTCGCCGACCCGCTCGCGCATCACCGCGGTGTCGTGCCCCACCGAGCCGGCGGAGGTGCCGAACGACATCCCGGTGAGGAAGTCCAGGGTGCCGGCGTCGACCCAGGCGCCCCAGTTCTGGAACTTCTTGGCCAGCCCGTCGGTCGGGTCGGCGAAGACGGCCGCGGACAGCTTCCGGTCGGCGGCGATCCGCCGCTGGAGCTGGCGTACCTGGTCGACGAAGGTGGTGATCTGCTTCTCCCGCCAGGCGTTCCAGGTCGGCCACTGCGGCGACTGCGGGTTCAGCGTGTACGGGTCGACGCCGTGCTCGGCGGCGAAGGTCTGCCGGCTGTACGCCGAGTAGGAGAAGTCGGCGCCGTACGGCAGGGAGACCGGGTAGCGGATGTAGTCCAGGTGCAGACCGTCGACGTCGTAGCCGCGCAGGATCTCGTCGTAGGTGGCGAGCACGTGCTGGCGGACGGCGGGGATGGCGGCGTCGACCCAGAAGTAGCCGGGTTCCATCCGGGACGGC
Source organism: Micromonospora siamensis (assembly GCF_900090305.1). Lineage (NCBI taxonomy): Bacteria > Bacillati > Actinomycetota > Actinomycetes > Micromonosporales > Micromonosporaceae > Micromonospora > Micromonospora siamensis. The sequence continues at coordinate 4,213,396 of NZ_LT607751.1, read as the reverse complement.
TGCGGTCCGGCCTTGCCGACGTCCTCCCGCTCGACGGCGGCCCACTCGGGGTGGGCCCGCAGCACCGGACCGCCGCCGGACTCGATGCCGACGAAGAAGGTGTGCGTCCAGGCGTGCAGTTCGATGCCCCGGGCGTGCGCCTCGTCGATCCAGACCTTCAGCGGGTCGAAGCCGCGCATCTCGGGCCGCTGGGCGGGGATGCCGGCCCGCTCGGCGACGGCGCTGGGGTAGATGGTGTAGCCGCCCCAGACGGTCTCCAGGAAGACCATGTTGAATCCGGCGGTCTCGATCCGGTCCAGCGACGCGCGGATCTGCTCGGGGCTGGTCTCGATCGGGCGTACCCACAGGCCGCGGCCCTCGACGGGACGGGACTCGCGGGTGCGGTAGCCGGCCACGTCGGCCCGGCGGGTGGCGTCGCGGGCCAGCTCGGCGGCGCGCTCCGGCTGTTCGGTGGCGGCGGCCCGGGCCTGCTCCAGCAGCCCGGTGGCGTCGGCCAGCGCGGCGTCCACGGCGGTGGGGTCGATGTCGAGGCAGGAGTCGACGGCGGCGCCCTTCGCGGCGCGGGCCGCGGCGGCGGCCCGTTCCGCGCCGAGCAGGTAGCTCTGCGCGTCCACGTCGACGGCGACGGCGTCGCCGTCGAGGGTGACCTTCGCGCCCAGCGGCGCGTTGCCGTCGAGCCAGGAGCCGCGGGTGCCGTGCCCGGAGAGCACGAAGCCGTCGGCGGGGATCGGGCTGTCGCCGCCCTGCCGGGCGACCACCCGCCCGTCGCGGACGGTGACCTCGAAGCCGTAGTCGTTGGTCCCGGTCCGCTCCCGGCCGGCCGCCGGGGTGTACGCGATCAACTGTTCCGCCCCGCGGCAGCCGGGGAAGCACTGCCCCTTGGCCGGGTCGACCCCGTCGGGGTTGCTGGCGGCGGTCGGGTCGGTGGCGTCGAGGGTGCTGGTGGCCCGGCGGATCAGCAGGTTGCGCAGCTGCACGGTCTCCCCGGCGCGCAGCTGGTCGCGGAGGAACCGCCGGTCGTCGGTGCCGCCGGTCTCGGGCGGGGACGCCGACAGCACCGCGCCGTCGGCCGGGATGGCGTTGTTGCCGGGCTTGGCGCAGGCGTCGAAGACGGTGCAGACGCTGAGCACCTGGTAGGAGCCGCCGCCGAGGGCACGCAGCACGGCCTCGCCGCCGTAGGCGTTGGTGCGGGTCTCGGCGCCGGCGTCGGGGGTGAACAGGGCGAGCATGCCGGCGGCCCGGGAGGAGGGGTCGATGGCGTCGATGACCGCGGTGTCGCCGTCGGCGGTGACCACGGTGGGTTGGCCGGTGGTGGTGGGGGATCCGGTGGCCCGGGCGGCGGCCGGGGCGGTGAGCAGTCCGAGCAGGACGACTCCGGCCGCGCCGGTCACGGCGGTCCTTCGCAGCGGTGTGGGGGATGGCATGCGGGCCATGGTGTGCCCAGTGGTACGGACAAGTCAAGACCTCGGTTCGGTGGTCAAACGGGACGCTCAGCGTGAATTCGCTGCTAGGGCTTGACCAGAAGAGTGATCGTGGTCCAGAGTCACGGCACTGGTCCGTACCACCTACATCCCCCACGCATGGAGGACCCCTATGAGGCGTACCCGCGCCTTCGCAGCCGTCGCGACGGCGGCCGCGCTCTTCCTCAGCGGCTGCGGCCTGTCCAGCGGTGACGACACCGCTGCGGGCGGCGGTTCCGGCGACAAGGTCAGCGGCGACGTGAAGGGTGACATCACCTTCGCCACGCTGGCCCTCAAGCCGACCTTCGACGACTACATCAACAAGCTGATCGCAGACTTCGAGGCCAAGCACCCCGGCACCAAGGTCAACTGGATCGACCTGCCGTTCCAGGGCGCCCAGGAGAAGATCACCAACGACGCGCAGGCGGGCACCCTGCCGGACGTGGTGAACCTCAACCCGAACTTCGCCCAGAAGCTGGAGAAGCAGGGCGTCTTCGTCGACATGGAGGCCAACGCGGCCGACGTGAAGCCGAGCTACGTGCCGGGCGCCTGGGACGCCTTCAAGGTCCCCGGCCAGGCCGGCTCGTACGGCCTGCCGTGGTACCTCACCAGCGAGGTCACCATGTACAACAAGGACCTCTACGCCAAGGCCGGGATGGCCGCGACCGCCCCGCCGAAGACCGTCGACGAACTGCTCACCCAGGCCAAGCAGCTCTCCACCGCCGGCAAGGGCAAGTTCTACGGCTGGCACCCGGCGCTGGAGAACAGCTTCGTGCCCAACCTGGCCAAGCTGGGCGTGCCGCTGCTCAACGACGACGCCAGCAAGTGGACGTTCAACACCCCCGAGGCCGTCGACTACGTGACGAAGATGCGGGACCTGTACACCAGCAAGGCCATCGCGCCGGACTGGCTGACCCAGGACCACGCCAAGGAGACCGAGGCGTACTCCGCCGGCCGGGTCGCGCTCTTCCCCTCCGGCCCGAACTTCCTCAAGGTGATCGGCGAGAACGCCCCCGCCGTCGCCAAGGCCACCGGCGTCGCCCCGCAGATCGCCAGCGCCGACGGCACCACCAACATGTCGGTGATGGGCCTGCTGGTGCCGAAGAAGAGCAAGAACCCGGCCACCGCGCTGGAGTTCGCCAAGTTCGTCAGCAACGCGGAGAACCAGCTGGCCTTCGCCAAGATCGTGACGATCCTGCCGTCCACCGCCGACTCGCTCAAGGACCCGTACTTCACCCAGGTCAGCGAGAGCGACCCCACCTCGGTGGCCCGCAAGATCTCCGCCGAGCAGATCGCCAAGGCGCAGAACCTCACCCCGGTGCAGTGGGACGACCGGACCAAGGCCGCCGTGATCGGCAAGGTCCAGCTCGCGGTCAAGGGCGACCTCGACCCGAAGACCGCCCTGGACCAGGCCGTCGACGAGGCCAACACGCTGCTCGCCCGCTGACGCGGCACGGCGCCGCCCGGCCGGGACGACCACCGGGCGGCGCCACCACCCCTGACGACAGGAGCTCACCGACGTGATCGGCCGTCGATGGTACGTACCCTGGCTCTTCCTCACCCCGGCGCTGGTCGTCACCGCGGCGATGACCTGGGGGCCGCTGGCCAACACCGGCGTGCTCGCCTTCACCGACGCCCAGGCCCTCGGCGGCGGGCACTTCACCGGGCTGGCCAACTTCTCCCGGCTGGCCCAGGACGACCAGTTCTTCCGGGCGATCGGCAACACCGCCCTCTACCTGGTCGTGGTGGTCCCGGCGCTGGTGCTGCTGCCGCTGCTGCTGGCCCAGCTGGTGCACACGAAGCTGCCCGGCATCGGCGCGTTCCGGGCGGTGTTCTACTCGCCGGTCATCGCCTCGATGGTCGTGGTCGGGCTGATCTGGAGCTGGCTGCTCTCCTCCGACGGCCTGGTCAACGCGGTCCTGCTCAAGCTGCGGGTGGTCGCCGAGCCGCTGCCCTTCCTCACCGACTCCACCCTGCTGCTCTTCTCCTGCATGCTGGTCACCGTCTGGAAGGGCCTCGGCTACTACATGGTGATCTACCTGGCCGCGCTCGCCAACGTCCCCGGTGAGCTGCACGAGGCGGCCCGGGTCGACGGCGCCGGCGCGATCCGCCGGTTCCGCTCGGTGACCGTGCCGACCGTCCGCCCCACCATGCTGCTGGTCGGCACCCTCTCCGCCATCTCGGCCGTCAAGGTCTTCGCCGAGATCTACGTGATGTCGTCGGGCACCGCGGGCCCCGGCGGGCAGGCCAAGTCGATCGTCTACTACATCCGCGAGGTCGGCCTCGGCGTCGACGGCGAGATCGGGTACGCCTCGGCGATGAGCCTGGTCCTCTTCGTCGGCACCCTCGGCCTCTCCGTGCTGGCCCTGGTGGCCCGCCGGCGCAGCGAGAGGAGCGAGGCATGAGCACGGCGACCACCCCGGCGCCGGCGCGGCACCAGGAGACCAGGCCCGCACCCCGCACCCGGCGCACCGGCGGCGCCGCCCGGTACGCCGGTCACACCCTGCGCTACCTGCTGCTGGTGCTGATGACCGTGCTGCTGGTCGGCCCGTTCCTGTGGCAGCTGCTCACCTCGCTCAAGAGCACCGGCGAGCCGATCTACGGCCCGGACACCACCTGGCTGCCCGCCGACCCCACGCTGGGCAACTTCGGCAAGGTCGCCGAGGTCATCCCGGTCTGGCGCTACATCGGCAACTCGGCGATCGTCGCGGTCGCCAGCGTGGTCACCAACTGCTTCTTCGGAGCGATGGCCGGCTACGCGCTGGCCCGGATGCGGTTCCGCGGCCGGGGTGCGGTCTTCGCCGCGGTGCTCGCCTCGCTGGTCGTCCCCTTCGAGGTGATCATGGTGAACGTCTTCCTCACCGTCCGCAGCCTCGGCCTGGTCGACACCCTGCTCGGCGTGCTGCTGCCCGGCGCGGTCTCCGGCCTGTCCATCCTGGTCATGCGGACCGCCTTCCTCGCCCTGCCCAAGGAGACCGAGGAGGCCGCCGCCATGGACGGCGCGGGGGAGTGGGCCCGGTTCTGGCGGGTCGCCCTGCCCAGCGTCCGCGGCTCGCTGTCGGTGGTCGGCGTGTTCAGCTTTCTGTTCGCCTGGGACGACTTCCTCTGGCCGCTGATCGTGCTGAAGAACCCGGACAACTTCACCCTCACCGTCGGCCTCCAGTACCTCTCCGGCACCTTCACCAACGACCAGCGGGTCGTCGCCGCTGGCACGATGATCGCGGTCGTTCCGTTGCTCGCCGTCTTCTTCGCGCTGCAACGGCTGTTCTTCCGGGGCATCGGAGAGGGTGGGGTCAAGGGATGAGCGTCGCCAACAAGGTCGGTTTCAAGCACGAGGCGCTCTACACCGCGCTGCGCGCCGAGATCGGTTCCGCCCTGCGCCCGCACGACCCGCTGCCCAGCGAACGGGAACTGGTCGCCCGGTTCGGCGTCAGCCGGGCCACCGTCCGGCAGGCCGTCGGCCGGCTCGAGGAGGAGGGCCTGGTCTACCGGGCGCAGGGCTCCGGCACCTTCGTCGCCGACCCGGCCACCATCTCCAAGTCCCTCGCGCTCACCTCGTTCAGCGAGGACATGCGCAGCCGCCGGCTCACCCCCGACTCCCGGCTGCTCGACCTCACCGTCGTACCGGCCCGGGTGGTGGTCGCCCGGGACCTCTCCGTCTCGCCCGGCGCGGAGGTCGTGCACATCCGCCGGCTGCGGCTCGCCGACGGCCTGCCGATGTGCGTCGAGGAGGTCTGGCTGCCCACCGAACGGGTCGGTGAACTCGACGCCGACACCGTCGCCGGGTCGCTCTACGAGACCCTCGCCGCGCGGGGCGTCCGCCCGCACCACGCCGACCAGGTGATCGCCGCGACCGTCGTCGACGACGACCAGGCCCGGCTGTTGCAGGTGGCCGCGTACTCGCCCGCGCTGCGGGTGGACCGGATCACCTACGACGACGCCGGGCGGGCCGTCGAGCGCGCCGAGAGCATCTACCGCGCCGACCGGTACGACTTCCGCATCACCGTGACCCGAAGGACACCATGACCGCCCCCCTCGTCGCCGCCGTCGACATCGGCGGCACGAAGACGGCCGCCGCGCTGGTGCGGGGCGGCGCCGTGCTCACCCGTACCCGGGCGGCCACCCCGGCCCGCGACGGCGCCGCCGCCGTCCTGGACACCGCCGCCGCGCTGGTCCGCTCCCTCGGTGAGGCGCCGGTCGCCGTCGGCGTCGGCGCGCCCGGCCTGGTCGACCCGACCACCGGCCTGGTCACCGCCGCCACCTCCTCGATCCACGGCTGGTCCGCCGTCGACGTCCCGGGCGGGCTGGCCGACCGGCTCGGCCTGCCCGGCGTGGTCCTCAACGACGTGCAGGCGTTCACCCTCGGCGAGGCCGTGCACGGCGCCGGCCGGGGCCTGCCCACCGTGCTCGGTGTGGCGGTCGGCACCGGCGTCGGCGGCGGCGTGCACGCCGCCGGCACGCTGCTCACCGGGCGGCTCGGCGCGGCCGGGCACCTCGGCCACGTGCCGGTGCCGCAGGCCACCGGGCGGCCCTGCCCGTGCGGCGCGGTCGGCCACGTCGAGGCCGTCGCCGCCGGGCCGGCGATCGCCGCTGCCTACGCCGCGGGCACCGGCGCGACCGTCGACCTGCCCGAGGTGGTCCGCCGGGCCCGGGCCGGCGACCCGGTCGCCGTCGAGGTGATCGCCCACGCCGGTGCGGCCCTCGGCGTCGCGCTGGCGGGACTGGCCAACACCCTCGACCCGGACCGGGTGGTGGTCGGTGGCGGCGCCGCCGTCCCCGAGCTGCTCGCCGCCGCCCGGCCGGCCTTCGCCGCGGCCTGCATGCCGGTGCTCGGCGCGGTGCCGCTGGTGCCCGCCGCCCTCGGCGCCGACGCCCAACTGGTCGGCGCCGCCGAGGCCGCGCTGCGCGCCCTGGCCGCCGGTTCCGGCGCCGGGCCGGCCACCGCGCCGGGTCCCGTCGCCGCGCCGTCGCCCGCCGTCGTGGCCGGGTCCGCGCCGGGCGAGGAGGTGGCCCGATGATCCGGATCGCGCTGCTGCCGCTGGACGACCGGCCGGTGTGCCGGATGCTGCCCGGCCTGGTCGCCGCCGTCGCCGGGGCGACCGTCGAGACGCCACCGGCGGCGCTGCTGCCCGCCGGGCGCCGCCCCGGCGACCCGGACGCGCTCGCCGACTGGCTCGGCACCCGCCGCGCCGACGCCGCGGTGGTCGCCCTGGAGACCCTCGGCCTGGGTGGGCTGATCGCCTCCCGGCTGCGCGACGACCCGGTCCCGGCGGTGCTGCGCCGCTGGGCGGCACTGTCCGACGTGGCCGGACCGGTGTACGCCTCGACCGTCGTGCAACGCACCCCGGACGCCGACGACGCCGGTGAGGAACCCGACTACTGGGCGCGGCTCGGCCGGAAGTTGCACGCCTGGTCGGCGGCGCTGCACCGGGCGCTCGGCACCGGCGACACCCCGCCCACCGAGGTGCCGCCCGAGATCCGGCACGACTTCCTGCGCCGCCGGCAGCGCAACCACGTGCTCAACCAGGTCGCCCTCGGGCTGGCCGCCGACGGCGTGCTGGACACCCTGGTGGTCGGCGCCGACGACACCGCCGTCGCCGCGGTCGGCACCGCCGAGTGGCAGTGGCTGCGCACCTGGACCGGCTGGCTGGAGCTCGGCGACCGGGTGCTCGCCCACCCGGGGGCCGACGAGATCGGCGCGGTGCTGGTGGCCCGGGCGCTCACCGCCGCCGCCGGACGCTCGCCCCGGATCGCGGTGGCCTGCGCCGAGCCGGACGGGCTGGCCCGGATCGCCCGCTACGAGCCGGTGCCGGTCGGCGCCGGGATCGCCAGCCAGGCCGTCGCCGCCGGCGCGACCGTGGTGGACGCGGACGACGCCGCCGCCGTGCTGGTGGTGCACCCGCCGCAGCCCGGCGACGCCGACTGGGCCACCGCCCCGCCCGCCGACACCGACCCGGGCCCTGCCGCCCGGACCGCCGTCCTGGTCCGCCGGCTGCTCGCCGACGGGCGGACCGTGGCGCTGGCCGACTGCGCCCTCGGCAACGGCGCCGACCCCCGACTGGTCGCCGACCTCGCCGCCGACGGCAGCTACGCCCGGCTGGCCGGGTACGCCGGCTGGAACACCGCCGGCAACACCGTCGGCAGCGCCCTGGCCACCCTGGTCGCCTACCAGGTGGGGCGGGTCACCGGCACCCTCGACGAGTCCGCCGCGCGGCGGCTGCTCGCCCACCGGCTGCTCGACGACCACGGCTGGATGTCGTACGCCCGGCCCCGGCTCCGCGCCGAGCTGGGCACCGACCCGACCCGGCACGACCACATCGCCGCCGCCGACGTCCCGGCGGTCACCGCCCGGATCGAGGAACTGCTCACCGAGCGCTGGCGGGAGCTGGCCGCCGTGCCCGGCCTGACCCCGACCGCCGGCTCGGTGACCCTGCCCTGGCAGCGCACGTACGAGATCGACTTCGCCCTGGAGGAGACCGGTGCCCAGTCCTGACCCGACCCTGACCACCGACGTGGCCGTGGTCGGCGGCGGGCTCGGCGGGGTGGCCGCCGCGCTCGCCGCCGCCCGGGCCGGCGTCTCCGTCGTCCTGGTCGAGGAGTGTTCCCGGATCGGCGGGCAGGTCACCACCCAGGCCCTGCCGGCCCTCGACGAGCATCCGCACGTGGAGAGCTTCGGCCGCTCGGCGAGCTACCGGGCGTTGCGCGACGCGCTGCGCGCCGCCTACGGCGGGACGGCCAACCCCGGCGGCGGCTGGGTCAGCCGGCTCTGCGTGGAGCCGGCCGTCGCCCAGCGGGTGCTCGACACGAGCCTGGCCGAGGCGAAGGTGACCGTGCTGACCGGCCTCGCGCCGGTGGCCGCCCGAGTCGAGCGGAACCGGATCCGGGACGTCACCCTCACCGACGGCACCGTGCTCGCCGCCACCGTCTTCTGCGACGCCACCGAACGCGGCGACCTGGCCCCGCTGTCCGGCTTCGCCACCGTCACCGGATCCGAGGGGTCCGACGCGTACGGCGAACCCGACGCGGTGCCCGGCGCCCCCGACCCGGGCGCCCAACAGTCCTTCACCTGGTGCGCGCTGGTCGAGCACCACCCCGGCGCCGACTTCACCGGCCCCGCCCCGGCGAACTACGCCGCCCTGCGCGACCGGCTCACCTTCGACATCGCCGGCTGGGACGGCGGCGTGCACCGGTACCGGATGTTCTCCGACGGACCGGACGGCCGGCCGCCGTTCTGGACCTACCGCCGGCTCCGCGCCACCGCACCGGAACTGGCCGTGCTGAACTGGGCGTCCAACGACTGCGCCGGGCAGGACCCGCTACGCGACCCGGCCGGGGCGGAGCGCGCCGGACGGGAGCTGACCGCCGCGTTCGTGCACTGGCTGCGTACCGAGGCGCCCCGGGAGGACGGCGGGCACGGCTTCCCCGGCCTGCGGCTGGCACCCGAGGCGGCCGGCACCCCGGACGGCTTCGCCGAGGCGCCGTACCTGCGGGAGTCCCGGCGGATCGTGGTCGACACCCCGGTCACCGGGCACGACCTCGCCCCGGTCGACGGCCGGGCCCGGGCCCGGCACCTGCCCGGCTCGCTCGGCGTCACCTGGTACCACGTGGACCTGCACGAACGCACCGGCCACCCGGCGCCGGTGTACCGGGAGACCGCGCCGTTCACCATCCCCGCCGCCGCGCTGGTGCCGGCCGGCGCGGAGAACCTGCTCGCCGCCGCGAAGAACCTCGGCGCCACCCAGGTCGCCGCGGCGGCGTACCGGGTGCACCACGGGGAGTGGGCGGTGGGGGAGGCGGCCGGCACGCTCGCCGCCCGCGCCGTACGCGACCGCCGGCCGGTGAGCGCCGTGGACGAGCCGGCCTTCCTGCTCGCCGTCCAGCGGGACCTGGTCGCGGCCGGGGTGCCGCTGGCCTGGGTCGCCGACGTGGACGTCGACCACCCCCTGTTCGGCGCGGTGCAGCTCGCCGCAGCACACGGCGCCCTGGAGGGGGAACGGGCCGCCACCCTCGCGGTCGACCCCGACCGTCCCGCCGGCCCGGCCGACGCCGACGCCGCCCGCCGCGCCGCAACCGCCCTCGGCGCCGACCCGTCCGCCGTGGACACCCATCGCGCCTTCGGCGCCGTACTGGAGGACCCCACCCGATGACCGTGCTCGACGACATCCGAGGCCGGCTCGTCGTCTCCTGCCAGGCCGACGCCGGGGAGCCGCTCGACGACCCGGCGCACATGGTGGCGCTGGCCCGCTCGGCGTGCAACGGCGGCGCCGCCGCGATCCGTGCCCAGGGCCTGCGCGACCTGCGGGCCCTGCGGGCCGCCCTGCCGGACACCCCGCTGATCGGCCTGATCAAGGACGGCGCGTCCGGCGTCTACATCACCCCGACCCTGGCGCACGCCGAAGCGGTCGCCGCCACCGGCGCCGACGTGGTCGCGCTGGACGGCACCCGCCGGCCCCGCCCGGACGGGCGCACCCTCGCCGAGACCGTCGCCGCCCTGCGCGAGCGGCACCCCGGTGTGCTGGTGATGGCCGACGTGGCCGCCGAGGCCGACGCGTACGCCGCCGTGGCCGCCGGGGTCGACCTGGTCGGCACCACCCTCGCCGGCTACACCGGCGGCGCTGTGCCGCACGACCCGGACCTGGCGCTGGTCGGCGCGCTGGCCGCGGCGCTGCCCGTGCCGGTGGTGGCCGAGGGGCGGATCAACACCCCCGAGGAGGCCGCCGAGGCGCTGCGCCGCGGCGCGCACGCCGTGGTCGTCGGCACCGCCATCACCCGTCCGGCCGTGGTCACCGCCCGCTTCGCCGCCGCCCTCGTCACCAGAGCGGAGATGTCATGACCGTGCACGTCGTCAACCACACCCACTGGGACCGCGAGTGGTACCGGCCGATGGAGTCGTTCCGGGCCCGGCTGGCCGAGCTGGTCGCCCGGGTCTGTGCCCAGCTCGACGCCGGTGAGCTGGGCCGCTTCCACCTCGACGGGCAGACGATCACGGCGCTGGACGCGCTGGAGATCCGCCCCGACCTGGCCGGGCGGGTACGCGCCCACGCCGCCGCCGGCCGGATCCAGGTCGGCCCCTGGCACGTGCTGGCCGACAACCAGCTCGTCTCCGGCGAGAACCTGATCCGCAACCTGCTCACCGCCCGCCGGGTCGCCGCCGACCTCGGACTGGAGCTGGCCCCGATCGGCTACTGCCCGGACGCCTTCGGCCACCCCGCCGACCTGCCCCGGGTGCTGCGCGGCTTCGGCCTGGACACCGCGCTGGTCTGGCGGGGCGCGCCACCGGCGTACCCCCGGTTCACCTGGCGCTCGCCGGACGGCTCTTCGGTCACCGCCGTCAATCAGGGCTACTACGAGCCGGAGGTGCTCTGGGAGGCGGCCTCGGCCGCCGACCGGCTGGCGACGTTCCGCGACAAGCAGGCGGGGCGGGACGCCGACGGGCCGTACCTGCTGCTCAACGGCGGGGACCACCTGGCGCCCCGGCCGCTGCCCGCCGGCCTGGCCGACGGCGCGGCGCGGGAGAGCACCCTGGCCGAGTACTTCGCCGCGATCCGGGGCGCCGTGCCGGCCGACGCGGTGGTCGACGGTGAGCTGCGGTACCCGGGCGACTGGCTGACCTTCGTGCTGGCCGGCACGCTCTCCACCCGGCTCTATCTGAAGCAGGCCAACGCCGCCACCGAGACGCTGCTGGAGTCGTGGGCCGAGCCGCTGACCGTACGCGCCGGGCGGGGCGAGGCGGTCGGGCTGCTGCGGCACGCCTGGGACCTGCTGCTCCGCAACGCGCCGCACGACTCGATCTGCGGCTGCTCGGTCGACGAGGTGCACCGGGAGAACGAGGTCCGCTTCGACCGGGCCCGGCAGGCCGGCGAGCACCTGGTCGAGCGGGCCCTGCTCGACCTGGGCCTGGACACCCGGCTGGCCGGCGAACCGGTCACCGACGCCGCCGCGCTGGTGGTGGTCAACCCGCACGCCGCGCCGGCGGCCGGCCCGGTCACCGTGGACGTGTACACCGCGCCGGGCCACACGGTCGGCGGCCTGGTCGACGCGGCCGGCGTCCCGGTGCCGTACGAGCTGGTGGAGACCGAGCCGACCCCGCTGTTCTGCGCCGACCTGGACATCCTCCCGGACACCCGGGACACCCTGCGGCACCGGATCGCGTTCGTCGCCGACCCGCCGGCCGGCGGCTGGACCGGCTACACCGCCACCGTCGTCCCGGGGGAGGCGGCCATCCCGGACGCGGGCACGTCCGGCCGGACGGTGACCCGGGGGGATTGGACGCTGACCGTCGCCGAGGACGCCTCGTTCACCCTGGTCGACGCGGCGAGCGGGCGTACCCTGCCGGGGCTGGGCCGGCTGGTCGACTCCGGCGACGCGGGCGACACCTACACCTACGACCCGCCGCGCCTCGACGAGGCGGCCAGCCCGGTGCTCCGGGACGCCCGGGTGTACGACAGCGAGGTCGCCTCCCGGATCGTCGCCCGCGCCGAGCTGACCGTGCCGGCCGGGCTGACCGCCGACCGCACCGCCCGCTCCGTCGAGCGGGTGACCATCCCGCTGACCGTCACCGCCACCGTCTGGGCCGGGGCGCGGGAGCTGGACTGGCGGGTCGAGTTCGACAACACCGCCGACGACCACCGGCTCCAGGCCCACTTCCCGACCGACGTGGCGGCCACCTCCTGGCGCGCCGACACCCACTTCAGCCTGCTGGACCGGCCGCTCAAGCCGGCGCTGGGCCCGCTGCCCGAGCAGCGCGGCTACGAGGCCGACGCCGGGGTCGCGCCGGTCCGGTCGCTGGCCCTGCTGCCCGGCCTGGCCGTGCTCGCCCCGGGGCTGCCCGAGGTGCAGGGCATCACCGGGGAGCGGCCGTCGCTCGCCGTCACCGTGCTCCGGGCGGTCGGCTGGCTCTCCCGGCCCGACCTGCGGGCCCGGACCGCCGGGGCGGGGCCGCAGCTGCCCACCCCCGAGGCCCAGTGCCGACGGCGGATCAGCGCGGCGGTTGGCGTCCGGCTCGCCGACGACGAGGCGTCGGTCACCGCGGCGGCTGCCCGCCGGCGGGCGCCGCTGCGGGCCTGGCAGCTGCGCCCGGGTACGCCCACGCCCGCCCCGGCCGGCGGGTTGCGGGTGGACGGTGCGCTGGTGTCGGCGTACAAGCCGGCCGAGGACGGGACAGGTGCGGTGCTGCGGCTGGTCAACCCCACGTCGGCCGAGGTGGTGGCCACTGTCGCCGGTGTCCCCGGTGCGCTGGTGGAGTGCGATCTCGCCGAGCGGCCGCTCGGTGCGGGGCCGATGGGTGACCGGGTGCCGCTCGGCCCGTACGCCACCCGCAGCTTCCGGGTCGGCGCCTGACGGCGGCCGGTCAGCCGGTGACGGCGTGGGTCAGGGCGTAGCCGGTCCACGCCGCGCCGAGCCCGGCGAGCATGCTGCCCAGCGCGTACGCCAGGGCGTGCCCGCGGTGCCCGTCGCGGCTCAGCCGCAGCGTCTCGTAGCTCAGCGTGGACCAGGTGGTCAGCGCCCCGCAGAAGCCGGTGCCGACCAGCGCGGTCAGCGCCGGGTCGGCCGGGACGGCGGCCACCGCGCCGAGCAGCAGCGACCCGGTGATGTTGACCGTCAGCGTCCCCCACGGCAGCGGCGAGTCGTGCCGGGCCTGCACGGCGCGGTCGGTCAGGTAGCGCAGCGGGGCGCCGAGGGCCGCGCCCAGCGCGATCAGCAGGACGCTCACCGGCGCGCTCCCCGGGCCAGTAACCGGCCGGCGACGGCGTCCCCGGCGCCGACGGCGAGCAGCGCCCCGACCAGGGTGGCCGCCAGGTACGCCAGCGCGGTCCCGGCCGCGCCGGCCGCCAGCAGCCGCTGCGCGTCGACCGCGTACGTGGAGAAGGTGGTGAAACCCCCGAGCACCCCGACGCCGAGGAACGGCCGGACCAGCGGGCCGGTCGGGCGGCCGGTGACCACCGCCATCAGCGCCCCGATCAGCAGGCAGCCGGTGACGTTGATGCCGAAGGTGGCCCACGGGAAGCCGGTGGCGGCGTGCGGGACGGCGGCCTGGAGGCCGGCGCGGGCCAGCGCGCCGAGCACCCCGCCAGCGGAGATCGCGCCGAGCACCGCCGCCGGGTGGGCGGTCAGCTCCCCCCGGTCGGCGGGTACGTGCAGGTCGACGTCGGGGTCGACGCGGTGCTCGGGCGGTGGAGTGGTCACGGTGCGGCGAGCATAGCGCCGCGCCGGCGGCCGGCTCAGACCGCCGTGTGGACCAGCTCGGCGGCGGGCGGCGCGGCGGCCGGCGTACGGGCGGCGCTGCGCTCGGCGACCAGGAGCACGCCGAGGCCGAGCAGGGTGAGGGCGGCGCCGGCCCAGATCGGGGAGGTGTAGCCGAGGCCGGCGCTGATGGTGATGCCGCCGATCCAGGCGCCGAGGGCGTTGCCGAGGTTGAAGGCGGCGATGTTGGCGCCGGAGGCGAGAGTGGGCGCCTGGTGGGCGTACTTCATGATCCGCATCTGCAGCGGGGGCACGGTGGCGAAGCCGAAGGCCCCCATCAGCAGCAGCGACGCGATGGTCAGCGCCGGGCTGGCGGCGGTGAGCGCGAAGCCGGTCAGCACGAGGGTCAGCACCGCCAGCACGGTGACCAGGGTGCGCGACAGGTTCGCGTCGGCGGCCCGGCCGCCGGCCAGGTTGCCGGCGAAGAGCCCGACGCCGAAGAGCACCAGCAGCCACGGCACGGTCGCGGTGGCGAAGCCGCTGACCTCGGTCAGGGTGTACGCGATGTAGGTGAAGGCGCCGAACATGCCACCGAAGCCGAGGACGGTGACGACCAGCGAGAACCAGACCTGCGGTCGGGTGAAGGCGCGCAGCTCGCCGCGGAGCCCACCGCTGGCGGCGGCGTCGGTGGCCGGGCCGCGGCCGGGGACCAGCAGGGCGAGCCCGACCAGTGCCAGCACGCCGATCCCGGTGATCGCCCAGAAGGTGGAGCGCCAGCCCAGGTGCTGGCCGAGCAGGGTGCCGAACGGCACCCCGAGCACGTTGGCGATGGTCAGGCCGGCGAACATCATGGCGATGGCGCCCGCCCGGCGGGCCGGCGGGACCAGGCCGGCGGCGACCACCGCGCCGATGCCGAAGAACGCGCCGTGGCAGAGCGCGGCGACGATCCGGCCGGTCATCATGGTGGCGTAGTCGCCGGCCAGCGCGGAGGTCAGGTTGCCGGCGATGAAGAGCACCATCAGGCCGAGCAGGACCGGCTTGCGGCGCAGCCGGGTGACCGCGGCGGTGAGGGCGACCCCGCCGACGGCGACGCTGAGCGCGTAGCCGGAGATCAGCCGGCCGGCGACCGCCTCGGTGACGGCGAAGTCGGCGGCGACCTGGGGGAGCAGGCCCATGATCACGAACTCGGTGAGGCCGATGCCGAACGCCCCGACGGCGAGGGCGATCAGCCCGCCCGGCAGGGCGGAGGCGCGCTGAGACATGAGGTTCCCATCCGTGTGTCGGATTTTGTGCTTACGAAGACATGACGCGTGTGCAACTAACCGCGTCGACAACGAAATAGTTGCACGCGCCTGCTACCTGCGCAAGCGTGCTAGCATGGGAGCCGGATCACGGCGGAGGGGGCGGCATGGGCATCGGCGACGACGCGGTACAGGTCCGTGCCCAGGGCTGGCGTACGCTCGCCGCCCTGCACGGCCTGATCGAGACCGCACTGGAACGCGCGCTCCAGCAGGAGCACGACCTCTCGGTGGTGGAGTACACCGTGCTCGACGCGCTCTCCCGGCAGGACGGCTGGCACATGCGGATGCGCCAGCTGGCCCGGGCCGCCGCGCTCTCCGGCAGCGCCACCACCCGGCTGGTCACCCGCCTGGAGGAACGTGGCCTGCTCACCCGGATCCTCTGCGCCGACGACCGGCGCGGCATCTACACCGAGCTCACCCCGGCCGGCTCCGAGCTGCTGGCCCGGGCCCGGCCCACCCACGACCGGGTGCTCACCGACGCCCTCGCCGAGGGGGAGCGGACCCCCGAGCTGGCCCCGCTGGTGACCGCCCTGCACCGGCTCCCCGCCGCCGGCTGAACCCGCCACCTGCGGCTCTCCGGCCTGCCCACCGTTGCGCGCGCCGCCGCGCCGCCGCGCCGCCGCGCCGGCCGCCGGGCGGCGGCCGGCGCGTCAGACGGCGGGACCCCGGCCCGGCGCGGCGGGACGGGCCGCCAGGCCGCCGAGGAGCGCGCCCTCGATCGCGGTCAGCGTGATGATCCCGGTCCACAGTTCCGGCGTCCAGCGGACGCCGTCGGCGAGCGCCAAGCCGAGCAGGTGGCCGCCCCACACCAGGGCGGCGAAGGCCGCGCCGGCCAGCGGCAACCGCAGCGACGCGTCCGGGCCGCGCACCGCGTCCAGCCGCGCGAGCACCAGGTCGGCCAGCACGGCGCCCAGCACGGCCCCCGCCGCCGCCCAGACCTGCAGGCGCGGGAACTCGAACATCACCAGGCAGAACAGGGCCGGGCCGGCGACCACCGCGGCCGCCGTGCCGATCGTCGCGCGCCGCCGGAAAGCCAACAGGAACGGCACGCCGAGGGCCACCGTGGTGACGAGGTACGCGTCGACGCCGAGGATCGTCAGCGGCGGATAGACCTCCGGCCCGAGCGGCCGGGTCGGCGTGCTCGTGCGGAACGCGTGCGAGTGGGTGAGCAGGATCGTCGACGCCATCGCCCCGAGCGCCAGCGACGCCACCCCCGTGGCCGCCCGCGCGCCACCCTCACCCCCCGCCCACCAGGAGCGCAGCGGGCTGGTGAGCAGCAGCACCGCTCCGGTGTCGAGCAGCATGTGGCTGGGGCTGAAGGCAGCGTCCAGTCCGACCTCGACGCCGAGGGTCTCGTGCCACACCATGTCCGCCAGGCCGCCCACGCCGAAGAGGACGACGCCCAGCGCCCCCAGCCGGTAGCCGCGTGGCCAGCCGTCCCGCCACCAGCGCGGCGCGGTGTCGCGCCGCCCGTACGCGAGCCAGAACGTCCAGGCGGCGGTCGCGGTGAAGCCGGCGTAGAGCAGGCCGTGCCACGGGGTGAAGAACCCCTCGAGGGTCTCGACGATGTTGATGTGCGCCCACCCGTCGGCGAGGGCGCCGCCGACCAGGAGGGTCCCGAGCAGGACCGTCAGGAGGTCCTCGCGCCGGGTCGCCCGAGGCGCCTCCACCGGGCCCGTCGCCGTGCCGACGGCCTGCGCCCCCGGGCTGTCGGTACGCGTCATCCTCGTGCCTCCCGCTCTCGTGGCCACTGTGCGCCATTCTGCCGCTTCGCTACGTCGCCATCGACCCCGGGGCATGTCTCCGCGCTGACCTGGCAGGACCTGCCGTACGGGCGTACGGTGAGCGGCATCCGCCGGCGTGCCGCGGCGCCGGCCGTGCCACCTTGAGGAGGCCACCGTGCAGGACCGCACCCCTCGTCCGGAGGAGCTTGAGCCCGTGGAGCGGGCCGGCGTCGACGAGCTGCGGGCGCTGCAACTCCAGCGACTGCGGTGGTCGCTGCGGCACGCGTACGACAACGTGCCGCACTACCGGCGGGCGTTCGAGGCGGCCGGGGTGCGTCCCGACGACTGCCGCGACCTGGCCGACCTGGCCCGCTTCCCGTTCACCGGCAAGGCCGAGCTGCGGGAGAACTACCCGTTCGGCATGTTCGCCGTCCCTCGGGAGCGGGTCGCCCGGCTGCACGCCTCCTCCGGCACCACCGGCCGTCCCACCGTGGTCGGCTACACGAAGCAGGACCTGACGACCTGGGCGCGGCTGATGGCCCGCTCCATCCGCGCCTCCGGCGGCCGCCCCGGCGACCGGGTGCACGTCGCGTACGGCTACGGGCTGTTCACCGGCGGGCTGGGCGCCCACTACGGCGCCGAGGAGCTGGGCTGCACCGTCATCCCGGTCTCCGGCGGGATGACCGAGCGGCAGGTGCTGCTGATCCGCGACTTCGAACCCGAGGTCATCATGGTCACCCCCAGCTACATGCTGGCCATCGTGGACGAGATGGAACGCCAGGGCGTCGACCCGCGCGCCACCTCGCTGAAGGTCGGCATCTTCGGCGCCGAGCCGTGGACCGAGGACATGCGCCGGGAGATGGAGCAGCGCCTGGACATGCACGCGGTGGACATCTACGGCCTGTCCGAGGTGATGGGTCCCGGGGTGGCGGTCGAGTGCGTGGAGACCAAGGACGGCCTGCACGTGTGGGAGGACCACTTCTATCCGGAGATCATCGACCCGGTCACCGGGGAGGTGCTGCCCGACGGGGAGCGGGGGGAGCTGGTGCTCACCTCGCTGACCAAGGAGGCGATGCCGGTGGTGCGCTACCGCACCCGCGACCTGACCCGGCTGCTGCCCGGCACGGCCCGCCCGATGCGGCGGATCGAGAAGATCACCGGCCGGACCGACGACATGATGATCGTCCGCGGGGTGAACGTCTTCCCCACCCAGATCGAGGAGCTGATCCTGCGTACCCCCGCGCTGTCGCCGCACTTCCAGTGCGTGCTGGACCGGCAGGGCCGGCTGGACGGCCTCACCGTGAAGGTGGAGCGCCGTCCCGGCGTGGCGCCCGAGGTGGCCGAGCGGGCCGGCCGGGCCCTGGTGGAGCAGGTCAAGAACACCATCGGGGTCAGTGTCGCCGTCGAGGTGATCGCCCCGGACGGCGTGGAACGCTCGATGGGCAAGATGCGCCGCATCGTCGACCAGCGCCGGGAGCGCTGAGGTGACCGCCGGCGACGGCCGGAGCGCCGCACACGCGATGTTCGACGCCGACGTGGCCTCCAAGGGCCTCGGCATCGAGTTGGTCTCGGCCGGTGACGGGGCCGCGGTGGCCCGGATGCGGGTCACCGCCGCGATGCTCAACGGGCACGCCAT
Source organism: Micromonospora siamensis (assembly GCF_900090305.1). Taxonomy (NCBI): domain Bacteria; kingdom Bacillati; phylum Actinomycetota; class Actinomycetes; order Micromonosporales; family Micromonosporaceae; genus Micromonospora; species Micromonospora siamensis. The sequence continues at coordinate 4,195,092 of NZ_LT607751.1, read as the reverse complement.
CGGCCACGGTGGCTTCGTCTTCCTGCTCGCCGACACCGCGTTCGCGCTGGCCTGCAACAGCCACGGCCCGGTCACCGTCGCGGCCGGCGGCGAGATCAGCTTCCTGCGCCCGGTCCGCGAGGGCGACCTGCTGGAGGCCACCGCCACCGAGCGCACCCGCTACGGCCGCAGCGGCATCTACGACGTCACGGTCCGCCGCGATGACGAGGTGGTCGCCGAGTTCCGGGGACGCAGCCGCACCCTGTCCGGCGACGGCTGAGCCACGGCCCGCTCAGCGGGGAGCCTCGACCCAGGTCAGGGTGGGGGCACCCGGACGCAGTGGACCGGCCGCTGGCGCGTTTCCGGTCGGCCGCCGGGCGGACGGTGGGCCGGCCGGGGCCAGCTGGCGGGTGACCTCCACCCGATGGTTGTCGCCGACCGTGAGCGCGGTGAGGCGTACCGGACCGGTCAGGTCGGTCAACGCCGTGGTCAGTCGCTGTCGCAACGCATCCCGGCCCGGACCGACAGTCGGTAGCGCGTCCAGCCAACGGTCCGCCGCCCGCCGCTGCGCGTCGTCCGCGGCGTCGGCGATGTCGAGGCGGTCCAGCACCCGGCCGCGGGGTCGTACCGCGAGCATCGCGATGTCGTCGCCTTCGTGGTCGTGGAAGCCCTCGACCGTACGGTGGACGGTGTCGAGCACCAGGTCGGCCGGGCCTGGGGCCTTGGCCAGGACAGCGGCCAGCCGGTCCACCCCGAACAGCTCGTCGCCGCGGCGGGCCTCGGTGATGCCGTCGGTGAACAGCAGCACCACGTCGTCCGGGTCGAGCAGCAGCTCCGTCTCGGGAAACACCGGATCGGCCAGCATGCCCAGCATCGGACCGCCCCGGCCGATCTCGGACGCGACGCCGTCGTGGCGCAGCAGCGGTCTGGGGTGCCCACCGCAGGCGACCCGCAGCCGGCTGTGCCGGCCGTCCCCGGCGGCGCGGATCTCCGCCACCACGGCCGTGCAGAACTCGCCGTTGTCCCAGGTCATGCGGAGCGCGCTGTTGAGTCGGTGGAGCGCCTGCGCCGGTGAGGCGCCATCCTGCACCACGGTGCGCAGCACCGACCGGGCATGGCCGGTGATCGCTGCCGCGCCGGCCCCCCGGCCGCAGACGTCCCCGACCACCAGCACCAGGTGATCCTCGGCCAGCGGGACGACGTCGTAGAAGTCGCCGCCGACGTCGAGGGACCGTTCCCCAGGCGCATAACAGGCGGCGAGGTCGAAGCCGGGCACGTCGGGCAGACGCGAGGGGAGGAGCCGGTACTGCAACGCCTGGACGTCGGCCGAGCGCTTGGCGTACAGCCGGGCGTTGTCCACCGCCACCGCGGCCCGGACCGCCAGCTCGTCCAGCAACCCGTCGTCGAGCAGCCGGGGCCGGCCGCCGGCCGGTGGCTCGACCAGGGTGAGCGCGCCGATGGGGTGGCCCTGGGCGAGCAGCGGCACGATCCGCAGCCGGTCCAACGCGAGTGTCGGATGCGCGAGGGCGCCCGCGCGTGGGCCACCGGCCAGGCAGGCCCCGACCAGCTGGAGCAGCTCGGGGTGGGCGCCCAGCACGGCCGGCATGGTCAGCTCCGCCCGGGCGTCGACGTGGCTCGCCGCGACGAGCCGCAGAGCGCGTTGATCCTGCAGGTGCACCAGGCAGCCGTCGGCCAAAGAGGGCACGACGAGCCGGGCCAGCCGTTGCAGGATCTCGTCCACGTCCAACGAGGACGCCAGCTCGGCCGAGGCGTAGGTGAGCAGGTCGGCGCGGGCCCGGGCGGTGTGGTTCTGCTCGTGCGCCACCGCCCGGTCGAGCACCGCCGTGGCGAGCGGGGCCAGCTCCGTGAGGCGGCTCCAGGCGGCTGTCAGGTCCGCCGCGCCGTCCAGCGCGGCCACCAGCGAGGCCGTGGCGAGCTGCCCGCGCAGCGGTACGACGGCCACCTGGCGGGTGCCGGAGCACACCAGCCGGGCGGCGTCCGGTGCGAAGCGGTCCACCAGCTCGGTGAGGCCCCAGACCCGGTTGGCCGTGGTGCCGGGTCCCAGCCGGACGGCAAGGTCGAGCAACGCGGCCCGGCTGTCCGGGTCGACGCCACGGGCGCCGAGGTGCTGGCCGCCGCCGTCGGTGTCGTGCCGCACCACCACCGCGGCGACCACGCCGTCCAGCGCGGCGCAGGCGTCGGCCAGTACCGCGCCTACCTGCTGCGCACTTGCCGCGGCGGCCAGCCGGTCGGTCAGGTCCTGGCGGTCCCGGGCCAACCGGATGGTCTGGGCGTCCCGGGTGGCCAGACGGCGCAGCCGCAGCTCGGTGCCGACGGACGCGGCGAGCGCCTCCAGGATCTCCCGCCCACGGGCGGGCCAGTCGTGCGGCTGGTCGTCGTACACGCACAGGGCGCCGACCAGCGTTCCGTCGACGCTGAGCGGCACCCCGAGGTACGCCCCGACGGCACCCGACCGCACCGGTGGCAAGGTGCTGACCCGGGTGTCACCGGTGGCGTCGGTGACCACCAGCGGCGCGCGCAGCGACATGGTGACGGTGCACAACGAGTCGGCCGCCGGCCCGACCGTCCCCGCCTCCGGCGCGCCGCCTGCCGTCCCGGCCACCGTCTGCTCCGCCCCGATCAGTGAGACCTGGGCGCTGGGCGCCCCGCACAGGTCGGCCGCGAGGGCGGTCAGCCGATCGACGGTGTCACCGGCGTCGACCAGGGCGGCCAGCAGCTCACGCACTGTCTCCCGGCGAACCGGGTCGTGGACCAGCCGGTTGTCGATGACGCCGGCCGGGCCGGCGTCGTGGCCCTGGAGCCGGTCCAGCGTGACGGCCACCTGGTCCGCCAGCACCAGCAGGTAGAGCTGCTCCACGCCGCTGCACTCGCGTGGCGCGCGGAACGAGATCCCCAGGACGCCCAGCACCCGGTCGTGGGCGACGAGCGGCAGCGCGACCAGGGACGAGTAGCCGGTGCGCTCCCGCCGGACCGACGGGAAGCAGGAGTCCCGGACCCCCTCGTCGGTGACCCACACGGACTGTCGGTTACGGGCGGCCAACCCGGCCGGCGTCTCGCCGGCGATCGGGAACCGGGCGCCGAGCGGTGCGAGATCGGGAGGGTAGCCCTCGCCGGCCGCGATGACCAGATCGTCGTCGTCGGCCAGGAAGAGCACCGCGCCGTCCGCGCCGGTCGCCGACCGGGCCTGCGCGATCGCGATGGCGATCAGTTCGTCGGCGGAGAGGGCCGTGGCGCACGCGGCACGGAGCATCGCGACGCGGCGGCGCAGGGACTCGGCCTCCGCGACGGACGTCTCGGTGCCGTGCCTGCCGCTCATCTGCTCCGTCTCCCGGCGTGCGGTGGACTTGTTTGCTCTACTGCAACGAGTACAGTGCGTGCGGCCGACTTTAGCAGCAGGGAACGACAGCGGAACGGCTCGCCGTAACCGCCGGATGGCGCCGGTGTGAACCACGCGGAACAGGAGGTGAGTCGCACCGTGGAAAGCCGGTGGGACCGCGAGGCGAGGGCCGAGCAGAGCGTCGGCACGCCGTTCGACTTCACCGAGTGCGTACGCGAGCAGATCCACCTGCTCGGCGGCGTCCAGTCGTACGGCGCCCTGGTGGCGGTGCGCGACAGCGTCGTTGCGGTGGCCAGCAGCAACACCGGGGCGGTGCTGGGCGTCGCGCCGGCCGAACTGGTCGGCACCCCACTGAGCCGGCTGCTGTCCCCGGACCAGATCGACGCCGCGCTGACCCTGGAACAGGCCGACACCGGCGAGACGGCCGTGCTGCCGGTCACCGCCGGCCCGCACCGGCGTGCCTTCGACCTCACCCTGCACCGCGTCGACGGGCGGCTGGTCCTGGAGTTCGAGCCGGCCGAGCCCGACCGGCCGCCGTTCACCCGGTTCTACACCCTGGTCCGGCAGGCGCTGACCCGGCTGCAACGGGCCACCTCGGTGACCGAGGCCTGCCAGGCCGCCGTCCGCGAGGTGCGCGCCATCACCGGGTACGACCGGGTGGTCGCGTACCGGTTCGAGACCCTCGACGGGCCGGGGGAGGTCGTCGCGGAGGACCGCGCCGCCGAGCTGGAGCCCTGGCTCGGTCTCTGGTTCCCCGCCACGGACATCCCACCGCAGGCCCGTCGCCTCTATGAACGCAACTGGATCCGGGTGATCGCCGACGTCGAGGACCCGACCGCCTCGCTGACGCCGCCCCGACTGGCCGACACCGGCGCGCCGCTTGACCTGTCCCGCTCGGTGCTGCGGACCGTCTCGCCCTTCCACCTGGAGTACCTGCGTAACATCGGCGTCGCCTCGTCGATGTCGGTGTCGCTGCTGGCCGAGGAGCGACTCTGGGGGCTCATCGCCTGCCACGGTCGCCGGCCCCGCCGGCTCGGCGCGGAACTCCGGTCGGCCTGCGAGTTCTTCGGGGTCGCGCTCTCGCTGCACCTGGCCGCGCTGCGGGCCCGGGACGAGGCGGTCGGGCTGGAGCGGGGCCGGGCCGCGCTCGCCCGCGCGACGGAGACGATGGCCGACGCCCTGCCCACCGCCCTGCTGGAGGGTCCGGTCGACCTGCTGGCCCTGGTCGACGCCGACTCCGTCGTGGTGCGCCTGGGTGACGAGACCGCGGTACGCGGGGCGCCGCTGCCACCGCAACTGGTCGACGACCTCTGGGCCGGACTGCCGGCGTCGACGCCCGGCCGGCCGTGGTCCTCCGACCACCTGGCCGGCGCGCTGCCGGGCGGCTGGCGGCACGACGGTCAGGTCAGCGGGGCGCTGGTGCTGCCGTTGAGCCGGGCCGGGGACTGCATCGCCTGGCTGCGCCGGGAACGGACCGTCGAACGTCGCTGGGCGGCGGACCCGGGTGCGCCGGTGGTGCTCGGGCCCAACGGCGAGCGGCTCACCCCGCGCGGTTCCGCCGCCGTCTTCCTCGCCACCGTACGCGGGCACAGCCGGCCCTGGACGGTCACCGACGCCACGGTCGCCACCGAGCTGGGCCGGGCCGTCACGGACGTGATCCTGCGGCACGCCGCCGCGCTCGCCGGGCTCAACCGGGAGCTGAGCCGGATCAACCTCGACCTGGAGTCGTTCGCCCACGTCGCCGCGCACGACCTGAAGGAGCCGTTGCGTGGCATCGCCAACGCCGCGACCTTCATCCTCGAGGACGCCGGCTCCGAGGTCGACGAGGTGACCCTGCGCCGGTTGCGCACCGTGGAGCGGCTCGCCGTACGCATGGACGAGCTGCTCAACTCGCTGCTCTACTTCGCCCGGGTGGGGCAGACCAGCCTGCGCCGACGCCTGGTGGACCTGCGCACCGCGGTCGAGCACGCCCTGGAGATCGCCGGGCCCCGGCTGCGCGACGCCGCGATGGAACTGCGGATGCCCGAGCGCGGGGCGGCGACGGTCGACGTGGACCTGGACCGGTTCGCGGAGATCCTGGTGAACCTGCTGGTCAACGCCGCCAAGTACGCCCGCGAGGAGCAGCCGCGGTGGGTCGCCGTGGAAATGCTGGACGCGGTGCCGCCGGGGGCCACCGAGCCGGTCCCCGCGGTCGCCGTCACCGACAACGGCATCGGTGTGCCCGCCCACCTACGGGGCGAGGTGTTCCAACTGTTCCGTCGGCTGCATCCGCAGTCCGCCCACGGCGGTGGCTCCGGTGCCGGTCTGGCGATCGTCAAGCGGCTGGTCGAGCGGCACGGCGGTCAGGTCTGGATCTCCGACGGCCCGGAGGGCGGCACGTCGGTCCGGTTGACCCTGCCGGCCGCGGAGGACGAACCGCGCCAGTAGTCCAGGGCGCCCCGCAGCACGCTCTGGAACAACGCGAAGCTGACCGGCTTGTAGAGGTAGCTGTCGGCGCCGGCGGCATAGCAGGCCGCGACCTCGTCCGGGGCGGTCGACGAGGTGAAGACCACCACCCGCAGTTCGGCGAACTCGGGTCGCCGGCGGATGTCGGCGAGCACCCGGTGCCCGTCGTCGCCGGGGAGGTTGAGGTCGAGCAGCACCAGCCCGGGGCGGGGCGCCCGGGGATCGGTGAGCCGGGGCAGCACCTCCGCGCCGCTGCGCAGCACCTCGAGCACCACCTCGGGGTGGGAGCGGCCGACGGCCCGGGTGATGGCCTCGACGTCCTCGTCGGAGTCCTCCACCACGAGCATCAGATCGCTGCGCACCGCGCGACACCTCCATCCAACCGGCCCGTCGGGCACCGGGGCTCGATCGACCGGCTCGGGCGACCCGTGCGACCCGTACCCCGACGGGCGCCCGCCGGCGGCCTTCCCCCGAGCCCTCGGGGACTCGATGGGCCGGTGCCCAACCGCGGGTGCCGGAAACGTCGGAGAGGGGGCCGCAGCGCCGGCCGGAGGCATCGTTCCCGATTCGTCTGACCTGGCTGAGGGCTGTCCTTGCGCGCATCGTACGGCATCCGCCGCGGCGCGGGCGGGTCCGGGCATCGACCGCCGCCCGCGGGCGACCGGCGGGTCGGTGCCACGGTCAGGCCGCGGTGAGCCCCGAGGCGGGCGCCGCCCGGGGGACGCGACCGGTGCGGCGAGCGGTCCGCCGGGCCGGCCGCGCGGCGCCGACGGGTCCGCTCCAGGACGGCCGTGCCCAGGAGGGCGGTCCCGCCGGCCCGACCGGCCCGGCGATGACCGCGGCGGGGTGGCCGGCGGAGACCGCGGCGGGTTGGCCGTTGGCGGCGGTCGCCCCGGCCGCGACGTCGGCGGGGACCGTGGTGACGTCGGCGGCGACCGTCGCCGTTCCGGTCGGCGCGGTGCGCCGGCGGGCGCGACGGGCCAGTTCGGCCTGCACCCGGCGCGGCAGCCGGCCGTGCGCCACCCGGCCCAGCGCCGGCTCGGTGAGCAGGTGGCCGCCGCGACGGGAGCGGCGCAGCAGCCCCGCCGCCACCAGCAGCCGCAGCATCCCGGCGGCCCGCCCCGGTGACCAGCCGAGCAGCCGGTCCACGGCGGTGCCGGTGACCCCCGTGCCGAGGACCGTGGCGGCGGCCAGCACCGCCCGCTGCGCGCCGTCGAGCCGGTCCAGCCGGGCGTCGGCGATCCGGCGGACCCGCTCCGGCACGGCGGCGCCGGGCGTCGCGGGGGCGCCCTCCTCGGCGAGCGCACGTACGTAGGCCTGCGCGACGCCCGGGTTGCCGCCGACCTGGGACACCAGGAGCCGGGCCAGCGCGGCCGGCCGGCCCGTCCGGTCGAGCAGGTGGCGCAGCAGGCGTCCGGTGTCCACGGCACCCAGCGCGGGAAGCGGCACCCGGTGGACCCGGTCGCCGGTGGTCAGCGGTTCGGCCCGGTCCGGGCCGTGGGTCGTCACCACCGCCAGCCGTGCCCGGCCCAGGGTCGCCTCGGCGAGGAGCACCCGCAGGAACCGGCCGAGGGCCGGGCCGGCGCGGTCCGCGTCGTCCACCGCCACCACCACCGGCTGACCGGCGGCCAGGGCCAGCAGCACCTGCCGACAGACCGTCGACCCGCGACCGGCCGTACCCGTGCCCTCGGCGGCGGCGAGCAGGTCGGCCAGCGCGGGCACCGCGGCCTCGCCCAGCGCCGGCGGTAGCAGGCCGCCGAGCGCCTCGGCCAGCCGCCGCCGCACGACCGCCGGCGGCTCACCCGCGCCGACCCCGGTCAGGTCGCGGACCAGACCGGCCAGCGGCGCGAGGGGCTGCTCCGGGTACGGCGGGCAGTGCGCGACGATCCAGCGCACCGGCACACCGTCCACCGTCGACACCGTCCGGGCCAGCTCGTGCAGCAACCGGCTGCGCCCGCTGCCGCTCAGGCCGACCAGCGCCACCCGGCCCGGCCGGCGGTCGCGCAGGGCCCGGAGGATCTCGTCACCGGCGCTGGCCAGCTCGCGGCGGCGCCCGACCAGCGGGCCCTGGTGCCGGGCGCGGCGCGGGGCGGCGGTCCCGACGGCCCGCCACAGCGGCATCGTCCTGCCGGCGATCGACGTCGAGACGAGCGGTCGCTGCTCGACCAGGTCGACGGTGGCCCGGTGGGTGGCCGGACAGAGCGCCACCGCGCCGGGCGGGGCGTACTCCTGGAGGCGGGCCGCGGTGGTGATCACCGCGCCGCTGGCCGTGCCGTGCGCCCCGTCGCGGGTGGCGGGCACGTCCACCAGCACCTCACCGGTGGCGACCCCGACCCGGATCCGCACCGCCGAGCCGCCGGCCAGTGGCCGCCCGTCCAGCACCCGCTGGATCTCCAGCCCGGCCCGCACCGCCCGGTACGCGTCGAAGCCGTCGGACCGGCCGGCGCCGAAGAGCGCCATCACGGCGTCGCCGACGTACTTCTCGACCGTGGCACCCCACCGGCGCAGCACCGCCGCGACCGTGTCGAAGTAGTCGCGTTGCAGGGCCCGGACGTCCTCCGGGTCCAGCCGTTCGACCAGCGCGGTCGAGCCGACGATGTCGGCGAAGAGCACGCTGACCGTGCGCCGCTCCTCCGGCGCCGGCCAGCGGATCGACGTCTCCGGCTCCGGGCCGGTCACGAGTGTGGACACTGGCGTCGCACCTGCCTTCCCCCCACTGGTGGCTGATGACCGCACCGAGATTCGCACCACCGGGCCGACGGTGGATCTGCCGAACGACGTATGTCGGGCCCCCGCAACCGTTCAGTCGCAATCGCGACCCGAGGAGTACCGCAGGCCCCGGAACGCAGTAGAGCGCCGCCCGACCCTGTGACTAGGCTGCGTCCATGGCCAGCGACGTGGACAGTCCGCCCCTCGTCGGCCGGGCCGACCAGGTGTCGACGCTGCGGTCCGCGCTGCTCGACGACGTACCGGCGGGGCACACCGCCGCGGTCTTCCTCACCGGTGAGAGCGGGGTGGGCAAGACCCGGCTGCTGCACGAGGTGGGCGACCGGCTGCGCGGCGGCGGGGCGGTGGTGCTCACCGGCTCCTGCCTGGACATCGGCGACGCCTCCCCGCTGCACCCGCTGCGGCACGCGCTGCGCCGCTTCGACGCCGAGCTGACCGCCGGCCGGGCCCGCACCTCGTCCACGGTGCGGGGCCTGTTGCAGGTGTTCACCGAGGAGACCACCGGGCCCGACGGCGCCGGGGCGCTGCTGGAACGGGTCTCCCGCGGACTGAGCCTGATCGCCGAGGGCCGGCCGCTGGTGCTGGTCCTGGACGACCTCCAGTGGGCCGACCGCAGCACCCGGCAGCTGCTGCTCTATCTGCTCGCCGGCCTGGGCGACCTGCAACTGTCGGTGCTGGCCGCGGTGCGGGCCGAGTCGTTGCAGGGCGCCCACCCGCTGCGCCGGGTGCTGACCGAGCTGCGCCGGCTGCGCTCGGTCCGGGTGGTCGACCTGGCGCCGCTGGACCGCGCCGACACCGACGAGCTGGCCGCCGCCATCGCCGGACCCGCGCTGACCCCGGAGGCCGCCGAGCTGGTCTGGCAGCGCAGCGGCGGGAACCCGTTCGTGGTCGAGGAACTCGCCCGCGACCTGCGCGACGGTAACCACGGCCTCTCCGACACCCTGCGGGAGATCTTCCTCGCCCGGGTGGAGGCGCTGCCGACCCCCGCCCGGTCGGTGATGCAGGCGGTCGCCGCCGGCGTCGAGCCGGTGGAGCACTGGCTGCTGGCCCGGGCGGTGCCGCTGGAGGAGCAGGAGCTGATCGAGGCGGTCCGGGCCGCGGTCTCCCACCGGCTGCTGGTCGGCGCCGACGACGGCTACCGGCTGCGGCACCGGCTGGTGGCCGAGGTACTCGCCGACGAGCTGCTGCCGGCCGAGCGGGCCGCCCTGCACCGGCGGTACGCCGAGGCGCTCACCGCCGTCCCCGCCGACCTGCACCAGGCCCGGCTGGCCCACCACTGGCGGCTGGCCGGCGAGCCGGCCCGCGCGCTGCCCGCGGCGATCGCCGCCGCCGAGGAGGCCGAGCGGCTGCACGGCTTCGCCGAGGCGCACCGGCACTGGTCGGCGGCGTTGCAGCTGGCCGCGACGGCCACCGACCCGACCGCCGGCGCGGACCGGGCCCGCCTGCTGGAACGCGCCGCGGAGGCCGCCCACCACTGCGGCGAGCACGCGCGGGCCCTGGAGCTGCTGGCGGAGCTGGCCGCCGGGCCCGGCGGCCCGACCACCTGTGAGCTGCACATCCGTCGGGCCCGCTACCTGGCCGCCGCCGGCCGGTCCGCGCCGGCCGAGGCGGAGTACCGGTCGGCCCTGGCGGCGGCCGACTGCTCGCCCCGGGAACGCGCCACCGCCGCCGCGCACCTGGCCGAGCTGCTGCTGCACCTCGGCCGGTACGCCGACGCCGGCGACCGGGCCCGGGAGGCGCTGGCGCTGGCCGCCGACGTCGAGGGCGCCGCCTCCGAGGTGGTGCTGGCCAGCTCGGCACTGGGCTTCAGCCAGGCCTACCTGGCCGATCCGGAGAGCGGCCTGGCCGCCGTCCGGGAGGCCCTCGAGGTCGCCGAGCGGTCCGGCCGGCCGGAGGACGTGGCCTGCGCGTACCTGCACCTCGCCGAGCTGCTGACCGGCCCGCTGAACGTCCTCGAGGAGGGCGTGGTGGTCGCCCGCCGCGGCGCAGAGCGGGTGGCCGAGCTGGGGTTGGGCCGCACCTACGAGACGCGGCTGCTGGCCATCGCCACCAACGGGCTGTTCCGGGTCGGGCAGTGGGCCGAGGCGGAGAAGGTCGTCGCGGCCGCGCTGCGGCACCGTCCCTCCGGCGCCGACGCGGTGGAACTGCTGCTGGCCCGCTGCCGGCTCTCCGTCGGCTACGGCGACGTCGAGGCCTCCGACCGGGACCTGGACGCGGTGGCCACCATGCTGGCCGGCGGGGGCGCCCGGCACGTGCTGCCGATGCTGATCCTGCGGGCCGGGCTGGCCATGTGGCAGGGGCGGCCCGACCTGGCCCGGCAGGCCGTCGCGCGGGGCCTGACCGAGAGCCGCTCCGACGACGTGATCGTGCTGGCCACCCTGGCCTGGCACGGCCTGCGGGCCGAGGCCGAGGCGTACGCCGACCGCACCGCCGAGGTGGACCACACCGCGGTACGCCGGCTGCGCGGCGTCGTCGAGCGGGTGGCCGCCAAGAGCGGGCAGGCCGCCCGGCCGGTCCGCTACGTCGCCGAGGGCTTCCTGGCGCTCTGCGCGGCGGAGGTGAGCCGGCTCGACGACGGGCGCGGCGACCCGGAGCTGTGGGCCCGGTCGGTCACCGAGTGGGACCGGCGCAACCACCCGTACCCGGCGGCGTACTCCCGACTGCGGCAGGCCGAGGCGCTGCTGGGTCGGCGGTCCCGGGTGGCCACCGCCGGGAAGCTGCTGCGGCAGGCGTACCGGATGGCGCAGGGGCTGGGCGCGGAGCCGCTGAGCTCGGAGATCCGTACCCTGGCCGGTCGGGCCCGGGTGACCCTGGAGGAGCGGCCCGCCGTCGTGGCGCGCCCGGCCGCGCCCCGAGCGGTGTCGGCGCCGGTCGGGTCCGGCGGCGACGAGCTGGCCGGCCTGACCGCCCGGGAACGCGAGGTGCTCGCCGCCGTCGCGGAGGGGCTGACCAACCGGGAGATCGGCCAGCGGCTGTTCATCAGCGAACGGACCATCGGCGTGCACGTGTCGCACATCTTCGACAAGTTGCAGGTGCGCACGCGGGTCCAGGCCAGCGCCATCTTCCTGCGCAACCCGGCCGGCTGAGGCGTACGTACCTCGGCCGGCGGCGGCCGACATACGTCGTTCTACTGATCCGGCGTCCCGCCCCGCGCTGACAGGCTGTGGACAGTTCCGCGGGCGGCACGGGGGTGCCTGACGAGCACAGTGGAGGAGTCATGGACGAGCCGGTCTGGGGTCCGGTCCACCAGGACGTCGTCGGCCTGCTGGCCGACCGTCCGGCGGACGTGCCGGCGGTGGTGGACCACCTCACGAAGCTGCAGGATCTGCTGGTCCGGCTGCCTCCGCTGGAACGCAGCTGCCCGCTCGCGGACTTCAACGAGCTGTACCTGACCATCACCAGCAGCGTCCTGGACGGCCTGTACGACGACCGCTTCGCCGACCCGGCCTTCCTGGCCCGGCTCGACGTGGAGTTCGCCGCCCGCTACTTCGACGCGCTGCGCTACTGGACGGAGTCCAGCCCGAGCACCCCGAAGGCCTGGTCCTGCCTGTTCCGGCGGATGCGCGGGCCGGACGCCCGCCCGTTGCCGTCGGCCGCCGCGGGCGTGAACGCGCACATCAACTACGACCTGCCGTTCGCGCTGGTGACCACGCTGGAGAGCCTGGAGTCGGAGCCGGTGGACGGCAGCGACCAGCACCGCGACTACCTGGAGATCAACAAGATCTTCGCGGAGCGGATCCCGGAGCTGCGTCGGGGCTACCTGGACAACTGGCAGCTCATGATCGACATGTTGAACGGCGACATCGACGACTGGTACCAGGGCGAGCTGGTGGAATACACCCGGAACGTGGCCTGGCGCAACGCCCAGAAGATCTGGCGCTGCCGGCACGATCCCGACGCCCGCGAGTGTGAGCGTACGCGGCTGGACGACAACGCCGCGGCGCTCGGCCGGCTGCTGCTCTCGCCGCTGGGGGCGTTCCTGCAGTAGCCGGGACGGGGGGTCCCCGCGCTCCGTGGAGAACGGGGCGCGGGGACGCGTCCGTGTCGCGGCGGGGTGTGGCCCGGGCCCGGGCCGGGTACGCCGGAGACCATGCCGGCACACCGCAGCGCGTTCCGTTTCGATCCGGCCTTCCGGGTCCCGTTGGCCCTGCTCGGGGTGCGGCCGGAGACCTCCTGGGTGCTCGTCGACGACGAGGCGTTGGAGATCCGGTTCGGCCCGTGGCGGCTGCGGACGCCGCGCGACAACGTCGCCGGGGCGCAGGTCGGTGGCCCCTACCGCTGGTGGCGGGCGGTCGGACCGCACCTGTCGCTGGCCGACCGCGGGGTCACCTTCGGCACCGGCACCGTGGCCGGGGTCTGCGTCCGGTTCGTCACCCCGGTCCCGGCCCTTGCGCCGGGACGCTGGCCGGCCCACCCGGGGGCCACGGTCACCGTGGCCGACCCCGACGAGTTGTGCCGGGCCCTGACCACCTGACCGGCGGGCCGGGGGTACGCTCCTGCGCGCTCCGGCGATCTTCCCGGCTTCCCGGGTTCGGCGGGGCGGGGCCGTGGGTACCGCCTACGGTCGGTTCAGGGTCGGAAGGTGGGACACGGGCATGACGCAGGGTCGGGAGGGGGCGCAGCCCCGACGCAACCGCGGGCGGCGCAACACCGCGCCGGCCGGCCCCGGCCGCGCGTTACGGGCGGCCCGGGACCCGGGCAACGGGCAGAGCCACGGACCTCGGGCGGTGCCGGCGGTGGTGCAGAGCCCGGTCCGCCCGGTGGAGCCGGCCAGTGGACTGTCCCGCTGGCTGTTCCAGCACCGGGTGCAGCCGGTCGGCCCGGAGACCCGGGAGACCGAGGCCAAGGCGCACTCCTGGTGGCAGGTGATGTGCCTGACCGGCGTCGACTACTTCTCCACCCTGTCCTACCTGCCCGGCATCGCCGCGGTCGCGGCGGGCGCGGTCTCCCCGCTGGCCACCCTGCTGATCGTCGCGCTGACCCTGCTCGGGATGCTGCCGATGTACCGGCGGGTGGCCCGGGAGAGCCCGCACGGCCAGGGCTCGGTGGCGATGCTGGAGCGGCTGCTGCCGTTCTGGCGGGGCAAGATCTTCGTCCTGGTGCTGCTGGGCTTCGTGGCCACCTCGTGGATCGTCACGATCACGCTGTCCGCCGCCGACGCCACCGTGCACCTGCTGGAGAACCCGTACCTGCCGGAGTCGTTCCCGCACGGCACCACCGCGGCGGTCGTGGTGACCGTGCTGCTGCTGCTCGTGCTGGGCGGCGTGTTCCTGATGGGGTTCAGCGAGGCCGTCCAGGTGGCCATCCCGCTGGTCGCCGTCTTTCTCGGCCTCAACGCGGTGATCGTGGCCGCCGGGGTCGCGGAGGTCGTCGCCGACCCGTCGGTGCTGGCCGACTGGACCTCGCGGCTGACCCGCGTAGGCGGTCTGGGCGACGTCCTGCGGACCAGCGTCCTGGCCTTCCCGCTGCTGGTGCTGGGCCTGTCCGGCTTCGAGACCGGGGTCAGCATGATGCCGCTGGTCCGGGGGGACGGACCGGACGCCGAGGCCCGGCTGCGGGCCCGGATCCGCAACACCCGCCGGTTGCTCGCCACCGCGGCGCTGATCATGTCGGTCTACCTGATCGCGACGACCTTCGTCACCACCGTGCTGATCCCGCCGGAGCAGTTCGCCCCGGGTGGCGCGGCCAACGGGCGGGCGCTGGCCTGGCTGGCCCACGAGCACCTGGGGGAGGCGTTCGGCACCGTCTACGACATCAGCAGCGTGCTGATCCTCTGGTTCGCCGGCGCGTCGGCGATGGCCGGCCTGATCAACATCGTGCCCCGGTACCTGCCGGACTACGGCATGGCGCCGGAGTGGGGCCGGGCCGTCCGCCCGGTGGTGATCGTCTACACGGCGATCAGCATCGCCATCACCGTCGCGTTCCGCGCCGACGTCAACGCCCAGGCCGGCGCGTACGCCACCGGGATCCTGGCGATGATGGTCTCCGGGGCGATCGCGGTGACCATCGCGGCCTACCGGGCGCGGCACCGGTTCGCCGGGCTGGGCTTCACCGTGCTGACCGCGGTGTTGCTCTACGCCCTCGCCGAGAACGTGGTGGAGAAGCCGGACGGCATCGCCATCTCCGCGCTGTTCATCGCCGGCATCATCGCGGTGTCCCTGATCTCCCGGGTCACCCGCACCACCGAACTGCGCGCCGAGCGCATCGAGTTCGACGAGGCGGCCCGCCGGTTCATCGCCGACTCGATCGCCCACGACGGGCGGCTGCACCTGATCGCCAACAAGCGGCAGAGCGGCTCGGTCAAGGAATACAAGGTCAAGGAGCGGGCGCAGCGCGGGATGAACCCGGTCCCGGGCGCCGCCGACGTGCTCTTCCTGGAGATCGACGTCTCCGACCCGTCCCAGTTCAGCCACGTGCTGCGGGTGCACGGGGTGGAGGTCGGCGGCTACCGGATCCTGCGGGCCAGCAGCCCGGCCGCCCCGAACGCGATCGCGGCGATCCTGCTGGCCCTGCGGGACGCCACCGGGGTCCGGCCGCACGCCCACTTCGAGTGGTCGGAGGGCAACCCGATCGCGCACCTGCTGCGCTATCTGATCCTGGGTCGCGGGGACACCCCGCCGGTGGTGCGGGAGATCATCCGCAAGTCCGAGCCCGATCCCACCCACCGCCCCGGCATCCACGTCGGCGGCTGAGGCGCAAGCAGGGGCCCCCGCTTAACGCCTCCGGGATAGCAGGGACCCCTTCTTGACACCGCCCGCAGCCGGCGCCAGGCGACGCCGGGCTGCGCGGCCCGGCCCAGGCCGCGCCTCAGCCGAGCGCGCGGACCCGCGCGATCAGGTCGTCGCGGCAGAAGTCGAGGAAGCCGTCCGGATCGGGACCGGCGTTCATCAGCACGATGTGGTCGTAGCCGGCCTCGACGAAAGCCTGGGCCTTCCCGACGTGCGCCTGGACGTCCGGCCCGACGGCGAACTGCTGGCGGATGTGGTGCTCCTCGACGGTGGCGGACGCGGCGTCGAAGTTCACCGGGTTGGGCAGCTCGCTCATCACCTTCCACCCGGTGAGCGCCCAGCGGTTGGTCTTCAACGCCGCCTGCACGGCCTGCTCCTCGTCGGTGGCCCAGGCGAGCGGCACCTCGGCGTACCGGGGGCCCTTGCCGCCGGCCGCGGTGAAGTGCTCGATGATGGAGGACTCCGGTTCGGTGACGAAGAGCCCGTCGCCCAGTTCGGCGGCCATGGTCGCCGACGCCTTGCCGCTGGCCGCCACGGCGATCACCGGGAGGGTGTCGGGCAGGTCGAACACCCGGGCGTCCTCGAGCTGGAGGTGCTTGCCCTCGTACGACCGGTAGCCGCCCTGCCAGAGCAGTCGGATGATCTCCAGCGCCTCGCGCAGCCGCTCGTGCCGGCCGCGGACGCTGGGGAAGCCCAGCCCGACCACGTGCTCGTTGAGCCGTTCCCCGGCCCCCACGCCGAGGGTGAACCGGCCGTCGGAGATCAGCGCCATGGTGGCGGCGGCCTGGGCGATGATCGCCGGGTGGTACCGGACGGTGGGACAGGTGACGCCGGTGGCCAGGCCGAGGGTGCTGGTCTTCGCGGCGATCGCGCCCAGCACGCTCCAGGTGAACGAGGAGTGGCCCTGCTCGTCCAGCCAGGGGTGGTAGTGGTCGCTCATCTCCACGAAGTCGAATCCGGCCTGCTCGGCGCGGACCGCCTGCCGGATGATCTCCTGCGGTCCGAAGCCCTCCGAGGCCAGCTTGTAGCCGATCTGCATGCCCGATCACCACTCCCGGTGCGTCGTCGAAAACAAGCCCGTTCCCGCTGACGGGGGCGGCAAACCCGGCCCGATCCCACCGACCCATCCTCCTAGGAAGCCGTAGAGGGTGTGATCCGCCCGGCGACGGGCAGCGAAAGGCCCGCGACCCGGGGGAGCGGGGCGCGGGCCGGCGGAGCTGCGTCCTACTTCGACGGCTCGGGCAGCTTGCAGTCCACCTTCGGATTGGCGCCGATGTAGTTCAGCGGGCCGGCCACGATGGTCACCAGGATGGTGCCCGCCTCGGCGCAGTTGGTGTCGTCGTCACCGCCGAAGTAGCCACGCTGTCCGGCGGCGATGGCGCCGATGACGAGCCAGATGACGACCAGGACACCGAAGATCGACGTGCCGCGCATGGGTTGCCTCCACGGGGTTGTGGTGGATTTGAGGTGCAGCCGTTGTACCCAGTCCCGGGGCGCGCGCAAACGGTGATCGGTGTCGGTCATGCCGTCCGATTCCGGCGCGCCGGCTCAGTGCGGCGGCGCGGGATCCTCGGGCGGCCGGCCCCGGCTGCGACGATGGTCAGCCACGGCCACCCCGGCCAGCACCAGCATGGCGCCGAGGGCGGCCCACACCGGCGCGACGAAGAGCACCCCCGGGGCGATGGTGAGCAGGGCCAGCAGGCCACCGGGACGCGACAGCGACACCCGGCTGAACACCTCGTACTCGAAGCAGGCCCGCCCGGTCAGGAACAGCGCCGGTCCACCCAGGATGACCGCCGCCCAGGCCGGCGGCGTACGCCCCGTCGGTTCGTGCAGCACCAGGTCGAACCCGGCCGCCGTGGTGACCACGCCGGCCACCATCAACAGATGGGTGTACGGCGCGGTGAGCAGGAACCGGTTCGGCTGCCGGGACCGGGCGATGGCCTCCGGCAGCAGCTGGCCCGACTTGTGCACGTAGATCCGCCAGAGCAGCAACGTGGTGCCGAAGGCCACCGTGAACGCGCCGATGTTCTCCACCTCGGAGTGGTTGACGCTGAACATCGTGCCGATGGTCAGGATCGCGTCGCCCAGGGCGATGATGAAGAACTGCTGGTACCGCTCCGAGAGGTGCTCGGCGGTCACGTTGCGCTGCGCGTCCGGCACCGCGCCCAGCCCGGGCACCGGGTAGGCCAGCCGGAAGCCCAGGTAGTCGATGCCGAGCGCCACCGCCCAGAGCGCCTCCCGCGCGTCGTCGTGGGCGAAGGCGCCGACCAGCCAGGGTACGGTCGAGACGGCGAACCAGATGAAGATGCGCGCGGCCCGTTTCTGGGTCTGCCGGTGGTGCCGGACCGCCGGGATGAGGAACAGGCCACGGCCCAGGTGGATCGCCACGTACGTGCCGGCGAAGACCAGCCCGCGCCGGTCGAAGGCCTCCGGGATGGCGGTGGTCATCAGCAGCACCCCGAACATCACCGCGGTGATCAGCAGCTTGATCTCCGGGCGTTCCGGGTCGTACATGTCGGTGACCAGGGTGGTGATCGCCCAGGTCCACCAGACGGCCATCAGCACGATCAGGGACTGCAGCGCGCCTTCCCAGCCGATGTGGTGGACGAGTCCACGGGAGACCAGCGCCAGCGCGACGACGTACACCAGGTCGAAGAAGAGTTCGAGCAGCGTCACCCGACGGGGCGACTCGGGGTCGCGTACCGGTGGGTGGGCCCGGTCCGGTGGCGGCCCGGGCGCGGCGTTGGGCACGGTTGCTCCTGAGGCCGGCTCGGTGGGCCGGTGGCCCAGCACCGACGCTAGCGATCCACCCGCCGGAAGGTGTCCGTTATCGGGCTTTCGGCGCGATCCCGTCGCCCGGGGAAACGGATTGCGCCCACCGCCCGGGCGCTCCAGGCTGGGCCGGATGAGTGGACAGGACGAGAAGGCGCCGACGATCGACGTCGCCCTGGTGCGTCGGCTGGTCGCCACGCAGTTTCCCGGGTGGACCGGCCTCGAGGTGCGGCCGGTGGAGGCGGGCGGCTGGGACAACCGGACCTTCCACCTCGGCGACGCGATGACCGTACGGCTGCCCAGCGCGCCCGGGTACGTGCCGCAGGTGGCCAAGGAACAGCGTTGGCTGCCCCGACTGGCGCCCGGGCTGCCGCTGCCGGTGCCGGTGCCGGTGGCCGTGGGCGTGCCGGGCGCGGGTTACCCGTTCCCCTGGTCGGTGTACGGCTGGATCGAGGGGCGGACGGCGACCCCGGACCGGATCGCCGACCCGGTGGAGTTCGCGGTCGACCTCGCCGGCTTCCTCTGCGCGCTGCACCGGCCAGAGCCGGTGGGCGGCCCGCCCGCCGGGGCGCACAGCGCCTTCCGCGGCGCGCCCCTGTCCAGCTGCGACGCCGACACCCGGCGGGCGGTGCGGGGGCTCGCCGACCGCGACCTCGCCGCCGACGCCACCGCGATCTGGGCCGAGGCGCTCGACTCGGTGTGGACCGGTCCACCGGTCTGGTTCCACGGCGACGTGGCCGCGGGCAACCTGCTGGTCCGCGACGGCCGGCTGGCCGCGGTCATCGACTTCGGCTGCTGCGGGGTGGGCGACCCGGCCTGCGACCTGACGGTGGCCTGGACCCTGCTGCCGGCCCCGGCCCGGGAGGCGTTCCGGGCGGCGCTGTCGTACGACGGGGACACGTGGGCGCGGGCGCGGGGCTGGGCGCTGTGGAAGGCGCTGATCACCCGGGACGACCCGGGACAGGCCGCCACGGCCTGCTCGACGCTCGACGCGATCCGCGCCGAACGCCGGTGACCCGCCGGGCCGGTGGCGACGTGCGACCGGCCCGGCGGGAGTGGTTCACGCCTCGGCGCCGGTCCCGACCGGCAGCACCCGCTCGGCCTCGGCCGGGGCGCCGGCCAGGAGCTTGGCCTGCTGCGCCCAGGTGGCCAGGCTGGGGGCGGCGCGCAGACCGGCGGCCCGGATGGTCTCCCGCAGCGCCGCCTCGTCCAGCGCGGCGAGCTGCCCGTAGGTGCGGATGCCGGCCGACTGGAGCGCGGCGGCCATCTTCGGGCCGACGCCCTGGATGCGACGGAAGTCGTCCGCCGGCCCGTCGGCGGCCGGCGCGGTGGCCGGGTCGCTGTCGTGGACGGCGGTACGCGGCGCCGGAACGGCGCCGGCCGGGACCGCGGACGTGCTGGCGGCCGGGGCGTCCTCGTCGGCCGTGGCGCCGACCCGCTCCACGTCGGCCGTGGCGCCGGCCTTCTCCTCGTCGGCCGTGGCGCCGGCCTTCTCCTCGTCGGCTGCGGAGCCGGCCTTCTCCTCGTCGGCCGTGGCGCCGGCCTTCTCCTCGTCGGCTGCGGAGCCGACCCGCTCCTCGTCGGTGCGCTGCGCGGGCAGGACCGACGGGTCGGCGTCGGTGTCCGACTGCCCGGCGGTGACCTCGTTGGACGGGGCGGCGGCGGCCGGGACGCGAGCGTCGCCCGGAGCCGCCTCCACGTCGATGGCGTCGGCGCTCTCCGTGGTCCCGAGGTCATCGGCCCCGCGGTCGGCGGTCTGAGCGTCGGCCGCCGGTGAGGTCTCGGCGAGCGGGGCGGTGTCGACGGCGCCGGTGGTGGGCGGCGACACCGCGCCGGTGGTGGCGGAGGCGGGCTCGACCTCGGGGACCGGGGTCGCGGCGGCGGCCAGGGTGGCGGCGGCCGGCGCGGCCTCGGTCTCGACCGGGGTGGCGTCGACGGTCACCGCGGCGGGCGGGGTCTCGTCGAGGGTGACCTCGGGCCGCTGCTGGTCGACGGTGGCACGCATGGGCGGCTCGGCGTCCAGGTCGGTGACGCCGGCGACCGGGTCACCCTCCACGATGGGCCGCACCGGGTTCGTCCTGGCCCGCCAGCCACTCACTACCCATCCGGCTGCCAGGCCCACCAGCAGGGCCAGGATCACGATCAGCCATTGCCCGACAGTCGACGGCACGGCGAACCTCCCTTTTATGTACGTGAAAAAGTCGCGAGAAAACTCGGGGCAGCTTTGCACACGTACGGCGCGGGCGACAGGGAGGTCGGTGGCTCGCGTCGCTGGTGGGACGGCCGGTGTCCAGCGGTGGTCGTCGGGTGACCGAGCGTGTGGCGGCGGCGTGCCGGTCAGCCGCCGACGGCGAAGCGGCGGATGCCGGTGGCGTCGGGCCCGGTGGCGTCCCAGCGGTAGAAGCAGCCGGCGACGGCGTCCCGGGGGGAGCGCCAGGTGGGCAGGTAGGACGTGGTGTGGGCGGAGAGCCGTTCGTTGACCTGGAGGTAGAGGGGGTGGCTGCGGGCGGCGGCGAGCGCGTCGGCGTCGACCTGTGCGGTCTCCACCAGGTGGACGAGCAGGTCGTGCAGGCAGTACAGCGACCGGTGCCGGACGCCGGTGAGGGCGGGCAGCTCGGTCGCGTCGGACTCCGCGAAGATCTGCGCGACCCGACCCTCGGACCCGGGACTGATCCGGCTGACGATCAGCAGACGACTCATGGGGGCACCCCTTCCGCCGGTGGGGGGTCCGTCGAGCACCACGACGACACCCTGGGCGTTCACCATGGCCGCGGCCGTGTCATCCGGTCGTCACGTGCCCCGGCGGGCCGGTGACGCGGCGTCGGCCGTCGTGGTGGCGCCCGGGCGGCCGGTGTCCCGGGTGGCCCGCCGGATCGGACCGAGGGTGTCGTCGAGCAGCGCGGACATCGCGGGGGAGGGCTCCAGCCGCAGCTCCCGCAGGAGCAGGTCCCGGTAGACGTAGTAGGCGTGCACGGCCTCGAAGGCGTTGCCCTCGGCGAGGTGGATCCGGACCACCAACCGGTGCGGGGTCTCGCGCAGCGGCTCGGCGGCCATCGCCTCCAGGGCGGCCTGCAGCGCCTCGCCGTGCCGGCCGGCGGCGAGGTGGTTGCCGGCGATCTGCTCCAGCATGTGCAGGCGCAGTTGGCGCAGTCGTTCCCGTTCCAGCAGGACCCAGTCGTCGTACCAGCCGGGGAGCAGGTCGTGGCGGCCGGCGTCGATGGCGTCGGCGAGGGTGCGCGGGTTCTCGCCCTCGCGGACCCGGCTGGCGGTGCGGACCAGGTCGTCGACGTCGAGTCGGACCACCGGGTCCAGGCGTACGGTGTCGCCGTCGGTGCGAATCGGGCAGCACGGGTCCTGGCGCAACCGCCACAGGGCGGTCCGCAGGGAGGACAGGGCGCGTTCCTCCGACGTGTCCGGCCAGAGCAGGCCGGCCAGGTTGCTGCGGGTGGCGCCGGGTCGCAGGCCGATCAGCGCGATGACCCGTTGCAGTCCCCTCGGCACGATCACGGGGGTGCCACCGCGCAGCAGCCGGAAGCCGCCGAGCAGGCGCAGGTGCACGGTTTCCGCGGTCGGGTCGGCGGGTGCGGACGGATCAGAGGCCACGTGGCACCCCCTGCAGCGGAAGCGGAGTCCGGATTCACCAGAAGACCCGGCTAGGCACGTGACACCGCTGTCGGGGCCGTCGGCCGGAGCGTCGCACCCGCCCCGGTGCGCCGGGCTGGCCGTGCTGAAGATTATCAATCACAGTTACACTCAGTCAACAGATGGTCGCCATGGCGACTGCCCGCAGGCCTTTCCTGGAACGGCTCTGAACTGCGGATAAGAGGTAAGTGGGGGTGACGCGAGTGCAGCTCACGCTTATCTCGCGCACAGCTTGCGTCAACGCATCGTCACGACTGTGCAGGGCCCGAAGGCGGCCTGTGGTGACGCCCGGTTGACGGTCCTCGCCGCATGCTCGCGACGAGTTGTCCCGGGCTGCGGCCGTCACCGCCGGAGCCGGACGCGCGCCGGAGGGGGAGATGTTCGATGGACCGTTGGCCGATCGCCGCGAGGGGGTTCCGTCCCGCGCAGGAGCGGGCCGCAGGTGTCGCCGGGGCCGTGGTGGCGTACCGGGCCGAACGCGGGGGAGCCTCGGCCACCGGGTGGCGGCCGTGACCACCACCGCTCCTCGGGACGAGCAGCTCTGGTCCCGCTGTGCCGGTTGCTCCTCCCTGCTGTACCGCAAGCGGTTGCGGCGCAACCTGGACGTCTGCCCGGAGTGCGGCACGCACGTGCGGTTGGGCGCACCGCAGCGGCTGGCGCAGCTGGTCGACCCGGACTCGTTCCGGGCGCTGCCGGACCGTGCCGTCGAGGTCGACCCGATCGGCTTCGTCGACGTCCTGCCGTACCCGAACCGGCTCGCCGCGGCCCGCACCGGCACCGGCCTGGACGAGGCGGTGCTCTGCGGCACGGCGACCATCGCCGGGCAGCCGGCCGTGCTGGCCGTGATGGACTTCCGGTTCCTCGGCGGCAGCCTGGGCTGCGCGGTCGGTGAGCTGATCACCCGGGCGGCGGAGCGGGCGCTGGCCGACCGGGTGCCGCTGGTGCTGGTCACCGCGTCCGGCGGGGCGCGGATGCAGGAGGGCGCCCTGTCGCTGATGCAGATGGCCACGGTCAGCCAGGCGATCGGGGTGCTGCGGGAGGCCGGGCTGCTGACGGTCAGCGTGCTGACCGACCCGACGTACGGCGGGGTGGCCGCCTCCTTCGCCACCAATACCGACCTGGTGCTCGCCGAGACCGGCGCCCGGATGGGCTTCGCCGGTCCCCGGGTGATCCGCCAGGTCACCGGCCGGCCGCTGCCGGAGGGGTTCCAGACCGCCGAGTTCCTGCTGCGGCACGGCCAGGTCGACATGGTGGTGCCGCGCCGGGCGCTGCGCGGCCGGCTCGCGGCGCTGCTCGCCGCGGCCGCCGGCGTCACCGGGCCCGCCACGGTGGGGAGCGCCGCCGGGCAGGTGGCGAGCGGCGGTACGTCCACCGCGGCCGTTCCCGCTCCGCGGGTCGCCGGATCCGCGCCCGCCTTGGCGGCGGGCGTCAGGCCGGACGTACCCGAGGGGTCCCCGGTGGACCGGCGCGGGGGCGACCCGGTCGACGCCTGGGACACCGTGCGGGCCGCCCGGCACCCGGGCCGGCCCACCGCCCTGGACTACCTGGACAGCGCCTTCGACGGCTTCGTCGAGCTGCACGGCGACCGGCTCGGCGCGGACTGCCCGGCGGTGGTCGGCGGTCTGGCCCGGCTGGACGGGCGGCCGGTGATGGTGATCGGCCACCAGAAGGGGCACACCACCGCCGAGCTGGTGGCCCGCAACTTCGGGATGGCCAGCCCGGCGGGACACCGCAAGGCGCTGCGGCTGATGCGGCTGGCCGCCCGGCTGGGCCTGCCGGTGGTGACCCTGGTGGACACCCCCGGCGCGGACCCGGGCGTCGACGCGGAGGAACAGGGGCAGGCCGCGGCGATCGCCGAGAGCATCCTGACGATGACCGCGCTGCCCACGCCCGTCGTGGCCGTGGTCACCGGCGAGGGCGGCAGCGGCGGGGCGTTGGCCCTGGCCGTGGCCGATCGGGTGCTGATGCTGCGCCGGGCCGTCTACTCGGTGATCAGTCCGGAGGGCTGCGCGGCGATCCTCTGGCCGGACAGCCCGGCCGCCCCGCGCGCCGCCCGCGCGCTGCGGCTGACCGCCGCGGACCTGTCCCGCCTCGGCGTGGTGGACCAGATCGTGTCCGAGCCGGACGGCGGCGCCCACGCCGACCCGCAGGCCGCGGCCGAGGAGCTGCGCCGGGCGGTGTCGGCGAACCTGGCCCCCCTGCTGGACGTGCCCCGGGCCGCGCTGGTGCGCCGCCGACGGGAACGGTTCCGCCGCTTCGGCGCCGCCGGCTCGCTGGTGGTGAAGCGGTGAACGCCGGGCCGACGTCCGACGACGGCGTGCTCACCGAGCTGCGCCGGCACGCCCGGCAGTTGGTCGACGAGCTCGCCGGCCCGGTCCGGCGGGTACGGCTGCGCAGCGGCGACACCGTGCTGGAGGTGGAGTGGCACGGTCCCGCCCAGCCGGTGCCGACGCCCCGGGAGGCGCCGGTCGGCCAGCCGGTCGCCGCCGCCGAGCAGCCGGCCGCCGCCCTGCTGGTCCGCGCGCCGATGGTCGGCACCTTCTACCGGTCCCCGGAGCCGGGCGCGGCGCCGTTCGTGGCCGTCGGTGACCAGGTCCGGCCCGGGCAGGTGGTGGGGATCGTCGAGGCGATGAAACTGCTCAACGAGGTGACCGCCGACCGGGCCGGTCGGGTGGTCGAGCTGCTGGTCGAGGACGGCAAGCCGGTCGAGTACGACCAGCCGCTGGTCGCCCTGGACCCGGCCTGAGACGGCGGGGGCGCGGCGATGTTCGACAAGGTGCTGATCGCCAACCGGGGCGAGATCGCCCTGCGGGTGCTGCGGGCCTGCCGGGAGCTGGGGATCCGCACGGTGGCCGTGTACTCCAGCGTGGACGCCGACTCGGCGGTGGTGCGGCTGGCCGACGAGGCGGTCCGGATCGGGCCGGCGGGCAGCCGGCAGAGTTACCTCAACGCGGCGGCGATCGTCGAGGCCGCCCGGCAGTGCGGGGCGCAGGCGGTGCACCCCGGCTACGGCTTCCTGTCCGAGGACGCCGACTTCGCCGAGATCTGCGCCGGCAACGGGCTGACCTTCATCGGCCCGCCGCCGCAGGTGATGGCGGCGTTGGCCGACAAGTCCACCGCGCGGGCGCTGATGCGGCGCGCCGGGCTGCCGTTGCCCCCGGGCAGCGTGCAGACCATCGGCACCGTCGAGCAGGCCGTGGCGGTGGCCGCCGAGGTGGGCTATCCGGTGATCGTGAAGGCCGCCGCCGGTGGCGGGGGACGCGGCATGACCGTGGTGCGCGACCCGGCCGCCCTGCCCCGGGCGTACACCCGGACCCGCGCCGCCGCGCAGGTCGCCTTCGGCGACGACCGGGTGTACGTCGAGCGGTACCTCACCGCGGCCCGGCACGTGGAGGTGCAGGTGCTCTGCGACGGCCACGGCAACGGGGTGCACCTGGGCACCCGGGACTGCTCGGTCCAGCGCCGCCACCAGAAGCTGGTCGAGGAGGCGCCGGCGCCGGCGCTGCCACCGGAGACGGAGGCGGCGATCACCGCGGCGGCGCTGCGCGGCGCCCTGTCGGTCGGCTTCACCGGGGCGGGCACGGTGGAGTTCCTGGTCGACGACGCCGGCCGGTTCCACTTCCTGGAGATCAACTGCCGGATCCAGGTGGAGCACCCGGTCACCGAGATGATCACCGGGATCGACCTGGTGCACGAGCAGCTGCACATCGCCGCCGGTACGCCGCTGCGGCTGAGCCAGTCCGACGTCCGCCCGCACGGGGTGGCCGTGGAGTGCCGGGTCAACGTGGAGGACCCGGACCGTGACTTCGTGCCCACCCCGGGCCGGCTCGACCGGTTCCAACCCCCCGGTGGCCCGTTCACCCGGGTCGACACCCACGGCCACGCCGGTTACCTGGTCTCCCCGCACTACGACTCGCTACTGGCCAAGGTGGTCGCCTGGGCGCCGGACCGGGAGCTGGCGCTGCGCCGCCTCGACCGGGCGCTCGCGGAGTTCGACGTGCACGGCCCGGGGGTGCGGACCACCATCCCGTTCGCGCGGCGGGTGCTCGCCGACGCCGCCTTCCGCGCCGGGCACTACACCACCGCGCTGGTCGACCGGCTGCTCGCCGGGGACCCCGCCGTACCGGCCCCCGCCCGGCCCGCGCAACCGGTCGTCGCGGCCGGCGCGCGTACCCACCGAAGCTGAGGAGAGACCCGATGACCATCGCCGACAGTCGACCCCTGACCACCGAGATCACCGACATCCTGGTGCGGCACTGCGGCCTGGACGCCGACGCGGCCGCCCGCTCGCCCGCGGCCTCCCTGGAGGAGCTCGGAATGGATTCGCTGGCCCTGCTGGAGCTGACCGCCGTGGTCGCCGACCGCTGGCAGGTCCGGATTCCCGAGCAGGCCGGGCAGCTGAGCATCTCGGGCGTCGCCGACCTGGTCGCCCGCCGCGCCGACCCGCCCGGGCACACCGAGAACAGCATCGTCATCGACGCGCCGCTGGAGCTGGTCTGGCGGATCACCAACGACGTGGAGAACTGGCCGCGGCTGTTCACCGAGTACGCCTCGGTGGAGGTGCTGCGCCGCGACGGCGACACCGTGCTGTTCCGGCTCACCATGGTCCCCGACGACAACGGGGTGTCCTGGAGCTGGGTCAGCGAACGCACCGCCGACCCGGCGAGCCGGCAGGTCCGGGCGCACCGGGTGGAGACCGGGCCGTTCGAGTACATGAACATCCAGTGGATGTACGACACCGAGCCGGACGGCACCCGGATGACCTGGGTGCAGGACTTCGCGATGAAACCCGGCGCGCCGTTGGACAACGCGGGGATGACCGCGCGGATCAACACCAACAGCGCCGTGCAGCTGGCCGTGATCAAGGAGCGCGTGGAGCGCGCCCACCGGGGAGGCGACGATGAGTGAGACCCTGCTCGGGCTGGTGGCCGCCCGGGACGTACCGGCCGACCGGCGGCGCGGCGGCGAGCTGCGGGTGCTGCTCGGCCCGAAGACCGTCGGCGCCACCTCCGGGTTCATGGGCGTCGCCGCCCTCGCGCCGGGGGAGCGGATCGCCGAGCACTACCACCCGTACAGCGAGGAGTTCCTCTACGTCTCCCGGGGTGCGATCACCGTCGACCTGGACGACGAGCCGGTGCCGCTGGGCACCGGGGAGGCGCTGTTCGTGCCGCGCAACGTGCGGCACCGGCTGCGCAACACCGGCGACGAGCCGGCCGAGGTGGTGTTCCAGTTGGGACCGCTGGCTCCCCGCCCGGAGCTCGGACACGTCGACACCGAGGCGGCTGCCCCGTGAGCGGGCGCCGCACGGTGGTGACCGGGGTCGGGGTGGTCGCCCCGGGCGGCGTCACCCGGGACCGGTTCTGGAAGACCATCACCGAGGGGCGGACGGCGACCCGGCGGATCAGCTTCTTCGACCCGTCGCCGTTCCGCTCCCAGATCGCCGCCGAGTGCGACTTCGACCCCGACGCGGCGGGGATCACCGTGGCCGAGCGGCAGCGCGCCGACCGGTACGTGCAGTTCGCGCTGGCCTGCGCGGCGGAGGCGGTCGCGGACAGCGGGCTGGAGCTCACCGACGCGCAGCGGGAGCGGGCCGGGGTGGTGCTCGGCACCGCCGTCGGCGGCACCATGGCCCTGGAGCAGGAGTACGTGCGGGTCAGCGACTCCGGTCGGCACTGGCTGGTCGACCACCGCCTCGGCGGCCCGTACCTCTACCAGGCCCTGGTGCCCAGCAGCCTGGCCGCGGACGTGGCCTGCCGGCACGGCCTGTACGGCCCGGCGCAGGTGGTCTCCACCGGCTGCACCTCCGGCATCGACGCCATCGGCTACGCCCACCAGCTGATCGCCGACGGTGAGGCCGACGTGGTGCTCGCCGGGGCGGCCGACTCGCCGATCTCGCCGGTCACCGTCGCCTCGTTCGACGCGATCGGGGCGACCAGCCCGGACAACGACGACCCGGCGCACGCCTCCCGGCCGTTCGACGCCGACCGGCACGGCTTCGTCCTCGCCGAGGGCGCCGCGGTGCTGGTGCTGGAGGAGTACGGGCACGCCCGCCGCCGGGGCGCGCACGTCTACTGCGAGGTCGCCGGGTACGCCAGCCGCAGCAACGGCTTCCACATGACCGGCCTGCGTCCCGACGGGGTGGAGATGGGGCTGGCGATCAGCGCGGCGATGAGACAGGCCCGGCTCGCCCCCGAGCAGGTCTCCTACATCAGCGCGCACGGCTCGGGCACCCGGCAGAACGACCGGCACGAGACCGCCGCGTTCAAACGCGCCCTCGGCGAGGCCGCGTACCGGGTGCCGATCAGCTCGATCAAGTCGATGGTGGGGCATTCGCTGGGCGCCATCGGCTCGATCGAGATGGCCGCCTGCGCCCTGGCCATCGAGTTCGGGGTGGTGCCGCCGACGGCCAACTGGGCGACCCGTGACCCGGAGTGCGACCTGGACTACGTGCCGAACGAGGCGCGGGAGGTGCCGGTGGACGTGGCGCTCTCGGTGGGCAGCGGCTTCGGCGGTTTCCAGTCGGCGATGCTGTTCCGCCGGCTCGCCGGGGTGGCCGGATGAGCGCCCGGGCGGTGGTCACCGGCATCGGGGTGGTGGCGCCGAGCGGGATCGGCGCCGACGCGCACTGGGCGACGGTGACCGCGGGCGAGCGCCGGACCGGGCCGATCACCCTGTTCGACCCGGCGGGCTACCCGACGCGGGTCGGCGGGGAGGTGCCCGGCTTCGAGGCCACCGCCTGGGCCGACCAGCGGCGGCTGGTGCAGACCGACCGCTGGACCCACCTGGGGTTCGCCGCCACCCGGCTGGCGTTGGCCGACGCCGGGCTGCCGGAGCGGGCCCCCGACCCGTACGGTTACGCGGTCACCCTGGCCAGCTCGTCCGGGGGGAACCTGTTCGGCCAGCGGGAGCTGCAACGGCTCTGGGGTGGCACGTCGCGCACGGTGGGGGCGTACCAGTCGATCGCCTGGTTCTACGCCGCGAGCGTCGGGCAGCTCTCCATCCACCACCAGTTCAAGGGCCCCTGTGGGGTGCTGGTCGCCGAGTCGGCGGGTGGGCTGGACAGCCTGGCGCACGCCGCCAGGACGATCCGCCGGGGTACCCCGGTGGTGATCGCCGGCGCGACCGAGTGCCCGCTGAGCCCGTACGCGCTGGCCTGCCAGCTGCGCTCCGGGCTGCTCAGCGACGTGTCGGACCCACGGCGGGCGTACCGGCCGTTCGATCGCGACGCCCAGGGCTACGTGCCCGCCGAGGGTGGCGCGGTCTTCGTCGTGGAGGAACTCGGCCACGCCGTGTCCCGGGGGGCGCGGATCTACGGCGAGGTGACCGGGTGGGCGGCCACCCACGACGCCGCGCCGACCCGACCCGACGGGGCCGAGGCCGTCCACTACGCCCGGGCGATGCGTCAGGCGCTGGAGCGGGCCGGGGTCGACCCGGGGGAGGTCGACGTGGTGTTCCCCGACGCGCTGGGTGTGCCGGCGCACGACCGGGCCGAGGCCGACGCCCTGCGGACGGTCTTCGGGGACCGGCCGCCGCCGGTGAGCACCCAGAAACCGTTGACCGGCCGGGCCCACCAGGGCGGCTCGGCGCTGGATGTGGCCACCGCGCTGCTCGCCTTCGCCCACGACACGCTGCCCGCCTCGGCCGGGCCGGACGACCCGGCGCAGGGTTGCGAGCTGGACTTCCTGCGCGAGCACCGGGCGCCCCGGCACCGCGTCGCGCTGGTCGGCGCCCGCGGCTTCGACGGCTTCAACACCGCCCTGGTGGTCCGCGGCGCGGAACCGCAACCCCGCCGGCCGGCGTAGGCGTGACCGCCGCCGGCCGGCGTGGCCGTGACCGCCGCCGGCCGGCGGGGCAAAACCGCTGTCGCGCCGGCCGGTGGCGGTGGCAGGATCGGCGACCGTGCTGGACCGACCCGAGGGACTCGACGACGCCGACCTCACCGCCGCGCTGGCCACCGGCTGGGGCTGGCAGCCGCACTCACTGACGTACCGGCCGGTGGGGTTCGGGGCGTACCACTGGACGGCGACCGACGGCGACGGCCGGTCCTGGTTCGTCACCGTCGACGACCTGACGGTGGATCCCGAGCCGGCGGAGGTCGTGCACGCCGGGCTGGCCCGCGCGCTGGCGACCGCCGGGGCGCTGCGCGAGGCGGGTTTGGAGTTCGTGGTCGCCCCGGTGCCCGCCACGACCGGGGAGCCGGTGCGCCGGCTGGACGCCCGCTACGCGGTCTCCGTGTTCCCGCTCGTCGACGGCGCCGCCGGGCGGTTCGGGCCACACCGGCCGCGGGACGTGCCCGAGGTGCTGGACCTGCTGGCCCGGCTGCACGCCGCCACCTCGGCGGTGGCCGGCACTGTGCAGCGCGCCGACCTGGACGTGCCCGGACGCGACGGGCTGCTCGCCGCGCTGCGCGACCTCGACCGGCCGTGGACCGGCGGGCCGTTCGCCGAGCCGGCCCGCCGGCTGCTCGCCGACCGGGCCGACCACGTCGCCGGGCTGCTCGCCGAGGTCGACCGGCTGGTCGCCCGGGTCGCCGCCACCGGCTCCGACTGGGTGGTCACCCACGGTGAGCCGCACCCGGGCAACCTGATGTGGACCGGTGCCGGGCTGCGGCTGGTCGACTGGGACACCGTGCGGCTCGGCCCGCCCGAGCGGGACCTGTGGTTCCTGGCCGGTGACACCGGGACGGACGCGCTGGTGGGCTGGACCGCGTCCACGGGCCGCCCGGTGGACCCGGACGCGCTCGCCCTGTACCGGCTGCGTTGGGACGTCGCCGACATTGCCGGCTTCGTGGCGGACTTCCGGCGCTCGCACCGGGAGAGCGAGGACACCACCGCCGCCTTCGGCTACCTGCGCGGCTACCTGACCTGAGCGGGCCGGCGGTTGTGCGCGGACCCGCACCGACCGCGGCCGGTCACCGTGGCGCTGGGGTATGTCGTCAGCTCCCTACAGACTTGAGAGCGTGGACGACTCACCGGCGGGAGAGTCGTCGGCGGTTCGGTGGGTTCGCGGTGGCTCGGCCGCGTCCGACCGCCGCCGCCGCGTCCGACCTTCTCCCGACGCGGGACAGCGCCGCGACCGTGAGTCGTCTGTGCTCTCAGGTCCGTAGCGGCCGGGACCACACTCCGGAGGCCGCGTCGCACGCCGGCGCGGGCCCGGCCGGGGGAGGATCAGCCCATGGCGTACGTCTACCTGCTGCTCGCGATCGCGTCCGAGGTCTTCGGGACCAGCCTGCTCAAGGCCACCGAGGGCTTCACCCGGCTCTGGCCGACCCTCGGCATGCTGCTGTCCTACGCGGTCGCCTTCGGGCTGCTCGCCCTGGCGGTGCGCGACATCCCCGTCGGGGTCGCCTACGCGATGTGGTCCGGGCTGGGGACGGCGGCGATCGTGGCGATCGGCGCGGTCTTCCTCGGCGAGCCGCTGAGCATCCCGAAGGTGGTCGGCGTCGCGCTGGTGATCGCCGGTGTGGTGGTGCTCAACCTGGGCGGCGCCCACTGACCCACCGACCCCCGGTCGCATTCGGACAGGGGCCGGACCCGGGGCACGGCGGAGCCGGCTCGCCGGTCTCCTCTGGCCGGCGCTCGCGCTCGATCCTGCCCGTCCGATCGAGCGTCGGCAATCCCGCCGGGCGTTCTTTCTGATCTAGCCATTCGCATCTAGCAATGCCTCGCGCCGCTGTCGTAGGGTTCCGTCAGCACCCCGGAGAACGCACCTGTTGGGCATATTTGGCCCACTTTTCATGCTGGGCGGTGGGCGGTCGTGACCAGGCAACCTGTGGCGGAAGACGCCCTCGGAACGGACCCGGAATGGGTCGACGAGCTGCTGCTCGACGGCGACCCGGGTGACGTCTGCCTCCGGCTGCCCGACCCCGTCGACCGGGCCACCCTGCGCCGGCTGGTGACCGACGCGCGGACCCGGCTCGCCGAGGCCGGGCTGCGCCGCGGCGGCGCCGTCGCGCTGCGGCTGCCCCCCTCGCTGGCGTACGTGGTGCACCTGCTGGCCACCTGGCGCAGCGGCGCCCAGGCGATCCTGCTCGACCACCGGCTCACCGACCACGAGGTCGACCGGGCGCTGGAACGGCTCACCCCGCAGGTGGTGGTGGCGCCGGTCCGCACCGGCGGCGGGGGCTTGCGGATCTTCCACGACGTGACCGCCGGCGTGCACGCCTACTCCGGCCGGCCGGCCGGCAGCGGACACGCGGTCGTCCAGCTCAGCTCCGGCTCCACCGGACCGTCCAAGGTGATCGGTCGCACCGCCGCCGACCTCGCCGCCGAGGTACGCCGCTACACCCACATCGACGGGGTCGCGCTGCCCGGCGAACGGATCATCCTGCTGCCGTCGATGGTGCACGTGCTCGGCCTGGTCGGCGGGCTGCTCTACGGGCTGCACGCCCGGGTGGAGCTGGTGCCGCCGCAACGGCTCAGCGGCGACGCCATCCTCGCCGCAGTGGCCGACCGGGACACCCCGGCCACCGTGCTCGGCGTGCCCTTCCACATCGGACTGCTCGCCTCCACCACCCCGCCCGGGCCGCTGCCGCAGCTCAAGCGGATGACCACCGGTGGTGAGCTGGTGCCCGCCGCGGTGGCCCGCGCCTTCACCGACCGGTACGGCGTCCCGCTGGGCAACATGTACGGGATGACCGAGGTCGGCGTCATCGGCACCGACCTGTACGGGCGGCACCGCCCGGCCATCGCCCCCGCCCCCGGCATCGAGGTACGAGAGTCGTCCACCGGTGAGCTGTGGGTCAGCTGCCCCGCCAACCCGTACGTCGGCCTCGCCGACCCGACCCGGTGGTCCGACGGCTGGCTGCACACCCGCGACGCCGGCGTCGTCGACCCGGACACCGGGCTGGTCACCATCAAGGGCCGGCTCGACTCGCAGGTCTCGGTCGGCGGGATGAAGGTGGACCTCACCGAGGTCGAGTCCACCCTCACCGGGCTGCCCGGCGTCGCCTCCGCCGTGGTGGTCTGGGACGACGGGATCACCGCCTACGTCCAGCCCGACGGCCCGCTGACCGAGGACACGCTGGACGCGCTGCTCGCCGAACGGCTGGCCGGCTACAAGCGCCCGCGCAACCTGCGCCTGCTCGACCAGCTGCCCCGTACCACCACCGGCAAGCTGGTCCGCTCCGCCACCGCGCTGCGCGCCGCCGGCTCATGACCACCCACGACCGCGCGACCCACCCGGTGCGCGCGGCAGCTCCACCCCGTACGCGGTGCCCCGACCGGGCACCGGTAACCGGTCAATGAAATGAGGTCAGACATGCGAGACGAGGTCCGCACCTTCGTCATCGAGCAGCTCGCCGACATGAACTACGACGTGGAGGAGATCGACGACGACACCACTCTCGGCCCGGCCGGCGTGGACCTGGAGTCGCTGGCCCTGGCGGACCTCTCCGTCCGGGTGGAGGACCGCTACGGCCTGAAGTTCGCCGACGACGAGTCGGAGAAGCTGGCCCTGATGACGGTCGGCGAGTTCACCACGATGGTCGCCGACCGGGTCGCCGGGGCGCGACGCGCCGACGCGTGATGACCGGTCGGCCCGACCTGGGGCGAGCTGACCTGGTGACGATGCTCGCCGAACTGAACGCCACACCCGTGGAGCAGGTGTCCGAGCGGGTCGGCTCGATGGAGCTGGCCTGGCTGGTCCACCTGGTCGAGCAGCGCTACGACCGGCGGCTCGACCTCACCGACGAGCAGCTCGCCTCGGTGCGCACCGTGGACGACGCCCTGGCGGTCTTCCACGCCTCGCTCACCGCCGCCGCGGATGGTTGAGCGGACGCCGGTGGCCGTCACCGGCGTACACGCGGTCAGCGCCCTGGGGCGGGGCGCCGAGGCGCAGCTGGCCGGGGCGCTGGCCGGCGTGCCGGCGTTCGCGCCGGTGCGCCGCTTCGACGTCACCGGCCGGCGGGTCGGCGTGGCGGCCACCGCCGGTGACGTGGGACCGCTCGCCGAGGAGCTGGCCGACGCCGTCGACGTCGCCTGCCGGGCCGCCGGCCTCGACCGGGCCGGGCGGCGCGAGTCGGCGCTGCTGCTGGCCACCCACGGCGGACCGGTCACCGACGGCGGGCCCGAGGTGCCCGCCCTGGGCGGGTGGCTGGCGGACCGGTGCGGGCTGGGCGGGCGCACCCGGGTCTACACCAGCGCCTGCGTCTCGGCCAGCACCGCGGTCGCCGACGCCGCCACGATGATCGGCCGCGGCGACGTCACCCGGGTCGTGGTGGCCGCCGGCTACCTGGTCGAGCCGGACCAGTACGCGCTCTTCGACGCCGGCCGGGCGCTGGCCACCGACGGCGCCGCCCGACCGTTCAGCGCCGGCCGCACCGGCCTGCTGCTCGGCGACGGGGTGGCCGCCGTGGTGCTGGAGGCGGCCGACGGGCGCGGCGGCGAACCGGTGGCCACCGTACGCGGCTGGGGGCGGGCCGGGGACGCGTACCACCCGTGCCAGCCCGACCCGGCCGGGCGGGGCCTGGCCCGGGCGGTGACCGCGGCGCTGCGCCGCGCCGGCCTGGAGCCGGCCGACGTGGGCTACGTCAACGCCAACGCCACCGGCACCGGGCTCAGCGACGCCGCCGAGGCGGCGGCGCTGCGGGCGGCGCTCGGCGAGCACGCCGGGCGGGTTCCGGTCAGCTCCACCAAGGCGGTGCACGGGCACGCGCTGGAGGCCTCCGGACTGCTGGAGCTGGTGGTGACCGTGCAGGCGCTGCGGCACGGCAAGCTGCCGGTCAACGCCGGCTGGCTCGGCCCCGACCCGGCCTGCCCGCTGGACGTGATCGTCGACGCGCCCCGCCCGGCCGGCAGCCCGTACGCGTTGAGCCTCAACGCGGCGTTCGGCGGCGCCAACACCGCGCTGCTGGTCGGTGCGGCATGACCGCCCCGAAGGTCGACGGGCCGGTGGTGCTGGCCCGGGCGGCGTGGCCGGAGCCCGGCGACGCGGCCCCGCCGCCGCTGCCCGGCTTCGTGCACTCGCCGTTCCACCCGCTGGTGGCCGCCGTGGCGCAGCGCTGCCTGAGCCGCCGCCCGGAGGGCACCGCGCCCGGCGAACGGACGGCGGTGGTGCTGGTCAGCGCCCGCGGCGACCGGCCCAGCGCCGAGCAAGTGCGGACCGCCGTGGCCGGCGGCGCCCGGGTCGGACCGCTGTTCTTCTTCCAGTCGGTGCCGAACAGCGTGGCCGGGCTGGTGGCCGCCCGGCACGGGCTGCGCGGCCCGGTGGTCTGCCTCGCCCCGACCGGCGACCCGCAGGCTGACGGGACCGCCGAGGTCGACCTGCTGCTGTACGACGGCGACGCCGACGAGGCGTTGCTGGTCCTGATCGAACAGGCACCCGACGCGCCCGGGACGGCGGTCGCGGTGCTGCTGGGGGGAGGAACTGGCCAATGAGGACCAAGGGACTGCGCGGCAGGCTCGCCGCCGACGGGGAACTGGGCGCCGGGAACGTGCTGGCCCGGGTGCTGGCGCACGGCGCCGACCCGGACGGCCCCGGGCTGACCTTCGACACCCCGGTCGACGGGTACCCGGCCGAGCATCCGCTCACCCTGGGCCAGCTCGACCAGCGGGTCGCCGCCCGGGCGGCCTGGCTGCACGAGCGTGGGGTACGCCCGCGCGACCCGATCGCGGTGTGGGCCACCGGCGCCGCCGACATGGTGCTCAGCTTCCTGGCGCTGACCCGGCTCGGCGCGATCCCGGCGCTGATGAACGGCAAGCTGCGCCCGGAGATCGCCGCCGAGTACATCCGCCGGCTGCGCGCCTCCGGGGTGCTCGCCGACGCCGCGCACACCGCGCTGCTGGCCGGGCACGAGCTGGGCGCGCCGCTGCTCGGCGAGCCCGCCGAGGCCGGCGCCGGCGACCCGGCCGCCGCCCCGGCGCACTACCGCCACCACGCCGAGGACCCGATCGTCATCACCCACACCTCCGGCACCACCGGGGTGCCGAAGGCCGTGCTGCACTCCCACTCGAGCCTCTTCGCCGCCACCCGGCACCTGCTGTCCATGCCGCAGGCGCAGGGCACCCGGCGGATCCTCAACGCGCTGCCCGCCCCGCACACCGCCACCGTGCTGATGGTCAACCAGGCGCTGGGCAACCGGGCGGAGATGTTCCTGCTGTCCGACCAGGGCGGCGAACGGGTCCTCGACGCCATCCAACGCTGGCGACCCGACGGGGTGTTCGGCTTCTCGGTGACCTGGGCGGAGCTGGCCCGCTTCGACCTCACCGGCTACGACCTGGACTCGGTGCGGTTGTGGTTCAACACCGGCGACTGCTCCCACGAGCCGCACGTGCGGCGGCTGGTCGCGGTCGGCTCGCGGGACGTGGTGACCCGCCAGGGGGTGACCCGGGTGCCCGGGTCGGTCTTCATCGACGGGCTGGGCTCCAGCGAGATGGGGCACTCGATGTTCCACATCACGCACACCCCGGACACCGACCGGTACGGCCGCTGCGTCGGCCGCCCGTACCGGTTCACGAAGGTGGCCGTGCTCGACGAGCAGGGCGACGAGCTGCCGCCCGGGCAGGTGGGCTGGCTGGGCATCGACTCGCCGTCGCTGTTCCGCGGCTACTGGAACGACTCGGTGACCACCTGGCGGTCCCGGCTGCGCGGCTGGTACCTGACCGGTGACCTGGTGTACGCCGACGACGAGGGCCGCTACCACCACCTGGACCGGGCGGTCGACTCGGTGCGTACCGCCGACGGGAAGTGGTTCTTCACCGCGCTGTCGGAGGAGCGGGTGCTGGCCGCCTGCGCCGACGTCACCGACTGCACGGTGGTCATCGTCGGCGACGGCGACACCGTCGTCACCGACGTGCTGCTGGAACTGGGCGCCGGTGCGGACCCGGCCCGGGACCGCATCGACGAGGTACGCGCGGCCCTCGGCGCCGATCTCGGGGCGACCCTGCGGCGGGTGGTGCCGGTCGCCGCGGCGGACATCCCGGTCACGGTGACGGGCAAGGTCCGCAAGGTGGCGCTGCGCGAGCGGTACCTGACCGGGTCCGCGTCGTGACCGCCGTCATCACCGGGATGGGGCTGCGCACCCCGGCCGGGCACGGCGTGCAGGAGACCTTCACCGCCCTGACGACCGGTCGGTCCGGGCTGAGCCGGCCGCCGGAAGGCCACCCGGCTCGGGAGTCGCTGGAGGTCGCCGGCGTGCTGCCGGAGCTCGACCCGCGCAGCGTCGCGTCCGGTCCGGAGACCAAGGTGCTGGACCGGATCGTGGTGCTGGCCCTGCTCACCGCCGCCGAGGCGCTCGCCGACGCCGGCATCGAGGTGGGCCGCGACGTCGACCCGGAGCGGATCGCGGTGATCGTCGGCGGGGTCGGCGGGATGTCCACCCTGGAACGGCAGGTCCTCGCCCGGGCCGAGCGGGGCCGGGCCGCGGTCAGCCCGTACCTGCTCACCGGGATCCTGCCGAACATGCCGTCGGCACGCATCGCCATCGCGCACGGCATCCGCGGCTACAGCTCCTCGGTCGGCACGGCCTGCGCCTCCGGCGCCCAGGCGATCGCCGACGGAGTACGCCTGATCCGGGCCGGCGAGGCCGACGTGGTGGTCTGCGGGGCGAGCGAGGCGCCGCTCTTCCCGACCTTCGCCGACACCTTCGGCAACGCCCGCGCCCTGGCCCGGGGCTGGGACGACCCGACCGAGGCGAGCCGCCCGTTCGACCGGCGGCGCAACGGCTTCGTGCTGGCCGAGGGGGCGGCGCTGCTGGTGCTGGAACGCGCCGGACACGCCGCCGCCCGGGGCGTCGGGTCGTACGCGGAGGTGGCCGGGTACGGGGCGAACACCGACGCGTACCACCCGACCGCGCCCCGCCCCGACGGTGCCGGGGCGGCGGCCTGCATGCGGCGGGCGCTGGCCAGCGGGGGCGTCGCGGCCGGCGACGTCGGCTACGTCAACGCCCACGGCACCGGCACGAAACTCGGCGACATCGCCGAGACCACCGCCCTGGGCGACGTCTTCGGCGTCGGCGGGGTGGCGGTCAGCTCCACCAAGGCGCTCACCGGCCACCTGCTCGGCGCGTCCGGGGTGCTGGAGGCGGCGGCCACCGCACTGGCGCTGGACCGGGGGCTGCTGCCGCCGACGTA
This sequence comes from Micromonospora siamensis, assembly GCF_900090305.1. Taxonomy (NCBI): domain Bacteria; kingdom Bacillati; phylum Actinomycetota; class Actinomycetes; order Micromonosporales; family Micromonosporaceae; genus Micromonospora; species Micromonospora siamensis. The sequence goes on along the minus strand of NZ_LT607751.1, from coordinate 4,157,368 downwards.
CAACCTGGACGACCCGGACCCGGACTGCCCGGCGGACCACGTCCGCAAGGAACCCCGGGCCACCGGGACGGACCTGGCGATCACCAACTCCTTCGGCTTCGGCGGCCAGAACGTCAGCCTGCTGCTGCGCCGGACCGCCGGCACGCGGGCGACCGCGCCGGGGAGGTGATCGGTGCTCCAACCGGGCGGTGCGACGCCCGGACGGCTGGCACGGGGGACATGGGAAAGGGGTGAAGAACGTGGAAATCAGGGGAATAGACCATATCGAGCTGTACGTCGGGGATGCCCGGCAGGCGGCCTTCTACTTCGGCACGGCGGTCGGGTTCCGGCTGCGCGGCCAGGGCGGCCCGGAGACCGGGCTGGCCGACCAGCGGTCGCTGCTGTTGGCCCAGGCCGACATCCGGATGGTGCTCACCTCCGGGCTGACCGCCGAGCATCCCGCGTCGGCGTACGTGCAACGGCACGGCGACGGCATCGCCGTGGTGGCGCTGGAGGTCGACGACGTCGCCGGGGCGTACGCGGAGCTGCTGGAACGCGGCGCGGTCGGGGTGAGCGCCCCGCGGACCTTCACCTGCGCGGACGCCGAGGTGGTGACCGCGGAGGTCGGCGGCTTCGGCGACGTGCTGCACCGGCTGGTGCAGCGGCGCGGCGACCGCACGCAGTTCCTGCCCGGCGCGGTGGACATGCTGCCGGCCGTCGACGACGACCGGCTGCTGGCCGAGATCGACCACCTGGCGGTCTGCGTGCCGCCCGGGCAGCTCGACGAGACCGTGGGGCACTACACGACGGTCTTCGGCTTCGCCGAGATCTTCGCCGAGCACGTCGAGGTCGCCGGGCAGGCGATGAATTCCAAGGTCGTGCAGAGCCCGTCCGGGCGGGTCACGCTGGTGCTGCTGGAGCCGGACACCAGCGCCCGGCCCGGCCAGATCGAGGACTTCCTGCGCTGGCACGCAGGCGCCGGGGTGCAGCACCTCGGGCTGCGCACCGACGACATCGTCACCGCCGTGGGCGCCCTCGCGCAGCGCGGGGTGCGCTTCGCCGGCGGCGCCCCGGCGGCCTACTACGAGGACCTGGAACGGCGGGTCGGGAAGGTCGACGCGCCGCTGCAACGGCTGCGGGACCTGAGCATCCTGGTCGACTCCGACCACGGCGGTCAGCTGCTGCAGATCTTCACCGAGTCGATGCACGTGCGGCGCACCCTCTTCCTCGAGCTGATCGAGCGGCGCGGGGCGCTCACCTTCGGCAGCGGCAACATCAAGGCGCTCTACGAGGCCAAGGAACGGGAGTTGGCCGCTGCGGCGTCCGTCCCGCAGGGGGTGGGGGCATGACCACGACCGAGGAGTTCTCCCCGACCCTGACCGCCGCGGAGCAGGAGCTGCTTCCCTCCGACACCGACGTGCGGCACTACGCCGAGCACGGCTGGTACCTGTCGAAGAAGCTGCTCACCGACGACGAGGTGGACGCCCTGGTCGCCGCCACCGACCGCTACTACGCCGGGGACCGCGACCGGCGGCTGCCGGTACGCCCGCCGAAGCTGGCGTACTGGGACCCGTCCAAGGGCGACGTGCAGCGGCACAACGACTACGTGCACCACGAGCACGACGCGATCGGCGCGATCCTGCGCAAGCCGCTGATCGGGGCGGTCGCCGCCCGGCTGGCCCGGGCCGACGAGATCCGGGTCTTCCAGTCCACGCTGATCTGGAAACCGCCGATCTCCGGCGAGCCGTCGAACATCGTGCCCTGGCACTTCGACAAGCACTACTGGGCGTCCTCGTCGTCGGAGAAGATGCTCACCGCCTTCATCCCGTTCCACGACTGCGGGGAGGAGATGGGCACCATCACCATGGTCGACGGCTCGCACCGGTGGTCCGAGATCGGCGCGGACGACACCGTGGTGCGGCACTTCGCCGACCGCGACCGCGACCAGCTGGAGGAGATGCTGGCCGAGAACGCGGCCCACAACGGCGCGCAGATCCGCAAGGTCCCGATGGTGATCCCGAAGGGCCACATGTCCTTCCACCACTGCCGCACCTACCACGGCAGCGGCGCGAACGTCAGCGGCCGCCCCCGCCGGGCGATCTCGCTGCACCTGCAGGACGGCGACAACGCCTGGCGGGAGTACCCGCTCTCCGACGGCACCCTCGCCGGCTACAACCACGACGCGTTGGTCCGCCGCACCCACGACGGGCGGCCGGACTACGCGGACCCCGAATACTGCCCGGTCATCTGGCGCCACCGCGCCGCGCAGGGAGGCTGAACATGTCACGGTACGACTGGGGAAGGACCCACCCGGGCATCGAGCGGCTGGAGCAGGCGGTGACCGACCGCCGCGAAGCGGTCGTGCAGCACCCGCTCTACGCCAACCTGGACACCCACGAGTCGCTGGTCACCTTCATGGAGCACCACGTCTTCGCGGTCTGGGACTTCATGTCCCTGCTGAAGTCGTTGCAGCGGCAGCTGACCTGCGTGACCGTGCCGTGGATCCCCACCGGCCCGACCGGCAGCCGCCGGCTGATCAACGACATCGTGATGGTGGAGGAGAGCGACGAGCTCGGCGAGGGCTACATCAGCCACTTCGAGCTCTACGTGCGGGGCATGCGGGAGGCCGGCGCCGACACCACCGCCGTGGACGCGCTGATCGAGCTGCTGCGCGCCGGCACCGGCGTCACCGAGGCGCTGGCCGCGGCCGGCGTGCCCGCACCGTCGGCCCGGTTCGCCGCCACCACCTGGCAGATCATCGAGTCGACCCCGGTGCACTGCCAGGCCGCCGCGTTCGCCTTCGGCCGCGAGGACCTGATCCCCGACATGTTCACCCAGGTCGTCGCGGTCAACGAACGCAGCCGCCGGCTGCACACCTTCGTCGACTACCTGGAGCGGCACATCGAGGTCGACGGGGAGCAGCACACCCCGATGGCCATGCAGATGCTCGCCGACCTGTGCGGCGACGACGACGTCAAGTGGCAGGAGTGCGCCGACACGGTCAACCTGGCGCTCACCGCCCGGGCCCGGCTCTGGGACGACATCCTGGCGGCCGTCAAGGAGGGGCGCGACCGGTGACCGACGACCCGGTCCGGCTCTACCGGACGGTCCGGCTGATCCGCCGGTTCGAGGAGCGGGCGATCGAGCTGGTCCGCTCCGGGCACATCGTCGGCGGCATCCACCCGTACCTCGGGCAGGAGGGGATCGCCGCCGGGGTGTGCGCGGCGCTGCGGCCGACGGACCTGGTCACCGGCACCCACCGCGGGCACGGCCACGTGCTCGCCAAGGGCGCCGACCCGGCCCGGACGATGGCCGAGCTGTGCGGTCGGGAGACCGGGTCGAACCGGGGCCGGGGCGGGTCGATGCACGCCGCCGACTTCTCGGTCGGGGTGCTCGGCGCCAACGCGATCGTCGGGGCCGCCGGCGCGATCCTCACCGGGGCGGTGTGGGCGCGCCGGCGGCGCGACGACGACGTGGTCGGGGCTACCTTCTTCGGCGACGGCGCGGTCAACGAGGGGATGCTGCTGGAGGCGTTCAACCTGGCCGCGCTCTGGCGGGTGCCGGTGCTGTTCGTCTGCGAGAACAACGGCTACGCCACCACCATGCCCGTGCGGGGCGCGGTGGCCGGCACCATCACCGGCCGGGCCGAGGCGTTCGGCATGCCGGCCGCCGTCGTCGACGGCCAGGACCCCGAGGCGGTACGCGACGTCACCGCCGCGGCCGTCGCGCGGATGCGCGCCGGCGGCGGCCCCGAGCTGGTCGAGGCCCGCACCTACCGCTTCGACGCCCACCACACCTTCGAACATTCGGTACGCCTCGACTACCGCCCGCCGCAGGAGGTGGCGGCCGGTCGGGAGCGGGATCCGGTGGTGATCCAGGGCGCCCGGCTCCCCGCCGACCGGCGCGCCAAGGTCGACGCCGAGGTCGAGGCGACGCTGGCGGCGGCGGTGGAGTTCGCCCTCGCCGGCCCGCACCCGGACCCGGCCGGCGCCCTGGACCACCTGTACGCCAGCGGGCTGGTCGCCCGAACCGGAGGTGGCTGATGCCCAGGTTGTCGTACCGCAAGGCGCTCACCCGGGCGCTCGCCGACGAGCTGGCCCGCGACTCCGACGTCTTCCTGCTCGGCGAGGACATCCGGGTGGCCGCCTCGAACGTCACCGCCGGGCTGCTCAAGCGGTTCGGGCCGGAGCGGGTGATCGACACCCCGCTGTCGGAGCAGGCGTTCACCAGCTTCGCCACCGGGGCGGCCCTGGCCGGGCTGCGGCCGGTGATCGAGTTCCAGATCCCGTCGCTGCTGTTCCTGGTCTTCGAGCAGATCGTCAACCACGCGCACAAGTTCCCGCTGATGACCGGCGGGCAGTGCGCGGTGCCGGTCACCTACCTGGTGCCCGGTTCCGGGTCGCGGACCGGCTGGGCGGGGCAGCACTCCGACCACCCGTACAGCCTCTTCGCCCACGTCGGGGTGACCACGGTGGTGCCGGCCACCCCGGCCGACGCGTACGGGCTGCTGGTGTCGGCGATTCGCTGCGACGACCCGGTGGTGGTCTTCGCCCCGGCCGGTGCGCTGGACGTCCGGGACGACGTGGACCTGGCCGGGTTGGCCCCGGTTCCGCTGGGCCTCGGTGTCGTGCGCCGGGCCGGTGACGACGTCACCGTGGTCGCGGTCGGGCACCTGGTGCACGACGCGCTGGCAGTGGCCGAGGAGCTTGCCGGCCAGGTGTCGGTGGAGGTCTTCGACCCGCGCACCCTCTACCCGTTCGACGTCGACGGGCTGGTCGACTCGGTGTCGCGCACCGGGCGGCTGGTGGTCGTGGACGACTCCAACCGGTCCTGTGGCATCGCCGCCGAGATCATCACCAGCGTGCTGGAACGGGTGCGGCTGGCCGCCCCGCCCCGGCGGGTCACCCGCCCCGACGGCGCGGTGCTGCCCTTCGCACCGGCCCTGGACCGGGCCGTGCAGCCGGGGCGGGACCAGCTCACCGCCGCCATCCAACTGAGCATGAAGGACGCATCATGATCGATCCGGAGTACTCGTGGCCGCCCCTCGGCCAGGCGTGGGCGCAGCTGCCCGAGGCGACCCGTACCGGCATGGTGGCGGCCGGCGCCGCCGCCTGGGAGCAGGTCTTCCACGGTCGGGCCACCTACAACAAGCAGTGGCGGCTGGCCCGGCCGCCGGTGTTCACCGCCGACGCGTTCCGTGAGCTCAACGAGGTCTGCGACCGGATCGCCCAGCTCATCCTGGAGGCGTGCCAGCGGCGGGCCGGCACCGCCGGGGAGCTGCGCCGGCTGCTGGACGTGCCGCAGGGGGAGACGAAGCTGCTCGACGAGGACGAGCCGCTGCACGAGGGGCTGCTCGCCGCGTACCGGCCGGATGTGCTCTTCTCCGGCGGGGCGCCGTGCATCGTCGAGTACAACATCGACAGTAGCCTCGGCGGCGGCTTCGACGCCGACACGGTCATCCAGCGGTACGCGCAGCTCTACGCCGACCGCGGCCTGCTCGACGGCGCGCACCCCGCGCCCTCCCTGCTCGACCAGCGGTTCGTCGCCATCCGGCAGACCCTCGACCTGCCCGACGGCGCGCGGGTGGCGCTGCTGATGGACTTCGACGCCGACTATCCCGGCCTGGACGACCCGGAGACGTTCGTCCGGATCCTCTCCCCGCTGGCCGACCAGGCCCGGAACTTCGGCATCGACCTGGTCATCGGGCCGGTCTCCGCGGCCGCCCTCGACGACCGGCGGCGGCTGGTGGTCGACGGCGCGCCGGTGGACGCGCTGTTCCGGCTCTTCGTGCCCAACCGGGTCACCCCCAGCGCCGGCCTGGACGCCGTCGCCGGGGCGCTCGCCGCGGGCACCCTGCCGATGTTCGTCAGCGCCGCCGCCTGGCTGCTCGGCAACAAGGTGAACTTCGCCTGGCTCTGGGCGGACCTCGACCAGCTGGCCGAGGCGGACCGCACCCTGGTCCGCCGGTACGTCCCGCACACCGTGGTGCTCACCGCCGACCAGCTCGACCGGGCCCTCGCCGAACAGCACGACCTGGTGGCCAAGCCGGCCGGTGGCTCCGCCGGGCACGGCGTGCTCATCGGCCGGGAGCTGAGCCCGATCGCCTGGGAGGACGGCGTACGCGCCGCCATCGAGGCGGGCGGGAACATCCTGCAGCGCTACCACCACGCCGACCGGGTGCCGATGGACTTCGTGCAGATCGAGACCGGGGAGACCGTCACCGCCGAGGTCCCGTACAGCCTGGCCCCGTACCTGTTCGGCCGCACCGGTTCGGGCGCCCTGGCCCGGGTCGGCTACCCCGGCTGCGACGAGGTCCTCAACCTCGCCCGAGGTGTCCTCCTTTCCGGCATCCTCCTCACCGACTGACCCGGGCCTCGTTGATCAAGGAGTTTGCGTCAGGAATCGGCTTGCACGGCGACGCAAACTCCTTGGTCAACTCTGGTAGAGGGGGTCAGCGGCCCGCGGTGAGGCGGGCGCCGAGGCGGCGGACGGTCTCCGCCGCGGCGATGGCGTCGCTGCGGGCGCTGCCGTGCCGGCCGTCGCTGCTGTAGAGCGACGGGTCGGCGACCAGCGGATGGTCGGTGAGGTGCACGTGCAGGGCGCCGTGCCGGTCGGCCAGCGCGGCCGTGCGGTCGGCCAGCAGGCGCATCCGCTCGCCCAGGCCGGCGCGCAGGGCGGGCGGCACGGCCGGGCTGTGCGAGACGTCGAACATGCCGACCGTGATCACCTCGGCGCCGGCCGCCCGCAGCTCGCCGATCATCGCGGCCAGCTCCGCGTCGACCGCGTCCGGGTCGTACGCCCGGCTGAACGCGTCGTTGCCGCCGCAGACCACCAACGCCAGGTCGGGGCCGAAGGCCAGCGCCGGGGCCAGTTGCGCCGCGCGGACCTCGTGCGCCCGCAGCCCGCGCCGGCCCAGGTTCAGGTACGCCAGGCCGGGGCGGGCGGCGGTCAGCTCGGCGGCGATCCGGTCCGCCCACTGGAGGTCCGGGTAGCCGTCGACCGGCTCGCACAGCCCCTCGGCCACGCTGTCGCCCAGCACCACGAACCGCCGCCACGGATGCCCGCGCAGCAGCTCGGCGCTCTCCCCGCAGCGCAGGCAGAAGGGGTCCGTCGATTCGGTAAGCGTCGATGCCATGTCCGGCACGGTAGCCGATGGGCGGCCCGCCCGGCAGCGTCCGGACGGGGCGAGCGGACGGCCTGCGGTGCGACCCGCCCGACCCTTCCCGGCGGCGGGCGGCCGACGATGCGTGGCCATCCGGGCGCCGGCATCTCCCAGGGACGCGACCACCTGCCGACCATCTGCCCGGGCGCGGGGGACAATGCCGAGAATGGAGGCCAGTGTGCAGGTGGCGGTCTGCGGGCCGGCGGACGCGACGGCGACCGAGGTAGCGTACGCCCGGCGGGTGGGGGAGTTGCTCGCCGAGCGGGGTGTCACCGTCCTGTGCGGAGATGGTGGCGGGGTGATGGCCGCGGTCGCCGCCGGCGCCCGGTCCCGTGACGGCCTGGTGATCGGGGTACGCCCCGACGACGGCTCCGACCCCGGTCCCGCCGACGTCTCGGCGAGCGTGGTGACGAACATGGGGCAGGCGCGCAACGCGGTGCTGGTGTGGAGCGCCGACGCGGTGATCGCCGTCGGCGGCTCGTGGGGCACCCTCAGCGAGGTGGCCCTCGCGGTGCGGCGCGGTGGCATCCCGGTGGTGGTCCTCGGCGGCTGGCGCGTCCTCGACGTCGACGGTGGACCGGTGCCCGGTCCACAGCACGTCGGCAGTCCCGAGGAAGCCGTCCGGGTGGCCCTGCATCCGACCGGTTGACGGGGGATCCCCGAGACCACTCCGCAGCCGTTCGGCAAAGTCCGCCTCGGCCTGGCCGCCACGCTCTCGACACCTGGACCGGTCCGGGGTCGTCCGGTTCCGTTCGCGCGGGTGGCTTCCCCGCGTGGTTGCCAGGTCAGACCCTCTGGTCCGTCGCCTCGGCGAGGGGGCCGACGGCCTCTGCGCTTGTCGCATGCCGGTCGGCGTCCCGCTCGGTCCTGTCGAGTCCGTTGGTGTCCGTCGTTGCTGTCAGGATGTCCCCCTGACGGTGCGCGGAGGGAGTGAGCGGTGAGCGAATGGTTCGAAACCATCGCCGACATCGAAGCGACCCCTGAAGAGGCTGACCAGCTGGGGGCCGAGGTGCTGTCGTGGCTGGTCGAGCAGGGCATCGTCGCGGCCGAACCGACGCTCTGCATCCTCGGCGACCATGGGCACCGGCCCGGACCCGACTACGCCGCTGCGACCGTCGAACCCTGTGACGACCTGCCCGGACTTGCCACCAACGGGTTCCGCGTGGTGACGGGGCAGTCGGTGTTCTACTCGATGGGCGTCGACCAGGTCGTCTGCCCCCGCTGCGAGGCGGTCGTGGTGGACGATCAGGATCGAGACTCCTGGAGCGACTTCTCACCGGTCGTCGACGAGTGGTGCATGGGTGGGACCGGCGTGCGCGCATGCGGACACTGCGGCGAGCCTGTCGGCATCAACGAGTGGCGATGGAGCCCGCCCTGGGGCTTCGGGTACCTGGGGTTCGAGTTCTGGAACTGGCCCATGCTCGACCCTGGCTTCGTCGCCGCCGTGTCCAACCGGTTGGGCCACCGGACCGTCCAACCATCCGGAAAGCTCTAGCCCCTGCCCTGCAAAGATCAAGACCGCTGTCGGCCGGCGTTGGTGGCCGCCGTGACCCGCTCGGCCTGTCGGCTGCCGCTCGCTACTGGTGTTCGTCAGCCGGCTCGGCTGTACCGGGTGGCTGGACAGCCGCACGGTTCAGAAGGTGTGGACACGGGCGGAAGCCGCTCGGCAGCGGCCGGACTTGACGTGCGTCGCACATCAGCTGTCGGACCACACCACCGATCGGATTGGCCGAGAGCTGGCTCGTCCAGTACGGCTCACCGCCGCCCCGGCGGGTGCTCCGGCCGAAAGGGGGCCGAGCTCCGCCACCGACAGGGCTGGCGGAGCTCGGCATCCATCGGAGCGTCGGGATGACTCATCTAGCAGCGGACGTAGATCTCGTCCGCCTCATCCCAGTAGTTGAGCCCACCCTGAGTCCAGGCGGGTACGCGCTGAGGCGAATTCGTCTTCCCCCAGAAGTACACGTCGACCGGGTTGCCCTGGGTGCGGATCGAGCGCGCCCAGTTCTGGACTCCGTAGTCGGAAAGAGTGTGCCAGCCGCAGCTCGGGGCGTACCACAGGGGAGTTCCGCCATTCTCCCAGTAGAACAGGCACGCGCGGCCGTACGGGCAGTCGGAGTAGCTCTGCGTCCCCATCTCGTCGCTGCTCGACGCGACCTCCGGCTGAGAACTGCCCGGACCGGTGGGCGCGGCACTCGCGGCCGCAGGCGTTGCCGCGGTGACCCCCAGAACGGAGATGGCAACGGCGGCCATCACACGCATGCGCTTCACGCTTCCTCCTCGCTTTGTGGTTCCAGGGACCATCCCTGAGTTGAGCCCCATGGCCGACAGCCATTTCCCGCCCATTTCCCTCTCCCTCCTCGGCCGGCCCCGGCACTCCGATCCGCGGGCCTGCCCGCGGAGCCCCAGGGCCCCCATCGATTCGGCCCCGTCGAGAGGCACAGGTCTGATCCTGGCGACCGCGCCCTGCCGATTCCTTGCGGCGTCCTTGCCGAACCCTTGCGACGGACCCGCCGATCTGCGATATGGACGGCACGGATCATCAGGGCGCGACGCAGCGCCGCCCGTGTGGTTGGCAGGGCGTCGGTCGGCTCGATCCCGCCCGCGAATTCGCGCAGCCCGGAGGCCCGTCTCCGCGTTGTGTGGGCGGCCGGTGGGCGGGTAGGCCGGTCCCTCAGCGCGACTGTGGAGGGACTCGGGAGTCAGGCGGTCAGGGCCAGCAGGTCGGCGGGATGGTCGGCGGTGACGTCGGCGGGCGCCATCGGATCGTGCATGTGCCCCCAGGCGGCGGCCACCGCGAGGGCGCCACTGGCCTCGGCGGCCCGCAGGTCCAGTGGTGAGTCACCCACGTACGCTGTGCGGGCCGGCGCCACGCCCAGCCGTCGGCAGGCCAGCTCGACCCCGTCCGGTGCGGGCTTGGGGCGGGCGACCTGGTCCCCGCCCAGGACGACCCGGAAGTGGCCGAGCAGCCCGGCGCTGCCGAGCAGGATCTCGGCCGAGCGGTGGCTCGCACCCGTGAAGAGGCCCACGGGGACCCGGCCGGCCACCTCGGCGAGCAGCTCCGCCACCCCGGGATAGACGGTGACCAGCTCGGCGCGGGCGGCCAGGTGCTCGTGGTAGCAGGCCAGGTCCGCCTCGGTGGCCGGCCGCCCGAGCAGGTGGGTGAGCAGGTCGACCGGCGCGCCCAGCCGGTAGCCCGCGATCACCTCGGCGTCGGAGCGCGGCGGACCGCCCCCGTCCAGCACGGCCGCGCGGTACGCCGCGGGTACCACCCGGTGCGACTCGATCAGGGTGCCGTCCATGTCGAAGACGATGCCGGCCACCGGTTGCCGTGTCTCTGCCATGGCGTCGAGGCTAGGTCCTGTCCGACGGATCCTCGGGGGCGGGGATCGAGGGTCGGAAACTAGGGTTACCGGCGTGGGCGCTCGGCCCCTTGCGCCCGTAGCTCGGCTGCGAGCCGCTTCGGGGCCCGCGCGTACCAGGCCTCGGTGACCAGCTCGGTCAGCTCGTCGACGCTGATCCGGTCGAGCCGGACCAGCACCGCCGGGTAGCCGTCGAAGTGCGGCGTGGTGAAGAAGACCTCCGGGTCGTCGGCGAGCAGCGCCTCCTTCGCGCCCAGGTCGGGCACCCGGACGCCGAGGATCGGACCGGTGGGCGCGGCGTCGCCGAGCGCGTCGAGGTCGGGGCGGCGCAGCGGCCGCTCCCAGACGAAGGGCTTGTCCCGCACCCGCCAGGCCGGCAGGTCGTCGTACGTCCCCCGCTCGGTGGTCTCGGGCAGGGCGAGCGCGATCCGGCGTACGTCGTCCCAGGTTGCCATGGGCCGGACCCTACGCCGCGCCACCGACGTTTCGGGCACGTCCGGTGCCCGCCGAGGTTCCATACTGCTCTGGTGAAGCTCTTGCTGACGTCCGGCGGCGTCACGAACCCCAGCATCCACTCGGCGCTCGTGCAACTCCTCGGCAAGCCGGTCGCCGAGTGCCACGCCCTCTGCATCCCGACAGCGCAGTGGGGCCACCCGATGTGCGGCCCGACGTCGGTACGGGGCTTCGTGGCCGCCGAGCCCAGGTTCCGGCACCTGTCCGGCCTGGGCTGGGCGTCACTCGGTGTCCTCGAACTCACCGCCCTGCCCACCATCGGTGCGGAGCGCTGGGTTGCCTGGGTTCGGGAGGCCGACGTCCTCCTGGTCGACGGCGGCGACGCGACGTACCTCTGCCACTGGATGCGGGAGTCCGGGCTGGCCGACCTGCTGCCGACGCTGCCCGACACGGTCTGGGTGGGGGTGAGTGCCGGAAGCATGGTGATGACGTCTCGGATCGGGACGTACTTCGTCGAGTGGCCGGCCGCGCCGGACGACCGCACGCTGGGAGTCGTCGACTTCTCGATCTTCCCGCACCTGGACCTCTTCCCGACGAACACCCTGACCCACGCGGCGCGGTGGGCCGCCGAGATCGGTGGTCCGGCCTACGCCATCGACGAACAGACGGCCATCAAGGTGGTCGACGGCTCGGTGGAGGTGGTCTCCGAGGGACAGTGGAAGAAGTTCGGGTAGCGACCACCCGGCATCCGTGACGTCGGTTCCGGGTCGACGGACAGGGCGGTGCAGGGTCTTGATTGCTGCCGAGGCTGCTGATTGGCTGGCCGACATGACTGATCTCGGACCCGTCGGCTGGCCGCCCGCCCCGATCCGGACGGAACGGCTCGTGCTGCGCGCGTCCGAGGCCCGGGACCGTGCAACGTTCGTCGAGCTGCTGGCATCGCCGGAGGTGCACACGTACCTCGGCGGGCCCCGACAGCGAGCGGAGCTTGAGCGCGAGCTGCCCGAGGTGCCCGAGCGGTGGCCCGGGAGCTTCGTCGTCGATCTCGAGGGGGCGATGATCGGCCAGATCCTGCTCCGGAGGGCGACGGGGCACCGTCGCCCGGCTGCCGTCGGCAAGGCCGATCTCGGCTACCTGTTTTTGCCGAGAGCCTGGGGATCCGGGTACGCCGCCGAGGCATGCTCGGGGGCACTCGCCTGGTTCGACGGTGTCCTCCCCGGTGAGCCGGTGGTCCTGACCACGCAGACCGCCAACGTCGGCTCGATGCGCCTCGCGGCGAAGCTGGGGTTCGCCGAGGTGGAGCGGTTCCAGGCCTGGGGCGCCGAGCAATGGCTCGGTCAGCGGCCCCCGATCCCGCCCTCTGCTCGATCCAGGTGAGCGGTCCGCATCAGGCATTGCCGCCACGTCATGATCCGATCGCTGGCTTGCGTGGCGGCCCGGTGCCGACAGGGCACCCGCCCCGTGTCGAAGGAAGAACCGGTGACACGGGTGCTGTGTGGATGTCCATGGGCGATGGTTGGTCGATCAAGCTCTCCGATGCCTGGACGACGGAGGTCGCCGACGACGGTGCCCCCACGTGACGCGCACCGGGCCGCGCGATGCGGGTCCGGTCAGGAGGATCATGGCGGTGTGCCGACGGGGCCGACATCGTCGCGTCGCTCGACGCCGATCTGCCGCCGGTCGTGGCCGTTCATCCCTGCACACCGGTGCGGTCACGGTCGGACACAATGACTCGGTGGGCCGGGAGGAAATCCTTTGGAACGTGGAGCACAGGTTGGGTCTGTACGTCGGGCGGCCGACGTACGACCAAGCTTTTTCACTACTGGTGGGATTTGACCTCGCGCGGGGCCGGGGCGAGTTGGCGGCCTTCCAGGAGTGGATGTCCGCTCGCCACGGTGGCAGCAGCCTCGCCTTCTCGTCTCTGGCGCTCGTGGAGACGTTCGGTGACGGTGCCACGGCGGGCCGCCTTACCACCGATTGCAGCCACGGGCGGGCCATCTCGAACCTCTGCCGACTCCTCCGCGAGTTCTTCAGGCAGCCGCAGACGGGTAGCAGGTGAGTTGTGAAGACGACGGGTTGGCTTCGGTCGTTGCTGACCATGGGCAGAAGGAACCGCCCCGAGGGGCCCGCGGACGCCGAACCGTACGCCCCCGAGCTGATGTCGCTGCTCGAACTGGCCCGGCTCGTTGCTGGCCGGCGCTACAGCGAGCGCGTGGCCAGTGCGTATGTCGAGGTGGTCACCTTCGCGTCGGCCGACGAGATCGTGGCGATGCTGAAGGTGATGCTGGAGGAGGACTGGATGGGCCTGCCGCCCTGGGCGCGAAACCTCGCGTTCCGGCTGGCCTGTCTGCAGCGCCCGTCCGATGTCGAGCTGCTGCGGATCGCGGCCACCGACCTGCACGCCTTCGGTCCCGACTGGGACGACATAGCCGCGGAAATGCAGCGTCGGGCCGACCGAATGGAGGCCGGACAGGAGAGCAACCTTTCCTGACTCCCTTTACTCGTCCCCGTTGTCCTGGTGGCCCCGACAAGTCGACGGCCCCGGTAGCTGCGCGTCATCGGCCAGGCATCCTGACCACGCGAACTTGACCTCAAGCATGGTTGAGCTACCAGTCTCAGCGTCATGCGAGGACTCGTCCGTGCGATCAAGGCTTTTCTACCTGCACGCAGCAAGATGAAGTGGGAGCAGGCTGCACGGCTGGCAGCGGCGGCTGACCCTACTGTGCCCCCGCCCGCTCGTCTGCTGCTGCTCGCTCCAGAGCTGAGTGGGTCGACCGACAGCGAGTCTCGGCGGTTCGACTAGATCGTTGACCGGTATTTCTCCTCTTCACTCGTGCCACTACTATCTCCTCCGCTCCCGGCCAATGGTCCCGAATGGAACCCCTGTCCGGAAACCTCCAGGCAGCCCAATGCTGGGATCTTGATTTGCTGGTCTTGCCGTACCGGGCCCCTACGATGTGCCGATGGCGCGATTCGTGCAGCAGCCCGACTACGAGGGTGCGGAGTTCATCGACCTGTCAATGGCCAGCGCAACCTTCCGCGAGGTGGATCTCAGCGGCGCCCGGATGCGTGGCGTGCTGCTGTTGGACGCCGACATCGACGGGGCGATCGATGGCCTGCGCGTCAACGGCGTGGAGGTCATGCCATTGATCGAGGCCGAGCTGGATCGCCTGCACCCCGAACGGCTTCGACTGCAGCCAACCACACCCGAGACGATGCGCGATGCGGTGGATGTCATCGAGGAGCTGTGGCAAGCGACGCTGCGACGCGCAAGCGTGCTGCCAGAGGAAGCCGTCCACAGATCAGTGAACGACGAATGGTCGCTCGCCCAAACCCTGCGCCACACGATCTTCGTCGTGGACGCCTGGTATGGCCACGCGGCGGCCCTTCGCCCGAACCCGTTCCATCCGATCGGCGTGCCCGCATCGTTCACCACCAACGGCACCGAGTTCGGCATCGACGAGTCTGCCGCCGCCGAACGTACGGCGGTCAAGTGCCTGCAAGTCATCTTCAGCGACCAGTGGGCGCACGTGCAGTTCGCCGACCGCGACCTGGCCATCCTGGAACAGGAGTTTGCGTGATACTCCGGGAGGTTCACCCCCGCCCACCAGCCGCGCCGGTCGGGACCGGGCCGCCCACCTCAGGGAGGCACGTAGCTCCGTAGATGCCGGGGTTCTGTCAGGTCCAATCTCGTCCGGCTTGCGCCCACGCCTTCCGGTCTACTGGCTGAGGGCCCTGCTCCAGCCATGTGAGGATGCGCCCAGCCTGTTCCTGCGGTGTCCCGAAGGACGACTCCACGCGGAGAGCTTGGTCGGAGTAAGGGAAGGCGTCGGCGCGTTCGCGGACGAGATCCTCGTCGAGATCCGTGGCCTGACGCCGCGCCCGGAACCTGGTCACTGCCTCGTCAGAAGCCACGAAGAACTCAACGATCCATAGCGGCGCAGGGGAGCCGGCTAACGCTCTCAGCAGGCTGCGACGCTGATCCCGACGCGCATAGGTGCATTCAAGGACCACAGTCTGTCCCCGATCGACGAGCATCCGAGCCAGGAGATGCGCGCCGTCGTAGGCCCCCATGCGGTCGTCGCGGTTCCTGTCGGACGCAGGAAAGAGGAGGTCGAAAAGAGCGTCGACCTCCAGGTGCCTCCGTCCGGGCCGAGAGGCCATCGCCTTGACGACCGTGCTTTTACCCGAGCACGGAGGGCCTGAGAAAACGACGATCCCATTGCTGGTCATATCTGCCGGCAGGTGGTCGTCGGCCACAACTGGAACCTCCGAACGGATCATGGGGCCGAGGTGTCGAGAGCCTACCCGGTGACGACCGCCTGCGGTCGCCCCGCCGAGGCGTAGATCAGCCGACGGAGGACACCTACGACCATTGACGACCTGCCCAGAACTACCGGTCAACGATCTAGGTGCGGGGACCCGATCGCGGCGACGTGGCCGCTTCTTGCAGGCGCGAGGTGGGTGGGCCTGGCCGAAGCTATCGCAGCAGTTCTCGCCAACGGGCTCGGCAGGGTCGATGAGCTGGGGCGACCCGGTCGAAGTGGTGCCCGGTCGAGTCGTCGACGGGGCCGGCCCGGGTCACCCCGGACCGGCCCCGTCGGGTCGATCAGTAGACGGTCACCCGGTACGCGCTCGCGGCCTCCTTGACCGGCTGGTAGAAGGTGGTGCCGCCGGTGCGGCAGTCACCGCTGCCGCCGGAGGTGATGCCCAGCGCCTTGGTCCCGTCGTAGAGCGGGCCGCCGGAGTCGCCCGGCTCGGCGCAGACGGTGGTCTGGATCATGCCCTTGACGGTGCCGCTGCCGGTGTAGCGGACGGTGACGTTGAGGGCGGTGACGGTGCCGCTGTGCGTGCCGGTGGTCGAGCCGGTGCGCTTCACCGACTCCCCGACGTACGGGTCGGCGGCGGTGTAGCCGCCGGGGTGGCTCAGCGACGTGTTGTCGTAGCGGACCAGGGCGTAGTCGTTGCCCGGGAAGCTGGAGCCGACGGTCGGGCCGATCAGGGTCTTCTGCCCGGAGTCGGTGTACCAGGTGTTTGCCACGTCGCCGCAGTGCCCGGCGGTGAGGAAGTAGTAGGTGCTGCCGCTGACCACGTTGAAGCCGAGCGAGCAGCGGTAGCCGCCGCCGTAGATGGCGTTGCCGGCCGACAGCAGCGGCCGGAACACTCCGGAAGCCCGGTCGATGCGCAGCGCGCCGGCCTTCGTGCCGGCCTGCCGCTTGAGGGCGGCGACGTCGGCCGCGGAGACGGTGCTGTCGGCGGTGACCACGACCCGTCGGGACGTGGCGTCGACGTGCCAGGCGATGCCGTCGACGCCGGACTGCTGGACGGCGTCGGCGACCGCGGCCAGAGCGGTGGCGCTGTAGGTGACCTGCGGGGCCGCGGCGGCGGGTTGGGTGAAGGTGCCGACTGCGGCGAGGCCGACGGCGGCGGCCAGCAGCTGGATCCGGCGGGGCGTACGGGTGATCCTCACTGTCTCCTCCTCAGGGAGTCACGGGACCGGGGGAGAGGTCCCGGGTGAGGCCGTCGGCGGGCGCGTTCGTCCGTGCCGGCGATGTGTCACCGCTGACGACGTTGCCCATGAGTATCGTCACAGATCGATGTCGTGTGCAAGGGGGCGTCGGCGCGGCGACCTGCGGAAATTCGCTCCGGTAGATTGCCGGCCGTGGACCCCGAGGACGATTCCGGCCCAACCGGTGACGCGGGCGCGGAGTGGTACGCCGTCCGCTGCGTCTTCCGCGGCGGCGACGAGGCCCCGTTCGTCTACGAGGAGCGCCTCACCCTCTGGCGGGCGGGCAGCTTCGACGAGGCGATCGCTCTGGCCGAGGCCGAGGCCGAGGCCGCCGAGTACACCGAGGACATCTCCTTCCAATACGCCGGGCTCGCCCAGGCCTACCGCCTCGTCGAGCCGCCGGGCCACGGGACCGAGGTGTACTCGCTGATGCGTGACAGCGACCTGCCGCCCGAGGAGTACCTCACCCGCTTCTTCGACACCGGCGAGGAACGGCAGGGTGGGTCGGCGCAGGCCTCCTCCTGACGGACCGGAACCCCGGCGGCGTGGCCGCGACGTCCCACCGGCGGACGAGCCCGTCGCTTCGGGGGGCGGGCACGGCGGTCATACCCGCGAGGGCTCCGCCGGCTGCGCCGCCGGGCGGCGCTCGGTGTCCCCGACGGCGGCCAGCGGCACGACGGTCAGCAGCACGCAGGCCACCGACATCCCCAGCAGCGCCGGGGTGAACCCGAACAGGTCCACCGACGCGCCGCCGAGCAGCGCGCCCACCGGCAGGCCCAGGAAGGCCACCGAACCGGCGATCCCCAGCACCCGAGTCTGCAGCGCCTCCGGCACCCGCTCGTAGAGCGCCGCCCCCAGCAGCGGGTTCACCGCGGCGATCGCCACCCCGGACAGGAACGTCACCGTCACCACCACCGCCAGCCGGTCGGAGAGCGCCAGCGCCAGCAGCCGCGGCGTGCCGCTCAACGCCACCCCGAGGGCGAACAGCAGCCGGCGCGGCAGCCGCGGACCGACCACGGTGAACAACAGGTTCCCCAGCAGGGCCCCGCCGGCGAAGACCCCCAGCAGCAGCCCGATCCCCGCCGGGTCGGCCAGCACCTCGGCCACCCAGAGCGGGATGTAGACCGCGATGCTGGCGTTGGCGAACAGGTTCAACGCCGACACCACCAGCAGCATGGTCAGCAGCGACCGGTCGGTGCGCAGGTGAGCGAAGCCGCCGCGCAGCGCCGCCAGGTACGGCTCCCGGGGCGCCGGCTCCGCCGCCACCGTCGCCGGGCGCACCAGCAGCGCGACGATCAGCGCGCAGACCGCGAAGGTGCCGGCGTCGATCCAGATCGCCCGGGTCACCCCCACCCAGTCGATGAGCAGGCCCCCGAGCACCGCCCCGAACAGGGTGATGCCCCGGCTGAGCCCGTCGTAGGCGGAGGTCAACCGGATCAGCGGCACCCCCGCCCGCTGGGCGGCCGGCCGGAACATCACGTGCTTCACCCGGTCGCCGATGCCACGCAGCGCGCCGGCCACCGCCACCAGGGCCACCAGCGCGCCGAACCCCAACCACGGGGCGAGCGCCACCACCGCCACCACCGCCGCGCTCGCCGCGTCCACCACGATCGAGGTACGGCGCACCCCGAACCGGTCGGCCCACGGGGTCGCCAGCGCGCTGGAGAGCATGTACGGCAGGGCCTCCGCGGCGGCCACCAGCCCCATCCTCGTCGGACTGCCGGTGGTCTCCAGCACCAGCCAGGGGATGGCCACGATCGAGATGCGGGTGCCCAGGTTGGTGATCAGGTCCGCGCCGACCAGGGTGTAGAGCTGGCGGCGCGGCGTCACGCCGGGCTGCCGATCGCCGCCCCGGTCAGCGGCCGGCCGTCCTCGCCGTGGGTGGCCGCGTACCGGGCCCGCAGGGCGAGCTTGTCCACCTTGGCCGACCGGTTCAACGGCAGCTCGTCGACGAACTCCACCGCACCGGGCGCCCAGGTCTCGCTCAGTTCGGCGGTCACCAGCGCGATCAGCTCGTCCCCGTCGACCGTGGCGCCGGGAGCCGGCACCACGTACGCGTACGGCAGCTCACCGGCCACCGGGTCCGGCACCCCGATCACCGCGGCCGCCCGCACCTGCGGATGCCCCGCCAGCACGTCCTCGACCGGGCGGGAGTAGATCGGCCAGCTGCGCTGCCGGGTCAGGATCCGGTCGGCCAGCCGGTCCACCAGGTACAGGTAGCCGTCGGCGTCCAGGTGGCCGACGTCGCGGGTGCGTACCCAGCCGTCGACCAGGGTCTCGGCGGTCAGCTCCGGCTGGCCGTGGTAGCCGGCGAAGCTCAGTTTGGTCCGCACCCACACCTCGCCGTCGACCCCCGTCGGCAGCACCGAGCCGTCGGCGTCGCGGATCTCCACCGCCACGTCCCCGTACGGCCGGCCACAGGCGCGCAGCCGCTCCGGGTGCTCCGGGTCGTCGGTCAGGCCGGGCAGCGCGCAGATCACCACGGCCTCGCTGAGCCCGTACACGATGCGCAGGCACGGGCCGAAGCGGGCGATCGCCTGGCGCAGCCGGGCCGGCGCCGCGGGCCCCGCGCCCACGTTGAACATGAACATGGTCGAGAAGTCGGCGCCGTCCAGCGTCGGATGGTCGAGCACCTCGTAGAGCATCGGCGGGGTGACGAAGGTCGAGTTGATCCGCTCGGCCGGCACCGTGGCGACGAACGCCGCCGGATCCCACCGCTGGCGCAGGAAGAGCACGCCGCCGGTGAAGAGGTTGAACAGGGTGGTGATCTGGCCGCTGGCCAGCCACATCGGGGAGTGGGACAGGTGCCGCAGCAGCGGGAAGCCGGCCGCCCGGAACTCGGCGGCCAGCACCAGGATCTGGTCGTAGAAGCTCTGCCGGTGGTGCACCAGCTTCGGCGTGCCGGTGGTCCCGCTGGTCTGCAGGAACGACTCCGGCGCCGGGCCCTCCGCCGGGTCCGCGACGGGACCGGCCGCCAGCCGCGCGGCCACCTCGGCGACCAGGTCCACGCCCGGTCCGTCGCCGCCGAGCCGGAACACCGGCGTGCCGGCCAGCCCGGCGGCCAGCTCCGCGCCCAGCCCGTCCCCGGTGCGCGCGTCGTAGAGGAACGACTCCGGGGCGGCCAACCGGACGAACTCGTCGATCTCCCGGCGGGAGGTCACCGGCGCGATCCACATCGTCCGGCACCCGAGCAGGTGCAGGGCGAGCTGCACCAGGGGCCCCTCGACGGCGTTGCCGAGCATCACCAGCACCGCGCCGCCCGGCCGGACCCCCAGCCCGTGCAGGGCCGCGGCGGTCGCCCGGACCTCCGCGGCCACGTCGGCGTAGGTCAGCCGGCGGCCGTCGCCCACCAGCGCCTCCCGGTCGCCGAACCCGGCGAACAGCTCCAACGCCCGGTGTACGTACGAGCTCGGTCGGTCGGTCATCGCGCGCCCCTTTCGTCGACGTGCCACCGGAACCGGCGTACGCCCTGGTCAGGGCCCTACGGCCGACCGCCGGGAACGCGGCGGGCAGGCCGGAGCCGGGCGCGACGAAGGGTGCGCCGAACGGCGACCGCACCGCCGCCGGTTGCGAGCCTAGGCGGGCCGCGCCGACCGGGCACAGGGTCCGAACGGTGTGCCACCCCGCCCCCAGGACATTTGATCACGTCGATCAGGTCGATTGACGCTCGTCACGACCGGCGGCTAGGTTTCTGACCCATCGTCCGGACGGCGCCGTCAATGGGTGGCGCCCCGGGCTGCCCACGATGGAGGTTCAATGTCGACCCCGAAGAGATGGCAACTCATAGCTTCCGCGGCCACCCTGCTGGTGGCGGTCACCCCCGCGGTCACCGCCAGCGCCGGCCCCGCCGACCTGGACGCCGCCCGGCACGGGCGCACCGAGTGGGCGGGCAGCTGGGCCGCCGCGGTCACCCGGGGCAACACCGTCGGGCTGACCAACACCGGCCTGAACAACCAGAGCATCCGGATGAACGTGCAGACCACCGTCGGCGGCGACCGGGTCCGCATCCGGCTGTCCAACCTCTACGGCGAGCAGGCCGTCAAGGTCGGCCACGCCACCGTGGCCCGCCCGGACACCACGACGCCGGACGACCGCTCCGACATCGACACGACCACCGTGCACGAGCTGACCTTCAACGGGGCCACCTCGGCCACCATGAACAAGGGCGCCGAGCTGGTCAGCGACCCGCTGGACTTCCCGGTCGGCGAGCAGGAGGACCTGGTCGTCACCCTGTTCTTCCCGGTGCTCACCGGCCCGGTCACCTTCCACGGCCAGGCCCGGGCCACCAACTTCATCGGCCAGACCGACCTCACCACGGTCGCCACCAGCACCGAGTTCACCCGCAAGATCGACTGCTGCTGGATGTTCCTGTCCGGCATCGACGTGGAACGCCGGATGAGCCCCGGCTCGGTGGTGGTGCTCGGCGACTCGATCGGTGACGGCAACGGCAGCACCGTCAACGCCGACCGGCGCTGGCCCGACCTGCTCGCCGCCCGGCTGATCGACAAGCGGCCGGACGTACGCACCCCCGGCGTGCTCAACCTCAGCCTCTCCGGCAACCGGCTCAACCACGAGGGCACCGAGCCCGGGGCCGGCGGCTTCCCGGGCTACTACGAACTCGGCCCGAACGCCCTGGCCCGGCTCAACGAGGACGTCTTCCCGCAGACCGGCGTGCGGACCGTCGTCACCCACCTGGGCATCAACGACATCTGGATGTCCGACGACTCGTCCGAGGCGATCATCGCCACCCTGCGGCAGCTCAACCAGCAGGTCAAGGCCCGCGGCCTGACCAGCCTGGTTGGCACCATCACCCCCTACGAGGGCAACGGTGGCCCGGGGGTGTGGACGCCGGAGAAGGACGCCACCCGGCAGGCCGTCAACGCGTGGCTGCGCGGGGCGGGAGCGGCCGAGTTCGACGGGGTGATCGACTTCGACGCCGTGCTGCGCGACCCGGAGCGGCCCAGCCGGCTGCTGCCCGCGTACGACGCGGGGGACCACATCCACCCGAACGACGCCGGCGCACAGGCGATGGCGGACGCCGTGCCGCTGCGACTGCTCGGTCTGTGACACCGGTGGGGCGGCGTGCGCAGGCGCGCCGCCCCACCACCGATCCTGGGGAGGACGAGGCGTGGAGTTCGATGAGGTCCTGACCGGCCTGTACAGCGAGCAGGGGCGGCAGAACCCCTACCCGTGGTACGCGGCCCTGCACGAGCACGGCCCGATCGGGGCGATCCCGCGCCGGTCGGAGCACAGCAGCGTCGTCGCCGTCGCCGCCGGCTACGACGTGGTCGACCGGGTGCTGCGCGACCCGCAGTGGTACAAGCAGGCCCCGCCCGGCTGGCAGGAGCAGGAGATCCTGCGGACCTTCAACTCGTCGATGATGTTCGTCAACCCGCCTGACCACACCCGGATGCGGGCGGTGTTCGCCAGGACGTTCACCCCCCGCCGGCTGGGCGCGCTGGAGCCGGTGATCGAGCGGGTGGTCGGCGAGCGGCTGGACGCGATGGCCGAGGCCGGCGCCGGCGGCGCGGAGGTCGACTTCGTGGCCGACTTCGCCTACCCCGTACCGGCGCTGGTGATGGCCGAGTTCATCGGCCTGCCCGAGGCGGACCTGGCCTGGTACCGGCAGCGGGTCGACTGGATCGACGAGTTCATGGACGTCGCCGGCAAGACCCCGCAGCGCCTCGCCCTGGCCAACCAGGCCGCCGACGAGCTGCGCGGCTACTACCGGGACCTGATCGCCCACCGCCGCCGCCGGCCTGGCGAGGACCTGATCAGCGGCCTGGTCGAGGCGCTGGACGCCGGCGGGATGGAGCTGACCGACGAGGAGTTGATCAGCAACCTGATCGTGCTCTTCAACGCCAGCTTCGTCACCACCGTCTACATGTTCAGCAACGGACTGCCGCTGCTGCTGGAGCACCCGGACGTGGTCGCCGCGCTGCCCGGCGACGACGCGCTGGCCCGGGGCTGCGTGGACGAGGTGCTGCGGATGGAGAGCCCGGTGCACTTCCTGGCCCGGGCCGCGCCCGCCGACACCGAGCTGGCCGGCGTGCCGGTCGGCCGGGACGAGAACGTGCTGCTGCTGATCGCCGGGGCCAACCGCGACCCGTCCCGGTTCCCCGACCCCGACCGGTTCGACCCGCACCGCACCGGCCCACCGTCGCTGGCCTTCGGCATCGGGCTGCACTTCTGCCTCGGCTCGGCGGTGTCCAAGCTGGAGGGCCGGCTCGCGCTGCCCCGGCTCTTCCAGCGCTTCCCCCGGCTGGCGGTCACCCGTACCCCCGACTACAGCGGGAGCCTCTTCCTGCGCGGCATCGACAAGCTCTTCGTCACCACCGGCACCCGGTAGGAGGACCCACCCATGTCCCTCGACCCGCAGGTGGTGGCGTACCGGGCGGCCCGCGCCGCCGACAACGTCCCACCGCTGTACACCCGGACGCTGGCCGAGGCCCGCGCCGCCGACCTGGCCGCGATCCGCGCCGGCGGCGGTGCCGTCGAGCCGGTGCACGAGGTACGCGACACCCACGTCCCCGGGCCCGGCGGCGACCTGCCGGTACGGGTGTACCGGCCGGCCGGCGACGGCCCGCTGCCCACCCTGGTCTGGTTCTTCGGCGGTGGCTGGACGCTGGGCAGCGTGGAGACCTCCGACGGGATCTGCCGCCGGCTCGCCAACGCCACCGGCTGCCAGGTGGTCACCGTCGGCTACCGGCTCGCCCCCGAGCACCGCTTCCCGGCCGCCGTGCACGACTGCCACGCGGCGACCAGCTGGATCGCCGGGCACGCCGAGGAGTTCGGCGCCGACCCGCGGCGGCTGGCCGTGGGCGGGGACAGCGCCGGCGGCAACCTCGCGGCGGCGGTCACCCTGCTCGCCCGCGACGCCGGCCCCCAGCTCGCCGCGCAACTGCTGGTCTATCCCAACACCGACCAGCGACCGCGGCCGGCGCCCACCGGGGGACCGGAGGATCCGTTGCTGTTCAACCGGCACTCGGTCGACTGGTACCGCGGGCACTACCTGGCCGACCCGGCGGATGCCGCCGACCCGTTGGCCTCGCCACTGCTCGCCGAGGACCTCGCCGGCCTGCCCCCGGCGTTGGTGATCACCGCCGAGCACGACCCGCTGCGCGAGGAGGGCGAGCGGTACGCCGACCGGCTGCGCGAGGCCGGCGTGCTCACCGACCTGACCCGCTACCCGGGCATGATCCACGGCTTCTTCGCCATGCCCGGCGCCTTCGACGCGGCCGGACGCGCCCTCGACCAGGCCGCCGACTTCCTCCGCTACCGGCTGCGCGCCGCCGACCCGGTGGACAAGGCGGGGCAGGGTGACCCGCCGCCGGCCGGCCCCGGGCGGCCCGGGTCGGACACCGATGGCTGACACGGCACCGGTGAGCCTGGCCGACTTCGCCGAGGCGGCCCGCGCCGTGCTGCCGGCGTCGGTGTGGGACTTCATCGACGGGGGCAGCGGCACCGAGACCACGCTCGCCGCCAACCGGGCGGCCCTGGACGCGGTGGCGGTGCTGCCCCGGGTGCTCACCGGCGTCGACACCCCCGCCACCACGGCCCGGCTGCTCGGCCGGGAGCAGGCCCTGCCGGTGGCGGTGGCGCCGATGGCGTACCAGCAACTGATGCACCCCGACGGCGAGGCGGGGCTGGCCGCCGCGGCGGCCGAGGCCGGGGTGCCGTACGTGGCCAGCACGTTGAGCAGCGTGCCGATCGAGGAGATCACCGCGGCCGGTGGCCCGGTCTGGTTCCAGCTCTACTGGCTGCGGGACCGGCAGCTGGTCTGCGACCTGCTGGACCGGGCTCAGGCGGCCGGGGCCACCGCCGTGATGGTGACCGTGGACGTCCCGGTGCTGGGCCGGCGGCTGCGCGACGTACGCAACTCCTTCGCCCTGCCGCCGCACGTGGCCGCGGCGAACCTGCCCGGCGACCGCGACGACCTGGCGCACGCCGGCGTCCCCGGGGTGTCGGCGGTCGCCGCGCACACCGGCGCGGTCTTCGCACCCGCCCTGAGCTGGGCAGACCTGGACTGGCTGCGGGCCCGGACCACGTCTGCGCTGCTGGTGAAGGGGATCCTCGACCCGCGTGACGCGGCCCGGGCGGCGCAGGCCGGGGTGGACGCCGTGGTGGTCTCCAACCACGGTGGCCGGCAGCTCGACGGCGCGCCGGCGACCGCCCGGGTGCTGCCGGAGGTGGTGACGGCGGTCGACGGCCGCTGTCAGGTGCTGATGGACAGCGGCGTACGCGGCGGCACCGACGTGCTGCGGGCGCTGGCCCTGGGCGCCGACGGGGTGCTGGTGGGCCGGCCGATGCTCTGGGCGCTGGCCGCCGGCGGGCGGGCCGGGGCGCGGGCCGCGCTGGACGTGCTCGCCGCGGAGCTGCGCGACGCGCTGACCCTGGCCGGCTGCGCCGACCCGGCGGCGGCCCGGGCGCTGCGTACGATGACAGGAGGCTGAGCGGTGGAGACGCCGGTGGACCTGACGGTCGGTGACCTGCACGCCTCGGTCGACGACCCGGCGCTGAACTCGATGAACTTCCTCAACGAGGTGGCCCAGCACTACCCGGACGCGGTGTCGCTGGCGGCCGGCCGGCCCTACGAGGAGTACTTCGACGTCGCCGCGCTGCACCGCTGGCTGGACCGGTTCCACCGGCACCTGGTCGAGGACCAGGGGCTCGGCCCGGAGCAGGTACGCCGGACGCTGCTCCAGTACGGCCGGACCAAGGGCATCGTCCACCACCTGGTCGCCCGTAACCTGGCCGTGGACGAGGGGATCACCGCCGACCCGGAGGCGGTGGTGGTGACCGTCGGCTGCCAGGAGGGGATGTTCCTGGTGTTGCGGGCGTTGCGCACCGGCCCGCGCGACGTCCTGCTGGCCGTGGCACCGACCTATGTGGGGCTGACCGGGGCGGCCCGACTGGTCGATCTGCCGGTTCGTCCGGTGGCGGGCGGTCCGGCCGGGGTCGACCTGGCCGACCTGGCCGAGCAGGTCCGCCGGGCCCGGGCCGAGGGGCTGCGCCCGCGCGCCTGCTACGTGATGCCCGACTTCGCCAACCCGTCCGGGATCAGCATGGACACCGCGCACCGGCGCCGGCTGCTGGAGTCGGCCGCCGAGGCGGAGCTGCTGCTGGTCGAGGACAACCCGTACGGCCTCTTCCCGGTCGGGGACGCCGACCGGCCGCCGACGCTCAAGGCCCTGGACACCGAGCGCCGGGTGGTCTATCTGGGCTCGTTCGCCAAGTCGGTGCTGCCGGGGGCGCGGGTCGGTTATGTGCTGGCCGACCAGCGGGTGGCCGCGCCGGACGGCTCGGTGGGGCTGCTCGCCGACCAGCTAGCCAAGATCAAGAGCATGGTCACGGTGAACACCTCGCCGATCGCCCAGGCGGTGATCGGCGGCCGGCTGCTGGAACACGGCTGCTCGCTGGCCGGGGCGAACACCCGGGAGCGGGCCGCGTACGCCCGGAACCTGCGGCACCTGCTCGACGGCCTGGCCCGGCGCTTCCCGCCGGACCGTTTCCCGGGGGTGAGCTGGACGGCGCCGGCGGGCGGTTTCTTCGTGGTGGTGACCGTGCCGTTCGGGGTGGACGACGCGCTGCTGCACCGGTCCGCGCAGGAGTACGGCGTGCTCTGGACCCCGATGGCGCACTTCTACGACGACGGGGCCGTGGTGAACGCCCTGCGCCTGTCGATCAGCGCGGTAACCCCCGCCCAGATCGACCTCGGGCTGGACCGGCTGGCGAAGCTGGTTGCCGACGAGGTGGCCGCCCTGGTCGGCGGGGGTGCCGACTGGCCGCGGTGACCCCTGGTGTTCCGAGGGGGCACGTCCGGCCACCATAATGGACGGATGGTCGCTTGGGAGTACGCCCTGTTGGTCCGCCGCTACCAGGGGCAGGGCCGCAATTTCCACGTCTCGTTCGTCTGGTACGGCCCGGACGGGTCCCGCACCGACATCACCGCGTACGCCGACACCGCGATCGCCCACCTCAACCGGGCCGGCCGGGAGGGCTGGGAGCTGGTCTCCGCCGCCGAGGACGTCAACAACGTCCAGGGCAGCACCGAGGTCCACCGCTACCACCTCAAGCGCCCGCTCACCTGATCCCGCCTCACCGCGTTGATCATGAAGTTAGCGGCAGTGGAGGAGATCCACATCGCCGCTAACTTCATGATCAACCGTGAGGGCGCGAGAGCGCGCCGGGCGGGTCAGCCGAGGTCGACGCTCGGGTAGAGGGGGAAGTTGCCGAGCAGGTCGGTGGCCTGCTTGCTCACCTTGTCGGCCAGGGCCGGGTCGAGGACGTACTTGGCCTTGGACTCGCCGGAGGTGGTCTGGCTGAGCACGGTGTGGATCAGCTCGGCGGTCGCGTCCATCTCGGCGGTCCCGAGACCCCGGGTGGTCAGCGCGGGGGTGCCGATCCGGATGCCGGAGGTGTACCAGGCGCCGTTCGGGTCCTGCGGGACCGCGTTGCGGTTGGTCACGATGCCCGAGTCCAGCAGCGCCTGCTCGGCCTGCCGGCCGGTCAGGCCGTAGCCGGAGACGTCGATCAGCACCAGGTGGTTGTCGGTGCCGCCGGTGACCAGCTTCGCACCGCGCCGGGTCAGCCCGTCGGCGAGCGCCTGCGCGTTGTCGACGATCCGCTGGGCGTAGTCGGCGAAGTCGGGGCGGCGGGCCTCGGCCAGCGCGACGGCCTTGGCGGCCATCACGTGCGGCAGCGGGCCGCCGAGCACCATCGGGCAACCCCGGTCGACCTGGTCGGCCAGCTCCGGGCCGCAGAGCACCATGCCACCGCGCGGGCCGCGCAGCGACTTGTGCGTGGTGGTGGTGACGATGTGCGCGTGCGGCACCGGGTCGAAGTCGCCGGTGAAGACCTTGCCCGCGACCAGGCCGGCGAAGTGCGCCATGTCCACCATGAAGGTCGCGCCGACCGAGTCGGCGATCTCCCGCATGATCCGGAAGTTCACCTTCCGCGGGTACGCGGAGTAACCGGCGACCAGGATCAGCGGCTTGAACTCGCGGGCCGCCTCGGCCACCCGGTCGTAGTCGATCAGGCCGGTCGCCGGGTCGGTGCCGTAGCTGCGCTGGTCGAACATCTTGCCGGAGATGTTCGGCCGGAAGCCGTGGGTGAGGTGGCCGCCCGCGTCCAGCGACATGCCCAGCATCCGCTGGTTGCCCAGTTCCCGGCGCAGCGCGAACCAGTCCGCCTCGGTCAGGTCGTTGACCTGGCGTACCTGGGCCTTCTTCAGGGCGGGGGACTCGACCCGGTCGGCCAGGATCGCCCAGAAGGCGACCAGGTTGGCGTCGATGCCGGAGTGCGGCTGCACGTACGCGTGGCTGGCGCCGAAGAGCTCGCGGGCGTGCTCGGCGGCGAGCGCCTCGACGGTGTCGACGTTCTGGCAGCCGGCGTAGAAGCGGCGCCCGACGGTGCCCTCGGCGTACTTGTCGCTGAACCAGTTCCCCATGGCCAGCAGGGTGGCCGGGGAGGCGTAGTTCTCGCTGGCGATGAGCTTGAGCGACTCGCGCTGGTCGGCCAGCTCCGCCCCGATGGCGTCGGCCACCCGCGGCTCGACGGCGCGGATGACCTCCAGCGCGCTGCGGAAGGCGGTGGACTCGGCGTTCGGCGACATGCGACCTCCAGGTTACGTGCGGAAGGCCCAGGCGCTCGGCGTGCGTCCTCGTGACGGGACCGCTTCCCGATGGTGCTCCATCCCCACGCGCCAGTCACGGCCCGCAGCCGATCCTAGCGGGTCGGCCCCGGGCCGCCCCGGCGCACCTCCGCGACCGGCGCCCGACGGTTGGACGGCACCGGGTGGGGCGCTGGCCACCGGCAGGACCGTCCCGGACCGGCTGGAGGCGGAACACCGCCGCAGGTGGGCCGGGCCCGGCCCGGCGAAGTGAGGCACCCGGCCCGCCGCCCTCGGGCGGCGGGCCGGGAGATCCTTCCCCTAGGATCGACAGCCATGACGGCCGAGGCGGACGACGGCACGCTGTGGGCGATCAGCGACCTGCACGTCCGGTACGCCGAGAACCGGGCCGTGGTGGAGTCCCTGCGGCCCCGGTCGCCCCGGGACTGGCTGCTCGTCGCCGGGGACGTCGGCGACACGGTGGCCGACGTCGAGTGGACGATGGGCCTGCTCGCCCGACGGTTCGCCCGGGTGGTCTGGGCACCCGGCAACCACGAGCTGTGGACCCCGCCGAGCGACCCGGTGCCCCTGCGTGGGGTGGCGCGTTACCAGCACCTGGTGGCGCTGTGCCGGCGACTCGGGGTGCTCACCCCGGAGGACCCGTATCCGGTGTGGCGGGGAGCAGGCGGGCCGGCACTGGTCGCGCCACTGTTCCTGCTCTACGACTACAGCTGGCGGCCGGCCGGGCTGGACAGCCGGGAGGCGGCGCTGGCGGAGGCGTACCGCACCGGGGTGGTCTGCACCGACGAGTTCATGCTGCACCCCGAGCCGTACGCCGACCGGGCGCAGTGGTGCGCGGCCCGGGTGGAGGAGACCGCCCGCCGCCTCGACCAGCGGGATCCGGCCCTGCCGACGGTGCTGGTAAACCACTTCCCGCTGGTCCGCGAGCCGACCGCGATCCTGCGCTATCCGATCTTCGCCCAGTGGTGCGGCACCGACGCCACCGCCGAGTGGCACCTGCGGTTCGACGCGACGGTGATGGTCTACGGCCACCTGCACATCCCGCGCACCACCTGGCACGACGGGGTGCGCTTCGAGGAGGTGTCGGTGGGCTACCCGCGGGAGTGGCGCCGCCGTCCCAACCCGCCCGGCCGGCTGCGGCAGATCCTGCCCGTACCCGAGGAACCGCCCGCCGGGCCCAAGGGCGTCTTCCGGTTCTGACCAGCCGACGGACGGCCCGTACGCGGCGGGGACCCGGCCCGGGCCGGGTCCCCACGACGCGTGCGTCGCCTCAGGCGGTGACCGCGTCCTTCGCCGACTTGATCGCCTTCGGGTCGGTGGGGGTCCGCGGCGCGTCGGGGCGCCGGGCGATCATCCGCTCACCGATCTCCTGGAGCTGGCTGCGCCCGAGCGCGTCGCGCACCTTCGGGAACCACTCCTGCTCCTCCTCCTCGACGTGGTGCAGCACGTTCTCGATCAGCACCGTGGTCTTGGCGTTGTAGTGCTCGTGGGAGGCGTCCATGGCGAACAGTTCCGCGCAGAGCAGGTCGGCGACGTGGTGCTCCTCGTACGACTCGAGGATGTCGTCCTCCAGGTCCGGCAGCAGCTTGCGGACCTCGGGGTACATCACCTCGTTCTCCAGGTAGGTGTGCACCGTCAGGGCCTCGATGATCTGGCCGACCAGCTTCCGCCGCTGCGCCGCCGGAGCGTCCTCGGCCTTGCCGAACTCCTTGAAGAGACGCCGCATCTCCTTGTGGTCCTCTTTGAGCAGGACGATGGCATCGGTGGACACCGGGGACCTCCTAGGGATCTCAGCTGGTGATCCCTCCGGTACCCCGGTCCCGAGCTGCGAAAACGGACGGGCCCGGCGCAATGGCGCCGGGCCCGTCACAGGTGGTGCGAAAGGCTACTTCACCGCGTTGTACGCGTCGACGATGCCGGCACCGTAGAACCCGTTACGCGCCCCGCCGGAGCAGGTGGCGTCGTAGGCGTTCGGGCCGGCCGCGCTCAGCGGCACCGGGTTGTAGACGCCCTGCGGGCAGGACTTCGTCACCGAGGTCCGCTCCAGGAACGACGCCAGCTGACCCGGGGTCATCCCCGGGTGCGCCGACAGGGCCAGCGCCGCGACACCGGTGGCGTGCGGGCCGGACATCGAGGTGCCCTGCTTGTAGCCCCAGCCGTTGGTGCGGGTGGTGGTGTTGAAGGTGGTGGACAGGATGCCGTCGCTCAGGGTCGACTTCACGCCCTGGGTACGGAACCGGGTGTCGCCGCCCGGCGCCGTCACGTCGATGACGCCCTGGCCGTACGAGGAGTAGTAGCTCTTCTCCCCGGTCGGGCCGACCGCGCTCACGGTCACCACGCCCGGCGCCTCGGCCGGCAGGTCGAGACAGGCGTTGGTGAGGTTCTCGCGCTCCTCCGGAGTCCCGTTGTCCGGGCTGCCGTAGTCGGAGAGCTTGTGGGCGAGGTCGTAGTTCGAGTTACCCGCGGACGCCACGTTCAGCACGCCCTTGGACTGCGAGTAGCGGATGGCGCGCTGCACGGCCTGCCACACCGGGCGTTGACGCGCGTCGTTGCGGCAGTTGAGCTCCCACGGGTCGATGTAGTAGCTGTTGTTGGTCAGCTGCATCCCGTGGTCGGCGGCCCAGAGGAAGCCGCAGACGGCCGCCTCGGGGTAGATGTAGCCGTCGTCGTTGACCACCTTGACGGCCGCGACCTTGACCCCGGGCGCGATGCCGGTCACGCCGACGCCGTTGACGGCGGCGGCGATGGTGCCGGCCACGTGGGTGCCGTGGTCGCTGGTGGTCGGGTTCCAGGCCGCCTCGGTGGTGTCGGTGACACCGCCGATGCAGGAGGTGGACTTGTCCTTGGCGATCTGGGTCGCCAGGTCCGGGTGGGTGCTGGAGATGCCGCTGTCCAGCACGCCGACGACGACGTTCGAGCTGCCGGCGTTGACCGCGTGGGCCTGCGGAACGTGGATCATGTCCATGTCCCACTGCTTGGCGTAGTCCGGCTCCTTGGTGGGGTCGCCGGCCGTGGTGGTGGTGGCGGCGTCGGCCGTGGCCACCTCCACGGTCTCGCCCTCGTCGAGGGCGGAGCCGAGACCGGCGGTGGAGGCGACCGACTCCACGCCCGCCCCCGCCACCGCGGTGGCGAAGTCCGGGTTGGTGGAACGGACGACGAGCACACCGATCTGGTCGTACTTCGCCACCACGGTGCCGTTGGCCGCGGCGACCCGGGCGGCGGCCTTGGCGGTCGTGGCGCCCTGCGGGGCCAGGACCAGGAACGTGGCGTCCGGTCCGGCGGCGGACGCCGCCGGGGCCAGCCCGCCGGCGACGGCGAGGCCGACGCCGAGCGTGACGGCGGACGCCGCGGCCAGCGTCTTGCGACGGAGGTTCTTCACACAGACTCCCAGGGGCTGTATCCAGCCGGGTGACGCTTCGTGGCGGGAAGCGGCCGGCGGGAAGCGGGCGGGGTGCTCCACTTCCTGAAGGGACAGCGTAGGCAACGACTGTGGTGTTACACACACCCGTTCGGACGACCCGCCTCCGTCATACGGTGGCCAGGGTGTGTGGGATCTCGTCGAGCAGCTCGCGGGCCAAAAAGCCGATCCGGCCGTACCGGGGGACCAGCCGCTGACCGCTCACGGCGTGCGCGAACGCCGCCCAGCAGGCCGCCTGCGCCGGCTCGGCGCCCCGGGACAGCAGCCCGGCCAGCAGCCCCGCCCGCACGTCGCCGCTGCCGGAGGTGCCCAGTCCGGCGTCGCCGCTCTCCTCCCGCCACCCCTGTCCCTGCGGGGTGGCGATGTGGCCGTACAGCGACACCACCGTGTCGTACCGGCGGGCCAGTTCGGCCGCCTCGGCGTCCAGGTCGTCGCCGGGATCGCGGTCGAGCAGGTGCCGGGCCTCGGTCAGGTTGGGGGTGAGCACCACCGGACGTCCCGAGCCGACCAGCAGGTCGGGGGAGTGGCTCAGCGCCCCCAGGGCGTACGCGTCGAGCACCAGCGACGTCTCCGGACCGGTCGCCTCCAGGACCAGCTCCAGCAGCTTCCGCGTCTCGTCGATGTCGTTGAGTCCGGGGCCCAGGGCCACCACCGTGGCCTCGCCGGCCAGCTCGCGCAGCTGGTCGCCGGCGCTCCCGGCGACCGCCCCGGCCCGGGTCTCCGGCAGGCCGACCACCAGCGCCTCGGGCACCTGGATGCTCAGCGCGGCGGCGGTGGACTCGGCGGCGGCGAGCTGGAGCACGCCCGCGCCGGCGCGCAGCGCGGCCACCCCGGCCAGCAGCACCGCGCCGGGGGTGAACCGGGAGCCGCCGACCACCAGCACGGTGCCCCGGGCGTCCTTGCCGCCGGACGGCACGGGCAGTGCCCACCGGCGCAGCAGCGCCGGGGTGATGACCAGGGTGTCAGACCGGTTCGGCATGCACCTCGTCCTCTCTGGTCGGCCGGGCGCCCTGCTGGTGCAGGTGGCCGACGTCGTTGAAGGTGTCCGCGGTCAGCCGGCCGTCGGCGCCGGCCGACCAGCCGGTGACCGAGCAGTTGGCGATCACGTGTTCCCGGGTCAGGGCCATCAGCTCCGACTCGGTCAGCCCCTCGATCAGGTAGCGGAGCAGGAAGACCAGCGCGTCGTGGCCGAACAGCAGCACCCGTCGGCCCTCGTGGTCGCGGCGCAGGTCGCCGAGGAGCCCGCGCAGCCGCAACGCCACGTCGGTCCAGGACTCGCCGCCCGGCGGCCGGTAGTAGAACTTGCCCAGCCGGTCCCGGCGGTCCGCCTCGTCCGGGTACCGCCGGCGCACCCCGTGCCCGGTCAGCCCGTCCAGGATGCCCAACTCCCGGTCGCGCAGCCGCTCGTCGCGGCTCACCGGGATCCCCGTGCCGGCCAGCGCCAGCTCGGCGGTGCTCACCGCGCGCAGGTACGGCGACACCACCGCCACGTCGGGCCGGCGGTGCTCCGGCAGCCCGGCCAGCCAGCGGCCGGTGGCCCGGGCCTGGTCCTCGCCGGTGGCCGACAGCGGCACGTCGGCGTCACGGTGGGTCAGGTCGATCAGCTCCGCGCCGGAGCTCTCCGCCGCGGTCGCGGCCACGTTGGCCGTGCTCTCGCCGTGCCGGACGATCCAGAGGGCTGCCAGTTCCGCCATGGGCCAACCCCTACCCGGGCGTCGCGCCCGGTAACCGCGCCCGGTCGGTGGCCCTCGCGTGAAGCCGGACCCAGCGGGTAAGCGTGGCGCTCGCCAGAACCGAAACCATCGGGAGGTACACCGTGGCGACCATGGTCAGGGAACCGGCCAGTCCGGTCAAGGACCAGAACTACGACCTGATCCACGCACTGCAGCTGTCGCTGGAGCACATCTGGCGGTTGGAGACGTACATCGCCGACGCGGAGAACCGGGGCGACCAGGAGCTGGCCACCTGGTTCCGCAAGATGCAGGAGAACAACCGCAAGGCCGGCGAGCAGGGCAAGCAGATGCTGCTGGCCCGGATGCAGCGCGACGGCTGAGCCGTACCGGACGGCCGGGCGGATCGTCCGCGATCCGCCCGGCCGCCGTGCCCGTCACTGTCGGTGACGGGACAGCGGCGACGACCTCCTCGGGGCACCATGTCGGGTACGACCGGCTCCGGTCGTGTCCACGGGGGAGGTGACGGTCGATGACCGTGCTCAAGGGGCTGCGGGAGGCCCTGCTGTTGATGGTCGTGGCGGCGCTGGTCGCCGCGGTCGGCGTCGGGATCTGGGTGGCCACCTCCGGCGGCGACTTCGTCCACCGGTTCGGCGTCGCCCTGGTGGTGGTGGCGCTGCTGCTCTCGGTCACCGGCGACCTGACACTGAGCCGGGTCGGGATGCTGGCCGCCCGGTCGACCTTCGGCCTGCCGCCCGAGCGGGAGGACGCCGGCGGCGGGCGGGTGCTCACCGGGGTGGGCATCTTCCTGTTCGTCTCGCTTCCTCTGCTGGTGCTGGGGGTGTGGATCGCCGGCTGACCGGCCGCGACGGGCCCGGTCGGGCGTCGGTGGCCGTTACGGTGTCAGGCATGGCGACAGCGGCCGAGGAGATCCGGGTGGGGGAGCGGCTGGTCCGCGTCTCCAGCCCGGACAAGCCCTACTTCCCGGAGCGGGGACTGACCAAGCTGGACGTGGTCCGCTACTTCCTGGCGGTCGGCGACGGCATCCTGCGCGCCCTGCGCGACCGGCCCACCATGCTGGAACGCTGGCCGCGCGGGGTGTTCGAGGGCGCCAAGGTCGCCACCCGGCAGACCAACAAGGGCGACGCGTTCTACCAGAAGCGGCTGCCCGCGGGGGCGCCCGACTGGGTGCGGACGGCGCACATCACCTTCCCCAGCGGCCGCACCGCCGACGAGGTGGCCCCGAGCGAGCTGGCCGTGGTGATCTGGGCGGCCAACCTGGGCACCCTGCGCTTCCACCCGTGGCCGGTCTCGGCCGGCGACGTGGAACACCCCGACCAGCTGCGCATCGACCTCGACCCCATGCCGGGGGTGGACTTCGCGCAGGTGGTGCCGGTGGCCCACGAGGTGCGCGCGTTCCTCGACGAGCTGGGGCTGGCCGGCTATCCGAAGACCACCGGAGGGCGGGGCCTGCACGTCTACCTCTCCATCGAGCCCCGGTGGAGCTTCGGCGAGTGCCGGCGGGCGGTGCTGGCGCTGGGCCGCGAGATGCAGCGCCGGCTGCCCGACCTGGTCACCACCACGTGGTGGCGGGAGCAACGGGACCGGCCGGTCTTCGTGGACTACAACCAGATGGCCCGCGACCACACCGTCACGTCGGCGTACTCGATCCGGCCGACACCGGCGGCGCTCGTCTCGGCGCCGCTGGACTGGTCGGAGCTTTCCGACGTACGCCCGGAGGACTTCGACGTGACCACGATGCCGGCCCGCTTCGCCGAGCGGGGCGAC
The DNA here is from genome assembly GCF_900090305.1 of Micromonospora siamensis. NCBI lineage: Bacteria > Bacillati > Actinomycetota > Actinomycetes > Micromonosporales > Micromonosporaceae > Micromonospora > Micromonospora siamensis. The sequence continues at coordinate 4,122,398 of NZ_LT607751.1, read as the reverse complement.
CCGCACGCCGGCCTCGACGACCGCCGCTACTCGCTGGAACCGCTGCTGGAGCTGGCCGACCGGGAGGGGTTGGAGGCGCCCCCCGAACGGGGGTGACTCAACGGGCCGGGACCAGTGGTCGCAGGGCCGCCTCGAGGCGGGGCTCCATCGTCGCCATGTACGTCGCGCTCACGTGGTTGTCGTCGCTGTAGACCAGGACACCTCCGATGACCGGGGCGCACCGGTCGGCGGGGCAGATCGCGTCGGTCAGGTCGATCAGGTGCACCCCGGCGAGTCCCTCGGCCGCCTGTTCCTGGGCGGGGCCCCCACCGCTGGCCAGGCGGGCCCGGGGCGAGGCGCACCGGGTCAGCCGCTTCCGGTTCTCGGCGACGCACTCGGCGATGTTCCGTTCGTGGTGGGGCCCGTCGCGCAGCACCACGACCGGCACCCCCGCGTCCACCATCCCGCGCCACGTCTGCCGCAGCTTCGGACTCAGCCCCATGGTGGTCGTGGCGGGTCTGCCGTTCTCCACCACGAGATAGCCGGCGTTGCTCGTCAGCAGCAGGTCGGGCCGGTCCGGGCCGCGCAGCGCGGCGCGCACCGACGCGTTCCACCGGGTGCAGGTCTCGTACGGCCGGCCGGCGAAGATCACCGTCGCCTCGACGAAGGGGCAGGTGGCCTTGGCGTAGAGGACGATCCGCCAGTGGTTCCGCTTCGCGGCCGGGTCGAGGGCGGGAAGCCAGTGGTAGGCGTGCGAGTCGCCGACGAGCGCCACGGTGGTCCGCCCGGACGGATCACCGAAGACGCAGCGCTTCGCGGTCGCCGTGGCCTGGTCGACGATGCAGCGCTGGTAGGCCGCGGGAACGTCGGACCCCACCCGCAACGGGTCGGGGGTGATCGAGTCGACCCGGTCGACGGGTACGCCGGCCGGGCTGTCGCGGGGGGAGGACCCCAGCGCCGCGGCGCCCCACGAGGACGACGGCGCCGGCGCCGCCGGGTCGGCGGGCGCCCGGAGCGGGACCGCGGATCCGACGGTGGCCGGCGTGCCGGGCACGACGAGCAGCTGGAACAGCAGCCCGGACAGTACCGCGCCCACGGTGCAGGCGACACCGAGCCGCAGGGCGGCGAACGGCCGTCGGCTCAGGGCCGCGGACCGGCGCAGCGGGTTCTCGACGTAGCGGTAGGTGAGGACGGCCGGCAGGAACGAGGCGCCGACGACCGCCAGCGCGGGGCCGACGTCCAGGTCGCCGAGGTACGCCCGGGCGGCGATCAGCAGCGGCCAGTGCCAGAGGTACAACGAGTAGGAGATGGTCCCGACGGCCCGCAGGGGTGGCAGTCCGAGCAGCAGCGCCGGCCCCGCCCGGCCGGCCACGGAGCCGAGGCCGACCACCGCCGCCGCACCCAGGGTGGGACCGAGCGCGGCGTACCCGGGGAACCCGGAGGGGGTGTCGATGAGCGCGGCCGAGGCGCCGATGGCGACGAGTCCCGCCCAGGCCAGCGTCGCCGCGACGGCTCGTGGGACGCCGCGTGGCCGGGCCGCCGCGACGGCGACGGCGGCGCCCACGGCCAGCTCCCACAGCCGGGTGGTGGTGACGTAGTAGGCGGACGGGTCCGTCGGCGACGTGGCCAGCGCCCAGCCGAACGACGGCAGCGCGATCGATCCGAGCCCGAGCAGGAGCAGGCCGTCGCGCCCCCGCCGCAGGCGTCGGGCGACCCACCCGAGCAGGATCATCACCAACGGCCAGACCAGATAGAACTGCTCCTCCACGGCCAGGGACCAGAAGTGCTGGAGGATGCTCGGCGCCTGGCCCACGGTGGCGTAGTCGAGGGACTCGGCGGCCATCCGCCAGTTCATCGCGTACCCGGCGCTGGCGACCACGTCCCAGGCCGTCGCGGACCATCGGGTACGGGGCAGGAAGAACCAGGTCAGCGCGAGGGTCGCGAGCAGCACCGTCGCGGCGGCGGGCAGCAGCCGCTTCGCCCGCCGGGCGTAGAAGCCGGTGAGCGAGATCCGTCCCCGCCGGTCGTGCTCCTGCAGCAGCAGCCCGGTGATGAGGAAGCCCGAGATCACGAAGAAGACGTCCACGCCGACGAAGCCGCCGGGCAGGCGGGGCACCCCGGCGTGGCCGAGGAGCACCAGCAGCACCGCCACCGCCCGCAGGCCCTCGATGTCGCCGCGGAACGACCCCGGCCGGTGGGACACCGGTCCGGACGCCCGCGCCGGCAGGCTCGCGTCGGACCGCGACTCGGTCGTTGTCAGCACAGCACAAATGCTAGGGGCGTTCTGTCCTGCTTTGAGCGGTTATCACGTTCGTGGGCGATCAGCCCTGCCACGGGCTCCGCTCGCCGTCGAACTCCTCGAAGACCAGCCAGGTACGCGTCGACAGCACCCCGCCGATGTGCTGCACCCGGTCCAGCACCACGTCCCGCAGGGTGGCGTTGTCCGGCGCGCGGACCAGGGCCAGCACGTCGTGCTCGCCGCTGAGCAGCGCCACGTGCTCGACGTAGCGCACCCGGGCCAGCTCGGCCGACACCTCCCGCCAGGTGTTCTGCTCGATGGTCAGGGCGATGTACGCCGACGTGCCCAGTCCCGCCGGCTCCGGCGCCACCCGGGCGCGGAACCCGGTGACCACCCCGTCGCGCAGCAGCCGCTCCACCCGTGCGTACGCGTTGGTACGCGAGACGTGCACCCGCTCGGCGAGGGTCCGGATGGACATCCGCCCGTCACCGACCAGCTCATCGAGGATCCGCCGGTCGACCTCGTCCAGTGGTCCGACCGAACGTCCCGATCCGACCGGCGTGCCCGCCTCCGGGCCGGTCTCCTGGCTCACATCCGCTCCCCTGGAAGGTCATTCGTCCCGCGTTCATCCGGGATCTTGAGTCAATCATCCAACAGCAGGAGCATAGGGCCACCACACGTCCAGGAGGTCCTTGCCGTGACGACCACACCCCAGGCGGTCCGCAGGGCATCCCCGCGCCCCCGCCCGCCGGCCGACGAGCCGTCCGCGCGCACCGCGCCCGCCCCCGCCGACCGGTCCGCCGGGCTGCTCCCCGCCGCCGAGCCGGTCCGCCTGCTCGACCCCGACGGCACCCCGCTGCCGGCCCGCGAGGACTACCCCGAGCCGCCCGTCGAGGCGCTGCGCGAGCTGTACCGCCGGATGGTGATCGGTCGCCGCTTCGACATCCAGGCCACCGCCCTGACCAAGCAGGGCAAGCTCGCCGTCTACCCGTCCTCCCGCGGCCAGGAGGCCTGCCAGGTCGGCGCGGTCCTCGCCGTGCGCGACGACGACTGGGTCTTCCCCACCTACCGCGAGTCGATGGCGCTGACCGCCCGCGGCATCGACCCGGTCGAGGTGCTCACCCTGCTGCGCGGCGACTGGCACTGCGGGTACGACCCGACGCGGGTGCACACCGCGCCGCAGTGCACCCCGCTGGCCACCCAGTGCGTGCACGCTGCGGGCCTGGCCTACGGCGAGGCGTACCAGGGGCGGGACACCGTGGCGTTGGCCTTCATCGGCGACGGCGCCACCAGCGAGGGCGACTTCCACGAGGGGGTCAACTTCGCGGCCGTGTTCAAGGCCCCGGTCGTCTACTTCGTGCAGAACAACAAGTACGCGATCAGCGTGCCGCTGTCCCGGCAGACCGCCGCGCCGAGCCTGGCGTACAAGGGCGTCGGCTACGGGGTGCCCAGCGAGCAGGTCGACGGCAACGACCCGGTGGCCGTGCTCGCCGTGCTGGGCCGCGCGGTGGAGCACGCCCGCGCCGGACACGGCCCGTTCCTGGTGGAGGCGCACACCTACCGGATGGAGGCGCACACCAACGCCGACGACGCCACCCGCTACCGGGACGCCGACGAGGTCGAGCAGTGGCGCGACCGGGACCCGGTGGCCCGGCTGGAGACCTACCTGCGCGCCCGGGGCGTGCTCGACGACGCCGCCGTCGCGGCGATCGCCGAGGAGGCCGAGGCGTACGCGGCCGACCTGCGCGAGCGGATGCACGACAAGCCGGCCGTGGACCCGCTGAGCCTCTTCGACCACGTGTACGCCGAACCCACCCCGCAGCTGGTCGAGCAGCGGGAACAGGTCCGGGCCGAGCTGGCCGCCGACTCCGACTCCGAGGGTGAGCGCTGATGGCCACCACCACCATGGCGAAGGCGCTCAACGCCGCGCTCGCCGACGCGATGCTCGACGACGAGCGGGTGCTCGTCTTCGGTGAGGACGTCGGCCAGCTCGGCGGCGTCTTCCGGATCACCGACGGCCTCCAGGCCCGGTTCGGCGACAAGCGGTGCTTCGACACCCCCCTCGCGGAGGCCGGCATCGTCGGCTTCGCCGTCGGCCTGGCCATGTCCGGCCTCAAGCCGGTGGTCGAGATGCAGTTCGACGCGTTCGGCTACCCGGCCTTCGAGCAGATCGCCTCGCACGTGGCGAAGCTGCGCAACCGCACCCGCGGCGCGCTCAGCGTGCCGATGGTGATCCGGGTTCCCTACGCGGGCGGCATCGGTGGCGTCGAGCACCACTGCGACTCCTCCGAGGCGTACTACGCGCACACCCCCGGGCTGAAGGTGGTCACGCCGGCCACCGTGGAGGACGCGTACTCGCTGCTGCGCGAGGCGATCGACGACCCGGACCCGGTCGTGTTCATGGAGCCGAAGAAGCTCTACTTCTCCAGCGGCGAGGCCGAGCTGCCGGCCCGTACCGCGCCGTTCGGCAAGGCCGTGGTGCGCCGCGCCGGCACCGACGCCACCCTGGTCGCGTACGGCCCGGCCGTGCCGGTCGCGATGGAGGCCGCCGAGGCCGCCCGCGAAGAGGGCTGGGACCTGGAGGTCGTCGACGTACGCAGCATCGTGCCGTTCGACGACGCCACCGTCACCGCCTCGGTGCGCAGGACCGGCCGCTGCGTGGTCATCCAGGAGGCGCAGGGTTTCGCCGGGGTCGGCGCGGAGATCGCCGCCCGGGTGCAGGAGCGCTGCTTCCACGCCCTGCACGCCCCGGTGCTGCGGGTGTCCGGCCTGGACATCCCGTACCCGGCGCCGATGCTGGAGCACACCCACCTGCCCTCGGTGGACCGGGTGCTCGACACCGTGGCCCGGCTGCAGTGGGACGACCAGCCCGACTCCCGGTGGGCCGCGGCATGACCGAACGCACCGAGCGTAGCGAGGGCCGTGAGGGCATGCCCGGCAGGCACGGCATGACCGAACGCACCGAGCGTAGCGAGGGCCGTGAGGGCATGCCCGGCAGGCACGGCATGACCGAACGCACCGAGCGGACCCTCGACTTCCTCCTGCCCGACCTGGGTGAGGGGCTCAGCGAGGCGGAGATCGTCGAGTGGCGGGTCGCCGTCGGTGACCTGGTCACGGTGGACCAGAGCGTGGTCGAGGTGGAGACCGCCAAGGCCGTCGTCGACGTGCCCTGCCCGTACGCCGGCCGGGTCGTCGCCCTGCACGGCGCGGCCGGTGAGGTACGTCCGGTGGGCCAGCCACTGGTCACCATCGCGCCGCTGGACGCCGGCGGCGACGAGCCGCCGGGCCACGCGACCTACCGCGAGGAGGAGCGGGCCGGCTCCGGCAACGTCCTGATCGGGTACGGCACCGGCCACGGCGGCTCCGGCCGGCGCCGCCGTCGGCCCCGGCTCGCCGTGGCCCCGGAGCCCGCTGCGACGGCGACCGACGACCGTACCGCCGCAAGGCCGGTGGACGCGGAGACCGGCCGGACGGAACCCGCAGTCCCGGCGCCGGACGCCGCCGCGGGCGAGCCGGTCCCGGATCGTACGACGGGATCGGCGCCGCTGGTCATCTCGCCGATCGTCCGACGCCTCGCCAGGGAGCGCGGCGTCGACCTGGCGTCGCTGACCGGGACCGGCCCGGGCGGCGTCATCCGCCGGGCCGACGTGGAGGCGACGCTGAGCGCGCCGGCCGCCCGGCTCGCCGCGGTGCCGGACGCCCCGGCGGCGCATGTCGGACTCGCCCCCGCCGGCGAGGGCGACACGATCATCCCGCTCACCGGCATCCGCCGGGCCATCGCCGACAAGCTCTCCCGCAGCCGACGGGAGATCCCCGAGGTCACCGTCTGGGTGGACGTGGACGCCACCGGTCTGCTGGAGACGCGGGCCGCCATCAACGCGGCCACCCCCGACCAGCCGGTGAGCGTCCTGGCCCTGCTGGCCCGGATCTGCCTCAGCGGCCTGCGGAAGTTCCCGCAGCTCAACTCCAGGGTGGACGGCGAGGGTGAGCGGATCGTCCAGTCGGCCGCCGTGCACCTGGGCATCGCCGCGCAGACCGACCGGGGCCTGGTGGTGCCGGTGCTGCGCGACGCGCACCGACTGACCACGCGGGAGATCGCCGCGGCGCTGGCGGAGACCACCGCCGCCACGCGGGCCGGCACCCTGCCGCCGGCCCGGCTCACCGGTGGCACCTTCACCCTGAACAACTACGGGGTGTTCGGGGTGGACGGCTCGACCCCGATCATCAACCACCCGGAGGCGGCGCTGCTCGGGGTGGGCCGGATCGTCGACAAGCCGTGGGTGGTCGACGGGCAGCTCGCGGTGCGCAAGGTGACCCAGCTCAGCCTCACCTTCGACCACCGGGTCTGCGACGGCGGGGTGGCCGGCGGCTTCCTGCGGCACGTGGCGGACTGCGTCGAGCAGCCGGCGCTGCTGGTGGCCAACGTCTGAACCCGCGACGACCCCGGCCCCGGCACCGACCACCCTTCGGTGCCGGGGCCGGCGCGGTAGGCGCCGCGGTTTCCTCGCCCGCGCACCGGGAATGCCTCGCCGGTCGTCGAGGGGAGGGCGGAGATGGCGTATCCCGGCACGCCCGGTGCCGGTGGGGTGCGGCTGCACCCGGTCGCCGGAGCGCCGCTGATGTGCAACGCGCGCGAGCACGGGTTGACCGGTGACGGCACGACCAACGACCAGCCCGCGTTCGCCGCGCTGGTGGACCGGCTGGGCGACGCGTACGCCGCCGACGGCCGCGCCCGGGTCATCTACTGCCCGCCCGGGGTCTACTCGATGCGCGACGCCGGCACGGTGTGGCGGACCGGCGTGTCCCTCGTCGGCGCGGGGCCGGGCGCCACCCGCTTCGTGCTGAGCAACTCCGGCAACCGGGCCGACCCGGCCCCGCTGGCGTTCTACACCGCGCAGCAGCACGGCGCGGACCGGCAGCGGCACCTGGCGTACTGCACCTTCGCCGACTTCGAGATCGACGGCTCCGGGGTGTCGCTGGCCGAGTACAACCCGCTGGCCAAGGGGCTCGGCCTGCAGTACGTGGTGCGAGGCGTGTTCCGCAACCTGTACATCCACCACACGGCGGCCACCGGCCTGGGCTGCGACTTCCTCCAGGACACCCTGATCGACGGGGTCCTGGTGGCCGGCTGCGGTCGGCTGGACAACGGCACCGAGATGGGTGGGGCCGGCATCGGCATCGGGATCGGCGGCTGGGGCAGCGTCGAACGGCTCAACATCGTCAACTGCTCGGCGGTCGGCAACGCCACCAACGGCATCTTCCTGGAGTTGCAGTACGCCGGTGGGCTGCGCCCCCGCGGCATCCGGATCATCGGCTGCCACGCGCAGGGCAACCGGTTCGGCATCTCCGACTGGGGGGCCAACGGGCTGATCGTCTCCGCCTGCACGATGACCGGGAACCTGGAGGCCGGCTTCAGCGTGTCCGCGAAGGGCACCACGCGCACCGCCGGGCGCGGCGGCATCCTCACCGACTGCGTCATCGACGGGAACCTGCGCGACGGGGTGAGCATCGGCAACACCCCCGGCCCGTACACGGTGCGCGGCAACCGGATCAGCGGCAACGGCCGGTACGGCTACCACCAGCGGGCCTTCGGCGGCGAGGGGCCGGAGCCCGCCCAGGAGATCGTCATCGAGAGCAACGACTTCTACGGCAACAGCTGCGACGCGATCCGCATCGACCGTCCGATGAACGACGCCACGGTGGTCGGCAACCGGATCCGGGCCAACGGGCGGCAGCATCCCGAGGCGGCGACCGGCGGTGGCGACTCGGTGCGGTACGGCGCGAAGCTGGTGGTCGACCGGCGGGCCAACTGGCCGCCCGACGGGCACCGGGGCAAGGTGGTCCGGGTCGGCAGGCGGACGGCGGTGGTGGCGGCGAACGACGCCAACCAGCTCACCCTGGCCCCGGTACGCCCCGACGCGCTCACCGGGTGGAGCGGTGACGTGCCGGAGCCGGGCACCCGGTACGAGCTGTCGCCGGCACCGGCGGTGCGGGCCGGGATCACCGTGGACGCGGCGCTGGACGGGGCGACGATCAAGGGCAACCGGATCTGGGACAACCAGGACCGGCGTACCCAGAGCCACGGCATCTGGATCACCGAGCGGGGCAGTTGCGTGTCCTGCCGGGTGGAGGACAACGACCTCGCCGGCAATGCCGACGGCCCCACCCGGCTGGACACCCCGCCGATCGGCGGCCGGTGGGACCGCAACCACGGCGACGAGGACTGGAGCTGAACCGCCGAACCGGGCAGCGGCGACTCCGGTGGCCCAACCGGGTGGGAGCGACGCGGGCCGGGTGAACCGGTGTGCGACGGGCGGGACCGGCAGGGTCGGCGCGGCCGGGCCGGATCGGGCCGCTCGACACCCATTGGAGAGCAATTGACGAAATAGCGGCCACGAGCCGTTCGGCAATTTTCTGGAATTGCCGAACCGCAGTTGTCGGGCTGCACACAATGGGCGGGAATCCAGCCGGAACGGGGAGCGCGTCATGAAATTGAGGCGAGGGGTGGGACTGCTCGCGGTGGCCATCGTCATGGTGCCGGCGGGCGCCGGATGCACCGCGCAGCGGAAGGCGGCCGACCGGGCGCAGGCCAAGGAGCCGCCGGTCGCGGTCAGTGTCACGCCGGCCGACCGGAGCCGCGACGTTCCGATCAGCGCCGAGGTGGGAACCGCCGTGCAGGGCGGGAAGGTCACCTCGGTGAAGCTCACCGACGACAAGGGCGGCCAGGTCCGGGGCGAGCCCCGCGAGGACGGGTCGAGCTGGGTGCCGGCCACCCCGCTGGAGAACGGGCGCACCTACACCGCCGAGGTGACGGCGACCGGGGCGAAGGGCCGCACGACCACCCGCAGCACCACGTTCAGCACCGCGAAGAAATCCGACAAACAGGCCGTCGACAGCGTTCTCTATTTCGCCGGGAACCAGACGTACGGAACGGCGATGCCGGTAACCGTCGCATTCGAGCCGGCAATTCCCAAAGAGGCCAGGGCGGCGGTGCAGCGCCGGTTGTTCGTGAAGACGAACCCGCCCCAGCCGGGCGCCTGGTCGTGGCTGGAGGACGGCAGCCAGGTCTACTACCGGGCCCCCGACTTCTGGCGTCCCGGGACCACGATCAGCGTGCGTACCGGCCTTGCGGGACTGCCGATCGGCAAGGAGTACGTCGGCGACGCCGACCACACCGCCACCTCGAAGATCGGCCAGCAGGTGAACCTCGACATCGACAACGCCACCAAGCAGATGTCGGTCTTCCGGGACGGCAAGCTGATCCGCAAGATCCCGGTGAGCCTCGGCAAGCCGAGCACGCCCAGCTCCAGCGGCAAGATGGTGATCATGGAGAAGCACCAGCAGACGACGTTCGACACCCGCGGTGAGCCGGACGGCGGATACGTGGTCGACGTCGAGGACGCCCAGCGTCTGACCTGGGGCGGCGAGTTCATCCACGCCGCGCCCTGGTCGGAGGGGGAGCAGGGCTACACCAACACCTCGCACGGCTGCGCCAACGTCTCCTCCGCCGCCGCGGACTGGCTGATGGGGGTCACCCAGGTCGGTGACCTGGTCACCGTCAGAGGCACCGAGGTTCCGCTGCGGCCCGGCAACGGCTGGACGGCGTGGAACGTCAGCTGGGACGAGTTCGCCAGGGGCAGCGCCCTGCCGGTGCCGGCCGGGCTGAAGCCCGCACCGGCCACCACCGCCCCGCACCCCGGTGCGGTGGCCGGCGGCAGCTCGCCCGCACCGGCCCCGTCGGCCAGCGGAGGCTGACGGCAGCAGGGGGAGGAACGACCGCGGGATCGGCCGGCCCGCCACCGTCACGGTGGCGGGCCGGCCGCGTGGGCTCAACCCAACGGCACCCGGGCGATCCCCGAGCCGGTCAGGCTGCCCAGCCAGAGCTGGTCGCCGTGCTGGCGGACGCCGGTGACCATCGGGTACGCCCCGGCCGGGCCGTGCAGGGTCCGCAGCACCCGCCCGTCGCCGTCGACCAGCGCGACCAGCCCGTACCGGGCGGGCCGCGGCTGTGCCACGGTCGGCAGCAGCGCCACCACCTGCCGGACCCGGGGGTGGGGCAGCAGCCGTTCCACGATCGCCCGGCGCGGGCTGGGCAGCGCCACCCAGTACGTGCCGTCGCCCACCGCCGCCACGTTGTCCGGGTACGCCGGCAGGTCGGTCAGCACGGTCACCGCCCCGTCGGGCAGCGAGATCCGCAGCAGCCGGTGGGTGGCCGTCTCGGCGACCAGCAGGGCCGAGGAGTCCGGGGCCAGCGCGATGCCGTTGGGGAAGTACAGCCCGGCGGCCACCACCTCGGTCCGGCCGGTGCCGGGCGAGTAGGCCAGCACCTTGCCGTTGGGCCGGTGCTCCAGGATGTCCCGCCGCCAGTGCTCGACCGGGAACCGGTCGCTGCTGTCGGTGAAGTAGATCGTCCCGTCGGCGCCGACCGTGGCGTTGTCCGCCAGGTGCACCGGCTCTCCGGCGTCACTGAGCTGGCGTACCGCCCCGTCGGGGGTGACCCGCAGCAACCCCCGGTACGCGTCGCAGATGACCAGGCTGCCGTCGGTCGGGTCCAGCTCGATGCCGAGCGGCCGGCCGCCGGTCTCGGTGAGCAGCCGGGGCCGGGTGCCGGCCACCGCGTCCACCGGCCACCACCACAGCCGCCCGTCCTCGTCCCCGCTGATCACCCGCCCGTCCGGGTCGACCAGCACGTCCTCGGGCCCGTGCGCGCCGTCCGGCAGCGGGAACATGTCGGCGGCGTCCAGCCGGCGGTCGGCGGGCGCCCACGGCCCGGTCAGCGGCGGCGGCACCGTGGCCGGCTCCCGGACCGGACGGATCAGCCGGGGCGCCCGGGGGCGGGAGGTACGCGGATGAGGAACGACCATCCGCTCATTGTGGTCCGGCCGGCCCGACCGCCCATCCGGCGATCGGCCCGGATCGCCGGCCCCGACGATCCGGCCGAAGTGCGGCGGCCGGCGACCGACCCCCTCCGTGCTCGGGCCGGGTTGCCGCAGGGGGCCGGGTTGCGGCTTTCCGGGCGGTGGTCGCGGGGGACAGGCGAGGATGCGGCGTTTCGGGCACCGGGCTCGCCGGGGCCGGAAGGGAGCGCCTTGAACGGCCGGTCCGGGCAGCGCGCGTCCGGGCCGGGAGTTCGGATCCGGGGCGCCGACCGGGGGAGCCCGGAGGCGCCTCGGGGACGACCCGGGACCTACCCGGAGACGGGCGTCTCAGCCGGCCGGAAATGTCGGTGGCAGGAGATAGGTTCGGGGGCATGGAAGAGCAGCGCAGCGACCGTTTCGCGGTCACCGTCAGCGTGGGCGACCGGGCGGTCGACGTGCGGGCCGTCGGCGAGGTCGACATCGCCACCGTGGGCACGCTGCGTGCCGCTCTCTGGTCGGCTCCGGCTCGGCCGGTGCTGCGTCTGCACCTGGCCGGCGTGCGGCTGCTCTCCGCCGCCGGGGTCCGGGCGGTGGTCGCCGCCCACCTGCGGATCCGGGCGCAGGGCGGCGAGCTGGTCCTGGTCGAGCCCACCCCGACCGTGCTGCGGGTGCTGCGGGCGACCGGCCTGCACCGGGTCGTCCCGATCGTCGGTGGTGATCCGACGCAGGCCACCGGCGGCGGGTTCGCGGGCCGCCAGCGCCCGGGGCAGCCGGGCGACCTGCCCGTCGAGCTGGTCGCCTGACCAAGCGGGCCGTGGCCTGACCGGGTGGGCACGTCCCGCTGATGGCCTGACCGGGCGGCCCGTGGCCTGACCGGGTGGACACGACCCGCCGGTGGCCTGGCCAGGTGGACACGTCCCGCTGATGGCCTGACCGTGCGGGCGCGTCCCGCAGTTGGCCCCTGGCGCGGGGCCGCCGACCGGTGCGGCCGACGACCCCGCCGTGGTCCGGCGGTGGCCGGGTCAGCGGACGCCGAGCAGGTCCACCACGAAGATCAGGGTCTCGTTCGGCTTGATCACGCCGCCGGCGCCCCGCGCGCCGTAGCCCAGGTGCGGCGGGATGGTCAGCTTGCGACGGCCGCCGACCTTCATGCCGACGACGCCCTGGTCCCAGCCGGAGATGACCTGGCCGCCGCCGAGCGGGAACTCGAAGGCGTCGCCCCGGTCCCACGAGGCGTCGAACTGCTGCCCGGTGGAGTGCGAGACGCCGACGTAGTGCACGGTCGCCAGCTGGCCGGGCCGCGCCTCGGGGCCGTCGCCGACGGTGAGGTCCTCGACGACCAGGTCGGCGGGCGGCGCGCCCTCGATCGGGCCGACCTCGGGCTTGCCTGCCTGGGGCATGTTCATGCGCGTTCTCCCACCTCGGTCACGGTTCTGCGGTCGGTATCGATCCTGCCGGATAGCGACCCACCGATCCCCGCCGGTCCCCGAGGCGGGCGGGTGGGCGTACGCGAAAGGCGGGCGTCACCATCGGTGACGCCCGCCGGGGGTGGTGTTCAGCGGAGCCAGGGGAAGCGCTGGACGATCGGCAGCTTCTGCCACGTCCCGCCGAGGCCGAAGGTGTTCCCGGCGCCGACCAGGGCCAGGGCGGCCAGCAGACCCGCGTAGATCAGGTGGTCGTCCATGAACGGGTTGTTCTCGGGGGGCAGCACGACCGTCCACATCATGACCAGCAGGAGGGTGCCGGCGATGGCGGCGATCCGCATTCCGATGCCGAGGACCAGGGCGACGCCGATGCCCAGCAGGCCGAGCATGAACAGCCAGTCCGCCCAGGCGGCGCCGGCGATCCCGTTGTAGAAGCCCTTGAACGGGCCGGTGGCGCCGAAGGCGAGGAAGCCCTTGGTGGGGCTGCCGCCGTTGATCCAGGCACCCTTCTCCGGGGTGGCGTGTCCGAGCCCGAACAGCTTGTCGACGAACGCCCAGAGGAAGATCCAGCCCAGCGCGATCCGCAGCCCGGCGAAGATGTACCGGACGGCCTTCTCACGGGTGGTCCCGGCCGCCGGAGCGATGGTGTTGGCGGTGTTCCGCTCAGTTGTCGCGGTCATGGTCTCCACGTCCCTTCTTGTGCCTCGCACCGCGCTTCTCGGTGGCATCTACATTCCACTCCGGTCGATGCCCGGCCAGCAGGGCCGACCGGGCCCCGCGTACCCGGGACCTTGGACCCCGATCCGACCGGTCCGGTCGGCCGTACGACGCCGGTCCGCCGCCTCTGACCGGGTCGCCGAAGCGCTCGTAGCGTCGCGGGTGGAACGACTCGGCGAGGAGGCCGTCATGAGGACGTGGCAGGTGGGCGACGTGATGACCAGGGACGTCGCGACGGTCGGCGAGGAGACGCCGTACCGGCAGATCGTCGACGTGCTGATCCGCCGGGGCGTGAGCGGCGTGCCGGTGGTGGACGGGTTCCGCCGGGTGCTGGGGGTGGTGTCCGAGACGGACCTGCTGCACAAGGTCGAGCGGTCCGGCCACCCGGAGGAACGGCGGGTCTTCGAGGGGCGCCGGCGGCGTACCGCGCGGGAGAAGGCCGACGGGCTGGTCGCCCGGGACCTGATGAGCGCCCCCGCGGTCACCACCGTCGCGCAGGCGTCCCTGCCGGCGGCCGCCCGGCAGATGGACCGCGACGCGGTCAAGCGGCTGCCGGTGCTGGACGACCTCGGCCGGCTGGTCGGCATCGTGACCCGTGGCGACCTGCTCCGGGTGCACCTGCGTACCGACGCGGAGATCCGCGAGGACGTGGTGCAGGAGGTGCTGCGCCGGGTGCTGGCCGTGCGCGACGGCCTGGTCACCGTGCAGGTCCGCGACGGGGTGGTCACCCTCGACGGGCGCCTGGACCGGCGCACGGCGGTGGATCTGGCCGGCCGGCTCGCCGCGCAGGTCGGCGGCGTGGTGCAGGTCGTGAACGCCGTCGGCTACGACGTGGACGACACCACCCTGGTGGAGCTGCCGTCCGGCCCGGTCACCCCGGTGGCCTGAGCCGCGGTCCCGGGCCGCCCTCGGGTCCGTGGGCGGCGACGTGGACGGCCCCGCGAGCGTGATACCTCGGAGGAATGATGATGAACTCTGAGGTATCACGCTCGGAACGATTGTTGCTGAGACGCTGCCCACCCAACTGGGCCCCACCGTCACCGGTGGGGCCCGCTGCCGTCGGCGTCAGGCGCGCAGGGCGGGTTCGGTGGAGACCCGGGTGGTCGGTGCGGGCACCGGGACCACCACCACCGGGCAGGTGGCCCGGCGGACGCACTCCTCGCTCACCGAGCCGAGCACCGTGTGCCGCAGCCGGCTGTGCCCGTGACTGCCCAGCACCAGCAGGTCGGCGCCGTGGGCCGCCGACGCCAGCACCTCCGCGGGTGGTCCCTCGACCACCTCGCCGGAGACCACGCACCCGGATCCCTTGCGGAGGGCCAGGCCACGGAGCTCGTCGTCGAGCAGGGCCACCGCCCGGGCCTGCTCGTCGACCGGGCCGGTCGCGTTCGTCATCGGACCCACCTCGATCCGATCCCACCGCCAGGCGACCACCACCTGGACGGCGCCGCCGTGGGCGATCGCCTCGTCGGCCGCCCAGTCCAGCGCCCGCCGGCCACCGTCGGAGCCGTCGACGCCCACCACGATCAGTCGGTTGCTCTCCATCGCTCCCGCTCCTTCCTTCTCCTCCTCCCGCAGTCCATCCCGCCGGGGGCTGGCCGGGAAGGCGCGAAGGACCCGGCGGGCCCGGGCCGTTCGCCCCGCACGGCGCCCGACCGGGCCGCCCGGAACCGGTCCGCACGGCATCGGGGGAAGGGGCCGGCGAACACCGGGCCGCCGGGCGTGGGGGAGGGCCCGGTCAGGCGGCGGGGAGCGGGGCGGACAGCGCTGCGGCGAGCACGGCGGGCGCGTCGGCGAGGCTCGGGCCGTACCAGGTGAGGTGCCGGCCCGGGACCAGTGCGCAGGGCACGCCGGGGAAGGCCTCCGGGCCATCGTCGGCGGTGAACAGGTAGGGCTCGTCGGGCAGCACCACCAGATCGGGCCGGCGGGCCCGCAGCTCGTCCAGGCCGGGCCGGGGATACCGCTCCGGGTGCCCGGCGTAGGCGTTGACCACGCCCAGCCGGCGCAGCACGTCCCCGGCGAAGGTCTCCGCGCCGAGCACCACCCACGGCCGGCGCCACACCGGCACCACGGCCGTGCGTACCCGCGGCAGGGCCGGCGGGTCCGCCCAGGCCCGGCGGGCCGCGACCAGCCACTCCGGCTCGCCGGGGGCACCGAGGTCGGTCAGCAGGCCGGCCAGCTCGTCCAGCGCCGCCGGCACGGTACGCGGGTACGTCACCCGGACCGGCACCCCGGCGGCGGCCAGGGCATCCGCATCCTCGCGGCGGTTCTCCTCCACGTTGAGCAGGACCAGGTCGGGTCGCAGCGCGCGGACCCGGTCGAGGTCCGGGTACTTACTGCCACCGACCCGGGCGACGTCCAACCCGGCCGGATGGGTGCACCAGTCCGTCGCCCCGACCAGCACCCCGGGCAGGGTCACCGCGACCGCCTCGGTCAGCGACGGCACCAACGACACGACCCGCACGGGAACCCCTCTCTGCGGCGCCGGCGGCGCCCGTACCGATCATGCCGGCCCGCGCCGCGCCGCCCGCCGAGGGGCGGTCCGGTGGCCGGGAGCGGCGAGTGCCCCCACAATGTTCTGGTGACGCCGAACCCCGACCCCGCGTTCACCCTGCCCGTCCCCGACTACGGTGTCCCGGCCGACCAGGCACTGCCCCGGGCCCGCGCGTTCGCCCGGACCATGGTGGACCGCCGCACCGTGCGCGAGTTCAGCGACCGGCCGGTGCCCGAGGGCGTGCTGGCCGAGGCGCTGCGGGCGGCGGCGTCCGCGCCCAGCGGCGCCAACCTGCAACCGTGGCGGTTCGTGGTGGTCACCGATCCGGCGCTGAAGCGGCGGCTGCGGGTGGCGGCCGAGGCGGAGGAGCGGGTCTTCTACGAGCGGCGGGCACCGGAGGAGTGGCTGGCCGCGCTGGCGCCGCTGGGCACCGACGCCAGCAAGCCGTTCCTGGAGACCGCCCCGGCCGTGATCGTGGTCTTCGAGCTGCACCGCGGTCCCCGCACGCCCCGGCCGTACTACGTCAAGGAGTCGGTCGGGATCGCCGTCGGGTTCCTGCTCGCCGCGCTGCACCACGCCGGCCTGGCCACCCTGACCCACACGCCGAGCCCGATGCGGTTCCTCAACGAACTACTCGACCGGCCGGCCGAGGAGCGCGGATACCTGCTCATCCCGGTGGGCTACCCGGCGGACGGGGCGAGCGTCCCAGACCTGGCCCGCAAACCGCTGTCCGAGGTGGTGGTCTGGCGCTGAGCCGGACGGCCGGTCAGCCCGGGCCGGTGGCCACCGCCTCCCGGGCCACCGTGGCCACCGGCACGCCCTCCCGGGCCGCCCACTCCATGGCGTGCCGCACCTCGGCCACCGGCAGCGGACGCCGGTCGGTCAAGGCTACCGCCGCGTGCACCGCGTAGGCCACGAAGGGGTACGAGCGGGCCAGCCCGCCGATCGACTCGTGCACCCGGCCGGCCACGGCCACCGCCTGCTCCTCGGTGAGCGACGGCAGGACCAGCAGGTAGTCCTGCTCGGTGAGGCGTACCGCCCGGTCCACCGGGCGCAGTACCGCGGTGAGGGCGGCCACCACGGCCTGGGTCTCCCGGGCCATGCTGCGCCGACCGAAGCGCTCCGGGGTGCCGGCCGGCTCCGCCACCCGTACGCCGATCACCGCCACCGGCAGGGTGCCGGAGGCGGTCACCCCGTCGGCCAGGGTCCACCGTCGCAGCGCCGGCTCGTCCAGCAGCGGCGGCCGCTCCTCGACCGGCTCCGCCATGGCGCGGTGGGCCCGGTCGGCCCGCCCGGCCATCAGCCGCAGCGCCGCCTCCGCCCGGCTCTCCCCGGGCGTGGCGGGCAGGTCCCGTACCCGTTCCAGGACCGCGTCGAAGGCCGCGCGGGCCGGGCCGGGCACCCGGTCACCGAGGCGGTCGCGCAGCCGCAGCGCCTCGTGCAACGCGACGTCGCGCCGGAAGCTCCAGCCGCCGTCGAAGAGCCGTCCGGCCTCCAGGGTCGGCGCCGGCTCCACCTCTCCCTGGTCGTACGCCACCAGGGCGGCGCCGAAGCGTGGGGTCAGCGCCACCACACTCCACTCACGGCCCAGCTCCTCCGCCTCGTCCAGCGGCACCCCCACCACGTTCGGCGGCAGGTCCGCCGGGAGCTGGCCGACCATGCCGATCACGGTCACGGCGGCCGTGCCCGCGATCCGCGCGTACCGGGCGCGTTCCCGCTCGAAGTAGGGCAGCCGCTGGAACAGCGCGACGACCAGCAGCGGGCCGTCCTCGGCGGTGGCCAGCGCGGCCTGTTCGATGGCGTGCGAGACGGCGACGAGGGCGCGCTTGGTCGAACGTTGTGGGACTGCTCCACTCTGTGGCACCCGGTGAGCCTAGATAATCGGCCCGACCGGCGCACCCGCAGAGTCGGGCGGCTCGGCCGCACCGCCGAGCCGTCGCCCACGATCGGCGACCTAGACTCGGGGCCGGTCGACCGCCCCACGGATGGATCCCACCACGATGACGAGCACCGGCACCGGCGCCTGGCTGCGTCCCCTCACCGCCGACCCGGACCGGTCCGGCGCCGGCCCGGTCGTGCACCCCGATCGCCGCCTGGGCGAGCTGGTCACCGGTCGCCCGCCGGGCATCACCGGGCACCAGTGGAGTTCGGCGCTGCGCGAGGGCTTCGACCAGGTGGTCTGCGACGCCCGTACCGGGCTGCCGGCGTTCGCGCTGCGGATCGCGCCGCCGGCGCCGCCCGGGTCGCCCCGGCACCGGGTCGAGCGGGCGACGACCGCCGTCTGCGCGGCGGTCGGCCTTCCGGTGCTCACCGTGGAGAACGCCACGCTGGCCGCCGCCGGGCACGGGCGGCGGATCATCGGGTACGTCCTGGACGCCCACCGGTACGCCGGAGCCGCCGACGGCTCGGGCGGTGAACTGGACCCGGTGCCGGTCGGGTTCCGCGACATCGTCGGCCGGCTGCCCGACGGGCGTAGCGGCCACGTCAACGACCTCGGCGCGCTGGCCCGGGCGGCGGCCGTCGAGGCGTACGTTGACCGGCGGTTGGCCGACCCGCTGGTGCGCGGCCTGCACGTGCGGTGGCAGGGCGGGCCGGCGGAGGGCTGGAGCTGGGTCTCCGTACGCCCGGACGGGTGCCTGGTGGAGCGGGTGCGGATCTGGGAGCACGGGGTCTCCTGCGGGGTGGACGCCGCCCGGCTCGCCGAGGACCTCGCCGCGGCGGCGGTGGGGGAGCGGCTGCGCGACCTGACCGGTGTGCCGCCGCAGCTGGTCACTCCCGAGGAGCTGCGCCGGTCGGTGGTCGAGCTGCGGGACCGCTCCGACGAGCTGGTGGACGGATTCGCCTTCGCGCATCTCTGCGCCGACTGAGCGCACCCCGACGGGGCGTCGACCCTGCTTCTCCTTTTTCCGGAAATCCGCGTAGGCCCGGTTGAACCGTGGCGGCGCGCACTCCGTACTCCTGCCCGAACGGACGCAGATCTTCCCGGCCGCGCCCGGCAGGCGCGGCGGACGGTGCGGAAAGGGCATCGTCGGTCATCGACGCACGGCCGGAACGGCGCCGTGTTCCTCGCCGGGGTGGCAGACCCCGAAATCGTCGATCCGGCGAGGTCGCGGGTCAACTACCGGATCGAGAAGGAGAGCAATTCGATGCGCAGGTCCACAACCGCGCGCCGGTCATCCGGTAACGCGCGGAGCAAGCGGGTACTGGCCGTGGTCGGCACGCTCGCGGTCTTCGGCGGGATCGTCGCCGTCACCCAGATCTCGTCGGCCCATGAGCGGCCGACGGGCACCCGCACCAGGGCGGTCTCGTGCGTGGCGCCGAGCCCGGGCGCCACCTCGCCGAGCGGTCGTGGCAGCACCACCCGGACCTGGCAGAACGGTCGCTGGGTGCGCAACCACTGGGGTGACGGGCAGATGTCCGTCGCCGAGTGCCAGAACACCACGGCGGGCGGCGCGGGCACCGGCGCGGCCACCGTGGCCTGCCCGGACGCCACCGGCCAGCTCCAGCAGGTGCCGGAGGCGGCCCGCAGCGAGGTCGACCGCAACCTGGCCCTGCTGCAGCGGCAGATCGCGGAGGCGAACCGCCGGCTCGCCGCCGAGGGCGCCAACGGACCGGACTTCATCAACAATGCGATCCTGCGACCGCTCGCCGACAAGCGGCGGGCCGCCCTGAACCGGATCGCCACCGCGATCGGCCGGGTCGCGCAGCGCCCGCAGGGCCTCGACCGGCTGGCCGAGTGCGCGCTGGCCGGCGGCGGCAACAACGGTGGCGCGACCAACGGTGGCGCGAACGGCGGTGCGGACAACGGTGGCGCCAATGGTGGCGCGAACAACGGTGGCGCCACGGGCGGAAACAACAACGGCGGCGCCGGCAACGGCGGTGCGAACAACGGGGGCAACAACAACGGCAACGGGCTCGGTGTCCTGGCGAAGGACTGCGGAAACAGCCGTTTGCAGCCGCACGACGGTTTCCAGAACGGAAACCGGTGCGTGAGCACGGCCTTCGGCGAGGTCGGCGCGGCGGCCAACAACCCCTCGCTGCTGATCACGCAGTTCCCCGGGCAGGTGCAGCGCAACCAGGCGTTCACGCTGCGGGTGACCACCCGCAACCTGGTCCGCGACCGGTTCCTCGCCGCCGGCCAGGGCGGCTACTACCTGGAGAGCTCGCTCCTCAACGACCAGGGGCTGGTGCGGGGCCACTTCCACACCGCCTGCCGGATGTTGCAGAGCGACCGTGAGCCGCCCGCTCCGCAGGACGTCCCGGCGTTCTTCGTGGCCACCGAGGACGGGCGCGGTGGCGCCCAGCCGGACGACGTCCTCATCCAGATCCCGGGCCTGCCGCAGTCCGGCACGGCGCAGTGCGCGGTCTGGGCCGGTGACGGCTCGCACCGGATCCCGATGATGGAGCGGGCGAACCAGACCCCCGCGTTCGACGTGGTGCGCATCCAGGTCAACTGACGAGAATCGGGCGGTCCGGGCCAGGTGCCCGGGCCGCCCGATGCTCGGGTGGAACCTGCCGGCCGACGGGTACCGGCCGGCGGATAATTGTGAACGGTGGAAAACGCCCACCGGATGCCCGCTGCTTTCCCAGCGTGACCTTCAGGTGCCCGCGGGTGACCGCGCCGGTTGTCTCAGCGGTTCTTGTACGCCTCGACGACCGACACCGGGATGCGGCCCCGCTCGGAAATCTCGTAGCCGTTCTTCGTGGCCCATTCCCGGATGGCCCGGTTCTGCTCCCGGTCCATTCCGGCGCTCGCCGGCCGGCCGGGCCGGCGGGTGGCGCGACCGGCGTCGACCGGACCACGACCGATGCGCCGACCGGCGCTGATGTACGGGTCCAGGGTCTTGCGCAGAACCCCCGCGTTCTCGTCGGAGACGTCGATGGTGTACGCCACGCCGTCCAGGCTGAACTCGACGGTCCGATCGGCCTTTCCGCCGTCGAGATCGTCGGTCAGAACGGTGATTACCTTCCTTGCCATCGCCAATTACTCCTCGTGTCGGGCTGGTTCTGCCCCAGAGTTTGACGTATGGCCGGGCATAATCGCAACATTACCCACCAATTTCTATTCGGCGCGTCGTCCCGATCCTGCGGAAATCCGGACCGGGGCAATCCCGCAGGTGTGCCATTCAGCCGGTTCGGCCCCGATGGACGTCCAGCGGGGTCGGCACCCGCGACGTGTGCTGGGTCACAGCCCGGAACAACGGACCCGCCCGCTGACTTGAGCCTGACACGCTCAACTCAACGCGATAGCAGGTGTTCGATGGCTACTCTTCCGGTACTGCCCCTCACCGACGCCGTCCTGCTGCCCGGCATGGTCATCCCGGTGACCCTCGACCCGACCACCCAGGCCGCCGTCGACGCCGCCCGGGCCACCGGCGACAAGAAACTGCTCGCCGTGCCCCGCCTCGACGGCGAGTACGGCCCCGTCGGCGTGATCGCCACCATCGAGAAGGTCGGCCGGCTGCCCGACGGCGAACCCGCCGCCGTGGTCCGCGGCCTGGCCCGCGCCCGGATCGGCTCCGGCGTGCCCGGACCGGGCGCCGCCCTCTGGGTCGAGGCCACCCCGCTCGACGAACCCGCCCCGGCCGGCAAGGCCCGGGAACTCGCCCGTGAGTACCGCGCGCTGATGACCTCGGTCCTCCAGCAGCGCGGCGCCTGGCAGGTCATCGACGCCATGGAGCGGATGACCGACCTCTCCGAGCTGGCCGACGCCGCCGGCTACGCGCCCTGGCTCAGCCTCGGGCAGAAGACCGAACTGCTCGTCGCGCCGGACGTCACCGCCCGACTCGAACTGCTGGTCGGCTGGGTCAGGGAGCACCTGGCCGAGCAGGAGGTCACCGAGCAGATCAACAGCGACGTCCGGGAGGGGCTGGAAAAGTCCCAGCGCGAGTTCCTGCTCCGCCAGCAGCTCGCCGCCATCCGCAAGGAACTCGGCGAGGACGAGCCGGACGGCTCCGCCGACTACCGGTCCCGGGTGGAGTCCGCCGACCTGCCCGAAAAGGTCCGCGAGGCCGCCCTGCGCGAGGTCGGCAAGCTGGAGCGGGCCAGTGACGCCTCCCCGGAGACGGGCTGGATCCGTACCTGGCTGGACACCGTCCTCGAGATGCCGTGGAACACGCGTACCGAGGACAACACCGACCTGGCCGTGGCCCGGGCGGTGCTCGACGCCGACCACGCCGGCCTGGCCGACGTGAAGGACCGCATCCTGGAGTACCTCGCGGTGCGCAACCGCCGGGCCGAGCGCAACCTCGGCGTGGTCGGCGGGCGTGGCTCCGGCGCGGTGCTCGCCCTCGCCGGCCCGCCCGGCGTCGGCAAGACCAGCCTCGGCGAGTCCGTCGCCCGGGCCCTGGGCCGTAACTTCGTCCGGGTCTCCCTGGGCGGCGTCCGGGACGAGGCGGAGATCCGCGGTCACCGGCGCACCTACGTCGGCGCGCTGCCCGGTCGGATCGTCCGCGCCCTGCGCGAGGCCGGCTCGATGAACCCGGTGGTGCTCCTCGACGAGGTCGACAAGCTGGCCGTCGGCTACTCCGGCGACCCGGCCGCGGCTCTGCTCGAGGTGCTCGACCCGGCGCAGAACCACACCTTCCGCGACCACTACCTGGAGGTCGACCTCGACCTGTCCGACGTGCTCTTCCTGGCCACCGCCAACGTGGTCGAGTCGATCCCCGGCCCGCTGCTGGACCGGATGGAACTGGTCACGCTGGACGGCTACACCGAGGACGAGAAGGTCGCCATCGCCCGCGACCACCTGCTGCCCCGACAGCTCGACCGGGCCGGACTGACCGCCGACGAGGTGACCGTCGCCGACGAGGCGCTGGCGCTGATCGCCGGGGAGTACACCCGGGAGGCCGGCGTCCGGCAGCTCGAACGGGCCCTGGCGAAGATCCTGCGCAAGGTGACCGTGGCGTTGGCGGCGGACCCGACGCGGGTGACCGTGGACCGCGGCAACCTGGCCCGCTACCTGGGCCGGCCGAAGTTCACCCCGGAGTCGGCGGAGCGGACCGCGGTGCCCGGCGTGGCCACCGGTCTGGCCGTCACCGGCGCCGGTGGGGACGTGCTGTTCATCGAGGCCACCAGCATGGAGGGTGAGCCGGGGCTGACCCTGACCGGGCAGCTCGGCGACGTGATGAAGGAGTCGGCGCAGATCGCGCTGTCGTACCTGCGCTCCAACGGGCGGCGGCTCGGCATCGACCCCAACACCCTCGCCGGGCGGCGGATCCACGTGCACTTCCCGGCGGGCGCGGTGCCCAAGGACGGCCCCAGCGCCGGCATCACCATGGTCACCGCGTTGGCCTCCCTGGTGACCGGCCGGCCGGTACGGCCCGAGTTCGGGATGACCGGCGAGGTGACCCTCTCCGGCCGGGTGCTGCCCATCGGCGGGGTGAAGCAGAAGCTGCTGGCCGCGCACCGGGCGGGCCTGACCGAGGTGATCATCCCGGCCCGCAACGAGCCGGACCTGGACGACCTGCCCACCGAGGTGCGCGAGGCGCTGACCATCCACACCCTGGCCGACGTCGCCGACGTGCTCGCCCTCGCGCTGCGCCCGGCCGAGGTGGACGCCGGGACGCTGGGCGGGCAGCCGCTCGCCGCGGCCTGACGGCGCCCGGGCGGCCGACCCCGACGGGTCGGCCGCCCGATGTCGTCCTGCTGCCGGACCGGCGACGGCCGGTCCGGCAGCCGTGTGGAACCAGTAGGCTGACCATGAATGTCGATGCCCCATTCACATTTCACAAAAAGGCCGAGACAATTTGAGGCTCCATTCGCATTGCGGCGATCCTTTTGCGTCGGTTGCGAAATGACAGATGTCGGCCTGGCTGCCGATCGGGCGGGAGTTCTAGGCTCCGATTGGCCGGCTCCGCCGACGCATCTGCTCGCAGCCGGCCGGCAGACGACCGTTTGTGAAAGGAGCGTCACATGTCCGCTGAATCGTCGCGCGGGACCCCGCGTCGGGCCTTCCGGAGGTCGGCTCGGCTGCTCGCGCTGCTCGGTGGCGTGACCATGGCCGGCATGCTCGCGGTGGCCGCCCCGGCCGCCGCCCAACCGACCGAGACCCACGCCGCCACCAGCCACGTCGTGGCCGCGGCCGTAGCCGCACCCCGTCAACAGGCCGCCTCCGGCGGCGCGCAGGTGGGGGCCGTTTTGGCCGCATACTCGCCCACGATCAGCCCGGCGACCAACGTCCGGTACACCTCGAACCCGCAGACCGTCTCCTGTGCGTACGGAAACTTCTGTGCCTCGGTGTGGGACCCGACAAGGGGTACCTGGAAGGTCTTCGACCTCTACTACTGCAACCGTTACGCGCTTTCCTACTGGCAGGGCACGGGCTACTACTACAACAACCAGTACGGCGGCGTCCGGGTGTACTTCTACAACCAGAGCGGCGGCACCCTGAAGTCGTTCACGACCGTCGGTCGGGGGACGTACAACTGGGACCCGGTCTGGTACATCCGTAACTGCTGATCGCTTCGCGGCGGGGCGGCCCGGTTGGGTCGGCCCCGCCGTGCCGCTCAGGCCGGGCGCGGAGGCGGCGGTCCCGACCGGCGCCGAAACGGGTTCCGACCCGCCCCGGTCAACGGCGGTCCCGCCGCTCCCGGGAGCCGTAGCGGCGCTCGCCGCCCCCGTCGTCGCCGTCCCGGTCCCGACGCACGGTCGCCTTACGCCCCTTGATCGTGCTGCCCCGCAACCCCTGGATCACCTCGTCGGCCACCCCCACCGGCACCTCCACCAGCGAGAACCGGTCGGCGATCTCGATCGAGCCGATGTCCCGGCCGTTGATCCCGGTCTCGCCGGTGATCGCCCCGACCAGATCCTGCGGCCGGACTCCGGCCCGCCGGCCCAGGCCGATGAAGACCTGGGTGGTGCCGCCGGTACGCGGCCGGGCGCCGCCACCGCGACGGTCGCCGCCGCGCCCCTCGTACCCCGGGCGGCTCTCCCGCTGCGGACGGACCGCGACCTGCGGGATCTCTTCCTCCTCCTCGTCGGCGGAGCCGGGGAGAGTCGCCTCGTGGGCCAGCCGCACCGCCGCGAGCGCGACCTCCATCATGTCGAACTCGTCGCTGAGCGTCTCCACGATCACCCGGAACGGCTCCAGGTCGTCCTCCAGCAGCGACTCCCGCAGCGCCGCCTGGGTCAGCTCCAGCCGGCGGGTCCGCAGGTCGGCAACCGTGGGGATCTTGTCGATGGCGATCCGCTGGCCGGTCACCCGCTCGATGGTCTTGAGCATCCGGTGCTCGCGCGGCTCGGCGAGGGTGATCGCCACGCCCTCCCGACCCGCCCGGCCGACCCGGCCGATCCGGTGGACGTACGACTCGGGGGCCGACGGCACGTCGTAGTTCACCACGTGGGTGAGCTGCTCCACGTCCAGGCCACGGGCGGCCACGTCGGTCGCCACCAGCAGGTCCGCCGTGCCGGACCGCAGCCGCCCCATCACCCGGTCGCGCTGCTCCTGGCTCATCCCGCCGTGCAGCGCCTCGGCCCGGTAACCCCGGCCGTTCATCGTCTCGGTGAGCCGGTCCACCTCCTCCCGGCTGCGGCAGAAGACGATCGCCGCGGTGGGGGACTCGACGTCGAGCACCCGGCCCAGCGCCGCCGGCTTGTGCGCTCGGGCGACGATGTACGCGCTCTGCCGCACCCGGGGCGCCTCCCCGGCGACCGGCTGCTCCCGCCCGATCTGGATCCGCACCGGATCGGTCAGGTGCTTGCGGGCCAGCCCGTCGATGCGGGCCGGCATGGTGGCCGAGAAGAGCACCGTCTGCCGCTGCTCCGGCGCGTGCTCCAGGATCGCCTCGATGTCCTCGGCGAAGCCCATGTCGAGCATCTCGTCGGCCTCGTCCAGCACCACCGTGGCCAGGTTGCCCAGCCGCAGGGTGCCCCGGGCGATGTGGTCCAGGGCCCGGCCCGGCGTGGCCACCACCACGTCCACGCCCATGTCCAGCGCGCGCAACTGCCGGCCGATCGGCTGCCCGCCGTAGATCGGCAGCACCCGGGCGCCCAGGTCCTTGCCGTACCGGTGGAAGGCCTCGGAGACCTGCACCGCCAGCTCCCGGGTGGGCACCAGCACCAGGGCCAGCGGCTCACCGCCGGGCCGGTCGTCGGGCATCCGCTGCAACAGCGGCAACGCGAACGCGGCGGTCTTGCCCGTACCGGTCGCCGCCTGGCCGAGCAGGTCCCGGCCGCTGAGCAGCGTGGGAATCGCCTCCCGCTGGATCGGGGTCGGCTCCTCGTAGCCCAGGGCGCTGAGCGCGCCGAGCAGCTCGGCCCGCAGGCCGAGGTCCGCGAAGGCGGTCGCCTCGTCGGGGTCGGCGGGGGTGGGGTCGGTCGGTACGGGTGCGGAACTCATGGGCAAAGCTTTTCATCATGCCGGTCGGCGCGTTCCGCCGACCGGCACAACCGTCGCGCGCGACACGTCCGGGCCTCACCCGGCGAGCAGGGCCAGCGCGATGGTCACCCCGAACACGAGGTCCAGCACGCCACAGAACTGGCTGTACCCGCGCGGCACCACCCGGTCGGCGCGGTGGTGCCACAGGTCCCAGCCGGCGTGGGCGAACCAGCCCCCGGCGACCAGCCAGCCGGCGGTGTCCCCGCCGACGGCCAGCGCCAACCCGGCGAGCCCGGACCAGACCACCAGCCCGAGGAACTGCGTCCGCAGCGCCCCCGGCGTCCGCCACTGCCGGCGTACCGTGCCGATGGTCAGGTAGCCCGCCGGCAGCACCAGCAGGCTGGCCGCCGGCAGGACGCTCGGCGCGAACCACTGGTCGGCGGTGATCAGCAGCGCCAGCGCGGCCGGCCAGCGGGCGACCAGGGCGGCGACCGCCGGGTGCCGGCGGGGCGGGGCCGGGTGCTCGTGCCGGTGCCGGACGGCCACCACCGCCATCGCCGGCAGCATCAGCAGGTGCCCGCCGAGCATCAGCGCGTCCGCGTCGAGCAGGCCGGCGGCGAGCGGCACCAGCAGGAGCAGGAACGGCACGTACATGGCCGCCACCATCTCGGCGGTGGCCCGGGCGCCGTGGCCGCGGTGCCACATCCACACCGCCATGCCCACCGCCATGTCGGTGGCCATGGCGAACGGGGTGACGGCGGGCCGGTCCAGCGTCGCCGCCAGGCCGAGGGCCCCGGCGAGCAGCTGACGGACCGGACCGAGCAGGACCATGCCGGCGATCATGGCCACGGTCATCTCGGCGAGATGCCGCAGCAGCCGTCGGCGGGTGCCGGCGCCGGTCGGCGGAGACGCGCCGCCCGGGGCGAGATCGGCTGTGCGGGCGTCGGGGCCGGTGACGGGTTCGATGGGGGCGGGGACCGGAGCGGTAGGTGACATGCCCTCAGCGTCGCCCGCCCGGGGGTGCCCGCCCAGATGCCGATCGTCAGCGAACCGCCGGGTGGAATTCACGGTCCGCCCGTGACATCCCGCACGGGTGAACCGGGTGCGACCTGCCCCTAGGATCGGCGGACATGGCGGTCGAGTCGGTGCGCTCCGGTGCGGACCGCCGGCTGCGCCGGGCCCGGCAGGTCACCCTGGCCGCACTGGTCGCCGGCGTCTGGGCCAGCCTCGCCCTGCCCGGCGTCGGGCTGGCCCGCGAGCCGGACCAGACCCGGGTCGCCCTCGGCGCGGTGGCCCTGCTCGCCTTCACCGTCGCGCAGACGGCCGTGCTCTACGCGGCGGTCACCCCGTGGCTGGCGTCTCCGTGGCGGCGCCGATTCCAGGCCGGCCTGCTCGCCGTCGCGGTGCTCAGCGTGCCGCTGGCCGGTCCGGTCGCCGCCGGCGCCTGGCCCACCTGGGCCTGGCTGGGCGCCACCCTGGTCGGCATGGCGCCCCTGCTGCTGGCCACCCCGGCCGCCCTCGGCGCGTCGGCGGTGGTGGTCGCGGTCTCGGCGGCGGTGGCCCGGTGGACCGGGGGTTCGGTCCTCGACCACCTGGTCATCACCGGCGGGATCGGGGCGGGCATCGCCGCGGTCAACCGGATGCAGGTCTGGTTCTGGGACCTGCTCGTCGAGGCCCGGCAGGGCCAGCGGGCTCAGGCCCGGCTGGCCGCCGCCGAGGAACGGCTGCGCTTCGCCCGCGACGTGCACGACCTGCTCGGGCACGACCTGACAGTGATCGCGCTGAAGGCCGAGCTCGCCGCCCGCCTGGCGCCCGTCGACGCCGGCCGCGCCGGCCGGGAGGCCGACGAGGTACGCCGGCTCGCCGGGACCGCGCTGCACCGGGTCCGCGCCGCGGTGCACGGGTACCGCACCGTCGACCTGACCGAGCAGCTCGCCGCGGTCGCCGACGTGCTGCGCTCCTGCGGGGTGCGCTGCACCGTCGTACCGCCGTCCGGCGCGCTGCCGGCGCCCGCGGCCGGTGACCTGGCCGCGGTGCTGCGCGAGGCGGGCACCAACGTGCTGCGGCACAGCCGGGCCGGCTGGTGCCGGATCGAGGTCACCCGGGAGGACGAGATGGCCACCATGACGGTACGCAACGACGGCGCCGTGGCCGGCGGACCGGACGGGCACAGCAACGGGCTGCGCGGGCTGGCCGAACGCCTCGCCGTGGCCGGCGGCACCCTGCACACCGGGCGGGACGGCGACGAGTTCGTCCTGCGGGCCACCGTGCCGGTGCGGCCGTGATCCGGGTCCTGCTCGCCGACGACGAGGAGCTGATCCGTACCGCCCTCGGCGCCCTGCTCGACCTGGAGCCGGACCTGACGGTCGTGGCCCAGGCCGCGACCGGGCGGGAGGCGGTCGACGCCGTGCTGGCCCACCGGCCGGACGTGGCCGTGGTGGACCTGGAGATGCCACCGCCCGGCGGGATCGAGCTCGCCGCCGAGCTGGCCCGGGCGCTGCCGGCGTGCGCGGTGGTGATCCTCACCGGCCACGGCCGCCCCGGGCACCTGCGCCAGGCGCTCACCGCCGGCGCCCGGGGCTTCCTGCCCAAGGGTGCGCCCGGCGGGGCCCTCGCCGACGTGATCCGCCGGGTGCACGGCGGCGGCCGGTACGTCGACCCGGCGCTCGCCGCCGACGCGCTGACCCTGCCCGAGTGCCCGCTGACCCCGCGGGAGCTGGAGACCCTGCGGCTGGCCGAGTACGGCACCCCGGTCGCGGTGATCGCCCGGCGTACCCACCTGTCGCCGGGGACGGTGCGCAACTACCTGACCGCCGGGGTGCAGAAGCTCGGCGCCGCCGACCGGGCCGAGGCGGTCCGGATCGCCCGCGACGCGGGCTGGCTGTAGGGGTCAGAACTCCTCGACCGGCACCCGCGCCTCGTCGAGCAACGCCGGCCCCAGGTAGGTCACCCGGGGCGGCACCGGAGCCGCCGAGGGGCGCAGGGTCACCAGCTGGTCGGCGCTGAGCGCGTACACCACCCGGCCGAGGCCGGAGCGGTCGATCGCGAACGCACACATCGGGCACGGCTGGCAGCTGGTGTACATGGTGGTCGCGGCCGCTGCGTTGCGGTCCAGCTCGCGGGCCGCCCAGCGGGCCAGCTTCAGCTCCGGGTGGGCGGTGACGTCCCGGTCGGTCCGTTCGGTGTTGACCTCCTCGGCGAGCACCCGCCCGTCGGCGGCCACCAGCAGCGACCCGAACGGCCCGTCACCGGCCGCCCTGGCCACGCCGGCCAGCGCCACCGCCCGGCGCAGGTGTCGTTCGTCGTCGGTGTTCAGCATGCTCATCCCGCTGCGGTTCCCCGTCGGACCGTCCGCCACACCGGGCCGGTCTACCCTGACGGCGTGCGTACGGTCGAACTGCTCTGCTCGGCGCCGCTGGAGGACGGGGTACGCGCGGCCTGGACGCGGCTGGCCGAGGCCGGGCTGCCCAGCCTGGCCCGCAACGTCCACCCCACCAACCGGCCGCACCTGACCCTCGCCGCGGTCGACGCGTTCCCGCCCGGGGCGCGGGAGCGCCTGGTCGATCTCTGCGCCGCGGCGCTGCCGGTCCCGGTCCGGCTCGACCGGGTGGAGGTGCTCGACGGCAGCGCGCCGCTGGTGTGGCTGGTGCGTCCGACCCCGGAGCTGGTGGCGTTGCACGCCGCGGTCTGGGACGTGCTCGGCGATGCCGAGGGGGCGAATCCGTGGCACCGTCCCGGACGGTGGGTGCCGCACCTGAGCCTGGCGCTGCGGTTCCGGGACGCCGACCGGCGGCGGGCCCGGGCGGTGGTGTGCGTGGACCGCCCGGCGGGGGAGTTCGTGGCGGCGCGCAGCTACGACGGTGAGTCCCGCACGGTGACCGCCCTGGACGCCGACACGCCGGTGCCGCCCACCGGGTGAGGTGGGCGGCGCCGGTCGGGTCAGCGGTAGAAGCGCAGGTAGTCGAACTCGGCGGTCACCGGCGGCTCGGACCCGCCGTGTGCCACCAGGCCGATCCTCGGCGTGGTCCCGGCCGGGAAGGTCCACACCCCGCCCCAGGTCCACGTCACCCCGTCCCGGCTGGAGCCGGCCCGGAACTCGTGCTCCCCGGTGGCCGGGTCGACGTGGTGCGCGAGCCGCAGCCAGGTGGTCGTCGCCGGCGGGCCGACGATGTTGCCGCCGTACACCGGCTGGCCGGCGAAGGGCAGCTCGTAGCCGTACTCGACCTGCCGGGTGTTCCAGATGGCCACCTGGGACAGCCGGGCGAACCGGTCGTCGTCGACGTACGCGACCATGCCGGCCTGCTGGAAGTTGCGGACCGTCTCCTCGCCGAGGTCCAGGGTCACCTTGGTCTCGGCGACGTAGTCGCCGGTCGGCGCGTCGCGCAGCAGCACCCCGGCGGTGTTGCCGGTGCCGGTGAGATCGGCCGCCTCGACCGGCCAGCGCAGCTCCCCGCCGGCAACGGTGGCCTCGGGGTTGCGCCGGATCCACTGCCAGGCCGGGTCCAGCCCGTCGGTGAACTCGTCGGAGTAGGCCGGCAGTGGCGCGCCGACCCGCGGGGGAGCGGCGACCCTGCTGACCGGCCGGTACAGCCGGGCGGCGCTGACGTTGTCGAACTCGGCCCGGCCTGCGGTGGCGACCAGGCCGAGCGGCCCGGCCGCCGGGCGGTCCAGCCGCAGCGTGACGGTGGCGAGCTGGTCGCCGAGGCGGGCGGGGCTCAGCTCGGCGACGAGCTGGCGGCCGCGTACCTCGACGGCGAGGTTGTGCCGGTCGGCCGGGTCGAAGCCGGCCGGCGCGGCCGAGGTGACGGTGCGGTTGCCCTGGCGGGCGGCCAGCCGGCCGGCGGCGTCGACGGTGACGGTGACCCGGCCGCCGAGCGACAGCCCCGCCGCGTCGGCGTCGCCGACCCGCAGGTCGGCCTCGGCGCGGACGTCGCCGCCGGTGCCCGACCGGGAGGTCAGCGTGCCGGAGCCGGTGAGCGCGCCACCGGTGACCCGCCAGTCGCCGCTCGACTTGCGCCAGTCGGCGAGGGAGGCGGAGCCGAAGCGCTCGTCGAGGCGGGCGGTGGTGACCGGGGCGGGCCGCGGCCCGTCGGACGGTCCGGCGCCGGCGTTGACCGTCGGCCAGCCGTCGACCCAGTCGAGGCGGTCGATCAGCATCGGCCGCTCGTTGATGCCGAACGGCTCGTCCAGGTACGGGTCGGCCCGGTCGATCGCGTGGTAGACGATCCAGTCCTGGCCGGACAGGTCGGTGAGGAAGCCGTTGTGGCCGGTGCCGATCCAGCGGTTGCCGTTCTGGGTGAGCACCGGCGTGCCGCCGGCCCGGGACGCGGTCAGCGGGACGCCCTCGCGGTCGACGAACGGGCCGCGTGGGCTGCGGGAGCGCCCGACGTGCACCGAGTAGCCGGTGGCCGGGCCGGCGCAGCAGTTCGCGGTGGAGGCGAAGAGGTAGTACCAGCCGTCGTGGCGCAGCACGTAGCTGCCCTCGAACTTGTTGTCGACGGCCACCAGCGTCGGCTCGCCGACCGCGCGCAGCCCGTCGGGGGAGAGCTCGGTGACCGAGACGCCGCCGTAGTAGCTGCCGTAGTAGAGGTACTTCGTGCCGTCGACGTCGGTGAACTGGCTCGGGTCGATGGTCCACAGGTAGCCGCCGCCGGGCCCGGGACGGGGGGCCACGACCGGGGTGTCGCTGAAGGTCCACGGCCCGGCCGGACTGGGCGCGGTCGCCGCCCCGACGGCGGTGTCGAAGGTGTCGCCGGAGACGGTGGTGTCGGTGACCGTCACGTACATCACCCAGCGGCCGTCGAGGTGGCGCACGTCGGGGGCCCAGAAGGCGGCGCCGGGCGCGGCGAAGGCGGGACGCTGGTCGGGGCCGAAGGCGTCGCCCACGTAGGTCCAGTCGACCAGGTCGGCCGAGCGGGCCACCGGCACCCGGTGGGCGGTCTTCTCGCCCTCCTTCAGCGGGTCGCTGGTGCCGTAGGCGTACCAGAGGCCGTCGGGGCCGCGGACGACGACCGGGTCGGCGAAGGTGTCGGCGAAGTCGGCGGAGATCGGATTGCGGTAACGGTCGGGCGGGTCGGCTGCGGCCGGCGTCGCGGCCAGCAGCAGACCGAGTACGGCGGCAACGGCGCCGCCGCGGTGGAGGTGTCCCATCAGACCTGCCTTGGTGGTTGGCGGTGGAGTCGACAAGGGTCACTGCGGTCCACACTGTCTACAACGTTTACTACAACGTTGTAAAGAGCTGCCGGCCTGCTATCGACGCGGCCGGCGCGGCATCATGGGGCGATGACCGCGATCGCCGCCGCCGGCCGGGGGATGTCGGAGCTCGCCGGGTTGCTCGCCGACGACACCCGGGCCGCCTTCTGCCTGGCCCTGCTCGACGGGCGGGCGTGGACCGCGGGCGAGCTCGCCCGGCACGCCGGGGTGGCCCCCTCCACCGCCACCGAACACCTGACCCGCCTGGTCCGCGGCGGCCTGCTCGCCGAGGAGCGGCAGGGCCGGCACCGCTACCTGCGGCTGGCCGGGCCGTCGGTGGCCCAGCTGATCGAGGACCTGGCCGGCCACGCCCCGGCCCCACCCCGGCCCGCCGGCTCGCTGCGGGTCGCCGCCGCCGGCACCGCCCTGGCGTACGCCCGGACCTGCTACGACCACCTGGCGGGCCGGCTCGGGGTGACGCTGCTCGACGGGCTGCTCCGCCAGGGCCTGCTCGACCGGGCCGGCGGCCTCGCCGTCACCCCGGCCGGCTGGGACCGGCTGGCCGCCCTCGGCGTACCGACCGAGCCGTTGCGCGGCACCCGCCGTCCGCTGGTCCGCGACTGCCTCGACTGGACCGAACGCCGCCCGCACCTGGCCGGGGCGCTCGGCGCGGCGCTCTGCCGCCACCTGCGCGATCTGGGGTGGATCGCCTCCGGCACCGGGCGCGCGGTCCGGCTCACCCCGGCCGGCGCCGAGGCACTGCCGGCGCTGCTCGGCGTCACACCCGCCGACCTGGCACCGCCGCCGCGCGAGGAGACGGGCGGAGGCCGCGCCTGAGTGCCGCCGGCGCGCCGGGCCCGACCCGCAGGTCCGCCGGCTCGACGTCGACGGATCGGGAGTTCACCGAGCTCCACCTGCCGTCGTGACATCGAGCGCCGTCGCCCCCTCCTGCGCGCAACCGTCGACACGCCGCGACGGTTCGGCGCCCGCCGAAGCGATCCGCGCCTAGCCTCGGCCGGGTGACCCACCCCTGGCCCGTCGTCGATCCCGCCCCGGACACCCCGCCCTGCGGCGCACCCACCCGCGACCCCGGCACCGGCTGGTCGGTGACCCGGTACGCCGACGTCCGCGCCGCGCTGACCGATCCGGCCCTCACGGTTCCCGCCGTCGGACCGGCCGGCCCACCCGGCACGCTGGCCTGGCTGCGGGCCACGGTCAGCCGGTTCAGCGGCCCGGACCAGCACCGCGCCCGGCGGGCGTACGGCGTCGCCGCGCTCGCCGACCTCGACCCGGACGGGTTGCGCGCGGAGGCCGCGTCCGCCACCGCCGCGATCCTCGACCGGGCGGGGAACGCGGTCGACGTGATCGGGTCGCTCGCGCGACGCGTACCCGTGGAGGTGCTGGCCGGGCGGCTCGGCCTGGACCGGCCCGAGCTGGCCGGGCCGGCGGTTGCGGACGTCGCCGCCGCCTACCACCCGGGCGTCGCCGCCGACCTGGTGCACCGCGCGGACGCCGCGCTTGCCGACCTGCTCGCGCTGTCGCCGGCCGGGGAGCCGGAGCGGACCGCGAACCGGCTCGGCCTGCTGGTCCAGGCCTGCGACGCCACCGCCGGCCTGATCGCGGCCGGCGCCCGGCACCTGCTCGACACGCCGGCCGGTCACGACTCGGCCGACCTGCTCGCCGAGGTGTTCCGGCTCGACCCGCCGGTCCGCGGCACCCGGCGGGTGGCGGTGGCCCCGACGAACCTCGGCGGGCGTGACGTCGCCGCGGGGGAGGCGGTGCTGCTGCGCTTCGACGCCGCCAACCGGGACCCGGCGGTCTTCGGCGACCCGGACCGCTTCGTGCCCGGACGGCCGGACGGCGCGCTCACCTTCGGCGCCGGCCCCCGCGGCTGCCCCGGCGAGCGGCACGCGCTCGCGCTGGCCGCCGGGGTGCTGGACGTGCTGCGCGGGCGCTGCCGCCCGGCCCCCGGCCCGGTCCGGTACGCCCCGCACCCCACCCTCCGTGTCCCGACCAGTCTCGAGGTGAGGCCCCGATGACCGACCGCCGTGCCGCCTTCCGCAACCTGCACCGCCCCGGCCGGCCGCTGCTGCTGCCCAACGCCTGGGACCACGCCTCGGCCGCCGCCCTCGCCGCCGCCGGATTCCCGGCCGTCGGCACCACCAGCCTCGGCGTCGCGGCGGCGCACGGGTTGCCGGACGGCGCCGCGGCCACCCGGGCGCAGAACCTGACCCTCGCCCGGCTGCTCGCCCCGCTGCCCGTGCTGCTCACCGTGGACGTGGAGGCCGGGTTCGGCCACGACCCCGCCGAGGTGGCCGACTACGTCGCCGAGCTGGCCGACCTGGGCGTGGTCGGGGTGAACATCGAGGACGGCCGCGCCGACGGCGACCTGGCCCCGGTCGAGGTCACCGCGGCGAAGGTGGCGGCGGTGAAGGCGGCCGTGCCGGGGCTGTTCGTCAACGCGCGTACCGACGCCTGGTGGCTGGGCGTGGCCGACCCGCTGGAGCAGGCCCTGGGGCGGGGGCGGGCGTACCTCTCGGCCGGCGCCGACGGGATCTTCACCCCGGGGGTGACCGATCCCGGGCCGGTCCGGGTCCTCGTCGCCGAGCTGCCCGCGCCGCTGAACCTGCTGTACCGGCCCGGCGGACCCGACCTGGCCGAGTTCGGCCGGCTGGGGGTGGCGCGGGTGAGCACCGGATCGCTGCTGTTCCGCGCCGCCCTCGGCGCCGTCCTGGACGTCGCCACCACTGTCCGGGACGGCGCCGCCCCCGCCCTGCCGGACGTCCCGTCGTACGCGCGGGTGCAGGCGCTCAGCGCCGGCGGAGGGAATCGCCCCTCATTGGGGTGAGACAGGAGGATTGTTCGGGGTTCGTCCTCTCCAAGTGCCTACGGTGGGTTTCAGGTTCAGCACACCGTGTCGTACCGGGAGAGGACCTCCACCATGCGCGTGCCCAGCCGGAGTCCCGGTCACCAGTCCGGCTCCTTCCTCCCGTCCACCACGCCGTTCCGCCGGCCGCAGCCCACCGCCCCGACGACGCCGGACGTGGCCGCGTACCGGGGCGCGGTGCTGGACCTCCTGGTCGAGCTGGGCGCGCTGACCGACGCCCCCTCGACCCGGGCCCGGCAGGCGCTGCTCGACGACAGGCTGCGCGACCCGGCGATCGTGGCGGTGCTCGACGCCACCCCGCAGGGCTACGTCGGCGCCCGCGAGACCCTGCTGCTGGAGATGGCCCGCTACCAGCCCAACGGCCGCACCTCGGCGGTCGACCTCACCGCGCTGGTCCGGATCTACCTGCTCTCCCGCATCGACGTGATGTGGTGGCGGGACACCGCGCCGTTCCTCACCGACGCCGAGGTCGACGGCAGCCAGGAACTCGTCGACCTGGAATGGCTGCGCCGACGGGACCTGATCCGCTTCCGCTACCAGGAGCAACCCGCGACCCTGGTCGGCCGGGGACTGCGGGCGGTGCGCCGCCGGGTGCTGCCCGGCTCCCGCCCGCACACCGCCGGGGTCCGCTTCCGCCGCTCCCGCCGGGAGGTGGTGGCGCTGCTCAACGACATCGGCCGCGAGTTCACCGCCACCGCGCCCACGGGCACCCCGCCGCTCTGGGTGACCAGCCTGGTCCGCAGCGCCGAACACCAGTACCGGCTGCGCCGCCTCGGCTACGCCGCGATGGTGCCCAGCGGCCACTGCCTCGGCTGGGCCGTCGACGTCGAGATGCACTGGTTCCGCCGGTTCGGCGCCGCCGACGTCCTGGCCGACCTGCTGCTGGCCCGGCAGGAGGCCGGCGAGGTCAACGTGGTCGACGAGGGGCAGGCCTGGCACGTCTGCCTCGCCCCCGCCGCCCGGACGCGGTTGCGCCGGGCGTACGAGGCCGAGCTGGGGATCTGAGCCGGTGTGCGGCATCGCCCTGAGCCTCGGACCGGAGGCGGACCCGGCCGTCTTCCGGCAGATGCTCGCCGTCCTCGCCCCGCGCGGTGAGGTCACCGAGACCCGGCAGGAGAACGGCCTGCTCACCGGCGTACGCCGGCTGAAGGTGGTGGACCGGGAGCGGGCGGTGCAGCCGTGGGTGTCCGCCGACGAGCGCCACGTGCTCTGCTACAACGGCGAGGTCTTCAACCACCACGAGCTGCGCGCGGAGCTGACGCGGCTCGGGTACGCCTTCCGTAGCGGCAGTGACACCGAGGTGGTGCTCGCCGCCTTCCTGCGCTGGGGCGGGGACGCGGTGCGCCGACTGCGCGGCGAGTACGCGTTCGCCGTCGTCGAGCGGGCCACCGGCCGGGCCTACCTGGCCCGCGACCCGCTCGGCGTCAAGCCGCTGTACTGGGCCCGCACGCCGGGCTGCCTGCACGTCGCCTCCGAGGTCAAGGCGCTGGTCGGGCACGGCGCCCCGATCGTCGAGGTGCCACCCGGGCACCACGGCTGGGCCGACCCGGACGGCGAGGTGCGGCTCGCCCCGCACGTCGACCTGCTCACCCTCGGCGAGGGACTGCCCGTGGTGGACGACCCGGACGAGGCCGCCCTGCTCGTCCGGGTCGCCCTCACCGACGCCATCCGGATGCGGGTGGACACCGACCTCACCGTCGGGGTGGTGCTCTCCGGCGGCCTGGACAGCTCGCTGGCGCTGCTGCACGTCCGCGAACAGCACCCCGACTGCGTGGCGGTGACCGTGGGCGTGCCGGACAGCCCGGACGTGGCGTACGCCCGGCGGCTCACCGCCGACCTGGGCGTCGCCCACGAGGTGATCGAGCTGCGCCCGCGCGACATCCGGCTGGCCGACGTGCGGGAGGCCATCCGGGTCTCCGAGCTGACCGAGTACGGCGACATCATCAACGCGGTGGTGTCGGTGCCGATCTTCCGTCGGCTGCACGAGCTGGGGATCAAGGTGGTGCTCACCGGCGACGGCTCCGACGAGCTGTTCGGCGGCTACCCGATGTACCACCAGGTCGGCCCCGAGCACTCCCGGCGGCTCTTCCTGCACAAGATCCGCAACCTGTGCCGTACCGAGTTGCAGCGCATCGACCGGGCCAGCATGGGCCACGGCGTGGAGGCCCGGGTGCCGTTCCTGGACCTGAGCGTGGTGGAACTGGCCATGCGGCTGCCGGTGGACCTCAAGCTGCGCGACGGCCAGGAGAAGTGGATCCTGCGGCAGGCCTTCGCCGACGTGCTGCCCGACTACGTCCGGCACCGGCCGAAGAACCCGATGTCGTACTCGTCGGGGCTGCACGAGCGGACCCGGCTCTACAAGCCGCTCTTCGCCCGGCTGCACCGCTCCTTCGGCTACGACCGGCTGGAGCCGGTCCGGCGGGACTTCGACACGGTGCTCACCCGCTGCGGCAACGACCTCGACCGGGCGATCGCCGAGGGACTGGCCCGACCCGACCACACCGTGCTGGAGCACGCCCGCGACCTGGTGGGCGCCGCCCGGTGGAACGCCGCCCCGCTGGTGCGCCGGCTGGTCGGGGCGCGCCCCACCCGCCGTACGCCCATCCGCTGACCCGACCGGTCAGCCGGTCAGCTCGTGAGCAGCAGGGCCGCCACGGCGGCCAGGGTGGCGGTCACCGCGAGCAGCGCGCCGGTGGCCAGGAACCGGGCCGTCGGCACGGTCACCCCGGCGGCCCGGCAGCGCTCGTACCAGATCAGGGTGGCCAGCGACGCCCACGGGGTGGCGAGCGGGCCGACGTTCGTGCCGATCAGCAGGGCCAGCAGCCGGGGCTCGTCGCCGACCGGGAGCACCGCCTCGCCGGCCACGTACGCCGGCAGGTTGTTCACCAGGTTGGACAGCAGTGCCCCGGTGCCCCCGGCCCGCAGCGCGCCGAGCGCCCCGCCGTCCGGGCCGAGCAGCCACCCGACCAGGTTGTCGAGGCCGTACCGGCCGAGCGTCTGCACCACCAGGAACAGGCCGGTGACGAAGACCAGCAGCCGCCACGGGACCAGCGCCGGGCGCAGCGTGCCCCGGGACCGCACCAGGAACCCCGCCAGCACCAGCGCCGCGGCCACCGTGGAGGCCAGCCCGATCGGGACCCCGGCCAGGATGCCGGCGACGAAGAGCAGGCAGCCGGCGACCGCCGTGCGGTAGAGCCACCGGTCGGCCGGCACGTGCCGGGGCGGGCTGCGGAACCCACCCCCGCCCCGCCGGCCCGGGCGCCACCAGCAGAACCACAGCAGCACCGCCGTGACCGCCACCGCGGCGAGCTGCGGCGCCGCCATCCGGGCCGCGTACGACAGGGGGGCGAGGTCGATCCGGTCGGCGGCGAGCAGGTTGGTCAGGTTCGACACCGGCAGCAGCAGGCTGGCCGTGTTCGCCAGCCAGACGGTGGTCATCGCCAGCGGCACCGCGGGCAGCCCCAGCCGGCGGGCCAGCGCCAGCATCACCGGGGTCAGCAGCACGGCCGTGGTGTCCAGGTTCAGCACGACCGTGGTCAGCGAGGCGAAGCCGACGCAGAGCCCGAAGAGCACCGCGTACCGGCCGCGGGCGGCGATGGCCAGCCGGGTGGCCACCGCGTCGAAGACCCCGGCCACCGCGGTCAGCTCCGCCAGCACCACCACCGTGGCGAGGAAGAGCAGCAGCGGCAGGACCCGCTGCACCGTGGCGACCGCCTCGGCGCGGGGCAGCAGCCCGGTCAGCGCGCAGCCGGCGCCGGCCACCGCCAGCACGACGGCCACCACGTCCAGCGGGTGCGCCCGGCACCCGGACACGCGTTCGGTGCGGGCGCTCGGTCCGCCGGCGGGATCCACGGCGCCGATCCTGCCACCACGCCGGCGGCCCGCCCGGCGGGCCAGGGGCGACATCGACGCCGGTCCGGCCCGTACGCTGGGAGGCCGTGAACCGCACCGTCCTCGGCCGCCCGCTGCGCTCCGTCGCCTTCGACGTCGCCGTCTGCGCGCTCGTGGTGCTCTTCGCCGTCGCCGGCGCGGCCGCCCAGCCGGGCGGCTGGGTGGCGACGCTGGTCGGCGCGGTGATGGCGGTGGCGGTGCTGTTCCGCCGCTCCCACCCGTCGATGGTGGCCGTGGTGGTCGGGCTGCTCGCCCTGGTCCAGGTGCTCGCCGGGTGGGGGCCGCTGGCCTACGACGTCGCCGTGCTGGTCGCCCTCTACAGCGTCGTCGCCTACGCCGACCGGCTGCGCGACGGGGTGATCGCCGGCGCGGTGGCCGCCGTCGGCGTGCTGCTGGCCGCCGGCACGACGGTCAGTCCGGCCCCGTGGTGGATCAGCGCGATCTGGTTCGGCCTGGTCACCGGGGGAGTGTGGCTCGCGGCGGTCAACGTGCGCACCCGCCGGCTCTACGTACGCAGCCTGGAGGAACGCGCGGCCACCCTGGAACGCGAGCGGGAGGCCGAGGCCCGGGCGGCGGTGGCCGGGGAACGCGCCCGGATCGCCCGGGAGCTGCACGACGTGGTGGCGCACAGCATGGCCGTGATGATCGCCCAGGCCGACGGCGCCCGCTTCACCTTCGACCGCGACCCGGACCGGGCCCGCGAGGCGGTCCGGGTGGTCGCCGACACCGGCCGGCAGGCGTTGGGGGAGATGCGCCGCCTGGTCGGCGTGCTGCGGGAGCCGGAGCCGGACGTCGCCGAGGTGGTGCCCGAGCCGACGCACCGCCGGGCGGCGGTCGCCGAACTGCCCGCGCTGCTGGACCGCTTCCGCGCCGCCGGGCTGCGGACCACGTACACCGCCCCCGCCGAGCCGGCCCTGCCACCCGGGCTGGAGCTGACCGTGTACCGGGTGGTGCAGGAGGCGCTGACCAACGCGCTCAAGCACGCCGGCCCGGGGGCCGCCGTCACGGTCGAGCTGACTCGCGACGACCAGGCCGTGGTGGTCCGGGTGGTCGACGACGGTCGGGGCCGCCGACCGGAGCGGCCCGCGCCGCCCGGCGGGCACGGCCTGGTGGGCATGCGCGAGCGGGTCGGGGTGTACGAGGGCAGTCTGGCCGTCGGCCCCCGCCCGGGCGGGGGTTGGCGGGTGGAGGCGCGGCTGCCGCTGCCGGCGGCGGACCCGGAGGGGAGTACGGCATGACGGTGCGGATCGTGATCGCGGACGACCAGGCGCTGGTGCGGGCGGGCTTCCGGATGGTGCTGGACTCCCAGCCCGACCTGGAGGTGGTCGGCGAGGCGATCGACGGCGCCGACGCGCTGCGGGTGGTCGAACGGACCCGCCCCGACCTGGTGGTGATGGACGTCCGGATGCCGACCATGGACGGGGTGGAGGCGACTCGGCGGATCTGCCTGGACCGGCCGGCCGGCCCGCCGCGGGTGCTGGTGCTGACCACCTTCGACTCCGAGGAGGACGCGTTCGCCGCGCTCCGGGCCGGGGCGAGCGGCTTCCTGCTCAAGAACGTGCCGCCGGAGGAGCTGCTCGCCGCGATCCGGGTGGTCGCGGCCGGCGACTCGGTCGTCGCCCCGCCGATCACCCGCCGCCTGCTGGACCGGTTCGCCGGCCAGCTCGGCCCGGGGCCCGCCGAGGACCCGCGGCTGGCCCTGCTGACCGACCGGGAACGGGAGGTGCTGCTGCTGGTGGCGGAGGGGTTGTCGAACGCGGAGATCGCCGCCCGGGTGCACGTCGCCGAGGCGACCGTGAAGACGCACGTCGGGCGGATCCTGGCGAAGCTGCGGCTGCGCGACCGGGTGCAGGCGGTGGTCCTGGCGTACGAGAGCGGGCTGGTCGTCCCGGGCAGCTGACCCGCCCCTGCGCCCATCCGCCCCTGTGCTGTGCCGCCGCTACGACCTGGGACGTACGGGCTGCCCGGTCGGGGGCGACCCGGGGCGGAGCCGGCCCGCCCCGGCGGACGGACGCGGCGCCGGTGCGGGTGTCCCTAGCGTCGGAGACAGTCCTGTCACCGACCGCACGGGGGTCGACCGATGTCCGTTCCACCAGCGCCGCCCGCCGCCCGGGGGCGGCACCCGCGTCCGGGGCGCCGGTCCCACGCCGCGCCGCCCACCGGTCTGCTCCGGGTCACCCTGCGCACGCTGCGGGCCGAGGCGTCCCGGTCGGCGCTGTGCGCGCTCGCCGTCGTGCTCGGCGTCGCCTTCCTGGCCGGCACGCTGATGGTCACCGACGGGATGCGCGCCGGGGCGTACGACCGGGCCGGGGCCTTCGACCGGCACACCGACCTCGGGGTGTACGCCGGGACGGCCGCCCTGCCACCGGCGCTGGTGGACCGGGTGCGGGCGGTGCCCGGGGTGGCCGCCGCGGCGGGGGAGCTGACCGCCCAGGGCGGCCTGCTCGGCGCCGACGGGCGGCCGCTGCTCGGCTACGCCCTGCTCGCCGCCGTGCCCACCGAACCGGCCCTGCGCTCGTACGACGTGGTGGCCGGCCGGTTGCCCGGTCACCCGGGCGAGGTGGTGCTCGACGCGCCGACGGTGGCCCGGCAGGGGTTCCGGCTCGGCGCCCCGGTCCGGGTCGGTGGGGGCGGCGGCGCGGCCCGGGCGTACACCCTGGTCGGCACGGTCGACGTGGCCGGCAGCGTACGCGACGTCGGCGGCCCGTTCATCGGCCTGGTCGGCTCCGACGCCTTGGCGGCCTCCGGGGCGTCCGGTTACGGCCGGATCCTCGTGGCCGCCGCGCCGGGTACGCCCATCGCCGCGCTGACCGTCCGGGTGGCCGACGTGGTGGGTGCTGCGGGCACCGTCCGGACCCGCCAGCAGATCCTCGACGCGGCGGTGGCGGAGGCAGTCCGGGACGTACGCCAGTTCTCCATGGTGCTGCTGGCCTTCGCCGCCGTGGCGGTGGTGGTGGCCGCCTTCGTCATCGCCAACACCTTCACCATCGTGCTGGCCCAGCGGACCCGGCGGACCGCCCTGCTGCGGGTGGTGGGTGCCGGCCGGGGCCAGCTGTTCCGCGCGGCGCTGCTGGAGGCCGGGGTGCTCGGCCTGCTCTCCTCGGCGCTCGGGGTGCTGGCCGGGGTCGGGTTGGCGGTCGTCCTGCGGCGGGTCGGCGCCGCGCTCGACGTGCCCACCGGTTCGGGCGGGGCCGTCGCGGTGCGGACGCCGACGGTGCTGGGGTGCCTCGCCGTGGGCACGCTGACCACCCTGGTGGCGGCCGCGCTGCCGGCCTGGCAGGGCAGCCGGGTGCCGCCGGTCGCCGCGCTCACCGACGGCGCGGTCGCCCCCGCCCGCCGCCCCGGCCGCGTCCGGCTGGCGGCGGGCGCGGTCACCCTCGCCGCCGGCGGCGGAGCGCTCGCGGCGGCGGTCGCCGGGGGACAGGTCCTCCTCGTCGCGGCTGGCGGGATCCTCACCTTCCTGGGCGTCGTGCTGTACGGCCCGCTGCTGGTGCCCGCCCTGGTGCGGCTCTGCGCCCTGCCGCTGCGGCCACTGCTCGGCGCCACCGCGACGCTCGCCGTCGCCGACGCGGTACGCAACCCGCGGCGCACCTCCGCCACCGCCGGAGCGCTCGTCGTCGGGGTGTCTCTGGTGGCGGCGTTCGTCGTCGGTGCGGCCAGCGTCAAGGCGAGCATCGAACGTGCCGTGGACTCCCGGATCGGGGTCGACTACCTGGTCACCGGGATCGGCGGTGACCTGCCCCCCGGGGTCACCGCCGCGCTGGCCGCCCGCCCCGAGCTGGGTGTGGTGCACGAGCAGCGCAGCCGGGTCGTCGACGGCGTCGAGGTACGCGCCGCCCACCCGGCGCTGGTCGCCCGGTCGGCCGGTGAGGTGCTCGAGGGCAGCCGGAGCGACCTGCGTCCCGGGCGGGTGCTGGTGCACCGGGAACTGGCCCGGGAGCGGGGTTGGACGGTCGGATCACCGGTGAGCGTCGCCGGCCGGCGGTTCGAGGTGGCCGCGGTGGTGGCCGGCGACGATTCGCTCGGCGGCATGCGCGGGGTCCCCACCGGTCACGTCCTCGAGCTGCCGGACGCCGACTTCGCGGCGCTGTTCCCCGCCGAGCGCGGCTTCCTGACCGAGGTGCAACCGGCGGCCGGCGTGCCGGCGTACCGGGCTCGGGCGGCCATCGAGCAGGTCCTGCGGGCGTACCCGACGGTCAACCTGCTGGACCGGGCGGCCTACAAGAGGATGCTCACCGGCACGGTCGACATGCTGCTCGGGCTGGTCACCGTGCTGCTCGGCCTGGCCGTGGTGATCGCGCTGGTCGGGGTGGCCAACACCCTCGGCCTGTCGGTGCTGGAACGCGCGCGGGAGCACGCCGTGCTGCGGGCGGTGGGCCTGAGCCGGGCCCGGCTGCGTCTCCTGCTGGCCCTGGAGGCGGCGCTGACCGCGGCGGCCGGCGCGCTGCTCGGCGTCGCGGTGGGTGTGCTGGTGGCCGGCGCCGCGATGGGTGCGCTGGCCCGGATCGCGGGTGGCTTCACGCTGACGCTGCCCTGGGGTCGGCTGGGCCTGCTGGTCGCCGCGGCGCTGCTGGCGGCCGTGGCCGCGTCGGTGCTGCCCGCCCGGCGGGCGCTGGCCCGACCGGTGGTGGCCGCGCTCGGCGCGGAGTGAATCGGGTACCTACCGACCCGGGTGGGTCCGGGCCGGGGTGCGGCGGGTGGTGGCTGTCCCGGTCCGGGACGGGCCGAGATGCCGGATGTCGTCCCGGCGCGACGGCCCGGTCAGCCGGCCGGTGGCTCGACCGGCGCCTCGGTCGGCGCCGGCGGGTCGGTGGGCACCGGCTCGGTGGTGACGGTCGGCTCGGTCGTGGTGGGCGCCGGGTCGACCGGGGCGGCCGGGGAGGTGCTGGTGGCGGTCGGCGCCGGCGCGCTGGTCGTCGTGGTGGCGGACGGCGAGGCCGGTGCGCTGGA
The DNA here is from genome assembly GCF_900090305.1 of Micromonospora siamensis. NCBI lineage: Bacteria > Bacillati > Actinomycetota > Actinomycetes > Micromonosporales > Micromonosporaceae > Micromonospora > Micromonospora siamensis. The sequence goes on along the minus strand of NZ_LT607751.1, from coordinate 4,078,452 downwards.
CGCGCTCGGCGAGGGCGAGGCCGCGGTGGCGGACGCCGTGGGTCGGGGCGACCCGCTGACGGTCTCGCTGGGCCGGTTGTTGTAGCCCCCGCCCGGCCGGCCGATCGGCTGGACCACCTCGGACTCGGCGTTCCCGCCGCCGCCCTGCCGTGGCCGGGAAGGTTCGCCGCTGGGCACCGCCGCGGGCGCGGGGCTCCTGATGTCGACCGCGGGTGGCCCACCGGTCGGGTTCATGACAGCCAGCGCCGCGGCGAGGCTCGCCATGGCGACCAGCACCGCGGCGACCGCCCCGACCAGGGGTCCGCGCCGGACCCGGCTGGCCGTCGGCGTCGCCACGGCGGCGGCCGGGACGACCGGAATGTCGTCGCGGGTGTCGGTGGCGCCGCGCAGCGGAACGGCCGACACGGCGGTCGGCGCGGACGGATCGGCGACGGCGGCCCGGGCGGCCTCCGCCATCGCCGCGCCGGTGGCGAAGCGGTCGGTCGGCTCCTTGGCGAGGGCGCGGGTCACCAGGTCCCGCACCGGTGCCGGGATCTCCTCCGGCAGCGGCGGCGGCTCGTCGTCGAGGTGCCGGACGGCGACCTGGAGCGGGTTCTCGCCGGTGAAGGGCGGCCCGCCGGTCAGGCAGCAGTAGGCCACCGCGCCGAGGGCGTAGATGTCCGTCGCGCCCGAGACGGGACGACCGGACGCCTGCTCGGGCGCCATGTAGAGCGCGGTGCCCGGGACCGCGTTGGTGCTGGTGATGCTGGTGACGTTGGCCGACCGGGCCACGCCGAAGTCGACCAGGACGACGGTGCCGTCCTCCTGGACCAGCAGGTTGCTCGGCTTGACGTCACGGTGCACGATGCCGCCGGCGTGCGCGGCGTGCAGCGCCTGCGCCGCCTGGGCCACCACCGACATGGTCTCGGCCACGCCGAGCCGGCCGGCGGCCTCGATCCGCCGGGACAGCGGCTCGCCCTCGACGAACTCCATCACCAGGTAGTCGGCCCGGCTGCCGTCGGGGAGATCGTCCTCGCCGCAGTCGAAGACCTGCACGATGCCGGGGTTGCGCAGCGCGGCCATGATCCGGGCCTCGGCCCGGAAGCGGGCGATGAAGTCGGGGTCGGAGACCAGCGCCGGGAGCAGGACCTTTACGGCGACCTGCCGCCCGAGCACCTGGTCGGTGGCCCGCCAGACGTCACCCATGCCGCCGGTGGCGACACGTTCGTCCAGGCGGTACCGACCGCTGAGCACGACTCCCGAAGACAACACGGGGACTACGGTACCCAGGATCGGCGAAGAGGATGTGTCAGCGTCTCGGCGACCGGCCGCCGGGCCGGACCGCCCGGCATCCCGCATCCCTTGATGCGACGGTTACCCTGTCACCGGGTGCAGGCGAGTGGTGACGCAAATCGATCAGGACGACCGGTACGCAGGCACAACGGTCATTACGGCTGAGCTGGTCCGCGGCCCGCGCGGGGTGCAGCGTCCAAGGGCCGTTCTCCGTTACGCCGACACTCCGTGTGCACAAGTTGAGATATGTCACTCCCGGCGCGCGTGGCCACGGCTTGTTCCCGTCCGCCTCCCCTCCTAGCGTTAGCGCGGCTCGGGCCGACCCCACGGCTCTGGTACGCCGTGCCCGACGCCGGCCGTGCCCGGTGCCGAGTGACGAACCTGTCGCCCGGGGTGGACGACGTCCGGGGTGATCAGGTCAGCGGGGGGCTGAAGGTGCTGCTGGGAACCGGGATCGCGCGTCGGGCGGCGTACGGCGTCGGACCGGGCCGCTGCGCCACGGCCGGGACGGCGGCTCCATGACGGGTGAGCTGAACGAGGCCGTCGCCGCCGCGCAGGCAGGGGACGAGGACGCGTTCCGCTTCCTCTACCGCACTCTCCAGCCGGGCCTGCTGCGCTACCTGACCGCGCTGGTCGGCGTGGACGCCGAGGACGTCGCCTCGGAGGCGTGGTTGCAGATCTCCCGCGACCTGCCGACCTTCGCCGGGGGCGAGTTCCGCGCCTGGACGGTGACGATCGCCCGGAACCGGGCGATGGACCATCTGCGCCGCCAACGCCGGCGCCCGTCGCTGCCGGTGCCGGTGCAGGCGCTCAGTGAGCTGGCCGGGGACGCCGACACCGAGGAGCGGGCCGGCGAGACGATCGGCACCGAGTCGGCGCTCGCCATGATCGCCACCCTGCCTCCGCGCGAGGCCGAGGCGGTGCTGCTGCGCGCCGTCATCGGGCTGGACGCCCAGACCGCCGGCCGGGTGCTGGGCCGCCGACCCGGGGCCGTCCGCACCGCCGCCCACCGCGGTCTGCGCCGGCTCGCCGCGATGATGGAACGACACGACCAGTCCCCACCGCCCGCCACGGCCGAGGGGACGCCCCCTCGGCCGCGCAGCGGCCGGGGCCGGCAGGCGCCCGACACCTCGCGGGCCGAACCGGCGGACGGGTGATGTGAGGGGATTCCGGATGACCTTTCCGCGTCGGCCCGACCGGTCCGACCGACCCGTCGACCGCGACGAGAGCGAGCGGCTGCTCGACGCCGCGGCGACGCCGCGCCCGTCGGCGCCCGCCGACCCGCTCGGCCGGCTGCTCGCCGCCGCGGCGGCGCCGCCGCGACCGGGAGAACTGGCCGGGGAGGAGCAGGCGCTGGCCGCCTTCCGCGCGGCCCGGGCCGCGCCCGCACCCGCCCCGACGCGGGCGACCGGCCGGCGGCTGACCACCGGAGCGGTGGCCTGGATCGCCGGGGTCGCCGCCACCGCGACGGCCGGCGCGGCGTTCGCGGCGGTGACCCTCGACCGGGACGAACCCGCCCCGCCCCGACCGGGCACCTCCGGCGCCGGCCCCGATGCGACCGGCGGCTCCTCACCCACCGGTACCCGCACCGACCCCGGCACCGGCCCCGGCCCTGGTGCCGGCCCCGGCGTGGCCACCTCCGGCGCCGCCCCGAGCACCGGACCGTCGGGTGCCGGGCCCCGCCCCACCCCGGCGCAGCTGTTCGGCCTGTGCCGGGCCTACCTGGCCAAGCCGGCCGAGCAACGGGGCAAGGCGCTGCGCACCCCGGGGTTCCAGCCGCTGGTCGAGGTGGCCGGTGGCCCCGAGCAGGTCGCCGGCTACTGCCGGCAGCTGGTTCCGCCCACGGGCGACGGCACGCCGGGCCCGGACCGTACCCCGCCGACGCCCGGCGCCTCACCGCACCGCACCGCATCGGCACCGGGCGCCTCGCCGCACCGCACCGAGCCGGCCACCGGCGCCTCGCCGCGCCGGTCCAGGCCGGCGACCGACGCTTCCGCGCGCGCGACCGGTGCGGCCACCACCCCCACGAGCCGGGCCGCCGGGCCCGAACCGGACGCCAGCTCCCGCTGACTCCTCGTCGCACCCGATTCGTCCGGGGCATCGGGTCGCCGGCGCGAGCCGCTGCGCGCCGGTACGCCGGTCGCCGACCCGGACAAAAATCCGTCCGGCCGGGCAGGCGAAATTCGTCTGATAGACAGAAGATGGTGAGACCGCGGACGCCGCCCCCGGCAACGATGGGTGGCGCCCGGCGGCGGAGGCGGACCCAACGCGGGGGAGGAGCCGGACCCTTGGTGACGATGCCCGGACTGGACCGGCCCGTCCTGCGGGAGGCGGACGCCGCCGCCCGCCACCTCGCCCGGATCTGCTTCAAGACCGGGCCGCCGGTCCACACCGGCGTGGAACTGGAATGGACCGTGCACGACGCCGCCGACCCCGCGCGCCCGGTCGACCCGGATCGGCTCCGCAGGGCGTTGGGGCGGCACAGCCCGACCACCCTCGACGGCGGCAGCCCGGCCGAGCCACTGGCCCACGGCGGGGCCGTGACGGTGGAGCCCGGCGGGCAGGTGGAGATCTCCACCCCACCGCGACCCTCGGTCGCCGCGCTGATCAGCGCCACCGAGCGGGACATCGACCAGTTGACCGGCCTGCTGGAGGCGGGCGGACTGGTCCTCGGGGACACCGGCATCGACCCCTGGCGGGTCCCGCGCCCGGTGGTCGAGACTCCCCGTTACCGGGCCATGCGATGCGTGTTCGACCGCCGCGGTCCGGCCGGTCGCACCATGATGTACAGCACCGCCGGGCTTCAGGTCTGCCTCGATGCCGGAGAGGCGCCGGAGCTGCCGGCCCGGTGGGCCGCGGTGCACGCCGTCGGCCCGCCGCTGCTCGCCGCGTTCGCCACCGCCGACCGGCACGCCGGCCGCCGGACCGGATGGGCGTCGGCCCGGATGGCCGCCTGGCTGGCCATCGACCCGGCCCGGACCCGACCGGTCTGGTCGCCGCACCGCGCCGACCGGGATCCGGTCGCCGCCTGGACGGAGTACGTCCTGGCCGCGCCCCTGCTGTGCCTGCGGGGCGCCGGCACCGACTGGACCCCGCCGGCCGGGGTGACCTTCGCCGACTGGATCGACGGCGCACTGCCCCGGCCACCCACCACCGACGACCTGGACTACCACGTCAGCACCCTGTTCCCACCGGTACGCCCCCGCGGCTACCTGGAGATCCGCTACCTCGACGCCCAGCCCGACCGGGACTGGCGGATCGCCCTCGCGGTGCTGGCGGCCCTGTTCGCCGAGCCCGGCACGGTCGCCGCGGCTCTCGACGCCGCCGGTCCGGTCGGCGACCGGTGGCACGCCGCCGCCCGCTACGGACTGGCCGACCCGCCGCTGGCCCGGGCCGCCGCGGCGCTGTTCGAGCTGGCGCTGTCCGCGCTGCCGAGACTGCACCTGCCCGCCGACGTGCACGAGGAGACCAGCCGAGGGATCCGGCGGCGGCTCGCCGCCGCGGAGAGGGGACTGCGGTGACCATCACCGACCAACCGGAGGCCGAGCGGCTGCGCGGCCGGATCGCGACGGAGCTGGGGCGTACCCGGGAGCGGACCGCCCTGCTGACCGACGCGGTGGACGACGCGGACCTGGTGCGGCAGCACTCGCCGCTGATGTCGCCGCTGGTCTGGGACCTCGCCCACGTCGGCAACCAGGAGGAACTCTGGCTGGTCCGCGACGTCGGCCGCCGTCCACCGGTCCGCCAGGACATCGACGACCTCTACGACGCCTTCAAACAGCCCCGCAAGGACCGCCCGTCCCTGCCGCTGCTGCCGCCCGGCGAGGCGCGGGCGTACGTGGCCCAGGTCCGGGACAAGGTCTACGACCTGCTCGACCGCACCCGGTTCACCGACCGCAAGCTGGTCGAGGACGGGTTCGCGTTCGGGATGATCGTGCAGCACGAGCAGCAGCACGACGAGACGATGCTCGCCACCCACCAGCTGCGCTCCGGGCCGGCGGTGCTGCACGCCCCGCCGCCGCCGGAGCCGGCCGCGCGGGTGGCCGGCGAGGTGCTGGTGCCGGCCGGGCCGTTCACCATGGGCACCTCGACCGACCCGTGGGCGCTGGACAACGAGCGCCCGGCGCACACCGTCGAGCTGCCCGCGTACGTCATCGACGCGGCCCCGGTCACCAACGGGGACTACCGGCGGTTCATCGCCGAGGGCGGGTACGACGACCCGCGCTGGTGGAGCGAGGAGGGGTGGCGGCACCGGGTCGAGGCCGACCTGACCGCGCCGATGCACTGGCGACGCGACGGCGACGGCTGGGCGTACCGGCGCTTCGGCCGCTGGTCGGCGGTCCGCGACGACGAGCCGGTGGTGCACGTCTGCTTCCACGAGGCGCAGGCGTACGCGACCTGGGCGGGCAGGCGGCTGCCGACCGAGGCCGAGTGGGAGAAGGCGGCCCGGTGGGATCCGGCCACCGGGCGGTCCCGCCGCTACCCGTGGGGAGACGAGGACCCCACCTCCGCGCACGCCAACCTCGACCAGCGGCACCTGTGGCCGGCGCCGGTGGGCGCGTACCCGGGCGGGGCCTCGCCGCTGGGGGTGCACCAGCTCATCGGCGACGTCTGGGAGTGGACCTCGACGACCTTCCGTGGGCATCCCGGCTTCACGGCCTTCCCCTACCGGGAATACTCCGAGGCCTTCTTCGGCGACGACCACCGGGTGCTGCGCGGCGGTTCGTTCGGCACCGACCGCTCCGCCTGCCGGGGCACCTTCCGCAACTGGGACTACCCGATCCGGCGGCAGATCTTCAGCGGCTTCCGTTGTGCCCGGGACGCCACCGTCGAGGAGGCCCGCGGGTGAGGGCGGGCCACGCCGGGCCGGGGGTGGGCCGCTGATGTGCCGGCACCTGGCGTACCTCGGGCCGCCGGTCACCCTGCGGTCGCTGCTGCTCGACCCGCCGTACTCGCTGCTGCGCCAGTCCTGGGCGCCGCGCGACATGCGCGGCGGGGGGACGGTCAACGCCGACGGGTTCGGGGTCGGCTGGTATCCCCGCGACCCGGCGCCGGGGCAGCGACGGGAGAGCGGGGGCGAGCCCGCGCGCGGCGCCGGCACGCCGGTGCGGTACCGGCGGGACACGCCGATCTGGAGCGACCCGACGCTGCCGGAGCTGGCGGCGGCGACCAGCAGCGGCGCGGTGCTGGCCGCCGTCCGGTCGGCGACCGTCGGGATGCCGGTGGTGGCCACCGCGGCGGCGCCCTTCGGTGAGGGTCGCTGGCTGTTCAGCCACAACGGGGTGGTCCGCGGCTGGCCGGACTCGGTGGCCGGGCTCGCCGCCGAGCTGCCGGTGCGCGACCTGCTGACCCTGGACGCGCCGACCGACTCGGCGCTGCTCTGGGCGATGGTCCGGCACCGGCTGCGGGCGGGCGTCGAGCCGGCCGAGGCGGTCGCCGCGACCGTCGCCGCGGTGGCCGCGGTCGCCCCCGACTCGCGGCTGAACCTGCTGCTCACCGACGGGAGCACGGTGGTGGCGAGTGTGGCCGGGCACGCGTTGTCGGTCCGCGCCACGGCGGAGGCGGTGCTGCTGGCCTCCGAGCCGTCGGACGACGACCCGGGCTGGCGTCCGGTGCCGGACGGTCGGCTGGTGGTGGCCACCGCGACCGGCGTGCGGGTGAGCGCCCTGGTGGGCGCGTGACAGGCGGAAACGCATCGAGGCGAAGGGACGGCTGATGAGCGCGGAGCCACTGGAGATCTACCTGGAGGAGCAGGACATCGGGCGGAGCCTGCGGGAGGACGTCCGGGCCGGGCTGACCGCCCGACCCAAGTGGCTGCCACCGAAGTGGTTCTACGACGCCCGGGGCAGCGAGCTGTTCGAGGAGATCACCCGGCTGCCGGAGTACTACCCGACCCGGGCCGAGCGGACGGTGCTGGCCGAACGGGCCGGCGAGATCGCCGAGTGCACCGGCGCGAAGACCCTGATCGAGCTCGGCTCCGGCTCGTCGGAGAAGACCCGGCTGCTGCTGGACGCCTTCACCCGGCGCGGCGGCCTGGGCACCTTCGTCCCGCTGGACGTATCGGTCAGCGCGTTGCGCCAGTCCACGGCGCAGATCGCCACCGACTACCCGGGGCTGCGGGTCCGCGGCATCGTCGGGGACTTCACCCGGCAGTTGGACCGGCTGCCCACCGGCGGGCGGCGGCTGGTGGCCTTCCTGGGTGGCACCATCGGCAACCTGCTGCCGATCGAGCGGGTCGAGTTCCTCACCGCGATGCGCGCCGCCCTGGAGGCCGGTGACTGGCTGCTGATCGGCACCGACCTGGTGAAGGACCCGGCGGTGATCGTGCCCGCGTACGACGACGCGGCCGGGGTGACGGCGGACTTCAACCGCAACGTGCTGCGGGTGATCAACCGGGAGCTGGGCGCCGACTTCGACACCGACGCGTTCGACCACGTCGCCGTCTGGGACCCGGAGCAGGAGTGGATCGAGATGCGGCTGCGGGCCCGCCGCCCGATGCGGGTACGCGTGCTGGACCTGGACGTCGAGTTCGCCGCGGGGGAGGAGCTGCGTACCGAGATCTCGGCGAAGTTCCGCCCGGAGCGGATCCGGGCCGAACTGGCGGGGGCGGGCTTCGTCACCGAGCGCTTCTGGACCGACCCGGACGGCCTGTTCGGGGTGAGCCTGGCCCGCGCGGACTGAGCCGGACCGGCCGGGTGGCGGCCGGTCGGCGGTGAGCCCGTTCACCCCGGCCGGTCGCCCCGGGTCGGGTCGGCTAGGCTGGGCGACGCGAAGGGGAGTAGCCCCCAATGTCGTGGTCGACATACTGACGCGTTCCGCGTCCGGCCACGCGGCCCCACCGACGGTGGGGCGGGCGAGACCTTCGACTCAGGCTGTTCACACGCAGCCGGGTCGAGGGCGCCCCAGACCTTGTCCCGGCTCGGATCGGGAAGGTTGTCATGGAAGGTTTCCTCGTCGCGCTGGTCGTCAGCTTCGGCGTCATCTTCGTCGCCGAGCTGGGCGACAAGTCCCAGCTGATGGCGCTGGCGTTCGCCACGCGCTACAAGCCGGTGACGGTTCTGATCGGCATCACCGTCGCCACCGCGGTGGTGCACCTCGTCTCGGTCGGCATCGGGTACGGCCTCGGCGCCACCCTGCCGACCGGCTGGATCTCGCTCATCGCCGGTCTGGCGTTCCTCGCCTTCGGTGCCTGGACGCTGCGCGGCGACGAGCTGACCGAGGCCGAGCGGCAGAAGGCGGAGCGGTCCAGCAAGTCCGCGATCGTCGCGGTCGGAGTGGCGTTCTTCCTGGCCGAACTGGGTGACAAGACCATGCTGGCCACCATCACGCTGGCCACCAAGTACGGCTGGTTCGGCACCTGGCTCGGCTCCACGGTCGGCATGGTCGCCGCGGACGCGCTGGCCATCCTGGTGGGCCGGCTGCTCGGAAAGAAGCTGCCGGAGAAGGCCATCAAGTACGGTGCCGCGGTGCTCTTCGCCATCAGCGGCCTGTGGCTGATCCTGGAGGCGGTGCGCGAGCTGACCTGAGCGCCGACTACCCGCCCCGGCGGCGGGTAACGCCTGCGGGTGAGGCTGGAGGAGCTCCTGCACCAGGGTGACCAGGTGGTGGTCGCCGTGGTGGAGATCGCCGGCGCGGTGATCATCTTCGTCGGCGCGGTCTGGGCGGCGCTGCGGTTCGTCGTCGACGGGCTGCGGCGCCGCGACGCCGCCGTCTTCACCCCGATCCGGCTGTCGCTGGGTCGGTTCCTCACGCTGGGCCTGGAGTTCCAGCTGGCCGCGGACATCCTGCGTACGGCGGTCTCCCCGACGTTCGACCAGATCGCCAAGCTGGCTGCGATCGCCACCATCCGGACGGCGCTCAACTTCTTCCTTCGCCGGGAGATAGCCCAGGAGCAGCAGCAGGTGGGCCGGCCCGGGCCGCCGCCGTGATCGCGACGGTGGTCGCCGCGGCGGGGCTGTTCTCCGGGCTGGCGGTGCTGGTCGGCACCGGATCATGGCGGACCGCGCTGCGGGTGCTGCTGGACCTGCTGACCGCCGCCGGTCTGCTGCGCCTGGGCGTGGACCAGAGCTGGACCGACCTGGCCGGCGCGGCGGCGATAGTCGGCCTGCGCCGGGTGCTCTGGTCGGTGCTGGCGGCCGGGCCCCGCACGCCGTTGTTTCGGCGCTCCGGAGGCGGGAACGATCACAGTTGGACAGCGCTCCGCGAACCGGAAGAAAGCGGGAGGATCACCGCATGAGCAAGCATGACGAGCCCAACGAGTACGGCTTCGCCGGTGGTGCCACCGCACCCGAGCCGCCGGCGGGCGGACGCCCCGACGAGCAGGACCGGGCCGAGGCGGTGGCCGTGCCCGGCGACGACTTCACCGAACCGCTGACCGACGCGCTCAGCGACACCGACGAGGAGCAGGAGCAGCGCGCCGGGCAGCACCGCCGGTGACCGCCGGTCCGGTGGCGCGGTCGACGCGCCACCGGACCGTCCCGGCCCCGGCTCAGGCCTCCCGGCCGGGTCGCTGCTGGTACACGTCGGGCACGCCGTCGCCGTCGGCGTCGCGGGTCTCCTGCTCGGCGATCCGCCGGTAGACCCTGTTCCGCCGGATCAGCACGACCGAGGCCAGCACGGCCGCGGTGACCGACCCCGCGAGTACGGCGATCTTGACCCGCTCGTCCTCGGCGCTGCCCACCCCGAACGCCAGCTCCCCGATCAGCAGGGACACGGTGAACCCGATGCCGGCCAGCAGCGCCACCCCGGCCAGGTCCGCCCAGCTGATGTCCTCGTCGAGCTCGGCACGGGTGAACCGGGCCAGCAGGTAGGTCGAGCCGAAGATGCCGATCGCCTTGCCCAGCACCAGACCGGCGGCGATGCCGAGCACGATCGGGTCGGTGAGCACCGCCCCGAGGTCGGCGTCTCGCAGGGACACACCGGCGGCGAAGAAGGCGAACACGGGCACCGCGAAGCCGGCGGACACCGGCCGCCAACGGTGCTCCAGGTGCTCGGCCAGGCCCGGTCCGCTGCCCCGGCTGCGCAGCACCGGCACGGTGAAGCCGAGCAGGACACCGGCGACGGTCGCGTGCACCCCCGAGGCGTGCACCAGCGTCCAGGCGAGCACGGCGAGCGGGATCAACGCCCACCACCAGGTCTTCCGCCGCTGCACGAGCAGACCGAACAGGGCGATCGGCGCCAGCGCCAGCAGCAGCGGCAGGGGATGGAATTCCGCCGTGTAGAAGACCGCGATGATGGTGATGGCGAAGAGGTCGTCCACCACGGCCAGGGTGAGCAGGAAGGCCCGCAGCCCCTGCGGCAGGTGCGAGCTGATCACCGCCAGCACGGCGAGCGCGAAGGCGATGTCGGTGGCGGTCGGGATGGCCCAGCCGCGCAGCCCCTCGCCACCCGCCGCGAGAGCCACCCCGACGTAGAACAGCGCCGGGAGCAGCATGCCGCCCAGTGCGGCCACCACCGGCAGCGCGGCACGCCGAGGATCGCGCAGGTCGCCCGCGACGAACTCACGCTTGAGTTCCAGCCCGACGACGAAGAAGAAGATCGCCAGCAGTCCGTCGGCGGCCCATTTGGCCAGGTTGAGGTCCAGGTGCAGGGCGGCGCCGCCCGGCCAGGGAACCCACCGGCCCAGGGCGGCGTACGAGTCTCCCCACGGTGAGTTGGCCCAGACCAGGGCGACGACCGCGCCCAGCAGCAGGAGACCACCGCCGACGGTCTCGGTGCGCAGCACGTCGGCGAGGAACCGGGCCTCGGGCCAGGAACCGCGGGAGAAGAGCCGGCGGGACGGGCCGGTGCGGGTGGGAGGGGAGGCCATGGGCGTGTTTCACCTCGGAGTGTCGGGGCGGCAAGGGACCATCGCCGACCAGACTTCCCGGCACACCAGGCTTTCGACCCTATCCGCACCGGCCCGGCACCGCCGAGCCGATGAGCTGCGACGTTGGCCTCACCGGGGAGTCGGCAGCGCCTGCCAGACCGTGGACCGGTGGGTGCAGAGCGCCTCCATCCGCTTGACCAGCTCCGCCGGGTCCCCGTACGGGTCCAGGGAGCCGATCTCCTCCGGGCGCAGCGCCGGCACCCGGACGTGCGAGATCAGCGGGTGCAGCGGTCGGCTGTCGACCTCGTCGGCGCCGAAGAGGTCCTCGTGCAGCTTCTCGCCGGGACGCAGCCCGGTGAAGACGATCTCGGCGCCGCTCGGCGCCTCGTCGGCGAGTCGCCGGGCCACGTCGGCGATCCGGACCGGCTCGCCCATGTCCAGCACCAGCGCCTCGCCGCCCCGGCCGATGGAGGCGGCCTGGAGCACCAGCTGCACCGCCTCCTGCACGGTCATGAAGTACCGGGTGACGTCCGGGTGGGTGACGGTGATCGGCAGCCCGGCGCGCAGCTGGGCCTCGAACGCGGTGAGCACCGAGCCCCGGCTGGCCAGCACGTTGCCGAACCGGACGCTGAGGTACGCCCCGCCGTACCGTTCGGCGTAGTGCGCGGTGAGCCGCTCGGTGATCCGCTTGGAGTAGCCCAGCACGCTGACCGGGTCGGCCGCCTTGTCGGTGGAGATGTTCACGAACTCGGCCACGTCCCGGCACGCGTCGAGCACGTTCAGGGTGCCGAGGAGGTTGGTCTTGACCGCCTCGCCGGGGTGCCGCTGCAACAGGGTGAGGTGCTTCAGCGCGGCGGCGTGGAAGACGACGTCGGGCTGCCGGTCGGCGATCACCCGGGCGATCCCGTCCCGGTCCCGGATGTCGGCCAGGATCAGCTCGGGCCCGTCCAGCATGGCCCGACCGTCCAGCGACATCTGCAGGGCGTGCAGCGCCGACTCGTCCCGGTCGAGCATCATCAGCTCGCCGGGGTCGCAGCGGGCGATCTGCCGGCACAGCTCGGAGCCGATGGAGCCGCCCGCGCCGGTGACCAGCACCCGCCGCCCGGCCAGTCCGTTGCGGTCCACCGCCAGCTCGGCGACCCGCTGGGCCCGGCCGAGCAGGTCGGTGATCTGCAGGTCGCGTACGTCGGTCACCGCCACCGGGCGGTCGAGCAGTTCGTGCACCGGGGGGAGCACCTTGAACGCCGCGCCGGCCTGCAGGGTCCGGGCGCGTACGTCCCGCATCAGCTCCGGGTCGGCGTGCCCGGTCGCGAAGATGACGGTGTCCGCGCCGGTGGCCCGGACGGCATCGGTGAGCTGCTCGCGGCCACCGAGCACCCGGACGCCGGCCAGCCGCATGTTCCGGTGCTCGCGGTCGTCGTCGAGGAGACCGACCGGGCGGTACCGGCCGGCGGGGTCGGCGAGCAGTACCCGCAGCAGCCGCTCGCTGGTGTCGTCGACGCCGTAGATCAGGGCCCGCGAGGTGGAGGGGGCGGCCTGTGCCCGCTGCTCACGGTGGAACCGGAAGGTGGCCCGGCTGCCCATCATCAGCAGCAGGGCGATCGCGCCGCCGACCAGCGGCGTGCTGGCCGGGATCGGGCGGACGTCCACCGGCAGCAGCACCGCCAGCGCGACGGCGATCGTCAGCGCCCCGGCGGCGGCCAGGTCCCGCACGTCGCCGGCGCTGCCCAGGGGGTGCCGCCCCCACAGCACGAGGCGGGCCCGGTTGAGGCCGGCGTGCAGGGCGGCGCAGGCGAGGGCGGTGCCCAGGACGAGCCCGCTGATCCGCTCGGTGAGGTCGAATTCGTACCGGGTGGTGGCGGCGGCCAGAAAACCCGCGCACCAGGCGGCCGCGTCCAGCGTTAACAGAGACAGGGCCCGGACGCGCCGGTGGTTCGCCGTGGGTGTGGTCGGGCTCGTCGGGGCGGGCGATGCGGGATTCATGGGCTCCCTCTGGTTGCGGGTCGCCGCCTGAGGGGTTTGCGGCAATTTGAGTTCTAAATCGTCTACATTCGGTTCGAGGGTGTCTGACGTTGTGTGGGGGGAATTCAATCCTTACACGACGAGTGTCGTTACTAGGGGGTTTTCGTGCAGCTCAGCGGTGTTGTCCGTTCCGACGGGAGGCCGGCCTGATGGACGTACGCAGCAGCCTGCGCCTGATTCGCCGCAACTGGTGGGTCGTGGTGATCACGGTGATGGTGGCCCTCGGCGCCTCCGCCCTCGTCACCGTGCGCAGCGTGCCCCGGTACGAAGCCTCGGTGACGTTCTTCGTCACCACGTCCAGCAAGGGGGTGGGCGAGGCGTACCAGGGCAACTTCCTGATGCAGCAGCGCGTCAAGTCCTACGTCGACCTGCTGCGCAGCGACCGCCTGGCGCAGACCGTCGTGGCGAAGACCCCGCTCGGGCTCACCGCCGACCAGGTCCAGAGCCGGATCGTCGCCGCCTCCGTGCCGGACACCGTGCTGCTGCGGGCCACCCTCACCGACACCGAGGCGGCCCGCGCCCTCAAGCTCACCGAGGCGATCGCCGCCGAGTTCGTGAGCCTGGTCAAGCAGATCGAGACGCCGCCGGACGGCGGCGGAGCGACGATCAAGGTCGAGGTGATCAGTGGCCCCCGGGTCGGCTCGACGCCGGTGTCGCCGAACCCCGTCCGCAACCTGGTCCTCGGGGCGCTGGCCGGACTGCTCGCCGGCTTGGCGCTGGCGGTGCTGCGTACCCGGCTCGACACCCGCCTACGCGACTCGCTGACCCTGCAACGGGTCACCGGCAGCCCGCTGCTGGGCGAGATCCCCTTCGACGGCAGCGCCCGCTCGGCGCCGTTGATCGTCGGGGACGCGGCCAACTCGCCGCGCGCGGAGGCGGTCCGCAAGCTGCGTACCAACCTGCGTTTCGTCGACGTCCACGAGCCGGCCCGGGTGATCGCGGTGACCAGCGCGCTGCAGGGGGAGGGGAAGACCACGCTCTCCTGCAACCTGGCCATCGCGCTGGCCGAGGCGGGCTGGCGGGTGGCCCTGGTCGACGCGGACCTGCGCCGGCCGAAGGTCGCCGACTACCTCGGCCTGGAGGCCGGCGTCGGCCTGACCGACGTGCTGCTCGGCGACGTGCAGGTCGGCGACGTCGTGCAGCGCTGGGGGGACAAGTCCCTGCTGGTGCTGCCCAGCGGTTCGACCCCGCCCAACCCCAGCGAGCTGCTCGGTTCCAAGGCGATGGCCGACCTGCTGGTGGTGCTGCGCCAGTCGGCGGACATCGTGATCATCGACACCGCGCCGCTGCGAACGGTCACCGACGGAGTGGTGGTCGCCGTGCAGGCCGACGGCGCGCTGCTGGTCAGCCAGCACGGACGCACCGACCGTACGCACGTGGCCGCGGCCGCCCAGTCGTTGCAGTCGGTCTCCGTCCGGCTGCTCGGCTGCGTCCTGAACATGGCGAAGATGGCCAAGGTCGACGCCTACGGTTACGAGAGCTACAAGGTGCTGGTCGCGCCGCCGGCCGCCACCGTCCCGGTGGACCGGGCCCGGGCCGCGGCCGGCGGGGCCCACGCCCGCGGCGGTCCCGCCCACGACGAGACCCAGCAGCTCACCCGGTTGCCTCGATGAGCGCCGCGACCGGCAGTACGGCGCGCTCGATCTGCCGGGCGCAGCGCCGGAAGTCCGCGGCCGTGCCGCCGATCGGGTCGAAGAGGTCGTCGGCGCCGGGGTCGGCGGGCTGCAGTCGGCCCCGGCAGCGGGCGGCGGCCCGCACCGCCGCGCGCAGCACGCCGCCGTCCGCGTCGTCCGGTCGTTCGGCGGCCTCGGCGAGGCGGGCGAACTGGTGCAGGGTGAAGGTGCGGTGCAGCGCGCCGGGAGCGAGCGAGACGCACAGGGAGCGCTGCCGCCGGCTCGCGGTAAGCACCAGCCCGGCGTCGAGGAGGTGCTCGGGGCGCAGCCGGCGGCTGCGGAAACCCGCCGGGTCGCTTCCGGTTCCGGCGGCGATCTCCGCGGCGTACGGATGCATCGCCAGGCCGTCCTCGGCGGCGGTGCCGGCACTGGCGACCTCGACCGGAAGCTTCTCCATCAGCTTCGCGGCCAGGTACTCGGCCATCGGGGACCGGCACAGGTTGGCATGGCAGACGATGAGGATCCGGTCGGCCACGGGGGCCCCTTCCGACGGCGTCGGGGTGACGACTGCGCCGGCCGGCGCGCGCTGTCGACCGGCCGGTGAGGGGCGGACCAGATCCTATGCCGACGCGCCCGCCGGGCCCGGGTCCGCCGCGCCGGACCGATCCGGAGGTGCCCGATGAAGATCGGCGTCCTGTCCTACCACTTCCCGCCGGAGCCGGCGTTCGTCCCGGGCAGCCTCGCCGAGGAGTTGGCCGCCCGGGGTCACGAGGTGCGGGTGCTCACCGGCTTTCCGGACTATCCCGGGGGCCACGTCTATCCCGGTTGGCGGCAGCGCTGGCGGCACCAGACGCACAGCGAGCGGCTCACCGTCCGGCGGGTGCCCAGGTACGCCCGCGGGGACGGCTCGGCCGGGGCCCGGATGGCCGCGTACCTCTCCTTCGCCGGCAGCGTCGCGGTGGCCGGTCGCCGCTACTTCGCCGACATCGACGCGTTGTACGTCTTCCAGCTACCGCCCACCACCTTCGCCACCGCCGCCCTGCTGCGGCTGCTGGGCCGGGTGCCGACCGTGCTCCACGTGCAGGACGTCTGGGCGGAGGAGGACGAGGCCACCCAGGGTGCGGAGCGTGGCCGCTGGTCGGGGCGGATCGGCGCGACGATGTCCCGGATCTACCGGGAGGCCGACGCGATCGCGGTCACCGCGCCGGCCATGGGCGATCTGGTGGTGTCCGCCGGCGCCGACCCGGCCCGGGTGAAACTGGTGCTCAACTGGACCGACGAGCGGATCTTCCGCCCGACGGAACCCTCCCGGGCGGCGCGGGACCTGGTCCGCCGGGGCGACCGCACCGTGGTGATGCACGCCGGCACCATCGGCCGGCGTCAGGGCCTGGAGACCGCGGTACGCGCCGCGGCGGCGCTCGGTGACCGGATGGACCTGGTGCTGGTCGGCTCGGGCGGGGAGGAGCGGCGGGTGCGGGGGCTCGCCGACCAGCTCCGGGCCGACAACGTGCGCTTCGTCGAGCGGCGTTCCGCCCTGGAGATGCCGGATCTCTACGCGGCGGCGGACTATCAGCTGGTCATGCTGCGGGACCTGCCGGAGCTGCGCGGGAGCGTGCCCGCGAAGCTGCAGGCCGCCCTGAGCTGCGCCGCGCCGGTGGTCGCGTCGGCCGGCGGGGACACCGTGGAGCTGGTGGAACGGGCCCGGGCTGGCCTGTCCTGCGCGCCGGAGGACTGGGCGGCGCTGGCGGACCGGTTCTGGCTGGCCTCCACGATCCCGGCCGCGGCGCGGACCGAGATGGGACGGCGCGGCCGGGAGGCGTACCTGCGGGAGATGTCGCTGCGGGCCGGGGTGGACCGGATCGAGCGGATGTTGCAGGAGGCCGGGCATCCGGCGCGGGGCACCGCCCCGGCGGAGTCCCGCGCCCTCGGATAGGGGATTTCCCGCGGCGATCCGTCCGGTTCGCGGCCGACGATCGTTGTTCACGGCGGAAGACGCATTTGGTGGATTGTGTCCGTTTCGGAGTGGAGTCTGGTGTGACCGAGAAGGGTGTGTCGCATCGCCGGCGGTCCCGGCGGCGCAGGAGGGCGCGGATCCGTCGTGCCCTGCTCGCGTCCCTGGTCGTCGGCTCGCTGGTGCTGCTCGGCGTCGGCTGGGTCGGCTTCCGCGGTTGGCAGGCCCGGGCGCACCTGATGAACGCGGCGGGGCTGGCCCGCGAGCTCAGCGCCGACGTGGTCGCCGGCGACGTCGACCGGGCGCAGCGCACCCTGGCCGCCCTGCAGGAGCAGTCCGCGAAGGCCCGCTCGGCGACCGGTGACCCCGGCTGGTGGCTCGGCGAGCACGCGCCCTGGGCGGGTGACGACCTCAACGCCGTACGCCAGATCTCGGTCGCCATCGACGAGCTGGCCCGCGGCGCCTTTCCCAGCCTGCTGCGCACGGACCTGGCGTCGCTGGTGCCCCGCGGTGGGCGACTGGACCTGGGCCGGCTGACCGCCGTGTCGGGCGAGCTCACCGCGGCCGACCGCGTCGTCCGTGAGGTCCGCGCGCGGTTGGCCGCCGTGCCGCAGGAAAGCCTGGTCAGTCAGATCCGGGAGGCGCTCGGCGCGTTGAGTACCGAGATGGACCGGCTGGCGGAGCTGACCGGCGCGGCCGACCGGGGCGCGAAGCTGCTGCCGCCGCTGCTCGGCGCGGACGGCCCCCGCAGCTACCTCCTGCTGTCGCAGAACCTGGCGGAGCTGCGGGCCACCGGCGGGATGTTCGGCGCCTACGCGGTGATCCGCGCGGAGGGTGGCCGGATCAGGATGGTGGAGCAGGGCACCAGCGCCAAGATCGGTCGGTTCGTTCCGCCGCTGGAGGTTCCCGCGCAGACCCGGGCGCTCTGGAACGACTTGCCCGGCATGTACCCCGCCGACGTCAACCTCACCCCGCACTTCCCGACGGCCGCCGCGCTCTACCGGGAGATGTACCGGCGGCGCGGCGGGTCCGCTGTGGACGGGGTGCTGGCGGTGGACCCGGTGATGCTGTCGTACCTGCTCAAGGCGATCGGCACGGTCAGCGTTCCCGGCGGCCCGGCGCTGACCGGCGACCACGCCGTACGCACCCTGCTCAGCGACGCCTACCGGGACCTCGACGAGGAGGAACAGGACGGCTACTTCGCCGCGGCCGCCGCAGCGGTCTTCGACGCGCTTTTCACCAGAAATGTTGACCCTCGCACCCTTTTGTCGGCTTTTGACCGTTCGATTACTGAAGGGCGGGTATTGTTCTGGAGTGCCCGACCTGAGGAGCAGCGCATGCTCGACGACAGCCGACTGACCGGCACCCTGCCGGAGAAGGACGCCGTACCGACCGTCGGCGTCTACCTCAACGACGGCAGCGGCGCGAAGCTCGGCTACTACGTGCGGCCCGCGGCCACCCTCACCGTTGGCGACTGCCGCACCGACGGCCGCCGCGAGCTGCGCCTGCGCTTCACGTTGCACTCGACGGCCCCCGCCTCCGGGCTCAGCAAGTCGGTCCTGGGGCTGGGTCGGTCGGGCGACCCGTACACCATCCGCACGCTCGTCTCCGTCTACAGCCCCACCGGCGGCACGGTGGTCGACGGTCGACTCGACGGTGAGCAGATCGGCCTCGGCAGCGGCTACGACCGGCGCCGGCAGATCGCGGTGGCCAACGTCGAGGTGCCGCCCGGACGTACCCGGACCCTCGACGTCGGTCTGCTGACCGGCAAGACCTCGGCGGGCGCCGCCGAGCTCAGAACCACACCCACCGCCACCCCGTGGACCACCCAAGTTGTCACCGCACCGAGTTGTGAACAGTAGGAGGGAATCCATCATGCGGCTATCCCGCATAATCTTGGCGCTCACGGCGGGGCTGGCCGTGGCGGCGGCGCCCGGCGCCGCACTCGGCGCGCAGCCACAGCCGCCGCCGGACTACGTCCCCACGCCGCCGACGCTCACGGTCACGCCGTCGTCGACGACTCCCGGGACCATCGTCACCGGCGTCGGCACCGGCTTCCTGCCCGGCGAGATCGCGACCATCACCGTCACGGTCGGCGGCCTGCCCGTCGCCGCGCCGGCCGCGGCGCGCCGCAGCGACGGTACGACCGTCACGATGGCCGCCGTCGCCTACCAGCAGCAGGCCCCGACCCCCGGGTCCTCGCTCACCGGCAACAACCCGCCGCGACGGTTCACCGTGCAGGTCGACGGCAGCGGCTCGTTCACCTTCAAGTACCGGGTGACCCGGCCGGGGCTGTGGACGTTCACCGCGCGTGGCAACTCGTCCGGGCGTACGGCCAGCGCCAGCGTGACCGTCACTCCGGGACCGCCGCCCCACCGGCCGCCCCACCGGCCGCCGCACCACCTGCCGGTCACCGGTGCCAGCCTCGGCACCCCGATGAAGATCGGCGGCGGCCTGCTGGGTGCGGGCGCGGTCATGGTCCTGGCGACCATGGTCTGGCGGCGCCGTCGGCTGGAGAGCTGACCGCCACCGCACGTTTCTCCTTCCCTGGTGAACGGTGGACGCCCGCCGGATCGACGAGATCCGGCGGGCGTCCCCGTGCGTCCCCCCGGCGCGCGCCGGCCACTGGCACGATGACGGAATGGCTGTCGCCGCGTGGTCGGATCGGACGGGTGTGGTGGTGCTGCCGGGCGGGGCGGAGGTACGCGGCCGGCCGGCCCGCAGAGCCGCCTCGCCCGCCGACTTCACCCTGCTGCTCGTCGACGGGCCGGCGCCGGCGTGGCCGTCGCGGCGGGTGCGGTGGCCCGACTTCTGGATCCCGGTGGACCGCGCCGACGCGCTGGACGCGCTGGGCGAGGCGTTGCGCCGGGCCCACGCCGGCGAGCGGGTCGAGGTGGCCTGCCGGGGCGGCATCGGCCGGACCGGGACGGCGCTGGCGGCGCTGGCCGTGCTGGACGGGCTGCCGGTCGGGCAGGCGGTGACCTGGGTCCGTGCCCACTACCACCCGCGGGCCGTCGAGACCCCGTGGCAGCGGCGCTGGTTGCGCTCCCTGCCGCCGCCGGGGACCGAGCCGGCGGCTTGACGGGGGCTGTCAACCTGATCCCGGAGCGCGGGCGACGCCCGCCACGTCGGGGAGGTCCACCATGAACACGCCGCAGTACCGCCGGCCGCCGGCCGGAATGCCGTCCGGGGTGCCGTCCCGGGCGTTCGCGATCGTCGGATCGGTGCTGGCCGCGGTGCTCGTGCTGATCGTCGCCGTCGGCGCGCTGGTCAGCGGCTTCGACAAGACCGCCGGCGGTGAGGTCGGCGTGGTGCGCAACGGCGGCTGGCTCGACGACAACCGGGTCCGCCAGGTGGTGCCGGCCGGCTCGGCGCGCACCTGGACCGGGCTCTACTCCACCATGCACCGCTACCCGGCCCAGCAGCGGTTCTACACCATCACCGCCGACCCCGCCCGGGGCGACAAGACCGGCGTGGACGTGGTGAACACCCCCTCCAGCGACGGCGTGGAGATGGGCATCGAGGGCACCATCTACTTCACCCTCAACCTGGACGCCAAGGCGCTCGCGCAGTTCGACACCAAGTTCGGCACCCGGCAGTTCCGCGGCGTCGACGGCACCCTGCGCTACGCCTACGACGGGGACGAGGGCTGGAGCAGCTTCCTCGACGCGATCGTCCGGCCGGTCATCGACAACGACCTGCGTATCCAGATCAGCAAGTTCCGCTGCGCGGAGCTGGTCTCCAGCTGCGCCCTGGTGCAGAACGGCGCCCAGCGCGCCCCGGCCACCGGCCCGGGCGACCCGGACGCGGCGGGACAGGCCAACAACACCAACATCGCCAAGGTCCAGGAGGCGGTCAACGAGAGCCTGCCCAAGGACCTCGCCGAGATGCTCGGCGGCGACTTCTTCGAGGGCATAAAGTTCAACCTGGCCCGGGTGACCCTGCCGCAGGCCGTCCAGGAGGCGGTCAACAAGGCCCAGGCGGCGTACGCGGCGGTCAGCGAGGCCCAGGCCAAGGTGGCCCAGGCCCGGGCCGAGGCCGACGCGAACAAGACCCGTCAGCAGGGCTACAACGCCTGCTCCGCCTGCGCGCAGATCGACATCATCAAGGCGTTGCCGCCCGGCGTCACCACGTACGCGCCGGGCGCCGGAGCCACCGTACCGTTGAAGTGAGGGGGGGTGGCGCGGTGCGGGCGCTGATCCTGCTCCTCCCGCTGGTTCTCGCGGTCCTGCCGCTCTGCCTCGCGGTGGGCCGGGCGGTGGACCGGCGGGCCGCCCGCTCGGCCCGGTGGCAGGTGGTGCACTACGGCCGGGACGGGTACACGGTCGTCGCGGTGGGGCTGCTGCCCCGCCACGGCGGCGGCCCGCTCGACGAGCACGTCGTGGACCGGATCCCGCAGGCCGATCCGGAGTGGACGACCCGGTTCCTGCGGGCCCGGGAGGTCGCCGAGGAGCGGGCGTTCCATCTCAACTCCGGTGGCACGGCGCTGCCAGGTTGATCGCCCGCCACGCCGGGGTGGGTCACCCCCCACACGATCTTCCCCGCTACCCTCCTCACCCATGAGAGGACGGGCCCTGGCAGCCGCGGTCACCGCCGCCGTACTCACGACGACGCCGGTCCCGGCGGTCGCCGGCCCGCGGGCCGCCGCGGCGCCGGCCGGCACACCGGTGCCGTGCCCGCACACGGTGCCGCCGAAGGCGGACCGGCCGCCCCGACCGGTGCCGCCGCCCGCGGTGCCCGAGGCGCAGCGGGTGGGCGGCGACGCCCTGGCCACCCCCGGGCTGATCGTCCCGCCCGGGGCGCCCAGCCCGCCGCCGCTCACCGCGACCTCCTGGGTGGTCGCCGACCTGGACAGCGGCGCGGTGCTCGGCGCCTGCGGCCCGCACGAGTACGGCACCCCCGCCAGCACCCAGAAGCTGCTGCTGGCGGCGACCATGATGCCGAAGCTCGACCCGAAACAACTGGCCACCGTCACCCGGCCCGATCTGGACATCGAACCGGGCAGCTCGGCGGTCGGCCTGGTGCAGGGCGGTCGCTACCGGGTGGAGACCCTGTGGCTGGGGCTGTTGCTCAACTCCGGTAACGAGGCGGCCAACCTGCTGGCCCGGCTCGGCGCCGGCTCGGTGCCCGCCGGCGTCAAGGCGATGAACGACAGGGCCCGCGAGCTCGGCGCGTTGCAGACCCACGCGGTGACCCCCTCCGGGCTGGACGGCAAGGGCCAGTTCACCAGCGCGTACGACCTGGCGCTGATCGGTCGGGCGTGCTTCGCCATCCCCGACTTCCGTCGGTACGCGTTGACCCGCAACACGACGATCCCGGCCCAGCCGGCGCTGAAGCAGACCGGTTTCCAGATCCAGAACGAGAACAAGCTCATCTACAACTACCCGGGGGCGCTGGGCGGCAAGACCGGCTTCACCGAGCTGGCCCGGCACACCTACGTCGGTGCGGCGCAACGCGACGGCCGGCGGCTGGTGGTGACGCTGCTCGGCGCGGAACGTTATCCGCTGGCCGGCTGGAAGCAGGGGGCCGCCCTGCTCGACTGGGGCTTCTCCCTGCCGAAGGACGCCTCCGTGGGCCGGCTGGTGGAGCCGGGGGAGCTGACCGCGGAACAGGCGGCACCGGCCGCCTCGCCGCGACCGGCCGCGACCGAGCCCGACCCGGCCGACACCCCGGGGCCGGTGGCGGCGTACCGGGCCGCCGAGGACTGGACCCGCCGGTGGTGGCCCGCGGCGGCCGGGGCGGGCGCGGTGTTGTTCGTGCTGGTGACGGTGTTCCTGGTCCGGGGCCGTCGGGACCAGGGCCGGCGCCGTCGCGGTCCGGGCCGGCGCCGGGCCGCCTGACCCGGCCGGTCAGCGGCCGGCCTCCGCCCGTCGCCACGCGCGGGAGTGCAGCAGCCGGAGCCCGGGCCCTGCCCGACCACCCGCGTGGCGACCACACCGCCCACCAGGCCCGTACGACCTCGCCGGCCGGCTGACCGGTTGCCGGGTCCGCGCGCCCGGCCCGCGCCTATGGTCGACCCATGGACCGTTCCAGCCTGGCGCTGACCGCGCCGGTGGGCCGCGCCGGGCCACCGACGCCCGGCCGGTAGCCCGGGGTGACGGCCCGGACCCGGCGACCCTCCCCGGCGTCCCTGCTCAGCCTGGCCGTGTCCGGCGGTCTGCTCGCCGCGCTCAGCCTCTGGGCCCGGCACCGCCCCCCGGGACCCGCGGAACGCGACCTGTTCCGGCTGCTCAACCAGCTGCCGGCGGCGTTCACCCCGGCGCTGGTGGCGGTGATGTCCCTCGGCTCGTACCCGGCGGTCCTCGTCGCGGCCGCGACGGCGACCGCCGCCCGGCGGTTCCGCCTGGCCCGGGACCTGCTGCTCGCGGGCAACCTGGGCTACTGGTCGGCGGTGCTGATCCGGTCGGTGGTGGCCCGCCGACGGCCGGCCGGATACCTGCCCGACGTCCGCCTGCCCGCCCACGTACCCGACGGCTACGGCTACCCCTCCGGCCACGTGGCGGTGGTGACCGCGCTGGGTCTGGTGCTGGCCCCCACCCTGCCCCGGCGGTGGCGCTGGCCGGTCTGGGTGGCCGTCGCGGCGGTCGGCCTCGCCCGGATCCACGTCGGCGCGCACCTGCCGGTCGACGTGCTGGGCGGGGCGCTGGTCGGCTGGTTCTCGGCCGGCCTGACCCGGCTGCTGCCCGGCCACCCCGCAGCGGAGGGGCACCCGGACCGCCCTACCGGCCGCCAGGGGTGGCTGGGCCGGTACGGCCGGCGGGACGTCTTCCTGCTGGTGATGCTGGGCGCGCTGGCGTACCTCCTGCTGCACCAGCTCGCCCAGGTCCGGCTCGCCGCGCACACGCTGGCGCACGCCCGACCGGGATGGGCCGCGGCCACCCTGCTCGCCGCCGCCGCCACCTACCCGCTCAGCGCCGCCGCGCTGCGGCTCGCCACCGCCGAGCGGGTGCCGCTGCGGGAGACGGTGCTGGTGCAGGTCGCCGCCGCCTTCGCGAACCGGGTCGCGCCCGGCAGCGTCGGCGGCGTCGCGCTCGGCGTGCGGTATCTGCGTCGGCGAGGGCTGTCGGTGCCGGCGGCGGCCACGGCGGTCGCGGTGACCCGGGTGGCCGGCGTCCTGTCGGTGGTCCTGCTGCTGCCGGTGCTGCTGCCGTTCGCCCGGACCACCGGCCGCCACCTCACCGTGGCGGCCACCCGGTCCACGACCGTGCTCCTGGTCGCGTCGGGGGTGCTGGCGCTGGTGGCGGCGGCGCTCGCCGTGCCCCGGCTGCGCGCCCGGATACGGTCCGCGCGCCACCAGGTCGCCGACGCGGTACGGGTGCTGCGGCACAGCGGGCGGATCCGCCGGTTGATCCTGGTGAGCGTCGGCCTCACCCTCTCCTACGGCGCCTGTCTCTGGTTCGCCCTGCTGGCCGTGGGGCTGCCGGTGGCGCTGGCGCCGGTGCCCGCGGTGGTGCTGGTGTGCATCGTGGGGGAGGGGGTGGCCACGGCGGCCCCCACCCCGGGCGGCCTCGGCGCCACCGAGGCGGCCCTGGTCTCCGGTCTGCTGCTGGCCGGGATACCGGTGGTGACGGCGGTGGCCGGCGTGCTGGTCTACCGGCTGGCCAGCTTCTGGATCCCGGTGGTGCCGGGGTACGTCGCGCTGCGGCTGCTGGTGCGCCGGAACCTGGTGTGACCTGCGGCCGGCAGGTGACCGGATTGGATCACCCGGCGTTGGGAATGCGCGGCGGATGAGGGAGCAGGGCCGCGGCCGGGTCGTCGTGGTGTCGGCCGACGTGGGCGCCGGCCACGACACCGCGGCCGCCGAGCTGTCCCGGCGGCTGCGCGAGCACGGCTTCCTGGTCGACCGGGTGAACCTGCTGGACACGTTCCCGGCCCCGGTGGGCTGGGCGTTCCGGGAGGCGTACCGGGGGATCCTGCGCTGGCTGCCCTGGGGCTACCAGGCGCTGTTCACCGTCACCAGCCGCTCCCGGGCCCCGGTGGCGCTGGTCCGGGCCCTGCTGCGCCCGGTCCGTCGCCGGATGCGCCGCCGCATCCCGCCGGACACCCGGGTGGTGGTCACCACCTACCCCTTCGCCAACCAGCTGCTCGGGCCGATGCGCCGCCGGCTACGGGTGCCGGTGGTCACCTACGTGACGGACTTCGTGGTCCACCCGACCTGGGTTTCACCGGGCGTGGACGTGTACTGCGCGCTGCGCCACGCCGAGCTGCGCGACGTGTCGGACCCGGTGTGCCTGCGGGAGGTGCAACCGCTGGTCCCGGCCGCCTTCGCCACCCCGCCGACCGAGGACCGGGCCCGGGCGCGGGACCGGTTCGGGTTGCCCCGCGACGGCCGGCTGGCGTTGATCGTGGCGGGCGCCTGGGGTGCCGGCGAGGTGGAGACCACGGTGGCCGAGGTCGCCGGGACCGGTCGGGTCCGGCCGGTGGTGGTCTGCGGACGCAACGAGACGCTGCGGGAACGGTTGCTCCGCCACCACGAGCACGTGTTCGGCTGGGTCGACGACATGCCGGCGCTGATGCGCGCCGTCGACCTGGTGGTGGAGAACGCCGGCGGTCTGACCTGCCAGGAGGCGCTGGCCAGCGGGTTGCCCGTGGTCACCTACCGGCCGATCCCGGGGCACGGCCGGGCCAACGCCTCGGTGCTGGCCCGACACGGGCTGACCCGGTGGGTGCCCGCGCCGGAGCAGTTGCGGCCGGCGTTCGACGCGCTGGCCGCCGCGTTCGACGACGACCCGGCGCCGCTCGGCTCCGCTCACCGTGGACCCGTGGCGCCGCCGGGCCGGGTGAGCGCCGGCCCGACCGATCCGGCCCGCCTGGTAGCCGAGCTGGCCGCCGCGCCCCCGGTGGCCCCGGCGCCCGCCGGGCGGGTCCGCACCCTGGTGACCGCGCTGGCGGACATCGTGGGTGACGCGATGGCCGTGCTGGTCGCCGTGGCCCAGTCGGCGGCCCTGACCCGGATCGGCCGCCGGTGAGGCCGCACCCGGGCGTGGCGCTGCCCTGGGCCTCCGCGCTCCACCGGGCGGGCCCGGTGCTGCGGACCGCCGCCGTCTCCCTCGCCGCGGCGCAGGTCGCCCCGGCCCTCACCGCCCTGCCCGGGCTGCGGTCGTGGTGCCTGCCTGGGCTGAACGGGGGCGTCGGCTCGGGTCGGGTGGCGTTGACCTTCGACGACGGCCCGGACCCGGAGTCGACCCCCTGGTTCCTGGCGGTGCTGGCCGAGCACTCCGTGCGGGCGACCTTCTTCGTCCTCGGGTCGATGCTGGAACGCTCCCCGGACCTGGGCCGGCGGATCGTCGCCGCGGGGCACGAGGTCGGCGTACACGGGTGGGAGCACCGCAACCTGCTGCTGCGCGGGCCGGTGGCGACCTGGCGGGAGCTGTCCCGCACCCGCGACCTGGTGACGGCCGTGACCGGCCGCCGGCCACTGTTCTTCCGACCCCCGTACGGGGTGCTCACCGGCGCCGCACTGCTGGCGGCACGCCGACTGGACCTGCGGCCCGTCCTCTGGACCTGCTGGGGTCGGGACTGGACCCGTACGGCCACCGGCGACAGCGTCCACGACACCGTCCGGGCGGGGCTCGGGTCGGGCGGGACGATCCTGCTGCACGACTCGGACTGCACGGCCGCCCCCGGCGCCTGGCGGTCCAGCCTGGCCGCGCTGCCCCGGCTGCTCGCCCACTGCCGGCGGCAGGGCTGGGCGGTGGGACCGCTGGGCGAGCAGCGGGCCCTCGACCGGTGATCGTCGCGGTGCTGGCCGCCCTCGTGGCGGCGTTCGCCTTCGCTCTCTCCACCACCATGCACGAGCGCGCGGCGAAGCGGCAGCCGGCGCGGCGGGCGTTCGATCCCCGGCTGCTCTGGCGGCTGCTGGGCACCCGGTTGTGGCAGCTCGGCTGGGTCCCGGACGTGATCGGCACCCTGGCCCAGGCTCTCGCGCTGCGGTACGGGCCGCTGGCCGTCGTGCAGCCGCTGATGGCCACCGGACTCTTCATGGCCGTCCTGCTGGAGGCCGCCTGGAACCGGCGGCGGGCGCGACGCCGTGACCTGGTGGCGACGCTGGTCGGTCTGGCCGGGCTGATCGGCTTCCTGGTCGTCGCCGACCCCCACGCCGGGGTCGACGCCCCGAGCGCCGCCGCCTGGTGGTGGGTGGCGGCGGGGGTGGGCGGCGTGGTGACCCTGTGCCTCCTGGCGGCCCGGACGAGCACGGGCGCGGCCCGGGGTGCCCTGCTCGGAGTCGCCACCGGAGTGCTGTACGGGATGGCCGCCGCCCTGCTCAAGGCGGTGGCCGCCGGGGTCCACGGCAATCCGCTGGCGCTGCTGACCGATCCCCGCCTGACCGCGCTGGTGCTGGTGGCCCTGCTCGGCGTGCAGCTCAACCAGAACGCGTTCCAGAGTGGTCGGATCGCCGCCCCGCTGACCGCGCTCACCCTGACCGAGCCGGTGGCCGGTGTGCTGATCGGGGTGACCGCCTTCCACGAGACGCTCTCCCTCGGTGGGGCGCGGATCCCGCTGCTCCTGGTCGCCGGGGCGGCCATCGTGGCGGGGGTCCGGCTGGCCGGCGGCTCGGCACCGGCCGCCCGCTGATCCGGCGGCCCCGCCGACCCACCGGTGCCCGGGGGCGGCCGGTCCGGCCGCCCCCCGGGGCGTGGTCACGGTCGGAGCGGCTCCTCGCCGGCGGCCCGGGCCCGGTCGGCGTCGGCGTCGGCCGCACCGACCGGCGTGCCGTCGGAGTCGCGGGTGGCGCCGGTCAGGTCGGTGTCCGCGCCGGCGTTCGCCGCGTCGGCCCGGGCGTCGTCGGCGCCGACGACGGGACCGCCGTCGCGCTCGCCGGCGTCCTCGGTGAGGTCTCCGGTGACGGCGAGGCCGAGCGGGGCGTATCGGGGGTCGGTCATGGCTCCTCCTTCGATGTCCTTCCCCCCGGGCTACCCCACCCTCCTCGTCACGACACCTGCCGCGTCCCGCCCCGTTCACCGTCCGCGACGCTGCGCACCGGGTGCCGCAGGCCGGCCGGCCTCCGGGTCGGCCGGTCCGGTTCCGCCTGGGTGGCCGGGCCGCCGGGCGACCGCGGCCGGACCGGTCCCGGCCGCGGCGTACCGGCCGGCTCGCGTTCGGGCACCCACAGGCCGACCCGGGCGCCGCCGTCCGGCCCGGCGCCCACCACCACCCGGCCGCCGAGCGCCCCGGCGACCGCCCGCACGATGGCCAGCCCCAGACCGGTGCCGGTGGCGGTGGGCCGCCCCGGCCGGCCGTCGACGAGCCGGGGTACGACCTCCGGCGGGATGCCGGCGCCCGAGTCGACCACCTCCACCGTCCACCCGTCGGCGTCGCGCCGGCCGACCAGCGCGATCCGGTCACCGGCCGCGGTGAACTTCACCGCGTTCTCGATGAGGCAGTCCAGGGCCGCCTCCAGCCGCTCGGGGTCGACCCGGCTCTGGCCGACGGCCGACCGGCAGGACCAGTCGCGGTCGGCGGCCGGCGCCCAGCGGCGGGCGATCCGGGCCAGTTCCGCGTCGAGGTCGACCAGCCGGGCCTGGGGCTGCTGCTCCAGCTGCATCAGCGTGACCAGGCGGTGCGCGATGCGGGTGGCCTTGTCCAACTCGTCGAGGACCACCGTGGTGTCCTCCACCGTCGACGGCTCGTCGTGGGTGCTGCGCAGCAGTTCGGTGTAGCCGCGGGCGATGGTCAGCGGGGTCCGCAGCTCGTGCGAGGCGAGCCGGACCAGCAGTTCCCGTTGGTGCGCGCGATCCCGCTCGGACTCCCGCAGGCCCCGCATCTGGCGCAGCAGCACGTGTCGGCGGTGCACGTGCCAGGCCATCACGATGAAGATCACCGCCATCAGCGGTTCCTCGGCGGTCTCCTCCCAGCGGATCTCGCCGACGGCCGCGTGGTGGGCCAGGATCACCCCGGTGGTGGTGGTCACGGCGGCCAGCGCCGCGACCATCCGGGACAGCCGCCAGGTGGTGAAGCCGTAGACCAGCGCCAGGCTGATCCAGACCAGGTGGAACGGGACGGTCTCCTCGCCCGGCAGGAACCACATCAGCGCCACGTTGACGGTGGCGAAGACGATCCAGATCCAGGTCAGCAGGCGGTCAGTCGGTGGCGTACGCATAGCCCACGCCGCGTACGGTCTCGATCCGGTCGGGCCGGTCGAGTCGACCGCGCAGCCGGCGCACCGACACGTCGACCACGTTGCTGCCCGGGTCGAAGTGCAACCCCCACACGTCGGCCAGCAGCTCGTCGCGGCTGCACGGCCGGCCGGCGCGGGTCATCAGGTGCTGTAGCAGCAGGAACTCCCGCAGTGGCAGCTCCACCCGGACGCCGTCGACGGTCACCCGCCGCCGGTGCAGGTCGAGCTGCACCGGCCCGATCCGCAGCCACCGGCCGCCGTCCCCGCCGGGCGCGGGGCGCATCCGGGCCCGGACCCGAGCCAGCAGCTCGGCCACCGCGAACGGCTTGCCGAGGAAGTCGGCGGCGCCCGCCTCCAGCACCGCGACCCGGGTGCTGATCTCCGGCACGGCGGACAGGACCAGCACCGGCTGCTCCGGTCGCCGCTCGCGCAACTGGTCCAGCACCTGGCGCCCGTCCAGGCCGGGCAGCATCAGGTCCAGCACCACCAGGTCGTAGTCGCGGCGCAGCGCCGCGTCGAGCCCGGCGCTGCCGGAGGACGCCCGCTCGGTCAGCAGGCCACCGCCCTCCAGCGCGCGGGTGACCAGTCGTCCGATCCGTTCGTCGTCCTCGATCACCAGTACCCGTCCCACCGTGCCCCCACAGCCGTCGGTGACTTTCTGGCGTCTATATGAAGCTCCCCTCGCGTTCGTTCACGCTTCCGCCGAACGGGGCACAGTTCCTGTCGTAGATGCGACACGTGCGGTCGCCCGAGGATGACGCTCCGATGACGGCGTCGTCATGAACGGTCGTCGACCCGCCACCGCCACCCATGCTCCTCACACCAGCCCGGCCGCGCACCGTCGCGGCGGGCCACCGCTGACCGAGGGGGTGAGGGCATGCCGCGTCGTTCCACCTGGCCGCGCTGGTTCGTGTCCGCCTGTTGCCTGCTGCTCGTCGGGATCGTCGTACCGCCGCGACCGGCCGCCGCCGAACCGACCACCGGCGCGATCACCCTGGCCGTGGTGAGCGCCCGCACGGTCGGGCCGCGACCGCAGGTCCAGCGGGGCGACCCGGTGTCCGCCTACCACTGGCTGATCACCGCCGACGACTCCGGCGACCCGCACGACGCCCCGGAGCACTGCCTGCCGGCCCGCGCCGGGGTGGCCAGCGCGCCGGACTTCGCCGACCACTGCCGCTGGCCGTCCATCCGCAACACCCCCGGTGCGGTGCCGGTGGTCGCCCAGGGCGACCAGGACACCCTGGCCGCCGGTACGCCGCTGGACGGCCTGCCCGCCGGCCGCTACCTGATCTCGGTCACCGCCGACGGCTACAAGATCGACGGAGAGCACTTCACCGTGACGCCGGGCCGGACCACCGACGTGAGCGTCGGCATGCAGCCGTACCCGCTGCCGCTGGGCACCGTGCGGCTGCGCGTCTTCGAGGACGCCGCGCCGGTCGACGGCACGTACGAGGTCGGCGCGGAGCACGGGCTGGCCGGTTTCACCGCGCACCTGGCCGACGTGATGGGCGAGGTGACCGTCGACTACTACGGCAACCCGCTGTGCACGCGGTACGCGCACACCGCGCCGGACGCCGACCACCCGACCGGTCGGGTCGTCTTCGACGACGACGGCCGACCGGTGATCGCGGAGGAGTCCACCGGCTGCCGCAGCGACGCCGACGGCGACATCACCATCCCCAACCTCGGCCCCGACCGGTACGCGGCGCAGGTCGTCGCGCCCGGCGGACGCAGCTGGGTGCAGACCACCACCCTGGAGGGCGGCCACGACTGGGACGTCTGGGTGCAGGAGGGCGACACCGGCTACGACACCGAGCAGACCCTCGGCGGTGAGCCGGTGCCGTACGTCGACTTCGGGTTCGTCTCCCCGACGCCGCTGTCCGGCACGGCGTCCGGGGCGATCACCGGCACCGCCGTTCAGGCGTACACCTATGTCGGTGGCCAGGGCGGGGTCACGCTGCCGGCCGACGGGGTGGCCGGGGCGAAGATCGCCGGGCCGGTGGCCCGGCCCTGGGTGGCCCTGTCCGACCTGGGCGACGGCGACCGGATGGTCTACCTGGACCGGGGTGGCGCGGACGGCTCGTTCCGGATCCCGAACGTGCCCGACGGCGACTACCAGCTGACCCTCTGGGACGGCCCGCAGGAGATGCTGCTCGATTCGTTCAACGTCACGGTCAGCGGCGGGCGGACCGTCGACGTCGGGGCGAAGCCGCTGGTCGGCTGGTTCACCGAGATCACCGGCACGGTCTTCGTCGACACCAACGGCAACGGCCGGCAGGACCCGGGGGAGAAGGGCGTGCCGCGTTTCCCGGTGGTCCTCAAGGAACGCGACAACTCCCTGATGGACCAGGGCACCAACAGCGTGGTCACCGACAGCGCCGGGCACTACGCCATCAAGGAGGCTTACCCGCTGACCAGGTGGCTGGTGCTGGAGGCGTTCAACACCCGCTACAAGACCACCGGCATCACCTTCCAGGCACCCAACGAGCCGACCCCGACCACGCTGCTCGGCGCGGCCGTCGACGTCGACGTGCTGCCCATCATCGGGCTCACCGGCCGGGTCGACTGGGGGGTGCAGCCGTACCGGGGGGCGGAGAACGGCGGCATCGCCGGCACCGTCACCTACGACACCACCCGCAACGAGCTGGACCCCGCGTACGCGGTCACCGAGCCGTACCAGCCGGGCATCCCCGGGCTGAAGGTCCACCTGTACGCGGTGGTGCGCGACGCCGACGGCGAGCCGGTCCGCGAGGCGGACGGGTCGCTGCGGAAGGGGCCGGAGCTCAACGACGCGTACACCTCGGAGACCTGGCAGCCCGGGCGTGGCTGCACCGCGCGGATGTTCGACGGGCGGCCGCTGACCGACCAGCAGGCCCTGCCCGAATTCGGTCGGGAGGCGAACCAGATGTGCGTGGAGGCCCCGATGATGGGCTTCCAGGCCGCGCCCACGGACAACGACCCGACCAACTTCGGGCAGACCGTCAACGGCAACTACGCCTTCGCCGACTCGAAGCTGAACCTGATCCCGCCGGGCGACCCGGCCAACCCGGGCCCCGACGACGACCTGCCGCTCTACGCCCCGCTGCCCGACGGGCAGACCCAGCCGCTGCCGCCCGACGACTACCTGGTCGCGGTGGAGAGCCCGGACAACCCGGTCGGCGGTGGCGCGATGTACCAGCCGACCCGGGAGGAGGACGTCAACGTCTTCGCCGGCGACGGCTTCCTGCCCCAGGAGAACTTCCCGCCCTCGGCGGACCAGGCCGGCGACCAGCCGGCGCCGCCGGACCCGCAGCCCGACCCGGGTGAGCCGCCGTCGCAGGGCAACGGCATCACCTCCTCCTGTGCCGGCGCGCTGCACACCGTGCACGTCACCGACCCGGGCTTCCGCGACGCCGGGGGCAGCCCGTTCGAGGGCCAGTCGCGCCCACTGTGCGACACCAAGCTGGTCGAGGTGCGCGCCGGGCAGGCCAGCGCCCCCAACTTCAACCTCTTCACCCCGGTCCCGCTGCCCACCCACTTCTGGGGGCTGGTCATCAACGACCTCGGCCTCACCCGGGACAAGCGCAGCAGCAACTTCGGCGAGGCGGAGGGCCTCCCGGACGTCCCGGTCGGCCTCTACGACTGGGCGGGCCGGCTGGTGGACACGGTGGACACCGACTTCAACGGCATGTACGAGGCGATCGAGCCGTCGACCAGCACGTACAACTGCCCGCTGCCGGCCGGGCCGTGCCCGAACATGTACCGCTTCGTCGGCAACGACCCCGGCCAGCCGGGGCACCTCAACGCCAACTGGAACCCCCGCTACCGCACCATCGCCACCAACTTCCAGGCCTGGCCGGGCCTGTACACGGTGACCGACACCGCGCCCACCCAGGTCGCGGCGGTGGCCATCGGCGGTGACTCCGGGCAGCTCGGGGCCGTGGTCTGCGACCCGGCCGCCGACGTCCCGCAGGTCTACGCCGCCTCCCGGCCGATCCTGCGCGGCAACGACCCGAACCGGCAGCTCACCCTGACCGGCAGCGGCTTCGGCACCACCCCGGGGCGGGTCGACGTCACCGGCTTCGCCGACCCCACCGAGGCGCCACGGGTCACCGTGACCTCCTGGTCGGACCGGCGGATCACCCTCACCCTGACCAACCGCGACAACCCGACCGACGAGCTGACCCACGGCGCGGCGGTGCTCAGCGTGACCGCCGCCAACGGCCAGAAGACCGTCGACGGACTCACCCTCCAGATCGTCGGCAACGGCGCGGGCACCGGCAGCCGCGGCAACCCCCGGGTGCTCCAGGTCAACCCGCCCGCCTCGGCGGTCCGGCCGGGGGAGACCACGTACGCCACCGTCCAGGCGGCGCTCGAGGCGGCGAGCCGGGCCGGCGGCACCGCCGTCGTCGCGGTCTGGCCGCACGTCGCCGGCACCGACAACCCGTACGGCGCCTACTACGAGAACGTGGTCGTGCACTCCTCGGTGTGGCTGCGCGGCGTAGGCCCCGGCGGCCGGTACGCCGACGGCACGTACGTCCCCGGGTCGGTGCTCGACGGGCGGGGCTTCGGCATCGACAACCCGGCCGGCGCGGCCTGGGTGGACCTGGTCCGGTCCACCCCGCACGCCGCACCGGCGGAGGTACCCGACGGCGCCGTGGTAACCCTGCTGGCCCGGGAGAACCAGTTCACCCGGCTGAACGCCCCGGCCGTGTCCGGTCTCCGGATCACCGGCGGAAACCAGTCCGACTTCCCCGGCAACGTCAACGCCAACGGCAGCGTGCACACCCCGGTCGGCGCGGACGGCGCGCTGATCACCCAGGGCGGCGGTGTCTACCTGCACTCCCAGCTGCACTATGCGCAGATCACCGACAACGTGATCGCCGCCAACAGCGGCGCGTACGCGGGCGGCGTCCGGATCGGCACGCCGTACGTGGACACCGGCAACGACCACGTCAGCGTCGCCCGCAACCAGATCCGGGACAACGGCGGCACCAACCTGGCCGGTGGCGTCGGCATCTTCGCCGGCAGCGCGGGCTACTCGGTGGACCACAACGCGGTCTGCGGCAACTTCTCCGCCGAGTACGGCGGCGGGATCAGCCACTACGGCCGCTCCGCCGGCGGGAAGATCACCAACAACCGGATCTGGCTCAACCAGTCGTACGACGAGGCCGGCGGGGTGATGGTCGCCGGTGAGCTGCCCGCGGACCCGACGAAGCTGTCGCCCGGCTCCGGCGCGGTCACGATCGACCGCAACCTGGTGGAGGCGAACCTGGCCAACGACGACGGCGGTGGGGTCCGGCTGCTCCAGGTCGGCAACGTGCCGGTCACGGTGACCGACAACATGCTGGTGGACAACATCTCCACCCACGAGGGCGGCGGCATCGCCCTCGACGACGCGCCGGACGTGCGGTTCGTGGCCAACACGGTGGCCGGAAACCTGACCACCGCCACGGCGGCCACCAGCACCGGCCGCGCCGCTCCGGCCGGCCTGTCCACCGCCGCGAACAGCGACCAGCTCCAGGCGGTCCTGCCGGCCGGCTCACCCACGTTCAGCAGGCCGAAGATGTTCGACAACGTCTTCTGGGACAACCGGGCCGGTGAGTGGAACGGCGTCTCGGTCACCGGCATCGGCGCGGCCGGCGCCGCCGCCGGCGAGGCGGTGCGGCACTGGGACATGGGCTCCGCCGACGGGGTCGGACCGCTCACCCCGACCGAGTCGGTGTTGCAGGAAACCACCGGCACCGCGCCGAGCGCCACCAACCGGGTGGGCCTCGACCCCAGGTTCCGCAACCCGTTCCCGGTGTCGGTGTCGGTGCTCACCTCCCGCACCTTCCCGACCTTCCGGCAGGCGGTGATCGTGCTCCAGCAGGTGCCGCTGACCCGGATGGGCGACTGGCACCTCACCGACGCCACCTCGTCCGCCAGCGACCTGGGCGTCCTCACCCGCACCTACGGCACCACCACCGTGGTCGCCCCGCCCGTCGACATCGACGGGCAGCCCCGGGCGCTCCCGCACCCCGACGCGGGCGCCGACGAACTGCCCGTGGTCCCACTCGCCCCGACCCGCCGGCCCCGCTGACCCGTACCGGCACCCGGCCGGCCGGGACCGGCCGGTACGCCGGGGGCGGTCGACCCACAGCGGCCGCCCCCGGACCCCGACCCATCGAGGAGGAGATCGTGACCGATCCCGTACGGCAGGGGAGCATCAGCCGGCGTGCCCTGCTGGCCGGCCTCACCGGTCTGGGCACCTGGGCGGTCCTGCCGGAGAGCGGCTCCGACGCCCAGCCGCGCCGGCCGGCGGCCCTGCTACCCCGGGCGGTGCCGAACCCGACGGCCAGCCTGCACCTGGCCGCCACCGACGGCTGGGTCTCCATGCCGCAGGGCTCCCCGCCGATCAGCCCGTTCTGGCCGGACCCGCTCGCCCCGGCCGGCTCCGACCTGTACGTCTTCGGCTTCCGCGACGTCACCGGCCTGTCGGCGACGGAGGTGACCGCCCAGCGGGGAAAGGCGCAGATCAGCGCCCCGCTGCTCGGCTTCGACCAGGAGACCGACATCACGATCAAGCTGTCCAACCTCGGGCTGTCGCAACGACCCGACCTGGTCGACGGGCACACCGTGCACTGGCACGGCTTCCGCAACGCCATCCCGCTCTTCGACGGCGTGCCGGAGCTGTCCATCTCGGTGCCGATCGGCCGGGAGTTCACCTACTTCTTCCGACCGCACGACGCCGGCACGTACATGTACCACTGCCACTTCGAGGACGTCGAACACGTGCAGATGGGCATGACCGGCGTCGTCTACGTCCGGCCCACGCAGAACGCCGGCACCGCGGACGTGCCACCGGGCAGGTACGTCTACAACGACGGGGACGGGACCACCCGCTACGACCGTGAGTTCGCCTTCATGCTCGGCGAGGTGTGGGCGGAGGCGCACTACCGGGACGCGCACATCCAGACCACCGACTGGACCGACTACAAGCCCTCCTTCTTCACCCTCAACGGGCGCTGCCACCCGGACACCCTGGCCCCCAACGGGGACCCGCTCAGCCCGGCCGCCGGGCGGCTGCGCTACCAGCCGATCTCGTCGCTGATCACCGCCAACGCGGGGGAGCGGGTGCTGCTGCGGCTGGCCAACCTCGGCTACCAGAACCACACGCTCACCGTGGACGGTGTCGACCTGCTGGTGGTCGGCAAGGACGCCGCGCTGCTGCGTGGCCGCGACGGCAGCGCCGAGTACCAGGTCACCAGCACCGTGCAGATCGGACCGGGGGAGAGCCGCGACGTCATCCTCACCGCACCGGAACCCGGCACGTACCTGCTCTACGACCGCGACCTGACGTCGCTGGCCAACGCCGGCGGCGGGCGGGGCGGCCAGCTCACCGAGATCCGGATCTCGCCGCCCGGCACGCTCCCGGCGCAGACCCGGGCGAACGCCTGAGATGGGGGTACCGATGCTTCCTGCGAACCTCGGCCGGTGGAAGCGGCTGAGCGCGGTGCCGCTCGCGGCGGCCGTCGTCGCCGTGCTCGTCGTCCCCGGGCCGGACCGGGTGGCCGCCAGCCCGCCCGCCGGCCTGGAGTGCCGGACCGCCGCCGACAACGCCTTCGACCTCACCGCCACCGGCGGGTACGCGGCCATGCCCGACGGCAACACGATCTACATGTGGAGCTACGCCTCCGGCGGCGGGGAGTTCCAGCTGCCCGGCCCGACGCTCTGCGTCACCTCCGGCGCGAAGGTGACCGTCGTGCTGCACAACAGCCTGCCGGAGCCCACCTCGATCACCTTTCCCGGCCAGGCCCAGGTGCTCGCCGACGGGCGGCCGGCCCAGCCCGAGACCGACGCCAGCGGCACCCTCACCTCGCTGACCACCACCGCCGCGGCGAACACCGGCGCGGTCACCTACACCTTCACCGCCGGCCCGCCGGGCACCTACCTCTACCAGTCCGGCACCGACATCCAGAAGCAGGTGCAGATGGGGCTCTACGGCGCCCTCGTGGTCCGCCCCACCGGCCACCCGGACCGGGAGAACGACCGGGCCGACTCGGCGTTCGACCCCGACCACGAGTACCTCTACCTGCTCGGCGAGATCGACCCGGACCTGCACCTGGCCGTCGAACGCAGGCGGGCGTACGACTTCACGAGGTACAAGGCCCGCTACTTCACCATCAACGGGCGCAGCATGCCGGACACCATCGCCCCCAACCACGCCGAGTGGCTGCCCGCCCAGCCGTACGGGGCGTTGATCCACATACGCCCGTACGACCCGGTGGGCAACCCGAAGCCGGCGCTGATCCGCTACCTCAACGCCGGATCGGTGGCCTACCCGTTCCACCCGCACGGCAGCGACGAGCAGCTGATCGCCCGGGACGGCCGGCCCGCGCAGGGCCCCACCGGGCAGGACCTCTCCTTCTCCAACTTCCTCATCGACGTCTCACCGGGTCAGACCGTCGACACCCTGATGATCTGGAAGGACGCCGAGCACTGGGACCCGCAGGGCAATCCGATCCCGGTGCCGCTGCCCTCGTTGCAGGACCAGATCGTCGGCCCCGGCCCGGAGACCTGGTTCGCGGAGAACCCGTACCTCGGTGGGACGCCCGGGGAGCTGCCGCCCGGCGTGGTGCAGAACAACGAGTGCGGCGAGTACTACCACGTGGCGCACAGTCACGCGCTGGAACAGGCCACCAACTACGGGGCGAGCTTCGGCGGGATGATGACGCTGATCCGCATCGACCCGCCCGCCGGGTGCCCGGCGTGACCAGGCAGGGGAGGGCGACGATGAGATCGACCCGTACGCGTCGGCTGCTCGCCGGGGTGGCGGTGGCGCTGCTGGCGCTCGGCCCGGCGCCGGCCCGCGCCGCGGCCCCACCCGCCGCGACACCCACCGGGCGGGCGGCGACCCTGACCGGTGACCCCGCCCCGCCACAGGGCGTGCTGCCGCAGACCGGCTGCCGGCTCGGCGACGGCACGGCCACCTGCGACGTGTGGGCGAAGCCCGGCACGGTCGTGCTGCCCGGCGCGTCGGCACCCGTGCCGATCTGGGGGTTCGCCGGCGCCGACACCGCGCCGGCCACCCTGCCCGGTCCGGTGCTCGTGGTCGACCAGGGTCAGCGGGTGACCGTCACGGTGCACAACGGACTCGCCGACGCCCTGTCGTTGGCCTTCCCGGCGGTTACCGGGCTCGCCCCGGACCGCACCGGCGCGGCGCCCGGCGGAACCCGCAGCTACACCTTCACCGCCACCCGCCCCGGCACCTACCTGTACGAGGCCGGCCACACCGCCCTCGGCGCCCGGCAGGTCGCCATGGGCCTGGTCGGGGCGCTGGTGGTGCGCGCCCCCGCGGCCGGCGGGCGGCCCAGCGCGTACGGCGACTCCACCAGCGTCTACGACGACGAGGCGGTGCTGGTGCTCACCGAGGTGGACCCGGCGTTCAACGCCGCCCCGCTCAGCTACGACCTGCGCGCCTACGCGCCGAAGTACCGGCTGATCAACGGCAAGGCGTTCCCGGAGACCGACGTGATCGCCACCGACGTCGGCCGGCGCGTGCTGCTGCGCTACGTCGCCGCCGGTGTGCAGCCGCACCCGATGACCCTGTTCGGCCTGGACCAGGCGATCGTCGGGCAGGACGCCCGGCCGGCCGCGTACCCGGAGGCGGCGGTGACCGTGCCGCTGCAACCCGGACAGGCGGTCGACGCCGTGGTCGCCGTTCCGGCCGGCCCGGACGGGCGGCGCTTCGCCCTCGCCGAGTCCGGCGGGCAGCTCAACAACGCCGGCCAGCGCTACGGCGTCACGGTCACCGGCGTCAGCCCGCAGCAGGCCTTCGGCGGCATGCTGACCTTCCTGGACACCAACCCGCCCGCAGACAGCGGCGACCACGTCGGGCCGACGGCCGGCAACGTGCGGGCCGCCCCGAATCCGGCGAGCGTACGGGACACGGTGACCGTCACCGCCGACTTCACCGACGCCCGCAACGGCAACTCGGTGGTGGACCGGGCCGAGGCGGTCGTCGACGACCTGCGGATCGCCGAGGGCACCGGCCTGGCGTTCACCGGCGCGGGCTTCGGCGCCGGCCCGACCGTCACCGGGGCCACCGCCACCCTCCCCGCCGACCTGCTCACCACCCTCACCCAGGGCCGGCACACCATCTGGGTACGCGGCCACGACGCCGCCGGCAACTGGGGAGTGGTCGGCAGCACCACCCTCAACCTGGCGGTCACCGGGGCGGTCACCACCGGCGTGACGCTCACCCCGACCCCCACCACCGGCACCGGCGACATCACGATCGCCGCCTCCGCCGACGACTCCGGCCTCGGCGGCACCGTCACCGCCGCCGAATACTTCGTGGACACCACCGGCGGCAACGGCACCGGCACCCCGCTCGCCCTGGCCAACCCGGGCGCCGCCGCCACCGGTGAGTCGGGCACCGTCCCGGCCGTGGTGGCCGCCGCCCTGGCCGAGGGACGGCACACCGTGCTCGTGCACACCCGCGACTCGTTCGGCCTGTGGGGCCCGTACGCCACCGCGGACCTGGTGGTCGACCGGACCGTGCCGACCCTGCTCTCCGGCGCGGTCGACCCGGCCACCACCGACGGGCGGCAGGGCTCCGCGTCCGACCCGACCGGCCTGCGCATCAACGCCGCGTTCACCGACCCCACCGCGGGCGGGGTGCACTCGGTGGTCAGCGCGGCGGAGGGCTTCCTCGACGTGGCCGGGGCCGACGGCACCGGGTTCACCTTCGTCGCCCTCGACGGGTCGTTCAACGGCGCCACCGAGAACACCTACGGGCTGCTGCCGCTGACCGAGCTGACCGGGCTGGCCGACGGCGCCCACCAGGTGCTGGTGCACGCCCGCGACAGCGCCGGCAACTGGGGCCCGCTGGCCCCGGTCACCTTCACCCTGGACCGCGCCGGACCGGTGGTCACCGCGGTCACCGCCACCCCGAACCCGACCGCCCGGGCGGCGACACTCACCCTGAGCGCCACCGCCGTCGACGCGGCCTCCGCGGTCACCACCGCCGAGTGGTACGAGGGCGCCGACCCCGGCGTCGGCCACGGCCGTCCCATGACGGTCGCCGGCACGGCCGTCACCGCCACGGTGGCCCTCAACGGCTTCAGCGCCGGCAACCACACCCTGCGGGTCCGCGCCCGCGACGCGCTGGGCAACTGGGGTACGGCCGGCGCGGTCACCGTCGCCGTCGACCCGCCGGACGCGATCTTCGCCGACGCGTTCACCACAGGCACCAGCGCCTGGTCCCGGGTGGTCGGCACGGTGTCGGCCGGCACCGGCCAACTCGTCGCCGGCACCGTCGGGTACGCCGTCGACGACACCCCGGCCGCGGAACGCACCATCCACACCAGGGCGGACGTCGTTCTGGGCACCTTCAACCCGCAGACCGCCGTGGTGACCGTCGAGCAGTTGACCAACGCGTCGGGCGCGGCGGTGGCCGTCGTCCAGTACCGGCGCAACGGCACCACCAACCAGTTCCGGCTCGGGCTGCTGCGGCCGGCCGGCTGGACGTACACCGGTTGGGTGGCCGCGAACGGCGGCACGGTCCGGCTGGACTGGGCCTCGGCCACCGCGGGGTCGGCCACCCTCAAGGTCGGCACCGTCTCCGTCGGCACGCTGACCGGCGACACCAGCGGCCGGACCGTGGAGTCGGCGGCGCTGGGCCTGGTCGCCCGCACCGCCACCACCACCGGCTCGCTGAGCTTCGACAACTACGCCTCCACCCGCTACACCGCACCCTGACGCCACGTGGGGCCGGGTCACCGCCCGGCTCCACCGTCCCCCGAGGAGGCCCGACGATGGCCGCGATCCCGTTCCGCATCCCCCGTCCCCGCCCTGGCCGGCTGGTGCTCCCGCTGCTCGTCCTGGCGCTGGTCGCGATCTCGATCGTCCGCTTCGGCGGGTACGCCGCCGCCCGACCGGGCTACACGGTCCCGCACGACGGGCAGCTGGAGGCCGCCCTGGGCGTCCGCTTCACCCAGGCGGCCGTGGTGGGCGACGGCGGCCTGGTGGAGCTGCGCTACCTGGTGCTGGACACCCAGAAGGCGTCCGCCTTCCAGAACGACACGAAGCATCCGCCCCGGCTGCGCAACGAGCGCTCCGGCAAGCTGGCCTGGCGGGCGGCGCTGATGAAGCAGGGCCACGAGCTGCGCCCCGGCCAGAGCTACTACCTGCTCTACCTGAACAAGGACGGCGCGGTACGACGCGGCGACACCATCGAGATCACGTCGGGCCAGCGCCGCCTGGCCCACGTGCCGGTGCGGTGACCGGCGTGCCCCGGATCGGCCGGCTGCTGCTCGCCGTCGGCGTCGCCGCCCTGACGGTGCTGGCCGGACCCGCGCCCGCGCAGGCCCACGCCTACCTGGCCAGCAGCGCGCCGGCCGACGGCGCGGTCCTGGACCGGGCGCCGGAGACGCTGACCCTGGCCTTTACCGAGCACGTGGAACTCGCCGCCGCCCGGGTCGGCCTGGTCGACGGGGACGGCCGGCACTGGGCGGTGACCGGGCTGGCGCTGCGCGACACCGACGGCGCGCCGCTCGCCGAGGACGCCGACAGCGAGGAACCGGTCACCCTGGTCGCCGGGCTGCCCGCGCTGCCACCCAACACGTACCACGTCTCCTGGCGGACGCTCTCCTCCGACGACCTGCACACCACCCGCGGCACCCTGGTCTTCGGCGTCGGCCGGCAGGTCACCGCCGCCGGCGTGGCCGGCCCGGTCGGCCCCGGCCCCCGGGAGACCGCCGCCCGCGCCGTCGGCCTGCTCGGCCTGTCGGTGCTGCTCGGCGGTGCCGCGCTCGCCGCGCTGCACGCCGCCGGCACCCGCCGCGCCGACCCGGCGGCGCTCGCGCCGCGCCGCCGGTTGCTCATCGTCGCCGGGTACGCGGGCATCGTCGCCCTGCTCGCCGCGCCCCTGCTGCTGGCCGTCCAGCTGGCCGGGACGGGCGACCGGTGGCGCCTGCTGGCCACGCAGCTCACCAGCGGTCGTTGGCTGCTCCGCGAGGCCGGCACGGCCGCGCTGGTGGTGGTGGCGCTGCTCGCCGCCCGCCGAATCGCCCACGGCCCGTCACCCGTCGTCCCGCCGGACGTACTCCCGCCCGCCGGGGTCGATCGTGCGTCGGGCGCGCCGATGACCGGTCGCCCGGCCCGCCGGGTGCCGGTGACCGTGGTCGTCGGCGCGCTCGGGGCGGTCGCGGCGGCCGCCGGCACCGCGCTGCTCGGTCACCCGATGGGCGGCCCCTGGCGGACCGCCCTGGTCGGCGGGGTGCACGTGCTCGCCGCCGGCGGCTGGGCGGGCAGTGTGCTGGCCGCCGCCCTGGCCCTGGTGCCCCTGCTGCGGCACGCCCCCGACCGTGCGCCGCAGGTA
The DNA here is from genome assembly GCF_900090305.1 of Micromonospora siamensis. NCBI lineage: Bacteria > Bacillati > Actinomycetota > Actinomycetes > Micromonosporales > Micromonosporaceae > Micromonospora > Micromonospora siamensis. The sequence goes on along the minus strand of NZ_LT607751.1, from coordinate 4,036,323 downwards.
CGCGCCCTGCTGCGGGCCTTCGCCACCCTCGCCGTGGCCTGCCTCGCCCTGCTGGTCGTCACCGGGCTGCTGCTCACCGGCCCGCAGGTGGCCTCGGTGGACGCCCTGGTCGGCTCCCCGTACGGGCTGCTGCTCGTGGCCAAGGTCGCCGTGGCCGTCGGGGCCGGGCTGCTCGGCGCGCGGACCGCCCGGCGGCTGCGCCGTACCGACCTGCCCCGGCGCGGGCTGCGCGTCGAGGCCGCTCTGCTCGCCGTCGCGCTCGGCCTGGCCGGGGCGCTCGCCGCCGCCGGTCCGGGCCGGGGGCCGGCGTTCCCGCCGACCGCCGTCGCGGGCGCCGAGCCGCAGGTCACCGGCCAGATGTCCGACCTGGTCGACACCGTGGCCCTGCGGCCGAACCGGCCCGGACGCAACATCGTCAGCGTCGGCGTCGACGACACCCGCCGCCCGGCCCCCGGCCCGGTGACCGGGGTGTCGCTGCTGCTCACCGGCCCGAACGGGGAACGGGCGGTGCATCCGGTCACGCGCACCGGCGACGGTTGGGTGGTGACCGTGGACGACATCCACAGCCCCGGCCGGTGGCGGGTGGGGGTGACCGTGCTCCGCGACGGCCTGCCCCCGGTCACCGACACCCACCCGTGGACCGTCCCGGCCGGTGCGTCCACCGCCGCCCCGGTACGCGTCTCGGCGGCCCCGCTACGACCGGTGCTGGACCGGGCGGCGCTGCTGCTGGCGGTCGTCGCGACCGGGCTGGCGCTCGGCGCGGGCGGGCGACGGTGGCGTGCCCGGCGTGCGGGCCGCCCGGCTCCGGGTGGGCGGCACCCTACCCGCTGACAACGGCGGCCGGACGCGAACGGCTGAGCAGGCAACCCGTCCGTGTCGGCGTGGCTAGCCTCGGCGACCATGAGAGGCCTGTCCGCGGCGCTGGCCGCCGCCCTCCTCGCCCCGGTGTCGACGCTGCCGGCGCCCGCCCTGGCCCGGTCCAGGGCGGGCACACCGAACCCCGCCCTGGCTCAGGTCCGGACCGGAGCGCCGGGCAGGGCCGGCCGGCTGGCCGCCGGGCCGCCGTGCCCGAACGTCCCCGCCCCGGCCACCCCGCCACCGCAGCCGCCGCCCATGCCCGACCCGGCCGCCCGGGCCGTCGGTGGTGCGGCGCTGGCCACCGCCGGCCTGGTGACGCCCCCGTCGGCGCCCGCGCCGCCGCCGGTCACCGCGACCTCGTGGGTGGTCGCCGACCTGGACAGCGGCGCGGTGCTCGGCGGGTGCGGCCCCCACGAGTACGCCAGCCCGGCGAGCGTGCAGAAGCTGCTGCTCGCGGCCACCATGTTGCCGCGGCTGGACCCGAACCGGGAGGTCACCCTGACCGCCGGGGACCTGGCCATCGAGCCGGGCAGCTCGGCGGTCGGCCTGGCCGAGGGCGGCCGGTACCGGATCGAGACGATCTGGCTGGGACTGCTGCTGAAGTCCGGCAACGAGGCGGCCAACGCCCTGGCCCGGCTCGGCGGGGGCCCCGACGGGCTGGCCGGCGGGGTGCGGGCGATGAACGAGGAGGCCAGGCGGCTCGGCGCGCTCCAGACCCACGCCGTCACCCCGTCCGGCCTGGACGGGCCCGGCCAGTTCACCAGCGCGTACGACCTGGCGTTGATCGCCCGGGCCTGCTTCGCCGATCCGGCGTTCCGCCGGTACACCGCGACCCGGGTGGCGGAGATCCCCGGCCAGCCGGCCCTGCACGAGAAGCCGTTCCAGATCCAGAACGACAACCAGCTGCTCGACCACTACCCGGGGGCGTTAGGCGGCAAGACCGGCTTCACCGACGTCGCCCGGCACACCTACGTGGGGGCGGCCGAGCGGGGCGGCCGGCGGCTGGTGGTGACCCTGCTCGGCGCGGAGATCCCCACCCAACGCGGCTGGCAGCAGGGCGCCGCCCTGCTCGACTGGGGGTTCGCCCTGCCCCGCGACGCGTCGGTGGGCCGGCTGGTCCGTCCCGGCGAGACGACGTCCGCGAGCCCGTCGGCGACGGTGGCGGCGTCGGCGCTCGCCGGGGGCGCGGGGCTGAACGGGACGGCCACCGGCGGTGCCGGCGGGTGGCCGGGCAGCACGCCGGCCGCCGCGGCGGGCGTCCTGGTGGTCGCCGGAGGCGCGGTCCTGCTGGCCCGCCGCCGCCGGCAGGCCGCCCGGCTCGCCGCCACGTCCAGCGCCCTGCCGACGCCGAAACTTCCGGAACCCGACTGAAAGGGGGGCCGGTCGACTCAGCGACGCCCGGACGGGACCGCCGAGCTGTCCCGCACCACCAGCTCGGTGGCCAGCTCCACCCGGGGTGACTCGATCTGCTCACCCCGGGCGAGCCGCAGCACGGTGCGGGCGGCGAGCCGCCCCATCTCGACCAGCGGCTGCCGGACCGTGGTCAGCGGCGGCGAGGCCCAGCGGGCCTCCGGCAGGTCGTCGAAGCCGACCACGCTGACGTCGTCGGCCACCCGTGAGCCGTGCCGACGGATCGCCTCGTACACCCCGAAGGCCATCTGGTCGCTGGCCGCGAAGATGGCGGTCGGCGGCTCGGCCAGGTCGAGCAGCGCGGTGCCCGCGGCGAAGCCGGAGGCGTGGTAGAAGTCGCCGGGCCGGACCAGCCGGTCGTCCAGCGGCACGCCGGCCCCCTCCAGCGCCGCCCGGTAGCCGTCCAGCCGGGCCCGGCTGCACAGCAGGTGGGTGGGGCCGGCGACGAAGCCGATCCGGCGGTGCCCGAGTTCGAGCAGGTGCTGGGTGGCGGCGATCCCGCCGGCCCAGTTGGTCGCGCCGACGGTCGGCACGTCCGTGGCGGGGGCGCCGGCCGGGTCGACCACCACCACCGGCACGTTGAGCCGGCGCAGCTGGGCGTGCAACGGCTGGGTCACGTCCGAGGTCACCAGGATGACCCCGTCGCTGGCCCGGGCCCGCAGGTTCTGCAACCACTGCCGGGTCGAGGTGGACCGGCTGTGGATGGCCGAGACGACGGTGCCGACGCCGGCGTTGTGCCCGACGTCCTCCACCCCACGGATGATCTCCACCGCCCACGGGCTGTCCAGGTCGTTGAAGACCAGGTCCACCAGCTCGGCGCGGGTCACCGTACGCGCGGAGCGGCGTTGGTAGCCGTGGTGACGCAGCAGCTCCTCCACCCGTTCCCGGGTGCCGGGGGCGACGTCGGACCGGCCGTTGAGCACCCGCGACACCGTCGGCACCGAGACGCCGGCCTCCCGCGCGATCGCGGTGATGGTCACCCTGCGTTCGTCGTCCGCGCCCACCGCGTCTCCTTCACCCCACCGTGCCGCCCCGGCTCATCTTGCCGTACCGGCGTGGGTGCTCGACAGCGCGGAAGGGGCCCGGCGTTCCGAGACGTTGCGGAGTTGTTCCGGAAGCCCTGCACCCGCCGGACGTCACCCGCGGGGACGACCGGCGGGTCCGGCTCAGCCGATCGTGCTGGTCGTCCACCGCGGCGAGTCGTTGGTGACCGGCACGGTGTCGCCGACCAGGACGGTCGACGTCCCGGTCTCCCGCCGCGCGCTCGTGCCCACCCAGAGTTCGACGTCGCCGGGCTCCACGACCCGGGTGAGCGTACGGTCGGAGAAGGCCAGCCGGGTGGTGGGCACCGTCAGCGCGACGGTGACCGACCGGCCGGGCTCCAGGTGGACCCGCCGGTAGCCCAGCAGCTGCGCCACCGGGCGGGTCACCGAGGCCACCGGGTCGTGGCCGTAGAGCTGCACCACGTCGTCGCCGGCGACCGGGCCGGTGTTCGTCACGCGTACCGTCACGGGCAGCGCCCCGTCGGTCGGCACGGTGGCCGGCACGGTGAGGTCGGTGTACGCGAACGTGGTGTAGGACAGGCCGTGGCCGAACTCCGCCACCGGTGTCGCCGGCAGGTTGGTCACCTCGCTGCCCTGGCCCAGTGCCGGGTGCAGGTACGAGTACGGCTGGGCACCCGCCGACCGGGGCAGGCTGACCGGCAGCCGACCCGACGGGTTCACCCGCCCGGAGAGGACGCCGGCCACCGCCTGGGCCCCCTCCTCGCCGGGGAAGAACGCCTGCACCACCGCCGCGCAGCGCGACAGCGCCCAGTCGACCGCGTACGGCCGGCCGGTGAGCAGCACCAGGACCACCGGCGTGCCGGTCGCCAGGACCGCCTCCACGAGTTCACGCTGGACGCCGGGCAGCGCCAGGTCCTCCCGGTCACAGCCCTCGCCGACGGTGCCCCGCCCGAACAGGCCGGCGTGGTCGCCGACGACCGCGACGGCCACCTCGGCGGCGGACACCGCGGCGACGGCCTCGGCGATCCCGGACCGGTCGTCGCCGTCCACGTCGCAGCCGCCCGCCCAGGTGACCAGGTCGGTCCCGAACTCGGCGCGGACCGCGTCGAGGACGGTCGGCACGTCGATGCCGGTCGCCACGCCGGGATGCTGGACGAGTACGTGGTTGAGGAACGAGTAGCACCCGAACAGCGCGCCCTGCCGGTCGGCGTTCGGCCCGACGACCGCCAGCCGCCGGCCCGCGGGCAGCGGAAGGACGTCGCGGTTGGCGACCAGCACGACCGACTCCTCCGCGAGCCGGCGGGCGATCGACCGGTGCTCCGGGGAGTCGAGGTCGACCGCCCGGGGCGGCTCGTCGGTGAAGTCGGCGTCGAGCAGCCCCAGGTCCAGCTTCTGGCGCAGGACCCGGAGCACCGCCCGGTCGACCAGCGCCTCGTCGACCCGGCCGGCGCGGACCGCCGCCGGCAGGGTGAGGTAGGCGTCGCCGGTGGGCAGTTCGATGTCGACACCGGCGGTGAGCGCCTGCCCGGCCGCCTCCGCGTGGTCCGCCGCCACGTGGTGCAGCAGGTGCAGGAACGCGACGCCGTAGTAGTCGGCCACCACCGTGCCCTCGAAGCCCCACCGGTCCCGCAGCACGCCGGTCAGCATCGTCGGGTCGGCGGCGACCGGCACCCCGTCGATCTCGGCGTAGGAGTGCATGACGCTGCGGACGTCGCCGTCGAGGACCGCCATCTCGAACGGGGGGAGCAGCACGTCGGCGAGTTCCCGGGGACCGGCGTGCACCGGGGCGAAGTTGCGTCCGGCGCGCGAGGCGGAGTAGCCGGCGAAGTGCTTCACGGTGGCGTGCACCCCCTGCGACTGGAGGCCCCGCACGTAGGACGTGCCGATCGTGCCGACCAGGTACGGGTCCTCGGCGATGCACTCGTCGACCCGGCCCCAGCGCGGGTCCCGGATCACGTCGAGCACCGGGGCGAGACCCTGGTGGACGCCGAGCGCCCGCATCGAGGCCCCGATCGCCGCGGCCATCTCGCCGACCAGTTCGGGATGCCACGCGGCGCCCCAGGCCAGTGGGGTGGGGAAGGTGGCGGCCCGCCACGCCGAGAGCCCGGTGAGGCACTCCTCGTGGACGATGGCGGGGACGCCCAGCCGGGTGTCGGTGACCAGGTTCCGCTGGAACCGCCACAGCTCCTCCGCGCGGGCCACCGGGTCGACCGGGCGGGTGCCGTACGCCCGGGTGACGTGGCCGAGCCCGTGCCGGGCGAAGTCCTCGAGCCGCACGGCCTCGCCGAACTCGCCCTGCAGGGGCGCGACCGCCTCACCGTCCTCCTTCTCCCAGAAGCCGACGAGCTGGGCGACCTTCTCCTCGAGCGTCATCCGGCCGAGCAGTTCGCGTACGCGTGCCTCGCCGGCCGGCCCGGCCGGCCGGTCGTGGTCGGGTGTCGCCCGGGCCGGGGCCGGCCCGTCCACCACCGCGTGGACCTCAGTCATGGTGTGCCTTTCTGGTTGTGCGCGTACCGCTGCCACTCAGCCCTTGACCGCGCCCTGGAGGCCGCCGACGATGTGCTTCTCGGCGAGGGTGAAGAAGAGCAGCGCGGGCAGCATCGCCAGTGAGGTGAAGGCGAGGACGCCCGCGGTGTCGGTGGAGAACTGGCTGGAGAAGTTCTGCACGCCGAGCGGCAGGGTGTGCAGGTTGACGTCGCCGAGGACCAGCAGCGGCAGCAGGAACGCGTTCCAACTGGCCACGAACGCGAGGACCCCGACGGTGACCAGGGCGGGACGCGACAGCGGCAGCGCGACGCGCCAGAGGAAGCCGATCCGGCCCGCGCCGTCGATCGCCGCCGCGTCCTCCAGCTCGCGGGGGATGGCGGCGAGGAAGGGCCGCAGGATCACGATCGTCAGCGGCAGCTGGAACGCGACCTGCGGGAGGATCACCGCGTAGTAGGAGTTGACCAGGTTCAGGTCGCGCAGCATGAGATAGAGCGGCAGGATCGCCGCCCCGGCCGGGAAGAGCAGGCCGAGGGTGAAGAAGGTGTGCAGCGCCTCCCGTCCGCGGAAGGCGTACCGGGCGAGCACGAAGGCGGCGGACAACCCGAGCACCACGACGCCGAGCGTGGTGCCGAGGGCGACCACCGCGCTGTTGAACGCCTGCCGCCAGAAGTTGCTCTGCGTCAGCACCCGGGCGTAGTTGTCGAAGACCCACGGGTCGGGCAGGCCGGCCGGGTCGGCCACGATCTGCGGCGTGGTGCGGAAACCGCCGACGACCACGTAGAGGATCGGGGCGATCGACACGGCGGCGACCGCGAGCGCCAGCGCGTACGTCAGCGGCGTGCCCCAGGACACCGGGCGGCGCCCGGCGGACCGGGAGTGGACGGGGTGCGTGGTCACGGTCGGTTCGCCCTTCCGGTGATGGCGCCCTCGATGTCCCGGCGCAGGATGAAGCGCTGGAACAGCAGCGCCGCGACGAAGGAGATGACGAAGAGGATCACGGCGACCGCGTTGCCGTAGCCCCACAGCCGGGCGAAGAACCCGTTGTCCACCATGTAGGTCGCCATGGTTCCCGACGCACCGAGCGAGCGCACCGCGGGCACCGAGGTCACCCAGACCACGTCGAAGACCTGCAGCGAACCGATCATCGACAGGAACATCCAGATCCGGATCGTCGGGCCGAGCAGCGGGAGCGTGACGTGCCGCTGGGTCTGCCACCACCCCGCGCCGTCGATCGCCGCGGCCTCGGTCAGCTCCTGCGGCACGTTCGACAGGCCGGCGAGCAGCAGGATGATCGCGAAGCCGACGTACTTCCAGGTGAGCACGAACAGCAGCGTCCAGATGACGACGTCGAGGTCGGCGAGCCACGCCTGCACCAGACCGCCCAGGCCGACCGACCGCAGCAGCGCGTCGACGGTGCCGCCGTCGGTCAGGATCAGCTTCCACATGATGCCGACGGTGACCTCGGCCAGCACGTACGGCACGAACGCCAGCAGCCGGAACAGCGCGCGCCCGCGGAAGTGGCGGTTGAGCAGCAGGGCGACGCCCAGGGCGAGCGGTCCCTGGATCAGCAGCGATCCGGCGACGATGATCGCGTTGTTGCGCAGCGCGTCGAGGAAGATCGGGTCGCCGAAGGCGAGGACGTAGTTCCGCAGGCCCACGTACTCGGTGGGTGGCCCGACGCCGCGCCACCGGAACAGGCTGTAGTAGACGGCGAAGCCCATCGGCACCAGCACGAACATCACGTAGACGACGAGCGCCGGCGTGGTGAGCCCGATGATCTCGTACCACTTGCGGCGGGTCTCGGCGCGGCGGGAGGACGCGGGTGCGGCGGGCCGGCGGGCCGCCGGCGGCGTGGCGACGCCGCCGGCGGGGTCGCGGGTCTGGTTGGCCGACGTCACTTGCTCGCAGCTGCCTTCATGGCCGAGACGACCTTCTCCGGCGTCCCGTTCCCCGAGAAGATGGCGACGATCGCGTCGTTCATCGCGGTGCCGACGGTGCTGCCGTAGGCGGTGTCCAGCCACAGCTGCACGTAGCTCGCGTCGGCGGTGGCCTGGAGGATGGACTTCAGGGCCGGGTCCTTGATGCCGGCCTCGGCGCCCTTGACGACGGGCAGGCCGGTGCCGGTCTCGGCGTAGCCCTTCTGGACGTCGGGGCTGGCGATGTACTTGAGGAACTCGACGCACTCGGCGGGGGCGGCCTTGGCGCAGGCGAAGCCGTCGCCGCCACCGAGGGCCGCCTTCGGGTCACCGGCGGAGCCGGCGATCGCCGGTACGGGGAACCAGCCGATGAACGTGGCGAGCCTGGCCTTGTCGGTGGCGACGTTGTCCAGCGTGCCCCGGTTCCAGTCGCCCATCAGCTCCATCGCCGCCTTGCCGTTGGCGAGCAGACCGTTCGCGCTGGTGGGGTCGTTCTGGCCGGGCGTGGCGATGAAGTTGTTCTGGAACGGCCTGGTGTCGATGAAGGCCTTCAGGTCCTGGCCGGCCTTGACGAAGCACGGGTCGTCGAAGACCTTGTCCCTGGTCGCCTTCTTGAGGGTGTCGACCGAGCAGTCGCGCAGCGCGAAGTTGTACCACCAGTGCGCGGCGGGCCACTTGTCGCCGGCGCCCACCGCGATCGGCGTGACGTTGATGGCCTTGAGCCTGGTGACCGCGGTGTTGAGTTCCTCGAAGGTGGTCGGCGGCGCCGTGATGCCGGCCTTCGCGAAGAGTTCCTTGTTGTACCAGACGCCTTCGATGCCCATCCGGAACGGCAGACCGTACTGCCTGCCATCCACCTGCCAGATCTCGGCGGCGCTGCCGATGGTGCCGACCTCGGTCCTGACCTGGTCGGTGATGTCCTTGAGGTAGCCGGCCTCGACCTGCTCGCGCAGCTCGCCGCCGCCCCAGGACATGAAGACGTCGGGTGGGTCGTTGCTCAGCAGGGCTGCCGGGATCCGGGTCCGCTGGAGCTGGTTGGTCTCGATCGCCTCGATCTTGATCGTGACGCTCGGGTGGAGGGCGGAGAAGTCCTTGGCGACCTTCGCCCAGTAGGTCTTGCCGGGACCGTCCTGGGGGGCGTTGTGCCACCAGGTCAGGGTCACCGGGTTCTTGTACAGCTCGCCCGGTGGGGCCGCCTCGTCCTCGCCCCCGCCGCCGCAGCCGGCTACGAGGGAAGCGCTGGTCAGCAACAGTGCCAGGAGTGCGCCCACATGACGCTTCGTAGTCATCGATGTCTCCTCGACCAGTCAGTCGGGTTGTCGGGGGGAGTTTTACAGTCACGTAACTCGATGTCAATCGTTATCGATAACGTTTTCGATCCGTCGTGACCTTTGCCCCGCGCCGGCTCTACACTCGTCGCGTGGTGTTCCCGGAACGCGTCAAGATGTCGGACGTGGCACGTACGGCCGGCGTCTCGGTGGCGACCGTCTCGAAGGTCGTCAATGGGCGTTACGGCGTGGCGCAGGCGACCGTGGAGCGCGTCGAGCAGGTCATCCGCGACCTCGGTTACGAGGCCAGCCTGGGCGCGCAGAGCCTGCGCAGCCACCGGACGAACGTGCTCGGCATCCTGGTCGCCGAGTTCGAGCCGTTCTCCACCGAGCTGCTCAAGGGGGCGTCCCGGGAGGTCGCCGGCAGCGGCTACCAGCTGCTCGCCTACTCCAGCGGCGACGGCGAGGGCGCCGCCGTCGGATGGGAACGCCGCTCGCTGGCCCGCCTCTCCGGCACCCTGATCGACGGCGCCGTCATCGTCACGCCGACCGTCGTGGAGACCAAGCACGGCTTCCACGTGGTGGCCGTCGACCCGCACACCGGCCCGTCCGGCCTGCCCACCGTCGACTCCGACAACTTCGCCGGCGCCGTCCTGGCGACCACCTACCTGCTGTCGCTCGGCCATCGGCGGATCGGGCACATGAGCGGGCGGCCGGACCTCGAGTCGTCCCGGCTGCGCGAGGCCGGTTTCCGCCGGGCGATGGCCGATGCCGGCGTACCGGTGGACGAGCGGCTGGTGCGCGTCGGCGGCTACCGGATCGAGAGCGCCGCCGGCACCGCGGCGGAACTGCTCGGCCTCGCCGACCGGCCGACCGCCATCTTCGCGGGCAACGACCTCTCGGCGATCTCCACCATGGACGTCGCCCGGCGGATGGGGATCGCGGTCCCCGACGACCTGTCGGTGATCGGCTTCGACAACGTCCCCGAGTCGGCGTTGGTCGACCCGCCGCTGACGACGATCAGGCAACCGTTGCAGAGCATGGGCGCGGAAGCGCTGCGCCTGCTCATCGACCTGATCGGCGGCGTCGAACGCGACACCCACATCCGGCTCCCGACCGAGTTGGTCGTCCGTTCTTCCTGCCGTCCCTGCCGCTGACCCCGGAGCGGCCCCGCCGCGTCTCCGAAAGTTCCGGCGCGGGTCCGGAATTCGTGGCACCGGGGCGAACGGCTTCTGCCATCGACTGGGCTCTTTTCATGGCCGCCGTGAGCCGCTACGGTGAGCGGGATTCCGAAACTTCCGCGCTGGTTTTCCGGAAAACCTGGCGGCGGACCGACTCCGGAGGAGTCGACCCGAGAAGGAGTCCCGATGGTCGAGAACGAGATGAAGTGGGAGAGCCTGGAGACCACCCGCGGCAGCTACGACTGGGGGCCGGCCGACCAACTGGTCGCCTTCGCCACCGCGCACCACCAGCGGGTACGCGGGCACGTGCTGGCGTACCAGGAGTTGAAGGCCGAGCTGGTCTACTCCGGGCCACCCTTCGTGCTGCCGCGCGTGCCGCAGCGGCCGCACCGGTAGGCGCCGGCGGGCCGAGGGTGCACACCGACCTGCCCGAGGAGCAGCTGCGCGGCTACCACAGCGCGCTGCGGGAGCCGGCGGACTTCGACCGGTTCTGGACCGAGACGCTCGCCGAGGCGCGGGCCTGCGACGACACCGTGCGGTCGGTCCCGGTGGAGACCGCGCTGGCCGCCGTCGAGGTCCACGACGTGACCCTTCCCGGCTTCGCCGGGCAGCCGGTGCGGGCCTGGCTGCGGGTACCCGCCGCGGCGCGCGGTCCGCTGCCCACCGTGGTGCAGTACGTCGGCTACGGCGGCGGCCGCGGTCACCCGCTGGAGAACCTGCTGTGGGCGTGCGCGGGCTTCGCCCACCTCCAGATGGACACCCGGGGCCAGGGGTCGGGGTGGAGCCGTGGCGACACCCCCGATCCGGCGGCGGCCGGCCCGGAGGCGCCCGGCGTGGTCACCCGCGGCCTCGGCGACCCCCGCCGCTACTACTACCGGCGGTTGATCACCGACGCGGTCCGCGCCGTCGACGCGGCCCGCACGCTACCGGCCTTGGACCCGCAGCGGGTGGCGGTGCTCGGCCACAGCCAGGGCGGCGGGATCGCCCTGGCTGTGGCCGCCCTGGTGCCGGAGGTCCGGGCGCTGGTGTCGTACGTGCCGTTCCTCTGCGACATCCCCCGGGCGGTGCTGGTCACCGACGCCCACCCGTACCGGGAGATCCGCGACTGGCTGGCCGTGCACCGCGACGCGGAGGAGCAGGCGCTGCGCACCCTCGGGTACGTCGACGGGGTGGCCTTCGCCCGCCGGGCCGCCGTCCCGGCCCGGTTCTCGGTCGCCCTGATGGACGAGATCGTGCCGCCGTCGACGGTCTACGCGGCGGTGAACGCCTACCGGGGGCCGGCGGAGCTGGCGGTGTGGCGGTACAACGGCCACGAGGCCGGCGGTATCGACGACGACGCGGCGGCGCTCACCTTTCTGCGTGCGGCGCTCGCCCCCTGACCGGCGAGGTCACGCTGTGGCCGTTGCCCGCTCCGGCCGCCCGGTCGTGCGGTAGACAAGGCAAGGTGAGGTCCGGGCCGCCCAGCATCGCCCGGCGGCTGGCGGCCCTGGCGGTCGTGGCCGCCGCGCTGGTCGCCGGCTGCCAGCGGCCCGCCCCGACACCGCCGCCGCCCACCCCCACCCCCAGCGCGACCGGCCCGCGCGCCCCGGCCGACTTCGTGGTGCTCACCGACGTCGACCCGAGCATCCGCGCCGACATCCGCTACGCCGGCCCGCACAACTTCGTCGGCCGGCCGATCGCCGGCTACGCCGAGCCGCTCTGCCTGCTCACCCGGGGAGCCGCCGACGCGCTGCGTCGGGTGCAGGCCGCCGCGCTCGCGCAGGGCCGCAGCCTCAAGGTGTACGACTGCTACCGCCCCCGCCGCGCCGTGGACGACTTCGTGACCTGGGCGAAGCAGCCCGGCGAGCAGCGGATGAAGGCCGAGTTCTATCCGACGGTGCCGAAGTCGCGGCTGTTCGCCGACGGGTACATCGGGGCGCCCACCGCGCACAGCCGGGGCAGCACCCTGGACCTGACCCTGGTCCCGGTGCCCACCCCGGCGCAGCCCGGCTACTCGCCCGGGCAGCCGCTGGTCGCCTGCACCGCGCCGGCCGACCGCCGCTTCGGTGACGACAGCGTCGACATGGGCACCGGTTTCGACTGCTTCGACCCGCTCGCGCACACCGACGACCCCCGGGTCACCGGCACGCCCCGGGTGGAACGGGACCGGCTGCGGCGGCTGATGACCGCACAGGGTTTCGAGAACTACCCGCGCGAGTGGTGGCACTACCGGTGGACGACCGAGCCGTACCCGGAGACGTACTTCGACTTCCCGGTGGCCCGTTCCGCGCTGCGCCCCGGTTGACCGCTCGGCCGGCGCGGCCAGCTCAGGCGTCCTGCGGCGTCGCGGCCCTCCGCGCCCGGTCGGCGTCGTCGCGGTGACCCGCGTGGCGGGAGCGCAGCAGCTGGATCCCGATCGGCACGACGGAGACCAGCACGATGCCGATCAGGATGAACTCGATGTTGTCCCGGACGAACGGGATCCGGCCCAGGTAGAAGCCGAGCACCGTGACGCCGGTGCCCCACAGCGCCCCGCCGATCACGTTGTAGGTCAGGAACGTGCGGTACCGCATCCGGCTCACCCCGGCGATGATCGGGGTGAAGGTGCGTACCACCGGGATGAACCGGGCCAGCACCACCGACCGGGCGCCGTGCCGGGCGAAGAACCGGTTGGCCCGTTCCACGTTCTGCTGCTTGAACAGCCGGGAGTCGGGCCGGCGGAACAGCGCCGGGCCGACCCGCTTGCCGAACAGGTAGCCCACCTGGTCACCGGCGATCGCGGCGACCGCCACCAGCAGGCAGACCAGCCAGAGCGGCTGGCTCAGGTAGCGGCCGCCGGCCACCAGCAGGCCGGCGGTGAACAGCAGCGAGTCGCCGGGCAGGAAGAACCCGATCAGCAGCCCGGACTCGGCGAAGACGACCGCGAGGATGCCGATCAGCCCGAACGTCGAGATCAGCGACTCGGGGGCGAGGAGGCCCGGGCCTGCGGCGGGCGACGCGAGGATCGAGGACATCAGCGGCCTCCAGGGGTACGCAGGTGGCGGCGCGCGGACGCGGCCGGGTGCACCGCCACCGCTACCCTCGCCGCCACCTCGCAAACCCGAAGGTGAGCAGGTCGGGCCGTCAGAGGATGCCGCGGGCGGCGAACGCCGAGCGGGTCGCCGTGGCGGCGGAGGCGCCGTAGAGGCGCTCGGCGGTGGCCACGGTGGCCAGTGCGGCGTCCCGGAACGAGGTGTCCGGCGCGAAGTCGAACTGGGCCTCGACGATCAGGGTGCTGGCCTTGCGGTCGCCGAGGGCGGTCCGGATGTCCCACAGGGCGCGGGACCAGATCTCCCCGTCGGCGTGCACCTCGCCGCGCACGTCGGTCGGGTAGACCTTGGTGCCGTCGAGCCGGCGCAGGCAGTGCGGCGTCCTGCTGGTGTACGACACCGAGTCCCAGTCGGCGACGCACGCCTCCGGGGTCTTCGTCGGCACGCCGGTGGCCCAGCTGGTCACGGCGACGGCCAGGTAGTCGCCGAACGCCTCACCGATCGAGCCGGACTCCAGGTTGGTGCCGAAGCCGGGGACCTGGCCGTCCTGCACCGAGTGGCCGTACTCGTGCACGATCACCTCGGCGTCCTCGGCGTCGTCCACCCCGCCCTTACCGAGGGTGATGTTGGCCTTGTCGTCGCGGAAGAACGAGTTGTCGCCGCCGTACTGGTTGACCCGTAGCTCGATCTGCCGCTGGTTGACCGGGCGCAGCGTGCTGCCGAAGCCGAGCGACTGGAGGTAAGCCTGGGCGGTGTTGACCCAGTGGTAGCCCATGACCTGCTCGAACTGGTCGGCGTCGCGGTGCCAGGCGGGGAAGGAGCCGTCGACCGCCCGGGCGGGCGTGCCGGTGTCGCTCTTGACCCGGACGTAGCGGCCGGTGAGGGTGCCGGAGCCGTCCAGGTTGGTCAGGGTCACCGGCCGGTACGCGCCGGCCAGCGCCGGGTAGTCGGCGTCCTTGGCGTCGGTCAGCGTCTGGTCGCCGAGCTGCTGCACCGGGTTCGGCGCGAACACCGTCGCGCCGGCGGTGCCGGAGTAGGGATCGCCGGCCGCCTGCACGGTGGTGCCGCCGGCGACCAGCGCCGCGGTGACCGCCGAGGCGAGCAGCGCGGAACGTCGGATCTGGGGGTTCATGATCGTCCCTTCGAGGGTGGATCGATTCGCCGACACTAGGCTCCCCGTCGGACGCTGCCAATACCTCGGACCAGCGGGCCGGGCGCCCGCACGGGAGGGACCTCACATGGAGATCGACCGGATCGGGCCGCCGCTGCGCGCGGGGGAGCGCGAGACCCTGCGCGCCTTCCTCGACTTCCACCGCGCCACCCTGGCCATGAAGTGCGCCGGGCTCGGCGACGAGGAGCTGCGCCGCCGCTCCTCGCCACCGTCCACGCTGAGCCTGCTCGGCCTGCTGAGGCATTTGGCCGAGGTGGAGCGGACCTGGTTCCGGCGGGTGATCGCCGGCGAGGAGATCGGGCTGATCTGGTCACCGACCGGCGACTTCCAGGCCGCGTACGACCCGGACGGGTCGACCGGCGCGGAGGCGTTCGCGGTGTGGCAGGCCGAGGTGGAGCACGCCCGCCGCATCGAGCGGGAGGCCGAGTCGCTGGAGGTCACCGGCCACCAGGCGCGCTGGGGCGAGGACGTGTCGCTGCGGCTGGTGATGCTGCACATGATGCACGAGTACGCCCGGCACAACGGCCACGCCGACTTCCTGCGCGAGGCGATCGACGGCAGCGTCGGCGCTTGACGCCTGCTCGGCGACCCCTGCCCGGGTGGCCGCCCTCGCCGCGGTGGTCGCGTACCCGGTCCCGGTGCGCCGCTGGCTGCGCGCCCGCCAGGTGGCGGGCCGGCACCGCAGAGCCTCGGGCCCGGCCGGCGGCGACCGGCCGGGCCCACGCTCAGCGCAGCGGCAGCCAGGCCAGCACGTCGCGGATGGCCGCGTCCCAGTAGTCCCAGTCGTGGGCGCCGGGGGACCAGCGCGCCTCCACCGGTACGCCCCGGCGCCGGGCGGCGGCCAGGAACCGTTCGTTGTCCTCGCGCAGGTGGTCCTCGGTGCCGCAGCCGAGGTAGAGGGCCGGCAGGTCGGCGCCGGCGGCCTCCACCAGGGCGATGGTGTCGTCGTCCGGCGCCACCGGCCGGTCACCGAAGACGGTGTGCCAGACCGCCGGGTTCAGCGGGTTGGTCGGGTGGTCGCGCCGGTTGGCCAGGTCGAGGGCGCCGGAGAGGCTGGCGGCGGCGGCGAACCGCCCGGGTTGGCGCAGCGCCCACTTCAGCGCGCCGTAGCCGCCCATCGAGAGGCCGGCGACGAAGGTGTCCTCCCGGCGGTCCGACAGCCGAAAGAACGACCGGCAGACCTGCGGCAGCTCCTCGCTGAGGAACTGCCAGTACCGGTTGCCGTTCGCCTCGTCGGTGTAGAAGCTGCGCCCGGCGTTCGGCATCACCACGGCCAGCCCCAGCGGCGCGACGTACCGCTCGATCGAGGTGCGCCGGGTCCAGGCCGTGTCGTCGTCGGTCAGGCCGTGCAGCAGGTACAGCACGGGCGGGTCGCCGGCCGGCGCGCCACCGGCCATGCCGATCCCGGCGCCGGCCGGGTCGGGCAGCAGCACCGTCATGGACGTGCCCATGCCGAGGGCCTCGGAGAAGAAGTCACAACGGATCCGCGCCATGGGCGTGGATCGTACGCGGGGACCGATCGGCCCGGGGCGTTCGTCCTCCGCGCGGAGGCAAATCGACGGTTCCTATTGCCCAGGGGCGTACGCGAGGGACAGGATGACCAGGCGCGCCGGAAACATCCCCGTAACCTGCGCGCTGCTGGTCTCTGTCACGAGGAAGTGGGAGTCAGTCATGAGCGACGCGTCCACCGCGCTGGGTGTCCGTCTCTATCCGGACCTGGCCGAGCACGACGGGCTCGCCGCCGCGCTCACCGAGTGTGCCGACCGGCACGGCCTGTCGATCGGCCGGGTCACCGGCCCCGAAGCGGGCCCCGGGCGGTACGCCCACGCCGAGATCGCCTGCGAACGGGGTGTGGTCCGGATCCGGGTCGCCCGGGAGGCCCGCTATTTCATGGTCGACATCTCCGAGGGTGGTCGGGCCCGCGCCTACGGCGACGCCTGCGACCTGCTGCCGATCGCCGAGCTGGCGCAGGCCTGGTGCGGCGGGACCGAGCTGCCCGAACTGGCCACCCGCTTCTCGTTCCTGAAGTGCAAGAAGGACTGACCGGCCCGAACGACCGTCCGACCGGCCCCGGCGCGAGCGCGCCGGGGCCTCGTCGTGACGCGGGACCGGTGCGGGCGCGTCAGGGGGGATCACGGGCCGGCGGCGCCGGGCGGGGTGCGGCCGGTGCCGCCGGGTGCGCCGGCGGTGAGCTGAGCGGGCACCGCCCGGGAGCCGGCGGTGACCAGGGGTCGTAGCGGGGTGTGGCCGGCGGCCGTGACCAGCCGGGTGGCCAGCGGCCGGGTGAGCGGCACGACGACGATCGCCACGACGGCTCCCAGTGCCAGGCCGGCCAGCACGTCGTGCGGGTAGTGCGCGGCGATGTAGACCCGGGAGAACCCCATCAGCGCCGCGGCCACCGCGGTGACCAGCCCCAGACGCCAGGAGACGAACCACAGGGCGGCCGCCGCCGCGCCGGCCATGACGGAGTGGTCGGACGGGAACGAGAAGTCCGTGCTGCGGGTGGCGAGCACCAGGATGCCGGGGTGGTCGGTGTAGGGGCGCGGCTCGTGGAACAGGGCCACCAGGGGCTGGTTGACCCCGATCGCCACCCCGGTGGCCACCGGGGCCAGGAGGGCGACCGCCACCCGCCCCGGGTTGCCGCTCGCGCGGGCGTCCCACCACCCGACCAGCATGAGGAACCCGAAGAGTGCCACGCCGTAGGCGGCGTATCCGGTCACCGCCGTGTGCAGCCACGGGGTTGCCTCGGCGAACCGGTTGACCTCGTCGAACACTCCGACGTCCATCACACTCCCTGGGTCGCACCTACAATGTTTGTAGTTCGCAGCGTACTCCTACAAGATGCGTAGTTCTGGGGGATGGGTGAAGAGCAGACGCCGCGGGCACGGCGACCTCGAACAGGAGGTCATCGCCGTGCTCGCCGCCGCCGAGGGGCCGCTGGCCCCCGCCGCGGTCCGGGAGCGCCTCGACCCCGGCCTCGCCTACAACACCGTCACCACCGTGCTGGGCCGGCTGCACGACAAGGGGCGGGTCACCCGGGTGTCCGCCGGGCGTGGCTACGCCTACCAGGCGGTACGCGACCGGGCCCAGGTGGTCGCGCACCAGATGCGCCGGCTCCTCGACGACGACGCCGACCGCTCCGCCGTGCTGACCCGCTTCGTCGGCGCGCTCACCCCGGAGGACGAGGCGCTCCTGGTCGCCCTGCTCCAACGCACCGAGCCGGAGCCGTCGTGATCATCGCCCTGCTGGTGGTGCTGGCCTCCGCCGCGGCGTACGCCGGCTGCGGACCGTGGCTCAGCCGTACCCTCCGACCGGCCCTCGCGGTGCGCCTGCTCGCGCCCACCGGGCTGCTGGTCACCGCGGCGCTCTGGTTCGCCGCTGCCGTCACGGCCGCCACCTGGGTCGGACAGGACGCCGAGGTGGCCGCCGCCGGCGCCTGGTCCGCCCAGGCGCTGCGCTCGCAGGCACCGCTGCCCTGGCCCGTCGCGGCCGTGGCCCTGACGGTGCTCGCCGCCGTCGCCGCCCGCACCGGTGTGTTCCTGGTCCGGCGGGCCGCCGCCCTGCGGGCCGCCCACCGCGACTGCGGGCGCCTCGGCGAGCCGGGCGCACTGGTGGTGCTCGACACCGACCGGCCCGACGCCTTCACCACCCCCGAGGCGACCGGGCGCATCGTGGTCACCCGGGGCATGCTGCGCGCCCTGCCGGCCGACGAGCGTTCGGCGCTGCTGGCCCACGAGGGCTCCCACCTGGCCCACCGGCACGCCTGGTGGATCGCCGCGATCGACCTGGCCGCCGCCACCAACCCCACCCTCGGCCGCACCGCCCGATCGCTGCGCAACGCCGTCGAGCGGTGGGCGGACGAGGACGCCGCCGCCCGGTTGGGGGACCGCCGGGTGGTCGCCCGGGCCCTGGCCCGCGCCGCGCTGGCCCGCCACCGGCACGGCGTCGGCCCGCTGCCCGCGGCCACCGGCGGGGACGTGCCCGACCGGGTACGCGCCCTGCTCGATCCGCCCGCCACCCGGCGCGGCCCGGCGCTCGCCGTGCTCGCCGTCGTCCTCACCCTGGTCACGCTGGGCTCCGCCATCGTCCAGCATCAGGGCGAGCGCCTCTTCGAACGGGCCGGCGCCGGAAAATCGACCGCCGTGTCGGGGCCGGTCAGCTCGGCCGCGGCCAGCGGGCTCGTACCGCGTCCACGCAGGTGTCCCGGGACGTCGGGCCGCCGAACCGGAGCCGGTCGTATGCGGTGAAGGCCGGCTCCAGCGCGTCCAGTTCGTCGACCCACGCGTGCAGTCGGGTCAGCCAGGCCGGCGATCCGGCGTCCGGCTCGTCGGGCGCCGCCCGGATCGCCCCGGTCAGCGCGTCCTTGCGAAGGATGTTGGCCGGGGTCACCGAGTGCAGGCACACGTACCGGCCGGTGAGGTAGGCGTCCCACTCCGCCGCGCCGACCGCCGGGTCGTCCCAGTGCCCGGCGAACCAGGCCGGCAGCGCCGCCACCCCGCCGGCCCGTTCCGCCAGGGCGAACAGGTCCGCCGGGACCATCTGCGCGCCGTCCGAGCGCAGGTAGCCCGGCAGCGGCAGCCGCCGGTCCAGCATCATCCGGCGTACGTCGTCGGTGTCCCGGCCGTGGGCCGCGCACAACTCGTCGAGCACCACGAACTGCCCGTCGACGTACGCGTCGTCCGCGGCCGACATCGGGTGCTCCCCGTTCACCGCACGGAACCGCTCCGCCACCTGGTGCCGCAACTCCACTCTCCGACCCCCCTACCCTGATCGTTTCCGCAGATCAGGGTAGGTGATCCACTCTTCGGCGCCCGCCGAACCGTCCCCACCCATCGACCCGATGCTCCGCGATATCGATTGCGGTGGTCCCGCGGTGGCCCTACCGTCAATGCCGCAAGGTCATCCGAGACCACCCCCAGGGAGTACGCCGTGACGCAGCACGCCCACACCGAGACCCCGCGGTCCATGCCGCGCGGCGGTGTCCGGCTGCCAGCCGGCGAACGAAACTCCGACCGCTGCTCGTGGCAGCGGTACCGACCCGGGTGGCGGCGCTCCTAGCGCCCGCGCTACACGCGCAGCCGCCCACCCGCACGACGGGTCCGGGCGGCTTTTTCGTCACCCGGCTCCCACCCCGTGGGCGTAGCTCAACGGAAGAGCACCGGATTCCAGACCCGACGGTCGCAGGTTCGAATCCTGCCGCCCCCGCCCGACCCGACACACCCCCGCACGAGGAGACGATCATGGGTTTCACCCCGCTGCCCGGCACCCGGGCCCCGGTACGGGTCTGGACCGACCCGTACGCCATCGAGCCGCAGGCGGCGAAGCAGCTGCGCAACATCGGCGCCCTGCCCTGGGTGCAGGGCGTCGCCGTCATGCCCGACGTGCACTTCGGCAAGGGCGCGACGGTCGGCTCGGTGATCGCGATGCGGCAGGCGGTCTCGCCGGCCGCGGTCGGCGTCGACATCGGCTGCGGGATGTCCGCGGTGCGGACCTCGCTGACCGCGGCCGACCTGCCCGACGACCTGGCGGCGCTGCGCTCGGCGGTCGAGGCGGCCATCCCGGTCGGCTTCGCCAAGCGCGACGACCCGGTCGACCCGCGGCGGGTACGCGGCCTGGAGCAGGGCGGCTGGGACGCCTTCTGGACCGGCTTCGGTGACCTGGACCGCCGGGTCCGGCAGCTGGAGAGCCGCGCCCGGCACCAGATGGGCACGCTCGGCGGCGGCAACCACTTCATCGAGGTGTGCCTGGAGCAGGACGGTCCGGACGCCGGCCGGGTGTGGCTGATGCTGCACTCCGGGTCGCGCAACATCGGCAAGGAGCTGGCCGAGCGGCACATCCGGGTGGCGCAGGCGCTGCCGCACAACACCGACCTGCCCGACCGGGACCTGGCGGTCTTCCTCACCGGCACCCCGGAGATGGACGCCTACCGGCGGGACCTGTGGTGGGCGCAGGAGTACGCACGCCGCAACCGGGCGGTCATGCTCGCAGTCCTCTGCGGGGTGGTGCGTGAGCAGTTCCCGCAGGTCAGCTACGACGCGCCGATCTCCTGCCACCACAACTACGTGGCGGAGGAGAGCTACGACGGGGTGGAGGTGCTGGTCACTCGGAAGGGGGCGATCCGGGCCGGCACGGGGGACCTCGGCATCATCCCCGGCTCGATGGGCACCGGGTCGTACATCGTGCGGGGCAAGGGCAACCCGGACGCGTACTGCTCGGCGTCGCACGGCGCGGGCCGGCGGATGTCCCGGGGACAGGCGAAGCGGACGTACAGCACCGAGGACCTGGAGCGGCAGACCGCCGGGGTGGAGTGCCGCAAGGACGCCGGGGTGGTCGACGAGATCCCCGGCGCGTACAAGGACATCACCGAGGTGATGGCGCAGCAGGAGGACCTGGTCGAGGTGGTGGCGCACCTCAAGCAGGTGGTCTGCGTCAAGGGGTGACACCGGTCGGCGCCCGTCGGGGGGCGGGCGCCGACCGGGGCCCTGGTCAGCGGGGCGGGCGCAGCCTCGCCCAGGCGACCGCGCCGACCACCAGCGCGAGCCCGGCGGCGCCCAGCGCGTAGAGCAGCCGGTGCCGGTCGGCGACGAACGCCTGCGTCGCCAGGTAGCCGATGAACAGGGCCTCCAGGACGAGAATGACGTGGAACGCCGTTCGGCTCTTGATCAGCGCGCCTGAGGAGTCCGGGGTGGAGGGTGGCATGCCGATGAACCTAGGGGAGCGACGGCCGCTCCGCAGCGCGACGCCAGCGCACCGGCAGCCGCTTCACCCCACGCTGGAAACTCGATCGCAGGTAGGCCGGCTCGCCCGCGTACCCGAGGTCGGTCGTGCGGGCGAGCAGCGCCTCGAACAGCGACCGCAGCTGGCAGCGGGCCAGGTGCGCGCCGAGGCAGAAGTGCGGCCCGTGCCCGAAGGTCAGGTGCGGGTTCGGTCGGCGGCCCACGTCCAGCCGGTCCGGCTCGGCGAACACCCGCCCGTCCCGGTTCGCCGACGCGAACGACACCACCACCTTGTCGCCGGCGCGCACCGCCCGCCCGCCGACCTCGGTGTCCCGCGTCGCCGTACGCCGGAACACCATCACGGGTGTCCACCAGCGCAGCAGCTCGTCGACCGCCGTGTCGAACAGCCCCGGGTCGCGGCGAAGCCGGGCCAGCTCGGCCGGGTGGTCCAGCAGGGCGATCATCGCGCCCGGCAGGCCGTTGCGGACCGTCTCGTTGCCGGCCACCGCGAACAGCCAGAACATGTTCTCGAACTCGGCCACCGACAGCCGCTCGTCGCCCCGCTCGGCGAGCAGCACCGACATCACGTCCGGCCCCGGGTCGCGGCGCCTGGACTCGGCCAGCAGGTGCGCGTACGCGTACAGGTCGGCCATCCCGGCCCGGGTACGCGGGTCCGGCATCCGCCCCTGCGCGTCCGGGGCGGGGCGGTGCCGCAGCGCCTGGCGCGCCATGGCGGTGCCGGCGCCCGGGTCGAACACGGCCGACCCGGCGTACTCGGGATCCTGGAAGCCGATCACCCGGTTCGACCAGTCGTAGAGCAGCCAACGGTCCGGCTCCGGCACGCCGAGCACGTCGGCGAGGGTCAGCAGCGGCAGGTCGGCGGCCAGGTCCCGGGCGAAGTCGAAACTGCCCTCGGCCGCCTCACCGAGCACCCGCTCGACCAGCGCCACCGCGTTGGCGCGGATCGACGCCTCCAGCGCGGCCACCGCCCGTGGAGTGAAGGAGCGGGCCACCGGGCGGCGCAGCCGGCCGTGCTCCGGCGGGTCCATGTTGAGCATCATCCGGCGTACGTAGGCCAGGTCGTCGGGGGTGGCCGGGTCACGGACCTGGGTGGCGCCGAGCCGGGAGGAGAAGACCCGCGGCTGCTTGAGCACCTCGGTCACCTCGGCGTGCCGGAGCACCAGCCAGAAGCCCGGGCCGCCGGGCAGCCCCAGCAGCGGCGGCTCGTCCACCCACGCCACCGGCCCGGCCGCCCGCAGTTCGGCGAGCAGGTCGTACGGCACGCCGTGGAGATAGGTGCGCGGGTCGACCAGCGGCGTCGGGTCGACGGTCACCGGCCGAGGAACTCCTCGACCACCGTGACCAGCCGGACCGGAGTCTCGTACATCGCGTAGTGCCCGGCCTCGGCCAGCACCTCCAGGGCGGCGTTGGGATAGTGCCGCATCCACGTCTCGCGGATGGTGTCCGCGCCCAACGCCGGGTCGTGCGCGCCGACCACGGCCAGTGCCGGCACCGGATTGCCCTTCACCTCGTCGGTGAAGTCGGTCCGCGCCCAGGCGGTGAGGTACGCGCCGAACGCCTCCGGGGTGGACTGGTCGAGGGAGAACCGGACCATCTGGTCCAGCCAGTGCCCGCCGAGCCGGTTGCCGGTGGTCAGGTCGATGATCGCCCGCCGGTTGTCCGGGTTGCCGGCCGCTCCGTCGAAGAGCGCCCAGCTCTGCAGGTCGAAGGGGACGCCGCCGGCCGGCACCGGACTGATGCCGACCAGGCGTTCCACCCGGTCGGGGGCGTCGGCGAGCACCCGCTGGGCGGCGCTGCCACCCATGGAGTGCCCGACCACCGAGAACGTGTCCCAGCCGAGGGAGTCGGCGAGCGCCAGCGCGTCCGCGGAGATCTCGGCGATGCTGTGCTCGCCGGCGACGGACATCCGCTCGCCGTAGCCCCGGTAGTCGAGGAACGCCCAGGTGAAACGCTCGCCGTCGACCAGCTCTGGCAGCCAGCCCCAGCCGCGCGCCGAGCCGAACCAGCCGTGCAGGGCCAGTACCCGGTGTGGCCCGTCACCGACGCTGACGTGACCGATCATGGTGGCGATCCCTTCCGCCGGGCCGGTACGGCGACCGGAGTGGACGCTTGCACAGGTGAGAGCGACCGTAGTCGCCGAAGGCGCCGAGCGGAAGGGGGCCGGACGGCCGGTTGGTCGCCGCCGCCGAACCGGCCCGCCGGGTGGTGGGGCGGCGGCGGTCGGCCGCTGGGGGCGCCACTGACGGTTGTCACGTCGGGCGGCGGCCCGGGCCGGTCAGGGGCGCTCGACCCGGACCGGGTCGCCGCGCACCAGGTCGTCGTGGACCTGCCAGCGCGCGCTGTCGAGCGCCGCCCGCGCCGCGTCGTCGCCGTCGGCGAGCCGCTCCCGCAGCCGCTGCACCGCCAGGCGCCGGTTCAGGCTGAACTGCCGCTCGGTGTCCACCACGACGACGAGACCCGACGGTCGGTGCGTGGCGCGTACCGCCGTGCTGGCCTTGTTGCGGTGCTGCCCGCCGGGCCCGCCGGTGCGGCAGGGGACCACCTCCACATCGGCCTCGGAGAACGGTGTCGTCGGTGCGTCCGGCTCGTACGGTCGGGCCAGCACGTACCAGTTCTTCCGGCCGACGCCGGCGCGGTAGGCGCTGGGCGCCTGCCAGCACAGGGTGCCGGTCCAGCCGGCGGCGAACGCCTCGGCGCCGGTGCCGTCGAGCCGGAGCAGGGCGGAGCGGTGGGTGCCGGGCCGCTCCCCGGGGACGGTCTCCAGCCGGTGGACGGTCACGGCGTGCCGGGCGGCGTCGGCCTCCAGCCTGCGCAGCAGCCGGGCGAGTGCCCAGGCGCACTCCTGCGGACCGCGTCCGGCCGACAGCAGCAGGTGGACGCTCATCGCCGCCCCGGCCGCCGGTCCGGCCGCGACCCGGGAGCGGCGTCGGGCGTCTTGTAGGTGACCAGCGGAACGGTGGTGGCCACCGGGGTGGCCAGACCGTGGTCGACCAGATCGCCGATCACCTGCTCGATCCGCTTGTACGCCGTCGGC
Source organism: Micromonospora siamensis (assembly GCF_900090305.1). NCBI lineage: Bacteria > Bacillati > Actinomycetota > Actinomycetes > Micromonosporales > Micromonosporaceae > Micromonospora > Micromonospora siamensis. The sequence goes on along the minus strand of NZ_LT607751.1, from coordinate 4,012,249 downwards.
GCCTCCTCGAACAGCAGTTGCCGCTCGCCGCACACCACCACCGACCCGAGCGGGGTGCGGCGCAGCTCCTCGACGGTGTGCTTGGCCCGACCCCGGCGCAGGGCGTCGGCGCGGGACATCTTGCGCCCGGCGCCGTGCGCCACCGAGTGGTTCGCCGCCGACCCGGCGTGGGCGGCGACCAGGTAGGACGGTGTGCCCCGGGTGCCGGCGACCAGCACGTCCCGGCCGTCACCCGGCGCCGCGCCCTTGCGGTGCAGGTAGTGCCCGTCGCGTACCTCGACCAGGTTGTGGCACTGGTCGACGACCGGGGCGGTGGGCTCCGCCCCGATGGCGTACGCGACGCGGGCGGCCAGCACCCGCCGGTTCAGCGCACCCCACCGTACGGCCTCGTCGTGCCGGGTCAGGTAGGCGGCCGGATCGGGGGCGGGGCCCGCGCCGTGAACCTCGGTGTGGTCGCGCAGGATCCGCTCACCGAGGCCCCTGGAGCCACTGTGGACGACGAGCACGAGGTCTCCGGTCTCCAGGCCGAGTCGCTGCGCGTGCGACGGGTCGAGGACAGTGCCGATCCGGGCCAGCTCGACGAAGTGGTTGCCACGACCGACCGTCCCCAGCCCGTCGAGGTGACCGGCGGGCACGTCGCCCTCGACGACGGCCCAGGCCGGGTCGTCGGCGTCCCGTTCCGGGTGCAGGGCCCGGTCCAGGTCGGGGAACCGGGCGGCGAGTCGCTCCGGGACGGCCCGCTTGAGCCGGATCGGGAACACGGCGATGCCGCAACCGATGTCGGAGCCGACCAACAGCGGGTAGAGCACGGTCGAGGTCATCGCGGCGCCGATCGGGGCGCCCTTGCCGGGGTGCAGGTCCGGCATGCCGGCCACGTGGACCATGCCGGGCAGGGCGGCCACCTGCCGGCACTGGTCGACGGCGTCGGACTCGATCCAACTGGTGGGGGAGGCGAACACGGTGACACTGGCGGCGGATCCGGGCAGCGTGGGGTACGCGGACAAGAAGGCTCACTTCTCGTGGGACGGGTGGACGGACGGCGGCACGGCACCGATGGGCGCCGTGGCGTGCGGGAGGACCGAAGGCGGGCCGTCAGAACGTCATGCCGACACCCTGCCGGGCCCCGGCGCGCCCGGCAAACGGATTTCGCCGGCGCCCACCGGTCAGCCTCGGCATCACCATCCGGCTAGCCTCCGGGCATGACCGTCCACCAGCTCTCCCTCGCAGACGCCCGTCGCATCGCCGTCCGCGCGCAACTGCTGGACGCGGCGCGGCCGGCCGGGCTGGTCGAGGCGGTGCGGCACCTGACTCTGCTGCAGATCGACCCGACGGCGGCGGTCGCGCCGACGGCCGACCTGGTCTCCTGGAGCCGGCTCGGCCCGGCGTACGCGCCGGCCGACCTGGTCGCGGCGCTGGGAAGCCGTGCGCTGATCGAGCTGGCGGCGACGATCCGACCGGCGGAGGACCTGGCCCTGTACCGGGCCGAGATGGCCGAGCGGCGGGACGGGCCGGCGGTCGGCTGGCTGGCCCGGCAGCGGGAGTGGGTGCAGGCCAACGACGCGTGCCGCCGCGACATCCTCGCCCGGTTGACCGCCGAGGGGCCGCTGCCTTCGCGCCGGCTGCCGGACACCTGTGCGGTGCCATGGCGGTCGACCGGATGGACCAACGACCAGAACGTCATCCGGCTGCTGGACGCGATGTCGGCGCGCGGTGAGGTCGCGGTCGCCGGGCGGTCGGGTCGGGAGCGGCTGTGGGACCTCGCCGAGCGGGTCTACCCCGACGACCCGGTGGTGCCGCCGGCCGAGGCGCTGCGCCGCCGCGACGAGCGCCGGCTCCGCGCGTTGGGCATCGCCCGGGCCCGCACGACCAAGGTGCCGATCGAGCCGTACGACGTCGGCGAGGCCGGCGAGCCGGCCGTGGTGGCGGGCGTCAAGGGGCAGTGGCGGGTCGATCCAGCGCAACTCGGGCAGCCCTTCACCGGGCGTACCGTCCTGCTGTCGCCGTTCGACCGGCTGATCCACGACCGCCGGCGCGCCCTGGAACTCTTCGGCTTCGAGTACGGGCTGGAGATGTACAAGCCCGCCGGCAAGCGGCGGTGGGGCTACTACGCGTTGCCGATACTGCACGCCGACCGCCTGGTCGGCAAGCTCGACGCCACCGCCGACCGGAAGGCGGGCGTGCTGCGGGTGGACGCGGTGCACCAGGACGAGCCGTTCACGGCGGAGGAGGCCGACGCCGTCGACACCGAGATCGCGGCCCTGGCGAGCTGGCTGCGACTCGACGTTGTCCGGCAGTAGCCCGACGGATGCAGGCGGTAGTGTCCACATGGCGTACAGGAGTGCGTCAAGCGCCGGCGACCAGCACATCCGTCGGCTTGGGCCCCGGAGGGGCCGTGAACAGGGTTTTGAGCAGCTTGACGCATGTTAGGCCGCGGTGGTTCTAAGTTCGGCTTCGACTCCTCGACGTAGCCTGACGTGGTGCTGATCAAGGTTATGGACGACTACGGATGTTGGCCACTCTGAGTTCGTGATGAGGGTGGCGGCTTCTATGAGCCGCACGATCCTGCCACCTCGGGCTCTCTCCCGGCCTCGTCGGGCGACTGGCCGGGTAGGGGCCCCTCAGGCTCCTACCCAAAACTGCCAGTCATCAGGTGCAGGAGGCCAGGACGGATCGGGACGCCAACCCTGGGGTGGGACCCAACCTGGGGGCGGAGGCGGCCATCCCGGCGGAACCACGAACCGCCACTGCTGCACTGGGGCAACATCGCGCCCGGGACTTCCTGTGGTGGGCTGCTGTGCCGGCCGGGCTCCCTCAGCCGCTGGCGGCGCATCCAACCACGCATCAGTCAGCGAGCTGGCCTTGCACACGTTCAGCGTGACGTCGGCCTTGACCCGGTTGCCCTTCAGGACTGCACGGGCGGCCGTCAACATGCCAAGTTCCGAAAGGTGGGCGAGTACCGGCAACATCTCGGCCGATGTCGCTGGGCTCAAGGTGCCAGCGGGCTCCCCGTTGACTCGAACCTCTACCAGCGTTCGCGTCGATCGCGCCCGCTGCTGCTCAACCTGGTGCAACGTCACATAGATCCAGCACTCGCCCTGAGGACTCACCAGCTGAGCCAAGTGAGTCATGTGTTTCTCTTCGCCCGTCACCTGGACGGCGCGGCCTTGGGGAAGCATCACGTGCAGGTCGGCTGGCGGCATGTTCGCTGGAACGATCATGTGCGGGTCAGCGAGGTCCAGGGCCACCGATCCCACGAACTGGGGTCGGCGTCGACCGTCCCAGTTTTCGTCTTGCCGTCCCCAGATGCGGGCTCGAACCTGGGGGGTCCAGCCCTGGTTGACGAGCGCCGTGAGGGGCGGCGAGTAGACCTTGGCCTGGTCTTTGGGCAGATACCCAAGGGTTTGCTCGCCATGGACGACCCTGACGGCGTGCGGGTCGAAGCGGTTGGTGGGCTCCGGGATGAGGCGCACGTCCTTCTCGACCTCAGACCCGTACGGCTTGAAGTCTGCGCCGAGTACCCCTCGGATTTCCTTGGCGTAGTTGGACTCGCCTACGACCTCCTGGTTGCACCAGCCTCGCTGGCCCCACAGGTCAAATGGTCGGATCATTGGCGGAGGCTACCGCTCCTGCCCGAGAACTCGTCAGCCCCGAACTGTGCGGGTGTAGGTTAGCCGACCGGCGTTGCGGATTCAGTCAGCGCAGCAAGGAGGCAGCGATAGCCACGATGAGGGTCGGTGCGGAACGTCAACCGTTGCGTCCAGGCCCCTGCTCATTGACGCTGGCCGTTACGGCCTGGCGGCAACCGGCAGGGGGAGACCACATCTCCCGACGGCGGTCTACCTCTACGCTCGGCGCCGACAATGCGAACCGTGAAGTTGCGACGGAGACCGCGCTGGTATGGCGACTGTCCCGGTTGCGGACATGACTGGCGCGAGCACCAGCCGCCGGAGCCATGCAGCGAGTGCCAGTACGAGATCGACCACGAGGAGCCCGACGCTCCTATCGCTGCCTGCACGGCGGTTGCGCCACTACCGCCTGCTCGTTGATGGCAACCCGACGCGGGCGGAGGCTGCTGACAGCAACGGGCCCAGCCACCAAGGTCGGTGACGGGCCGGGGCGGATGCCGGACCGAGGCCACGGACCAGGATAGAAGTGCACGAACGGCCTCCACAGAGATTGCAAGCGAGGGATCCGCACTACCGGCTGACAGCAGGGGGTCTATTCGGCGACGAAAACGCCCACGCCAGGCAGGGTCTCGGTCATCCCCTTGATCCGTAGCACCTGCATGGCGCGGTCGATCACCGGCTCGGTAACGCCGTAGTGCTCGATCAACTCCCGTCGGCTGGGCAGCTTGGAGCCCGGTGGGAACTCGCGGGACGCGATGCGTTCGGCGAGGTCGTCGGCGATCTGCTCGTAGCGGTAACGCGGTGGCACGGTGGTTCCCCTCGGTTGGCAACACGAGTAGACCACCTACCTCAGCCCTTGACTACCCAACGGTACCTATGGGAGGTTGCCGAGGAGGTTGATCCCCCGGTTGGCGCTGTGGGACGTCCTCGCCGGCGTGGATGCCCGGACGCATTCCCCGCGATCGGGCATCCACGCCTCCGGACACCTGCGGCACGAGGAGGCGGCAGTGCTCCCTACCAGTTCCCCCGCTCGGGGATCCGTGACCCCGACGTCTGCAGTGAGCCCATGAAGCGGGTCTCCTTCGACGAGTACGTCCTGGCGGCAGCGCTCACCCTCGCCCGCCGCCACCGGCCCGTCTGGTCTTGGCGCCTCTGGAGATACGTCTGCCGATGCGGCGCGACCCTGCCCTGCCGAAGCCGCCACCGCATCCCCATCAACCGCAGCCACTGGCCCAGCCAGGACGACCCGCGATGACCACTCACCACCCGATCAAGCCGACCTGGACGTGCGGAGGTTGCGCGGGGGAGTGGCCCTGCCAGACCCGGCGGCGCGAGCTGCGAGCCGAGTACGACCGAACCCCGGTCTCCCTGGCCCTCTACCTCGCCGCCCAACTCGTCGACGCCGCCCACGACCTGGCCCACGTCCCCGCCGGCCACCTGCACCACCGATTCCTCGGCTGGACTCGATGAGCATCCTGCGACGCGGCGACGAGAAGTTCCACTACAGCGACGGCTCTCACAAATGGATCCCGCCGGACCCGGACTACGACCAGGAAATCTGGGACGAACAGGTCCGCCAGCACAAACAAGGCCACCTCAAGAACGAGCGCCCGAAGGTCCGGGTCCAGCGCCTCGTGTGACTCCAGTAGTACAGCTGTCAAGTACAGCAACCGTGCCAACCAAACCGGGCCGACAAGCGCGCCACCAGGCCCTCTGACGGCATCAAGCTCGATCCGACCGGCTCGTCGAGAGCTCACACCTGCGGGCGGATGGTTGGCCGAGGCGCTCACGGCGCCCCGCCGCCTCGACTAGCGTCCGGGACATGGCCGAGGTGAACCTGCGCCTGCGTGGCGGACCGTACGACGGGCAGCGCGTCCGCTGGGACGTCCCGGACGGGGACAGCCCCCCGAAGACGTACGACCTGAAGTTGCACGGGCCGCACGAGGGCGCGGAGACGTTCGTCTACCAGTTGGTCGGGCGGGACCCGGACGGCGAGGGCTGGATCTACGAGGCGCCACCCCTGCGCGGCCACTGACCGACCGGTTCTCAGGCCGTGGAGGCGTTGAGCAGGACGGGCACCGAGACCACGTTGATCCGGGAGCCGTCCCGCGCCGACACCTCGTACGCCTCGACGCTGCCCGGACCGGTCGCGGCCAGGCGGTAGCGCACGGCCACCCGATAGTCGCCGCGGCAGCCGGTGCCGCAGGTGGCGGTGGTGAAGCCGGCGCCGATCACGTGACCGTCGCGGTCGAGGACCCGGACGCTCACCGTGGCCTCGAAGACCTGCGCGGTGCCGGTGACCGTGACCGGACTGCCGACCTGCTGTCCGATCGACGGGCCGGTGACCACGATCGGCGGCAGCAGGTCGGCGTAGTCGGCGCGGCCGGTCGGGGCCCGGCCGTCGCCGAGGTCGACCCGACGCACCGCCGGGAACTGGGTCAGCGTCCAGACCACCTGCGCCCGCCGCAGCCGTACCGTGGCGACCGGCCCGTCGGTGAAGGCGGGCGGCGCGGCGACGGTGGCGGTGCCGTCGTTGATCCGGACCATCCGCACGCCCTCGGGCACCACGCTGGTGAGCCCGGCCGACGCCTCGGCCGCCGACGGTCCGGCGGCCAGCTCGTCCAGCGCCAGCGCGGAGGTGGCCGGCGTCTGCGGTCGGGTACGCGTGGCCGGCGACAGCCGGCCGTCGCGCACCAACCACAGCTGCACGGTCACGGTGCCGTCCGGAGCCGACCCGGTGGAAGCTGAGCCGGTAGGAGTCGAGCCGGTAGGAGTCGAGCCGCGGGGAGCCGGGTGGGTGGCAGCCGGGCTGGCCGCCGTCGAGCCGGTGGGAGTCGGCCCGGTCCGAACCGGTCCCGGCGCGGCGGTGCCCGAGGTGACCGGGGTGACCGCCGGTGCGGCGGTCGAGGTGGCGGGTGCGGCCGGTGCCGGCAGCGTGGGCGCCGGCCCGAGCGTGCCCGACCGGTCGTCGGCGCACCCGGCCAGCAGCAGCGCGGTGACCAGCAGCGCGGCGGGAGCCCGGTTCATCGGTCACCCCCGTCCGGGTCGATTGGCAGCTCCAGCCGGAACCCGGTGCCCACACCGACCTCGCTGCTTACCGTCAGCCGGGCGCCCAGCAGCCGGGCGTTCTCCCGGGCGATGGCCAGGCCCAGCCCGCTGCCCGCGCCCGCCCGGGCCGGGTTGGCCTTGTAGAAGCGGTCGAACAGGTGCGGCAGGTGATCGGCGGGGATGCCCGGCCCCTGATCGGTCACCGTCACGACCAGCAGGTCGCCGTCCCGGCGCACGGTTGCCCGCCGTTCGCCGGTGCCGTGCTCGACGGCGTTGCCGACCAGGTTCGCCAGCACCCGCTCCAGCCGACGCGGATCGGTGTGCGCCACGAACCGCCGGCCCGCGCCCGCGACGGTCACCCGGTCCCGCCAGCCCCGGCCGTCGACGATCGCGCGCAGCAGGGCGGGCACGTCCACCGGTCGGGCTTCCAGGGTCTCCCGGCCGGCGTCCAACCGGGAGATCTCCATCAGCTCCTCGACCAGCCGACGCAGCCGGACCACGTCGGTGACCAGCAGCTCAGCTTCCCGACGGGCCTCGGCGGGCAGCGCGTCCAGGTGCTCGCGCAGCAGCGAGGCCGCGACCACCAGGGCGGTCACCGGGGTACGCAGCTCGTGCGTCACGTCGGCGGTGAACCGCCGCTCCCTCGCCTGTGCCCGGGACAGCTCCTCGATCTTCGCCTGCAACGCCGCCGCCATCTCGTTGAACGCGGCGGACCAGTCGCTGAACTCGTCCCGGCCGCGTACCGGCAGGCGGGTGTCGAGCAGGCCCTCGGCTACTGCCCGGGCGGCGCGGCTGGCCCGGCCCACCGGCTCCAACGTGCGCCGGGCCAGGGTGTGCCCGACAGCGGCGGCGAGCAGCGCCGTCGCCGCCCAGCCCACGCCGAGCGCCACGCGCAACTGGTGCAGGTCGGCCACGAGGTCGTCCTCGACGGTGACCGAGTACAGCTGCGCGGTCGAGCCTGGGATCCGGCCGCCCACCAGCAGCAGCTGCCGCCCGTGGTCGCGGCGGCGTTCGTACCCCAGCTGACCGGCCGTGACCGCGGACCGCAAGGGCGGCCCCGGCGTCGGGCCCGGGCCGGCGGCCGGGCCGTTGTCGTCGTCGACGAGCAGCACCTGCCGGCCGCTGCCGGCGAAGCTGGCCAGCAGGTCGGCGCGGCGGGCGTCGGTCAGCGGCACGAACTGCGCGGCCAGCACCAGCTCGTAGCGGGTGTCGGCGGCGGCCCGCTGCACCGAGCCGTCGAGGCGCGCCTGCCGCAGCAGCAGGTACGACCCGATGGCCAGCACCCCGGCCGACACCCCGGCGACCAGCACGAAGGCCACCACCAGCCGCCGGCGCAGGCGGCCCGGCGGGACGGCGGTGGTGGCCATCGGTGCTCCCTCACGGGCACAGCTTGTAGCCGGCGCCCCGGACGGTGCGGATCAGGACCGGGTGGGCGGGGTCGTCCTCGACCTTGGCCCGCAGCCGCTGCACCGCCACGTCCACCAGCCGGGTGTCGCCCAGGTGGGAGTGCTGCCACACCCGGTCCAGCAGCACCTCCCGGGTGAACAGCCGGCCGGGGTGGCGGGCCAGCTCCAGCAGCAGCCGGAACTCGGTGGCGGTCAGCGGCAGGTCACGGTCGTCGCGGCGGGCGATGAACCGGGCCGGGTCCACCTCCAGCCGCCCCACCACCAGGGCGGTCTCCTCGGTCGGGACGGTGGCTCGGCGCAGCACGGCGCGTACCCGGGCCACCAGCTCCGGCAGGTCGAACGGCTTGCGCAGGTAGTCGTCGGCGCCGCACTCCAGCCCGACCACCACGTCGATGGTGTCGGTGCGGGCGGTGAGCATCAGGATCGGCACCTGACTGGTGCGGCGGATCTCCCGGCAGACCTCGAAGCCGTCGAGCCCGGGCAGCATCACGTCCAGCACGATCAGGTCGACCGGTCCGGCGCGCCACGCGGCGAGCGCCGCCCGCCCGTCGGCGGCGGTGCCGACCCGGAAACCGGCCCGGCGCAGGCCGAGGGCGGTCACCTCCCGGATGGCGGCATCGTCCTCGACGACCAGCACGCGGCCCTCCATCACCCCAGCGTAGGCCCGTCGTCACCTGGGCGGACCTGCCGGAACGGCCGGTGCCGAGGGGCCGGGCGGGCCCTCGGCGCCGGCGTCGATCACGCCTGCCACTGGTGGGCGACGTCCAGCACGATCCGGCTGTGGCTGTCCGGTCCGGACAGCACGAACACCCGGAACGGCAGCTGCGCCCGCACCCCGACGGCGAAGGTGGTGTAACCCTCGAAGCTGCCGCCGAACACCACGTCGCGCAGGGTCCGGTACCCGAACGCGTTCACCGCGTGGTCGCCCACCCGGTACGGCACGGTCGCCAGGTGCGTGGCGTCGTACGCGGGGGCGCGCAGCGACACGCTGATCAGCGCCCCTCCGGCGGTGTACGGCGACATCGCCGCCCCCTGCCCCTCGGTGTACGTCTCGCCGTAGGCCACCGAGTAGCCGGTCACCGGCCCGTCGAACTCGAACACCACCCGGTCCCAGCAGGTGTCCTGCCCGGCCCGGACCTCGACCAGCGGTGCCCCGCTGAGCGTGCCGGCCGCCTTCGCCCCGCTGCCCCAGGTGATCCCGCAGTACGCCGTCGCCCCGGACGCGGTGCCGGGGCCCCCGGCAACCAGCGCGGCCAGCAGCAGCGCCGCCGCCAGCAGCGTCCTTCTGATCCTCATGGTCGTGCTCCCTCCCGTCGGTGGAGCCACCCGACGACGGCCGTCCAGGGTGGCCTCCGAGCTCGACGGTGCGCCGCGCGTACGGCAGGAGCTTCGCCGTGGCGTAACAGCGGGGTAACCGTGCTCAGCGGGTGGCCGGGCTGGGCCGGCCCGTCGAGTCCGGCCGCGGGCCGGGCCGGGACGCGGGTCAGCCCCGCGGCCGAGACCAGGTGCGCGACGACGTTCACGGCCAGCGACACCGGTGCGGTGAGCAGCTGCACCAGGACGCCACCGAGGCCCCGACCGCGTAGAGCTGGCCGATGCCGAGCCAGCCGGCCCACCAGGCGCCCGATCAGCAGGAACGCCACCCAGGCCAGCGCGCCGAGCAGGCCCACCTGGCCGGGGCCGTCCCTCCCGGTGGGGAGGCGGATCCCGCCGCCGGGCCAGGGCGGCACATCGTCCGGCCGGGACGGTGGAGGGGTGCTGACGAGACAGCGACGACGTGCCCGGGCCGCCCTCTGCTTCGCCGCCGGCTACGGCACGGTCCGGCTCTACTGGGCGTGCGGCGGCCGGTGGGGCTGGACCGCCTGCGACCGGACCCGGCCACCCGCTCGTGCCGACCTGGCCACCGGCTGCGACGCCGACCGGGTGGTGAGCCTGTCGGCGGTGGAGGGCCGGGTGGCGGTCGTCCTCTGCGGACTGCTCGCGCTGGTGGCCGTGGTCGCGCTGCGGCGCCGGGGGCCGCTCGTCGCCTGGCCGGCCTCGGTCGCCGCGCTGGCGCTGGTCGTGCTCTCCTTCCCGGGACACCTGCTCTTCGAGCTGCCCGCCGCCGCGGCCGGCCACCCCACCGACTGGCGGGACGTCGGCAACCGGCTGCTCCTGCTCGCCGGGGGTCTGCTCTTCGCGCGGGTCGCGGTGGCCGCGCGCCGGCCCGGGTGCGGCCATCCCGACGCCGCCGGACCGCGCCCCGTCCCGGTCCCGCTGCGCGGCTGGGTGTACGCGGCCGCGGCGCTGCCGCTGCTCGGGTTCACCCTGCCGCACCTGCTGTGGCTGGGCGGCGTACCGCTGGGTGTCCCGGCCGACGTGCTCGCCGCCGCCCGCCGGGACCTGTCCCCGGCGATCGCCGTGGCGGTCACCGCCGGGCCGGCCCTCGGCGGGCTGCTCACCCTCGGCCTCGCCCACCGGTGGGGGCAGGAGTTCCCCCGCTGGACGCCGTGGGCGGGCCGTCCGGTGCCCCGGGCGCTGGTGCTCGCCCCGGCCGGTGTGGTGGCGTCGGCGCTCACCTCGTACGGCCTGATCGGGGTGTGGTTGATGAGCGCGGCGCTGGCCGGGGGCCGGACCACCTGGGCGGAGCTGGGGCGTGGGTGGGCGGTGGCCGGCACCGAGCTGGTCTTCCTCGGTTGGGGGGTCGCGTTGGGCCGGGCGGTGGTCGGCTACGAGCGGCTCACCCGGCCGCGCTGCCCGATGCTGCCCCGGACGGGCGGGACGGTGTGGAGGGACCCCGGCTCGGGGGTCCCTCCACACGCTCACAGCGACAGCGACCAGCGGTCCAGGTAACCGCTGTCGCCGAAGGACTCGTCGGAGACCCTCAGGTTCCAGGTCCCGTTGGCGACCTCGCTGGACAGGTCGACCGGGAAGGTCCGGTCGATGTTGTCGGCACCGCCGCCGGCCCGGTCGTGCAGCACGTACTCGGTGCCGTCGGGCGCGATCAGACTGACCACCAGGTCACCGATGTACGGGTGCACGATGTGCACCTCGACGCTGCTGGTGGCGGTGGCGTTGCCGGCGCAGCCGCCGATCGTCACGGGGCTGGCCGCGCTGGCCAGCTCGGGGATGGTCAGGTCGGTGTCGTTGCTCGCCGTGCAGCCCGGCCGACCGTCGACGTCCAGCCCGTACGTGGTGGAGCGGGTGACGACGCTGCCCGTGCCGGTGACGGTGACCGCGTAGCTGGCCGGGGTGGTGCCGGGCGCGGTGGTGACGGTCATCGTGGCGCTCTGCCCGGCCGTGATGGTCGGCGGGAAGAAGATTGCGCTGGCCCCCGCCGGTAGGCCGCTGGCGCTCAGCGTGAGCTGCTGCGCGCTGCCGGCGCTGACCGTGGTGGTGACGGTGGTGGTGACCGACGCGCCCGCGGCGACGGTGCCGGTGGAGGGGCTGGCGGCCATGGTGAAGTCGTCGGGCGACGGGCAGTACGTGGCCGCCTTGCCGATCGCCCGGTACGGGCAGTCGGCGTACTCGGAGAGCAGCAGCACGGCCTCCCGGTTGCGGGCGGTCTCCGTCGGGATCACCGACGCGGGCGGATAGAAGCCGACGGTCGGGTCGGTGGGATACAGCTCGAAGGTGAAGTTGACGATGCCCTGGTCGCCCCAGAGCCAGTCGTCGATCGACCCGTCGGTGACGTAGAGGGCGCTGGCCTGCTCGGCGGTGTAGCCGTTCGTGGCGGCCAGCTGCTGCCCGATGGTCTTGAACATCAGGTTCTGGTCCGCGGTCATCCCGGTGACCACCCCGGCGCTGGTGTAGCCGAACGGCCAGAGCACCAGCTCCGAGTAGGAGTGGAAGTCGATGGCCGCCTTGATCTGCTGGACACCGCCGATCCGGCGGCCGAGCACGAAGTCACGCACCGCCTTCGTCTCGGGGGCGGAGAAGGCGGACGGCCCGCGGTAGGTGTCCGACGACGGGTACTTCGACGAGCCGCCGCAGCAGCCCCACTTGTAGCCCCAGTTGCGGTTCAGGTCGGTGCCGACGGCGGTGCTGCCGCTGTTGGGCTGCCGGTTCTTGCGCCAGCTGCGGTACGTCCCGGTGGCGATGTCGTACTCCACCCCGTCCGGGTTCACCATCGGGATGATCCAGAACTCCCGGCTGTCCACCAGCCGGGTGACCCGGGCGTCGGCGCCGTACCTGCCGGTGAGCTGGTCGGCCAGATAGAGCGCCTGCTCGACGGTGAGGTGCTCGCGGGCGTGCTGGTTGGCGGTGAACAGCACCTCCGGCTCGGGCTCGTCGGCGCCGACGTTGTCGGAGATCTTCAACGCCACGATGTCCCGACCCTCGTACGAGGTGCCGATGACCTGCTTGCTGGCGATCGTCGGGTGGGCCGCCACGATCGCGTCCACGGCCGCGATGGTCTCCGCGTGGTCGTGGTACGCCGCGTCGGCGGCCGGGAACGCCATCGTGCCCACCTCCGGCGCGGTGGACAGCGCCACCGTGCGCAGGCCGAGGCGGGTGATGGCGCGTACCTCGGCGGGGGTGGCGCTGACGGTCAGCTCGCCGTGCTCGACGTGGTCGATGGCCGCGCCGGTGCGGGCCACCGCGTCGACGTCGGCCTGGCTCTTGAGATGGGTGACCCGGTACGGCGCGGCGGCGTCCGGGTCGGCGGTGGCGGCGGCGCGCGGACCGGGGTCGACGGGCGCGCCGGCGGCGGCGGTGGCGCTGGCCAGCAGGGCGGCGCCGCCGAGCAGCGCGGCGCAGAGGGTGGGGATCCGACGCGGCACGGTGCCTCCCGGCAGGGCTCGGTGGACGGGTTCGGGCGCGGTGCGACGGGCACGGAGCGACCCGCGGGACCAGTGTGTTGGCCCGTCCCGGCGGTCCGGCTCGGCCGTTCGTCCTGACGCGGTGTCACGCTGCCGACACAGTTGTTGAGAGTTTCCTGAGTGGCCGATGTGCTGACGCCGCGCCGTCGGTGACGGCCGTCCGAGAAAGGTGGCTCAGGTGGCTCTACGGAGACTGCTCGCGGCGGCGACCGCCACGGTGGTGACAGCCGCGATGGCTCTGGTGTGGACGGCGGCGCCGGCCCACGCGGACGAGGCGTGGGAGACCGCGCTGAAGAACCTGATGGCCCGGACCGCCACCTGGAGCGAGGGCGGCCTGGACCGGGTGGGCCTGCTGGCCCAGCCGTTGCCGCTGCTGGGGGTGAGCCCCGGCTCGCTGGTCGACGCGGACCATCTGGCCCGCGCCGCCTCCGACGCGCTGGCGACCGGCCTGAACAGGGACGACGTCGACCTGGGCGGGGGCACGCGGCTCACCAGCCAGGTCACCACCAGCGGCGGCGACCACCTGCTGGACGTGCTGCTGACCACGAAACGGGAGGTCGCCGACCGGGACCTCGCCGTCGGCGGGGTCACGCTGGACAAGGCGGCGACCGTCACCGGCTGGGCCACCCTGCACCTGCGGGCCCGGCACACCGCCGCCGGCGAGACGTACCTGGTGCGCGACGGGGACACCCCGCGCATCGACATCGACGCCGCGGCGCGGCTGCGCGCCGACCTGGACAAGGCCACCGCCGCGTACGGCATCCTCGGGGTCACCCTCACCGCCGGCAGTTCGCTGACCGCCCGCACCCACGTGAAGGTCACCCTCACCGACCCCAACGGTGACGGCAAGCTGGCGTTCGACACCGCCGCCGGGGCGAACACCGGTGAGCTGGGCGCGACCGGTTCGCTGGCCGGGTTGGTCCAGGCGTCCCTCGACGGCTCCGGCGGCGGCCGGATCTCCGACACCGAGACCGAGGCGGGTCCCGGCTCGGTGCACGGCGTGATCAAGCTCGGCGCGGCCACCTCCGGCGCACCGTTCGCGCTGCCCGCCATCGCGGCCACCGTCGCCGTCGACTGGAACGACATCGCCGCCGGCGCCCCGACCGTGACCACCACCGGCCTCGACGAGACCATCGCGAAGTTCCGCAACATGAGCCCGCTGGACCTCGCCTCCGGCCTGGCCCAGCTCGCCACCCTGCTCTCCGGGGTGCAGCGCAGCGGTCCGGCCGGCAACCTCGACCTGCCCTTCCTCAAGGGCACCTTCGCCGACGCGGTGCAGGTCAACGAGAAGCTGACCGCGTTCCTGAAGAAGCACGTCCACCCCCGCCCCGACGATCCCGCGTTCGACCCGAGCAAGGACGACCCGGCCCAGGCCGGGCAGCCGACGTTCTCCTCCATCCAGGAACTGGTCGCGCTGCTCGCCGCCGAGGGCCTGCCGGTGGACGGCCTCGCCTTCGCCGGCGACAAGCTGACGTTCCGGGTGAAGCTGGAGCGCGAGTCCACCGTGGAGGTGCCGCTGGACCCGGGTGCCGCCTCGACGTCCGGGCGCGGCGCGACGTACACCGCGAACGGCTTCACCGTCGCCGGCGACCGGTTCACCCCGGGCGCCCTGGTCGGACAGCGGGTGGTCGCCGGCACCTCCGCCGGCACCGTGCAGGCCAACACCGCCAACTCGGTGACCCTCGCCCAGCCCTGGATCGGTGGGCAGCCCACCAACGACAGCGTCTGGGTGATCAGCGGCTCCAGCCCGAACATCGGCGCGGTGGAGCTGGCCAGCGCGTTCACCGACCCGGTCGACGACAACAGGAAGGTCGGCCTGCGGGTGGCCAACGCCCAGGCCAGCCTCGCCAGGGTGAAGCCCCGCTACAGCGCCGCGGTCACCCTCGTGCTGGACCTGCGCGACGACCTGGGCAGCCCGGCGGCGAACGCCGACCGGGTGCTTCTGCGTACCGACCCGGCGGTGCCGCTGTTCACCGCCGACTTCCCGATCGCCACGGGCGTCGACTTCTACGCCACCGCCGGCTTCCTCAAGGTCAAGCTGGGCGGCGACCTGACCGTCGGCCCGGCCACCGCCGGGCAGCGCATGCTCCAGGTCTCCTTCAAGCAGGCCCAGGACATCAGCCTCGGCACCCTGTTCTCGAAGCTGCGGTCCGAGCCGGGCAGCCTGTTCGCCGTCTCCTCGTCGGTGAAGACCACCGGCCGGGTCAAGGTCGGCGTCCCCGGCGACACCGGCCCCCTCGGGCAGGGCATCGGCGTGGACGTGAGCTGGATCGCCGGCCAGCAGCCGGTGGTGAACACCTCCGGCCTGAGCGGCCTGTTCGCCGTCGACTTCGACCCCGACGACCCGAAGGCGCTCTTCGCGGTGGTGGTCGAGGCGCTGCGCCTGGTCAACAGCGCGCTGTCCCAGCCCGCCGGCGGCAGCGGCCCGCTGGACAAGGAGATCCCGCTGATCGGCCGCTCCGCGCGGCAGCTGCTCGGCGCCGACGAGAGCGGCGTCGGCGGCGACGTCACGTACGCCGCCGACGGGGCGAACTTCACGCTGCACGACGGCACCCGCGACAGCGACTCGGCGTTCGACCCGAAGCTCGCCGGGCGGACCATCGTGATCGGCAGCCAGGCGTACCGGGTGCTGGACCGGATCGACGGGCAGACGTTGCGCATCGACGCGGCCGGCACCCCGAAGCCGACCGACGGCACCGCGTACGCCCTGCGGCCGGAACTGGCCGACGCGCTGGACACGCTGCTCGCCGCCCCGCCGGACAACCTCCAGGACGCCCTCGACGTGCTCAACCGCGCCATCGGCACGGGCAGCGGCGTCAGCTTCACCCTCGACCAGCGCGAGGGCGGCCCGTTCCTGCGCATCGGGTTGGACTGGAAGCGGGACTTCCACACCGGCGGCCCGATCAACGTCGGCTTCGGCGGCGGCCGGGACCTGGTCAGCCTGGACAGCTCCGGCACGTTCGCCCTCGACGTCAGCGCCAACGCCAAGCTGGGGCTGCTGCTGCCGCTGCGGCTGGACTCCGCGCCGCTGCTGGACCACACCTCCTCCGCGGGGGTGACCGTCTCCGGCGGCATCACCAACGGGGCCATCGCCGCCCGGGTCGGCCCGCTCGCCCTGGACCTGGGCAAGAAGGACACCGACCCGGCCACCGTCAGGGCCAACCTCAGCGTGGGCCTCGGCGGGCTGACCGAGGACGGGCCGATCAGCAACCTGCTCGCGGTGACCCCGCAGTTCACCACCACCGGCACCGACTGCGGCGGCGGGGTGGGTGGCACGACCGTACCGATCTGCGCCCGGGCCCCGCTGTACGTCAACAACTGCGAGCCGGCCGACGCCACCAACCTGTTCACCTTCACCATGGGCCTGGACCTCACCCCGACGGCGGGCACCCCGAACCTGGACTCCTGCTTCGCCAACCTGGCCATGAAGCTGACCGACTTCAACGTCGGCATCGACGGCTACCTGGCGAAGGTGGAGGAGGCGCTGCGGCTGGCCAGCTTCGACGGCAAGCTACCCCTGGTCGGCGACGACCTGGCCCAGGGCCAGAAGTTCGTCGCGCAGCTGCGCGCGGACGTCAAGGCGGCGATCGGCCCGGTGCTGGCGAACGCCACGCTGGACAGCGCCGGCATGCAGGCCGCGCTCAACGACGTGCTCGCCGACCTCGATTCCGGGGTCAGCGTGGTGGTCGGTTGCCGCTCGGGGGTGACCGTGCCGTGCAAGCCGGAGGACTTCCAGTCGATCAGGATCAAGCTGACCACCTCGCGCGGCGCGCCAACCGTTGCCGATGGCTGCACGGACGTCACCGACAACGGCTGCCTCGGCGTCAACGTGCCGCTCGATCTCGGCATCCCCGGCCTGTCCCTGAAGGCCAAGAAGGGCGCCACCGACGGCATCCAGGCCAAGCTCGGCTGGAAGCTGCACCTGGACCTGGTGCTGGACCGGGAGGAGGGCTTCTACGTCCCCACCCACGACGGCGACACCACGCCCGAGGTGCAGATCGGCGCGAACTTCGACATGACCGGTGACCTCGCCGCGCAGCTCGCCTTCATCCAGGTCAACGCGACCAAGCAGAAGACCGACCCGCTGGTGAAGGCGTACTTCGGCGTCGACCTGAAGGGCTCACCCGAGGAGAAGAGCTGCTTCGACCCCACGGACACCGTCGCCTGCGCGGGCGACCCGGGGGCGAAGCTGACCCTCGCGGAGTTCGGTGACCTCGGCGAACTGCTCGCCACCGACCTCACCGCGAAGGTCGACATCGACTGGAAGCTCAAGGCGGTGGTGAACACCGGCGACGAGGCGGGCTCCGCGCTGCCGGGGATCAGCGCCCGCTTCGGGCTCAGCTGGGCGCTCACCCACAAGCAGGGCCAGCTGGAGGCGACCGGTGCCGGCGTCGACCAGGGCCTGAAGGTCACCTTCACCGAGATCGAGCTGGACGCCGGGGCCTTCTTCGACAAGATCCTCAAGCCGGTGGTGGCCAAGCTCAAGACGGTCACCGGCCCCCTCCAGCCGGTGCTCGACACCCTGTACGCGCCGATCCCGGTCCTGTCGGACCTGTCGAAGGCCACCGGCGGTCCCGACATCACCCTGGTCTGGCTGGCCAAGACGTTCAGCACGCTCAGCGGCGGCCCGGACCTGAGGTTCGTCGACACCGTCCGCGAGGTGATCAACTTCGTCAACAAGGACCTGGACTGCGACACCGGCTGCGCCATCCCGCTCGGCCAGTTCCTGGTCGACCCCGCGAAGGCCCTCACCACCGAGGCGTCCCCGGCGTCGGCGGAGAGCCTGATCGACCGGGCCTCCGACCTGACCAAGGCGCCGTCCGACACCACGGTCAAGCAGGCCATCGACAACGCCGCCGGTGGCGACGGGGACAAGCTGTTCACCCCCAAGGCGGGCGAGACGAAGTCGACCGCGGAGAAGACCGGCTTCAGCTTCCCGATCTTCGACAACCCGGGCTCCCTGTTCGGGCTGCTGATGGGGCAGGACGTCGAGCTGGTCAGCTTCGACTCCGGCCCGCTCACGCTGGGCTTCAGCTGGCGGCAGTCCTTCGGCCCGGTCTACGCGCCGCCGCCGGTCATGATCACCCTGGCCGGCAGCGCCTCGGTGACCGCCCGGTTCATCGCCGGCCTGGACACCGCCGGCATCCGGCACGCCATCGAGGCGGCCAACGACGGCACCGCCGTCGACGCGGTCAGCCTCCTCGACGGCCTCTACTTCAAGACCGCCGACAGCACCGGCAAGGCCGTGCCGGTGGTCACCCTGCGCGGTGAGATCGCCGCCGGGGCCGAGGTGAGCGTGCTCATCGTCAAGGCCGGCATCCAGGGCGGCATCCGGCTCACCGTCGGGTTCAGTTGGAACGACCCGAACAACGACGGCAAGTTCCGCACCAGCGAGTTCCTCCAGGCGCTGCTGGTCAACCCGATCTGCCTGTTCACCACCAGCGGGCAGCTGTCGGTGTTCCTCAAGGTCTACATCACCATCGACCTGTTCCTGTTCAGCAAGACCTTCGACTTCACCCTGGTCGACGCCACCCTGCTGGACTTCCGGGCACAACCGGACTGCAAACCCAAGCCACCCGAGCTGGGCGGCACGGTGGGGGACACCCTGGTGGTCTTCGCCGGCAGGTTCGGCAAGGACGCGCAGCGTGGCAACAGCGCCTGGGACAACACCAAGCCGACCTACGCCGGTGACGTGATCAAGGTGTACGCGCTGCACTACGCCACGGGCGACGCCGGCTTCGACGGCTTCGCGGTGGAGGCCCTCGGCCGCAAGCAGGAGTTCCTCGACCCGAACCTCGAGCGGGTGGTCGTCGACGGTCGTGGATACCAGGTCGCCGACGCGGCCAAGACGTCGATGTCGGTGCTGATGCTCGGCGACGGCGACACCGGCGGCGACGGGACGAAGACCTCCACGTTCGACAAGGAGGCCGTGGTCATCGGCTCCGACGGCAGGGACCAGATCCGTACCGGCACCGGACCGGCCTGGGTGGACGGCCGGGGCGGCGACGACGTCATCGTCACCGCCGAGGCTGCCGGCCAGGTCGCCCGGGTCGCCGGCGGCCCGGGCCAGGACACCGTCACCACCGGCGACGGCAACGACGTGGTGGCCGGCGACAGCACGCTCGGCGGCACCGACCGCCCGGCGACCCCGGTGCAGACCGGGGTGGGCTCCACGAGCCTCAGCGGGCTGATCGACTGGACGACGCTGACCGCCCCGGGTGAGGGCGCCACCGGCGACACCGACCACGTCACCGTCGGCCACGGCGCCAGCACCGTCTACGGCAACGGCGGCGACGACGTGCTCGGCGTCGTCCTCGACGACCGGCCCAACGGGAAGAACACGCTGGTCGGTGGGCCGGGTGGCGACACGGTCAACGGCGGGAAGAACGACGACACCATCCACGCGTACGACAGCACGGTCCCGGCGGACGCCGACCAGACCGGCGCCGGCGACGTGGGCCTGGTCAACCAGGTCGACACCGGCGCCGGCCAGGACACCGTGTACGGCAGCGCGGGCACCGACCTGGTGGTCTCGCACTCGGCCAACGGCCAGACCGGCCACCTGTACGGCTACGGCGGCGAGGACGTGCTCGTCGGCGGCTACGGCACCGACCAGATCTTCGGTGGCCCGGCCGACGACTACGTGATCGCCGAACCCTCCTCGGTGGGGGCGCCGGGCGCCTCCGACGGGTACGGGCCGTACCGCGAGGTGACCCACCAGCCGCTGCCGTCCGGCACGCAGTCGCAGGCCAAGCTGCTCGTCGGCGGCCTGGGCAGCGACCACGTGATCGGCGGCGACGGCGGGGCGACGGTCTTCGGCGACCGGCACCTGCCGGCGGAGACCTGCGCCGACGCCACCTCCGCCGACGCCCAGCCGACCCCCGCCGACCAGGGCGCGGCCGACCTGATCCTCGGCGGCTCCGGGGTCGAGGTGGTCTCGGCCGGCGGCGGGAACGACCGGGCCGACCTGGGCGGCGGCGCCGACCGCGCCTGCGGCCAGCTCGGCGACGACACCCTGCACCTGGGCGGCGACGCCGACCGGGCCTGGGGTGGCCCCGGCGTCGACCAGCTGCTCGGCGACGACGGTGACGACCTGCTCTTCGGCAACGCCGGCGACGACGGCCTCTTCGGTGGCCCCGGCGTCGACACGGCCGAGGGCGACGAGGGCGGCGACCAGGTCTTCGGTGGCCCTGACGCCGACGTGCTCTACGGCGGCGGACGCGCCGCCGGGCTCACCGACGGCCGGGACTTCCTCTACGGCGAGGAGGGCGCCGACCGGATCGTCGGCGACAACGGCACCGCGCGCGTCGGCGACGTCGGGCCGTACCCGCTGGACCTGGCCGGTGACGTGGCCGGCGCCGGCGCCGGGGACGTGATCTCCGGCGGCGGGGACGACGACGTGGCCTACGGCGGCCTCGGCGACGACCGGATCAACGGCGACGGCGGCAACGACCAGATCGAGGGGAACAACGGCGCCGACCTGGTCCACGGCGACCTCGGCCGGGACGAGATCGTCGGCGGCTCCGGCCAGGAGCCGACCGCCGGGACCGGCCGGCCCGACGGCGGCGACCAGCTCTACGGCGACGCCGACACCGACCTGATCGCCGGGGACAACGCCCGGTTCGCGCCGGCCACCACCGACGCGACCCGGGTCACCCAGGGGCGAACCGGCCCGCAGCGCAGGGTCACCCTGCTCGACCTCGGGTTCACCCCGGCGGCCGGCACCAGCGGCGGTGACCTGATCTCCGGTGGCGACGCCGACGACGTGCTCTTCGGTCAGGGCGGACCGGACCGGGTACGCGGCGACGGCGGTGCCGACTTCGCCGAGGGCGGTCCCGGCTCCGACTGGGTCGAGGGCGACTCCGGTGACGACGACCTGGTCGGCGGTTCGAGCACCGCGTACGACGGGACCGGAGCGGCCACGACGGGCCAGCCGGATGCCGCGGACGCCGTCTTCGGCGGACCCGGCTCCGACGCGGTGATCGGCGACAACGGCGCGGTGCTCCGCCCGCTGGCCGGCGAGCAGCCCACCCCGGTGACGGTGCGGGCGGCGGCCGACGCGACGGCGTTCGGCCCGCGGATCGTGGTGCTGCTGGACCGGGCGGCGGCCACCGCCAACCGGTACGGCGCCGACCGGATCAGCGGCGGCGACGGCGTCGACACCCTCTGGGGCCAGGACGGCGACGACGCGCTGACCGGTGACGGTGACGGCGACTACCTGGAGGGCAACGGCGGCGCGGACGCGCTACGCGGCGACAGCCCGCTCGGCGCGGCCGGCCGGTCCACGGTCACTCCGCTGCCGGATCCGGGCTGGCCGGGTGAGCCGTCGGCGGCGGCCGACCTGGTGGGCGCGGGCGCGCCGGCCGGGCAGGACGACCTGATCGGCGGCAGCGCGGCCGCCGGGTTCCGGGACACCGGTGACGTGATCGAGGGCAACGGGGGCGACGACGTGGTGCTCGGCGACAACGGCTCGCTGCTGCGGACCGTGTCCACGGTCGCGGGTAGGCAGGTGGAGCGGGTCTACACCGAGCGGTACCCGACCGGCGCGGTGCCGGCCGACGCCACGGTGGTCCGGACCCACGACCCGGCGCTGCCCGGCCCGTCCACCCGGTTCTGCACCACCGCCCAACCCACCTGCGAGCCGGCCGGGGCGTTCGGCGCCGACCAGCTCTACGGTGACGGTGGCAACGACGGGGTCTGGGGCCAGGACGGCGACGACACCATCCGGGGCGGGGCCGGCGACGACGACCTCCTCGGCGAACTCGGTGCGGACACCGTGTACGGCGACGACGGCCGGGACGCCATTCTCGGCGACCGGGGCGGCGTGGTGAACCAGTACCTCAACGCCGACGACGTGGCGGCGCTGGGCTTCACCACCACGCTGTCGTCCACCCCGCAGGAGACGTACACCGGCTTCCGGGCCGGCGACTACGACCGGCGGGTGGACCTGCTGCACGACACCGACGGGGACGCCTGGATCGGGTCGGCGACGTCGGCGCCCATGCCGTACGCCGGACTGACCTCCGGTGCCGGTGACGTCCTGCGGGGCGGGCCCGGCGCGGACAACATCCACGGCGGCTTCGGCGACGACATCGCCAACGGTGACAGCGGCGGTGACGAGGTGTTCGGCGGCGAGGGCGCGGACGTGCTCTGGGGCGGCCAGGGTTGCGACCGGGTGCTGGACGCGGCCAACCCGCAGTGCCTGGTCGCCGGCGTGTTCAGCGCCGCCGCCCGGGGCGACCACGACCAGTACGTCGACCACCTCTTCGGTGGCGCCGGGGCCACCAGCGGCCCGGCGGTGACCGCGATGCTCGGCGCCGACCTGCTGGACTTCCGCCCGCGCGGCGCCTACCCGGGCAACTGCGCGGCCGGCGCCTGGCCGGTGGACACCACGTCCGGCACGATCGACCCGTGCCGCTGGTTCGAGCTGACCGGCCTGGACAACGACGACCCGGCCGACAACCAGCACCACCACGGCACCGACTGGATGTACGGCGGCTGGGACCGGGACGTGCTGCAGGGCGACGTGACGCAGAACGGGCCGAACAACGGTGACCGGCTCTTCGACTGGAACGGCGCGTACAACCTGTTCACCCACTGCAACGCGGCGTACGGCGGGTTCAACGACGTACGGCAGCACAGCCCGGCCATGCAGGACTTCCTGACCAGGCTGGCCTGGGCGACCGGGGCGGGCCGCAGCCCGTCCGACGTCACCACGGCGGGCACCTCGGCCTTCATCGAGCTGTCCTACGTCTATCCGCGGGACAACCCGGACCAGGGGGCCGGGGCGGCGTTCCCGACCACCCCGGGGCACTTCGACGGTCCGTCCTGTACCGACTGAGCGACACGTCGGGGCCCGGCTCGCTCACCGAGCCGGGCCCCTGGCGTGTGCGGCGTCAGCGTCCCCACTTCTGGTTGGCGCCGCCGGTGCAGTCCCAGATCTGCAGGCGGGTGCCGTCGGCGGAGCTGACCCCGGTGGCGTCGAGGCACTTGTTGGCCTGCGGGTTGACGATGTCCCCGGCCGAGCTGAAGACCCACTTCTGGGCGCCGGTGCCGTTGCAGTCGTAGAGCTGCACCTTGGCCCCGCTGGCGGTCGACCCGGCGGTGACGTCCAGGCACTTGCCGAGGGCGCGGACCGAGCCGTCGGACGCCCAGGTCCACGCCTGCGCGGCGGTGCCGTTGCAGGTCCAGAGCTGTACGGCGGTGCCGTTGGCCGGGTTGGCGCCGGCCACGTCGACGCACTTGCCGCCGTATCCGACGATCGGGCCGGTGGTGCTGCCGCCGGTGTCCCACGCCTGGACCCGGACGTAGTCGACGACCATGGTCTGCGGGAAGGACGTGCTGGCGTCCGGGGAGCCGGGCCAGTTGCCGCCGACGGCGACGTTGAGCAGCATGAAGAACGGGTGATCGAAGACCCACTTGTTGCCGCCTACGTCGGCGGGGGTCTTGCGGGAGTACGTGACGCCGTCGAGGTACCAGGTGATGGAGTCCGGCGCCCAGTCGACGGTGTAGGTGTGGAAGGCGTCGGCGAGGGCCTGCCCGCCGGGCAGTGAGGTGTTGCCGCCGAGCCCGCCGGCGCCGGAGTAGCCGGGTCCGTGGATGGTGCCGTACACGGTGGACGGTTGGTAGCCGACGTTCTCCATGATGTCGATCTCGCCGCTGTTGGGCCACGGGTTGGTGGCGATGTCGTTGCCGAGCATCCAGAACGCCGGCCACAGGCCCTGGCCGCGGGGGATCTTGATCCGCGCCTCGAACCGGCCGTACGCCTGGGCGAAGGTGCCGCGGGTCAGCAGTCGCGCCGAGGTGTACTGGCAGCTGCCGTACCAGCAGCCGTAGCCGGACGGGTTCTCCTTGCGGGCGGTGATGACCAGGTTGCCGTTGCCGTCGAGGGCGGCGTTGCGGGTGCTGGTGGTGTAGTACTGCAGCTCGTTGTTGCCCCAGCCGCTGCCGCCGGTGTCGTAGCGCCAGCGGCCGGCGTCGGGGGGTGAGCCGGCGGCGCCGGTGAAGTCGTCGGACCAGGTGACGGCGCCGGGGCCGGCCGCGGCCGGTGCGGCGGTGGTGGCGGTGAGCGCGACGGTCAGGCCGACGCTCGCCAGCGCCACGGCGGCGATGGTACGGATGCTGCGCACGGTGGTGCCTCCCTGCGGTGGTGGGGGGTGGCTCCGCCGGGGCGGGGAGGGCACCGGCGGAGAGCGGTGCGGGGATAAAGCGACGAACTTCAATAAAGCTATGAACGAAGGGTGACGCTTGTCAAGAGAGCGCTTTCACGGGCAGCCGTCCACCCGGACGGTCTGACTGTCGGTGGGTCAGGACCGGGGGCGGGCGGGGCTACGGCCCTTGAGGCGGCGGCCCAGCTCCCGGGCGATCTCCCGCTTGGCGTCCCGCTCGGCGAGCGCCTGCCGCTTGTCGTACGACTTCTTGCCCCGGGCCAGCCCCAACTCGACCTTGGCCCAGCCGTTGGCGAAGTACATCGACAGCGGCACCAGGGCGAAGCCGCCTTCGCGCAGCTTCTCCAGGATCCGGCCGATCTCCACCCGGTGCAGCAGCAGCTTGCGGGTACGCCGGGGCGCGTGGTTGGTCCAGCTGCCGAAGCCGTACTCGGCGATGTGCAGCCCGTGCAGCATCAGCTCGCCGTCGTGCTCCTGGGCGAACGCGTCGACCAGCGACACCCGCCCCTCACGCAGCGACTTCACCTCGGTGCCGGCCAGCACCAGCCCCGCCTCGTAGGTCTTGAGGATCTCGTAGTCGTGCCGTGCCTTCTTGTTCGAGGCGATGAGCTTGCGCCCGTTCTCCCTGGCCACGCCCCACCTCCCATGCCGTGCGCCGGAAGCAGGATACCCGCCGGCGCCGGTGGGCACCGGCGCCGGCGGGTGGTCGGCGGGTCAGACCCGGCACTGCCAGGAGCGGGCGTCGCGGAAGTCGACGAACCGCTCGACGGTCGCGTACCCGAAGGTGGTCTCCCGGCAGGCCGCCAGCACGTCGATGTCGGAATAGGTCACCCCGGCCCGGCTGTACGACACGCACCGCCAGCCGTAGGCGGTGGCGCCGACCAGCGTGGCCTCGGAGTGGCCGGTGGCCTGGCACCAGCGGGTGAAGTCCGGGGTGACCACGTCGGCCCGGACCCGCCAGCAGCGCACCGAGGTCGGGTCGTAGAAGTCACCGATCCGGTCCACCGCCGCGTCGGTCCGGTAGGTCCACCGGCAGGCCGCGTCGAAGGACAGGTCGTTCCGGCGCCCGTCGCCGGTCCGGCAGTGCCAGTCGTAGGCGGTGCCGCCGTCGAGCACGGCGTCCGCCGCGCCGACCGACCGGCAGTACGCGCCGAGGTCGAGGCCGCCGAGCTCCGGCGGGGGCGGCGGTGAGGCGCTGGCGGCGGCCGGCGCGACGAGCGCGGCGGCGAGCAGGGTCAGCGCGGTGAGCAGGGTACGCAGGATGGTCCGCACGGGAGTCCTTCCGGTCGGGGTGCGCGGGCGGGCGGTACGGGTGGTCACCGGTCGCACGGCCAGAGACCGCGGAAGCTGCCGGTGAGGTCGTCGACGGTCTGCACGGCCCCGGCCGGGGCGACGGTGAGGTGCCGGTTGTCGACGTCGAAGCAGCCGGCGTCGCTGTCGGTGTAGTCCTGCTCGACGTGGTCCCAGCCGCCGAGGGTGTACTTGTACTCCAGCTCGGCCCCGGCCGGCACGGTGAGCACCGTGCGGTACGGGCCGGTCGGGCCCACCCGGCGCAGCCGCAGGGCGGCGGGGTCCCAGTCGGGCAGCCCGGTGCCGAGCCGGCCCAGCGTGCCGGCCAGGTGCACCCCGGCGGCGTCGACCAGCGGCTCCCCGGGGCGTACGCCGGCGGTGACCAGCACCCGGGCGGTGTCGCCGGGGTGGCCGGTGGCGGCGCGCAGGGCCAGGTCCACGTCGAGTACACCGGCGCCGCAGGCGCAGTCGTCGGGGCGTACGGCCGGGCGGGCGGTACGCCGCAGCAGCTCGGTGATCCGGTCGGGGGAGAGGTCGGGCCGGATGGCGAGCAGCAGCGCCGCCGCCCCGGCGACGTGTGGGGCGGCCATGCTGGTGCCCGCGTACGCGGCGTAGCCGGCGTCCTCGGCGACGGTGCGGCCCGTGTTGACGGTGGAGAGCACCCCGCGCGTCCGGTCGCCGCCGGGGGCGGCCAGCTCGACGGCCGTACCCCGGTTGGAGTAGCCGGCCCGCTCACCCGCGTCGTCGCTGGCGGCGACCGTCACCACTCCGGCGCAGCCGGCCGGGCTGAACCCGGCGGCGTCGGCGCTCGCGTTGCCGGCGGAGACCACGACGGTGACGCCCCGGGCCACCGCGCCGTCGACGGCGGCCTGGGTGGCCGGATCGCAGCCGCCGGGCGCGCCGAGGCTGAGGTTGAGCACCCGCGCCGGGGTCGGGTTGTCCGGCACCCCGGGGACGTTGCCGCCGGAGGCCCAGACGATGGCGTCGACCAGGTCGGCGGTGGTGCCGCCGCAGCGGCCGAGGACCCGGACCGGCTGGATCCGGGCGTCCGGGGCGACGCCCACGGTGCCGGCCCGGTCGTCGCGGGCGGCGATGGTGCCGGCGACGTGGGTACCGTGCCAGCTGCTGGGCCGGAACTCCTCGCCGCAGTCGCCGGGTTCCTGCCAGTCGCCCTGGTCGGTGGGGTCGGCGTCGCGTCCGTCACCGTCGCGGGCGTCGGCCGCGGAGCTGACGAAGTCGTAGCCCGGGACCACGTTCGCGGCCAGCTCGGGGTGGGCGGTGATGCCGGTGTCCAGCACCGCGACGGTCACGCCCGCGCCGGTCGCCCCGCTCTCCCGGGCCGGCCCGAGGTAGACGCCGCCGACGGGATCGTCGAGGTCCCACTGCTCGGCGGCTCCATCCGTGCCGGCCTGGATCCTGCGGTCGGCGCTCGCCCAGTCGACGTCGGCGCGGCGGCGGAGCTGGTCGAGCACCGTCGTGGCCCGGTCGGCGGCCAGCGGGCGGTCCGCGCGGACCAGCAGGTCGCCGGTGGCCAGCACCCGTGCCACGGTGAGGGTGCGGCCGGTGGCGCGGCCGACGGCGGCCAGGTCGTCGGCGAGCCGCGCCGGTGCCGCGGCGGTGCGGCGGTCGGGGGCCGCCGGACGGACGCCGACCAGGAAGGTGCTGGTCGGCGCCGGGGATTCGGGGAGCGCGGCGGGCTGCGCTGCCCGTTGCGGGGGGTCGGGTTCCGCCGCCGCGGCGGAGGCCGCGGGCAGCAGGGCGGTGGCGGTTGCGAGCGCCACCGCGAGGTGCATCGGGGTACGGACGGACACGTGTCTTCCTTCGCACTCGGACGCGGATCCCCGCGAACCGCGGGGCCGGCTCCACGCTAGGAGGCGATGAAAGTGCTTTCAAGACTTGCAAGTGGACAGACGTGAGAAGAAAGAGTTTCCAGCTCTTTGCGAAAGTGAACCGGTGCAGCCTGCGGGCTGGCCGTGATTCATCCACATCGGATAAGCAGGGACCATGCTGCCGCCCGTGCTCGAGCTCTACGTCCTCTGGCATCCCGACGACCCCGCGGGCGCCGAGATCGCCGGCCAGGTCGAGGAGCACTTCCAGGGAGACGCGTTCACCGGCCTGATCGGCGGCGCCGTCGAGGTCTTCGTCCGCTCCCGGGGTTGGCGCGGCGGCGACGACGTCCCGCGGCCCATCCCGCTGCCCGCCGCCGTACCCCCGGGTGACCCGGCGCCGGCGACGTTCGTGGCCGTGGTGCCGGTCCTCGGCCCGGGCCTGGCCCTGGCCTGCCAGCGGGCCGACGGGCCGTGGCACCGTTACCTGACGACGCTGGTCGACGGGTGCCGAGCCGACCCGGCGCACGTCGGCGTCTACCCGATGGTGCTCACCGAGGCGGCGGTGCACCGCACCCGGCTCGGCGCGCTGCTCGACGGCCACCAGCGTCTGGACGTCGCCGGGCCGGCGGGGGAGACGGTGGTGGAACGTCGCGGACGGGAGCTGAGCCAGGCCCTCGCCCAACTGCTGCGGGGCACCGGCGGCCGGGCGCTGACGGTCTTCGTCAGCCACAGCCGCCGCGCCGATCCGGAGGACCAGGAACGCGCCAGCCGCCTCGTCGGGCGGGTCCGGGAGTTGATCGCCGACACCCGCCTGGACCAGTTCTTCGACGCGCACAGCATCCAGGCGGGCTCCGACTGGGCCCGGGTGCTGCGGGACAACGCCCGCCGGTGCGCGCTGCTGGCCGTCCGCGGCGACCACTACTCCGGGCGCAAGTGGTGCCAGGAGGAGGTGCGGCTGGCCAAGTGCGCCGGGGTGCCGATCGTCGTCCTGGACGACCTGCGGCGCGGCGACGACCGGGGCTCCTTCCTCATGGACCATGTGCCCCGGGTCCGGGTCCACGGCGACCGGCCCGACGACGGCATCCGCCGGGGCCTGCGCAAGCTGGTCGACGAGTGTCTCAGCCGCGCGCTCTGGGAGCAGCAGCGCCGGGTCGCCCACCGCCACCGGCCCGACCTGCGGGTCGACTGGTGGGCGCCGCGGTCGCCCGAACCCACCACGTTCGTCGACTGGCTGCACCGCGCGCGGCCGGCGGGCGGGCAGCCACCCGGTGGTACGGTCCGGATACTGCACCCGGACCCACCACTGGGACCGCAGGAGCGCCTCGTCCTCGACCAGCTGGCCCGTGCCGCGGGTTACGCCGACGGGGTGGACGTGCTCACCCCGCGGCTGCTCGCCGCGCGGGCCGGCTGACCATGGAGGCCCCGATGACCAGCCTGCTGCCCGGGAACGCGCTGGCCGGCGTGCGGGTCGGCCTCTCCGCCTCCGACAGCCCCGACCTGGCCCGGCTCGGCCTGCTGCCCAACCACTTCCGTCTGGCCCTGGCCGAGATCGCCCGTACGGTGCTGGTCGGCGGCGGCACCCTCGCCTACGGTGGGCACCTGCGCCCCGACGGGCACACCGCCTTCCTCCTGCGTGAGGTGCAGCGCTACGGGCCGCTCGACTCCCCGCCGCTGCTGCTCGCCCTGGCCTGGCAGAACCACCGTCAGGTGCCGTTGCCCGAGCTGCGCCGGCTGCGCGACGAGGCCGGGCTGTACGCGGGCACGGTCTTCCTGGATCCCGCCGGCGGCGAGGTCGACCCGGCGCGGGAGCGCGGCGACGAGCCCGCGCCGGTGGCCGAGGCGGACCGGGCGCCGGCGCTCACCGCCATGCGGTCGTACCTGGCGGAGCGGGTCGACGGCCGGGTGGTCATCGGCGGCCGGCGCAGTGGTTTCGGCGGCCGGATGCCCGGCCTGATCGAGGAGGTGCTGCTCGCCCTGGACCACGGCACGCCCCTCTACCTGGCCGGTGGGTTCGGCGGCACCACCTGGGACATCCTGCGCGTCCTCGGTCTCGGCGACCCGGACTGGCTGCCGCCCGACGAGGGCGCCGAGCCCCCCGACCCGCGCTACCGCGACGCCATCGCCCAGCTCGCCGCCCGGGCCGGCGACGTGCCCGACAACGGACTGACCACGCAGGAGAACCGGCGGCTGGCCGAGACGCACCGGCCCAGCGAGATCGCCGGCC
This sequence comes from Micromonospora siamensis, assembly GCF_900090305.1. Classification (NCBI taxonomy): domain Bacteria; kingdom Bacillati; phylum Actinomycetota; class Actinomycetes; order Micromonosporales; family Micromonosporaceae; genus Micromonospora; species Micromonospora siamensis. Next base: position 3,982,859 of record NZ_LT607751.1, on the reverse strand, counting down.
TGGTCGGGCTCGGGCTGGGTCGGCTGCACTCGGCCACCGGCTGACCGGGCAGGCTCAGGCCTCGTCGCGGATCGGGCCGCCGAGCAGCACCTCCGGCCGGGCCACCCCGGCCAGCCGGCCGAAGCTCTGCACGTACGCGGCCAGCCGCTGCTGGACCCCGGCCAGCGCGGCCCGGCACGCCGCGTTCTCCGGCCACTGGCTCTCGTCCGCCTCCGGGTGGGCGCTCTCCCAGGCGTGCAGCGCCGGGTGCCAGCGGGACAGGAACGGGCGCAGCTCCAGGTTGAGCATCGCGATCCCCAGCTGCTCCACGGTCGGCTCCGGCCCGGTCTGCACCCCCGGGTGCGCCTCCTTGAGCAGGTCACGGGTGACGGCGAACAGCCCGTACAGCGAGGTGAGCGCCTCCCGCATCCGCCCGTCGCCCGGCCCGAGGGCCTGCGTGGACACCCGGGTCGCGGTCTCCACGAACAGCTTCCACGCCACCTGCCGGCCGTCCCGGGTGACCGCGAAGCGCAGCTCGCTGAACTGCGGCACGGTCACCGTGATCTCGGTCAGCCGGACGCTGCGGGCGTAGGTGTGCACGGCCAGGGCGACCAGCAGACCGACCACCGCGCCGACGAGCACGAACAGCTCGGGCCCCTGCATCCGGGTGGCCTGGTGGACCAGCCAGCCGGCGGCGGCGCCGACGAGCAGGCCGGTGGCTCCCCGGGCCCAACGGTTGACGACCCATCCCTCGCGCACGTCCGGGCTCCCTGTTCGCGTCGGCGCCGCGGTCGGGCGCATCCGGGGTCCGAGTATCGCAGTCCGTCGCTCGCCGCCGCCTGCATCGACCACCGGGCCGGCTCGTATCCTTCTCTGCGGATCCGTGACGTAACAGGGAGGTCGCCGTGGGCAACCGGAGCGAGACGCTGGAGTTCCAGGCCGAGGCGCGTCAGCTGTTGCAGCTGATGGTGCACTCGATCTACTCGAACAAGGACGTCTTCCTGCGGGAACTGGTCTCGAACGCCTCGGACGCGCTGGACAAGCTGCGCCTGGAGTCGATGGTCGACAAGGACCTCGACGCCGACGTGTCCGACCTGCACATCGACGTCGAGGTCGACCGGGACGCCCGCACCCTGACCGTGCGGGACAACGGCATCGGCATGTCCCGCGAGGACGTGGTGTCGCTGATCGGCACGATCGCCAAGTCGGGCACCGCCGAGCTGCTGCGCAAGCTGCGCGAATCCAAGGACGCCGGGGCGTCGCAGGAGCTCATCGGGCAGTTCGGGGTCGGTTTCTACGCCACCTTCATGGTGGCCGACAAGGTCACCCTGCTCACCCGCCGGGCCGGGCAGTCCGGCGGCACCCGCTGGGAGTCCACCGGCGAGGGCACGTACGTCGTGGAGGCGGTCGACGAGGCGCCGCAGGGCACGTCGGTCACCGTGCACCTCAAGCCCGAGGACGCCGAGGACAACCTGCACGACTACACCTCCGACTGGAAGATCCGGGAGATCGTCAAGCGGTACTCGGACTTCATCGCCTGGCCGATCCGGATGACCGTGCAGCGGCCCGGGCAGGACGGCGCGACCGAGACCGAGACGCAGACGCTCAACTCGATGAAGGCGCTCTGGGCCCGTCCGCGCGCCGAGGTCGACGAGAGCGAGTACCACGAGTTCTACAAGCACGTCAGCCACGACTGGGCCGACCCGCTGGAGACCATCCACATGCGGGGCGAGGGCACCTTCGAGTACGACGCGCTGCTCTTCCTGCCGTCGCACGCCCCGCTGGACCTGTTCTCCCCGCAGGGCCGCCGCGGCGTGCAGCTCTACGTCAAGCGCGTGTTCATCATGGACGACTGCGATGCGCTGATGCCCAACTACCTGCGCTTCGTCAAGGGCGTGGTGGACGCGCACGACCTGTCGCTGAACATCTCCCGGGAGATCCTCCAGCAGGACCGGCAGATCCGGGTGGTCCGCCGCCGGCTGGTCAAGAAGGTCCTGTCCACCGTCAAGGAGATGCGTGAGCGGGACGCCGAGCGCTACCTGACCTTCTGGAAGGAGTTCGGGGCGGTCGTCAAGGAGGGCCTGGTCGACGACGCCGACAACCAGTCGGCGATCCTCGACGTCGTCTCCGTCGCCTCCACGCACGACCCGGCCGAGCTGACCACTTTGGCCGGCTACGTCGAGCGGATGAAGGACGGCCAGGAGGAGATCTACTACGCCACCGGCGAGTCCCGGTCGATGATCGAGAACTCGCCGCACATGGAGGCGTTCCAGGCCAAGGGGTACGAGGTCCTGCTGCTCACCGACCCGGTGGACGAGGTCTGGGTGGAGCGCGTCGGCCAGTTCGACGGCCGGCAGCTCCGCTCGATCGCCAAGGGCCAGGTCGACCTGGACACCGACGAGGACAAGGCCAAGCAGGAGGCCGACCGCAAGGAGTACGCCGAGCTGCTGACCTGGCTCGGCGGCGCCCTGGCCGACCAGGTCAAGGAGGTCCGCCTCTCCAGCCGGCTGACCACCTCCCCGGCCTGTGTGGTGGGCGACGCCCACGACATGACGCCCACGCTGGAGAAGATGTACCGGGCGATGGGGCACGAGGTCCCGCAGGTCAAGCGGATCCTGGAGCTGAACCCGGGGCACCCGCTGGTGACCGGGCTGCGTCAGGCGTACGACGCGGACCGCGACTCGGCGGCGCTGACCGAGACCGCCGAGCTGCTCTACGGTCTGGCCCTGCTCGCCGAGGGTGGGGAACTGGCCGACCCGTCCCGGTTCACCCGGCTGCTGGCCGACCGGCTGGCCCGTACGCTCTGACCCGCCGACCGGGTGGCCGGCCGGTTCCGCCGGCCGGCCACCCGCGTACCGTCGTCCGGCCGGACATGATCCCAGTGCCGGTAATTGCGTCGTGATGGCGACAGTTCGATGCGGTTTTTCCGTCGAGCATTCCGGTTACCTGTTGGTCGGTTCGCGTCCGACCGTTGTCCGCGCCGTTTCGGTCCGGGCCCGGGAAACCGCTGTCGGCCGCGTGACGGAAGGGCCTGCGCGATGGATGATTTCGGCACCGAGTTGCGTCGACGCCGGGAGGCCGCCGGCCTGTCGCTGACCGATCTGGCCCAGCGGGTGCGCTACAGCAAGTCGCACCTGAGCAAGGTCGAGTCGGGAGCGAAACGGCCCAGCGACGCCCTGGCCCGGGGCTGCGACGTCGCACTCGCGGCGGGCGGCGCGTTGACGCGGCTGGTTTCCGGTCGGCCCGGCCGGCGGGTGTCCTCCCCGCCGGGGGTGAAGGCGTGGGCGGTGGCGATGGACGGTGTGGGACCGGCGGACGCGGCGGCGTTCGACCCGTCGAGTGTGTCGGCCTTCGCGCTGGCGGGACTGACCGGTGCCGAGCGGGTCCGGTCCGGTGACCGGACCGGGGAGGCGCTGGCCGCGTTGCCGCTGCTGCGGTCGTGGTTCGCGGAGCTACGCCGGCTGGGCCAGACCAGCCGGCCGGCGGCGCTGGGTCCGATGCTCGTCTCCACCACCGCCTTCCTGCGGGACCTGGCGCAGGACTCCCGCGCACCGGCTCGCCAGCAGGCGTTCCGGCTGGCCGCCCGGGTCGCCGAGTACACCGGCTGGATGGCCCAGGAGCGGGGCAACGGCGCGGCCGCGCTGTGGTGGACCGACCACGCGGTCGAGCTGGGCGTGGCCGGGGGCAACGACGAGCTGCGGGCGTACGCCCTGGTCCGCCGCGCCGAACTGTGCCTGTACCAGGACGACGCGCTGGGCGCGGCGCAGCTCGCCCAGGAGGCCCGGGCGGCCCGCTGCGGCCGGCGTACCCGCGGTCTGGCCGCGCAGCGGGAGGCCCAGGCGTACGCCCTGACCGGTGACGAGGCGGGCTGCCGCCGGGCCCTGGCCGAGGCCGCCGACCTGCTCACCGACCTGCCCGCCGACGACGACGAGCCGCAGCTCGGCAGCACCACCGCACCGGACCCGATGCGGTTCGCCACCGCCTGGTGCCTGCACGACCTCGGCCACCTCGACGAGTCGGCGGAGATCCTGCACGCCGAGCTGGAGCGGCTCCCGGCCACCGCCCAGCGGGCCCGCGCCCGGTACGCGTCGCGGCTGGCGCTGTCGCTGGCCGGCCTGCGGCAGCTGGACCGGGCCGCCGAGGTGGTCGGGCCGGCCCTGGACGTGGTCCGGTCGGTGGACTCCGCCACCGCCCGCTACGACCTGGGCCAGCTCAACCGGGTGGTCCGGCGGTGGCGCGACGACGCCACCGTCCGGCAGCTGATGCCCCGGCTCACCGCGGCGCTGCGCGTCACCCCCGCGTCACCGACGGAGCTGGCGAGCTGACCTTTTCCGGCTGGCAGAAAATTCGCTCAATCGCCGGCCCGCGACCGGCCAGGATGGTTACCCTGCAGCCGAATGGGCATATTCGATCGGCTACCCCGTCGGTAATTGCAGAGTGGCCTTCTCCGGCGGATCATTCACACGGTCGACAATCGTCCGAGCCGCGGACCGGCGACGGCCGGAAGGCGGCGGCACCCGTCCGCCGGAGCGGAGGCAGTAACGTGACGGGAATCTTCCTCAACTACCGGACGCAGGACGCGATGTACTGCGCCGACCTGATCGACGCGCGGCTGCGCACCGAGTTCGGGGCGCGCAACGTGTTCCGCGACCACCGGGCGCTGCGTCCGGGCACCGCGTTCCCGCCGGAGCTGTGGCACCGGCTCCAGGACAGCCGCGTCCTGCTGGTGCTGATCGGCCCGTACTGGCTCACCGTCACCGACGACCAGGGCCGCCGCCTGCTGGACAACCCCCGCGACTACGTGCGGCGGGAGATCCGTCGGGCGCTGCGGCGGGAGATCGCGGTGATCCCGGTGCTGCTGGGCGACACGCCGCTGCCCGACCCGCAGGCGCTGCCCGAGGACATCCGGGCCCTGACCGACCGGCGCAGCCTGCGGGTGTGCTCGCAGACCGTCGGCGACGACCTCGACGGCCTGGTCGCCGAGGTGGCCACCCTGCTGCCCGACGGCCCGGCCGGCCGGCGGGTGCCCGCGGTGGCCACCGGCGGTCTCGCTCCGAACGCCGCCAGCCCGACGCCCTGACATCTGGCCCGATCGGGCGTTCGGGGGGACAGCGCGGCCCTCAGCGGGCTGGCATGATCGCCCGGGTGCGGGGGGACGGCGGGGTGACGGGCGCCGCCGGTCCGTCGGACGTGGCCGCCCGTGCCGCACGCCACCACCGCCTGTCGGCCGCGCTGTCCGCGCTCGACGACGCCCGGTTCGAGCGGCTGATCGACGCGGCCACCCCGCTGGGTACGGGCATCGGCGGTCGCACCGCACGGTCGACCGTCGACGGCGTCGCGGTCTTCGTCAAGCAGGTGCCGCTGACCGATCTGGAGCGGCAGGCCGTTCACCGCGGGTCCACCGCGAACGTCTTCGGGCTGCCGCTGTACTACCAGTACGGGGTCGGCTCCACCGGCTTCGGCGCCTGGCGGGAGCTGGCGACGCACACGCTGACCACCGGTTGGGTGCTGGCCGGCGAGGCGAGCGCCTTCCCGCTGCTGTACCACTGGCGGGAGCTGCCCGCCGAGGCGTCCCCGCCGGTGCCGGCGGAGCTCGACCGTTCCGTGCGCTACTGGGGCGGCTCGGCGGCCGTCGCCGAACGGCTGCGGCAGCTCGCCGAGGCGCGGGCCCGGCTGGTGCTCGTCATGGAGCACCTGCCGTACACGGTGCACGAGTGGCTGACCGCGCGGGTCGGTGCGGGCGGCACGGTCGCGGACGCCGCGATCGAGCGGGTCGCCGCCGGCTGGGCGGCGGCGGTGGCCGAGATGCGTACGCGGGGAATGGTGCACTTCGACGCCCACCCGCTCAACGTCCTGACCGACGGCGAGGGCGTCTACGTCGCCGACTTCGGGCTGGCCCTGCACCCGTCGTTCGACCTCTGTGCCGACGAGCGGAGGTTCCTTGCGGCGCACCGCGACTTCGACCGCTACGACACGGCCCGGTACCTGGTCAACTGGCTGGTGGCCGGGTTGCGGCCGGGGGAGGAGCGGGCGGCGGCGATCCGCGCCGTGGTGGCCGGTGACCCGGCGGCGGAACGCTCGGAGCGAGCCGCCCGGATCATCCACCGCTTCGGCCCGCTCGCCGAGCGGATGAACGACTTCTACGCCGGGCTGGTGAACGGTCCGAAGACGACGCCGTATCCGGCCGAGGCGCTCGCTCGGCTCTGGCCCGATGCCGCCGGCGTGCCCGGCCACCCTTGACCGGGCGGTGTCGCCGGCCCGACGGTGACAGGTCCCGGGTGGACGCTGCGTATTCGTGACGTTACCGCGGGTGAGGACAATGGGTCGTCCGATCGTTGTCGAAGGTCCCGCCGGCCGTCGATGAACGGTCACCGACGGTCGCCGAAGGTCCGGTGCGGACCGCCCCGCTCGGCTGGTTCGCCGCAGACCTTCCCGGCCCGCCGGGCGGGGTCGTGGCCCTCCTCGCCGCCGTCCACAACGGTCCTCGCGCTCCGGCATTTTCCCAGTTCAGATGCGCTTTTCCGGGTGTCCTGGTGGGACGTTGCGCGGTCGGATCCACCGACCGAACCAGGCCACGGCGAGAAAAACTCCCGATCGCCCGTCCGGGTGAAGAACTTCACAAGAAGTGGGCAATCGGCACCAACCGCTCCTAGCGTCGAATCCGTCCGCTCCTCGCGGACACCACGGACGGTAACGCCTAATCCTGCCGCCGCCCGTGGTACCTGGACCTCAGGCAGAGAGCGGGGGACCCACACGTTCCTCGGTGCATGACACCTCGGGGTGAAGCCGCCCAGTGCGGCCGGGCTCCTCGGCCCGAACCCGACAGCTCACCTCGTCGGCGTGGAGGAAACGACAGATGGCAACTGATTACCAGGCCCGTCACCGTCGGGCCCGTACGCGTCAGATCACCGGCCGCGTCGCCGTCGGCACGCTGGCCGCCGGTGCCGTCACCGGCGCCATGGCGCTGTTCGGTCCGGCGACCGCGGCGCAGGCGTCCAGTGTCAACTGGGACGCCGTCGCCGCCTGCGAGTCCGGTGGCAACTGGCACATCAACACCGGGAACGGCTTCTACGGAGGCCTGCAGTTCACCCGGAGCACCTGGAACGGGTACGGCGGTCAGAAGTACGCCGCGCGGGCCGACCTGGCCAGCCGCAGCGAGCAGATCGCCATCGCCGAGAAGGTGCTGGACGGTCAGGGCATCGGTGCCTGGCCGGTCTGCGGCAAGAAGGGTGGCTCGACGAAGAGCTACTCGACCAAGTCGGAGGACCGGTCGGAGCGCAAGTCCGAGCAGCGCTCGGAGCGGAAGTCCCAGGACCGGTCGGAGCGTAAGTCCGAGCGGCGTTCCGAGGCGAAGTCCTCCCGCGAGGACCGTGGCGAGCAGCGTGCCTCGCGCGGCACCGAGCGGCGCGAGACCCGCCAGACCCGGTCGGCGTCGAGCGGCGACACCTACGTGGTGCAGTCGGGTGACACCCTCTCGCTGATCGCGGACGCCCGCGACCTGGCGGGTGGCTGGGAGGCGCTGTACGAGCGCAACAAGCGCGTCGTCGGCGACAGCCCGAACCTGATCTTCCCGGGTCAGCGGCTCAGCCTCTGATCCTGCTCGGACCCGAGCGGTCCGAGGTCGGACACCACCGTCAGGCGGTGTCCGGTGGCAGCAACGACGAACGCCCGGCCGGGGTTCCCGGCCGGGCGTTCGTCGCGTCGCGGTGTCAGGCGTACACGTGCACCGGCAGGCCGACCTTGATGGTGCCCCAGAGCCGGTTCATCGCCGGGATGGTCACCCGCACGCAGCCGTGGCTGGCCGGGTAGTTCGGCACCGAGGTGGCGCCGTGGACGGCGTACCCGCGGTAGAAGTAGTTGGGCTTCCACAGCATGCCGAGGTCGCTCTGCCGCCAGCCGTCGATCCGGCGGGTGATCGAGAAGTTGCCCCGCACGGTCGGGGTGCTCGCCTTGCCGCTGGAGGCGTCCAGGATCCGGATCACCTGCCCGTCACGGGCCAGGTAGAGCACCTGCCGGCTCAGGTTGGCCTCCAGCGACAGCCCTGAGTGCCGGTACCGCGGCTTCGGGATCACCGGGCTGCTGAGCTTGGCCCAGGTGTTCGGGCCGACGATGCCGTCCCGGGAGAGCCCGTTGACCTTCTGGAACGCGACGACCGCGTGGAACGTCGACGGCCCGAAGTCGCCGTCGATCGTGCCGAGGTCGTAGTGCAGGGCCGCCAACCGCCGCTGCAGCGTGGTCACCGCGGCACCGCGGGAGCCCTGCCGGAGCGTGGGCTGCGTCGTGGCGAGCGCGTACCGGGCGGTGGCGGTCGCCCCGAGCTCGGTGGTGACCTGGGTGGCCACCTGCGTGACGACCGGCGCCTGCTGCCGGGGCGCGGCCTGGGCGGTCGAGACGGGCAGCAGCAGGCCGCCGGTGGTCGCGAGCGCGACCAGAGCCGCGGCGCGGCGGACACGACTGGTGGGGGGTGACATGGTGATCTCCTTACCCGCTGGTGGACGCCCCCGGACGGCGGTCCGGGCGGACGAGCGGAGCTGGGTCCACGGTAGTCCCGCCGAGCAATCCATGATGTCCCGTCCGCCGGTTCCGGTGATCTCCCGCCACAGTCGGGTGACTCCGCGTACGTGACCGGTGACCTGCGGCGGACGTATCGTGGAACGAGCCGGCGCAACCGTGTCCGGTGCCCGTGGGGAAGGAGTCGGTCGGATGGCCGTCATCCCTTCGCAGGACGCGCTGACCGTACGCCGGCTGCGCCTCGGCATCGGCGTCCTCGGCATCGCCCTGCCGTTCGTGCTGGTGGCCGGCGACGCGCTGCTCACCGGCCGGTTCACGGTGCTCGACTCGATCAGCGCCTACCACCGCACCGGCATGCGCGACGTCTTCGTCGGCAGCCTCTGCGCCATCGGGGTGTTCCTGGTCTGCTACCGCTACGCCCGCCTCGACGACCTGCTCAGCACCGTCGCCGGGGCGCTGGCGATCGCGGTGGCGCTGCTGCCGGTCGCCCCCGCCGACGCGGACCCGACCGAGCGGCTGGTCGGCCGGGCCCACCAGGTCTGCGCCGCCGCGCTGTTCGTGCTGCTGGCGCTCTTCTGCTTCCTCTTCGCCCGCAGCAGCCCCAGCCGGCCCCGGCTACCGGCCGAGAAGCGCGGGCACCACGGGATCTACCGGACCTGCGGGGTGGTCATCCTCGCCGCCGTCGGGCTGGCGCTGGCCAGCAACGCCCTGCCCGGCTCCACGCAGGACGCGCTGCGGCCACTGTTCTGGTGCGAGACCGTCGCGGTGCTCGCCTTCGGCGCCGCCTGGCTGACCAAGGGAGTGGCCATCGTCAAGGACGCCGCCCGCATCCCCGGTCCGCCCGTCGACGAACCGGGAACGACCAGGGCGGACCAGCCCGCCTGAGCCACCCCGGCCGCCGCCGGGCACCGCCGTCGCGCCAGGATGGGACGGTGGACACCGATGTGCGGCGATACCTCGACCAGCTCGTCGCCGCTGCGCGCGCCGTGCTCGGCGAGGACCTGACCGGGGCGTACGCCGCCGGGTCGGTCGCGCTCGACGCGTACCAACCGGGGCGCAGCGACGTCGACGTGGCGCTGGTCAGCGCCCGGCCCCTCGCCGGCGCCGAGAAGTCCGCCCTGGTCGCCGCCCTGCGCCACGAGACCCTGCCCTGCCCGGCCCGCGGCCTGGAACTCGTCGCCTACACCGCCGCCGCCGCGCGCTCCGGCACCCCCGAGCCGGGCTTCGAGCTGGAGCTGAACACCGGCGCCGGGATGCCGTTCCGGCAGACGCTGTCGGTGACCGGCCGGCCCGCCGAGGACGGCCTGTTCTGGTACGCGCTGGACCGCAGCATCCTGCACCAGCACGGACGTACCCTGATCGGGCCGCCGGCTGCCGACACCTTCGCCGACCTGGCCCCCGACGACCTGCGTCGGCTGCTGCTCGACGCGCTCACCTGGTGGCTGGCCAGACCGTTCCCACCCGGCGACACGCCCGCCCCGGGCGCGGAGGACGCCGTGCTCGGCGCCTGCCGGTCCCTGGTCCGGGTCCGCGACGGGGTGTGGCTGTCCAAGGTCGATGCCGGCCGCCGGCTCGCCGAACTGGGCTACGCGCCGGAGCTGATCGGCCGTGCGATCGCCGCCCGCACGGGTGGCTCCCCGCCGGGAGGTGCCGAGGCCAGCGCCTTCCAGCGGCAGGTCCTAGCGGAGATCGACACGCCGGTTGCCGGCTCGGGACGGGGCTGTTGAAGGTCCGTCGACGACGGTGGGCGGCCCGGTGGTGATGAAGAACGTCGATGTCTCGCCGTATGCTACGGGTTCCATTCGCCGCCGGAGCGTCACGTCGTGTTGGCCTTCGGGTCACCCGGGCCTCTGATGTGCCGAGTCGAATCGGTTCGACGGCGTCGACAGGGAGGACTGGCCAGTGGGCGAGCAGATCGAGCAGCGGGGCATCGGGCGGCGTAACCTTCTCGTCGGGGCTGCCGCCCTGACCGGGACCGCGGCCGTCACGGGAAGCGTGACACCGGCGTACGCGCAGGGGTTGTCCTGGAATCCGTTCCGCCTCGGGGTGGCCAGCGGTGATCCGCTGCCGGACGGCGTGGTGCTCTGGACCCGGTTGGTTCGCGACCCGCTCGACGCCGCCTCGATGGGCAGCCGGCCGGTGCAGGTGACGTGGCAGATCGCGGCCGACCCGTCGTTTCGCCGGGTGGTACGCGCCGGCGCGGTGACCGCGCGGCCGGGCTGGGCGCACTCCGTCCACGTCGACGTGCGGGGCCTGCAGCCGGGCCGGGACTACTGGTACCGCTTCCGGGCCGGCCGCCACCTCAGCGAGATCGGCCGGACCCGCACGGCGCCGGAGCGCGGCGCGGTGGCCTCCCGGCTGCGGTTCGGCATCGCCAACTGTCAGGACTGGCAGAACGGGTACTACCCGGCCTACCGGGACATGGCCGAATGCGACCTGGACCTCGTGCTGCACCTTGGCGACTACATCTACGAGTACGACCCGAAGCCGGGCGCCGTCCGGCAGCACAACCCCTCCTCGGGGACACCTCTCGACGCCGACCAGTTGTCGACGCTGGCCGACTTCCGGAACCGGCACGCGCTCTACCGCACCGACCCCCAACTGCAGGCCGCCCACCGCGCCTTCCCCTTCGTCGCGGTCTGGGACGACCACGAGACCGAGAACAACTACGCCGGCCTCGACGACGAGCAGGACGACCTGCCCTACCCCCAGCGGCACCAGGCCCGGCAGGAGTTCGCGGTCCAGCGGGCGCACGCCTACCAGGCCTGGTACGAGCACACCCCGGTCCGGGCCGCGTACCTGCCCGGCTCGCCGGACCTGCGCATCTACCGGCGGTTCGACTTCGGCACCCTGCTGCGGCTGAACATGCTCGACACCCGCCAGTACCGCACCGACCAGCCCGGGGGCATCCCCACCGACTTCGGCCCGCAGGCGCTCGGCTCCACCAACACCAACGGGACCCTGACCGGTCCCGCTCAGGAGGCGTGGCTGGTCGACGGGCTGCGCTCGTCGCCGGCGCTGTGGAACGTGCTCGGCCAGCAGGTGATGATGGCCGCGACCCGCTTCGTCACGCCACCGCCGGCGTCGACGGTCAACCTCGACCAGTGGGACGGCTACTCGCCGCAGCGCGCGCGGCTGCTCGCGGCGGTACGGGCCTCCGGAGCCGCGAACCCGATCGTGCTGGCCGGCGACATTCACTCGACCTGGGTCAGCGACCTCAAGCTCGACTTCGACGACGCGGCCTCACCGGTGGTCGCCAGCGAGTTCGTCGCCACCTCGATCACCTCGGATTTCCCGGCCGAACTGGTCCCGGTGGTGGAGGCGTCGAACCGTGCGTTCAACCCGTGGGTGCGCTACTTCAACGGCCGGACGCACGGATGGCTGCGGATGGACGTCGACCGGTCGCGTTGGTTGACCGAGGAGCGTTCCGTCGCCGCCGTCGACTCGCCCGACGCTCCCGCCTCGACCACCGGGCGGTGGATCGTCGAGGCGGGTAGCCCGGGCGTACAACCAGCCTGAACGAGCGCGCGTCGTGCACCCGCCCGGCCAGCGGGCGCTCCGGGTGGGGTGGGCCACCCGTCCCCATCCGGAACGCACGGGCGAGCGGCCAGTGTGCTCCCGCCGGACGTCACGCCAGGGCGGCGACCAGCAGGGTGAAGGCGGCGATGATGACCGCGACGCGGACGAGGTGCAGGCGGTCCCAGCGCTTCATCTGCTGTTTCCAGTCGGCGGGCCGGTTGTCGGGCGTCCACGTCCTGCCCCGGTTGTTGATCGGGACGAGCAGCAGCACCGACATGACCACGCTGAGGACAAGCAACCCGCCGGCGGTGACGACGAGCGCGTTGCCGTGGTGTCCCCATCCGGCGACGGCCCAGACCGCGACCAGGGCCAGTGAGCCGACGTACCAGACCGGCATGGCGGCGCCGAGCATCCGGCCGCCGTGGGCGCGGCCGAGCTGACCGGCGTCGCCGGGGAGCGCGTCGAGGATCCGGTTGACGACGACGGCGACGGAGAGTTCCACTCCCACCATCAGGCCGACGACCACGGTGGTGAGCACCTGGAATGCGCTGAGCATGACGACCGCTCCTTGTATCTAGCGCTGCTAGCTGTCGAGTCAACGCTAGACCTGCTCATGCTTGCTTGTCTAGCAGTGCTAGGGTTCGCTCATGTCGGTACACGAACGCCGGGGGCGCGAACGGGCGGACCGCGAACGCCTGATCGTCGCGACGGCCCGCGAACTCGCCGAACAGCAGGGTTGGGACGCGGTCACCACCCGCCGGCTCGCCGAACGCATCGAATACAGCCAGCCTGTCCTCTACAGCCACTTCCGCGGCAAGCGGGAGATCATCGGCGCCGTCGCCCTCCAGGGGGCCGCCGAGATGGCCGTCGCCCTGCGGACCGCGACCTCCGCCGCGGACGGGCCGCGCGCCCGGGTCACCGCGCTGGCCCGCACCTACCTCGACTTCGCCGCCCGCAACCCGGCCGTCTACGACGCCCTGTTCGCACTCGACGGCGGACTGCCCTTCGCGCACGAGGACACCCCGCAACCCCTCAAGGACGCCTTCGCCGCCCTGCTGGACTGTCTCGACGATGTCGCCGGGGAGAGGGTCCACCCGGCGCTGTTCACCGAGCTGTTCTGGGCGGCCCTGCACGGCCTGGCCACCCTGACGCGGGCGGGGCGGCTGCCGCCGGGGGACACCGAGGCGCGGGTGGAGCTCCTGGTGGACCGGCTCACCGCGCTCTGACCCCATCGGGTGCCGGTCGCCCACCGCGCGAGGGTCAGGCGTCGCCGGCACCGGCCAGGGCTTCGGCCACCACCAATGGATCCAGGTAGTCGCGGTACGAAACGACCAGGCCGTCCCTGATCCGCAGAACGGCGATGATCGTCTGGTGCAGTGGCGCGCCGGTGCGGAGCGCCGTGCCGTGAGCCTCGTACTCCACGATCACCACCTGCGGATCGGTGGTTTCATGGATCACCGTGTTGCGGTACTCGTCGAATCTGACCAGGGCGTTGGCCTGCGCGGTGAGGAACTCGCGGAGCTCGTCGTGGCCCGCCACGCGGCCCGGGGCACCGGCGGGTCGGTACGGCCATTCGATGTATCCGTCCGGCGCGAACAGGTTGACGAACGTCTCGGTGTCCTGTTCTCGACTCGCGCGCAGGAGCTGCTTGACGACTTCGCGTGCCGCGGTCATGGCCGCCCCCGTTTGTTCAACGCCCGTTGATTGAACGAGCGTAGAGCCCTGGGAGCCGCCGGTCAACAGCCGTAGAATGAATTGGTGACCGAGTCGAGCGCCCGCCCCACCAGAGCGCAACAGCGCCTCCGGACCGAGGAGCGGATCCTCACCGCAGCCCGGCAGATCTTCGCCGACCTCGGCTACGACCGGACCACGATCCGGGCCGTGGCATCCGCCGCCGGCGTCGACGCCGCGCTGGTCATGCATTACTTCGGCAGCAAGGACCTGCTCTTCGCCCGGGCCGTCGAGACGTCCCCCGACGAGCTGCCCGGCGGCACCCCGGACGAGGTGGCCGAGGCGCTGCTGACGTCCCTGGGTCGGCGCCTGACCGGCGAGCCGGTGGCCTCCCTGGCGGTGCTGCGCTCGATGCTCACGAACGCCGATGCCGCCGATCGTTACCGGGCCGCCGGGGAGCCCCGGCTCCGTCAGCTCGCCGAAGCGATCCCCGCGCGCGACGCCGACCTGCGCGCCAGCCTGCTCAGCGCGATCGTCCACGGCGTGCTGGCCGAACGGTATCTGCTGGGCCTCACGCACCTCGCGGACGCCTCACCCGAGCAGATCGTCGAACTGCTCCGCCCGTGCTTTCAGATCCTGACCACAGCTGCGCCGCCCTGAGCGAAGCTGCCGTAGACGGCCACGGAGCTGCCGCGCTGGCGTCAGTCCTCGTCCGAGGCGTCGAGCGGCTTGCGCCAGACCGACACGTGGCTCTCACTGTCCGACGTGAACGGCGCTCCGCTCCAGTCCGCCAACCGCCGCTCCAGCGTCAACCCGGCCAACCGCGCCATCAGGTCGCACTCGGCCGGCCAGATGTAGCGGAAGTTGCTGGAGGCGTACCGGGCGCTGCCGTCGTCCAGCCGGCGGTAGTGGTGCGACGTCCCCTGCTGGGTGACCATGTCGAACGTGTCGAATCCGACGTGCCGGTCGCTCACCGCGAACGGCACCGCCGCCTGCCCCGGCGGGAACCGACGGATCCCCGGCACCCACAACTCCACCACGAACCGGCCGCCCGGCGACAGGTGCCGGGCGGCGTTGCGGAAGCACTCCACCTGCTCGTCCTGCGTACGCAGGTTCCCGATGCTGTTCCACACGACGTAGACCAGCGAGAATCGGCCCGGGACGACCGTGGTCGCCATGTCGCCCACCGCCACCGGCACCTCCCGTGCCGACACCTTGCAACGCAGCTGGTCGACCATCGGCCGGGAGAGCTCGATCCCGGACACCGGTACGCCGCGGGCGGCGAGCGGCACCGCCACCCGCCCGGTGCCGATCGCGAACTCCAGCGCGGGGCCTCCGTCGGCCAGCCGGGCGAGGAAGTCCACCGCCGGATCGAGCACGCCGGGTGCGAACATCTGCGCCGAGGCGTCGTCGTACGTCGCCGCGGTCTCCTCGTCCCACAGATCACTGCTCGTCATGGTCGTGCAGCCTGCGCGCGTCGCCGCCGCGCCGCCAGCGAATATCGACGGAGGTGGGCACCGATGCCGCCTGTCGTGCCCCCGGCGCGAGTCGAACGCGCGACTTCCCGGTTCGTAGCCGGACGCTCTGTCCACTGAGCTACGGGGGCCCTGCCCGGCCGGGTCGGTCCCGGCCGTCGTGCGCTCGGAGGGCTTCGAACCCCCACACCCCTTGCGGGGCACCGGCACCTGAGGCCGGCGTGTATGCCTGTTCCACCACGAGCGCGTGGTGCCGACGCCCGGTGTCGATCCGGGTGCCTTCCGGATATGAGCCGGATGCTCTACCGCTGAGCTACGTCGGCGAGGCCGCGCCGTAGCGCGGCAGTGCCCTCGGCGCGACTCGAACGCGCACGTGACCAGGACCTCGGCCTGGCGCCTCTGCCGGATTGGGCCACGAGGGCTGGAATGGTGTCACCTGCCATTCTGGAATTCAGATGAAGCGAAGCGAAAAATGGTCGTGGCGAGTCACGGAACGCGATTCGTCTCCGCATGGAGTGACGTTTCCCGACGGGTCTTCGGACACGGAAAAGCCGCCCGGTCCCGGTGGGGAGGGCGGCTGCGTCGCTGACGCCGGCGCTAGCTGCGCCACCACCCTGAGCTGCGGAGTCGTCGGCCCGTGGGCAGGTCACGGGATCGCCTGACCGGCGACAGCATGCCCGGGCCGCACGGCATCAGCCGTAGCGTGTCGGCGCCGGAGAACTGCTTCACGATGACTCCCTCGATCGGGTCGATCCTTGCTTGCCCGATCCACGGTAGACGGGCCATCCGGGAATGGCAACGAATATTCGCGCTTCAATTGCGGAAGTCCTGAGCGGCTTCCGCGGACCCATGCCGGGGCGTGAACGCTGGTTAGGCTGAGCCGCATGCCCGCCGGATCCCCGCCCCGCCCTGCCCGCCCGGTCGCCGCGTCCGGCGTCGCGACCGCCGGGCTGAGGTCGCGCGCGTGGTGAGCGGTTCGGTCGTACCCGAGCAGCGGGGTGTGCCCGGTGGGCCGCGCCCGCGCGGGGTGGCCGCCCGCTGTGCGCGGCTGGCGCGGTCGCGGCCCTTCGAGATCGTCATCATCGTGCTGATCGGGGCGAACGCCACCGTGCTGGGCCTGGAGACCTACCCGCACCTGGGGGCGGCCGGGCCGGTGCTGCGCTGGCTGGAGTGGACGTTCCGGGCGATGTTCGTGGCGGAGATAGCCATCCGGGTGCTGGCGTACGGCCGTCGGCCGCAGGACTTCTTCCGGCACGGCTGGAACGTCTTCGACCTGGTGGTGACGGTGGCGATCTTCCTGCCCGGCCTGCACGGGGACTCGGCCCTGTTGCGGGTGGTGCGGGTCGCCCGGGTGCTGCGGCTGGTGCGGTTCTCCCCGGGCCTGCGCACCATCGTCACGGCGCTGCTGCGCAGCCTGCCGGGCGTCGGCGGTTTCCTCGCCCTGGCCGCGGTGACCCTCTACGTGTACGGCATGGCCGGCTGGTTGATCTTCGGCGAGACCTATCCGGAGGAGTACGGCAACATCGGCCGCTCCCTGCTGACGCTGTTCGTGCTGCTGTCGCTGGAGACGCTGCCGGACCTGATCGAGCAGGGCCTCGAGGTGTCCCGCTGGACGCTGGTCTACTACGTCAGCTACGTGCTGATCACCGTGAACCTGTTGCTGAACATCCTGATCGCGGTCATCGTCAACTCGATGGAGGAGGCCCGCCGGTTGGAGATGACCGAAGGGCTGGCCCCGGACTACGACGCCGACGGCGACGGCGTGCCGGACGAGCTGGACCGGATCGCGATCAGCCAACGCCTCGACGACCTGCGGGCGGTGATCGGCGAGTTGGAACGGGAACTACGGGTCGGTCGGGAGGACGGGCACCGGCGGACCGTCGACCGGGGTTGACCGCGGTGGGACGCGACGTCGACGCTGACGCCGCGTCCCACCGGGTGGCTCAGCCGACGGGCCGGACGGCGTTGCTGGGCAGGGGCGACGAGTGCGCCCGGGTCCACATGAATTGACCTTCTCTCCGCCCTGAGCGCTGGCCGACGACGGAAACTGCCCAAGCTGTCGTGGACGGGAGCGGCAGCGCGGAACGCCGGTGCGGTCGGCGTGGTGTTCCCGGGACGGTGACGCGACCGTGATCGGCGGCCGCGGATGCCTGCGCTGCGCGTCCGGTGCGGTCCTGACCACAGGCGTGGGCCCACCCTGGCCGTGGTCCGGCGCGTCTGTCAACGATGGACGGCGATGCGCCGACGGGTTGCGACAGGCGTAGGAGCAGGCGGCTCGCATCTGGTACAGGTGACCGATGACCTGCCCGGGCGCGGTTCGTAGGTTCTTGTCAACTGCCGCGCCGGCGGCGCACGTTCTTCCCGGTCAGCGCCGGGGCGTGCAGGCCCACGGGCCGGTGCGGGGAGGAGGAGCCGCACATGCGTGGATATCGGATCCGGTGGCGGGCCGCGGTGGTGGCGGCGGTGACGCTGCTCGCGGGGGTGCCGGCGACCGGCGCGCTGGCGCAGCCGGCCGGCAGCGAGCCGTCGATCGTCGTGGCCGACGGGGTTACCCAGCCGGTGTTCGGTTACGCCGACGCCGTCCGGCAGCGGGTCTTCGTGACCTCCGACGTCGACACCGACGGCGACGGGGCGTTGGACAAGGTGGCCATGGACATCATCCGGCCGGCGGCCAGCGACCAGGGGTTGCGGGTGCCGGTGGTGATGGACGCCAGCCCGTACTACTCGACGGTGTGCCGGGGCAACGAGGGCGAGTGCAAGGCCGACGTCGACGGTGACGGCCTGCTCGACAGGTGGCCGCTGTTCTACGACAACTACTTCGTGCCGCGCGGGTACGCGGTGGTGCTGCTGGACATGATCGGCACGAACAACTCCACCGGCTGCCCGGTGACCGGTGGCCGGGCGGACAACGTCAGCGCGCCGACGGCGATCGACTGGCTCAACGGCCGCCGCAAGGGCTTCGACGCCGACGGCCTGGAGGTCTCCGCCGGCTGGCACAACGGCCGTACCGGCATGATCGGCAAGTCGTACGACGGGACGCTGGCGAACGCGGCGGCGGCCAGCGGGGTGGACGGGCTCGCCACGATCGTGCCGATCTCGGCGATCTCCAGCTGGTACGACTACTCCCGCAGCAACGGTCTGGTCACCCGGGCGAACAACTACTCGGGCAGCCTGGCGAACACGGTGACCAACCCGGACCGGCGGGCGTACTGCGCGCCGGTGCGGGCGAAGCTCGGCCAGGACGGCGACGACGTCACCGGCGACTACAACGACTTCTGGGCCGAGCGGGACTACCTGCCGCACGCCGACCAGGTCAGGGCCAGCGTGTTCGTGGTGCACGGGATCAACGACGACAACGTGCGGGCCGACCACTTCAGCAAGTGGTGGGCGGCGCTGGCGCAGCGGGACGTGCCGCGCAAGCTGTGGCTGACCGGCACCGGGCACGTCGACCCGTTCGACTTCCGGCGCGGGCAGTGGGTGGAGACCCTGCACCGCTGGTTCGACTTCTGGTTGCAGGGCGTCGACAACGGGATCATGGCCGAGCCGATGGCCGACATCGAGCGGGCGCCGGACGTGTGGGAGACCGCGCCGACCTGGCCGCTGCCCGACGCCCATCCGACGCAGGTGTGGTTGCAGCCGGCCGGTGGCCTGTCGGTGAAGCCGTCCGCGGGCAAGGCGGCCCGTACCTTCCAGGACACCCCGGTGATGAGCCAGACCACCGCGATCCGGCATCCGTCGGACCCGCTGGCGAACACCGCGAACCGGTTGGTGTTCCTGTCGCAGCCGCTGGCCGCGCCGCTGCACATCTCCGGCACGCCGTACGTGCGGATCAACGCCACGGTCGACGGCGAGGACACCAGCTTCGCCGGCCTGCTGGTCGACTACGGCACCCGGGAGCGGTTCAGCACCGCCGGGGACGGGGTCCGGACGCTGACCACGGAGGACTGCTGGGGCGCGGAGGCGACCTGGGGTGGTCGGGTCGAGGAGGCCTGCTACAGGCAGGTGGCGAAGAACGTCGCCAGCAATCCGCAGGAGCTGGTGACCAAGGGCGTCGTCGACGGGCTCAACCTCGACTCGGCGAGCATGTCGACGCCGCTGGTGCCGGGGGCGAAGAACGAGGTTGACGTCCGGCTGATGCCGGAGGACTACGTCTTCGACGCCGGTCACCAGGTCGGGGTGGTGCTGCTCGGGTCGTACTCCGGCTACAGCAGCCGGGCCAAGCAGACCCGGGCGAACATCACCGTCCACTTCGACCGCAGCCGGATCGAGCTGCCGGTGGTCGGCGGGCGTACCGCCGCCGTGGCGGCGGGCCTGTAGTGCGGGCGCGGCGGGGGCGTCCGGCGCCCCCGCCGCCGCTCAGCGGGCGGGCCGGTAGTGCCCGGTGAGTCGGCCGAGCTTCAGGGCCAGGTGCAGGCAGAGCCGTTCGTTGCCGTCCTTGAGGTCGGTCTCGGCGAGCTGCTCGACGCGCTGCAGCCGGTAGTAGAGGGTGGTGCGGTGCAGGCGTAGCCGCTGGGCGGTGGCGTGGGCGTTGCCGGCCAGGTCGAGATAGGTCTCCAGGGTCTCCAGCAGCACCTGGTTGGCCTCGTCGCGCAGCAGCCGCTCCAGGCCGGGATGCACTCCGGCGACGCCCAGCTGCTGGGCGTCCATTCGGGCGAGCACCCGGTAGATGCCCAGGTCGGCCCAGGCCACCACCGGGCCGAGGGCGGGCAGTTGGACGCCCACCCGGGCCGCCTGCAGCGCCTCCTGGTAGGAGGCGACGGTGTCGTGGAGCCGGGTGCGGGGCTGCCCGACGCCGACGACGCCGCGGGCCACCGACGGCAGGCCGCCCCCGGCGCTGCGCAGGCTCGCCCCGAGGTGCTCGGCGACGGCCTCGGTGCTGACCCGGTTGGTCCCCCGCCCGCAGCACAGCAGCAGCACCCCGTGGTCGTGTCGGACCAGGTGCAGGGCCTCGCGCGGGCCGATCCACCGGCGGGTGGCGACCAGGGTGTGCTCCAGCGCCACCCGGGCCGGGTCGTCCAGCGGCTGGCCGCGGTCAGCGACCAGCTTCGCGACCAGAGCGGTGACCTCGCCGTCGGCGCCGACGATCCCGTCGGCGAGCAGCGACCGGACGGCCTCGGCGCGGGTCTCGGGCGCGTCGGAGAGCAGGGTACGCGCGGCCTCCGCCTCCCGCTGCGAGGTCAGTTCGCCGAGCAGGTTCTCCCGGTACAGGGCCAGGGACAGGTCGGGCACCGCCTCGGTGACGGTGGCGATGTCCTCGTCGCTCATGTCACCGGCCGCGTCGATGAACCAGACGAAGCCCAGCAGCAGGTCCTGGTGGCGGATCGGCACGCAGACCCGGGGGAGCAGGTCCAGTTCGGGCGAGGCGGGGGTACGTACCGGCCGGCGGGCGTCGGAGATGCCCACCTGCCGGAACCAGGCGATGACCTCGGGGGTGGTGTGCCGGCGCAGGATGGAGCTGCGGCGGACGTCGTCGATCAGGCCGGTGTGTTCGCTGTAGACGACGACGCGCTGGCGCCGGTCCTCGATCAGGGCGGGCCGGCCGACCCGGGCGGCCATGGTGTCGACGATGCGTTGCAGCTCTGTGTGCACTGTGCTTCCCCCGGTCATCCCGGTGTCCCCACGACACCGCCGAAGATCGGGCCCGGCTCGCGGTTTCGGCAGGACCGTCCGCCTACCTTCCGACGGGGTTGGCCGGGGCGCAACCGACCGGCCGGTTTGTCATGTCTCCTGCACGTGTCGGAACGGGCCGGTGGACCTGCCGACATCTGCACGGTGACCAGCGGCGGGGGCGCTCCTAGGGTCGGGGCGGGGAGATCGCGTTCGGCCCCCCGCCCCCTGGATCCATGATGAGAGGTGACTCGATGCACCTTCTGCCCACCAGACCCGCGGTGCGGAGATCGGTGCTGGCCACCGTGCTCGCGTCCGCACTGGTCGCGTCCACGGCAGCCGGTCCGGCCCTGGCCGCCCCCGACGACACGACCGGCGGGACCGCGCCGTTCCAGGTGCTCGACCCGCAGCGCTGGCAGAACCCGGACACCATGACCTGGGACGACTACCGGGCAGTGCCCAACCGGAACTGGGCCGACCCGTCGGTGGAGGGCTCGGTCCGCAACTTCAAGATCGCCCTGGTCACCCTGGACTACACCGACCAGCCGTTCGAGATCACCCAGCCGGCCGGATCGTCGGTCTTCGGCAACCCGCAGGCCAACGCGGCGAACGTGCCACGGGAGAACGTCGCCGGCTTCTACACCGACTTCCTCAACTCGCCCGGTGACCTGAACCGGGGGCACACCCTGCACGAGTACTGGATGCAGGACTCCAACGGCCGCTACGGGGTGGACCTGACCGGGTTCGGGCCGTACCGGATGCCGTCGAAGTCCTACCAGTACGGCATCGACAACGGCTTCAATCCGGGGGCCTGTCCGACCGGCGAGGCCTGCGCCCGCAACATCCGCACCGACGGGCTGGGCGCCTGGCGGGCCGCGGTGGGCCAGGAGGTCGCCGACTCCTTCGAGCTGGTGTTCATCCTCTCCGCCGGCCAGGACGAGTCGTCGACCTGGCAGGAGTTCGGGCAGATGATGTTCCAGGACAAGGAGGACGTGCCGGACGCCTGGGGCCCGCCGGACCCGACCCTGCCGAACTGGGCGAAGACCCGCTACGTCGACTGGACGTCGTGGAAGGCGGCGGCGACGATCTGGCCGAACGCCGGCGGCGGCTCCTCCACCCAGGCGGAGAGCTCCGGTATGGGCGTGTACGCCCACGAACTGAGCCACCTGCTGCGCATCGGCGACAACTACAACAACCCGTACGGGGTGCCGCTGCGGCGGGCGTACACCGGCATCTGGAGCATGATGTCGCGCGGGTCGTTCAACGGCCCGGGCGGACCGCACAGCCGCTGGCAGATCCCGCCGGTCAACGGCGGCTCGATGGGCTCCCTGCACACCCTGCGGGACAAGATGAAGATCGGCCTGGTGGGGGAGCAGAACGTGCTGCGGCTGTCCCGCGAGACGCTCGGCGCCACCGGCCTGGTCGTCGCCGACGTCACCGCCCGCGCCGTCGAGGCGGGGGAGGGGCTCACCGGCGTGAACATCGCGATGGACGCCGACCGGTCCCCGGCGTGCAGCACCAGCGCCGACCCGCTGTGCGACGGCGGCCGGTTCAACAACTACACCCTCGAGGTCGTCGACCGGATGGGCGCTGACTCGTTCACCCCGGACAGCGGCGTGCTGATCAGCAAGACCAAGAACGCCGACAGTGCGCCGTTCCAGTGGGTGGTCGACGCCAACCCGCAGGACATCGACATGGTGGACTTCTACCGGCCGGACGGCACCCCGCAGAAGATCACCATGGGTGACTACCGGCAGCTGTCCGACGCCCTGTTCCACGCCGGCGCGAACTCCGGCAGCGAGTACGAGTACGTCGACGAGGCCAACCGGCTGCACTTCTACGTGCTCAACCTGCGCCGCGACGGCGACGGGGTGCTGTCGTACACGGTGGCGGTGCGCTCGCTCGACGGCGCCGGTCCCAGCCGGCGGGGCGTGGCCCTGTCCAAGGGCAAGCTGGCCACCCGGGACATGCCGAACCCCGGCGGGTCGACCTGCACCTTCGACCTGACCAACACCGGCGAGTACGTGGCCGCCGACGCCCAGCACCCGGAGGACGTCACCGACCACCTGCGCTCCGACGTGTACCGGCTGTCGGCCAGTGTCGGCGGCACGGGCTGGCAGGTCGAGCTGCCCAACGAGCTGGCCACCGCCAAGTTCGGGACGTCGACAACGGTGGACGTGTCGGTCGGCGCCGCCGCCGACGCGACGGCCACCACCCTGGTCACCCTCACCGCCACCTCGGAGAGCGACCCGACCAGGACGGTCACCAGCCAGTGCCGGGTGGAGCGGCCCCGCGCGCTGCGCTGAGCACGACCCACCACGGCCGGGGCGGTGCCACCCGCACCGCCCCGGCCCCCGGCTGATCGGGAGGACGACGGATGAGACGGCTGTGGGTGGCGTTCTGCCTGGCCCCGCTGCTGGCCGGCGCAGTGGCCGGGTGCGGCGGCGACGCCGAGGAGACCCGGTCGGCGACGACGGTGCGGGTGCTCGTGCGCGACATCAACATCCGGCCGGTCGGCGTGGACTGCGCGGGCACCGGCCCGTACACGCACTTCCACAACCGGGCGCCGTTCCGGGTGGAGGACGCCGGTGGCGCCACCCTCGCCGAGGGCGCGCTGACCGGCGGGCGCTCGGTGCCGGCGTTCGAGGAGGACCTGGAGGTGGCGAAGGTGCCGACGTACTGCGAGTTCCGGATGCCGGTGCAGCTGGCGCGGCGGGACGCGTACCGGCTGGCGGTGGACGGGCGGGCGCCGATCCCGTTGACCGCCAACGACAGCGAGGGGCCGGCGCTGGTCGCGGTGGTGCCGTCGTGAGGGGCGGCGTACGCCTGACCGCCCTGGCCCTGGCCGCGGCGCTGGCCGCCACCGGCTGTTTCGCGGCGGAGGAGGAACCGACGCGGCCCGAGCCGGTGGCCGGCGGCGTTGCGGCGCTGCCCGGCCCGGCGCCCACCGGCCTGGCGCTGCGCCCCGTGCCGGCGGGGGTGCCCGCCGCGCCCGCGGTCGCCGGCCGGCTCACCGACGGCAGCCCCGTCGAGCTGGCGAGGCTCTGGGCGGACCGGCCGGTGGTGCTGGTGTTCTTCTCGTCCTGGTGCGCCGCGTGCGAGCAGCGGCAGGACGCGCTGAGCCAGCTGGCCCGCGACCACGCCGACCGGGTGGTCTTCGTCGGGGTGGCCGGCGAGGACAAGCCGGCGGACGTGCAACGGTTCCTGCGGGCGCACCGGGTGGACTATCCGGTGCTGCTCGACGACGGCGGCCGGGTCGCCCTGTCGTACGCGGTGCGGGAGCCACCGGCGGTGGTGCTGGTCGGCCGGGGCGGCAAGCTGCTGCGCGGCTGGACCGGCGGGGTGGACGCGTCCACCCTCGACGCCAGGCTCAGGGAGCTGGTGCTGGCCGGCTGAGCGGCCTCAGGGGACGCGCCGGCCCGCGGCGCGGACCCGGAACAGCAGGTGGCGTCGGAGCGGGTGACCCTCGGCCAGCCGGGGGTGGTCGAAGTCGTCGGCGGGATCGTGGGTCATCCCGATCCGCCGCATCACCGCCTGCGACCTGAGGTTGGTCGTGCTGGTGAAGGAGACGACCTCGGCCAGCCCCGCGTCGTCGAAGGCGAAGCGGAGCGCCCGTGCGGCGGCCTCGCTGGCGTAACCGTGTCCCCAGCTCGACCGGCACAGCCGCCAGCCGACCTCCACGGCCGGGGTGAAGTGCGCGCGGAAGCCTGGTACCGACAGGCCGGTGAAGCCGATGAACCGGCCCGTGTCGGCGATCTCGAGCGCCCAGAGGCCGAACCCGTGCTCGTCGAAGCCGGCCTCGATCCGGTCGACGAGCGCGTCGCTCTCGGCGGCGGTCATCGTGGCGGGGAAGTGCTCCATCACCGCCGGATCGGCGTTCATGGCGGCGAAGGGCGCCCGGTCCTCGGGCCGCCAGCGGCGGAGAACGAGCCGCTCGGTCCTCGGTGACGGTGGTCCAGCCATCCCGAGATGGTAGGTCACGAGGGGTTCGAAGCCACTTTTGTTTACTCGGAGGAAAGTACGAGAGTGGTTGACGAAAGGTCTGGACAGCTTCTCGGCAAGTCAGTAGGGTCGGGAACTGTCGATATGTTTCGTCGAGATGAAGTCGCAGTGTAGGTAGCTTTCGACCCGCGACACCGGGCGGCGCAACCCGCCCCGGCGTCCGGATCGCGTCGGGCGGCACACCCGACGACGAGCGCCCCCGACCGACACCGCGCACCGACGGCCGCCTCAGCCGTTCGGTGTCCCGGCGATCGACCCAGCTCCGGACGCGGCGACGCGCCCGCTCCACGCGCCCTCCAGCCGGCGCGTCATCAGACCAGCCGAACACCGACGACCGTGGCGCCTCACCACGGCCGCGGGACCGCGCGCCCGGAAGGGGGTGCGCGACCACCGCCAGTCCGACCATCCACGACACCCGACGTGGCGCCGTCTGCTGCGCCGATGCTCCTCATCGGACCGTGAAAGGGACCTCCATGAACGGCTTCTCACCACCCGTCCCGCCACCGGTGGGCGGTCCGCCCGGCCGTGCGCCGCGGCGCCCGTCGCGGCGCACGGTCGCCGCCACCGTCACGGCGCTGCTGCTGTTCGTCACCGCCGCGCTGACCGGCGCGCCGGCCACCGCCCGTCCCGCCGACCCGGACCGGACCGTGGCCGCCCCGTCGACGCAGGTCCAGGCCCAGGCCCAGGTGCTCACCTGGACCGCCGGCGACAACTTCACGTCGTACCTGTCCGCGCCGACGACCGCGGTCGCCGGGCCCGCCACGCTGGTCTTCGAGAACAGCCGGGCCACCGGCAACACCACCGGCATGCAGCACACCCTCACCTTCGAGACCGGCGACCCGCGGTACAACAGCGACGTCGACGTCAACATCCTCGCCGACCCGACGGACGCCAACGGGGGCCGTTGGACGGTGGACGTGACGCTCACACCCGGCACCTACCGCTACTTCTGCTCCATCCCGGGCCACGGCGGGATGACCGGCCTGCTGGTCGTCTCCGGCGGCACCTCGGACACCACCGCGCCGACCGTGACGGCCGCGGTGACCGGCACCAAGGACGCGGCCGGGGCGTACGTGGGCAGCGCGACGGTCAACCTCAGCGCCACCGACGCCGGCTCCGGCGTCGACAAGGTCGAGTACGCCGTCGACGGCGGCGCCTGGGGCGTCTACACCGCGCCGGTGACCGTCAACGCCCCCGGCCAGCACACGGTGAGCTACCGGGCCACCGACAGGGCCGGCAACACCTCCACCGTCGCGCAGGTGTCGTTCACGGTGGTCGAACCCGCGCCGACGGACACCACCGCGCCGACGGTGACCGCCGCGGTGACCGGCCAGAAGGACGCCGCGGGCGCGTATGTCGGCTCGGCGACGGTGACCCTGTCGGCCACCGACACCGAGTCGGGCGTGGCGAAGGTCGAGTACTCCCTCGACGGCGGCGCCTACGCCACCTACACCGCGCCGCTGAGCGTGACCGCGGCCGGTCAGCACACGGTCAGCTACCGGGCCACCGACAAGGCCGGCAACACCTCAGCCGCCCAGCAGGTGACCTTCACGGTGGTCGAGCCGGCGCCGACGGACGGCACGCCGCCGACCGCCACCGCCGCGGTGACCGGCCAGAAGGACGCCACCGGCGCGTACGTCGGCTCCGCCACGGTCACCGTGACCGCCACCGACGCCGGCTCCGGCGTCGCGAAGATCGAGTACGCGCTCGACGGCGGCGCCTGGACGGCGTACACCGCGCCGGTGACGGTGAACGCGGCCGGTCAGCACACGCTGAGTTACCGGGCCACCGACAAGGCGGGCAACACCTCCGCCGCCCAGCAGGTCGCCTTCACCGTGGTGGCGCCCGCGCCGACCGACACCACCGCGCCGACCGCCACCGCGGCCGTGACCGGCACCAAGGACGCCGACGGCAGGTACGTGGGCGGGGCGACGGTCACCGTGACCGCCAGCGACGCCGGCTCCGGTGTCGCGAAGATCGAGTACTCCCTCGACGGCCAGCCCTACGCCACCTACACCGCCCCCGTCACGGTCAACCAGACCGGCCCGCACACGGTGAGCTACCGGGCCACCGACAAGGCCGGCAACACCTCCACCGCCCAGCAGGTCACCTTCACCGTGGTCGACCCGCCGGCCCCGGACACCACGCCGCCGACCGCCGCGGCCACCGTCGCCGGCCAGCTCGACGCCGACGGCGGGTACGTCGGCAGCGCCACGGTCACCCTCACCGCCGCCGACTCCGGCTCCGGCGTCGCGAAGATCGAGTACGCGCTCGACGGTGGCGCCTGGACCACGTACAGCGCGCCGGTGACGGTGAACGCGGCCGGTCAGCACACGCTGAGCTACCGGGCCACCGACAAGGCCGGCAACGTCTCCACCGCCGGTTCGGTCACCTTCACCGTGGTCGCCAGCGGCGGTCACGACGCCTGCGCCGTGCCGGACACCCGGCCCACCGTGTGGCTGGGCACCGTCGACAGCGGCGTACCCAACCGCAAGGTCGACGGCGACTGCACCATCAACAACCTGATCGGCGACGCGAAGACCTGGACCAACCACGGCGCGTTCGTCACCCACATCAACGAGGTCGCCGAGCACCTGCACCACCTCGGCCTGCTCGAGCACGCCGAGCACGGAAAGTTGACCAGCGCGGCGGCCCGCTCCGGCGTCGGCAAGCCGGACGTGAAGAACGGCTACCAGCCGCTGCTGGACACCTCCGCGGCCTCGTTCGCCAGGTGGGAGCACGTCGGCGCGGGCGGCTTCACCCGCAACACCGACGGGTCGGTCAGCAGCCGCGCCGTACCCGGCATGGGCATGCTGTGGTTCCCCGCCACCGCGTACGGCGACTTCTCGCTGAAGCTGCAGTGGCGCGACGACGCGCCGGGTGACGGGCGGGCCAACAGCGGCGTCTTCGTCCGCTTCCCCGACCCGCGCCACGACCCGCGGGAGTCCCGCCCCGAGTGGGTGGCCGTCAAGTACGGCCACGAGCTGCAGATCCACGACCGCACCGACGGCGACGCCTACAAGACCGGATCGGTGTACGGCTTCGACCGGGTCGACCTGGCCGGCGCCCGGGTCACCCCGAAGGGGACCTGGAACGACTACGAGATCCGCGTCGTCGGGCAGCACTACCAGATCTACCGCAACGGTGAACTGATCAACGACTACGCCAACACGCCGGATGCCGTGTTCAGCCCGCCCCGCGCGGACGACCCGGGCGGCGCCGGACGGCAGAGCGCCACCGGCCACGTCGGCCTGCAGAACCACGGCGCGGGCGACCTCGTGAGCTTCCGCAACGTCCGCATCGCGCCGCTGACCCCGGCCAGCTGACCCGCAAGGAGACGACACATCATGGCAAAGCAGAAGATCGACCGCCGGGCGCTGCTGCGTACCCTGGCCGGCTCCACCGTCGCGGTCGGCGCCGCCACCCTCGCCGGTGGCCTGCCCGCGACGGCGGCCCCCGAGAGCGAGACCGGCGCCCGACTGATCCCGCAGGGCCACCTGGGCATCCAGCTCTACAGCGTCCGGGACAAGATCTCCCAGCTCGGCTTCGCGGCCGTGTTCGAGGAGCTGTCCCGCATCGGCTACCGGGAGGTGGAGTTCGCCGGCTACACCCAGGGCGGCGTCGGAGCGATCACCCCGGAGCAGATCCGGCGGCTGCTCGACGACAACGGCCTCAAGGCGGCCGGCAGTCACCGCGGCCTGAACGACTTCCGTACCAACCTGGAGTGGGAGCTCGACGTCGCGCAGACCCTCGGCATGCCGGCGCTGGGCACCGCCTCGGCCCCCACCGGCGACCGGACCATCGCCGGTTACCACCGGGCCGCCGCGGAGTTCAACGCCTGGGGCGCGGCCGCCGCGGCCCGGGGCATCAAGCTCTACCAGCACAACCACACCATCGAGTTCGCCTTCGCCACCGACGCGCCGCAGGTACGCCTCTACGACCTGTTCCTGGAGCTGACCGACCCCCGGTACGTGTTCCTGGAGATGGACATCCTCTGGGCGTACGGCGGGGCGCGGAAGTACCCCGGTTTCCGGCCGGTGGACTACGTCAACGCCCACCCGGAGCGCTACCCGCTGTTCCACGTCAAGGACGGTGTCCCGCTGCCCGACCCGCAGCAGGGCAACTCCTACCTGGACGTCGAGTTCGGCGCCGGCCAGATCCCGTTCACCGACTTCTTCACCGAACTCAACGGCGGCGGCCGGTTCGAGTACCTCTGGGAGCAGGACTCCGCCCCGAACGCCCAGCCCAACCCGCCCGGCTCGCTAGGCGCCGCCGAGCGCAGCTACCAGCGGATGCGTGACCTGCGGAGCGGGCGATGAGCGCCTGGCGGCTGCCGGAGACCGTACCCGACGACCAGCGACCCGCGACGCAGCCGGCCGCCCCGCGGGCGGCGACCGGAGCCCGGCGGATGCTGGTGGTCGCGGCCACCGTGCTGCTCACCCTGGTCGGGGCCGGCGGCTTCGCCGTCGCGGGCGGCGCGATGGACGCGTTCTTCCCGGAGAAGCCGGACGGCTGCGCCAAGCCCGACCGCAGCATCCAGCTGTACGCCGTGGAACTGCCGTCGGACGGCACCCAGGTGCGGCTCGGCTACGGCCTGACCCCGCAGACCGCGTCCTACCCGGGCCCGACGATGGAGATGACCGAGGGGGAGTGCCTGGCGATCACCCTGCACAACCAGGTGTCGGTGGAGACGCTGACCAAGCTGCGCACCGACCCGGCCCACCCGCTCGGTGTCTCGCTGCACGTGCACGGGGTGAAGTACACCCAGCTCTCCGACGGCACCGTGCAGAGCGGATCGTTCGTGCCGCCGGGCCAGTCCCGCACCTACACCTGGTACGCCAAGCCGGCCGACAAGAAGACCGGCAGCCCCGGCACCGCCGGCTACTGGTGGTACCACGACCACGTGGTGGGTGGCCCACACGGCACCCAGGGCCTCGGCGCCGGCCTCTTTGGCGGCGTGGTGGTACGCCGGCCGGGCGACCCGAAGCCGGACCGCACCTACACCGTCGTCTTCGGTGACCGGCAGAGCATCAACCTGCGCCGCGGCGCTGCCACCGACACCTGCGACCCGGTCAACCCGCAGCCCGGACCCAGCTGCATCGTGGCGAAGAAGGGGGAACGGGTCGAGTTCATCGTGGTCGGCACCGGCAACGACATGCACACCTTCCACGTGCACGGGCACAACTGGGCGGACACCCGCACCGGGACGGTGAGCAACGGTCAACCGTTCGCCGACCAGGTGCCGATCATCGACAACAAGACCCTCGGCCCCGGCGACTCGTTCGGCGTGCAGGTCATCGCCGGCGACTCGGTCGGTCCCGGCCACTGGATGCTGCACTGCCACATGCAGTTCCACTCCGACGCCGGCATGTCGACGATGTTCCACGTGCTCGACGAGAACGGGAAGATGCCGCCCGGCGGCCACGACCACGCGGCCATGACCGGCGCCGCCGCACCCACCGGCGCCGCCGTCGCGCCGACCGCCGAACACCAGCACAACTGACCGGACCCCCCGGGCGGGGCCGCCACGAGCGGCGGCCCCGCCCGGGAACCACCCCCTCGGCAATCCCCTCCACCCCACGCACCGGCCGCCCTCGACGGGTGGCGCCGGTGGCGGCGTACGCCCGAAAACCGGGCCCCAGACCGCGACCGGTGTCGGTGCACCGAACCGCACCACCCGCCTCACACCAGCAACAGAGGAGTCGAGATGGCCTACAGTCGCCATTCCCGGATCTCCCGATGGGTCGCCCGCCTCGGCGTCGACCCGACGGGATCCCCGACACCACCGCCCACCCGCGGCACGTCGACCCGAAGCCGGGTCGCCGCCCTGGCCTCCAGCGCCGCCCTGACCCTCGGCGTGCTCGCCCTGCCCGCCCAGGCGGCCACCCCCACCCAGGAGAAGGCGCCGGCCGCACCCGCCGCCGCCGCGGTGAAGGTGCTGGTCTTCCACGGCCCGGTCGACAAGCAGGACGACCCGGTCACCCGGGCCGCCGCCGCGATCAAGGGCCTCGGCGCGGAGAACGGCTTCACCGTCGACGTCTCCGCCGACCCGGGCGTGTTCACCTTCGGCAACCTGGCCCGCTACCGGGGCGTGGTGTTCCTCTCCGCCAACGGCGTCGCCCTCACCGACGCCCAGGAGGCCGCCTTCCAGGCGTACGTGAAGGGGGGTGGCGGTTTCGTCGGCGTGCACGACGCCGCCCGCGCCCAACCGGACTCCGCCTGGTTCACCGGCCTGATCGGGGCCCGCCCGGCCGCCGGCCTGCCGAACGCCGAGAAGGTCGTCTCGGCGACCGCCAGCGCGGAGAACCCGCCGAACGAGACCGCCGCGAAGGCCGTCGACGGGTCCACCGGCACGAAGTGGCTGACGTTCAACCCGACCGGCTGGCTGGCCGCGAAGCTCGCCAAGCCCGTCGTGGTCTCCCGGTACGCGCTGACCTCGGCCAACGACTTCCCCGGCCGGGACCCGAAGAACTGGACCCTGCAGGGCTCCGCCGACGGCGTCACCTGGGTCGACCTGGACACCCGCAGCAACGAGACCTTCGCGCAGCGGTTCCAGACCAAGCAGTACAGCTTCACCAACACCACGGCCTACCAGCACTACCGGCTCAACGTCACCGCGAACAGCGGGGAGCCGCTGATCCAGCTCGCCGAGCTGTGGCTGATCGGCCCGGACTCCGGCCCGGCGCCCGACTCGGTCGTGCAGAAGGCGACGGTCGACCTCACCGACCGGCAGCACCCGGCCAACGCCGGCCTGCCGCTGACCATCAGCCGCTCCGACCAGTGGATCAACTGGGACTCCAACCCGATCGGCAAGGTGCACACCGTCGCCCAGGTCGAGGAGAGCAGCTACAACCCGGGCCTGAGCGGCAACGGTGCCTTCCACCCAATCTCCTGGTGCCAGGACTACGACGGCGGCCGGTCCTTCTACACCGGCATGGGCCGCACCGACGCCAGCTGGGCCGGCGACGAGCAGTTCACCAGCCACCTGGCCGGCGCGATCAAGTGGACCACCGGCATGGTGCGCGGTGACTGCCAGGCGACCGTCGCCTCGAACTACCGCATCGACCGGCTGACCGCGGCCAACCAGCCCGGCCAGCTCGACCAGATCGGCGAGCCGCACGGCCTGACCGTCGCGCCCGACGGCACGGTCTTCTACATCGGCAAGGCGGCCTGCCCGACCGGCCCGATCGTCAGCTGGGACGACCCGAAGGTGGGCTTGGGCTGCGGCACCATCCACCAGTGGGACCCGAAGACCAAGCAGGTCAAGCTGCTCACCACCCTGCCGGTGATGGGCAACCGGGGCAGCGGCAGCGAGCTGGTCAAGAACGAGGAGGGCCTGGTCGGCATCACGCTGGACCCGAAGTTCGCGCAGAACGGCTGGGTCTACGTCTACTGGATGCCGCACGAGTCGATCGACCGGGACAAGCGGATCGGCAAGCGGACCGTCTCCCGGTTCACCTACGACGCCGCGAAGCGGACCATCGACCAGGGCACCCGCAAGGATCTGCTCTCCTGGGACACCCAGATCCACAGCTGCTGCCACGCCGGTGGCGGCATGACCTTCGACGAGAGCGGCAACCTCTACGTCGGCTCCGGTGACAGCAACTCCTCCGGTGGGTCGAGCGGCTACTCCGGCAACAACTGGACCCAGGACCACAAGGGCACCTCCTTCCAGGACGCCCGGCGTACCTCCGGCAACACCAACGACCTCAACGGCAAGATCCTGCGGATCCACCCGGAGGCCGACGGCACGTACACCGTCCCGGCGGGCAACCTGTTCACCGGCAAGGAGGAAGGTGGCGGCAAGACCCGTCCGGAGATCTACGTCATGGGCGTGCGCAACATCTCCCGGATCGCCTGGGACCCGGTGAACCACTGGCTCACCGCCGCCTGGGTGGGGCCGGACGCCGGCGCCCCGGACCCGGAGCTGGGTCCGGCGAAGTACGAGACCGCCACCATCATCACCTCGGCGGGCAACCAGGGCTGGCCGTACTGCATGGGCAACCGGCAGCCGTACCGGGACCGCAGCAACACCGACGCCACCCAGCTGACCGGCTGGTACGACTGCGACAACCTGAAGAACACCTCGCCGCGCAACACCGGCCTGGTGAACATCCCGCCGGCCCGGGACAACATGATCTGGTACTCGCCGCAGGGCGGCGGACCGGTCTACCCCGAGCGCGCCGACGGCAGCGGCCTGCCCAGCTACCAGGTGGGCGAGGAGACCTTCACTCGGCCGTGGCTCAAGGGTGGCGGTCAGGCGGTCATGGACGGACCCACCTACCAGCGGGAGAAGGTCGATACCGGAAGCGGCGTGGCCTGGCCGCAGTACTGGGACAACAAGTGGTTCATCGGTGACCAGTCCAACGCCAACAACCGGGTGGCGGTGACCGTCGACCCCAAGAACGTGCCGACCCAGGGCGCCCCGGCCTTCGCCGAGGACCTGCGCCAGATCATCCGCTCCGGCAGCGGCGCCAACCAGCTCCAGTCCTGGATGGACGCCAAGTTCGGCCCGGACGGTGCGCTCTACCTGCTCGACTACGCGGGCGGCTTCTTCAGCCTGCACCCCAACCAGAAGCTGATCCGGGTCGCCTACACCGGCGGACCGGCCACCCCGAACCCGAAGGACGTCGGGGTGCGGGCCGTGGCGCAGAGCCAGCCGAGGACCATCCAGTTCTCCAGCGCCAAGATCGGCGGCGTCGCCTGGGAGTGGAACTTCGGTGACGGCAGCGCGGTGTCGCACGAGGCCAACCCGGTGCACACCTACGCCGACTACGGCACCTACCAGGTCACCGTGAAGGTGACCTACGCCGACGGCGAGGTGGCCACCGAGACCATCTCCGTGCTCGCCGGCTGCGCCGCGCCGGCCACCGCCAAGACCGTCCACCTGCTGGACACCGACACCGGCGTAGCCAACGTCGAGGTCGGCGGCGGCTGCACCCTCAACGACCTGATCGACGACGAGCGGAACTGGGCCGACCACGGCGGGTTCGTCAGCCAGGTCACCGCCGTGGTCAACGAGGCCCGCCGGTCCGGGGCGATCGACAACAAGACGGCCGCGGCGCTGAACAAGGCGGCGGCGCAGTCGCAGATCGGCAAGATCCCCGGGTACGAGACCATCTTCGACGGCACCGCCGGGTCCCTGGCGGACTGGCGGCAGGCTCCGAGCGGCATGTTCACCCTGCGCACGGACGGGTCGATCCGCAGCTCCGGCGGGCTGGGCATGCTCTGGTACGCCGGTAAGGACTACGGCGACTTCTCGGTGCGGATGAAGTTCCGGGACGTCTCACCCGAGGGCACGTACGCCAACAGCGGCGTGTTCACCCGGTTCCCCGACCCGCGTACCCCGGTCGAGGAGCGCCCGGAGTGCGGCAAGGTGGGCTCGGCCCGCAGCTCGCAGGCCTGGGTGGCGATCTACTGCGGCCACGAGAACCAGATCTACGACGGGCCGACCGGTGAGCCGCAGAAGACCGGTTCCATCTACAACTTCGACCCGGTCGGCCTGGAGCAGGCCCGGCCGACGCCGAAGGGGACGTGGAACGACTACGAGGTCCGGGTCGTCGGGCAGCACTACACGATCACCCGCAACGGTGTGGTGATCAACGAGTTCGACAACACCCCGGGCAAGGCGTCGTCGCGGGCCGGTGACCCGTCGACGGACCTGCGCCAGTTCCTGCGCGGGTTCATCGGGTTGCAGAACCACGGCACCAACGACCTGATCGAGTTCCGGGACGTGCGGGTGCGGCAGCTCTGACAAGTGAGGAGGGGGCCCTGGTAGCGCCTGCGTGGAGCAGGAGGCCAGGGCCCTCTCTCGGCGCTCACCGCGGTCCGGCCGACGAGGAGGCGTCAGCCGGCGGTGGGTCGTCCCGCTCCGGGCGGACCGGCGGTGCCCAGGACGGTCGGTTGATCAGGCAGAAGGGGTGGCCGGCCGGGTCGGCGTAGACATGGGTCCGGCCCGACAGTTCCGTGGCGCCGAGAGCGAGCACGGCCGGGGCGGCCTGACCGAGGTCGTCGACCATGACGTCGAAGTGGATCTGCTGTGGCCCCGCCGGATCCGGCCAGCGGGGTGGCCGATGGCCGGGGGCGAGCTGGAACGCGATGCCGGAGGTGGTGTCGTTCCGGGACACCACCACGAAGTCGGCACTGCGGTAGGTGACCGGCAGACCGAGCAGCGCCGAGTAGAACTCGGCGAGTGCGGCGGGGTCCGGGCAGTCGAGGATCACGTGGTGCAACCGACCGATCATGGGTGGCCCCGCTCGCTCGAGTCTGCCGATGTGACGGATGGTAGGTGACCGCCGGGCCGGGCTGCGGTCGCGAAGGTATCGGATGTTCACGCACCGATGAGTTCGACGGGCCGGCGCGGTCCACCTCTGCGGAAGGTCGAACACCCGACCAGTAGGGGGACAGCATGACCGCCGCAGCATTGCCGCCCGTCGTCGACGCCGACACCTGGCAGCGTGAACTCGACGCGTTGCGGGTCCGGGAGAAGGCAGCGACCCGGGAACTGGACGCAATCGCCGCACAGCGCCGGCGGCTGCCGATGGTGAGAATGCCCGACTACGTCCTGGCGGGCGAGGACGGCCCGATCCGGTTGGTCGACGTGTTCGACGGCAGGGCGCAACTGATCGTCTACCACCACATGTGGTCTCCCGGCCAGCGGTGGCAGTGCCCCGGCTGCACCGGGTTCACCTCGCAGTTCACCCGGCTGGAGGCGCTGGACGACTACGACGCCCGATTCGTCGTCGTCACCCAGGGCCCGATCGACGAGGCGCTGGCGTACAAGCGTCGGGTCGGAAACATGATGACCTGGTACTCCACCGCGAACAGCCCGTTCGGCGCTGACGTCGGCGCACCTGCCGGTGGCGGGTTCGCGGTCAATGTCTTCCTTCGCGACAGCGATGCGGTGTATCGCACCTGGCACACCACCGGCCGCGGCACCGAGCAGCTCAGTC
Organism: Micromonospora siamensis; assembly: GCF_900090305.1. NCBI lineage: Bacteria > Bacillati > Actinomycetota > Actinomycetes > Micromonosporales > Micromonosporaceae > Micromonospora > Micromonospora siamensis. The sequence goes on along the minus strand of NZ_LT607751.1, from coordinate 3,947,143 downwards.
ACACCTTCGCGCTGATCGACCTGCTGCCCTACGGCCGGCAGGAGGAGTGGCAGGACTCCCCGGAGGGTTGGCCGCAGTCGCCCACCTACAGCCGCTGGTCCAGCTCCGAGGACATCGCCGCCCGCTACGGCTCGCCGACCGCCTGACGGCCGACGCTGCTGGCGGACCGCTGGTGCCGTACCCGGTCGCACCTGATCACGGCGCCGCGTCTTCGGGGCTGCGTGCGGCATCCGGCCATCCGGTGTCGCCGTCCTGCTCGTCGATCCAGCGGGTGTGCGTCTCCCAGGCGGACTGCTTGCTGGTGCCGAGCGCGCCGCCGATCTGCGTCCAGGAGGCGCCGGTCGCCCGGGCGGTACGCACCCCCAGCTGCCGACCGTAGGCGGCCTTGCGGGCGATCAGCTCGCCGAGGGCGAGCAGTTCCAGCGCCTCCTCCCGGGTGAGGGGCTCGGCTCCGGTGTCGTAGGGCTGCTCGTCGTCGGAGGTGTCGTCGAGGGCCGGCGCGAGGGCGTCGCGGGTCCGCAGCTGCTCGTATCGGGCGACCGCGGTCAGGAGGGTGAAGTCACGCTCGATGCTGTCGGGAGTCACCATGCGACCCATCCTGCCGTCAGGTTGACTTGACGTCAAGTCAACCTGACGTCGGGGTGGCCGAGAGGGATCCTCAGCGCCGCCAGAACTGTCGAGGCGCGAACCCTTCACGTCGTAGCCAGTGCTCCGTATAGACGATCCGCTCCGCCTCGATGACCACGAGCGTGTCCTCGGGCGGCTCGGACAGCGGTCGCCCCCGCTCGGCGTGCTCGTTCTCCCACCGGAACGCCTCCCAGTGGTGTGCCCGGTCCGGATGCCCGGGCTCGAGCACCCGAGCGCTCCCGAACATCTGAGCCCCACGGCTGCTGGCCAGCCCGACCAGCGGAGCGAAGATCCCGACGGAGACCCGCGGATCGGCGGCGATGTTGCGCATCTTCGGCGAACGCGGCGCGGCCGTGAACAGCACGGCGAAGCCGAGTGGGTAGTACCGCACCGGGGTGGCCAGCGGCCCGTCCGGACCCGTGGTCGCGAGCACGCACATGTTCTGCGACGACAGCAGCTGGAGAATGCGCTCCTCGAGCCGTTCACGATCGAGCCGTCCGGTCGGCGTGGGCCCGGCCAGCCACGGATTGGTCAACGGCATGCGGCGTCCTCGATCATGGCGCGCACCCTAACCCGCCGGCCCGCCCGCCGGCTACCAAGATCGACAAGGCGTGCCCGGGCGTGGTTCGCGGGAACAAACATCCAAGAAATCCGACGGCTGCCCACCGACAGTGGACCCATGTCGAGATTCTCGCGGGGGCGGGTGGCCCCGCCACTGGACCCGGACGGGCCGCGTACCACCGGCGCCGGAGCGACGGTCGGCGCGGCGACCGGTCGGTGGAGGCGTCGCCTCACGGTCGCCGCGGTTGCCGTCCTGGCGGCCGCCTGCCTTCTGCTCATCAACGCCGTCCTGGTGGGAAGGCAGTCCGGCGCGGCATCGGAGGACAGCATGACCGACGTGGACGGTGTGTCGATGTACGTGCGTCAGGACGGCCCGCACGACGCACCCGCGGTGGTGTTGATCCACGGGCTCGGCGGCTCGACGCGCTGGTGGGACGCCGTGGTGCCGGTTTTGGCGGCCTCCCACCACGTCCTCCGGGCGGACCTGGTCGGGCACGGCCGCTCCGCCAGGCCGACCGGGGCGGGCTACTCGATCCCGGAGCAGGCGCGCCGGGTGGGACTGGTCCTCGACCGGGTCGGCGTCCGGCACGCCGTCGTCGTCGGCCACTCCACGGGAGGCTATGTCGCGACCGCGCTGGCCGAACAACGAGGCGACCTCGTCACGGCGCTCACGCTGATCGACACCGGTCCCAGCATGGGCGCCTTCATCTCCGACGGGCCCTTCGGGAAACTGCTGTTCCTGCCGGGCGTCGGGCAACTGCTGTGGCGGGTCCGGTCCGATTCCATTATCCGCAAGGGGCTGAGCACGGCATTCAGCAGGCCTGGGTACGAGATCCCGCAGCAGCTCGTGGACGACGTGCGGGCGATGACCTACCACTCGCTCACCGAGGCGTCCCGGGCCTCCGACGACTACCTGACGCAACGGGCACTGCCGGCGCGGCTGGCGGCCATCGGGCGGCCGGTGCTGGTGATCTTCGGTCAGGACGACCGGCGGTGGCGGTCATCGTCGTCGACAACCGAGTATCGCGGGGTGCCCGGCGCGCGGGTCGAGCTCGTCGCCGGGGTCGGGCACTCTCCGATGCTCGAAGATCCCCGGCGGACCGCCGCTCTGATCTCCGGCCTCGCCGACACCGTGCGGTGAGATCACCGTGTGGCGCACCCCCGATCCGCTCCCGCAGCCGGGGCCGCTGCCGTGGCTCGACACGTACGATCGGACCATGCGGCTCGGCGACCGCGGCACCCCCACGCAGTGGAAGATCGCGGTTGCGGACGTGGGCCCGATCGCCGGGGTCACGATGGCCGGGCTGACCGGCGGTCCCGTCGACCTTCGGGTTGTTCCCCATCCCGCCCTGACGTTGTTCTTCGACTTCGGCGACGCACTGGTCGTCGACGAGTACGGCGGACGACAGGTTCGCGGTGCCGGCGTTGTCGGCCTCGCGCCAGCTCGGATCCGAGCGGTGGCGCCGAACTTCGAGTGCCTTCAGGTGCGCCTGTCACCGACGGTGGCGCGTGCCCTGTTCGGCGCGCTCGGCGAGCTCCACGGATCGGTCGTGGGCATCGAGGAGATCTGGGGCCGCGACGCCGTCCGGCTCCGGGAGCAGCTGTACGAGCAGCGCTCCTGGGCCGACCGGTTCGCCATCACCCGGGCGGCGCTCCTGCGCCGTCTCGATGGTGGCCACGGCGTGGATCCGGAGGTCGCGCACAGTTGGGACCGGATCGCGACCGCCCGTGGCAGGGTGCGCGTCGAGCGGTTGGCCGCCGAGGTCGAATGGAGCCGCAAGCGACTCTGGTCCCGGTTCCGGTCGCAGCTCGGGATCACCCCGAAGCAGGGCGCGCAGCTCATCCGATTCGACCACGCGGCGCACCGCCTCGCCGCGGGCCAGCCCGTCGCCGCAGTCGCCGCTGTCAGCGGCTATGCCGACCAGTCCCACCTGCACCGGGACGTCAGCGCGATGACCGGGCTGACCCCCTCGATGCTGGCCGTCGCCCGGTGGCTCAGCATCGACGACGTCGCCTGGGCGTCAAGCCGTCCGCGTTGAGCAGGTCGGACGTTTCGGCTAGCCTCGCTGTGCTGACACCCTCCGCACCGGCCGCGCACCGTCACCGCGCTGCTAATGACTTCTTCTGCACCGATCGGACCCGACGAGCTCCCGGATCATGACGTGCGCTCCTTCCTGGCCGAAGTGGACGGGAACGAGTACGTCTCCTACCGTTCGCTGGCCGAAGCCCGGCGGGACCCGGATTCGGCAGTCGTGCTGTCCGGCGACTACGGTGGGACGATCTTTCTGACCGTGCCGGTTCGCCTCCTTCGATGCGACCTGGCGACGCTGCGGACACTGGTGTCCGACCTGGACGCCGTCACCTGGATGAGCGGCGACCTAACGATCGCCACCGTCGCCCTCGAGAGGCACCCCGTCGGCACGGGCGTCGTCGGCGGTGACGGCGGCGGCTTGGTCGCCGAGGGTGTCTGGGTGCACCCGACGATGGTGCCGCCCGAGCTGCTGGCCCAGGCGGTGGACGTGGTGCTAGGCCGTCGGAGGCGGCCCGACGTCGCTCTCCTGCGACGGCTTCGGCAGCGTGAGCTACTGCGCAAGAAGCAGTGGCGGGCGGCTCACCCGACCCGCTCCGGGCTTACCTGGGACTCCGACATCGGTCAACCCGCTGTCCCGTTCGACTGACGCTGAATCCGTTCCCTGGATAGCAGGCCGGCGGAACGATGCGCGGCGCTCGCGGGCATGGCCGCTCGCTGCCCGGCGAATCTCACGTGCCCACCTCCCGACCGGCTGGGAGTGAAGGCTCAGCCAGGCTGGCGGCGAGATAGGCGTTGCGGCGTGCGATGAGGCGCTGCAGGTAAGGCCGCAGGACGAGGACGGCCACGAGGCGGCCAAGGGGGCCCATCGGTGCGGTGAAGTCGATGACATCCCGCATCACCGTCGCCGACGAGTCGGCCGAGTTCGGCGTGAAGCTGTGCTCATGGCGCCATCGGCGGAACGGGCCCTCGGTCTGTTCGTCCGTGAAGCCGTGGGGCCTTCGGTGCTCGGTGATCCGAACGGTCATCCGCCAGGGGAGGCCGAAGTGCCTGGCTTCCCAGGTGACGGCGTCACCGGCCTTCAGCCTGCCGGTCATCACGCCGCCGACCACCCGTTCGGCGCTGGGCCCCATGGACCTCGTGTGCACGTCGACGTCGAGGCAGGCGTCGAAGACGGCTTCCGGAACTGCCTGAACGTCCGTGGTCAACTCGATGCGCGGCACACCGCCACCGTAGGCCCTCAGCCGGCGGTGATGCCGGCGCGGTCGGGGCACCGGCATCACCGCCGACAGTGGCTATGCCGGCTGCCGTTGTTGTCGGTCGCCTCTACCGCCGCGCGGCTGGCATGCGGGACATGTGCCGGTACGCCATGACCTTCTACCGGGTCCACCACGTCTGCGTGCCCTGCCGTCGTAGTCACAAGTACGCGTGGGACGGCGCGAATCACCCGTGTACGTCCTGTCGGCAGCCGATGGTCTTCGCTGGGCACGACCTCGCCGCACCTCGCCGGCGGAATGACTCCGGCTGGGCTGCGGTCGCGGCAGTCCTCGGCGCGGGACTGCGCTACGAGGGTTTCGAGGTCTGCGGTTGTTCGCGAGAGCCGAAGTTCCGGCCACGGACGCGTGCCCAGGTCCGGATGCGGCGCAGGGCCGCCAGCCACCTCGGATTGTCGGAGGCTGAGGCGTTGGCTGCCCGGGATCCCTACGACCTGGGTTGACGCCCGGTTCACCTGCTCCATTGCCTTCCGCCCCCTGGCGTGAGGAGCCCGTTGGTCTTCTCCGGGGTCATGACGGCGGCGGGCGCTCGCCAGCGTCCGGCCGCCGTGGTGGCTCGCGAAGCCGGTCTCAGCCCTGCACGTACGCGGCCAGGTGCTCCCCGGTGAGCGTCGAACGGGCGGCCACCAGGTCGGCCGGGGTGCCCTCGAACACCACCCGACCACCGTCGTGGCCGGCGCCCGGACCCAGGTCGACGATCCAGTCGGCGTGCGCCATGACGGCCTGGTGATGCTCGATGACGATGACCGACTTCCCGGCGTCGACGAGCCGGTCGAGCAGGCCGAGCAGCTGCTCGACGTCGGCCAGGTGCAGGCCGGTGGTCGGCTCGTCGAGGACGTACACGCCGCCCCTGTCGCCCATCCGGGTGGCCAGCTTGAGCCGCTGCCGTTCCCCGCCGGAGAGGGTGGTGAGCGGCTGGCCGAGGCTGAGGTAGCCCAGCCCGACGTCGGCCAGGTGGGTCAGGATCGCGTGTGCCGCCGGGAGCTTCGCCGCGCCCGCGCCGAAGACCTCGCCGGCCTCGGTGACCGACATGGCGAGCACCTCGCTGATGTCCTTGCCGCCGAGGGTGTAGCCGAGCACCTCGGCCTGGAACCGCTTGCCCTCGCACTCCTCGCAGGTGGTGGCCACGCCGGCCATCATCGCCAGGTCGGTGTAGACGACCCCGGCGCCGTTGCAGGTGGGGCAGGCGCCCTCGGAGTTGGCGCTGAACAGCGCGGGCTTGACCCCGTTGGCCTTCGCGAACGCCTTGCGGATCGGCTCCAGCAGCCCGGTGTACGTCGCCGGGTTGCTCCGGCGTGAGCCGCGGATCGGCGTCTGGTCGACGGCCACCACGCCGTCGCGGCCGGAGACCGAGCCGTGGATCAGCGAACTCTTGCCGGACCCGGCCACCCCGGTGACCACCACCAGCACGCCCAGCGGCAGGTCGACGTCCACGTCCCGCAGGTTGTGGGTGTTCGCCCCGCGCACCTCCAGCGCCCCGGAGGGCGTACGCACCGAGGGCTTGAGGCGGGCCCGGTCGTCCAGGTGCCGGCCGGTGAGCGTGCCACTGGCCCGCAGCCCGTCGACCGTGCCCGCGAAGACCACCTCGCCGCCCTCGGTGCCGGCACGCGGGCCGAGGTCGACGACGTGGTCGGCGATCGCGATGGTCTCCGGCTTGTGCTCCACCACCAGCACGGTGTTGCCCTTGTCCCGCAGCCGCAGCAGCAGGTCGTTCATCCGCCGGATGTCGTGCGGGTGCAGGCCGATGGTCGGCTCGTCGAAGACGTAGGTGACGTCGGTGAGCGCCGACCCGAGGTGCCGGATCATCTTGACCCGTTGCGCCTCACCGCCGGACAGGGTGCCGGCCGGGCGGTCGAGGCTGAGATAACCCAGCCCGATCTCCACGAACGAGGACAGGGTGTGCTGCAACGAGGTCAGCAGCGGCGCGACGGAGCGGTCGTCGAGGCCGTGTACCCACTCGGCCAGGTCGCTGATCTGCATGGCGCAGGCGTCGGCGATGTTGATGCCCTTGATCTTCGACGACCGGGCGCCCTCGTTGAGCCGGGTGCCGGCGCAGTCCGGGCAGGTGGAGAAGGTGATCGCCCGCTCCACGAACGCCCGCACGTGGGGCTGGAGCGCATCGACCTCCTTGGCCAGGAACGACTTCTTGATCTTGGGGATCAGTCCCTCGTACGTCAGGTTGACGTTGTCGACCTTGATCTTGGTCGGTTCCTTGTACAGCAGGTCGTGCAGCTCCCGCTTGGTGAACCTGCGGATCGGCTTGTCCGGGTCGAAGAAGCCGCAACCGCGGAAGATCCGCCCGTACCAGCCGTCGACGCTGTAGCCGGGAACGGTGAGGGCACCCTCGTTGAGCGACCTGCTGTCGTCGTACAGCTGGGTCAGGTCGAAGTCCTGGACGCTGCCGCGGCCCTCGCAGCGCGGGCACATGCCGCCGGTGATGCTGAACTCCCGGCGCTCCTTCGTCACGCCGGCGCCCCGGTCGATGGTGACCGCGCCGGCGCCCCGGATCGAGGCGACGTTGAACGAGAACGCCTGCGGCGAGCCGAGGTGCGGCACGCCGAGGCGGCTGAACAGGATGCGCAGCATGGCGTTGGCGTCGGTGGCGGTGCCGACGGTCGAGCGGGGATCGCCGCCCATCCGCTGCTGGTCGACGATGATCGCGGTGGTCAGCCCGTCGAGCACGTCGACCTCGGGACGCGCCAGCGTCGGCATGAACCCCTGGACGAAGGCGCTGTACGTCTCGTTGATCATCCGCTGCGACTCGGCGGCGATCGTGTCGAACACCAGCGAGCTCTTGCCCGACCCGGACACCCCGGTGAACACCGTCAAACGGCGCTTGGGCAGCTCGACGCTGACGTCCTTGAGGTTGTTCTCCCGGGCGCCGTGCACGCGGATCAGGCCGTGGCTGTCCGCGACGTGCGCTGCCGGCGACCGCGGGTCGGTGGCGGGGGCCGTACTCATCAGGTCTCCATCTCCTCGCGCGGCCGCCGGGGCCGTCGGTCTCAGCGCAGCTGGTTGATGCGGATCAGCGTGCCCGCCGGATCCCGGAAGGCGCAGTCGCGCACCCCGTACGGCTGGTCGGTCGGCTCCTGGACCACCTCGGCGCCGCTGGCGACCAGCCGCTCGAAGGCGCCCTCCAGGTCGTCGGTGGCCAGCGCGATGATCGCGTACGTGCCCTTGGCCATCATCTCGGCGACGGTACGCCGCTCGTCCTCGGTGATGCCCGGGTCCACGGCCGGCGGGGTCAGCACGACCGAGGTGCCCGGCTGACCCTTCGGGCCGATCGTGATCCACCGCATCGTGCCCCGGCCCACGTCGTTGCGCACCTCCCAGCCGAGGGCGTCGCGGTAGAAGGCCAGCGAGGCCTCCGGGTCGGTGTGCGGCAGGAAGCTGTAGTGAATGGTGACGTCCATGCCGGTCACGCTAGTTCCGCCGTGGTGGGCCGGGCTTCTCGATTCCTGACCGGTCTGGTCACCTGCTTGGACAGGCAGGCCGGCGGTTCGGCCGTCGCCTCGGCCATCTGCGCCCGGTAGACGCTCGGCGGCACCCCGACCAGCTCGGTGAAGCGGGAGCTGAAGGTGCCCAGGGAGGCGCAACCGACCGCGAAGCAGACCTCGGTGACGCTCAGGTCACCCCGGCGCAGCAGCGCCATCGCCCGCTCGATCCGCCTGGTCATCAGATAGCCGTACGGCGACTCGCCGTACGCGCGGCGGAACTCGCGGCTCAGGTGCCCGGCCGACATGTGCACGCCGCGGGCGAGGGCCTCCACGTCCAGCGGCTGCGCGTACTCCCGGTCCATCCGGTCGCGGACCCGGCGCAGCAGCGCCAGGTCGCGCAGGCGCTGCGCCTCGTCGGTTCGGCTGCTCACCTGCCTGATCGTGCCATGAACCACCGACATCGCCGAGCACCTCGCGCCGTCAGGGCCCCGCAGGACAGACACCCGCGGCCGACGTCCCTATGCTCGGCCCATGCGGGACCGTCGGGTGATGCTGATCTGGGCCGGGTTCGCCACGACCGCGCTGCTCTCGGTCCTGCTCGTGCTGCGCCGCCCGGACCGCCTGTCCGACCTGCACATCTACTACGGCGCGGTGGCGCACCTGCGGGCCGGGGGCGCGCTCTACGACTACGTGGCCGCGAACGGCGGCCCGTTCACCTACCCGCCGTTCGCGGCGCTGGTCCTCTGGCCGATCACCGTCCTGCGGCCCGGGGGTGCCCCGCGCACCATCCCGCTGCTGTCCGCGTACCCGGGCAGCCGTACGTTCTCGTTCCGGTCGGCGACCATGAACCACGGGCGGCTGGTCGCCCACGCCGCCGACGGCCGCCCGCTCGCCACGTACGACGACGAGCTGGCCGCCGCGCTGCGCGGACCGACCGCCTGAACAGCCGTGGGCGACCGCCGTCGCGGCGGTCGCCCACGGCGTGCGGTCACTGCGGCGGCGGCGGCGGCAGCAGCGGCGTCGGCTCCGTCGTCGCCGACGGGCTCGGCGACGACGACCGGCTCGTCGACGGCTTGGGCCTCGGCTCCCGGGTCGGTGACGGGCTGGTCGTGCGGGGCGACGGCGACGTGCGGCTGGGCAGCGGCGAGGGGCTGCTCGGGCGCGGCGAGGGTGTCGGTGACGTCGTGCTCGGTGCGGGTTCGGTCGTGCTCGGCTTCGGCTGCGGGGCCGACCTGCTCGGCGGGGGAGCGTCATCGGGGAACTTCGGCTCGGCGAACCGGTACTTGTCCGGGTCGAGCTTCATGGCCTCGGTCGCCTGCTCCAGGAACTGCCGCCAGATCGGCGCGGCGCCGGCGGAGCCGAAGACGTTGTTGTTGCCGTCCGTGGTACGCAACGGCTTGCCGTCGGTGGTGCCCAGCCACACGGCGGCCGACAGCGCGCCCGTCCAGCCCACCATCCAGGTGTGGGCGTTCTCGGTCAGGCTCTGCCCCGACTGCCAGGTGCCGGTCTTGCCGGCGGAGTCCCAGCCGTTGTCCAGCTTCGCGGCCCGGACCTGGCGCAGTGTCCAGTCCAGCTGGGCCTGGGCCTCCTCGTCGAGACCGATGTCCGTGGTTTCCAGTTTCTCCTGGTACAGCTTGTCGTCGCCCTTGGTGACCGAGCGGACGAAGTGCGCCTCGGCGCGCTTGCCGCCGGCGGCGAAGGTGGCCATGCCGTTGGCGTGGTCTTCCACGGTGATGCCGTACTGGCCGAGGCCGACCTCGGTGGTGAACTGTCCGGCGACGTCCGCGCCGCTCTTGCCGCGCAGGTCCACCCGCTTGGGCTGCTTCTCGCCCTTGACGTTGGCCCACATCGACTCGACGCCCGCCTTGGTCGCCATGTCGATCACCTTGTCCACGCCGAGCAGTTCGGTCAGCTCGAAGTAGGTGACGTTCAGCGAGGCCACGGTGGCCTCCCAGAGCGCGCAGTCCGGCTGGCAGGGGGCCTTCTCGGCGTTGCGGATCGGGCCGGCGGCGCTGTCCTTGGTCCGCCCCGACTCGGGGAACTCCTTGGTCTCGGGGGAGTCGAAGTGCTTCTTGACCGAGACGCCGTTCTCCACCGCCGCCGCCAGGTCGTACACCTTGAACGACGAGCCCGGCGGGTGGGAGCCGAACCCGACGGCCTGGCCGTCCTCGTCGTAGTACCAGCCGGCGTAGTCGGCGCCCTCGCCGTCGTTGCCGCCGTAGTAGCCGAGCACCCGACCGGTGCCGGGCTCGACGGAGACCAGCGCGGCCTGCCAGTTCTTCGGCTGGCCGCGGACCTGCTCCGGTGCGGTGTCCCGGCGGATGTCGGCGGCGTTCTCGGCGGCGGTCTGGACCCGCTTGTCGATCGTCGTGACGATCTTGAAGCCGCCATCGCGGATGTAGTCGGCCGGCTTGTCCTTGAACTGCGGGGTCTGCCGCAGCTCGCTGAGCACGTGCTTGACCACCAGGCCGGTGGGTCGGCCGGCGTCGGACTGCCGGGCCTTGCGGTCGATCGGCTTCACCGAGCTCGGGTACGCCAGATCCGCCGCCTCCTGCGGGCTGAGGTAGCCGAGCTTGACCATGCCGTCGCGGATGTATCCCCACCGGTCCATCGAGTTCTGCTTGGCCTTCGGCCCGCGTGCCGGGTCGTAGCCCGGCTGGCCCTGCGGGTCGTCCGGGTTCGCCTCGGGCTGCTTGACCATCGCGCAGAGCACCATCGCCTCCGACACGGTCAGCTGCCGGGCGGCGGGCGCGTCCGTGCGCACCGTCTTGCCGAAGTACGCCTGCGCGGCGGCCTCGATCCCGTACGCGCCCCGCCCGAACGGCACCGTGTTCAGGTAGAACCCGAGGATCTCCTCCTTGGAGTACTTGTCGTCGAGCTTCCAGGCGACCACCGCCTCCCGCAGCTTCCGGGAGTACGTGACGCCCTTGAGATCCGCGGCGACCCGGGCGTACTGCTGGGTGATGGTCGACGCGCCCTGCCGCTGGCCGCCGGTCACGTTCGACCAGGCGGCGCGGAGCACCCCGGAGAAGTCGATGCCCTGGTTCTTCCAGAACGTCCGGTCCTCCGCGGCGACGATCGCCTCCTTGGCGGAGTCGTTCATCTGGTCGTACGGCACGATCGTCCGGTTCTCCGCCCCCAACGTCGCCATCGGGGTCTTACCGTCGCCGTAGTAGACGGTGGTCGACTCCGGCAGTTTCAGATCCGTCGGGGTGGGCACGCTGTCGACGTAGTAGGTGCCGGCGAGCAGTCCGGAGCCGAGCAGCAGCGCCAGCACCGCCAGCACGACGGGCAGCCGGCGCCGCTTGCGCGGTTTCGCCGCCGCCCCGGCGGGCTGACCGCCGTAGCCGGGTGTGCCGGCGCCATGGTCGTAGTTACCGGTATGAGACACCCGCACCCGGTACCCCCTGTTCGGCTCGCCGAATCCGGGCGGGTGCGGTGAGCCGCGTCGCGCCTGCCCGTCCCGCCCGTGACCGGCCGGGCCGGGACTTCGGACCATATCGCGCCGGCCCGACCGCAGGTCACACCGCCTTCCGGCACCGGGCCGGTGGGGAAGGCGGTCAGTTGCCGGTGTCGATGCCCAGTTCGACGCCCTGCGCGGCGCAGGCAGTCTTCAGCCCTTCGATGTGCGTGCGGAGGTCCTTGATCTTGGCGAACGCGAGGGTCCGCTGTTCCGGCTCAGCGCTGGAGATGGCGAACGCGATGTCGCGCATCGCGGTGCCGTGGGTGCGGATGTCGTCGTACTTCGAGTCCTCGGACTGGGCGCGCGCCTTCCGATACTCCGCCTTCGTCGGGTTCGAGACGTCGGCGAACGTCGCCGAGGAGACGGTGAATCCGGCGCGGAACTATCCCCGCGCCCTGTTCGGTGGTCTGCTCACCGCCGGTGTCGTCTACGTGCTGGTCGGTCTCGCGGTGTCCGCGGCCGTGCCGACCCGGCAACTCACGGAATCGTCCGGGCCGCTGCTCGAGGTGGTGCGGGTGGCCGACGTCGGCGTGCCGGACTGGGTCTTCAGCCTGGTCGCGCTCATCGCCGTGGCCAGCGGCGCGCTGCTCACCTCGATCATGACCAGCCGCCTGACGTACGGGATGGCCAGCGACGGACTGCTGCCCCGGCCGCTCGGCCGGGTGCTGCCCCGCCGGCGCAGCCCCTGGGTGGCCACGCTCGTCACCTTCCTCGCCCGAGCCGCACAGCTGCTGATCAACGAGCCGCAGGTGGAGTTCGGCACCGAACTGACCGGGTTCCACCGGCCCTGATCGTCGACGTCGACCGACGCGGATGAGGGGGACGTGGCGGTCCGTCCGGTGCGCCTCGCCCGGGCCCCTGTCGGGCCCGGGCGAGGCGTTCCGGGTTGCGGATCCGGCCTCGGGAGGGCCGGACCCCGGTCGACCGGGCCGCTTCGTCAGGTGCCGTCCGGGCCCTGTCGACGAAGCTCGTCCACTGCGGAGAGGGCCTGTCGGAGCTGATCCAGCCAGTCGTCGGTGTGCCGGCCGACGAGTCGGACGCACCAGGCGAGTGCCTCCGACCGGGAGCGGGCGACGCCCGCGTCGACCAGGGTGTCGAGGATCTGGCGTTCCGGCTGACGGAGCCGGGTCATCACCGGCGCCGCGAGGTGGGAGAACAACTGCTCGGTGTCACCGCACCTGACACCCCAGCTCACCTTGCGTTGGTACCGGTGCTCGACCTGCCGGGCGACCCGGATGCGATCGTCGCGGCTGTCCTCGCGGAACTGGTGCACCCGCCCGGCCTGGGCGGCGGTGCGGTCGGCCTCGGTGGCCTCGTCGGCCAGCTGCGGCTCCGGAAGACGACCCCAGATGATGATCTCGTCGCGGTCGATCACGACGTGCGGTGGCTCCGAGAACCAGCCGTCCGGCGTCGCCCCGACGATCCAGCCGGGCGCTTCCTCGGCGTTGGGGGGATCCTGTCGTGCCCCGTGAGGGGCGCTACGAGTGGACATGAGGGCCTCCTACTGTCTCGTATTACATGATTACATGATTACGAGACGCTTCGCCAAGGCCTTTCGCTCGCCGCGAAACAGGCGGGTTACCCGGCGTTGGCGCGGCTGAGCGTGTCGAACCGGAGTCCGCTGGACGCCTCGCCGCGTCCGGTGACCTTGCGGCGGGACAGCCACAGATGCGTCGAACCATCGCCCCAACGGGCCAGCTGCCAGGCACGGGTGACGCGTACGCCCTCCCGGGGCACTTCCTGCGCGGCGATCCACGGCGCGGCGGTGAGCAGTTCGCCGACGGGCGGGATCGGGATGTCGGTGCCGGGACGGGACAGTGCGTCGCGGCGTAGCCGCAGCCCGTCGTCGTGGGCCTCCGGAATGAGCGGGATCCAGTGCTCCGGCGGTTGACCGGTGAGCAGGCGGTAGTCGAAGTCGGCGCTGCCGGGCACCGGCGGCGGGACGGGATCGCCGGCGGCGCGCAGCAGCGCGAGATACTGCTCGTGCCGATCCGCCGACCCGCCGGCGGCGGTCGGTACCCGGACCTCCACCGCCCAGGCGATGTTGGCCGCTTCGTCGCGCAGCAGCACGACCTCCTCGATCGGGTCGCCGTCGAGGCTGCCGGCCAGGGTCGGCGGCAGCACGAACAGCGCCTGTTCGGCTCCGGCGCCGGCCAGCCGGTACATGTCCCAGTCGCCGTGGGCGGCCGGTCGGATCAGGGTCCGAACTCCGAAGGTGTCCGCGACGACCAGCGACGTCACCTGGGCGACGGAGCCGACGGGCAGCTCGACCGGGATGACGAACCAGTCGTCGGAGTAGAGGATGGCGAACTCGGCCAGCAGCATCCGTCCGAGGTCGGTCCGGCCCGCCTCGACGCCGCCGAGGTGCACGCGGGCGTCCTCGAACTCCCAGAACCGGCCGGCCGGCATGCCGGGATAGCGGACCGGTGTCGGCAGGCCGGTCCGGACGATCTCCGTGCCCGGGGCGTCGGCGGGGACCCAGGTGCCGTCGATGGCGACGTCCAGGTCGTACCAGTCGAGGGTGCCGCCCGGGTACTCGGTGGCGACGAGGTTGACCGGCGTGTTGTCCGGGCCGAGTCGGGCGGCGACGCCGAACGCGTGCTCCATGCGGGTCGGCACCCAGGCCTGCCCTCCCACGCCGGGGCGGTCCGCAAACGAGTGCCACCAGCTGAGGAACTCGGTCACAGCGGCCAGCACCGCCGGCCGGTCGGCGGCGGCAACGGCCGGCGCGGGCGGAACGGTGGGCTGCCCGGACGCAGTGGTGCAGGCGGCGGCCAGGGACTGACCGTCAACCAGCCGGCCGGCGAGGACCGTCAGCACGGCCGCGCTGTCGGCGTGTTCGGGTGCGTCCGGTGTGGTCGCGGGTAGCGGGTACCGGCTGATGAAGGCCTGTCGGTAGCCGCTCACGCCGTGGCGGTCCAGCAGCCGGACGAACCGGCGGCCGCCGTCGGCGCGCAGGCTCAGGTCCACCGGGTCGGCCGGTTCCCGTTCGACCAGCACCTCCAGCGGCGTGGTGTGTTGGACGTAGGGGTCCCACCGGTCGAGGTCGCTGCCGATGCCGCGGCCGCGGTAGCCGGACAGGGCGCCGGCGTGCATCCGCATCCGGGCGGATGCCGGGGAGCCGCCGTCGCTGCCGTGGAACTCGCCGAACTGCCACTGCCGGGCCAGCAGCCAGGCCGGGTCGGCGATGGCGGCTGCCGCGCCGACGCGCTCGTCGGGGGTGGTGTGCTGGGGTTCCAGGCGGGTCCAGGTGGTGGCCGAGGGGGTCCGCCCGTCGGGGGAGGTCATCGGGACGCTCCTTCGCGACCGGCCCCGCCGGTCAGATCGGTCGAGACGGTCGCGCCCGCGTCGTTGAGGCCGAGGTAGATCGCGGGCAGGAAGTGGCCGTACTCGTCGAGGGTCGGCAGGGTGACCGCCCGGGCCCGGGCGGTGTCGAGCGCTTCGACGACGGTGTCGCGCAGCTGTTCGGTGGTCCACCGGCCGTCGGCGCCGGGCGGGACCGCGAGCAGCACGGCCTGCGGGGCGCGGGCGTTCGGGGCGTCGTAGTGGAAGGTGAGTCCGGTGACCTCGGTGTCGCCGGGTACGGTCTCGGTCCATTCGTCGAGGACCAGGCCGGCCAGCGAGGCGGCCGGGTTGATCGGCCGGATCGTGTGCACGGCCAGCGCCGTACGCCCGGCCCGTGGTGCGTCGGGCAGGGCCGCCCAGACGTCGCCGTCGCGGTAGGGCAGCTGGGCGATGGTGAGGTCGGTGGAGACGGCGGCGCCGGTGGCCTCGGCGTTGCGGAAGGCGGCCTGCAGTCGGGCCGGAGCCGTGCGGACCCGGGCGAGCCGGTCGAGCCAGGTGCCGGGGGCGAGCGGGTCACCGGCGGTGAGGCCGGGGGAGTGGGCGAACAGGTCGGCGAGGGCGGCCCGGTCGGTGACCTGGAAGGTCGGCGCGACCGGGAAGTCGTCGCCGAGCAGGCTGCGCAGCCGGGCGATGTGGTGGGCGACCCGCTGGTCGTCGGTGGCGGAGGCGTCGTCGAAGGTGGCGCGCAGCCGCGCCTCCTCGGCCATCCGCCGGTCCACCTCAGCCAGCACTCCGCGCGCCCGGACCCGCAGCTCGTCGCGCCACTCGTCGGTCCACGGGTGCCCGGTCTGCGGGTACGCGCCGGGCAGTCCCCGGGCGGCGAAGGTGACCAGGTGTCCGCCCATCCCGCCGATGTCACCGGCGTCGACCGCGGTCACCAGCAGGGCCCTGGTCCGGGTGAAGCTGTCGAGCACGGCGGTCACCCGGTTGGTCAGGTCGGTGATTCCCCACCGCACGGCCCGGGTGCCGCCGGGTCCGGCGAGGTCCTCGGCGCGTAGCGGCCGGGCCGCGGTGAGGGTGGCCCGTACGGCCGCGACCATCTGCAGGAACTCGGTCACGCTGAGGGTCTGTGCGGGCCAGTCGGGCTGGCGGCCGAAGTCAGGCTCGGGCATGATCTCGTCGGGCACCGTCGGCGGGCGCAGCAGCCGCAGCCGGTCGATGAAGCGCTGGCGCAGCTCGTAGCGGCCGCCGGAGCGGTCGTCGCCGGCCAGCGCGATCATGTCCAGGGGTGAGACGGCGAGCTGGTCGAGGGTCGTCTCCCCGGTGGCGAGCACCGACCCGTCCGGGCCATGCCAGACGCCCTTGCAGCGCACCCGGGCCGGGTCGCCGAGCAGCCGGCCGGCCCAGCCGTTGATGGTGGGTTCGATGTCGGCGCGGATCTGCCGGCCGTCGGTGGGCCAGATCCGGTAGTCGGCGCCGACGTCGACGGTGCCGAGGAACATCAGCCGGTGGGTGTGGACGGTGGCGGTGCGCGGTGTGCGTACCACGTCGAGCTGTGGGGGTGGCGTCTCGCCCTTGGCCAGCGCGTCAAGGACGGCCCCGGCCCGGGTCGGGTTCCCGGCGGCGAGGTGGTGGACGCCTTCGGCCAGGGTGGCGTCGGCCAGCGCGTCCAGCGCGTCCGCCGCGCACTGCAGGGCCTGCCGGCAGGCGTCGTAGGCGGGTGTGCCGCGGGCGGGCAGGGTGACGGCCGGCTGCGTGGGGTCGGGGGCGGCGCCCCACGGGATCGTCCCGGCGTGCAGGCGGCGGACGAGTTCCACGCCGTCGGCCACCGTCCCGGCGAGGCTGCCGGGCCGGGTGACGTCGGTGGCGTCGCCCTCGGGGGTGAGCACCTGCGCGGTGAACGGGGCGAGGAGGCGGAACGGCAGGATCATCGCCGGTACGCCGGGCACGCCCGCGTCGGCGAGGGCGCGTTCGAACCGGTAGCCGACAAGGGCGGCGAGGGGCTGCCCGGCGCTGATGCCCTCGGTGAGGTGTTGCACGAGGCGTACCCGGTCGGCGTTGAGGTTGACCGCCACGGCGCCGGGCCTGCCGGCGCGGCCGCCCCGCGCCACGTAGCCGGCGTGCAGGATGGCCGCGGTGGTGGCGTGCTGCAGCGACGGTGCGAGCACGTGCCCGGCGTTGGCGGCGTCGGTGTACAGCGGTCCGGGTTCGTTCGGTGGCAGCTTGTCGACGGCGGTGAGTGGGGCCGGGGCGACGTTGGCCAGCCAGCCGAACCCGCCGACGGCGAGCGCGTGCGGCTGGCGGCCGCGCAGGTGGTCGAGGCGGCGGTTGGCGAACGAGCCGATCCACGCGTCGAGGCGGTGGGCGGCGAGGTCGAGGCCGCCGCGTACGAGACCGTCGAGCAGGTCGGGGGTGACGTCGCCGCGGTGGATGGCGGTGGCGAGGCTACGCATCCGGTCGCCGAACTCGCGCAGGTCGGTCACGTTGGGGTCGGTGGCGGCGGCGCCGGTGAGGTACTGCTCGACGGTCAGTCCGGGCTGGCCCGGTGCGGGCGCGGCCAGGCCGCGCCACAGCGTCGCGGTGGGCGGCGCGGAGGGGTCGACGTCGACCAGTTCCCGCTCCCGCAGCACCCGGTCACCGCGGGTCGCGATGGCTGCGGTCCACCACTCCTGCAACGCCGAGTGCCGGGCGAGGCGGTAGAGCAGCGGTGTGTGCCCGCGCTCGGCCGCCGCGGCGAGCGCGGCGGGGGCGAGCGCCGCCAGCTCGCTCAGGTAGGTGTCCGCGTCGGTCCCGGTCAGGGCGTTCGGCACCGGGTACGCCTCCGCGGCGAACACGGTGCCGGTGTGCCGCTGGTCGACCGGCAGGCCGAGGGTGGACAGCACCTCGTCGGCCTGCCGGCGTGGGGCCTGTCGCCAGGCGGCGTCGAAGTCCAGGCGCAGGAAGCGCCACAGGTCGCCGACGTACTCCGGGCCGAGCGCGCTGCGGCCGACGTAGTCGACGGCCTGGGCCTGGGTGGCCAGCAGCCGGTGGTAGCGCTCGGTGGCGTCGACGTCGGTCTGCCCCGGCCATCGCCTGCCGACGGTCGCCTTCCAGCTCGCCTCGGTGAAGGCGGGCTGGAGTTGGCGCAGCAGCCGGACCAGCGTGGTGTGCGCGGTGGTGCCGCCCTCGCGGTCGGCCCAGTGCTTGAGCGACAGCACCGGCAGGACGCCGTACGGCTGGTTGCCGACGCGCAGGCTGGGCAGCGCCCCGCCGGCCCGGACGTGGTCGATGAAGTGCCGGCGGACCTGGCGGATGCTGGGCAGGTCGATGCCGTCGAGCACGTGCAGCAGGAAGTATCCCCACGTCGAGGGCCACAGCACGGCGTTGATGTCAGCCTGCGGGTCGGGTCGTCGACCGGCGGGGTCGCGGCCGAGCACGACGGCCGCCGACTGGTCGAGGCCCAGTGCGGCGCCCAGCCGGTCAGCGACGGCACCGGGGGGCGTCGGCGCCGGCCCGGTCGGCGTACCGTCGGCGATCCGGTAGCGCTCGCTGAGCTGTTCGGCGCCCGGGTCCAGGCCGGAGCGGCCGAGCTCGGTGTTGTTGGTGGCGGTGCCGGGGTCGGCGTAGCCGAGACCGTCGGTGTAGTGGTGTGCCTCGAGCAGGCCGGCGAGCCGGGTGGCGCCGGTGATCGGGTCACCCTTCTCGTCCACGTCGTACTTCTCGTCCGCGCCGTACGCGATCAACCAGGTCAGCGCCAGTCCGAGGTTCGCGTCGTCGGCGGGCGTGACGGTGACCGCCATGCCCACGTCCAGGGCCGCCTGGTAGTCCACCATCCAGCGCATTCCGGGGGTGACGACGAGGTCCTCGTCGGACTCAGGTGGCAGCCCGGTCGCGGCGGGGTCCGGCCCGACGGCGAGGTCGCCGGGGATCTCCTTGCCGGCCACGTCGAAGTGCAGCGTCGGGGGGTTGCCGGGGCCCCACTGGCGGTAGCCGGCGACCCGCCAGCGGGTCGGCAGCAGCCGGGCCATCGGCGCCCGGGTCCACGTGCCGGTCGCCGGTGTCTGCGCCGGTACGCCGTCGCGGGTGCGGCGGGCGATCCAGGCGGCGCGGGTGATGCCGTGCTCGGCGGTCAGCGCCTGCCAGACGCCGTGCAGCCGGTCGGTGTCGGTGCCGGCCGCGGCCACCTGCGCCCAGTAGCGGACGCCGTGGTCGGCCTCGACCGCGGTCAGCTCCGTCTCGTGGGCGTCCACGTGCAGCACGTCCGGGTAGATCCGGATCAGCAGGTTGCCGTCGTGGTAGCGGGTCTCCAGGCGTACCGGCAGCAGGGCGATCGGGACGTCGGCGGGCAGCGGCAGCGGTTGCGCGGCGGCCACGAGCGGGGTCGCCGTCGCGGTGGTGGGCGCGGTCATGCGTCGGCTCCGGAGGTGAGGGACGTGGGCGCGATCAGGTCGGAGGCGTGCACGGCGACCCGGAACGGCATGCTGAGCGCCGCCGCGGCCGCGTACGCCCCGGGCCCGGTCCAGTCGGACGTTCCGGCGAAGCGGGGTTCGGTCGGCGGTTCGGCGAAGATGAAGAACCAGCCGGGGTGTGTGGCGTCGCCGCGTACCTGGTCGGCCGGGATGTCGAAGCTGAACAGCAGCACGTCGGCCGCGGCGCGGCCGGTGAAGACGGGTAGGTGTACGGCGGTGTCGTCCGGTCTGCGTCCGGTCGAGGTGAGCACCGCCGGGGCGGCCTGGATGACCACGTCGGGATGGCGGCGCAGCAGCTCGCCACGGACGAGGAGGATGACGCTGCCGTTGGCGGCGGGTCCGACGACCTTGTCGGCGAGGTCGCCGGTGGCGCCCCACCCGGCGATGTCGGCGATGTCGGCGGCGGACTCGGTGGGGTCGGCACCGCTGGCGTCGAAGAAGCGGCGGAACCAGGTCGCCCGGCCGGTCGACGGGAAGCCCCGCCACAGCAGTTCGCGGCCGAACTCGTGGTTGAGCCCGGCGAGGTAGGCCGCGATGAGCGGGCCGTTGCCGGCCATCAGCGCCACGCTGTCGTCGGGCAGCGCGTCTGCGCCGGGGAAGACGAGGTCGGGGAAGAGTTCCCGCAGCGGTTCGGCCATCGCCTGCGGGAACGACGGCTCGTAGAGCCGGGGTCGCAGCGGGTCGGCCCCGCCTGCCGCCGTCAGCGACGTCGTGGCCGGCAGCGGGCTGATCCGGTCGGCGACGGCCGCCGGGATGGTGGTCGCCGGGTCGATCGACGCGCTGACCGAGCCGGCCACGGCGGCGATCTCGTACGCCGCCCGCGCGGGCGGGTCCGCACCGAGGGTGGCGTCGCGGATCAGCAGGGCCTGGTGGGCGGTGGCGACGGCCCGGAAGGTGCGGCCGATCCCGGCGATGCGGCCCAGCCGCTGGTTGTCGAGGTCGCCGAGGAACGCGACGGTGGTGGCGTCCGGGGTCAACGCGACGATCGGCAGGTCGACCGGGGCCTCCCAGTGCGCGATCGACCCGTCGGGGCGCAGCCCGTGGCCGATCCGCTGGCGGGTGACGCGTCGGGCGGGGCCGCTGGGTGGTCGTTCGTCGAAGGTGAGGTGCACGACCAGTTCCGGATCGCCGTCGCCGTCGAGGTCGGTCACCGACAGGCTCAGGTGGCCGCTGGTGGTGTCGTCCCAGACCCGGTCGCCGAGGGTGACCGAGCGCGTGGTGCTCCAGCTTTCCTGCGCGGTGCCGAAGGCGCGGCCGACGACCCAGTCGAGTTGCCAGATCGGGTGGACGATGGGGCCGCCCGGTCCGTTCTCGGTGGCGAAGGTGGGGTTGAGGAACGCGACGGCCAGGTCGGTCGGCTCGACGATCGGCTGTCCGGCCGCGGCGGTGACCGGCACGAGGTCGGCGGCGACGTCGGCCGGGGGGTAGCCGAGGAAGACCCGGATGTTGCGCTGCGGAGCGAGCACGGTCCGGGTGTCGAGCTGGTAGCTGCAGGTGCTGATCGCGCCGGACCCGTTCGGGTCGGCGCCGCTCCACAGCATGACCAGCTCGGCGGCGGTGTCCGGTTGCCCGGCGCGGCGGCGCAGGGTGACGTCCGCGCCGTGCAGGGTGCCGCAGCGGAAGGTCGGCAGCGGGAGGTAGGGCGTCGTGTCGACGGTGCCGTCGGAGGCGAGGGCCAGCGTGCGGATGCAAGGTTCCCAGCTGTCCACGAACAGGCCTGGTCGGACGCCGGCGAGCAGGGTGGTCGGCCGGTCGGAGCGGACCCGGTGCACCAGTCCACCGACGAGCCGCACGGTGGGCGCGGCGGCATCGGCGGTCAGCGGGATGGGGATGCCCTGGTCCCGCGCCCGGCCGTCGAAGTCGATGGTCCGCAGCAACGTCGCCGACAGCTGGTTGTGGGCGGGGTTCTCCTGGAGCACCGTGAGGTCGGTCAGGTAGCCCAGTGGGCCGGGTGTCACCAGGGGCAGCCCCGTGGCGTACGGCTGGCTCCACCAGTCGGTCGCGGCGGCGGCCAGCTCGCTGGTGATGTCGCGGTAGCGGGTCGCGCCGCCGGTGTAGCGGTCCAGCACCGCGGCGTCGGATCCGGCCCGGGGCGGGGGAGCGGGCACGATCGTGCCGGCGGCGCTGGGGCTCAGCGCCGACGCCAGCGGTGCCACCGGGGTGGCGCCGGCGGCCCGCGCGGCCGGGCCGGTGGGGCGGGCGGCCCGCTGCACGTCGGCGGAGGCGATGGCCGCCGTGGCCGTGAAGGTGGCCAGCTGCGCGGCGACGGTGCCGTCCGGGCCGGGAAGACGGCCCAACGCCCGGGCGGTACGCGAGATCACCGTGTCGTCCCGGTCGGCGGCGGCTGCTGGCGTGGTCGCCTCGGCGAGCCCGGCGGCGGTGGGGGCGGGGGTGAAGTAGCGGCGGTGCAGGCTGGCGCTGACCGCCCGGCCCACCTGTCCCTGCTGGAGATCCCGGTTGACCTCGGCGAGTTCGGCGGCCTGCTGCCAGGCCGCCGCCATCAGCGGCTCCTGGTGGATGCGCACGACCTCGGCGCCGAGCCCGGCCGCGGCCCGCAGCCGGGGGTCGGTGTTGAGCTGGCGCAGCCACGGCGGTTCGGTGCCGGTCCAGCCCGGCCCGTGTCCGGTGTGGGCGGCGAGGTAGAGCGGCGCGGTGACGGTGCCGGTACGCGCCAGGATCGCGGTCAGTGCGGTGGCGAAGCCGGGGTGCACCGGGTCGGTCATGGCGGCCCCGGGTGCGGTGAGCGCGGGCAGGATGCCGGTGAGCCCCGGGTCGGCGCCGACGGCCCTGGTCACCTCCGGGGCGGCGTCGTGGTAGTAGAGCTGCTTGCCGCCGTCGTCGAGGGTCGCCGGGCGCAGCCGTTGGGCCAGGGCCGCGAAGTCGCCGTCGACACCGGTGGAGAAGGTCCAGTGGTGGTAGACGGGCAGGCGGACGGTGCCGGTCGTGCCGGTCCAGGCCGGTGGGGTGGTGTCGGTGTCGGGCACGGGTTCGCCGAGTCCGGCCAGCCGTCCGTGCTCGAACGCCGGTACCAGGCACGCCAGGTAGGTGTGGCCGTCGGCGAGCTTGCGCGCTGCGATCAGCCGGGACACCGTCCGCTCGGGTCGCTCGGCGAGCAGCGTCGCGATGTCCTCGCCGTCGGCGGCGACGACCTCGGCGTGCGCCCACGCGGCGGACCGGGTGAGGTCGGGCAGTTCCGCGAGGGGGGTGTCGAGCACCGGTCGGGGGCGGCGCGGGTCGGTGGTCAGGCGTACGCCGGGGGTGGCGGTGTCGACGACGACCAGGACCAGCCACGGGCGCAGTCCCCGCAGCGGGTGGGCGGCGAGCGGGGTGAGTCGCCACGGCAGGCCGGGGTCGTCGAACTCGACCAGCGCGTAGTGCGTCGATTCGACGTCCTGCGCCCCCGGCGCCGGGTCGGTACGCACGATCTGCCGCGGGTCGACGCCGGTGACGTCGCCCGGGCCGTGCAGGGCGAGCCGGGGTCCGGGCACCGGCGTCCCGTTGACGGTGAGCCCGGTGGTGAGGTTAGCCCGGGCGGGTACCGGCCCGCTGCCGGGGTCGACATCGGTGAGGCGGCTGGCGAGGCCGTCGCGTACCCAGGACAGCAGGTGCCGCCGCGCGGTGGTGGCGGCGAGGTCGGCGGGGATGGTCATGCGGGCACCGCGCTTCCGGTGACGGCCTCGGGGGCTGCGACGATCATCAGGTCGTGGTCGGGATGGTCGGCGCTCCAGCGGCGCAGCCGGTCGGTGGCCTCACTGCGGCTCCACCGTTCGTCGACCGCCGGGGCGGGACCCGCGGGTCGCAGGGTCGCCCGGTCGACGATCAGGAAGCCGGGGTCGCGGACGGTGATCGGCAGGCCGGGCGCCCGGAACCGGGCCAGGCCCGTCGACCGGGTCGCGGCGCGGCCGGCGGCTCCGCCGTGGGCGAGCCGGTCCAGCTGGGCGCCGCCGAGAACCCACACCGACCGTGGCAGGCCACCGGCCACGGTGCGGCCCGGTCCGGCCGGGTCCGGTTCGTCGATCACCTTCGTCTGGTACGCGATGACGACCGCAGCCGGTCCGGCCTGGTCGTAGGCGATGGTGTCGGTGGCGGCGAAGCTGACCCCGGACGGCAGCAGGTCGAACCCGTCGGCGGCGAGTTTCTGCTCGTCGCTGAGGGCGAAGAACTGGGCCGGGGCAAACTCGTCCTTGACGTCGGCGAGCTGCGCGGGGACCCCGCCCAGGGTGGCCGAGTCGATGCGCAGCTCGGCCGATCCGTCGATGGGCGCCTGACCGAAGTGGTCCAGGTGCGTGCCACCGACCGGTGCGATCCGCTGCCGGACGCTGACCCGCGCCGAGGGGGAGACCAGCAGGTCCGACCAGGTGATGCCGGCCCGCATGGTCAGGGCGGGCAGGTCGGCGCGTTCCTCGACGTGCCAGGCGCCCGGCTCGGCCAGCGCGTCGCGGACCAGGGCGGCCACGTCCTGCGGCGGTGCCGGGGGCAGCGCCGGCTGGCTGCCGAAGGTCGCGTTGAACCGGACGGTGGCGCTGAGGAACAGCAGCTTGATCTCGGCGTGGCCGCGGACCTGCCACCGGCCGGGGCCGGCGACGTAGAGGTCGGCGGTGATGCCGAGCAGCAGCCGGCCCTTCCAGCGGATCGCCACGCCCAGCGACAGGTCGAACTCGAAGCCGAACGGCGCGAACCGCACCACCGCGTCGAAGGTGAAGTGTCCGTCGGCGGTGAAGTCGCCGGTCTCGGCGTGGAACTCGACGCGCGAGCCGAACTGCAGGGTGTTCGACGTCAGCGCCAGGTACGCCTGCATCCGCAGCCAGAACCGGTCCTCGCCGATCTCCATGGTCATCCGGCGCAACTCGGGGAAGCCGACGGGTGGCCGGAAGCGGGGATGGAAGCCGCCCGCGCTCATCACGAACTCGCTGCGGCCGGTCCACCGGGCGCGCAGCGCCATGTCGCCGGAGAGCCGCCACCCGGCCAGCTGCGAGTCGTAGAGGGTGGCGTCGAGGGCGAGGGTGCCCTCGCCGGTGTCGAGGACGCCGAGGGCGTCCATGTTGATCACGGCGACCGGCTTGCGCTCGTCGGGCAGCAGGGTGCGTACCCGGCCGGCGGCGATGAACCGCAGCGGTCTCGGCAGCTCCAGGGCCAGCGCCAGGTCGATCGTGACCGCCGTCGGCACACCCCAGGTGAGCTGGGCCGTCGGACCGAACAGGTGCCGGCCCGGGGTCACCGGGAACAGCGCGTCCAGGTCGTCGAGCAGGCGGCGTTCGTCGCCGAGGATGTCGCCCGGGGACAGGACCGCGCCGAGGGACCCGGCCCGCAGCCCAGCCCGGAGCCGGTCGACGGCGGCGGCCCGGTTGACGCCGACGATGCCGCCGACGGCCGCGAGGTTGAACCCGAAGCCGAGCGGGATCGGCTTCGGGAAGCGGGCGTTGATGACCACCAGGAGGGAGAAACCGGGGCGCCCGTCGGGCATCCGGGTGGCCAGCAGCCCCAGCGCCGACAGGCGCAGCTTGGCGAATTCCAGGTCGATGCCGCCGGCGTACTTGGCTGCGTCGGCGTCGAAGGACAGGAAACCGGCGCCGGTGACGGCCCCGCCGTCGATGCGCAGCGCGACTCCGTGCGGGGGCTGGAACCCGAGGTCGAGGTCGACGGGTCCGAGGTTGCCGCCACCGTCGGGGAACGCCAGCCGGGCCCGCATCCCGACGCCCTGGACGGTCACGCCGACCGGGCCGAGGCGTACCCGGCCGGAGGCGGTGGCCGTGACGGTCAGGGCCTGCGTCGCGTCCTTCGGCCCGGTGGGGCTCAGCTCGACGTCGAGGGAGTCCAGTCGGGCCACGTCCCCCAGGACGGCGGCGACGTCGACGTGCGCGGTGAGCGCCGCGCCGCCGGTGAGGAACAGCCCACGCCGCCGCGACCAGCCGATGCCCAGCTCGAAGCGGAGCGTGGCGTCGTCGGGCAGGACCCTGCCGAGGAAACCGTCACCGTCGGCGCCGGAGACGACCAGCCGCGCTGTGCCGCAGCTGACCTCGACGCCGAAGTCCTGGTAGTCGCGGGTCAGCTGGGCGAAGCCGGTGACCCGGATCGGGCCGTCGATCTCCAGCCGGGTGCCGGTCGCGCCGCCAACCCGGATCGCCGCGCCGGTACGCACCAGCCCGAGGTCCGCGCGCAGGTCGACCGCGGCCGCGTCGGGCAGGTCGGTGGTCAGCCCGTCGGGACCGACCGCGATGACCGAGGCCGTCTGCAGGGCGGCGGTGAGGGTGGCGGTCCAGTCGCCGATGGTGTCCTCGAACGCCACGGCTCCCTTCGGCGCGATCATCAGGCCGAGCCGGCCGTCCTCGTCCCCGGCGAGGCCGACGAGCAGCGTGAAGCCGGCATCGCCGTCGGCGAACGCGCCGGGCCCGGTCCGCACGAACACGTGCAGCAGGTGCCGGGCGGCCTCGGCGCTGTCGCCCAGTTCGGGGATCTCGGCGCCGTACAGGGCGGTGATCGGCGTGCCGAGACGGTTGAGCACGCCGGCGATCGCCGGCAGGAGCAGGTCGGCGACGGCGTCGGTGGCCGCCCGGGTGGCCAGGCCCTCCTTGGTGAGGTAGCGCGAGCGCAGCTGCCCGACCGGGTCGCCGATGAGCGCGGGCAGCCGGTCGACGCGCAGGCGGGGCGTCACGGAGGAGAACCGGACCTCCTTGCCGGTGCCCGGATCGACGACCGGCTCGATCGGCGGCGGCGGGCCGTCGATCAACGCCAGCGCCCACAGCACGGCGGCGAGGGTCGGCCGGTGCCGCCGCAGGTAGGTCGCGACGAGGTAGTTCACCAGGTCGGCGCCGATCGCCGGTGCGTCCGGCAGGGCGATCCCGCTCCAGCCGTCGAACGCCGTCTTCAGGGCGCGGACGGCGTCGAAGCACCTCTTCAGGGCCGCGAGGGCGGGCTTGTAGGCCTTCAGGTCGGTGGTCGGTTGGTCGATCAGCGGTTGGAGCCGGTCGACGGCCTCGCGTACGGCGGACAGCAGGTTTTCGATGGTGGCGACGGGGAAGCCGGCGATCCCGTCGAGGTTCCAGCCGATCGCGGCGAACAGCTCGGCGCGCCACCCACGGTCGTCCACGGCCGCGCGCAGAGGCGCCAGCAGCAGGGTGACCTCGCGCAGCAGCTCGGCGCGCACGTCGGCGGGCGGGTCGGGCGGCGTGGGCGCGTCGGCGGGGGTGAGAGGCGATGTCACTGGGGGCGCTCCACGTAGCTCGGCGGAACAGCGCTGGCGTCCGCGGGGTCGAGGGTCACGTCGAACGTGGTGCTGTAGGCGGGCTGCCCGGCCGCGGTCATCTGCCACCAGAGGATGTGCCGCGCGGCGAGGGCCGGCCGGCTCGGTGAGCTGTCCGGGGCGAACCGGATCTCGCCGAGGTTGTTGTTGCCAACCAGCTGGGTGCCCGACCTGGCGCGCCGCGCGTAGGCCGACGCGGTGGTCAGTCCGCCGTACCAGGAGGTGAAGGCCGCCTTGTCGGAGTCCGGCGCGGGCCGGGTCAGCGGCGTCACGGGGGGCTGCTTGTCGCTGCGCGTCCCGGTGCCGTAGCGGATGCGGTGCCGCCAGTGCTCGGGGACGTAGTAGTGCGGGAACTCGTGCGGCACGCTGACGTCGAGACGGGATGGGTTCTTCTGGAAGTACGGCTGTGGCGTCGTCGAGCCGGCCGGGCGCCACTCGGTCCAGTAACGGAGCGGTTCCGCCCAGCCCACCTCGTCGGCGGGGTTGTGCGGGACCCAGGCGAAGCCGGGCAGCGCGTTCCAGCCCACGCCCTGCAGCTTGTCGGTCGTCAGGTCCAGGTACGAGTTGGTCTCGTTCTTCAGGGCGCTCGCGGTGAACTGGGCGATCTCGCTGCGCAGCGGCGTGGCAAGCGGCGTCGACGTGCCGTACGGCTGCCTGTTCCACGCGCTCAGGTGGATGGTGAACCCGTAGTGGACGTCACCGGAAAGCAGCACCACCCGTGGCCGGTGCGCCAGCTGCCCCAGCAGCCGGTGGAACGTCCGCTGCCGCAGGCCCCACGCTTCCGCGTCGTGGCCCCAGATCATCTCCGGCGTACGCTCCTCCTGCTTCTCCTCGATCCACGGCACGCCGAGCACGGGCCCCGGGACGACGGCGATGGTCAGGTAGGGCGGGTCGGCGACGGCCGGCAGCTGCTCGGCGATCGCCTCGTCGGACATGACCGCGGGCGGCTCCATCGGCTGCGGGTCGAACGACCGCGTCGTGCGGGAGTCGGTGACCAGGATCTCGAACGGCCGTCCCGTCCAGGTCAGCCGGTAGTGGTAGCGCAGCGAGTCGGCAGCGCGGGGCAGCCGGTCGACGCCGCCTGCGGGCAGCTTGCCGGTCGGTACGCCGAGCAGCGCCGCGAGGCGGTCCAGGACCGACTGGTGGGCGGGGTCGCCGTCCCACTGCGGTAGCGCCGCGAGCAGCCGGGCGCCCGGGGTGTCGCCGGTGAACTGGTCCGGCATGCTGCCCCAGGCCTGGCAGACGGCGTGGGCGAGCATGCCGTTGGTGACGATCCGCCGGCCCAGCGGACGGCCGTCGGTCATTCCTTCCTCACCCCACACCCGGCGGCACCATTCACGGTTGAGGTTCCAGTCGTCGGTCACCTCGTGGTCGTCCCAGGACATGTAGGTGATGACGTTGGCCAGGGCGCGGCGCACCTGCGGCAGCGTGCCGCGCATCAGCTCGACGCGTTCGCGCTCGGCCGCGTCGTGCAGGGACGGCGTACGCGGCAGGGTGGCCGGCCACAGGACGGGCGACCAGACCAGCAGGTACATCGCGAGGTACTCGCCGAGGCCCATCAGTTGGCTCTTGGCCAGCTCCGCCAGGTCGACCAGCGACCCGGTGAGGCCGCCGACCTCGGTGACGACCTGGGCCCGGGTGCCCGGCGGGAACGCCGCCGAGGTCATGGTGTCCAGGCCGGGCAACTGCTCGCCGGACCAGCCCAGCAACGTGTCGCCGAAGTCGGTGCACATCGCCAGCATGCAGTCGGCGACGTCGTCGGCGTAGATCTGGTCGCCGGTGAGCATCAGCAGGTGCGGCCGGGTCAGCGCCCACGGATCGGTGTCGTTCGACGCCCAGTAGGACGACTCGATGAGGTGGTGCACCGCGGCCAGTCCGTCGTACTCGTCGGCGTGCGGTTTGCGGCACGAGCCGTGCAGGATCCGCAGCCGACCCAGGTCGGCCGGGGGCAGTGCGAAGCTCGGCAGCTTGTCGCTGCCGAAGACGACCGTTTGCAGGCGTTCGGCCTCGTCGGCGTCGTTGGACAGGACACCCGGGTCCTTGAG
Source organism: Micromonospora siamensis (assembly GCF_900090305.1). Classification (NCBI taxonomy): domain Bacteria; kingdom Bacillati; phylum Actinomycetota; class Actinomycetes; order Micromonosporales; family Micromonosporaceae; genus Micromonospora; species Micromonospora siamensis. Next base: position 3,918,734 of record NZ_LT607751.1, on the reverse strand, counting down.
TCGCCTCCCGTCGGCGAGGCGCAGGTCGTAGTAGTACGTGACGCCCTCGCTGAGCCGCGGGCGGGGCGGCGTCACCTTGGCGGTGACCGCCACGAGGTGCAGATTCGTGCCCACCGCCACGGTGGGCGCTGGTTCGGCGGTCGCGGCGACGGGGGCGCCGGCTGCGGCATCGTTGTCGTAGACGGTCAGGCTCACCGTGGTGGCCTGCTGCAGGGCCAGCCACACGGTCACCGTGGTGTCGCTGGTGTGGCGCAGGATCGGTCCGGCAAGCACCGACGGCATCGTCTTCAGACGATCCGCGAGCCGCCACCCGGTCGCAGCGGTCATCCGGCATCCCTCCACCCTCGGCCAGGGGTCGCCTTCAATTGAAGCGATCCGCCGGGCGGCGGGACACCGCACATCAGCGCGAAGGCTCAGGCCTGCCGGGTGGCGGCCGTCGGACCCTCGACGGCCCACGCCGTCCGTTCCGGGACAGGTGAGCGTCCACTCAGGTCGTTCGACTGACGGAGACCCGACGCGTCGGTTGCCCGGGCCGACCTCTGCGCGATAGAGATGCCGGACTACCGGTCGGTGGTCCGAGGTGTGGCAGCCTGACAGATGTCTTCGGACCGAGGCGGAGCAGGCCCTTACCGGCGAGGGAGGCGCTGCGGCGTAAGGCAGGCGGTGACGGTGGCGGTCACGCCGTGCAGTCCACGAGTGAGGGTGAGCCCGTCGGTGAACCGATGGGCGAGCCACAACCCTCGTCCACCGGGCATGTCCGTCGCGGACAGCCGCACCGAAAGCTCTGCGGTGGGGTCGCCCTCGTCGCTGACCTCGCAGACGAGGACGTCGCCGTTGCGGTACAGCTCGAGGTGGCCGCGGCCGCCGCCGTGCCGCACGGCGTTGGTGACCAGTTCGTGGACGGCGAGAACGAAGTCGTCGGCATCGTCTCCGGTGAGTCCGGCAGTGGTCACCGAGGTTCTCAGTCGGTGGCGGAGTGTGGTGACGGTCGCGGCGATGAAATCCTCAGCCAGGACGACCACAGCGGCGAGCCGCTGTGGTCGGACTGAACCGGATGCCCCCGTGTTGTCATCCACGGCGCGAACCCTACTCGGGTCCGTACGGTCCGCGACTGTTGTCACCGGACAAGAAATCGCAGGTCAGCGGCGTGAGGCCAGCCTTGGTGCAGCCGTCCGGACAGTGGAATGTCAGGGCCGCGCACTCTCCGGCGCACCGGAAGGAGGCTCCGTTCATCGGTCATCACTGGCCCTGTCCGAGGGAGTAGCCCGGTTCGTCGTCGAAGCGGTAGAGGCCCTCGGTCTTGACGAAGTCGAGCCCGGCGCGGTCGAGACGGTGCAGCAGGTCCACCACCTCGGCCCGGGACGCCGCGCCCGGCCGGGACGACTGGAAGCGGGCCCGCCAGTGGTCGGTGCAGAAGGTCTCGGGGAGCCCGTCGGGCCACACCTTCACCCCACGGTTGGTGATCATCTGCAGGTGCAGCGTGGCGCCCTCGGTGGCCCGCTGGAGCGTGGCGGCGAGCGCGTCCGGGTCGCGGTCGCGGTGGTCCAGGAACACGTCGACCCCGTCCATCGTCTTGCGCTGCGCCGGGCGGGCAGCGGTGGTCGGGACGGTGAGCTGCCGCTGCCCGGTCGGGTAGGCGACCGGCGGGAGGATGGTCGGGCGCTGGCCGAGCCGGTCGATGACGGCGTCGGCGAACGCCCGGGTGCCGACCGCGGTGGCGCCGGGGCCGGCGATGTCGGCGGTGGCGACGCCCGCTTCCAGGGTGGCCAGCCAGGCGTTGTGGACCCGTTCGGCGACGTCGGCCTGGCCGATGTGCACGAGCATCATCACCGCCGCGAGCAGCAGCCCGGAGGGGTTGGCGACATCGAGGCCGGCCAGGGTCGGTGCGGAGCCGTGGATGGCCTCGAACATCGCCGCGTGCTCGCCGATGTTGGCCGAGCCGGCCAGCCCGACCGAGCCGGCGACCTGCGCGGCGACGTCGGAGAGCACGTCGCCGTAGAGGTTGGGGGTGACGATGACGTCGAAGGCCTCGGGGGTGTCGGCCAGCTTCGCCGTGCCGATGTCGACGATCCAGTGCTCGGCGACGATGTCGGGGTAGTCGGCGGCCACCTCGTCGAAGACCCGGTGGAACAGCCCGTCGGTGAGCTTCATGATGTTGTCCTTGGTCATGCAGGTGACCTTGGACCGGCCGTGCCGGCGGGCGTACTCGAAGGCGTAGCGGGCGATCCGCTCGCACCCGGGACGGGAGATCAGCTTCAGGCACTGGGTGACCTCGTCGGTCTGTCGGTGCTCGATGCCGGCGTAGAGGTCCTCCTCGTTCTCCCGCACGATCACCACGTCCATCTTCGGATGCCGGGTCGGCACGAAGGGCGGGTACGCCACGCACGGGCGTACGTTGGCGAACAGCCCCAGCGACTTGCGGATGGTCACGTTCAGCGACTTGAACCCGCCGCCCTGCGGGGTGGTGATCGGCGCCTTGAGGAACACCCGGGTCCGGCGCAGCGACTCCCACGCGCCCGGCTCGATGCCGGCGCTGTGGCCCCGGGCGTACACCGACTCCCCGATCTGGATCTCCTCCACGGCCAGCCGCGCCCCGGCGGCCGTCAGCACCCGCAGGGTGGCGTCCATGATCTCCGGGCCGATCCCGTCGCCCCGGGCCACCGTCACCGGCACGGGCGCCCCCGTCGTGCCGGCCGATCCGTTGGTCTTCGACAGCTCGGGCGTGGTCATCGTCGACACCCCTCCCACCACAGCAACATGCGAACACAGTTACATGAATTATGCATCACGTCTAGGGGTTCGCATGTCGGGGGAGGGCTTGCCGGGCCGGGGTGGTCCCCGGCCCGGCGGGCGCCCCCGTCCTACCGGTGCTCGATGCGGTATGCCCCGTCGCTGGTCTCCGCTCGTTCGGCGAGAGCCTTCCAGGCGGCGCCGTCGAGGTCGAGGGCGTCGAGGAGGTACGCGGAGATCGCGTCGGCGACCAGGGCGACCCGGGCCGGGTCCTCGTCGCTGGTCTCGGCGACCTTCTCACCGGCGACCCCACCGAGGGTGTGTTCCCCGTCGGTGATGGTGAGCAGGCTCTTGGGCGAAGGGCTGAGGTGGTACGCGTCGGTGAACCAGTCCGGCCCGCGGGTGGACATCGCCGACTGGTCCCTGCCGCCGGAGACGACGAGGGCCGGCGTGGTCATCGTGGAGTAGTCCGGCCGCATGAACGGCAGGTGCTCCACCGCGAACGGGGTGAGCGAGTCACCGGTGCCCGTGGCCGCGATGAGCGCACCCGCCTTCACCGCGGGATGGGTGAAGTCCTCGCCAGCTGCGCCGTCGGTGTCCAGTACGCGGGCGCCGAGGAGGGTGCCGACGGTCTGCCCTCCCCAGGAGTGCCCGACGGCGGCGACGCGGCCCAGGTCGACGCGGTCGGACAGTCCCGCCTGCGCCAGGATGTCGCGGAGGTTGTCCAGGACGGCGTGCAGGTCGGCGATCCGGACCCGCCAGATGGTGCCGAATCTCGGGTCGTCGAACCCGATGCCGTGGCGGCGGGAGTCGAGGTGGGTCGGCTGCACGACGATGAAGCCGGCGGCGGCCCACCGGTCGACGAGCGGCTCGTATCCGTCCATCGACCAGGCGTTTCCGTGGGAGAAGACGATCACCGGCAGGTCGTGGCCGGATGCCGGGGCGGTGACCTTGACCTGGAGGTCGATGGCGCGTCCGGTGGTGGGGACGGAGATGGGCTTGACCGCGACGATCCGCGGTGTGGGAGCTGCGCTGCGCATGCTGACGCCTGCCTTCTGTGGCCAGGGGAGTTCTGCCATACTTGTCCGGAACACTGTTCCGCCAAAGCTAGCGGAACAATGTTCCGCCAACAAGGGGGAAGACTGTGACCGAGTCGTCAGGCACCCGGCAGGCGGGCGTGCGGCGCAACCGCGAGGCCCTGCTCGCCGCTGCCGCCGCCGTCTTCGTCGAGCAGGGGGTGCAGGCGCCCATCCGCGACATCGCCGGCCGCGCGGGCGTGGGCCTGGGCACCGTCTACCGTCACTTCCCGAACCGCGCCGAGCTGGTCACCGCCGTGTACCGCCACCAGATCGAGGAGTGCGTGGAGCTGGCCGCCGCGCTGGGTCGGGAGCCGATCGCACCCGCTGAAGCGCTCGCCCGCTGGATCGACGCGTTCGTGGAGTTCCTGGTGACCAAGCACGGGCTCGGCGTCGCCCTCCAGTCCGAGGACCCGAGCCTGCTCGCGCTGCACACCCTCATGCTCGACAAGCTCGTTCCGGCCTGCGCGTCGCTGATCGCGGCAGGCGTGGCGGCCGACGAGATCGATCCGGGGGTCACGGCGTACACACTCATGCGTGCGGTGGGAAATCTGTGCATCCTCGGCCCGGGCTACGAGCGCGCACACGCCCGGGACATGGTGGCCCGGCTGCTCGCCGGTTGCCGCCGCGTCCGCTGACGCGTACCGCCCCGGACGGTAGGACGGCTGCCTGTGGAAGGGCCCCTCCTCGTCGAGGAGCCCTTCCACTCCGGCTCAGTCGAGCAGTTCGGTCACGGTCCCCGCCGCCACCGTGCGGCCACCTTCGCGGACGGCGAAGCCGAGCCCGACGTCCATCGCGATCGGCTTGCCCAGTTCCACCGTCAGGTCGACGGTGTCGCCGGGCAGGACCATGGTCACGTCACCGAGGTCCACCGATCCGACCACGTCGGTGGTGCGGAAGTAGAACTGCGGCCGGTAGTTGGCGAGGAAGGGCGTGTGCCGCCCACCCTCGGCGGTGGTCAGCGCGTACAGCCGGGCCCGGAACCGCTGGTGCGGCGTGGCGCTACCGGGCAGCGCGACAACCTGGCCCCGCTGCACCTGGTCGCGCTTGACCCCGCGCAGGAGCACCGCCGCGTTGTCCCCGGCCTCGGCCGTCGACAGCGACTTGCCGAAGGTCTCCAGCCCGGTCGCCACCGTCGCAAGGGTGGGGCCGAGACCGACGACCTCCACCGCGTCGCCGGCGCGCAGCACGCCCCGCTCCACGGCGCCGGTCACGACCGTCCCCCGCCCGGAGATCGTCAGCACGTTCTCGATCGGCATTAGGAACGGCTCGCCGAGCTCACGGGGCGGCACCGGCACGTACCGGTCGACGGCGTCGAGCAGCTCCACCACGGAGGACACCCAGCGTGGGTCGCCCTCCAGGGCCCGCAGCGCCGACACCCGCACCACCGGCACCTCGTCGCCGGGGAACCCGTACCCGGACACCAGCTCCCGGATCTCGAGCTCGACCAGGTCCAGCAGCTCCGGGTCGGTGACGGCCTCGACCTTGTTCATCGCCACCACCAGGTAGGGCACCCCGACCCGCCGGGCGAGCAGCACGTGCTCGCGGGTCTGGGGCATCGCCCCGTCCAGCGCGGAGACGACGAGGATCGCGCCGTCGACCTGCGCCGCCCCCGTGATCATGTTCTTCACGAAGTCGGCGTGGCCGGGCATGTCCGCGTGGGCGTAGTGCCGGGTCGCCGTCTCGTACTCGACGTGGGCGATGTTGATGGTGATGCCCCGCGCCACCTCCTCCGGCGCCCGGTCGATGCCGTCGAAGGACACGAACCGGTTGACGGCCGGGTCGCGGTCGGCGAGGACCTTGGTGATGGCGGCGGTCAGGGTCGTCTTGCCATGGTCGACGTGACCCATCGTGCCGATGTTGAGGTGCGGCTTGGCCCGCACGAACTGGCTCTTGGCCATGGTCAGGCTCCATCGTGACAAAAGATGAGCTGGCGGAAGACGAACGCGGGCGGGTGCCACCCCACAGGGAAAGCCGCGCCAGAACCGCGGATCGCGGCGCACCCGCCAGGGGGCGGCGCCGCAAGTGCCGGGCCACCCTCCTCCGTGGTTCTGCTGGAGCGGGAGGAGGGTCAGCCTCGGGTATCGGCCAGCCACGCGCACACGCCGAGGGGGCCCGGCAGGTGAAGACCTGCGGGCCGCGCAACTGCGGCGGTGCTGAACATGGCGATCACGCTAGCCCCCCAACGCCCGGCAGGTCGATCGATATTTCTCGTACCCTGCCGGGGCCCGCCTCGCGCGGTTCCTGACCCTCCCGGTCGGTCGGTCCGCGCGTACGGAGAGGGCTGGCCACCGCACCTCCGGCGGTCGGAACGGGGGTCGTCGTACCCCCAAAGCCGGGGTGGCGGGGGCGTTGATCGGCTGCGCGAAGGGCAGGTGCTGCCGCCGGGCGTGGCGCTCGGGCGGCTGGGAGCTGCGGCCACCGGGCGGTGTCGTGACCGCCCGACCGGCACCATGGAAGATCACGGGCATGGCGATTCGAGTGAGCCAGCGCCCACCGCGCCGGCCCCGACTGCGGATCCCCGAGAAAGGCGCGTCAGCAGCCAGGGCGACGGTGCGGCCAGTGGTAGGAACTCGCGAGGTCCACTTCAACGTTTGTCGGTTCCTCGCCGTTGGCAGGTAGCAGTCGCCGGCCTGGGTGAGCGCGATGCGGTCATCACCGAGGAATCACGTCTTCCGCGGGTGAACCGCCCGTCCGCCCGTCCGCCCGTCCGCCCGGACGAGGCGGTGAGGGTGCGTGATCCGGCCACGGAACGGAGCCTGCCGGCCTGGCCTGTGGATCACTCGCAGCGGTCCTCGACGCCTCGGCCATAGGGCTCGCAGCAGTCCGGCCGGTGTCGATACACCCGCACATCACGGCCGTCCCGTCGATCGCGCTCAGCCGTGATTTCGTACAGGCAGGCCCGCCACACGACGGTCTCCCCACCGCCGGGCACCACCTGCCCGTCACCTGGCCCGCCGCGCAGCAGCACGTCCACTCTCTGACCGTACGCACCGGCCGGCAGCACCGCCCCGGTACGCCGGCTCTTGCCACCTTGCCTCGAACCGCCTGGGCCGCCGACCAGGTCCCCGCAGTTGGCGATCGCGCGGTCAGCCGTTGAGTGGCGCGGAGGCTGCACTGCTCCCACCCTCGTCGGCTCCAGCCGCAGGGGGCCGACTACCTCGGGTGTTGTCGCTTTCGAGGCGTGGCGGAAGGTGTGCGCGAGGCGACGGTGCGTACAACGCCCGAGGGTGAACTCACCGTAGCGGGCTGATCTGCCAGGACTGGGACTCCGACGCCACGGTGTCGAGGTGCATAACGGACAGAATATGCGAAAAACCTGGGAGTTGGAGCGCCCAGGCGACTCCCGAAGCCGGCCGGGGTTCCTTCCGGCAGGAACAGGGGTTGTTCGATGCCCCGGATCCGTCGCGGGGCGGATTTGGTGAGGCGGAGTCGACCGGGTAGTGTTCTCGACCGGCAGGGAAACGGACGAGCCCGCGGGTGACCGCAGGGCGGCCGGCCTGTCAAAGCCATGAAGCGTCCGGCGCGAGCTGGTTGATTTGTGGTGCCCGGAATTCGGGTGGAAGCATGACAAACCGCGAAACACTGGTTTGACACGGCGGAAACCACCGGGTAACGTAGTAAAAGTGCCCGGCGCGAGAGCGGCGGGGATGCGGACGAAATGCCCCGGACGGGGTCCTGCGGTTAGCGGGGCTGTCGGATGGTGTGTGGTTGTTCTTTGAGAACTCAACAGGGTGTTTGATAAGCCAGTGCCAATTATGATTTATACCCCGGACTGGTGATCTGCTCTTTGGAGTGGGTTGTTGGTTGGGATTCCTTTGGCAACACTTTTGTTGTCAGGATGGATTGTTCAACAAAGTTTTTGTTGGAGAGTTTGATCCTGGCTCAGGACGAACGCTGGCGGCGTGCTTAACACATGCAAGTCGAGCGGAAAGGCCCTTCGGGGTACTCGAGCGGCGAACGGGTGAGTAACACGTGAGCAACCTGCCCTAGGCTTTGGGATAACCCCGGGAAACCGGGGCTAATACCGAATATGACCTTTCCTCGCATGAGGTTTGGTGGAAAGTTTTTCGGCCTGGGATGGGCTCGCGGCCTATCAGCTTGTTGGTGGGGTGATGGCCTACCAAGGCGACGACGGGTAGCCGGCCTGAGAGGGCGACCGGCCACACTGGGACTGAGACACGGCCCAGACTCCTACGGGAGGCAGCAGTGGGGAATATTGCACAATGGGCGGAAGCCTGATGCAGCGACGCCGCGTGAGGGATGACGGCCTTCGGGTTGTAAACCTCTTTCAGCAGGGACGAAGCGTAAGTGACGGTACCTGCAGAAGAAGCACCGGCCAACTACGTGCCAGCAGCCGCGGTAAGACGTAGGGTGCGAGCGTTGTCCGGATTTATTGGGCGTAAAGAGCTCGTAGGCGGCTTGTCGCGTCGACCGTGAAAACTTGGGGCTCAACTCCAAGCCTGCGGTCGATACGGGCAGGCTAGAGTTCGGTAGGGGAGACTGGAATTCCTGGTGTAGCGGTGAAATGCGCAGATATCAGGAGGAACACCGGTGGCGAAGGCGGGTCTCTGGGCCGATACTGACGCTGAGGAGCGAAAGCGTGGGGAGCGAACAGGATTAGATACCCTGGTAGTCCACGCTGTAAACGTTGGGCGCTAGGTGTGGGGGGCCTCTCCGGTTCCCTGTGCCGCAGCTAACGCATTAAGCGCCCCGCCTGGGGAGTACGGCCGCAAGGCTAAAACTCAAAGGAATTGACGGGGGCCCGCACAAGCGGCGGAGCATGCGGATTAATTCGATGCAACGCGAAGAACCTTACCTGGGTTTGACATGGCCGCAAAACCTCCAGAGATGGGGGGTCCTTCGGGGGCGGTCACAGGTGGTGCATGGCTGTCGTCAGCTCGTGTCGTGAGATGTTGGGTTAAGTCCCGCAACGAGCGCAACCCTCGTTCGATGTTGCCAGCGCGTTATGGCGGGGACTCATCGAAGACTGCCGGGGTCAACTCGGAGGAAGGTGGGGATGACGTCAAGTCATCATGCCCCTTATGTCCAGGGCTTCACGCATGCTACAATGGCCGGTACAATGGGCTGCGATACCGTGAGGTGGAGCGAATCCCAAAAAGCCGGTCTCAGTTCGGATCGGGGTCTGCAACTCGACCCCGTGAAGTCGGAGTCGCTAGTAATCGCAGATCAGCAACGCTGCGGTGAATACGTTCCCGGGCCTTGTACACACCGCCCGTCACGTCACGAAAGTCGGCAACACCCGAAGCCGGTGGCCCAACCCTTGTGGAGGGAGCCGTCGAAGGTGGGGCTGGCGATTGGGACGAAGTCGTAACAAGGTAGCCGTACCGGAAGGTGCGGCTGGATCACCTCCTTTCTAAGGAGCACCATCCAGCGAAAGCTGGTATGGAGCCCGCACCGTCCGAATGTGGCGGTGGGGTGCTCGATGGCGGAGACACTGGCCAGTTTTTCCTCGGCAACGGTCGGGGGCGCCTAGTACAGCCACTTCGGTGGTGGGAACGGTTTGCCTTCGGTGCGGCTGAGGAGGAGCGCAGAACACCCTGTTGGGTCCTGAAGGAACAACCGGTTGGTTGTCTTTCAGAGCCTTGATGATGAGCGGAAGCTTGTCGAGGCGCCAGGCACGGCCTGGCCTTGCAAACCGTGATCCTGTGTGGGTCGTAGGTGTGGGGCTGTTCGGGTTGTGGGTTGGTCGTTTGTTGAGAATTGCACAGTGGACGCGAGCATCTTTGTGGTCAAGTTGTCAAGGGCGAACGGTGGATGCCTTGGCACCAGGAGCCGATGAAGGACGTGGGAGGCCGCGATAGGCCTGGGGGAGCTGTCAACCAAGCTGTGATCCCAGGGTGTCCGAATGGGGAAACCTGGCACCAGTCATGTGGTGTCACCTGCACCTGAACACATAGGGTGTATGGGGGGAACGCGGGGAAGTGAAACATCTCAGTACCCGTAGGAAGAGAAAACAATTTAGTGATTCCGTGAGTAGTGGCGAGCGAAAGCGGATCGAGGCTAAACCGGCTGCGTGTGATACCTGTCAGGGGTTGCGTGGTCGGGGTTGTGGGACCCCGCTAGACAAGCTGACACTTGTCTGAGGAGTTACAAAGTCAGTGGCTAGCCGAATGGTGTGGAAAAGCCAACCGTAGACGGTGACAGTCCGGTACGTGAAAGTTGCTGACCTTCTGTGGGTGTTCCCGAGTAGCGGCGGACCCCTGAAATCTGCCGTGAATCTGCCAGGACCACCTGGTAAGCCTAAATACTTCCTGGTGACCGATAGCGGACGAGTACCGTGAGGGAATGGTGAAAAGTACCCCGGGAGGGGAGTGAAATAGTACCTGAAACCGTTCGCCTACAATCCGTCGGAGCCTTGCGGGGTGACGGCGTGCCTTTTGAAGAATGAGCCTGCGAGTTAGTGGCATGTGGCGAGGTTAACCCGTGTGGGGGAGCCGTAGCGAAAGCGAGTCTGAATAGGGCGCTCTTGAGTCGCATGCTCTAGACCCGAAGCGGAGTGATCTAGCCATGGGCAGGCTGAAGCGCGGGTAAGACCGCGTGGAGGGCCGAACCCACCAACGTTGAAAAGTTGGGGGATGACCTGTGGTTAGGGGTGAAAGGCCAATCAAACTCCGTGATAGCTGGTTCTCCCCGAAATGCATTTAGGTGCAGCGTCGCGTGTTTCTTGCCGGAGGTAGAGCACTGGATGGTCTAGGGGGCCCACAAGCTTACCGAAATCAGCCAAACTCCGAATGCCGGTAAGTGAGAGCGCGGCAGTGAGACTGCGGGGGATAAGCTTCGTAGTCGAGAGGGAAACAGCCCAGATCACCAGCTAAGGCCCCTAAGCGTGTGCTAAGTGGAAAAGGATGTGGGGTCGCATAGACAACCAGGAGGTTGGCTTAGAAGCAGCCACCCTTTAAAGAGTGCGTAATAGCTCACTGGTCAAGTGGTTCCGCGCCGACAATGTAGCGGGGCTCAAGCACACCGCCGAAGCTGTGGCATTCACATTTTAACCTCGTCGGGTCTTGATATCCGGTGCAGGTGTGTGGATGGGTAGGGGAGCGTCGTGCCGGGGGTGAAGCAACGGGGTGACCTAGTTGTGGACGCGGCACGAGTGAGAATGCAGGCATGAGTAGCGAAAGAAGGGTGAGAAACCCTTCCGCCGGATGACCAAGGGTTCCAGGGCCAGGCTAATCCGCCCTGGGTGAGTCGGGACCTAAGGCGAGGCCGAGAGGCGTAGTCGATGGACAACGGGTTGATATTCCCGTACCCGCGAAAGAGCGACCCTGACGAACCTCGTTGTGCTAACCACCCAAACCATCCAAGACCTTCGGGTTGAGGGTGGGGAGCGTGGGAACCTGGCGGGTAGTAGTCAAGCGATGGGGTGACGCAGGAAGGTAGCTGAGCCCGGCCGGTGGTTGTGCCGGGGTAAGCGTGTAGGCCGTACCGTAGGCAAATCCGCGGTGCACATAGGCTGAGACGTGATGCCGAGCCGATTCAGGTGAAGTCAGTGATCCTATGCTGCCGAGAAAAGCCTCTAGCGAGTTCTTAGCGGCCCGTACCCCAAACCGACACAGGTGGTCAGGTAGAGAATACCGAGGCGATCGGGCGAACTGTGGTTAAGGAACTCGGCAAATTGCCCCCGTAACTTAGGGAGAAGGGGGGCCGGAGACGTGAAGCCCCGCGCGGGTGGAGCGTTGTATGGCCGCAGAGAGCAGGGGGAAGCGACTGTTTACTAAAAACACAGGTCCATGCGAAGAAGTAATTCGATGTATATGGACTGACGCCTGCCCGGTGCTGGAACGTTAAGGGGACCTGTTAGCCCGTAAGGGCGAAGCGGAGAACTTAAGCGCCAGTAAACGGCGGTGGTAACTATAACCATCCTAAGGTAGCGAAATTCCTTGTCGGGTAAGTTCCGACCTGCACGAATGGCGTAACGACTTCCCCACTGTCTCAACCACAGGCCCGGCGAAATTGCATTACGAGTAAAGATGCTCGTTACGCGCGGCAGGACGGAAAGACCCCGGGACCTTTACTATAGCTTGACATTGGTATCTGAATGAGCTTGTGTAGGATAGGTGGGAGCCGGTGAAGTCCATACGCCAGTATGGGTGGAGGCAATCTTGAAATACCACTCTGGTTGATTTGGGTATCTAACTTCGGACCGTTATCCGGTTCAGGGACAGTGTCTGGTGGGTAGTTTAACTGGGGCGGTTGCCTCCTAAAGGGTAACGGAGGCGCCCAAAGGTTCCCTCAGCCTGGTTGGCAATCAGGTGTTGAGTGCAAGTGCACAAGGGAGCTTGACTGTGAGACTGACAGGTCGAGCAGGGACGAAAGTCGGGACTAGTGATCCGGCACTGGCATGTGGAAGCGGTGTCGCTCAACGGATAAAAGGTACCCCGGGGATAACAGGCTGATCTTCCCCAAGAGTCCATATCGACGGGATGGTTTGGCACCTCGATGTCGGCTCGTCGCATCCTGGGGCTGTAGCAGGTCCCAAGGGTTGGGCTGTTCGCCCATTAAAGCGGTACGCGAGCTGGGTTTAGAACGTCGTGAGACAGTTCGGTCCCTATCCGCCGTGCGCGTAGGATACTTGAGAAGGGCTGTCCCTAGTACGAGAGGACCGGGACGGACGAACCTCTGGTGTGCCAGTTGTCCCGCCAGGGGCACGGCTGGTTAGCTACGTTCGGAAGGGATAACCGCTGAAAGCATCTAAGCGGGAAGCTCGCTTCAAGATGAGGTATCCCACCACTCTTTGAGTGGGTAAGGCCCCCAGCTAGACGACTGGGTTGATAGGCCGGAACTGTAAGCCCGGTAACGGGTTCAGGTGACCGGTACTAATAGGCCGAGGACTTGACTACGAAGCTGCTACGCGTCCACTGTGCAACTCTGAACAACCGAACACCCCACGAGAGTGTGTTTGACATGTTCATAGAGTTACGGCGGTCATGGCGGAGGGGAAACGCCCGGTCACATTCCGAACCCGGAAGCTAAGCCCTCCAGCGCCGATGGTACTGCACTCGGGAGGGTGTGGGAGAGTAGGACGCCGCCGGACAAACATTCCATTCAGGGCCACCCCATCCGGGGTGGCCCTGAATGCGTTCGCGTCCAGGACGACGCGTGATGTCCGTAGCCAGCGGATTGTGCGGTAGCCGGCAGCGTTCCAACGGCCGGCTCGGCATCTCGAGGCCACGCTCAACGCCAGTCCGGGTTGTCGCTGACCCGAAACGTATTGAACAGCGACGCGTAGGCGTTTCCGTCTGGGTCCAGAAGAACGAAATCCGGCTCTGTGCGAACGACCGCCTCGTGCAGCCTCGCCACCAGCTCCTGCGGCGACGTCGCCGACAGCCCCAACTCGCGGTACACCTGCCGGCGCGGCTGTCGCACCTGCGAGTCGTCCTGCAACAGGTCATGCTCCAGCCGCGCGGCGGCCGTACGCATCTGGTCAAGGTCTCCGCCCGCGGAGAACTTCAGGCAGTCCTGCCAGTAGGGCAGACCCACGATGAGCGCCAGCACCTCGGGGAGACTGTCGGCGATCAGACCGCCCTGACCCTCCGAGGTCATGAACACCACGGGTGGGCATGGCCCGTCCCCGCACAGGAAATAGCAACCGCCGGTGCTGTCGCCGGCGATGGGCACCAGAGCGGCTCCCGAGGCCACGCCGACGTCCTCGATCGGCTCGTCGCGGGTCACGTCGAACTCGAAGAACCCGGCGAGGGCATCGGCGGTGGCCGGTGTGGTCCGTAGCCGCGCCAGCAGCTGGTCATGCGACGACATTGTGGAAGGCTAACCCCGCGCACCCTCGGTAGCGCGTCCCACCATCGCCAGCCCTACCGGTACGCAGCCGCTCGTCGGCGCGGCCGCCGGGCGTGCCGATCGTCCGGCCCGGTCGTGCCGGCGACGGCCGTATCACCCACCGCGTCGCATCAGGCGCGGCCGTGCACCAGCGGCAGAAACACCTCGTCCACGATCTCGACCAGTACCTCGTCGGGCACCGAAGGGATACCGCGCATCGCGTATTCGGCGCGCAGCAGCATCATCGGTGTCGTCGCCACCCGGTGATGGACGGCGGCCGCCGATGCCTCGCCGCGGGCCGCGGCCCGTTCCAGCATCCCGAGCCAGGCGCGGTCCATGGCGTCCGCGCCGGACCGTTCGCGCATGAGGGTGAGCAGCTCCGGGTCGTCGGCCGCGGCGGCGAGCAGGCCGCGCAGGATCGTCCCGTACGGGGAGGACCATGTCTCGTTGGCCTGTCGCAGCATCTCGAGCGCGTCGCCGCGCAGGGTTCCGGTGTCCGGGTTCGGCATGGCGGCGTCGGACAGGTGGCGGTACGCCGCGACGCCCAGCGCCGCCCGGTGCGGCCACCGGCGGTAGATGGCGTTCTTGTTGGTCCCGGCCCGGGCGGCGACCCGGTCCATCGTCATCCCCGCGTATCCGGACTCACGCAGTTCCTCCGCTGCGGCCTGCAGGATCGCCCGTTCCAGTTCCTCGCCTCGGCGCCGTGCGCTCATGCCTTGCAGGGTACTCGACGTACCTTATAGGGTACGCGACGTACCTTGACGACAGGGCGAGTTCTCGATGCGCGTCTTCGGCATGAACTACGACACCGGCTTCGTGAGCGGCGGGTCCACCACCCACGAGCCGTTCGACCCCGACACCGTGCGCAGCGACCTGCGTGTCATCCGGGACGAGCTGCACTGCGACGCGGTGCGGATCACCGGCGGTGTCCAGGCCCGGCTGGAGCTGGCCGAGCGGCTGGCGGCCGAGGCGGGACTGGAGGTGTGGTACTGCCCCTTCACCAACGGCCTCGACCGCGACGGTCTCCTGGCGTTCCTGCTCGACGGCGCCGAGCGGGCCGAGCGACTGCGCCGCGAGGGCGCCTCGGTCGTGTATCTCGCCGGCTCCGAGATCTCCATGTTCACGGAGGGTTTCCTGCCCGGCCGTGACCTGGCGGAGCGCATGGCGCTGTTCACCGATCCAATGCGGATGAGAGAGGCGGTCCCGGTCGCCCGGGCCGCCGTGCGGGACTTCTTCGCGGAAGTGGTTCCCGCCGTGCGGGAACGCTTCGGCGGCCTCGTCGGATACGCCTCGATTCCGCTCGAGGACGTCGACTGGGCGCCGTTCGACATCATCGCCAGCGACGCCGGCTATCGCGACGCGACCAACTCCGCCGCGTTCCCGCAGACCCTGGCGAGCGCGGTGGGGCAGGGAAAGCCGTACGCCGCCACCGAATTCGGCTGCTGCACGTTCCGGGGCGCGGGCGACGTAGCGGGCGCGACAGAACCGGTGACGTACGACGAACGCGGCCGCGCGGTGAAGCTCACCGCGGAGCTGGAGCGCGACGAGGAAGGCCAAGCCCGCTACATCGTCGATCTGCTGCGAGACTACGAGGCCGGCGGGGTGGAGGCGGTGTTCGTGTACACGTTCGCCAATCGACACCTACCGACCACCGGCGACGCCGAGCACGACTACGACCTGGCCGCACGCGGGATCGTGCGCGTGCTGCCGGACGGCTCATGGACACCCAAGGCGGCCTTCCACGCCCTCGCCGAGTACGGCCGCGCCCGCACGTCGAGCCGGTCCGGCACTCACCGGGCGGTGTAGCCGGCGTCGACGGGCAGGGCCGCCGCGTTGATCCGCGTGCCGCGCGGCGCGTACTCCAGGGCTGCGCTGCGGGTCAGCCCGACCAGACCGTGCCTGGCGGCGTGGTAGGCGGTTGCAACCCAGCCCCACCAGCCCGCCGAGCCACGAGCAGGTGACGATGGCGCCGCTGACCTGCTCCCGCAGGTTGGTCCCGTTGACCCGGTCGAAGACGGCGGCGTCCGACGGTGGCCCGTCGTACTGTTGGCGGCTGCACTGGCCGGTTCCGGCTCCGCCGGTGGTGGGCGCGGCCGGACCGGGCTGCGGTCCGGTCAGGACAGTGTGCCAGGACTGCGGGCACCCACGGGGGAGCCTGCCAGACCCGGGCTGGCCCTACAGTGTGCTGATGACGGGGCAGTCGGTGTCCGCCGCCGGTGTGGCGCGGGCCAGCGCGCTGGTGGACGTGGGTCGGATCGACGCCGCCCGGGGGGAGATCGCCGCCGCGCTTGCCGACGATCCGGACAATGTCGAGGCGCTGTACGTCCTGGCCCGTTGCCACCAGGCGCAGGACGAGTTCGCCGCCATGCGGGACGCCGCCGTGCGGGCCGTCGCGGTCGCACCCGGACGGCACGAGGGTCATCTGCTGCTCGCGTACGCTTATCTCGGTGAGGAGGATCCGATCCGGGCCCGGGCCAGCGCACTGGAAGCCGTTCGCCTCGAGCCCGACGACTGGCGGGGGCACGCCGCGCTGGCACTCGCCTCGATCGGCCTGGGCCAGTCACGTCGCGCGTTTCGCGCGATCGAACGGGCGGTGGCGTTGTCCCCGGAGTCGGCCGGGCCCCATCACATCCGGGCGCTGATGTTCCAGTCGATCGGCTGGAACCTGTTCGCCCACCGGTCCTACCGGCGCGCGTTGGCGCTGGACCCTGAGCACACGGCCGCCCTCACCGGCCTCGCCCACGTGGCGGCCACCCGGGGGCGGCTGTCCACGGCCGCCGGGCACCTCAGCGCGGTCATCGCCGCAGAGCCGACCAACCAGGCCGCCCGTACCGAGCTGGACCGGTTGGTCATCGGCGGCCTGACCGGGTGGGCGCTGATGTCGGTCTGGGTGGGCGGTTTCCTCGGCATCTTCGCCGGGCTTCCCTGGGTGGGGTTGCTGGCGCTGCTCCCGCCCGCGCTGTGGATGCTGTGAGCCGCCCGGACGTGGCGTGCCCTTTCCTCAGGCGCCCGGATCTACGCCGCGTCCGTCCTGCGTACGGACGTTCGGGCCCGCGCCCGGCTGTTCGGGCTGGGACTCTGCGCCCTCACGGGGGTCCTGCTGATCGTCGTCGCGTCGCGGCTGGACCCGGATCAGCCGATGTCGGCCGCCATGGCAGGCCTGATGGCGGCCCACTTCCTGGCGCTGATGGTGAGCGGGGCGGTGTTCGTCATCGCTGACCGCAGGGCCGCCGGTCCGCCCGTGCGTGGATCGGCGCCTTCCCGTCAGGAGGCGTCGCCAGCGGACACCGGGTTCGCACGAGTCTCTGGGCCCGTGCCCCCATCAGCTGCCGAACCG
The DNA here is from genome assembly GCF_900090305.1 of Micromonospora siamensis. Lineage (NCBI taxonomy): Bacteria > Bacillati > Actinomycetota > Actinomycetes > Micromonosporales > Micromonosporaceae > Micromonospora > Micromonospora siamensis. The sequence continues at coordinate 3,901,793 of NZ_LT607751.1, read as the reverse complement.
GCCGGCACCGACCTGCTCGACGTGCACCGGCAGGCATCCCATGCCGGCCGGTGGGCGATGCGTCTGACCCGTGCCGGCGCGTTGTTCGCGGCGGTGCCGTTCCTGCTCGGCATCGATCCGCCGGCGTCATGGCCGGGTCGCGCGGTCCCGAGCTGTGTCGCACTGGTCGGTCTCGTCGTGTATGCCCGCTGGTCGCGGCGCCGGATCATCAACCGCCCTGGGCGGCAGAACGCCGCGCTCGGGCAGCTGCTCGTGCCGCTGAGCCTGGCCGCGCTGGTGGAGCTTCTCGTCATCGTGTTGGTGGCGGTCCTCCCGTCCTCGGCGCTGCCGCTGCCGGACTTCGTCGCCGTCCCGGCCTTCGTCTCGATCTGCGTTGGCCTGTTGGCCTGGCTGGGATGGGTGCTGTACGCCGGCGCGCGGGGCATCGCCCCCTCGGCTCCGCACACCGTCGCCAGGGCGCACCCTCGATGCGTCCGGGTCCATCGTCCGGATGTGCCGGAGGTGCTCAGCCAGGGTCCCGGCCGCCGGTCCGGTGACCCTCGTCATCCGGTCGGGCACGGGACGCGTGCGAGATCTCCCGCCGTAGTTCGGGCCAGCGCTCCCGCCACCCCTTGGCGTCCACGCGGCGCCGTACCAGCGTGCGGCCCGCCGGGTTGCGGAAGGCGGGGGAGGGGCGGACCACCATCTCGACAAGATCATCTAGCCCGTGACAGCACACCAGGCGGACCGAGCCGCCCCGCAGCGTGACCGCGACGCATGTGGCGGTCTCCGGCCAGCGCGATATCGCGTCCAGGGTGCTCGTGTAGGGCTCGACGTCGTTGCGCAGATGCATCCGCGCCTGATTCCGGATCTCCCACGGGACGCCGGGCAGGGCCGCCGCGGCTCGGGCGTCGTCGCGTGGCTCCTGTCTGACCGGGTCGAAGTAGGCGAGGTCCACGTCGCGCGGCGGGGCGGCCGGACGGTTGCTGATCGCGTCCCACACCCGGTTGCGGACGAAGCCCGCCCCGATCCACCAGTCCGGCAGTCCAAGGTCGGCCGCGGCCCGCAGGACCGCCATCGCGTCCGGGTCCGACTCGACCAGGTGCACGACGTCCTGCTCGCTCATCACCATCACAGGCTCCACAGCAGCAGGTGGAAGGGGTGTCCACCGCTGGTCAACCAGGTCCCGTCGCCGAGCGCCACGGGATCCTCCGACACCCGCTGCGGGTACTCCACCTGGCCGAGGCAGTTCCCCTCGGTCGCGTCGATCAGCCAGTGCCGGGTCAGCCCACCACGTTCGATGGTGCTCGCGATGATGGTGTGATCGTCGACGAATCCGCACCGGTAGCCCCAGGAAACTCCCTCCTGGTCCTCCGTCGGCGCATCCGGACGGGGATCGATGGTGACCTCGCGGATCACCGCGCCGTCGGGCAGGCGGTGGATCGCGGGCTGCTGTCCCCAGTGGGCGGTCGTGAGCAAGCGGGTCCCGTCGGGGCTGACGTCGACGAGGCCACGGTCGTCCTCGCCCACACGGGTGACGGTGAGTCGGTTGCCGTCCCATCGGCCCCACAGCAGCGGGACACCGTCCTGCCCCTCTCCGACGCTGAGGCCGAGTTGACCCGGGTCGGGATGGGGGACGTGGTGGGAGCCGGCGGCCACCGTGCCGGTCGAGGCCCGTCCCAGGAGACGGCCGTCGGCGGCGTCGAGCACGAGCCACTCCTCGTCGAGCTTGGTCTCCACGTCGCGGCGATCGAGCCGCTGCCGACGCTGATGGTCATCCACTGTGTCCACCCTCTGCGGGAACGACCGCTACGAGGCCTGCGCCTGTCCAGTCGGAGCGGCTCGATCGGTGACCGGTTGCCGGAGGATGGTGCGTTGCCTCTCCGGCGCGACCCTGCGGAAGTCGCTGAGGTAGATCTCGTGGTGGACGCCGACCATCCGGAACCCCAGCCCGGGGATGACCTCGTGATGCAGGTGCGAGAGCACATCCGCCTCGTCGTCGAAGGAGCCGACGTGCAGCGTCTGCACGCACCGCCCCTCCGACAGCGCCTCCAACCGCACGTCAGGAAGCCGCGCCGGCGCGTCCTTCGCTTGGACCTTTTCGATCGCGGCCGTGAACAGGGCCGGGCTGACCCACTCGGGAACCATGAGCATCAGTGTCCAGTCCCACCGTGACTTGTCCCGTACGGAGGTGAAGGAGGACATGTCCTCGGCCCACCACAGCCCCTCCAGCGGTGGGACGACGTAGTCCCGCCCGAGGTCCCGCTTGCTGGCGAACTTCAGCTTGTATGCCACGGGATAGAGCGTCTGCACCGCCTCGCCGAAGGCGGGTGAGGTGTTCGGGTCGCCGTGACCGTCGATCATCAGGTAGTTCATGTCCGGCACGTCCACGACCCGGAACCGGCCCTGCTGCGCCCGGTAGGCGTCGAGGGCCCTCTTGAAGTCGATCCTGGTCGTCATTCGAGCGGGCCGGTGAAAGCGTCGAGCTCGGCCGGCCGGTCCACCCGGGCGACCAGCTTCTTCGGCGCCCGGAGGCAGTAGCTCTCCGTCAACAGCTCGCCGACCTCCTCCCAGTCGACACCGTCGTCGAGCACCATGCCGATGACGTCGGCGCCCCAGTCCGGCTTGAAGAACGGGTGGCCACCGCCGGTCAGCGCGGCGAGCTCGTCGCCGGAGGAGCGGAAGGTCAGCACGCAGACCGGCTCGTCGCTGCCGGCGGCCCGGGCGAGCGCCGCCTGGTGGTCGGGGTCGACCAGGTAGACGTGCGCGAACGTGCGCTGGCGGATCCGCCAGCGCGTCCCGATCCACGCCGGCTCCTCGTAGGTCTCCGGCAGCCCGAGGCACACGGGCCGGAGCCGGTCGAGGATCTCGGGTGGGACGTCCTGAGGGCCGGTCACGCTCGGGAAGCTACCCGCGCCCTCCGACAAGAAGTTTTCCGTGACACCGCCGGTCCGCGTCCCCGCAATCGTCACACCCACGGGATACGACTGACGCGGACCGATGAGTTTCGGCATGGCGGTCGGTCCTACCCAGCACAAACGAGCGGAAGGATGAGCCTATGAGCGGCGTACGGGTGCTGGTCGGCACACGCAAGGGCGCGTTCACCCTGACCTCCGACGGCAGGCGCGACGACTGGACGGTCGACGGCCCGCACTTCGGTGGCTGGGAGATCTACCACCTCACCGGGTCACCCGCCGACCCGGACCGGCTCTACGCCTCCCAGTCCAGCGGCTGGTTCGGGCAGCTGATCCAGCGCTCCGACGACGGCGGCAGAACCTGGAACCCGGTGGGCAACGACTTCGCCTACGCCGGCGACGTCGGCGAGCACCTCTGGTACGACGGCACCCCGCGTCCGTGGGAGTTCAAGCGGATCTGGCACCTCGAGCCGTCCCGCGACGACCCGGACACGCTGTACGCCGGCGCCGAGGACGCCGCCCTCTACGTCAGCACCGACGGCGGGCAGAAGTGGACCGAGCGCACCGCCCTGCGTACCCATCCGACCGGTGGCGCGTGGCAGCCCGGCGCGGGCGGGATGTGCCTGCACACGATCATCCTGGATCCGGCGAACCGGGACCGGATCTACGTGGCCATCTCGGCGGCGGGCGCGTTCCGCAGCGACGACGCCGGGGCGAGTTGGCTGCCGATCAACAAGGGCCTGCGCTCGGGGGAGATCCCCGACCAGGACTCCGAGGTCGGCCACTGCGTGCACCACATCACTCAGCACCCGTCCCGGCCGGACACGCTGTTCATGCAGAAGCACTGGGACGTGATGCGCAGCGACGACGCCGGCGCGACCTGGCGGGAGGTCTCCGGCAACCTGCCGTCGGACTTCGGGTTCCCGATCGCGGTGCACGCCCACGAGCCGGAGACCGTCTACGTGGTGCCGATCAAGAGCGATTCGGAGCACTACCCGCCGGAGGGCAAGCTGCGGGTCTACCGCAGCCGCACCGGTGGCGACGAGTGGGAGCCGCTGACCGCCGGCCTGCCGCAGTCGCACTGCTACGTCAACGTGCTGCGCGACGCGATGGCCGTCGACACGCTCGACCCGTGCGGGATCTACTTCGGCACCACCGGTGGCCAGGTCTACCGGTCCGCCGACGGCGGCGACACCTGGGCGCCGATCGTCCGGGACCTGCCCGCCGTGCTGTCGGTGGAAGTCCAGGTGCTGCCGTGATCCGGGTGGTCCTCCCGGCCCACCTGAAGAACCTGGCGCACGTCACCGGCGAGGTGCGGCTCGACGTGGCCGGACCGGTCGCCACCCAGCGCATGGTGCTGGACACCCTGGAGGCGCGGTACCCGATGCTGCTCGGCACGATCCGAGACCGGCACAGCGGCAAGCGGCGCGCCTTCGTCCGGTTCTACGCCTGCGAGGAGGACCTGTCCAACGATCCGCCCGACACGCCGCTTCCCGACGAGGTCGTCGCGGGCCGGGAGCCGCTCATCATCCTCGGCGCGATGGCCGGGGGGTAGCCGACCAACTGCGCCGATGGGCGGGGACGCCTGGTCGCGGGAAACGCCAGACGGTGTCGTCCGAGGAATCTAGGCTGGGGGCATGGTCGTCTGATCATGTTCGTGGACCCGAGGGTGCCCGCGGTGGGCGACGCCCGCCGCCCCTACGGTTCCGTCCGGCGGCAGCCCCGGCCAGGGCGCCGACGCCGCCGGCGCGGACCGCCATTCCGAGGTCGCGTGGGAAGGGTCGAGATGTCCGACAAGTCTCCGCAGAAGAACAACATGAAGAAGCCCGCCATGACGCTGAAGGAGAAGCGGGCGGCCAAGAAGGCCAAGCACGCCGACAAGTCGTCCGCGGTGCCGCCGACCGACCACTGAGTCACCGGCTCGCGCCACGCCAGGACCTGGCGTGGCGCGCCGGCCTACCGCCGCCCGCGTCCGGCGTCGCTGCCACCGCTACGGCGAGCGCGACGTCAGCCGGCCTGGACCGACAGCGTCAGGTCGGTGAAGGACGTCGGCGCGGCGCCGCCCGCCGCGTACGCCCGGAAGGCGTCACCCTCGGTCAACCCGACGACGAACCGCGGGTCGGTCTCCGCGGTCGTGCCCGTCGTGCTGGTCGACCGGCCGGCGCCGGCCAGGTCCAGGGCGGCGTCGCGCATCGCGTACGAGCCGAAGACGTCGCCGGTCGGCGGCCCCGCCACCCGGTCCTGCGGGACGACAGGCGTGCTGGTCGGCGCCTTGGTGACCTGCCAGCGGACCGAGTCGTAGGCGTCGCCGTCGGTGAGGTGGCTCCACCGCACCCCGCCGATCGACCAGTGGCCGCCGACCTGACCGACCTGGGCCGACCGGAGGTCGAGGATCGACACCCCGTTGCTGCCCACCACCCGGGCGGTCTCGCGGGCGGTGCCGGCGCCGGTGACGATGAGCGCGGTGTCCTCGCCGACCCCGTACACCCGGTCATGTCCGGTGTCGGCGGCCAGCCGCAGCGAGCGGCCGCCGCGACCGCGGGCGTCGAAGTGGGTGTCGACCAGCCCGGAGGTGACGAAACCGAAACCCCCGGCCGGCCAGTAGCCGAGCGTGGCGTCAGTGTCGTAGTAGCCCGGCTTCGCGCCGTCGCGCACGCCGTAGTAGCTGGACCCGCCGGTGATCATGTCGCGGCCGGCGAGGATCTGCATGCCCGCGCTGGTACCGGCGACCGGCGCGCCGACGGCGAAGCGCTGCCGGATCGCGGCCAGCACCGCGCCGTCGGAGCCGTCCGGGCGGATCATCGACTGCACGTACCGGAACTGGTCGCCGCCGGTGAAGAAGAAGCCGGTCATCGACGTGGCCTGGGCGGCCAACGCGGGGTCGTCACCGCTGCCGTCCTTCTTGGTGGTCACCGGGATCCAGGTGGTCTCGGCGGCGCCGTAGCGCTTGAGGACCTTGGCCACGGCGTTGGCGCTGGAGTGCGGGACCGCCGACGATGCGCTCAGGATGCCGATCCGGGCGTTCGCGCCGCCGGCCTCGCGGACGAACTCGCCGTAGACGGCGGCGTTGTCGTCGGCGAGCGCCCCGCCGACCAGCAGGACCGCCCCGGGTCCGGTGGCCGGCGCGGCGGGGGCGATGCCGGCTAGCGCGGCGGAGGCGGCTCCGGTCGGCGCGATGCCGGCCGCGACAGTCACGATCAGGGCGCTGAGCAGCGGCAGAATTCTCGGCCGGGTCATGCCCACCGACGCTAGACAGCTGCCCGGTGGGCGTCAAGGAGCGTCGATGCGCTGATCGCCTCGGGAGGCCGGCCGGGCGCCACGTCGCGGGCGAGTGTGATACCTCAGAGTCATCATTGTTCCTCTGAGGTATCACGCTCGCGATGGTCATCGCCGCGACGCTGGTCGCGTCTGTGCCTCGGACCGCGTGGCACGGCCCGACCGAAGCCCTCCCACGCGAGCACCGCGACCCGCTGACCCCGTGACGAGCCGAGGCGGCCGGACCCCGAAGGGCCCGGCCGCCTCGCCGTACTCGTGGATCAGAAGCGGATCTTGCGCAGGTACCGGTAGCCGACCTCGGCGGTCTGCTGCGGCGTCACGTCCGGGGTGTCGTTCTCGACGATGTACTCCTGCACGGAGTGCTCCCGGAAGATCCGGGCGAAGTCGATGTGCCCGGTGCCCAGGTCGGCCATGTCGCCGTCGGCGGCGTGCCGGTCCTTGACGTGGTACTGCAGCACCCGCTGCGGGGCGTCGCGGATGACGTCGAGGGCGAAGCCCTCCGGGTCGTCGACGCCCTCGCCGGAGTTGATGCCGCCGGTGACCGCCCAGTACAGGTCGACCTCCAGGTGCACCAGCTTCGGGTCCAGCTCCGAGGTCAGGATGTCCCAGGGCCGCAGGCCCCCACCCAGGTCGGTGGTGAACTCGTGGGCGTGGTTGTGGTAGCCGTAACGCAGGCCCGCCCGGGCCGCCGCGGCGGCCTCGACGTTCATCTGCTCGGCCCAGCGCTTCCAGTCTTCGGCCTTGTCGGAGTTCAGGTACGGCACCACCAGGTACTGCTGGCCCAGGGTGACCGCGTTCTGGATCTTCTGCTGCAGGCCGGCGGCGTTCTCGGCGATCCCGTCGTGGCTGGAGCTGGCCTTGATGCCGATGCCGTCGAGGAACTGCCGCAGCTGGGCCGCGGTACGCCCGAAGTAGCCGAGCGCCAGCTCCACCTTCGGGTAGCCGATCTGGGCGAGCCGGGTGAGCGTGGCGTCGTACCCGGGAGCGCCCCAGAGGGCGTCGCGCATCGTCCAGAGCTGGATGCTGATCAGGCCCGGGGGCACGAGGTGCCGGCCGGTGTGCTTGGTGGTGGCCGACGCCGGGGTGGCGCCGAGCCCCGCCGAGGCGAGCCCGACTCCGGCCGCCGCGGCGAGCGAGCCGCGTAGCAGGCTCCGCCGGTCCATGACGGACCGCCGCAGCGCGGCCTCTCCGTCGAATCCGTAACACATAGGATGTCTCTCCTTAGCTCACGCGGAGGGGGTCAGGCGGACCTCGTCGGTCCCGGTCAGCGAGGGCAGGCCGGCACCGCCCGGGTCGGTGTAGGAGGCGACGAACACGGCGGACAGGTTGCCGGCCGCCGGGTCGTGACCGCCGGGCACCGTGGTGGTGATGGTGCCGGTGCAGCCACTGGCGGTGGTCTGCGGGTGGCCGTGCTGGTCGTGGCCGAGGATGTAGGTGACGGTGACCTTGGCGCAGTCCACCGGCTGGTCGTCGGTCACCTTGACCTCGTAGGTGACGGTGTCACCGAAGTGGAAGGGCTGGCCCTCCACCGGCTTGACCAGCTCCACCACCGGGGCCGTGTTGCCGACCACGACCCGCACCGACGCGGACGCCGACAGGCCGCCCCTGTCGCTGACGTCGAGGGTCGCGTCGTAGAGGCCGTTCTCGGTGTACGTGAAGGTCGGGTTCGCCTCGCGGGAGTCGACCTTGCCGTCGTTGTCGAAGTCCCACGCGTACTTCAGCTTGTCGCCGTCGGCGTCTGTGGTGCCCTCGCTGGAGAACCGCACGGTCAGCGGCGCGACCCCGTTGAGCGGGTCGGCGGAGACCTGGGGAACCGGGGTGTGGTTGCCCTTCCAGCCGATGTAGTCGATCCGGGCGAGCTGCGCCTCGGGGTTCTCGCTGAAGTAGCCGTCGCCGTACTCCAGGACGTAGAGCGCGCCGTCGGGGCCGAACTCCATGTCCATCGGGTTGTCGGTGACGATCGAGGGGACCACCGGCTCGATGCCGACCAGATTGCGCTGCGCGTCCAGGGTGAATGCCTTCACGTAGTCGCGGGTCCACTCGAAGAACAGCGGCTTGCCGTCGTAGTACTCCGGCCAGGCGACCGGGGCACGACCCTTGGTGGTCTTCGGGTCGAACTGGTAGGCCGGGCCGGCCATCGGGCCGATGCCGCCGGTGCCCAGCTCCGGGAACCGCGGGGAGAGACCGTAGCCGTACCAGACGTCCGGCTGCGCCACCGGCGGCAGGTTACGCAGCCCGGTGTTGTTCGGCGAGTCGTTGACCGGCGCGGCGCAGTTGAACGCGCCCTTTGAGGTGTTGGTGGCGAAGTCCCAGTCCTGGTAGGGCTGGTCTGGCGTGACGCAGTACGGCCAGCCGAAGTTCGCCGCCTTCTGGGTGGCGATCCACCGGCCCTGACCGGCCGGCCCGCGCTGCGGGTTCGGCTGGCGGGCGTCGGGGGAGTAGTCGCCGATGTACAGCTCGTCGTTCTCCCGGTTGAGCTCGATGCGGTACGGGTTGCGCAGCCCCATCACGTAGATCTCGGGCCGGGTCTTGGCCGTGCCCTCCGGGAAGAGGTTCCCGGCCGGGATGGTGTAGCCGCCGTTGGCGCCCGGCTTGACCCGCAGGATCTTGCCGCGCAGGTCGTTGGTGTTGGCCGCGCTGCGCTGGGCGTCGAACGCGGGGTTGCGGGTGGCCCGCTCGTCGATCGGCGCGTAGCCGTCGGACTCGAACGGATTGGTGTCGTCCCCGGTGGACAGGTACAGGTTGCCCTGGGAGTCGAAGACGATGTCGCCGCCGACGTGGCAGCAGATGCCCCGGTCGACCGGGACCTGGAGGATCTTCTGCTCGGTGGTCAGGTCCAAGGTGTCCTCGACCAGCCGGAACCGGGACAGTTGCAGGGCACCCTTGAACCTGGCGAAGTCGGCGGCGGTGCCGGTGGTCGGCGCGTCACCCTCGTTGACGTTCGGGGTGGCCGGGTCGTCGACCGGGGTGTTGCCGGGCGGCGAGTAGTACAGGTAGACCCAGTTGTTGCCGCCCTTGCCGAAGTTCGGGTCGACCGCGACGTTCTGCAGGCCCTCCTCGTCGTGGCGGTAGACGTCCAGGGTGGCGGCGAGGGTGTTGCGACCGCTGTCCGGATGGTGCATCCACACCTGGCCGGCCCGGGTCACGTGCAGCACCCGGCGGTCGGGCAGCACGGCGAGGTCCATCGGCTCGCCCGGGTGGTCGTTGAGGGTGACCTTCTGGAAGTCCGATTCCGCGGGGGCGGCGGCCGCGGTGGGCTCCGCCATGGACGCGGTGGGCGTGGCGACGAGCGCCGTGGCGGTCAGGCCGGCCACGGCGAGCGCGAGTCGTCTCTTCATCTGCCTCTCTTTCTCTTCAGGGGAACGGGGCAGGGTCGGGACGTGCGGTGCGGTGCTGTCGGAGGGAAGGTCCGCTGTGGAGGCCGCGCGGCAGGTGATCAGCGGTTCACGTCGACGAAACAGGTTCGTCACCCGGGCGACGCTACAAAACCGACGTCGATGTGTCCATACCTTCCGGTGGATCGCGCTCAACTTTTCTCTGCATCGACAAAAGTTGGCACGAATCCCTTGTGGTCGCACTGACCAGGGAATAGTTTGTTCAGCCGACAGGCATAATCCCGGTACGCCCGAAGGAGAGCCATGAAGAGATCGTCCAGAGCGCTCGCCGTACTGGCGCTCGTCGTCGGGCTGGTCGCGCCCGCCGTACCGGCGGCGGCCGACGGCCCCGACCACCAGGTCCTCGTCTTCTCCAAGACGACCGGCTACCGTCACGCCTCCATCCCGGTCGGCATCGCCGTCATCAAGGAGCTCGGCGCGGAGAACGGCTTCGGGGTGGACACCACCGAGGACGACGCCCAGTTCACCGATGCCAACCTGGCGAAGTACGACGCCGTCATCTTCCTGTCCACCACCGGTGACCCGGTGACCCGGCCGGAGTCCAAGGCCGCCTTCCAGCGCTACATCGAGGCCGGTGGCGGCTACCTCGGCATCCACGCCGCCTCGGACAGCGGATACAACTGGAGCTGGTACGGCGGCCTGGTCGGCGCGTACTTCCGGGACCACCCGGCCATCCAGCCGGCCATGGTCCGGGTCATCGGACAGGGCACCGAGGCCACCCGCGGACTGCCGAACAAGTGGTGGCGCACCGACGAGTGGTACAACTTCCGCACCAACCCGCGCGGCGAGGTCCGGGTGCTGGCCCGCATCGACGAGTCGACCTACAACCCGGTCGGCTACACCGGCGGGTCGATGGGTGGGGACCACCCGATGGCGTGGTGCCACAACTACGACGGCGGCCGTGCCGTCTACACGGCGCTCGGCCACACCGACGCCTCGTACTCCGAGCCGCTCTTCCTGACCCACCTGCTCGGCAGCATCAAGATGGCCGCCGGCCAGGCGAAGTTCAACTGCGACCCGAACGAGTGACCGGTGCGGTGGCCGGGGCGCACGGGCGCCCCGGCCACCCCCTCGACGGACAAGGAGCAGCCGTGCCGGACCGCCGACGCACGACCCGACCGCCGGCCCGTGGCGGCACCCGCCCGGTACGTACCCTCGTCGTGGCCGCCCTCGCGGCGTTCGTCGCCGGGGCGCTGCTCGCCGGTGGCATCGGCTACGCCGCCGGCCGGCCCGACCGTGACCCGGTCCAGGTCGAGGTGGAGCGGCTGCGCCAGCAGGACGCGGCCCGCGACCGGACCCAGACCATCGAGCTGACCGCCACCGCCCGCCAGGTGCAGGCCAGCCTGCTGCCCGTGCTGTCCGACCTGGCCGCCGCCCTCCCGGTGGACCCGGCTACCCCGGCCAAGCCGCCCACCGAGGACCGGATCGCCGCGGGGCGCACCGCAACCCGGGCCGCCGTGCAGCGGTTCGCCCACCCGCCGTCCGGCGGCACGGCCGTCAACGTCGCCCGCTCCGGGCTGGCCGCCGCCGTCCGCGCCCTCGACGCCGCCGTCCGCGCCTACCAGGCGGCCCGGGCCGCCCCGCCCGCCACCCGCCCGGAACTGCTCGCGCTCGCCGCCGAGCAGCGCGACATCGCCGTGGCCACCTGGTCCACCGCCGCCACCCAGCTCGACGCCGTCAACGTCGACGCGGGTTTCGGCCACGCCCACGTCTTCCTGCCCGCCGGGCCCGGCACGGGCGCGTTGACCGCCGACAGCGAGCCCGAGGGCCACGCCGACTGACCCGGTGTGAGCTGACCCACCAGCGGGAATGGATCGCAGGGGCGGGGATTTGCTGCCAGGTGTGACCGTTGCCCAGTCTGCTCGCCGAGGTCCGCACGGACCCGCCCCGACGACCGCCACCGAGACCGCGGAAACCCCCGGTGACCTGATGACCGGGCGGGAACGGCTGCGCCTCGTGCTGGTCCTCGGCTCGCTGATCGCGATCGGTCCACTGACCATCGACATGTACCTGCCGGCGCTGCCGGCCATCGCCGCCGACCTGCACACCACCTCCGCAGCCGTGCAGCTCACCCTCACCGGCACCCTGGCCGGCCTGGCCCTGGGCCAGCTGCTGATCGGTCCGCTCTCCGACGCCGTCGGCCGCCGCCGTCCGCTGCTCGCCGGCATCGGCCTGCACATCGTGGCCTCTCTGCTCTGCGTGGTGGCCCCGACCATCGCCACCGTCGGCGTCCTGCGGGTGCTCCAGGGCCTCGGCGTCGCCGCCTCCTCCGTGGTGGCCATGGCGATCGTCCGCGACCTGTTCAGCGGCTCCGCCTTCGCCCGGCTCTTCTCCCGCCTGATGCTGGTCATGGGCGCCGCCCCGATCCTCGCCCCCACCCTCGGCAGCGCGCTGCTGCGCTGGTCGGACTGGCGGGGCGTGTTCGCCGCCCTCGCCGTCTTCGGCACCCTGCTGGTGGTGGTCGCGGCGATCGGGATCCGGGAGACCCTGCCGCCGCAGCGCCGCCGTCACGGCGGGGTGGCCGGCACCGTGCGCGACTACGGGACGCTGCTGCGCGACCGGACGTTCGTCGGCCTGGTCCTGGTCGCGGGCCTGGCCATGGCCGCGCTCTTCGCGTACGTCGCCGGGTCGTCGTTCGTCTTTCAGCAGCAGTACGGCCTCGACGAGCAGCAGTTCGGCCTCGCCTTCGGCGCCGGCGCGGTCGGCCTGATCACGGCCACCCAACTCAACGTACGCCTGCTGCGTCGCTTCACCCCGCAGCGCATCCTGGTCGCCGCCCTCGCCGCGGGCGCCGTCGCCGGGCTCGTGCTGGTCGCCTTCGCCGCCACCGGCGTCGGTGGTCTCGCCGCCGTCCTCGCCTCGCTGTGGGTGGTGCTCGCCGCGGCCGGCCTGGCCATGCCGAACGCCCCCGCGCTGGCCCTGTCCCGGCACGGCGAGGCGGCCGGCACCGCCGCCGCGCTGCTCGGCGCGGTGCAGTTCGGGGTGGGGGCCCTCTCCGCGCCGCTGGTCGGCCTGCTCGGCACCGGCGCCGTGGCGATGGCCGTGGTCGTCGCCGGCGGCATGGTCGCCGCCGTGGCCGTGCTGCTGCTGGTCGTCCGCCCGGCCCGCCTCGCGGAGCTGGAGCCGTCCGCCGAGGCGGTGGCGACGCACTGACCGGCCGGCAGGCCACCGGCCGGGAACTGGCTCGCCCCAGCGGCACACCGGCTGACTACGGTCGGCCCATGAGCATCGACGACCTGCGGCGACGCCTCGCCACACTGACCACCGCCCACCTGGCCGACGCCTGCCTGCGCGCCGGTGTGCCGGTGCGCTGCGGACCCGCCGCGCTGCGACCGGTCGTACCCGGCGGGCAGTTGTTCGGGCCGGTCGTGCCGGCCCGGCACGTCGGCAGCGTCGACGTCTTCCTGGAGGCGATCGACGGCGCCGCCCCCGGCGACGTGCTGGTCGTCGACAACGGCGGACGCGTCGACGAGTCGTGCGTGGGTGACCTGGTGGTGCTGGAGGCCGCCGCCGCCGGCCTGGCCGGCGTGGTGATCTGGGGTCTGCACCGCGACACCGTCGACATCCGCGCGGTCGGCCTGCCGGTGTTCAGCCTCGGCGCGATCCCCACCGGGCCGCGGCGGCTCGACCCCCGGCCGGCGTCCGCACTGACCAGCGCGACCGTCGGGGAGTGGACCCTCGACGCCGGCGACCTGGCCGTCGCCGACGACGACGGGGTGCTCTTCCTGCCGGCCGGCCGGGCCGGTGAGCTCTTCCAGGCCGCCGAGTCGATCCGGGCCACCGAACGCCGGCAGGCCGAGCGGATCCGCGCCGGGGTGCCGCTGCGCGAGCAGGTGGGCTTCGCCGCCTTCCTGGCCGCCCGCACGGACGACCCGGCGCTGACCTTCCGTGAGCACCTGCGCTCGGTCGGTGGCGCCATCGAGGAGTGACCGTCCACTATCGTCGGCCCGGCGCCCGGAGGAGCTGGTGCAGGACGACCAGCGGCACCACGCCCACCGGGTACCAGGCCAGGTCCACCGGGTCGAACTGCACGCCGAGCACCAACCGGGCCAGCAGGCTGCGCGCCGACAGCTCCGCGGGCACCCCGGTCAGCTGGGCGCACTCCACCGCCCAGCAGAAGACCGTCGCGAGCACCCCGACCAGGACCGGCCGCATCGCCGGCTTGAGGAACAGCACCGCCGCCCATACCATCGATCCGTACAGAGCGGTCCCCGAGTACTGGCGCAGTGCGCCGTCGTCCACCACCCGGATGAGCAGGGCGACGCCGAGGAAGAGGGCCGCCGCCATCGGCGTGAGCAGCCGGACGGTTCGGGGGGTGATCGACACCCCCGGGATGTTAATGCCCGCGCCGTGGTGGCCGACCTGCTCCACACTGTACGAAGCGGCGGACGAGCGGTGAGGTGCGGGGATGCTCTACGAGATCCACTTCGAGGAGGAACTGCCGGCCCAGCGGCTGCGCCAGGTGCTGCGGGAGCGGTACGGCATCCGGCCGCAGGACGTGTACTGCGGCCGGATCGAGGACCGGTCGCCCGGCGAACCGCGCCCGGTGGTGATGTGCACGCCGCCGCGCGAGGGGGAGAGTTTCGGCTGGCTGCTGATCGGCGACCGGGAACTGTTCGAGGCCACCGGTCAGGACGAGTGGGAGCTGGCCACCGCCCTGGCGCCGGTGTTCGGGGTGCGGGCGCTGGTCGACGACCACAGCAGCCACCCCGACCGGTGGATCCTCGTCGCCGCCGACGGCAGCAGCGGCCTGGTGCTCACCGACGAGGAGGGTGAGCTGCGCATCCGGTACGCCCTGGAGCCGATCAGTGGCGAGCCGGGCCTGACCGTCGTGCCGCCCGTGCAGTGGCCCGGCTGGTGACCGCAGCCCGGTGACCCGCCCGTCGGGGCGGGGGAGCGGCCGGCCGGTGCGGGCGAGATCACCGCGCCGCCCGTCGCGCGGCGGGGCCCCGGGTGCGTAGAGTTCCCGGGTCGATCGGCGCGGTGACGAGGGCGAGACGGTAGCGGGATGATTGAGGACAAGGTCGGACAGTCGGGACCGGACGGGGGCATCGGCCCGGAGCAGTTGGCCACCTGCCTGAGCGTCTTCGAGGCGCTGGAGGCGCTGCCGTCGGACCACCCCGACGTGGTGCGGGTGCAGCGTGCCACCGCGCGGCTGTACAAGGTGATCAAGCAGCGGCGGCGCGAGGAGCGCCGGGAGGCCGTACTGGCCCACGACCGTAAGGTCACCGCGGCCACCGCCACCGGCGCCCCGGGACGCATCGACGACGAGACCCGCGGCCTCCCGCTCGCCTCCACCGCCGAGGGTGCCAGCGCCGGCACCCTGATCAACCCGCGCGGCTGCTACATCTGCAAGGTCCGCTACCGCGAGGTGGACGCGTTCTACCACCAGCTCTGCCCGTCCTGCGCGGCGCTCAACCGGGAACGGCGCGACGCGCGTACCGACCTGACCGGCCGGCGGGCGCTGCTCACCGGTGGCCGCGCCAAGATCGGCATGTACATCGCGCTGCGGCTGCTCCGCGACGGCGCCCACACCACCATCACCACCCGGTTCCCGCACGACGCCGTCCGCCGGTTCACCGCGATGCCCGACAGCGACCAGTGGCTGCACCGGCTGCGGGTGGTCGGCATCGACCTGCGCGACCCGGCCCAGGTGGTCGCCCTCGCCGACTCGGTCAGCGCGCAGGGCCCGCTGGACATCCTGATCAACAACGCGGCGCAGACCGTCCGGCGCACCCCCGGGGCGTACGCCCATCTGGTCGCCGCCGAGTCCGCGGCCCTGCCCGACGGTCCGCTGCCGGAGCTGCTCACCTTCGCCAAGCCCGGAGCCGACCGGGAGAGTCCGGCCGGCGCCCTGACCGGATCCCCGACGATCACCCCGCACGCCCTCACCGCGCTCGCGCTGACCACCGGCTCCGCCTCGCCGGAGCGGATCGCCGCGGCAACCGCCGTCGACGCCGGCGGCCTGGCCCCGGACCTCGGGCCGGTCAACAGCTGGGTGCAGCGGGTGCACGAGGTGGACCCGGTGGAGCTGCTCGAGGTGCAGCTGTGCAACGTCACCGCGCCGTTCGTGCTGGTCAGCCGGTTGCGCCCGGCGCTGGCCGCGTCGCCGGCCCGACGCACCTACATCGTCAACGTCTCGGCGATGGAGGGGCAGTTCGGGCGCGGCTACAAGGGTGCCGGCCACCCGCACACCAACATGGCCAAGGCGGCGCTGAACATGCTGACCCGCACCAGCGCCGAGGACATGCTCGCCGACGGGATCCTGATGACCAGCGTCGACACCGGCTGGATCACCGACGAGCGACCGCACCCGACCAAGATGCGCCTCGCCGACGAGGGCTTCCACGCCCCGCTGGACCTGGTCGACGGCGCCGCCCGGGTGTACGACCCGATCGTGCGCGGCGAGCGTGGCGAGGACGTCTACGGCTGCTTCCTCAAGGACTACGCCCCCTGCGCCTGGTGAGACCCGGTCAGCGGCCGGTGAACGTCGCCCTGCCCGGACCGTCGGCGAGGAACGAGCGGACGGCGTTGCGCAGGTCATCGGTGCGGTAGAGGTCCGCGGCGATCGTGGTGACGGCCTGGTCCGCCGCCTCGACCCCGCCGTCGCCGAAATGGTCCAGGACCCGCTTGGTGGCGGCGTGCGCCCGGGTGGGCCCGGCCGCCAGCCCGGCGGCGAAGTCCCGGGCCGCCGCGTCGAACCCCTCGTTGGGCAGCACCCGGTTGACCACACCCCACTTGTGCAGCACCGACGCCGGATAGCGGTCGCCGGTCATGACGAACTCCTTGGCCCGGCCCACTCCGGCCCGCGCCGCCAGCCGCTGTGTACCGCCCATGGTGGGGGTCAACCCCACCACCTTCTCCACCAGGCCGAAGCTGGCCCGCTCGGCGGCCACGATCAGGTCGCAGGCCACCGCCACCTCGAACGCCCAGGTCAGGCAGAGCGCGTGCGCGGCGAAGACGGTCGGGAAGGGCAGCCCGGCGATCCGCCGCGGCAGCTCCAGCATCCGGTCGAAGAGGACCTTCGCCTGCTCGGGGGTCTGCTGGGCGGCGAACAGGTTGACGTCCACGCCGGCGCTGACCACCCGCCCTTCCGCCCGCAGCAGCAGGGCCCGGGTGTCGGCGGTCAGCCGGTCCAGGGCGGCGTCGAACGCGTCGTGCAGCTCGGCGGTGTAGAGGTTGAGCGGGCCGGCGGCGACGGTCAGCACCGCCAGGCCGGAGGGCTCGACGTCCAGGCGGGTCAGCGCGGGCTCGGTCATCCGTGCAGCCTAGGCGGGGTCGTCGGCCCCGGTCAGGTGAGGGCGAGAAAGACCGGCGCGGCGACCGCGACCCCGGCGACCGTTCCCGCGACGACCTGCGGCGTCGTGTGGTCGCCGAGCCGAACCCGGGACCACGCGACCAGGGCGACCAGCGCGTAACCGGCCAGCAGGGGCGGCCCGAGGAGCACCGTCAGCACGGTCACCGAGGCGGCCGCGACCGCGGAGTGCACGCTGAGCTTCCAGACCTGGTTCACCGCGGTGACCACCGCCAGCACCGCGAGGATCACCGCCACCATCGCGACCAGCCGCCGGGGCGCGTCGAAATCGATGAGCAGCCCCAGACCGACCAGCACGCAGACCATGCCGAGCAGCAACGGCCCGCGCCGCTGCTCGCGTACGCCGATGTGGTGGTCGGTCAGTCGCCCCCGCCGCACCGCGAGCAGGACGATCCCGTACGGCAGCGCGGCGGAGAAGAACACGGCGAGCAGGCCCCACAACGGTCCCCGTACCCAACCGGCGGCCTGCACGGCGACCACCAGCGGCATCGCGGCGGCCCAGACGGCCGGGGCGAAGACCTCGGTGACCACCCGGGCGGCCCGGTCCTCGCCGCTGCGGGTGGAGACGCCGACGGCTTCGGACACGGCCAGGCCCCCTGTCGAGACGGGTGCGGCCGGCGGTGTGCCGCCCGCCCGGTCACTCTAGGCGGCCGGGCGGCGGTGGGGTGTCACGCCGCGGAGCTGACGACCACCGGATGCTGGTCGCGGGACGTCGCCCGGCTGGCCAGGTCGGTGGACCAGCCGATGATCGGCTCGGGGCGCTGGCCGCTCGGCTCGGCGGTGGCCGGTCCGGCGGGGACCGCCGAGGGCTGCCCGGCCGGCTCGGTCCGGGCCATCTTCAGCGCGTGCTGGGCGTTGTTCCAGGCCGTGCACGGCCAGCTCTGGCCGGCGCAGCCGAGGTTGTTGCAGGTGCCGTCGTCATCGGGCCCGTGGGCGTCGGCCACTCCCAGGGCGAGCTTCCACAGCAGCGGGTCGCGCACCTCGGCCGGACGTTCGTCGCCCTGACGCGGCTGCTCAGACTTGGAACTGGACACGCGTGGTCCCCCCTCTTTCAACGGGACCCACAGTTTCCGGCCGCGCCCGCCCCGAAACCTGCCGGCCGAGGAAAAATTCTCGCACGCGGCCGGGGTGGCCGGCAATTCGGTCGTTTCGCCCGCCGGTCGGGTCCGACCGGTACCACCATGTGGAGGCGGCCACCGTGGGGACCGCGCAGCTGACGGGGGTGACGTGGTCGGGCTCGAACTGATCGTGGTGCTGGGCGTGACCGTGCTGATCGGCACCACGCTCGGCGGCCGGTACAGCGTCGCGCCGCCCGTCCTGCTCATCGGCCTGGGCACCCTGATCGGGCTGGTGCCGCCCTTCGACCGGATCAGCCTCGAGCCGGAGGTGGTGCTGCTGCTCTTCCTGCCGGCCATCCTCTACCGCGAGACCCTGGTGACCAGCATCCGGGAGATCCGGTCGAACTTCCTGGTCATCACCCTGCTGGCGGTGGCGCTGGTGGTCCTCACGATGGCCGCCGTGGCGTACGCGGCCCAGGCCCTGGGGGTGGAACCGGCCGCGGCCTGGGTGCTCGGCGCGGTGCTCGCCCCGACCGACGCCGCCGCCGTCGCGGGCCTGGCCAAGCGGATGCCCCGTAACATCCTGACCACCCTGCGGGCCGAGAGCCTGATCAACGACGGTACGGCCCTGGTGCTCTACGCCGTCGCCGTCGCGGTGATCGTCGGCGGCGCCGTCCCCGGCGGTTTCCGGCTGGTCGGCCGGTTCGCCGGCTCGGCGGCCGGAGGGATCGCCGCCGGGATGGTGGTCGGCGGCATCGTCGTGCTGATCCGCCGTCGGCTCGACGACCCGCTGCGCGAGGGTGGCCTGAGCGCGCTGGTGCCGTTCATCGCGTTCCTGCTCGCCGAGACCGTGCACGCCAGCGGCGTGCTCGCCGTGGTGGTCACCGGGCTGATCCTGTCCTGGACCGGCCCGCGGATCATCCGGGCCCGCTCCCGGGTGGCCGCCTACGCCTTCTGGGACATCACCACCTTCATGATCAACGGCAGTCTCTTCGTGCTGCTCGGCACCCAGGTGCCCCGCTCCCTGCGCGGCATCACCAGCCACTCGCCGATGGAGTCGCTGGGCATCGCCGCCGCCGTGACCGCCGTCGTGGTGGCCGTGCGGATGGGCTGGGTGCACCTGGCGCTGGCCACCCTCCAGGGCGTCGACCGGCGCCCCTCCCGGCAGGAACGCCGCTTCGACGCCCGCGTCCGTACGGCGATGGGCTGGGCCGGCTTCCGGGGCGCCGTCTCCCTCGCCGCCGCGCTGGCGGTGCCGATGACCACCATGAGCGGCGCACCCGTGCACGAGCGCGATCTGATCATCTTCGTCACCGTGACGGTCATCGTGCTGACCATGCTGATCCAGGGCACCACCCTGCCGGCGGTCGTCGGGTGGGCCGGCCTGCAGGGCGACCGACGGCGCGAGGACGAGCTGCGGGCCACCCGGATCCGGGCCACCGAGGCCGGCCTGGCCGCCCTGCCGCAGGTGGCCGCCGAGGTGGGTGCCGCGCCCGACGTCGTCGAACGGCTCCGCGCCGACTACCAGGACCACCTGCAGGACGCCCGCCGCTCCGGCGGGGAGGGCACCGAGCAGGAACGGGAGATCGCCCGGCGGCTGCGCCTCGGCGTACTCGAGCACAAGCGCCGCGAGGTCACCCGGCTCCGCGACACCAACGCCATCGACGACGTGGTGCTGCGCGAGGTGCAGGCCGCCCTGGACGTCGAGGAGATCCGGCTGATCGGCCCGGTCACCGAGGACTGACCGCGGGCGGCGCAGGGGCGGCCGGGTGGGCGACGGTGGATCTAGGATCGTGGGCATGGCCCTGCTGCACCGCGCGGAACTGCGCCCCACCAAGCTCGAACTCCTGGCGCCCTGGCTGCCCGGTCGCCCCTGGTTCGCCGGTGGCGACGGCCCGGTCGAGCGGGTGGCCGCGTACCGGTTCGACGACCCGGCCGGCGAGGTCGGCGTCGAGACCATCCTGGTACGCCTCGGCGCCGGGCCGGTCCACCAGGTGCCGCTGACCTACCGAGGGTCGCCGCTGACCGGGGCCGAGCGCTGGCTGGTCGGCACCTGCGAGCACTCCGTGCTGGGCCGCCGCTGGGTGTACGACGCCTGCGGCGACCCGGTCTACGCCGACGCGCTGGCCCGGGCGATCCTCGCCGACGGCGGCCAGGCGGAGGAGCACTTCGAGGTCGACGGCCGGTTGGAGCGGCGGGCGGCCAGCATGAGCATCGCCGCCGACGGCGCCGGAGCGGACGCGCCCCGGGTGCGGACGGTCGAGCGGGTCGAGGACGGCGATCCGACCCGGGTCGTCGCCGACACCGTCGAACTGTCGGTGCTGCGGCGGCTCGGCGCCGACCCTGGTCTGCCGGGCGCCCGGCTGACCGGTGGCTGGCAGGGGCAGGCGCCGCTGCCGCTGGCGTACGCGGTGGCCCGCTGAACGGACCGGTGGTCAGGGGCGAAGGACCACCTTGCCAAGGTTGGCCCGGGCCTCGATGATCCGGTGCGCCTCGGCGGCGGCGGTCAGCGGCAGTTCGGCGTGTACGGCGGGTCGCAGCCGGCCGGCCAGGGCCAGCTCCCACAGCCGCCGGTGGTGTGCGGCGTACTCGTCGGGTCGGGTGGCGGCGAAGCGGGCGGTGGCGAAGCCGGTCACGGTCTTCGCCCCGGCCAGCAGGTCCGACGCCGACACGGTGCCGCCACCGGAGGCGAAGTAGACCAGCCGGCCGCCGGGCCGTACGGCCGCCAGGGCGCGCGGCAGCAGGTCGCCGCCCACCCCGTCGAGGACCACGTCGACCGGCTCGCCCCACCGCCCGTCGTCGTAGGTGACCACCTCGTCGGCGCCGAGCCCGCGCAGGAACGGCGCCTTGGCCGGACTGCTGACGGCGGCCACCACCCGGGCGGCGCCGGCCAGCCTCGCGAGTTGCACGGCCAGATGACCGACCCCGCTGGCCGCGCCGGTGACCAGCACGGACTCGTGTTCCGCGACGGCGGCGGTGGCCAGCACACCCAGCGCCACGTGCCCGCTGCGGACCAGCGCCACGGCGAGGGAGTCGGCGGCGCCGTCGGGGACGAGACTGGCCATCGTGGCCGGTACGACCACCGTGTCGGCGTACGCGCCGGCGAACGCCAACGCGGTGACCCGGTCGCCGACGGCGAACCCGGTGACGTCGGCGCCCACGGCGGTGACCCGGCCGGCTACCTCGCCGCCGAGCACCGCCGGCAGGGGCGCCGACGCGCCGTCGCCGCGCACCCGGCGTACCCCCGGCAGGGTGACCCCGATAACGCTGGTACGCACGAGCAGCTCGCCCGGCGCGGGCACCGGCTCGGGGGCCTCCTCCAGGCGCAGCACCTCGGGGCCGCCGTACTCGTGGTAGCGGATCCTGCGCACGGCGGCCTCCTTCGTCCGGTGACCCTCACCCAGCCCGATTCGTGGCGCCCTCAGATGTCGGCGGAGGCCGGGACGAGAGCCTTGCGGAACAGCACCATGTCGTCGCCGGCCTGGTAGTAGTCCCGGACCCGCGCCTCCTCGTCGTAGCCACGCGCCAGGTAGAAGGCCCGCGCGCGGTCGAAGGCGGCGGTCGCCGACGTCTCGACCAGTAGCAGCCGCTGGTCCCGCCCGGCGAGGTCGGCCTCCACGGCCTCCAGCAGCCCGGTGCCCAGACCCCGCCGGTGGTGCTCTCGGTCGACGCCGATCATGGTGAGCTCCCACGTCCGGTCGGTGGCGGGCAGGGGTTCGTAGTACGCGACGGCGACCAGCCGACCGTCGCGGTCGTCGACCAGACACCGGTGACCCTCGGCCGCCCGGGTGGCGACATAGTCCGCCATCATCTGCCGCACGATGCCGGCCTCGTCCGGCGCGAACAGTTCGGCGGCGACCGCCAGGGTCACCACGTCGGACGCGTCGTCCGCGGTGATCGCGCGGATCATAAGCTTCCTCCCCGCTCGGGCGCCGGTCGACCGGATCGGTCGGACCGGAATGTATTCGGTGGTCGGCCACCAGGTCGACCGGGTTTCGGTCGACCGACGGCCGAGACGCCGGTGGGTGCCGGGCCGCGGCTCGCCGCCGGTGGCCTCAGCGGTGGCTGAGCAGCGCCATCCGCTCCGGGTCGGCGATGTCGTCCCCGGCCCGCCGGGCCCACCGCCCCGCCGCCAGCGCGTACGCCCCGGCCAGCGCCGCGTAGCCGAGGGCGGCGGCCACCAGCAGCGCCGACGAGCGCCCGTCCACCGGCAGGAACTTCGACGCGCCGACCATGCCGACCACGTACGCCAGGTTGAACACGGTGTCGTTGACCGCGAAGACCCGACCCCGGAACGCGTCGGCGCACTCGTGCTGCACCATCGTGTCCACCACGATCTTGATGCCGTGCCCCGCGACGTTGACCACGAGGACCAGGATGATCAACAGTGGGGGAGCGAACGGCAGCCCGAAGACCGGCACGGCCAGCGCGACCGCGGTGAGCAGCCCGGTCACCCAGCGCCAGCCACCGACGCGCCGAGACACCGGCGGGGTGACGGTGGCCGCCGCCAGCACCCCCAGCGCCCCGGCGGCGAAGACCAGACCCAGTTGTGTGGACGCGCCGGTCAGGTCGTCGGCGCCGAAGACGCTGCGGTACAGCAGCAGCAGCGCCAGCGCCAGCGCCCCGAACAGCACCCGGAAGCCGGCCTGGGCGGCCATCGCGTACGCGGCGCCCCGCGCCGAGCCCAGGTGTCGGACCCCGTCGACCATGCCGCGCAGCACCGCGCCGGCCTCCCCGGCCAGGCCGGGCCGGTGCGGCACCACCTCGTCCGGGCCGAGCTGCCCACGGGTGAAACAGGCCCGGGCGGCCACGGCGCAGGCCAGATAGCCCACCGGCGCCAGCAGCGCCAGGGCCGCGTACCCGTGGTTGCCGGCCGGGAAGACCGTGCGCAGCAGCGCCAGCGCGCACCCCATGCCCAGTGAGTACGCCACCGAGCCGGCGGTGCCCGCCACCGCGTTCGCGGTGACCAGCCGGTCGTCGGTGACCACGTGCGGGGTGGCCGCCGACAGGCCCGACAGCAGCAGCCGGCCCAGGCCGATCACGACAAGTGTCGCGGTGAAGAACAGCCCGCCCTCGTCGCCGACGAGGACCAGCGCGGCGATCGGCAGCACCAGCCCGGCCCGCAGCACGTTCGTCCACCAGATCACCGACCGGCGGCTCCACCGGTCCAGCAGCACGCCCGCGAACGGGCCCACCAGCGAGTACGGCAGCACCAGCACCGCCGCGGCCAGCGCGATCGCGGTAGGGGTGGCCTGCCGGTCCGGGTTGAACAGCACACTGCCGGCCAGGGCGGCCTGGAACACCCCGTCGGTGAACTGGCCGCCGAGTCGGACGCCGAGCAGCCGGCGGAACGCGGGCGCCCCGAGAACGGCACGAAGGTTGTGAGTGCGGCGATCTGCCATGATCTCTTCAGCGTACGGCCGGCGGCCGGCGCCGTCGCGGCCACCCACCCGCGACGGTCAGGCCCGCTGCCGGGGGGTGGGCAGCCGCAGCGCGTTGCACACGTCGGCCACGCCCGGGGCCTGCCAGGCCAGCGTGCCGGCGATCCGCCGGGCGTGCGGGTCGCTGACCGCACCGGTGAGGATGACCACCCGGTTCTGGGCGCTCACCGTGAGCCGCTGCCGGCGGGTCGCCGCGTGGGTGGCCAGCAGGCGGGCCACCGCCGTGGCGATCCGCGCGTCGTCGTCCCCGAGGTCCGGGACGCCGGCCGCGCCGCCCCAGGTGTGATCGTCGGGGAACGGCCAGAACATCACCACGGGGAACAAGCCTCCTCGGCAGCGGGGACGGACGCCGCGCCGGGCCGCCGGGCCAGCGCGGTGGGAGCTCAGGAGCGGGTGTGCGCCGGCGTCGGTTCGGTGGCCGACAGGGCCGCGACGGCTGCGGCGGCGGTGTCGAAGGTCGGGAAGAGCCCGTCCAGTCGCATGGTGTGCAGGACGGTGCGGACGAACCGGGACGGTCCCGCCAGGCAGAGCCGGGCTCCCCGGTCCCGGGCGTCACGGTGGGCGCGGACGAGCACGCCGAGCCCGGTCGAGTCGATGATGTGCACCCGGCTCAGGTCGACCACCACGTCACCGCCCATGTCGGCGGCGTGCCGCAGGGCGGCGCGCAGGGTGTCGCCGCTGTCCAGGTCGATGTCGCCGGTCGCGGTGACCACGGTGACGTCGCCGAGATGGTCGATGCCGACGATGCCGCCCGGCCCGTGCCCGGCGCAGGCCGGTCGGCCGGCGTCGGCCGGCTCCTGGAGGCTGCAGTACGGGCAGCGGTGCGACCCGGTGGCGAACGGCGAGCCGCTCCAGCCGAGCTCGGAGATGAGGGTCCAGACGACCTCGGGGTCCGGCAGCACGGTGGCGGCGGCCGAGACGGTGTCGCCGCAGCTGTCGCAGATCAGCGTCATCCGGTCGTCGTTCGGAACGACGGTCATCCCACTCTCCCTTCCTGGCCGGCCGGGACCGGGAGCGAGGGCTCCAGTCCGGCCGCTCGCAACGCGCGGCGCACGTCGGGGTCGGCGGCGCGTACGGCGAGGACCGCCCGGGCCCCGGTCAGCCGCCGGTGCACGTCGCGCAGCAGGTGGAGCGCGGCGAGGTCCAGCCACCGACAGCCGGAGAGGTCGACCTCCACCCGGCCGGGCCGCAGGGCCAGCAACCGGTCGAAGCAGGCCCGGGTCTCCGACAGTTGGGTCAGGTCGTCCTCGTCGATGCGCACCTCGACCAGCGCGAGCCGGCGCGGTGGCGGTGGCGGTGGCGTTGTCACAGCTCCGTCCTCTCCGTTGCGGGCTCTTCCGGATGCCACCCTCACCGGCCCGTGTGGCGGTCACCGCGCGGCGGTATGACAGTCGCGTGACAAACCGGGACTCGGTCCCGGACGTGGAAGCGGGCTCGTCGTTGTGGCCCGGATCCTGCTCCCGCCGGTGGACTCCGGTGCAGGTGGGACGGCCTCCGGCACCGAGGGTGCCCGGCCGGTGACCACAGAGGAGGGTTGTGGTCGCTGTTACATGAACGTTAATGTCATCGTTGCTCGGGCCTGTTCCAGCCGTGCTTGGCTGGTCGCGCGATCCCGGAGGATCTCCTGCGCGCGATCGTTCCCCGGTTCCCGCCTCCTCCGGCCGAGCCTCCATCCCTGTCTCCCGAACGGAGAACACCTGTGCGTATTCCGACGATCTTGGCCACGGCCGCCTCGGCGACGCTGCTGTCGACGCTGGCCGCGGTTCCCGCCGCCGCCAGCACGGTGTCCCAGCCCTGTCAGGGCGCCCCGACCAACCCGGTGACCACCGGCGCCGTGCTCAACAACCCGGCCGCGGGTGACCCCACCGCCGTCGTACGTCAGATCTGCGGCCTGGTCCGGCAGGCGCCCGCCGGCTCACGGATCCGGATCGCCCACTTCGTCATCTCCGGCGCCGCCGGGCTGGACTTCGCCGGCGAGCTGATCGCGGCCCGGCGGCGCGGCGTCGACGTGCAGCTGGTCCTCGACGGCTGGCAGGTGACCAACCCGGCCGTGCAGGCACTCCGCGCCGAGCTGGGCACCGACCGCTCGGGCGGGTCGTGGCTGCACGTGTGCACCGGGCTCTCCCCGGAGGGCAACACCGCCGCCTGCATCGGCACCAAGGGCAACCACAACAAGTTCTACCTGTTCTCGACCACCGGCGGGCAGTCCGAGGTGGTGGTGCAGTCGTCGGCCAACTTCACCGACGTCAACTCCGCCACCTACTGGAACAACGCGATGACGCTGGTCGGCAACCACCGTCTCTACGCCGCCTACGACGCCTACTTCGAGGACCTGGCGGCCGAGCGGCGCACCGAGGACTACTACCGGACCGTCACCACCGGCATGCCCGGCGGTTCGGTGACCGCCTACTTCTTCCCCCGCGCCGAGGGTGACCCGATCGTCGAGCAGTTGGACAAGGTCGGCTGCGGGGCGGACGCCACGATCCGGATCGGGATGTCCGAGTGGGACAGCTACCGGATCGGCATCGCCGAGCGGATCGTCGCGCTCGCCGAGCGGGGCTGTCAGGTGCGGATCGTGCACGGCCTGATGGACGACGAGGTCCACGCGCTGCTGTCCTCGCACCCGAACATCACCCTGCGGGAACTCAACTCCTCGACCCTGCCGGGCCGTATCCACTCCAAGTTCCTGCTGGTGGAGAACGGTGGCGCCCGGTTCGTGATGACCGGCAGCCCCAACTTCAACCGCACCTCGCTGCGCCGCAACGACGAGGCCATGGTGCGGACGAACATCGCCTCGGTGTACGAGCAGTACCGGGCGGGCTTCGAGGCGATGTACGCCGTCGCCGGCTGATCCCGCCCCGAAGGGGCCCGGTGGTCGGCGGATGCCGGCCACCGGGCCCCGGTGCGTTCCGGCCCGACGAAAAAGTGTCGGCAGGCTCCGCCGGGTGGACGAAACCGACACCCGGCCATCAGTCGGGCCGTCGGGTCACCCACCGTCGGCGGGTGTTCCCCGACCGTCACCAATTCGGTCACCCGGCACCGGAAGCGCATTTTCGATCCCTTGACACCCCTGTGGGCCGCCCGTAACCTGGCAGCAATCTCAACGTTAATGCCGCCGCTTTTCACGGCGGAGCCACATGAACGTTAATGGTGACGAGCGGAGTTAGCGTGACCCAGGCACCTCAAACCGTTGACATCGGTGAGCAGATCCGGCGGGCGACCATCGCCGCCGATCCGCGGCTGTCCCGATTCAACCCGCTGCCGAGAATCCTCTGCCACGACGACTTCAACACCGGCACCCACGGCTGGACGGAGCTGATCGGCAATCACGACGAGAAGGGTGACCTCTCCGTCGTCGACGACCACATGCGCGACTTCCGGCCGCCGCAGCTGAGCGCGTGCAACTTCTTCGACATCGGCACGCACGGCGCCATGAGCGGCACGTACGCGTTGAAGGTCGCCACCAGGCCGGTCAGCGGCCACACCGGGGTCGCCATCCGCCGGCTCACCATGGCCGGCCGGGGCAAGGTGCAGTTCGAGACCTACTTCTCCTACAACGCCGAGGCCGCGTCGGACGAGAACCAGGCCGCTGAGCAGGCCGGCAGCAGCGGTTGGGACGCCAACTTCCACCCGTCGGAGACCCAGTTCGGCGCCCTGACCGTGGCCACCGACATCTGCGACGGCACCCGCTACCACACCGTCATGCGCTACCTGAACACCGATCTGGACAACAACCTCACCCAGCAGTGGGTCTACCCGACGGTGCCCGAGCCGACCCCGCGCGAGCACTTCGAGGGCAAGCTGAAGCTGCCCCGCACCGCCGACTTCACCGCGCCGGACCCGGCCGACTGGAGCCCGGTCGGCGAGCGCCAGGAACTGTGCTACAACGAGGTGCCGACGAAGGTCAACTGGCATTACCTTCGCTGGGTCATCGACACCGGCACCCGGCGCAACGTCGAAATTCAGGTGAACGACCGGATCATGGACCTCTCCGACGTTCCGGTTCCCCCCTACGACGAAACGTACGGTTCGCTCAACAATTTGCTCAACTTCTACGTGAGTGTCCGCACCCACACCAACGTACGCAATTTCGTGTACCTCGACTCCGTCCTTATCTCGACGGATTGGTAGGCCAACAAAAAATGCACAACTCCATGACGGCCGTCCTCGAACGTGACGGCATCACCGGTCCGCACTACACCACCGAGCCCTACGAGGTCGCCTGGGCCCGGGAGGCCCGCTGGTTCCTGCGGGTGCTCGACCTGCCGGCCGGCGTCAGCGGCTTCGACTGCACCGTCCAGGTCTCCCCGGACGGCCTCAACTGGGTCGACCTCGACGAGCCGGCCACCTCGGTCGACGCCGCCGGACTGGTCACCTGGGTCAGCCGCGAGTTCGGCGGCTGGCTGCGACTGCGCGCCACCGTGCACGGCGATTCCGCCGGCACCCAGGTGCCCACCCTGATCTATCTCGCGCTCAAGGCCTGACGACGCCTCCCGCGTCGCCGACGGCCCAACCCTTCTGAGGAGAAGGCGATGGACAACCACACCACCATCAACCGCCGGCGGTTCCTGACCGTCGCCGGCATCGGAGCGGCGAGCACCTACCTGGCGGCCTGCGGGGTGGCCGGCGGCGACGCGGAGAAGGCGAAGGCCGCCCTCAAGGTCTGCTTCGCACAGCCGATCACCGACCTCGACCCGCTGAGCCCGAACACCACGGTGGACGAGCCCGCCCTGATGGCCCGCCGGCTCATCTTCGACACCCTGGTGCGCCGCCAGGGCGACGGCTACGGCCCTGCCCTGGCGACCTCCTGGGCCCGGCCGGACCCGCAGACCTGGGTGTTCAAGCTCCGCGACGACGTCACCTTCCACGACGGCAGCAAGCTCACCGCCGAGGACGTGGTCGCCTCGATCCGCAAGGCGATCGACACCACCACCAACCTCTCGGCCCTGTGGGGCTCGGTGAAGTCGGCCGAGGCGACCGACCCGACCACGGTCACCGTCCGCACCGACGGGCCGCTGGGCACCCTGCTGGTCAACCTGACCCTGCTGTTCATCCCGCCGGCCAAGCGGCTGGCCGAGCCCGGCTTCTTCCGCAAGCCGATCGGCAGCGGGCCGTACAAGGTGGACGCCTTCGCGCCGTCGTCGAAGCTCAGCCTGGTCAAGGCCGACACCTACTGGGGGGACGCGGCCAAGAGCCCGGCGGTCGAGCTGCCGTACATCGCGGAGACCTCCACCGCGATCACCTCGCTGCTCACCGGCGACGTCGACGCGTTCTGGCCGGTGCCGCCGGACCAGGTCCGGGACGTGACCGGCAAGGACGGCGTCAAGGTCGACCGGGTGCCGAGCTACGTCTACTTCCTCAACTGGTTCAACTGCTCCCGCAAGCCCTTCACCGACCCGCGGGTCCGGCGCGCCATGTGGCACGCGGTCGACGTCAACAACATCGTCCGCGACCTGTACGGCGACGCCGCCACGGTGATGGACTCGCCCATCCCGTCCACCGTCTTCGGCGCCGCGCCGCAGCAGCCGTACGCCTACGACCCGGCACGGGCCAAGCAGCTGCTCGCCGAGGCCGGCCTCGGCGGCGGCTTCAAGACCTCGATGATGTGGTTCGCCACCAGTGGACCGCTGATCTCCCAGCTGGCCCAGTCGATGATCGCCAGCTGGGCCAAGGTGGGGATCACCGTCGAGGCGCAGCAGGTGGAGAAGGCGACCTGGCTGGAGCGGCTCAACAAGCTCGACTGGGACATGGACCTGCAGACCAACACGGTCACCACCGGCGACGCCGACTTCACCCTCGGCCGGCTCTACACCTCCAAGGCCAACCGGATGGGCTACCGCAACCCGGCGCTGGACGAGCTGCTGGCCAAGGCCCGCGGCTCGGCGGAGCAGGCCGAGCGCAAGGCCCTGTACGCCCAGGCGTGCAAGACGATCTGGGACGATGCCGTCGGGATCTTCCCGGCGACCATCACCACCGCCTACGCGGTCCGCGACACGGTGCGGGGCTTCACGCCGGTTCCCAGCAACCAACCCGACCTGTCCACAGTGCTGATGGGAGGCTGAGCGGTCCCCACCGGCCGCTCGACGTCGCCATGAACTCACCCCGACGCGTCACCCTGCAAGACATCGCCACCTCGGTCGGCCTCTCGGTCAACACCGTGTCCCGCGCGCTGGCCGGCAAGAGCGCCGTCAGCGAGGAGACCCGGGCGATGATCAAGGCCGAGGCCGACCGGCTCGGCTACGTCCCGAACACCATGGCCAGATCCCTGGTCCTCGGCCAGGCCATGACCATCGGGGTGGTCATCACCAACCCGTCCAACCCGTTCTACTCCCGCATGATCAGCGCCATCGAGCAGCGCGGCAGCACGCTGGGCTACTCGGTGCTGCTGGTGGTCTCCGAGGAGAACCACGCCAACGAGCTGCGCGCGGTGGAGTCGATGCGGCGCTGGGGCGTCGACGGGGCCCTGGTGGTGCCGGTGCAGCCCGAGGTCGACCACTGGCGGCGGCTGGTGGCGGCCGGCACCGAGCTGGTGCTGGTCAACCGCGACCTGCCGGAACTCGACTGCGACCTGGTCGGCATCGACTACGAGCGGGGCGCGTACCAGGCCACCCTGCATCTGCTCGACAGCGGCGTCGAGCGGATGTACCTGCTGGAGGAGGACCTGGCGATATCCACGGTGGGCGCCCGGATGGCCGGGTTCGACCGGGCGCTGACCGAGCGGGGGGTGCCGGCCGAGTCGGTACGCGTGCTGCGCGTACCGACCCGGCGGCGCGCCGCCAACACCCTGCCCTGGGAGCCGGCCGAGGCGTACGAGCTGGCCCAGCGCCTGGTGGCCGACGTGCCGCCGCGCTCGGGCATCCTCGTCGGCAACGACTACTTCGCCCTCGGGGTCTACCGGGCGCTGACCGAGGCCGGCCGCCGGGTGGGCGAGGACGTGTCGGTCGTCGGCTTCGGCGACCACCCGTTCTCCGCCTACCTCGACCCGGGGCTGAGCAGCGTGCGGCTCCCCGCCGAGCAGGTCGGCACCGCCGCGGTCGACCAGCTCGTCGCCCGGATCGGCCGGCGCGGCTCCGGCGCCCCCCGGACCCGGATCAGCTTCCCCGGGGAGCTGGTCGTACGGGGCTCCTCCAACCACCGGCAGTCCACTGCCGCCGACCCCGGGAGCCGCTGATGCTCAGGTTCGTCCTGAAACGTCTCGCCCAGGCCGTGTTGATCATCCTGGCCTCGCTGACCGTGGTCTTCCTGGTCGTCCGGGTGGCCCCCGGCGACCCGGCCGCGCTGATCCTCGGCGCCTCGGCCAGCCAGAGCGACATCGCCGCGCTGCGTACCCAGCTCGGGCTCGACGAGCCGCTGCTGCGGCAGTACCTCACCTTCCTGCAGGGCGTCGCCCAGGGCGACTTCGGCACCTCCTGGCGCCTCGGCGGCGACGCCCTGGCCAACGTGCTGGAGCGGCTGCCGGCCACCCTGCAACTGTCCGCCTTCGCGCTGCTGATCACCGTGGCGGTCGGCTTCCCGCTCGGCGTGCTCAGCGCCCGGCGGGCCGGCTCCTGGATCGACCGGGCCATCTCCGTGCCGACGCTGCTCGGCCAGGCGCTGCCCACCTTCTGGGTCGGCGTGATGCTGATCCTGGTCTTCTCCCGCACCCTGGACGTGCTGCCCGCCACCGCCAACGGCACGGTCGCCTCGCTGGTGCTGCCCTCGGTGACCCTGGCGCTGCCGTTCCTCGGCTGGCTGGCCCGGCTGGTCCGCAACGGCGTGCTGGAGGAGCTGGGCAAGGACTACGTCCGCACCGCCCGCGCCAAGGGCGTCGACGGCCGGGTGGTCTTCTACCGCCACGTGGTGCGCAACATGATGATCCCGGTGGTGACCCTGCTCGGCCTGCTGGTCGGCAACTTCATCGCCAACGCCGTGATCATCGAGGTGGTCTTCGCCTGGCCCGGCATCGGCTCGCTGATGATCGACTCGATCACCAACCGCGACTACTCGGTGGTGCAGGCGGTCATCATGACCATCACCGTCGCGTACGTCCTGCTGAACCTGCTGGTCGACTTTCTCTACGTCAAGCTGGATCCGCGGCTGAATCCGGAGCACATGTCATGACCCTGCATCCCGCCTCCCCGGCGGAGGCCCCCGACCGCGCCCCGGCCGGGGAACCCGCCGTCACCCCGACGCCCGCCGCGTCCGCCCCGACCCGCCGCCGGATCCCGCCGCGCGCCCGGATCTCCCTGGCCTTCCTCGCCCTGGTGGTGCTGGCCGCCGCGTTCGGGCCGGTGCTGCTGCCCTACTCGGCCACCGAGACCGACCTGCCCAACCGGCTGCTGCCGCCCGGCGCCAGCCTCTCCGGCGGCGGGGTGGCGCTGCTCGGCACCGACCAGCTCGGCCGCGACCTGCTCGCCCAGATCCTCGCCGGCAGCCGGGTCTCGGTGGTCGTCGGCCTGGCCACCGTGCTGATCGGCGGCTTCGTCGGGCTGGTCCTCGGGCTGCTCGCCGGCTACTTCGGGGGCTGGGCCGACACCCTGATCTCCCGCCTCGGCGACGTGCAGCTGGCCTTCCCCAGCGTGCTGCTGGCCATCCTCATCGCCGGCGTGCTCGGGCCAAGCCTCACCAACATCATCATCGCCCTGGCGGTCACCCGGTGGGTGATCTTCGCCCGGGTGGTCCGGGCCTCCGCGATCACCGTGCACGCCCTGGAGTACGTCGACTCGGCCCGGGTGCTGGGCGTGGGCCACCTGCGCATCCTGATCCGCTACATCCTCCCGTCCTGCTGGGCGCCGCTGCTGGTGGCCGGCACCGCGCAGATCGGGCTGGCCATGGTGGGGGAGGCCTCGCTGAGCTTCCTCGGCCTCGGCGTACCCGTCACCCAGGCCTCCTGGGGCGCGACCATCTCCGACGGCCGCGACTACCTCTCCTCGGCCTGGTGGATCTCCACCCTGCCCGGCGTGGCCCTCGCCCTGGTGGTCGTGGCCGTGGGCCTGGTCAGCGACGCCTACCGCGACCACACCGACCCGAGGGCGGCGCTGTGACCGACATCAGGCCGTCCGAAGGCGGCACCCCCGAGCCCCTGCTGCGCGTCACCGACCTGCGGCTGAGCCTCGGCCGCGGCGCCGGCGCGGTGGACCTGGTCCGCGGCGTCAGCCTCGACGTACCGGCCGGCACGACCGTGGCGGTCGTCGGCGAGTCCGGCAGCGGCAAGAGCCTGACCGCGCTGGCCATGATGGGCCTGCTGCCCCCGGGCGTCACCGTCGGCGGCGGCGACATCGTCCTCGACGGCGCGCCGGTCGCCCGGCTGACCGAACGCCAGTGGCAGCCGCTGCGCGGCCGGGAACTCAGCATGATCTTCCAGGACCCGCTGTCGGCGTTGAACCCGTGCATCCGGGTCGGCGACCAGATCGCCGAGATGTTCCGCCGCCGCGCCGGGGCGAGCCGTCGCGAGGCCCGCGACCGCGCCGTCGAGTCCATGGTGGAGGTCGGCATCCCGGACGCGGCGAACCGGGCCCGGTCGTACCCGCACGAGTTCTCCGGTGGCATGCGGCAACGCGTCATGATCGCCATGGCGCTGTCCCTGCAACCCCGGCTGCTCATCGCCGACGAGCCCACCACCGCGCTCGACGTCACCGTCCAGGCGCAGATCATGCGGCTGCTGGCCGAGCGCAAGCAGGCCCGCGGACTCACCATGATCCTGATCAGCCACGACCTCGGCGTGGTGTCCCGCTCCGCCGACCAGGTCGTCGTCATGTACGCCGGCCGGGTCGTCGAGTCCGGGCCGAGCCGTGACGTCCTCAGCCGCCCCGCCCACCCGTACACCGTCGGGTTGATGCGTTCGGTGCCCGACCGTCGGCGCCCGGGCGCGACCCTGGAGGCCATCGGCGGCCAGCCGCCGGACCCGCGGACCGTGCCCGCCGGCTGCGCCTTCCACCCCCGGTGCCCGATGGCCCGGGACCGCTGCCGCACGGAGGTGCCCGCGCTGCGACCCGTCGCGCCGGCCCGCGCCAGCGCCTGCCACTTCGCCGACGAGGTGGTCGGCGACGCCCCCGACCGGCCCAGCGCCGACACCAGCGAGGTGAGCGGACATGTCTGAACCGACCCCGGTCCTGCGGCTGCGGGACCTGCACG
Source organism: Micromonospora siamensis (assembly GCF_900090305.1). Taxonomy (NCBI): domain Bacteria; kingdom Bacillati; phylum Actinomycetota; class Actinomycetes; order Micromonosporales; family Micromonosporaceae; genus Micromonospora; species Micromonospora siamensis. Next base: position 3,868,301 of record NZ_LT607751.1, on the reverse strand, counting down.
TCGACTACCGGCTCGCCGGCGGGCTCTTCTCCGGCGGCCGGCGGGTCCGGGCGGTGGCCGGCGTCGACCTGACCGTGCCGGCCGCCAGCACCGTCGGCATCGTCGGCGAGTCCGGCTGCGGCAAGTCCACCCTGGCCCGCACCATCGTCGGGCTGCTGCCGCCCGCCCGCGGGCAGGTGCTCCTCGGCGACGTCGACCTGGCCACCGCGCCGCGGGCCACCCGCCGCCGGCTGCGACCCGACGTGCAGATGGTCTTCCAGGACCCGTACGCGTCGCTCAACCCGTGGATGAGCGTCCGGGACCTGATCAGCGAGCCGTGGCAGATCCACCCCGGCATCGTGCCCCGGGAGCGGTGGGACGCCGAGGTCGACCGGCTGCTCGAACTGGTCGGCCTGCGCACCAGCCAGCGCGGCCTGCGACCGCACCAGTTCTCCGGCGGCCAGCGGCAGCGCATCTGCATCGCCCGGGCGCTGGCCGTACGCCCCAAGGTGATCGTCTGTGACGAGGCGGTCTCCGCGCTCGACGTCTCCATCCGGGCGCAGATCCTCAACCTGCTGCGCGAGGTGCAGGACGAGACGGGCGTGTCGTACGTCTTCGTCTCCCACGACCTGGGGGTGGTGCGCCACGTCGCGGACACCGTCGCCGTGATGTACCTCGGCCGCTTCGTCGAGCAGGGCCGCACCGACGAGGTGTTCGGCGCCCCGGCCCACCCGTACACCCAGGCGCTGCTGTCCGCCGCGCCGGCCGTCGACGACTGGCGCAACGACCGCCCCGAGGAGATCGTCCTCGGCGGCGAGGTGCCGTCCCCGCTGTCGCCCCCGTCGGGCTGCCGGTTCCGTACCCGCTGCCCGAAGGCCGAGACGACCTGCGCGCAGGTCGAGCCGGAACTCACCGAGCGGGCCGCCGGCCACCGGGTGGCCTGCCACTTCGCCGAGGCCGACGCGCGGTACGGGATCGCCGGATGACCCCCACCCCACCCCCACCCCGAGGAGCAGGCGTGCCCGAGACGATGCGAGCCGTGGTCTGTCACGGACCCGAGGACTACCGCCTGGAGCACGTGCCGGTGCCGGTGCCCGGGCCGGGGGAGGCGCTGGTCCGGGTCGAGGCCGTCGGCATCTGCGCCAGCGACCTCAAGTGCTACCACGGCGCGAGCAAGTTCTGGGGCGACGACACCCGGCCGGCGTGGGCGGAGACCGGGGTGGTGCCCGGCCACGAGTTCGTCGGCGAGGTGGTCGCCCTGGACGACGCCGCCCGCGCCCGGTGGGGCGTCGAGGTCGGCGACCGGGTGGTCTCCGAGCAGATCGTGCCCTGCTGGGAGTGCCGGTACTGCCGGCGCGGCCAGTACTGGATGTGCGGGCCGCACGACATCTACGGTTTCAAGCGCCGCACCCCGGGCGCGATGGCGTCGTACATGGTCTTCCCGGCCGCCGCCCTGGTACACCGGGTCTCCCGGGACCTGCCGCCGGCGCACGCCGCGTTCGCCGAGCCGCTGTCCTGCGCGCTGCACGCCGTGGAACGCGGGGGGATCACCTTCGACGACGTGGTGGTCGTCGCCGGCTGCGGGCCGATCGGGCTGGGCATGGTCGCCGGGGCGCGGGCGAAGTCCCCGGCGCACGTGGTGGCGTTGGACGTCTCCGACGACCGCCTCGACCTGGCCGCCGCCTGCGGCGCCGACGTCACCGTCAACATCTCCCGGCAGGACCCGCTGGAGGTGGTGCGCGGGCTGACCGACGGGTACGGCGCGGACGTCTACCTGGAGGGCAGCGGCCACCCGGCCGCCGTCGGCCAGGGCCTCAACCTGCTCCGCAAGCTCGGCACCTACGTGGAGTACGGCGTCTTCGGCTCCGACGTCACCGTCGACTGGAGCATCATCAGCGACGACAAGGAACTCGACGTCCGCGGCGCCCACCTCGGCCCGCACTGCTGGCCGGCGGCGATCCGGATGCTGGAGTCCGGCGTCCTGCCGATGGACCGGATCTGCACCCACCAGCTCCCGCTGGCCGACTTCCAGCAGGGCCTCGACCTGGTCGGTGACGGCTCCCGGTCGGTCAAGGTCTCCCTGATCCCCGGATAGGACGGCGACGGCGTGAGCGACTACCTGATCGGCATCGACCTCGGCACTGCCAGCAGCAAGGGGGTGCTGGCCCGCCCGGACGGCACCATCGTGGCCACGGCCACCCGCGCCCACGGCGTGTCCTACCCGCGTCCCGGCTGGGCGGAGGTGGACGCCGACGCGGTCTGGTGGGCCGACGTGGTGGCGATCAGCCGGGAACTGACCGCCGCCGCGGCCGGCGGCCGGATCGCCGGGGTCTGCGTCAGCGGTGTCGGCCCGTGCCTGCTCCTCTGCGACGACCAGGTCCGGCCGCTGCGCCCGGCCATCCTGTACGGCATCGACATGCGGGCCACCGCCGAGATCGACGAGCTGACCCGGCGGTACGGCGCCGACGAGATCGTCGCCCGGGGTGGCTCGGCCCTGTCGTCGCAGGCGGTCGGGCCGAAGCTGCTCTGGGTCCGGCGTCACGAGCCGCAGGTGTGGCAGCGGGCCACCCGCTGGTACAACTCCAGCTCCTTCGTGGTGGCCCGACTCACCGGCGAGTACGTGCTGGACCAGCACACCGCCAGCCAGTGCGACCCGCTCTACGACGTGTCCGCCCGGCGCTGGCACCCCGAGTGGGCCGCCGACGTCGCCCCCGGGCTGCGCTTTCCCGAGCTGCTCTGGCCGGGGCAGGTGGCCGGGACGGTCACCGGGGACGCCGCCGCCCGGACCGGGCTGCCGGCCGGCACGCCGGTCTGCGCCGGCACCGTCGACGCCTGGGCCGAGGCGTTCAGCGCCGGCGTGCGCCGGCCCGGCGACCTGATGCTGATGTACGGCTCGACGATGTTCTTCGTCCAGGTGCTGTCGGCACCGCGTACCCACCCGCTGCTCTGGACCACCGCGGGCGTGGAACCCGGCTCGTACACGCTGGCCGCCGGGATGTCCACCTCCGGCCTGCTGACCGAGTGGGTGCAGCGGCTCACCGGGGGAGTGCCGTACGAGCAGCTGCTCGCCGAGGCGGAGGCCGTCCCACCGGGCGCCGACGGGCTGCTCCTGCTGCCGTACTTCGCGGGGGAACGTACCCCGATCTTCGACCCGGCGGCGCGGGGCGTCATCGCCGGGTTGAGCCTGCGGCACGGCCGGGGTCACCTGTTCCGCGCGGTGTACGAGGGAATCGGCTACGGCATCCGGCAGATCGTCGACCTGCTCGACAGTGCCGGCGGCCCGGCGGGGCGGATCGTCGCCGTCGGCGGGGGCGCCCGGGCCGGGCTCTGGACCCAGGTGGTCAGCGACATCACCGGGCGGGAACAGCATCTGCCGGCCGAGACCATCGGCGCGAGCTACGGCGACGCCCTGCTGGCCGCGATCGGCACCGGCCTGGTCCCGCCGGACACCGACTGGTCCCGGGTGGCCCGCACGGTCACCCCGGACCGCAGTCGCGCCGAGCTGTACGACCGGCTGTTCGCCGGGTACGGGACGCTCTATCCGGCGACCCGGGACGTGGTGCACGACCTGGCCGCGGTGCAGGGACAGCCGCCGGGCTGACCGGCCGGTCGGGCGGTGACGGTGGTGCAGTGTGGAGTGTGCGCTCCGACACATCGGCCCGCGCCGAACGGGGTGTGACGGGACAATCCCGGCGGCCTGCCGCCCGGTGGGGCCGCCCACACGACGACGGAACCGGAATTCGGACGTCGGGTGTCGGTCGTGGTCGTTAGTCTGCCTGCGGACGTCGGTCACGAGGCGTGACCGCCCACCCCCGTCGGCGTGCTGCCGCCACCGCCGGCGACCGGACCGAACCCAGGAGACCGTTTCCGTGACCTCACAACCCATCGGGACATCCGACAAGCTCGATGCCGCGGTGCTCAAGATCGCCGGTGTCGTGGTGCTCGGCGCGATCATGTCGATCCTCGACGTGACCGTGGTCAGCGTGGCGCTGCCGACGTTCCAGACCGAGTTCGACGCGTCGTACGCCCGGGTCGCCTGGACGATGACGGCCTACACGCTGGCCCTGGCCACGGTGATCCCGCTCAGCGGCTGGGCCGCGGACCGGTTCGGCACCAAGCGGCTCTACATGGTCGCGCTGGCGCTGTTCACCATCGGCTCCGGGCTGTGCGCCACCGCCGACACGATCGGGGAGCTGATCGGCTACCGCGTGCTGCAGGGCCTCGGCGGCGGCATGCTGATGCCGCTCGGCATGACCATCATGACCCGGGCCGCCGGCCCGGCCCGGATCGGCCGGCTGATGGCGGTGCTCGGCATCCCCATGCTGCTCGGCCCGATCGGCGGCCCGATCCTCGGCGGCTGGCTGATCGACACGGCGAGCTGGCACTGGATCTTCCTGATCAACATCCCGGTCGGCGCCGTCGCCCTCGTCTACGCGGCGCTGGCGCTGCCCAGGGACGCCCCGGAGCCGTCGGAGTCGTTCGACTTCCTCGGCATGCTGATGCTCTCCCCGGGCCTGGCGTTGTTCCTCTACGGCGTCTCGTCGCTGCCCGAGGCGGGCACCGTCACCGACCCCGAGGTGTGGCTGCCGATGCTGGTCGGCGCCGCGCTGCTGATCGGCTTCGTCGCCTACTCGTTCAAGCCCCGGCACCCGCTGCTCGACCTGCGGTTGTTCCGCAACCGCAGCCTCACCATCGCCTCGGTCACCATGTTCGTGTTCATCATCGCGTTCATGGGCGCCGGGCTGCTCTTCCCGAGCTACTTCCTGCAGATCCGGGGCGAGACGACGCTGACCGCCGGCCTGCTGATGGCGCCGCAGGGCATCGGCGCGATGGTCACCATGCCGATCGCCGGCATGCTCGCCGACCGGGTCCCGGTCGGCCGGACGGTGCCGTTCGCCCTGGTGCTCATCGCCGCCGGCTTCTTCGCCTTCACCCAGGTCGACCCGGACACCTCGTACTGGCTGCTCTGCGGGGCGCTGTTCGTGATGGGGCTCGGTATGGGCGGCACGATGATGCCGATCATGACGTCGGCGCTGAAGACGCTGCAGGCCCAGGAGGTGGCCCGCGGCTCCACGCTGGTCAACATCCTCCAGCAGATCGGCGGTTCCATCGGAGCCGCGGTGATGTCGGTGATCCTCACCAACGAGCTCAACGGCTCCCAGCCGATCCCCGGGGCGACCGACCCGAGCGGCAACCCGGTCACCGAGGCAGCGTTGGCCATCGGCGTGCAGCAGCGGCCCGAGCTGGCCCAGCAGTTCCCGGTGCCGCCGTCGCTGATCGAGCGGGGCCTGGACTTCGCGGCGAACTCCTTCGCCACCACCTTCTGGGTCGGCTTCGCACTGGTGCTGCTCACCTTCATCCCGGCGGCGTTCCTGCCTCGGCGCAGCGAGCCGTCGCACCTGCTCGACGGCGAGCCGGGCGGGCAGCAGCCGCCGGTGCCGGTCGCCATCCACTGAGCCTCGCCGGGCCGGCGGGCACCCGCCCCGCCGGCCCGGCACCAGCCAAGGAGCACCCGCGTGAGCCTGCACGAGAACGAGGTCCCGGTCGACGAGGAGATCGTCAGGTCGGTGCTGCGGGAGCAGTGCCCGCAGTGGCAGCGGCTCCCGCTGTCGTTTGCCGGAGCGGGCACGGACAACACCATGTACCGGCTCGGCGACGACCTGCTCGTACGGCTTCCGCGTACCGCCGAGAAGGCGGGCTCCCTACGCAAGGAGCAGGAGTGGCTGCCCCGACTGGCCCCCCTGCTGACCTGCCCCGTGCCGGCACCGCGGCACGCCGGCACACCGACCGCCGCGTTCCCCCTGCCCTGGTCGGTCTACCGGTGGATCGACGGCGGCGAGGTCCGGTCCGACGCGGTCGGGGACTGGGCCGCCTTCGGCACGGACCTCGCGGCCTTCGTGCGGGAACTGCACGACATCGACCTGATGGGGGCCACCCGCCAGGGCGACCTGAGCTGGTACCGCGGGGGCAGCCTGCGGGACTGCGACGAGTGGATCAGCCGGTGTCTCGAGGACTGCCGCGCCACCGTCGGCGGGGAACTCGACGTCGACGCCCTGCACCGGCTCTGGCGAGCCGCGCTGGCGCTGCCCGAGCCCGCCGGCCCGCACGTCTGGCTGCACGGCGACCTGCGACCGGCCAACCTGCTGGTACGCGACGGCAGATTGTGCGCCGTCATCGACTTCGGTGCCCTCTCGATCGGCCTTCCGGACGCCGAACACGCCGCCGTGTGGGACCTGCCGGCCCCGGCCCGCCACGCCTACCGCGACGCCCTGAAGGTCGACGACGCGACCTGGGCGCGGGCCCGGGCCTGGGCGATCGCGGTCGGGGTCAGCGGCGTCTCCTACTACTGGCACACCTACCCGGAGTTCGTCGCCGAATGCCGGGCGCGGCTGCGGGCGATCCTCGCCGACTCCGCCGACCACTGAGCCGCTGGCGGGCCGGAAGCCGGTGACCGGTCAGGGCCGTGCCACGTCGATCACCACGTCGGGCGGCGCGGCCAGGCTGTTGTGCACCGTGCAGTGGGAGACCACCGCCAGCAGGGCCGACCGCCGCGACTCGGGGAAGTCCGGCGGCACCCGCACCGCCAGGTGGACCTCCGCCACCCGGGCCGGCGGATCCGCGGCCATCCGGGAGGATGCCGTGACGCCGAGGCCCTCCCGGCTCAGCCCGTGCCGGTCGAGGTACCGGCCGGCGTAGAACGCCACACAGGTGGCCAGCGACGCGACGAAGAGCTCCGTCGGCGTGGGCGCCTGGTCCGCGCCACCGTCTCCGACCGGCTGGTCCACGGTCACCCGGTGCCCCCGCACCGTGACCTCGTACGCCTCGCCCGCCACGAACCTGACGTCCATCGTCGTCACGCCCTGTGTCTGGCTCATCCCGGTCACCCCCTGTCGCTCCCACCCAGCAGACACCCGTCACCGGCGTCGCGGCAGGTCCTTCCGGCTTCCGGTCGCGGGACCTCCGCCCCGGTGCCGGGCCCGGCGCAGCGCGTACCCGACGGCGCTGAGCGCGAACAGCCCGGCGCTGACCGCCAGCCACCGGCCCACCATCACCCGGGGCGTCAGGCCGGTCGCCGCGACGTACGTTCCGTCGCCGAGGCCCAGCACGCCGGGCAGATGGACCAGGTAGAGCAGCCCGGCGTTCACGACCTGGGACCTGCCGGCCCTGACCCGCCACGCCTACCCCTACCCGGCCTTCGTCGCCGGGGGTCGGGCCCGGTTGCGGGCGATCGTCGCGGAACCCAGCGACGCCGACTGAGCCGGGGGGTCGTTCAGTCGGCGTCGGCGGTCGCCCGGAACGCCGCGGCGAGTCGGTCCAGCCCCGGCCCGATCCGGGCCCGGTCGATCCGTCCGTACCCGAGCACCAGGCCGGCCGCGTCCGCGTCCACCCGGTAGCGGTCCAGGTCTTCGACGGTGACGCCACGCGAGCGGGCCGCCGCCGGTACCGCCGCCACGTCGACGTCCGCGCCCGGCGCGAGCCGGGCGGCCAGGTGCAGGCCGGCGGCCGACGGCACGCGGACCAGCCAGTCGGCGAAGTCCCGGTCCAGCCGGGCGGCGATCTCCTCGTGCCGGGCGGCGTACTCCCGGCTGGCCCGCCGGATGTGCCGGGCCAGCAGCCCTTCGGCCATGAACTGCGCCATCGCGCCCTGGGTGGTGAGGTCACCGTGCCAGTCGGTGAGCCGCTTCGCGGCCAGCAGGGCCGGCCGCAGTGACTCCGGCGCCACTAGGAAACCCAGCCGCAGCATCGGCAGCATCGTCTTGGAGAACGACCCGACGTAGACCACGCGGCCACCGCGGTCCAGGCTCTGCAACGGCTCCAGCGGGCGGTCGGAGAAGCGGAACTCGCTGTCGTAGTCGTCCTCGACCACCACCGCACCGTGCCGCTGCGCCCAGTCGAGCAGCGCCGCCCGTCGGCGCAGGGACATCGGGGTGCCCAGCGGGAACTGGTGCGACGGCGTGGTGTGGATCAGTCGGGCCGAGGTGGGCAGCAGGTCCACCACCAGCCCCTCGTCGTCCACCGGCACACCGGCCACCACCGCGCCCATGGACCGGAACAGCGCCCGGGCCGGCGGGTAGCCGGGATCCTCGACCGCCACGCAGTCACCCGGTTCGATCAGCACCCGGCCGACCAGGTCCAGCGCCTGCTGTGCCCCCGTGGTGGCCAGCACGTCGTCGGCCCGGGCCCGCACCGAGCGGGCCACCCCGGCGTACCGCGCGACGGCTTCGCGGAACCCGGCGTGGCCGGCCGGGTCGCCGTAGCCGCCGGCCATCGCGCCGATGCGCAACTGGTTCGCCACCAGCCGCCGCCAGGTGTCGAGCGGGAAGAGCCGGGGGTCGGGCGTACCGACGGTGAAGTCGTACCGCCCGGGCGGGGTGGGGGTGCTCGCGCCGGGCAGGGAGCGCCAGTGTCCGCGTGGCAGCACGCCCCGCCCGGCCGGCGCCCGGCGCCCCGGCGTCGGTCCGACCGGCGCGTTGGCCACGAAGGTGCCGGCCCCGACCCGTCCGGCCAGGAATCCGTCGGCGGTCAGCCGGTCGTACGCGGCGGCGACGGTGTTGCGCGAGACCGCCAGCCGCGCCGCCAGCTCACGGGTCGGCGGGAGCCGCTCCCCGGGCCGCAGTCGTCCGTCGAGGATCGCCTCGAGCAGGTGCCGGTAGATCCGCGCCGCCCGGTCACCCCGACCCGCCAGGCTGATCTGGATCTCCACGCCAGGAGCCTACATTGGCCCAATCATCAGCCCTTCGATTGGCGCTTGGCCGGGGCCAATCCTGTTTCTAGATTGAGATCCGCTACCACCCGCGACACAGGAAGAGAGACGCCGTGACCGACGTCGACATGTGGTTCGACCCCCGCTGCCCCTGGGCCTGGAACACCTCCCGCTGGCTGCTCGAGGTCGAACGGGTTCGCGACGTGCGGGTGCGCTTCCACGTGATGAGTCTGTCCGTCCTCAACGACGGGCGGGAGGGACTGGAGGAGTGGTACCGGGAGTGGCTGCGCCCCGGCCTCGGCCCGGTACGCGTCGCCGTCGCCGCCGAGGCGGCCCACGGCAACGACGTGCTGCGCGACCTCTACACGGCGCTGGGCAACCGGATCCACCACCAGCGGACTCCGATCGGCCGGCCGTTGTACGTCGACGCCCTGACCGAGGTGGGGCTGCCGGCGGAGCTGGCCGACGTGGCCGACACCACCGACCACGACGAGGCGCTGCTCGCCAGCCACCATGCCGGACTGGACCCGGTCGGCGAGGACCTGGGCACACCCACCATCCACGTGACCGGAGCGGACGGGCGGCTGAACGCCTTCTTCGGGCCGGTGCTCACCCCCGTCCCGCGCGGCGAGGAGGCCGGCCGGCTCTGGGACGGGGTGCTCCAGGTGACCGGCGCCGACGGGTTCTTCGAGTTGAAGCGGGGTCGTACCCGCCCGCCGATCGCCCGGTGACGGTGGCCGGTCAGCGCCGTCGTCGGCGCAGCGCGTACGTCACGGCGCTGAGCGCGAACAGCCCGGCGCTGACCGCCAGCCACCGGCCCACCATCACCCGGGGCGTCAGGCCGGTCGCCGCGACGTACGTTCCGTCGCCGAGGCCCAGCACGCCGGGCAGGTAGACGAGAAGCAGCAGCCCGGCGCCCAGCGCCGGCACCCGCAGGTGGTTGATCAGCGCCGGGTCGGCGATGACGGCGCGCAGGCCCCGGTCCGCCACCGCGTAGAGCGGGAAGAGCACCAGGTCGTGGGCGACCACCGCGCCGAGGAACCACAGCAGCATCCGGGGCGCGGAGGGCTCCCCGGACAGCCGCAGTGCGATCCAGCCGGCGACGGTGAAGCAGCCGAGCAGGAGCAGCAGGTGCCACGGTGCCGCGCCGTAGCCTCGGCGCAGCCCACGCGCCGCCGTGCGGTAGCTGCGGCGCGGCTCACGCAGCCCCGCGCCGTGCCCGCCGCGCGGCTCACGCATCGTCGCGCCCGGCGAAGGTGATCTCCCGGACCCACTTGGTGCAGTGCACGCCGGGCAGCGCCGGCACGACGATCCGGGCCGGGAAGCCGTGGTCGGGGGCCAGGTCGACGCCGTTGACCCGCAGGGCCAGCAGCGCGTCACCGTCGCCGACCTGCCCGGCGTGCAGCACCGCCTGGTTGAACAGGCCGGCGCGTTCCAGCGACCGGACCCGGGCGGTGGCCGGGTCGGGCGGGCCGACCAGCGCGGCGAGGTCGCGCAGGCGTACCCCGGTCCAGGTCTGCTCCGTCGACCAGCCCTCCACGCAGGCGATCGGCAGCCGGGCGGTGTGCTGCGGCAGGGCCAGCAGCGCGGTCCGGTCCAGGGCCACGGTGCGGTCGGCGCCGCGCAGGGCCAGCCGCCAGCCGGTGCCGGTGTCGGCCGGGTCGACGCCCGCCGCGGCGGCGCTGCGGTTGACCGGGAAGCCGTTCGGCCCGGGACCGGGCCGACGGCCGCGGGGCAGCAGCAGCGCCGTGCGGCGCAGCGGGTCCACGCTCTGCCCGACGGTCAACGCCGCCAGCAGCAGCGCGCCACCGCCGGTCAGGGCCAGCACGCCGCGCCGGCTGACCGTCGCCGGGACGGGCCGGCGGGCCACCAGGCCGTCCGGATCCGGCGGCTCCGGGGTGGTCGTCGCCACCGGGGTACGCGCAGAGCCCGGCCCGCGCAGCGCGGTCACCATCCGGGGCAGCTTGATCGCCACATGGGTGACCAGGGCCACCGTGAAGATCCACCCGCCGTACCAGTGGGCGGTGTAGAAGTCGAAGCCGAACAGGTACGCGTACTGGATGTTGAGCAGACCGGTGGCCGTCTGGAACAGGATCCCGCCGACCAGCAGCAGCAGCGACAGCCGCTCCAGCACCTGGGCCGGCGAGCGGGCCGGCGGCCAGGCGAACAGCTTCGGCACCACCGACCAGAGCTTGGCCAGCACCACCGGCACCAGCACGATGCCCAGCGTCACGTGCAGCCCCTGGGTGACCCGGAACAGCCACGCCGGCCGGGTCGGCCAGTCGAAGACCGGCGGGTGCAGCCAACCCACGTCGCGGGGGAACGCCTGCCCCAGCCGGGGACCGTAGGCGATCCAGTCGAGCAGCCCGGTGACCACCACCAGCGGCAGCGCCACCAGCAGCGCCGCGCCGAGGACGGAGGTCAGCCACGGGCCGCGTACCGGGCTGCGCCAGGCGGCGGCCACGGCGTCCACCCCGGGCGGGCGGCGCCGCTCCAGGCCGCGCCACAGTCCTGCGGGGAAGCCGTACGCCGGGGTGGTCGGCGCCCGGTCGCCGGGCCCGGCGGCTGGTGGGTGCGGGGACACGGTCCCTCCTTCGCGGTCGGTGACGACCGTGCGGTGCAGCGGTCCTGCGCCGGACGCTAGCCGCCGCCGCTTCGATCCGGTCCGCTTTGCCGCATTACCGAAGCCTTACCGCCGCAGGCCCTTACGGAGTGCTGACGTCCACCCGGAACCGGCCTCCGGTCGCCTCGGGCTGCCCTACCGTGACCGGAATGCGGGTACTGGTCACCGGCGCGGCCGGTTTCATCGGATCGCAGGTCGCCGACCTGCTGGTCACCGAGGGGCACCAGGTGGTCTGCCTGGACGCCCTGCTGCCCCAGGCGCACGGCGGCGCGCTGCCCGACTGGTCGCGGCGGCACGAACCGGTGATCGGCGACGTACGCGACCCTGAGCTGCTCGACCGGCTGCTGCCCGGGGTGGACGCGGTCTGCCATCAGGCCGCCATGGTCGGCCACGGGCTGGATCCGTCGGACGCCCCCGACTACGCCAGCCACAACGACTTCGGCACGGCGGTGCTGCTCGCCGCCATGCACCGGGCCGGGGTGTCCCGGCTGGTGCTGGCCAGCTCGATGGTCGTCTACGGCGAGGGCCGTTACCGCTGCGCCCGGCACGGCGTGGTGCGGCCCGCCCTGCGCCGCCCCGCCGACCTGGCCGCCGGCCGGTACGACCCGACCTGCCCGGACTGTTCCGGCCCGCTGCGCCCCGACCTGGTGCCCGAGGACGCGCCCCTGGAGCCGCGCAGCACGTACGCGGCCAGCAAGCTCGCCCAGGAGCACCTGGCCGGCGCGTGGGCGCGGCAGACCGGCGGCGGGGTGTGGGCGTTGCGCTACCACAACGTGTACGGGCCCCGGATGCCCCGCGACACCCCGTACGCCGGGGTCGCCTCGATCTTCCGCTCGGCGCTCGCCGACGGGCAGCCACCCCGGGTGTACGAGGACGGCGGCCAGCGGCGCGACTTCGTGCACGTCACCGACGTGGCCCGGGCCAACGTGCTGGCCCTGACGGCGTCCACCCCGGACGGGCTGGTGCCGGTGAACGTCTGCTCCGGCGAGCCGCACACCGTCGGCGAGCTGGCCGGCGCGCTGGCCCGGGCGATGGGCGGGCCGCCGCCGGAGGTGGTCGGGGGCGCCCGGGCCGCGGACGTCCGGCACGTCACCGCGGATCCGCGGCGGGCCCGGGAGCTGCTCGGCTACACCGCCCGGGTCGGTTTCGTCGACGGGGTCACCGCGTTCGCCTCGGACCCGCTGCGCGAACCGGCCGCCGTGGCGGCCTGACCGCCCGGTCCGTCGTCCGCGCCGCCGGTGGCCGAGATCAGGAGACGGTGAGCAGCAGGTGGTTGACGGCCAGGGCGGTCAGCGCCTGCCCGGCCAGCCACCACCGTCGGGAGGACTCCGGCAGGTGCGCCACGGCCACCAGCAGCCACCCCGTGAACGGCAGCCAGATCCGCTCCACCTCGGCCTTGCTCATCCCGGACAGGTCGGCCGCCACCACCGCCAGGGCGGCGGCGGCCGGCAGCAGCACGGTCGGTCCGAGGTCGCGCGCCCGCGCCGGGATCCGCTGCGACGTCGACCGCCACCGGTCCCGGCCGGCGAGGGCTGTCCGGCGTAGCGCCGGGCCCAGCACCGGCCCCGCCGACAGCAGCAGCGCCGCCAGGTTCGCCCACACCCAGTAGGCGTACGGGCGGTCGGCGGCCCAGCCCTGGTAGTAGCGGACCACCAGCCGGTCGTACCCCTGCCACCAGGAGAAGCCGGCGAGGGTGAACGCCCCTACCACCACCGCCACCCCGGTGGCGCCGGCGAGCAGCGCGGCCCACCGTCGCGCCGGCCGCAGCGCCAGCACCACCAGGGCCAGCGGGCCGAGCAGCACGAACCCGTACGACAGGTAGAGGGCGTAGCCGAGCAGCAGCCCACCGAGCAGGGCCGTCCCGGGCCCGCGTACCGCGAGCAGGGCCAGGCCGGCGGCGACCACCCCGGCGAAGACGCCGTCGCCGGAGGCGCCGACCCAGACCGCGCCGGGCAGCAGCACCAGGAACGGCAGCACCGCCCGGGCCTGGGCCTCGGCGCCGAGCGCCCGCAGCGCCACCGGCACGGACACGGCGACCGTCGCCCCGACCAGGACGCAGGCCAGCGCCGCCGCGGTCCCGCCGCCCAGCCCGATCCGGTCCAGGCCGACGAAGACCAGCAGCGCGCCCGGCGGATGTCCGGCGGTGTGGGTGGACCACGAGTCCGGCCGGAAGTCCAGGATCCGGTCGGTGAAGCCGGCCAGCGTGGCCCCGACGTCGCCGACGCGCGGCACCTCGTGCAGGTACTCCGCCTGCACGGTCAGCCGCCGGACCAGCCCTCGCGACCACCCGTCGACCAGGGCCAGCGCCAGCGTCCAGGCCACCGAAGCGGCCCAGCCGCCGGCCAGCAGCGGACCCCAGCGGGCGGTGCCGGCCCAGCGCAGCCCGGGACCGAGCACCAGCACCACCACCGCCAGCGCGGCCGGGGTGCCCCAGCCGACGTGCGGCCACCAGGTGGCGTACAGCGGCGCGGCGTCGGCGTGCAGGCCGGCGCCCCGCCGGTTGAGCAGCGCGCCCACCAGCACGGCCGCGGCCAGCAGCGCCGCCTCGACGCCGAGCACCACCAGGTCACCCCGGTCGTGGCGGGGTCGGGGCCGGGGCATGGGGGAGCGGTGCGGCAGCGTGGCGGGCCTCATGACGACCGGACGGTACGCACCCCGCGGCCCTCCCGTCCGCCGAATCACCGGTCCGTCACCGGACGGTAAGGAATCGGTGCACGGTAAGGCTTCCGTAAGGCGGATCGGCGTCCCGGCGGCCCCGTCGGCACCTAGCGTCGGCGGCATGCCGACTCAGATCGACGTGGTGCTGCCCTGCCTCGACGAGGCCGCCGCCCTGCCCGGGGTGCTGACCGCGCTGCCACCCGGCTACCGGGCGATCGTGGTGGACAACGGGTCCCGCGACGGCTCGCCCGAGGTGGCGGCCCGCTACGGCGCCCGGGTCGTCCGCGAACCCCGCCGGGGGTACGGCGCGGCCGTGCACGCCGGGATCGAGGCCGCCGACACCGAGCTGGTCTGCGTGCTGGACGCGGACGGCTCGTTCGACCCGCGGCAGCTGCCCGCCCTGGTCGCCCCGGTCACCGAGGACGTCGCCGACCTGGCCGTGGGCCGCCGCCGGCCGGTACGCCTCGGCGTCTGGCCCTGGCACGCCCGGGCCGGTACGGCGCTGGTCGCCGCCCTGCTGCGGCAGCGGGGGGTGCCGTTGCGCGATCTCAGCCCGATCCGGGTGGCCCGCCGGGAGGCGCTGCTCGGCCTGGGCGTCACCGACCGGGCGTTCGGCTATCCGCTGGAGCTGCTGATCCGGGCCGCCGCGGCGGGCTGGCGGATCCACGAGCTGGACGTCAGCTACGCACCCCGCGCCGCCGGCACCCGCTCCAAGGTCTCCGGCTCGGTCCGCGGCACCCTGCGGGCCACCCGCGACTTCGCCGCCGTGCTGCGCACCGTGGACGGTCCCCGGTGACCGTGCTGCTGCTGCTGGCCAAGGCGCCGGTGCCCGGGGCGGTGAAGACCCGGCTCTGCCCGCCCGCCACGCCCCGCCTTGCGGCCCGGATCGCCGCCGCCGCCCTGCTGGACACCATCGATGCGATCCGCGCGACCGAGGCGGTGACCCCGGTGCTGGCGCTGGCCGGCCGGCTGTCCGACGCCGTCGGCGCGGTGGAGCTGGCCGGGGCCACCGCCGGCTGGCCGGTCCTGCCGCAGCGCGGGGACGACCTGGCCACCCGGATCGTCCACGCGCACGCCGACGTGGCGGACGCCTGGCCGGGACGGCCGGTGTTCCAGATCGGCATGGACACCCCGCAGCTCACCCCGGCCCGGCTGTCGGCGGCCGTACGCCGGCTCGCCGACGGTGACGCCGTGCTGGGGCGGGCCGCCGACGGTGGCTGGTGGGGGTTGGGCCTGCGCGATCCCCGGCACGCCGCCGCGCTGCGCGCGGTGCCCACCTCGACCCCGGACACCTGCCGGCTCACCTGGGCGGCGTTGCGCGGTCGTGGCCTGCGGGTGGCGCCGCTGCCGGTGCTGCGGGACGTGGACGTCTGGGCCGACGCGCTCGCCGTGGCCGCGCTCGCGCCGGGCGGCCGGTTCGCCCGGGCGGTCGCCGCGCTGCGCCATCCGACCACCGGCACCCGCCGGCGTTCGCTCACCGGCGGCCGGCGGTGAACGGGCGGGGTCGCCGGCTCGCCGAGCCGCGGCCGGCCCCACCGGGGCGCGGGCCGGCCGGCGCGGTGCAGGGACACCCGCTGGCCGCCGCGACGGTGACCGCGCCGGCACGCGTGCCAGCCCGGCCGGCGGCGGCCGGCGACGGTTTCGGCCCCGCGCTGCGGGACCGGGACGGCGGCGGCCACTGGCTGGTCGGTCCGGACGGGGTCCGCCGCCGGCTGCCGGTGGAACGCTGGCACGGCCCGGCGGAGCCGGCCACCCAACCGGTCGTCGCCCGCTGCGCCGGCCCCACCCTGGACCTCGGGTGCGGCCCTGGTCGGCTCACCGCCGCCCTGACCCGGGCCGGCCTGACCACCGTCGGCGTGGACGTCTCCGCCCGGGCGGTCGCGCTGACCCGGGCGCGCGGCGCGGTCGCGGTGCGCGCCGACCTGTTCGACCGGCTGCCCGCCGAGGGCCGGTGGGCGCACCTGGTGCTCCTCGACGGCAACGTCGGCATCGGCGGCGACCCCGTCGCGCTGCTGCACCGCTGCCGCGCGCTGCTGCGCGCCGGGGGGACCGTCCTGGTGGAGGTCGACCCGCCGGGCGCCGGCGCCTGGCAGGGACGGGCGTACGTGCTCTCCGCCGGGCACCGGGGGCCGGCGTTCCGCTGGGCGGGGGTGGACGCCACCACCGTCGGCGAACCGGCGGACGCCGCCGGTCTGGCGGTGCGGGACGTGTTCGCGGCCGGCCGTCGCTGGTTCGCCGAGCTGGCCCGCCGCTGACGCCGGGCCGGACAGGCGGTCCCGGCCGGACGCGGGGTGGGTCAGGCGGCCAGCGGCAACCGCACCACGAACCGGCAGCCGTCGCCGACGTTGCCCACCTCCACCCGGCCGCCGTGCGCCTCGACCAGCCCGCGCACGATGGCCAGGCCCAGCCCGCCGGAGCCCTCCAACCCGCCGTTGCCCGGCGTCGGGGTGCGGGCCGGCTCGCCCCGGAACGCCACGTCGAACAGCCGCGGCAGGTCGGGTTCGGGGATGCCGCCGCAGGTGTCGGCCACCGCGAACCAGGCCTGCTCGCCGTCCCGGCCCGCCTCGACCCGGACCGTGCCGTCGGCCGGGGTGTAGCGGACCGCGTTGAGCAGCAGGTTTCCCACCACCCGGGTCAGCTCCGGTTCGCTGGCCACCACGACCGGCCAGCCCGACTCGGCGGCGACCAGCCGGATGCGGCGGGCCGCCGCCAGCGGCGCAGTCCCGGCGAGGGCGTCGGAGACCACGTCGCCCAGCGGCACCGGCGACAGCGACAGCCGCAGCGCGCCGGCGTTGATCCGGGACAGCTCGAACAGGTCGTCGACCAGCCGGGTCATCCGGTCGGTCTCCACCCGGATCCGCCGGTGGTACTCGTCCACCGTGACCCGGTCGGCGACCACCCGGTCCTCCAGCGCCTCGGCCATCGCCCGCAGCCCGGCCAGCGGCGTCCGCAGGTCGTGCGACACCCAGGCGACCAGGTCCCGGCGCCCCTTCTCGATCCGCCGCTCCCGCTCCCGCGCCTGGTCGGCCCAGACCGCCGCGGCGGCCAGCCGCCGCCCGGAGAGCCAGCCGACGGCGACACTGACCACCGCCGCCGCGGAGACGGTGATCAGCACGACCTCCAGGTCGTGCGGGGACAGGAACATCGCCTCGGCGATCACCGCCACGCCGGCGACGACCGCGGTGACGGTGGTGGCCAGCAGCACCGAGATGTGTACGGTGATCGACCGGCCGCGCAGCAGCCGCAGCGCCGCCGCGCCCAGCAGCCCCACCCCGCACGCCGCGGCGAGCGCCACCGCGAAGATCAGCGCGAGGTCAGCCATCGGCCGGCTCGTACCGGTAGCCGACCCCCCACACCGTGACGATCCGCCGTGGGTCGGCCGGGTCCGCCTCGATCTTCTCCCGCAGCCGTCGCACGTGCACGGTCACCGTGGACTGGTCGCCGAAGCGCCACCCCCACACCCGGTCCAGCAGCTCGGCCCGGCGGAACGCCCGCGCCGGATGCCGCATCAGGAACTCCAGCAGGTCGAACTCGCGCAGGGTCAGCGCCAGCTCCCGGCCGTGCAGACGGGCCACCCGGGCGCCCGTCTCCACCACCAGCCCACCGTCGGTCAGCTCCCGCGCCGCCCCCGGGACCGGTTCGCCGCCGCCGCAGCGGCGCAGCACCGAGGCCACCCGCAGCACCAGCTCACGCGGGGAGAACGGTTTGCCCAGGTAGTCGTCCGCACCCAGTTGCAGGCCGAGGATCCGGTCCGCCTCGTCGCCGCGCGCGGTCAGCATCACGATGGGTACGCCGTCGGGCCGCTGCCGCAGCCGCCGGCACACCTCCAGCCCGTCCAGCACCGGCAGCATCACGTCCAGGACGACCAGCTGCGGTGGGGCGGCGGCGACCGAGGCCAGCGCGGCGGCCCCGTCCCCGACGTGCTCCACCTGGTAGCCGGCGTGCTCCAGGTAGCGGCAGACCACGTCGGCGACCGTCCGGTCGTCGTCGACGACCAGCACCCGTTGCGCCACGCGTACCTCCTCCCCGGTGTCGGCCAGCGTAGCGGCCACCGAGCCCGGCGAACCTTGCGGAAGCCTTACGCGCCGCCGACGGCCCGGCCGGACCCGGGCGTACGCTGAGCGCGTGGATCAAGAAGACCGGATCGCCCTCTTTCTCGACTACGAGAACCTCGCCCTCGGCGCCCGTGAGCACCTGGGCGGCGGCACGTTCGACCTGCGTCCGATCGCCGACGCGCTGGCCGAGCGGGGCCGGGTGGTGGTACGCCGGGCGTACGCGGACTGGTCGTACTTCGACGAGGACCGCCGGATGCTCACCCGCTCGCACGTCGAGCTGATCGAGATCCCGCAGCGGATGGGCGCCTCCCGCAAGAACGCCGCCGACATCAAGATGGCGGTGGACGCCATCGAGCTGGCCTTCGAACGCGACTACATCTCCACCTTCGTGATCGGCACCGGGGACAGCGACTTCACCCCGCTGGTGCACAAGCTGCGGGAGCTCAACAAGCGGGTGATCGGGGTCGGGGTGGAGAAGTCCACCTCGAAGCTGCTGCCGCCGGCCTGCGACGAGTTCCTCTACTACGACCGCCTCGAGGGCGTGGAGGTGCCGCCGGCCCGACCGAAGCGCGTCCGTGCGGCGCGTACCCCCAGCCCGGAGCCGCAGCCGGTGGAGCAGGAGGTCGAGGCGCAGGCCGCCGCCGAGGAGCCGGCCCGCGACGTCGACAGCCTCGCCGTGCTGGTCGCGCAGACCGTGGCCGGGATGCAGGGCAGCTCCGGCGGGGAGGTGACCGCCTCCACCCTCAAGCGCGCGCTGCGCCGCAAGGACCCGACCTTCAGCGAGTCCGACTACGGCTTCCGTACCTTCGGGGAGCTGCTGCGGCACCTCGCCGGCCGCAACGTGATCGAGCTGGCCGAGGGCCCGGCCAAGGGCGACCCCGAGGTCACCCTCCCCGAGCACGGCGACCGCGAGGCCGCCTTCGCGCTGGTCCGCAGCGTGGTGCAGGACCTGGCCGGCGCGGACGGCGCGGTCGCGCTGTCCGGGCTGAAGAACCAGCTCCGCCGGGTACGACCGGACTTCAGCGAGAAGAAGCTCGGCTACCGGGGCTTCCTCCAGTTCTGCCGGGCCGCCGCCACCGGCGGCGCGGTCGACCTGCGCTGGAGCGACGAGGCCGACGACTACCTGATCACCGTCCCGGCGGCCTGAGCCGGGCCGGGCGGCAGCGGCCCGCGCCCGGGGTTACCGTCGCAGGGCGGAGGTGAGCATGCGGATCGCGTTGTTCGTGACGTGCCTGGCCGACACGATGTTCCCCGAGGCGGCCCGGGCCACCGTCCGGCTGCTGGAACGCCTCGGCCACCAGGTGGTCTTCCCCGAGGAGCAGACCTGCTGCGGGCAGATGCACGTCAACACCGGCTACCCGGACCAGGCGCTGCCGCTGGTCCGGCGGCACGTCCGCGCCTTCGCCCCGTACGAGGCGGTGGTCGCGCCGTCGGGCTCCTGCGTCGGGTCGGTACGCCACCAGCACGCCATGGTGGCCCGCCGGGCCGGTGACCCGCGACTCGCCGCCCGGGCCGAGGACGTCGCCGGGCGCACCTTCGAGCTGTCGGAGTTCCTGGTCGACGTGCTCGGGGTGACCGACGTGGGCGCGTACTATCCGCACCGGGTGACCTACCACCCGACCTGCCACTCGTTGCGGCTGCTGCGGGTGGGCGACAAGCCGCTGCGGCTGCTGCGCGCGGTGCGCGGCCTGGACCTGGTCGAGCTGCCGCAGGCCGAGCAGTGCTGCGGGTTCGGCGGCACGTTCGCGGTGAAGAACGCCGACACCTCGACGGCGATGCTGGCCGACAAGATGCGCCACGTGCTGGCCACCGGCGCGGACGTCTGCACCGCCGGGGACTCCTCCTGCCTCATGCACCTCGGCGGCGGGCTGTCCCGGCTGCGTGCCGGCGTACGCACCGTGCACCTGGCCGAGATCCTGGCCGCCACGGAGGCCGGCGAGACCGCCGGCGAGCGACGGCGGCTGGAGGCGCGGTCGTGACCCGGACGTTCCTCGGCATGCCGGCCACCGCGCCGCGCGGCGTCGGGCACCTGCGCGGCGACGAGCCGTTCCCGGTCGCCGCCCGGCGCGGCCTCGCCGACCCGCAGCTGCGCCGCAACCTCGGCCACGCCACCGGCACCATCCGCGCGAAGTCGGCGGCGGTGATCGGCGAGCTGCCCGACTGGCAGCGGCTGCGCGACGCCGGGGCCGCGATCAAGGCCGACGTGCTGGCCCGCCTGCCGCAGCTGCTCGAACAGCTGGAGTCGGCGGTCACCGCCGCCGGCGGCACCGTGCACTGGGCGGCCGACGCGAACGAGGCCAACCGGATCGTCACCGGCCTGGTCCGGGCCACCGGCGCCGACCGGGTGATCAAGGTCAAGTCGATGGCCACCCAGGAGATCGGCCTCAACGAGGCCCTCGAGGCGGCCGGCATCGAACCGGTGGAGACCGACCTTGCCGAGCTGATCGTGCAGCTCGGCGAGGACCGCCCCAGCCACATCCTCGTCCCGGCGATCCACCGCAACCGGGCCGAGATCCGGGAGATCTTCCTGCGCCGGATGCCCGGCGTGGACCCGTCGCTGACCGACGAGCCGGCCGCGCTGGCCGCAGCCGCCCGCGCCCACCTGCGCCGCACCTTCCTCAGCACCCCGGTCGCCGTCTCCGGCGCCAACTTCGCCGTCGCCGAGACCGGCACGCTGGCCGTGGTCGAGTCCGAGGGCAACGGGCGGATGTGCCTGACCCTGCCCGACACCCTGATCACCGTGATGGGCATCGAGAAGGTCCTGCCCACCTGGCGGGACCTGGAGGTCTTCCTGCAACTGCTGCCCCGGGCCTCCACCGGGGAGCGGATGAACCCGTACACCTCGATGTGGACCGGGGTCACCCCCGGCGACGGGCCGCAGGCGTTCCACCTGGTGCTGCTGGACAACGGGCGCAGCGCGGTGCTCGCCGACCCGGCCGGCCGGTCGGCGTTGCACTGCATCCGCTGCTCCGCCTGCCTCAACGTCTGCCCGGTGTACGAACGCGCCGGCGGGCACGCGTACGGGTCGGTGTATCCGGGGCCGATCGGCGCGGTGCTGTCACCGCAGCTCACCGGCGTGGCCGACAACGCCTCCCTGCCGTACGCGTCGTCGCTCTGCGGCGCCTGCTACGACGCCTGCCCCGTGAAGATCAACATTCCGGAGCTGCTGGTGCACCTGCGCGCCGAGGCCCCGCACCCGCCCGCCGAATCGGCGGCGATGGCCGCGGCCGCGTACACGATGGACCACCCGGCGCTGTACGCGGCCGCGCAGCGCGCCGCGCGACTGTCCCGCCTCGCCGGCCGCCGCGGCCGGGGCCTGCCACCGCCGCTGAACGGGTGGACCCTCGGCCGGGACCTGCCCGAACCGCCCCGGGAGACCTTCCGCGAATGGTGGGCCCGACGGTGAGCCGGGAGCTGATCCTCGGCCGGCTGCGGGCTGCCCTCGGCGCGGACGCCGCGACCCGCCCCGCCGACGTGCCCCGCGACTACCGGCCGGCCGGGGCGCCGGTCGACCTGGACCTGCTGGTCGAGCGGCTCACCGACTACCGCGCCACCGTGCACCGCTGTGCCGACGCCGGGGTGGCCGACGTCGTCGCCGGCGTCCTGCCCGGCGGCCGGGTGGTGGTCCCGGCCGGGCTGCCCCGGCACTGGCTGCCCGCCGGCGTCCACGCGGTCGTCGACGACGGCCTGACCCACGACCAGATCGCCGCCTGCGACGGCGTGGTCACCGCAGCGGCCGTGGCGGTCGCCGAGACCGGCACCGTCGTCCTCGACGCCAGCCCCGACCAGGGACGACGGGTGATCACCCTGCTGCCCGACGTGCACGTCTGCGTGCTCCGCGCCGACCAGGTCGTCGCCGGGGTGCCCGACGCGCTCGCCCGGCTGCGCCCCGACCGCCCGCTCACCTGGATCAGCGGCCCGTCGGCCACCAGCGACATCGAACTGAACCGGGTGGAAGGCGTGCACGGCCCGCGGAACCTGCACGTCGTGCTGGCCGGTTGAACCCTCACCCGGTCTGGGCCAGAATGGCGGGCATCGGTGTCGCGACCCCGGCGGAACCCATGGCCGTACGGGATGAAACGTCGACTCTTCACGGAAGGGACGACGGCATGCACCCGATGCTGCGTCGACTCGACGACCTCGCCACCCACCTCGCCACCCGGCCGGACGTGATCGCCCTGCTCGGCCTGGGCTCCGCCGGGGCCGAGCACGACCGCCTGGACGACCACTCCGACCTGGACTTCTTCCTGATCGTCGACGACGGCGCGGTGGCCGGCTACGTCGACGACGTCTCCTGGCTGGCCGCGCCGCACCCGGTGGCCTGGAGCTTCGCCAACGAGCGCAACGGCCGCAAGGCGCTCTACGCCGACGGCGTCTTCGTCGAGTACGCGATCTTCACCGTCGCGCAGCTGGCCCGGCTGCCGTTCACCGGCGCCCGGGTGGTCTGGCAGCGTGCCGACGCGCCCGCCGGGCTGGCCGACCGGCCGGCGCCACCCGCCCCGACGCCGTACGACACGGTCGAGTTCCACCTCAACGAGGCGCTGACCAACCTCTACGTCGGGCTGCACCGGGAGCTGCGCGGCGAACGGCTGACCGCGTGCCGGTTCATCCAGTCGTACGCCCTGGACCGGGTGATCTCGCTGCTGCGGCTGACCACCGACGCCGCCCACCGGCGGGACCCGTTCGACCCGAGCCGGCGGGTGGAGCAGGCGTGGCCGGCGCAGGTGCTGCCACTGGCCGCGATGGTCCCCGGCTACGAGGGCAACCGGGAGGCCGCCCGGACCACCCTGGACTGGCTGGCGGCCCGGTTCCCGGTGGACCCGGTGCTCGACGACGTGATCCGCGGGCTGCTGGAGACCTGAGCGGCGACCCCGTCCACACCCGTTGACTTCGAGTGCACTGGAGCCCCTAGCGTCGGCGCCCGACACCGCGGTCGGATCCGGCCGCGGGACGACGACCACGGGGAGATCCGTCATGCGCTACCGCACCCTGGGCGGCACCGGCATCGAGGTCAGCACCTACTGCCTGGGCACCATGATGTTCGGCTCCGTCGGCAACCCCGACCACGACGAGTGCGGCCGGATCGTCCACACCGCGCTGGACCGCGGGATCAACATCGTCGACACCGCGGACATGTACTCGGCGGGTGAGTCCGAGGTCATCGTCGGCAAGGCCCTGCGCGGACGCCGGGACGACGTCGTGCTGGCCACCAAGGTCCACTTCCCGATGGGGGAGGGCCGTAACCGCGGCGGCAACTCCCGTCGCTGGATCATGCGGGCGGTGGAGGAGAGCCTGCGCCGTCTCGACACCGACTGGATCGACCTCTACCAGGTGCACCGGCCGGACGACCGGACCGACATCGAGGAGACGCTCTCCGCGCTGACCGACCTGGTCCGGGCGGGCAAGATCCGGGCGTTCGGCTGCTCGACCTTCCCGGCGGAGCAGATCGTCGAGGCGCAGCAGGTGGCCGAGCGGCGGGCGCTGGGCCGGTTCCGCACCGAGCAGCCACCGTACTCGCTGCTGGCGCGTGGCATCGAGGCGTCGGTGCTGCCGGTCTGCCAGCGGTACGGCATGGGGGTGCTGGTGTGGAGCCCGCTCGCCTCCGGCTTCCTCACCGGCCGCTACCGCCGGGGCCGGCCGGTCGACCTGACCAGCGGCCGGGCCGCCCGCACGCCCGGCCGGTTCGACCCGGACCTGCCCGCCAACGTCGCCAAGTACGACGCCGTGGAGCAGCTGATCGACCTGGCCGGCGATCTGGGCCGCAGCCTGCCGGAGCTGGCGCTCGCCTTCACCAGCGCCCACCCGGCGGTGACCGCCACCATCATCGGACCGCGCACCATGGATCACCTCGAACGGTTGCTCGACGGCGCCGCCCTCGAGCTCGACGACGAGACGCTGGACCGCATCGACGCCATCGTCCCGCCGGGCGCCAACCTCTATCCGCCCGACGGGGTGTGGCAGCCCCCGGCTCTCGTCGATGCCGCCCGGCGCCGCCGGCCGACGGGTGATCGGGCGGCGGCCTGAGCCACCGCCAACGGTCACAGCGCCCGGGCGAGGCGGCGCAACGCCTCGTCCATCTGCTCGGGCGGGGCGGCGGCGTAGGTCAGACGCAGGTGGGCGGCCGGCGGCTCGGCGGCGTACCAGGGGCGGCCGGGGAAGACGATCACCCCCTCGGCCGCTGCGGCGGCGGCCACCGTGACGTCGTCGGCGCCGTCGGGCAGGCGGGCCCACAGGTGCAGGCCGCCGCGCGGGATCGACTCCGGGAGGAGATCGGGCAGGCGCCTGCGCAGCGCGGCCAGCAGCGCCTCCCGGCGGGCCCGCAGCGCGATACGCAGGTCGCGGCGGTGCCGCTGCCAGGCGGGGGAGGTGACGAACTCCAGTGTGGCCTGCTGGAGGGGCCCGGCGACGAAGAAGTCGTCGAGCAGCCGGGCCGAGCGCAGCCGGGCGCCGGCCGGACCGCGCGCGCCGATCGCGGCCACCCGCAGCCCGGGAGCGGCCGACTTGGTCAGCGAGCGCAGGTGGACGACGTGCCCGTCCGGGTCGTCGGCGGCCAGTGGCGGCGGTGGCTCGCCGTCGAGGGTGAGGTCGCGGGCGTAGTCGTCCTCGATCAGGAACGCGCCGGCGTCGCGTACCGCCGCGGCCACCGCGGGCCGGCGGTGGAGGGCCAGGGTGGCGCCGTGCGGGTTGGCGTGCAGCGGCTGGCAGTAGAACAGTCGGGCGCCGGTGCGGGCGAAGGCGGCCGCGAGCTGGTCGGGGCGTACCCCGTCGGCGTCGGCGGGCACGGGCACCACCCGCAGGCCGGCGGCCCGGGCGGCGGCCAGCGCGCCCAGGTAGGTCGGCGACTCGACGAGCAGGGTGTCGCCGGGCGCGGCGAGCGCGCGCAGCGCCGACGACAGCGCGGACTGCCCGCCGGGGCAGATCACCATGTCGTCGGCGCGCAGCCCGCCACCGGCCTCGCGGGCGAACCAGGCCCGCAGGTCGGCCCGCCCCTCGGCCGGACCCCGCTGCCACGACGCGGGCTGCCGGCCCGCACGGGTGAGGGCGGCGCCGAGTGCGGCGGCCGGTTGCAGGTCCGCGTCGAGGTAGCCACCGGAGAGGGGAATCGCGCCGGGAGGTGGTAACGCCAGTAGCGCCTGCATCTCCGCCTCGCCGGCCGGGCGGGGGCCGAGCGCGACGGTCTGCCAGGACAGGTCGGGGGTGGTGCGGTGCTCCGGCGGGGCGGCCACGAAGGTGCCCCGGCCGGCGCGCGCCTCCACCACTCCACGCGCCACCAGCTGCCGGATCGCCGCCGTGACGGTGACCGGCGAGGCCTGGTGCCGGGCGCTCAGCTCGCGCACCGAGGGCAGCCGGGCCCCGGGCGCCGCGGCGGACACGACGCGGAGCAGATCTTGGACGACCCGCTCCGCTGCGTTACCCTGGTCCATGAGAGACAAGAGTAGCGTTACTGTCGGCGGATCGGTAACGGCGGGCCGGGCGGCGGGCCTCGCCCTGGGTGCGCTGGGCGTGCTGGGGTTCAGCCTGTCCCTGCCGGCCACCCGGGTCGCGGTGCAGCAACTCGACCCGTGGTTCGTGGCGTTCGGGCGGGCGGTCGGCGCGGCCCTGCTGGCCGGGGCCTACCTGCACGGCGTCGGCGCGACACGCCCCACCCGCGACCAGTGGCGCCGGCTGTCCATCGTCGCCCTCGGCGTGGTGGTGGGCTTCCCGCTGTTCACGTCGCTGGCCCTGCTGAGCCAGACCTCCGCGCACGGCGCGGTCGTCGTCACCGTGCTGCCCGCCATGACGGCCGTCTTCGCGGTGCTGCGCGCCGGTGAGCGGCCGTCCCCGCTGTTCTGGGCCGCGAGCGCCGGCGGGATGCTGGCGGTGCTCACCTTCCTCGGCGCCAGCGGCGCGGTCCACGGCAGCCTGTCCCTGGCGGACCTCTCCCTGCTCGCGGCGGTCGTCCTCTGTGGCCTCGGGTACGCCGAGGGCGGCGCGCTCGCCCGCCAGTTGGGTGGTGCCCGGACCATCTGCTGGGCGCTGCTGCTCGCCCTGCCCGTCACCGTGCCCGTCACGGTGCTGGCCGGTGTCATCCACCCGCCGCGCGCCGATGCCACCACCTGGTCGGCGTTCGGATACCTCACCGTGGTCTCCATGTTCCTCGGCTTCTTCGCCTGGTACGCCGGGCTGGCCCGGGGCGGCATCGCGCACGTCGGCCAGGTCCAGCTGGCGCAGCCGGTGCTGACCCTGGTGTGGTCGGCGCTGCTGCTCGGCGAGCGGGTCACGGCGGCCTCCGTCGCGGCGGCGGTGGCGGTGCTGGCCTGCGTGGTGGTGACCCAGCGCAGCCGGCTGGCGGGGCGGCCGGCCGGTGTGGGGCTCTTCGCCGCCCTCGCCCCGGACGAGAAGGAGGCGTACCGCCCGGCGCCGGCGGAACGGATCGTGCAGCCGGGCGCGCCCGGCCAGTAGGGCCGTCCTGGTAAGCCCCGCGCGGCGGCATCCACTCCGGACGTCCGATGTGGTGCGACGTGGTTCGTCCGGGCGGCGACCGTGCCGGGGACCGGCGCCGGTCACCGCCGGACCGGCGCGGTCAGCGCTGCGCGGTGGGGGAGGGAGGGGCGCTGCCGCCGCGCGGCGCCTCGCCGGCCATCAGCCGGCTGATCTCCGCCCGGTCGGTGGCGCCGGGCAGCCCCCACTCCGGTCGGTAGCCGTACACCTCGTGCAGCGGGGTGGAGCCGGTGCGGCCGTTGAGGATCTCCACCGCGGAGGTGTCGATCAGGCCGGGGTGCTCCACGCCGCAGGCCTCGGCGACCTTGACCAGGTCCCGCCGCAGGGTCTGCAGGTAGTTGGCGGCCCGCACCGACTTGCTGGCCGGGTCGAGGCCGCGGGCCAGCCAGGAGTTCTGGGTGGCGACACCGGTGGGGCAGGTGTCGGTGTGGCACTTCTGGGCCTGGATGCAGCCGATCGCCAGCATCGCCTCCCGGCCCACGTTGACCAGGTCGCAGCCGAGCGCGAACGCCACGATCGCGTTGTCCGGCAGGCCGAGCTTGCCGGCTCCGGCGAAGACCACCTGTTCGTGCAGGCCACGCTCGGCGAAGGTCCGGTAGACCCGGGAGAAGCCCTGCTGGAACGGCAGCGACACCGAGTCGGTGAAGATCAACGGCGCGGCGCCGGTGCCGCCCTCCCCGCCGTCGACGGTCACGAAGTCCACCCCCCGGCCGGTGTCGCGCATCAGGTCGGCCAGCTCGGTCCAGAAGCCCAGGTCGCCGACCGCCGACTTGATCCCCACCGGCAGGCCGGTCTCGGCGGCGAGCAGCTCGACGAAGTCCAGCATGCTGTCGCAGTCGGAGAACTCGGCGTGCCGGGACGGGCTGACACAGTCCTGGCCGGCCGGGATGCCGCGGGTCGCCGCGATCTCCGCCGACACCTTCGCCCCGGGCAGCAGCCCGCCGAGACTGGGCTTGGCGCCCTGGCTGAGCTTCACCTCCAGCGCCCGCACCGGCGCGCCCGCGACGACCTCCCTGAGCCGGTCCAGGCTGAACCGGCCGTGCTCGTCGCGGCAGCCGAAGTACGCCGTGCCCAGCTGGAAGACCAGGTCACCGCCGTTGCGGTGGTACGGCGACAGGCCACCCTCGCCGGTGTTCTGCCAGCAACCGGCCAGCGCGGCGCCCTTGTTCAGCGCCTCGATCGCGTTGCCCGACAGCGAGCCGAAGCTCATCCCGGAGATGTTCACCACCGACTCGGGCCGGAACGCCTTCGTCCGGCCCCGGGCGCCGCCGAGCACCTTGGCACAGGGCAGCCGCACGTCGTGCCCAGCGGCCGGCGTGGACGGCGGCACGGCCGCGCCGAACGTCTTGTGCTTGATGATCGGATATCCGGCGGTGTGCTCGATGTCGTTGTCCGTGCCGAAGCCGAAGTAGTTGTTCTCCTGCTTGGCCGAGGCGTACACCCAGCGGCGCTGGTCGCGGGTGAACGGCCGCTCCTCGTCGTTGGCCGCGACGATGTACTGCCGCAGCTCCGGGCCGATCGACTCGAGCAGGTACCGGGCGCGGCCCAGCAGCGGGAAGTTGCGCAGCAGCGCGTGGTCGCGCTGGGTGAGGTCGCGCGCGGCGAGTGCCGCGAGAGCGGCGGCGGCGACGGGTACGGCTCGACGGGCCCAGGTCATGCCCGCCAGTCTCCCCGGGATCGTGGCGGTCCGCACGGTTCGCGCGGGCATGCCGATCATGCGGGGTGGGTACCAACGCCGTCATGAGCAGCAGCCGGGCCGACCTGCGTGCCGTACCGTCGACCGCCGAGCGGGTGGGCACCGTCGCCGTGGTCGCCCACCGTCGCAAGACCCTCGGTGGTGGGTTGGCCGAGCTGCGCGCCACGCTCGCCGACGCCGGCATCACCGACCCGATCTGGTACGAGGTGCCCAAGAGCCGCAAGGCCCCGAAGAAGGCCCGCAAGGCGCTGCGCGAGGGCGCCGAGCTGGTCTTCGTCTGGGGCGGCGACGGCATGGTGCAGCGCTGCGCCGACGCCCTGGCCGGCTCCGGGGCGACGATGGCGATCCTGCCGGCCGGCACCGCCAACCTCTTCGCCACCAACCTCGGCATCCCGCACGATCTCACCGAGGCGGTCCGGATCGGCCTGCTCGGCCGGCGTCGCGCCCTGGACCTGGGCCGGGTCAACGGCGAGCACTTCGCGGTGATGGCCGGCGCCGGCTTCGACGGCGAGATGATCGCCGAGGCGGACCGGAAGCTCAAGGGCCGGCTGGGGCGCCTCGCGTACGTCTGGACCGGGCTGCGGCACGTGCGCGGTGAGCCGGTGCGGATGCGGATCCGGGTCGACGGGGCCGACTGGTTCGACGGCGAGGCCACCTGCGTGCTGTTCGGCAACGTCGGCACGATCACCGGCGGCATCCCCGCCTTCGACGACGCCCGCCCCGACGACGGTTGCCTGGATGTCGGGGTGACCACCGCGACCGGTGTGATGCAGTGGGCCCGCACCCTGGGCCGGATGGCGGGCGGCCGGTCGGAGGACTCGCCCTTCGTGCGGCTGACCCGGGGGCGCCGGATCAGGGTGCGGTTCGGCGCGCCGATGACCTACGAGCTGGACGGCGGCGACCGCGGCGAGACCGACCGGCTGAAGGTACGGGTGGTACCGCGGGCGCTGACCGTCTGCTGCCCGGACGACCCGCCGGTCAGTCCCGGGGTGTCGTGATGTTGACCATCCAGGCGACGCCGTAGGGGTCGGTGCAGGTGCCGAACTCGTCGCCCCACATCTGACGCTCCAGCGGCACGGAGACGGTGCCGCCCTCGACGAGCGCCGTCCACCAGGCGCGCAGCTGCCCGGCGTCGTCACCGCTGAGGCAGATCGCGATGTCGTTGCCCGGGTGGTGGTCCATGCCCGGGGCGGTGTCGGAGGCCATCAGGGTGAAGCCGTCGTCGGTCTCCAGCAGCGCGTGCATGATCTTGTCGGCGAGCGCCGGGTCGTCGTTGCCGAACTCGGCGAACGTGCTCATGGTGAGCTTGCCGCCGAACACGCGCTGGTAGAACTCCATCGCCGTCCGGCTGCTGCCGGGGAAGTTCAGGTACGGGTTGAGCCGGGATCTCATCGCGCCCTCCTCCTGTCCTGGTCAGCGCATCGTCGCATCCGGACCGGTGGGGACAGGGGTGGCGCGCCGGGCGTACGCGGTGGGGGCGGCGCCGTCGACGCCCCCACCGCCGCCTCGAGGGGACGGCCCGGTCAGTCCTGGGTGAACGACTGGCGCACCACGCCGCCGACCAGGGCGCACCAGGTGGTGGTGGAGACCTTGCCGTTGGTGTCCAGCCCGTGCAGCTCCTGGAGGTCCTGCAGGGCCTTCTTGGTCACCCAGTCGTACTGGCCGGTGATCGCCACGTCGGTGTAGCCCTTGGAGTTGAGCATGAACTGGACCGCCTGCACCGGGATCCCGGTGGCGTCCTTGCCCAGCTCCGGGGCGAGCGTCTCCCAGGTGGGGCCGGTGAGGGTGGCGTCGACGTCGACCGGGATGCCGTTGCGGGACTGCCAGTCCTGCACGGCGGCCACGGTGGCCGCGTCGAAGACGCCGGTGACCGGCACGGTGTAGCCACGGTGGGTGAGCAGGTACTGCGCCACCCGCACCACCGGTCCGCCGACGAAGCGCCAGATGTCCGGCCAGCGGCGGGCCGGCACGTCGGCCAGGTCGGTGCCGAGGGCGGTGAAGACCCGGCGGCGCAGGGCGGGGAACTCGCGGTAGAACATCGCGCCGGGGCACTGGGTGGCCCGGAAGTCCCAGTGGCCGAAGATGTCGTGGGCGTGCAGCCCGTACTGCCGGCAGATGGTGGTGCAGAGCTTCACCAGCGAGTCCAGCAGCTGCTGCGGCGGGGTGTCGGTGACGTAGGTGCCCTCGTTCTCGATGCCGATCGACCGGCCGTTCTCGCCGGGGCAGTGCGCCGAGATCATCTGCCGGTCGCCCACGCCGAGCCGCTCCAGGCTGCCGTGTCGTCCCTCCAGGACGTACCCGCCCCGGCTGACGGTGAAGTGCTGGCCGGTGTCGGACCAGTGGTTGACGTCCAGGTGCAGGTCCTGGCAGTCGCGGGCGAGCTGCTTGGCGTGCTCCTCGGAGTAGTCGGTGACGTTCGGAAACGCCATGTGGTGCAGCATGATCTTGTTGGTGGCGATGGCGCTGATCGACAGCGGGTCGGCCGGCGGGCGGGCGCCCCACTCGTCGCAGCTGATGATCCAGTCGAGGTCGGCGCCGGTGGCGGCCAGGGCGGCGGACGGAAGGGCCAGCTCGCTGCCGACGACCGCGACCGCGGCGGCGCCGAGACCGGCCCGCAGCAGGGTCCGGCGGTCGAGTTCGGGGTGGTCGAAGTGCATGACGTCTCCTCAGTGGCCAGCGCGGGCACGCCGGGGTGCGTGAAAAGGAACTCCATCGGCTACGCGTGCAGTGGAGGATATTGCCAACAACGGTCGGGCGCCAGAGGCTGCGTCGATCGAAAACCGTCGACGGCGGGTACGTCCGTCCCGGGCCACGGGCGGCCGGGCCCTACCCTCGGGGCGTGGCCCATCCCGTACCGCAGCGCCCGCCGCGCCGGTTCCACTCCGACGACATCCTCAGCGGTCGGGTGAACCTCGACCCGTACCCGTTCCGGTACATCATGCTGACGCCGTCGCCCGGCGCGATGGTGAGCAACACCCTCTCCCTCGGCGCCGGCACGCTCGCCGAGGTCGACCGGCTGCTCGCCGCCGTGGAGTTCCTGGAGACCCGCAACTGGGAGCTGGTCACCCTGGAGCAGGGCGGGCTGGTCGCCTTCCTGCGCCGGCGATATCCGGCTCCCTGAGCGGCGGTGGCGGGCACCGCGCGGTGGCGGTGGTCGACTATGGTCGTCGGCGTCACTCAGCACGGGGGTGCGTGGCCGCACGGTCGCGTGGCCGGCCGCCGGACCCGTGCCGGCCAGCGGGGGAGCGGATGCCCTACCACGAGCAGCACGGCGCGGACGACCCGCGCCTGGACGACGCCCGGGAGTTCCTGGCCCGGATGGAGCGCCACTTCGGCCAGGCGCGCCCCGGCGAGGACGTCGGCGGGTACGGCCCGGTCTCCGGCACCGACGTCACCGGCTCGGTGACCTGCCTGGTCGACACCGACGGCGACCTGGTCGACCTCTGGCTCGACCCGGGCTGGTGGCGGGCCGTGGGTCCGACCGGTGTCGGTGTGGCCCTGCTGGCGGCCCTGGACTTCGCCCGTTCCAAGCTCGGCGTCGCCCGCGCGGTCGCCGAGCGGTACGGCCACGAGCTGCCCGCCCCACCGCGCCCGCAGCGGCTGCTGCCGTCCCCCACCGGGCCGCTGCCCGACCCGGACTCGCCGCGCTACGTCGAGGCGATCCAGGCCAAGGCCGACCGGGGCTTCGAGATCCTCGCCGCGGCGGACCGGCTGAGTCGGCAGGCCGCCGAGCTCGACCACCGGGTGGTCGTCGGCCCGTACGGCCTGGTCCGACTCACCCTGGCCGGCGGCGGCGTGCTCGCTGCCGAGGTGGACGGGTACGACCTCGGGCCCGCCGACGGTGACCGGATCGCCGCCGACGCCGTGGCCGCGCTCCGCGAGGCCGCACAGCTGACCACCGCCGCCCGGCGCTGACAGGGAGGAAGACCGATGGGTGACTACTCGCGGGCCAAGGTGCAGGTCGCCACCGAGGCCATCCGCGCGGAGGCGGTCAAGTGGCGCAAGCTCTCCGACCGGATGCAGACCGTCGCGCGGACCACCGGCGACCAGAACCTCTCCCCACTGGCCTTCGTGGTGCCCGACCCGCTGATCGGCGGCGTCTCCGCCACCGACCTGCAGAGCGCCTACGAGAAGATGCACAGCCAGCTGACCACGTTGTTCACCGACGCGGCCACCGAGTTCGACCAGTTCGCCGGGGCGCTCAACCGCAACGCCGACTGGTACGAGCACGCGGAGGAGGACAACGTGGCCAACTTCGACAAGATCTGGTCCGCCTGACCCTCCCGCCCGACCCAACCGACAGGAGCCGTCGTGCCGCCGCAGAGCACGGAGTTCGCCCCCAACATCATGAGCGCCTTCCGGAAGGGCGTCGACCTGGTCGAGGATGTCCTCCGGCGCATCCGCGAGGGTTGGGACAAGCTGGTCGCCAGCGTCAACTCGCTGCTCAAGCGGGTCGAGGACGAGCTGGACAACGACAGCATCTGGGCGACCATCTCCGAGTGGTGGACCGAGAAGATCGCCAGCGCGGTCCGGAAGATCCACGAGCTGATGGAGACCATCGGCAAGGAGGTGAGCAACGCGCTGCAGCGGCTGGAGTACGCGTTCCAGGGCTCCGTGCCGATCGGCTCGCTCTTCGAAACCGGCTTCCAGTTCACCACCGGCGTGCTGACCCCGCTCTCCGAGATCGGCAACGACATGGGCGGCGGCCACAACCTCGCCTACTGGCAGGGCCCGACCAAGGAGGTCTACACCCAGGAGGTCGAGCGGCAGACCAAGGCGGTGGACGCCAGCGTCGGCAAGGTCAAGGCGACCAGCCAGTGGCTCGCCGACGTGGCCACGGCGAACACCGCGTACATCGTCGAGGTGGGTGAGCACTACGCCGCCGTGGCCGGCGCGATCACCAGCACCGCGATCGACATCTCGGAGACCGCGGCCGGCGCGGTCACCCAGGCGCCGTTCGCGCTTCAGGAGTTCTCCAGCCTGATCGGCACCGCCGTCAGCGAGGGGATGAGCTACCTGCTCAACCTCGGCAAGCGGCTCGCCGAGGTGATCCAGTCGATCAACACCCTGGCCAACGAGATCGCCGACCACAGCGGCGAGCTGAACGGCGGCCGCTGGCCGCAGTCCGTGACCGGCTGACCCACCAGGAGGAGCCCGCGTGCGCGCATTCCGTCTCGTCACCGCCGCCGCCCTGCCCGCCCTGTTGTTGGCGGCCGGCTGCGGATCCACCGGGGACGACGCAGAGCAGCCCGACCCCGCGCCGACCACGGCCGCCGGTACGCCCCGGGCCACCGAGGCGGCGTCCACCGGCGCCCGGTGGACCGGGCTCGCGCAGCGCTGCCCGCAGCTCACCAGCGCTGCCGCCCGGACCTTGAAGGCCACCGGGGCGGGCACGCCGGACCGCGCCGAGTCCGGCGACGGGACGTACGTGGCGACGGCCGGCTGCGCCTGGGGTGCCGCCGCCCAGGGCGGCCGTCCCGGGGTCAACGCCAAGGTGACCGTCTACCGGCGCCTGCCGGCCGGCGGGGACGTCACGAAGGAGGCGACCTCGCAGCTGGCCGGGCTGCTCACCGGGATCCGTGCCGAGGCCGGCGAGGCGAGCAACGGCGGACGGACGGTGCTGGTGCCGGAGGCGACGCCGGGCGACGAGGCGTTCACCGTGCTCTACCCGGCCGAGAAGGTCGCCGCGACGACCGTCCGGTCGGCGAACGCCGTGGTCACCGTGCGGATCCTGCTGGGCCGCTCGCCGGAGAACCGGCTGCCGGTGGTCACCGGGCAGCTGCGGGCGCTGCGCCCGCAGCTGCGTGAGCTGGCCGCGGACGTCCTGGACGACCTGCGCTGACCGTACGCGCGGCCGGGTAGGAGTGACCGGCGCCGCGGTGGGTATGCGCGGCGCCGGGAGGCGGGGGCCTCCGGGATCGAGGGGTCATGGGAAGCGCCGCCGCCGTCATCGGCCTGGTCGTCGTCGTGGTCCTGGTGGTGCTGCTCGCGTCGCTGAGCGTCCGCCTGGTCCAGCAGTACCAGCGGGGGATCGTGTTCCGCTTCGGCCGGGTGCTGGAACGCATCCGGCAGCCCGGTCTGCACCTGATCGTGCCGATCGCGGACCGGATGGTCCGGGTGAGCATGCAGACCACCGTGATCGGCGTGCCGGCGCAGGGCGCGATCACCCGGGACAACGTCACCCTGACCGTGGACGCGGTCGTCTACTACCGGGTGGTGGACCCGGTGAAGGCGCTGGTGAACGTGCGGGACTACCCGTCGGCCGTGCTCCAGGTGGCCCAGACGGCGCTGCGCTCGGTGATCGGCAAGGCCGACCTGGACACCGTCCTCGGCGACCGCGAGCGGATCAACGCCGAACTGAAGTCGGTGATCGACGCCCCGACCGAGAAGCCGTGGGGCCTGCTGATCGAACGGGTGGAGGTCAAGGACGTCGCGCTGCCCGAGGGGATGAAGCGCTCGATGTCCCGGCAGGCCGAGGCGGAGCGGGAACGCCGGGCGCGGGTGATCGCCGCGGACGGCGAGTACCAGGCGTCCCGGCGGCTCGCCGACGCCTCCCGGGCGATGGCCGACACGCCGGGTGCGTACCAGCTGCGGCTGTTGCAGACGGTGGTGGACGTGGCGGCGGAGAAGAACAGCACGCTGGTGATGCCGTTCCCGGTCGAGCTGCTGCGGTTCTTCGACGAGTTCGCCAACGGCACCCGGCAGCAGCCCGCCCCGGCCGCCGGGCAGCCGGTCACACCGGTGCCTACCCCGCAGGGCGTACCGGCGGGGGACGGGCACCGCGGCCACCCGGAGACCCGGCACTGACGGGGCGGGCGCCTCGCACCGGTGGTCGTGGGCTCAGACCGGGACCACCGGCTCCCGTCCGTCGCGCTGCTCCGGCAGCGGCTCGACGACCGGATCCGTCGGTTTCGGCAGGGTGAACACGAACCGCGCCCCGTCGGCGTACGCGTCGTCCAGGTGCAGCGTCCCGCCGTGGTACTCGACGATCTTCTTGCAGATCGCCAGGCCGATCCCGGTGCCGTCGTAGGTGCCGCGCGGGTGCAGCCGCTGGAAGATCAGGAAGATCTTGTCGGCGAACCTCGGGTCGACCCCGATGCCGTTGTCGGCCACCGCGAACGACCAGCCCGCCGCCTCCTCGATGACGGTGACCCGCACCCGGGGCGGCCGGTCCGGGCTGCGGAACTTCACCGCGTTGCCGAGCAGGTTCTGCCAGAGCATGGTGAGCAGCGTCGGGTCGCCGTGGACCACCGGCATCGGGTCGGCCTCGATCTCGGCGTCGGCCTCGGCCACCGCGCCGGACAGGTTGGAGCGGGCCTGCGCGAACACCTCGGCCAGGTGGACCTCCCGCTCGTCGCTGTAGACCCGGCCGATCCGGGAGAACGCCAGCAGGTCGTTGATCAGGTCCTGCATCCGGGTCGCGCCGTCCACGGCGTACCCGATGTACTGCCGGGCCCGGTCGTCGAGCCGGTCGCCGTAGCGGCGCTGGAGCATCTGGCAGAACGACGCCACCTTGCGCAGCGGCTCCTGCAGGTCGTGCGAGGCCACGTAGGCGAACTGCTCCAGGTCCTCGTTGGAGCGGCGCAACTCGGCGGCCTGCTGTTCCAACGCGTCGCGGTCCCGGCGGCTGGACATCAGCGCGTCGACCACCGTCTGCCGCATGGTCTCCACGTCGGCGGTCAGCCGGGCGATGTCGGCCGGGCCCTCCGGGCGCAGCCGGTGGTCGAACTCGCCGCCGGCCACCTGCCGCACCGACGCGCCGAGCCGGTTCAGCGGGCGCAGCACCGTCGTGCGTACCAGCACCGCGATGACCACGCTGGACAACAGCAGGGCGGCCAGCAGCAGCACGAAGAACAGGTCCCGCCGGGCCCGCGCCCGGTCCAGGTCGGCCCGCCCTGCCGCCTGCACCCGGTCCAGCCGGCTCTCCAGCAGGGTCAGCGCGGCCCGGGCGGCGTCGAAGGCGAGCCGGCCGCGTTGCACCACCGGCGCCAGCGCCGTCGCGGACGTTCCGGCCCGCCGCTGGGCGATCAGCCGGGTGGCGAAGTCGGCCCGCCAGCGGTCGGCCAGCGCCAGCGCCGCGTCCAGCTCGTCCAGCGCCGCCGGTTCGCCGGCGAGCAGGCCGCGCACCCGGGTCACCGTCGCGCGCTCGGTCCGCAACCCCTCGTCGTACGGGCGCAGCAGCTGGGCGTCGCCGGTGATGACGTACCCGCGAACCGCCGCGACCTGCTCCAACAGGCCGACGTCCAAGCGCCCGACGGCGGTGCGGGCCGGGGCGATCCGGTCGGAGAGGCGGTTCGACACGGCGGCCGTGTGGGCCAGCTGCCCGGCCCCGAACCCGCCACCGGCGAGCACCAGCACGGTCATCGCCAGCATCATGATGCTGAGCCACCGGCTGGTCGTCAGGGCGGCCCGTCGGCCGCCTCCCGCTGTGGAGCTGCTGTTCACGGCAGCAGGGTAACCGAACCATGACGGCGTTTCCCGCTCAGCCAGCCAGGGTAGTGCCGCCCGGTACGACCCGAGCTGACAGGCGTGGAGGAACCTCAGATGAAGGACAACTTCGGGGACGCGGTGGGTGACGCGCTCCGGTCGGTGATGCTGTTCCTGCCCAAGGCGGTCGCCTTCGTGGCGATCCTGGTGGTCGGCTGGCTGATCGCCAAGGCGGTACTCAAGATTGTCGACAAGGTCCTGGAGCGGGTGCACTTCGACCGGGCGGTCGAGCGCGGCGGCGTCAAGACCGCCCTGGCCCGGTCCCGCTACGACGCCAGCGACATCGTCGCCAAGCTCGCCTACTACGGTGTGCTGCTGGTGACCCTGCAACTCGCCTTCGGCATCTGGGGCCCGAACCCCATCTCGGACCTGATCGCCGGGGTGGTCGCCTGGCTGCCGCGCGCCTTCGTGGCGATCGTCATCGTGGTGGTCGCCGCCGCCATCGCCCGGGCCGTCAAGGACATCATCGGCGCCGCGCTCGGCGGCCTGTCGTACGGCCGGGTGCTGGCCACCGTCGCCTCGGTGTTCATCCTCGGCCTGGGCGTCATCGCCGCCCTCAACCAGATCGGGGTGGCCACCGCGGTGACCACCCCGGTGCTGATCGCGGTCCTCGCCACGGTCGGCGGCATCCTGGTCGTCGGGGTGGGTGGCGGCCTGGTCCGTCCGATGCAGAGCCGCTGGGAGTCCTGGCTCAGCCGGGCCGAGCGGGAGTCCTCGACGATCGCCACGCACGCCCGCGCCTACCGGGAGCAGCGGCGTGAGGAGGCGGCCCGGGCCACCCCGCCGGCCGCCCCCGCCACCGCGGACGCCGTGCCGACCCCGCCGGCCACCCCGTACGACGCGGCCGAGACCACCCAGATCGTCTCCCGACCCGACGAGGCGGAGCTGACCCAGCCCGTCGCGCCGTACGCCGACGCCGACCGCACGTCTCCGACCACGCCGGCCGTCCCGGCGGAGCCGACCGTGCCGAGCCAGCCGGCGCCGCCCGCCGAGCGCCCGGGCGGTGACGCCGAGGCCACCATGATCATTCCGTCCCAGCAGGACGTCGACAAGTTCCGCCGCTGACCCTGGCGGGCAGCAGGAAGGGATGGGACCGGTCCGGTCCCACCCCTTCGCCATCCGCACCGGGCCGCGCCGGAGCGGCCGTCGGGCTACCATCACCCCCATGACCTGGCGATGTTGATCCCTAGCCAGAGGCACTGACCGCGGGCCGCCGTGGCCGCCGCACCAGCCGGCGTCCACCTCGTCCCCAGGAAGGCCTCATGACTGTCACCTCCGCGCGGGTGCCCGACACCCGTGTGCGCCGCTTGGCGGCCACCCTCTACGGCTACGCGTTCCTCACCGACGTCGTCCTGCTCTATCCGCTGTATCCGCTGCTGTTCAGCGACACCGGGCTGTCGGTCGGGCAGATCTCCTCGCTCTTCGTGCTCTGGTCGGTCACCGCGATCGCGCTGGAGGTGCCCTCGGGCGCCTGGGCCGACGCCGTGTCCCGCCGGCTGCTGCTGTGCCTGGCCCCGCTGCTGGCCGGCGCCGGCTTCGCGGTCTGGGTGTTCCTCCCGTCGTACCCGGCCTTCGCCGCCGGTTTCCTGCTCTGGGGAGCCGGCGGGGCGCTGGCCTCCGGGGCCCTGGAGGCGCTGGTCTTCACCGAACTCGACCGGCTGGGCGCCGCCGGCCGGTACGCGCGCACCATGGGCCGGGCGAAGACGGCAGGGGTGCTCGGCACCCTGGCCGCCGCGGCGCTCGCCGGGCCGGTGCTCGCGGCCGGCGGCTATCCGGCCGTCGGGGTGGCCAGCGTGGCGGCGTGCCTGCTGGCCGCGGCGATCGCGGTCCGGTTCCCGGAACACCGCGCGCCCGACCCCGCCCCGACCGGTCCGCCCACCGGCGACGGTCCGACCCACGCCCACGGCGATCCCGAGACGGACGTCAGCGCGGAATCCGGCTGGCTGGCCAGCTTGCGCACCGGCCTCGACGAGGCGCGCACCGACCGGAGGCTCGCCGCCGCGGTGCTGCTGGTCGCGGTGGTCGCCGCGGTCTGGGGCGGCCTGGACGAGTACGTGCCGCTGCTGATCCGCGAGACGGGTGTGCCGGCGGCCGGTGTGCCGGCCCTGGTGGCGCTGATGACGATCGGGGTCACCCTCGGCGGGCTGGCCGCCCCGCTGGGGGAGCGGCTGGGCGACCGCGGGTACGCCGCCCTGCTGGCCGCCTCGGCCGTGGCGCTGGCCGTGGGCGCCGGTTCGGGGCAGCCGGTCGGCCTCGCGCTGGTCGCTGCGGCGTTCGGCGGCCTCCAGTTGGCCACCGTGCTGGCCGACGCCGGGCTGCAGACGCGGATCACCGGCCCGAGCCGGGCGACGGTGACGTCGCTGGCGGGAATGGCCACCGACCTGACCATCATCGGGGTCTACGCCGGCTACGCGCTGGCCGCCGGTGTGGGCGGGCACCGGTGGGCCTTCGCGGTGGCCGCGGTGCCCTACCTGCTGGTGGCCGGCTGGCTGCTGGTGGCCCGCCGGCCGGCGCGGCCACGCCGGCCGGCTCAGTCGGGCAGGGCGTCCAGGTAGACCCAGCGGCCGTCCTCCCGGACGAAGCGGCTGCGCTCCTCCAGGGTGCCCGGCCGGCCCGCCTCCCGGTAGTGGGCGCGGAACCCGACGGTGCCCTCGGCGTCGAAGAGGCCACCGCCGTGGGTGTCGCGCACCTCCAGGCGGACCCAGCGCTGGTCCCGGTCCAGGCGCAGCCGCGCCGGCCGGGTGGTGGAGTGCCAGCTGCGCAGCAGGTAGTCGGCGTCGCCGACGGCGAAGGCGCTGAACCGGGAACGCATCAGCGCCTCCGCCGTCGGGGCGTCGGACTCGCCGCGGTGCAGCGGCCCGCAGCACCGCGCGTACGGCCGGCCGGAGCCGCAGGGGCAGGGTCGATCGGCCACGTCCGGCCGGGCTGCACGTCTCGCCACCCCACCATTGTCCCCGATCGTCCCGCACCGATCGGCGGGGCCCGGTGCCCGACGGTCGGCCGGACGTCGCCGCCGGGTCCGGCGATTGCGCTGCTCCGGCGCTTCCCAGCACCCGTAACTGTGTCTACAGTCGATGGACCGGCGGGCGGAGCTGGTCGCCGGTTCCCCGCACCGAGGAGGTACGGCACATCGTGGTGTCTGTCCAGAGAAGGCTCGCCGGCGCCGTCGCCGGTGTCGTGGCCGCGTCGATGGCCCTCGCGGCCCCCGTCCAGGCCGATCCCAACAACAATTCCGCGAAGAAGCTCACCAAGGCCGTCACGGTGGACGGCGTCCTGCGCCACCTCGACGCGCTCCAGGCCATCGCCGACGCCAACGGCGGCACCCGCGCCTCCGGCACCCCCGGCTACCAGGCCAGCGTCGACTACGTCGCCGGCAAGCTGGAGGGGGCCGGCTACCAGGTCACCCGGCAGGCCTTCCCGTTCCCCTACTACGAGGCGCACGGGTCGTCCTTCGCCCAGGTCGCGCCGAACCCGACCACCTACACGGCGGGCGTCGACTACAGCCTGATGACGTACTCCGGGCCGGGAGACGTCACCGGCGCGGTGGTGCCGGTCGACCTGAACCTCGCCAACCCGGCGGCGGCCACCTCCGGCTGCACGGCCTCCGACTTCGCGGGGTTGGACCTGACCGGCAAGGTCGCCCTCATCCAGCGCGGCGGCACGAACTGCGGCTTCGGGGTGAAGGCCACCAACGCCAAGAACGCCGGCGCGGCGGCGGTGATCATCATGAACCAGGGCAACGGCACCCGGGAGGCCAACCCGGACCGGTTCGCCCTGTTCGCCGGCACGCTCAGCGCCCCGGTCGGCATTCCCGCCGTCTCCGTCTCCTTCGACACCGGCGCGCAGTTCGCGGCCACCGCCGGGCTGGTCGTGCGGATCGTGGCGGACACCGAGTCGGAGATCCGCACCACCTGGAACGTCGTCGCCCAGTCCCGGTACGGCCGCACCGACAACGTGGTGATGGCCGGCGCCCACCTGGACTCGGTGCCGGAGGGCCCCGGCTACAACGACAACGGCACCGGCAGCGCCGCGCTGCTCGAGGTCGCGTTGCAGATGGCCAAGGTCAAGCCGAACAACGCGGTGCGGTTCGCCTGGTGGGGCGCGGAGGAGCGGGGCCTGCTCGGCTCCAACCACTACGTCGCCGAGCTGACCGACGCCCAGATCGCGCAGATCGCGCTCTACCTCAACTTCGACATGGTCGGCTCGCCCAACTACGTGCTGGGCGTCTACGACGGTGACGACTCGGCCACCACCGGCGCCGGTCCCGGCCCGGAAGGCTCGGCGCAGATCGAGTCGGTGTTCGAGCGGTTCTTCGCCGAGCGTGGCCTGGCCACCGTGCCGGCCGACTTTACCGGCCGCTCCGACTACGGGCCGTTCATCGCCGCCGGGGTGGACATCCCGGCCGGTGGCCTGTTCACCGGCGCGGAAGGGGTGAAGACCGCGCAGGAGGCCGCGCTCTTCGGCGGCGTCGCGGGCAAGTCCTACGACCCCTGCTACCACCAGGCCTGCGACAGCCTCACCCCGGTCGCCGACGGGGCCGACGCGGACCTGTACGCGGCCCTCGACGCCGCGTACGACCTGCACGGCAACGTCAACACCTTCGCGCTGGACGTCAACGCGGACGCGATCGCCACCGCGATCATCACGTTCGCGTTCGACACCTCGGCGATCAACGGCGTACGGCGGGCCCCGGGCCGGTCGCACGACGCCGGGCACAGCGCCGAGGCGGGCGTCGACGCGCACTCGCACGGTGAGCTGGCCGGCTGACCGTCGTACCTTCGGAGCCGGGTCCGCTGTCGGCGGGCCCGGCTCCGTCGCGTGGCGCCGTCAGTAGCGCAGCGCCGCGCCGTCCGGCCCGGGCGCCGGCGGCGGCTCGGGACGCCGGGCCGAGGCGGCCCGCAACCGTTCGAAGGGGGCGAGCCACGGTGCGCGGACGATGGCGTCCCAGGCCAGGGTGGGGAAGAACTGCCCCTCCGCCGGCTCGCCGCGCTCGCAGTCGCCGTCCGACTCACCCGGATGCTTCACCCACAGCAGCGCCGCGACCCGCTCCAGCTCGGGCCGGGTGGTGGGGGGATAACCCAGCCCCCGCTTCGGCGGGTTGCACGACTGCGCCTCCGCCGGCGGTGGCCCGGTGTTCCGGGAGGTGTCGATGACCATCTCCCGGCCGTCGACCAGGTCGGAGACGGCCAGCCCCCACAGGTGGCTGAACTGGGTCAGCTCCCGGCCGCCCACGTTCACCGCGAAACCCTCGGCCCGGTCGATGCCGGCCCGGCGCAGCCGCTGCGCGGTCTCTCTCTCGTCGAGCCGGTAGGGGATCCCGGCGTCGAGGTAGACGTACTGCCCGGCGTCGGCGAGCCGGGTCACCGCGGCGGTCAGCAGCGCGGCCCGCTCGTCGTCGAAGCACTCCGCGTCCAGGCCGCCGGGTTCGAGGATCACCGCCGTCTGGCGGTCACCGATCCGGCTGACCAGGTCGCCGAGGAACGCGTCGTAGGTGGCCCCGTCGGCCGCCCCCCAGCCCTCGCAGTCCCGGTTCGGCAGGTAGCGCACCACCAGCACGGCCAGGGCGCCGGCCTGGTCGGCCGAGCGGAGCAGCCGGTCCAGCTCGGGCAGGTCCCGTGGTCCGTTCACCCAGCGGGCCTGCGGTCGCTGGGTGATCGGGTCGAGCCAACCGGCGCGGTGCGCCCGCTGCCACCGCAGGGCCGGCAGGGCGGGGTCGACCGCCATGACGGCGTCGCGGAAGGGATGCCGCTGGACGGGCGGCTGCGCCTCGGGCGGGGTGGCCGCGCAACCGAGCGCGCCGACGAGCACCGTGACGAGCGTGCCGGTGAGGAGAGCCGAACGCATGTCGGACAACCTAT
This sequence comes from Micromonospora siamensis, assembly GCF_900090305.1. NCBI lineage: Bacteria > Bacillati > Actinomycetota > Actinomycetes > Micromonosporales > Micromonosporaceae > Micromonospora > Micromonospora siamensis. The sequence continues at coordinate 3,825,760 of NZ_LT607751.1, read as the reverse complement.
CCGGCCCGGAGGACCGGGACCACGCCGGATGGCCCGCGCCGTGCGGGCCGTCCGATCCCGACCGGCCCGGACCGGGTTCGGGCTCAGGGCACGCGGGTGGCGAAGACGACGACGTTGTCCAGGTAGTCACCCCGCCGGACGTCGAACCGGCCCCCGCAGGTGACCAGGCGCAACCGGGGGGCGTCACCGCCACCGTAGACCCGCTCGGTGGGAAAGCTGTCCTTCGGGTACGACCCCACCCCGTCCACCCGGAAGGTGACCGTCGTGGAATCGGTCCGGTCGACGCGGATGGTGTCGCCGGTCCGCAACCGACCCAGGTTGAAGAAGACCGCCGGGCCGCTCAGCGAGTCGACGTGCCCCACGATCACCGCGTTGCCGGCCTCGCCGGGGCTGACGCCGGGTCGGTACCAGCCGGTGACCCCGGGCCGGTCCAGTGGCGGCACCTCCAGCCGCCCGTCGGCGTCCCCGGCCACCGGGACCACGTCGGCGCTCACGTGGATCGCCGGGATGGTGACCCGCACCGGGGCGGAGCGGGGCAGCGTGTCCCCGCGGGGGGCGGACGGCTCCGGCGCGACCGTGGTGGCCGGCGGGCGGGGCGGCGGCGCGGGTTCCAGGACCGTGCCGGCGGCGAGCAGCGCGAACCCGGTCGCCCCGGCGACGGCGATCGCGGCGACCGCCGACCGGGTCGTGGGCGCCGGGGAGCCGGCGCGGTTCGGCGATGGCAGGGTCCCACCTCCGTCCGACGGGGGTGACCGGTGCCCGCGCCGGTGTCACCGGCGCGGGCACCCGTTCTCAGATGGTGTGTCGTCGTGCGGCCCGTCGTGTGGCCGGGCCCGACCTCGCGCGGCGTGCCGGCGCGTCAGGCCATCGCGCCGGCGTGGCGCCGGCGGCGCAGCAGCACGACCAGACCGGTGGCGCCGGCCCCGAGGAGCGCGCCGCCCGCGCCGAAGGCGACCGCGGCGCCGGTGCCGGTGCCCCCACCGCCGCCCCCGGCGCCGGCGGGCGCGCCGCCGATCGGCGTGACGGTGAACTGGGCGCTGCCGGCCGAGCTGCCGTCACCGCAGGTGGCGGCCGCCGTGTAGGTGCCGAGGGTGAACCCGGCGGTGAAGAGTTCGGCGCTCAGCCCGCCGCCCGCGGCGGCGGTGGTCGACCGGACGTTCTGGTCCCGGTCGGGGCCGGTGACGCGGAAGATCGCGTCGCCGTCCTTGGGGTTGCACGTCTTGGCGGTGAGCACGACCGTTCCGCCGACCGGTGTGGTGGCCGGTGACACGGTGGTCTCCGCGAGGGCGATCGCCGGGAGCAGGAGCGCGCCGAGACCCACGCCGACCGCCGCAGAGCCGAGAACTGCCTTTGCCTTCATACGCGTCTTCCCTCACTTTTCGTCCGCTGACTGCGTGGGACGTCGTTCGGGTGGCCAACTCCGTGACTAGCACCGGTGTGGCCAACACTAGGCCGCTTGGTGCCTCCACCCAGGGAAAATGAGAATTCCTCTTTGCCGTCCGGTGTCCGCCCCCTCGCCGCGCAGGTGCGGACATGCCGGCACGGAGCCTCCGACCGGGCGGTCGGATCCGCGCCGGGGACGCGGCGCGCAAACGGACACGGGGCCATCAACCGGCCACGTCGCCGCTGGCTGGCCGCAGGTCGCCGTGACCAGCTGAACTGCTCGTACGCGCTGCGGAACCTCTGCTTCGCCGCGCACGCCGCCGGCCGGGTGGACGAGGCCCGGCTCCTGCTGGAGGAGTCGACCAGGCTGCGTCGGGAGGTCGGGTTCCTGCCCGGCGTCGCCGCGAACCTCGTCGGGCTGGCCCGTCTCGCCGTCGACGAGGGGCGCCCGGACGACGCCACGGCGCTGGCGGCCTAGGCGGCGCGGATAGCCGCCGCGACCGGCTCCCGGGGCCTGCTGCCGCTGATCGACGAGGTCGACGCCCGGTTGTAGCGTCGGCGGCGCACCGGCGGCCCGGGCGTCACCGCCCGGGCCGCCGACCCCCGTTCGCGCCGCGGTTCACCCGGTGACCGGTGCCTCCACCGGCCGCCGTCGCAGCGCGTACGCCAGCACCGCCGCGGCGAGCAGCGGGCCCCACACCGGGAACGGAAAGAACAGCAGCCCGAGCGCGACGCCCCGCAGCCCCTCCCCGAACCCGTCGGTCTCCACGGCGTGCAGCAGCAGCCCCGGCGCCGCCACGCACGTCGCCACCGCCACCAGACCGCCCGGCGCCGCCGCCAGGGCGACCGGCACCGGCCGGTGGCCGAGCAGCGGCACCCAGCCGGGGATCCGCTCGCCCCAGCGGCTGACCAGGCCGACGGTGAGCACGGCACCGAGCAGGGCGGCGCAGCCCAGCGACCCGCCCTGCAACCGCACCGCCGGATCGTCGAAGTCGCGGTCCAGGCCGATCGCCCACGGGGTCAGCCAGGTCAACCGGACGAACGCGTACGGCAGCGGGCACAGGGCCGCCCCGAGCGTGGCCACCCGCCCCCAGCGGCGGGCCCGCTCCGGTCGGGCCCACCCGGGGCGCGTACCGGTCCGCCCGGCGCGCAGCAGCCGGTACGCGACCGCACCCCACGCCCCGGCGACCGCCGCCATGGCCAGCCCCCAGAGCAGCCGGGTGCCGTAGCCGGCGAAGGCGTGCAGCACGTTGCGCGCGAACCGCAGGAGCACACCGGGGTCGACCGGGCCGGCGAGCACCGCCACCGTGGCGAGCAGCAGCACCGCCCCGGCGAACCGTCCCCACCGCCCACCGCGTACGCAGGCCAGCACGATCCCCGCGGTCACCGCCACCGGCGCGCCCAGCGCGATGGCGTACCCGAGCAGGCTGATCAGGGAGGTGTCCGCCATGACCAGGGCGAAGAACCCGGCCAGCGCGGTCGCGAGTGGACCGGCCACCCGGTTGCCGGGCGTGGGCCGGCCGGCCAGGGCGGCGATGGACAGCCCCACCACCGAGGCCGCCAGCAGCAGCCAGCCGGCCACCGCGACGGGCATCACGTGGGTGACCGACATGGTCACCCGGTCCGCGGCGCCGAACGGGTAGCTCGACGGCCGGGCCAGCCAGGTCGCGCCGATGCCGGCGGTGACCAGCGCGACGACGACCGCCGCCGTGGCCGGGCTGCCGAGGTGCGGGCGTGGAGTCTGCATGCCCACGACGCTAGGAGCGGCCAGGACCCGGCGACTCCCTCCGGCACGGGAGGTCCGCTCCCTCCCGGGAGTCACCGGGCAGCGGGTGTGTACCTCGGTCACCGCGGGCCGTGCGAGGTGATCGCGGCGATCCACAGCGCCCGCATCCGGTCCTGGTGCCGCCGGCTCAGCAGGGCGAAGCACACGGTCACCACCAGCAGGTCGGACGGCACGCCGGCCACCTCCACCCGGATGGTCCCGGCGCGCCCGGAAACGGTGCGGGCGGAGATCTCCCGGTCCCCGTCGGTCAGGACACCCCGGTAGTGCCGCAAGCCCCGGCCGACGGACCAGTGCGCGGGGGCGTCCCGACCCGCCAGCCGGGCCAGCGGCGGCTCCAGCTCCACGGCGGTGGCTCCGGCCGGTCCGGCGACGATCCGGCAGCGCCGGTTCCCCTGGGACCGCAGCGCCCAGCTCCCCTCGGTGGTCGTCGCCTCGGCCCGGACCAGACCTCGACCGGCGTGCAGCGTGCCGCGCGGGGTGGCTCCGTCGGTCAGCTCCCACGATCGACGGTGGGTCCGGTGCAAGGTCAACGTGCTCATCTCGGCTCCGTTCGGTGTGGGGCAGGGGCGGTCAGTCGACCGGCGGGGCCGGGCGGACCAGGCCCACCTCGTAGGCGAGGACGACGGCCTGGACCCGGTCCCGCAGGCCCAGCTTGGTCAGCACGGCGGAGACGTGGGTCTTCACCGTGGCGGTGCTCAGGTGCAGCCGGGCGGCGATCTCGGCGTTGGACAACGCTCCGGCGACCAGGGCGAGGATCTCCACCTCCCGGGCGGTCAGGGCGGCCAGCCGGCGGGCGGGCGTACCCGCGCCGGGCAGCCGGTCGGCGAACCGGTCCAGCAGCCGGCGGGTGACGCCCGGGGCGAGCAGGGCGTCGCCGCGGGCCACCACCCGGACCGCCTCGGCGAGTTCGCCGGGACGGGTGTCCTTGAGCAGGAAGCCGCTCGCCCCGGCGCGCAGCGCGGCGTAGACGTACTCGTCGAGGTCGAAGGTGGTCAGGATGACCACCCGGGCCGGGTCACCGGCGGCCACCAGTTCGCGGGTCGCCGCGATGCCGTCCTGCCGGGGCATCCGAATGTCCATGAGGACGACGTCGGGCCGGGTCCGCCGCACCACGTCGACGGCCTCCCGCCCGTCGGCGGCCTCCCCGACCACGGTCAGGTCGGGTCGGGCCTCGAGGATCATCCGCAGGCCGGCGCGGATCAGGTCCTGGTCGTCGGCGACCACCACCTTCACGGTCATCGGGTCACCCGTACCGGGATCTGGGCGCTGACCCGGAAGCCGCCGGCGGCCAGCGGACCGGCGTCGAGGGTGCCACCGAGCAGCCGGGCCCGTTCCCGCATGCCGAGGATGCCGTGCCCTTCGGCGGTACGCGGGGCGGGCGCCACCGGGCCGTCGTTGACCACCTCCACCCGCAGCACGCCGTCGTCGTAGCGGACGCTGACTTCGGCCCGGGTGGCGTGGCCGTGTTTCACGGCGTTGGTCAGCGCCTCCTGCACGATCCGGTACGCGGACAGCTCCACCCCACCGGGCAGCCCGACGGTGCCGCCGGGCCGGTCCATGGTGACCTCCAGACCGGCCGCGCGGACGGCGTCGGCGAGCGCGTCGAGCTGGGTCAGCCGGGGCTGTGGGACGGCCGGGTCGGGCCCGGCGTCGGCGGTCAGGGCGTGCAGGATCGCCCGCAGTTCGGTCAGCGCGGACCGGGCCGCGTCCTGGATCGACCCGAGGGCGGCCCGGGCCTGGTCGGGGCGCTCGTCGAGGACGTCCTCGGCGGCGGCCGCCTGCACCGCGATGACGGCCACATGGTGGGCCACCACGTCGTGCAGTTCCCGGGAGATCCGTTCCCGCTCCCGGCCGATCGCGCGGGCCCGGTGGGCCTGCCAGCGCTCGGCCCGCCCGCGCTGCACCTCGCCCAACGCCCAGCCGAGGCCGAGCCCGGCCACCGCGAGCAGCAGGTCCCGCCAGCCACCGTGGACCAGTTTCCACGGGGTGGGGGCGAGCAGCACGCCCAGGGCGGGTAGCGAAACCCGCGGCGGTCGCAGCCGGGCGACGTAGCTCAACGGCACCGCGACCTGCCCGAGCCAGCCCAGCTGGGGGCAGAGCGCCTCCAGCCCCACGCCGGCGAGCGCCGCCACCGCCAGGGCCGGGATCGGGTGCCGGCGGATCCACAGCAGGCAGCCGGCCTGCACGGCGCAGAGCGCGACCGCGAGGGCGACACCTGTCGGGCTGTCCGGTCGCTGCCCGCCGGCGGTCACGGCGACCAGCAGCAGGGCGAACAGCACGGCGGCGATCCCGCCGTCGATCAGCGGGAGCACCAGGGACCTCGGCCATCTGCACACACCGCGGATGCTAGAGGCGTACCGGGGGTGAGCTCATCGGTCGCGAGACGGAGATCCGGGCGGGACCGGGTCGCGGGACGTACTCCGGAACCGTTCCGCGGCCCGATCCGGACCGGGTCCGCTCGGGCCTAGCGTGCCGGTGAGGCCACCGTCGCGGGCCGGGCCCGCGACCGATCCGGAGGTACGCCATGAGCACCGTCCACCCTGTCGCCACGCACCCCGCCGGCGTGACCCGCCCGCCGCGGCGGGCCCGTCCGTTGGCGATCCTCGCCGTCACCTGCGCCACCGTCGCGGTCTGGGCGGTGGCCGTCCCTCTCGCCGGCGTGGACCTGGTCGCCCGGTCCGGCGGCGCCGACCGGAGCGTCGGGCCGGGTGCCGTCGCCGGCACCACCCTGCTGGTGGGGCTGGCCGGTTGGGCGGTGCTGGCCCTGCTGGAGCGGCGTACCCGACGCGCCCGGTCGATCTGGACCGGGCTGGCGCTGGCAGTCCTGCTGGTGTCGCTGCTCCCGCCGCTGGTCGAGGGGGTCGGGGTGGCCGCGAAGCTCACCCTGGTGGCGATGCATCTCGCCGCCGGCCTGCTCGTCCCCGCGTTGCGCCGTACGGCGGTCCGCTGACCGGTGGGCCCGCCGCCCCGGTCGGCCCGGGTGCGACGGGCGGACCGGGACCGTGGGGCCGCGCGTCGGGTCAGGCGCCCGCCGTGGCGGCGGGCGCCGGCTCGGGCAGCGGTTCGCCGGTCTCCAGCAGCGTCTTGAGGCTGGCCAGCAGTTCGGGCCAGCCGCCGCTGCCGTCGAGCTGACCACTGATCGCCCGGTACATCTCGCTGTCCGGGGAGAAGTCGTCGTGGGTCACGGTGAGCCGGACGGCGTCCCCGTGGGGCGCGAGGGCGAAGGTGACGGTGGAGCGGCGTTCGCCGAGCCGGGCCGCCAGTTCCTCGGCGGACCAGCCGAAGTGGGCGGCGTGCTCGGGCTGGAACCCGTGCCAGGTGTACGCCAGCCGCCGGTACGGCTCGGCGACGACCACCCGCTGGCCGAGGTCGCGGAACTCGCCGTCCGGCTCGTCCTGCCAGAGCACGGGGGAGCCGGTGGTCCACTCGGAACGCAGCGCGACCCCGCCCCAGTACCGACGGGTGAAGGCCGGCTCGGTGAGGGCCGCCCAGAGCCGTTGCGGTGTGGTGCGGATGTAGGTGGTGTAGACGAAGCGGGGGCTGGACACGGATCGGGCCTCCAATGCGGTCTGCAGGTCGGCGAGGGCGCGGGCCCGCTCACGGTCGTACCGGCTGATCCACCGGTCGGCGATGGCGTTGATCGGGGCGGCGTTGAGGTGGTGCAGCTTCTCCCGGCCGCGCCGGCTGGTGGTGACCAGCCCGGCGGCCTCCAGCACGGCGAGGTGTTTGCTCACCGACTGGCGGGTCATGTCGAGCCCGGCGCAGAGCTCCCGCAGGCTCTGCCCGTTGCGGACGTTGAGGCTGTCCAGCAGCCGGCGCCGGCTGGTGTCGGCCAGCGCCCGGAACACCTCGTCCACCTGTCACCACCTCGTTCAGGCAGCCATCCGGCTGCCCTTCGCAGGATAGGCAGCCTGATGGTTGCATGTCCAGGTATCCCGCCGCCGGGTTCACGAGCGCGCGGACGGCCGGCCCTGCTCGGGCGGCGGTCGGTGTCCTCGGCTCTCCTCGTCGGCGCTGTGGGCGTCGTCGGTGGTGGATGTGGGGTCGGCGTCGCGGGGGCGGTGGTCGCCGACCCCGCGGTGGGCGGTCGGCGCTGCTGGCGTGGAGGGGTGAGCGCCGTTGTCGCGCATGGGCGGCGTCGCTGGCGCGGGCGGTGAGCGTCGTGACGCGGCGGAGATGAGAAGGCGATCGAGAGTGATACCTCAGAGTCATATTGATGACCCTGAGGTATCACGCTCGCGCGGGCTTTGTGCCGCAGCAGTCGTCGACCCACGAGTCCCGACGCGGCTCGGCGGCGCCGACCCGCGCCCACCGATCGAGGCGAACCCAACTACCCTCCTAGGACGCTTTAGGGAGTGTGTGCGACAGCCGCGCGCCGACCCGAAACTCGGCCGGCGCGCGGCGCGGCCCCTGGTAGCTTCCGCCGCTGTGACGGGGGAAAGGCTCGACGGGCGCTTCGCCCGACTCTGGACCGCAGCCACCATGTCGGCGCTGGGCAGCGGTCTCGCCACCGTGGCCGCGCCGCTCTACGTGGCGTCCCGGACCGACGACCCGCTGGTCGTCTCGGCCGGCGCGGCGGTCTCCTGGTTGCCGTGGCTGCTCTTCGCGCTGCCCGGTGGGGTGCTGGCCGACCGGGTCGACCGGCGGTGGTTGATGATCGGCATCGACTGGGCCCGGGTGGCGGTGCTCGGTGTGCTCGCCGTCGCGCTGCTCACCGGGCGGGCGGGCATCGCCCTGTTGTACGCGGTGCTGTTCGTGGTCAACGCCGGCGAGGTGGTGTTCCGGGTCGCCGCCCAGGCGTTGGTCCCCGCGGTGGTGCCGCGATCCCGCCTGGAACGGGCCAACGGCTGGCTCAGCGGCGGGACGCAGGTGACGCAGAACCTGGTGGCCGGTCCGCTGGGCGGGTTCCTTTTCCTGGTGGCCGCCGCCGTCCCGTTCGCCGTCGACGCCGGCACGTACGCCACCCCCGCCGACCGGGTCGCCCCGGCGCCGGTCGGCTGACCGGTCACTCCGGCGGCGGGACCGGCAGGGTGATCCCCTCGATGGCGGAGGCGTGCGCGAGTTCGATCAGCCGCACGGTGGCCACCGCGTCCCGCGGGTCCACCGGCATCGGGGCGCCGCTGCGCAACGCGGTCGCCACCTGGGCGTAGAAGTCCTGGTAGCGGCCCGGCTCGGTGGGCACCGGGCGCAGGTCGTCGTCGGCGCCGAGCCGGCCGTACCGGTCGGGGGAGACCTCGCCCCAGCCGGGCGCGTCGGCCCGCCCGCCGTCGCGCAGCGCCGCCTCCTGCGGGTCCAGCCCGTACGTCGTCCAGGCGGCCCGGTCACCGAGGATGCGCAGCCGCGGCCCGAGCTGCGCGGCGACCGCGCTCATCCACAGGTGGGAACGGACCCCACCGGTGTGGGTGAGCGCCACGAACGCGTCGTCGTCGACCCGGGCGTCGGGCCGCCGCCGGTCCACCTCCGCGTAGATCCGCCGCACCGGGCCGAAGAGCTGCACCGCCTGGTCGATCAGGTGGGCGCCGAGGTCGTAGAGGACGCCACCGGCCTGCTCGGGGCTGCCGCTCTCCCGCCACCCCGGCTTGATCGCCGGCCGCCAGCGCTCGAAGCGGGACTCGAAGCGGGCCACCCGGCCCAGCTCGCCCCCGGCGACCAGCCGACGGGCGGTCAGGAAGTCGCCGTCCCAGCGGCGGTTCTGGAACACCGTCAGCGGCACTCCCCGCCGGTCGGCCTCGGCGGCCAGGTCGGCGCCCTGGTCGGCGGTGGCGGCGAGCGGCTTGTCCACCACGACCGGCAGGCCGGCCGCCAGCGCCGCCCGGGCCTGCGGCACGTGCTGGTCGTTCGGTGTCGCCACCACCACCAGGTCCAGCGTGTCGGCCTGCGCCCAGAGGTCGTCGGCGTCGTCGACCAGCCGGGCCTGCGGGTGCTCCCGGCGGGCCTGCTCGCGCCGTTCCGGGTTGGCGGTGACCACGGCGTCCAGCCGCAGCCCGGAGGTGGCGGCGATCAGCGGGGCGTGGAACACCCGGCCGGCCACCCCGTACCCCAGCAAGCCCACCCGCAGTGGCGCGTCACCCATGGTCGTCCCCCGTCCGGTCGGTGAGCCTGGCGCCTTCGAACCTACGCGGCCGGCGGGGAGCCGGCGCGGTCACCCGGGCGGCGGTGTGACAGCGTGGGCGGGTGACCGCAGCGCCGCCGCACTTCGACCTGGCCCTCGTCGGGGGTGGGGGAGCGGGTTCGCTCGTCCTCGCCGCCCTGGACCGCCACGACCTGCGTGGCCTGCGGATCGCCGTGCTGGATCCGGTGCGCAAGAGCGGCCAGGACCGCACCTGGGCGTTCTGGGGCCGGCCCGGCACCGACCTCGACCCGATGCTGAGCGCCAGCTGGTCGCGGGTCGACGTGGTCACCGCGGCCGGCCGGCAGGTGCTGCCGCTGGCCCCGCTGCGGTACGCGATGCTGCGCTCCGCCCCGGTCTACGCGCGGGCCGCGGAGGCCGCCGAGCGGCTGGGCGCGACCCGGTTCGACGCCGCCGTCGGCGGGCTGGCCGACGACGGGTCGGGGGTGACCGTGCGGGACACCGACGGGCGGGCGCTGCTGCGCGCCGGTTGGGTGCTGGACTCCCGTCCCCGGCCGCCGGTACGCCCCGGCCTGACCAGCTGGTTGCAGCACTTCCGGGGCTGGTGGGTGGAGAGTGACCGGCCGCTGTTCGACCCGGACCGGGCGGTCCTGATGGACTTCCGCACCCCGCAGCCGGCCCGGGGGGTGTCCTTCGGCTACGTGCTGCCGGTCAGCGACCGGTACGCGCTGGTGGAGTACACCGAGTTCTCGCCCGCCCTGCTCGACGACGCCGGGTACGACGCCGGCCTGCGCGGCTACCTGGCCCTGCTCGGCCTGGATCCGGCGCAGCTGCGGGTGCGGGAGGTGGAGGACGGGGTGATCCCGATGACCGACGCGCCGTTCCCGCGCCGGCCGTCGCCGCGGGTGGTCCGCCTCGGCACCGCCGGCGGGGCGACCCGACCGTCGACCGGGTTCACCTTCTCGGCCATGCACCGGCAGGCCGGGGAGGTGGCCGCCGCCCTGGCGGCGGGGCGGCCGCCGGTGCCCCGGCCGGCGTACCCGGGGCGGCACCGGTGGATGGACGCGGTGGCCTTGCGGGCGCTGGACCGGGGTCGGGTGGGCGGGCCGGAGTTCTTCCAGCGCCTGTTCGACCGCAACCCCGCCGAGCGGGTGCTGCGGTTCCTCGACGGCGCGACCAGCCCGGCGGAGGACCTGGCGGTGATGCGGTCCAGCCCGTTGCTGCCGATGACGTCGGCGGTGGCCGGGGACGCAGCCGGCCGGCTGCGCGCCCGGCTGCGCCGCGACCCGACCCCCCGTCCGCGTGCCGGGTCGCCAGCGGAGGGTCAGCCCCGCTCGTAGGTGGCGATCAGCACGCCCGTGGTGCTGGTGACGCTGTCGGTCAGCCGCAGGTCGGCCGGGGTGGTGCCGTCGGGGAAGAGCCGCCGGCCCCGGCCGAGCAGCAGCGGGTGCACCAGCAGCACCCAGGTGTCGACCAGGCCGTGCCGGTGCAGGGTGCGGACCAGTTCGCCGCTGCCGAGCACCGCGATGTCCCCGCCCGGGCGCTGCTTGAGCCGGGTCACCTCCGCCACCGGGTCGCCGCCGATCAGGATGGAGTTCTGCCAGGGCAGCGGGGCGGTGAGGGTGGTGGAGACGACGTACTTGTCGAGCTTGTCGAGGACGGGGGTGAACGGGTTGCCGGTCTGCTGGGGCCAGTAGCCGGCGAAGTCGGTGTAGGTGCGCCGGCCGAGCAGCAGGGCATCCGTGCCGGCCATCCCCTCGCCCATCTTCCGGCCCAGCACCGGGTCCTGGTACGGCAGCGCCCAGCCGCCCCGGTCGAAGCCGCCGCGGAGGTCCTCGTCGGGACGCCCGGGGGCCTGCATCACCCCGTCGAGGGTGAGGTTGTTGGTCACCACGATCTTTCGCATCCGGCTACCTCGCGGATCGGTGGGCCGGCCGGTCGCCGGCCCCTCACCTCCGATACGTTCGGCCCCCGTCCGATTCGACACCGGCGCGTACCTCGTCGCGGATCAGCGTCCGCAGCTGCTCCATCGGGTCACCGTCGCCGGCGGCGACCCGGTTGCGGGTGGCGGCGACGGTGAGGCCGAGCTGCGGGTAGGCGAAGGCGAGGCTGCCGCCGCTGCCGGCGGCGCCGAACGACCCGTCGGCGTCCACCGCGTACCCCAGGCCCCACGCCGCCTCCGCGCCGAAGACCCATTCGGGGCCGCGGACCGCTTCGGTGGTGACCTCGCGGAGCCGGTCGGCGGAGATCAGGCGTACGCCGTCGACGTCGCCGAGCAGCGCCGCGTACATCCGGGCGGCGGCGCGGGCGCTGAGCGTGCCGACCGCCGGCAGGTCGGCGCGGAGCACCTCGGGCCGGCCGGCGGTGCGGGCGTCGGGTCGCACGCCGGGCGGGGCGACCCGGTCCAGGTTCGGCAGCACGCCGGCCGCCTGGTCGATCATGGCGGCGAGGCCGTTGTCGGTCAGCCGCGCGACCCGCGGCAGGTCCGCCTCGGGCACCCCGAAGAACAGCTCCCCGGGTACGCCGAGCGGGGCGGCGATTTCCTCGGCGAGCACCTGGGAGATGCGCCGGCCGGTGGCCCGGTGGACCGTCTCGCCGACCAGCCAGCCGAACGTCCACGCGTGGTACGCGAGCCGTTCGCCGGGTTCCCACAGCGGTTCGGCGTCGGCGAGCAGCGCGCACATCCGGTCCCAGTCGGCCAGGTCGGCGGGGGTGGTGTCGGCGGGCAGGGCGGGCAGTCCGGCGGTGTGGGTGAGCACGTGCCGCAGCGTGATCCGGTCCTTGCCGTGCGCGGCGAACTCCGGCCACACCCGCGCCAGCGGCAGGTCGTGGTGGAGCTGACCGCGTTCGGCCAGCACGTGCACCACGGTGGCGGTGAGGCCCTTGCCGGTGGAGATGCTGGGGAACGGGGTGTCGGGGGTGACCGGCCGGCCGGTGGCGGGGTCGGCGGTCCCCGCGTACGCCTCGACGATCGGCCGCCCGTGCAGGTACGCGGCGACCTGCACGCCGGCCTCCCGGCCGGAGCCGACCAGGTCGTCGACGAATTCGTGCACCTTGGCCCGGAGGCCGTCCCAGCCGTCGCTCATGGTGGTCGACCCTGCCATCGTCGCGACGCGCGTCGCACCGGGTTTTCCGTCCGGCGGGTCGGGCACGGTAGGTTGCCGGCATGGTGGACGCGGCGGCCGGGCGGGTCGTGGAGATCTGGACCGACGGGGCGTGCAGCGGCAATCCAGGCCCGGGCGGCTGGGGCGTGGTGCTGCGCTACGGCGGGCACGAGCGGGAGCTGTGCGGGGGTGAGGCGACCCCGACCACCAACAACCGGATGGAGCTGATGGGCGCCATCCAGGCGTTGGAGAGCCTGACCCGGCCGGTGACGGTGGAGCTGCACACCGACAGCACGTACGTGCGTAACGGGATCACCAGCTGGCTGGCGTCGTGGAAGCGCAACGGCTGGCGGACCGCGGCGAAGCAGCCGGTGAAGAACGCGGACCTGTGGCAGCGCCTCGAGGCGGCCTGCGCCCGGCACCAGGTGACCTGGCTGTGGGTGAAGGGGCACAACGGGCACCCGGAGAACGAGCGCGCGGACGCGCTGGCCAACCGGGGGATGACCGAGGCCCGCGCCGGGTTCGCGGCGGCCCGCTGACCCGGCGCGGGGCGGGCTACCGCTGCGGGCGGCCCTGTTCGATCTGCTCCGGCCCGTCGGCCGGGTCACCGGCGCCGGAGACGGCGTCGACGTCGTAGCCGGCCCGGCTGACCTCCTGGGCCGAGCGCCGGTTCTCGGCCGGTTCGTCGGCGAAGTCGTCGCCGGTGTCGTCGGTGCTGTGCAGGGACTCGCCCGGCGGGCGCAGCGACGCCTCGTAGGCGGTGGCGCCGTCGGGCTCGTCGGTGTCGGCGCGGCCGAAGGACTCTTCACTCGTCATGGCGCACCTTCTGCCCACCCCACGTCGGGACAAACCCGGCCCGGCGGGCGTGGTCAGCGTCGGCGGCGTCCGGCGGGGGACCGGCGGGCGGGCCGGATCGGGATGAGGGTCGCCGACCAGTGCGTCGGGCGGCGCAACCGGGCGGGCAGCTGGGTGGTCGCGTCGCCGCGGGCCGCGTCGAGCTGCGACTGGTGCAGAAACAGGGTGTGGCGCAGGTCCGCGCCGCGCAGGTCGGCGCCGCGCAGGTCCGCCCCGGTCAGGTCGGCCCAGCCCAGGTCCGCGCCGCGCAGGTCGGCGCCGATCAGGTACGCCCCGCGCAGGTTCGCCCCGGCCAGGTCGACGCGGCGCAGGTCGGCGCCGATCAGCGGGGCGCCCCGCCGGTCGGCGCCGACGCGTCCGGCCCGGGAGCGGGCCTGCTCCCCGGCCCGGGACAGCAGCGGGTTGACCCTGGCCCGCTGCCCGTCGACGTCCAGGGTGAGCAGTTCGGCGGGGCTGCCGTCGGCCAGCCGGGCGGTGTCGTCGTACGCGCGGGTCAGTGCGGCGCGCAGCTCGCCGTCGGGGGTGAGCGCCAGCGCCTCGGTCAGGTACCAGAGCAGCTCGTGCAGCGGGCGGACGACGGCGAAGGTGTCGAACATCGTCGCCGCGTGCCGGGGGTCGTCGCGCCAGTCCCGCCCGCCGAAGGTCACCTGGGCGACGTGCTGGCCGGCGCCGAAGCAGTCGAAGACGGTGCAGCCGGGGAAGCCGCGGTCGCGCAGGTCGGCGTGGATGCCGCAGCGGGAGTCGGCGCCCAGGTGGGGGCAGGGCCGCCCGGCCGGCTTGTCGAGGGCGAAGTCCGCCGAGGCGGCGAAGGCGGGCGCCACGCAGCAGATGCCGAAGCAGCGACCGCAGTCGGCCCGCAGCTCGCGTTCCGGCACGTCGACCTCCCGTTTCTCCGCGCCCCGGCGGGGGCCTCGACGGGCCATTCTCCGCCCCGGCGGCAGGCAGCCGGCCGGTGGGTCGGCGTTCGCCCACCGGGGGCCGGGCGGCTCCGTATCGTGGATGGGGTCCAGCTCACAGGCGGCGGGGGAGTCCGGGCATGGCGGACCGGGAGCGGGAACAGGCGCTGCTCACCGCCCTGACCACCGAGCACTTCGTGTTGCAGACCTCCCGGGGCGCGACGATCTCCGAGTCGGTGGGCCGGGCCACGATCTTCCTCTCGCTGCTCTCCGCCGCCCTGATCGGCCTGGGTTTCGTCTCCGGCAACGGGCCGCTGGTGAAGCCGTACCTCGCCGCGGTGCTGCCCACCCTGGTGATCACCGGTCTGCTGACCTTCGCCCGGCTGGTGCAGAATATGGTGGAGAACTCGCTGGACCTGCGGCGGATCCAGAAGATCCGGGCCTACTACCACGAGCACTACGCCACCGGGTACGACTTCTTCGCCGACGCGACGATCACCGACCCGGTCCGGGCCAGCTGGGCGGCGGTCGGGACGCGCCCGGCCCGCTACCACCTGCTGCTCACCACCGCGGCGATGGTGGGCGCGGTCAACGCCCTGCTGATCGGTGCGGGGGTGGCCCTGCTGCTGGGCGTGGCCGGGGTCGGTCCCACGGCGGCGATCCTGGTCGGTGTGGTCGGGGCGCTGCTCGCCTTCGCCGGGCAACTGTTCCACGTCAACCGCTCGTCGCTGCTGAACCGCTGAGTGCGGCCGGGCAACCCGGTGGCGTTCGGGTGCGGCGGCGGGCATCCTGGCCCGATGATCGACCAGGCGTACGCCGACGGCGCGCTGGCCGCCCTCTACGACGCGCTGAACCCGTGGGGGCCCGGCGACGACTTCCACCTGCGGCTGGTGCGCGACGCCGAGGCGGTGCTCGACGTGGGCTGCGGCACCGGCGTGCTGCTGCGCCGGGCCCGGGAGGCCGGGCACACCGGGCGGCTCTGTGGGCTCGACCCGGCCGCCGCGATGCTGGAGCGGGCGCGGGTCTGCCCGGACGTCGAGTGGGTCCTCGGCGACCTGGCCGGTGCGCCGTGGCGGGCGGAGTTCGACCTGGTGGTGATGACCGGGCACGCCTTCCAGGTGCTGCTCACCGACGACGACGTCCGCGCCGGCCTGGCCGCGGTGCGCCGGGTCCTCGCCCCCGGTGGCCGGTTCGCCTTCGAGACCCGCAACCCCGCGGTCCGACCCTGGGACAGCTGGACCCCGGCCAACGGGGTGCGGATCACCGGCCCCGACGGCGCCCCGGTCGACGTGGCCCACCGGGTGGACCGCCTCGACGGTCCGGTGGTCACCTTCACCACCAGCTTCACCGCTCCCGCCTGGCCGGCGCCCCGGACCAGCCGCAGCAGCCTGCGCTTCCTGGACGCACCGGCCCTCGACGGGTTCCTCGCCGAGGCCGGCCTGGTGGTGCGGCGGCGCCACGGGGACTGGGACGGCAGCCCGCTCACCGCCACCAGCCCGGAGATCATCACCGTCGCCGGGCGACTCTGAGGCGGGCGGCGCTGACCCGGGCCGGCCGGGCCGGCCGCTGGACCCTGCGGGTCGGGTGCGAGTCCCGGTGCGCGGCGGGCCGGGCCGGGTGTATCCGGGCGGTGAGGGGGTAGCCGCCGTGGATGGAGCTGGTCGAGGAGTCGCCGTACCGGTTCCGGATCGACCGGCGGGATCCGATGCGGGTGCCGGGCGTGGTGTTCGCCTCCCGGTCGCTGCTGCCCGACGCGGGCGAGGACCGGTCGCTGGAGCAGGTGGCGAACGTGGCCACGCTGCCCGGGATCGTCGGCGCCTCGTACGCGATGCCCGACGTGCACTGGGGCTACGGCTTCCCGATCGGCGGGGTGGCCGCCACCGACGTCGCGGCTGGCGGGGTGGTCTCCCCGGGCGGCGTGGGCTTCGACATCTCGTGCGGGGTTCGGCTGCTCACCGCCGACCTGGACCGCGCCGGGCTGCGGCCCCGGCTGGACGCGCTGCTCGACGGCCTCGGCGCGGCCACCCCGCGGGGGATGGGCCGGGGCGCGGTGTGGCACCTGGCGGACCGGGCGGAGCTGGACGCGGTGCTGCGCGGCGGTTCCCGGTACGCCGTCGAGCGCGGCTACGGCGTGCGGCGGGACCTGGACCGGTGCGAGGACGGTGGCGCGGTGGACGACGCCGACCCGGCGCAGGTGAGCGAGCGGGCGGTGCAGCGTGGCGCGGGTCAGGTCGGCAGCCTCGGCTCGGGCAACCACTTCCTGGAGGTGCAGGCGGTCGAGGAGGTCTACGACACGGCGGCGGCCGCCGCGTTCGGGCTGCGGGCCGGCCAGGTCACCGTGATGATCCACTGCGGGTCGCGGGGGCTGGGGCACCAGATCTGCACCGACCACGTGCGGGCGATGGAGCAGGCGATGCCCGGGTACGGCATCGAGGTGCCCGACCGGCAGCTGGCCTGCGCGCCGGTCTCCTCTCCCGAGGGGCGGGCGTACCTGGGGGCGATGGCCGCGGCGGCGAACTACGCCCGGGCCAACCGGCAGCTGCTCACCCACGCCGCGCGGCAGGTCTTCACCCGGGTGCTCGGCTGCGACCTGGACCTGGTCTACGACATCTCGCACAACCTCGCCAAGATCGAGACGCACGACGTGGACGGTGCCGGCCGCCGGTTGTGCGTGCACCGCAAGGGCGCCACCCGGGCCCTGCCGCCGGGCCATCCGCACCTTCCCGACGACCTGCGGGCGGTGGGGCAGCCGGTGCTGATCCCCGGTTCGATGGGCACCGGGTCGTACGTGCTGACCGGGGTGGCCGGCTCGCCGGCCTTCGCGTCCACCTGCCACGGCGCGGGTCGGGTGCGCAGCCGCAACCAGGCCACGAAGGCGGAGCGGGGCCGGGACCCGCGCCGTGAGCTGGAGGCACTGGACATCGCGGTGCGGGGCGCCTCCCGGCGCGGGCTGGCCGAGGAGATGCCGGCCGCGTACAAGGACGTCACGGCGGTGGTGGCGGCGGCCGAGGGGGCGGGGTTGTGCCGGCGGGTGGCCCGGCTGGTGCCGCTGGGCGTGGTGAAGGGCTGAGGCGGTCACACGTCCAGGGTCAGCGCGCAGGACCAACCGCCCCGGTCGGGGCCGAACCGCAGCTCGTGCAGGGACACCGCCTTCGGTACGGCGCCGACGGGTTCCACCGCGTCGGTGTCGGTGCCGCGCCAGCGCACCCGCAGGCCGCCGTCGGGGGCCGCGGTCACCCGGACCTCCAGGGGCAGCGTCCCCTCGGTCTCCAGCCGGAAGATCACCTCGTCCAGGACGCCGACCAGCAGGTCCGGGTCGGCCGCGGCCGGGACGGTGAAGCCGGTCTCCGCGCCGGGGGCGGCCCCGCTGGTGTCGGCGAACGTCTCGACCAGCGCGGTGACCGCCTCGGCCACGCACTCCTCCCGCCGGGGCGCCCAGGCCTCGATCCGGACGTCGGCGGTGTGCGGGACGGCGCGGTGGCCGCGCGCGGGTCGTGCTGGCTCCATGCCTCGATCCTGCCGCCGCCGTGCGGGGTCGGGGGCCGCTCCGGCAGGTGTCGGGGACGAACGCGCCGGGCATCCGCGCCACCGTGCCGCTGCCGGCGACGCTGCCCGGATGTCACCGACGGGTCGCCGTCGGAGCTCGACACGTCGATCCCGTCGGGTCCACGAGGGCGGTGACCGGCGCGGTAGCGTGCCCGGATGCGGATCACCAAGTTCACCCACGCCTGCGTACGGCTGGAGGACGCCGGGCGGGTGCTGGTCGTCGACCCGGGCACCTGGAGCGAGCCCTACGCCCTGGCCGGCGCGGACGCGGTGCTGGTCACCCACGAGCACACCGACCACATCGACGTGCTGCGCCTGGCCGGCCTCGGCGTGCCGGTCTTCCTGCCCGAGGACGCCGTACTGCAGGGGACGCCCGACCTGCCGGCCACCCGGGTCCGCGCCGGACAGCGCTTCACCGCCGCCGGTTTCGAGGTGACCGCGGTGGGTGGCCGGCACGCCACCATCCACGGCGGGCAGCCGGACTGCGCCAACCTCGGCTACCTCGTGCAGGACGCCGTCTACCACCCTGGCGACTCGCTGCACCGGCCCGGTATGCCGGTGGAGACGCTGCTGGTCCCGGCCCAGGCGTCCTGGCTGAAGCTGACCGAGGCGATCGCCTTCGCCGAGGAGGTCCGCTCCCGCCGGGTCGTCCCGATCCACGACGCGCAGCTCAACGACCGCGGCCTGGCCAGCGTCGACGGCTGGTTCGGCGAGACCCTCGGCGACCGGTACCGCTACCTCGGCCCGGGCGAGACCGCCTGATCCGCGGGCCGGGACACCGGCACCTCGAACACCGGCGCGGCGGCGCTCAACAGCGCCGTACGCGCCGGCGCGCCCCACGCCCGCGCCAGCACGCCGGCCAGCTCCGCCAGCATGCTGGCCACCTCCTCGGCGCCGCCGGGATGCACCGCCTCCACCACCACCAGCACCTCGCCGGTGCCCGGCCCCACCGCCGACCAGCCGCTCTGCCGGTTGGTCCAGCGCCGCGCGTGGGCCCGCCCGGCGGAGTCGGCGAAGATCACCTCACCCGGCTCCGGGCGTTGCGACTCCCCGGCGAAGGTCAGGTGGTCCTCGTCGCCGTCGGCGGGCCGCACGGTCAGGTCGCCGGTGACGCGGGCGAGGTCGAAGACGCCCACCGGGACCGCGTGCCCGGCGGAGAGCGCGTTGCAGAGGTCGACCAGCGGGTGCACCCGGGGCAGCGCCCCGTCGCGGCGCAACCGACGCAGCAGCGACTCGGCGGCGCACCGGTAACGGGTCGGCGGCAGGCCCATCGCGGCGAACACCCGCCGCCAGGCCTGGACCTGCGGCAGCCCACTCTCCGGGCCGGCGGCCAGCCGGCTGCGGGCACGCTCGACGAACGGTGTGGTCCACGGTGTCGCGTCCGGCT
This sequence comes from Micromonospora siamensis, assembly GCF_900090305.1. NCBI lineage: Bacteria > Bacillati > Actinomycetota > Actinomycetes > Micromonosporales > Micromonosporaceae > Micromonospora > Micromonospora siamensis. Next base: position 3,806,733 of record NZ_LT607751.1, on the reverse strand, counting down.
CCGCGGTGATGCCGGTGGCGTGCAGGACGCCGCAGGTCAGCTCGGGAAAGCGGGACCAGATCACGTCCGAGTGCTGGAAGCGCACGGTGGGACTCCTACGGTGTGCTGAGGGCGAGCGAGACGCCCAGGACGAGGAAGGACACGGCGAAGCCCTGGCGCAGCCGGTCGGCGGCCCGGGGCCGGGCGAGCACCCGGTCGCGTACGGCGGCGGCGCCGATCGCGTACCCGCCGAAGACCACGAGGGTGACCAGGGTGAACATCGCCGCGAGGGCGAGCATCCGGCCGGCCGCCCCCGGCGCGTCCGCCGGCACGAACTGGGGCAGGAACGCGACGAGGAACAGGACCGGCTTCGGGTTGAGCAGGTTGACCAGCACCGCCGTGCCGACCAACCGGGCCGCGGTCGGCGGTGCGGCATCCACCGGCCCGGTGTTTTCGGAGCGCTCCCGCAGCATCGCCCGGCCCAGGTACAGCAGGTAGCCCGCGCCCAGGTAGCGGACCGCCGTGAAGGCCGGTCCGCCGGCATGCACCAGGGCGGCGAGCCCGGCCAGCGCCACCACCACGTGCGGCACGGTGGCCACCGTGCAGCCCAGCGCGGCCACCAGCCCGGCCCGCCGGCCGTGCGCCAGCGCGGCGGAGAGCGTGTAGAGCACCCCGGGACCGGGGGTGACCACGACCAGCAGGGTGGCCGACAGGAAGGCGATGCTCACGCCGTCCAGCCTGCGGCCACAATGGTCCGGTGGACAGTGCCAAAGCGGTGACCGACGACCGGTCCATAACGGCCGGGTCGGACTTCCTCCAGCTCGACGTGGGTCAGGCGCCCCGCGGTGGGCGCGCCGAGTGGCTGGCGCGGCGCCTGCGCGCGGCCATCGCCGGCGGCCAACTGCCGGTCGGCTCCCGGCTGCCGGCCAGCCGGGTGCTCGCCGCCGACCTCGGCGTCTCCCGGGGCGTGGTGACCGAGGCGTACCAGCGGCTGACCGAGGACGGGCACGTGGCGGGGCGGGGTCGGGCCGGCACCGTCGTGGTGGCCCGCCCGGGGCCGGCCGGCGGGCACGCACCGCCCCCGGTCACCGCCCCGGACCCGGCGTACCCGGACGCTGACCTGTTCCCGCACCGGCCCGGCACCGACGTCTTCGACGCGCTGCGTACCGCCCCGGCCGAGATCGACCTGACCCCCGGCGTACCCGATCTGGCGGCGTTTCCCCGCGCGGCCTGGCTACGCGCCGAGCGGACGGTGCTGCACCGCCTCGCCCCGGCCGCCTTCGGCTACGGCGACCCGACCGGCACGCCCGCGCTGCGCCACGCCGTGGCCACCTGGCTGGCCCGCAACCGGGGCATCCGGGTCGACCCGGCCGAGGTGGTGGTCGTCGCCGGCGTCTCCCAGGCGCTCGGCCTGCTCGCCCAGGTGCTGCACGCCGACGGGGTGCACACCGTCGCCGTGGAGGACCCCGGTTCGCTGGGCGTACGCCAGCACCTGCGCAACTGGGGCCTGTCCACCCCGCCGGTCGCGGTCGACGCCCACGGCCTGCGGGTCGACGAACTGGCCGCGACCGGCGCGCCGGCGGTCATGCTCACCCCCGCGCACCAGTTCCCGACCGGGGTGGTCCTCGACGGCGCCCGACGGCGCCGGCTGATCGACTGGGCGCAGCGGGGCGGCCTGGTGATCGAGGACGACTACGACGCCGAGCACCGCTACGACCGGCCGCCGGTGCCGGCGCTGCGGGCCATGCTGCCCGACCGGGTCTGCTACACCGGCAGCGTCTCCAAGCTGCTCGCCCCGGCGCTGCGGATCGGCTGGGTGCTGGTCCCGCCCCGGTACCGCACGGCGCTGGTGGCCGCGAAGCGCACCGCCGACCTCGGCAACGCGGCCCTGCCGCAGCTGGTGCTCGCCGAGCTGATGGAGTCCGGGGCGCTGGAACGGCACCTGCGGCTGCTGCGCCGCCGGCACGTCCGCCGCCGGGACGCGATGATCCGCGCCGTCCGCGCCCACCTGCCCGGCGCGGTGGTGCACGGCGCCGCCGCCGGCCTGCACCTGATGGTCACGCTCGACGGGTCCGGGCCCGACGTGGCGCTCGCCGCCGCCGCGTTGCGCCGCGGGGTGAAGGTGCAGCCGCTGTCCTGGCACGGGCAGCGTGCCCAGCCGCCCGGCCTGGTGCTCGGCTACGCCGCCAACCCCACGGGCGACATCGAGCGGGGCGTGGCCGCGCTCGGAGCGGCCCTGCGCGACCTGCGCTGACGGTCAGCCGGCGGCGTAGAGCGCCGCGAGTCCGGCGGCGGTCGCCGCGAGCCGGTCGCGCAGCGCGGCGGGGGAGCGGACCTCCACCTCCGCGCCGAGGCGCAGCAGATCGCCGTGCGCGTGGGTCAGCGACTCGATGGGTACGACCGCCTCCACCCACCCGGCGTCGTCCGGCGGCCCGGCGGTGGCGTCCACCGCGGCGACCACCACGTCGCTGGCGACCTCCCCGAGGCGCTGCCGGCCCCGGGGCGAGAGCCGGATCGTCGCCTCGTCGCGGTGCAGCCGGGAGCGGAAGTCCACCACGTGCGCCCGCCACCAGCCCGGCAGGTCGAAGTCCGCGGGCCGGTCGAAGCGCTCGTCCAGCGTGGTCAGCTCCAGGACCTGGTTGACCCGGTAGGTGGCCGGTTCGGGCCGGTCCGGGCGGGCCGCCACCGCGTACCACCGGCCGCCCTTGAGCACCAGCCCGTACGGCTCCAGCACCCGGGTGACCTCGCCCCGCCAGCCGCGGTAGCGGACCCGGATCCGCCGCTGGTGCCAGACCGCGTCGGCGGTGGCCGGCAGGTGCGCCGAGGCGTCCCCGTCGGAGTACCACCCGGCCGGGTCGAGGTGGAAGCGCTGCCGCACCTGCGCGGCCCGGTCGGCGTACGGGCCGGGCAGCGCGGCGTGCAGCTTGCGTTGGACCTCGGCGACCACCGCGTCGTAGCCCAGCTCGGCGGCCGGCCCGGGCAGCCCGGCGAAGACCAGCCGCTCGGCCTCCTGGGCGGTGAGCCCGGTCAGTCGGGTACGCCAGCCGTCGACCAGCCGGTAGCCGCCGGCGTGCCCGGCCTCGCCGTAGAGCGGGATGCCGGCCGCGTGCAGCGCCTCCACGTCCCGGTAGACGGAGCGCACCGACACCTCCAGCCGCTGCGCCAGCTCGGCGGCGGTCAACCGGCCGTGCGCCTGGAGCAGCAGCAGGACGGAGAGGAGTCGACTGGCCCGCATCCACTGACAGTAGCTGTCAGGGAAGCCCTCCTAGCCTCCCGGCATGACCTTTCACGACAAGGAGCTGACCGTGCCGGGGACCGTCGAGGTGGCCGGCCGGCACGTCAAGCGCTACCACGTCGACCAGCCTGACCGCCGACTCGAACCGGCGGTCGTCGAGGCCGCGTACGCGTACCTGCCGAAGCTGTTGCCCGAGCCGGACGGCACCCCGCCGGCCGGCTGGGTGGTGCTGCACCGGGGCGCGGACACCGGGGCGTACCTGCTGGCGTACAGCTGGTTCTTCGACAACGTGGTGGAGTGCCGGATCGCGGTCGCCGGCCAGCCCGCCGTCGGCAGCCCCGACGACGACCCCACGCACTTCGTCCCGATGACCCGCCCGGGCGTCGGCTGCGTCTGGGAACTGGGGATGCTGGAACACGAGCGCACCGCCTGGATCCGGCACGTCCTCGCCCCCGACCGCCCCGACCTGGCCGGATACCTGGCCGACACCCGCGCCGAAGGCCCGGTGGGCAGCTGATGGGCGACTTCGACTTCTTCGTCGGCACCTGGGACGTCACCAACCGGCGGCTGCGCGAGCGGCACGTCGGCAGCGACGACTGGGACGTCTTCCCCGGAGCCTCGGTGGCCCACTCGTTCTTCGACGGCGCCGGCAGCTTCGACGAGATCCGCTTCCCGACCCGCGGGTTCTCCGGCTCCACCGTCCGGCTCCTCGACCAGGCGACGGGACTCTGGTCGATCTACTGGATGAACAGCCGGCGCGGTGCGCTGGAACTGCCGCCGGTGGTCGGGCGGTTCGTCGACGGCGTCGGCACCTTCTTCGCCGACGACACCGACGAGGGCCGCCCGGTCCGCTGCCGGTTCCTCTGGTCGGCGATCACGCCCACCTCCTGCCGCTGGGAGCAGGCGTTCTCCACCGACGGCGAGCGGACCTGGGAGACCAACTGGATCATGGACTTCACCCGGACCGGCCAGGGTCACGCCGGTGGGGGAGCGGTGTCGCGGTAGATCGCGGTCAGCCACACGTCGAGCAGCACGTCCACGACGTCCCGCTCGGCCACCGCCGGGCCGTCGCCGGCGAAGGTGGCGTACCAGACCCGCTCGTTCATCGAGTTCAGCGCGATCGACAGGTCCCGGGCGGGCAGTCCGCCCGGGGCCGCGCCGCGCCGCCGCTCCGCCTCGATCGCCGCCTGGACCGCCTGCACCCAGCGTTCCAGCACGTCGGCCCAGAGCCGGCGGACCTCGGCGTTGGTGCCGCGCACCTGCGCGCAGGCCAGCACCACCGCCCGGTGCGCGCCGAAGGTGGCGTGGAACCGGCCGATCAGCTCCCGCCACCGGGCCCGGGGGTCCTCGGCGAGCCGGTCCAGCACGTCGCCGCCGGCGCTGTCCGCCTCGGCGGTGACCCGGTCCAGCAGGGTCAGCAGCACCGCGTCCTTGGACGGGAAGTAGAAGTAGAACGTCGGCCGGGAGATGCCCGCGCCGCGGGCCAGGTCGTCGATGGAGATGTCACCGAAGGGCCGCTGCTCCAGCAGCCGCTCGGCGGTGGCCAGGATCGCCGCCTCCCGGTCGTCGCCGGCCGAGCGTCCGGCCCGGCGCCCGCGCGGCGGGACGGCCCCGGTCGGCGTACGGGCGACGGTCATGGGGCCCGATCCTACCCGGGCTCGACACCTTGTCGGCTGGAGTCGACAGGGTGTTGACTGATACCCATGGCCACCGACCACGTCGACGTGCTCATCGTCGGTGCCGGGCTGTCCGGCATCGGCGCTGCCGTCCACCTGCGCCGCAACTGTCCCGACAAGACCTACGCGGTGCTCGAGGCGCGCGGCGCGATCGGTGGCACCTGGGACCTGTTCCGCTATCCGGGCATCCGCTCGGACTCCGACATGTACACCCTCGGCTACTCGTTCAAGCCGTGGACCGCCGCCAAGGCCATCGCCGACGGCGACTCCATCCGCGACTACGTCACGCAGACGGCCCGCGAGTACGGCGTCGACGAGCACATCCGCTTCCACCACAGGGTGGTCCGCGCCGAGTGGGACAGCGCCACCGCCCGCTGGAGCGTGCACGCCCACCGCACCGACACCGCGCAGGACGTGGTCCTCACCTGCGACTTCCTCTTCACCTGCTCCGGCTACTACCGCTACGACTCCGGCTACACCCCGGACTTCCCCGGCGTGGAGCGCTACACCGGCCTGCTGGTGCACCCGCAGCACTGGCCCGCCGACCTCGACCACACCGGCAAGCGGGTGGTGGTGATCGGCAGCGGCGCCACCGCGGTCACCCTGGTCCCGGCCATGGCCCGGCAGGCCGCCCACGTCACCATGCTCCAGCGCTCACCGACGTACGTCATCTCGCTGCCCTCGCGCGACCCGCTCGCCGACGCGCTGCGGAGCCGGCTGCCGGCGAAGGCCGCGTATCCCATCGTGCGCTGGAAGAACGTCCTGCTCGGGGTGGCGAACTTCCAGCTCAGCCGGCGCGCGCCCGGGCTGGTCAAGCGGCTGCTGCGCCGGGCCGCCAAGGGCAAGCTGCCCCTCGGGTACGACGTCGACCGGCACTTCTCGCCCCGCTACGACCCGTGGGACCAGCGGCTCTGCGTGGTGCCCGACGGCGACCTGTTCGCCGCGGTCACGTCCGGCCGGGCGTCGGTGGTCACCGACACCATCGAGACCTTCATCGAGCACGGGCTGCGGCTCGCCTCCGGCGAGGAGTTGCCGGCCGACGTCGTGGTCACCGCCACCGGGCTCAACCTGCTCGCCTTCGGCGGGATGACCCTGTCGGTCGACGGCGCCGAGGTCGACCTGGCCGACACCGTGGCCTACAAGGGCATGATGCTCTCCGGCGTGCCGAACTTCGCCATGACCATCGGCTACACCAACGCCTCCTGGACGCTCAAGGCCGACCTGGTCGCGACGTACGTCTGCCGGCTGCTGCGCCACCTGGACGCCACCGGGCAGCAGATCGTCACCCCGCTCGCGCCGGAGTCCGACGACCTCGAACCGATCATCGACCTGAAGTCCGGGTACGTGCTGCGCGCCGTGGACCAGCTGCCCAAACAGGGGCCCGCCGCGCCGTGGCGGCTGCACCAGAACTACCCCCGCGACGTGCTGCTGATGCGGCACGGCCGGCTCACCGACGAAGGCGTCCGCTTCTCCCGCGCCACCGCCCCGACCACGACCGCCCCGCCGTTCGCCGCAGGCGCGCCGGAGGCGGAAAGGAGCCGTACCGATGCGTGACTTCGTCTTCCCCGGCGGAACCGCCGTGGTCACCGGCGCCGCCAGCGGCATCGGCGAGGCGCTGGCCCACGGGCTGGCCCGCCGCGGCGCCGACCTGGTCCTGCTCGACCGGGACGCCGACCGCCTCGACGCGGTGGCCGCCGCCGTCCGCGCCGCGTACGCCGGCCGCGCCGTCGACACCCACGTGGTCGACCTGGCCGACCCGGACGCCACCGACCGGGTCGCCGCGACCGTCCGCGCCGCGCACCCGCGGATCCGGCTGCTGGTCAACAACGCCGGCGTGGCGCTGGGCGGTCGCTTCGACCAGGTCACCCTGGAGGAGTTCAACTGGGTGATCGACATCAACTTCCGGGCCGTGGTCCGGCTGACCCACGCCCTGCTGCCCGCGCTCAAGGCCGAACCCGGCGCCCACCTGGTCAACGTCTCCAGCCTGTTCGGGCTGATCGCCCCCGCCGGGCAGGCCGCCTACTCGGCGAGCAAGTTCGCCGTACGCGGCTTCACCGAGGCGCTGCGGCACGAGCTGGTCGACGACGGCGTCGGGGTCACCTCCGTGCACCCCGGCGGCATCGCCACCCGGATCGCCTCCAGCGCCCGGGTCGGCAGCGGCGTCTCGGTGCAGGAGTACGAGGAGGGGCGCCGGCAGTTCGAGAAGCTGCTCTCCATCCCGCCGGCGACGGCCGCCGAGGTGATCCTGCGCGGGGTGCGGCGCCGGCGCGGCCGGGTCCTGATCGGCTGGTCCGCGAAGCTGCCCGACCTGCTGGCCCGGGTCGCCCCGGCATCGTACGGGCGGCTGCTGGCCGTCGGGCTCAACCGCGCGGCGGGTGGCCCGGCCGCCCGGTCCACGTCCCGGCTGGAGCCCGCCGACCCGGCCGCCACGGTGGACTGAGCCGGTCAGGGCGGGTTGCTGCCGCGCTTCTCCTCCTGGGCCAGCACCGCCTCGCGCCGCTCCGGGTCGTCGCGGTCGGCCAGCTCGGCGGCGAGCCGCGGATCCCCGGCCAGGCGTTCCCGGTTGCGCTGCAGGAACGCCTCGAACCCCCCGGTGTACGGGCAGGCCAGGTCGCCGAGCACCCGCTGCGGCTGGTAGCGGCAGCCCGTGCAGTAGTCGCTGAGCTCGTCGATGTAGCTGCCGTCCACCGCGTACGGCCGGGTGTCCACCCGGGCCAGGTCGGCGTACTGGCTCATCCCGACCACGGTCGTGTTCATCACCCAGTCGGCGCCGTCGACGAACGAGTGCCGGAACCACTCGACCAGCTCGGTGGGGCGCCAGCCGCGTTGCAGGGCGTAGTTGCCGAGCACCAGCAGCCGCTGCGGGTGGTGCGCCCAGCCCCGGTCCCGCACCCCGGCCAGCACGTGGGACAGGCAGCGGGCCTCCACCGCGTCGGCGTCCAGCTCGACGAACCACTCCGGCAGCGGCTCGCTGGCGGCCAGCCAGTCCTGGCCGCGGAACTGCGGAGCGAAGTACCAGTAGAGCTGCCAGATGAACTCCCGCCAGCCGAACAGCTGCCGCACGAACGGCGCCACCGCGGCCAGCGGCACCCGGCCGGTGCGCCAGGCCCGTTCGGCCGCCCGCACGGCCGGTTCCGGGTCGAGCAGGCCGAGGTTGAACGAGGAGGAGAGCACGCTGTGCGCCAGCAGCGGGTCGTCGGCGCTCATCACCTCCTCGAACCGGCCGTACTCGGGCAGCCGGTGGCGCAGGAAGTGCCGCAGCCGGGCCTTGGCCTCGACGTGGGTGGCCGGATGCTGGCGGGGACCGTCCCGGCCCACGAACCGGACCCCCTCGGCGACCCAGCGGTCCAGGTCGCGGCGCACCTGGGCATCGATCGCGTCCTCGACGACCGCCGGCGGCGGGGGCACCTCCAGCGGGGTGGTGCGGGTGGTGGCGGCGCGGCGGGCCCGGCCCGGCTCCGCCGGCCCGTCCGTCAGCACCCGGTGCCGGCGGCAGGCGTGCCGGTACCACTCCTCCATCCGCAGCGGCCCACGCCGGGGCTGGTCGGCCCAGGCGGCGAACTCGGCCTGGTCGGTGACGAAGCCCCGGGGTGGCAGCACCGTCACCGCCTCCGCCGAACCGGCGATCTCCAGCACCGTCCGCGAGGTCGGGTGGCAGACCTCCACCGGACCGTCCACCCGGGCCAGCGCGTCGCGGTAGGTGTCGGCCCGGACCACCAGGGCCCGGTCGCCCAGCTCGGCGGCGCGGTGGCGCAGGGCGGAGAGCAGCAGGTGCGCCTTCTGCCGGTGGGTCGACCGGCGGCCGAGCATCTCCCGGGTCTCGATCAGCAGCACCGGCTGCCGGTCGTCGTCGAGGAAGTGCGGGCCGAGCTGGTCGGCCAGCAGCCACCGGCGAGCAGTCATCCGTCGATTCTGCCGGCTCCGACCGCCGTACGTCCCGGTGTGCTCGGCGTGTCCGTCATGTGATCCGGCCGACCATCGCCGCCGCGCTCCAGCGTGGCGAGATTTCGTTCCACACCGGACGGCAGGGGGCGTCGGTGCCGCAGCGCCCAGCCCAGCTCGCGTGCGGCGTCGACCAGCGCGGCCCGTTGCCGGGGCGCCCGCCAGGCCCGCACCATCTCGCCGAGCACCACCCGGCCGGGGCGCCGCAACGCCGCGGTCAGCAGCCGGTTGCGCGCCTCGACACGCGCCCGGGCGCCGGGGTCCCGGCCGTCGGGCTGGGGCAGGTGGTGGGCCACCAGCTCCGGCGCGTACGCCAGGTTCCAGCCGGCGGCGGCGAGGTCCATCGCCAGCAGCGCCTCCTCGCCGTACGTGCCGAGCCGTTCGGTGAACCCGCCCACCCGCCGGTACGCCTCCCGGCGCAGCACCACGGCGCAGCCGAGGAAGCCCAGCACGGTGGGGCCGGGCGCCCCCGGGGCGGTGCCCAGCGGCGCCGCCGCCATCGCCGGGCAGATCGGGTCGAGCCGCCGGTCCGGCCCGACCAGCACCCGGGCGGCCAGCAGGGCGGTGCCGGGGTGGGCGCGCAGCAGGTCGGCGGCCCGGTCCAGCGCGCCGGGCGCCCAGTACGAGTCGTCGTCGGCGAACGCCACGAACGGGGTGTCGGTCGCGTCCACACCAGCGTTGCGGGCCGCCCCGGCGCCGGCGTTGCGGCCCAGCTCGATCACCCGGATCTCCGGGAACTCGGCGCGGACCGCGGCGGGCGTGCCGTCGGTCGAGCCGTTGTCCACCACGATCACCGGCGCGGCGTGCCGGGTGAGCGTCTCCAGCAGCTGGTGCCGCCGGTTGCGGGTGGCCACCACCACGGTCACGTCGGTCGTCATGGCCGCCCTGGTACCCGCCGACGGAGATCTCACGCCGCCCGCCGCGGGCCGGATCGCCCCGGACTGAGACGGCGGCCACCCCGGCGGCGGGCGGATGCGGCGCCGTACCGCTGGGACGCATCATAGATACATGACGCATCCCAGCCCGCCGGCCGCCCCCTCGGCCGCCGAGCGGGCGTACCGGCACCTCAAGCGGTCGATCCTGGAGCAGGTGTACCCGGGTGGTTCGCTGGTCAGCGAGGGCGAGATCGCCGAGGCCGCCGGGGTGTCCCGCACCCCGGTCCGGGAGGCCCTGCTCCGCCTGGAGGCCGAAGGGCTGGTCGCCCTCTACCCGAAGCGCGGCGCGCTGATCCGGCCCGTGTCGGCCCGGGAGATCGCCGACGTGATCGAGGCCCGCCGGCTGGTCGAACTGCACGCCGCCGAACGCGTCTGGCCCCGGCGCGACCTGCTCCGCCCCGACCTGGCCCGCTGGCTGGCCGAGATGCGCGCCGCCCACGCGGCCGGCGATGTCCGGGCCCTGATGGCGGCCGACCGGGCGTTCCACGCCACCGTCGTCGAGGCGGCCGGCAACGAGATCCTCGCCGAGCTGTACCACCGGCTGCGCGACCGGCAGCTGCGGATGGGGGAGGCCACCTTCCGGCTCTCGCCCGGCTGGGCCGAGGTGGCGCTCACCGAACACGCCGCACAGCTCGCCGCCCTCGACGGCGACGACCCGCAGCCCTGGCTGGCCGCCGTCGCCGGGCACATCGACAACGCCGCCACCGTGCTGCGGACCCTGCGGTGAACGCCCCGACCACGACCGACCGCCGCTCACCCTGGCTGGTCTGGGCGGTGGCGCTCAGCGCGTACGTGGCGGCGGTGTTCCACCGCAGCTCGCTCGGCGTCACCGGCGTCGACGCCGCCGACCGGTTCGGGATCAACGCCTCCGCGCTGGCCACCTTCTCCGTGGCCCAGCTGGCCGTCTACGCCGCCATGCAGGTGCCGGTGGGGGTGCTGCTGGACCGCTACGGTTCCCGCCGGCTGCTGCTCGCCGGGGGCGCCCTGATGGTCGCCGGGCAGCTCTGCTTCGCCCTCGCCGGCGACGTGCCCCTGGCAGTCGCCGCCCGGGTGCTGGTCGGCCTGGGCGACGCGATGACCTTCATCAGCGTGCTGCGCATCGTGGCGTTCTGGTTCCCCGGCCGGCGCAACCCGCTGCTGGTGCAGCTGACCGGCACCTTCGGCCAGCTCGGCGCGGTGCTCGGCGCCGTACCCCTGGTGGCGTTGCTGCACCGGGCCGGCTGGACCCCGGCGTTCCTGACCGCGGCGGCGCTCGGGGCCACCGTGCTGCTGCTGGTGCTCGTCGTGGTCCGCGACACCCCGCACCGCGAGCACGCCGCCGCCGTCGCCCCCGACCTGGCCACCGTACGCCGGCAGCTCGCCGCCGCCTGGGGACATCCCGGCACCCGGCTCGGCCTGTGGACCCACTTCGTCAGCCAGTTCTCCGGCACCGTCTTCGCCCTGCTGTGGGGCTACCCGTTCCTGGTGCAGGGGCAGGGGCTGGCCCCCACGGCGGCGGCGTCGCTGCTGACCCTGATGACCCTGGGCAGCCTGGTGGCCGGCCCGGTCATCGCCCACCTCTGCGCCCGGCACCCGTTCCACCGCTCGGCGCTGGTGCTCGCGGTGACCGGCGCGACCGCCGCGGTGTGGACCCTCGTGCTCGCCTGGCCCGGCCGCGCGCCGGGCTGGCTGCTGGTGGCGCTGGTGCTGGTCCTCGCGGTCAACGGACCCGGCTCGGTCATCGGCTTCGACTACGCCCGCACCTTCAACCCCACCCACCGCATCGGCAGCGCCACCGGCATCGTCAACGTGGGTGGCTTCGTCGCCTCCATCGCCGTGGTGCTCGCCGTCGGGGTGCTGCTCGACCTCGCCACCCCGGCGGGCCGGCCGGCGCCGTCGCTGGACGCCTTCCGCGCCGCCTTCGCCGTGCAGTACCTGCTCTGGGCGTTGGGCGCGGTGCAGGTGCTGCGCTACCGGCGGGCCGCCCGCCGCCGGGTCGCCGCCGAACGCTCCGCGATGCCGGTGCCCGCCGTCAGCGGCGCCGCCGGCGGTGGGTGAACGAGTCGAGGGCCAGGGTGAGGCCGGCGGCGAGCAGCCAGGCGTCCTTCGCCAGGGGGATGCCCGCCTGCGTCGGCCGCAGGCTGTTCGGCTCGCGCATCCCCGGCGTCTTCAGATAGAGCTGGACCAGTCCGGCGCCGAAGCCGGCGAGCCCGAGGCCGGCCAGCGCCGACGGCACGAACGGGGCGAGCAGCGCCGCGCCGAGGGCGATCTCGCCCCGGGACAGCAGCTTCGCGAACCGGTCCGGCTCCAGCTCCCCGAGCTGCGGGATGGCGCCGACGGCCATGCCGTGCAGGCCCTGGGCGGCCTGCCCCTCCAGGGTCCGTTTGCCGAGCCCGGAATTCAGGATGAACGCGCCGATCACGACCCGCAGCGGCGCATGCGTCAACCTCATGATCACTCCCGTCGCTACCGGAAAGGTGTCCCCGCCTACCCGGCGACGGCCGCGCTAACCACCGGAGCGTGCCGACGCCGGCGATCGGACGGTAGGTTCGCGGGGAGAGCAGTCCCGACCAAGGAGGCACGGTGAGCCAGGAAGTCCGGGGAGTCGTCTCGCGGCGCAAGGGCGCGCCGGTGGAGGTCACCACCATCGTGGTGCCCGACCCGGGGCCGGGTGAGGCGGTGGTCCGCGTCCAGTCCTGCGGGGTCTGCCATACGGACCTGCACTACCGCGAGGGCGGCATCAACGACGACTACCCGTTCCTGCTCGGTCACGAGGCCGCCGGCGTCGTCGAGCAGGTCGGCGACGGGGTCACCGACGTCGCCCCCGGCGACTTCGTGGTGCTCAACTGGCGGGCCGTGTGCGGCCAGTGCCGGGCCTGCCGGCGCGGCCGGCCGTGGTACTGCTTTGCCACCCACAACGCCACCCAGAAGATGACCCTCACCGACGGCACCGAGCTGACCCCGGCGCTGGGCATCGGCGCGTTCGCGGAGAAGACGCTGGTGCACGCCGGCCAGTGCACCAAGGTCGACCCGTCCGCCCGGCCGGCCGCCGTGGGCCTGCTGGGCTGCGGCGTCATGGCCGGCCTGGGCGCGGCCATGAACACCGGCCAGGTAACCCGGGGCGACTCGGTCGCGGTGATCGGTTGCGGTGGCGTCGGCGACGCGGCGGTGGCCGGCGCGGCCCTGGCCGGCGCGACCACGATCATCGCGGTGGACACCGACTCCCGGAAGCTCGACTGGGCGCGCAGGTTCGGCGCCACCCACACCGTCAACGCCTCCGACGACGACCCGGTCGAGGCGATCCGCGCCGCCACCGGCGGGTTCGGCGCCGACGTGGTGATCGACGCGGTCGGCCGTCCGGAGACCTGGAAGCAGGCCTTCTACGCCCGCGACCTGGCCGGCACGGTCGTGCTGGTGGGCGTGCCCACCCCGGAGATGACGATCGACCTGCCGCTGCTGGACGTCTTCGGCCGCGGCGGGGCGCTCAAGTCCAGCTGGTACGGCGACTGCCTGCCCAGCCGCGACTTCCCGATGCTCACCGAGCTCTACCGGCAGGGCCGGCTCGACCTGGACGCCTTCGTCACCGAGGAGATCGCCCTGGACCAGGTGGAGGAGGCGTTCACCCGGATGCACCACGGGGACGTGCTGCGTTCGGTGGTGGTCTTCCCGTGACCGCCCGCGTCGACCACGCCGTCACCTCCGGCACCTTCTCCCTCGACGGGCAGACCTTCGACGTCGACAACAACGTCTGGGTGATCGGCGACGACACCGAGTGCGTGGTCGTCGACGCGCCGCACGACGTGCCGGCCGTCCTGCGCGCCGTCGGCGGCCGCCGGGTGCTCGCCATCCTGGCCACCCACGCCCACGACGACCACGTACGCGTCGCGCCGGAGCTGGCCCGGGCGACCGGCGCCCCGGTTCTGCTGCACCCCGCCGACCGGGTGCTCTGGGACCTGGTCCACCCGGACACCCCGCCGGACGGGGAGCTGGCCGACGGGCAGGCCGTCGAGGTCGCCGGAACGACGCTGCGGGTGCTGCACACCCCCGGTCACAGCCCCGGCGCGTGCAGCCTGTACGCGCCCGACCTGGCGGCGGTCTTCACCGGCGACACCCTCTTCGCCGGCGGGCCGGGTGCCACCGGCCGCTCGTACAGCGACTTCGGCACCATCGTGGAGTCGATCCGGAGCCGGCTGTTCACCCTGCCCCCGCAGACGGTGGTCCACACGGGACACGGTGACGACACCACCATCGGCGCGGAGGCCCCGCACCTCGACGAGTGGATCGCCCGGGGGCACTGAGCCGGCGTCAGCGCTCGCCGTCGAGGACCGGCTTGACGTCGAGCACCGGCGTCCCGTCCAGCGCCTCGAGGTCCGCGACCCGGACCCGCACGCCGTCGACCGCCAGCACCCGTACCCGGTGCAGACCGATCGGGTTGGGCCGGTGCGGGGACCGGGTGGCGAACACCCCGGTCAGCGGGCGGGTACGGTCACCGCGCGGATGCACCACCAGCACGTCGCGGCGGGCCCGGTCCAGCCAGGTCAGCACCAGTACGTCGGCGCCGGGCCGCAGGTCGCGCAGCGCCGGGGCGTACGGGTCGGCGAAGACCAGCCACGCCGGCGGGGCGCCCTCGTCCCCCTGTCTCGGCGCCAGCTCCGGGTCGGTCAGCGGCGACTCCACCCGGCCGACCGGGCGCAGCGCGTACCCGTCCGTGGTCATCGGGCGGTCGTTCCGCGCCGCATGTGCAGCCGCACGGCGGTGCCGGCCGGTGCGGTGTGCAGCAGCACCAGGTCGCAGAGGGCGTGCACGATGACCAGGCCCCGCCCGCCGACCCCGTCGTGTCCGGGGGCCAGCCGTCCGGCGAGGGGATCGGTGAGCCGTCCGGCGTCCCGGATCTCGCAGGCCAGGTGCTCGTCGGTGGACCAGACCCGCAGCACGCCCGAGCCGCCGCCGTGGGCGACGCTGTTGGTCGCCAGCTCGGTGACCGCGATCAGCAGGTCGTCGGTGCGTTCCGGGTCCAGCCCGGCGTCGGCCGCGTGCCCGGTGACGAAGCGGCGTACCTGGGCCAGGGTGTCCAGCCCGTAGTCGAGGGTGGCGACCGGGCCGGTCGGGGCGGGCAGCGGCCGGTTGTGCCGGGCCACCACGTCGTCGGGCGCGTACCCGCCGCTGGGTCGCCGGCCGGCCCGGTCCACCAGCACCGGGTGCGTGCACCGCGCCTCGGCCAGCGCCCCCGGGGACAGGCCGACCGCGTCGTACGGGCAGAGGATGCTCATCGGCCGGGCCGCGAAGGCAGCGTTGATCATCGCCTCGTGCTGGGCGCAGGCCGGATACTCCTGGGCGGTGCGGGTCGCCCAGATCGGCTCGCCGATGATGCGTACCCGGTGTCCGGGATGCCGGTCGGCGAAGGCCTGCAACACCCACGGGATGATCCGGCCGGGGTTGCGGCCGGCCTGCGTCATGTCGGCCCACCCCACGCGGTCGGCGGCCGTGCCCAGCGCGGCACGCAGCGGTTCCCGGGTCCGGGCGGGAGCGGCGACCATGACCCGCTCGTCCCGGCGCAGTCCCTCCTCGACGAAGGGCACGGTGCCGGCGAGCAGATCGGCGGTGGTCGTGTAGAGCAGTCCCTCGTGGACCAGACCGTCGACGTCGGTACGGGCGCTCATGCGGGCCGCTCCGCGACGGTCCCGGCCCTGGTGGCGGCGACCAGGTCGAGCAGGCGGACCAGGGCCGGCCGGCAACCCACGAGTCGCACCTCGACCGGCCCTTCGCGGACGATCCCGGCCAGCGCGTGCGCGCTGTCGACGTCGGTGAAGCTGAGTTCCGACACGTCGAGCACCGCTGCTCGCCGGCCCGCACGGTCCCCGGTCAGCTCCGCGAGCACCGCCTGGAACGCGTCCCGGTTGCTCCGGTCGACCTGGCCCACCAGGCGCAGACCGGCCGGGGCGGTGGTCCGGTACGCCCGCAGCATGGGCCGCCAGGCGCGGCCGGCGTGCGTCCCCGCGGTGCCCGGGTGGGCGGCGCCGACGGCCCGCAGCTGCGCCGGCGGGAAGAGCCGCCGGTCGTAGAGGCACATGCCGGCCGCCCGGCCGTCCAGGAACAGCTGGTTGAGGCCCGCCTCGTACCGGCTCAGCTCGGCCACGCCGACGCCCGTCCGCCGTACCCAGGCCATGTCCCCGACCAGCCGCAGTCCGGGGTAGTTCTCCCGCGCGGCCCGGTCGATCTCGTCCGCCAGTCCGGCGATCATCGTGTCGCCCGCGAACGGGCCGTCGGGCACGTAGCTCTCCAGCGCCGGGACGATCCGCAGCGCCCCGGTGGCCAGCACGTCCTCCGTCGGCACTCCGGCCGCCTCCAGCCGTTGCCGCATGCCGACCGGTGTGATCGTGTCGGTGTAGCAGATGACCTTCTGACCGAGCCGGAGACCGGTGGCGACGAAGGCGCCGGCGGCGTCGAGGCCGTCGGCCTCGTCGTCGTACGCCCAACAGACGTGGTCGCCCAGCTGGATCTGGTCGACCACCGCACTTGCCGTCACCGTCTTCCGCCTTTCGCGGTTCGCGCCCCCACTGTAACGTTCCGCCCCGATCGGGAGGACCGGCCTGCCCGGCGGCCTCGGTGGCGCTAAGATCGGCGGCCGTGACCGACGCCGGCCGGCCCCCGACCGTACGCCAGCTGCGCCTCGTGGTCGAGGCCGAGGACCACGACGCGGCGGTGGCGTTCTTCCGCGACGTCCTGGGCCTGCCCGAGCAGGCGGCCTTCTCCGGTGGGGACGGCGCGCGCGTCGTGATACTCGAGGCCGGCCGGGCCACGCTGGAGATCGCCAATCCGGCGCAGAAGCGGCTGATCGACGAGGTCGAGGTGGGGCGGCAGGTGGCACCGCGGATCCGGGTGGCCTTCGAGGTGGACGACAGTCGGGCGGTCACGGAACGCCTGGTGGCAGGCGGTGCGGTGGAGGTCGCCCCGCCTACGGTCACCCCGTGGCGGTCGCTCAACGCGCGCCTCGACGTGCCCGCCGGGTTACACGTCACCGTCTTTCAGGAGCTGACCGACCTCGACGAGCGGGCCGCCCTGGACGGCTTCGGCACCGACGCCTGATCTGACCCTCACCGTCACCGGCACGCCCCGGCACACCCGCTGCGACGTCCGCGGGCGGCCGGTAACGGCTGCCCGTTGCGCGAGTGACCTGGACCGCAGCCCGCCGCATGCACCGGCATTTCCGGAATGACGGACACGTGAAGCTGGTTGCTTCCCCCGTACGGCCGGGCCGCAAACCCGTACCGCCCGGTAGTCCCCCAGGGGCGCTCACCCCGGAGCGCGTCGTAACGATCGAAAGGGCAACCATCGTGAAGCAGCACTTCACTCGATGGCTCCCCGCCATCGCGAAGACCGCCGTCGCGAAGACCCCGAACAGCAGGACCGCACTGACCGTCGCGGGCGTCGCCGTCCTCGGCGGCCTCGCGTTCGGCCCGACCGCCGTCGCCGCACCGGTCACCACCGGCCCGCACGCCGGAGCCACCGCGGCGATCGAACTGGCCACCGGTAAGCGGGGTGCCACCGTCGAGTCGGCGCTGACCACCGGCGGCGACAAGGTCCCCACCAAGGGCAACCGGCCCGACCGGGAGAAGCTGATCCCGCACGGTGTCGAGGGCGCGCAGTCGCGCATCCCGCTCGACGACGCGCAGCTCGCCAACGCCAAGGCCATCGTGAAGGCGGCCAAGGAGAGCGGTGTGGGGGAGCGGGGCGCCGTGATCGGCGTCGCCACCTCGCTCCAGGAGTCGAAGCTCTACAACCTCGGCCATCTGGGCGCGTACAACGACCACGACTCGCAGGGCCTGTTCCAGCAGCGCCCGTCGTCCGGTTGGGGTTCGCCCGAGCAGATCACCGACCCCGACTACTCGGCCAAGGCGTTCTTCGGCGCGCTGAAGAACATCGGTGGATGGCGGGACCTGCCGCTGACCACGGCCGCGCAGACCGTCCAGGTCTCCGCCTTCCCCTACGCGTACGCGCAGTGGGAGGAGCAGGCAGCGGACATCGTCGCCCAGCTGTGGTGACGGGCCGCGTGACCAGCACCGGGCCGGCCGGCTCCCGATCCACGGGGGCCGGCCGGCCCGTCTCGCACCTCTTGCGTTGGCGCCTGAGGGGGAGTTCGTCGCACTACGGACCTGAGAGCATGGGTGACTCACGGGGGGTGGACTGGCTCCTGGTGGCGGCGCTTGCGGCGGAACCGGAATATCGGGGACATGGCGCGCCGGCCCGCTGTCAGACGGGCCGCCCGCTGGGTGAGTCATCGGTGCTCTCAAGTCTGTAGGCACCGCAAGGACATGCAGCCGCCTCTGCGGGGAGGGGTGGGTGGCCGCCGCACCCGGCCGGCGCGGGCGCGCCGGGGGAGATCCGGCCATCGGCCTGGGCGATCTGGGATCGGTTGTCCGAAACCCTGCGTGACCGGCGGCGTCCCGGCGGCGGAATGGCGGCCGGTGCGGGGTCGTTACACCCCCTGGACGACCGCAGCAGCACCCCGGGCCGCCGGCCCCGATGCCTCTGGTTCGGGGTGGGCCCCCGGAATGATCCCCGGCCCCCGGTCGTTACACCTGGTCCGCCGCCACGATGAGCCCCGCTGGGTCCGTGGCCGTGCCGGACACCAAAGACTTTCCCCTGTGCTTTTGAGCGCCTGTCGTGGTGCTTGCGCGTCGCCTGCCCCCTGTCGGGTGGCGTGCCGACCCCCGAGGAGCTTCGTCATGAACTCGATGCTGACCAAGAGTGTGCTGGGTGTTGCTGGTCTTGCTTTCACCGGTGGTGTGTTCGCCGGTCCGGTCGCCGCTCACGCGGCTGAGCCGGTGCACGGCAACGCGGTGGCGGTGCAGGCCGACAAGCCGGACGCCGGCAAGCTGATTCCGCACGGTGTGCAGGGCACCCAGTCGCACATCGATCTGAACGACGAGCAGACGGCGAATGTGAAGGCGATCATCGCCGCGACGAAGAAGGCCGGTCTCCCGGAGCGGGCCGCCGTGGTCTCGATCGCGACGAGCCTGCAGGAGTCGAAGCTGGAGAACCTGGGCCACCTGGGCGACCGCAACGACCACGACTCGCTGGGCCTGTTCCAGCAGCGCCCGTCCAGTGGTTGGGGAACGCCTGAGCAGATCACCGATCCTGAGTACTCCACCCTGGCGTTTCTGAAGGGTCTGAAGCAGGTCGACGGATGGCAGGACATGCCGCTGACCGACGCCGCGCAGACGGTGCAGGTGTCGGCCTACCCGGATGCGTACGCGCAGTGGGAGCAGCAGGCCGCCGACCTGGTCGCCCAGCACTGGAACAACTGACCGCAGACCTGAACGACGCCGCTGGCCGGCACCCCTGACGGGTGCCGGCCAGCGGCGTGTCCGGGGTCAGCCAGCGGCGCGGGCCCGGTGATCCGCCCGCCGTCCCGCCAGGATGTCGACCAGCGCGGCGACCAGGGCGACGGTGATGATCCCGGCCGCCAGCCCCAGTGACTGCCGGAACGCCGCCCCCCAGTCGTTCCCGCTGTCCGCCAGGGACGAGAAGAACAGCGCCCCCACCGAGGCGATGCCAGCGGCGGACCCGATCCGCTGCCCGGTCTGCAACATTCCGGCACCGCTGCCGGCCTGCGGCACGGGCACCTCGGAGAGCGTCAGCGTCTGGTTCGGCGCGATCACCAGACCGCTGCCCAGCCCGGCCACCAGCAGCGGCCCGGCGGTCAGCAGCGGCACCGACCCGGAGGGCGATCCGCGCAGCACGAGCACCGTCGCGACCAGCCCCACCACCACCACGAACAGGCCGACGGCGACCAGTGGGCGGCCGTACCGGGTGACGACCCGGCCGCCCAGCGCCGACGCCACGGCCGAACCCAACGCGAACGGGGTGATGGCCAGGCCGGCCACCAGGGCGCTGTAGCCGAGGCCGTTTTGCAGGTACAGGGTGAAGATGAAGAAGATGGCGGTGAACCCGCCGAAGTAGACCAGCGCGACCAGCGCGCCCAGGGAGTACGACCGCAGGGTGAACAGCCGCAGGTCGAACATGGGTGCGGCGGAGCGGGCGTACCGGTGTTCCCAGAGCCCGAAGCCGGCCAGGAACGCCAGGCCGACCGGGATCAGCGCCCACTTCCACGGCCCGTGCCACTGGGTGTGCTGCACCAGTGGCAGCAGCAGCAGGGTCACCCCGACGCCGAGCAGCAGCACGCCGACCGGGTCGAGCCGGTGCCGGTCCGGTCTGCCGGTGGGGCGGGCGGGCAGCAGCCGCCAGGCGAGCAGCACGGCGAGGATGCCGACCGGGACGTTGACGAAGAACACCCAGCGCCAGCCCTGCTGCTCGCCGCCGACCTGGATGAGCAGCCCGCCGAGCAGCGGCCCGACCGCGGTGGAGATGCCGATGGTCGCGCCGAGCAGGCCGAACGCGCGTCCCCGTTCCGCGCCCCGGAACAGTTGCTGGATCAGTCCGCTGACCTGGGGGTTGACCACGCCGGCCGCGGCGCCCTGGAGCAGTCGGGCGGCGACCAGCCACTCCGGTGAGCGGGCCAGGCCGGCCAGCGCGCTGGTGACGGTGAACAGCGCGACGCCGAAGACGAAGGCGTTGCGTCTTCCCCGGGCGTCGCCGAACCGGCCGGCGGGCACCAGCACCAGACCGAAGGTCAGGGCGTAGCCGGACAGCACCCACTGCAGGTCGCTGGGGGTGGCCCCGAGGGCCCGGTCCATCGAGGGTACGGCCACGTTCACGATGCTCACGTCGAGCAGGGTCATGAACGCGGCCACCAGCCCGACGCCGAGCGCCTTCCACCGGCGCCGCTCGTCGTACTGCGGCTCGTTGTCGGCCGCGGTCGGGCGGTCCGCGCTCATCGTGCCACCCGATGTCCGTCGATCATCCACTCCTGACCGCTACCCGGGGCCGTCACCGGCAAACGGCGCCGTCAGGCCATCTGACGCGCACACCACCGGGGGCCGAAGTCCAGGCCGACCATGGGCGAGTCCTCCCGGTGCAGGAGGTTCTTCTCGGTGAGCGCGTGCAGCGGGGCGTGCAGGTCGTCCGCGCTCATCCCGGCCTCCTCGGCGATCAGGTCGGGATAGGGGACGTGTCCCCGCGCCTCCAGCGCGGCCACCGCCTGGTAAACCCGTTCCTCGGTCTCCGACAGCCGTACCTGCTGCATCGTTGTTCCTCCTCGGCGTGACCCGCCCGGGTCGGCGGGCGGTCTGCGCCTGGCGGTTACCCCTCCGACCTGCGATGATGCCCACCCGATCGGGGGGTTCCGGCCCGCCCGGTGACCGGCCCCGCCGGCGTGCGTGCCCTAGGCTGCACCGGTGGTCGTCTGGGATCTCGCGGTCGTCGGCGGTGGCCCCGCCGGCCTGTCCGCCGCGCACGCCGCCGCCCGCGCCGGGGTCCGCACCCTGGTCGTCGAACGGGCCACCCATCCGCGTTACAAGACCTGCGGCGGGGGCCTGATCGGCACCTCCCTGGCCGAGGTGGCCGACCGGATCGAGGTGCCGGCGCACGACCACGTCGACCGGGTGAGCTTCACCCGGGACGGTCGGCGCGGCTTCACCCGCCAGGCCGGGGAGCCGCTGGTGGCCATGGTCCGCCGGGAGGAGTTCGACGACCGGCTGCGGGCCGCCGCGATCATGGCCGGCGCCGAGGTCCGCGAGGGCGTCGCGGTACGCGCGCTGGAGGAGGACCCCGACGGGGTACGCCTGCGCCTGGCCGGCGGTGAACAGGTACGCGCCCGCACCGTGGTCGGCGCCGACGGCTCCTCCGGGATCACCTCCCGGCACGTCGGCGTGCGGCACCGGCAGGTGGACCTGGGCCTGGAACTGGAGGTGCCGGTGCCGCCCGTCGAGCAGCGCCGGTGGCGGGGTCGGCTGCTGCTGGACTGGGGGCCGGTTCCCGGGTCGTACGCGTGGGTGTTCCCCAAACGCGACCGGTTGACGGTCGGGGTGATCGCGGCGCGCGGTCAGGGCGAGCGGACCCGCGCCTACCTGCGCGACTTCGTCGACCGGCTCGGGCTGTCCGGGCTGACCCCGGAGCACGACTCCGGGCACCTCACCCGGTGCCGGGAGGCGGACTCGCCGCTGCGCCGGGGCCGGGTGCTGGTCGTCGGGGACGCGGCCGGCCTGCTGGAGCCGTGGAGCCGGGAGGGCATCAGCTACGCGTTGCGTTCCGGCCGGCTGGCCGGGGAGGCGGTCGCCGCCGACGACCCGGACGCCTACGAGCGGGAGGTACGGCGCCGGCTGGTGCCGGAGATGCGGGCCGGGCACCGGCTGCTGGAGGTCTTCGAGCGACGGCCCGAGGTCTTCCACGGGCTGCTGGCCACTCCGGCCGGCTGGCGGATGTTCGTCCGATTCTGTCAGGGCCGGGCGAGCTTCGCCGACACCCTCTCGAGGCGCCCGGTGCGCGCGGCCCTGTCCCTGCTCGACCGGCTCCCGGCCAGGCGGGTCGGCTGATTCCCCCTGTCGACCGGGCGGCGCACACTGTCGGTATGAGCGAGCAGCGCGAGTCGTTCACCGACGAGGAGTACGCGTTCCTGCGCCACGTCCGCTTCGGCGAGCTGCCGGACCGGGTGGCGCCGGAGGACCGGGCCACGGCCTCCGAGACCGAGGTCCGCCGCGACCGGCCCGAGCCGATCGGTGGACCTCCCGACTGGGACCTGCGCGCGGGCGGCTGACCGGCGTACGACGGCCGACGGGCCGCGAACCGGTGTGGTTCGCGGCCCGTCGGGTCCGGTACGGGTCAGAAGACCGGCACGCCCTCGCGCACCAGCTTCCAGTTCGGCACGTAGAAGTCGGCCGGGCGGATGACGCCCTTGGCCTGCGCCCAGTCGATCAGCAGCTGGCGGATCTCCTGCTGCTGGTTGTAGACCTGGGTCTTCACGATGCCCGGGAAGTTGCCGCCACCGCTGCGCCGGTAGTTGTTCACCGCGACGACGAACTGCGCGTCGGCCGGAACCGGGGTGTCGGTGCCCGCCAGGACCAGGCGGGTGATCCGCTGGCCGACCGGCTTGGAGATGTCGATGTCGTAGTCGACGCCGGAGATCACGTCGTAGTTGTAGTCCGGCACGTTCTTGTCGTTGATGTTCGCCAGGTCGATCGGGGCGCCGACCGCGAAGGTGGTGAAGTACTTCGCCGAGTACTCCAGGTACGCCTTCACCTCGGCGCCGGTCAGGACGACCGCCTCGAGGGTGTTGTCGAAGACGTACAGGCCGGCCACGTCGCGGATCCGCACGTCACCCTGCGGGAAGACCGCGGTACGGCTGAACGGCGCGGCGATCGACAGCACCGGCAGGCCCGCGTACGCGGTGCCGGCCAGCGCCTTGCCGACCACCTCGGCCTGGACGTGGTTGATGAAGTCCAGGATCGGGGTGTCCTTGTAGCGCGACTCGACGGCGGACAGCTCCACCTCGGACTGCGCGACGACCGTGTTGACGTAGTCCACGGTCTTGCCGTGCTGGCCGCGTACGGCCGCGAGCACCGCCTTGTGCGGCTCGACGGTGTTGGTGTTCAGCAGGGCCGACTTCTTGCTGACGACCTGCCAGCGGCCGCCCTCGCGGGTCAGGGTGAAGTCCATCCGGGACAGCCGCTGACCCCACTTCGACGGCTCGGTGGTCAGCACCTCGACGCCGGTGTCGAGGTTCTTGACCATCCGCATCTCGACGGCGTTGTGGGCGTGGCCGAACAGGATCGCGTCGATGCCCGGCACCTGCTGGGCGATCAGCGCGACCGGGTTCTCGTTCGGCAGCTCCGAGCCGTAGCTGGAGGTGCCGCTGTCGCCGCCGTGCGCCGAGATGATCACCAGGTCGGCGCCGCGCTCCCGCATGATCGGCACCCACTTGGCCGCCGTCTCCACCATGCCCGGGAAGACCAGCCTGCCCTCGACGTTGCCCTTGTCCCAGATGGCCACGCCCGGGTTGGTCAGGCCGAGGATGCCCACCTTGATCCTCGGGGCGCCGTGCCCGCCGAGCCGGACCTCCTTGATGACATACGGGGTGAAGGCCGGCTTGCCGGTCGCCGCGTTGACGGCGTTGGCGGCGAGCGCCGGGAAGCCCAGCTGCTCGATCCAGGTCGCCAGCAGCGGCAGGCCGTAGTTGAACTCGTGGTTGCCGAGCGTGACGGCGTCGTACCGCAGGATGTTCATCGCCTTTGCCATCGGGTGCGTCTCACCGGTCTCGGTGATCGGCTCCTGCTTGGCGTAGTACGTGGCCAGCGGGGTGCCCTGGATGGTGTCACCGGCATCGAGCACCAGGGTCGCCTTGCCCCTGCGCTCCGCACGGATCTGGGTGACCAGGGCGGCCAGCTTCGCGACGCCGACGTCGTTGTGGTCCTTGTCGTCGTACTCGGCGTCCTTGTAGTAGTCCCAGTTGTAGACGTTGCCGTGGGTGTCCGAGGTGCCCAGGATCGTCAGGTCCCAGGTCTTCGCCCCGGTGGCGGCTGCGGCCCGGGCGGGCGCGCCGGCGATCAGGGGAGCGGACGCGGCGGCGGCCGCGACGGCGAGCACCTGGCGGCGCGAGGCGCCGGAGGAGGAGGTCATGCCGTGCCTTTCCATGGGGGTAAAGCGCCTCTAGGAGCGCCGTTGCGCACCATAGAACAGCAGGTGTCCCTCCTGCCACAGCCGTGCGCGGTGTTTCACTTCACCGCCGCATCACGGCACCTGCGTGTAACACCCTGGCTACCTGGCGCGCTCGGTCAGCGGGGCCAGCCCGCCAACCGCTGCCGCAGCCTCGCCACCTGTGGCGCGTCCAGCCCGTACCGGGCGAACCGGCGGTCCGGCACCCGGTCCAGGTAGCGGCCGGCCTCCCGGACGTCGTCCGGGTCGAGCGCGGGGTCGACCTGCCGGGCCAGCTCCAGCAGCTCCGCCACGTCGTACTGGTCCAGTGCCGCGGCGACGTCGATGTAGTCGCGCACCTCGCGCCGGTTGACCAGCGCCGCGGTCTTGTTGGCGATCAGGTCGCGGACGTCCATCACCGGGCCCAGGTCCATCACCACCGGGCTGCGGTACCGGTCGAGGCGGGCCAGGCTCAGCCGGATCTGCCGGCCGTCCCGGGTGACGACGAAGTCCCGCACGTCCCGGTCGAAACCGGCGAACAGCTCACCCAGCTCACTGTCCGGGTCGGCGGCGGTCACCTCGAAGCCGGCCCGCTCCAGCGCCGTACGCACGTCGCTGGCGGCCGCCGCGGCCGCCCCCTCCACGTCGGCGAAGAGGTCGACGTCCTCGGTCGGCCGGGTCACCAGCCCGTGCGCCGCCCACGCCACCCCGCCGCCGAGGACGAACCGGTGCCGCCCGGCCGCCGACAGCGCCACCCGGGCCACGTCGCGGTAGAACCCGTGCAGGTGAGGTGTGCTCACGCCGCCCGCAGGCCCGGGTGCTCGCGCTCCCACGCCTGGCGTACGCCCCGGGGCAGGTTGAGCATCGGCCACACCCGCCCCAGCAGCCGCCCGTTGACCAACTGCCGCAGGTCGTCGGCGCGGGTGGTCTCGCGCAGCACGTTCTCGTACATCCAGAGCAGGTCGTCCGGGTCGCCCAGGTCGAACGTGCGC
Organism: Micromonospora siamensis; assembly: GCF_900090305.1. Taxonomy (NCBI): domain Bacteria; kingdom Bacillati; phylum Actinomycetota; class Actinomycetes; order Micromonosporales; family Micromonosporaceae; genus Micromonospora; species Micromonospora siamensis. Next base: position 3,781,466 of record NZ_LT607751.1, on the reverse strand, counting down.
TCGCTGCTCCACATCAGGCGTACCGGCAGCTCCACCACGCCGCCGGTGGGACCGGCCAGCTCGGCCAGGGTCCGCGCCACCACGGCGGGACGCCCCGGGCGGGCCAGGAGGGCCACCGGGGGTGCGCTGGGGGAGAGGGCCTGCATGTTGTCAGGGTAACCCCGCGCCGGCCCGCGGCGCGCCCACCTGCGCCGTCGGCCCGTGGCGGTGCCCCTCGGCACGGGCTGCGCCGGGTCGCCGGTCACGTCCTCCTGTGCGTCTACGGACCTGAGAGCACCAACGACTCACGCCGCACCCGTGCCGGAGCGCACGGCATGCGGCAATCCGGGTCGTTGCGGGCAGCCGACAATCCGGTACGACCGCACATGGCCGTCACGCCCCCACATGGGTCATTCGGATACCCCAGACGACCGCAGGTTGGGGCGACAGCACCCCAGCCGTCCCACGACCTGCGGCAAGTCGTGTTGCCCCGCCCGCCGGACGACCCCACCTGCCGCAGAGCGCCCGCCGCCGTGGCGCTTACTGACGAGGGGGTGAAGAGGTCCCCTGGGGCCGTCGGGCCCGCTCGAGTCGTCAGCGCTCTCACGTCTGTAGCGGCCTGGTGGGCAATCCGATGACGCGATTGACCGATTTCGGCCCACCGCACCCCGGCGTAACGTCATCCGACGACCCGATCGTCCGGTTTCTGGGTGTGACCGGTGGCATCCCGCCAGCGGAATGGTGGCCCGGGCGGGGTCGTTACACCCCCTGGACGACCGCGGCAGCACCCGGGCTGCCGGCCCCGATGCCTCAGGGATCGGGCCTGGAATGATCCCGGGTCGGGGGTCGTTACAGCACCCCGACGGCCGCGGTAGCACCCCGGGCTGCCGGCCCCGGTGCCTGTGGTTCGGGCCGGGCCCCCGGAATGATCCCCGGTCCCCGGTCGTTACACGTGGTCCGCCGCCCCGACGAGCCCTCGTGCTTCGGCTGGCTGGCAGCAGATCGGTCGCGACGAGCGCCCCGGGTCCGCGGCCGTGCGAGACCCCCCAAAGACTTTCCCCTGTTGTTTTGAGCGCCTGTCGTGGTGCTTGCGCGTCGCCTGCCCCCTGTCGGGTGGCGTGCCGACCCCCGAGGAGCTTCGTCATGAACTCGATGCTGACCAAGAGTGTGATGGGTATTGCTGGTCTTGCTTTCACCGGTGGTGTGTTCGCCGGTCCGGTCGCCGCTCATGCCGCTGAGCCGGTGCACGGCAAGCCGGTGGCGGTGGCGGTGCAGGCCGACAAGCCGGACGCCGGCAAGCTGATCCCGCACGGCGTGCAGGGCACCCAGTCGCACATCGATCTGAACGACGAGCAGACCGCGAATGTGAAGGCGATCATCGCCGCGACGAAGAAGGCCGGTCTCCCGGAGCGGGCCGCCGTGGTCTCGATCGCCACCAGCCTGCAGGAGTCGAAGCTGGAGAACCTGGGCCACCTCGGCGACCGCAACGACCACGACTCGCTGGGCCTGTTCCAGCAGCGCCCGTCCAGTGGTTGGGGAACGCCTGAGCAGATCACCGATCCCGAGTACTCCACCCTGGCGTTCCTGAAGGGTCTGAAGCAGGTCGACGGGTGGCAGGACATGCCGCTGACCGACGCCGCCCAGACGGTGCAGGTGTCGGCGTACCCGGATGCGTACGCGCAGTGGGAGCAGCAGGCCGCCGACCTGGTCGCCCAGCACTGGAACAACTGACACCGCTTGAACGACACGCTGGCCGGCACCCCTGACGGGTGCCGGCCAGCGGCGCATCCAGCAGATCTTGGACACTTACCGTTCGCCACGAACAGAAACCGTCCAAGATCCGAAACGCCCCGCGCGGGCGTACCCGAGAAGGAGCGCGACCGACGGACGGAAGCCGACCGCGGCGGGCTCGGGGGCGAGCCCCGCCGGAAGGCCGAGCCCCGCCGGAAGGACAGCGGGAACAACCACACCCCGAGGTAGGTTGAGTGAGGTGTCGGTGTGTCCAGTGTCCCCGGGCCTCACCTAAATTGCCTTCGCGGAATACCGTTCGGCTGGAGCCGCGTCGCGCCACTCGCCGAGAGGCGACCTGCACACCGGCACCCGTTCCGCCCCCGGCTCCGGCCGGGGGCGGAACTGTTTCCCCGCCCGGCGGCCCCGCCCGGAAAATGATCTGTCGCTCGAGTCGCGGACCCCCACGCCCTGGCCTATGTTCAGAAGGTCAGCTTCCGGCAGCGTGGAGGAGGTGTCCGGGTGGGGCTGCGGACCTTCATCGAGGGGTGGCCGGTCTACCGGCAACTCACCGGCACCGACCCGCTGGGTCGGGGCGCCGCCGCGCAGTCCGGCCGGTCCGCCGAGCTGACCGCCCGGACCGAGACGGCCGACAGCATGGCCCGGTCGGTCTGCCCCTACTGTGCGGTGGGCTGCGGCCAGCGGGTGTTCGTCAAGGACGGCCGGGTCACCCAGATCGAGGGCGACCCCGACAGCCCGATCTCCCGCGGCCGGCTCTGCCCGAAGGGCTCGGCCAGCAAGAGCCTGGTCACCAGCCCACTGCGGCAGACCAAGGTCCGCTACCGCCGGCCGTACGCCACGGAGTGGGAGGACCTGGAGCTCGACGTCGCGGTCGACATGATCGCCGACCGGATCCTCGCCGCCCGCGCGGAGACCTGGGAGGACGTCGACGACGAGGGCCGGCCGCTCAACCGCACACTGGGCATCTCCAGCCTCGGCGGGGCGACGCTGGACAATGAGGAGAACTACCTCATCAAGAAGCTGTTCACAGCGATGGGGGCACTCCAGATCGAGAACCAGGCCCGTATTTGACACTCCGCCACCGTCCCCGGTCTGGGGGCCAGCTTCGGTCGCGGTGGTGCGACGGACTTCCAGCAGGACGTCGCCAACGCTGACGTCATCGTCATCCAGGGCTCGAACATGGCCGAGGCCCACCCGGTGGGCTTCCAGTGGGTGATGGAGGCGAAGCGCCGCGGCGCCAAGGTCTTCCACGTCGACCCGCGGTTCACCCGCACCAGTGCGCTCGCCGACACGTACCTGCCCATCCGGGCGGGCACGGACATCGCGCTGCTCGGTGGCGTCGTCAACCACATCCTGTCCAACGAGCTCGACTTCCGGGAGTACGTGCTGGCGTACACCAACGCCGCGGCGATCGTCAGCGAGCGGTTCGAGGACACCGAGGACGGTGACGGCTTCTTCTCCGGCTTCGACCCGGAGACCGGCAGCTACGTGCAGGACTCCTGGCAGTACGAGGGCCACGAGTCGGACTCCGGCAGTGGGCACACCGCCAAGGAGCGGGACAGCGCGGCCGGGCTGCGGCACGAGTCGCACGGCGCCCAGGTGCACGGGAAGACCCAGCGGGACGAGACGTTGCAGCACCCGCGCTGCGTCTACCAGATCCTCAAGCGGCACTTCGCCCGTTACACCCCGGAGATGGTGGAACGGGTCTGCGGCATCCCGCGGGAGAAGTTCCTGGAGCTGGCGCAGGCGTGGACGGAGAACTCCGGCCGGGAGCGCACCGGCTGCCTGATCTACTCGGTGGGCTGGACGCAGCACTCGGTGGGTGTGCAGTACATCCGCACCGGGGCGATCATCCAGCTGCTGCTGGGCAACATGGGTCGCCCGGGCGGCGGGGTGCTCGCCCTGCGCGGGCACGCCTCCATCCAGGGCTCCACGGACATCCCGACCCTGTTCAACCTGCTGCCCGGCTACCTGCCGATGCCGAACCACGCCGACCACCGCACGTTCGACGAGTGGGTGGACAGCATCCGCCACCCCGGGCAGAAGGGCTTCTGGGGCAACTCGCGGGCGTACGCGGCGAGCCTGCTCAAGGCGTACTGGGGGGAGAAGGCGACCCCGGAGAACGACTTCTGCTACGGCTACATGCCCCGGATGACCGGCGACCACGGCACCTACCAGCAGGTGCTCAACATGATCGACGGCAAGATCAAGGGCTACTTCCTGCTCGGCCAGAACCCGGCCGTCGGCTCCGCGCACGGGCGCGCCCAGCGCCTGGGCATGGCCAACCTGGACTGGCTGGTGGTCCGCGACCTGTTCATGATCGAGAGCGCCACGTTCTGGAAGAACGGGCCCGAGGTCGCCACCGGGGAGATCGTCCCGGAGCAGTGCCGTACCGAGGTGTTCTTCCTGCCGGCGGCCTCACACGTGGAGAAGGAGGGCACGTTCACCCAGACGCAGCGGCTGCTGCAGTGGCGCGAGAAGGCCCTCGACCCGGCCGGCGACGCCCGCTCCGAGCTGTGGTTCTTCTATCACCTCGGGCTCAGGCTGCGGGAGAAGCTGGCCGACTCCGACCACCCGCGTGACCGGGCGCTGCTCGACCTGGCCTGGGACTATCCCACCCACGGCCAGCACGCCGAGCCCAGCGCCGAGGCGGTGCTGCGTGAGATCAACGGGTACGACGTGGCCACCGGCCGCCCGCTGGCCTCGTTCGCCGAGGCCAAGGACGACGGCTCCACCGCGGTGGGCTGCTGGATCTACACCGGCGTGTACGCCGACGGCGTGAACCAGGCCGCCCGCCGCAAGTCCCGCCACGAGCAGGACTGGGTGGCCGCCGAGTGGGGTTGGGCGTGGCCGGCGAACCGGCGCACCCTCTACAACCGCGCCTCCGCCGACCCGCAGGGCCGGCCGTGGAGCGAACGCAAGCGCTACGTCTGGTGGGACGAGGCCAAGGGCGAGTGGACCGGCCACGACGTGCCGGACTTCGAGAAGACGAAGCCGCCGACGTACCGGCCGCCGGAGGGCGCGTCCGGGCCGGAGGCGCTCGCCGGTGACGACGCGTTCGTCATGCAGGGCGACGGCAAGGGCTGGCTGTACGCGCCGAGCGGCGTGCTGGACGGCCCGCTGCCCACGCACTACGAGCCGGCCGAGTCGCCGATGCGCAACCCGCTCTACGGCCAGCAGGCCAACCCGACCCGCAAGGTGTACGACCACCCGGTGAACTCGGTGAACCCGAGCCCGCCGCAGGAGCACAGCCAGGTCTTCCCGTACGTGTTCACGGTCAGCCGGCTCACCGAGCACCACACGGCCGGCGGGATGAGCCGGATGGTGCGCCCGCTGGCGGAGCTGCAGCCGGAAATGTTCGTGGAGGTGTCGCCGGAGCTGGCCGCCGAGGCGGGCGTGGAGCACCTGGGCTGGGCGCACCTGGTCAGCGGGCGCGCGGTGATCGAGGCGAAGGTGCTGGTCACCGATCGGCTCACCCCGTTGCGGGTGGACGGGCGGGTGATCCATCAGCTGTGGCTGCCGTACCACTTCGGGTTCGAGGGCATGGTGACGGGCGACTCCGCCAACGACCTGTTCGGCATCACCCTGGACCCGAACGTGCTGATCCAGGAGAGCAAGGTCGGCACCTGTGACGTGCGACCGGGTCGCCGCCCGACCGGGCCGGCCCTGCTCGAGCTGGTGGGCGACTACCAGCGCCGGGCCGGGATAGTGCCGGGTCGGCGACCGCCGATCGTCACCACCGAGGTCCGCCACCCGGCGGGGCCGAGCGACGACGGGCCGAGGGAGAACCCCGAATGATTCCCGACGCCAACAGCCTCTACGGGCCCCTGGACCCGGCGCCGGACGCGGGCTGGTCCGCCGCCGGCCCCCGGATGGGCTTCTTCACCGACACCAGCGTCTGCATCGGCTGCAAGGCGTGCGAGGTGGCCTGCAAGGAGTGGAACGCCGTCCCGGAGTCCGGCTTCGACCTGCTCGGCATGTCGTACGACAACACCGGCGCGTTGACCGCGAACTCGTGGCGGCACGTCGCGTTCATCGAGCAGCCGCTCCCGGCGGGGCACCGCACCCCGCCGTTCGCCGGCAACCCGACCGGCGGTTCGGTCAGCGCCGCCTCGGCGGCGGTGGCCGCCGGCACTGGCAACCCGACGGGCACCGAGCCGGGGGTGCCCCTGGGTTCGCCGTCGGCGGCGGCCCGGATGACCGGGACAGGGGCGGTCGACGTGCTGGGCGCCCCGGTGGGCGCCGTCACGGCGAACGGCGCCGTGACCGGCTCGGCACCGGCGAACGGCGCCGTGACCGGCTCCGCGCCGGCGAACGGCGCCGGCACGAGCGGCGGCGCGCAGTTCTTGGGGATGCCGGGCGCGCAGCCCCCCGGCCGGGGCTCCGGCGCCGAGAGCCGTACCGACTTCCGCTGGCTGATGATGTCCGACGTGTGCAAGCACTGCACCCACGCGGCCTGCCTGGACGTCTGCCCCACCGGCTCGCTGTTCCGCACCGAGTTCGGCACGGTCGTGGTGCAGGAGGACATCTGCAACGGCTGCGGCTACTGCATCTCCGCCTGCCCGTACGGAGTGATCGACCAGCGCAAGGACGACGGACGGGCGTGGAAGTGCACGCTCTGCTACGACCGTCTCGGCGCCGGGATGACCCCGGCCTGCGCGCAGGCGTGCCCCACCGAGTCCATCCAGTACGGCCCGCTCGACGAGTTGCGGGAGCGGGCCGCGCAGCGGGTGGCCACCCTGCACGAGCGGGGCGTGCCGGAGGCCCGGCTCTACGGCCACGACCCGACCGACGGCGTCGGCGGCGACGGGGCGTTCTTCCTGCTGCTCGACCAGCCGGAGGTGTACGGTCTGCCGCCGGACCCGGTGGTCACCACCCGGGACCTGCCCCGGATGTACAAGCGGGCCGGGCTGGCCGCCCTGGCCATGGCGGCGGCGGCCGTCGCCGCCTTCGTCGGAGGTTCATCGTGAGTCCGGACCGCGCCCCGGTCGGCGCCCTGTTCCGTCGGTTCCGCGACCGGCTGGCCACCGAGGATCGCCCCGGCGGCTCCGGCGGTCACGGCCCGAAGCAGAGCGGCGGGCTCGCCGAGGCGGGCGGCAGTCGGGCCACCGGAACCGGCGCGGGGGTGGCCCGCACCGACGCCGGGGCGGCCGAAGCCGGACTGGCCCCGCAGCCACCCTGGGACGTGCCACCGACGGAACGGCGGCGCGGCGGCCGGCGCAGGGGCGGCGGGGAGCAGCTCAACGTCCCGCCGGCCGAGTTCACCTCCTACTACGGGCGGCCCGTGCTCAAGGCGCCGGTGTGGAAGTGGGACATCGCGGCGTACCTGTTCACCGGTGGTCTCGCGGCCGGTTCGTCGCTGCTGGCCGCGGGCGGGCAGCTCACCGGCCGGCCGGCGCTGCGCCGGGCCGGGCGGGTCACCTCGCTGGCGGCGGTGGGCACCAGCGCCTTCTTCCTCATCAACGACCTGGGCCGGCCGAGCCGGTTCCACCACATGCTGCGGGTGGCGAAGCTGACCTCGCCGATGTCGGTGGGCACCTGGATCCTGAGCGCCTTCGGCCCGGCCGCCGGGGTGGCGGCGGTCGCCGAGGCCGCGCCCTGGCTGCCCGAGCGGGGCGTGCTCGGCCTCGGCCGGCGGCTGCTGCCCCCGGTGGGGCACGCCGCCGGGCTGGCCGCCGCGGCCACCGCGCCGCTGCTGGCCACGTACACCGGGGTGCTGCTGGCCGACACGGCCGTCCCGTCCTGGCACGAGGCGTACCCGGAACTTCCGATGATCTTCGCGGGCAGCGCGCTGGCCAGCGGCGCCGGCGTGGGCCTGCTCGCTGCCCCGACCGACCAGGCGGGCCCGGCGCGGCGGTTCGCGGTGGCCGGCGCGGCCATGGAGCTGTGGGGTTCGCACCGGGTGGAGAACCGGCTCGGGCTGCTCAGCGAGCCCTACGCCCAGGGCACCCCCGGCAAGCTGTTGAAGGCCGGGCGGGCGTTGACCGCCGCCGGTGTGGTCGGTGCGCTGATCGGCCGGCGCAGCAGGGTCCTGTCGGCGGTCTCCGGCGGAGCGCTGCTCGCCGCGTCGGTCTGCACCCGCTTCGGGATCTTCCACGGCGGTGTGGCGTCGGCGAAGGACCCGCGCTACACCGTGGTGCCGCAGCGGGAACGCGCCGACCGGCGGGCCGCCGAGCAGGGCTGACCCCGCGCCGAGCGACCCGCGCCGGGCTGTGGTTGACTGCGTGGTGGAGGCGTTCAGGCGGCTGGTGCCCCTCCCGGTCTTCAAAACCGGTGTGGTCCGGGATCCGGGCCAGGCGGGTTCGATTCCCGTCCGTCTCCGCCAAGCTGGCCCTGTGGAGATGACGTGATGCGCGACGGCCCGGCCGACCCCCGGCGGCGGGTGCCGCGCACGGACGCGCTGCTCGCCGACCCGGACCTCGCCGCCGCCGCGAACAGCATCGGCCGGGGCCGGGTGAAGGCCGCGGTCACCGCGGCCCAGGACCGCGCCCGCCGCGGTGAGATCACCCCCGAGCGGGTACGCGACGCCGCGCTCGCCGCCGTCGCCACCGCCGCGCCGCGGGCGGTGCTCAACGCCACCGGCGTCGTGCTGCACACCAATCTGGGCCGGGCGCCGCTGTCGGCCACGGCCGTCGAGGCGGTGGTGGCCGCGGCCGGACACACCGACGTGGAGCTGGACCTGCGTACCGGCCGGCGGGCCCGGCGGGGCCGGGACGCGCTCGCCGCGCTCGCCGCCGCGGTGCCGGACGCCGGCGCCGTGCACGTGGTCAACAACGGCGCCGCCGCGCTGGTCCTCGCCGCCACCGCCCTGGCCGCCGGCGCGGAGATCGTGGTCAGCCGCGGTGAACTGGTGGAGATCGGTGACGGTTTCCGCCTGCCCGACCTGCTGGAGAGCACCGGCGCCCGGCTGCGCGAGGTGGGCACCACCAACCGCACCACGCTGGCCGACTACGCCGCCGCGGTCGGCCCGCGGACCGGCTTCGTGCTCAAGGTGCACCCGTCGAACTTCCTGGTCACCGGCTTCACCTCGGCGGTGGCCGTCCAGGAGCTGGCAACCCTGGGCGTGCCGGTGGTCGCCGACATCGGCTCCGGGCTGCTCGCCCCGGACCCGCTGCTGCCCGACGAGCCGGACGCCGCGACCACCCTGCGCGCGGGCGCGCACCTGGTGACCGCGAGCGGCGACAAGCTGCTCGGCGGCCCGCAGGCCGGCCTGCTGCTCGGCGACACCGACCTGGTCGAGCGGCTGCGCCGGCACCCCCTGGCCCGGGCGCTGCGGGTCGACAAGCTCACCCTGGCCGCGCTCGCCGGCACCCTGCACGGGCCCACCACCCCCACCCGGGCCGCCCTGCACGCCGACCCGGCGGCGCTGCGCGAACGGGCCGAGCGCCTGCGGGACGCCCTCGGCGTCGACGGCCGCAAGGCCGAGGTGGTGCCCTGCGCCTCGGTGGTCGGCGGCGGCGGGGCGCCCGGCGTCGAACTGGACTCGTGGGCGCTGAGCCTGCCCGAGTCGTACGCCGAACCGCTGCGCACCGGCGAGCAGCCCGTCCTGGGCCGGGTGGTGCGCGGCCGGCTGCTGCTGGACCTGCGCTGCGTGCCGGCCGGCGCCGACGAGGCACTTCGGACGGCGATCCTGCGGGTGGGTGACCAGCCGTGTGGGTGATCGCCACCGCCGGGCACGTCGACCACGGCAAGTCCACCCTGGTGCGGGCGCTGACCGGGATGGAACCGGACCGGTGGGCCGAGGAACGCCGCCGGGGCATGACCATCGACCTCGGGTTCGCCTGGACGGCGCTGCCGTCGGGCGGGACCGTCGCCTTCGTCGACGTACCCGGGCACGAGCGGTTCGTGCCGAACATGCTGGCCGGGGTCGGGCCGGTGCCGGCGGCGATGCTGGTGGTCGCCGCCGACGAGGGCTGGATGCCGCAGTCGACCGAGCACCTGGCGGCGCTGCACGCGCTCGGCGTCTCCGCCGGCCTGCTGGTGGTCACCCGCGCCGACCTGGCCGATCCGGGCCCGGCGCTGGCCGAGGCCCGGGAGCGGCTCGCCGGCACCTCGCTTCGGTCCGTGCCGGCGGTCGCGGTCAGCGGCGCGACCGGTGCGGGCCTGCCGCAGCTGCGTGACGCCCTGGACCGGTTGGTCGCCGGCCTGCCCGCGCCGGTGCCCGACGCGCCGGTGCGCCTCTGGGTGGACCGGGCGTTCACCATCCGGGGTAGCGGCACCGTGGTCACCGGCACCCTCGGCGCCGGCCGGCTGCGCGTCGGCGACCAGCTGGAGCTGGCCGGTAGCGGCGAGCCGGTCCGGGTACGCGGCCTGCACTCGCTGGGCGCCGCGCACGGCGAGGTCGACGCGGTGGCCCGGGTGGCGGTGAACCTGCGCGGGGTGTCCCGGGACCGGCTGGCCCGCGGCGACGCCCTGCTCACCCCCGGCCGGTTCGGCCGCACCGACCTGGTCGACGTGCGGCTGGCCGGCGATCCGGCCGCCGACCTGCCCGCCACCCTCACCCTGCACGTCGGGTCGGCGGCGGTGCCGGTGCGGGTACGCCCGCTCGGCCCGGACACCGTCCGGCTGCGGCTGGCCCGCCCGCTGCCGCTGCTGGTCGGCGACCGGGCGCTGCTGCGCGACCCCGGCCGGCACCACGTCGCCGGTGGGGTGACCGTGCTGGATGTGACCCCGCCGCCGCTGGCCCGGCGCGGCGCCGCGACCGCCCGGGCCACGGTGCTGGCCGAGCTGGACGGCCGCCCCGACCTCGCCGGTGAGCTGCGCCGCCGGCGGCTGGTCCGGGCCGGCGAGCTGACCCGGATGGGCATCCCGGTCGACGTCGCCCCGGTCGCCGGGGACTGGCTGGCCGACCCCGGGCACTGGCGTCGCCTGGCCGCCCTGCTCACCGAGGAGGTCACCCGGTACGCCCGCGAGCACCCGCTGGAGCCGGGGGTGCCGCTGGAGGTGCTCCGGCAACGCCTCGACCTGCCCGACCGGGCCCTGGTGGAGGCGCTGCTGCGCCCGCCGCTGCGGCTGCGCGACGGCCGGGTCACCGCGGCCGCCGCCGACACCCTGCCCGAGCCGGTGGCCCGCGCCGTCGCCCGGGTCCGCGCCGAGTACGGCGACCGCCCGTTCCGCGCCCCCGAGGCCGACCGCCTCGCCACCCTGGGGCTGGGCCCACGCGAGATCGGGGCCGCCGTACGGGCCGGCGCGCTGTTGAAGCTGGCCGAGAACGTGGTGCTGCTGCCCGGGGCGGCCGACGCCGCGGTGCGGGTGCTGGCCGGGCTGCCGCAGCCGTTCACGCTCAGCGCCGCCCGGCAGGCGTTGGACACCACCCGGCGGGTGGCGGTGCCCCTGCTGGAGCTGCTGGACCGACGGGGGGCCACCCGGCGACTGCCCGACGACGCCCGCGAGGTGGTCACCCCGACGGCGTGACGCGGTCGCGTCGGCGCTGGTCGTCGCCGGCCGGTTCCTGCTCGGCGGGACTCTGGTGCCGGGCTGACCGTCAGACCAGCAGGGCTCCCTCGCCCCGCGGGGCGAACGCCGCACGGGCGGCCTCGATCCGCGCCAGCGAGTCCGGGTGCAGGCGCACCCGCGCGGTGGAGAGGTTCTCGGCGATGTGGGCCGGGGTGCGGCTACCGGGGATCGGCACGACGTGCTGGTCCTGGTGCAGCAGCCAGGCCAGCGCCAACTGCCCCGGGGTCAGTCCGAGGTCGGCGGCGACCGCGCGCAGCGGGGCGTACCGGTCGATGTTGGCGCGCAGGTTCGCCGGGTCGAACCGGGGCAGGTTGCGGCGGAAGTCGTCCGGGTCGACCCGGTCCACGGTGCCGGTGAGGAAGCCGCCACCGAGGGGACTCCAGGCGACGATCCCGGCGCCCGCCGCGCGGGCGGCGGCGTGCAGCTCCGGCTCGATCGGCTGCCACAGCGACCACTGGGTCTGCACCGCCGCCACCGGGTGCACCGCGTGCGCCCGGCGCACCTGCTCGGCGGTCACGTTCGACAGGCCCAGGTGCCGGACCAGGCCCGCCGTGACCAGGTCGGCCACCGCGCCGACGGTCTCCTCGATCGGCACCTGCGGGTCCGGGAAGTGCGGGTAGTACAGGTCGATCACGTCGGTGCCCAGGTTGCGCAGCGACTGTTCGGCGTAGCGCCGGACGTGCCGGGGCTCGGCGTTGACGGCCAGTTCGCCGAAGGTGTACGAGACGGGGAAGCGGTGGGCGGCGGCGCCCTCGGGGATCCGGAAGCCGAACTTCGTGGCGACCAGCACCTCGTCGCGGCGACCCCGGATCGCCTCGCCGACGAGGCGTTCGTTGTGCCCGTCCGGGCCGTACCCGTCGGAGGTGTCGATCAGGGTGGCGCCGCCGTCGAGGGCGGCGCGCAGGGCGGCCAGACCGCGGGCGTCGTCGACGGCGCCGTACATGCCGGGGGAGAGCACCATCGCGCCGTAGCCGAGGGCGGAGCTGCGCAGGGTGCCGAGCGTACGGGTGGGCAGGGTGGTCATGGGTGGGTCCTCGCATCCGATGGTGGGGCCGGTGGCCCCGCAGGCGGTCTCCAGCCTCACCGCGGAACCCGACCGGCGTCCAAGACCCGCTGCTATAACCATTGGTTATGGACGTCCACCTGCGGGAGCTGCGGTACTTCGTCGCCGTCGCCGAGGAGCTGCACTTCTCCCGGGCGGCCGAGCGGCTGTTCGTGTCGCAGCCGGCCCTGTCCAAACAGGTCCGGGCGTTGGAGCGACAGCTCGGGCTGGCGCTGTTCGACCGGCGGGCGCGTACGGTCGCGCTCACCCCGGCCGGCGCGGAGCTGCTGCCCCGGGCCCGTGACCTCCTCGCCGGCTGGGACGCGGCGGTACGGGCGGCCCGCGGCGCCGGCGCCGCGGTGAGCCTGACCGTGGGCTTGCAGACCGCCGTCGGCCGGGACCTGCAGCGCAGCGTGCTCCAGTCGTTCCGGGAGCGGGGCTGGCGGATCACCCTGCGGCTGTCCGGCTGGGACGACCCGACCGCCGGTCTCGCCACCGGCGCCACCGACGTGGCGTTCCTCTGGCTGCCGGTGGCCAGCGGGGACCTCGCGGTGCGGGTGCTCGCCCGGGAGCGCCGGTGGGTGGCGACGGCCGCGGCCCACCCGATGGCCGCCCGCCCGGAGGTGGACTTCGCCGACCTGCGCGACGAGCCGTTCGTGGCGCTGCCCGGCACGGCGGGACCGCTGCGGGACTTCTGGCTGGCCGTGCCGCAGCGCGCCGGCCGGGAACCGGTGGTGGGCGTGGAGGCGGTCGCGGCGGACGAGGCGCTGGAGGCGGTGGCCGCCGGGTTGGGGGTGGTGTTGCTGGCCGAGGGGAACGCCCGGCTCTATCCGCGACCGGACGTGGCGTACCGTCCGGTGCGTGGGCTGCCGCCGGCCGAGCTGGCGCTGGCCTGGCGGGCCGACGACCACCGGCCGGAGGTCGCCGAGTTCGTCGCCGCCTTCCCGGCCGCCGACCCGGCAACGGGCGGCTGAGCGGCCGTCCGGGCCCGCGACGGCACCCTGGTCACCTACGGTGACGCCATGGACCCTTCGGCGGTCTGGCGGGACAAGAACCACCGGTGGCGGATCGAGGCGTACCGGGCGCCGGACCTGCGGTTCGCCATCTTCGCCACCAACGGCCCGACCGAATCCGCGCCGCTGTGGCTGTTCGGGATGTCGGCGCTGGCCCGCTGGCTGATGACGCACGCCATCTCACTGGACGACCTGGAGACCGACTGAGCCACCATCGGGTGACCGGTCGGGAAAACGCCGACCGGGCACCGGCGCGGCCGTACCGTCCGGGTCGTGAAGGACCAAGGGATACGCAAGCTCCTCGCCGTGCTCGCCGGGCTGGCGGTGATCTACTTCGGGGTGAGCGGCCGCAGCAGCGACGAGCGCGGCCTCTCCGGCGGCCTGGTGCTACTGGCGGTGGCCGCCGCCCTGCTGGTGTGGTACCTGACCAGGCCGGGTGACAAGCCGGCCAAGTGACGTCTCAGCGGGCCGTCGCGGTGGCGACGGTCCGGTTCACCTCACCCGCGGACTCCTCGCCGAGCGCCACCCGCACCAGGGCCGAGGCGAACCGGCCGAACTCGCCCTCGGGGACCAGCCCGGCCAAGCCGCGCGGATTCGCCGGCAGCCCGAGACGTTCGGCGCCGGCCAGCGCGCGGCGGTCGGCGTACGGGCGGACGTCGGGCCAGACCGCCTGCACCTCGCGCAGGAAGATGTCCGCGCCGGTGGGTCCGATGCCGGGGAACCCGGTCAGCAGCCGCCGCAGCGCCGTCGGGTCGCCGTCGCCCTCCCGGTGCAGCCGCCGCAGGTCTCCGTGCCAGCGGTCCAGGCAGAGGCGGGCGCCGGTGCCCAGCATGGTGGCGGTCCGCTCGTCGTAGCGGCGGTAGTGTCCGCGACCCAGCGCGTCGACCCGCTCCTGCCAACCGGTCGCCTCCATCGCCTGCGGCGTCCGGCAGCCGGCCGCGAAGAGCTCCCGAGCGGCGGCCACCGCCACCGAGGCCCGGATCCGGGTGCTCAGCAGGGTGGTCAGCACCAGCAGCTGGTACAGCGGTCCCGGCCGGTCGGCCAGGCCGATGCCGGCCTCCTGCGCGTACGTGCGGCCCTGCCGCTCCAGCAGCACCCTGGCGGTCGTCCGGTCGTCACCCATCCCTGCCGGTTACCCGCCCCGGCCCCGGCCAGACGCCCCGACGGGACCGGAATGCGCCCGGCGGGGCCGGGTACGCGGCCGGTGGCGCACGGCCGACGCCGTGTGCTCCCACCGGGGAAGGAGAGACCCGTGGTCAATCCGCAGCAGGAGGAGTTCCGCCGCAACAACAAGGGCGCGACCAGCCAGGACAGCAAGGGCCCCCGGGCGAGCGGCAATCCGCTCAACCGGGGGACCTCGAACGCGGACGTCGGGCGGCCGGTGCCGAAGGGGCAGGTGTCGCCGTACGGGCCGGCCGGTGAGCCGGTGGCCGACGACGAGAGCGACCGGGGCTGACGCCCGGCCGGGTCACGCCGGCGGTCGCAGCCTCCGCAGGGTGGCTGCGGCCGCCGCCCCGTACGCCAGGTGCGGAATCAGGTCGGCGATCCACCCGGACCGCCCCCAGGTGCGCGGGTCGGTGACGCCCAGCACGGTCATGGAGCCGTCGGAGGTGGCCATCACCCCACCGCCGAGCAGCGCCACGGCCAGCGGGGTGGGCACCCGCCGGTCACCGGCGAGCACCGCGTACACCGCCCCGGCGGCGATGCCGGTGGCGTAGCCGAGCACGGGCCCGAGGCCCGAGCGGCGGTTGGCCGCCCGCTCCCCGGACCCCAGGTCGACGTGGGCCACCCCGGCCAGCCGGCCGGCGGTCTCCTCGGGGGTGCTGCTGGCCGGGCGGGCCCGCAGCGCCATGTCGAGGTAGCTGACCACGTTGAGCACCGCGCTACCCACCGCCCCGGCGATCGCCCCGTCGACCGCCCGGGACGCCCTCACTTCGGGTCACCGGGCTCGCGTTCGCCCTTCGGGCCGAAGGTGCGCTCGCCCCGGACCACGCCCCGCTGGCCGCGATCCTCCTGAAGGATCCGGTTCGCGACCTGGTTGGCCTCCTGGTCCGCCGCGCGTCCGGAATTCTCGATCAGATCCCGCAGGCGGGCCCGCTCCTTGTCGTACGCGTTGCTGCCCGGCCGTGGTCCTGGCATCGCTGCCTCCTCCGGTCGTCGCCGCCGGTGCGGCGTACGCCGGGGGTCTACCCGTTCTGACCGGACCCCAACGTGCTCAGGCGGGGGCCCGGACCACCGTCACCGGGCAGTCGGCGTGGTGCAGCACCCCGTGGCTGACCGAGCCGAGCAGCAGCCCGCTGAGTTCGCCGTGGCCCTGGCCGCCGACGACGACCAGCTGGGCCCGGCGGGACGCGTCGGTCAGCACGGCCACCGGCCGGCCACGGGTGACCTCCCGGGTGACCGACAGCTCCGGGTGCCGGTCGGCGAGTCCGGCCAGCGCCTCGGCGACCACCCGGTCCTCCTCGCCGCGCAACTGGTGCTCCTCGTACACCAGAGGTTGCATGTCGCCCGGCCCGCTGGAGGCGGGGTGCCGGTAGGCGTGCACCGCGTGCAGCGTGGTGCCGCGCAGCACCGCCTCCTCGGCGGCGAACGCCACGGCGCCGTGCGACGACGGGGAGCCGTCCACGCCCACCACGACCGGCCCGTCGGCGCGCTCGGCGCCCCGGGCGACCAGCACCGGGCAGTCGGCGTACGTGGCGACCTGGATCGCCACCGAGCCGACGACCAGGGCGGTGAAGCCGCCCAGCCCCCGGTCGCCCAGCACGATCAGCGCGGCGGTGGGGGTCTCGCCGAGCAGCGCCGCGGACGCCTCCCCGTCGATGATCTCGCCGGTGACCCGGACGTCGGGCGCCGCCTGCCGGGCGGCGTCCACCGCGGCGGCGACCAGGTCCTCGGCCTGGTGGCGCAGGCCACCCCGGGGTGGGCCCTCGGTCAGCGGGGTGATCGGCACGTGCAGCAGCGGCCAGATGAACCCGTGGACCACCCGCAGTGGCCGGCCCCGCCGGCCGGCCTCGGCGGCGGCCAGTCGCACGGCCCGCAGGGCGGACTCGGAGCCGTCCACGCCGACCACCACGGCCGCACCGTCTGCCGAGTTCACACCGCACCTCCTGGCCTGGTACGTCCCGGGCCAGTATCCCGGGCCGGACCCGGCCCCGGCGGCCATACCGCGACACCGCCCCGCCGGTGTGCGGGACGGGGCGGCCGAGGGTGTCGGGGAGGCTTCGTATGATGCTTGCTCTGATGCAAGAATCTGTCCCGGAGGACGACATGCCGCACGCGCCCGGACCGGTGTCGCGCGCTCTCCGCGAGGCTCCACCCGACCAGTTGGTGGAGGCCGCCGACCGCGCCGTCCGGTCCGCGCTGGACGCGTCGCGGACGGACGTGTTCATCGCCGACTACCGCATCACCGGCCTGTGGCCGGTGCTCGACCCGGAGCTGCCCGCGGCCGGGTTCCTGGCCTGCCACACGGTGGCGCAGCGCTGCTTCAGCAGCCAGCAGGCGGTCCAGGACGCCGACGAGCAGGGGCGCTGCCGGCTCTACCTGCCGTTGACCACCTGGGGTGAGCGGCTCGGCGTGCTGCTGATCGAGCTGCCGCGTACGCCGGACGCCGCGACCGTGCAGGCCGCCGTCGACATCGCCGGGGACCTGGCGGTGGCGTTGCGGGCGGCGGACCGGGAGACCGACCGCTACCGGCGGGTACGCCGGCGGGAGCGGCTCAGCATGGCCGCCGAGATGCAGTGGGACCTGCTGCCCGGACGCAGCGTCACGCACGGGTCGTTCCTGCTGGCCGGGCAGCTGGAGCCGGCGTACACGGTGGGCGGTGACCACTTCGACTGGTCGGTCGACGGTGACCGGCTCACCGTGACGGTGCTCAACGGCGCCGGCACCGGCCTGGCGTCGTCGGTGCTGACCGCGGTGACGGTGAACGCGATGCGCAACGCCCGCCGTTCCGGCGGGACCCTGGTCGAGCAGGCCGAGCTGGCCTCGGACACCATCTTCTACCAGCACCGGGGGAGCCGGAACGTGCCGACGCTGCTGCTGGAGTTGGACACCGCGACGGGCCGGGCCCGGGCGGTGGACGCCGGCTCGCCGCACCTGATGCGACTGCGCGCCGGGGCGGTGACCCGGATCGAGTTGGAGCAGCAGTTGCCGCTGGGGATGTTCGCCGAGACCCGGTACGCGGCCCAGGAACTCCAGGTGGAGCCGGGGGACCGGCTCTTCGTGGTCAGCGACGGGGTGTACGCGGCCACTCCGGACGGTGCCGAGCCGTACGGGCGCCGGTCGATGGCGCGGGCGATGCGGTCGACTCGGCTGCAACCGGCCGCCGAGGCAGTTGGTACGGTGATGCGCGAACTGCACGCCTACCACGCCGACGCCGACCTGCGCGACGACGCGGTCGTCGTCTGTCTGGACTGGCGCGGTTCCGCTGGTCAGGACCAGAGGTGGCAGCGGTAACCGGCCGGTAGCGGAACACGAGCGTGACGATCGCAGGGGACATCGGGTGGAACGACCTCCGAATCTAGCCGCGGCGATCGATGCTGCTGCCGAGGCGCTGCTCGGCGTGCTCGACGGGGCCGGTTCGCGGCACTCGGTGCCGGTGTCGCCGACCCAGCTGCGGGTGCTCTCGCTGATCAGCAGCCGCCCCGACATCAACGTCAACCGGCTGGCCGAGCTGCTCGACGTCGTGCCCTCGTCGGCCAGTCGGCTCTGCGACCGGCTGGAGGCCACCGGCCTGCTGCGCCGGGTGGCCGACCCGAGGGACCGGCGCGAGGTCCGGCTGACTCCCACCACGGCGGCGGAGACCCTGTTGCGGGAGCTGAAGGAGCGCCGCCACCAGGCCGTGCAGGCGGTGCTGGACCGGATGCCGCCGCGGGTGCAGCACGAGCTGCTGCTGGCGCTGTTGGCGTTCGGGCAGGCGGCGGCGCTGAATCCGGTGGGCGCCCCGGCGGAGGCCGATCCGCAGGCCCGCACGGCCTGAGCGAGCTTCGTCCCGTCGTGTCCGACCCCGGTCGCGCCGTCAACTAGTGTCCTAGGACGCCTTACGGGTGGTGACCCTCGGCACATCAGCCACGACAGACGCCGACACCGGCAAAGCGGGACCGGGAGAGCGGACGTGAGCCCGATATAGTGGCAACGCAAATCACCGACCCGCGATCGTTCCGGTCGCCGGGTCGCCGGGGGAGATCCCAGTTTCGGGATCGCAGAGGGTGCCGGTGGACGACGACCGGCCCGCTTACGCGCATGTCCCACGCAGCGACCGGTACGCCGGGCGTCGGAGGGTGCTGCGAGGGGAGGTTCGGTGTCGCGTCCACAGGCTCGGGATGAGTACCCGGCGCCGCAGGCGTCCGCCGCGCGGGACCGGGTCCTGACCCTGCCCAATCTGATCAGCTTCGTGCGCCTGCTGGGCGTACCGCTCTTCCTCTGGCTCTTCCTGGTCGCCCGCGCGGACGTGGCCGCCGTGGTGGTGCTGGCGATCGGTGGCACCACCGACTGGGTGGACGGCTGGGTGGCCCGGCGCCTGGGCCAGGTGAGCCGGTTGGGGGAGCTGCTCGACCCGTTCGCCGACCGGCTCTACATCCTGGCCACGCTGCTGGCGTTCACCGCCCGCGAGGTGGTGCCGTGGCAGTTCACCGCCGCGCTGCTCGCGCGGGAACTGCTGCTGCTCGGGTCGCTGGCGGTGCTGCGCCGCTACGGGTACGGCCCACCGCCGGTGCACTACGTGGGCAAGACCGCGACCTTCCTGCTGTTGGCGGCGTTCCCGATCCTGCTGGTGGCGGCCTCGGTGCCGGCGGCGGCGACCGCGGCCGGTGCGATCGGTTGGGGCTTGGCCTGGTGGGGGCTGGTCCTGTACTGGGCGGCCGGGGTGATGTACGTGGTGCAGGCGAGCCGCCTGGTCCGGGCGGTACGGCACGGTTCCGGAAAGGTGACGGCGTGAGCGACGGCTCCGGGGAGGGCCGGGGTCCGGCGACGCGGGTGTACGCGCCGGACTTCCTGACCGAGTTGTTCCGCAACCCGTTGGATCCGGGGTACGCCGACGCGGCGGCCGCCCGGCGGCGCGCGGCCGAGGGTTCGTCACCCGCGGGTGGCTGGCGGGGTGTGTCGGCGCGGGCGGTGAGCCTGCTGGTGACGGTGGCGCTCGGGGTGCTGTTCGCGGTGGCCTACCGGGAGACCGCGGCGGCGGAGCCGGAACGCAGCCAGACCCGGGCGGGCCTGGTGGAGCAGATCCGGGAGCGGGCCGGTGAGACCGACCGGTTGTCGGTGCGGGCGGACCAGTTGCGCGAGGAGGTCGGCCGGCAGCGGGACGCGGCGCTGGGTGGTTCGCAGGCGGCGCGGCTGCGGGAGCTGGAGGCGGGCACCGGGCTGGGTCGGGTGCGCGGCGACGGCGTGGTGGTGCGGCTGGCCGATGCGGTGCAGGACACCGACGCGGTGACCGGTGCGGCTGCGGGCCCGCCGCAGGTGTTGTACCTGGATCTTCAGCGGGTGGCGAACGACCTGTGGGGCGCGGGCGCGGAGGCGATCGCGATCAACGGGCAGCGGTTGACGGCGACGACGACGATCCGGTCGGCGGGGGACGCGATCCTGGTGGACTACCGCCCGGTGACCGGGCCGTACGAGGTGTCGGCGATCGGTCCGGGGTCGATGGATCGTCGGTTCCGGGACAGTCGGGCGGCGCTGGTGTTGCAGGAGGTGGCCAAGAAGACCGGTTTGTCGTTCGGGGTGCGGGAGGCGGAGGGCCTCAGCCTGCCGGCTGCCGCGGAGCCGCAGCTACGCTACGCCAGGCCGTCGGTGAGTCCGAGTCCCTCGATCTCGGGCGGTGGTCGTTCGTCCAGTCCCGGGCCGTCCGGTCCGGGTGTTTCGCCCAGCCCCTCCGGAGGTGGCCGATGATCGCGGTGTTGGCGTTGCTCGCCGGTGTGGTGCTGGGGGTGTACCTGGACCCGACGGTGCCCGTCGCGTTGCAGCCGTATCTGCCGATCGCCGTGGTGGCGGCGTTGGACGCGGTGTTCGGCGGGGTGCGGGCGAAGCTGGACCGGATCTTCGACGACAAGCAGTTCGTGGTGTCGTTCATCTCGAATGTGCTGGTGGCTGGCCTGATCGTCTATCTGGGTGACCAGTTGGGTGTGGGTGGTCAGTTGTCGACCGGTGTGGTGGTGGTTCTGGGTGTGCGGATCTTCGGCAACGTGGCGGCGATCCGTCGTCACCTGTTCCGGGCGTAGGTTCTTGAGGATGAGCGAGGACGAGCGCAGCGGCACGGGTACCGGTTGGCCGGAGCCGGTGGAGCCGGCACGTCCGGAGGGGCCGGCGGGTGAGCCGGATCCGCGGCCGGAGGCGCCGGATGCTGACGAGTTGAGTCCGTTGGCGCCGGTGGAGCCGGCCGGTCCGGTCGAGCGGCCGGTGGACGACGGGCCGTCGGACGGGCAGCCGACCGAGGCTGCGGCGGCCGGTGGTGCCGGGGCGGCCGGTGGTGGCCGGGGGCGGGTCAGCGGCGCATCGGTGATGATCGCGGCGCTGTTGGCGTTGCTGGGCTTCACGCTGGTGGTGCAGTTGCGGACGACGTCGACGGATCCGGCGGCGGGGGCCACCCGGCAGGAGGACCTGGTGCGGATCCTGTCGGACCTGGGGCAGCGGGAGACGCGGCTGCGGCAGGACATCGCGGCGTTGGAGGACAGTCAGCGGCAGTTGCGCTCGGGTGAGCAGGGTCGGAAGGCGGCGTTGGAGGAGGCGACGCGGCGGGCGGACGAGCTGGGGATCCTGGCGGGGACGTTGCCGGCGACGGGTCCGGGTCTGACGGTGAGTTTCGAGCCTGGCACTGGTCAGATCACGGCGAACCGGGTGCTGGACGCGGTGCAGGAGCTGCGGGGCGCGGGTGCGGAGGCGATGCAGATCTCGGGTGCCGGGGGTACGCCGGCGCGGATCGTGGCGTCGACGTATTTCCTGGACGGGGAGAACGGTGGGCTGGTGGTGGACGGGCGCCGATTGTCGGGTCCGTTTACGATCACGGTGATCGGTGATCCGGCGACGATGCGTACGGCGCTCAACATTCCCGGCGGGGTGGTCGCGTCGGTTCAGGGTGGCGGCGGTAACGTGATCGTCGAGGATCGTGGGACGGTCGAGGTTTCGGCGCTGCATGATCCGTTGAAGCTGGAACACGCCCGTCCGGTCTCGTGACCGGCGCGGCCGCGCCGGTTCTCCGGTGCCTCGATGGATGAAGGACGCGTCTGGTGATTCCTGAGGATCTGCGTTACACCGCCGAGCACGAGTGGGTGGTGGGTGGCGATGCCGGTACGGTCCGGGTCGGTATCACCCATTTCGCTCAGGATGCTCTGGGTGACATCGTGTATGTCCAGCTGCCGGAGCCTGGCGCGGTGGTGGCGGCGGGTGAGTCGCTGGGTGAGATCGAGTCGACGAAGTCGGTGTCGGAGATCTACGCGCCGGTGAGTGGCACGGTGGCGGCGCGCAACGAGGCGTTGGCTGACACGCCTGAGGTGATCAACACTGATCCGTACGGTGCGGGTTGGTTGGTGGAGATCGCGGTCGAGGATCCGGCGGTGCTGGATTCTCTGTTGACCGCCGGCGCGTACCGCGAGCTCGTCGAGAGCTGAGTTGTCCTGGCCGGGGCGTGGGTTGGTTCCGCGCGTCCGGTTGCCCTGCATTTCGGCGCTGGCTAGGCTCGCCCAGTCGACCGAGAACCCAATAGTTGAGCGTTCGTGGTGTTTGCCTTCCCTGGCACGGGGAGCCAGCCGCTGGGTCTGTGGATTGCCCGGCGGCCAGACCCGCCATTGCCCGACGCTGACCGATCTGATCCGTGAGGTGGTCCCATGACGCGCCCAGGCGACGAGTTCCCCCCGCTCGACGTCACTTCGACGCTCAATCTCGGTTCGCTCGACGAAGTGCTGGAGGGTCCGGATACCGATGTGGTGCCGAGCCGGATGTCCGGTTCGCTGCCGCCGGGTATGGCGCTGCTGGTGGTGCGTCGTGGGCCGAATGCGGGTGCCCGGTTCCTGTTGGACCACGATGTGACGACCAGTGGACGGCATCCGGACAGTGACATCTTCCTCGACGATGTGACGGTGTCACGGCGGCACGCCGAGTTCCACCGGGATGGTGGCACGTTCACGGTGCGCGACGTGGGCAGCCTGAACGGCACGTACGTGAACCGGGAGCGGGTCGAGGCGGCCACGTTGAGCAATGGTGACGAGGGGCAGATCGGTAAGTTCCGGGTGGTGTTCATCGCCGGTCCGCGCCCGGAGGAGGAGGCCGGCCGGGGGTGAACGAGCCTGCGGCTTCGACGCCGCCCGGGGCGGCACGGTCCCAACCGCTGATGAGTATCGGCGAGGTGCTGGCTCAGTTGCGGGTGGATTTTCCGGACACCACCATTTCGAAGTTGCGGTTTCTCGAGGCCGAGGGTCTGGTGGAACCGCAGCGGACGGCGGCGGGTTACCGGAAGTACAGCTGGGACGATGTGGCCCGGCTGCGGTTCGTGTTGGCTGCGCAGCGGGATCAGTATCTTCCGTTGCGGGTGATCCGGGACCAGTTGGCGCAGTGGGACGCCGGTGATGGTGCTCCGCCGGGTCGGCAGCGGCCGACGTTGGTGGCGGTGGGTCCCGGTGGTGAGGTTCCGGGGCGTGGTGCGGAGGAGCCTGCCGAGTCGTCTCAGGTGCGGCTTTCGCGGGTGGATCTGATCGCGCGTAGTGGGGTCGCCGAGTCGACGTTGGTGGAGTTGGAGCGGCTCGGCGTGCTGGTGTCGGATCCGCCGGGTTGGTACGACGGTGATGCGCTGATCATCGCGCGGGCGGTGGCGGGTCTGGCGGCGTACGGGTTGGAGCCGCGGCATCTGCGGGGTTACCGGACGGCGGCGGATCGGGAGGTCGGTCTGTTCGCGCAGTTGGTGGCGCCGTTGATGCGGCAGTCGGATCCTGCGGCGCAGGCGCGGGCGGCGGAAACGGCGCGGGAGTTGGTGGCGTTGTCGCAGCAGTTGCATGCCGCGTTGGTGCGGGTGGGGTTGCGGTCGACGTTGGGCCGGTGAGGTGTGTGTCGACGGGCGTCGGTGGCTGGGGCCGCCGGCGCCCGTTCGGTGTCTGGTGGGTCGGGGCGGGCGGTGCGAGATCTGTTCCGGGGAGCGTGTCGTAGGCTTGCCGGGGTAACCCCTTTCCGGCGGCGCGTGGTGCAGGTGAGCGCATGGGACGACCGTGTCGCGGTCCGTGTACCGTGCAGGGAAGGGCGCGGTGCGTAGGCGACGACGACACGGAGGCGGCGGTGCGCGAGCTGAGCGTGGTCGGAGTTCGGGTGGAGTTGCCCAGCAACCAGCCGATCGTCCTGCTGCGGGAGGTCGAGGGGGACCGCTATCTGCCGATCTGGATCGGCGCGGTCGAGGCGACGGCGATTGCCTATGAGCAGCAGGGTGTGAAGCCGGCGCGGCCGTTGACTCATGATCTTCTGCGGGATGTGCTGGTGGCGTTGGGTGCGCCGTTGCGGGCGGTGGAGATCACCGAGTTGAAGGAGAACGTCTTCTACGCTGATCTGTTGCTCGGGGACGGGGTGCGGGTGTCGGCCCGGCCGAGTGATTCGATCGCGTTGGCGTTGCGGGTTGGTGCTCCGATTCGTTGTGCGGAGCAGGTCCTCAGTGAGGCGGGGATCGTGATTCCCGATGAGCAGGAGGACGAGGTCGAGAAGTTCCGGGAGTTCCTGGAGCAGGTGCGGCCGGAGGATTTCGCGGGTTGATCCGGTGGCCCGGGTGTGGTGGGCCGTCCGGGTTGGTTGTCACAAGCTGTGACTGTGGGTGTTCCGGTCGCGGTTGGTGATCTTCGCGGCGGCGTGTCGCGACGGTTCCTGCGTGGTATCCCTTCCATGGCGCTATAGGGTTGCCGTGTCGAGGGGCGCGCGTCGCGGAAACGGCGTGTCGCCGCACGGGCGGGGAGGTTGTCCGGATGCACGAGCCGCGAGATCCCGAGCCGGGTACGCAGCAGCAGGGTGCGGGGTTGGTCCCGCCGGGGTCGGCAACCGATGGTGACGGTTCGGTGGGGTACCGGGGTGTGACGGCGTGTCACGCGGTGGGTATCAGTTACCGGCAGTTGGATTACTGGGCGCGTACGTCGTTGGTGGTGCCGAGTGTGCGGGACGCGTCGGGTTCGGGGACGTCCCGGTTGTACTCGTTCCGCGACCTGGTGGTGTTGAAGGTCGTGAAGCGGTTGTTGGATGCCGGGGTGTCGTTGCAGAACATCCGTAAGGCGATCGAGGCGTTGCGGTCGCGTGGGGTGGATGATCTGGCGGGCATCACGTTGATCTCCGACGGGACGACGGTGTACGAGTGCCGGTCGCCGGAGGAGGTGGTCGACCTGTTGCAGGGTGGGCAGGGCGTGTTCGGCATCGCGATCGGTGGTGCGTTCAAGGAGATCCAGGGTTCGTTGTCGCATCTGCCGGCGGAGCCGGCTGCGGCGGTGGGTGCGGAGCCGGTGGTCGGTGCGGAGCCGGTGGGCGACGAGCTGGCGGCGCGGCGGGCGCGGCGTCGGGCTGGTTGATCGGGTTTTTCGGGGTGCCGCGGTCCGGGTGGGCCGCGGCACTGTCGTATGGGCACGGACCGGTGTGGTCCCTTATGGACTATCCCGGGTGGAATCGGCTTGTTGACAGTTTTCCTGTGGGCAGGAATCCTGTGCTGGGTGATCACCACTGAGAGCGATTTGTCACTGTGAGTGATGGTCGTGTGGATGGTGGGGCCGAGTTGGGGACGGCGTGGCAGTCGCGCCGCCGCCTGCCGGAGGACGGGGAAACGAGCCGAAGTGCACACTGACCACCATGTCGGCCTGCGTCCCGTGAGGGCCGGCAGTGCTGTCGCAGACCATGCCACGACGACCTGTCCGGTGACCGGTGCGGTGACCCCGCGGGACCCGGCGGGTGACGTCGAGGTGGCGCCGGAGGGCGGCGCGGACGTCGCCGCGGAGGCCGAGGAGTTCCTGGGTCTGTTCCACACCGAACGCAAGCTGCCGGGGTTGGCGCAGCGGTTGGAGCAGGTCGGCGAGGAGATCGCGCTGACCGGCTCGTACCGGCACACCCGTGAGGAGCTGGTGTACGGGGCGAAGGTGGCGTGGCGCAACTCGGTGCGCTGTGTGGGTCGGGTGCGGTGGGCGGGGTTGAAGGTCCGCGACCGGCGGCACGTCACGACGGCGGCGGGGATCGCCAAGGAGCTGGCGGCGCACCTGGCCACCGGGGACAACGGTGGGCGGATCCAGTCGGTGATGACGGTGTTCGCGCCGGACCGGCCGGGGGTGGGGCCGCGGGCGCGGATCTGGAACGACCAGTTGATCCGGTACTGCGGTCACCGGCAGCCCGACGGTTCGGTGCTGGGTGATCCGGCGCAGGTGGAGATGACGGAGGCGGCGCTGCGGTTGGGGTGGCGGCCGCCGCCGGTGCCGGGGCGGTTCGATCCGCTGCCGTGGGTGATCGAGACGGCCACGGAGGACCCGTCGGTGGTGGAGGTGCCGCGTGAGCTGGTGCGGGAGGTGGCGCTGTCGCATCCGGACCATCCGTGGTTCGCGGATCTGATGCTGCGTTGGCACGCCCTGCCGGTGATCAGCAACATGCGGCTGCGGGTCGGTGGGGTGGACTACAGCTGCGCGCCGTTCAACGGTCACTACCTGTCCGACGAGATCGGGACCCGCAACATGGGCGACCCGGGTCGGTACGACCAGTTGCACGTGGTGGCGACGGCGTTGGGGTTGGACACCAGCCGGGAGGACACCCTGTGGCGGGAGCACGCGGTGCTGGTCATCAACCAGGCGGTGCTGCACTCGTTCAAGGCGGCCGGCGTGCGGGTGTCGGATCCGCACACCGAGTCGGAGCTGTTCATGAAGTTCTGCGGGCAGGAGGAGCGGGCGGGTCGGGCGGTGTACGCGGACTGGTCGTGGCTCAACGGCAGTGTCGGGTGGGCGGCGTTGCACGCGGTGCACCACCGCTACTACGACACCCGGGTGCCGAACCCGAACCTGTGGCAGGGGGACCGCGCCTACGCCGCCGACGGCGCGATGGGGTTGACTCTGCGGGAGCGTCACGCGATCGCCCGTAAGCAGGAGGACTGACGATGGACAGCGCGGCCCTGCGGCAGAGTTGGAGCCAGTTCTCCGCCGCCGGCGCGGAAGCGTCGAAGTACTTCTACGCGACGTTGTTCGTGGTCGCTCCGGAGACCCGTTCGATGTTCCCGACGAACATGCAGTACCAGGAGGACAAGCTCCTCAAGGCGTTGGGTCACATCATCACCAATCTGGACGATCCCGGTGCGTTGACGGCGTTCGCGCACCGGTTGGGTGCCGACCACCGGCGGTTCCACGGGCAGGACCAGCAGGGCCGGCACGTGGCGATGGGGGAGCGGCACTACATCTGGGTGGGTCAGGCGTTGCTGGCCACCCTGGAGCGGTTCCTCGGCCCGTACTGGACGCCGTCGTTGAAGGCGGAGTGGGCGGCGGCGTACGAGGTGGTGGCGAAGTTGATGCTCACCGGCGCGGCCGAGGCGGAGCGCTCGTCGCCGCCGTACTGGGAGGCCGACGTGCTGGGTGTGGAGCGGCGTCGCTCCGACGTGTCGGTGTTCACGGTGCGCCCGAACTACCTGTGCAACTACCTGCCGGGGCAGTCGCTGCCGGTGCAGGTGCCGGAGCTGCGGACGTGGCGGTACCTGTCGCCGGCGAACGCGCCGCGCGCGGACGGCACCATCGACTTCCACGTGCGGGCCACCGGCCGGTTCTCCACCCATCTGGTGCGTAAGTTGCGGGCCGGGGACCGGCTGTTGCTGGGTCATCCGGTGGGCACGGCGCTGTCGTCGTACGACCGGTCGCCGCAGTTGCCGTTGCTGCTGGTGGCCGGGGGTACGGGCCTGGCGCCGTTGCGGGCGGTGGTGGAGGCGTTGCAGCAGGGCTCGGGGCGGCGCACGACGCTGGTGGTGGGGGGTCGCACCCCCGACGACCTGTACGACGACCAGGCGTTGGCGCAGTTGGCGTCGATGCCGCCGGCGCAGGCGTGGCAGAACGGCGCGGCGGGTTGGCTGCGGTACGTGCCGACGGTGGAGACCGGGTGGGGTTGGCAGGGCGCCATCGGCAAGGCGGGGGACACGGCGGTGCGGTTGGGGCCGTGGACGGACACGGAGATCCTGGTGTGCGGTAGCCCGGAGATGACCCGGGAGACGATCACGATACTGGCGCGGTCGGGTGTGCAGCCTGAGCAGATTCTGACGGAGAGCTACGATCACTCCCTCTACCCGCCCCTCGCCGAGGCCGGCGCCGCTGCCCCGCGCGACTTCAGTTGGACAGGTGCCCGATGAGCATCGACCATCACTCCGACCATCGGATCAGCATGCCCGGTCTGGTGGACCAGGGTGAGACGGCCCGTGCGCTGGCCATGTTGGAGGCCCGCCGGTTCCGGGGCAGTCACTGGTTGGCCGCGGAGGAGGTCAGCGAGGTCGTCCGGTCCGCCGACGACCGGATCTCCCTGCTGGCCGCGGAGTTGGAGCGGCAGAAGCGGGAGAACCAGGGCCTGCTGAGCCAGGTGGAGATGCTGCGGCACGGCACCCTGCCGTCGAACACCGCGCCGTCGGGTCCGGACCCGATGACGGTGGAGCTGGCGATGCGGGCGCAGGACGAGGCGAACCGCACCATCGGTGAGGCCAGCGCGGAGGGCGCGGAGATCATCTCCGACGCCCGGCGGCAGGCCGACGAGATCCTCGCCGAGGCGCACCGGCGTGCCGGTGAGATGAGCGCGCCGGCGTCCAACGGGCTGCTCAACGGTGGTGTGCTGGGCGGGTCGGGTCCGCTGCCGCCGGTCGGCGGTCCGGGGGTGCACGAGTTGCAGCGCAAGTTGCAGCAGTTGGAGGAGCGGCACGCGGCGGCGTTGGCCGCGGTGGCGGCCGCCCAGCAGCAGCTGGACCGCTGGCAGCAGTACCTCACCGCCCAGTCGGACCAGCTGCGCGCGGACGCCGCGGCGGCCGGTGGCGCGGCGGCGCAGCTGCGCGGTGTCCTCGGCGGCTGACGCCCACCGTCGCCCCGCCGCGGTCGGCTTCCGTCGGGCCGGTGTGGTTCAGGGCGTGTCGGCGGCGGCGACGGCGTCGGCGATCGAGGTGTCACCGTCGGTGAGTTCCAGGACGGCGCCGGCGGTGCCGGGGTGGTGCAGCAGGGCGACGAGGACCCGGGCGACGTCGGCGCGGGTGACGGCGCCGGGCGGCACGTGCGGGGCGAGGGTGATCCGCCCGGTGGGCGGGTCGTCGGTCAGCCGGCCGGGGCGCAGGACGGTCGCGTCGAGGTCCCGGCCGCGGATGTCGTCCTCGGCGGCCTTCTTGGCCGCGAGGTACGCCGCCCACACCTCGTCGGTGCCGGCGGCCGGTGGCTGGTCCACGCCCATCGAGGAGACCAGCAGGTAGCGGCGTACCCCGGCGGCCTGGGCGGCGTCGGCGAGCAGCACGGCGGCGGCCCGGTCGACGGTGTCCTTGCGCGCGGCGCTACTGCCCGGGCCGGCGCCGGCGGCGAAGACCACCGCGTCCGCGCCGCCCAGGTGCCCGGCGACCTCCTCGACGCCGGCGCGTTCCAGGTCGCAGGCGACGGGCAGGGCGCCGGCGGCGCGCAGCGCCGCGGCGTGGTCGAGGTTGCGGATCAGGCCGACGGCGGTGGCGCCGCGGCCGGTCAGTTCCCGTTCCAGCAGCCGGGCGATCTTGCCGTGCCCTCCGGCGATGACGACGCGCATACCTGCAACCTAGTGCCGTGGGCGGGTCCGCGGGGCCGGTCGGCGGCGACGAGGGTCACCGGTGCGCGGTCGCCGGGCGGGGGTGGGGCGAGGCAGCATGGACGGGTGACCGAGACGATCGACGCCCTGCACCGGCTGGTGGCCGCCGGTGGTGTGGTGGTGCTCAGCGGGGCGGGCCTGTCCACCGAGTCGGGCATCCCCGACTACCGGGGGCCCAGCGGGGCGGCCCGCCGGCACACCCCGATGACGTATCAGACGTTCACCGGTGATCCGGTGGCGCGGCGCCGCTACTGGGCGCGCAGCCACCTGGGGTGGCGGACCATCGCCAGGGCCGCCCCGAACGGCGGGCACCGGGCGGTGGCCCGCCTGCAGGCCGCCGGCCTGGTCGACGCGGTGATCACCCAGAACGTCGACGGGTTGCACACCGCGGCGGGCAGCGCGCCGGTGGTGGAGCTGCACGGGCGCCTCGACGAGGTGGTCTGTCTGGACTGCGGCAACCGCACCTCCCGGGAGGAGCTGGACCGGCGCCTGCGGGAGGCCAACCCCGACTTCGACGTGGCCGCGGTGACGGTCAACCCGGACGGCGACGTGGACCTCGACGACGGGCAGGTGGCCGGGTTCCGGATGGTGGACTGCACGTTCTGCGGCACCGGGATGCTCAAGCCGGACGTGGTGTTCTTCGGTGAGACGGTGCCCGCGGCGCGCGTGTCGCGGTGTTTCGACCTGGTCGGCGGGGCGCGGGCGCTGCTGGTGCTCGGGTCGTCGTTGACGGTGATGTCGGGGCGGCGGTTCGTGCTGGCGGCGGCGAGGCAGGGTCTCCCGGTGGCGATCGTCAACCAGGGCCCGACCCGCGGCGACGGGTACGCGTCGCTGCGGGTGGACGCGCCGCTGGGTGCGCTGCTGGGCGGGTTGGCCGGCGCGGTCGCCCCCGACGTGACCGCCGGCGGGGACGCCGGCGCGGGTGCGGTGCCGGCCGCGGCGAGCCCGGTGGCGGGCTGAGCCGGGGGTAGGACATCCGCGCGAAACGTGGGCGCTGGTAGCGTTGACCATGCCGGTACCACCCACGTGGGAGAGATCGCCCGGAAACCACCCGGGCGACGCCGAAGGGGCAGATTCCTCCCCGGAACCTCTCAGGCAAAAGGACCTCGTGGGCAGGCGCTGTGGAGCGCGTCACGCGTGACTCAGGGGGAGGCCGACCCGTCGACCTCGCCCCCGCAAGGAGCGCAGCGCATGACCGCAGAGCAGTTCGCCGACCGGCACATCGGCCCCGTACCGGCCGACGAGCGCCGGATGCTGGAGGCCGTCGGCTACGGCTCGATCGACGAGCTGATGGACGCCGCGATCCCCGAGGTGATTCGCTGGCACGGCACCCTGGACCTTCCCGAGCCGGCCACCGAGGCCGAGGCGATCGCCGAGCTGCGGGCCCTGGCCGGCCGCAACACGGTGGCCGTGTCGATGATCGGGTTGGGCTACCACGGCACGCACACCCCGGCGGTGATCCGCCGTAACGTGCTGGAGAACCCGGCCTGGTACACGGCGTACACGCCGTACCAGCCGGAGATCAGCCAGGGCCGGCTGGAGGCGCTGCTGAACTTCCAGACCATGGTCACCGACCTGACCGGCCTGGCCACCGCGAACGCGTCGATGCTCGACGAGGGCACCGCCGCGGCCGAGGCGATGACCCTCGCGCGCCGGGCGTCGAAGAGCAAGAGCCCGGTGTACGTGGTCGACGCGGACACCCTGCCGCAGACCGTCGCGGTGATCACCAGCCGGGCGGAGCCGCTCGGCATCGACGTACGCGTGGTGGACACCGAGCGCGACGAGCTGCCGGGCGAGTTCTTCGGCCTGCATCTGCAGTACCCGGGGGCGTCCGGGGCGGTACGCGACCACGCCGGGCTGGTCGAGGCGGCCCACGCGGCCGGCGCGCTGGTCACGGTCGCCGCGGATCTGCTGGCGTTGACGTTGCTGCGCCCGCCGGGGGAGATCGGCGTCGACATCGCCGCGGGCACCACCCAGCGGTTCGGGGTGCCGATGGGCTTCGGTGGCCCGCACGCCGGTTACCTGGCGGTGCGTTCGGGTCTGGAGCGGATGCTGCCCGGTCGGCTGGTGGGGGTGTCGAAGGACGCCGACGGCAACCCGGCGTACCGGCTGGCGTTGCAGACCCGCGAGCAGCACATCCGGCGGGAGAAGGCGACCAGCAACATCTGCACCGCGCAGGTGCTGCTGGCCGTGATGGCCGGCATGTACGCGGTCTACCACGGTCCGGACGGGTTGCGGGCCATCGCGACGCGTACCCATGGCATGGCGGCGCGGCTCGCGGCCGGGCTGCGCGCCGGTGGTGTGCGGGTCGCGGACGTGGCGTTCTTCGACACCGTCACCGCGACCGTGCCGGGGCGGGCGGCCGAGGTGGTCGCCGCCGCCGCGCAGCGCAACGTGAACCTGCGGCTGGTCGACGCCGACCGGGTGGGGATCGCCTGCGACGAGACGACCACCGGGGCGCACCTGGCGGCGGTGTGGGCGGCGTTCGGCGTCGACGGCGTCGACGGCGACGTGGACGCGGGCCTGCCGCGGGCGTTGGCCCGCTCGTCGGACTTCCTCACCCACCCGGTGTTCCGCAGCCACCACTCGGAGACGGCGATGCTGCGCTACCTGCGCCGCCTGGCCGACTTCGACTACGCCCTGGACCGGGGCATGATCCCGCTGGGATCGTGCACGATGAAGCTCAACGCCACCACCGAGATGGAGGCGATCAGCTGGGCGGAGTTCGCGCACGTGCACCCGTTCGCGCCGGCGGAGCAGACCGCCGGGTACCGGGAGCTGATCGGGCAGCTGGAGGGGTGGCTGGCCGAGGTGACCGGCTACGACGCGGTCAGCGTGCAGCCCAACGCCGGGTCGCAGGGTGAGCTGGCCGGGCTGCTGGCCATCCGCGCGTACCACCGGGACCGGGGCGAGGGGCACCGCGACGTGTGCCTGATCCCGTCGTCGGCGCACGGCACCAACGCGGCGTCGGCGGTGATGGCCGGCATGCGGGTGGTCGTGGTGGGCTGCGACGCCGACGGCAACGTCGACCTGGTCGACCTCGACGCGAAGATCGACAAGCACCGGGACGCCCTCGCCGCGATCATGGTGACGTACCCGTCGACGCACGGGGTGTACGAGACGGGCATCGCGCAGTTGTGCGCGAAGGTCCACGACGCCGGCGGTCAGGTGTACGTCGACGGGGCGAACCTGAACGCGCTGGTGGGGTTCGCCAAGCCGGGCAAGTTCGGCGCGGACGTGTCGCACCTGAACCTGCACAAGACGTTCTGCATTCCGCACGGCGGCGGCGGCCCGGGGGTGGGGCCGGTGGCGGTGCGGGCGCACCTTGCGCCGTTCCTGCCCGGTGACCCGCTCGGCGCGCACGCCGACGCGCGGCCGGCGATCTCGGCGGCGAAGTACGGGTCGGCGGGCATCCTGCCGATCCCGTGGGCGTACCTGCGGATGATGGGCGCGCCGGGCCTGACCCGGGCCACCGGGGTGGCGGTGCTGGCGGCGAACTACGTGGCGGCGCGGCTGCGCAACCATTTCCCGGTGCTGTACGCCGGCAACAAGGGCCTGGTGGCGCACGAGTGCATCCTGGATCTGCGGCCGTTGACGAAGGCGACCGGGGTGAGCGTCGACGACGTGGCCAAGCGGCTGATCGACTACGGCTTCCACGCGCCGACGATGTCGTTCCCGGTGGCCGGGACGCTGATGGTGGAGCCGACCGAGAGTGAGGACCTGGCGGAGCTGGACCGGTTCTGCGAGGCGATGATCGCGATCCGGGCGGAGATCGACAAGGTGGGTTCCGGTGCGTGGCTGGCGGGGGACAACCCGCTCGCCAACGCCCCGCACACGGCGGCGATGCTGACCGGCGACGAGTGGTCGCACGGGTATCCGCGGTCGGTGGCCGGGTATCCGGCGGGGGTGGACCGGATGGCGAAGTACTGGCCGCCGGTGCGGCGCATCGACGGGGCGTACGGCGACCGGAACCTGGTCTGCTCGTGCCCGGCGCCGGAGGCGTTCGAGGACTGAGGCGGTGGCGCCGGGGCGGTCGGTTCGCCGCCCCGGCCTGCGACGCCGGCGGCACGGGTCCTCCGGGAGGGGGACCGGTGGGGCCGGCGCGTACGCTGCGTGGTGGTCAGGCGACGAGGGCGTGCCGGGCGGGGCCGCGGTGCGGGGCGATGCAGCTGCCGTCGGGGAGCAGCTCTCCGGTGTCCTCGAAGATGATGACTCCGTTGCAGAGCAGGCTCCAGCCCTGCTCAGGGAAACAGGCGATGACCTTGGCGGCTTCCCGGTCGGTGGCCTCGGCGGAAGGGCAGGTGGGTTGGTGCTGGCACATCGGGTTCTCCGGACTGTGGGGGCACTGTGTCATGGTTCACATGACCAGTGACGCACAGTACCAAGGGAAAGCGCGCGGGATCGAGCAGCCATCCGTCTTGTTAACCCGAAATCCGCTGAACGGATGAGGTCGATGGGGCCGTACGGTGTGGGAACGCTCCCATACGGGGTGGTCGACGTGCCCGCCGCCCCGGCGGCGTGCCGCGCCACCCTCGCCGAGTGGGACCGCTTCGAGTGGCGGCCCACCGACGGCGGCGACCCGGCCGCCCTGACCGAGGAGTTCCTGCTCGGGCACGGTCTGACGGCGGCCGACCTGACCCGACCCGCGCGCCACGACCCGACCGGCCCGTGCGGGGCGGCGCTGTACGTCTCCGCCGCCGCCGGCGCCGCGATGCTCGGCGCGCCCCCGGGCGCCGCCAACCCCGCCGCCACCCTGCCCGAGGTGGCGGTGGTGGTCTACGGCCACACCGGGACGCCCCGGCCCGCACGGCGACCCGAACCGGGCCGGTGGTGGCTGGGACCGTGGCGGGACAGCTGGACCCTCGGTCAGCACGCCGACGCGGTGCAGGCCGTCCGCGCCGCCATCGGCCGCGGTGACGTCTACCAGGTCAACGTCGTCGGACACGCCGCCGCCCCCTACACCGGTGACCCCCGACCGGCGCTGGCCCGCCTCGCCGGGCTGCCCGGCGCCCGCTACGGCGGCACCCTGCACGGCGCCGGCTGGGCGATCGGCTGCGCCTCCCCGGAGACCCTGGTCGAGGTCACCGGCGGCCGGGTGGTGACCCGGCCGATCAAGGGCACCCGCCCGGCCACCGACGCCGGCCGGCGGGAACTGCTCGCCTCGGCCAAGGAACGCGCCGAACACATCATGATCGTCGACCTGGAACGCAACGACCTGGCCCGGCTGGCCCGCACCGGTTCGGTGCGGGTGGACGAGCTGTTCGCGGTGCGCCGCTGGTGCGACCTGTGGCAGGCCGAGTCGACGGTCTCGGCGCAGCTGGCCGACGGGATCGGCCTGGCGGCGCTGCTGCGGGCCGTCTGCCCGGGCGGATCGGTCACCGGCGCCCCCAAGCGGGCCGCCCTGGACCTGATCGCCGCCGTGGAACCGGTCGGGCGGGGCGCCGGCATGGGCGCGCTGGGCTGGGTCGGGCCGGGCCGGCTCGACCTGGGCCTGACCATCCGCACGGCCGCCGCCGACGGCGACCGGTTGCACGGCTGGGCCGGCGGCGGCATCACCTGGGACAGCGACCCGGCCGCCGAGGTGGCCGAGGCCGCGGCGAAGGCCGCGCCGGTACGGGCCCTGCTCGCCGGCCGGTGACCCGCGGGCGTCCGCTCCTGCCACAATGGACCGGATCGGTGAGCCGACGGAGGCGAGGGCGAGGGTGCTACCGGGTCAGGTCGTCGACACCACGCCGGTTCCCCCGAGGCAGCGGTTCGAGTTCTGGCACGCGGTGGTGGCCCGGGAGACCGCGCCGGCGCACATCAGCAGCAGCCACCTGCACGACTTCCACGCCCACGCCCGGGTGGTGGACCTCGGACGGGCCAGCCTGACCGCGCTGCGCTACCCGTCGTTGCACTCCACCCGGCCACCCGCCCTGGTCCGCCGATGCGAAGCCGACGTCTACCAGCTGGCGCTGCCGGCGTCCGGGCGCAGCGCGCTGACCCAGGACCGGCAGGAGGCGGAGCTGCGCCTGCCGGCGGAGTTCACCTTCCTGGACGCCTCCCGCCCGCACGTGGCCAGCCACTGGACGACCGGACCGGACCCGCTGGACAACGTCACCGTGCAGATCCCGCACCGCGAGCTGCCCCTGGCCCCCGACCAGGTACGCCGGCTGGTCGCCGCGCGGCTGCGCGCCGACGAGGGGATGGGCGCCTTGCTGGCCCAGTTCGTCCGCCGGATCGCCACCCACCCCGACCAGTACGGTCCGGCCGACGCACCGACCCTCGCCGGCGTGACGCTGGACCTGGTGTCGGCGACCCTCGCGCAGCACCTCGACCGCACCGCCGACCTGCCGGTCGAGGTACGCCAGACAGCGCTGCGGGCGCAGATCGACGCCTTCATCGACCAGCACCTGGGCGATGCGACGCTGACCCCGGCGGTGGTCGCCGCCGCGCACCACCTGTCGCCGCGCTCCCTGCACCGGCTGTTCGCCGACACCGGGCCCACCGTCGCCGCCACCATCCGCTCCCGGCGGCTGGACCGTTGCCGCCGCG
Organism: Micromonospora siamensis; assembly: GCF_900090305.1. Lineage (NCBI taxonomy): Bacteria > Bacillati > Actinomycetota > Actinomycetes > Micromonosporales > Micromonosporaceae > Micromonospora > Micromonospora siamensis. The sequence continues at coordinate 3,745,940 of NZ_LT607751.1, read as the reverse complement.
ACCTGGCCGATCCGCTGCTGGCCGGGCTGCCCGTGCAGGCCATCGCCGCGCGCTGGGGCTTCGGCGACAAGGCGCACTTCAGTCGGGCGTTCCGCGCCGCGTACGGGTGCTCCCCGCGCGCCTGGCGCGACGACGCCCGCACTCGGCGGACGCAGGGTCCGGCCGCCCGCCGGTGAGCGGTCACCGCGGCTGGTCCGGCGGCCGGACACCGACGTAGGCTGGGCCGACCACCGTGGACGATCGTGCGGCGGCCGGTGGCCCGCCCACCGGACCGCGGCGAGGGCAGGAAGACGCCGGCGACGTGCTACCCCACCACTTCCTGGACACCACCGTGCTGCCACCGGGCGACCGGCTCGCCAGCTGGAACGAGATGGTGGCGCAGGACCTGGCGCCGGCCCACATCACCACCCCGCACCGACACGACTTCGTGGCCTCCGCCCGGCTGGTCGAGCTGGGCCGGGTCCGGCTCACCTCGCTGCGCTACTCGTCGTTGCGGTGCCACCGGCCCGCCCCGCTGGTCCGCCGCACCGAGGCCGACATCTACCAGTTGGCCCTGCCCCTGGCCGGGCGCAGCATCCTGACCCAGGACCGGCAGGAGACGCAGGTGGGCACCAGCGAGTTCACCTTCCTGGACATGGGTCGCCCGTTCGTGGCCGTGCACGACTGCGCCGGCCCGCAGCTGGCCGCCACCCTCACCGTGCAACTGCGCCACCACGACCTGCCGCTGTCACCGGACCGGGTGCGCCGGCTGCTGGCGGCCCGGATGGGCACCGACACCGGCATGGCGGCGCTGCTGGCGCAGCTGCTGCGCCGGGTGGCCACCAGGCCGCACGAGTACGCCGCCGTGCAGGCCGCCCCGCTGGCCGGCATCGTGCTGGACCTGATCGCCGCCGCCTTCGCCGAGCACCTGGGCCGGGAGGGTGACCTGCCGGTGGAGGTGCGGCAGAGCGCGCTGCGGGAGCAGGTCGTCGCCTTCGTCGAGCGGCACCTCGACGACGTCCGGCTCACCCCCGCCACGGTCGCCGCCGCGCACCACATCTCCCTGCGCAGCCTGCACCGACTCTTCGCCGACCAGCCGGCCGGGGTGGCCGCGTTGATCCGTGACCGACGGCTGGAGCACTGCCGCCGGGACCTGCGCAACCCGCTGCTGGCGGGCCAGCCCGTGCAGGCCGTCGCCGCCCGGTGGGGGTTCGGCGACAAGGCGCACTTCAGTCGCCTGTTCCGCGCCCGCTACGGCTGCTCGCCGCGGGAGTACCGGCGGGGCGAGCACCCCTGACCGGCCCGGGCCGTGCGGGGTCAGTGCCCGGCGAACTCGTCCAGGGCCGCCACGACCGCCTCGGTCATGCCGGCCCCCATGCCGTGCCCGCCGGTCTCGACGATCACCAGCCGGGCGTCGGGCCAGGCTCGGGTGAGCTGCCAGGCGATGTCCGGTGGCCCGCTGACGTCCAGGCGGCCCTGCACCAGCACCCCGGGGATGCCGGCGAGTTTCCCCGCGTCGCGCAGCAGCTGCCCGTCGGGCAGGAACCCCAGGTTGGCGAAGTAGTGGGTGACCAGCCGGACGAAAGCGGCCCGGAACACCGGGTCGGCGAAGCGGGCGCTGGGCCGGTGCCCCTCGGCGAGGCTGACGTGCACGTCCTCCCAGTCGCACCAGTGACGCTCGGCCCGCTCCCGCACCGCCGGGTCGGGGTCGGCGACCAGCCGGGCGTAGGCGGCGGACAGGTCACCGTCCCGGTCGGCCTCGGGCACCCCGTCGCGGAATCGGGCCCACTGCTCGGGGAAGATCCGCCCCATGTCACGGGTCACCCAGTCGATCTCGCGGCGGGTGTTGGCGACCACGCTGAACAGCACCAGCGCGGTGACCCGCCCGGGGTGGCGAGACGCGTACGCCAGGGCCAGCGACGACCCCCACGACGCGCCGTGCAGCAGCCACCGGTCGACCCCCAGGTGCTCGCGCAGCAGCTCCATGTCGGCCAGCAGGTGGGCGGTGGTGTTGACCGACAGGTCCACGGCCGGGTCGGCGGCGTGCGGGAGGCTGCGCCCGCAGCCCCGCTGGTCGAACAGGACGATCCGGTAGGCGGTCGGGTCGAACATCCGCCGCCAGCCGGGGGTGGCCCCGGAGCCGGGGCCGCCGTGGACCACCAGGGCGGGCCGCCCGTCGGGGTTGCCGCAGGTCTCCCAGTAGATCCGCTGACCGTCGCCGACGTCGAGCAGGCCGTGCGCGTACGGCTCGATCGGTGGATACACGGCCGGGCTCCCTCTGGGGTGGACACGACGACACCGCCACGCTAGTGCCGGCGGCGCTCACCGGTCCAGCCGCTGCCAGCGGCGTACGGCCAGCGGGCCGGCGACGGCGATGACCGCCAGCGGCCAGGCCACGGCGAGGGCGACGGCGTGCCGGGCGGTGAACCCGTCACCGCCCCAGCCGGGGTTGCCGAACAGTTCCCGGCAGGCCGCGACGGTGACCGACAGCGGGTTGTACGCGGCGACGGAGGCGAGCCAGCCGGGCATGGTCTGCGGGGCGACGAAGGCGCTGGAGGCGAAGCCGACCGGCCAGACCAGGATCTGCAACGCCACCACCGAGTCGGGGGCGCGCAGCAGCAGCGCCAGGTGGATGCCGACGACGATCATGGCCAGGCGCAGCAGCAGCAACAGTCCGACCGCGGCCAGGGCCCGGCCGGCGCCGTCGTGCGGCTGCCAGCCGACGGCCAGCCCGCAGGCCAACATGACGGCCAGCGCCGCGACGGCGTGCAGCGCGTCGGCGGTGGCGCGACCGGCGATCACCGCGCCCCGGGCGACCGGCAGGGACCGCAGCCGGTCGGTGACGCCACGGGCGGCGTCGGTGGTCACCGCGGTGTAGGTGGTCTCGACGCCGAAGAGCATGGTCATGGCGAACAGGCCGGGCAGCAGGAACTCGCGGTAGTCGCCGCCGCCGGGCACCACCATCGCCCCGCCGAGCAGGTAGCCGAACATCAGCACCAGCAGGATCGGGAACAGCAGGGTGACCAGCACGGGGGTGGGTTGCCGGCGCCAGTGGCGCAGGGCCCGCCCGGTGAGGGTGGCCGTGTCGGTCAGTGCGGTGGTCATCGGCCCACCGCCGTCGGGTCGGCGGTCAGGTGCAGGAACACCTCGTCGAGGGTGGGTCGGCGCAGCGTCACGTCGACCGCGGTGACCCCGGCGGCGGTCAGCGCGGCCAGTACCGCGCCGAGGGCGCCGACCCGGTCGGCGGCGGGCAGGCCCACCCGCAGCGCGTCGGGGTCGACCCGGGGTGTGACGCCGGTGGCCGCCGCGATGGCGTCGGCGGCGGTGACCAGGTCACCGGCGTGGTCGAGGAGCACCTCGACCCGGTCGGCGCCGAGGGCGCCGCGCAGCCGCTCGGGGCTGCCCTCGGCGACCACCCGGCCGTGGTCGACCACGACGACGGTGTCGGCGAGCCGGTCGGCCTCCTCCAGGTACTGGGTGGTCAGCAGGACGGTGGTGCCGGCGTCGGCCAGGGCCCGGACGGCGTCGTGCACGCCGGCGCGGGCCCGCGGGTCCAGGCCGGTGGTGGGCTCGTCGAGGAAGAGCACCGGTGGGTCGGCGACCAGCGCGGCGGCCAGGTCGAGGCGGCGTCGGGTGCCCCCGGAGTACGTGCCGGCGGGCCGGTCGGCGACGTCGGTGAGGGCGAAGCGGGCCAGCAGCTCGTCGGCGCGGGTCCGGGCCCGGGCGGGGGAGAGGCGGTGCAGCCGGCCGAAGAGCAGCAGGTTCTCCCGGCCGCCGAGGACCTCGTCCACGGCGGTGTGCTGCCCGACCAGGCCGATGCGGGCGCGGACCTGCCGGGGCGCGGCGCGGACGTCGTACCCGGCGACCCGAGCCTCGCCGGCGTCGGGTCGGGTGAGGGTGGCCAGGACGCGTACCAGGGTGCTCTTGCCGGCGCCGTTGGGGCCGAGCACCGCGCAGACCACCCCGGCGGGGACGGTCAGGTCGAGCCCGGCCAGGGCCTGGGTGTCGGCGTAGCGCTTGCGCAGGCCACGCGTGGCGATGATCGGTGCGGGCATGCACCGCTCCCTTCCCCCGTCGATGTCGTACGGCGTACCGTACACCATACGATAGGCGGGTCGGTAGGGTGACCGGCATGAGCGTCGAGTACAGCGGCACCGGGGACCCCGCCCGCAGCCTCGCCCTGCTCTGGCGTACCCGGGAGAAGGCCAGCCGCCGCGGCGGCGACCTCGGTGTCGGGCGGATCGTGGCCGCCGCCATCGACGTCGCCGACGCCGAGGGCCTGGCCGCGCTGTCCATGCGCCGGGTCGCCGAGCGGCTCGGGGTGGGCACCATGTCCCTCTACACCCACGTCCCCGGCAAGGGTGAGCTGCTCGACGTCATGCTCGACACCGTGCACGGCGAGACCACCCGCCCCACCGACACCGCCGGCGGCTGGCGGGACCGGCTGACCCGCGTCGCCCGGGACAACCGGGCGCTGTACCTGCGCCACCCGTGGCTGCTGCAGGTCGCCACCACCCGCCCCCCGCTGGGCCCCAACGTCACCGCCAAGTACGAGCACGAGTTGTCCGCCGTCGACGGCATCGGCCTGACCGACCTGGAGATGGACGCCGTGGTCACCCTCGTGGACAACTACGTCCACGGCGCGGTCCGCGCCGCCGTGGAGGCCGCCCAGGCCGCCGGTCGCACCGGCATGACCGACGAGCAGTGGTGGCAGGCCCACGCCCCCTACCTGGAGAAGGTCCTCGACCCCCGACGCTTCCCCCTCGCCGCCCGGGTGGGCACCGCCGCCGGGCAGGAGTACCAGGCTCCCGGCGACCCCGACCGGGCCTTCGAGTTCGGCCTGCAACGCCTCCTCGACGGCGTGCAGGTCCTCGTCGACGCGCGCGGCGGCCCGGGTGGGCCACCAACGCCGGTAACGAGCGGTTAGCCTTCCCGGCATGACTATGCGCCCGATCCGGATCATCGGCGACCCCGTTCTGCGCACCCCGTGCGAGCCGGTGACCAGCTTCGACGCCGACCTGCGCGCCCTGGTCGGCGACCTGATGGACACGCTGCTCGGCGCGCCCGGCCGGGCCGGGGTGGCCGCGCCGCAGATCGGCGTCGGCGCCCAGGTGTTCGTCTACGACGCCGACGGGCACCGCGGCCACATGATCAACCCGACGATCGAGCTGTCCGAGGAGACGCAGGACGACGAGGAGGGCTGCCTGTCCATCCCCGGCCTGTACTTCCCGACCCCCCGGGCCATGCACGCCACCGTCAACGGCTTCGACCAGCACGGGGAGCCGCTGACCATCTCCGGCAGCGGGTTCCTCGCCCGCGCCCTGCAGCACGAGACCGACCACCTGCACGGCCGGCTCTACGTCGACACGCTGCGCGGCGAGGGCCGCCGGCGGGCCCTGCGGGAGATCCGCGCCGGCCGGTTCGACTCCCCGAGCCGCCGCCGCTGACCCCACCCGGGCCCACGGGCTCGGGACCCCCGGCTCAGGGCTCCTGGGTGAAGCGGGCCGCCGCGTCGCCGTCGAGCCGGCCCGCCGGCAGGCGGCGCCCGCAGACCACCAGCAGGAGGTCCTGCGCCAGGCCCCGCACCGGCGTGCCGGCGCCGTGGCCCCAGTCGAGGTCGGTGGCCTGCAACCGCACCCCGGTCAGGTCGGTGCCGAAATAGGCCAGGGCGCGGGGCCGCATCCCGGCCAGCACCAGCGCCATCCGCTGCGCCGGCACCAGCCGGTCCAGTCCCAGACCCACGGTGATGTCCAGGCCGTGGATCACCTCGTGGGCCAACGCCCCGTGCGTACCGCCACCGGGCGGCGTCCACGGGTGGTCGACGGTGGCGCGGCGCACGGCCAGCAACTGCTCGGCCGACAACCGGGCGGCCTCCCGCCGCGCGTACCGGTCGGCCATCCGGTCGAACCGGCCCCGCGAGCGCGCCAGCTCCAGCAGCGTCCGCCCGGTCGACATCCGCAACGGCATGGTGACGTGGGCGACCACCTCACGCACCCGCCACCCGGCGCACAGCGTCGGCGCGTCCCACTGCCCCGCCTCGAGCGCGGCGAGCAGCCGCACCTGGTCGCCGCGCTCGGCCCGCACCGCCCGCCGCAGCTGGTCGTCTCCACCCATCGTGTCCTCCCGTCCTCGTCGCCGGGCACGTCGGGCCCGGCGACGAGAGATACGGATCGCGGCCGGGAAACTCATCGGCGTCGGCGCGGGTACGTATGGTGGGGCGGTGTCGCAGACGTCCACCGGTGACGCCCCGCCGTTCGAGTCGATGCGCGCCGAGCTGACCGGCTACTGCTACCGCATGCTCGGCTCACCCTTCGACGCCGAGGACGCGGTCCAGGAGACCCTGCTGCGGGCCTGGCGCGCCCGGGACCGCTACGACCAGCGGCGCGGCTCGACCCGGACCTGGCTGTACGCCATCGCCACCAACGTCTGCCTCGACCTGCTCCGGGGCGCCCGACGCCGGGCGCTGGCCATGGACCTCGGCCCGGCGGCGGAAGCCGCGACCGGCCTGGGCGCCACCGCACCCGAGCAGGCCTGGGTGCTGCCCGCGCCGGACAGCCGGCTGCTGCCCGCCGACGCCGGCCCCGAGCAGCTGGCCGTGGCACGGGAGACGCTGCGGCTGGCGTTCGTCGCCGCCCTGCAGCACCTGCCACCCCGCCAGCGGCCGGTGCTGATCCTGCGCGACGTGCTGTGCTGGCACGCGTCCGAGGTGGCGGCCCTGTTGGACTGCGGCGTCGCCGCGGTCACCAGTGCCCTGCAGCGGGCCCGGGCCACCCTGCGGGCGGTCGCGCCGGCGCCCACCCAGCCGCTGCCGCCGTTGGACGACACCCAGCGCACCCTGCTCGCCGACTACTGCGCGGCGTTCGAACGGCACGACGTCGACGCCCTGGTCCGTCTGCTGCACACCGACGCCACCATGTCGATGCCGCCGCTGCGGTGGTGGCTGCGCGGCCGCGACCGGATCCGGGCGGCGCTGCTGGACCCCGCCGGCTCCTGCGCCGACGCCCGGCTCACGCCCACCGCCGCCAACGGCCAACCGGCGTTCTGGCAGACCCGGCCCGGCCCCGACGGCCACCACACGCCGTTCGCCCTGGTGCTGCTCGACGTGGCCGGCAACCAGGTCACCGGCATCACCACGTTCCTCGACACCGACCGGCTGCTGCCGCTGTTCGCGCCGGCTACGGTCGCGGGCGCAGCCAGCACTCGGTGAACCCGGCCGCGTCGGTGAAGCCCAGCCGGGCGTACAACCGGCGGGCGGCCACGTTGTCGGCGCTGACGTTCAACGTCACGTGGTCGACGTGCGGGGCCAGCCCGCGGCACACCGCCGCCACCGCGGCGGCGGCCAGCCCACGCCCGCGTACCCGGGGATGGGTGGTCACGTTGCCCAGCGCCGCCACCCGGTAGGTGGGGGAGTGGACGTGCACCCCGGCCACCGCCACCAGCTCGCCGCCGTCGCGTACCCCCACGTAGTGCCCGGTGGCGAGCATCCGCGCGTCGAACCAGTTCCCCGGGTACGCCACGGCGTACAACGCCGTGAGCTCCGGCAGGTCCGCGACGGTCAGCGGCTGCCCGGCCGGGGTGACCCGGTCCAGCAGCCGCGGCGCGGTCAGCGCCATCCGCAGGTGCGGCCGCACCCGCGTCACGTCGAACGGGCCGGTGGACAGGCCGGGGGAGAGGTGCGCGTACAGCCGGGCCGGCAGCAGCGGCGTCAGGTCGGCCAGCAACGCCGACAGCGCCGGGATCCCGTCGGGGTCGGCGTGCGCGATCAGCACCGGGGTGTCGGTGCCGTGGTAGAGCAGCGCCACCTGGTCGTCGCGGCGGAACCAGGACGTGTACGGCCAGAAGAAGTCGTCCAGGTCGCCCAGCTGGTAGGCGTGCAGCACCGGGTCGCGGGTCAGCAGCTCGGCGAGCAGCGCCCGGTCGTGTTCGGCGCGTACCGGCATCGGTCCATGATCACACGGCCGGCCCGGCCGGTCAGCAGCCGCCGGCCGATGGCGCCGGCAGGTTCTCGTGCGCCCAGCGGGTCAGCGCGCGCAGAGCCGGCGCCAGCGCCGCGCCGCGCTCGGTGAGCTGGTAGCTGACCCCCACCGGCGGGCCCTCCCGCACGGTGCGGGACACCAGGCCGACCCGGGTCAGCTCGCCGAGCCGGTCGGAGAGCACCGACTCGCTGATGCCCGGCAGCGCCCGGGCCAGCTCGGCGAAACCGGCCGGGCCGCCGGCGAGAGTGCCCAGCAGCACGCCGTTCCACCGCTTGCCCAGGAACGCGAAGGCCCGGGCGAGTCCCTCGTCACACGTGCGGGGACCCGCGTCCGCCTCCAGCCTGGATGTCATTCCCCCAGGGTACGCGCTACGCTCACGAACCGAAGTACTACTAAAAAGCTAGCTGCTTCCGTACCTGAAGCAGCCCCCCTCCTTGGGAGAGACCGTGACCCACCCGATCACCCTGCACCCCGACGCGCAGGCGCAGCTGTTCACCGACGCCCGCACCGCCAACACCTTCACCGACGAACCCGTCACCGACGCCCAACTGCGCGCCATCTTCGACCTCGCCAAGTACCCGCCCACCGCCGCCAACACCCAACCCCTGCGGGTCCTGATCATCCGCGACGGCGAACCCCGCGAACGGCTCCTGACCCACATGGCCGAGGGCAACCGCGCCAAGACCGCCGCCGCGCCCGCCGTCGCCGTCCTCGCCGCCGACACCGACTTCCACGAACACATCCCGACGCTGTTCCCGATCCGCCCGCAGATGCGCGACGCCCTCGCCGACGACCCCGCCGGCCGCGAACAGATGGCCCGCTTCAACGCCACCCTCCAGATCGGCTACTGGCTGTTCGCCGTCCGCGCCGCCGGCCTCGCCGCCGGACCCATGGCCGGCTTCGACGCCACCGGCGTCGACAAGGAATTCTTCGCCGACACCACCTGGAAGTCCCTGCTCGTGGTCAACATCGGCAAGCCCGGCCCCGACGCCTGGTTCCCCCGCCTGCCCCGCCTCGACTACGACGACGTCGTCCGGCACGCCTGAACCAACCCGGCCGCCTGACCGACACCGCTGGTGCCGGTCAGGCGGCCCGCCACTGGTCCAGCCCCAACTTCACGATCAACGCCAGCACCACCACCAGTAGCACCACCCGCACAAAACCCGACCCGCGCTTCAACGCCATCCGCGCACCCAGCACCGCACCGGCGATGTTGCACACCGCCATCGCCGCACCCAACAACCACCACACATGCCCGGTCACCCCGAACACCACCAACGCACCCAGGTTCGTCCCCGCGTTCACGATCTTCGCCATCGCCGAACCGTGCAGGAAATCCGCACCCACCAACGCCGTGAACGCCACCACCAGGAACGTCCCCGTACCCGGCCCGATCAACCCGTCGTACAACGCGATCCCCACACCGGCCACCAGCACCGCCACCACCACCCGCACCCGGGCACGCCGGCCCGGCCGCGCCACCACCCCCACACTCGGACGCAGCAACACGAACAACGCCACCGACAGCAGCACCACCAACACCACCGGCCGGTACGCCGACGCCGGCACCGACCCCGCCAACACCGCACCCAACCCGGCCGCCACCACCGCCAACCCCGCCGACGGCCCCGCCACCACCCAGTCCACCCGGGTACGCCGGGCATACGTCACCGCCGCCGTACCCGTCCCCGCGATCGCCGCCAACTTGTTCGTCCCCAACGCCGTCGCCACCGGCAACCCGGGCGCCGCCACCAGCAACGCCGGCAGCAACAACAAACCACCCCCACCCACCACCGCATCGACCCAACCAGCCATGGCGGCCGCGGCGAGCAGGGCACTGACGGTCACGGAATCCACGGCCGGCCATTCTCCCCACCCACCAACACCCGCCGGCACCCCCTGTGGCCAGCCTCACCACCACCGAAGACCGCTCACCGCCCCCGCCGCCGACGCAGCCACAACCCCACCGACGCCACCGCCACGAACACCAGCACCGAACAGAGCAACACCTTGATCACCCGGCAACCCTGCCACGGCCACGTAGGGTGCAGAGGTGCGCCTGGCCACCTTCAACCTGCTGCACGGCAGATCCCTCACCGACGGCCTCGTCGACCCCGACCGGCTCACCGCCGCCGTCACCGCCCTCGACGCCGACGTCCTCGCCCTCCAGGAAGTCGACCGCGACCAGAGCCGCAGCGGCAACCTCGACCTCACCGCCATCGCCGCCCGCGCCCTGCACGCCCCCGAACACCGCTTCGCCGCCGCCGTCGTCGGCACCCCCGGCGAACAGTTCCGCCCCCTCCGCCACGACGACGACGGCCACGGCGAACCCTGCTACGGCATCGGCCTGATCAGCCGCCACCCCGTACGCACCTGGCAGGTCACCCGCCTACGCCCCGCACCCGTACGCTCACCCATCTACGTACCCGGCCCCGGCGGCGGCCTCATCCTGCTCCGCGACGAACCCCGCGTCGTCCTCGCCGCCGTCCTCGCCACCCCCCACGGCCCGATCACCGTCGCCGCCACCCACCTGTCCTTCGTCCCCGGCTGGAACGCCCACCAACTCCGCCAGGTCGTCCGCGCCCTGCGCGCCCTGCCCGCACCCCGCATCCTCCTCGGCGACCTCAACCTCCCCGCCGGCGCCGCCCGACTCCTCTCCGGCTGGCGCCCCCTGGGCCGCCGCCCCACCTACCCCGCCGCCGCACCCCGCGTCCAACTCGACCACATCCTCGCCGACCGCCACGACCTGCACCGACTCCCACCGGTCACCGCCGTCGACACCCCCCTGTCCACCATCTCCGACCACCGCCCCCTCCTGGTCGACCTCGGCTGAACCCAGCAACCTCCCAGCCCACCGCGCCACCATCGACCCACCCCCGGGCGGCACAACTCACCGAACCTCCCCACCCGACCCGCCACCCGTGGCAGCGTTGGCAGGACGAGGGGAGTGCCCGTCATGACACTGACCGGCGTACCGCTGCTGATCCTCACCGCGATCGCCACCGCAGCCGCCGCCACCGGCACCGCCGCCGGCTGGCACCGCCACCACCGCGCCCGGCTGCTGTTCCGCCCCGCCGCCGTGCTGCTCACCCAGGCCCTCGCCCTGACGCCTGGCGACTACGCCACCTACCCGCCCCGCCCGTCGCCCTCTACCTCGCCACCGGCCGCGCCGACCACGACAGCGCCAACGACGCCCGCACCCTCACCCGCCTCGCCCACCCACCCCTGACCGTCACCACCACCTACCTGCCCGGCGGCGGCCACAACGGCCCCACCTGGCAGGCCATGGAAGACCCCGCCTTCGACTGGCTCTCCACCTGGCTCGCCCGGCCGAACTGACTCAGGCCACCCCCGTCGACCGCCGGGCAGCCTCCAACGCGTTACGGAACAACATCGCCACCGTCGTCGGACCCACCCCACCGACCCGCGGCGTGATCGCCCCCGCCACCTCGGCACACGACTCGTCCACATCCGGCAGCAACCGGCGCCCCTCGTACCGCACCCCACCACCGACCACCACCGCACCCGGACGCACATGCTCCGGCCGCACGATCCCCGGCACCCCCGCCGCCGCCACCAGGATCTCCGCCCGCCGCGTGTACCTCGGCCAGTCCGCCACCCCGGTGTGCACCACCGTCACCGCCGCGTTCGCCGTCGGCCGCTTCTGCGCCAGCAACATCGCCAACGGCCGACCCAACGTCGCACCCCGTCCCAGGACGACCACCTCACGACCCGCCACCGGCACCTGATGGAACGCCAGCAACGCCTCGATCCCCGCCGGCGTACACGGCAGGGGACCCGGCAACCCCAACGCCAACCGGCCCATGTTCACCGGATGCAGACCGTCCACGTCCTTGTCCGGATCCAGCACCTGCAACGCCCGGTCGTAGTCCAGCTGCCCCGGAACCGGATACTGCACCAACACCCCGTGCACACCCCGGTCGGCGTTGAAGTCCGCCAACACCGCGTGCAGATCCGCCTGCGACGCCGACCCCGACAGCCGCACGTGCGGCGACGCGAACCCCAACTCCGCCGCCTGCCGTTGCTTGATCCGGATGTAACCCGCGCTCGCGTCGTCGTCACCCACCAGCACCGTCGCCAGCGCCGGCGTCACCCCCACCGCCCGCAGCCCGGAAACACCCTCGGCCACCTCGGAAAGGATCCGCTCGGCCACCGGCCCACCGGAAAGGACCCGCGCCGTCGTACCCGTCGAAGACATGGCTCACCTCGCGCGCGGAGGCCCAGGCGGTCGACCCCCGCGACGAGCTCCCCGATGGTCGATCCCATCCCCGGTGCCGCCAGTCGCAGTCCCACCCAGCCTAGCCACCCCCGCTAGCCCCGCTCCGGCACGACCCCACCCGCCAGCGCCGCCACCGCCGCGTTCGTCCGGTTGGACCGCACCGCCGCCCGCTGCTGACCCGCCGTCACCTCGATGTACGTCTGCGACGACGCCAACGACGCGTGCCCCAGCAACCGCATGATCTCCGCCGCGCTCGCCCCGTCCTCCGCCAGCCGGGTCGCGAACGTGTGCCGCAACGCGTGCAGCCGCGCCCCCCGCGGCACGCGGTCGCCCACCCCGGCCCGCCGGTAGCACGACTCCACCAGATACTGCAGACCACCACGGCGCAGCGGCTCGCCCTGCCGGTCCACCAGCAACGGCGACTCCGGCCGGACACTGCGCCCCCCGAAACGCCGCCGCCGGCTGTCCAGATAGCCCTCCAGCACCCGGTCGACCCCCGCCTCGATCGGCACCGTCCGTGGCCGGCCACCCTTGCCGGACACGTCGACCCGCCGCTCACCGGCCCGGCCGGCCAGCGACCCGACCCGCAGCGCGAGCAGCTCCGACAGCCGCAACCCGGCGCACAGCGCCAACGCCAGCACCACCAGGTCCCGCTCCGGCCAGGGGTCGCGCTGGCGGCCCTGTTCCCGAGCCACCGCGGCCAGCAGCTCCTCCGGGGTGTCCTCACCCCGCAGCGGCTTGGGCTGGGGGAGCGGGGCCCGGGGGCGCCCCACGGCGGGCATCGGATTGCCGGCCACGACCCCCTCTGCGACCAGGAAGGCGAAGAAACTGTTCCAGGTGGACCAGGCGCGGTGCACGGACGCGGCGGCTCGGGGAGCGGCGAACCGGGCGAACGCCGCGCGCATCACCCGGGGGGAGAGGGCGCCGACCGGGAGGTCGTCGAGGGGGAGGGGAGTGGCCCCGTCGTCGGCGATCAGGCAGGCCACGATGGTGAGGTCCCGCCGGTAAGCCGCCAGGGTGTGCGGGGAGGGCTTGCGGGTGGCGCGGGCGGTCAGGAACTCCTCGATCAGGCACCGTACCGATTCGTCCGCTTTGTCATGCATAAGGGATATTATGCATGATTTTCGGGTTCCGGTCGACCGGGCGGGGGATCCATGACCGCCGACCGGTCGGGGAGAGTGGGCGCATGATCGACCACACCCGTCGGTACGTCCTCACCGGAGCACCGGGCGCCGGCAAGACCAGCCTGGCGCAGCTGCTGGCGCGGCGGGGGCACCTGGTCGTCGCCGAGGCGGCCACGGACGTGATCGCCCGCCGCCAGCGCCAGGGCTGTCCCGAGCCCTGGCAGGAGGGCGACTTCGTCGACCTGGTCGCCCGGGAGCAATGCCGCCGCCAACGCGCGGCCGGGTCGGGAGGTACGCAGCTCTACGACCGTTCGCCGCTGTGCACCCTGGCGCTGGCCCGGCACCTGGGCCGGCGGGTGACCCCGGAGCTCGCCGCCGAGCTGCTCCGGATCCGCCGGGAGGCGGTCTACGACCGTCGGGTGTTCCTGGTCGAGCCGATCGGCTTCGTCACGCCGACCGCGGCCCGCCGGATCGGCTACCCGGAGTCGCTGGCCTTCGCGCGGGTGCACGAGCAGGTGTACGCCGAGCACGGCCACCTGCTCGTGCCGGTGCCGCCGGGCACCGTGGCGGAGCGCGCCGACCTGGTCGAGTGGGACCTGCGCCGCTGGGCCGAGGATCCGGCGTGAGGGAGGGCCGGAACCGGCCTACTTGACATAATGTGCATTATCGAATCCGCGCCTGGGCGTGCTGACGAGGGGAAACGCGCCTAGGTCGCCGTCGCCCGCACGGCGGTCGAGGAAACCGTCGCCAGTTCCGGGCGGGCCGGCAGGAACACCGTCGGGACGCCGAGCGTCTCGTTCATGGCCGCCAGCCGGCTCTCGTGCTCCGCGTCCGACGCGTTGCGTACGCCCCGGACGATCGCCGTGGCTGCGTGCAGACGGCAGTAGTCCGCGGTCAGTCCGCTCCACGCCACCACCGTGACGTTCCGCCAGTCCGCTGGCAACGCGGCCCGGATCTCCCGCGCGCGCTGCTCGCCGGTCCTGGTGGGTTGCTTGCCGGCGTTCACCGCGACCAGCACCGTCACGTGGTCGAACAGGCGCCGGGACCGGTCGACGAGGTCCCGGTGGCCGGCCGTGAACGGGTCGAACGTGCCGGGATAGACGCATCGGGAGCGTCGGGGGCCGGTCGCCGGCGGGTCAGGCATCGACACATGCTATCCGCCGGCCAGGAGGTGGGAATGATGCCGGCGTGTGGGATCGGTGTGACGCTCGGTGCCGGCGGTGGTCGTGGGATTGCCGTTCGGCTCATTTTTCGGACCGTCGGGCGCTGACGAGGTTTGGCGGTGCCCATCGAAGCGGGCATGAAGCCGGGAACGAATCTCGCATCTCCGGAGAGGAAGCAGCCTGATGCTTTCCGCGCTCGATCGGCGGCACACCGTCGCGCCGCCCGGCTACAGTCGCTGGCTGATCCCGCCGGCGGCGTTGGCCATCCACCTGTGCATCGGGCAGGTGTACGCGACCAGCGTGTACAAGAACTCCCTGATCGCCCACTTCGACGCCAGCCAGACGGCGGTGGGGATCATCTTCAGCATCGCGATCGTGATGCTCGGGTTGTCGGCCGCGGTGGCGGGCACCTGGGTGGAGGCCAACGGGCCGCGCAAGGCGATGTTCGTGTCGGCGTGTTTCTGGGCGACCGGTTTCCTGGTGGGTTCGCTGGGCATCGCCACGAAGCAGTTGTGGCTGCTCTACCTCGGGTACGGGCTGCTCGGCGGGATCGGCCTGGGGATCGGGTACATCTCCCCCGTCTCCACGTTGATCAAGTGGTTCCCGGACCGGCCGGGTCTGGCGACCGGGCTGGCGATCATGGGTTTCGGTGGTGGGGCGATGGTGGCCTCTCCCCTGTCCCGGCAGCTGCTGTCGTTCTACGACCCGGCCTACGACCCGTCGAACGCGGGTTCGGTGGCGTCGGGCAGTGCGCTGGTGTGGCTGTTCGTGACGTTGGGTCTCGGCTACTTCGTGGTCATGATGTTCGGGGTGTTCAACGTGCGGGTGCCGGCCCCGGACTGGAAGCCGGCCGGGTTCGACCCGTCGCGGGTGGCGGCGAAGCCGATGGTGACCACGGCGAACGTGTCGGCGGCGAACGCGCTGCGGACCCGGTCGTTCTGGCTGCTGTGGGTGGTGCTGTTCTGCAACGTGACCGCCGGGATCGGCATCCTGGAGCAGGCCAGTCCGATGATCCAGGACTTCTTCCGGGACGGTCGGACGTCGGCGGTGACGGTGGCGGCGGCCGGTGGGTTCGTGGGTCTGCTGTCGCTGTTCAACATGGCGGGCCGGTTCGTGTGGTCCTCGACGTCGGACGCGATCGGTCGTAAGCCGATCTACGTGGTGTACCTGGGCGTCGGGATGGTGCTGTACACGTTGCTGGCGTTGTTCGGGCAGACCGCGACGGCGCTGTTCGTGCTGCTGGCGTGCGTGATCATCTCCTTCTACGGTGGCGGGTTCGCGACGGTCCCGGCGTACCTGCGGGACCTGTTCGGCACGTACCAGGTGGGCGCGATCCACGGGCGGTTGCTGACGGCGTGGTCGGCGGCCGGGGTGGCCGGGCCGCTGATCGTGAACGCGTTCCTCGACGCGCAGGGCAAGCCGGGCACGTTGACGGCGTCGGCGTACCGGCCGGCGTTGTTCACGATGGTGGGCGTGCTGGCGGTGGGGTTCGTGGCGAACCTGCTGGTGCGGCCGGTGCCGGAGCGGTTCCACGAGCCGACCGGTGGTCGGGGTGACGGTACGGGTTCGGAGCCGGTGGCGGCGGAGAGGAGCGGTACGCGATGAACGACGAGGTGTCCCGGGGCGGCCAGACGGTCCGGTTGTGGGTGTCGTGGCTGGTGGTCGGGTTGCTGCTGGGTTACGGGGTGGTGCAGACGCTGATCACGGCGGCGAAGCTGTTCACCCACTGAGCGGGCAGGGCGAAAAAAAGGGGGGCGCTCCGGCGTCCCCCTTTTTTGTGCGTGCTCAGAGGCCGCCGGCGACGCGCAGCACGGTGCCGGTGGTGTACGAGGCGTCGGGGCCGAGCAGCCACGCGATGGCGGCGGCGACCTCGTCGGGTTCGCCGGCGCGGCCGAGTGGGATGCGGGCGGCGGCGGAGTCGGCGCGGTCGGGTACGCCGGAGGTGGCGTGGATGTCGGTGCGGACGATGCCGGGTGCGACGGCGTTGACGCGGATGCCGCGGGGGGCGAGTTCCTTGGCGAGACCGACGGTGAGGGTGTCGGTGGCGGCCTTGACGGCGGCGTAGTGGATGTACTCCCCCGGGCTGCCGAGGGTGGCGGCGGCGGAGGAGATGTTGACGATGGCGGCGCCGGTGGTCATCCGGCGGACGGCGTGTTGGGCGCAGAGGACGTACCCGATGAGGTTGACGTCGACGACGTGGCGCAGGTCGGTGTGGGTGAGGTCGGTGAAGGGGCCGATCGGGCTGGTGACGCCGGCGTTGTTGACCAGGCCGGTGAGGGGGCCGAGGTCGTCGGCGGCGGTGAAGAGGCGGGCGACGTGGTCGGGGTCGGTGGTGTCTGCGGCGACGGTGACGGCGCGGCGGCCGGTGGCGTGCACGGCGGCCAGGACGGTGGCCGCGGCGGCGTGGTCGGTGCGGTAGCCGAGGACGAGGTCGTGGCCGGCGTGGGCGAGCCGGCGGGCGGTGGCGGCGCCGATGCCGCGGCTGGCGCCGGTGATGACGGTGACCGGGCTCAATGTGCCTCTCCCCCGTGCGGTGTTCAGCGGTGACGCTACCGTTTCGGACACTGACGGTGGGAGAGGGTGGTCGGTGTGACGCGTGCGTTGGTGCTGGGCGGCGGTGGGGTGACCGGGGTGGCCTGGGAGTGGGGGCTGATCGCCGGGTTGGCGCAGCGGGGGGTGTCGCTGGACGCGGCGGACGTGGTGGTGGGCACGTCGGCGGGGTCGGTGGTGGGGGCGCAGTTGCGTTCGGGTGAGCCGGCGTCGCGGTGGTACGACGCGGAGCGGGCCGGTGGGTCGGGATCGGGTGAGGTGAGTGCCCGGTTCGGGGTGGCGCAGGTGGCGCGGTTGGTGTGGGCGGGGTCGTGGACGCGGGACGAGCGGCGGGCGCGGGCGCGGATCGGGGCGTTGGCGTTGGCGGCGCGGACGGAGCCGGAGGAGGTGCGGCGGGCGGTGATCGCGGCCCGGTTGCCGGGTTCGGGGTGGCCGGCGGGCCGGCTGTTGGTGACGGCGGTGGAGGCGTCCTCGGGTGAGTTCGTGGTGTTCGACGCCGGCAGTGGGGTGTCGTTGGTGGATGCGGTGGGGGCCAGTTGCGCGGTGCCGGGGGTGTGGCCGCCGGTGACGATCGGTGGGCGGCGGTACGTCGACGGTGGGGTGCGGTCGTTGGTGAACGCGGATCTGGCGGCTGGTGCGGATCGGGTGGTCGTGGTGGCGCCGGCGTCGTCGTCGTTCGGGCCGATGCCGAGGTTGTCGGCGCAGGTGGCGGGGTTGCGGGCGGCGGGTGCGCGGGTGGTGGTGGTGCGGCCGGACCGGGCGGCGCGGGCGGCGATCGGTCGTAACGTGCTGGATCAGGGGCGGCGGGCGGGTGCGGCGCGGGCGGGGTTCGCGCAGGCGGGTGTGGTGGGTGCGGCGGTGGCGGCGGTGTGGGGTTGACGCGTGTCAGTGTCGGTTCAGCGGGGGCGCGTACGCTGCGCGGCGTCGGTGTGGAGTGTGTGGAGGTGGTCGGGCGTGGCGGGTGTCGGTGATCTGGTCGAGGACTTCGAGTTGCGGGACGAGACGGGTGCGCCGCGGCGGTTGTCGGAGTTCTGCGCGAAGGGGCCGGTGGTGTTGTTCTTCTATCCGGCGGCGATGACGAAGGGGTGCACGGCGGAGTCGTGTCATTTCCGGGATCTGGCGGCGGAGTTCGCGGCGGTGGGTGCGCAGCGGGTGGGGATCAGCCGGGACGCTCCGGAGCGGCAGGCGGAGTTCTCCCGCCGGCATGGTTTCGACTATCCGTTGTTGTCGGACCCGGACGGGGTGGTGGCGCAGCGGTTGGGGGTGCGGCGGCGGTTGCCGTTGGGGCCGTTGAGCACGAAGCGGATGACGTTCGTGATCGGGCCCGATCGGCGGATCGTCGAGGTGATCCACTCCGAGGTGAGCATGAACGAGCACGCGGATCGGGCGTTGCGGGTCCTTGGGGGTTGATCTTCCTGCTGTCGGTGCCGGCTGGTATCAAGGCAGGTATCAGACACGTGTACGGAAGAGGGCTGTGATGGCGGGCCAGGGTTTGTCCGATGACGACGTACGTGCTCTGCGGGAGGCGGTGGCGGCCGGCCGGAAGCCGAAGGTGGTGTTCACCGCCTCGGCGGGTCAGATCTCCGGTCAGGTGGGGCAGGTGGTGGAGTTGACCGATCCGGCCGGCTCCGACGAGTTCGTGGTGGTGCGGTTCGGCCGCGACGAGTTGCCGTTCTCCCCCGCGGATGTGGCGATCGCGCCGCGGGGTGCGGGGCGTAAGCCGGTGGCCGAGGCGAAGCCGGAGCCGGAGCCGGAGGCTGCGGTGCAGCCGGCGGTGGTGGAGCCGGAGTTCGTGTTGGACCGGCCGCGGGTGCCGGCGCCGCGGCGGGAGGAGCCGAGCGTGGAGCAGCAGCAGGAGCGGCCGGCGCCGCGGCGGGCGGTGAAGTCGGCGAAGCCGAAGGGTCCGGCGGGGTTGACGGTGACGTTGGCGTACGCCGACGGCGAGTGGACGGTGGCGGCGCAGCAGGGCGCGAAGGCGCTGGCGAAGCCGTACGTGGTGAAGCCGGCGGAGGCGTTGAAGATGGTGGCGTTGGTGGACGTGGCCGGGGTGCGGGAGGCGGTGGAGCAGATCCTGTCCGCCGAGCGGGCCGAGGCGGAGCAGCAGGCGCAGAAGCTGCGGGCGGAGTTGGCGGAGATCGAGGCGCGGTTGGCGGAGTTGCGCGAGGCGCACTGACCGGGTGGGCTCCGGATATCCGTTGCCCGGTGGGTGGGGCGGCTGTCAGGGTGGCGGCCATGCCGATCTTCAGCGCGTTCGACGGGACCGAGTTGGCCTATCACGGGTCCGGTCGGGGGCGGGTGTTGGTGTGTGTGCCGGGTGGGCCGTTGCAGGCGTCGGTGTACCTGGGTGATCTGGGTGGGTTGGCCGGGCATCGGCGGTTGGTGCGGTTGGACCTGCGGGGTACGGGTGACTCGGCGGTGCCGGCCGATCCGGGGTCGTACCGCTGCGACCGGCTGGTCGACGACGTCGAGGCGCTGCGGGTGGAGTTGGGCCTGGAGCGGGTTGACCTGCTGGGGCATTCGGCCGGGGCGAACGTGGCGGTGCGGTACGTACAGCGGCATCCGGAGCGGGTGGACCGGTTGGTGCTGGTGACGCCGAGCGTGTTCGGGGTGGGCATCGGTGTGGACGCCGACGTGCGGCGGGCCACGGCGGAGCTGCGCCGTGGCGAGTCGTGGTTCCCGTCGGCGTACGCGGCGCTGACGGCGATGCTGGCCGGTGATCCGCCGCCGGACGCCCGGGACCTGGTCACGCCGTTCTGGTACGGGCGATGGGACGAGCAGGCGCGGGCACACGCGGCGGCGGAGGTACGGCAGCGCAACGACGCGGCGGTGCCGTACTTCCTGGCCGATGGCGCGTTCGATCCGGCGGGGACGCGGGCGGCGTTGGCGGTGTTCGGTCGGCCGGTGCTGGTGCTGGCCGGGCAGGTGGACGTGAATTCCCCTCCCCCGGCGTTGGTCGAGTATGCCGCGCTGTTCCCGGACGCCCGGTTCGTGGTGCAGGCGGGTGCGGGGCACTTCCCGTGGCTGGACGACCCGGCGGGGTTCGCGGCGACCGTCGAGGCGTTCCTGGCCTGAGGGCGGCGCCCCTCGCCGGTCGGCGAGGGGCGCCGCCGTCGTGGCGGGCAGCGTCGGGTTGGCGGTGGGGAGGCGTGGTCGAGGTCAGAAGTAGTCGAGCAGTTGGGCGGGGCCACCGGCGGTGAGCAGGTCCAGGGCTCGGGGGTCGTGGCCGGGTGGGTGGTGCAGCAGGCCGGCCTGGGCGACGGTGCGGGCGTCGGCGGCGCCGGCGTGCAGCAGGGCGAAGCCGCGTGGGGTGAGCCGTAGCGCCGGGTCGGTGGTGGCGGCGGTGACCTGGGCGTGGCCGTCGGCGACGTCGAGGTGCCAGGCGCCGGTGTTCCAGGGGGCGAGGTCGTCGTCGACGGCGAAGTCGACCGTGCCGCGCGCGTGGGCCGGCCAGCCGCGGCTGGTCAGGGCGGCGGCGAGGTCGACCGGTCGGTGCATGAAGATGTCGCGGGAGTGGTCGCGGGCGGCGTCCAGTGGCAGCTGGGCGGTGACGGCGTCGCCGGGCAGCGGGCAGATCCGCAGGGTGGGGGTGACGCTGGCCCAGCCGCGCAGCACGCCGAGGAGTTCCCGGGCGGCGTCGGCGGTGGTGGCGAGCACGTCGCCGAGGGTGAGTATGGCGTCGGAGTGGTAGCCGCGGCCGCGGTCGTAGCTGGCGTAGCCGACGAGCCGTCCGTCGTGTTCGACCAGGGTGAGTCCGTCGTGGCCGAGGTCGTCGGCGGCGCGGAGGGCGGCGAAGTGGTCGTACAGGGCGCCGTCGCGGGTGAGTGGGCCGGCGCGGTGGGCGACGACCTGGGTGTAGAGGTCGGTGACGGCGGGCAGGTCGGTGGGGCCGCCGGGGCGGACGGTGAGGTGGGCGGCGGGCCGGTGTCGGGGCAGGGCCAGGGTGGGCAGGTCGAGCACGCGCAGCGCGCCGGTGACCTCCCAGCCGCAGGCCCGGTAGGGGGCGGCGACGGTCGGGTAGAGGGCGCTGATCGCGGCGCCGCGTTCGTGTGCGCCGCGCAGCAGGGTGGTGAGCAGGGCGCGGGCGATGCCCCGGCCGCGGGCCTCGGGTGCGACGGCGACCCCGGCGACGTCGGCGGCGGGTACCCGGCGGCCGTGCCACCACTGGTCGTGGTGCAGGTCGACGGCCCGGCCGACGAGCCGGCCGGTGTCGTCGAAGGCGCCGTAGCGGGTCATTCCGGGTGCCGGGGCGGTGGCGTGGGCGGGTGGCTGCGGGGCGGAGCCGAACGCGAGCCGGCCGAGTTGCCAGGCGTCGGTCAGCTCGTCGGGGGTGAGTTCCCGGACGGTGAGAGGCACCGGCACACCGTAGAGGGGGCGGCGCGGTGGTGGCACCGGGTTTTCTCAGCGCTGGTGGTGTTCGAGCAGGGCGGTGAGCAGGCGGGTGAGGTCGGCCCGGTCGGCCGGGGACAGCGGGGCGAGCAGGGTGTCCTGGATCTGGTCGAGGGTCGCGGTGAGGCGGTCCAGTTCGCGGCGGCCGGGTTCGGTGAGGGTGACGACGTTGCGGCGCCGGTCGTCCGGGTCGGGGGTGCGGCGGACCAGGTCGCGGGCGGCGAGTTCGTTGAGGGCGGCGACGACGTCGCTGCGGTCGATGCCGCAGCGACGGCCGAGGTCGGCCTGGCTGGCGGGGCCGTGTTGTTGCAGGGCGGCGAGCAGTCGGTAGTGGTAGCCGCGGGCGCCGTGGGCGGCGAAGCCGTCGTGGACGAGCCGGGTGGCGTGTGCGGCGACCTGGTTGATCAGCCAGCTCGGGGCGGCGGGTTCCATGCGGCGGACGCTACCAGAAATCGTTGGCGGGACCCACGATTCCTGTTACGTTGGTTGGGCCAACGTTGGTTCAGCCAACGGATTCGACGGAAAGGGGCTACCATGTCCACCCCTCCCCTGCTCAACGGCCAGGTGCTCGGCCAGGCCCATCACGCCACCCGGGCCGTGCTCGAACGCGAACTGACCGCGGTCGGGATCTCGTTTCCCCAGTCGGTCGCCCTGAACCTCGTCGCGGCCGAGGGCGGCGCGACGCCGCGGGCCGCCCTCGTGGCCGCGATGACCGTCGCCCTCAAGGCTGAGGAACCGCTCGTCACGGCCGCGATCGAGGAGCTGCTGGCCGCCGGCCTGCTCGCCGGCGGACGCAGGCTGGCGCTCACCGCAGACGGCCGCGGCGTCCACGAGCGGGTCCGTGCGGCGGTCTCCGCCATCACCACCCGTCTGTACGCGGACATCCCGGCGCACGACATGGCCGTCGCCGGCCGGGTACTGGATCTGGTGCGGCGGCGCGCCGACGCGGAACTGGCCGGCGCCGGCCGGTGAACGCCCAGCGGGGCCGGTGCGACCCCCTCGCACCGGCCCCGCTTCCCCTCGCGCCCCACGCGCGTCAATCAGTGTTGCGGAATGTTCTGTACCCCGATCCGGCGCCGGAACACCCAGTAGGTCCAACCTTGATAGGCCAGCACGATCGGGGTGAACACCACCGCCACCCACGTCATGATCTTCAAGGTGTACGGGGTGGACGAGGCGTTGCTGGCGGTCAGCGTGCCGGCCGCGTCCAGGGTGGACGGCAGCACGTTCGGGAACAGCGCCGCGAACAGGGTGGCCACGGCCAGGGCGATCGCCACGGCGGTGCCGGTGAACGCCCAGCCCTCCCGGCGTACCCGGGCGGCGGCCAGGCCGGCGACCAGGGCGAGGGCGGCGCCGACGGCGAGCACGACGGCGGCGGCGCTTGCGCGGATGGTCAACGTCCAGGCCAGGAAGGCCACCGCGACCACGGCCGTGCCGACACCCAGCTTCACCGCCAGGGCGCCGGCGCGCTCGCGGATCTCGCCGGTGGTCTTCAGGGCGATGAACACCGCGCCGTGGGTGAGGAACAGCGCCGCGGTGGTCACCCCGCCGAGCAGGGCGTACGGGTTGAGCAGGTCCACCAGGCCGCCGACGTACTCGTGGTCGGCGGAAAGCGGCACGCCGCGCAGGATGTTGGCGAACGCGACGCCCCACAGGATCGCCGGGACCAGCGAGCCGACGAAGATCGCGGTGTCCCAGCGGCGCTTCCAGGACGCCTCGGGCCGCTTGTGCCGGTACTCGAAGGCCACGCCGCGGACGATCAGCGCCAGCAGGATCAGCAGCAGCGGCAGGTAGAAGCCGGAAAAGAGGGTGGCGTACCACTCGGGGAAGGCGGCGAACATGGCGCCGCCGGCGGTGATCAGCCAGACCTCGTTGCCGTCCCAGACCGGGCCGATGGTGTTGATCAGGACGCGGCGTTGCCGGTCGTCGCGGCCGAGCACCGGCAGCAGCATGCCGACACCGAAGTCGAAGCCTTCGAGGATGAAGTAGCCGGTGAACAGCACGGCGACGAGGAGAAACCAGATGGTGGTCAGTTCCACGGGAGGCTCCGGGGTTTCAGTAGGCGAAGGCGAGCGGGCGCTCGGCGTCGTCGGTGTCGTCGTCGACGGGCGCCGGGGTGACGTCGGGTACGCCGGCGCGGGCGTAGCGGACCAGCAGCTTGAACTCGATCACCGCGAGGGTGGCGTAGATCAGCGTGAAGGCGGTGAACGAGGTGAGCACCTCGGTCAGCGACACGCTGCGGGACACCCCGTTGCGGGTGAGCATCTCGCCGAAGACGATCCACGGCTGGCGGCCCATCTCGGTGAAGATCCAGCCGAAGGAGTTGGCCAGCAGCGGCAGCACGGGCAGGACCAGGCCGGCGCGCAGCAGCCACCGGCTGGTCGGGGTGCGGCCCTTGCGCTGGCTCCAGAGCACCAGCAGGGCGATGGCGGCGGCGGCCAGCCCAAAGCCGATCATGAAGCGGAAGCTCCAGTAGGTGACCGGGATGATCGGGGCGTAGTTGCCGGGGCCGTACTGGCTGGCGTACTGGGCCTGCAGGTCGTTGATGCCCTGCACGGTGCCGTTCGGGTCGCCGGTGCCGAGGAACGACAGCAGGTAGGGGATCTTCAGGGCGAAGACCTCGCGGCTGCCGTCGAGGCTGCCGACGGTGAACACGGAGAATGAGGCGGGGCTCTCGGTGGTGTAGAGGCCCTCGGCGGCGGCCATCTTCATCGGCTGCACCTGGGTCATGATCTTGCCCTGGATGTCGCCGGTGATCAGCACGGCCGCGGTGGCGACCATGACGGTCCAGGCGCCGAACTTCGTGGCGAAGCGGTAGGCGCCGGTGTCGGCGCTGTCGCGGTTGCGCATCACGTGCCACAGCCCGACGGTGAGCACCAGCGACCCGGCGACCAGGAACGACCCGGCCAGGGTGTGCGGGAAGGTGATCAGGGCGACCTTGTTGGTCAGCACGGCGACGAAGTCGGTCAGCTCGGCCCGGCCGCTGTCGGGGTTGATCCGGAACCCGACCGGGTTCTGCATGAACGAGTTCGCGGCGAGGATGAAGTACGCCGACAGGTTGGTGCCGATCGCCGCGGCCCAGATGCTGGCCAGGTGCGCCCGCTTGGGCAGCCGGTCCCAGCCGAAGATCCACAGGCCGATGAAGGTGGATTCCAGGAAGAAGGCCACCAGGGCCTCGATCGCCAGGGGGGCGCCGAAGATGTCGCCGACGAAGCGGGAGTAGTCGCTCCAGTTCATGCCGAACTGGAACTCCTGCACGATGCCGGTGACCACGCCCATCGCGAAGTTGATCAGGAAGAGCTTGCCGTAGAACCTGGTCAGCTTGAGGTAGCGCTCGTTGCCGGTGCGGTGCCACATCGTCTGGAGGATCGCCACCAGCACCGACAGGCCGATGGTCAGCGGCACGAAAAGGAAGTGGTAGACGGTGGTGACACCGAACTGCCAGCGGGCGACGTCCAACGCGTCCACCTGGAACCCCCAGCTCTGCATACTACGAGACGTAGTAAATACTACTGCGCGTCGTAGAAGTTTCGGCAGGGGCGGGGGTCCCCTACCCACCCGGGACCAATGACCCTGATCACCTCTGCCGACCGGCCCGGGATCGGGTCACCGGCCCACCCACGGGCATGCGACCATCGGCGCGGTGACGAACACCCCGACCCCGTGGCGGCCACCCCTGATCTGGCGCGCCGCCCTCCTGCTCGCCCGCGGCGTCGTGGCCGCCCTGGCCCGCCTCGAGGTCAGCGGCGACGTGCCCGAGCGGCTGCGCCGCGGCCCCCTGGTGCTGGCCGCCAACCACATCAGCCCGTTCGACCCCGTGGTCCTGGCCGCCGCCTGTGCCACCCGCGGCGTCGCCCCCCGGATCATGGCCACCGGCGGCCTGTTCCGCGCCCCCGTGCTCGGGTCGCTGATGCGCCGCGCCGGGCACCTGCGCGTCGACCGGGGCACCGCCGCCGTGCACCGCGCCCTCGACGACGCCGCCTCGGCGGCCGCCGCCGGCTCGGTGATCCTGGTCTACCCCGAGGGCCGCATCGGCCTGGACCCCGGGATGTGGCCCGAACGGGGCAAGACCGGCGCCGCCCGGCTCGCCCTGGCCTGCGGCGCACCCGTCATCCCCGTCGCCCAGTGGGGCTCCCACGAGATCCTGCCCTACCGCGCGCCCAAGGGCGCTCTGCGCGGCATCGCCCGATCCCTGCTGCGCCGCCCGGTGGTCCGGGTGCGCTTCGGTGAACCGCTGGACCTGCACGACCTGCCGACCGGCGCCCCGGGCACCGCCCGGCGCGGCACCGACCGGATCATCGACGCCATCACCGACACCCTGGTGCCGCTGCGCCCCGACGAGCCGGACCGGCCCCGCCACGTCGACCCCGGCCGGCCGGTCGACACCAGCCGCGCCCACCGCCGCCGCCCGCCCGAATGAACCCGACGGACGGGCGGCGGCGGACAGCCCTCAGCCGTCCAGCAGCGGCACCAGCTGCTCCTCCTCGTAGGCCAGGTGCGCCTCGACCTGGGCGGTGAGCCGCCGCACCTCGGCGTGAAGCGTCACCGGGTCGACCGCCGGCGCGGCGAGCAGCTCCCGCAGCTCGTCCAGCAACGCGGCCATCGCCCGGTGCTCGGCGTCGAGCCGCTCCAGCACCGGGCGCAGCCGCGGTCCCCGCTGCGCCAGCCACGGGAAGATCCGCTCGTCCTCGCCACGATGGTGGTTGCGCAACCCCTGACACACCGTCAGGCAGTTCATCCGCAACTGCGCGCCGATCCCCGCCCCCGCCCCGGCCACCTCGCGGCGGATCAGGTCCAGCTCGCGGCGGAACGCGTCGTGGATCGCCACCAGCGCCGCCCCCGGGGAGGCGGCGGCGGCCGGGGTCGGCGGCCCGGGCAGCGGCACCAGCGCCACCACCGGCAGCACCCGACCGGAGCGGCGCTGGTAGTCGCTCCACCCGGCGTCGGCGGCCACCGCGCGGGCGAAGACCCCGTCCCGCTCGGCACCGGTGAGGACCTCGGCGCGGGCCCGGTAGGTGAAGACGCCGTCCTCGACGGTCACCAGCGGGTCCGCGAGCAGGTTGCGCAACCACTGCGGGTCACGGGTCGCGCCGCCGGCCGAGGCGATGACCAGCACCCGGTCCCCACCGTCGGGCAGGTAACCCAGCGGGGTCGTGTGCGGGGTGCCGGTCCGCGCGCCGGTGGTGGTCAGCAGGAGCAGTCGGCCCCCGGCGAACGGGCCGCCCAGGCGGCCGGCGTTGGCACGGAACTCCTCGATGATCGTGTCGTTGAAGTCGTTCGGCATGGGTCGTGGATTCTCCGGTGGATCTCGAGCCGGCGCGGGCGACGCGCACGCGGCGAGCAGGAAGGACAGCTGTCCGGGAGGGTCGCGGACCGTGGCGCGGGGTCGCCCGGCGGCGGCACGGTCGGCGTACGGATGCGGCGTACCCGCCCGGGCCGGCGGGCACCACCGCACGCACGTCACGCGGGTGGGCCGGCCGGGGGCCGGGCGGGGAGAAGAAGAGGAAACGGCGGGGCGCGGGCCCGCCGGCGGCTCACGCGCCGGCCGGGTGCCCTGTCCGCTGATGGCCTGAGGCCGACCCGGCAGTCACGCCCCCCACCGTAGGGGGCCAACCCCCGTCCGGACAACGCAGGCGGACGATTTCCGCCGCCGACACGCGCCGACGGTGAGACCCTGCCCGGTAGGACCCCAACGGGAAGGCGGGACAGGCATGAGCGAGCCGACGGTGCTGATCACCGGCACCTCCACCGGAATCGGACTGGAGATCGCCCTGGGCTGCGCCCGCGCCGGGTGGCGCACCGTGGCCACCATGCGCGACCTGGGTCGCGCCGACGCGCTACGCGCCGCCGCCGACGCCGCCGGGGTGACCGACCTGATCGACGTACGCCGGCTCGACGTGGCCGACCAGGCGTCGGTGGCCGCCTGCGTCGCCGACGTCATCGACGCGTACGGGCGACTCGACGCGGTGGTGAACAACGCCGGCGCCGGTCACGTCGGCACCCTGGAACTGGACCGGGTCGACGACGTACGCCGGGTGATGGAGACCAACTTCTTCGGGGTGCTGCACGTCAGCCGGGCCACCCTGGCGCACCTGCGCGCCGCCCGGGGCCGGCTCGTCGCGGTCACCAGCGTCGGCGGGGTGGTCGGGCAGCCGTTCAACGAGGCGTACTGCGCGGCGAAGTTCGCCGTCGAGGGCTACCTGGAATCCCTCGCCCCGCTGGCCGCCACCCTCGGGGTGAGCGTCACCGTGGCCGAGCCGGGCGCGGTGGCCAGCGAGTTCGTCGCCAACATCGGCCTGGACCGGGACGCCGCCGTCGCCGCCGCCGGGGCGTACGGGCCGGCGCTCGGCGCCTACCTGGACACCGCCGCGTCGTCGTTCGCCGCCGCCCAGTCCCCGGCCGACGCCGCCGCGGTGGTGGTCGACGTGGTCGCCGGGCGGGCCACCCCACCGTTTCGGGTGCAGACCTCCGAGGGCGCCCGCCGGTTCGTCGGGGTGAAACTCGCCGACCTGGACGGCAGCGCCGTCACCGGGATGACCGCCACCTGGGTGGGTTAACCCCGCCCGCGCAGCCGGTCGGCGAGGGCGTCGAGGTCGGTCACGAACCACACGTGGCCGGCACGGTTGGACTCGTGCACCAGGGCGCGCAGCGCGGAACTGGCCGCCAGGTGTGCGCTGATGTCACCGACGACGGCCAGCCGCAGCCGGTAGTTGACGAACTTCTGCATCACGTCACCGGCGAAGCGGGTACCCAGGGAGAAGAAGGTGGGGTCGAGTCGGCCGGCGGGCACCACCACCACCTCGGCGCCGGCGAACGCGGCGCCGATCAGGTCCAACGCGTCGGCCTCGGTGGCCAGCGGCGGCCCGGCCGGGTCGCAGACCAGCACCGGCGTTCCGGCGATCTCGCGCATCTCGTCAGGCACCGCGGGCCCCCTCGGCGAACACGTCAGTGAGCAGGGCGTCGAGCAGCCGCAGCAGGTCCGCGGTGGCCGCGGGACCGCCGAGCACCACCACCCGCAGCCGGTCGCGTTCGGGCTCGTGCACCACCTGCACCCGCAGCGGCCGGCCCGGCTCGCCGCCGGTGTTCGCCGCGGCGAGCAGCAGGGTGCCCAGCCGGTCGGCGGTCACCCGGTCGACGGCGTCGACCTGCACGATGCTCGACACCTCCACCGAGCGCCGCGTCGGCGGGGACGGGCGGCCGGTCAACGCGTCCAGGTCGGCCCGGGTGATCCGGTACTGCTTGCCGATCCGGGTGGCGCGCAGCCGCCCGGCGCGGATGTAGCCGCGCACGGTGCGCGGATGCAGGTCGAGCAGCGCCGCGACCTGCTCCACGGAGTACACATCATCACTCATCGCCCGCAACCATAGCCCGGATAGGGAAGGATAGGGAATGCCGGCGGCGCGGTAAGGTCGCCGCCCGGTCACCCGGCCGTCATCCCCGCCGGGCATACTGCCTCGCGTGCTGACCCGCAGCGGCTACCTCGACGCCCCCGCGCCGCTGGCGTTCGCCCACCGTGGCGGCGCCGCCGACGGCGACGAGAACACCGCCGCGGCGTTCGCCCGCGCCATCGCCCTGGGCTACCGGTACGTCGAGACCGACGTCCACGGCACCGCCGACGGCGTGGCGGTGGTCTTCCACGACACCACCCTGCGCCGGGTCACCGGCGAACCCGGCCGCATCGCCGACCTGCGCTGGGCCGACCTGGCGTCGGTACGCGTCGGCGGCGCCGCCGTCGTGCCCCGCCTCGACGAGGTCCTCGCCGCCTGGCCGCAGGTGCGGTTCAACATCGACGTCAAGGCCGACGGCGGCGTCGAACCGACCGTCGACACCGTACGGCGCACCGGCGCCGGCGAACGGGTGCTGCTGGCCTCGTTCAGCGACGCCCGGCTGGCCCGCCTGCGGGCCCTCACCCAGGGGCGGGTCGCCACCGGCCTGGGCATGCGCGGGGTTGCCCGGCTACGGCTGGCCTCCCTGCACGGCCGGCCGCTGCGGCTGCCCCCGTCCGTGGTCGCCGCCCAGGTCCCCGTCCGGTACGGGCGGATCAGGGTGGTGGACCGCCGGTTCCTCGACCACGCCCACCGCCTCGGCCTGCACGTGCACGTCTGGACGATCGACGAACCCGACCAGATGCACCACTTACTTGATCTCGGTGTGGATGGCATCATGACCGATCACGTCGGCGTGCTGCGCGACGTCTACCGCAGCCGCGGCCACTGGGCCGCCTGAACCTCCCCGAGGACCGAAGATGGCCGAGACGGTCGCCCCCGACCTCGCCGACGCCCCCCGGCCGGCGAGCACTCCCCGCGAGCGGCGCGGCTGGTACCTGTACGACTGGGCCAACTCGGCGTTCCAGACCACCGTCATCACGGTGTTCCTCGGACCGTTCCTGACCACCGTCACCGAACTGGCCGCCGGCTGCGAGCTGGGCGCGGACAGCTGCGACGGGGTGGTGCACCCGCTGGGCATCCGGGTGGCGGCCGGCTCCTACTACCCGTACCTGATCTCGCTGTCGGTGTTCCTCACCGTCTTCGTGCTGCCGGTGGTCGGCGCGGTCGCCGACCGGTCGGTGCACAAGAAGCGGCTGCTGGCCGCCGCCGCGTTCGCCGGCGCCGGCGCCACCATCGCCTTCGCGTTCGTCACCGGCGAGCGGTACCTGCTCGGCGGGGCGCTGTTCCTGGTCGCCAACATCTCCTTCGGCGCCGCCGTGGTGGTCTACAACTCGTTCCTGCCGCAGCTCGGCGGGCCCGACGAACGCGACGCGATCTCCAGCCGCGGCTGGGCCATCGGCTACCTGGGCGGCGGCCTGCTGCTCGCGCTCAACCTGGTCGCGGTGTCGATGCTGTCCGAGGACGGCAACCCGCAACGCACCCTGGACCTGGCCCGCTGGTCGATCGTGTCGGCCGGGGTGTGGTGGGCGGCGTTCACCCTGCTGCCGCTGCGCTGGCTGCGCGAGCACCCCACGGCCGAGGCGCTACGCGGCGGCGGCAACGTGCTCACCGACGGCTTCCGGCAGCTCGGCCGCACCCTGCGGGAGATCAAGGCGTACCCGCTGACCCTGTTCTTCCTGCTGGCGTTCCTGGTCTACAACGACGGCATCCAGACCGTCATCACCCTGGCCAGCCAGTACGGCACCGAGGAGCTCCGGCTGGAGCAGGGCACCCTGATCGTGACGATCCTGCTGGTGCAGTTCCTGGCCTTCGGCGGCGCGCTCGCCCTCGGCGCGCTGGCCCGACGCATCGGCGCCTGGAAGACCGTGCTGCTGTCCCTGGTGCTGTGGACCGGTGTGATCATCGCCGCGTTCCGGCTGCCCGCCGAGGCGCCGGTGCCGTTCATGATCCTCGGCGGGTGCATCGGCCTGGTCCTCGGCGGCAGCCAGGCGCTGAGCCGGTCGCTGTTCAGCCAGCTCATCCCCGCCGGCAAGGAGGGCGAATACTACGGCTTCTACGAGATCAGCGACAAGGGCACCAGCTGGCTCGGGCCGCTCGCCTTCGGCCTGGTGTTCCAGCTCACCTCCTCCTACCGGGTGGGCCTGGTCTCCCTGCTGATCTTCTTCGTCCTCGGCTTCGCGCTGCTCGCGGCCGTGCCGATCCGCCGGGCGATCCTCGCCGCGGGCAACACCCCACCGCGGGTGCTGTAAGCACCAGACCGATCGGCCACGACCGATGGGCTAGGCTGCCCCGACGTGACCGACGACGCCGCTGCCGCCCCGATCTGCCTGGCCCGGCCCCTGCCCGGGCCCGACGACCCCACCGCCATCGGCTGCGCCGCCGCGCGGGGCGTCGACGGACGGCCGCTGCACGCCGCCGCGCTGAAGTTCTTCTGGGGCCCGATGGACTGCGGCAAGTCCACCATGGCCCTGCAGATGAACTACAACCACGCCCGGCAGGGCCGCCGCGGGCTGGTCACCACCCGTATCGACCGGTCGCTGGGCCCGCAGGTCACCACCCGCATCGGCCTGGCCCACGAGGCCATCGAGGTCACCGACTCGCTGGACCTGCGCGACCTGGTCCGCGACGCCTGGGCCGAGGGGGTACGCGTGGACTACCTGATCTGCGACGAGGCGTCCTTCTACAACCTGGAGCACGTCGAGCAGATGGCCGACCTGGTCGACAACTACGACGTCGACGTGTACGCCTTCGGCCTGGCCACCGACTTCCGCTCCTGCCTGTTCCCCGCCGCGCAGCGGCTGTTCGAACTGGCCGACGAGGTGGCCCGCATCCAGGTCGAGGTGCTCTGCTGGTGCGGCCGGGAAGGGCTGCTCAACGCCCGGGTGGTCAACGACCGGGTGGTCCGCGAGGGCGCCCAGGTGGTCATCGGTGACACCGTCGACAACGCCGACGTGCGCTACCAGGTGCTCTGCCGCCGCCACTACCGCGCCGGCGACCTCGGGCCGCGCGGCTGAGCCTCAGAACGGGTCGCCGCAGACCCGCCATTTCCCGTCCTCCTGCACCACCGGCAGCTTCCGCTCCTCGCCTGCCCCGCCGTCGCGGGTCAACCGCACCGTGACCGTGGCCCGGGGCCGCCCCCGCAGGGTCGAGATCGACACGTCGGTGATCTCGTAGCCGCTGACCCGCGGCGGGGTCCGTACCCAGCTGTCGAAGCCGACCTGACTCCACCGGGTCCGGGCGTCGGCGCACAGCTTCCCGTACGCCCGCTCGGTGTCCCCGGCGGCGACCTGCTGCAGGAACCCGTCCGCGGTCTCCCGTACCGGGCCGCCGGCCTGCGTCACCACCTGCACGTTCCAGGCCGCCAACCCGGCCACCCCGATCAGGCAGGTGCCCAGCCCGAGCCCGGCCAGCACCAGGCCGGAGCGGACCGGCCGGACGCGCCGGGCCGGCCTGCTCCACCGCTGCTGCGTGCCCATCACCTGTAGACCGTAGGCAACGAACCGGCCACCGCGCAGGAGGTCCGGCCCTGTCGCCGGGGGCGTCGCATCGTCTACGGTCGGCACCGACACCCCCGGGAGGAGCCCACCGATGACCCGTTTCGTGCAGCCGGCGCCGCCCCCCGACGATCCGTACACCGGTGACGCGCTGCTGCGCTCCTGGCTGGAACGGCAGCTCGGTGCGGGCGGGCACGCGGCCGCGAAGGGCCGGCTGGCCGACCTGGCCGCCGAGGTCACCGGCGCGCTGCGCGCCGCGCACGCCGACGCCGAGGCGCACCCGCCCACCCTGCGCCGGTACGACCCGTGGGGCGCGCGGATCGACCGGATCGACACCCCGGCCGGCTGGCAGGCCCAGCGCGCCGCCGCCGCCCGGCACGCCGTGGTCGCGCTGCCCTGGCTGGACTCCGCCCGCGACACCTGGGGCGCCACCGCACGGGTCGTCCAGCACGCCCTGCTGCACCTGTACGCGCCCGAGTCGGCCACCTTCTCCTGCCCGGTCGCGATGGCCGACGGCGCCGCCGCGCTGCTCAGCCGTCCCGAGGTCGACCCCGCGATCCGCGCCGCCTGGCTGCCCCGACTGACCTCCACCGACCCGGACACCGCCGTGGTCAGCGGGCAGTGGATGACCGAGTCGACCGGCGGGTCGGACCTGTCGCGTTCCGGCGCGGTGGCGCGACCGGCCGCCGACGGGTCGTGGCGGCTGACCGGGGAGAAGTGGTTCTGCTCGGCCGCCGACGCGCCGATGGCGGTGGCCCTGGCCCGCCCCGACGGCGCCGGCCGGGGCAGCCGGGTGCTCGCCCCGTTCCTGGTGCCCCGCTACGCCGCCGACTCGCCGCTGGCCGGCGCCACCCTGCCCGGCGACTTCCCCGCCCCCGGGGTCACCGTGCACCGGCTCAAGGACAAGCTCGGCACCTGGGCGCTGCCCACCGCCGAGATCGGCCTGCGCGACGCGTACGCGCTGCCGCTGGGTGACCCGCACGTGCCCGGCCTGGGAC
Source organism: Micromonospora siamensis (assembly GCF_900090305.1). NCBI lineage: Bacteria > Bacillati > Actinomycetota > Actinomycetes > Micromonosporales > Micromonosporaceae > Micromonospora > Micromonospora siamensis. The sequence goes on along the minus strand of NZ_LT607751.1, from coordinate 3,712,642 downwards.
GGGCGATGACCCTGGTGGTGGTGACCCGGGTGCACAACGCCAACGCCGCCGCGTCCGGGATGCGCCGCGGCCTGGCCCACGCCCGCGCGTACGCCGACGCCCGGCACGTGGCCGGGGGCCGGCTCGCCGACAACCCGCTGCACCGAGCCACCCTGGGCACCCTCGCCGTCGACGCGGCCGGTGCGTTCGTCCTCGCCGGGCACGCCTTCGCGCTGCTCGGCCGGGTGGAGGTCGACGCCGACCCGGCCGCCGACGCCGAGCTGCGAGTGGTGGCCCCGCTGGCCAAGCTGGCCACCGGCCGCCTCGCCGTCGCCTCGGCCAGCGAGTACGTGGAGGCGTTCGGCGGGGCCGGCTACGTCGAGGACACCGGCGTGCCCCGGCTGCTACGCGACGCGCAGGTGCTGCCCATCTGGGAGGGCACCACCAACGTGCTCGCGCTGGACGTGCTGCGGGCGATCAGCCGGGAAGGCGCCGGAACGCCCCTGCTGGCCCGGCTGGCCGCCGCCACCGACCTGGCCGCGGCGCTCGACCCGGCCCTCGCCGACACCCTCGCCACGGTCACCGGGGAGCTGCGCGACACCGTCGGTCGGGTCGCCGCCGACCCGACGGCGGTCGAGGTGGTGGCCGGCGCGCGGGGGCTGGCGCTGCGCCTGGCGTACGCGCTCACCGCCGCGCTGCTGGTGGAGCACGCCGCGTGGGGCGACGAGCAGGCGGCGGTGGCGGCCCGGCTGTGGACCCGGCGGTGGCTGCGCCACTCCGACGTCGCCGCCGACGCCCACCGACACCTGGAGCTGCTCTGCTGACCGCTCACCGCTGCTCGCCGCCGAGGGCGGCGACCTCCCGCACGGCCGCGGAGATGGCCGGGAAGTCCTTCTTCAGCAGCGCTCCGTGGTTGCTGGACACCTTCGCGCCCACCTCGATGTGCGGATTGCGGGCGGTCACCGCGTCCAGGCTGGTGCGGATCCGTTCCTGCTCGTCGCCGCGGCTGCCGAACGACGTCCCGGAGGCGACGACGTACCGCACCGGGACGGTGATGGCGTCCAGCACCGGCCCCAGTTCGCGCTCCCGGGAGATGACGCCCACCTCGATGTTGCTGTCGGCCTGCTGTGCGGCCGTCATCCGCGGCGCCAGGCCGGTGGGACGCAGCAGCGGGAGGAACCAGCTCATCCGCCGGAACAGCGTGCGGATCCGCCGCTCCATCGCCTCGTCGAGCCAGTCGTACGGGAACGCCCCGTCGACCAGGACCGCGCCGATCGTGCGGTCGGGGTTGCGGCTGGCCCAGTGCGCCGCGACGAACGCCCCGTACGACCAGCCCACCAGCACCGCCCGTGAAACGTCCCGGGCGGCCAGCACAGCGTCGACGTCGCGTACGGCCGCGGCGAAGGAGTAGTCGGCCGAGCGCCGCGACCTGCCGCGGGCCCGCTCGTCGTAGGTGATGTGCCGCCACCCGGTTCCCAGGTCGGCGATGACGTGCCGCCAGTACCCCTGGGTGGCGAACTGGCCGTTGAGGTAGACCACCGGGACGCCGGGGCCGCCGGTGTCGGTGACGGCCAGGGCGGTGTCCTCGACCGGCACCATGCCGGTCCACGTCGTGCCGGTCGGGGACGTGCTGTTCTTCGTCATGCTGCTGCTCCTTCTACAGGCTGCGGGCGGTGATGTCGCCCTGGCCGGTGGTGGCGTGGATGTCGAGTTCGGCAGTGCCGTCGTTCCGGAGGGCGTTGCTGATGCGGCCGGTGCCGGTGCCGGCGTCCAGGGCGGCCGACACTCCGGCCGCGGCGGCGACCGAGATGTCGCCGGAGCCGGTGCGCAGCACGACGGTGCCGGACACGGCGGCGCCGATCCGGATGTCGCCGCGCGCGGTGCTGATCTCCGCCGGACCGGTGAGCCGGCCGATCTCGACGTCGCCGTCGATCGCGGTGAGGCGGACGTGCCCGGCCTCGTCGACCTTGGTGCGGTACGCGCCGTCGACCGTGAGGTCGCCGAGGCGGCCGACGCCGCGCAGCTCGGAGCCGGCGGCCTTGACCTCGACGTCGGAGCCGGCCGGCAGTCGTACGGTGACCGTCAGGGATCCGGAGGGGCCCAGGAGCCGGTTGGGGCGCTGCTGGGTGTGGATGCGTAGGACGCCGTCGGTGAGGGCGACGGTGGTCTGCGCGGCGGCCCGTACGTCGCTGTTCCTGGCCGGCTCGGTGGGCAGGACCTCGACGGTGGTGTCGGCGCGGTCGGCGGCGATGACCTGGACGCGCCCGGCCGGGAGGGCCAGCACGGCGGTGATCGGGGTGGGGGTGTCGAACGTCTGCATCATGCTCTCCACTGCTGGGCTTTGTTTCCGACAGAGGAAAAGCTACGTTGCGTTCGATGTCGCGGCAACATACCTGTTGCGTCGAGGTGCTGAAATAGCTGCTCAGAGCCCGCTTTTCGTTGCAACGGGTATGGACGTAACGCAACACGATTACCGTCGGCCGTTGCAATGGATGGCGGTGAACGCTATGGTCGGCACGACACGACCGCCGTCAGGGACGACCGAGGGGACCGCGATGCCGGGAGGAAGGCTCAGCCAGCAGGAACGCCAGCAGATCGCGTTGGGGCTGGCCGACAGCCTCCCCTACGCCGAGATAGCCCGCCGCATCGAGCGTCCGACGTCGACCGTCACCCGGGAGGTGATGCGCAACGGCGGCCCGACCGCCTACCGCGCCGACCTGGCCCACCGTGCGACCGAGCGCCGTGCCCACCGCCGCCGGTCCGCTGCCTCCCGCACCGCGCAGCAGGTCGCACCGGCTCCGGGACGCGGCGCCGAGGCCCTGGCCGAGTACGAGGAGGCCCTCACCACCGTGCTCATGGCCTCCGGCCTGCCCAGGATGACCGCCCGGGTGTTGACCTGCCTGTTCACCACCGACGCGGGCAGCCTCACCGCGTCGGGCCTGGCGCAGCGCCTCCAGGTCAGCCCGGCGTCGGTCTCCAAGGCGATCACCTTCCTGGAGGGCCAGAGCCTCGTCCGCCGCGAACGCGACGAACGCCGCCGCGACCGCTACATCGTCGACGACGAACTCTTCTACCAGGCGACCATCGCCAGCGCCCGCGCCAACGACCAGCTCGTGGCGACCGCCCGCCAGGGGGTGGCCGTCCTCGGCCCCGACACCCCGGCCGCCGCCCGGCTGGAGAACATCGCCCGCTTCCTCGACTTCATCAGCGAGAGCATCGTCCGCGCCGCCGAGCAGGCCCGCGAGGTCCTGCACGCCCCGACCGGCCCACGGGCGGACACCGCCGAGAAATGTCAGGGCCGGTGAGCAGGATGGCAGCCATGACCGCACCCGCCGACCTCATCATGGTCAACCTGGACAGTTCCGACCCGGCCGCCCACGCCGCCTTCTACGCCGACGCCCTCGGCTGGGAGGTCACCCACAGCGAGGCCGAGTACGCGATGATCACCAAAGACGGCACGTCGATCGGCTTCGGCCTGGTCCCCGACTACCGCCCGCCGGCCTGGCCCGACACCGCCGGCGCCAAGCGCTACCACCTCGACCTGTACGTCGACGACCTGGCCGAGGCGCAGGAGCGGTTCGTCGCGGCCGGGGCGAGCCGGCCGGAGCACCAGCCCGGCGGCGACCGGTGGGTGGTGCTCATCGACCCGATCGGCCAGCCGTTCTGCATCTGCCCCCGCCCCCAGGGCTGACGACGGCCGGTTCGGCGCGCCGACGGCGCGCCGAACCGGCCGCGGCGATCAGCGCAGCGGGCCCCGCTCGACAGCCGCCCGCATCGCGTCCGGGTCACCGGACTTGACGAACTCCAGCCACCAGGTCGCCCCCGCCTGCTCGATCTGGCCCAGGTAGGCCCGCTCGGCGCGCTCGTCCGGGCGCCGTCGCCGACCGCCGATCGCCACGTCGAACCGTTCGCCGTCGGCACGGGTGGCCGGCAGTGCCGTGACCAGGTCGTGCACCTCGTCCGGGGTGAGGTCGGTCCAGTCGGCGGTGTCGGTGAGCTTGTAGGGGACGATGCCGTCCGCGCGGGCGGCCCGGCGCAGCACCGCCTTGGCCTGGGTGCTGCCGCCCACCCAGACCGGCACCCGGTGCGGCTGCACCGCGACCGGCCGCAGCGCCACGCCGTCGGCCCGGTAGTGCGCTCCCCGGTGGTGCAGCCGCTCGCCGGCCAGCAGGCCGAGCAGCACGTCCAGGCCCTCGTCGAGCATCGCCGCCCGCGTCTTCACCTCGGTGGCCTCACCGCACGGCGCCCACCCGGGATCGTTCGGGTCACCGAGACCGACCGCGACGGTGGCGCGACCGGCGGAGAGGTGGTCGAGGGTGAGCACCTCCCGGGCCAGCTTCGCCGGACGGCGTCGGGGCAGCCCGGTGACCGTGGTGCCGAGCCTGATCCGGCTGGTACGGGCGGCGATGGTGGCCAGCAGCAGCCACGGGTCGAAGGTCGGCGGGTCGACGCCCTCGTAGTAGACGAGGTAGTCCTCGAAGAACACCCCGTCCCAACCGGCCCGCTCGGCCCGCTCGCCCAACTCGGTCAGGAGCGCCGCGCTCATGCCAGCTCCGCCGCAGGAGATCTCCAGTCCGTGTCTCATCCGCAGCACGGTACGGCCGGGGGCTGACAGCCGCCCCGCCCGTGGCGGCGGTGGTCGCGCCGGGTCCGGCGCCCGGCGCGGCCACCTCCCACTAGCCCTCGGCCAGCACGGTGACGGTGAATCCGGTGCTCGTCGGACGGCTCAGCGACCGGTCGGACTTGACCCGGTGCAGCACCTGCGGCCTGGTGAGGCCGAGCCCGTGGGCGATGAGCCGGTCCGGGCGCACCGGCACCGGATCGTCGAAGACGACCTCGACCCGGACCGGCCACCCCTGGTCCAGCGGCACCGGGGTGGTGTCCAGCCGCCACGCGCCGGTCCAGTCCAGGCTGAAGTGGCCCCGGCGGGCCAGCGCCGGATCCAGTAGCCAGGACGCCACGAGGGCCGGATCGTTGACCCGGTAGCCGCGCAACTCGGCCGGGTCGAGGGAGCTGACCGGGCTCCGTTCGTGGACGGTGAGCTTGCGGGTCCGGTCGCAGGACACGCAGCGGACCAGCAGCCACACGTCCAGCAGCTTGCGGTTGGCGTTGACGCGGAACCTGCCCCGGCCGGTGGTCGCCGACTTCGACGGGCAGTCCAGGCAGGGCAGCGTCAGCAGGGGCAGCCGGGTTCGACGGACGAACCAGGACAGCACGGTATGAGGTTGTGAAGACATGAGGTTGCAGACCTGATCTCGGTAGACCTGACACGAGGCCGATCACGCGCGGCCTCGAACGCTGTGGACCGGGCACGCGAGGGCAGCCCGGCGTGACCGACGGGACCGTCGGTCACGGGTGAGCGCGGAAAGGTGTCAGATCTGGCGAGCGGGCGGGGTCATCCGGTGTCTTCCTCTGTCCTCACTCGGCTGGGGCTCGGGTCGGGAGGAACCTACGCACCGCCGGCCGGGGGGCTCAACGGGTTTTCGGCCCGGCCGTCCGGCGTCCCGGGTCGGGACATCACCTCGTAGAGGTTGTGGTCGGCGTCGGCGAAGAAGAGCCCTCGGGCACACAGTGGATGGTCGGTGCGACCGTTGTCGGGGCTGGTCGGGGCGTTGCCGAAGGGCACCCCGGCGGCGCGCAGCCGGCGCAGGATCGCGTCGAAGGTGTCCGGATCGACGTCGAAGGCGAGGTGCACGCCGGGCGGCTCCGGCACCGCGACGAAGTCGAGGGTGAGCTGGTCGTTGACGCGTACCGGCCGGAAGTGGCCGTGCCGGCCGGCGGGCGGGAGCAGGGGCAGGCCCATCACGTGGGCGAAGAACTCCGCGGCGGCCGAGTGGTCGACCGCCGGCACCAGGGTGTGGTTGAGGGTGACCGTCATCCCGCCACCGCCGGCGTCAGGGCGCCGTGCAGGAACAGGTCGACCAGTTCCGCCGGGTCCGGTGGGTGGCCGGTCAGTGGTCCCCGGGGGGTCAGCAGGGCCAGGAAGAGCGCGGCGAGCCGGTCCACCGGGAGACGCAGCCGGTCGGCGTCCGGGGCGAGCAGGTCGGCCACGGCGAGGCGTACGGCCTCGGTGGCGGTGTCCCGGTCCGGCCGGCTGTGCTCCCGGTCGGCGTCGCGGCCGGGAGCACCGTCGCCGGCGGCGCGGCCCGGACGGTCATCGGCGTTGCGGCCCGGATGGTCGTCGGCGTCGGCGCGGTGCCGGTCCCGGCCGCCGTGACCGGTGGCGTGCAGCACGCCGAGCACCGCGCCGAGCCGGTCGAGGTGGGCGAGCACCGCCTCGGCGGCGGTGGTGAGCCGCCGCGGCAGCGGCTCACCGCGCTCGATCGCGGCCAGTTCGGCCAGTACCGTGTCCGGCCGCAGCACCTCGGCCACGCAGGCCCGCAGCAGGGCGTCCTTGTCGGCGAAGGCCCGGAAGACGGTGGCCTCGCCGATGCCGGCGGCGCGGGCCACCTGGGCGGTGGTCACCGCCGGGCCGAGGGTGGTCAGCAGCGGCAGTGCGGCGCGCACGATCATCGCCCGCCGGTCCTGTGGGCTCATCCCCGGGGCGCGTCGCCGGGGTACGTCGGTGGTCGTCATGCCACCGACCTTTGCGGAGTGAGTGGTCACTCCGCAACGCATTTAGCGGTCAGCCGCGCCGCCGCGCCCGGGCCGCCCAGATCACGTACGCCGGATCCCGGTCCAGGTTGTGCCGGTCCCGGTCGTAGCGGCGGGTGGTGCGCGGGTCGGCGTGGCCCATGGCGTCCTGCACGTCCTCCAGCGGCACCCCCTCCGCGCGGGCGGTGGTGGCGAAGGCGTGCCGCAGCGAGTGCGGGGACAGCTTCGCCCACGCCGCGATCCCCGCCTCCCGGGCCAGCCGGCGCACCAGCCGGAACACCGAGTGCCGGTCCAGCCGGGCGCCGCTGGCGGTGACCAGCAGCGGGCCGGTCAACTGGGCCACCGGTACGCCCTGTGCGGCGGCCCGGGCGGACAGGTACGCGTCGACGGCGTACGCGGTGCCGGGGGTGAGCGCCCGGCGGCGGGGCCGGCCGCCCTTGCCGACGAAGCGCACGCTGCGGTGGCCCCGCTCGGCGCCCAGGTCGGTCAGGTCCAGCGAGATCAGCTCCCCCACCCGCAGACCCAGGTCGGCCAGGAGGGCGATCGCGGCGCGGTTGCGGGCGGCGGTCGGGCCGGCGTCCGCCTCGGCGGCGGCGAGCAGCGCGTCCACCTCGTCCGGGGTCAGCCCGATCGTCGCCGAGTGGTCCCGGTCGATGCGGGGCCGGTCGGCGCCGGCCACCGGGTTGGCGTCGATCGCCCGCAGCCGGACCAGGAAGTCGTACCAGCTGGACAGGGCGGACAGGCGGCGGGCGACGGTGGCCGGGGTCAGCGGGCGGCCACTACGCACGCCCCGGGTGGCCTCCAGCTCCCGGGCGTAGGTGTTGACGTCGAGGAAGTTCGCCCGCAGCGGGTCGAGGTCGCGCCGGTCGCACCAGGCCAGCCAGGTGGCGACGTCCCGCCGGTACGCGTCGCGGGTGTGCTCGGACAGGCGCCGGTTGCGCAACCACGCCTCGGTGAAGTCGACCGGCCCACCGGGCAGGGCGGGCCGGGCCGACTGGCGGGGCAGCACCGGGACGTCGCGACGCAGCATGTGAGAAAGGCTCTCAGCCCGGACCGGATTTGCCGCGCAGGCGCGCCCGGGACGGTCGCGTCGGGGACGGGCCGGTCGACGACGTGGCGTCGACCGGCCCGCCAGGTCAGGCGTTGATCTCCCTGCGCCCGTTGCCGTCGGGGTGGGCGGCGGTGACGCTGATCCGCCGGGGCTTGGCCCGCTCGGCGATCGGGATGCGCAGGGTCAGCACCCCGTTGTCGTAGCCGGCCTCCAGCCGATCGGTGTCCAGGGTGTCGCCGAGGAACAACTGGCGGCTGAAGGTGCCCATCGGCCGCTCGGCGGCGACCAGCTCGACGCTCTCGCCGGTGGGCCGCCGGCGCTGCGCGCGGACGGTCAGCACGTTGCGCTCGACGGTGCAGTCGATGCTGTCCGGGTCGACGCCCGGCAGGTCGAACACGGCGTAGAACCACTCGCCGTCGCGGTAGGCGTCCAGGTGCATGACGGCCGGCCGGGTGGCGGTGCTGAACAGCTGCTCGGCGAGGCGGTCGATCTCGCGGAACGGGTCGGTACGCATCAACATCGGTGTGCCTCCTCGGGTTCTCCAGGGCCGAAGGTCTCGTGGGTCGTTAGTTGAGCCGAGGGGACTCAACTTCCACTTCCTTGTTTAGCGCGCCGCACGGGACTCGTCAAGCGCGGTGGGCAGCGCCTTCTCGAACCAGTGCTGGGCGTACGGATCGTCGTTGAACGCCGGGATCTCGGCGTACCCGTGCCGGGCGTACAGCGCCCGCGCCTCGACCAGGTCCGAGCGGGTGTCCAGCCGGATCCGGGTGGCCCCCGCAGCGCCGGCGCGCCGCTCCACCTCGGCCAACAGCGCCGCCCCGCCACCCAGGCCGCGGTGCGCCGGATCGACGAAGAGCCGGGTCAGTTCCGCCCACCCGGGTCGCCACCGCAGCCCCGCACAGCCGGACGGCGCACCGCCCCGGTCGGCCACCAGCAGCACGCCGGTCGGCGGGGCCAGGTCGTCGCTGGGAAAGGCGCTCATCGCCTCGGCCACCTCCCGCCTCTGGGCGGGGCGCCGGTGCCAGCGGCCCACGATCTCGGCGTAGTAGCGCCACAACAGCGCCGCGGCGTCGGGGTCGTCCGGGCGGGCCTGTCGCACCGTCCACGTCGAGGTGGTCACGCTCCGATCCTCGTTGCCCGGTCAACGCGGTTTCAGGGACGTTCGGCGAGCAGCATGACCCGCCGCAACAGGTCGGCCAGCTGCCGGCGTTCCTCCGGGTCCAGGACGCCGAGCAGGCGGTGCTCCTCGTCGCCCTGCACCTGCATCGCGGCCCGCCAGGCGTCCCAGCCGGCGTCGGTGAGCTCCACGTCGATCCGGCGGCGGTCCACGGTCGACGGGATGCGGCGCACGTGGCCGCGTCGCAGCAGGGCGTCGACCCGGGCGGTGACCGAGGCCGGGGCCATCCGCAGGTCGTCGGCGAGCTCGGACGGGGCGGCCCGGCCCCCTCGTCCGGCCAGGGCGTGCAGGGTGTCGTACTCGTGGGCCGGCAGGTCGTGGTCGGCCAGCACCCGCTCCTTGACCGCGCGCAGGTGGCGGGTCAGGTGCAGCATCCGCACCACCGAGCCCTCCACGTCGGCGTCGAGGTCGGGCAGGACCGGCAGCCACCGGTCGATGTGGGCGTCGGTGCGGTCGCGGTCGGTCACCCGACCAGTGTACGTCGACATCGAAATATTCGTTGACGAAAGGTTCGGCGTCGAACTACCTTCTGGGTCATGACCCATCCCCTGCGGCTGCCCGCGTTCCGCCTGCTCTTCATCGGCCGTACCGCCTCGGCCGTCGGCGACGCCGTCGTGCCCGTCGCCCTGGCCCTGGCCGTGCTGCGCGTCACCGGCTCCGCCGGCGCGCTGGCCCTCGTGCTGAGCTGCGCGATGGTGCCGAAGCTGCTGCTGCTCCCCCTCGGCGGCGTCATCGCCGACCGTTTCCCCGCCCGCCGGGTCGCCATCATCACCGACCTGGTCCGCGGCGCCGCCCAACTCGCCGTCGGTCTCGAACTGCTCGGCGGAACCCCCGCCCTGACCCACCTCGCCGTCGCCTCCGCCATCGGCGGCGCCGCCTCCGCGTTCGCCATGCCGACCGCGTCGCCGCTGGTCGCCGGCACCGTCGAGGCCGCCGGCCGGCAACGCGCCAACGCGCTGATGGGTGCCACCGCCAACGCCAGCCGCCTCGCCGGACCGGCCCTGGCCGGCCTGCTGGTCTGGACCGTCGGCCCCGGCTGGGCCTTCGTCCTGGACGCCGCCACCTTCGCCGTCAGCGCCGCGCTGCTGGCCGCCATCCAGGTACGCCGCGTCCCGGTGCCCAGGAGTTCGCTCCGCGCCGACCTCGCGTCGGGCTGGCGGGAGGTACGCACCCGCGACTGGTACTGGTCCAGCCTGATCGCCCACGGGGTGTGGAACGGCGCCGCCGCCGTGCTGCTCGTCGTCGGCCCGGTGGTCGCCGTGCACCGCCTGGGCGGTGAAGGCGTCTGGGTGCTCATGCAGCAGACCGGCGGAGTGGGACTGCTGGCCGGTTCGTTGCTGGCCACCCGCGCCCGCCCCACCCGCCCGGTCCTGGTCGGCAACCTGGCCCTGGCCGGGTACGCCGCACCGCTGCTCCTGCTCGGCCTCGCCGCACCCGCGGTGGTCGTGATCCCCGCCTACGGGCTGGCGCTGGCCGCCCTCGGCTTCCTCAACCCGGTCTGGGAGACCGTGGTGCAGGACCGGATCCCCGCCCACGCGCTGGCCCGGGTCAGCTCCTACGACTGGCTCGTCTCGCTGGCCGCGATGCCCGTCGGCTACGCCCTGGCCCCGCTCGCCGCCCGGGCCTGGGGGACGGGCACCCCGCTGCTCGTGGCGGCGGCGCTGGTCGCCCTGTTCTGCGCCGGCACCGCGGCCGTCCCCGGCGTACGCCGACTCACCTGGACCACCGGACCGGCGGCCGCCCCCGAGCCGGCTCCCGCCGCCGCGGCGCCGGCCCCGGCGCGATAGGCGCCGCCGGTCTCCGGCGGGCAGCGGCACCTCCCGCTGCCCACCGGCCGCGCCGCGCCGCCCCGGCCGGCCCGGCCATACTGGGCGACATGCTCTGGGGTGTCAGCGGACCGCTCTTCCTCCTCGACTACCTCGCCGCCGTCGCCGGGACGCTCGCCGTCGCCCTGGCGGTGCGCGCGACGACCGGCCGACGTGCCCGGGGCGCGGAACCGGACATCGTCGAGCTGGCGTACCTGACCGACCGGGCGGGCCTGGCCTGCCAGGTCGGCATGGCCGCCCTGCGCCGCGCCGGCGTGGTGCACCTCGGCGAGCTGGCCACCATGTCGGTCGACGGTCCCCCGCCACCGCGCTCCGCGCAGCTGGTCCGCGCCCTGCACGCCGCGCTGCGCCGGCCGCAGACCTGGGCCGCCGTGCTCGCCGACCCGGCCGTCGGCCGGGCCCTGCGCCGGCTGGTCGGCCGGCTGGTCCGCGACGGCTGGCTGCTCACCCCCGCCCAACGGCGCCGCGTCGCGCTGGCCACCGTGCCACTGTTCACCGTCGCCGCCGTCGGCGTGACCCGGCTGGTCGACAGCGCCGTCGAGCACCGCGACGCCGGCACCCCCGCGTCGGTGGCCGGCCTGCTGCTGTGCTGCCTGGCCACCGCACTGGGCGGCTGGTGGCTGTGCGAGGTCCCCGAGACCGGGGCCGCGGCCCGTGGCCTGCTGCGCCGCCGGCGCCGGGCCCACGCCCACCTGGCGCCCGAACAGCGCCCCACGTGGAGCGACCACGGCACCGACGACCTGCTCACCGCGATGGCGCTGTTCGGTCCGCGTCCGCTGCTCGCCGTCGACCCCCGCTTCGCGGTGCAGGTCGGCGTGGATCCCGACCGCGACCGCCCCACCCAGCAACCGAAACTCGCCCGCCGCTGAGCTGACCCCCGCCGGCGGTCAGCTCAGTTCGTCGGCCGCGCGGATCACCCGACCCAGCTCCCGTACGTCTCCGTCGTCGGTGTCCGCCGCCGCCCGGTCCGCGATCGTCGCCAGCCCGTCGAGGTGCGCCGGCCGGTCCTCCCGCAACGCCTGCGCGAACCAGGCCGCCGCGTAGCAGGTCCGCAGCCGCGCCGACGCCTCGGCGAAGTCCCGGTCCAGGTCCGCGACGCTCACCGACGCGTACGTCTCCGCCGGCTCCCGGGTACGCGGATCCGCCCAGCGCACCTGCACCCGGGCGGCCCGCGCCGACGCCTTCGCCCCGTCGGCGAGCCGCACCTCGTACAGCGCCGTGACGCTGTGCCCCGGACCCACCTCGCCACCGTCGACCCGGTCGTCGCGGAAGTCCTCGTCGGCGATCGCCCGGTTGTCGTACCCCACCAGCCGGTACGAGCGCACGGTGTCCTTCTCGAACGTCACCTGCACCTTCGCGTCCAACGCCCGCACGGTCAACGTCGCCGGCAACTGCTCGACGAACACCTTGCGGGCCTGCCCGAGGTCGCTGACGTACACGGCGAACCCGTCGCCCCGGTCGGCCAGCTGCTCCATCAGCTGGTCGCCGTACTCGCTGCCGACGCCCACGCCGAGCATCGCGATCTGCTTCTCCGCCTCGGCGCGTACCCGGCGCAGGATCGGCTCCGCGTCGGTGCTGCCCACGTTGGCCAGCCCGTCGGAGAGCACGATCACCCGGTTGGTGCCGCCGGCCCGGAACCCGTCCCGCGCCACCCGGTAGCCCAGCGTCAACCCGGCCTCCAGGTTGGTGCTGGACCGGGTGTGCAGCGCGTCCACCGCGTCGTGCAGGGCGCGGGCGTCGGAGACGCGGGTCATCTCGCGGACCACCCGGGCCTCGTCGCTGAACTCGACGATCGCGATCGAGTCGGTCGGCCGCAGCTGGTCCACCAGCGTGTGCAGCGCGTCCTGGACCAGGTCCAGCCGCCCCGGCTCGCCCATCGACCCGGACACGTCCACGACGAAGGTCAGCGCGGCGTCGGAGCGGCTGCGCGGGTCCTCCGACCGGGTCTGCAGGCCGACCCGCAGCAACCGGGTCTCCCCGGGCGCCTCGGCGTCACGCGGCAGCCGCGAGCCGTCGGTGTGGATGGCGAACCCGTCTCCGGTCGGCTCGGGGTAGTCCTGCCGGAACGAGTTGACGAACTCCTCGGGCCGTACCTCGGCGGGCCGCGGCAGCCGGCCGTCGCGCACCAGCCGGCGGGTGTAGCCGTACGACGCGGTGTCCACGTCGACCCCGAAGGTGGACTGGGCGTCCCGCTGCGTCTGGGTGTCGCCACCGGCGGCGGTCGGACCGTCCTCCCGGTACGGTGCCGGCGCCGGCCGCCCCGCGTCGCTGCTGCGCCCGGTGGGACCACCGGCGGAGCAGGCGGTGACCGACAGGGCGGCCAACAGCACCCCCGACAGCAGCGCCATCCGTCGTCTGTGGACCATGCTTCCTCCGCGAGGGCGAGGGGTGGGCGGACCCGGTCGGGTCCCGGCATGGTCATTGGACGCGCCCCGGTGCGCCGACGGCTCCCGCCGTGGCCGAGTCGAGACCCAAGCGTGAACGTCGTTACCGTTCCGTGGGCGGCTCGTTACCGAAGCCCGCCTCAACCGGCCGGCAGCTCCCGGCCGCGCTGGCGCACCCCCGCCTGCCCGTACGGGTAGTCGCCGACCGGCGGGGCGCTCGCCTCGTCCAGCAGCCGGCTGTCCTCGGCGTCCAACCGCAGGTCCGCGGCGCTCAGGTTGTCGTCGAGCTGGTCGGTGGTGCGGGCGCCCAGGATCACCGAGGTGACCGCCGGCCGGTCCACCAGCCAGGCCAACGCCACCGCCGACATGGAAACCCCGCGCCGCTGCGCCACCTCACGCACCGCGTCGACCACCCGCCAGGTCCGCTCCTGGGCGTTGCGCCCCGCGTACGCCTCGACGCCACGCTCCGGGTTCTCACCCAGCCGGGTGGCGCCGGTGGGCGGGGTGTCGCGCCGGTACTTCCCGGTCAGCCAGCCCCCGCCCAGCGGCGACCAGGGCAGGATGCCGATGTTCTCGTTCTCGCACACCGGCACGATCTCGAACTCGATCTCCCGCACCAGCAGGTTGTACTGCGGTTGCAGGGTCACGATCGGGGCCAGGCCGAGGTGCCCGGTGAGCAGGGCCGCCTTCTGCAACTGCCAGCCGGTGAAGTTGCTGACCCCGGCGTAGCGGATCTTCCCCGCCCGTACCGCGTCGTCGAGGAAGCGCAGCGTCTCCGGCAGCGGGGTCAACGGATCCCAGGCGTGCGCCTGGTACAGGTCGACGTACTCCACGCCGAGGCGGCGCAGGCTGGCGTCCAGGGCGCGGGTCAGGTGCACCCGGGACAGTCCGGCGTCGTTGGGGCCCGGGCCCATCGGGAACCGGCCCTTGGTGGCGATCACCAGCTGGTCGCGGCGCTCGGGGTGGCGGCGCAGCCACCGCCCGACGATCTCCTCGGACACTCCGGAGGAGTAGACGTCGGCCGTGTCCACGAACGTGCCGCCCGCGGCCACGAACCGGTCCAGCTGGGCGAAGCTGCCCGCCTCGTCGGTCTCCGCGCCGAAGGTCATCGTCCCCAGGGCCAGGGTCGACACCACCGTGCCGCTGCCGCCGAGGGTGCGGTGTCGCATGGTCTTCCTCCCAGGTCGTCGCCGGTGACCCGCCGATCCTGCCACCGCCCCGTGCCGGCCCGCAGCGCAGACCGCCCCCGCTGCGACCCATCGGGCGATACGGCAGAGTGGGGCCCGTGACGACGGCGAACGTGCAGGGCCCGACCGGGGTGGTGTTCCCCGAGATCCGCGGTGCGCGCAGCACCAGCGCGCTGGGCCGGTCGGTGGTGGCCGACGCGCTGCGCGCCGTCGACCCGGTGGGCGCCCGCGCCGCCGAACACGAGACCGACTGGCGGCACGGTTACCTCGGCCACTTCCGCCGGCTGGTCGAGGCCGGGCTGCTGTCCCGGGAGGCGGCGCTGACCGTGGCCCGCGACGGGCTGGCCGCCCTGCACGCCCGGATGCGCTACCGGCCCGACGGTGACGCCGAGGTGCCGCTGGACCAGGCGTGCGACCTGCCCGACGGCGAGCCGCTGGAGACCGCCACCGTCACCGGTGGGGGCGACGTGGAGCGGGAGTTCTCCCTGCCGTACCGGGGGCAACGGCTGCGCGGCGACGACCTGCGCCGCCGCCTCGACGCCTGGGTCGAGGCCGGCGTCGTGGAACCGACCTGCGCCGAGGCGGTCCGCGCGGTGCTCGCCAACCCGGACTGGCTGGACCTGCGCGACCAGCGGATCGTGGTGCTCGGCGCCGGCGCCGAGATGGGCCCGCTGCCGTCGGTGCTGCGCTGGGGCGGCGACGTGGTCGCCGTCGACCTGCCCCGCCCGGAGATCTGGCGCCGGGTGCTGCGCACCGCCCGCCGCCACGGCGGCCGACTGCACCTGCCGGTACGCCCCGGCACCTCGGGCGACGACGCGGCCCTCGCGCAGGGCGCCGGCGCGGACCTGCTGCACCGCCTCCCGCAGGCCACCGGCTGGCTGCGCGGCGTCGACGGCCGCCTGGTGCTCGGCAACTACGTGTACGCCGACGGCGCCACCAACGTGCGGGTCGCCACCGCCGTGGACGCCCTGACCGTCGCGCTGACCCGGGAACGCCCCGACGTCGCGTTGGCCTTCCTGGCCACCCCCACCGACGTGTACGCCGTCCCCGGCGAGGCCGTCGCCCACGCCGAACGCGGCTACGCGGCCCGCGGCCTGGCCCGCCGGTCGCTGCGGGTGCTCTCCGGCGGCCGGCTGCTGCACCGCAACTACCCGCCCGGCGCCGACCCCGGAGTCAACGACAGTCTCGTCCCCCAGCAGGGCCCGAACTACGCCCTGGCCAAGCGCCTGCAACGGTGGCGGGCGGCGGTGGCCCGCGACGGCGGGGCGACGGTGTCGTTCAGCGTGGCGCCGCCGACGCGTACCCGGTCGGTGCTGCGCAACCGGGCCCTCGCCGCCGCGTACGCCGGGGCGCACCGCTTCGGCGTCGAGGTGTTCGAACCGGCCACCAGCAACACGCTGATGGCGGCGCTGCTCGTGCACGATCTGCGCACCGGGGGCGGCCCGACGCAACCGCACCCGTGGCAGGACGAGGCGTACGCCGCCGCCCACGGTGGGCTGTGGCGCATCCCGTACGCCCCGCGCAGCGCCCTCGGCCTGGCCGTGCTGCTCGGCCTGGGCGGTGCGCGGGCCTGAGGTTTCCTTGTCTTGGGCCTCGGGAAGGCATTTCCATGGCCGAGACCTTCGCAGACCAGGACCTGATGACCCTGCAGTCCATCGCGCGCGGGGCCGGGATACCGGACACCGAGCGCATGCCGCACGACGAGTTGGTCGACATGCTGCGGCGGGCCGGTCTGGCCGAACCGGACGGCCGGCCGGTGGACACCAGCATCGCCGATCCCGGTGATCCGGGCACCGACGCCGGGGTGTACCACGCCCGCGGCGCCGGACGGCGGGAATCCGCCGGTGGCGTGGGCGCCCAGACCGGCTGGCCGGACCAGCCGACCCGCGATCCCGCCCACCTGGCCGGGTTGCCGCGCAGCAGCCTGACGCTGGGCGACGAGAGCACCGGCGGTCGGGCCGCCCAGGAGGCGATCGGCGCCCGGCCCGGGGAGACCCGGATCGAGGACCGCAGCCGCGACGTCGGCCGCGTCCAGGGTGAGGTGCGGGACCCGGCCGACCTGGCGGGGCTGCCGCGCAGCAGCCTGACGCTGGGCGACGAGAGCACCGGTGGCGTCGCCGCCGAGGAGGCGATCGGCGCCCGACCCGGCGAGTCCGACACCGAGATCGACGACCGCTCCCGAGGCTGACCATCGGCCGTGCCGGGGCCGACCCGCTGAGCCGGGCTGCTCCGGTACGGCCTTCGGATTTCTCGCAGCCGATCTCGACGGAGTTCGGCGGACGTCCTGCCGGACGCCCCCGTCGTCGACCTGGCCCACCACCGACGGAGTCGACTCGACCAACCGGTCGTGCAGGGTCTCAGCCGGCTTCTGGGGCCCGCCGTTCCGGATCTTCGCGCCCAGCGAGATCACGCTGCTCATCCTGCACGCGGGGTAGTCGGCGCGGCACCGGGCGATCATGGGACGGCGCGGCGGCGCGTGACCCCGTACATTGACCGCGCCGTTTCACAGAGGAGAGTGCCTTGGTCGAGCCGCCACCGGTGCCTGACCCCGGACGCAAGCCCGGATCCGTGGCGGGCGGGAACCCCGGCGACCCGACCCCGTATCTGTTGGTCATGCCCACCGTCGAGGGAGCACCGGCCGGGGTGCCCTGGCCGGGGCCCGACGGGCAGCCCGCCTGGGCGATCCCGGTGACCGTCCCGCCCGGCACCCGGGGCTATGCGGTGTTCGTCCCGTTGGTGCCGGGCGGGCAACCGGTCCCGACGCCGCGACCCCTGCCCATCCCTGCCGACGGTGGTGCGGGCGGCGAGGTGAATTTCCCACCTGCCGGTGGTGCCGCGGCTGGTGAAAGCACTCCCCCGCCCGCCGACGACCCGGCGGCGAGGGCTCTCGCGGAGTCCGGAGGGGACGAGCCACAACCCGGCCCGCCACCGGCGAGCACCACGCCGACGACGCCCGCGCCTGCCGTGACACCCCGGCCGACGCCGGCACCCCGGCCGATGCCCGGGACTCAGCCGGTGTCGCAGCACCGGGTCCTGGCGCCACCGCCACCCGCTCCGGGACCGCGGGCCCTTACGCCGATGTCGCCGCACGGCGGATTCTTCCAACCCACCCCACCGCCCCCGGGCTTTCTGGCGACCCGGTGGCCGGGACCGGCGCCGGCGACGGGCCGCGCCGTGCCGGCGGCGGTGCTCGCCGGGGCGGTGGGCCTCGCCGCCTTTCTGCCGCTCGGTCACACCGGCGTCGGCTGGTTCCTGAGCTGCCTGGCCCTGGTCGTCGGGGTCGCGATCGCGGTACGGCGAGCGACGGCCGACCAACCGCGTACGCAGCGGTGGGTCCGCGCCGGTTGGGCGGTCGCGGCGCTGGCGCTGACCTCGGTGCTCACCTTCCGCAACGCCTGGTGGCTGGTCACCTTCTGCGTTCTCGGCGCGCTGGGCTGCGGGGCACTGGCCATCGTGGGCGGCCGACTGGTCCGGTCGATCGTGTTCAGTCTGGTGGCCGCGCCGTTCGCGGCGGTGCGGGGCCTGCCCTGGGTACGCCGGCACGTCGGCGCCCCGGCCCGCCCCACCGCGGTCCGCCGGATCGGCTGGTCGGTGCTGGTCACCGTGCTCGTGCTGATCGTCTTCGGCGGGCTCCTGTCGTCGGCCGACGCGGCCTTCTCCGTGGTGCTCGGCAAGCTGGTCCCCGAGATCAACGTCGGCAGCGTGTTCCGATGGATCTTCCTGCTGGCGGTGGGCGGGCTGATCGCGGTCGCCGCCGTCTACACGATCTCGGCACCACCCGACCTGTCCGCACTGGACAAGCCGGGGGCGCGCCGGCTCGGACTGGTGGAGTACGTCCTGCCGCTCGGGGCGCTGACCGTGCTGTTCGTCGGCTTCGTCGCGGTCCAGTTCACGGTGCTCTTCGGCGGCCAACGACACGTGCTGCGAACCGCCGGCCTCAGTTACGCCGAGTACGCCCGCAGCGGGTTCTGGCAACTGGTCGCGGTCACCCTGCTGACCCTGGCCGTGCTGGGTGGCGTGAGCCGGTGGGCGCGGCGCGACCGACCGGTCGAGCGTGTCGTGCTGCGGGTCCTGCTCGGTCTGCTCAGCACGCTGGGCGTCGTCATCGTGGTGTCCGCGCTGTCGCGGATGTACGCCTACCAGAAGGTCTACAGCTTCACCGGGGAGCGCATCTTCGTGATGGCGTCCGAGCTGCTCCTCGGCGCCGTCCTCATCATGATCATGGTGGCCGGGGTCCGCTGGCGGGGGGCTTGGATCCCGCGGCTGACCGTGGCACTCGCCGTGGTCATGCTGCTGAGCCTGGCCGTGCTCAATCCGGAGGACTACGCGGCCCGCCGCAACGTCGACCGCTACGAGCAGACCGGCAAGATCGATGCGTGGTACCTGCGGGCGCTCTCCGCCGACGCCACGCCGGCCCTGGCGACGCTGCCCGACGAGGTGCGGCGCTGCACGTTGAGCTGGATCGCCGACGACCTGGCGGGGAGCGATCCGTGGAACGCCTGGAACCTGGGCCGCGCCCGGGCTCGGGCGGAGTTGCGGCGGATCGGGCCGGCCGCGGTCGGCGGGCAGCGCGACTGCAAGGCCGCCGACCAGTTCGACCTGCCCAAGACCCGCAACTGGTGACGACAGGGACGAAGGGCGGGCAGCCAGATCGCGGAACCGTGGTTGCGGCCGGCGCGGCGGGTCCGGCACCTGGATCGACGACCCCACGCAACAAGTGACCGCTGATTCGGCCTCGGGGAACATCGGTAAACGATCATGGTCCGGGCGGCACGCGGTGGACAAGGATCCTGCGACCGCCACAGCCGCGGTCAAGACCGACCGGGACAAGCACGTCGCAGCAGAACACCGGACAGACGGGTCACTCGCGCACACGGGCTGACGCGGGCGAGTCGAGCATCGCTTTGAGGATGCGTTGCAGCTCGGCGCGGTCCTGGGGGGTGACCCTCGCCAGCCTGCGGTCGTACTCCGCTGCGAGGGCTGCAAGTGCTCGATCGCGTGCTTTCCTGCCCTCGTCGGTCAGTACGAGCCGGTGACGCCGCAGGTCCGCCTCGTCGATCTCGCGCCGGACAAGGCCCTTGGCGACGAGGTTGCGGACGTACACCGTCACGCTCGCCTTGGGCAGCAGCAGCGCAGTCGCGATCTCGGCCGGGTACGGCGATGCCTCCACCTCGGCCAGGACGAAAAACTCCTTCGTCTCCAGCCCGAGTTCCGCCAGCTCCCCCGTGCAGGCATCCATCACGACGCCCAGCAGCCGCTGGTTCAGCGTCCACAGCCGCGCCCCGTCGACCGACATGCGGCCCCTCCATCCGAGTGATACAGTTTCGTACTAGTTCCAGATCGTACAAGATACGGTCTTGTACTGGACTCCTGTGGAACAATAATCTCACGAAGGAAGCCAGACATGCTTCAGCACCTCTTGATCCCGCGCGGCCCCATCAACCTCGCCGCGGACCTCCACCTGCCCGACAACGCCGACAGCAGCGCACCGCTGCGCACCGTGGTGCTCTCCACCCCGGGCAGCAGCGTGAAGGAGCAGATCGGCGCCAACTACGCCTCCCGTCTCGCCGCCCGCGGCATCGCGGCCCTCGTCCTCGACCCCGGCCATCAGGGCCAGAGCGGGGGCGAGCCCCGCGACCTCGAAGACCCCTACCGCCGAGGCGAGGACATCTCCTACGCCATCGACCTGCTCACCACGACCCCCGGCATCGACCCACAGCGCATCGGCGTCCTCGGCATCTGCGCCGGTGGCGGGTACGCCGTCCACACCGCCCGTACGGACCACCGCATCAAGGCGGTCGGCACGGTCGTCCCCGTCGACATCGGCAACGCGTTCCGCAGCTTCTCCCCCGACGGTCCGGCCGCAGCACTCGACGCCCTCGCGGACGCACGGACCGAAGAGGCCCGCCGCGGCGAGACGACCCGCGTGAACTGGCTGCCCGACACCATCGAGGACGCCACGGCAGCGGGCGTGACCGACATCGACACCACTCAGGCCATCACCTACTACCGCACCGAGCGCGGCGGCAACGAACACTCCACGAACCGGCGCCTCCTGCGCAGCGACTCCCTTCTGCTGGGCTACGACGCCTTCCACCTGGCCGATCAGCTCATGACCCAGCCACTGCAGGTCATCCTCGCCGGACACATCGGCAACACCGGCTCCTACGACACCGGCATGCAACTGTGGAAGCTGGCCCCCAACCCCGTCGACCTCATGGTGATCGACGGCGCCGGCCACTACGAGATGTACGACGAACCCGAATACGTCGACGCCGCCGTCGAACGACTCACCAGCTTCTACGCGAACAACCTGTGACCGCGGGCGTGGACGACGCCTCACTGGACCGACACGGTACGGGCGAGATCGTTCTCACCGACAACCACGGTTCCGTTGGTCCCCGAGGTCCTGATTGCGCCGCCCCGGGTGTACGGCGCCGGCGCGCCCTCGTCCTGTCACCCCGCTCTCCTACGCTGTCGGCGTGCTGTCGCAGATCCGTGGGCTGTCAGGCCACTTCACCGAGGAATCACTGCGCTCCTACCTCATCGGTCGCTCGGTCAGGCTCGACGACGGCTGTCTGATCGTGCGCGGTTATGGCAGCCGGCGTGGCATCCACCAGAAGCTCGCTGGTCGAGCGTGGGCACACATCGCCGCCTACGTCGTGTTCCTCGGCGGGTACGACCCGGATCTCAATGTTCACCACCTCTGCGGCGTCCCCGACTGCATCGAGCCGACCCACCTGCAACAGCTGACCCATGCGGAGAACTGCCGCGGCCGCGCCCAGCCGCCGCAGTGCCGCAACGGTCATGACCGGGAGATCGACCCCGACACGCGGCGCTACCGCCGGGTGTGTCGGGAGTGCAACCGGCAGGCGCAGAAGCGGTGGCGGGACCGGCAGTCGGCCGAGGTGGCCCGGGCCCGGGCCGAGTACGGGCGCTCTCGGACCGATTGACCTTCCGGCGGTCTCGGGTGAGAGATCCTCGGGGATTTACACCAGCGTAAGTACTTACGCCAAAGAACCGTCATTATGATGCACTGCCGTTACGTCCGGTTTGTCCGTGCTAAATATCGGATTACCGGTAATGGCTATCCGTTAATTCGGGTGTGGGGATCTGTGCAGAGCCGTGAGCTTGAAGGTGGCAGCGCCCCGGGAAGCCTGGCGGCCTCCCGGGGCGCTGCGATGTGGCCGGTGGGATCAGGCTTCGGCGATCACCAGGTAGAACGTGAAGCCGGCGACCACGGGGCCCTGGACGAGTCGCCGTAGCCAGGATTCGGCGTTCGCCTCGCTCATACCGCCCGCCCAGGCGGCGCCGTGCTTCCGCGAGCATGCGGGGGCTCCCGGTCGACACCGATGACCCAGCCGTCCTTCCCCACCGCGTCGGCGAGACGACCGAGGTCCGTTCCCGGACCGCAGCCGATGTCGGCCACTGTCTGGCCCGGCAGCAGTTCGAGCGACGCCACGAACCGCTGCTTGTAGTCCAGGCCCACCGGCGTGCTGGCAGCCGCGTCCAGGTAGGCGATCTGATCTGGCGCGGCGGTCGCCGCCGGAAGTCCGACCATCCGCACACGGAAGCACAGGGCCACCGGCAGTTGGTGAAGGTTCCATGGAGATACGGAAGAGGTTCCGTCGGCCGGGTCCACGACAGGCACGCCGCAACGGGCGACTGCGAAGATGGCCTCCTGCGGCTTCACCACGAGAGGTGAGAGACGATGACGGCACGGGACAGGACCGAACAGCGCGAGCGGGAACGGCACGCCTCGTCGTTCGGGGCCGCGGCGACCGCGTACGCCGAGCACCGCCCCGACTACGCGCGCGACGCCGTGCGGTGGGCGCTGGAAGGGGCACCCGGTCGGCGGGTGCTCGACCTGGGGGCCGGCACGGGCAAGCTCACCGGCACCCTTGCCGCGATGGGCTTCGACGTCACGGCCGTCGAGCCCGACCCGGCCATGCTGGCCGAGCTGCGGCGCTCCCTGCCCGATGTCCCCGCCCACCGGGGCAGCGCCGAGGCGATCCCCCTGCCCGACGGCGGCGTCGACGCCGTACTGGCGGGCAACGCCATGCACTGGTTCGACATGGCGGTCGCGGGACCGGAGATCGCCCGGGTGCTGACACCCGGCAGCACCCTCGCCGGATTGTGGAACACCCTGGACGACCGGGTCGGCTGGGTGGCTGAGCTGGCCCGGGTCGCCGGCGGCGCCGCCATCGGCCCCCGCGACACCCCGGACAGCTGGCGGATCGAGACGGCGACCGCGTACCTGCCGCGCGGCGGTGGGGCCGTCGCGTTCGGGTCGCCGGAGCAGGCCGAGTTCCGGCACGCCCAGCGCCGCACCGCCGACTCGCTCGTCGCGACTCTCGCCACCAGGGCGGGAATGCTGGTGATGCCGGCTCCGCAGCGCGAAGCCACCCTCGACCGGATCCGCGCTTTCCTGGCCGACACCCCGCAGACCGCGCACGGCGAGTTCAGCCTCCCGATGCTGACCTGCGTGCTGCGCGTGCGGCGGCGGTGAACGACTGGGACATCGCCTCGCGGCGGCACCCCCGGCACACACCTGGATCGCGGACGGGCGGCGACCCCCACCCGGCGGGGACGGACGATCAGGTGTCCGCCGGTCAGCGGCGGCGCCAGGGCAGCCGCCACGACCGTCGACGGGCGGGCACGGGGGCGACCGACTCGACGGCGGCCGCCACGGTGCGCTGGGCCGTGCGCCGCGCCCGGTCGGCCCGCCAGCCGGCCAGCACCGCCTCCACATCGACCGGCCGGACCACCACCCGCGGCCCGGTCGGCGTACGCAGCCACTCGATCACCTGCCGGTTGAGGTCGACCACGAACGCCCGGACCGACTGCTCGGTGGGCAGGTCGCGGACCTCGTCGGGGAGCTGCTCGATGCGCCGGCGCAGTTGCAGCGGGGTGGGCAGCAGCAGGTCACCGGGGAGCTGCTCGCGTTCCAGGAAGCTCTTGATCCACCAGCACTCGTCGTAGGGGTCGTTGCGGCCGGGGATCGGTTTGCCCGCGCCGGGCAGGTTGTCGAACTCGCCGCGCGCCTGCGCCTCGCGGATCTTCGCCTCGACCGCCGCTTCCCACCCGTCGATCACCGCCGCCACCTCCTCGCTCCACCGTATCCGGGCCTCCGACAACGGTGCAGCGTCCGGCCACGGGCCGGCATTCCCCGCCGTCGGGCGGGGCGAGGGCGGGCGGCGTACATTGCCGGCAGAGCGTTGCGGAGGAGGCACGGGTGCGGGACTGGCTGATCGGCCTGGCGGTGGCGGTGGCCTGCCTGTTGGCCAGCTGGGCGCTGCTGGTGCTGCTGGCCCGGCGGCTGCCGCCGGGCATCCTGCGGGACCTGGCGGCGTTCATCCCGGACTGCCTGACCACGGTGCGGCGGCTGCGCGCCGATCCCCGGGTGCCCCGCAAGGCCAAGGTGGCGATCGTGTTCGCCGGGATCTGGCTGGCCAGCCCGATCGACCTGATCCCGGAGTTCCTGCCGGTGATCGGACCGCTCGACGACATCGTGGTGGTCGCCCTGGCGCTGCGCTACGCCGGCCGCCAGGTGCCCCGGGAGGTGCTGCTGGCCGCGTGGCCGGGCGAGCCGCGGCTGCTGCTGCGGCTGCTCGGCCCGGCCGGTGAGCCGACGCCCGCCGGGTGAGCGGGGTCGAGGCGCTGCTGCTGGCCGCGGCGGCGGCGTGCGCGTTGTCGTTGCTGTCGGCGGTGACCGGTTTCGGTGGCGGGGTGCTGCTGCTGCCGGTGTTCACCGCGCTGTTCGGGCTGCGGGTGGCGGTGCCGGTGCTCACCCTTGCCCAGTTGTCCAGCAACGGCGCCCGGGTCTGGGTGAACCGGCGCGAGCTGCACCGACCACTGGTCGCCCGGTTCGCGTTCGGCGCGGTGCCGCTGGCGGTGGCGGGGGCGCTGCTGCTGGCCCACGCCCCGCTGGCCGGGCTGCGCCGGCTGCTCGGGGTTTTCCTGCTCGCTGTGGTGGCGTGGCGGCGGTGGCGGCCCCGTCCGCCGCGTACCCGGGCGGGTGCGTTCGTGGCGGTGGGCGCGGCCTCCGGCCTGGGGTCGGCGCTGCTGGGTTCGGTGGGGCCGCTGACCGCGCCGTTCTTCCTCGGGTACGGGTTGACCGGCGCCGCGTACGTGGGCACCGAGGCGGCGGCCGCGGTGACCCTGCACCTGGCCAAGACCGCCGGTTACGCCGCCGGTGGGCTGCTCGACGGCCGGGTGCTGGCGCTCGGGGCGGCGTTGACCCCGGCGACGGTGCTCGGAGCGGCGCTGGGCCGGCGGGTGGTGGCCCGGATCAGCGACCGGGTCTTCGTGACGCTGGTCGAGGTGGGGCTGGTCGTGGCCGGGGCGCTGCTGCTCATCGTGGGGTGAACCGGCGCACGTGCCGGTGCCCGTCGAGCGGGAACGGTGGGCGCGCGGGCAGCACCTCGACGAAGTCGTAGCCGGTCTTCTCGGCGACCCGGCAGGAGGCCGGGTTGTCGACCTGGTGCAGCAGCTCCAGGTGGGACAGGCCGGTCGCGGCGAACCGGGTGAACGCCCAGTCGGTGACGGCGGTCAGCGCCCGTGGCGCGACGCCCCGGCCGCGCGCGGCGGCGGCGGTCCAGTAGCCGACCTCGGCGCCCAGCCGTCCGGGCAGCACGTTCTTCAGCACCACGCAGGCGACCAGCCGGTTGTCGTCGGCGGCCGGTTGGCAGACGGCGAAGCTGAAGCTGCGGCCGGCCGCCCAGGCCTGCCGGTTGCCGTCGATCCAGCGCCGCGCCTCGGCGGGCGTGGTCAGCGGCTGGCGCACCCGGGACCGCAGCCCCGGGTCGCGGTGCGCGTCGAGCAGCGCGGGTACGTCGTCGAGGCGCCAGCAGCGCAGCTCGAGCTCGGGGCCGGAAGCGGTGCCGGCGACCCGCAGGGTCACGGACATCTGTGCAGTGTGCCCGGTGACCGGCGCCCGGCGCAGCCCCGACCCACGCTCCGGTCCTACAGGGCGTCGGGCTGCCCCAGCGCGGGGTGCTTCTCCCCCGGCGCGGCGTGCCAGGTGGGCGCGTCCTGCGCGACGGTGGTGTCGATCCGCAGGCGGGACCAGTCGTCCAGCTCGGGCAGGGCTTCCGGGGCGAACCAGCCGACCTCCAGGGACTCGTCGCCGTCGGCCGTCGGGGCGCCGCCGACGGGCCGGCAGCGGAACCACACGTTCAGGTACTCGCAGGCGTCCCCGTTGGGGTAGACGACGGGGTGGGTGGCGACCCCACCGACCCGCTCGATCTCCACGCGTACGCCGGTCTCCTCCAGGACCTCGCGCAGCACCGCGTCGGCCGGCTGCTCCCCCGGGTCCACCAGGCCGGCGGGCAGTGACCAACGGCCGTTGTCGCTGCGGCGGGCCAGCAGCACCCGACCGGCGTCGTCGCGGACCACGGCGCTGACCCCGGGCAGCAGCAGCACGTCGTGACCGATGTGGGCCCGCAGCCGGGCGATGTACGGAGACAAGGCCATCGGCGGATGCTATCCGGTGGCGCCGCCGCCCGGTGCCCACCGACCGGGGCGCGGGCCGGCGGCGGAACTAGACTTCCGCCTCGATGGACGCCGAGCCCACCTCCACCGAGACCCGCCCCTGCGCCCACTGCGGACGCGAGGTGCCGCAGCGCGCCGGCGCCGGCCGGCCGTTCCGGTACTGCCGGGACAACGACGGCGCCTGCCAGCGGGCCTCCCGCAACGTGCGGATGCGCCACCGCAGCGCCCCGGGCCTGCCCGGTCAGGTCGCCCGCACCTGGGAGGCGGTGGACCGGCTGGACCAGATCGTGCAGACGCTGACCGAGTCCCTGCACGCCGAGCTGTCCCCGGCCGGGGTGGAACGTCAGCTGGCCCAGCTGCGTGCCGAGACCGCCGCGGAGGTCGCGCGGGCCCACACCGACCGCGACGAGGCCCGGGCGGAGGCGGAGACGGCGGCCGCGCAGGCCGCCCGCGCCCGGCAGGAGGCGCAGGCCGCCACCGCCGACCGGGACTCCGCGCTCGCTCGGGCCGCCGGCGCCGACGCCCGAGCGGCCACCGCGCGGCAGGAGGCGGAGCGGGCGACCGCCGAGCGGGACGAGGCGCGGCGCGACGCGGGCGCCGCGGTGGCGCTGCGGGTCCAGGCCGAACGGGACCGCGACGCGGCCCGCCACGAGCTGCGGACGCTGCGCGCCGAACGGGACGAGCAGCGGCAGCGCGCCGCCGACGCGACCGTCGAGCGGGACGCGGCGCGGGCCGACGCGCAGCGGGCCACCGCCGCGGCCGCCGAGGCGCTGACCCGTGCCGAGCAGGCCCACCAGGAGAGCGCGCGGTCGCGTACCGATGCCGACGCCGCGGCGGAGCGGGCCCGGCGGGCCGAGGCGGCGACCACCGACGCGACCCGCGACCGTGACCAGGCCCGGGCCGCGGCGCAGGCGGTCGGCGAGGAGTTGGCGGCGGCCCGGGAGGAACTGGCGGCGGTCTCCGCCCGGGCCCGGGAGGACGCGGCCGCCGCGGCCGGGCAGCGCGACGCGCTCGCCGCGGAACTCGCCGCCGCCCGGCACGCCGACGCGGCCGTCCGGGCCCGGCTGGCGGAGCTGGAGGTCCGGACGGGGGCCGCGGAGAACGACCGGGACAGCGCCCAGCGGCGGGCGGCGCAGCTCGCCGACCAGGTCAGCGACCTGGCCGCCGCGCTGGCCCGGCTGGCCCCGGCGGCCCGGCCGCAGTGAGCTAGTGGATGCCGGCCATCATCCGGCGGATGTGCCGGCTGGCCGCCACGGCCGCCACCCCGAGCACCACCGAGGCCAGGCCGAAGGTCAGGAAGTACGTCGGCTCGGGCCAGGTCTCGGCGAGCCGGGCGACCTGACCACCGATGGCGTCGCCGACGGCGGTGGCCAGGAACCACAGGCCCATCATCTGGCTGGCGTACTTGACCGGGGCGAGTCGGGTGGTGGCGGACAGGCCGACCGGGCTCAGGGCCAGCTCACCGGCGACCTGGATGGCGTAGACGGCCACCAGCCACCACGGGGAGACCAGGTCGCCGCCGACGGCGGCCCGGGCGGCGGCGGCCATCAGCACGAACGACAGGCCGTTGAGGATCAGGCCGACGGCGAACTTCGCCGGGGTGGAGACGCGGTGGCCCAGTTTGACCCAGAGCGCGGCGGCCAGCGGCGCCCCGATGATGATCAGGATCGGGTTGACCGACTGGAGCCAGGAGGCGGGGAAGGTGAAGCCGAACACGTCCCGGTCGGTGCGGTCGGCGGCGAAGATGTTCAGCACCGAACCGGCCTGGTCGTAGATCAGCCAGAACGCGGCGGCGAAGATGAACAGCCACAGGTACGCCTTCATCCGGCTGCGCTCGGTCGAGCTGATCTCCCGGTCGGTGAGGATCCGGGCGAAGTAGCCGACGGTGATCACCACGGTGGCGACGGTGAGCAGGTTGACCACGCTGTTGACGGTGAACAGGCCGGCCACGCCCAGGGCGAGCAGCACCAGCGCCAGGACCGCCACGCCGATGCCGATGAGGCGCAGGGCCCGTCGCCGGTCGGCGCCGAGCAGCGGGTCGACGGGGCGGGCGCCGGCGTCGCCCAGGTTGCGCCCGCCCAGGACGTACTGGATCACGCCGAAGGTCATGCCGACGGCGGCGGCGGCGAACCCCAGGTGCCAGTTGATCTTCTCGCCGAGGAAGCCGCAGACCAGCGGGGCGATGAACGCCCCCAGGTTGATGCCCATGTAGAAGATCGAGAAGCCGGCGTCGCGGCGCGGGGAGTCCCGGTCGTACAGGTCGCCGACCATGGTGGAGATGTTCGGTTTGAGCAGCCCGGTGCCGAGCACGATCAGGGTCATGCCGGCGAAGACGCTCCAGCCGGTGGGGATGGCCATCACGTAGTGCCCGGCGGCGATCACGATGCCGCCCCACAGCACGCTGCGCCGGGCCCCGAGCAACCGGTCGGCGACCCACCCGCCGGGCAGCGCCATCAGGTAGACCATCGCGTTGTACGTGCCGTAGACGGCGTTGGCGGTGGACTCGCGCAGTCCCAGTCCGGCGTCGGCGCTGGCCGCGGTGAGGTACAGCACCAGGATGGCCCGCATGCCGTAGAAGCTGAACCGCTCCCACATCTCGGTGAGGAACAGCGTCGCCAGGGCACGGGGATGGCCGAAGAAGGTCCGCCCGCCCGGCGGTCGGCTGTCGACCGGCGTGTCACTGGCCACTCGGCACCTCCCGTTGCTGTGGGGCGGCTAGCATCCCCGGTAGCAGGCAAAACACTCCACCATTTGAGCCCGGCCGGGGACGACCCCGCCGGGCGACCGGCGTGGCCGGCTACCCTTGCAGGGGCCCGTCGGCGTGGACACCCGCCCGCCGGGTGGGAATGACCCGCCTCAGATGTGCCGTTACACGAGAAGACCAGCACCACGAACGAGGGGAAGTCGATCATGGGCGAGCGTATGCTGCGCGGAAGCCGTCTGGGCGCGGTCAGCTACGAATCCGACCGGAACACGGAGCTCGCGCCGCGGCAGACCCGTGAGTACCTGTGCGCCAAGGGCCACCAGTTCGAGGTGCCGTTCGCCGTCGACGCCGAGGTCCCCACGACCTGGGAGTGCAAGTTCGACGGCAGCGTCGCCCGGCTGGTCGACGGCAGCGAGCCGGAGCAGAAGAAGGCCAAGCCGCCGCGTACCCACTGGGACATGCTGCTCGAGCGCCGCTCCATCGCCGAGCTGGAGGACATCCTCGCCGAGCGGCTGCAGGAGGTCCGCACCCGCCGCGGCCGCGCCTGACCGGCGAAACGACGACGCCCCCGGGAGGTTCCTCCTCCCGGGGGCGTTTCGCGTCTCAGGGGCGCGGTTCGACGATCTCACCCTCGATGGCCCGGTTGGGGTCGGTGACCGGTTGTCCGGTGTGGGCCGGGCCGGGCTGCGGCTCCCCCTGCCGGACCCGCACGCGGCGCGGGCCGAACAGGTCCGCGGCCACCATCGACGACATCCGCCGCTCGGCGACCCGGCGCACCCCGGCGCCGGCGACCCGCCGCACCGGCGGCACCAGCAGCAGCACGCCCACCGCGCCGCTGACCAGGCCGGGGGCGGCCAGCAGCAGCGCGCCGAGCAGCCCGACCAGCCCGTCGGTCACCTGCGGCCCCGGACGCTCGCCCGCCTCGACGCCGGCCCGGAAGCGGCGCCAGGCGCGCATCCCCTCGCGGCGCAGCAACACCAGCCCCACCAGCGACGCCGCGAACACCAGCAGCACCGCCGAGCCGAAACCGATGCCCCGGCCCACCGCCACGAACACCGCCAGTTCCAGGATCAGCGCCAGCAGCATGGCCGGCGGCACGTACCTCAGTCCTCGACGCATGTCACCCCATCTGCCGTACGACCGCTGACCTCCAGCATGACACGGCGCCGCTCACGGCCACCGGGCCCGCGCTCGCCCGGCCCGCCGCCACGCCGTACGCCGGTCCTGCACCGCCCACCCGGTGATCCGCCACAGCGCCTCGGCCACGATCAGCGGGCTCATCTTGCTGTCCCCGCGTTCCCGCTCGGCGAAGGTGATCGGCACCTCCACGATCCGCACCCCGGCCCGGTGGGCCAGCCGCGACAACTCCACCTGGAACGAGTAGCCCTGGGAACAGACCGACGCCAGGTCGATGGCCTCCAGCGCGGCCGTGCGGTACACCCGGTAGCCGCCGGTGGCGTCGCTGACCGGCATGCCCAGCGCCAGCCGCGCGTACAGGTTGCCGCAGCGCGACAGCAGCAGCCGCCGCAGCGGCCAGTTGACCACCCGCGCGCCGCGGGTCCACCGGGAGCCGATCACCACGTCGGCGTCCGCCGCGGCGGCCAGCAGCGCCGGCAGGTCCTCCGGGGCGTGCGAGCCGTCGGCGTCCATCTCCACCACCGCGTCGTAGCCGCGCTGGCGTGCCCAGGCGAAACCGGCCAGGTACGCCGCCCCGAGGCCCTGCTTGCCCTCCCGGTGCAGCACGTGCACCGCCGGGTCGGTGTCGGCGAGCGCGTCGGCGATGACGCCGGTGCCGTCGGGGCTGTTGTCGTCGGCGACGAGGATCTCCACCGCGGGGGCGGCCCGCCGGACCCGCGCCACGATGTCGGTGACGTTGTCCGCCTCGTTGTAGGTGGGGATGACCACCAGCACCCGCCCCACGCCGGGATGGCCGGTCCTCGGTTCCGCCCCGCTCACGCCTGCCCTCCGCATCTGCCCGGCCCGCGACGTCCGCCCGGGTCGGTGGCGGTTCAGGCCCGCCGGCGGCGCAGCCCGGCCGCGCCCAGGAGCGCGGCGACCGCGAGCGCCGACAGGGCCACCTCCGGCCACACCCCGACCGTGGTGGCCGGGGTGCGCCCGTCACCGAGGCGCATCTGCCGGACCACCACCTCGGCGGTGTTGAACCCGGTTGCCCCGGATACCCGGCCGTCGGGGGTAACGAACCCGGACACCCCGACCGTGGAGGCCATCAACGCGGCGCGACCGTGCTCGACGGCCCGCAACCGGACCATCGCCAACTGCTGGCGCGCCTCGGCGGCGTCGAAGGTCGCGTTGTTGGTCTGCACCACCAGCAGCTGCGCCCCACCGACGACGGTGTCCCGGACGATGCCGTCGTAGGCCACCTCGAAGCAGATCACGTCGCCGAGCACCGCCGGCCCGGTACGCAGCACCCCGGGGGTGGTGCCGGGCACGAAGTCGGAGCGGACCCGGTCGACCTCGGCGCTGACCCGGCGGGCGATGTCCCGCAGCGGCACGTACTCGGCGAACGGCACCGGGTGCCGCTTGGTGTACAGCTGATCCAGGTCCGGGCCGGTGCCCGGCCGCCACAGCAGGCCGGCGTTGCGGACCTGCCCGGCGCCGGGGCCGAGCAGCACCGCGCCGACCAGGATGGGCGCGCCGATCGCGTCGGCGGCCTGACTGATCCGCGCCCCCGCGTCGGGGTTGCGCAGCGGGTCGATGTCGCTGGAGTTCTCCGGCCACACCACCAGGTCGGGGCGGCGCTGTGCGCCCGCGGCGACCTGCCCGGCGAGGGTCAGGGTGGCGTCGACGTGGTTGTTGAGCACCGCCTGGCGTTGGGCGTTGAAGTCCAGGCCCAGCCGGGGCACGTTGCCCTGCACGATCGCCACGGTCACCTCGTCGCCGGCACCGCGTACCCCGGTGGGGACGAGCAGCCCGGCGGCGGTCACCGCGAGCAGCGCGGCGACGGTGGCGGCGACCGGCCGCCACGCCCGCGCCTGCCGCCGGTCGCGCCAGGGCCGCCAGGCGACGGTGAGCAGCAGGCCACCGAGCAGCGCCACCGCGAACGTGACCAGCGGGGCGCCGCCGAGGGCGGCCAGCGGCAGCAGCGGCGAGCCGTCCTGGCTGAACGCCAGCCGACCCCACGGGAACCCGCCGAACGGGGTGCGGTCACGCAGCGCCTCCTGCCCCACCCACAGCAGCCCGGTCAGCACCGGCCAGGCGGCGCGCCACCGGTCCGCCAGCGGCGACACCCACGCCGTCGCCGCCCCCAGCAGCGCCAGGTAGCCCGCCTGCAACAGCGACAACAGCAGCCACGGCAGGTAGCCGGTGTGCAGGTTGGTCCACTCCAGCATCGGCGCGAACAGCGCCACCCCGGCCAGGAAACCCAGCCCGGCGCCGGCCCGCAGCCGACGCCGGTGCACGGCGGCGGCCAGCAGGGCGACCCCGACGGGCGCCAACGGCCACAGCCCGTACGGGGGGAACGCGGCCAGCATCGCCAGCCCGGCGACCACTGCCAGGGGCACGGCCGCGCGCAGCGGCAGGGGCCGCCCGGGCGCGCCGGCGGTCACCTCGGCGGGGGTAGGGGTCTGTTCCCGGTCGAGCGTCGTCACCGGCACCTCACCACGATCACGGGCCGAAGGCTACCCGCACCCGACGCCGCCGGCGTACGTGCCGGGTGCCGCGGCGCTCAGCCGGCCGTCGTGGACCTGCACGACCCGGTCGACGGCGGTGAGGTGGGTGCGGTCGTGGGTGACCAGGACGGTGGCGGTCGCCTGCCGGTGGGTGAGGCGGGTGATCAGGTCGACCACCGCGGCGCCGCGCTCGTGGTCGAGGGCGCTGGTGGGCTCGTCGACCAGCAGGACGGTGGGCTCGTTCATCAGGGCCCGGGCGATGTTGACCCGCTGGCGTTGGCCGCCGGAGAGCTGGTGGGGGCGCCTTCCGGCCTGGTCGGCGAGGCCGACGGCGTGCAGCAGGTCGATGGCCCGCGACCGGGCGTGGGCGGCGGAGCGCCCGCCCAGGTGGGCCATGACCTGGAGTTGTTCGACGGCGGTGAGGGCGGGCAGCAGGTTCGGCTGCTGGAAGACGATGCCGATGCGGTGGCGACGCAGGCCGGTCAGTTCGGCCCGGCTCATGCCGGTGGTGGGGGTGCCGTCGATGGTCACGGTGCCGGCGTCGGGGGTGACGAGGGTCGCGGCGACGGCGAGGAGGCTGGACTTGCCGGAGCCGGAGGGGCCGACCACGGCGGTGAGGGTGCCCCGGGGGACGTCGAGGGTGACGTGATCGAGGGCGGTCAGCCGGCCAGCGCCGTCGGGGTAGGTGAGGGTGACGTCGGTCAGGTTGAGGCTCATCGGGCGCTCCCCAGGGCGGTCAGCGGGTCGACGGAGGTGATCCGTCCGATGGACAGGGCCGCCCCCAGCGCGCCGAGGACGACGATGACGGCGGCGGGTGCGAGGACCGTGGCGGGGGTGAGCCGGAACGGCACGGCCGCGGCGGTGACCAGGGCGCCGACGGCGACGGCGACGGCGGTGCCGGCGGCGGTGCCGACGCCGAGCAGGACGACGGCCTGGCCGAGCGCGTCACGCAGCAGGTTCGCCGTGGCGGCGCCCAGGGCCTTGAGCACAGCCAGGTCCGCGCTGCGCTGGATGGTCCACACGCTGAAGAAGGCCCCGATGACCAGGGCGGCGATGACGAACAGGAAGCCCCGCATCAGCTGCAGGGAACCGTTCTCGGCCGGGTAGGAGCCGACCGCGGACAGCGACTCCGACAGCGGGACGCTCCGGGTGCCGACGGCGGCGTCGGTGGCCTCGACGTCGGCGTCGGAGGTGACGTCCAGGGCGACGACGGTGGCGGTGCGGCCCTCGCCGGCGGCGGTCGGAGGCGCGGCCGCCCGCCACGTGTCGAGGCTGGTCCAGACCACCGGGGTGTGGCTGTAGGAGGCGTCGCCCCGGACGGCGGCGACGGTCAGCGCCCGCCCGGCGAGGTCGACGGCGTCACCGGCCCGTACGCCGAGGTCCTCGGCGGCGGGTCCGGAGAGCACCACCGACCGGTCGTCGATCGTGCCGCCGTCGGGCGCCAGCGCGGATCCGGGACGTACGCCGAAGACGGTCACGCCGACGGTCGTGCCGCCGGCGGTGGCCCTGGTGGTGGTGATGCCCAGCGGTTCCGCCCGGGTCACGCCGGGGGCCGCGGCCCACCGCCGCCACTGCCGTTCGGTGACCGAGGAGTCGGCGTACGACGGGCCCTGGCCGTCGCCGGACGGGCCGAAGGCGATCCGGTCGGCGGGCAGGCCGGTGATCGCGGAGACATTGTCCCGGGCCAGGCCGGCGGTGAGGCCGGACACCAGCCCGACCAGTGCGCTGATGAGCGCGATGACGGCCCCCATCAGGGCGAAGCGCCCGCGGGCGAACCGCAGGTCTCTCCAGGCGACAAACACGACGGGGTGGCCCTTTCGACGGTGGAAGCGGTGTCCCTCCACCGTCGCCGGGCGGGCCGCCGGGAACATCTGGCCGGCGACGGTACTTCGCGGGTCGAACGGCGGCAGCCGACTTGCATCTTTCGGCAGAGGGAGATCCGGTGACCGGCGCCTACGCTGGAGGGACCGTGAACACGACCGCCGCCACCTCGGGCGCCCGGACCCTGGCCTGGTGCCTGCACCTGCTGATGGTCGGGCTCCTCGGGCTGGCCGCCGGCCGGGCCGTGGTCGACGCCGACCCGCGCGCGCCCGGCGTCGTCGCCGCCGCCGCGGCGCTGGCCCTGGCGTACGCGGCGGGCGGGCTGCTGCGCCGCGGCGGGGCCGGCCACCGCGCCGTGCTCTGGTGGCTGGTCGCCGTGGGCGCGGTGTGGGTGGTGCTGCTGGTGCTCTCCGCCGACGGGGTGTGGCTGGCCTTCCCCCTGTACTTCCTCCACCTGCACGTCCTGCCGCGCCGGGCCGGCCTGGCGGCGGTCGCCGTCACCACGCTCGCGGCGATCCTCGCCTCCGCCGCCCACCAGGGCGGGTGGGGTGCGGGCACCGTGGTCGGTCCGGCCCTGGGCGCGGCGGTGGCGGTGGCGGTGGTGTGGAGTTACCAGGCCCTGTACCGGGAGAGTGAGCGACGCCGGCGGCTGATCGAGGAGCTCACCGTCGCCCGCGCGGACCTGGCCGCCGCCCAGCACGCCGCCGGTGTGCTGGCGGAACGTGAACGCCTCGCCCGGGAGATCCACGACACCCTCGCCCAGGGGCTGTCCAGCATCCAGTTGCTGCTGCGCGCCGCCGGACGCACGCTGCCCGACACCTCCGGCGCCGCCGCCGGCTACGTGGAGCAGGCCCGCCAGGCCGCCGCGGACAACCTCGCCGAGGCCCGCCGCTTCGTCACCGCCCTCACCCCGCCCGCGTTGGAAGGGACCACCCTCGCCGACGCCCTGCGGCGGCTGTGCGCCACCACCAGCGCCCGCGACCGGCTCGACGCCCACTTCCACCTGACCGGGGAGCCGGTGCCGCTGCCGACCGCGCACGAGGTCGCCCTGCTGCGCGTCGCCCAGTCCGCCCTGGCCAACGCGGTCCGCCACGCCGACGCGAGCACCGCCGAGGTCACCCTCGGCTACCTGGACGGCCAGGTCGCCCTCGACGTCGTCGACGACGGGACCGGCTTCGACCCGCGCCGACCGCCCCCGGCCGATCCGGACGGCGGCGGCTTCGGCCTGCCCGGCGCCCGGGCCCGGGTACGTGCTCTGGGCGGCACCTTCACCGTCCGGTCCGCCCCCGGCCACGGCACCACCCTCAGCGCGCGGCTCCCGGTCACCGACCCCGCACCCGACGTCAGGGTCGAGGCCGGGCCGTGACGGCCGGACAGATCCGCCTGCTGCTGGCCGACGACCATCCCGTCGTGCGGGCCGGGCTGCGCGCCGTGCTGGAGACCGAAGCCGGCCTGCTCGTGGTGGCCGAGGCCGCCACGGCGGAACAGGCCGTCGCCCGCGCCGCCGAGGGCGACATCGACGTCGTGCTGATGGATCTGCGGTTCGGCAGGGGCATGACCGGCGCCGAGGCCACCGCCGCCATCACCGCCCGCCCCGGCGCCCCCCGGGTGCTGATCGTCACCACCTACGACTCCGACGCCGACACCCTGCCCGCCATCGAAGCCGGCGCCACCGGCTACCTGCTCAAGGACGCCCCGCCCGAGGAACTGGCCGCCGCCGTGCGCACGGCGGCGGCCGGCCGCACCACGCTGGCGCCGGCCGTCGCCGACCGGCTGATGAACCGGCTGCGCGCCCCGGCGACCGCCCTGACCCGACGCGAGACGGAGGTGCTCACCCTGGTCGCCGAGGGCCTGTCGAACCGCGGGATCGGGCGGCGACTCCACCTCACCGAGGGCACCGTCAAGTCCCATCTGGCGCGGATCTACGCCAAGCTCGGCGTCGACTCGCGTACCGCCGCGGTCGCCACCGCCACCGACCTCGGCGTGATCCGCCGCTGAGGGGTCGGGGCGGCGGCGACGGCGGTCAGCGCCGCCGGGCGACCAGCACGGCGTCGCGTACGGTGGCGGCCCGCCCGTCGTGGTCGGTGATCTCCCGCGGCCGGTCCTCGGCGGTCACCGCCCACCGGTGCGGGTCGAGGGTGTCGGCGACCTGCGCGGCGGTGAACATCAGCTCCGGCAGGTGCGGGCGGCGCACCCCGGTCCGCAGGTCCGCCGGGTGGTGCCCGACGATGAGCAGGGTGCCGCCGGGGGCGACCGCGTCGGCCAGCCGTTGCCACAGTTCGCGCTGCTGCTCGGCGGGCAGGTGCACGTACTGGGCGGTGACCAGGTCGTAGCCGGTGCCGGGCAGCGGCTCGTGCCGCAGGTCGGCCTGGATGAAGGTGGTGCGGTCGGCGACCCCGGCGTCGGTGGCGTGACCGGCGGCCCGCGCCACGGCGACCTCGGCCAGGTCGACGGCGGTGACCTGCCAGCCGCGCCCGGCCAGCCACACGGCGTCGGCGCCCTCCCCGCAGCCCACGTCGAGGGCCCGCCCGGCGGGCAGGTCGGCCGCCTCGGCGACCAGCTGCGGGTTGGGGCGGCCGCTCCACACCGCCGGCCGGGACCGGTAGCGCTCCTCCCAGGTGTCGCGTTCGTGCATGGTGGCGCGCAGCCGCCGGTGCGCGGCCACGGCGTCGCGGGTGTCCGCGTCGACCAGGTCGGCGTTGATCGCGGCACCGGCGGTCATCCCGGCGGCCGCGGCGGTGGCCACCTGCGCGCGCAGGTCGGCGACGTTGCCGGCCACCCACACGCCGGGCACCGTGGTGGCGCCGGTCGGGTCGGCGGGGATCTGCGCGCCGACCACCTGCCCGGCCAGCTCGACGTCGACCGGGGTCAGGCCGAGCCCGGTCAGCACGACGGAGCGGGCGTGCAGCCGGGCGGCGACGGCCAGGGCGTCCAGGGCGACGCGGTCGCCGTCGGCGAGCAGCACACCGGTGAGGGTGTCGTCGTCGGTGCGCACGGCGGTGACCGGGCCGGGCACGACGGCGATCCCGCGGGCGGCGAGCCGCTCGACCTGCTCCGGGTCGGGCGTGGGGCCGTCGTGGGTCAGCAGGATGACGTGCGGGCTCCACTGCCGCCACAGCAGCGCCTGGTGCACGCCGAGCGGCCCGGCGGCCAGCACCCCGATCCGCCGGTCGCGGACCTCGAAGCCGTGGCAGTACGGGCAGTGCAGCACGTCGCGTCCCCACCGCGCCGCGAGGCCGGGCACGTCGGGCAGCTCGTCGACTCCACCGGTGGTGACCAGCAGCCGGCGGGCGTGCACGTCCCGCCCGTCGGACAGCCGCACCCGGAAACCGTCGCCGTCGGCGGTGGCCTGCTCGGCCGTGCCGTCGACCAGGTGCCCGCCGTACCGGGTCACCTCCGCGCGGCCCGCCTCGTACAGGCGCGCCGGCGGCGTCCCGTCGTGGCCGAGCAGGTTGTGCACCCCGGCGGCGGGGGCGTTGCGGGGCTGTCCCGCGTCGATGACCAGCACCGTGCGGCGGGCCCGGGCCAGGGTCAGCGCCCCGGCCAGCCCCGCCGCGCCACCACCGATGACCACCACGTCGTACCTGTCGTCCACGTCGGCACCCTTCGTCGTCTCGCCGTCGCCGCCCACGATCCGCCGACCCCGATCCGGCCGGCAAGTATCTTTGCCGGTATGGCAAACGACGAGGCGGCGGTGCTGGCGGCGGTCGGGGCCCGACTGCGGGAGCTGCGCCGCCGACGCGGCACCACCCTGACCGAGTTGTCCGAGCTGACCGGCATCTCGGTGAGCACCCTGTCCCGGCTGGAGTCCGGCGGCCGACGGCCCACCCTGGAACTGCTGCTGCCCCTGGCCCGCGCCCACCAGGTGCCCCTGGACGAGCTGGTCGGCGCCCCAACGGTCGGGGACCCACGGGTGCGTCCCCGCCCGATCGTGCGACACGGGATCACGTTCCTGCCGCTGACCCGCCGCCCCGGCGGCGTACGCGCCTTCAAGCAGATCTTCCCGCAGCACACCCCCGCCGACCCGCAACCGCAGACCCACGAGGGCCACGAGTGGCTGTACGTGCTGTCGGGGCGGGTCCGGCTGCTGCTGGGCGACCACGACCTGCTGCTCACCGAGGGCGAGGTCGCCGAGTTCGACACCCGACTGCCGCACGCCGTCGCCAACCCCGATCCGCGGCCGGCGGAGGTGCTGAGCCTGTTCGGGCCGCAGGGCGAACGGCTGCACGTGCGGGCCCGCCCGTCCTGACGGCGCCCCGGAACGAAATCGGGGCGCGGCATACGCCGCGCCCCGATGCTCCCAGGCCCTCCCCGGCCGGTGGGGCGAGGATGCTGCACGCCGACCTTCGGACCGACCCGACGGTGGACTGGCTGCCCCCGCCTGGCCGTTGTCTACTGGCCGTGCACCTCACCCTGCCCGTACACCGGTAACCGCGGCCGGTTCGCGCCGCCCCGCCGACCCCCGCCCGCTGGACCTGGCCGCCGCGACTAACGCACACCACGTCGCACCGGTGTGTCGTGCCGCTCGGCCAGCGGGCGAGAGGACGAAGCGAACAACAGCCGCTTCCCGTAGTAGGACTCAAAGACGGTACGTGCCAACCCCCCGATCCTGTCAACCCACCCCCGGCCAGTCGTGTGTTTGACCACGGCGTGTCGCGTCGGCGCGTCTCAATGCCCGCCGAGGTGGTGACGCAGCAACCCCCGCGCCACCCCCGGATGCTCGTCG
Organism: Micromonospora siamensis; assembly: GCF_900090305.1. Lineage (NCBI taxonomy): Bacteria > Bacillati > Actinomycetota > Actinomycetes > Micromonosporales > Micromonosporaceae > Micromonospora > Micromonospora siamensis. The sequence goes on along the minus strand of NZ_LT607751.1, from coordinate 3,674,071 downwards.
GCCAGCAGCCCCGCCGCGGCCAGCACGTAGTCCACGTCGACCACCGGGCGGGCGTCGCGCGGCACCGGCCACCCGCCGGCGAAGTCGGTCAGCACCGCCGCGAGGACCTGACCGGCGTCGCCCGGGTCGGCGTGCCGCAGCACCCCACCGGAACCCACCAGCAGCCGCACGTCGCGCAGGTCCCGCCCACCCCGCTCACCGGTGGCGCCACCCCGGGCGTGCCGGCGCACCGCCACCGTCGCCGCCAGGGCCGCGATCCGCCGGTCGGCCGCCCGGTCGGCGTCGCCGCCGGGCAGGAACCCCGGGTCGGCGGCGCGGGCCGCCGCCGCGGCGGCCAGGTCGTCGACCTGCGCCGGGTCCAGCAGGCGTTCCTCGACCGCCGCCCGCACCACCCCCGGCGCGGACCACCGCATGCCCAGGTCACCCTCCACGGTCCGGGCCCGCCACAGCGTCCCGGCGACCTCCCGGCCCGGGCCGGTGTCCCGCTCGTCGGGGGTGAGCACCGAGTACACGTCGGTGGTGGCGCCACCCACGTCCACCACCACCAGGTCACCGCCGAGGCTGTCGGCCAGCACCTCCACCCCGGTCAGCACCGCGTCCGGCGTGGCGGCCCGCACCAGGGCCGCGAACCGGCCACCCCGCGACAGCCGCTTGCCGCCGATGACGTGCCGCAGGAACACCTCCCGGATCGCCGCGCGCGCCGACGCCGGGGCGAGCACCCCGATGCGGGGCAGCACGTTCTCCGCCGCCGTCACCGGCACCTTCGCCGCCGCCAGCAGGTCGCACAGCTCCACCCGGGCGTCGGCGTTGCCGGCGAGGACCACCGGCACCCGCCAGCGGGCCTTCGCCAGCCGCGTCGCGTTGTGGGTCAGCACCTCGGCGTCACCGCCGTCGGTGCCACCGACCAGCAGCACCACGTCCGGGCGGGCCGCCCGCAACGCGGCAAGCTCCGCCGCGCCGAGCCGCCCGGCGGCCACGTGCACCACGTTCGCCCCCGCCGACAGGCCCACCCGCCGGCCCGCCTGAGCCGTGACGAGAGGCTCGTAGCCGACCACGGCCAGCCGCAACCCACCACCGGCCGACGAGCACACGTACCAGGGCGCCCCGGCGGCGTCGAGACCGGCGGTGGCCGCCGCGACGGCCGCGTCCAGGCCGTGCAGCACGTCCGTGCCGACCGTCGTCGGCGCCGACGCCGCCGCCACCAGCCGGCCGCCGTCCAGGTCCACCACCGCGACCTTCGTGTACGTCGACCCGACGTCGGCGCAGACCGCGACGCTCACTGAACTGGCGGGACTACCACGGTGCCGGTCGCGGTGACCGCCACGATCGGGGTGTCGAGTACCTCCGCGGCCGACTCACCCTTGTCCGGACGCCCGCGGCACACCACCCGCGCCTCGAAGTCGATGGTCCGGCTACGGGTGCCCACCCGGGTCACCGTGGCCAGCACCTCCAGCACGTCTCCGGCCTTCATCGGCGCCCGGAACTGCACGTCCGAGTACGACGCGAACAGCCCCTCGTCACCGTCGGTGCGGATACACACCTCCGTGGCGACGTCCCCGAACAACCCCACCGCGTACGCCCCGTCGACCAGGTTCCCCGCGTAGTGGGCGTGGGAGTACGGCACGTACCGGCGGTGGGTGACGGTCAACCCGACCCGGGGGTCCTGCTCGCTCATGCCTTCTGCTTCCTGTTCGTGATCAACGCGTGGACCAGGTACGACGCGACCTCACCGGGGGTGGTGCCCCGGCCGAAGATGCGGTCCACGCCCAGCTCGGCGGTCATCGTCTCGTCGAACCGCGGCCCGCCGACGATCAGCAGCGGCCGCTTCCCCGCCGGCATCGCCTCCCGGAACGCCGCCGACATCTCCCGGGTGTTGTGCAGGTGCGCGTCGCGCTGCGTCACCACCTGCGACACCAGCACCGCGTCGGCCTTCTCCACCCGGGCGGCCTCCACCAGCTCCGGCACGCTGACCTGCGCACCCAGGTTGGTGACCTTCAACTCCCGGTAGTACTCCAGGCCCTTCTCACCGGCGATGCCCTTGACGTTGAGGATCGCGTCGATGCCCACGGTGTGCGCGTCGGTGCCGATGCACGCCCCCACCACCGACAGCTTGCGCCGCAACCGCTGCTTCACCACCGCGTTGACCTCCTTGGCGCCCAGCAGTGGGTAGTCCCGCTCCACCACGTGCACCTTGGACATGTCCACCAGGTGGTTGACCCGCCCGTAGACGACGAAGAAGGTGAACCCGTCACCGATCGGTTTGGCGTGCACCAGCATCGCCGGGTCCATGCCCATCTTGTTCGCCAGCTGCACCGCCGCGCCCTCGGCCCGCTTCGTGTGCGGCACCGGCAGGGTGAAACTGATCTGCACCATCCCGTCGCCGCTGGTGTCCCCGTACGGCCGCACGACCCGCTTGTCGCCCGGCTCCACCGGGTGACCGTGGAAGGCGCTGCGCTCCTCGCTGCTCATCGGGTCGCCCCTTCCTCAAGCAGGTCCGACGCCGGGTTGAAGTAGCCGGCCTCGTGCCGGGCCACCCCGTCGAGGCCCTTGCCCCGGTCCGCGGGCCGCTTCATGATCCCGAACGTGCCCTCGGCGATCGCCGTCAACAGCGACTGGTCACCGATGCGCTCCAGCAGGTCGAGGGCCTCGCCGAGGACCCGGTTGGCGCGCTGCTGGATGAACCCGCCCGCCGCCGGCACGAAGTCCTCGTGCAGCCCACCGGCCGCACCCAGCACGTAGCGGACGTTCTGCAGGGCGATGTCCCGGTCCGACAACCACGGCGTCACCACCGCCTCCGTCATCATCCCCACCAGCAGGATCCCCTGCCCGGTCATGGTGCCCACCAGGTTGAAGAACCCGTCGAGCAGGTTGCCCCGGAACACGTCCCCGGTCATGTGCTTCGTCGGCGGCATCCACTTCAACGGCGCGTCGGGGAACAACTCCCGGGCCAGCAGCGCGTGCGCCAACTCCAACCGGAACGACTCCGGCACCTCCGGGTTGATCTCGAACGCGTGCCCCAGCCCCAACTGCCAGTCCGCCAACCCCGCCTCGTGCGCGAAGTACTCGTTGAGCAGCTGCGACACCGTCACCGTGTGCGCCTCGTCCACCGCGTCCGCGGTGGTCAGGTAGTTGTCCTCACCGGTGTTGATGATGATCCCCGCCCGGGCGTGCACCTGCCGGGAGAACCGCTGGTCAACGAACGTACGGATCGGGTTGATGTCGCGGAACAGGATCCCGTACATCGAGTCGTTGAGCATCATGTCCAGGCGTTCCAGGCCCGCGAGGGTCGCCATCTCCGGCATGCACAGCCCCGACGCGTAGTTCGTCAGCCGCACGTACCGGCCCAGCTCCTTCGACGACTCGTCCAGAGCGGCCCGCATCAGCCGGAAGTTCTCCTGCGTGGCGTACGTGCCGGCGAAACCCTCCCGGGTCGCGCCCTCCGGCACATAGTCCAACAGCGACTGACCCGTCGACCGGATCACCGCGATCACGTCCGCGCCGGCCCGCGCCGCCGCCTGCGCCTGCGGAATGTCCTCGTAGATGTCGCCGGTGGCCACGATCAGATAGATCCACGGCCGCTGCTTCGGATCCCCGTACCGCTTCACCAGCCGGTCCCGCTCGACCCGCCGCCGGTCCACCTGCCGGATCCCCGCGCCGACCGCCTTACGGGCCGCCTTCCGCGCCGAGGTGGCCGCCTTCCCCGCCGGCACCCCGAACCGCACCGACCCGGCCGCCGCCTTCTGCGCCAGCAACGTCACATCGGTCAGGCCCTCCCGGGCCATCGCGTCGAACACCGGCGCCGCCACCCCGTGACCCAACCCGATGTCGGCGACCACCGCGTCGACGAGGCGGTTCACCCACGGAATGCCGTCCGGATCCGCACCGGTCACCCCGGCCAGCCGCAGCACCGCCCGCTCCACCGACACCGTGGTGTGGCTGCGCGCCAGATCCACCACCGGCTGCCCGGCGCGCCGCGCCAACTCCCGCGCCCGGGCCACCAGCACCGGATCCAGGTCAAGCTTCCCTGTCACGCCGTCACCTCGCCGCGCTCGGCGACGCCGTGCCGGCGTCACACTGTGTCGATGGTTCGCTCGCAAGCTCGCTCACGAAACGCCTTCCTCGTAGATGACCTCACCGCGCAGCACCGTCGCCCGGCACACCGGCAGCGGCGTCGGATCGTCCGCACCCCGCGCCTCCGGATCCTCCGCCTGCACCACCGGCAGACCCCGCTCCACGCCCGCCGGCGTCGACCACACCGCGAACGTCGCCGGCGCACCCAACGCGATCACGCCCTCGTTGTCCAGATGCACCGCCCGCCAGCCGCCCCGGGTGTGCGCCGCGAACGCCGCCCGCACACTCATCCGCTGCACCGGGTTGTGGTGCGCCGCCGCCGCCCGCACCGAACCCCACGGATCCAGCGGCGTCACCGGCGAGTCCGACCCGAACGCCAACGCCACCCCGACCGAGTGCATCGCACCCATCGGATTCGACTCCAACGACCGGTCCAGGCCCAGCCGCGACTCGTACATCCGCCCCGCGCCACCCCACAACCGGTCGAACGCCGGCTGCATCGACGCCACGATCCCGTACTCCACGAACCCGGCGATCAACCGCTTGCTCATGATCTCCGCGTGCTCGATCCGGTGCCGGGCCGCCCGCAACCTTTCCGTGCCCAGCCGCGCCGCCGCCCCCGCGAAACCCTCCAGCACCGTCGAGATCGCCGCGTCGCCGATGGCGTGGAAACCGCCCTGCATGCCGTGCGCCGCACAGTCCAGCAGATGGTCCCGCACCTGCTCGGCCGTGACGTACCCGTGCCCGCACCCGCCCGGCTCCCCGTCCAGGTACGCCGCCGACACGTGCGCCGTCCGCGACCCCAACGCCCCGTCGGCGAACAGGTCACCCCCGGCGCCCACCGCACCCAGCTCCCGGGCCCGCGCCGCGCCACCCAGCTCACCCCAGTACCCGTACACCTCCGGCACCCCGTCCCCGGAGACACCCAGCAGGCCCGTGAAGTCCTCCTCGTCGGAGATCTCCGGACCACCGCACTCGTGCACCGCAGCGATCCCCAACGACGCCGCGTGCGCCAGGGCCACCCGCTGCGCCGCCACCCGCTGCGCCCGCGTCACCGACCCCTGCGCCGCCGCCCGCACCACATGGTGCGCGTCCCGCCGCAACCACCCCGACGCGTCGAAACCCGGCGCCGCGGCCGCCTCCGGACACGCCGCCAGCAACGCCCGCGACACCAACGCCGAATGGATCGACGCCTGCGACAGGTACACCCGCCGGCCACCCGCCGCCCGGTCCACCGCGTCCGCGTCCGGCAGCGTGGGGTCCGCCCAGTTCGACTCGTCCCACCCGTGCCCCAGCACCACCGCGTCCGCCGGCAGCCGACCCGCGAACGCGGCGACCGCGTCCAGCAGCTCCCCCGCCGACCGCACCGACGACAGGTCCAGCCCCGACAGCGCCAGGCCGGTGTCCGTGGCGTGCACGTGCGCGTCCACGAACGCCGGGGTCACCAGCGCACCGTCGAGCTCCACCACCCGATCGGCGGCCGGCGCGTCCGCGTCGACACCCAACCAGGCGATGCGGCCGTCGCGCACCAGCAACGCCGTGGCGCTCGGCTCCGCCGGACAGTGCAGCACGCCACCGCGGTACAACGTCGAGGGGCGCGTCGTCGAGGGGTTCGTCATGGGGTTCAGTCTGCCGCCAGCCGGGAGGTGAACAACGCACGGACCCCGGGCTCGGCCCGCAACAACTGCAACGCAAGCTCCGCGTGCCCCGGCACGTACCCGTTGCCCACCAGCATCGTCACGTCCGCCGCCAGGCCCTCCGCACCCAACGCCGCCGCCGCGAAGCTCGTCGCCATCGAGAAGAAGATCACCGTGCCGCCGTCGGCCGTGGCCAGCACCGCGCCGTGCTCACAGCCCGGCACGTCCACGCAGACCACCGTCACGTCCGCCGGCGCACCCAACGCGGTGGTCACCGCCGTCGACAACGCCACCGGATCACGGGCGTCGGCCAACGCGACCGCGTCGGCCAGACCCACCCCCGCCAGCGCGTCGCGCTCCGCGACCACCGGCACCACCCCGACGGTACGACCCGCGCCCGCCCGCCGCGCCGCCGCCAGCGACAGCGACCCGCTCTTGCCGGCCCCACCGATCACCGCGACACCCACCGGCCGGGGATCACCCTCGCGCTGGCGCCGCGCCACCTGCTCGGCCACCACCCGCGCGGTCAACGCCGGCGCCCCGCACACGTCCAGCACCGCCAGGGACAGCTCCGGGTGCAGGTCGTCGGGGAGTACCGCGGCGATGGAGCGGGCGAACAGGATCGCGTACCCGTCGCACGGCACCTGCTCGCTGCGCCCGTCCCAGCGGGCCAGCCCGTCGAGGATGGTCAGCGGCGTCAGGGTCAGCGACACCAGCGTCGCCACCCGGTCACCGGCCTTGAGGCCCAGCGGCGAGCGCCGGCCGGCCTCCTCGACGGTGCCGATCAGCATGCCGCCCGAACCGGTCACCGGGTTCTGCATCTTGCCCCGGGTGGCGACGATGTCGAGCACCTCGGCGCGGACCTTCTCCCCGTCCCCGCCGTGCTTCTCCGACAGCTGCCGGAAGCTCGCCGCGTCCAGGTTGAGCCGCTGCACCCGGATGCGCACCTCGTTCGGGGCGATCTCGGGCCTGGCGTCCAGCCGCCAGGCCGCCTGCGGCAGCACTCCCGCCGGTTCCACGACGCGGTGCAGACCCACCGGTGACGTCACGCCGACCTCCCCCTGTTGCCGCCCGATGCCCTGGTCAGGGCTCGCATCGCGGGAAAACTTACGGCAGACTAATTTCTTCACCGGATATTTTCCAGTAGCCTTCGTGATCGTTGATCAAACCGAGCCACCAATCCGAGGAGGGGCCGTGACCCAGACCCAACCGGTTGACACCATCCCGGGGCCTCGTCACGCCCCGGTCGCCGTACCGACCGCCGGGCAGCCCTACGAATACCGCCGCAGCCCCCTGGTCGAACCCGACTGGGCCCGCTTCCCCGGCTGGCGACACGTCACCCGCGAGCAGTGGGAGAACGCCCAGTGGCAGCGCGTCAACTGCGTCAAGAACATCAAGCAGCTGCGCACCGTCCTCGGCGACACCGTCGACGAGACCTTCTACGCCGACCTCGAGGCCGACCAGAAGGCCCTGGCCACCATGTCCATGCTGGTGCCGCCACAGATGATCAACACGATGGTGCCGTTCGCGCCGATGACCACCGAGGCGTTCCTCGCCGACCCGGTCCGGCGCTACATGATCCCCGTCGCCTCCGACCGGCGCACCGACTGGCCGTCACACCCGTACGCCAGCCGCGACAGCCTCCACGAGCACGACATGTGGGTCGCCGAGGGCCTCACCCACCGCTACCCCACCAAGGTGCTCGCCGAACTGCTCTCCACCTGCCCCCAGTACTGCGGCCACTGCACCCGCATGGACCTGGTCGGCAACTCCACCCCCGCCGTCGACAAGCTCAAGCTCACCCTCAAGCCCGTCGACCGCTACGACGCCCACATCGCGTACCTCAAGGCCCACCCCGGCGTCCGTGACGTCGTCGTCTCCGGCGGCGACGTGGCCAACGTGCCGTGGCGCAACCTCGAGTCGTACCTGATGCGGCTGCTGGAGCTGGAGACCGTCCGCGACATCCGGCTCGCCACCAAGGCCCTCATGGGCCTGCCCCAGCACTGGCTCCAGAACGACGTCGTCGAAGGCCTGGAGCGGGTCGCCCGCACCGCCGCCCGCCGCGGCGTCAACCTGGCCATCCACACCCACGTCAACCACGCCCAGTCGATCACCCCCCTGGTCGCCAAGGCCGCCCAGACCGCCCTCGACGTCGGCGTCCGCGACGTCCGCAACCAGGGCGTGCTCATGCGCGGCGTCAACGCCACCAGCGAGGACCTGCTCGACCTCTGCTTCGCACTCCAGGGCGAGGCGGGCATCCTGCCGTACTACTTCTACATGTGCGACATGATCCCCAACGCCGAGCACTGGCGGGTCCCCGTCTGGCACGCCCAGCAGCTCCAGCACGACATCATGGGCTACCTGCCCGGCTACGCCACCCCGCGCATCGTCTGCGACGTCCCCTTCGTCGGCAAGCGCTGGGTGCACATGCTGACCGAGTACGACCGCGAACGCGGCATCTCCTACTGGACCAAGAACTACCGCACCTCGATCGAGTCGGCCGACCTCGAAGCGCTCAACAAGCGCTACGCCTACTACGACCCGATCGACACCCTGCCCGAGGCCGGCCAGTCCTGGTGGGCCGCCCACCGCGACGACTGACCCCGCACCACCCGCCGGCGCCCCGCGACCCGTGTCGCGGGGCGCCGCCGCGTCTCACGCGCCCCGCGGCGCGTACATGATCACCGCCACGCCGGCCAGGCAGATCACCGCCCCGGTCACGTCCCACCGATCCGGGCGGAAGCCGTCCACCACCATCCCCCACACCAGCGAACCGGCCACGAACACACCTCCGTACGCCGCCAGGATCCGCCCGAAGTTCGCATCCGGCTGCAACGTCGCCACGAACCCGTACGCCCCCAACGCCACCACCCCGGCCGCCACCCACCACAGGCCCCGCTGCTCCCGCCAGCCCTGCCAGACCAGCCACGCACCGCCGATCTCCGCCAGCGCGGCCAGCACGAACAACACCAGGGAACGCAGCACCGTCACGCCGCGACCCTAACCACCACCCGCGACGCCCCCACCCGACGCCTCGAACGGGATCGGACAGGACTCCCGGCCGGCGCACTCCACCAGATCGGCGCAGCCCGCCTCCACCGCCGCCCGCAGCGCCGCCGCGGCCACCTGCAACTCCGCGATCCGCTCCTGCACCTCGGCCAGCTTCCCCACCGCCTGCCGTCGCAGGTCCGCCGCCCCGGACCGCCGACCCGCCCGTACGCCCAGCAGTCCGGCCACCTCCGCCAGCGAGAACCCCAACCGCTGCGCCGCCCGGACCGCCCGCAGCACCGACACCGCCTCGGCCGGATACACCCGATGCCCACCGGCGGTACGCTCCGGCTCCGCCAGCAGTCCCCGCCGCTCGTAGTAGCGCACCGTCTGCGGATGGACCCCGGCCGCCCGGGCCAGTTCCCCGCTGCGCAGGCCCGTCACCGCAGGCTCCGCGCCGCCCGCCCGGCCAACGCGTCCAGCACGTCGACGTGCGCTTCCGGAACGGCCACCTCGACCCGGACGGTCGCCGCCGAGGCGGAGACCGTGAAGACGAAGAACCGGCAGCAGGCGGACTCCCGCTCGATCAACTCCCGTACCCGGGCCGCGGCCTTCGGCGCGAAATCCCAGATCAGGGCGGCCGGCGCGGGCCTGGCCTGGCCGCGCAGCGCGGTCGCGAACAGGTCGTCGAACTCGGCCATCCGCAGTGGCCGGTCCACCGTCGGCAGGGCGCACGACCCCGGCACCCAGGTCTCGTCGGTCAGGCTCATCCTCCGACGGTAAGCCCGTACCCCGGTACCGATTGCAAGCCGGAGACGGCCGCGGGGGCCACCGGTTGAACCGGTGGCCCCCGCGCACTTCCGCATCACTTCTCGAACGAGCTCCGGACGTCGCGACCGGCATCCTTGACGTGCTCGCCGGCCTGCCGCGCCTTGGCCGTGCTCTGCTGGGTGGCTCCCTCGGCGCGCATCCGCTCGTTGTCGGTCATGTCGCCGAGCCGCTCCTTCGCGGCGCCGCTCAGCTCCTCGGCCTTGTTCTTCGCCTTCTCGGTGAAGCTCATCTCGCCTCCTCGACCTTCGATCGGGTGCGGGTCTTCGTCGCTTGCCCGGTGTCGTCGACCGCAAACCGGGTGAGGGGTGCCACCTCCGCTAGGGCATCCTAGGAAGATAGGTGACCTGGTGGCGATCGAGCGGACGCTCGCCCGGCCCGAGCCACCGACCGGTGGTTAACTGGGCGGGTGAGCGAGATCGTGCTGGTACGCCATGGCGAGACCACCTGGAGTGCCAGCCACCGGCACACCTCGTACACCGACCTGCCGCTGACACCCGACGGCGAGCGACAGGCCCGCGCCCTCGGCGGCGTGCTGGTGGGCCGCCGCTTCGCCCGGGTCCTGGCCAGTCCCCGCCAGCGCGCCCTGCGCACCGCCCAGCTCGCCGGCCTCACCGTCGACGCGGTCGACGACGACCTGGCCGAGTGGAACTACGGCGACTACGAGGGCCGCACCAGCGACGACATCCAGGCCGACCACCCGGGATGGAACATCTGGGCCGACGGCGGCCCCGGCGGGGAGACGCCGGAGCAGATCGGCGCCCGCATCGACCGACTCCTGACCCGGGTCACTCCCCTGCTGGACCGCGGCAGCGTCGCCCTGGTCGGCCACGGGCACAGCCTCCGGGTGCTGGGCGCCCGCTGGATCGGCCTGCCGCCCGCCGGCGGCGGCAAGCTGCGCCTGGACACCGCCACCGTCTCCGTCCTCGGCTACGAGCACGGCCGCCCGGTCATCCTGCGCTGGAACGGACGCTGAACCGGCCTGGACGGCTCACCGCCGGGTGAGCGACCGGGCACCCGCGCCGTCCGCCGAAGCCCCCGCCCGCACGCCGGATGCCGGCGATCGCGCCTGCCCGACCCGCACCGAAAGTTACGATTCTTCAGGCCCGGTTCGGACACGCAACCGAACCCCACCCGCGCTCGGGGGCATCGTGTGCGGCAGGAAGATCGAACCCACGCTACGCGAACACACGGGCCTCGTCGCCGGCGACCCGGAGGACAGGTTCACCCAGTTCGAGGGTCAGACCCTACGGGCGGACTTCGTCCGCTCCCTGTGCAGCCACCCGATCCCGGACGTCGACCGGGTGACCCTGAACAAGGTGCGGATCGAGGGGCGGCTGGACCTGTCCCGGCAGCACCTCAAGCACGGCCTGCGGTTCACCGACTGCCACTTCGCCGACGACGTGGACCTGTCCTGGGCTAACTGCGACGAACTCATCGAGTTCGTCGACTGCCGGATGACCGGCCTGCACGCCGACGAGATCGTCGCGACCAAGGGCATCAGCGCCCTCAAGTGCCACCTGATCCGGACGAGTTTCGCCGGCGCGCAGATCAAGGAGGACCTGAGACTCAGCGAGACCTCCCTCGAACACCGCCCGGGCCGCACAGCGTTCAACGGACCGGCGATGGTCGTCGAGGGATCGGTCCGTCTCGACGGTGCGAAGGTCTCAGGAGAGGTGCTTCTGGCGTCCAGCCACGTCGGAAAGGATCTCGATCTTCGCTCCGCGCGGTTCGACAACGGCTCCGGCTTGGCGCTCGACGCGACGTCGGTGACCGTGGGCGGGGAACTGCGCGGCGACCGGGACTTCCGCGCCACCGGGGAGGTCCGGCTCTGCTGGGCACGGGCGACCACCGTGTCGTTCCGCAGGGCGCGACTCGAGAACCCTGACGGCGTGGCGCTGCGCGCCGACTCACTCCGCGCGGAACTCGGCTGCTACCTCGACCAGGGACTGCGTGCCGAGGGGACCGTACGCCTGGTGGGCGCGCAGATCGACGGCGAGGTGAGCTGCACCGCCAGTACCTTCACCAGCCGATGTGGCGCCGCCATCGAGGCCGAACGGCTGGCCGCGAAGGACGTGTACCTCGACCGGGGGTTCCACGCCGACGGCGGGGTACGACTGATCGGCGCGGTACTGACCCGCCAGCTCACCTGCACCAGTGGCCGCTTCGACAATCCGGCCGGTGTCGCGCTGGACCTGACCGGCCTCAACTGCTCAGGTAGCGCCTACCTGGATCGGGACCCGCAGTGCGCCCACGGTTTCCATGCCGACGGGCAGGTCCGAATGTGCGGCGCCGGCATCGACGAGGCCCTCGTCTGCACCGATGGCCTGTTCGCCCACCAGGGCGACGTCGCACTCGACGCGGACGGACTGACCACCACCGGCGACGTCCGACTCGACGGAACGTTCCGCGCCATCGGCCGGGTACGGCTCAGCCGGGCCACCGTCGGGCGCCAACTGGTCTGCAGCGCCGGCTCGTTCGACTCGACCGAGAGCCCTGCCCTAGACCTGACCGGCCTAGTCGGGCGCGGCGACGTCCTGCTCAACGCGGGCTTCCGGGCGACCGGCGAGGTACGGCTACGCGACGCGACCGTCGACCGGGACGTCGACCTGTCGGACGGCCACCTCGAGGTGTCCGGCACGACGGCGCTCGACGCGGTCAACCTGCACGTCGGCGGGACCTTCACCCTTCGGCTGGCGGAGCCGCCGAGCGGGCTCGTCGACGTACGGTTCGCCACCGTCCAGCGGCTCAAGGACAGCCGGTCCAGCTGGCCCGTCGCCGGGACCGCGATGGAGGGCTTCACCTACCAGAACGTCGAGGACGGAATCTCCACTGACGAACGCCTCGACATCCTCCGGCACACCACGAAGTTCTCGCTCCAGCCGTACCAGCAACTGAGCCGGGTCTACCGGGAGGCGGGCCGGGACAAGGACGAGCGCAAGGTGGCCATCGCCGGGCGCGTGGACTACCGCAAACGGGACGACCAGAAATGGCCGGCGCGGACGTGGAACCGCTTTCTTCGTCACACCGTCGGATACGGCTACGAGCTCTGGCGACCGTTCGTCATCGCGCTCGCGCTGATCGTGCTGAACTTCCCGATCTACCACACGGCCGAGCACGCCAGGCTCATGGAACCGGTCGGCGGAAGGACCGAGCAGGCGCATCACGACGAGATGCACTGCCCCGGCGACTTCCCCTGCTTCAACCCGCTCGCCTATTCGGTCCAGCTCTTCATCCCGGTGGCGAACCTGCAGGAGGTCGATAAGTGGGTGCCGGACGCCACCAAGGGCCGATGGGGCACCTTCCTGCTCGGCTGGACCTGGCTCATGGTGATCATCGGCTGGCTGCTCGCCGTCGCGCTGGGCGCCGGCATCAACGAGGCCATCCAGCGCAAGTAATCAGGAAGCGGACTGCTCCCGGCCGCGGACCAGGCCCGACTCCCCCACCTTGGGCGGCCGGTGCTCGTACGGTGTGGACAGCACCACCGTCGTCCGCGTGGTGACGTTCGCCGCCGTCCGGATCTCCTGCAACACCCGCTCGAGGTCGGCCGGACCGGCCACCCGCACCAGCAGCAGGTAGAAGTCCTCCCCCGCCACCGAGTAACACGAGTCGATCTCCGGCAGGTGGGCCAGCCGCTCCGGCGCGTCGTCCGGCTGGGACGGGTCGAACGGGCGGATCGCCACGAACGCCGTCAACGGCAGGTCAAGCGCCTCGAAGGACACCCGCGCCGCGTACCCCCGGATCACCCCGCGCTGCTCCAGCCGGCGGACCCGCTGGTGCACGGCGGACACCGACAGCCCCACCTTCTCGGCCAGGTCGGTGTACGACAGCCGGCCGTCCCCGGTGAGCGCGGCGACGATGGCCCGGTCGATCTCCTCCACGGCGAGCAACCTACCGGTAAACCCGCCGCGGTGCGACGACGGCCCGCCCCGACGTCACGCCGGGCGGGCCGTACGGTCACGCACCGCGTCGGCGGCGAAGTTCAACACCTCGGCCATGTCCTCCTCATCGAGGAAGGGCAGGTCGGTGAGGATGTCGGTGACCGTCATGCCCTCGGCCAGCATCGCCAGCAGCGTCGCCACCGGGATCCGGGACTGCCGGACACAGGGCGCGCCGCCCATGACCTCGGGGTCGATGGTGATCCTCGGGAACGTCACCGGCCCAGGTTACGGACCGGCTCAGCCCTTGGCGAGGGCGCGGGAGATGACCAGCCGCTGGATCTGGTTGGTGCCCTCGACGATCTGCAGCACCTTCGCCTCGCGCATGTACCGCTCGACCGGGTGGTCGGCCACGTAGCCGGCGCCGCCGAGGACCTGCACCGCGTCGGTGGTCACCCGCATCGCCACGTCGGTGGCGAAGAGCTTCGCCTTGGCCGCCTCGATCGAGTACGGCCGGCCGGCGTCGCGCAGCCGGGCGGCGGCCAGCATCAGGGCGCGGGCCGCGGAGATCTGGGTGGCCGCGTCGGCCAGGCCGAAGCCGAGGCCCTGGAAGTCGATGATGGACCGGCCGAACTGCTGCCGCTCCTTCGCGTAGCCGACGGCGTAGTCCAGGGCGGCCTGGGCCAGGCCGACGGCGCAGGCGGCGATGCCGAGGCGGCCGGAGTCCAGGGCGGACATGGCGATGGTGAAGCCCATCCCCTCGCCGCCGATCAGCCGGTCGGCGGGCACCCGGGCGTCGTCGAAGGCGATCTGCGCGACCGGGGAGGCGTGCAGGCCCATGGTCCGCTCGGCGGCCTGCGGCGCGATGCCGGGGGTGTTCCGGTCGGCGAGCAGGCAGGAGATGCCCTTCGCGCCCGGCCCGCCGGTGCGGCAGAAGATGTTGTAGAAGTCGGCGACCCGCGCGTGGGTGATCCACGCCTTGGTGCCGGTGACCACGTAGTCGTCGCCGTCCCGGACGGCCTTCGTGGTCAGCGCCGCCGCGTCGGAGCCGCCCTGCGGCTCGGAGAGGCAGTACGCGCCGAGCAGCTCGCCACCGATCATGTCGGGCAGCAGCTTGCGCTGCGCGTCGGTGCCGAACTGGGCCACCGGGTAGCAGGACAGGGTGTGCACGCTGACCGCCTCGGCCACCGCCAACCAGCGGCTGGCCAGGATCTCCAGCACCTGGAGGTACACCTCGTACGGCTGGGCGGCGCCGCCGTGCTCCTCGGCGTACGGCAGGCCGAGCAGGCCGGCCCGGCCGAGGGTGCGCAGCACCTCCCGGGGGAACTCGGCGCGCTGCTCGAACTCGGCGGCCTTCGGGGCCAGTTCCCGGTCGGCGAGTTCGGTGGCGAGGTCCAGCAGGTCGCGGGCCTCGTCGGTGGGGAGGATGCGGTCGACGTTCATAGCGCGATGAGCTCCGTGGGGGTGGTGTTGAGCCGTGCCACGCCGTCCGGCGTGCAGACGACGATGTCCTCGATGCGGGCGCCGTGCCGGCCCGCGAGATAGATGCCGGGTTCGATGGAGAACGCCATGCCGGCCTCGATCGGCCGCGGGTTGCCGGCGACGACGTACGGCTCCTCGTGGCCGTCGAGCCCGATGCCGTGCCCGGTGCGGTGCAGGAAGGCGTCGCCGTAGCCGGCGGCGGTGATGACGTCCCGGCCGACCGCGTCCAGCGCCTCGGCGGTGATCCCCGGCGCGACGGCGGCCACCGCGGTGCGCTGCGCCTCGTGCAGCACCGCGTAGTAGTCGACGAACTCGGCCGGCGCCGGCCCGCCGGCGACGTAGGTGCGGGTGCAGTCGGAGCGGTAACCCGAGGGCATCGTGCCACCGATGTCCACCACCACCGGCTCACCGACGCTGATCGGCCGGTCGGAGGTGCCGTGGTGCGGGCTGGCGCCGTTCGGGCCGGCGGCGACGATGACGAAGTCGACGCTCACGTGCCCGGTGGCCCGGATCGCCGCGGCGATGTCGGTGGCGACCTCGGCCTCGGTGCGTCCGGGGCGCAGCCACTCCCCCATCCGCCGGTGCACCGCGTCGATCGCCGCGCCCGCCTCGGCCAGCGCGGCCACCTCCGCCGGCGACTTGCGGATCCGCAGCTCCCGCAGCACCTCCGAGGCGAGGCGCTGGTCGGCGCCGGGCAGCGCGGCCCGCAGGGCGAGGACCTGCTCGGCCCACATCCGGTCGGCCAGCCCGACCGCGCCGACCGGGCCGCCCAGGGCGGCCACCAGCAGCGGGTACGGGTCGGTGCCGTCGCCGTGGTCGACGATGCGGACGCCGGTGGCCGGCGCCGGGGACGCCTCGGCGGCCGGGCGTTCCAGGGTGGGAACGATCAGGGTGGGCTCCCCCTCGGCGGGCAGCACCAGGCAGGTCAGCCGCTCGCCGGCGTGCGCGTCGTACCCGGTCAGGTAGCGCAGGTCGGAGCCGGGGGTGAGCAGCAGCGCGTCCAGGCCGGCCGCGGCGGTGGCGTTGCGCGCGGCGGCGAGCCGGTCGGCCGGGTACAGCTCCTCGTGTCCCACCCAGTCAGCTTAACGGTCGTTTGGGGCAGTGCGGGAGTCGCGGTGCGGCGCGAGACACCATCCCCACGGCGTCCTAGGAAGATAGGTTCGTACCCGATTCCCGGGCGCGCAGCACGGCGGCCCGGGCCTTCTCCTCCTCGGCGACCTCGGCGAACACCGGCGGCGTGCACCGCAGGCTGCCCGACCGGTTGAGGAACGACCGTCGCACGCACTTCCCTCCCTGCCGCCCGGTCACCCCGCACCGCCGGCGCTGGTCGTCCGGCCGGCCGACGCCGAAAGCCATCGACGCAGGTCAGCTCCGGTGCGGCCGGGCCGGAGCGGGTCCGCGCACGCCGGAGGCTTCTTTAAGATCTTGAAATTAGGCATGGTTCGTTACGTCCTCGTTATTGACGCCGATGGCGTCGCTTCGGTTGACTGCCACCGGAACCGCTACCGCAACCGGTTCCGCGCCACCCCACCGAGCTGCCGACGGGAGCGTCCCGTGCCGATCACCATCGTCGACGTCGCCACCCGGGCGGGGGTCAGCAAGACCACCGTCTCCCGGGTGCTCAACGGCAAGGGCGAGGTGGACCGGCGCACCGCCGACCGGGTGCGGGCGGTGATCACCGACCTCGGCTACGTCCCCAACGCCCGGGCGGTCAACCTCGCCCGGGGACGCACCCGGGTGGTCGGCATGCTGGTGCCCGCGCTCACCTGGCCCTGGATGGGCGAGGTGCTCCAGGGCGCGGTCGACGTCGTCGAGTCCGAGGCGTACGGGCTGCTGCTGTTCACCTGCAACCGGGGCGACGAGTCGATGCGGCGCTTCGCCTCCCAGGTCTCGGCGAGATCCTTCGACGGGCTGCTGGTGGTGGAGCCCGAGGGCACCCTGGACTACATCACCGAACTGCACCGCCGGGGCCTGCCCGTGGTCCTGGTCGACGACCGCGGCCACCAGCCGGGCTTCCCGTCGGTGCGGACCACCAACGAGGCCGGCGCCCGCAGCGCGGCGGCCCACCTGCTGCACCGGGGACGACGGCGTCCCCTGGTCGTCACCGGGCCGCGCCGCTTCGGCTGCACCCGGGAACGCACCGCCGGCTTCACCGAGGCGTACGCCGAGGCGGGCCTGCCCGTCGCACCCGACCGCCTGGTCGAGGGCGACTTCACCTTCGAGTGCGGGCGTGCCGCCGTACGCCGGCTGCTCACCGACCGGGTCGACTTCGACGCGGTCTTCGCGCACAACGACCTCTCCGCCGCCGGCGCCCTCCAGGCGCTGCGCGACGCCGGCCGGCGCGTCCCGACGGACGTCGCCGTCGTCGGCTTCGACGACCTGCCCCTGGCCGGGCACACCCACCCGCCCCTGACCTCGGTACGCCAGCCGCTGCGCGAGATGGGGGCGGCCGCCGCCCGGGCCCTCATCGGCCACCTCGCCGGCAAGCCACTGCCCGACCCGCCGACCGTCATCCCCACCAGCCTCACCGTCCGCGCCTCGACCGGGGCCACCTGACCCTCGCACCGCTCGACCAACCACCCGCACCGCCGGCAGCACGCCCGTCGGCGATGGCACCGCACACCCTCCATCCACCACATCCCGCCCGACCAACGCGGGACCATCGAGGGAGACCTCCATGAGAAGAAGGCAGTTCCTCGCCGTCGCGCTGGCCGGTGCCCTGGCCACCGGGGTCGTCGCGTGTGGCGACAGCCCGAACGCCGGCAAGAAGAACGGCGCGGCGGCCACCGTGCTCAACATCGGCATGCCCAACGGCCCACAGGCCGAGAACAACAACCCGTTCCTCACCACCTCGGCCGCCGCCTCGCTGGGGTACCGCTGGCAGATCTACGAGCCGCTGATGATGTGGAACCCGGTCAAGCCGGCCGAGGCGTTCAAGCCGTGGCTGGCCACCAAGGCCGAGTGGTCCGCCGACTACACCTCGGTCAAGGTCACCGTCCGCGACGACGCCACCTGGTCCGACGGGCAGAAGGTGACCGCGGAGGACGTCGCGTTCACCTACGAACTGGTGAAGAAGTACCCGGCCCTCAACGACCAGGGCGTCCCCTACACGGGCGCGACGGCCAGCGGCAACGAGGTCACCATCACCATGGCCAGCCCGCAGTTCGTCAACCAGCAGAAGGTGCTGTGGCGGGTGCCGATCGTGCCGAAGCACCTCTGGGAGAAGATCGGCGACCCGACCACCGACCCGGTCAAGCAGCCGGTCGGCAGCGGCCCGTACACGCTCAAGTCGTTCACCCCGGCCACCACCACGCTGACCGTGCGCGACAAGGGCTACTGGCAGGCCCCGCCCAAGGTCAAGGAGCTGCGCTACACGTCGTACACCGACAACAGCGCGCAGACCACCGCGCTGGCCAACGGCGAGTCGGAGTGGAGCTTCGTCTTCATCCCCAACTACCAGACCGTCTTCGTCGCCAAGGACCAGGAGCACCACAAGGTGTGGGCGCCGGCGATCCTCGGCATCCACGGCCTCTACCTCAACACCACCCGCAAGCCGTTCGACGACCCGACGCTGCGCCGGGCGATGAACATGGTCATCGACAGGGCGGACATCTTCACCACCGCCGAGGCCGGATACTTCCACCCCGAGGTCAAGAGCGTGACCGGGCTGCCCAGCCCGGCCGGTGACTCGTTCGTCGCGGCGGAGTTCAAGGGCCAGGAGCACAAGGTCGACGTCGAGGGCGCCAAGGCGCTGCTCACCGGCGCCGGCTACAAGCTCGACGGCACCACGCTCAAGGACCGGACCGGCAAGGCCGTGACGATCAAGCTGACCGACCCGGCCGGCTGGTCGGACTACCAGACCAGCCTGGAGATCGTGAAGGACGGACTGTCCAAGATCGGCATCGCGGCGACCATCGACAAGGCCAACCAGGACGCCTGGTTCCGCAACGTGGAGCAGGGCAACTTCGAGGGCACCTTCCGGTGGACCGAGGGCGGCGCCACGCCGTACGACATCTACCGCACCATCATGGACGGCCGGCAGCTCAAGCCGATCGGCACCGCCTCGCCCGCCGGCAACTTCGGCCGGTTCGACAACAAGGAGGCGACCGCCGCCCTGGTCGCCTACGCCAACGCCACCGACGAGGCGGCCCGCACGGCGGCGCTGAACACGCTGCAGAAGGTCTTCGTCGACCAGATGCCGATGATCCCGGTCGGCGCGGACAACATCGGCGGCGCGTACAGCACGAAGAACTGGACCGGCTGGCCGGACGACGCCAACCCGTACGGCGCCCTGCAGCCCACCCAGCCCAACGCGCTGGACGTGGTCCTGCATCTCGAGCCCGCCGGCAGCTGACCCCACCCTGCGCCTCCCCGGCCGGCTCGGGGCCGGCCGGGGAGGCGCCCCTCACGTGCAGACAGGAACCCAGCATGACGTTGAGCGAGAGCGGGGCGGCGCCGGCCGGTGAGGTGGTGCTGGAGGCCGTCGGCCTGACCAAGCACTTCCCCGTCCGCGGGCGGCTGCGCGACCTCTTCTCCCGGACGCCGGCCGTGGTGCACGCCGTCGACGACGTGTCGTTCGCGCTGCGCCGCGGCCGGGTGACCGCGCTGGTCGGGGAGTCCGGGTCCGGCAAGTCCACGGTGGCCCGGCTGCTGGCCCAGCTCCACCCGCGCACCGCGGGCGACATCCGCCTGCACGGCACGTCGACCCGGGTGCGCGGTGGCCGTCGGTTCCGGGCCTACGTGCGGCGGGTCCAGTTGATCCTCCAGGACCCGTTCGCCTCGTTGAACCCGGTGCACACCGTCCGGCACCACCTCACCCGACCGCTGCGGATCCACGGCAACGCCGGGCGCGGCGGCGAGGAGCTGGAGCGGGCGCTGACCGACCTGCTGACCCGGGTCAACCTCACCCCGCCCGAGCGCTACCTGGACGCGTTCCCGCACGAGCTGTCCGGGGGCCAGCGGCAGCGCGTGGCGATCGCCCGGGCGCTCGGCGCCGACCCGGAGGTGCTCCTCGCCGACGAGCCGGTCTCGATGCTCGACGTCTCGATCCGCCTCGGCGTGCTCAACCTGCTCCAGGACCTCAAGCAACGGCTCGACCTGGCGATCCTCTACATCACCCACGACATCGCCTCGGCCCGCTACTTCGCCGACGAGACGATCGTGATGTACGCCGGCCGGATGGTCGAGGGCGGCGACAGCGAGACGGTCACCCAGGCCCCGGCCCATCCGTACACCCGGCTGCTGACCGGGTCGGCGCCGGACCCCGAACGCATCGTCGGCGCCGTGGGCGGCGCCGACGCCAGCCGCGCCGACCGTGGCGGCGGCGAACCGCCGAGCCTGATCAAACCACCGGCCGGCTGCCGCTTCCACCCCCGCTGCCCGCAGGCCATGCGGCGTTGCGCCACCGACCTGCCGCCGCGGCTGACCATCGACGAGTCCGGTCACTGGGCGGCGTGCTGGCTCTTCGACGCGGCCACCGTCGCCGCCGACCCGCCCGGCTCCGCCGCCGCCGACACCGATTCGACGGCACCGCCCGCGCTCACCGGGCGACCCGGCGCCGGGGAGGCGCGATGAGGTTCCTGCTGCAACGCACGGTCTTCTACCTGTTCACCGCGTGGGCGGCGATCACCCTCAACTTCCTGATCCCCCGGCTGGTGCCGGGCGACCCGGTCCAGTCCCTCATCTCCCGCAACCAGGGCCGGATCAGCGCCGACGCCATCGCGTCGCTGCGCGTGCTGTTCGGCCTGGACCGTGACCAGAGCCTGTGGGAGCAGTACGTCGACTACTGGCGCCAGATACTGCACGGCGATCTGGGGCTGTCGTTCACGTTCTTCCCGACGCCGGTGTCGACGGTGATCGGCGACAGCCTGCCGTGGACGGTCGGCCTGGTCGGCGTCACCACCATCGTCAGCTTCCTGCTCGGCACCGCGCTCGGCGTCGGCGCGGGCTGGCGGCGCGGCTCCTGGGTCGACGGCCTGCTGCCGGCCACGACGTTCCTGTCCTCGATCCCGTACTTCTGGCTGGGTCTGGTCGCCATCGCGGTGTTCACCGGCCCGGGAAGCTTCTTCCCCTCCTCCGGCGGCTACGAGCCGGGCCTGGTGCCGGCCTTCGACCAGTACTTCGTGCCGAGCGCCGTACGGCACAGCGTCCTGCCCGCCGCCACCATCCTGGTCTCCTCGATGAGCGGCTGGATCCTCAGCATGCGCAACATGATGGTCACCGTCTCGTCGGAGGACTACATCACCGTCGCCCACGCCAAGGGGCTGTCGGAGCGCCGGGTGGCCCTCGGCTACGCCGCCCGCAACGCGCTGCTGCCCAACGTCTCGGGCTTCGCCCTGTCGCTCGGGTTCATCGTCGGCGGCACGCTGCTGGTGGAGATCGTCTTCTCCTACCCGGGCCTCGGCTACCAACTGTTCCAGGCGGTCGGCTACAAGGACTACCCGCTGATGCAGGGGATCTTCCTGATCATCACGATCTCCGTGCTGGTGGCGAACCTGCTGGCCGACGTCGCGTACCTGCTCCTCGACCCGCGTACCCGAAGGAGCTGAGCGATGACGATCTCCCCGTCGAGCCTCGACCAGGTCGTCCCCGGCCAGGGGGCGATGGCCCCGCCGTCGGCCGCGTCGGGCCGGGCCAGACGGCGCCGGTTGCGGTTCCTGGCCAACGGCAAGGCCACCACCGGACTGGTCGTCCTGGCCGGGTACGGCCTCCTCGCGGTCATCGGGCCGTGGGTGGCGCCGTACGACCCGGACGCCCGCAGCGGCGACGTCCTGCAGCCGCCCTCGGGCCGGCACTGGTTCGGCACCACCCACCTCGGCCAGGACATCCTCAGCCAGATCCTGGTCGGTGCCCGCAGCGTCATGGTGGTGGGCCTGATCGCCGGTGTGCTGGCCACGCTCCTGTCCATCCTGGTCGGGGTGACGGCCGGCTACCTCGGCGGCGCCGCCGACGAGGGACTCTCGGCGGTGTCCAACGTCTTCCTGGTCATCCCCGCGCTGCCGCTGATCATCATCGTCACCTCGGTCGTGGAGCAGGCCAGCGACCTGCTGGTCGCCCTCATCATCGGCTGCACGGCGTGGGCGTGGGGCGCCCGCGTCCTACGCGCGCAGACGCTGTCGCTGCGCCGTCGGGACTACGTCGAGGCGGCCCGCGCCACCGGCGAGCGGACCTGGCGGATCATCGGCTTCGAGATCCTGCCGAACCTCACCGCGATCATCGCCTCGGGCTTCGTCGGCACCGTGATCTTCGCGGTGATGTCGGAGATCACCCTGGCCTTCATCGGCATCTCGTCGGTCTCCTCCTGGAACTGGGGCACCATCCTGTTCTGGGCCCAGGGCCAACAGGCCCTCGCCCAGGGCGCCTGGTGGTGGTTCGTGCCGGCCGGGCTGGCCATCGCCCTGCTCGGCACCGCCCTCGCGCTGATCAACTTCGGCATCGACGAGTTCGTCAGCCCCCGGCTGCGCACCAGCGGACGGTCCCGGATCCGCACCGCCGACGGGCGCACCGTCCGGATGCGGGTCGGCTTCACCCCCGTCCTGGCGCCGACACCGGCCGTGCCGGCGCCGCGCGACGGCGCGACCGGAGAGGACGAGACCCGATGAGCGACCCGGTGCTGGAGATCCGCGGCCTGCGCGTCGACTACGGACTCGGCGACCAGGCGGTACGGGCGGTCCGCGACGTCGACCTGACCCTGCACCGGGGTGAGGTGCTCGGGCTGGCCGGGGAGAGCGGCAGCGGCAAGTCCACCCTGGCGTACGGGCTGACCCGGCTGCTCCCCCCGCCCGGCGTGGTCAGCGGCGGGCAGGTGCTGCACCACCGGGTCGACGGCCCCCCGGTCGACGTGCTGACGCTGACCCCGGCGCAGCTGCGCGCGTACCGCTGGGCGGAGACGTCCATCGTGTTCCAGGGCGCGATGAACTCGCTCAACCCGGTGCACAAGGTCTCCACCCAGCTGCACGACGTGATCCGGGCGCACGAGCCGGACAGCACCCGCGCCGGCCGGCGGGCCCGGGCCCGGGACCTGCTGCGGCTGGTCGGCATCTCCGCCGACCGGCTGGACAGCTACCCGCACCAACTCTCCGGCGGCATGCGGCAGCGGGTGATGATCGCCATGGCGCTGGCACTGGAGCCGCAGGTGGTCATCATGGACGAACCGACCACCGCGCTGGACGTGGTGATGCAGCGGCAGATCCTCGGGCAGCTCGCCGAGCTGCGGCGGAAGCTGGGCTTCGCGGTGCTGTTCATCACCCACGACCTGTCGCTGCTGGTGGAGTTCTCCGACCGGATCGCCATCATGTACGGCGGCAGGATCGTCGAGGAGGCGCCCGCGGCGCAGCTGTACGGGCGGGCGCTGCACCCGTACACCGACGGGTTGCTGCACTCCTTCCCGGCGCTGCACGGGCCGCGCCGGGAGCTGACCGGCATCCCGGGATCGCCGCCTGACCTGCGCGCCATGCCGACCGGCTGCGCGTTCCATCCCCGCTGCCCGCGGGCCTTCGCGCCCTGCGTCGGCGAACTGCCACCGCTGGGGCCGCCGGCCGACGACGATCCGCGTCGCGCCGTGGCGTGCTGGCTGCACCCGGCCGGCGCGGCGGCGCCCGGACGACCGACCCCGACCGACCACCCGTGACCGCGAGGAGAACCCGCATGGACAGCGACCGCACGAGCCCCGGCGTCGGGCAGGCCGACCCGATCGACACCCTGCCGCCCGGCTTCCGGTGGGGGGTGGCGACCTCGTCGTACCAGATCGAGGGCGCGGTGGCCGAGGACGGCCGGACCCCGTCGATCTGGGACACCTTCTGCCGGGTGCCGGGCGCGGTGGCGGGCGGCGACACCGGCGACGTGGCGTGCGACCACTACCACCGGATGCCGGACGACGTCGGGCTCGTCGCCGACCTGGGACTGGACACCTACCGGTTCTCGGTGGCCTGGCCGCGGGTGCAGCCGGGCGGGCGCGGGCCGGCCAACCCGGCCGGGCTGGCCTTCTACGACCGGCTCGTCGACGAGCTGCTGGGCCGCGGGATCGACCCGTGGGTCACGCTCTACCACTGGGACCTGCCGCAGGAGCTGGAGGACGCCGGCGGCTGGCCGGCCCGGGACACCGCGTACCGGTTCGCCGACTACGCCGAGCTGGTCGTCGACGCCCTCGGCGACCGGGTGGACACCTGGACCACGCTGAACGAGCCGTGGTGCTCGGCGATGCTCGGGTACGTCGAAGGCGTGCACGCCCCGGGTCGGCGGAACCTGGGCGACGGGATCGCCGCCGCGCACCACCTGCTGCTCGGTCACGGGCTGGCGGTGCCGCGGCTGCGGGCGGGAGCCGGCCGGCCGATCGAGGTGGGCATCACCGTCAACCTGGCCACCGCCGACCCGGCCACCGACACCTCGCTGGACCGGGACGCCGCCCGGGCCGCGGACGGGCTGGGCAACCGGCTCTACCTGGACCCGCTGATCCACGGCCGCTATCCCGAGGACGTGGTCGCCGACCTGGCGGCGCAGGGCGTGCGGATCCCGGTCGAGGACGGGGACCTTCCGGTGATCGCCGCGCCGATCGACGTGCTCGGGGTGAACTTCTACTTCGGGCAGCTGTTCTCCGGCGTCGACGAGCAGGGTCGGGACCGCGACGCCGACGGCGCGCCGGTGCGGCGGGTGGTCCGCCGGGATCTGCCCCGCACGGCGATGGACTGGGAGATCGTCCCGGAGTCCTTCACCGACCTGCTGGTCCGGCTCGGCCGCGACTACCCCGGGGTGCCGCTGGTGATCACCGAGAACGGCGCGGCCTTCGACGACCGGCCGGACGCCGACGGGTTCGTGGCCGACGACGACCGGGTGGCGTACCTGGCCGAGCACCTGCGGGCGGTGGCCCGGGCCCGGCTGGCCGGGGCGGACGTGCGCGGCTACTTCGCCTGGTCTCTGCTGGACAACTTCGAGTGGGCGTACGGCTACGAGAAGCGGTTCGGCATCGTCCGGGTCGACTACGACACCCAGCGGCGCACCCCCAAGCGCAGCGCGCTGTGGTACCGCGACACCGTCCGGCGGGTGCGCGGACAGCGTTGACCGGGCCGCCGCCCCGGCCGGGTCAGCGGGTGCGCCGGCCGGGGCGGGCGGTCACCGTGGTCGGCCGGGCGGCGGCGCGGGGCACGCCGCCGTCGCGCAGCAGCCGGGCCATCGGCAGGGTGGCCGCGCCCATCGCGACCGCGTCCGGTCCGAGCCGGCACAGCTCGATCGAGGTCTGGGCGTACGGCTGGCGCAGCGCGTGCCGGGCGGTGGCCTCCCGGATCCGGGGCAGGTACCGCTCGCCGAGCGCCAACCCGGCCCACCCGCCGAGCACCACCCGCTCCGGGTTGAAGAGGTTCACCAGCGTCGCCACCCCGGCGCCCAGGTAGCCGACGGTCTCGTCGAGGACCTTCTCCGCCGTACGCGAGCCGGCGCGCAGGAGCTCGCCGAAGGCGGTCTCCTCGTCGCCGCCGGGTGCGGGGCGGCCCCGGTTGGCCTGCCGGAACCGGTCGAGCACCCCCTCCGCCCCGACGTACGCCTCCAGGCAGCCGAGGTTGCCGCACCGGCACCGGCGCCCGCCGTACGCGATGGTGGTGTGTCCCCACTCCCCGGCGCTGCTGTGCGCGCCCCGGTAGCCCACCCCGTCGGCGACCACGCAGGCGCCGACACCGGAGCCGACCAGGGCGACGACGGCGTGCCGGGTGCCCCGGCCGGCGCCGAACCACATCTCGGCCTGGCCGAGGGTCTTCGCGCCGTTGTCGACGTGCACCGGGATGTCGGTGCCGGCGCGCAGCAGGGCGCCCAGCGGCACCCCGTCCCAGCCGAGGGTCTGGGCGTGCACCACCGCGTCGAGGGTGCGCTCCACCGTCCCGGAGACGGCCACGCCGAAGCCGAGCACCGCGGCCGGGTCGACGCCGGCCTGCTCCAGCACGGCGGCGAGGCCGTGCAGCAGGTGGGCGGCGACGTCGTCCGGGTCCGGCTCGGCGGCGGCGATCGGGTACTCGGCCTTGGCCAGGGCGGTCATCGCCAGGTCGAAGAGTTCCACCTGGACCCGGGTCTCCCCGACGTCGGCGCCGACCAGGTAGCCGTGGGCGGGCGCCACCCGCAGCAGCACCCGGGGTCGGCCGCCGTCGGACTCGACCGAGCCGGCCTCCTCGACCAGCCCCTCGGCGATCATCTCGCCGACCAGGTTGCTCACGCTGGCCAGGCTCAGCGCGGTGCTCTGGCCCAGCTCGTGGCGGCTGAGCGGGCCGTCCAGCCAGATCCGGGTGAGCAGCAGCGAGCGGTTGGCGCGGCGCATGTCCCGCACGGTGGTACGTCTGGCGTCCATCTCCGCCCACCTCTTTCCGCCGTGCCCCTCGGCGACCCGTGCCCCTCGGCGACCCTGCCGGGCCAGGTTAACGCGATGAACAAAGCCGCGAACCGGCGACGTGGGTCGACCGCCGCACCGGGCGGCGCGGCGGTCGCGGGCGGGTCACCAGAGCGGGGTGTCGGACCGGTCGTCCGGGCCGTCGACGACGTGCACGGCGGCCTCCTCGGCGCTGGCGCCGCCGCCGTCGATGCCGACGTCCCGGCCCACGGAGTCCGGCTCGTCGTCCTCGCCGAAGCCCTCGTCGCGCTCGACCAGCCGGCCGGCGCGCGGGTCAGACTCGTAGCCGCGCGGGGTCAGCTCGTCGGAGTCGCCGTAGGCGTCGGGGTCGTCGCCGGTGACGTCCGGCTCCTCCTCGGCGAGCAGCTGCTCGAGGGACTCCCCGGCGCGCTCCTCGGCGGCGGTGGTGCCGAACCGGTCGGCGCCGGACCAGCGGTCGCTCGCGGCGATGCCGGTGTCCAGCGGGTCACCGACGCCGTCGTCGAGGGTGTCGGAGGCGTCGAGGACGCCGTCGTCCTCCACGTCGTCGTACTGCTGGAAGCTGTCGGTGCTCATGGCGAACCTCCGGGTGAGTCCGTGAGTGTGTGGTGTCAGCCCTGGCGGGCCTTCTGCCGGGAATCGGCCTTGTTGATGACGAAGAGCTTGCCCCTGCGGCGAACCACGATCGAGTTCGGCTTGCGCTTCAGTCCACGCAGCGAGCTTCTGACCTTCATCGGGAAACCCCTCTCCTGGATCCACCGCGTCCACCGGAGGTGGGCCGGTGCGCTGCGCCCGAGCCGGGCGGGCCGGGCCGCGTTGATGAAATGCCGCCGCAGGCGCGTTCATTCCCGGACCGCCGTAGGCGCGCGCCCTACCGCTGCATGATCCAGATGGTCAGCGGCGCAGCGGTCGTCACCACCTGCGCCACCTCCCAGCCGGCGCGGCGATAGATCTCCACGTCGACCGGATTGCCGGTCTCCAGCAGCGCCGGCAGGCCGTCCGCGGCCGCCCGACGCAACCCCTGCGCCATGACGGCCCGCCCCCACTGCTTGCCGGCGTGCGCGGGATCGGTGCCCAGCACGCCGAGGTACCAGTACGGGGTGCGCGGCAGGGCGGCGCGCACCGCCTCGTCGTAGGCGTGCATCCGGGCCAGCGCGTCGACGGGCAGCTGGGCGGCGAGCGGATCGTCCGGTTGCGCCGTCCGGGCCGCCGGCGCGTCCCACATGGCGAGCGAGGCGCCACCGGAGATGGTCCAGATCGTCTTCTGGTCCACCCGCTTGTCGAAGAGGTGGCCGAAGAACGCGGCGGCGTACCGCGGGTAGTCGGCGTCGTCGGGGAACAGGTGGCGCAGGACCGGGTCGGCGGCGAACGCGGCGACCAGGGAGCTGATCGCGCGGGGCCGGTCCGCCCGGGTGGCAACGGTGATGTCGGGGGTCGTCACGGGTGACGACGTTAGCGGCGGCGACGGCGGACGGTGTTCCCGTCCGCCGTCGCCGGGTCCGTCACGGGTAGCTGACCAGGTTCACCGGGACCGTCGCGGTGCCCTGCGCGGTGGCGCCGGTGTCGTTGACGACGTGGGTGATCGAGCCGTTGCCGCCGAGCGAGACGGTGAGCAGGTCGTGGAACCGGACACCGGGGGCGACCGGCGCCTCGAAGGAGTGGTACGCGGTGATCGTCGGGTCGACGTTGAAGTAGCAGTAGCTGCCCATCCCCCAGCCCTCGAAGGTGCTCACCCCGCCCGCCACCTTGACCGCCGCGTAGCCGACCATCGACCCGTTCGTCCAGGCGGCGGCGTTCGGTGGGTCGTACGGCAGCTCGTTCTGGAAGAAGACGATCCGGCCGTTCTCCCCGTTCCAGACCACCTCGTACTTCTGGTAGTGCTCGACGAACAGGCCCAGGGCGGTGACGTTGGCGCCGTTGACCACCAGCCCGGTGTCGGCGGTGTTGACCGTCCAGCCGACCCCGGTGCCGTGGTCGGCCCGCCAGGCCCAGATGTGGTCGATCAGGGTGTCGTTGCTGTTGACGACCAGGCTGGTGGTGGCCTTGCCGGCGCCCGCGCCGCCGATGCGGAAGAAGACGTCCTGGATCGAGGTGGGGTCGGCGGCGTGGCTCGCCGTGGCGCCGGCCGTCCCGACCCGCAGCAGCACCGGGGAGTTGATCGGACCGGCGTCGAGGAGCAGCCCGGCCAGGCGGACCCCGTCGACGTCGGCGACGGACATCGCGGTCACCCCGTTCTGCGGGATCAGCGTCGGGAAGCCGAGGCCGAGCACGACGGTGCCGGGCCGGTTGACGGTGATCGTCTCGGTGACGTCGTAGACGCCGGGGGTGAACAGCAGGTTCAGGCCCTGGGCCAGCGCGGCGTTGATGGTGGCGGCCGAGTCGCCCGGGTGCGCGACGTAGAACTGGCTCAGCGGCAGCGAGGTGCCCGGGGTGGATCCGCCGAGCCAGGAGGCGCCGGAGGCGTTGGTCCGGGTCGACGGCACGAACACGTTGTAGCCGCCGGCCGCGTCCAGGTAGAGGTAGGGCACGTCGCGGCTGACCGGGGTCCGGGCCAGGGTGGTGTACGGCGGGTTCGGGAAGCTGGTCGCGGGCGCGCCGACCACGCCCGAGTTCGTCACGTTCCAGACGGCGTTCTGGTAGCCGCCCACGTTGCTGTCCCGGGTGTACCACTGCTGCTGGGAGTAGGGCTGGACGATGCCGGTGACCCGGGAGTCGGCGATGTAGCCGCCGCTGGCCCAGCCGTAGCCGGCGGGGGCCAGGTTGAGGTCGCCCTGG
This sequence comes from Micromonospora siamensis, assembly GCF_900090305.1. Lineage (NCBI taxonomy): Bacteria > Bacillati > Actinomycetota > Actinomycetes > Micromonosporales > Micromonosporaceae > Micromonospora > Micromonospora siamensis. Next base: position 3,645,068 of record NZ_LT607751.1, on the reverse strand, counting down.
ATGTCCATCCGGCGGAACGGCGCGGCCTGGGAGACCGCCCAGCGGGTGAACCCGGCGGACGGGAAGACCTGCATGTTCGACGCGGAGCGCCAGAAGTTCTGGGTGGCGTTGCCGTTGAACCAGCCGGCGTCGACGGTGACGTCACCGTGGATGCGGACGTCGCCGGGGTTACGGCCCAGGCCCATTATCGAGGTGTAGAAGCCGATCTGGGCGTTGATGCCGGAATAGTCGCCCGGCTTGAACAGCAGCGCGTACCGCTGGGTGCCGAACTGGTTGGCCTCCTGCGTGCGGAAGACGGTGTCGAGCTGGTTCTGGATGGTGGCGCCGGACATCGACGGGTCGAAGGTGAGCACGTTCGGGCCGAGCGACCCACCGCCGGGGATGGTGGTGCCGCCGGTGGTGTTCACAGCCAGTTCCCAGAGCGAGTAGCCGTAGGCGGTGGCCCGGACGGTGCCGTACACCCGCAGGTAGCGGCCGGTGCCGGAGACGGTTACCGCGTCGGTGCCACCGTCACCGGTGGTGGTGGCGTACACGGTGGTCCAGCTGGTCCCGTCGGTCGAGGTCTGGATCTGGTACGCCCGCGCGTACGCCGCCTCCCAGGTCAGGGTGACCCGGCAGATGCTCTGGCCGGCGCCGAGGTCCACCCGGAGCCACTGCGGGTCGCCGAAGGCGCTGGACCAGCGGGTGCCGGTGTCACCGTCGACGGCGGCGGAGGCGGGGGTGCCGGCGTTCTCGACCGACGAGGCGGTGGCCGGCCGGCCCTTGGCGGTGTTGGTGGCGCCGCAGCCGCCGCCGGTTCCGGTGGTCCCGTAAACCTGGAACTCCCAGAGCGAGTAGCCGTAGGCGGTGGCCCGGGCGGTGCCGTACACCCGCACGTAGCGGCCGGTGCCGGTCACCGTGAGGTCGTCGGTGCCGCCGTCGCCGGTGGTGGTGGCGTACACGGTGGTCCAGCTGGCGCCGTCGGTCGAGGTCTGGATCTGGTACGCCCGCGCGTACGCCGCCTCCCAGGTGAGGGTGACCTGGCTGACGGTGGCGGTGGCACCGAGGTCGACCTGGAGCCACTGCGGGTCGCCGAAGGCGCTGGACCAGCGGGTGCCGGGGTTGCCGTCGGTGGCGTAGCCGGCGGCGGTGCCGGCGTTCTCGCTCGACGACGCGGTGGTGGGCCGGCCCTGCGACAGCAGGGTTCCGGCGGCGGAGGCGACCGACGGGCCGGCGACCAGCGCGGCGGCGGCGAGCAGCGCGGTGACGGCGGCGGCGAGCAGCCGGCGGGCGGGGTGGTGTGGTGGTCTGGCGGTGCGGGGCAGCGGCGACATGGCTCTCCCTGCTGGGGTCGGGGTGGTGGCGCACCGAGAGTCCAGTTGGCAGCGACGAGTGTCAATGGCATCCGGCCTCGCCGGCCACTTATTTCGCACCTTATGCAAAGTCCGGAACTTAGTGCGCGCCGGTCTCCCGCCGCGGGCAGGTGCGGCCGGGGTCAGCGGGGTGATTTCATGGGCGCCATGGCGAACCCGGTGATCCTGACCGTCGACGACGACCCGGCGGTGTCCCGGGCGGTGGCCCGCGACGTCCGGCGCCGCTACGGCGACCGCTACCGCGTGGTCCGCGCCGCCTCCGGGCCGGAGGCCCTCGACGCGCTGCGCGAGGTGAAGCTCCGCGGCGAGCAGGTGGCGCTGCTGGTGGCCGACCACCGGATGCCGGAGATGACCGGCATCGAGTTCCTCGAGGCCGCGATGGACATCTTCCCCGCCGCCCGCCGGGTGCTGCTGACCGCGTACGCGGACACCGACGCCGCCATCGAGGCGATCAACGTGGTCGACCTGGACCACTACCTGCTCAAGCCGTGGCACCCGCCGGAGGAGAAGCTCTACCCGGTCCTCGACACCCTGCTCGACGCCTGGTCGGCCAGCCCGGACGCCGCGCTCACCGAGATCCGGGTGGTCGGGCACCGCTGGTCGGCGCCCTCGTTCAAGGTGCGCGACTTCCTGGCCCGCAACCTGGTGCCCTACCGCTGGCTGCTGGCCGACGAGCCGGAGGGCGCCCGGCTGCTCGACGCCGCGGGCGCGACCGAGGCGGAGCTGCCCCTGGTGGTCACCCCCGAGGGCAAGGCGATGGTGCAGCCGACCCAGGCGGAGCTGGCCACCCTCGCCGGGCTGGCCGTGGTGCCGGCGACGGACTTCTACGACCTGGTGGTGGTCGGCGGCGGGCCGGCCGGCCTCGGCTCGGCGGTCTACGGCGCCTCCGAGGGGCTGCGCACGGTGCTGGTGGAGCGCCGGGCCACCGGCGGGCAGGCCGGCCAGAGCAGCCGGATCGAGAACTACCTCGGCTTCCCCGACGGGGTGTCCGGGGCGCAGCTCACCGACCGGGCCCGGCGGCAGGCCACCAAGTTCGGGGCCGAGCTGCTGAGCACCCGCGAGGTGGTCGGGCTCCACGACGCCGGGTCGGCCCGGGTGCTCCGCTTCGACGACGGCAGCGAGATCGCCGCGCACACGGTGGTGCTGGCCACCGGGGTGTCGTACCGGCTGCTGGACGCGCCGGGGCTGTCGGACCTCACCGGACGGGGGGTCTTCTACGGCAGCACCGCCACCGAGGCGCCCAGCTGCGTGGAGCAGGAGGTCTACATCGTCGGCGGGGCGAACTCCGCCGGCCAGGCCGCGGTGCACTTCTCCCGGTACGCCTCCCGGGTGCACCTGCTGATCCGGGGCGCCGACCTGACCGCCTCGATGTCCCGCTACCTGATCGACCAGCTGGACCGGATCGACACCATCACCGTGCACCCGCACACCACGGTGGTCGGCGCGCAGGGCGAGGACCACCTGCGGCGGTTGACCCTCTGCGACGGGCGCACGGGCGCCACCCGCACCGTCGACACGTCCTGGCTGTTCATCTTCATCGGCGCCGAGCCGCGTACCGACTGGCTGGACGGGGTGCTGGTGCGCGACCGCCAGGGGTTCATCGTCACCGGCCCGGACCTGCTCGCCGAGGGCCGCCGCCCGGCAGGCTGGTCGCTGCCGCGCGACCCGTACCACCTGGAGACCAGCCTGCCCGGTGTCTTCGCCGCCGGCGACGTACGCGCCCAGTCGGTCAAGCGGGTCGCCTCGGCCGTCGGCGAGGGGGCGATGGCCGTCTCCCTCGTGCACCGCTACCTGGAGGCCCAGTGACCACCGGATCGTTGACCCCGGCGCAGCTGCGCGGGCTGTTCCTGTTCGAGGCGCTCGACGACGAGCAGCTGGGCTGGCTGGCCGAGCAGGGCCGGGTCGAGCGGCGCGCCGCCGGCGCCCTGGTCTACGGCGAGGGCGAGCCGGCGACCTGCTTCTTCGTGCTGCTGGCCGGCACGGTGGCGCTGCACCGGCGGGTCCGCGACGACGACGTCGAGATCAGCCGCACCGACCAGCGCGGGGTGTACGGCGGCGCGACCCAGGCGTACCTGGACGAGCAGCAGCCGCAGATCTACCGCAACTCGTTGCGGGCGGTGACCGACGCGGACCTGTTCGTCCTGCCCGCCGAGGACTTCGCGCACGCCGTGCGGACCTGGTTCCCGATGGCCATGCACCTGCTCGAGGGGCTGTTCATCGGCATGCGCGACACCCAGACGATCATCGGGGAGCGGGAGCGGCTGCTGGCGCTGGGCGCGCTGTCGGCCGGGCTGACCCACGAGCTGAACAACCCGGCCGCGGCGGCCGTGCGGGCCACCTCGGTGCTGCGCGACCGGGTCGCCGGGATGCGGCACAAGCTCGCCCTGGTCGCCGACGGCCGCCTCGACGGGCGGGCGCTGCACCGGCTGGTGGAGTTGCAGGAGGAGGCGGTGGCCCGGGTGGCGACCGCGCCGCGGCTGACCCCGATGGCCGCCGCCGACGCCGAGGACGCGGTGACCGACTGGCTCGACGAGCACGGCGTACGCGAGGGGTGGGACCTGGCGCCGATCCTGGTCGGCGGGGGCCTGGACGCCGACTGGCTGGCCAAGGTGGAGCCGGCGGTGGGCCCGGCGGACCTGGAGGCGGCGGTGCGCTGGCTGGTCTACACCGTCGACACCGAGCTGCTGATGCGCGAGATCGACGACGCGGTCGGTCGGGTCGCCAAGCTGGTCGGCGCGGCCAAGCAGTACTCCCAGCTCGACCGGGCCCCGTTCCAGGTGGTCGACGTGCACGACCTGCTCGACGCCACCCTGGTGATGCTCAAGGCGCGCAAGCCCGCCGGCGTCGAGCTGGTCCGGGAGTACGACCGGAGCCTGCCGCCGGTGCCCGCGTACGCCGCCGAGCTGAACCAGGTCTGGACGAACCTGATCGACAACGCGCTGGCCGCGATGGGCGAGCGGGGGGTGCTGACCGTACGCACCTCGCGCAGCGACGACCACCTGGTGGTGGAGGTGGCCGACACCGGGCCGGGGATCCCGCCGGAGATCCGCCCGCGGATCTTCGAGCCGTTCTTCACCACCAAGCCGGTCGGTTCCGGGACCGGGCTGGGGCTGGACATCTCGTACCGGATCGTGGCGCACAAGCACCACGGCGACATCCGGGTGGAGTCGGCCCCCGGCGCGACGGTGTTCCGGGTGCTGCTGCCGCTGACCGCGGAGGCGTCACCGGCGGGCTGAGCCGGGTCGCCGGTGGTGTTGCACGGAGACGACGACCGATCTACGCTGCCCGTGGGAGCGCTCCCGCGATGCCCTGCCGCCACCGAACTCTCCGGGCGAGTTCGCGTCCGGCCGGGCCGTCACACCACCACCCGCAGCAGAGATAGGGACCGATCCCGATGACACCTGTCCCCCGCCCGTCCCGGCGCAGCGTCCTCACGGCCGCCGCCGTCGGCGCGCTGACCCTCGGCGCGACCGTGGCCCTGCCGGCCATGCAGGCCTCGGCCGCCACCGGCTGCGCCGTCACCTACACCACCAACGACTGGCAGGGCGGATTCACCGCCACCGTCACCGTGAAGAACCTCGGCGACCCGGTCACCGGGTGGACGCTCGGCTTCGCCTTCCCCGACGCGGGCCAGCGGGTCACCCAGGGCTGGTCAGCGACCTACCAGCAGAGCGGGACCGCCGTCACCGCCCGCAACCTCGACTACAACGGCAGCCTGGGCACCGGGGCGAGCACCACCATCGGCTTCAACGGCAGCTGGACCGGCGCCAACCCGAAGCCGACCGCGTTCACCCTCAACGGCGTGGCCTGCACCGGCAGCACCACGACCTCTTCGCCGAGCCCGACCCCCACCCCGACGCCGTCGCCGAGCACCCCGCCGCCGCCCACCGGCACCACCCCGGTGGCGATCAACGGGCAGCTGCGGGTCTGCGGGGTCAACCTCTGCAACCAGTACGGGCGCCCGATCCAGCTGCGCGGGATGAGCACCCACGGCCTGCAGTGGTTCGCCAACTGCTACAACGACGCCTCGCTGGACGCCCTCGCGGGCGACTGGCGGGCCGACCTGCTGCGGATCGCCATGTACGTGCAGGAGCAGGGCTACGAGACCAACCCGACCGGCTTCACCAACCAGGTCAACGCCCTGGTCGACAAGGCCGAGGCCCGGGGCATGTACGCCCTGATCGACTTCCACACGCTGACCCCCGGCGACCCGACATACAACCTGGACCGGGCCAAGACCTTCTTCGCCTCGGTCGCCGCCCGCAACGCCGCCAAGAAGAACGTGATCTACGAGATCGCCAACGAGCCCAACGGCGTCAGCTGGTCCACCATCAAGAACTACGCCGAGCAGGTCATCCCGGTGATCCGCGCCAACGACCCGGACGCGGTGGTCATCGTCGGCACCCGGGGCTGGTCCTCACTGGGCGTCTCCGACGGCAGCAACTCCGACGAGATCGTCAACAACCCGGTCCGGGCCGACAACATCATGTACACGTTCCACTTCTACGCCGCCTCGCACAAGGACGCCTACCGCAACGAGGTGCAGCGCGCCGCATCCCGGCTCCCGCTCTTCGTCACCGAGTTCGGCACGGTCACCTACACCGGTGACGGCGCGGTGGACACCGCCAGCAGCACCGCCTGGCTGGACCTGCTTGACCGGCTGAAGATCAGCTACGCGAACTGGACCTACTCGGACGCGGCCGAGGGCAGCGCCGCGTTCCGGCCGGGCACCTGCGCCGGTGGCACGTACGCCGGCACCTCGGTGCTCACCCAGTCCGGGGCGTTCCTGCGGGACCGGATCCGCACCCCGGACAGCTTCCCCACCAGCTGACCGCACCGGTGGTCCCCGGGCGACGTTCGCCGCCCGGGGACCCTGCGGGTCAGCCGTTCTGCCGCTGCTGGCAGGGCACGCAGAAGGTCGCGTGCGGCAGGATCTCCAGCCGCTCCGGCGGGATCCGCCCGGCGCACCGCTGGCAGCTGCCGTAGCTGCCGTCGGCCATCCGGCCCAGCGCGTCGGTGATCTGCGCCAGGCTCTGCCGGGTGGCGGCGATCAGCGCGGAGCGGGTGTGCGCCTCGGCCGGGTCGCCGGTGTCGGCGGTCAACTCGGTCAGCCGGGCGGTCTGCGCCGCGAACTCGCCGGTCAACGTCGCCCGCGCCTGGGTGAGCCACTGCGGGTCGGAACGGTGCAGGTCGGTGCTCATCTCGATTCCTCCTGGGAAACAAAAAAGGGCCGAAGCTGCGTGAGCTTCGCCCTGGACGGCCGTTGCGGAGAAAGATCGGATCTTCCGGGGGACCGCGGCCGGCGGCGGTCGGCGGCACCGGCCGGATCGCGGGAACGGCGTGGCGCTGGGCAGCCGGAACCGCCGCCGCCGTGCCGACGGCGGCGCGCAGACGCAGGCCGGCCGCACACATGCGGCCCACCATAGGCCGCGCCGGCCGGGAAACCAACCACGTTCTCCGCGCGGTCACGGCGGGCGGCCACGCCCGGGTACGCCTAGGGTGGCGGCATGGGAGGCTCCACCGCCCCGCCCGGGCAGAACCCGCTCACCCAGCTCTCGTTGGCGCAGCTGCGGCAGCGCACCAGCGTGAAGTGGCGGATGCACCCCGCCGACGTGCTTCCCCTGTGGGTGGCCGAGATGGACGTGCCGCTGGCGCCGCCGGTGGCCGAGACGCTGCGCCGCGCGGTCGACCTCGGCGACACCGGCTATCCGCACGGCACGGCGTACGCCGAGGCGCTCGGCGACTTCGCCGCCCGGCGCTGGGGGTGGACGGACTTCCGGGTCGACCACACCGCGCTGGTACCCGACGTGATGCTGGGCGTCGTGGAGGTACTGCGGCTGGTGACCGGGCCGCAGGACGCGGTGGTGGTCTGCTCCCCCGTCTACCCGCCCTTCTACGCCTTCGTCAGCCACGCCGACCGGCGGGTGATCGAGGCGCCGCTCGGCCCCGACCTGCGGCTGGACCCGGCCGCGCTGGACGAGGCGTTCCGGGCGGCCCGGGCCCACGGCCGGCGGCCGGCGTTCCTGCTGTGCAACCCGCACAACCCGACCGGCGTCGTGCACCGCCGCGACGAACTCGAGGCGGTCGCCGAGCTGGCCGACCGGCACGGGGTGCGGGTGATCTCCGACGAGATCCACGCTCCGCTGGCGCTGCCCGGGGCGCGCTTCGTCCCGTACCTCACGGTCGCCGGCGCGGAGAGCGCCTTCGCCCTGGTCTCGGCGTCGAAGGCGTGGAACCTCGCCGGCCTCAAGGCGGCGCTCGCGGTCGCCGGGCCGCGTGCCGTCGCGGACCTGCGCCGGATGCCGGAGGAGGTCGGCCACGGCCCCAGCCACCTGGGCATCCTCGCGCACACGGCCGCGTTCCGGGCCGGGGAGCAGTGGCTCGACCTGCTCCTCGACGGCCTGGCCGCCAACCGCGCGCTGCTGGCCGAGCTGCTGGCCACACACCTGCCCACCGTCGGCTACCACCGTCCCGAGGGCACCTACCTCGCCTGGCTGGACTGCACGGCGCTGGGCGTGGCCACCGAGCACGGCGACGGGCCCGGCGTGGCCAGCGACCTCGCCGGACCGGCCCGGATGTTCCTGGACCGGGCGCGGGTCGCCCTGAGCTCCGGGCACGTCTTCGGCACCGGCGGCACCGGCTTCGTCCGGCTCAACTTCGCCACCTCGCCGGACCTGCTCACCGAGGCCGTCACCCGGATGGGGCGGGCCGTCGACGCACACCCAGGAACGGAGTAGCACCGTGCCCACCTTCATCACCATCGGCTACGGCGACCGGGACGGCTACGACCGCACCGACCCGGCCGTACGGGACGCTGCGCACGCGCACGACGACCAGCTGCGCGCCGCAGGCGTGCGGATGGGCCTGGCCGGCACCCCGGTCCAGGTCCGTAACCACGACGCGGCCGGGACCGAGATCCGGGAGGGCGCCTTCCTGTCCTCCGCCCTGCCGATGGCCGGGTTCGCGGTGATCGAGGCCGACAGCCTCCAGGCGGCGGTGGAGATGGCCGCCCGGACGCCGTGCGCCGTGGCCCACGGCGTGGTCGAGGTCTGGCCGCTGCTCGACGGGCCACCCGGCGGGACGGAAGTCGCCTAACGGGCCGGCCGGTCCGGGGGCCGACCCCGGGTGAGCACCGCCGCCACCGGGCGGACCCGGTCCGGGTGGGTGAGCACGTCCACGTTGTCCACGAACTGGTCGACGGCCCCCACCAGCGGCCGGTCCCGCAGATCCGGGTCGCTGATCGCGGCGCGCAGCGCGGCGGCGAACCGGTCGCCGCCGAGCACCAGGAACGGCCGGCCGTGGAAGGGCCGGGCGGTCGGCGCCACCGGCGCGGCCAGCCCACGGTCGTTCGTCCACCCGGCGACGATCTCCAGGGCCCGGGCCAGGCCGGCCTGCCGGTCGGACCAGCCTTCCGGCCCGAGCGCCCGGGCCAGCGCGTCGACCACCGGCGCCGCGCCCGGCAGCCGGGCGAAGACGCTGCCGAGCCACTTGTCGTACGGGGGCCAGCGGCGGTGCAGCAGCAGACCCAGCCGCATCAGGTCGCGGGCCAGCCCGGCGGTCACCACCCGGCTGCCCAGCTCGTCGCCCACCTCGGCGCACCGCCCGGGCAGGTGCTCGGCCTGCCCGATCCGGGTCCAGGCGGCGGCCACCACGTGCCGCCACACGTCGTCCGGATACCAGGCCAGCCGGTCCCGGACGGCGGTGAGCGCCCCGCCCAGCCCGTCGGAGAAGACCGCGCCGCCGGTCAGTTCGGCCAGCCGCTGGGTGGGCACCGAGAGCCAGTCGTCGGCGCCCATCCCGTCGCGCGGGTCGAAGCCGAGCCGGCCGCGTAGCCAGCCGCCGAGGTCGTCCACGGTCACCCCGTGCCGGTCGCCGTCCGGGGCGGCCACCCCGAGGCGGGTGCTCGGGCCACCGGCGAACCGGGTCGGCCAGCCCAGGAACCGCGCCGGCAGCCCGTCGTCCAGCACCGCCCGTACCCGCTCGGCGTCGGTGGCGTCGGCGACGAAGAGCTGCACGCGCGGACCCCAGTCGTGGTCGGTGGAGCGTTCGGTGTCCAGGCCGAGCAGCTCGGAGCCGCCGTCGAGCAGGCCGGCGGCGTGGTCGAGGCCGGGCAGGCGCCGGGTCAGCAGCGGGGCGACGGCCTCGTCGTGGAAACGGCGGGCGAGGACCAGCCCGGGTACGAACACCATCGGTGCAGTCTGCCCGCCGGTGCGCCCATGACCGAGCGGTTATCGCCCCGCGCGCCGGTCGCCGCCGATAGCGTGGTCAGCAGGACGGGAGGGGCACCGACGATGACGACCGGGCAGCGCGACGGCCGTGGCGGCGTACGCCGGCGCCGGCTGCTGATCGCCGGCATCCTGGCCGTGGCGGGGTTGGCGCTGCTCGCGCTGGGCCTCACCGTGGCCCGGGGCACCGTCGCCGGGGTCGAGGTGGCGCTGGCGGTGATCCTGCTGGTGGCCAGCTACGCCCTGCAACGCCTGGCCCGGCGGCAGACGCTGTACCGGCGCGACGACCGGTGACCCGCCCGCCCCGGCCGTCCCCCACGTCGTCGTACCGCTGTGCCAGGCTGTCGGCGTGGCACAGCGCTCCCCGATCCTGCTGATCGACTCCCCCAGCCTCTACTTCCGGGCCTACTTCGGCGTGCCCGAGTCGGCCGCCCGGACGCAGGACGGCCAGCCCGTCAACGCCGTCCGCGGTTTCCTCGACATGCTCGCCCAGCTGGTCCGCACCCGCCGGCCCGACCGGATGGTCTGCGCGCTGGACCACGACTGGCGGCCGCAGTGGCGGGTGGAGCTGCTGCCGTCGTACAAGGCGCACCGGGTCGCGCCGGAGGGCGGCGAGGTGGTGCCGGACACGCTGTCCCCGCAGGTGCCGGTGATCCTGGAGGTCCTCGACGCGATCGGCATCACCGCCGTCGGCGCCGACGGCTACGAGGCCGACGACGTGCTGGGCACCCTGTCGGTCACCCAGCCCGGCCCGGTCGAGGTGGTCTCCGGCGACCGGGACCTGTTCCAGCTGGTCGACGACGCCCACCCGACCCGGCTGCTCTACATCGGGCGGGGGGTGGCCAAGCTGGACGACTGCGACGACGCCGCGGTGCGCGCCCGCTACGGCGTCCCCGCCGACCGGTACGCCGACTTCGCGGCGCTGCGCGGCGACCCGAGCGACGGCCTGCCCGGCGTGCCGGGCGTGGGCGAGAAGACCGCCGCCCGGCTGATCGACCGGTACGGCGGCCTCGACGGCATCCTGGCCGCCCTCGACGACCCCGCCTCCGGCTTCGCGCCCGGGCTGCGCGGCAAGCTCGACGCCGCCCGGGACTACCTGGCCGTCGCGCCGAAGGTGGTGCGGGTGGCGCTGGACGTGCCGCTGCCGGCGCTGCCCACCGCGCTGCCGACCGCCCCGGCCGACCCGGACCGGCTGCTCAGCCTGGCCCAGCGGTGGAACCTGGCCGGTTCCTGCCGCCGCCTGGTCGACGCCCTGGCCGCCGACCGGGGCTGACCCCGGCACGCCCCGGGGGCTGGACTCGGCGCGTCGGCGGCGGGCCTGCTCCAGGCGCATGGGGCCCGGGGCTGATCTCGGCGCGTGGGACTCCGGGCCGGCCTCGGCGAGCGGGTCCGGGCGGGCGACGGGAGGCGGGTCAGCGCAGCGCGACCGGCGGGCCGAACCGGACCGGCACGCCCGGTGAGAAGAGCACGCTGGCCGGCGCACCGGTCGGCGCGGGCAGGCCGGCGGCGGTGACCAGTTCGTCGTCGAGGTCCAGCAGTTCGGCCCGGTGCAGCGGCCAGCGCGGATGCCAGTTCGGCAGGTGCAGGGTGCGCCCGTACGCCCGGGTGTGCAGTCCCCACCGGGCGGTGACGAAGTGCTCCAGCGGGGTCGGCTCCGCGATCGGCGCGCCGACCCGCACGGCCAGCCGGCTGGTCGTGCCGCGCGGACCGGGCCAGCGGCGGCGGCACCGGTAGGCGTACCGGTCGCCGTCGCGCTCCACCCGCATCGCCGACCAGAGGTACGGCAGTCGCAGCGTGGCCCGGGCGACCAGCACCGGGACCAGCCGGGACGCGTCCAGCGACCGGAACACCACCGCCCGCCGTCCGGTGCCGTCGACCGAGTAGAGCCGGACGTTGGTCTCGGCGAAGCTGCCGAGGTACGGCACGCCGGGGCCGACGCCGAGTCCCAGCCCGACCATCCGGAAACCGATCAGGCCGACGTAGGTCGACCCGTCGACGGTGTCCGGGCGGGTGCCGGCCGGCAGCAGCGGCGCGACCACCTCGGGCGGCACCGCCCAGTGCACGAAGGTGAGGTCCTCCCAGCGCTGCCGCAGGGTGGCGCGGCGGAACGCCTGGGCGGGGGCGGAGTCGACCGGTTCGGCGTACACCGGAACGCCTCAGCCGGCGAAGGTGCGATCCAGCAGGTCGAACAGGGCCGCCCAGTGCCGCTGCGTGGCCCGCTCGTCGTATACCGGGGTGTCGGCCATGGTGAAGCCGTGGTGGGCCCCGGGGTAGAGCTCCGACCGGTAGCGCACGCCGGCGGAGTCGAGGGTCTTCTCCAGGGTGGCGATCTGCTCGGGCGTCATCGACCCGTCCTGGTCGGCGTGGGCCAGGTACAGCTCGGCGCGGACCGACCCGACGCCCAGGTGCGGGCTGTCCGGCTCGTCGGTGACCACCCGTCCGGCGTGGAAGGTGGCCAGCGCCGCCACCCGGTCCGGGTGGGCCTCGGCGACCCGCAGCGCGTTGGTGCCGCCCATGCAGTAGCCCACCATCGCCACCGGCCCGGGCGCGACGTCGTCGCGGGCGGCCAGGAAGTCCAGGTACGCCCCGCCGTCGGCGCGCACCAGCTCGGGGGTCAGCGCGGTGACGAACGGCATCAGCCGCCCGAAGATGGCAGCCCGCTGCTCCGGGTCGCCCAGCCCGGACAGGTCCACCAGGGGGGCCCGGCCGGCCCGGTGGAACAGGTTGGGCACCAGCACCAGGTAGCCGCGCTCGGCGATCCGCTGCGCCATCTCGGCGATCCGGGGACGCAGCCCGAAGGCGTCCATGAAGACCAGCACCGCCGGGAACGGCCCGTCGCCGTCCGGCCGCACCAGGTACGCGTCGGCGACCCCGTCGCCGGTCGGCACGTCCACCGTCGTCGTCTGCATCGGTCGGCCTCTCCCAGGTGATCGTCGTCGTCCCGCACGCTACCTCCGGTCGGTTCCGGCCGCCCGGCGGCCCGGGACGCAGGTCGACCGGCCGCCCCGGCCGTCAGCCGCGGCGCAGCACCAGCGTGGCGAAGCCCAGCACGTCGCGGTAGCCGCGCAGCCACTGCTCCCGGTGCTCCCGGGCGACGGCGAGCGCCCCGGCCGAGTCGGGGTGGCCGGGGTTGTCCAGCGCCCACTCGGTGAGCGAGCCCACCCACGACCACTCGTAGTCGTCCCACTCGGCGCCGGTGCTCAGGTGGGCGAAGATCGGTGTCCAGCCGGCCCGCTCGGCGGTGTCGACCAGTCCGGCGAGGTCGGTGAAGTCCTCCGGTTTGGCGTCCAGCGCGGCCAGCGCCGCCGGCGTGGGCGGCACCTGCCAGTAGCCCTCCCCGACCAGCAGCACGCCGTCGGGGTTGACGTGCCGGCCGGCGAGCTCCAGCGTCTCGGTGAACCCGCCGAACGCGTGCGTCGACCCGACGCACATCACCAGGTCGTGGTCGCCGTCGGGGACGTACGCGCGGGCGTCGCGTTCGTGCAGGGTGAGCCGGTCGGCGAGGCCGCGTACGGCGGCGGCCGCCGCGGCGCGTTCCAGGGCGTACGGGCTGGTGTCGACGCCGTCGGCGTGCCCGTCGGGATAGTGGGCGAGCGCCTGGAGGGCCCAGGCGGCCTCACCGCAGCCGAGGTCGAGGATGCGGGCGTTCGGCCGCCGGTCCGCCCGGCGCAGCAGCCGGTTGACGTTGACCCCGAAGATCGGCGCCGCGATCGGGTGGTGGGTGTGGGCGATGCTGCTGAGCCGCTGACGATCCATCGGCACAGTGAACACGACCGGCCGGCCGCCCCGGGACGGGTTTTCGGTCAGCCGCCCTCGAAGAACCGACGCGGGTTGGCCACCAGCATGGTGTCGATCTGCTGCTCGGTGACCCCCCGCTCGCGGACGTACGGCAGCACCTCCTCCCCGAGGTGCAGGTAGTGCCACTGGGACAGGAACGGCATCACCATCGGGTCGATCCAGTCGATGAAGCAGGAGGCGTCCTGGGACAGCACCATCCGCTCGGCGTACCCGCGTCGGCACATCTCGACCAGGGTGTCCGCGCGGGTCTCGAAGGTGGTCGGCCCGAGGTTGAGGCCGAACCGGTCCATGCCGAGGACGAAGCCGGCGTCGGCCAGGGCGGCGAGGTGGTCGCAGTCGGTGGTGTCGCCGCTGTGGGCCAGCACGATCCGCCCCGGGTCGACGCCCTCGGAGTCGCAGAGCACCCGCCGGACGTCAAGCGCCGTCCGCGTGCCCGGGTGGGTGTGCACGGTGATCGGCGTGCCGGTGGCGTGGTGGGCGCGGGCGACGGCGCGCATCACCCGCTCGACGCCCGCGGTGAGGCCCGGCTCGTCGATGGCGCACTTGAGCATGCCGGCGCGTACGCCGGTGCCGGCGATGCCCTCGGTGATGTCGGCGACGAACAGGTCGACCATCGGGTCCGGCGGCTCGGCGCCGAGCACCGCGGCCAGGGCCGGCCCGCGGTGGTGGAACCAGAACGGCACGCTGTCGTACGTGTAGACGCCGGTGGCGACGACGAGGTTCAGCTCCGGCACCTGCGCTGCGATGCGCTGGATGCGCGGGATGTAGCGGCCGAGGCCTACCACCGTGGGGTCGACGACCGTGCGGACGCCCTGGGCGGCGAGGGCGCGCAGCTTCGTCACCGCGTCGGCGACCCGGTCCTCCTCGCTCCCCCATTCCTGCGGGTGGTTGGCCTGGACGTCGGCGGTGAGCACGAAGACGTGCTCGTGCATGTAGGTGCGGCCCAGGTCGGCGCTGTCGACCGGCCCGGCGACGGTGTCGACCCGGCTCATCCCAGCTCCTTCTTGAGCTCCCGCTTGAGCAGCTTGCCGGTGGGGCCCTTGGGCAGCTCGGCGACGACACGCACCTGGCGGGGGTACTTGTAGGCCGCCAGTCGCTCCCGGCACCAGGCGACCAGCTCCTCGGGCGTGACCTGGGCGTCCGGGGTGAGGCTGAGCACGGCGACGACCTCCTCGCCGAGCTTGGCGTCGGGGCGGCCGATCACGGCGGCCTCGACGACCGCCGGGTGGGCGTAGAGCACCTCCTCGACCTCGCGCGGATACACGTTGAACCCACCGCGGATGATCATGTCCTTCTTGCGGTCCACGATGAACAGGTAACCGTCGTCGTCGGCGTACCCGAGGTCTCCGGTGTGGAACCAGTCGCCGCGCATCGCCTCCGCGGTCGCCTCGGGGTTCTTGTAGTACCCCTTCATGACGTTGTGGCCGCGCACCACGATCTCGCCGACGTGGTCGGGGCCGGCGGGCAGCGGCCGGTCGGACTCGTCGACGACCCGGGTCTGCACACCCCAGATGGGCTTGCCGACCGAGAGCACCTTGCGCTGCTCGGCGCTGATGTTGAAGGTGGTGGTGCTGGCCGTCTCGGACAGGCCGTACCCCTCCAGGATCACCACGCCCGGCACCTTCTCCTCGAAGGCCCGGATCACCTCGCCGGGGATCGCCGCGCCGCCGGAGACGCCGACCCGCAGCGAGCCCAGGTCCCGCCCGGTCAGGTCCGCCTGCACCAGGGCGAAGTACATCGTGGGTACGCCGGAGAAGATCGTGCAGCGGTGCCGTTCGATCGCGGCGACCACCGGGTCCACCTCGAAGCGGGGCACCAGCACGACCGTCCCGCCGTAGCGGACGGCCACGTTGAGCACGCTGGACAGGCCGAAGACGTGGAACAGCGGCAGCACCGCCAGGCCGATGTCGTCGTCGCGGAAGCCGAACAGCTCCCCGCCGACGGTGCAGTTCATGTAGAGGTTGAAGTGGGTCAGCTCGGCGCCCTTGGGGCGGCCGGTGGTGCCGCTGGTGTAGAGCAGCACCGCCGTGTCGTCGGCGTCGGTCGGGACGATCTCCCCGGTGTCCGGCGCGGCGTACAGCTCGTCGTAGGAGCGGGTGCCGTCGGGCCGGCGGTCGCTGCCGGGCAGGTTCACCACGTACGTCGTGACGCCGTCGACCTCTGCCGCGCCCTTGACCGCCTCGTCGGCGAAGAGTTCGAAGGTGACCAGGACCCGGGTGTCCGAGTCGGCCAGGTGGTAGGCGATCTCGCCGGCCCGCAGCAGCGGGTTGAGCGGGACCATCACCAGCCCGGCCTTGAGGATGGCGAAGTAGGTGAAGAGGAACTGCGGCACGTTCGGCAGCTGCACGGCCACCTTGTCGCCGCGGCGCAGGCCCGACGCGAGCAGGGTCGCGGCGACCCGACCGGAGATCTCGTCCACCTGGGCGTAGCTGAAGGTCAGGTCGCCCAGGTGGCACAGCGGCTTGTCCGGATGGGCCCGGCGGGGCTCCCGGAGGATGGTCGCGAGGTTGAAGCTCATCGGATCTCCTCCGGGTGGGACGCATCGAGGAACGTGAGAGCTGGTCTACGCCCTGCCGCCGCCGTTCGTCAAGGCATCACGAGTCCGCCGTCGACCGGGACGGTCACCCCGGTGACGTACGACGAGGCGTCGCTGGCCAGCCAGATCAGCGTGGCGGCCAGCTCCTCGGGGTCGCCGAGCCGGCCGGCCGGGGCGAGCGCCTTGACCATCTCCAGGGTGCCCGGCTCCAGCTGGTCGCTCATCTCCGACGGGAAGAAGCCGGGGGCGAGGCAGTTGACCCGGATGCCCTTGCGGCCGGTCCACTGGGCAGCCAGGTCCCGGGTCAGGCCGATCACGGCGGCCTTGCTGGAGGCGTACGCGGCCTGCGGGATGCCGCCGGGGCGCAGCCCGATGACGCTGGAGACGTTGACCACGGCACCGCCGTCGCGCGCCGCCCGGGCGAACGCCTGGGCCATCCAGTAGCTGCCCATCAGGTTGACGTCGACCACCGAGCGGAACTGGTCCGGGGTCTCCCGGGTGGCCGGTACGGCGGTGCCGACGCCGGCGTTGTTGACCAGCACGTCGACTCGTCCGAAGTGGTCGACGGCGGTGGCGATCAGCGCCTCGCAGTCGGCCGGGTCGGTGACGTCGGTGGCGCGGGCGGCGTACCGGCGGCCGGCGGCCTCGACCAGCGCGCCGGTCTGCGGCAGGCGGTCGGCGCGGCGGGCCCCGAGGACCACGTCGGCGCCGGCCTCGGCGAGCGCGCGGGCGAACGACACCCCCAGGCCGGACGAGGCGCCGGTGACCACGGCGACCTTCCCGTCGAGGCGGAACCGGTCCATCACGCTCACGTCGGTGCTCCCTGCTTCGCTGTGCTCTGGACGCCATACCGACCAGCCGGTATGTTCGGCGTCCGGCGACGGTAGCGAGCCGCCGACATGCGCGTCAATGGGGAGGAAGCCATGGACTTCGAACCGACCGCCCGGGCCACCGAGCACCTGGCGCGACTTCAGGACTTCATGGACGCGCATGTCTATCCCGCCGAGCCGGTCTACGCCGCCCAGCGCGCCGAGCTGGCCGCCGCCGGCACCCCGCACCAGCTGCCCGCCGTGGTCGAGGAGCTCAAGACCGAGGCCCGCCGCCGCGACCTGTGGAACCTCTTCCTGCCGGCGCTGTCCGGGCTCACCAACGTCGAGTACGCCCCGCTCGCCGAGCTGATGGGCCGCTCCATCGAACTCGCGCCGGAGGCCACCAACTGCGCCGCCCCGGACACCGGCAACATGGAGATCCTGCACATGTTCGGCACCCCCGAGCAGCAGGAACAGTGGCTGCGTCCGCTGCTCGACGGCCAGATCCGCTCGGCGTTCGCGATGACCGAGCCGGACGTCGCCTCCAGCGACGCCACCAACATCTCCACCCGGATCGAGCGCGACGGCGACTCGTACGTGATCAACGGCCGCAAGTGGTGGACCACCGGCATCGCCGACCCGCGCTGCAAGATCATGATTCTGATGGGCAAGACCGACCCGTCGGCCGACACCCACCGGCAGCAGTCGATGGTCCTGGTGCCGGTGGACACCCCCGGCGTCCAGGTGCTCCGGTCGCTGCCGGTATTCGGCTACCACGACCAGCACGGCCACGGCGAGGTGCTCTTCACCGACGTACGGGTGCCGGTGGGCAACCTGCTCGGTGAGGAGGGCGGCGGCTTCGCCCTGGCCCAGGCCCGGCTCGGCCCCGGCCGCATCCATCACTGCATGCGCGCGATCGGGCTGGCCGAGCGGGCCCTGGAGCTGATGGTGCGTCGCGCCGCGAGCCGGGTCGCGTTCGGCCGGTCGCTCGCCGAGCAGGGCGTGGTGCAGCAGCAGATCGCCGAGTCCCGGATGGCGATCGAGCAGGCCCGGCTGCTCACCCTCAAGGCCGCCTGGATGATCGACCGGTACGGCACCAAGGCCGCCCGCACCGAGATCGCCGCGATCAAGGTGATCGCCCCGCGGGTCGCCCTGGACGTGCTCGACCGGGCCATCCAGGTGCACGGCGGCGCCGGCGTCTCCGACGACGTGCCCCTCGCCGGGATGTACGCCGGCGCGCGTACCCTGCGGATCGCCGACGGCCCGGACGAGGTGCACGTGCGCGATGTGGCCCGGCGGGAGATCCGCCGCCGGCTGGAACCGCGGTGACCGTGGCGGCGGCCGACGCCCCGGCCGGACGACGGCGGGCCCCCCGCGGCTCGGCCCGGGACGCCATCGTCACCGCCGCCACCGAGCTGTTCGCCCGGCGCGGCTACGAGGCGACCAGCGTCCAGGAGATCGTGGCGGCCGCACAGGTCACCAAGGGCGCCCTCTACCACTGGTTCGGTTCGAAGTCGGAGCTGCTCACCAGCATCTACCGGGAGCTGCTCGCCGAGCAGACCCGGCGCCTGGCGACGATCGCGGGCGGCGCCGACCCGGTCGAGGAGCGGCTGCGGGCCGCCGCCCTCGACGTCGTCGCGCACACCGCCGCGCACGCCGCCGAGCTGACCGTGTGGGCCCGCTCGGCGCACCTGCTCGACGACGAGCAGGCCGAGGCGACCCGGCGGGAACGCCGCCGCTACCACGAGCTGTTCCGGGACCTGGTCCGCGAGGGACAGGACCGGGGCGTGGTCCGCACCGACGTATCGGCCACCGTGATCACCCATGCCTTCCTCAGCGCCCTGGGCAACACGCACACCTGGTTCCACCCGGACGGGCCGCTGAGCTTCGCCGAGGTCGGCAACCAGCTGGTCGCCCTCTTCGTCGGCGGCCTGCGCCCACCCGCCTGACAGGCGCAGGACGGCGGGAAGCGCGCCGGCCGCCTCTCGACCTCGAGCGCACTCCAACCGCTAGCGTCGGTGGTCGGGCCCGGTGGGAGGAGCGCGGGATGAAGGTGCTGGTGACCGGTGGGACCAGCGGACTCGGGCTGGCCATGGCGACGGCCTTGGCCGAGGCCGGGGCGACGGTCGCGCTGACCGGCCGGTCCGGCCGGCGGGCGGATGCCGTGGCCGCCGGGTTGCCCGGTGCGGTCGGTGTCGAGCTGGACGTACGTGACGAGTCGTCGGTGACCCGGGCGGTCGACGAGGCCTGGAGCCGGCTCGGCGGCATCGACATGCTGGTGAACAACGCCGGGATCGGGATGCGTACGGTCAACCCGCAGTTCATGACCCGGCCACGGGGCTTCTGGGAGGTGCCGGTCGACGGCTTCCGCGCGGTGGTCGAGACCAACCTGACCGGCTACTTCCTGGTGGCACGCGCGGTGACGCCGCGGATGCTGGCCGCCGGCGCCGGACGCATCGTCACCATCTCGGTGAACGAGTCGACCATGCACCGGGCCGGTTTCGTCCCGTACGGACCCTCCCGCGCCGGAAGCGAGGCGCTGTCCCGGATCATGGCCGCCGACCTGCGCGGCACCGGCGTGACGGTCAACCTGCTGCTGCCCGGGGGCGCGACCGCCACCGGGATGCTGTCCTCCGACGCCGGGGACGGCGGTCGGACGTTCCTGGATCCGGCGGTGATGGGCCCGCCCGTCGTGTGGCTGGCCTCCGACGCCGCGTCCGGCGTGCACGACGAGCGCATCGTCGCGACGGACTTCCCCCGCTGGCTGCGCGAGCGCGGCGGCTGCGGCTGAGCCGGACCGCGGCCCTCCGCGTCGCCGGGCACGCCACCGGACGGCTCAGCCCAGGGCGGCGGTGAGCCGGTCGAGGTGGTGCGCGACCGGGCCGACGGTCAGCATGCCGCTGCCCGCCCCGGCCAGCTCGCCGACGGCCGGGGTGAGTTCGTCGCGGGCCCGGCGCATCCTCGCGCGGTCGTCGAGCCGGATCGCGGCCTCGCCGGTGAGCACCCACAGCGCCTCGAAGAGCAGGTCGCGTGGCGGCTGCGGGGTCCGGCGCAGGGCCCGCGCGGCGTCGGCGGGACGGTCCCGCGCCAGCAGCACCAGCGGACGGGCCCAGGGCGCGTACGGCCCCCAGTCGGTGTCCTCGTCGAGGGCGGTCGGCTGCCCGTGCCAGGTGTCCAGGCAGAGCAGGGCCAGCGGGAGCAGGCCCCGCTCGACGCCGGGCATGCCGGCGCCGTCGAGGTGTGCCGCCGCCTCCCGGTAGGCGTCCCGCGCCCGCGGCACGGCCGCACCGGTCGCGGCCAGCCGCATGGCCCGGTACCACCGGGTGAACACCCCGGCCAGCGGCCGCTCGTCCCGCTCGGCGAGCCGGTCCACGGCCGCCGCGTGCTCGTCGGCGCCGGTGAGGTCGCCGAGCGCGCCCCGGGCCTGGAGGCGGACCAGGTGGCCGAGTATCTCGTACGTGGTCAGCCCGTGCCGGCTGGACAGCGCCACGAGTTCGGCGCCGATAGCGTCCCGCTCGGGGGCCAGGCCCGCCCGGTGGAAGGTCTGCATCCACACGCCGTTGAGGGTGAACGCCAGCAGGGCCGGATCGCCCAGTGCCCGCGCCATCCGCTCCGCCTCCCGGGCGGCCTGCGGCCCACGGTCCGCCCGGGTGCCCCGGGACTCCACCGCGATGGTGGCCAGCAGGCGGGCCCGGGCGCCGTCGGGCGAGCCGGGGTCGAGGCCGGCCAGCGCCCGTTCCGCCGCGTCCACGATCCGGGCGGCCTGCGCCGGGTCGTCCGAGCGGGTCCAGATCGCCGGCACGTCGTAGCCGCCGATCACCCGCGCGGTCAGCTCCGGGTCGCCGAGCCGCTCGGCGGCGGCGATGGCCGGGTACCGCTGTTCGCGCGCGGCGGTCAGACCGCCCGCACCGGCCACCGCCAGGCTGCGCAGCAGGCCGACCGTGGACTCCAGTCGCCCCCGGGCACCGGCGGCCACCGCCCGGTCGTACGTCGCGGCGGCCTTCGCCCAGATCCGCTCCGCGGCGCCGTCGGCCGGCTGGTCGGCCTGGCGCAGGATGTCGGTCTCCGCCTGGCGCAGGCGCGGGCCCGGATCCACCCCGAGCTGGTCGCGGAGCAGTTCCCGGGCGCGGCGCAGCACCGCGAGGGCGTCGCCCTGGCGGCCGGCCCGGTACAGGGCCAGGGCCAGCAGCCGCCACGACTCCTCCCGCCACGGATGCTCGGCCACCTGGGCGTCCAGGTCCGGCACCACCTCGGCGGCCCGTCCGAGCGTGAGCAGCGTTCCGGCCCGCAGCTCGACCGCCTGCAACCGGAGCTGGTCGAGCCGGTGCCGCTCCGCCCGGGCCCACGGCGCGTCGGCGAAGTCGGCGTACGCCGGGCCCCGCCAGCGGCCCAGTGCCTCGTCGAGCACCTCCAGCGCCCGCTGCGGCGCGGCCTGCGCAGCCCGGCCGACCCGCGCCTCGAACCACCAGGCGTCCACCGCGTCGGCGGGTGCCCGCAGCGCGTACCCGGGGCCCTCGGTGACCAGCAGCCGGGCCGGCTGCCGGGGTGGGCGTCGCGGCTCCAGCGCGCGGCGCAGCGCCGCCACGAAGGTGCGGACCGCGCCCACTCCGCCCGCCGGCGGTTCGTCCCACAGGTCGTCGACGAGGCGCCCGACGGGTACGACGTGCCCGCGGGCGACCACCAGGCGGGCCAGGACGGCCCGGTGCGCCGGCCCCCTCAGGTCGATCGGCACGCCGGCGTCGTCCCAGGCCAGCACCGGTCCCAGCACCCCGAACCGGACCTCCACCGGACCACCTCCCACCGGAGATCACCGTAGCGCGCTCATCGGTTGCTCATCGGCGCTCGGCAGGCTGGTCGCAGCCCACCCGACCAGCGGAAGGACCCCAGCATGACCATCACCATCCCCGACTTCGAGTACCAGCGGGTCGCCGTCGACGACGACGTGACGCTCAACGTGGCGGTGGGCGGCTCGGGCAGCCCGGTCGTGCTGCTGCACGGCTTCCCGCAGACCCACCTGATGTGGCGGCACGTCGCCGCCGACCTGGCCGCCGACCACACGGTGATCTGCCCGGACCTGCGCGGCTACGGCGACAGCGACAAGCCCGTCGCGCGCGACGCCGACACGTACGCGAAGCGGACCATGGCCGCCGACGTGGTGACCCTGGCCCGGCGGCTCGGCCACGAGCGGTTCGCCCTCGCCGGCCACGACCGGGGTGCCCTGGTCGCCGTCCGCGCCGGCCTGGACCACCCGGACGCGATCACCCACCTCGCCGCCCTCGACGTGCTGCCCACCCTGGACATGTGGGACGTCCTGCACGGCGCCGGCGCGGCGGTCGCCTTCCACCTCTACCTGATGGCCCAGCCGCCCGGCCTGCCCGAGCAGATGATCAGCGCCAGCGCCGATGCGTTCTTCGGCCACTTCCTCGACCTCTGGGGCGGCAACCCCGACGCCATCCCGGCGGCGGTACGCGCCGAGTACCTGCGGGCGTCCCGCGAGGCGGTCCCGTCGATCGTCGCCGACTACCGCGCCTCGGCCGGGATCGACGTCGACCACGACCGGGCCGACCGGGCGGCCGGGAACCGGCTCACCATGCCGGTCACCGTCGTGCAGCAGGACTGGGGCGCCGTGCTCGGCTACGACGCGGACGCGCTCTGGCGGGCCTGGGCCCCGGACCTCGCCCACGTCACCACGAAGGCGGGGCACTTCATGGCCGAGCAGGCACCCGCGGAGGTCAGCCGGGAGCTGCGCCGCCTGCTGGCCCGGTGACGCCGCCGCCCGGTCAGCCGCCGGCCGCGGCGACCGGCGCCGCCGCGCTCAGGCCGCCCTCGTTGCCGCTGCGGTCCAGTCCGGACACGCAGTACGACAGCGACCCACCGGCCGGGGCGGTGCCGTCGACCCAGGCGGCCGACCGGGTGGTGCCGACCAGCCGGGCGCCGTCGGCGTCCACCCGGTAGACGGCGAAGCTGGTGGCGCCCTCCCCCCGCCAGGTCAGCGCCACCCCGCCGGTGCCGTCCCGACGCGCCCCGGTCAGCGTCGGGGCGGCCGGCGGGGCCGCCGGCAGCTGCGCCATCGTGGGCACCAGCGCGGGTTCGGCGTAGTGCGCCCGGCTGTAGCGGCCGACCGCGCCGAGCCGGTCGGCGCGTACCTGGGCGGCGCTGAAGTGGACGCTGCCGCTGACCGGGTAACGGCGGTTCAGCGCGAGCTGACGGTCCAGCTCCGCCGGGTCGCTCCAGGCGCCGCGCTCGCCGACCCGGTAGTCGGCCTGGCCGATCCAGAGCTGCACGCGGGTGCCCCGCACGGTCGCCGCCCACCAGGGCAGCAGCTTCGCGTAGTCGGCCTTGTCGAAGCCGATGTGCCAGTAGAGCTGCGGTACGACGTAGTCCAGCCACTGCCGGCGTACCCACAGGCGGGTGTCGGCGTGGATGTCGTCGTAGCTCTGCAGGCCGGCGGTGGCCGAGCCGGCCGGGTCGGTACGCGCGTTGCGCCAGATGCCGAAGGGGCTGATGCCGAACTTCACCCACGGCTTGATCGCCTTGATCCGCTCGCTCATCTCCCGGACCAGCGTGTTCACGTTCTCCCGCCGCCAGGCGTCCCGGTCGGCGAACCCGCGGCCGTAGCGGGCGAACGCCGGGCCGTCCGGGAAGTCCTGACCGGCCTCCGGGTACGGGTAGAAGAAGTCGTCGAAGTGCACCCCGTCGACGTCGTACCGGCCGACCGCCTCCAGCATGGCGTCCTCGACGAACCGGCGTGCCTCGGGCACCCCGGGGTTGAAGTACAGCCGGCTGCCGGGCTTGTCGGCGCTGGGGTAGGTGACCACCCACTCCGGGTGCTTGCGCAGCGGGTGGTCCGGCGCGAGCTGGTCCAGCCGCGGCCCGGGACCACCCACGGTGGCCGGCTGTCCACCCCGGTACGGGTTGAACCAGGCGTGGAACTCCAGGTTGCGGGCGTGCGCCTCGGCGACCATGAACTCCATCGGGTCCCAGCCCGGATCACGACCGTCCCGGCGGCCGGTCAGCCACTGCGACCACGGCGCGTACGCCGAGGGCCAGAGCGCGTCCCCGCTCGGCCGGACGTGCACGAACACGGCGTTGTGGTGGTGCCGCACGGCCAGGTCCAGCCAGCCGCGGAACTCGGCCTGGACGGTCTCGGTCGGCAGCCCGGGCTTGCTCGGCCAGTCGATGTTGTTCACCGTGGTGATCCACATGCCGCGCAGCTCACGGGTCGCCCGGACGGCCCGCCCGGCGCAGTCGGTGCCAGCCGCCGCGACGGTGCCGGACGGCGCGGCGGTGCCGGACGGCGCGGCGGTGGGTCGGCCGGCCGACTGGGCGGAACCGTCGCCCACCATCCGGTCCCGCAGCGTCCAGGCGCCGGCGGTGGCCGCGACGGCGAGCAGGGCGATGACGGCCACGGGAACACGGCTGCGACGACGGTGGGCGGGGATGGGGGCGGCGGGCATCGGCCCAGTCTGCCCAGTGGACCGGCCCCGCGCAGCGCCGGCCCCCGAAGGCGGCGGTGGCGCGGCGATCAGCGGGGCGTGGTGTCGCGCCGCGACGGGAACGGCGTGCCGGGCTGGCCGAGGGTGGAGCGGGCGCGCAGGCCGACCGGGTCCGGGGCGGGCTGCGGCGGCGCGGCGGGCGCCGGCCCGGCCGGGTCCGGCGCGAGGCGCCCGTCCACGTAGGCGAATCCGGCCCGGTCCTCGTCGGTCGGCGCGGCGAGCAGCGCGTAGATCAGCCCGACCACGCCGAAGATGACCGCGAGCACGATCGGCACCAGCAGGCCGCTGACCTCGGTGCCGGTCAGCTCGCCGCGCCGCTCGTGCAGGTGCACCGAGAGCGCGCTCATCCCGGTGAAGTGCATGCCGTTGACGGCGATCCCCATCACCAGGGCGGAGGCGGCCAGCGCCAGGCCACGCCGGACGGTCATCGACAGCCAGAGCGCGACGGTGGCCGCGACCAGGGCGATGACGACCGACAGGGCCACCCGGGTCGGGTCGTACCCGAGGGTGCCGTCCAGCCGCATGGCCGCCATGCCGGTGTAGTGCATGGCCGCGACGCCGGCGCCGGTGAACAGGCCGCCGACCAGCAGTCGGGGCGCCGAGAGGCGGCCGGTGCCGACGATGGCCAGCCCGACACCGACGCCGGTCACCGCGATCAGGGTGCTGGCCGCGGTGATCGGGATGTCGTACCGGATGCGGGTGCCGGCCACGGCGAAGCCGAGCATGGCCATGAAGTGCATGGCCCAGATGGCCGTGCCGCCGATCGCCCAGGCGGCGAGCAGACCCCACCAGGCGCGCTGGCCGGCGGTCGAGGCGGTACGGATCCGGCCGGCGCAGACCAGCCCGAGGAAGGACCCGAGCACCGACAGCGCGTAGCTGAGCGCCGGTGTGATCCATCCGTACTCAAAGTGATTGATCTCCGCCACCGCGGCTTCCCCCCAGAGAGCTACCGGCGCGTAGCAGTCGCGCCCGGACAATGATCGGTGAGGCCGCCAGCAGCCGCGACGGCACCCCCCGGACAATTCGGGGGGTGCTGTCGCGGTAACCCTGCGCAGTCCCGTCGGCGGGACTACCGATGACCGATAGTGACCATCATCCGACGTGGTACGCGAGCACTCCCCGGTTCACCGCGGCGATCGCCTGGCGGGCGGTGGCCCGCAGCTCGACCGACGCGCCGCCGGAGTCGGCGAGCTGGCCCAACAGGTCGACGACCTGGCGTGCCCACCGGACGAAGTCGCCGGCCGGCATCTCGCCCTCGATCTGGTGGCCGCTGGCCAGCACCTTGGCCAGCGGCTCGCCCCGGGCCCAGCGGTAGATCGGCCAGGCGAAGCCGAGGTCCGGCTCGCGGGTGCCCGCCAGCCCACGGTCGGCCTCGTCGGTCTCGATCTCGCCCCACAGCTTGAGCGTCTCGCCGACCGCGTCGGAGACCGGACCGCGCGGCAGCCCGGCCCGCTCGTCGACGTCCCGGCGCGCCTCGAACACCACCACCGACACGGCGGCGGCCAGCTCGGCCGGGGAGAGCCCGTCCCAGACGCCACGCCGCAGGCACTCGGCGACCAGCAGGTCAGCCTCGGTCCAGATCCGGCCGAGCATCCGGCCCGCGTCGGTGACCGTGCCCTCCGCGGCGAGGTAACCGCGGGCGGTCAGCAGCGCCACGATCCGGTCGAAGGTACGGGCCAGCGAACCGGTCCGCCCGGCGACCCGCTGCCGCAGCTCCTCGGTGTCGCGTTCCAGCCGGCGCCGCCGCTCCGCCCAGCGGGCGTGCTCCTCCCGCTCCGGGCAGGAGTGGCACGGGTGCCGGCGCAACTCGCCACGGAGCTGGCTGAGCCGGTGGTCCTCCCCGGCGGCCTGCCGGGACCGGCCGCCCCGGCGA
The DNA here is from genome assembly GCF_900090305.1 of Micromonospora siamensis. Classification (NCBI taxonomy): domain Bacteria; kingdom Bacillati; phylum Actinomycetota; class Actinomycetes; order Micromonosporales; family Micromonosporaceae; genus Micromonospora; species Micromonospora siamensis. The sequence goes on along the minus strand of NZ_LT607751.1, from coordinate 3,618,979 downwards.
CCGCCGTGCCGGTCCAGGCCGGTGCCGCTGACCTCCGCGGCCAGGTCCCTACGGGCGGCCGGCGAGCGGTGGTTGAAGTGCTTCGGCACCCGGATCCGGGCGAGCACCTCGGCCGGGGTGGTGAAGTCGCCGGGGCTGACCCGGCCGGCCCAGCGGTCCTGGGTGAGCACCAGCGGGCGCGGCTCGCCGAAGCCTCCGGTGGCCGGGTCGAGCACCACGGCGAGACCGGCCCGCCGCCCGGACGGCACCCGGATCACGTCACCGACCCGCAGCCGCTCCAGCGACGCCACGGCGGCCGCCTTGCGCTGGGTCTGCCCCTGCCGGGCGATGGCGCGTTCCCGCTCGGTGATCGCCACCCGCAGTGCGAAGTACTCGTCGAAGTCGCCGTGGTGGCAGGCCGCCTCCGCGCCGTACGCCTCCATGGTCTCGGTGTTGCGCTGCACCTGCCGGGCCAGGCCGACCACCGACCGGTCCGCCTGGAACTGGGCGAACGACGACTCCAGCAGCGCCCGGGCCGGCTCCGCGCCGACCGTCCCGACCAGGTTGACCGCCATGTTGTACGACGGCCGGAAGCTGGACCGCAGCGGGTAGGTGCGGGTGGAGGCCAGGCCGGCGACGTGCCGGGGGTCGGTCTCCGGCGACCAGACCACGACCGCGTGCCCCTCGACGTCGATGCCCCGCCGGCCGGCCCGCCCGGTGAGCTGCGTGTACTCCCCCGGGGTCAGGTCGACGTGCGCCTCGCCGTTGTACTTGACCAGGCGTTCCAGCACCACGCAGCGGGCCGGCATGTTGATGCCCAGCGCCAGGGTCTCGGTGGCGAAGACCGCCTTGACCAGGCCGCGGACGAAGAGCTCCTCGACGATCTCCTTGAACACCGGCAGCATGCCGGCGTGGTGGGCGGCCAGGCCGCGCTCCAGGCCGTCGAGCCACTCCCAGTAGCCGAGCACCGACAGGTCCTCGCCGGGGATGGCGGTGACCCGGGACTCGACCACCCGGCGGATCTCGGCCCGCTCCTCCGGTGAGGTCAGCCGCAGGCCGGCGGCGAGGCACTGCTGCACGGCGGCGGCGCAGCCGGCCCGGCTGAAGATGAACAGGATCGCCGGCAGCAGGCCCTCCCGGTCCAGCCGGTCGACGATGTCCGGGCGCATCGGGCCGCGCCACCGGGGGCCACGGCGTCCGCCGCCCGGGCCGGCGCTGCGCCCCTCGCCCAGCTCGAGGCGGCGCACCGTGTCCCGGGTGTAGCGCAGCAGCTCCGGGTGCACGTCGTGCTTGCGCGCCGCGTCGGCGTCGTGGAACAGGTCGAACATCCGCTTGCCGACCAGCATGTGCTGCCACAGCGGGACGGGCCGGTGCTCACTGACCACCACGGCTGTCTCGCCGCGCACGGTGACCAGCCAGTCGGCGAACTCCTCGGCGTTGGAGACGGTCGCCGACAGCGAGACCAGGGTGACCGAGGCGGGCAGGTGGATGATCACCTCTTCCCACACCCCGCCGCGGAACCGGTCGGCCAGGTAGTGCACCTCGTCCATCACCACGTAGGCGAGGCCCTCGAGGGTGCTGGAGCCGGCGTAGAGCATGTTGCGCAGCACCTCGGTGGTCATCACCACCACCGGCGCGTCGCCGTTGATCGCGTTGTCGCCGGTGAGCAGGCCGACCTGCTCGGCGCCGTACCGGTCGACCAGGTCGTGGTACTTCTGGTTGGACAGCGCCTTGATCGGCGTGGTGTAGAAGCACTTGCGCCGGGTGGTGCCGGACGGACCACCGTCGGCCACCGACGGCTGCGCGGGCGTGCCACGCAGGGCAAGGTGTACGGCGAACTCGCCCACCACCGTCTTGCCGGCGCCGGTCGGGGCGCAGACCAGCACGCCGCTGCCCCGCTCCAGGGACTGGCACGCCTCCCGCTGGAAGTCGTCCAGGTCGAACCCCAGATCGCGGGCGAACTCGTCCAGGGCCGGGAACTCGGATGCGTACGCGGCCCGGCGGCGCGCCGCGGCGTACCGCTCGGCGGGACTCGACATGTCACCAAGATTAATGCGTGCGCCGACATGCCACCCGGCAAGGCGTCCGGACGGACCGTCCGGGGCGGTCGGTAGGGTGCACGGCGTGCCGGACCATGCCCGATACACCCACGATCCCACCCCGGGGGACGCCGACGACGCCGTCGACCCGCGGGTGCCCCGCCGACCGGTGGAGGCCGTGCTCTTCGACTTCCACGGCACCCTGGCCCAGGTGGAGGACGCCCGCGACTGGGTCACCGCCGCCGCGGCCACGTGCGGGGTGACCCTGGAGCGGGCCCGGGCCACCGTGCTGGCCGACCGGCTGCTCATCGCCGGCCGGGCCGGCGGGCCGATGCCGACCCGGGTGCCACCGCCGCTCGCCGAGCTCTGGGCCGACCGGGACCTCTACGAGTACGCGCACCGCGGCGCGTACACCGGCCTGGCCGCCACCGTCGACGCCGGCATCGACGGACTGGCCGAGGCGCTCTACGAGCGGGTGCTGGTGCCCGAGGGCTGGGTGCCGTACCCGGACGTCGAGGCGGTGCTCAAGGGCCTGCGTCAGGCCGGCGTCAAGGTGGCGGTGGTGAGCAACGTCGGCTTCGACGTCCGGCCGCTGGTGGCCGCCTGGGGGCTGGCCGACCTGGTCGACGCCTACGCCCTGTCGTACGAGGTGGGGCGCTGCAAGCCCGACCCGGGGATCTTCCTGCGCGCCTGCGGGATGCTCGGCGTCGACCCGGAGCACGCGCTGATGGTGGGCGACACGCCGGCAGACGCCGGCGCGGTGCACGCCGGCTGCGCGGTGCTGGTGCTGCCCTGCGCCGACCCCGGTCGCAGCAACGGCCTCGGCGCGGTCCTTGACCTGGCCCTACGCGACTGATCGTTAGCACCGATAACCGAGGAACAGCTCTCGCGTTAACGGGCGGCGCTAACCCCTCGGCGTTATCGTCGCTGTCGTGAACACGCTGGACAGCTCACCCCGGGACCGGATCGTGCGGGCCGCCGCCACGCTGCTCGCCGAGGGCGGCCGGGACGCCGTCTCCACCCGGGCGGTGACCCGCGCCGCCGGCGTGCAGGCCCCCACCATCTACCGCCAGTTCGGCGACATGCGGGGCCTGCTGGACGCGGCGGCGAGCTACGGCTTCGCCGCGTACCTGCACGCCCAGGCCGCCCGCGAGCCGGCCGCCGATCCGGTCGACGACCTGCGCGCCGGCTGGGACATGCAGGTCGAGTTCGGCGTCGCGAACCCCGCCTTCCACACGCTGATGTACGGCGATCCCCGCCCCGGCGTGCAGAGCACCGCCGCCCGGGTCGCCGCCGACATCCTGCGCCAACTGGTCACCCGGGTGGCCGAGGCCGGCCGGCTGCGTACCGGTGTGGACCGGGCCGCCGCCATGATCCACGCGGCCGCCTGCGGGGTCACCCTCACCCTGATCCAGACCCCGGAGCCCGACCGCGATCCGCAGCTGTCGCCGACCACCCGGGAGGCGATGCTGGCCGCCGTCTGCAGCGACAGCGCGCTGGCCCGCGCCCACCGTCCCCAGCCGGCGGTACGCCACGCCGTCGCCCTCCGCGCCGCCCTGCCCACCCTCGCCACCGACCTCACGCCCGCCGAACGCGCCCTCCTGGACGAGTGGCTGGCCCGCCTCGGCTCACCCCCTCCCCCCGGACCCACCGCCACATCTGGTTGATCATGAAGTTTGCGGCACCGAAAGAGAGGCGGGGTCAAGGGGTGAGTGCAATCGTTAGGCGGTGATGAGGTGAGCCAGACGCTGGGCTGGGGTGTTCCAGTCCAGCGTCTGTCGGGGGCGGGTGTTGAGTTCGTGGGCGACCTCGTCCAAGCCGTTCTGGTCGATGGTGCGGAAGTCGTAGCTGCTCTTGGGGAAGTACTGGCGTAGCAGCCCGTTGGTGTTTTCGTTGGTGCCGCGTTGCCAGGGGCTGTGGGGGTCGCAGAAGTAGACCGGGCAGCCGGTGGCGACGGTGAACACGGGGTGGGTGGCCATTTCCACGCCTTGGTCCCAGGTCAGCGACCGGCGCAGGTGCGTGGGCATGCGGGTGGCCAGGTTGGTGAGCACACCGATGACGGCTTCGCTGTCGCGGCCGTGGGGTAGGGCGCCGAGCATCACGTAACGGGTGGCTCGTTCCACCAGGGTCACGATCGCTGAGGCGCCGGCCTTGCCGATGACCAGGTCACCTTCCCAGTGCCCGGGCACCGCCCGGTCGGTGACCTCCGCGGGCCGGGTGCTGATGTGCAGGTCTGCGATCCAGGGCCGCCGACGGCGAGCGGCGCCCGCGGCACGTGACTGCGGACGCCGCTGGGCGCGTCCCGACCGTAGCGCTACCTGCCGGGTCAACTCGGCCCTCAGATTGCCTCGCGACTGCACGTAGATCGCCTGGTAGATCGTCTCGTGGGACACCTGCAACTCCGGCCGGTCGGCGAACGTGGCCCGCAACCACGCGGCGATCTGCTTCGGAGACCACCTACGGGCCAGTTTCCCCGCCACCACCTGCCGCAGCCGCGTACCGACCGCCAGCTTCGCCCTCGCCGGCCGCCGCCTGGCCGCGTCAGCCCGCCGCTGCGCCCACTGCGCCTGATAACCCCACCGATACGGGCGGCGCCCCCGCCCATGCGGCAGTGACCGCCCCAGCGGGTTCTTCGTCCCGTGCCGCGCACTGTTGTTCCGCGCCACCTCCCGCGACACCGTGCACACCGGCACCCCGAGAACCCCCGCGATCTGCGAGATCGTCCGACCAACCCCCCACAAATGCTCCAACACCTGCCGATGCCCGAACGTCAACACACCCGGCCTCGCCACCAGCACCTCCAGCCCAACCAAGATCAGTTGCACTGAAGCCTAGAAACCGCCAGATCCACATCGCCGCCAACTTCATGATCAACGCTGCTGGGCGGCCGAGGGTGGGCGACGGACGGCACCATCGGGCGGGGCGCGGTGTGCGCCGTGGGGTGCCGGGCCTAGCCTCGCAGGGGTGAGCCATGCCGCCCGTTCCGCGTCGATCCCCGCCCCCGGCCCGGCGGGAACCGGGCCGAGCGTCGCGGGCCCGGGGGGAACCGGGCCGAGCGTCGCGGGCCCGCCGGCGTCCGGGCCGAGCGCCACCGGCCGGGCCGGGAGTGGGCGGATCGGCGCGATCGGGCTGGTGCTCGGCGGGGCGCTGTCGGTGCAGTTCGGCTCGGCGGTCGCCGCGTCGATCTTCCCCCGCACCGGGGTGTCCGGTGCGGTGACGCTGCGGCTGACCCTCGGGGCGCTGGTGATGCTGCTGGTCTGCCGGCCCCGGCTGCGCGGGCACGACCGCGCGGACTGGGCGGCGGTGGCCGCCTTCGGGCTGGCCCTGGCCGGAATGAACTCGATCTTCTACCACGCGATCGAGCGGATCCCGCTCGGTCCGGCGGTCACCCTGGAGGTGCTCGGCCCGCTCGCGCTGTCGGTGTTCGCCGCCCGCCGGCTCGCCGCCTGGTGCTGGGCGGGCCTGGCCCTGGCCGGGGTGGCCCTGCTCGGCCAGGGTGGCTTCGAACGCCTCGACCCGGTGGGCGCGGCGCTGGCGCTCGGCGCCGGGGCGCTGTGGGCGGCGTACATCGTCTGCTCGGCGCGGGTCGGCGGACGGTTCCCCCGCGCCGACGGCCTGGCCCTCGCGCTCGCGGTGGCGGCGCTGGTGACCCTGCCGATCGGGCTGCTGGACGCCGGCGCCCGGCTCTGGCATCCGGCCGTGCTCGGGCTCGGCGCCGGGTTGGCGCTGCTCGCCTCGGTCCTGCCGTACACGTTGGAGCTGCTGGCGCTGCGCCGGCTGCCCACCGCCACCTTCGCCGTGCTGATGAGCCTGGGGCCGGCGATCGCCGCCCTGGCCGGCTGGCTGGTGCTCGGGCAGGCGCTCCACGTCCGCGAGATGGTCGCCATCGCACTGGTGATCGCCGCCAGCATCGGTGCGGTCCGCGCCGGCGGGCCCGCGAAGGCGCCGCCGCCACCGGTCAGCGCAGCAGCCGCACCGCCGCCGGCACCGCGCTGATCCGCACCGGCAGGTCCAGCGAACGCTCGCCGTCGGCGTACGTGGTGATGCCCTCGGCGGCCACCTCGACCGTACGGGCCCGGTAGCTGCGCACCAGCGGATGGGAGACGTGGGTGCCCCGGTAGATCCGCGGTTTCACCCGGATCAGGGTGCGCCGGTCGAACTCCCCGCCCACCACCACGTCCAGCAGCCCGTCGGTCGGGTCGGCGGCCGGGCAGATCCGCATCCCACCGCCGTAGCTGGCGCAGTTCCCGACGGCCACCAGCACCGCGTCGACCCGGTGCTCCTCGCCGTCGAGCCGCAGCACGTAGCGGCGCGGGCGCAGCCGGGCCAGCTCCACCAGGATCGCCAGGTCGTACCGGCGGGGGCCGCGGGGACGGCGCATCCGGTTGGCGCGCTCGTTGACGATCGCGTCGAAGCCGGCGGCGAGCACCGCGCCGTACCAGCGGTCACCGCCGTCGGCGGTGGTCATCCGGGCCAGGTCGACCGGTCGGCTGCGGCCCTCGCGCAGCGCCGCGGCGATCGCCTCGGCGGCGGCGAGCGGGTCGGCCGGGAAGCCGGTCTCGACGGCGAAGTCGTTGCCGGTGCCGGCCGGGACCGGCCCGAACGGCACGGCGGTGCCGGCGACCGCCTGCAGCGCCCGGTGCACCGTGCCGTCACCGCCGACCGCGACCAGGGCGCCGGCGCCGGCGGCGACCGCCGCGTGGCAGGCCGCCTCCGCCTCCTGCGGGGTGGCCGCCGGGAGCAGTTCGACGGGACGCCCCCCGTCGGCCAGCCGCTTCAGCACCTCGGGCAGCAGCCCCCGGTGCCGGCCCCGGCCGGCGGTGGGGTTGGCGAGCACGGCGACGGGGCCGGGCGGAACATGATCGTGCGCGGTCACGGCGAGCACCGTACGGCACCGGCCGCGCCGGCCACCAGGGCCGACGCGAACGGCGCCCGGCCGGGCCGGGCGCCGTCGCGGGAGCGTACGGGTCAGGGCAGGTCGATCGGGCGCAGCACCCGGTCGACCGCGTGGGCGATCTGCTTGTTGCCCCGGTTGATGTCGAAGACCACCACGCGGGCGTTCCGGTCGCTGGTGTCGGCGTCGACCAGCCGCACCTGCCGGCCGAACCAGGTGTGCCGCACGTCCACCTCGACGGTGGCGCCCAGCGCGGTGGTCAGGTCGGCCCCGTCGGCCTTCAGCGCCGCCTTCCGGTCGATCGTGGCGCCCGGCACCACGTGGTAGAGCAGCACGTTCTCCACGGTGTCGATGCCGAGGCCGGCGACCGCGGTGAACGCCGCCTGCTCGCTGGGCAGCCGGTGCGCGCCGGTGAGATCGCGGACCAGCTCCCGGAACGCGGCGTCGGTGGGCACGAACGCGGTCAGTGCGACCGTCCCGTCGGTGAGCACCTTCACCGGCGAGTCGGGCTTGGCCTCCAGCACCGCGAGCACCGCCGCGGTGAGCACGTCGAAGTCCCGGGAGTTGTGGTCGAAACCCCCGGTGTCGCGGGTCAGCACCGCGGCCAGCGACCGGTTGCCGAGGTCCCGGCCGGAGGCCTGAGCGGGTACGGCGACGGCGGTCGCGGCCACGGCGGTGGCCATCGCGCCCACGGCGAGCCGGGCGGCGAGTCGGGCGATCTTCATCGGTGAGCCTTTCGTCGAGGCGACCAGATCAGTGACGTCTCGTCACGACCCTTGCTTCGCCCGCGACGGCGGGTACGGATGCAGTCACCGGGGACGTTTTCCGCCCGGACGACTCAGAAGGCGATCCGGACCTTCAGTGCCGTCCGCTCGTCCATCGCCCGGTAGCCCTCGGGCACCTCGTCCAGCCCGACCACCCGGTCGAAGACCGGCGACGGGTCGATCGTGCCGTTCAGCACGTCGGCCAGCAGCTCCGGGATGTACGCCCGGGCCGGCGCGACCCCGCCGCCGACGGCCACGTTGCGGCCGAACATCTGGCCGATGTCGACGCCGGCGCTGCCGCCGTGCGGGACGCCGACGTAGCCGACCGCGCCGCCGTCGCGGGCGATGGAGATGGCCGTACGCATCGACTGTTCGGTGCCCACGGCCTCGAGCACGGCGTGCGCGCCCTGCCCCTTGGTCAGCTCCCGCACCGCGGCGATCGCCGCCTCGCCGCGCTCGGCGACCACGTCGGTGGCGCCGAAGGTGCGGGCGATGTCGGTGCGGGCGGTGTGCCGCCCCAGCGCGATGATCTGCTCGGCGCCCAGCCGCTTCGCGGCCAGCACCCCGCACAGCCCGACCGCCCCGTCGCCGACGACGGCGACGGTGACCCCGGGGCGGACCCGGGCGGCCAGGGCGGCGTGGTGGCCGGTGGACATCACGTCCGACAGCGCCAGCATCGCGGCGAGCAGTCGCTCGTCGCCGGCCGCCTCGGCGGGCAGCCGCACCAGGGTGCCGTCGGCGTACGGGACGCGCACGGCCTCGCCCTGCCCACCGTCGGAGCCGGCGGAGCCCCAGAAGCCGCCGTGCGGGCAGGAGGTGTGCAGGCCCTCCCGGCAGAAGTCGCAGACCCCGTCGGACCAGACGAACGGCGCCACCACCAGGTCGCCGACCCGCACCGAGGTGACCTCGGCGCCGGTGGCCTCCACCACGCCCAGGAACTCGTGGCCGATCCGCTGGCCGGCCTCCCGCTTGGCGACCCCCCGGTACGCCCACAGGTCGCTGCCGCAGATGCAGGCGCTGACCACGCGGACCACCGCGTCGGTGGGGTTGCGGACGGTCGCGTCGGGCACCTGCTCGACGCGGATGTCGTTCGGTCCGTGGATCACGGTTGCGCGCATGGGCCGTCCTCGGGATCGACAGTGATCGGTGGCGGGTCCGCGCCGCGGAAGGGGGTGCGGCGGCGGCCCGCCCGACGGTAGTCCGGCGATCGACCGGGTGCCGCTCACCGGGCGCCCGCCGTGTCCGGGCTCACCCTCGGGCCCGGCGCGCGGCAGCGCACCGGGCGTCACCGGCGGACAATGCCGTCCGGGCCGCGCTGGCCGGCCTGCGGCTGGATCCCCGGGTACGCCAGGAGGTGACCGCCGCCGACGGCCGGGTCGGGGTGGCGCTGCGGGCCACCCGCTACGACTGCCTGGTCGCCCGGGTCACCGTCGACGGGGCGCAGCTCTGGCGCCCGTCCCGGGTCCAGCTCGCCCCCGGCGAGCTGTCCTGCACGGCCGGCCTGGCGTTCGGGGCGCAGTTCGGCCGCTCGCCGCACTGATCCGGTCCCGCCGGATGGGCACCGGTGGCGGTCCCCGCCGGCCCGGTCGCGGGGCCGCCTAGGCTGGCTCCGGTCGCCCGCCGACGGCGACGGTCATGCCGAGGAGTGCACGTGCAAGACGAGTTCCCCCGTTACCGGTGCAAGGAGTGGGACGCCGAGGATCCCCTCGCCGACCTGCGGGACCGGTTCGTCATCGCCGACGACCAGCTGATCTATCTGGACGGCAACTCGCTGGGCCGGCTGCCGGCGGCCACCCCGGAGCACCTGGCGCGGCTGGTCCGCGACGGCTGGGGCGAGCGGCTCGTGCGGGGCTGGCCGACGTGGATCGAGTGGGCCGGGCGGATCGGCGACCGGATCGCCGCGCACGCCGTCGGCGCCCGTCCGGGCGAGGTGGCGGTCTCCGACTCGACCTCGGTGAACCTCTACAAGCTCGCCGCGGCGGCGCTGGACGCGAACCCCGGCCGGCGTACCGTCCTGGTCGACGCCGAGGACTTCCCCACCGACCGGTACGTCCTGCAGGGGCTGGCCGAGGCGCGCGGGCTCACCCTGACGATGCTCCCCTCCGACCTCGACGAGGGGCTCGACCCGCGGACCCTGATCGACGCGCTGACCGAGGACGTCGCCCTGGTGGTGCTCTCGGCCGTGTCGTACCGGTGCGGGGCGCTGCTGGACATGGCGGCGGTGAACGCGGCGGCCCGCGAGGTCGGCGCGTACGTGCTGTGGGACCTGTCGCACGCGGTGGGGTCGGTGCCGATCGAGCTGACCGCGAGCGGCGCCGACCTGGCCGTCGGCTGCACCTACAAATACCTGAACGGCGGTCCGGGTGCGCCGGCATTCCTCTACGTGCGCCGGGAGCTGCAGCAGCGGCTGCGCCAGCCGATCCAGGGCTGGTTCGGCCAGCGCGACCAGTTCGCGATGGGCCCGCACTACGAACCGGTGCCGACGCTGGACCGGTTCCAGGTGGGCACCCCGCCGATCCTCGGGATGGCGGCGCTGGACCCGGCCCTGGACGTGCTCGCCGAGGCCGGCGTCGACCGGGTCCGGGCCAAGGGGGTACGCCTGGGCGAGCTGATCGTCGACCTGGCCGACGCCTGGCTCACCCCGTACGGCTTCACGGTCGCCTCCCCGCGCGACCCGGCGCGGCGGGGCAGCCACGTCTCGCTGCACCACCCGGAGGCGCTGCGGATCTCCCGGGCCCTCGCCGAGGCGGGGGTGGTCGGCGACTACCGGGCCCCGGACCGGCTGCGGCTCGGGCCGGCGCCGCTCTACACCCGCTTCGTGGACGTGTGGGACGCGATGGACCGGCTGCGCGACATCGTCGAGCGGCGGGCGTACGAGCAGGTTCCGGGCGAGCCGTCCCGGGTGACCTGAGCGGCGGTCACTTCACCTTGCGGGTGGAGCGGACGACGATGTCCTCGTACTCCGGGTGGCGGGTCAGCCACTCGGCGATGAACGGGCAGATCGGCACCACCATCCGGTTGCGGGCCCGGGCGTCGTCCAGCACCGCCCGGGCCAGGGTGGACCCGACGCCCTTGCCCTCGAACTCCGGCTCCACCTTGGTGTGGGTGTAGGCGATGATCGCGCCGGTCAGCTGGTAGGTGACCACTCCGGCGACGGCCCCGGTCTCGTCGCGCGCCTCGAACCGCTCCCGCTCCGGCGCGTCTGTCACGGTGAACTGCACCCCGCCATCCAACCACGCCTCGCCGGAGCGACCCCGGCCGCGCCTGGCAGGATGGCCCGATGCGTCTGGTCTCGCTGCTGCCCTCCGCCACGGAGATCGTCTACGCCCTGGGGCTCGGTGACGAGCTGGTCGGGGTCACCTTCGAGTGTGAGGTGCCGGCCGCCGACCGGGCCGGCAAGGCGGTGGTGGTGGGCGGCCGGGACACCCGCGGGATGACCCCGGGCGAGATCGACGCGTACGTGCGGGAGCGGGCGGCGGCCGGGGCGGACCTGTACACGCTGCACCGCGACGCGCTCGCCGGGCTGGACCCGGAACTGATCGTCACCCAGGACCTGTGCCGGGTCTGCGCGCTGCCGTCGGGGCAGGTGTCGGCCGCCCTGGAGCATCTCGGCTGCCGCGCCGACGTGCTCTCGCTGGACCCGCACACCCTGGACGAGGTGTTCGACACCGTGCTCGCGGTGGGTGAGCGGGCGGGCGTACCCGATCGGGCGCACGCCCTGGTGGACGGCCTGCGCGCCCGGCTTGCGGCGGTCTCGGCGGCGGTCGCCGGCCGGCACCGGCGGCGGGTCGCGGTGGTGGAGTGGGTGGACCCGCCGTTCCCGGGCGGGCACTGGGTGCCCGACCTGGTGACCGCCGCCGGCGGCCAGCCGGTCGCGGGCCGGCCCGGGCAGCGGTCGGCGCCGACCACCTGGGCCGAGCTGGCCGCCGCCGACCCGCAGGTCGTGCTGGTCACCCCGTGCGGGTTCCACCTCGACGGCGCGGTCGAGCAGGCCCGGACAGTCGCCGGCCGGTTCCCCGGCGCCGAGGTCTGGGCGGTCGACGCCGACGCGCTGATCGTCCGGCCGGGCCCGCGTCTGGTCGACGGCGTCGAGGCGATCGCCGCGATCCTGCACCCGGACGCCGTGCCGGCCGCACCGGCGGGCAGCGTCGCCCGGGTCGCCTGAGGCGCCTCAGCGGTCGGGGCTGTCGGCCGGGGCCATCACCCGCAACGCGTTGACGTCCAGTCCGATCCGGACCGGGGTGGTGCCGCAGAGCTCGCCGTCCACCTCGACCCGGGCCGGGCGGTCGGTCTCCAGCCACAGCTCCCCGACGGCGAGGAACGGCTCGTCGGCGAGGCTGCGGCGGTGGCCGGTGGCGGCGTTGCGGGTGGTCTCGCGCAGCAGGCCGCGCCGGGTGGCCCCACCGACCGGGTACGCCACCAGCAGCCCGTCGTCGGCGTTCGCGTCCGCGGTGATGGGCCGGCCGGCCTGGAAACCGCCGTTGGCGACGTACAGCTGGTGGGTGACCAGCTCCCGCGCGGTGTCGCGGGCCCGCAGCGTGACCCGCAGCGGCCGGTGCCGGGCCAGCAGCGCCAGCGCCGTCGCCGGGTACGCCAGCCGGCCGGTGAGCCGCTTCAGCCGCGGCGGCGTGCGGAGCATGATGTCGGCGGACAGGCCCACCCCGACGTGGTTGGCGAACCGTGTCCCGCCGATCAGGCCGAGGTCGACGTCGATCACCTTGCCGCCGGTGAGCACCCCGACCGCGGCGTCGAGGTCGAGCGGCACGCCGACGGTGCGGGCGAAGTTGTTGGTGGTGCCCAGCGGCAGCAGCCCCAGCGCGATGTCGCGGTGGGCGAGCAGCCGGGCGGCGGTGCCGAGGGTGCCGTCGCCGCCACCGGCGACCAGCAGGTCGGGGCCCAGGTCGGCGGCCTCGGCGAGCTGCCTCTCCAGCTCGCCCGGACGGTCCACCGGGCAGTCCCGGACCAGGGTGAACCCGGCGGCGAGCAGCCGGGACCGGGCGCCGTCGTAGAGCCGGCGACCGCGCCGGGAGTGGGCGTTGACCACCAGGGCGGCCCGCCGCTGCTCGTGGATGGCCGCCCCCAGCTCCTGCTTGGTCCGCATGGGCACCGAGCCTATCCGCCGGCGCCCACCCGCCCGCCGGTGTGCCGCTACGGCGCCAGCTCCGCGGCCCGGTCCAGCAGCGCCCGCCGCTGCGCGGGGCCGTGGGCCTGCTCGGCGGCGCGGCGGAACAGCTCGGCGGCCCGCGGGGCGTCGCCGTGCCGGGCGGTGAGGTGGGCCTCCGCGGCGGTGGCGTCGGCGTTGCCGGCCAACCCTCCACCGTCGCGGGCCGCGGCGAGCAGCCGCAGTCCGGCCGCCGGCCCGTACGCGTGGCCGTGGGCGACCGCCCGGTTCAGCGCCACGACCGGGCTGGGATGCAGCCGCAGCAGCGCGTCGTACGCGGTGGCGACGGCCGCCCAGTCGGTCCGCGCCGTGCTCGGCGCGGTGGCGTGGCAGGCGGCGATCCGGGCCTGCCAGGCGTACGGGCCGTCGGGCAGGCCGGCCAGGACCTCCCGCGCCTCGCCGATGGCGGCGGCGTCCCACCGGGCCCGGTCCTGCCGGTCGAGGGTGAGCAGGTTGCCGTCGGCGTCCCGGCGGGCCGCGCGGCGGGAGTGGTGCAGCAGCAGCAGCGCCAGCAGCGCGGCGACCTCCGGCTGCTCCGGCATCAGCCGGGCCACCAGGCGGGTCAGCCGGATCGCCTCGTCGGCGAAGGCCGGCTCCCCGTCGGCGTCGTGACCGAGGGTGAACAGCAGGTAGAGCACGGCCAGCACACCGGGCAGCCGCTCTGGCAGCGCCGGCCCGCTGGGCACCCGGTACGGGATGCCGGCCGCCCTGATCCGGGTCCTGGCCCGGGTGAGCCGACGGGTCATCGTGGCCTCGCCCACCAGCAGGGCGCGGGCGATGTCGGCGGTGGGGACACCGAGGACCGTGCGCAGGGTCAGCGCCACCCGGTCGGCGAGGCGCAGCGCCGGATGGCAGCAGGTGAAGACGAGCCGCAGCCGGTCGTCCACCAGGTCCTCCCCCTCCCCCGGCTCACCGTCCTCGGCGTCGGTGAGGGTGAGCACCGCGAGGTCGCGCAGCTTGCGCCGCTCCACCGAGGCGCGGCGCAGCACGTCCAACGCCCGGTTGCGGGCCACCGTCATCAGCCAGCCGCCCGGGTTGGCCGGTACGCCGTCGCGCGGCCAGCGCTCCAGGCCGGCCGCGAGGGCCTCCTGGGCGCAGTCCTCGGCGAGTGCCCAGTCCCCGGTGACCCGGATCAGTGCGGCGACGATCCGCGGGTACGACTCGGCGCCCGCGACCGCGGCGGCCTGCGCCACCGCGGTCGGCCGGGTGTCGGTCACGCGGGCTCGGGCAGGTCGACCAGCGGGCGCAGCTCCAGGCGGCCCGCGTACGCCATCGGGTGGGCCCGGGCCACCTCGATCGCCTCGTCGAGGTCGGCGCACTCGAGCAGGTCGAACCCGACGATCAACTCCTTGGTCTCGGCGAACGGGCCGTCGGAGACCAGCAGGTCCCCGTCGCGGACCCGCACGGTGGTGGCGGCGGCGGCCGGGCCGAGGACGCTGCCGTCCAGCCGCCGGCCGTTGGCGTCGTTGTCGGCCACCCACTTCTCGATGTCGGGGTGGGCGGCGGTGTCGGGGTCCGGCTCGGTGTCGGTGCAGACGAACATCAGGTACTTCATCGTGGACGCTCCTCGGTTGTGGGGCTCTGACCAGGGTGACGAACGGCCACCGTCGAACCGGACAGCACCGGCGGAGAAATTCTGGACCAGGTTGTCGCCGAGGTCACGCCCCGGATGGTCGTTTACCGACCGGCCGTCGGGAAATGCTGGAAGGACGTCGACCGGAGGAGCACCGATGGCCAACAGCAGCCGACCCAGCCAGTCCCGCCCCCTGCCCGCCGGGGTGACCGACCCGCTGCTCTGGCGGCTCGCCGAGGACGTCGCCGCGGCCCACCAGCCGGACGAGAACGGCACCTGCCGCAACCTGCTCTGCGCCGGCCAGCAGGTGCCGTGCGGCCCGCTGGCCAACGCCGAGCGGGCGCGCCAGCTCGCCGGTGGCGAACCGACGGGCGACCGGCCGAGCGGGTCCCGCCGGGGCTGGCCGCTGACCGGCGAGCGGCGCGGCCCGACGTCGCAGCGGCCGGACCGCCGCCGGTCCCGCTCCGCGGCCTGACCCACCACCATCGAGGCTGATCATTAACGGACTTCTCCCGTACGCACCACAAGGGGCGGTCGGCGGCCTTTCCCACCATTGATTGACATCACCTCCGATTCGCAGAACGATGGCACCTTCGTTCCGCGAGGCATCGGAGGGGGACCGTGTCCAGAATCGGATCCAGGTTGATCGGCGCCGCACTCGCCCTCGCGCTGGGGGCTGCCGGCGGATGCAGCTCCGGCGAGGGCGTCGACGTCGACGGCGGGGCCGCCCAGGGGGGCGCCGGCGGAGTGCTGACCGCCGCGATCGGCGGCGAACCCGACCAGCTCGACCCGCATCGGACCTCGGCTTACTACAGCTTCGAGGTGTTGGAGAACGTCTACGACACCCTGGTCGAGCCGGACGAGAACCTGCGGATGCAGCCGTCGCTGGCGACGAAGTGGACCACCAGCGCCGACCAGCTCACCTGGACGTTCACCCTGCGCGAGGGGGTGAGGTTCTCCGACGGGTCGCCGCTGACCGCCGAGGACGTCAAGTACTCCTACGACCGCATCGTCGGCGAGAAGCTGAACGCGGCGTACAAGTTCGCCACGGTGAAATCGGTCGCGGCGCCGGATCCGACGACGGTGGTCGTCACCCTCTCCGCGCCCACCCCCAACCTGCTGGCCAACCTCGGCGGGTTCAAGGGCGTCGCCATCGTCGAGAGGTCCAACGTCGAGTCCGGCGCGATCAAGACGAAGCCGGTCGGCAGCGGCCCCTTCGCGGTCGCGTCGTACACCTCCGGCGACAGCATCAAGCTGGTCCGCAACGACAACTACTGGAACACCAAACCGAAGCTTTCCGGGGTCACCTTCACCTTCGTGAAGGACCCGACGGTGGCGTTGCAGAACCTGCGCGGCGGCGAGGCCCAGTGGACCGACAACCTGCCGCCGCAGCAGGTCCCGGCGCTGGCCGACGGCGGCGAGATCACCGTGCAGCGCAAGCCGTCGGCGGACTACTGGTACCTGGCGCTCAACCAGGCCCGCAAGCCGTACGGCGACGTGAACGTGCGGCGCGCGGTCGCCTTCGCCCTGGACCCGGCCGCGATCACCAAGGCCGCCAAGTTCGGGCTGGCCACCGTCAACCAGACCGCCATCCCCAAGGGCAGCTCCTGGTACTACGAGTACGCGCCGTACCGGCACGACCCGGAGCAGGCCAAGCGGCTGCTCGGTGCGGCCGGGGTGAGCGGGCTGACCATGGACCTGATGGTGACCAGCGAGTACCCGGAGACGGTCAGCGCCGCGCAGGTGATCGCCGCCCAGCTCAAGCAGGTCGGGATCACCGTGAAGATCCGTACCCTGGACTTCGCCCAGTGGCTCGACGAGCAGGGCAAGGGCACCTTCGACGCGTTCATGCTCGGCTGGCTGGGCAACATCGACCCGGACGAGTTCTACTACGCCCAGCACCACAGCGGCGGCACCTTCAACTTCCAGAAGTACCGCAACCCGGCGGTGGACAAGCTGCTCGACGACGCCCGTACGCAGACCGACCAGGGCGCCCGCAAGCAGGCGTACGACCAGGCGGCGAAGCAGATCGTCGACGACGCCAGCTACATCTACCTCTACAACCCGGACGTGGTGCAGGGCTGGTCGAAGAAGGTCACCGGCTACCAGGCCCGCACCGACCGGGCGATCCGCTTCCGCGACGTCGCCCTGGCCAAGTGACCCGGCGGGAGGCGCGGTGAGCCGCTTCGTCCTGCGCCGGCTGCTCCAGTCGGCCGTCGTTCTGCTCGGGGTGACGCTGGTGGTCTTCCTGCTGCTGCAACTGGTCCCCGGCGACCCGGTCCGGGTGGCGCTGGGCACCCGCTTCGACCCGCAGACGTACGAGGCGCTGCGGGCCCGGGCCGGACTGGACCGGCCGCTGGTCGCTCAGTACGTCAGCTACGTCGGCCGGGCCGTCACCGGTGACCTCGGGGTGAGCTTCCGCAGCGGCCAGCCGGTCACCCGGATCGTGCTGGAACGCCTGCCGGCGACCCTGTCGCTGGCGCTGACCGCCGTGCTGATCGCGGTGCTGGTCGCGTTCCCGCTCGGCGTGCTCGCCGCCATGCGCAGCGGCTCGGCGCTGGACCACGCCGCCCGGGTGTTCAGCCAGTTCGGCGTCTCGGTGCCCGACTTCTGGATGGGCATCATGGGCATCCTGCTCTTCGCCGGTGTGCTCGGCTGGCTGCCGCCGTCGGGCTACGTGCCGCTCACCGAGGATCCGGCGGGCTGGCTGGCGCACGTGCTGCTGCCCGCCGCCACGGTGGGGCTGGTCACCGCCTCCATCCTCACCCGGTTCATCCGCTCCTCGGTGCTGGAGGTGCTGTCGGCCGACTACGTCCGCACCGCCGAGGCCAAGGGGCTGCGCGCCCGGGTGGTGGTGCTGCGGCACGTGCTGCGCAACGCCCTGATCCCGGTGGTCACCGTCGTCGCGGTCCAGCTCGCCAGCCTGCTCGGCGGAGTGATCGTGGTCGAGGTGCTCTTCGCCTGGCCCGGCATCGGCCGGCTCACCTACGACGCCGTCCAGGCCCGCGACTATCCGGTGCTCCAGGGCGCGGTGCTGCTGGTCGCCGCGCTGTTCCTGCTGATGAACCTGCTGGTGGACATCCTCTACGCCCGCCTCGACCCGCGGATCACCGCCCGATGAGCGCCGCCCGGGACAGCCAGGCGCGCCGTGCCCTGTCGGCGCTGCGGCACGATCCGCCCGCGGTGAGCGGCGCCGTGGTGCTGCTCGCCCTGGTGGTGGTGGGGATCGCCGGGCGGTGGTTCGCCCCGGCCGGCGTCAACGACGTCGACGTCGACCAGATGCTGCATCCGCCGAGCTGGGCGCACCCGTTCGGCACCGACGAGCTCGGCCGCGACGTGCTCAGCCGGGTGCTGGTGGCCGCCCGGGTCTCGCTGGAGGTCGGGGTGGTCAGCGTCGGCATCGCGCTGCTGGTCGGCGCGGGCATCGGCCTGCTGGCCGGGTACTACCGCGGCTGGGTCGACAACGTGCTGATGCGCGGCATGGACGTGCTGTTCGCCTTCCCGGTGCTGCTGCTGGCCGTGGCCATCGTGGCGGTCCTCGGCCCCGGCCTGCTCACCGCCATGATCGCGATCGGCGTGGTCTACACCCCGATCTTCGCCCGGGTCACCCGGGCCGGCGTGCTCTCCGTACGGGAGCAGGTCTTCGTCCGGGCCGCGGTCTCCATCGGCGCCTCGGACCTGCGGATCATCCGCCGGCACGTGCTGCCGAACATCGCCGCGCCGCTGATCGTGCAGACCTCGCTGTCGCTGGCCTTCGCCATCCTCTCCGAGGCGGCGCTCTCCTTCCTCGGCCTGGGCATCCAGCCGCCCGCCCCGGCCTGGGGCCGGATGCTCTTCGACGGGCGCGGCTTCGTCACCGAGGCCTGGTGGCTGGGCTTCTTCCCGGGCGCGGCGATCTTCCTGACCGTGCTCGCCTTCAACCTGGTCGGGGACGCGCTGCGCGACGTGCTGGACCCCCGTCAGCTGACCCTCGGCGAGGCATCGAGGAGCACCACGTGACCGACGACCGACCCGTGCTCGCCGTCGAGGAACTGACCGTCACCCTGGGGACCCGCTCCGGGGCGGCCCGCGCCGTGGCCGGCGTCGACTGGTCCGTCCAGCCGGGCCGTACCCTGGCCCTGGTCGGCGAGTCGGGCAGCGGCAAGACGATGAGCGTGCTCGCCGCCACCGGCCTGGCGCCCCGTACCGCCCGGGTCACCGGCCGGGTGCGGCTGCTGGGCGAGGAACTGACCGCGCTGGACCCGCGACGGCGCCGGCAGCTGCGCGGCCGGCACGTCGGTTTCGTCTTCCAGGACCCGATGACGTCGCTGAACCCGGTGCTGACCGTCGGCCGGCAGGTCACCGAGGCGTGCGAGGAACACCTCGGGATGAGCCGCCGGCAGGCCCGCGACCGGGCCGTGGAGCTGCTGGACCTGGTCGGCATCCCGTCGGCGGCCCGCCGGGTCGACGACCACCCGCACCAGTTCTCCGGCGGGATGCGGCAACGGGTGGTGATCGCGATGGCGCTGGCCTGCGACCCGGCGCTGCTGATCGCCGACGAGCCGACCACCGCCCTGGACGTCACCACCCAGGCGCAGATCGTCGAGCTGGTCGCCGGGTTGCAGCAGCGGCTCGGGACCGCCGTCGTCTGGATCACCCACGACCTCGGCGTGGTCGCCGGGGTCGCCGACACCGTGGCGGTCATGTACGGCGGCCGGATCGTCGAGCAGGGGCCGGTCGACGCGGTCTTCGCCGCGCCCGGGCACCCGTACACCCGGGCCCTGCTGGCGGCCCGGCCACGGCCCGGCGGCGCGGGCGACGACCTGCCGGCCATCCCCGGCGCTCCACCCAGCCCGCTGGAGCTGCCGGCCGGCTGCGCCTTCTGGCCGCGCTGCCCGGTGCGCGGCGACGCCCGCTGCGAGCACGAGCTGCCGCCGCTGACGCCGGTCGGGCCGGACCATCGGGTACGCAGCTTCTACCGTGCCGGGGAGGACCGATGAGCGCCGAGGTGGTCGCCGAGCTGGACGACCTGAAGGTGTGGTTCCCGGCGGCCGGTGGCGCGGTCCGGGCGGTGGACGGGGTGTCGCTGCGGATCCACCGCGGCGAGACGCTCGGGCTGGTCGGCGAGTCCGGCAGCGGCAAGTCCACCACCGGGCTGGCCCTGCTGCGGCTGGTCGACCCCACCGCCGGGCGGGTCCGGGTGGCCGGGCAGGACGTGACCGGCTGGTCGAGGCGCCGACTGCGCGGCGTACGCCGGAAGGTGGCCATGGTGTTCCAGGACCCGCAGGCGTCACTGGACCCGCGGCACACCGTGGCGGCCAGCGTCGCCGAGCCGCTGGTGGTGCACCGGCTGGCCGGTGACGCCGACGCGCGGCGGCGGCGGGTCGACGAACTGCTCGACCTGGTGGGGTTGCGCCGAGAGCTCGGCGGCCGGCACCCGCACGAGCTTTCCGGGGGCCAGCGGCAGCGGGTCGGCATCGCCCGGGCGCTGGCCGGTGAGCCCGACCTGATCGTGCTGGACGAGCCGATCGCGTCGCTGGACCTGAGCGTGCAGGCACAGATCATGAACCTGCTGCGCCGGCTGCAACGCGAACTGGGCCTGACCTACCTGTTCATCTCGCACGACCTGGCCGCGGTCGAGCACATGAGCGACCGGGTGGCCGTGATGTACCTGGGGCGGATCGTGGAGACGGGCAGCCCGGCGCAGCTCTGGCAGCGGCCGGCCCACCCGTACACCGCCGCGCTGCTGTCGGCGATCCCGGAGGCCGACCCAGCGGTGGAACGGCACCGGCGGCGGATCATCCTCGCCGGTGACATCCCCAGCCCGGTGGACCCGCCGAGCGGCTGCCGGTTCCGGACCCGCTGCCCCAGCGCCCGACCCGACTGCGCCGACACCGACCCGGCGCTGGAACCGGTGGCCGACAGCGACCCGGCGCTGGAACCGGTGGCCGGTGACCACCGGGCCGCCTGCCGGTACGCCGGTCAGGCGGTCCGGGAGATGCGGGAGACCGCCACCCCCTGAGACGGAAACGGTGAACGCCGCCCCCGCGACCGGGGGCGGCGTTCACCGTCGATGCCGTAACGGCACCGGTCAGGTCATGTCGTCCCAGCGGCGCTCGATCGGTGCCGGCGCGGCCACCGGCTCCGGCGCGGCGATCGGGTCGACCGCCTCGACCCGCCGGCCCGCCTCCACCGGTTCGGTGCTCAGGTCCAGCGGCGACACCTCGTCGTCGGCCACGTCGGCGTAGAGCTCCCGACCCCGGCCCTTGCGCCGGTCGTTGAGGAACGCCACCCCGACCGCGCCGAAGTACAGCGCGGAGAGGCAGATCGCCAGCGCCGTCATGCCGAACGGGTCCGGAGTGGGGGTGACCACCGCCGAGAAGGCGAAGAACACGAAGATCGCCACCCGCCACCAGCTCAGCAGCCGTCTGGCGCTGGCCAGCCCGACGAAGTTGAGCATCAGGACGATCAGCGGAAACTCGAACGCCACCCCGAACAGCAGGATCAGGTTGGTGACGAAGGAGATGTACCGGGTGACCTCCAGGTTCGTGGCGATGTCGTCACCGGAGACGTTGAGCAGGAACTCGAGGCCCTTGGTGGTGACGAAGAACGCCAGCACCGCGCCGGCGGCGAACAGCGGCGCCGCCAAGGCGGTGAAGAGGTACGCGTATCGCCGCTCGTGCCGGTGCAGGCCCGGTGCGATGAACGCCCAGAGCTGGTAGAGCCAGACCGGTGCCGCGAAGATGAGCCCGACCCAGAGACCGATCTTGAGGTTCAACAGGAAGACATCGGCCACGCCGAGCTGCACGAACTTGCACAGCCCGGTGTCCGGGTCTCTCGACTGCGGCAGATTGCAGTAGGGCTCGGACAGCAACTGCCGGACCGGCGTAGCCAGCCAGATGCCGAAGCCGAAGCCGACCACGATCGCCAGCGACGCGCGGAACAGGCGGGTACGCAGCTCGCGGATGTGCTCGATGAGCGTCATCGAGCCGTCGGCGGCCCGGTCGAAGTTGCTCGGACCGCGCTTGCGGAGGGCGAAGGCCACGGTGCTCGGGCCCTTCGGTCAGTTGTCGCGGACGCGCTGCACCGGGTCGACCGGCGGGGCGTACGGCTGCTGCACCGGCTGCGGCTGGGCCTGCGGCTGCGGCGGGTACGGCTGCTGCTGCGGCTGGGCGTACGGCTGCTGCTGCTGGGCGTACTGCTGCTGGGGCGGCAGCGGCTGGTAGCCGGCCTGGGCGTCGGCCTTCTCGGCGAGGTCGTCGTCGTGCAGGCTCTTGGTCTCCGCCTTGATGATCCGCAGCGAGCGGCCCAGCGAGCGGGCCGCGTCGGGGAGCCGCTTCGCGCCGAAGAGCAGGATCAGCACGACCACGAGTACGGCGATGTGCCACGGCTTGAGGGCACCCATGGGAAGCTCCAGTCGCTCTGTGTTCGAAGGGTGTGTCGCAGCCCATCGTACGTGCGTCACGGGCCGTTGCCACCCGCCGGGCCCCTGCTGGTGGGTGCCGGCCGGTGAAGTCTTGACCACCACGAAGTGTCCCGTCAACCACCCGGGACTGATCATCCGGGCGTGAAACGGACGGCCAACGCGCAGTCGCGCACACGCCACCGACCGGGATCGATCAGTTGCCGCGCCTGGCCTTGATCAGCTCCACCCGCTGCTGGGCGGTCTCGGCACGACGTTGGAGTTCCTCGGCGCGCACGGTCAGCTCCTCGGCCGCGGCCCGCAGCGCCTCCGCCTCGCCCTGCCGCCGCTGCAACGCCACGGCCGCCCGGCGCAGCCGGGGCAGCCGCGCCAGCACCGGCCGGACCGCCAGGGCCAGCACGACGAGCGCGAACAGCAGCATCGCGAGCACGATCCACTTCACCACGGCGGTCAGCCTACTGGGTGGCCGCCGCCACCGCCGGGTCGCCCGCCGGGACGGCGTACGCCGCCAGCGCCGCGGTCGCCTGCGCGCGGACCTGCTCGGCCAGCTCGGCGGGGGCGACCACCGTCACGTCCGGCCCGAGGCCGAGCACGAAACGGCGGGCCCAGCCCAGGTCGGTCACCCGCAGCGACACCACCCACTCGTCCCCGGCGCCGCGCTCCACCCGCTCACAGGGGTAGTACTCGGTGATCCACCGCTCCCCCCGCCCGATCCGCAGGGTGATCAGCGGCAGGTCCGGCGACGGGCGGAACACCCCGTCGCTGAGGTCCTGCGGGCGGGCCTGCGGCGGCACCACGGCCGGTTCGTCCAGCACGGCGACGGCGTCGATCCGGTCGGCCC
Organism: Micromonospora siamensis; assembly: GCF_900090305.1. Classification (NCBI taxonomy): domain Bacteria; kingdom Bacillati; phylum Actinomycetota; class Actinomycetes; order Micromonosporales; family Micromonosporaceae; genus Micromonospora; species Micromonospora siamensis. Next base: position 3,596,326 of record NZ_LT607751.1, on the reverse strand, counting down.
GGAACAGCCGGACCGCCTCGGCGCGCCGGCACCACGCCTCGACGTACGCCCGGCCACCCACCATCAGCATCCGCAGCGGGTCGATCACCCGCTCGGTGGTCTCGTCCCGGGCCGCCGTGTAGTAGGTGATCCGCAGCGCCCGGCCGCCCTCGACCGCCGCGCGCAACTCGCGCACCCGGGCGGTGTCCCCGGGCAGCCGCACCTCCACCGGCGCCCCGGCCAGGTCACCGGCCGCGCTCTCGATCTTGGCCAGGGCCCGCTCGACGGCCTCCCGGTTGGCCACGCCCGGCGTCTCGGCGAGCATCCGCAGCGCCACCACCAGGGCCAGCGCCTCGTCCGGGGTCAACCGCAGCGGCCGGTCGATGCCCGCGTCGTAGGTGATGGTCACCCGGTCCCCGTCGAACGCCATGTCGATCAGGTCACCCGGACCGTAACCGGGCAACCCGCACACCCAGAGCAGCTCCAGGTCCTCGCGCAGCTGCCGCTCGGTCACCCCCAGGTCACCGGCCGCCTCGGCGATCTCGATGCCCGGCCGGGCCAGCAGGTAGGGCACCAGGTTCAGCAGCCGGGCCAGCCGGTCGGCGGACGTCCGGGACCCGACGCGGGGCGTCGGCCGGCTCACCGGGCCACCGCCAGCTCGTCGTGGCGGGCGGCGATCTCCTTGAGCCGCTGGATGACCGCCTCGCGCACCTCCGGCGGCTCCAGCACCCGCACGTCCGACCCGTATCCGACCAACTGGCCGGCCAGGTAGTCCGCGTCGGCGTACGGCAGCACCAGCCGGTCGCCGTCCGGACCGGAGACGCTCTCCACCGCCCAGCGGCGCAGCCCGGCGGCCCGACCGGGCGTGACCAGCACGGTGGCCCGCCCGGTCCGCTCCACCGGGCCGGACCAGCGGGCGACGTGGCTGATCAGGTCGAGGTCCGCCGGCGGCCGGTAGGCGCCCGGCGTGCCGGTCGGCCGCACCGCGCCGACCACCCGGGAGAGCCGGAAGCAGCGGGTGGCGGCCCGGTCCAGGTCGTGACCGACCACGTACCAGCGGCCGCGCCAGCAGACCACGCCCCACGGCTGCAGCCGGCGGGTGGTCGGATCGTCCCGGTCCGGCACCCGGTAGTCGAAGCTGACCTCCCGGCGGTCCCGGGCCGCGGCGGTCAGCGGCGCGAACGCCGGGTCGACCGTCACCATCGGCTCCAGCCCGAGAGTGGCCTGCGGGTCCACGTCCACCCCGGCGGCGCGCAGCTTCGCCAGCCCCGAGGAGGCGGCGGCGGCCAGCCCGGCGTGCTGCCACAGCCGGGCGGCGATGCCCACGGCCGCGGCCTCGTCCGGCTCCAGGGGAATGTCGGGCAGCGCGTACTCCCGGTGGGCGATCCGGTAGCCGGGCTCCGCGTCGAAGACGCTCGCCGTCCCGGTCTCCAACGGCACACCCAGCTCCCGCAGCTCGGCCTTGTCCCGCTCGAACTTGCGCTGGAACGCCTCGTGGTCCTTGGCGTCGTCGGGGTCGTGCTCGTACCCGGGAACGGTCGCGGCGATCTGCGCGGCGGTCAGGAACCGTCGGGTGGAGAGCAGGCAGATCACCAGGTTGACCAGGCGTTCGGTGCGGGTCCGCGACACGGTTAGACGCTAGCAGCCCACACGTCCGCGCCGGGGACCCGCGCGGGCGTGCCGCGCCGTACGCCACATTCGGCGCCACCGGGGCGCCGTCGCCCGGCGTCCCGGACCGGCCGGACTTAGGGTGAGGCCCATGTCGGAAGCGGAAGTCAAGACCGAGAGCGTCGGCACGGTCGTGGTCGCCGGGACGGCCAACCTCGCCATCGCCATCGCCAAGCTGGTCGCCGGCCTGATCTCCGGCTCCGCGGCGATGCTCTCCGAGGCTGCCCACTCGGTCGCCGACACCACCACCGAGGTGCTGCTCTACCTGGCGCTGCGCCGCGGCGCGAAGCCCGCCGACACCCGCCACCCCTTCGGGTACGGCAAGGAGAGCTACGTCTGGGCCTTCCTGGCGGCGCTGTTCACCTTCGTCGCCGGCGCCGGATTCGCCATCACCCACGGCGTCACCACCATCCTCGTGCACGAGCACAGCGGCAACTACCTGATCTCGTACATCGTGCTGGCCATCTCCTTCGTCATCGAGGCCATCTCCCTGGCCCGGGCGGCACGCCAGGTCCGCAAGGAGTCCCGCCGCTGGCGCACCAGCCCCCGCCGGTTCCTGCGGCTCACCCCCGACACCACCGTCAAGGCGGTCTTCCTGGAGGACAGCGCCGCGCTGATCGGCCTGCTCATCGCCGGCGTCGGCCTCGGCCTGTCGGAGCTCACCGGCGACGAGCTCTACGACGGGATCGCCTCCATCCTGATCGGCGTGCTGCTGCTGGTGGTCGCCGCCATCCTCGCCACCAGCAACATCTCCCTGCTGGTCGGTCGGGCGGTGCCCGAGCGGATCCACCGCGAGATCGAACGCGACCTGGCCGGCCTGCCCACCGTCGACCGGATCGACACGCTGATGACCATGCAGCTCGGGCCGGAGGACATCCTGGTCGCCGCCAAGGTCGACTTCCGCGACGACGCCACCGGCGCCGACATCGAGGCCGCCGCCGACGAGGCCGAGCGGCGGCTCACCGAGCGCTACCCGGAGATCGCGTACGTCTTCCTCGACCCCACCCGGTCGCTGCCCGGCCTGGAGGGGCGGCGGGCCCGACGTACCCAGGACGACGGCGACCAGGAGCCGACCGCCCCGCAACCCTGACCCGGCCGCGGCCGGGTCCCCGGGCGCGGATACCGTGCCGGGATGGTGCGATGGCGGTCCGGCACGGTCACGGCGGTACGGCGGCGGTGGACCGGCGCGGTGGAACTCGACGTCGCCCTGCCCGACGGCGCCACCATGCGGGCCCTGGCCTACCCCGCGCTGGTCGGCGACCCCGAGCCCGGCGACCGGGTGCTGCTCAACGCCGGCGCCCTGCTGATGGGGCTCGGCACCGGCGGGTACGCCCTGGTGGTGGCCCTGCCCGACCGGCTGCCCCCGGACCCGCCGCAGGCAGGTGACACCCGCGACGCCGGCCACCTGGTCAAGGCCCGCTACACCCCGTTGCAGCCGATCCTGCTCGGCGTCGACGAGGAGGCCTCCCCGCACCGGGAGCTGCTCGCCGCCGCCGAGGACGTCGACGGGATGCCGGTGGTCACCGCCGACCTGCACTCCGCCCTGCCGGCAGTCCTCGCCGGCATCCACGCCGACGCGCCCGACGCCCGGGTGGCGTACCTGCTCACCGACGGTGGGGCACTGCCGGCCTGGTTCTCCCGTACGCTCGCCGGCCTCGCCGGCCAGCTCGCGGGCACGGTCAGCGTCGGCCAGGCCTTCGGTGGCGACCTGGAGGCCAGCACCCTGCACAGCGGCCTGCTCGCCGCCCGGCACGTGCTCCGCGCCGACGTGGCGATCGTCGCCCAGGGGCCCGGCAACCTGGGCACCGGCACCCGCTGGGGCTTCTCCGGGGTGGCCGTCGGCGAGGCCGTCAACGCCGTCGCCGCGCTGGGCGGACGGCCGGTCGGCTCGCTGCGGATCTCCGACGCCGACCCCCGACCCCGCCACCGTGGGGTGTCCCACCACAGCCTCACCGCATACGGCCGGGTCGCCCTGACCGGCGCCGACCTGGTGGTGCCCGACGGCCTCGACCCGGCGCTGGCCGCCGAGGTGGACGCGGCGCTGACCCCGCTGGCCGGCCGGCACCGGATCGTCCGGGTGCCCGCCGACGGCCTGGACGCCGCCCTGCGGGCCAGCCCGGTGGGGCTGTCGACGATGGGCCGCGGGCTCGACGCCGACCACGCCTACTTTCTGACGGCGGCCGCCGCCGGGCGGCACGCGGCCCGTCTGCTCGACTGAGCGCCGCCGGGCCCCCGCCGTGGCGCGGCCGGACGCCGTGGCGCGGCCGGACGCCGTGGCGCGGCCGGACGCCGTGGCGCGGAGCAGCCGCCCGACGGCGGCGCCGGCCCGAGGCAGCAACCCCGCACGCTCGGAGACGCCACACGCGACGCCCCCGCCGCATGCTGGCGAGGCACCCCCGGCCCGTTCGCCCGCCGCGCCGGCCGGCGCCGCCGGTAGGCCCGCGTCGGGCAGCGCGCGGCACCGACTGCGGAATGCGAGGCGTCATGACCCTACGGCAACTGCCCGAAGCGCACCGGCTGCGCGCGCCCACCAGGCACCGCCACGGTCGACCACGGGTGGCCCTGATCAGCGCGGCGGCCGGCGTCCTGCTCGCCGTCGTGTGGTCGTTCGAGCTGGTCGACTCGGTCATCGGCGACAACGTCGCGAACACTGTCCTCGGCCACGACGCCAAGGCCACCGCGATCACCGGCACCGCCGCCGGACTGCTGTTCGCGTTCGTCTCCGGATTCGCCGGCACCTTCACCGCCTGCAACATCGCGATGGCCGCCTCGGTCGGCCCGATGAGTCAGGTCTCCGGCTCCGGCGCCGCCCTGCGGTCCCTTCTCCGCCCGGTCGGTTGGCTGGCCCTCGGCATGCTCACCGTCTCCGCCGGCTATGGCGCCCTCGGCGTCCTGCTCGGCGACCGACTCCCCCAGCTCTCCACCGACGTGGTCGGCGGGGTGCCGGTACGCCTGATCCAGTCCTTCGTCGTCTTCGGCGTGATCGGTCTGGCCCTGACCTACCTCGGCCTTGCCGCGCTCGGACTGCTTCCCGACGTCTTCGCCCGTCGACCGGTCGCCCGTGTGGTGACCATGGGCGCGCTGGTCGGCGGCTTCCTCATCGGCCGGCCCTATCCGCTGTTCAACAAGCTGTTCCACTGGGCGGCCGACACCGGCAACCCGCTCTACGGAGCACTCGCCTTCACCCTGCAGTCGCTGGGCAACATCCTGCTCGTCACGCTGCTGTTCGCCGTCCTCGTGGTGGTCACCCGCGGACGGTTCCTGCGCTGGATGGGCGACCCGCGCCGCGCCGCGGTGGTGACCGGGGCGCTGCTCGTCGCGCTGGGCGTCTTCACCGTCGTCTACTGGGACCTGCGGGTGCCGGCCAACTTCGGCATCGGCTGGTTCCCCCACATGCCGTACAACTGAGGTGCGGGGAGCGGCGCCGGCCGCCGCCGGGCGGCACGCGGCCTGTCGGCCGGGCTGACCGGGTGGCCCGGGGCAGGCGTATCGGGAACGTATCGGAAAACGCTTACGCTGCCGCAACGATCCGAGGTCTTGGCTGGAGAACGAACCGCGGCGCCGCACCCGTCGGCGCCGGGTCTCCAGCCAGGAAGGAATCGCGCGGATGGAATCGAATCCGGTACGAGGCATCGGCCGGCGGCGGCTGCTCACCTGGGGTGGCGTGACCGCCGTCGGAGTGGCGGTGGCCGGCGGCCCGCCGGGGGCAGCCGTCGGACATGCCGCCGCGGGCCCGGACCACCCGCCGCGGCACGACCGGATCCCGCCGGACACCCGGCCCGGTGGCGCCTACGACCGGTACGTGGCCCGGCTGGCCGCCGAGGGCAGGTTCTCCGGCGTGGTGCTCCTCGCGCACCGGGGCCGGACGGTGCTGTCGCGCGCCTACGGCCTGGCCGACCGGGAGCGGGGCGTCCCGAACCGAACGGACACGGCCTTCACGCTCAGCTCGGCCGGCAAACCGTTCTGCGCGGTGGCCGTCCTTCAGTTGGCGCAGCAGGGCAGGCTGCGGCTGACCGACCCGGTGGGCGCCCACCTGACCGGCTTCGCCCGCGACGTCGCCGAGAAGGTGACCATCCACCACCTGCTCTCCGGCACCTCCGGGCTGAACACCCCCGACGAGGACGTCCGTCGGATCTTCCGCAGCCGCCGTGAGGTCCACGACTACCAGCAGCGGTGGGCGCGGCGGGCGGAACTGGTGGGTGTGCCCGGCACGCCCAACGCCTTCCACGCCGGCGCGGAGGCCGTCATCCCCGCGCTGATCGTGGAGGCCGTGTCGGGGCAGCGCTACTGGGACCATGTGGAGGAGAACGTCTTCCGGCGCTGCGGCATGACTGGCTCGGCGTTCTTCACCAGGCCGCAGTGGCTCACCGACCGGCATATCGCCCATCCGTACCTGACCCTGGCCGACGGGAGCCGGGTCGACGCCCTGCGCCACCTCGACCAGGGCAGCCCGTACCCGTACCTGCTGGGCCGCAATCCTGGCCGCGCCTTCATCGACGCCATCGGCGACGGCGGTTTCGCCACCGCGCCCGACCTCGTCCGGTTCGTCCGTGCCCTGGGTGACGGCACGCTGCTGGACCGGCCCTGGGCCGACGTGCTCACCGCGGCGAAGATCCCGCTGGGCCCGACCACCTTCGGCACGTACGGACCGTCGTCCGAGATCCTCGGCGGCCAGTGGGCGGTCCAACGTGCCGGCGGCAACCCCGGCGTGGGTGCCAACTGGAGCAGCTATCCGGACACCGGCTGGGTCGGTGTCATCCTCACCAACCGGGACGACGCGCCGCTGCCGGAGATGATCGCGCGGGAGATGCAGGCCGTCACCGGCGTCGCGCCCGACGGCGACGGGTCGGGTGGCTGAGCCGTGGGGCAGTCAGCGGCGCGTCGCCGCCCGCGCGTGGCCGTGCGTGCCGGCCTGGCGGTCCTCGTCGTGGCCGGCGCCGCGTACGCCGTGCGGCGGCCGCTGCTGATGTCCGCCCCGGCCTGCCTGGCCGGGCGGTGGCACGGCTGCGGGGACACCGAGAACGGAGTGCTGTTCCTGATGTTTCTCGGGCTGCCGCCGGCCGCCGTGCTGGTGTGGGCCCTGGCCCGCCACCGGCGGGCCGCCGACGCCCCCGCGGCGTGGCGGGCGTCGCTGGCCGAGGTGGGCATGGTCCACGGGACGGCGCCGATGGTCTGGCTCACCCTGATGCCTGGCCCCGGGGCCGGGGCCGTTCCCGGCCGGGTGAGCCTGGTCCCGCTGCGGGACCTGGTCACCATGGGACCGCTCGGGATCGCCGGCAACCTGGTCATCTTAGCGGCGCTGGGCTTCTTCGCCCCGATGCGCTTCGCGGCGCTGGCGTCCCTGCCGCGCGTCCTGGCGTTCGGGGCGGGCTGCTCGGCCCTCGTGGAGACCCTGCAGTACGTGCTGCGGCTGGATCGGGTGTCGTCGGTCGACGACGTCCTGGTCAACGCCGTCGGCGCGGCGTTGTTCGGGGTGGCGTCACGCCGCTGGTGGCGCACCGCCGCGCCGGTGCCGACCGAGCAATCGCATCCCGCACCGGCGAGGGCAGACTGAGTCGCATGCGCGTACTGGTCGTGGAGGACGAGCCCTACCTGGCCGAAGCGGTCCGGGACGGCCTGCGGCTGGAGGCCATCGCCGCCGACGTCGCCGGCGACGGCGACGCCGCCCTGGAGGCGCTCGGCGTCAACTCCTACGACCTCGTGGTCCTCGACCGCGACATTCCCGGGCCCTCCGGGGACGAGGTCGCCCGGCACATCGTCGCCTCCGGCAGCGGCATCCCGATCCTCATGCTCACCGCCGCCGACCGGATCGACGACAAGGCCTCCGGGTTCGAGTCGGGGGCCGACGACTACCTCACCAAGCCGTTCGAGCTGCGCGAACTCGTCCTGCGGCTGCGGGCGCTGGACCGCCGGCGCGGACACGCCCGACCCCCGGTCCGCGAGCTCGCCGGCCTGCGACTGGACCCCTTCCGCCGGGAGGTCTTCCGCGACGGACGCCACGTCGCCCTCACCCGTAAGCAGTTCGCCGTGCTGGAGGTCCTCGTCGACGCCGGCGGCGGGGTGGTCAGCGCCGAGGACCTGCTGGAGCGGGCCTGGGACGCCAACGCCGACCCCTTCACCAACGCCGTGCGGATCACCGTCTCCGCGCTGCGCAAACGGCTCGGCGAACCCTGGGTCATCGCCACCGTGCCCGGCGTCGGCTACCGCATCGACACCCCGGCACGAGAGGGTGACTCATGGACAGAGCCCCGGGCCTGAGCGTCCGTCTCAAGTTCACCGCCAGCTACGCCGGCTTCGTGCTGCTCGCCGGGGCGCTCCTGCTCACGGTCGTCTGGGTGTTCCTCCTGCGCTATGTGCCCGAGGCGCCCACCGCGCAGCCGTTGACCGGTCCGCACGCGCCTCCCCTGCTGGGCAGTCCCAGCCGCGGTGACCTGCTACGGGCCTTCGCCCCGCGGGCGGCCGAAGTGACCGGGTTCCTGGTGATCTTCGGGGTGCTGGGCGGATGGCTGCTGGCCGGCCGGATGCTCGCCCCGCTGGCCCGCATCACCGCCGCCACCCGCAGCGCCACCGTCGGGTCGCTCTCCCACCGGATCGGGATGCCCGGCCGCCGCGACGAGCTCCGGGAACTCGCCGACGCCTTCGACACCATGCTCGAACGACTCGAGTCCCACGTCGCGGAGGAACAGCGATTCGCCTCGAACGCCTCCCACGAGCTGCGTACCCCGCTGGCCATCTCCCGGGCGCTGCTCGACGTCGCCCGCCGCGACCCGGCCCACGACCGGGACCAACTCGTCGAGCGCCTGTACGCGGTCAACCAGCGGGCGATCGACCTCACCGAGGCCCTCCTGCTGCTCAGCCGCGGCGACCGGGCCGACCTCGGCCGGGAGCCGGTCGACCTGTCCCTGCTCGCCGAGGAGGCCGCCGAAACGCTGCTGCCGCTGGCCGAACAGCGCCGGATCACCCTGGACGTCACCGGCGCGGCGGCGCCGACCCGCGGCTCCCGGGAACTCCTGGCGCGGATGGTGAGCAACCTCGTGCAGAACGCCGTCGTCCACAACCTCGCGACCGGTGGCACCGTGACGGTCCGCACCGAGGCGGGCGGCGACGCCGTCGTGCTGCACGTCGAGAACACCGGGCAGCCGTTGCCGCCGGAATTGGTACCGACCCTCACCGAACCCTTCCGGCGCGGAACGGACCGCGTGCGCACCGACGGACACACCGGTGCCGGCCTCGGCCTGGCCATCGTGCGCAGCGTCGTCCGGGCCCACCGCGGCACCCTCGCCCTGACCGCCCGACCCGCCGGCGGCCTGCTCGTCACGGTCCGGTTGCCCGGCAGGCGCTAGCGCCCGGCCCCGGCTCACCGGACCGGCGGGGCTTCATTCGGCTCAACGGCGCAGGGCACCCAGCGGCTCGGCGACCCAACGGCGCAGGCCAGGCAGCGACTCGGCGGCTCAGCCCAGGAAGATGATCAACGCCAGCCAGGCACCCACGATCACGGCCAGCGCGACCGCCAGCACCCAGGTCGGCACGGTGTACTCACCACGCCGGTTGCGCTCGACCTCGGCGCGGATCTTGGCCCGCCGCCGGTCGATCCAGTTCAGCTTCTCGGTGCCGCCGTCGCGGTCGGAGGGATCAGAAGTGTTCATCGCGCCGCCAGCCTACCGGCCCGGCGCCGGCCGGCACCCACGCCGGCCGGCGCACCGCCTCACATGCTGGCGATCAACCGCTCCACCCGCTCGTCGTACGCCCGGAACGGGTCCTTGCAGAGCACCGTGCGCTGCGCCTGGTCGTTCAGCTTCAGGTGCACCCAGTCGACGGTGAAGTCACGCCGCTTCTCCTGCGCGTGCCGGATGAACTCGCCCCGCAGCCGCGCCCGCGTGGTCTGCGGCGGAGTCTCCTTCGCCTCGAAGATCTCCGGGTCGGTCGCCACCCGGTCCACCTCGCCCCGCCGCTCCAGCAACCCGTACAGGCCGCGGCCCCGGCGCAGGTCGTGATAGGCCAGGTCCATCTGCGCCACCCGAGGATGCGACAGCGGCAGGTCGTGCTTGCGCTGGTACCGCTCGATCAACTTCAGCTTCGTCACCCAGTCGATCTCGCGGGCCACCGGGTCCAGGTCGCCGGTCTCCACCGCCCGCAGCACCCGGCCCCAGAGCTCCACCACCCGCTTGGCGGTCTGGTCGCCGCCCCGGCGCTCCACGAACTCCGTCGCCTTCGCCAGGTATTCCTGCTGGATCTCCAGGGCGCTGACCTCCTTGCCGGAGGTGAGCCGCACCTTGCGCCGCCCGGTGATGTCGTGCGAGACCTCGCGGATCGCCCGGATCGGGTTCTCCAGCGACAGGTCCCGCATCACCACCCCGGCCTCGATCATCCGCAGCACGATGTCGGCGCTGCCCACCTTGAGCAGCGTGGTGACCTCGTTCATGTTCGAGTCACCCACGATCACGTGCAGCCGGCGGTAGCGTTCCGCGTCCGCGTGCGGCTCGTCCCGGGTGTTGATGATCGGCCGGCTGCGGGTGGTCGCCGACGAGACGCCCTCCCAGATGTGCTCGGCGCGCTGCGACAGGCAGTAGACCGCACCCCGCGGGGTCTGCAGCACCTTGCCCGCCCCGCAGATCAACTGCCGGGTCACCAGGAACGGGATCAGCACGTCGGCCAGCCGGCCGAACTCCCCGTGCCGGGACACGAGGTAGTTCTCGTGGCAGCCGTACGAGTTGCCGGCCGAATCGGTGTTGTTCTTGAACAGGTAGATCTCACCCGCGATGCCCTCGTCGTGCAGCCGCTTCTCCGCGTCGACGAGCAGCCCCTCCAGGATCCGCTCCCCCGCCCGGTCGTGGGCCACCAGATCGGTGACCGAGTCGCACTCCGGTGTCGCGTACTCCGGGTGCGAACCGACGTCCAGGTAAAGCCGGGCCCCGTTGCGCAGGAAGACGTTGCTCGACCGGCCCCACGACACCACCCGGCGGAACAGGTACCGCGCGACCTCGTCGGGGGAAAGTCGGCGCTGCCCGCGGTAGGTGCAGGTGACGCCGTACTCGGTCTCGAGGCCGAAGATTCGCCGCTCCATGATGTGACATTAGCCGCCCGAGCGCCCGAATGGGCAGGGCTCGATCACCGGAACCGCCCGAGTCCATGCCGTGGGACGCCCGACCCGCCGAGCCGAACGCCGCGTGCGACCAGCGGGACCCGCGCTGCACGGGCGACCGGACGTGCGCGGCCAGCGGGCACTGGACGCGGCATACCGCGACGTCCGGCGGCGAGTATGGAACGACGCGCGGCATACGGGGGCGATGCCCGGCGGGCATGGCCCGATGCGCGGCACGCGGGGGCACTCCGCCGCGAGGACGGGACGCGGGCGCGCCCCGAGCATGCCAGGGCGCGCGCCCGGGGCCCGGGACATCCGTCGTGGACTAAGCCTCCGGCTGCTCCTGCTGACCCTCCAGGTCCGCCGAGCCGGCCGACGTGGTCGGCTTGTGCGCCTCCTCGGTCGGCACGGCCGGCGTCTTCGCCACGCCCGGCGCGGGCGCGGTGTCCGCCGAGGCGTCCCCTTCGAGCAGTGCCGTCAGCGCCGCGCCGGTGATCCGCCGGAACGTCCGCCCCACCCGGCGCCGGTCCAGCACCGCCACCTCGAGCTGGTGCGCGGCGATCGTCCGGGACGCGCCACCCTCCCCGCCCACGCTGCCCAGCGCGGCCACCGCCGCCTTGACCGCCTCACCCAGCGACATCTCCGGCCGGTGCTGCGACTTCAACACCCCGGTGATCGCGTCGGCCTGGCCGCCCATCGCCATCCGCCCCGGCTCGTCGTTCACCGAACCGTCGTAGGTCAGCCGGTACAGCTCGTCGTCCTCCGGGGAAGACCCCACCTGCGCCACGCAGATCTCCACCTCGAACGGCTTCGACTGCTCGGTGAAGATCGCGCCCAGGGTCTGCGCGAACGCGTTCGCCAGCGCCCGACCGGTGACGTCGCGCCGGTCGTAGCTCAGGCCGTTGAGGTCGGCCATCCGCACGCCGGCCCGACGCAGGTTCTCGAACTCGTTGTACCGCCCCACTGCGGCGAAGCCGATCCGGTCGTAGATCTCACTGACCTTGTGCAGGGCGCTGGAGAGGTTCTCCGCGACGAAGAGCACCCCGTCGGCGTAGCTCAGGACCACCGCGCTCCGACCCCGGGCGATGCCCTTGCGGGCCAGCTCGGAGCGGTCGCGCATGATCTGCTCGGGCGAGGCGTAGAACTGCATGGCCACGGCGGCGGTTCTCCTTCGAAGGCGCTGTGCTGACGACTGCTGGTGTGCGGGAGGGGGACGGGACGGGCGGGTCAGCCGCCCGGGTTCTCCATCCGGCCGGCGACGACGCCCTCGGCGATCGTCGCCGTCTCGGCGTCGGTGAGCCGGTGGGTGCCCTCCGCGGTCGCGGTCATCACCACCGGGTAGATCCGGCGGGTCAGGTCCGGACCACCGGTCGCGGTGTCGTCGTCCGCCGCGTCGTAGAGCGCCTCGACGGCCAGCCGGACGGCGTCGTCGACGGAGATCCCGGCGCGGTAGCGCTTCTTCAGCGCCGACTTCGCGAAGAGCGAACCCGAACCGATCGCGTCGTAGCCGGTCTCCTCGTACGGGCCGCCGGTGACGTCGAAGCTGAAGATCCGTCCGGCCCGGGCCGGGTCGCTCGCCGCCAGGTCGAAACCGGCGAAGAGCGGGATCACCGCGAGGCCCTGCATCGCCGCGCCGAGGTTGCCCCGGATCATCGAGGCCAGCCGGTTGGCCTTGCCGTCCAGCGAGAGCATCGCGCCCTCGATCTTCTCGTAGTGCTCCAGCTCCACCTGGAACAGTCGCATCAGCTCGATGCCGATGCCCGCGGTGCCCGCGATGCCGACCAGGGAGTACGCGTCGGCCGGATGCACCTTCTCGATGTCGCGCTGGGCGATCAGGTTGCCCATGGTGGCGCGCCGGTCGCCGGCCATCACCACACCACCGGCGGCCGAGATGGCCACGATGGTGGTGGCGTGCGGCGCCAGGTCGGCGGCCATGCCCGGCGGCAGCGGCCGACGGCCGGGCAGCATCTCGGGAGCCACCCTGCTCAGGAACGTGGTGAAGGAGGACGTCCCCGCGTTGGTGAACACATCTGGTAGACGCCCGGATGGATCGAAGCCCGCTGCCACGTGGTTCCTCTCAGAGAGTTTTGATCACCATAGCCAGTCTTCGAGGATTCTCGCAGCACTGGCCAAGACCACCATTGCAAGTCAGCTTCCCGGCCCCGAAGGGCCGAGCTTGCGGCTGCGAACGTCGTACTGGCTGCACGGGTTACGCCGCGTTCGGCAGGCTGGCGGCTGCCCAGTCCGCAACACCGCGAGCGGCGATGTTGCGGGCTGCGTTCACGTCGGCGTGCTCAGCGAAACCGCACGACATGCACCGGAAGGTCGATTGCCGAGACCGGTTGGCCCTGGCGGTATAGCCGCACACGGAGCAGCGCTGCGAGGTGTACGACGGATCAACGCGAACGACCCTGATCCCCACCCGAGCCGCCTTGTAAGTGATCAACCGAGCGAGCTGGTAGAACGCCCACGAATGCAGTGTGACCCGCTGGGGCCGTCGGAGCCGTACCCGGTCACGGATGCCCTTGAGGTCTTCAAGTGCGATCCCGCGGCCGGTGCGTTCGGCCTCGGTCACGAGCTGCTTGGCAATGCGATGGTTGGTGTCGGCCACGAACCGTGATTCCTTACGGCGACGAGCCTTCAACAACCGCTTGGCCGACTTGGTGCCGATGCGCTGAAGCTTGGTTCGCAGCCGCTGGTTACGGTGCCTGACACGGTTCAAGCCCTTGCCGCAGTACCGGCGTCCGCCATCGACGGTGGCAATGTTCGCGATACCCAGGTCTACGCCCAGGAATCCGTCCGGCTCTTTCGCCTCGACGTCGGGGATGTCGCAGGTGGCGTACAGAAACCACTTGCCGTCACGATGCACAAGGTCGGACTCGCCCTGTCGGTGCGCCACGAGGGTCAGATACTGCTGCGGCGAGCAGCCGAATCGCACTCGCGTCAACCGACCTCTCACGGACCAGATCGACACGGTGCGGTCGGCGAGCCGCCAGGAGAGGCAGCGGTCATCGAACGGCTGTGCAGCGTCATGCCGGAACTGGATCGGCTTAGATTCTGCCTTGATACGACGCTTCGATCCGAGCTGACCAAGGTTGCCGGCGCGGATCTTGCCGTTCAAGGTGGCGTATGCGCCAGCAACCTTACGAGCAACCTGAATCGCGGGCTGAGCCGACAGGCCGAGGACCTTCAAACGGCCGTAGGTGAGTCGTTGCAGTTCCCGCTTCGCGTGAATCCGCCGCTTGAACGCCTCAGCCGACGCGATGTTCGCACCTTCGTTGCACAGCTTGAGCGTCGCCGACAGCGCCACCTCCTGCGCGGCGTCCGGATACAGGCGAACCTGGACCACGATTTTCACGTCGGCACCCCACCTCCTTGCCGATCGGCTCAGTCGTGACACTCGCGTCACGCGGGCCAATGTCCCGACATAGCCGAGGTCACCTTGGCGTGAGTAGCACTACAGACGCGCCGCCGCCTCGGAACCTAGCAAATCGGACATTCTTCTCACTGACCCCCTTTTTGTACGTATCCCCTCACGAATTCCTCTGCGTTCTCCTCCAGGACCGAGTCGATCTCGTCGAGCAGGTCGTCGACGTCCTCGGTGATCTCGGCGTGCCGCTCCGCCACCTCGGGATTGGCCTGCGCGGTGACCTCGTCGACCTCCTCGCCCTGGGTCGACTTGCCGGACTGGGTCTGACCACCCTCTTGCGCCATGTCGTCCTCCTCCACGATCGCCTGCGATGAACTTACCTCGCGGGAGCGACGAAAAGCCCGCCGCGCGCCGGCCTTCGGCACGCGACGGGCCCCGCGGTCGTACGCCTCAGCCGCCGGTCAGCGTCTCCAGCAGATCCTTGGCGGTGTCGCAGCGGTCGAAGAGCGCCCCGACGTGCTTGGCGGTGCCCCGCTCCGGCTCCATCATCGGCACCCGCACCAGCGACTCCCGACCGACGTCGAAGATGACCGAGTCCCAGCTGGCGGCCACCACCTCCGAGGCGTACTGGGCCAGGCAGCGGCCGCGGAAGTAGGCCCGGGTGTCCTCCGGCGGTTCGGTCATCGCCGTGCGGGTCTGCTCGTCGGTCAGCAGCGTCTTCATCGAACCGCGGGTGACCAGCCGGTGGTAGAGGCCCTTGTCCGGCCGGACGTCGGAGTACTGGAGGTCGACCAGCTGGAGCTTGTGCGAGCCCCAGGCCAGCTTCTCCCGCTCCCGGTAGCCCTCCAGCAGCCGCAGCTTGGCCACCCAGTCCAGCTCGGTGGCGCACTCGAACGGGTCGCGGCCGAGCCGGTCCAGCACGCTCTCCCAGCGGTCCAGCACGTCGACAGTCTGCGCGTCGGCGTCGGCGCCGTACCGGTCGTCCACGAAGGAACGGGCCCGCTCAAGGTACGCCCACTGCAGGTCCAGGGCGGTGAGCCGGCGGCCGTCGCGCAGCCGCATCCGGTGCTTGAGCGACGGGTCGTGGCTGACCGCGCGCAGCTCGGCCACCGGGTCGGCGATGCCGAGGTCGCCGCCGAGCGCCTTCTCCTCGATCATGGTGAGGATCAGCGCCGTGGTGCCCACCTTGAGGTAGGTGGAGATCTCCGACAGGTTGGCGTCGCCGATGATGACGTGCAACCGCCGGTACTTGTCGGCGTCGGCGTGCGGCTCGTCGCGGGTGTTGATGATGGGCCGCTTGAGGGTGGTCTCCAGGCCGACCTCGACCTCGAAGAAGTCGGCGCGCTGGGAGATCTGGAAGCCGCTCTGGCCGCCGTCCTGGCCGATGCCGACCCGGCCGGCGCCGCAGACGATCTGCCGGGTGACGAAGAACGGCGTCAGGTACGCCACGATGTCGGTGAACGGGGTCTGCCGGCGCATGAGGTAGTTCTCGTGGGCGCCGTAGCTGGCGCCCTTGTTGTCGGTGTTGTTCTTGTACAGGTGGATCGGCTGGGTGCCGGGGATGGTGGCGGCGCGGCGGGCGGCCTCGGCCATCACCCGCTCCCCCGCCTTGTCCCAGCGCACGATGTCGAGGGGGTTGGTCACCTCGGGCGTGGAGTACTCGGGGTGCGCGTGGTCGACATACAGCCGGGCGCCGTTGGTGAGTATGACGTTGGCCAGTCCCAGGTCCTCGTCGGCGAGCGCCTCCGCCGGGTCGTACGCGGCTCCGGAGTAGGTGAAGCCGCGGGCGTCGCGCAGCGGCGACTCCTCCTCGTAGTCCCAGCGGGCCCGGCCGCCGCGGTTGAGTTCCGGGCGGGCCCCGTAGGCGTTGACCACCTGCGAGGAGGTGACCATCGGGTTGGCTCCGGCCTGGGTCGGTACGGAGATGCCGTACTCGACCTCGGTGCCCATGATCCGTCTGACGCTCATCCGACCTACCGCTCTGCTCGCCCGTCCCGGTGCCCCCGTCACGTCGAGCGTAGTCGTCGTCACGCCGGATGGGGGCGTGCCGGCGGCGCGGGCCGACGGTGTCGGCGCGCGGGCCGGTACGCGCGAAGGCCCGCGGCGGGCTGCCGCGGGCCTTCGTGGTGCTGGTCGTTACAGGTACTGGCCGGTGTTGCTGGCGGTCTCTATCGACCGTCCGGCCTCGGCGCCCTTGCCGCCGGAGACGAGCGTGCGGATGTAGACGATCCGCTCGCCCTTCTTGCCGGAGATGCGGGCCCAGTCGTCGGGGTTGGTGGTGTTGGGCAGGTCCTCGTTCTCGCGGAACTCGTCGACGCAGGCGTCGAGGAGGTGCTGGAGCCGCAGCCCCTTGCGCCCGGAGGTGAGGAACTCCTTGATGGCCATCTTCTTGCCCCGGTCGACGATGTTCTGGATCATCGCGCCGGAGTTGAAGTCCTTGAAATAGAGGACTTCCTTGTCGCCGTTGGCGTAGGTGACCTCGAGGAAGCGGTTCTCCTCGGTCTCCGAGTACATCCGCAGCACCACGGCGTCGATCATCGCGGCCACGGTGGCCTGAGGGTCGCCACCGTGCTCGGCCAGGTCGTCGGAGTGCAGCGGCAGCCCGGAGAGGACGTACTTGGAGAAGATGTCCTTGGCCGCCTCGGCGTCCGGACGCTCGATCTTGATCTTCACGTCGAGCCGGCCGGGGCGCAGGATGGCCGGGTCGATCATGTCCTCCCGGTTGGAGGCGCCGATCACGATGACGTTCTCCAGCCCCTCCACGCCGTCGATCTCGCTGAGCAGCTGCGGGACGATGGTGTTCTCCACGTCCGAGGAGACACCGGAGCCACGGGTCCGGAAGATCGAGTCCATCTCGTCGAAGAACACGATCACCGGGGTGCCCTCGCCGGCCTTCTCCCGGGCCCGCTGGAAGATCAGCCGGATGTGCCGCTCGGTCTCGCCGACGTACTTGTTGAGCAGCTCCGGGCCCTTGATGTTGAGGAAGAAGCTGGTGTGCCGCTCCTTGCCCTCACGCTCGGCGATCTTCTTGGCCAGCGAATTGGCCACCGCCTTGGCGATGAGCGTCTTGCCACAGCCCGGCGGGCCGTAGAGCAGGATGCCCTTGGGCGGTCGGAGCTGGTGCTCGCGGAACAGGTCGGCGTGCAGGAAGGGCAGTTCCACGGCGTCGCGGATCTGCTCGATCTGCGACTGGAGGCCACCGATGTCGGTGTAGTCGACGTCGGGCACCTCCTCGAGGACCAGCTCCTCGACCTCGCTCTTCGGGATCCGCTCGTACGCGTACGCCGAGCGGGGCTCGATCATGAGCGAGTCGCCGGCCCGGATCGGCGAACCGATCAGGGTCTCGGCCAGGTGCACGATCCGTTCCTCGTCGGAGTGCGAGACCACCAGCGCCCGGTCACCCGGAGCACCGTCGGGGCCCGCCAGGACCTCCTTGAGCATCACCACTTCGCCGACCCGCTCGTAACCGAACGCGTCCACGATGTTGAGCGCGTCGTTGAGCAGGACCTCCTGGCCGCGTCGCAGCTCGTCGACGTCCAGCGAGGGCGAGACGGCGACCCGGAGCTTGCGCCCACCGGTGAACACGTCCACCGTCCCGTCGTCGTGCTTCGCCAGGAAGACGCCGTAGCCACTCGGCGGCTGTGCGAGGCGGTCGATCTCCTCCTTGAGCGTCACGATCTGCGCGCGAGCCTCCTTGAGGGTGCTCACCAGCCGGTCGTTGTTCTCGGTCAGCCGCGCCAACTGTGCCTGGGTGGCCGCCAGCCGCTCTTCGAGCTGCCGGACGTGTCGGGGGCTTTCGGTCAACTTGCGCCGCACCAGAGCGAGTTCCTCTTGAAGGAACGCGACCTGCGTGGAGAGATCGTGGGCCTCCTTCTCCCACCGTGCGGCGCGCGAGTCCGCGTCGTCGCTGCGTGCCACGTCCCACCTCCCCGGGGGGCTTGAACGTTCTTGCCTAACACTAGCCGCTGTGAGCCCGATTCGGTCCCACGCAACGCCCTCGTCACTGAACCTTGATCGCCAGGGTGGCCTCCGGGGCTGGTCCGGGCGTTCGGGTACCGTCGAGGCGTGGGACGGGAGAACATGGGGGGTGCACCGGTGGCCGAGGTCGCGACCGACCAGTTGCAGGTCTGGGTGGACCAGGATCTCTGCACGGGTGACGGACTCTGCGTGCAGTACGCGCCGGAGGTCTTCGAGTTCGACGTCGACGGCCTGGCGTACGTCAAGGGCGCCGACGGCGAGCTGCGGCTGGCCCCGGGCAGCCGGGTCGACGTGCCGGAGCACCTGCGCCTCGAGGTGATCGACTCGGCGAAGGAGTGCCCCGGCGACTGCATCCACGTGGTGCGCGGCAGCGACGGCGTCGAGGTTGCCGGCCCGGACGCCGAGGACTGACCGACCCGCCGGCCGGCGGGTCGGGTCTCGGAGCAGGCGGCGGACCGGGGCTCAGGGCAGACGGCGGGCCGGCGCTCAGAGCACCGGCCGGCCGACCACCGAGGCGACCAGCCGGGCGAACTCCTCCAGCCGGGCGATCTGACCGGCGCCGCCGTCGTCGAGGGTCTTGCCGAAGCGCAGCGCGTCGTGTCGGGGCGCGCCGGCCACCTCGTCGCCGGGCGGCGCCTCGTCCAGCGAGGTGAGCAGCAGATAGACGTCGATGCTGTCGACCCGGATCTCGCCGCTCTCGGCCCGGGTGAGCCGTCGCCGGCAGCCGACCTCGGTGACGGTGGTCACCGGCACCACCCGCAGCGACGAGGTCATCGAGCCCGGTGGCCCCTCCCCCGGCGGGACGTCCTCGCCGTGCCAGAGCACCAGCCGGCTGCCGTCGCAGACGACGACCTCCTGCCAGACCCCGTTGACCTCGTTGACGAAGCGTTCCAGGGTGAAGCCGAGCACGGAGGCGCCGCGCAGCACCCCGCCGAGGGCCTCCAGGGCCACGTCCGGGTCACGCAGGTAGGCCCGGGCGGCCGATTCCAGGTCCTGGTACGGCGACCAGTCGGGAAAGACGGCGGACACGTCGCCGTTGAAGCCGGCCCGGCTCACGCGGTCGCCTCCGACCGGT
Source organism: Micromonospora siamensis (assembly GCF_900090305.1). Lineage (NCBI taxonomy): Bacteria > Bacillati > Actinomycetota > Actinomycetes > Micromonosporales > Micromonosporaceae > Micromonospora > Micromonospora siamensis. The sequence goes on along the minus strand of NZ_LT607751.1, from coordinate 3,577,174 downwards.
CGACCGCACCGCGCCGCACGCCGTTGCGCACGCTCATGCCACCGCCTCCCCAGGGCCGGTCCACGCCGCGGGCGAGGATACGCGGCTCCGCGCCGCGTTCACCAACCGGCCGGCCCGGTTTCGACGGCGGTTCCCGTCGTTCCTGGTCACGCCGGTCGCCTCGCCGTCGGCGTCACGGCTGCTCCGGCTCCGGGGTGGCCGGCTCGGCCTCGACGGCCGCCTGCCGGGCCGCCTCGGCCGCGCGCAGCGCCTGCCGCCGCTCGGCGTACGCCTCGGCGCCCTTGCTGGGCTTGCGCCGGCGCGGCGGGGCGGTGACCCCGGGAGCGAGCTTGCGGGCGGAGACCAGGAACGCGGTGTGCGCGATCATCCGGTGGTCGGGGCGCACGGCAAGTCCCTCGGCGTGCCAGTCGCGGACCAGGGACTCCCAGGCCCGCGGTTCGGTCCAGCCGCCGCGCTCACGCAGCGCCTCGACCAACTCGGAGAGCTGCGGGGTGGTGGCGACGTAGCCGATGAACACCCCGCCGGGCACGAGCGCCCGCTCGACCATGTCGAGGGTCTCCCAGGGGGTGAGCATGTCCAGGATGATCCGGTCGAAGCCGGTCTCCTCGCACTGCGCCACGTCGCCGACGTGCAGGTTCCAGGCCGGGTGGGGGCCGTTGAAGAACGCCTCGACGTTGCGCCTGGCGATCTGGGCGAAGTCGTCGCGGACCTCGAAGGAGTGCAGTTCGCCCTCGGTGCCGACGGCACGCAGCAGCGAGCAGCTCAGCGCGCCGGAGCCGGCGCCGGCCTCCAGGACCTTCGCGCCGGGGAAGATGTCGCCCATGGCGACGATCTGCGCGGAGTCCTTGGGGTAGATCACCTGGGCGCCACGCGGCATGGAGAGCACGTAGTCCGACAGCAGGGGGCGCAGGGCCAGGAAGGCGGTGCCGCCGCCGGTGGTGGTGACCACGCTGCCGTCGGGCAGGCCGATCAGGGTGTCGTGCCTGAGGATGCCGCGGTGGGTGTGGAACTCCTTGCCGGGCTCCAGCGTCAGGGTGTGCATCCGGCCCTTGGGGTCGGTCAGCTGCACCCGGTCACCGACCCGGAACGGCCCCCTGCGACCGCTCCAGCTCGGCGCGTCTGACGCCGCGCCGCGACCTGGAGCGGTCGGCACGGGGGGCAGCGCCGGGGTGGCGGGGTCGGCCGGGACGGTGGAGGGCTGTGCGGTCACGTGTTCATCTTCCGTTTGGGTTCCAGGAGCTGCGCCAGATCCGCGATGTGCAGAACGCCGACGACATCTTCGCCTGCCGTCACGACGTACTGTGCGCCCGGGTGGGTCTGGACGACCTCCATCACCCGCTCCCCGTCCAGCCCGACCGGCAGGGCGGGCAGTTGGGCCAGCGGTCGGGACACCGCGTCGACCGCGACCCATGGGCGACGCTCGGCGGGTACCCGCTCGGCGCGGGCGGGGTCGACCAGGGCGACGGTACGGCCGGCGGAGTCGACGACGGTGACCGCGGCGCCGGCCGGCTGGTGTTCGGCGCGACGGCGGTGCGCCTCCGCCAGCGGGGTGCCGGTGGGCACGGCGAGCACCGGTCGGGCGAGCCGGCGCAGGTCGACCAGGGGGAAGCGGCGGCTGATCCGGGCGTAGCGGATGGACTGGCCGGCGCCGCGCCAGAGGGTGAGGACGACCAGCAGCATCAGCGGCAGGACCAGGGGGACCACCACGTCGGCCAGGGTCAGCAGCACCACCCCGACGGCGGTGCCGACGGCGACGGCGCGGCCGACCCAGCCGGCGACCTCGGTGGCCCGGTGCCGGTCGTGGGTGAGCGCCCAGACGGCGGCGCGCAGCGCCCGACCGCCGTCCAGCGGCAGACCGGGCAGCAGGTTGAACACCGCGACGATGACGTTGCTCAGCGCCAGTTGCAGGGCCAGCTGGTGGGCCAGGGTGTGGGCGGGCAGCGCGAGGGTGGCGCCGACGGCGGCCAGGCCGAGGACGGCGGAGACCGCCGGCCCGGCCAGCGAGACCTGGAGGTCGATCCGGGCGTTCGGCGCGTCCCGGTCCATCTCGGTGTACCCGCCGAGCAGCTCCAGGGTGATCCCGCGCACGCCGATGCCGTGGTGGCGGGCGGTCAGCGCGTGCCCGAGCTCGTGCAGCAGCACCGAGCCGAGCAGCGACACGACGAAGCCGAGGCCGATCAGGTAGCCGCCGAGCGCGGTGAAGCCGAGCCGGTCCCGGGCCAGCTCGGCGTAGGTGACGGTGACGACCAGGGTGAGCAGCAGCATCGACAGGTCCACGCGCAGCGGCACCCCGAAGATCCGGCCGACGGTCAGGCCGGGGCGGCGCCGGGGTCGGCGCGGCGGCTTGCTCGTCTGCTCCACCGGGTCGATGCTACGCGGCGCGGATCATGCTCCGGTGCGGCGACGGAGGGGCTGTCACACCGGTGGCCTAACCTTCCGGGCATGACGGCGGAACCGGTGATCGACGGACAGGAAATCCTCGCCCCGCACGGCGCCGGCCCGGCGCCCCGGGACGGGGTGTCCACCACCACGGTGGTGGTGCCCCCGCCCTCGGTGCGGGCGTCGCTGTCGCCGTCGCGGGCGGCGGATTTCAAGACCTGCCCGCTGCTCTACCGGTTCCGCAGCATCGACCGGCTGCCGGAGCGGCCGACCGTGGAGCAGGCCCGGGGCACGCTGGTGCACGCGGTGCTGGAGCGGCTGTTCGACCTGCCGGCGGCGGCGCGTACCCCGGCGGCGGCCGGTGACCTGGTGGCCCCGCAGTGGGACCGGCTGGTCACCGAGCAGCCCGAGCTGGCCGGGCTCTTCGTGGCCGGTGACGAGGCCGGCCCGGTCGAGTTCCTGCGCTCGGCCGCCGCCCTGTTGGAGGGCTACTTCGCGGTGGAGGACCCGAGCCGGCTGGAGCCGGCCGAGCGGGAGAGCCTGATCTCCGCGGTGGTCGACGACGAGCTGCTGATCCGCGGCTACCTCGACCGGCTGGACGTGGCGCCGGACGGCGCGTTGCGGGTGGTCGACTACAAGACCGGCGGGGCGCCGCGGGAGGCGTTCGAGGCCCGGGCGTTGTTCCAGCTGAAGTTCTACGCCCTGGTGCTGTGGCGCACCCGTGGGGTGGTGCCGCGGGTGCTGCGGCTGCTCTACCTCAAGGACGCCGAGGTCTGCGACTACTCCCCCGACGCCGACGAGCTGAGCCGCTTCGAGCGCACCGTGGTGGCGCTGTGGCAGGCGATCGAGCAGGCCACCGCGCGGCAGGACTTCCGGCCCCGGCCGAGCCGGCTCTGCGACTGGTGCAGCCACCAGGCGCACTGCCCGGCGTTCGGTGGGACGCCGCCGCCGTTCCCGGTCGCGGCCGGCGCCGCCGATCCGCTGACCGACGCCCGCTCCCGACCGGCCGCGCCGGGCGCCGACGAATAGACCGCCGGGCGGCGTCGGCCCCACCCGGGCCGCCGGCCCCGCCGGGCGGCCGACGAGCCACCCCTTCGTGGCCCGACCAGACGGCCGACGAGCGACCTTTGGGGCAGGGCCGGACGGCGGGCGCGTATCTGGGCGACAATGCGCGGTGCAACGGCCGAGGCCCGGCGGCGGAGGACGACCAGGGTCACGGCGAAGACCGGGAGGCCGGATGACCGACAGCGCGCGAGCGACCCGTCCGGTGCGCGTCCTGCTCGCCGACGATCAGCCGCTGCTGCGTGCGGGATTCCGGATGGTGCTGGGCACCGAGACGGACCTGGACATCGTGGGCGAGGCGGCCGACGGGGTGGAGGCGGTCGAGCTGGCCCGCCGGCTCCTACCCGACGTGGTGCTGATGGACGTGCGGATGCCGCGGCTGGACGGGGTGGCGGCGACCCGGGCGATCGTCGAGGCCCGGCTGCCGGTGCGGGTGCTGGTGCTCACCACCTTCGACCTGGACGAGTACGTGGTGGGCGCGGTGCGGGCCGGGGCGTACGGCTTCCTGGCCAAGGATGTGCCGGCCGAGGATCTGGTGGCGGCGATCCGGACGGTCGCGGCCGGCGAGGCAGCGGTGACTCCGCGCATCCTCAAGCGGCTGCTGGACCGCCTCGCCGAGCTGCTGCCCGATCCGGCGGCGGAGCCGCGGCGGCTGTTCAGCGCGCTGACCGAGCGGGAGCGGGAGGTGCTCGTGCAGGTGGCGCGGGGGCTGTCCAACGCGGAGATCGCCCGGGTGCTGGCGGTGAGCGAGACCACGGTCAAGACGCACGTCGGGCACGTGCTGACGAAGCTCGGCCTGCGGGACCGGGTGCAGGCGGTCGTGCTGGCGTACGAGTCGGGTCTGGTACGCCCCCGGGCGTAGCCGCGCAGCCCGGGGCCACGCGTCGGGCGTACCCGAAGATCCTCCTGCGGGCGGACGACGGCGCTTGCCGTCGTCACCTACCGTGACCGCAGGCGGCGCGGCGGGGTTGATCCTGGCGTGGCGTCAGGCCCTAGCGTCGACGACGCGACCGCGGCGGTCGGGGATGACCCTGAGTCGGACTCGGGGCCGACCCGCAGCGAAAGATCCGCACCGGCTCCGCCGTCAGGCGGACGGTACGGGGCAGCGCGGCACGGAGGATGGAGTAGCCGCACCGACCAGCGGGGGCGGTGCGACCACGGCAGGAAGAGGGATATGACGTGACGGCTACGGTGGGCCGGCAGGCCGGGGCTGCGGCCCGGGCCGACGACGTGTGGAAGGTGTACGGCAGCGGTGAGGCGCAGGTCGTCGCGCTGCGGGGGGTGACCGCGGAGTTCGAACGTGGCCGGTTCACGGCCATCATGGGGCCGTCCGGGTCGGGGAAGTCGACGCTGATGCACTGCCTGGCCGGGCTGGACTCGGTCACCCGGGGCACGGTGTCGATCGGCGAGACGACGGTGACCGGGCTGGGTGACGCCGGGCTGACGAAGCTGCGCCGGGACAAGGTCGGCTTCATCTTCCAGCAGTTCAACCTGCTGCCCACCCTCACCGCCCAGGAGAACATCCTGCTGCCGCTGTCGATCGCCGGTCGCAAGCCGGATCCGGCCTGGTACGACACGGTGATCGACACGGTCGGGCTGCGGGACCGGTTGGGGCACCGGCCGGCGCAGCTCTCCGGCGGCCAGCAGCAGCGGGTGGCGTGTGCGCGGGCGCTGGTCGCCCGCCCGGAGGTGATCTTCGCCGACGAGCCGACCGGCAACCTGGACTCCCGCTCCGGCGCCGAGGTGCTCGCGTTCCTGCGCGACTCGGTTCGCGCCCACGGGCAGACCATCGTGATGGTCACCCACGACCCGACCGCGGCCGCGTACGCCGACCGGGTGGTCTTCCTCGCCGACGGGCAGATCGTCTCGGAGCTGACCGAGCCGACGGCGGAGACCGTGCTGGACACCATGAAGAAGCTGGACACCGCGGTCGAGGTGACCCGCTGATGTTCCGGGCGACGCTGAAGAGCCTGCTCGCCCGCAAGGTCCGCCTGGTCCTCTCCGGCCTGGCGGTGGTGCTGGGCGTCATGTTCGTCTCCGGCGCGTTCGTGCTGACCGACACGCTGGGCCGCTCGTTCGACCAGGTCTTCGCCGACGCGTACGAGGGCGTCGACGTCAATGTCTCGGCGAAGCCGAAGGTGGCGGTCGGCGAGACCGAGGGTGAGCAGGTCACGGCGCCCGTGCCGGGTACCGTGCTCCAGCAGGTGCGCGGGGTGCCGGGGGTCGCCGAGGCGACCGGCGTGGTGGCCGCCGACGGTGCTCTGCTGATCGGCAGCAACGGCAAGGCCGTCACCTCGTTCGGGCCGCCGCAGCTGGGCGAGAACTGGCTGGGCGAGGACGACCTGGTGCGGCTGCGCGAGGGGCGCGAGCCGCGCGCGGACACCGAGATCGTGGTCAACGCCGCGTTGGCCAAGGCGGCGAAGGTGAAGGTCGGCGACCGGGTCGGTGTGCTGACCCTGGAGCCGAAGCGGGAGTTCACGCTGGTCGGCGTCTTCGGCTACAGCGGTGGCCGGGACTCCGTCGGCGGGGTGAACGAGGTCGCCTTCACCACCCCGGTGGCGCAGCAGCTGATGCTCGGGCAGAAGGACTCCTTCTCCAACGTCCGGATCACCGCCGCGGACGGGGTCGACGACGCGGCGCTGCGCGACGACGTGGCCCGCGCGCTGGGCGACGGGTACCAGGTCAAGACCGGCGCCCAGGAGTCGGCGGACGCGTCCGCCGGGCTCAAGGAGGGACTGTCGTTCTTCAACAAGGTGCTGCTCGGCTTCGCCGCGGTGGCCCTGCTGGTGGGCACCTTCCTGATCCTCAACACGTTCTCGATCATCGTGGCGCAGCGGACCCGGGAGCTGGCCCTGATGCGGGCCATCGGGGCCAGCGGGCGGCAGATCGTCGGTTCGGTGGTGCTGGAGGCGATCGCGGTCGGACTGGTCGCCTCGGCGCTGGGGCTGGCCGCGGGCATCGGGGTGGGCGCGCTGCTGGCGTACCTGTTCGGCAAGCTCGCCGGCGGGCTCACCCTGGCCGGCCTGGGCGTGCCGGCCGCCGCGGTGATCGGCGCGTTCGCGGTCGGTCTGGTCATCACGGTGGTGGCCGCGCTGCTGCCGGCGCTGCGGGCCGCGCGGATCCCGCCGATCGCGGCGATGCAGGACGTCGCCACGCCGGACCGGCCGCTGACCAAGGTGACCGTGGGCGGGGCGCTGGTCACGGCGGTCGGCGCGGTGCTGCTCTTCCTCGGGCTCACCGACAACGCCGGCGATCAGACGCTGCCGACCATCCTCGGCGGGGTGCTCTTCACCTTCATCGGGGTCGCGCTGCTCACCCCGCTGATCAGCCGACCGGTGGTGACGCTGCTCGGGTCGCTGTTCGCCTGGTCGGTGCCGGGCAAGCTGGGCCGGCTCAACTCCGGGCGCAACCCGCGCCGCACGGCGATCACCGCCGCCGCGCTGATGGTCGGCATCGCGCTGGTCACCGGGGTGACGGTGATCCTGGACTCGGCGAAGGGCAGCATCACCAAGCTGGCCGAGGACCGGATCTCGGCGGAGCTGGTGATCGCCGGGCAGCAGGGCGGACCGCGCCCGCCGAGCTTCGACCCGGCGGTGCTGGAGCAGGCCGCCGCGATCCCCGGGGTGGCCCTGGTCGACGGCGAGTACGGCGACCTGGCGGTGGTGAACGGGGAGAACACCTGGGTGAGCGCGTCGAGCGACCCGGCGGCGCTCACGCGGGTGTTCGGGGCGGAGCGGGTGGCCGGTGACATCAGTCGGCTCGGCCCGGACCAGATGCTGTTCAGCTCGGACACCGCGAAGTCCCGCGGGGTGCGGGTCGGTCAGCAGGTCACCGTCCAGCCGTCGCGGGGCGAGGCCCGCACGTACACCGTCAGCGGCATCTTCGAGAGTTCCCAACTGACCAACCCGGCGGTGCTGCCGGCGTCGGCGGCGAAGGACTTCCGCATCCCCAAGCCGATCCAGGGCTACGTGCAGCTCGCGCCCGGCGCCCGGGTCGCCGACGTGCAGCCGCAGCTCGACCGGCTGGTCGCCGACAGCCCGGAGGTGTCGGTGGCCGACCGGGACGCCTTCATCAAGCAACAGACCAGCCAGTTGGACACGCCGCTCACGATGATCCAGATCCTGTTGGCGCTGGCGATCGTGATCGCGGTCCTGGGCATCGTCAACACGCTGGCGCTGTCGGTGCTGGAACGCACCCGGGAGCTGGGCCTGCTGCGGGCGATCGGGCTGCGGCGGTCGCAGACCATGCGGATGATCACCGTGGAGGCGGTGGTGATCTCGGTGTTCGGCGCGCTGCTCGGCGTGGTGGTGGGCACCGGCCTGGGTGCGGCCGTGGTCCGGGCGCTCAAGGACGAGGGGATCACCGACCTGGTCCTACCGTGGGGTCGGATGGGCGTCTTCCTGCTGCTGGCCGCGATCGTCGGGGTGGTCGCCGCGGTGGTGCCGGCCATCCGCGCCGCCCGGATCAACGTCCTGGGCGCCATCGCCCACGACTGAGCGACCGCAGCGTGACGGCCCCACGCCGGCGGCGTGGGGCCGTCACGCGTCCGGGCACGGATCGACGGGACGCCGCCGGCTCAGGCCGGGGACTCACCGAGCAGCGCCGCCAGCAGCTCCAGGTCCGCCGCGGTGAGGCTCTCCAGTTGGTGTACGCCGTCGGCGGGCGCGATCGGCACCTCCGCCGGCACGGCCAGCACCGCCGCCCCGGCGGCCAGGGCGCTGGCCACCCCGCTCGGCGAGTCCTCGATCGCCACGCACCGCCCGATCGGCACGCCGAGCAGCCGCGCGGCGGTCAGGTAGGGCTCCGGGTGCGGCTTGGCGGAGGTGACCTCGTCGCCGCAGACCACCGCGTCGAAGCTGTCCCGCCCGAGGGTCTCCAGAGCCACCTCGACCAGGGGCCGGCCGCTGGAGGTGACCAGCGCGGTGGGGACACCGGCGGCGCGTATGGCACGCAGCAGGGCCAGCGCGCCGGGCCGCCAGCGCAGTCCGGTCCGGAACAGCTCCAGGATCCGCGCCTCGATCCAGGCGGCGCTGACCAGCGGGTCCCGCTCCGGCTGCCCCAGGTCGTCGTGCAGGATGCGCATCGACGTGGCCATGGCGGTACCGACCATGGCGCGGCGGGCGTCGTCGGAGAGCGTCCCGCCGTACTCGGCGGCCAGCTCGCGCAGGGCGACGTCCCACAGCTTCTCGCTGTCGACCAGGGTGCCGTCCATGTCGAAGAGCACGGCGGCGGGGTGCGGGCTGCTCAGCGGATCCTCCCGGGGTGTGGCGTACCCGGGGATCCTCTCAGCCGCCCGCGCCGGGACGCCGACGGTCCCGGCGCGGGGTGACCCACGTCCCGTCGCCGGTCAGCCGAGGTCGCAGGCGTCCAACGACTTCTCGTAGCCGCGGAAGAACGCCTCGGTGCGCTGCTCGGCGGTGCCGTGGGCGCCCTCGGCGAACCACGGCTGGTCCGGGTCGTCGCCGACCGCGAGCAGCCCCTCCCGCAGCTCGTCCAGGTCGCCGTCCTGCAACGTCAGCGACTTGTCGCGCACCGAGTCGCCGATCCACGCCCCGGCCATGCAGTCGGCCTGCAGCTCCTGCTGGATGGTGTAGCTGTAGCGGATGCCGAGGCGGACCTGGACGCCGTGGGCGTACTCGTGGCCGAGCAGGTAGAACACGAACGCGTCGCCGATCTTGCGGAACGCCTGGACGGACCAGTTGACGTCGTAGGCGATGAAGTCGCCGGCCGAGCAGTAGACGGCGTTGTTGCGGGGCAGTGGCTGGTCGCCGCAGGCCACCTCGCCGCCGCGCTGGTACGGGATGACCCGCCGGATCGGCCGGAACCGCTCGCCGGAGGCCTTGAACTGGGCGGTCCAGTACTGCTGGGCGCCGCCGACCGCGCCGTTGAAGTCCTCCTTGAACTCCGCGACGCTGGTGGTGCCGTCGGCGCGGGTCTGTTGCGGGTCGGCCGAGCCGCGGGGCTGCTGCTGCCGGGGTTGCTGCTCCGGTGGCTGCCCCTGCGGGTCACCCTCGCCGCCCACCCCGCCGGCCGCGCATCCGACGCCGACCAGGACGGCCACCATGAGCCCGGCCAGCGGTCCCAGCCGCCGACGTCCCGCCTTCTGCCCCACGGTTGCCTCCCCGGCTCCAGTCGTTCGCTGTCAGGCGCAGTACCCCAAGCACGCGCCGATGATGCCCGTTGCTGATCACGTGCCACGGCCGGAGAACGTTCAGTGGCGCCGCAGCGGTAGGGTGCCGTCGTGATCAACGGCGTGGCGCACGCAAGCATCGTCTACTGGCGCAAGAGCATCTGGAACGGCGTCCGTTGCGTGCCGGTGCTGATGACCCTGGAACAGGGCTGGCTGCGGGCCCGGGACCGGGCCGGCGCGGAGGTGTTCGCGGTGCCGGTCGGGCAGGTCGGCGGCCGACTCACCCGGATGCGTACCCTCCTGCTGGACGTGGGCGGCCGACGGTACGCCCTGGTCGGGCGGGGCTCCAGTGTGTCCCCCGACGTCAGCCGCGAGCAGCGGCAGGCGCTCGACGCGTTCCGGGCCGCCCGGGCCGCCGCGCCGGACGCCACGGAGGGACCCGGGTTCGTCGACGCGATGTTCAACGAACGCGCCGCATGGAACATGCGCGGTTGGCGGGACGCCCTGGTGGCGGCCGGCTCCGGCGTCCGGCGCTGACGGGATCCGGTCGTACGGGTGACCGGAGGGCCGTGGTCCTCTCCTCCACCGCGTCCACGCGGGACTCAGCCGGGCCCCTGCTGCCCGCGCTGCCAGGCGCCACCCTGCGCGCCGTGCCGTTCGGCGGCGTGCCGTTCCTGCTCGGCGGTGGCGATCCGGGCCGCTGCGGCGTCCTCGCCGGAGGTCGTCCGGGCCCGGTCCCGCCGGGTGACGTACCAGATGGAGACGAGGCCGAGCAGCAGCACGGCTCCGATCACGATCCACATCGTCCGCATGCCCGGGACGGTAGCGCAGCCGCGCTCGTCGGCCCGCCCTGATCGGCACCGCTCGGGTCAGCCCTCCGGCCCGCCGGTTCGGCCGGCCAGGTAGTCCGCGGTGGACGCGCGCAGCGCGTCGACGCAGGCCAGGACGGCGGGGTGCCGGCCGGCCCCGCGCCGGTACGCGATCCGGGTGAGCCGGCGCAACGGCAACGGCGCCAGCCGCACCTGCGGCGGTGGGGCGTCCGCCCCGAGTTGCGGCACCAGCGCCACCCCCTGGCCGGCGGCGACCAGCGCCAGCACGGCGGTGAAGTCGTCGGCGTGGTGGCGGACGGTCGGGGTGAAGCCGGCCAGCTGGCAGGCGCGTACGGCCATGGTGTGGCAGAGGGTGCCGGGGCTGCCCATCACCCAGTCGGCGTGCCGGGTCGCCTGGACGGGGTCGGTGGTGTCGTCGAGTGGCGTGTCGTCGGCCACCGCCAGGTAGACCGTCTCGGTCAGCAGCGGTTCGGCGTCCAGCGCCGGCTCGGGCGGGACGGGGGCGATGTCGTAGTCGTGGACCAGGGCCACGTCGAGGCGCCGTTCGCGCAGCGCCGCCGGGACGGCCGTGGGGTCCAGTTCGGTGACCATCAGGTCGAGCGCCGGGTGCTCCCGGCCGAGGGCCACCAGGGCCGCCGGCAGCAGGGTGCGTACGGCGCTGGGGAAGGCGCCGATGCGGACCGTGCCGGACAGGCCGGTACGGGCGGCGGCCAGCGCGGCGTCGGCGGACTCCAGGGCGGCGAGCACGGTCTCGGCGTGCCGGACCAGCGCCACTCCGGCGGGGGTGAGACCGACCCGGCGGCCGGTGCGTTCCAGCAGCGGCACCCCGGCCTCCCGTTGCAGGGCGGCCAACTGCTGGGAGACCGCCGACGGGGTGTACGCGTGGGCGTCGGCGACCGCGGCGATGGTGCCGAGGTGGGCGAGGTCGCGCAGCAGGACCAGGCGGCGTACGTCGAGCATCAGTTCAGCTTACGGTTTCGTTGAGGAATCTGAACTGGTGCTGACCGGTCCGGTGGCCGAGGCTGGGGTCATGACGATGACCGGCCTCTTCGTTCCGCTGATCACCCCGTTCGCCGAGGACGGGACGGTGGCCCTGGACGCGCTCGCCGGCCTCGCCCGCCAGGTGCTCGACGGCGGGGCGACCGGCCTGGTGGCCCTCGGCACCACCGCTGAACCGGGCACGCTCTCCCCAGCCGAACGGCGCGCGGTGCTCGACACGGTCGCGCGGGCGTGCCGGGAGCGGTCCGCGCCGCTGCTGGTCGGGGCCAACACGCCCGACGAGCTGACGGCGCTGGCCGGGCGGCCGGAGGTGTCCGCCGCGCTGACCCTGGTGCCGCCGTTCGTGCGGCCCGGCGAACGGGGGGTGCTCGCCCACTTCGCCCACCTGGCCGCGGTCAGCCCGGTGCCGCTGGTCGTCTACCACGTGCCGCACCGGACCGGGCAGCACCTGTCGACCGGGACGCTGCGCGAGCTGGCGGCGATCCCGGGCGTGGTGGGGGTGAAGCACGCCGTGGGCGCGGTCGACCCGACCACGGTCCGGCTGCTCGCCGACTCGCCGCCCGGCTTCGCGGTGCTCGGCGGCGACGACGAGCTGCTCTCGCCGGTGCTGGCGCTCGGCGCGCACGGCGCCATCGCCGCCTCCGCGCATCTCGCCACGGCCGACTTCGCCGCGCTGGTCGAGGCGTGGCGGGTCGGTGACGCGGCAAGGGCCCGACCGCTGGGTCACCGGCTGGCCGCGCTGGCCGCCGCGCTGTTCGCCGAGCCCAACCCCACCGTGGTCAAGGCCGTCCTGCACGCCCGGGGGCGGATCCCGACCCCGGCCGTGCGCCTGCCGCTGCTGCCCGCGTCGGCCCGGAGCGCCACCGCGGCGCTGCGTCGGCTCGACACCCTGGCGGGCCCGCCGGCCGTGACCGCGGAGGAGCCGGCGGCGGTGCCGCCCGAGACGACCGACTGGACCTTCGTCATCGAACGCGGGTGCCGGGAGTGCGGGTTCACCCCGCCGCCGGCCGACACCACCGGGGCCCGGCTGCGCGCCTCCGTGCCGCTGTGGCGGACCCGGCTGGCCCGGCCGGACGCCCGCGAGCGGCCGGCGCCGACGGTCTGGTCACCGGTCGAGTACGCCTGCCACGTCCGGGACACCTGCCGGATCTTCCGCGAGCGCCTGGCGTTGATGCTGCGGGAAAACGACCCGACCTTCGCCAACTGGGACCAGGACGCCACCGCGGTCGCCGACGACTACTTCCACCGGTCCCCCGCCGAGGTGGCCGAGCAGTTGGCCGCCGAGGCGGCGGCGACCGCCGCGGCGTTCGACGCGGTACGCGACGACCAGTGGGAGCGCCCGGGCCGACGGGACAACGGCTCGGTGTTCACGGTGCGCACCTTCGCCGTCTACTTCCTGCACGACGTGCTGCACCACGAGCACGACGTCACCAGCCAGCGGCCCCGCCGGCCCGCTCGCGGCGCTCGGCGCGGACCAGTCCCCGCGACGCCAGCGAGCCACCGACCAGCCCGAACATCGTGACGCCCGGCAGCAGGTAGACGCCCCTGTGGTTCTCCGGGGTCCGCGAGTCCCGGACGTCGCCGGTGGGGTGCTGCGGGTTGTACACGATGGGCAGTTCGTCGCCCGGCTTCGCCCGCGGGTCGGGCGCCGAGTCACCCTGCCCGACCTGGGCCCGCACCCGGCGGCCGGCGGCGGTTCCCGAAGAAGGCCGTGCGCCCTGGTTCCCGCTGCGACGACGATGGCAGACGCTGCCAGACCGACCCTTGTGGAGGAAGCTCGGTGCCCGCTGCGCCCCGGCTCGGTGGCGTCGATCATCGGGTTAGGGGACGGTCGCTGACCTGGCCGCCGGGCGCACGGCGCGACCGGCGGTTATGGTCCGGGCATGCATCGCAGCCGGGTGTACGCCCTCATCATCGACGCCCCGCGGGACGAGGCCGACGCGGCGGCGGCGTTCTGGTCGGCCGCCCTCGGGGTACCGGCCGGCCCCGCGCCGGGCGAGCCGCAGTTCATCGACCTGCACGGCGCGCTGCCCGGGCTGGTGGCCGCCGTGCAGTCGGTCGACGACGCACCGCGCCTGCACCTGGACATCGAAACCGACGATCCGGTCGCGGAGACCGACCGGCTGCTCGCCCTCGGCGCGACCCAGGTCGCGCGGTGGCAGGAGTGTCGGGTGCTGCGGGTGCCGGGCGGGCACCTGGTCTGCGTGCTGCCGGTGGAGAGCGACCGGGAGCTGTTCGACGCGCAGGCCCGCGCCTGGCCCTGACGCACGCGGCGAACGGCGCCCCTGGCATCCTGGCGCGATGTCACGTGCTCGCCTGGCCACGATCGTCGGGATCCTGCTGCTCGTCGCGGCCTGCCTGCTGCCCTGTGTCCCGTTCGGAGACTGGGCCGGCGGGTCGCTGCCGCCGCAGGACGCGCCGCCGGACGTGCTGGAGCGACAGGCGGCCGAGATCGCCGCGGCGCGGCACCGGCTGGTGCTGGCGCTGGCCGGTGCGGGCGTACTGGCCGCGCTGGGCGTCGCCGCGCTGGTGCACGGCCGACGGCGGCGCGGGGGCGAGCCGGGCCAGTAAGCCAACGGCAGTCGGGAGATCGTCAGACGGGCGGCGAGGTCGGGCTGACCGACGGCACGTGGTGGCCTTCTGCATCGCGCTGCCGGTCGGAGCCGGACAGGTCGCCGACCGGGCCCCCGGTTCAGTCGACGCCTTCGATGATGCGGAAGTCGCGCTCGACGCCGTCGGAGAGGGCGAGGAGCGCCTCCTGGTAGGCCTTGCTCTCGTGCGCCGCGACGGCCTGTTCGAAGCTGTTGAACTCGACCAGGACAGTGCGCCCGGCGATTCCGGCGTCGTGTGCGACGACCCGACCGCCGCGGGCGAGGGTACGCCCGCCCGCGGCCTTGACGGCCGCAGCGGCCAGCCTGTTGTATGCGGCCAGCTTCTCGGGGTCCGAGATGGTGCGGTAGGCGCTGACCCAGTAGCCCTTGGCCACGAAACCTCCAGTGTTCGGACGAGCACATCTGACGTCGAGTTCACAATCTAGATCGACTTTGCCCGACGGCGGTGACCGGGTGATTCAGCGCACGGGAGCTTTGGCGGGCGAGCATGAGGCTGACCAAGGTGGTCAGCGCCATCGCAGCCAACCCGACCAGCGCTGCCGTGGTGTAGGCGCTGTCGTTCGGGAAGAGCCGGCCGGTGTCGGTGCCGGCGGCCAGGAGCACGGGGCCCTCGATCCGTTCGCGCAGTCGAGGCGTGATCCTGCCGGCGACGAACCCCAGCACGGAGAACGGGATGAGGACGAGCCCGGCGACGAACATGGCAATGTTCGCCCCGGCGACGGAGGTGGCGTAGCAGTCCCGCAGGACCTCGTCGGCGACCCGGTGACCGGCCCCGAGGACCCGCTCACCGGCCGGCGTTAGGTGGTGCTCGATCCGCCGGCCGCGCCCGGGGCGACGCTCCACCAGACGCTGCGCCACCAGCCGGCCGGCAAGCGCGCCGAAGGCCTGCTAGGTCTGGAAGGTGGCGGCGGCGGGCGCCCGACGCCCGCGGCCTCGCCGAGCACGCCTGGCACGACCACCGCCGCGGTCACGTCGACCCGGCCACCGTCACGCCGGACCAGCTCGCCCGCCGGCTGGCCGACCGCGAGACCATGCGGGTGCTGGCCGGCGACCCCTACATGCACGACCCGACGCTGGCGCGTCGACTGGCCGCGGCGCGGACGTCCACCCGGCTGCTCTGGGGCGAGAGCGACCGGATCGTCACCCCGGCCTACGGGGCGGCCTACGCCGCGGCGTTCGGCGACGGCCGGCTCGAGGTCGTCACCGAGGCCGGGCACCTGCCGCACCTGGAAAACCCGGCCGCCACCCTGTCCCTGCTGGATTCCTGGCTGAACCGGCACGCGAGGTTGCGGAACCAGGATGCCTGACTAAAGTCAGCATTATGGAGCAACTGGTCGCCGCCGTACGCCGGTTCAACCGCACGGTCACCCAACGGGTGGGCGCCCTCGACGACGAGTACATGGCGCGGGCGCGACCCCTCGCACAGGCACGCCTACTGTGGGAGATCGGGCCCGACGGCGCGGAGGTCGCGGCGCTGCGCGCCCGACTGGCCCTGGACTCGGGCCACCTGAGCCGCCTGCTGCGGGCCCTGGAGGGCGACGGGCTGGTCACCGTCGGACCGAGCGGCCGGGCCGGCGGCGACGCACGGGTACGGCACGCCCGGCTCACCGCCGCCGGCCGGGCCGAGTGGGCAGAACTCGACGAGCGCTCCGACGCGTTCGCTCACTCGATCCTGGAGCCGCTCACCGCGCCGCACCGGGACCGACTGGTCGCGGCGATGGCCGAGGTCGAGCGGCTGCTGGTCGCCTCGATGGTGGTGATCGAGCCCTGCCCGCCCGGCGACCCCCGGGCCCGGGCCTGCGTGCGGGCCTACGCCCGGGAGGTGGCCCGCCGGTTCGACGACGGATTCGATCCCGCGCTGAGCAGCCCGGTGCACGACGCCGACCTCACCCCACCCGCCGGGCTGTTCCTGCTGGCCACGCTCAACGCCGAGCCGGTCGGCTGCGGCGCCGTCAAGCTGCACCCCGGCGCCCCCGCCGAGATCAAACGGGTCTGGGTCGCCGAGTCGGTACGCGGGCTCGGGGTCGGCCGGCGACTCCTGAACGAGTTGGAACGACGGGCCGCCGAGCGCGGCTGGCACCGGATCCGGCTGGACACCAACCGCAACCTCACCGAGGCGATCGCGCTGTACCGCTCGGCCGGCTACCGGGAGGTCGAGGCGTACAACACCGAGCGGTACGCGCACCACTGGTTCGAGAAGCAGCTCGCTCCGTGAGTCCGGCGGGGATGCCGCCAGCCGTCGAATTTATGTTGGTCGATCATTGAAATCGATCTATATAAATTTATAGGGTTGACTCATCCCGCTCACCCCTTCCCCCGACGGAGCGTGAACGATGCGTCTGCCCAGGATCACCCGAGCCCTCGCCACCCTCGCCGCAGCCACGATGGCGACTCTCGGCGCCGTCGCGGTCGAAGCCGCGCCGGCAACCGCCGCCCTCCGCAACGTCTGCTACAACACCAGCCAGGCCGGACCGTTCGCCAGCTACGCCAACCAGGCCGCCACCATCTGGAACAACGCCACCCTCAACATCAACATGGCGCAGTGCGGCTCGAACCTGATGATCTACTACACCTACGGCGGCGGCTCGTACGCCGTGCGCAACAGCCTCGGCAACGGCTACGTGGTCATCGACTACTACCAGGCGCAGCAGTACTCCCCGCTGCGGATCGTGACCCACGAGATCGGGCACATCCTCGGGCTGCCCGACAACTACAACGGCAACTGCGCGATCCTGATGTCCGGTGGCAGCGCCGGCACCAGCTGCACCAACCCGTACCCGAGCTCCGGCGAGGCCGCGACGGTCGATCGCAACTTCGGCTTCGCCGCCCGCACCGCCGCGACCTCCGGGGTCTTCACCGACAGCTGGCCCGCCCCGGCCACGGTGGGCGCCGGCCGCTGAACGTCGCCGCCGGCCGGGCCGACGCTCGCGTCGGCCCGGCCGGCGGCCCGCGGTCAGCCAGTTCTCGCGTACGCTCCGCCGGTGAACTCCGTACCGTCCATCCTGGACGCCGTCGGTCTCGGCGGGCGGCCGGCCACCACCCAGGACGCCGCCGGCAGCGGCACCGCCGTGCTCGTCGACGTCTCCCCCGACGAAGCGCTCGACGCGTGGGCGACCGCCCGGACCACGGTCGACCGCACCGGCCGCTGGCCGGTGCTCTGCCAGCGACACCTGGCGCACGACGGCGACCTGTTCTCCCGGTTCTACTTCGACGAGGGCGCCGACGGCGCCGATGCCAGCCCGGCGGCCGTGCTGGCCCGCGCCGAACGCATCGACGTCGACGCCCGGCTGGTCGAGTGGCGAACCCAGTACCCCGACGGCCTGCGCGACTGGGTCGACCAGGAGATCGACCGGGCGCGCGAGGACACCCGCGAGCGCTACGGCGACGCCCCGGACGCGGCCCAGATCCGCGCCGCCGTGAGCGACGACGAGACCGTCGAGGTCGCCATCGAAGGAAGCCTGTTCGACTGGGAACACGGCCGCCCGCGGCTGGTCGCGCCCGACCCGGGCATCCAGGAGTGGTACGGGTCCCCCGACGAGCTCACCACGCTGGTGCTGCTGCCGGTGCCGCAGCCCTGGGCGGTGTACGCCTACGTCAACGCCCTGCACGACTCCTGCGCGTACGGCCAGGACCTGCTGGTGGCCGCCGCCCGGCGGTGGTACGAGCGACACGGCGCCGAGCCGGTCGCCGCGCTGGAGGTGTCGACCTGGCTACGGGTCACCCGGCCGCCCACCGACCCGCGGGAGGCCTGGCGGTTGGCGACGGAGCACCACACCCTCGCCGAGAACACCCTCGCCACCCCGGCCGTCGCGCTGCGCGAGCACGCCCACCTGCTGACGGAGCTGCGTCACTGGGTGCTGTTCTCCCGCCCCTGAGCCCACCGGCCTCAGCCGAGGCGGGTGCGAACCACCAGGTCGTGCAGGGCGTCCACCGCGGCCGGGTCGGCGTGCTCGGGCAGCGCCGAGGAGTCCCGGGCCGCCTCCAGCTCGGCGCGCAGCCGCGGCACGTCGACGGCGAGCCGCCGCGCGGCGCCCGCGGGCAGCGGCCCGTGTTCGGCCTCCCGCTTGGCGGCGATCAGCTCCGGCACGTACGCCAGGTGGGTCCCGAGCACCCCGAGGTCCGTCTCCAGCCGGCCGGTACGCATCAGGTGGATGCCGGTGAGCAGCACCCGCAGCGTGTACAAGGCCGGCTTGAGCTGCCCGGTCCGGGCGGACAACCGCTCCTGGCCGGCCGCGAAGCCCAGGTAGTGATGCGCGTGGTGGCGGGTGACCAGGCGCGGGGCCAGGGACCGCAGTTCGTCGTGCACCGGCGTGGTCACCACCACCAGCGGCGACAGCACCTGCTCCAGGACGTACCCGTTGCGGCTGTTCAGCAGCCGGGCGAACTTCAGCAGATCGTGGCTGACCACGTCCAGCTCCACGCCGTCGCGTACCCCAGTGTGCTGCAACGTCTCCGGCCCGGTGCGCAGGCCGACCACCTCGGCTGCGGGCAGCAGGTGCGCGCCGCGCAGGTCCAGGTCGGAGTCGACCGACGCGAAACCGTAGAGGTGGGCGCCGCTGACGGTGGCGAACAGCAGGGGACGGGGCAGCGCCCGGGCGGCCTGCGCCGCCCACGCCGGCACGTCGACGGTCACCGCAGGTTCCTCTCGCGTACGCCGGTGAGCAGCCGGTCCACGGCGGCCAGGTCGGGCCGTTCCGGGAGGACGGTGACGGCGGCCGCCTCGGCCAGCTCGGCGTGCAGCTCGTCCGCCCAGCCGGTGACAGCGGCCCAGGGCAGCTCGCCCCGGCGCACCGCGAGCAGCCGGTCCCGCAGGTGCCGCACGTCGACCAGGACCTCCCCGGTACGCAGCACGTGCGCCCCGGCGACCAGCAGCCGGATCATGTGCATAGCCTGCTTGTGGTTCGTCTCCCCGCTGCGTTCCCGGCGGGCCGTGACCCGGGCGAACTGGTCCCGCGCGTAGCCGCCGTACGTCTCGGCGACCCGCCAGGACAGGAAGGCCGACCGGGCCGCCAACAGGTGCTCCCCGTCCTCGGTCACCGCCTCGTGAAGCGGGGACCAGAGCACCTCCAGCACCGTCGGATTGCCCTGCGACGCGAGGACGCAGAAGCGTTCGAACTCCCAGGAGAACTGCTCCTCGGCCGGTCCGTCCAGGTGGGTGGGCGGCTTGTCGAGGCGCCAGAACGCCCGGGTCGGCGCGACGAACACACCGCGCCGGTCATGGTCGGAGTCCGGGCCCGCCAGCCCGTACGCCCGCGACCCGACCACCACGGCGAGCACGGTGTGCCGCTCCACAAGCTCGATCACGAGCGGGAACGCTACCGAAGCGCCGCGGTGGACGCGTGGTCTTTTCCGGCCGCACCCGGTCGGACCCCCGGCGTATCCTTCGGCCCGTGGGGCTGGTGTTCAAGACGCGTGGGTCGGACTCGCCGTGGGTGGACGCCGTCTGGACCTGCACGAGCGAGCGGGTCACCGCGATGACGTCCGTCGCCGGCGCGCGGTGGGGCCTGGTGTTCTGGCAGCAGGCCGGCCGCGCGTACACGAGCGTCACCGGTCCCGGCACGCGGGCGGGCACGGCGCCGGTGCCGGAGGGGGCGGCCTTCACCGGCATCGAGTTCGCCGTGGGCACCTCGCTGCGGGCGATGCCGACGCCGACGCTGGTCGACGGCGGAGTCGAGCTTCCCGACACCACCCGGCGGTCGTTCCGGCTCGACGGCGCGCGCTGGGAGACACCGGGCCCCGACGACGTCGAGGCGCTGGTCGACGCGCTGGTCCGGGCGGGGACGGTGGTCCGTGACCCGCTCGTGGCCGAGGTGCTGCGCGGTCACCGGCCGGCGGTGTCGGGGCGTACCGTCGAACGCCGGTTCCGGGCCGCGACCGGGCTGACCCGGGGCGCGGTCCGGCAGATCGAGCGGGCCCGCACGGCGGCGGAGCTGCTGGCGGCCGGCGAACCGGCCGCCGACGTCGTCGCCAAGCTCGACTACTTCGACGAGCCGCACCTGGCCCGGGCCCTGCGCGGCTACGTCGGGCGCACCGCCGGGCAGCTGCGCGAGGGCACCGGCGGCGCGCTCGGCCTCGACTGGGTCAGCGCCTGACGTCGTAGACCAGCTTGAGGATCCCGTTGGGGTAGCTCTCCGACTCGCGCAGCGTCAGCATGTGCTTGTCCCGGTCGGCCCGGCCGAACAGGCTCTTGCCGGCGCCGAGCAGCACCGGGAAGACGAGCAGGTTGTACTGGTCGATCAGGCCGGCGTCGGACAGTCGCCGGGCCAGTTCCGCGCTGCCGTGGATGAAGATCGCGCCACCCTCGCCCGCCTTGAGCGCGGCCACGTCCTCGGTCGAGCGCAGGATGGTCGTCGGCCCCCACCCGTCGACCAGGGCGTCGGCGGCCAGCGTGCTGGACACGACGTACTTGGGCAGGTCCTTGTAGTCGGCGTGGTCCGGCGAGCCGGGCCAGACCGGCGCGAACGCCTCGTAGCTGCGGCGGCCGAACATCAGCGCGGTGGTGTCGGCGAGCTCCTCGCCCTTCAGCGACCAGGCCTCCGGGACGAACTCGAGGTCCTTGAACACCCAGCCGCCGCTGCGGTGCTCCTCCCCCGGCCCGCCGCCGGGCGAGTCCACGACGCCGTCGAGCGACATGAAACCGGTGTAGACCAGGTCACGCATGGTGCTGTCCCCTCATCGTCTTCTGGGTTGCGGTTCGACCGTAGCCGTCTCGACGGCGGTCGTCTTGGACGGAAACGACATGCGGCGCGCCCGTTGGCGTCAGCTCAGCGGTCCGCGACCGGATCGGCCGTACGCCGGCGTTCCCGCTCGGCGGCGCACGCGGCGTCGAGCCGCTCGAAGGCGCCCGGCCCGTGCTCGACCTTCGGTGGGGCGTCCAGGTGGCGTACCCGGAGCTCGTCCATCAGCTCCTCGACGAACCCCGGACCCTCGGCGCGCACGATCTGCTCCCGGATCCGCAGCTCGTCGCTGCCCGGGCACCAGTCCAACCCCCAGTTGGCCAGCGCCTGGATGACCGGGAGGGTCTGGATGCCGGCCTCGGTGAGGCTGTAGCGGGCGCGCTGCCCCCGGGCCGCGGTGCCGCGGGTGAGCAGCCCCGCCTCGACGAGCCGCACGAGACGGTCGGCCAGGATGTTCGAGGCGATGCCCTCGATCGACCCGGTGAGCAGGGCCCGGAAGTGGCGCCGGTCGCCGAAGATGACGTCGCGGAGCACCAGCAGCGCCCAGCGGTCCCCGAGCACCTCGACGGCGGCGTTGATCGGACACCCGGACCGTGGTTCCACACTTCCTCCTTGACAGGCATGTCGTCCTCAATAGAGTAGTTGCAAATCGCAACCACTATGAACGGGGGCCAGATGGGCCGCTTCCTGTACTGGATGAACGTCTCGCTCGACCTGCGGATCGAACAGGTTCCCGGGGACGACGGCGCGGGCGAGTGGCTGCGCATCGACGAGGAGCTGCACCGCGAGTTCAACGCCCGGGCGCGCAAGCTCGTCGCCATGGTCCAGGGCCGGATCATGTACGAGACGATGGAGGAGTACTGGCCGCGCGCCCGTGAGGACGCGTCGCTGCCGGACGTCATGCGGGAGTACGGCCACATCTGGACCGACGCGCCCAAGGTGCTCGTCTCCCGCACCCGCCACACCGCCGACCACGACACCCGGATCATCGGCGGGGACGACGCCATCGCGCAACTCGCCACCCTGCGGGCCGAGACCGACGGCACCATCGGGGTGGGCGGCGCGACGCTCGCCACCCAGCTGCTCCGGGCCGGGCTCCTCGACGAGCTGCTGCTCTTCACCCACCCGTCGGTCCTCGGCTTCGGCCGGCCGCTCTTCGACGACTACGACCGGCCGATCGACCTCGACCTGATCGAGCAGCGGTCGTTCACGCAGGGCGTCACGATGCATCACTACACCATTCGGGAGGCAATTCCGTGCTGAGTCAGGTTACGGACGGCGTACTGGTCCACCAGAGCGTGTTCCTTGAGACCAACACCACCGTCGTGCAGGGTCCCACCGGTGTCCTGCTCGTCGACCCCGGCCTGACCGAGCACGAACTCGACTGCCTCGCCGACGACCTGGCCGGGTCGGGCCGGACCGTCGTGGCGGGCTTCTCGACCCACCCGGACTGGGACCACCTGCTCTGGCACGCCCGGCTCGGCGAGGCGCCCCGCCACGGCACCGCACGCTGCGCTGCCGCCGTACGCGAGCAGCTGTCCGACCCGGACCTGAAGGCCCGGATCACCGAACACCTGGCCGAGACGGAGATCGCCGGGCAGGTCCCGCTGGACGGGTACGGCCTGGTCACCGCCCTGCCCGCCGGGGCGGCGCGGATCCCCTGGGACGGCCCGGCGGCCCGGATCATCGAGCACCGCGCCCACGCGGTCGGCCATGCGGCGCTGCTCCTCGAGGAGCGCCGCGTCCTCGTCGCCGGCGACATGCTCTCCGACGTCCTGGTCCCGATGCTCGACCTGGAGGACGCCGACGACCCGGTCGGGGACTACCTCACCGCGCTGCGGCTGCTGGAGGACGTGGCGGCCGACGTCGACGTCGTGATCCCCGGCCACGGGTCGGTCGGCGGCGCCGGTCAGGCGTTGGAACGGATCGAGCGGGACCGGGCGTACGTGCTCGCCCTGCGGGAGGGCCGGGAGCCCGACGACCCGCGGATCGGCCCCTCGGCCCGGCCCGGCTGGGAGTGGGTCGGCGACCTGCACGACGGGCAGGCCCGACGCGTCGCCGAGCGGGGCTGACCGACCGGCCACGTGGGTTTCCGGACGGCATCGATGGTCCAATGCGCGAATCACGATTCATCGAGGCCACGATCGACGTGGATCTGCAAGGAATTGAGACTCCGATCTCGACCCACGAAACTGCTGGCTCATGAGAAGGGCCATCCCTATGCTTTCCGCCTGATGCACTGCGGCCCGCGTGGGCCGACGGGGACCCGATCCGAGGATTCGTGAATGCGCCGGAAGTCCGCTCCGCACCACGGCACCACTGATGTCATCGACACGATTCCGGCCGGCGAGCCGCCGACCTCCACCGCGGAACACGGCGCGCACCGGTCCGCGGTCGCCGAGGAGCAGGAGTTCCTCGACCTGGCCTCGGCCCGGCGCGACACGCTGGTCGACCGCCTGGAGGTCGAACTCTCGGCCGAGGCCCTGGACGCGTTGGAACGAACCCGGCAGCGCATGCTCCGCCAGCAGTACGAAGAGCTACGGCGGGCCAGGGAAGGGTTGGTCTTCGGCCGCCTCGACGGCCTCGACGGCACCGTGCGACACGTGGGCCGGGTCGGTCTGCGCAACGACGGCGAGGACGACGAGCCCCTGCTGCTCGACTGGCGCGCGCCAGCCGCCCGGCCGTTCTACACCGCGACGGCAGTCGACCCGCAGGGACAGGCACGCCGGCGCCACATCCGTACGAAGAAGTCGGTCGTCGTCGGCGTGGACGACGAGCCACTGGACGGAACGACGACGACGGAACTCGTCGGTGAAGGCGCGCTCCTGGCCGCCCTGGACCAGCGGCGTACCGGTCACATGTCCACGGCGATCTCCACGCTGCAACGCGAACAGGACGACATCATCCGGGCCGACGCGACCGGTCCGCTGATCGTCCAGGGTGGTCCCGGCACCGGCAAGACAGTCGTCGCGCTGCACCGCGTCGCCTACCTGCTGTTCGCCCACCGGACGATCGCCGACCAGGCGGTCCTGGTCCTCGGCCCGTCGCCGCGGTTCCTGGATTACATCGCCCAGGTGCTGCCCGCACTCGGTGAGACCGCCGTCGTCTCGGCGACCTGCGACACGCTGCTGCCCGGGATCCGGGTGGGCCGCGACGAGAGCCGCCCGCTCGCCGAGATCAAGGGCCGCGCCCTCTGGCAGCACGCGCTCGAGGACTACGTCGCGTCACTGCTCCCCCGGCCTCGCGAGCTGCGGCTGCGCTGGGAGGGCGAGTTCCACGCCATCCCCGCGGCGGCGGTGACGCAGGCGCTCGCCTCGGCGGTGCAGGGACGCCCGTACCATCGCGCCCGCGCGGCGTTCGCCGAGCAGCTGCACCACCTCCTCGCCGACGTCGTCGCCGAGCAGCGCGAGCCGCTGATGAACGAGATGGAGGAGGGCTTCGAGGACATCCTCGCCCGCGTCGACCGGAGCATGCGGCACGACCACCACCCGGGCGGGACGTCGACCGGCAGCGACGTCGACGGACTCCTCTCGGAGGAGGAGGTCGAGGAACTCCGTGAGCGGATCGCCGGGAACGCCGCCATCGCCCGGTTCGTCGAGGCATGGTGGCCCGCCCGCGACGCCGCGACCCTGCTGCGTGGCCTCCTGACCGACCGCACCCAGCTGGCCCGGTTCGCCCCGCAGCTGTCCCCGGAGGAGATCACCGCCGTCACCGCGGAACCCGCCACCTGGGCCTCGAGCGACATTCCCCTGCTCGACGCCCTCGCCGACCTGCTCGGCGAGGCCGACGCCCCGCCACCGCCGGGCGAGTCCGTCGCCGACCACGCCCGCCGCCAGCGCGGCTGGGTGTACGGCCACGTCGTCATCGACGAGGCGCAGGAGCTGTCCGAGATGCAGTGGCAGATGGTCCTGCGGCGCTGCCCCAGCCGCTCCATCACCGCCGTCGGCGACATCGACCAGGCCGAGGCGGCACACCGGCACACCAGTTGGGCGGAGGCGGTACGGGTCGTCTTCGGGGACCGCTGGACCGCCGCGGAACTCACCATCTGCTACCGGACCCCGCGCGAGGTCATGGAGCTGACCGGGCCGGTCCTGAGGGAAGCCGGCAGCCACAACATGCCGCCCCGGGCGGTGCGCTCCGCCGGCATCGCGCCCTGGGAGCTTTCCGTCGCGCCCGCCGAGCTCGCCGGCGCCGCCACCCGGGCCGTGCGACAGCTGCGGCGGCGGTGGCACGGCGGGACGGTCGGCGTCGTCGCCCCCGCGGACCGGGTCGCCGAGCTGCTGACCGTGCTGAGTGACGTGCCGGTGCTCACCGCGACCCAGGCCAAGGGGCTGGAATGGGACGCGACGCTGCTGGTCGACCCGCAGGGCATCGCCGCCGAACCGCGCGGGTGGAACGGGCTCTACGTCGCGCTCACCCGGTGCACGCAGGAACTCGGGCAGCTTCGGATCACGCAGGAGTAGGCGCATTTCCCGAAGGACACGTCGGGATGGGCGGCGTGTCCCGGACGTCCTCCGGAACCGGAAGGCCGGCGCGTACGCCGTCGAGCGGGACGGACTGAAAGGCTGAGCCGCGAAACGTTGAACCTGTAGGTTCAGTTTATTAAGGTGAACCGCATGGTTCATCAACACGTGTTGGACAGGGTGTTCAGCGCCCTGGCCGATCCGACCCGCCGAAGCGTTCTGATCCGACTCGGTTCGGGCCCGGCCACGATCGGTGATCTCGCCGGTCCGACCGGGATGAGCCTGACCGGCATGAAGAAGCACGTCCAGGTGCTCCAGGACGCCGGGCTCGTCGTCACCGAGAAGATCGGACGGTCACGCCGGTGCCGCCTCAGTCCCGCACCACTGGATGAGGTGATGGGCTGGATGGGCTTCTACCAGCGACTCTGGGCCCGCCGTCTCGACGGTCTCGACGTCTACTTCACCATGCAGTCCAACCCGGAGGGAGAGGATTCATGACGCTCGACCTGCGCGTGTCGCGGCAACTCGCCGCGACGCCGGAAGAGGTCTTCGACGCGTACACGGACGCGGAGAAGCAGAAGATCTGGTTCACCATCCTCGACGAGCAACCCGGCATCGTCGAGATCGAGGTGGATCTGCGCGTCGGCGGCCAGCAGACCGCGGTGTGGGGGCCCAGCCGGGACATGCTGTTCCGGGAGACACAGACATTCGTCGAGATCGACCGCCCCCACCGGCTGGTCACCGAGTCCACGGGAGCCAGCCCCGACGGCATGACCATGACGACCCGCATCGAGGTCACCTTCGAGGAGAAGGACGGCGGCACCCTGATGACCGTCGTCCAGAGTGGCTTCCCGGCCGCCGAGGTCCGGGACTTCTTCGTCGGCGAGGTGTGGGCGGGCGCCTTCGCCCGCATCACGGCGTTCCTGGCCCGTCAAACCGGGACGGAGCCGGCCCATGTCTAGACTCCCACGGACGGCAGTCGTCGCACTCGCCGCCGTCACCGCCGCGCTGGTCAACCTGGCGCTCTACGGCCTCGGTCGAGCAGCCGGAGGCACCTTCCGGTTCACCTCGCCCACCGGGCCGGCCGAGGTCGATGCGGTCACCGTCGCCGGTTTCAGCGCGATACCGCTGCTCGTCGGCCTGAGCGTCGTCGCCTTACTGGCACCGGTCACCGCCTGGATCGCCCGGGCCGCCCTGGTCGTGGGGCCGGTGCTGGCGGTGGGCACCATCGTCCTGATGACCCTGCCGACGGACTTCGACACCATGAGCAAGGTGACCCTGGCCCTCTGCCATGTGACCCTCGTGCCGATCACCCTCGCCGCCGTGGTCGCCATCGCAAGACGGGCGCGTTCCACCATTGCGGTGACAGCCGTACCGACGTGATCGCCCCACGTGGGATGCCAGAGGGGACGCCGACCCACGCCCTGATCGGCTGGCAACTGACGCCGGGTGCGAACGACCGACATCGACCGATACTTGCTGCGTGAGTCAGGGACAGTTCACCCGTGCCGGAGAGATTCCGCTTCCCGGCGGGCGGATGACGCAGGGCATCACCCGGCGCGGCGGACAACTTCTGCGGCCGATGGGCGCGTGGTCCGGCGCAGTGCACGATTATCTGCTCCACTTGGAAACCGCGACGTTCTCCGGCGCGCCTCGTTTCCTCGGCACCGAGGGAGAGCGGGAGGTCCTCACCTACATCGACGGCGAGGTACCGGCGGATCCGCAGTGGCAGCCCGGACGGGGGCACCGGCTCCCCCCGTACGCCCGTTCAGAGGCGGCCCTGGTCGCCGCGGCCAGGCTGGTACGACAGCTGCACGACGCCGCACGTGGCTACCGGCCCCGCGACGTGGAATTCCGCTTCGATCCGCGTCCGCTGCGCACGGGTGAGATCGTCTCGCACGGTGACCTCGGCCCGTGGAACACCGTCTACCGGCACGGCGTGCCGGTGGCGTTCATCGACTGGGACGCCGCCGGTCCGATCGTCCCCGTCGTCGAACTGGCCGCGGCGGCGTGGGAGTTCGTCCCCCTCGCCCCACCCGAGCAACTCCACGAGGCGGGGTTCGACCCCGTTCCCGACGTGGCAGCGCGGCTCCGGATCTTCGTGGACGCCTACGGCCTGAGCGATCGGCGCGCGATCCTGCCCGCCCTGCAGCGTTGCAGGTTGCTCGCGGCCGAACGGATCAAGTACGCGCCGGTGTCCGCCGCGGAGGCCGCCGACGCCCTTGAGCACCATGCGCGGGAGCTGCGCTGGCTGCATTCCCTCGCGCCGCGCCTCGATGGGGCACTGATCGGGCTGGCGAGGGCATGATCATGGAGGTCGGGGTCGTCGCAGGCGCTCCACAACGCTCCAGAGCGCCTGCCGCGATCACTTGGCGTTGAAGTAGTTCGCCTCCGGGTGGTGCACCACGATGGCGTCGGTCGCCTGCTCCGGCACCAGCTGGAACTCCTCCGACAGCTGCACCCCGATCCGTTCCGCCCCCAACAGCTCCACGATCTTCGCCCGGTCCTCCAGCTCCGGGCAGGCCGGATAGCCGAACGCGTACCGGCAGCCGCGGTAGTCGTTGCGCAGCAGCCCGGCCAGGTCAGCCGGGTCGTCGCCGGCCACGGTGCCGCCGCCGGGCAGGGTCAGCTCGGTGCGGATCCGCCGGTGCCAGTACTCGGCGAGGGCCTCGGTGAGCTGCACGGACAGGCCGTGCACCTCCAGGTAGTCGCGGTATTCGTTCGCGGCGAACATCTTGGCGGTGTAGTCGCTGATCGGCTGCCCCACGGTGACCAGCTGCAACGCCACCACGTCCAGCTCGTCACCCTTGGGGCGGAAGAAGTCGGCCAGGCAGAGCCGCCGCTCCTGCCGCTGCCGGGGGAAGGAGAACCGGGCCCGCTCGGCGTGCCCGTTCTCGTCCAGCACCACCAGGTCGTTGCCCTCGGCGTACGCGGGGAAGTAGCCGTACACCACGGCGGCCTCGAGGACCTGGTCGGCGGTGAGCCGGTCCAGCCAGTAGCGCAGCCGCGGCCGGCCCTCGGTCTCCACCAGCTCCTCGTACGACGGGCCCTGGCCGCCGCGCGAGCCGCGCAGCCCCCACTGGCCGAGGAAGGTGGCCCGCTCGTCCAGCAGCGCCGCGTAGTCGGCCAGCGGGACGCCCTTGACCACCCGGGTGCCGAAGAACGGCGGCTTCGGCACCGCCACGTCGACGGCCACGTCGGAGCGGACCGAGGCGTCGTGCAGCTCGGGCAGCGCCTCGCTGACCATCGCCCGCTGCTTCTCCCGCCGGGCCCGCCGGGCCGCCAGGGCCGCCTCCCGCTCCGGGTCCACCAGGGGTACGCCGCCGCGCTTCGCCGCCATCACCCGGTCCATCAGGGACAGCCCCTCGAACGCGTCGCGGGCGTAGTGCACCTGGCCGGGGAACATCGACCGCAGGTCGTCCTCGACGTACGCGCGGGTGAGCGCCGCCCCACCGAGCAGGACCGGCCAGCGCTCCGCGACCCCGCGCGACGCCATCTCGGCCAGGTTCTCCTTCATGATGACGGTGCTCTTGACCAGCAGCCCGGACATGCCGATGGCGTCGGCCCGGTGTTCCTCCGCGGCGTCCAGGATCGCGTTGATCGGCTGCTTGATGCCGATGTTGACGACCTCGTAGCCGTTGTTCGACAGGATGATGTCGACCAGGTTCTTGCCGATGTCGTGCACGTCGCCCTTGACCGTGGCGAGCACGATCCGGCCCTTGCCGCCGTCCTCGGCGGTCTCCATGTGCGGTTCCAGGTACGCCACCGCGGTCTTCATCACCTCGGCGGACTGGAGCACGAACGGCAGCTGCATCTGCCCGGAGCCGAACAGCTCACCGACGACCTTCATCCCGTCCAGCAGGATGTCGTTGATGATGGACAGCGGCGCCCGGCCACCGGCCATCGCGGTGTCCAGGTCGGCCTCCAGGCCGTTGCGCTCGCCGTCGATGATCCGGCGCTTGAGCCGCTCGTCCAGCGGCAGCGCCGCCAGCTCCTCCGCCCGGGTGGCCCGGGCCGACGCCGCGTCCACGCCCTCGAAGACCTCGATGAACCGCTGCACCGGGTCGTACCCCTCGCGGCGCCGGTCGTAGACCAGGTCCAGGGCGATCTCCCGCTGCTCGTCGGGGATCTTCGCCATCGGCAGGATCTTGCTGGCGTGCACGATGGCCGAGGTGAGGCCGGCCTGCACGCACTCGTGCAGGAAGACCGAGTTGAGCACCTGCCGGGCGGCCGGGTTGAGGCCGAACGAGATGTTCGAGATGCCCAGCGTGAAGTTGACCCCCGGCCAGCGGGTGGCGATCTCCCGGATCGCCTCGATGGTCTCGATGCCGTCCCGGCGGGTCTCCTCCTGGCCGGTGGCGATCGGGAAGGTCAACGCGTCGATGAGGATGTCCTCTCGGCGCAGCCCCCACCGGCCGGTCAGGTCGTCGATCAGCCGGCCGGCGACCCGGACCTTCCAGTCCCTGGTGCGGGCCTGGCCCTCCTCGTCGATCAGCAGCGCCACCACGGCGGCGCCGTGCTCCTTGACGACCGGCATCACCCGGGCGTAGCGGGACTGCGGGCCGTCGCCGTCCTCGAAGTTCACCGAGTTGACCACGCACCGGCCGCCGAGCATCTCCAGCCCGGCCTCGACCACCGCCGGCTCGGTGGAGTCCAGCATGATCGGCAGGGTGGAGGCGGTGGCGAACCGACCGGCCAGCTCCCGCATGTCCGTCGTGCCGTCCCGGCCGACGTAGTCCACGCAGAGGTCCAGCAGGTGCGAGCCGTCCCGGGC
Source organism: Micromonospora siamensis (assembly GCF_900090305.1). NCBI lineage: Bacteria > Bacillati > Actinomycetota > Actinomycetes > Micromonosporales > Micromonosporaceae > Micromonospora > Micromonospora siamensis. Next base: position 3,547,248 of record NZ_LT607751.1, on the reverse strand, counting down.
CTGGCTGCGGGCGATCTCCACGCAGGCCTGCCAGTCGGCGGCGAGCATCGCCTCGCGGAACGCCTTGGAACCGTTGGCGTTGGTCCGCTCCCCCACCATCAGCACGCTGGCGTCCTGGGCGAACGGCACGTGGTGGTAGATCGAGGAGACACCGGCCTCGGGCTGCGGCTCACGGGCCACCGGGGTGGTGCCGTGCAGCCGTTCGGCCAGCACCCGGATGTGCTCCGGGGTGGTGCCACAGCAGCCGCCGACCAGCGCCACTCCGTAGTCGGTGACGAAGCGTTCCAGGGCGTCCGCCAACTCCACCGGGGTCAGCGGGAAGTACGCCCCGTCGGCGGTCAGCACCGGCAGGCCGGCGTTCGGCATCACCGACACCGGGATGCGCGCGTGCTGGGACAGGTAGCGCAGGTGCTCGCCCATCTCGGCCGGGCCGGTGGAGCAGTTCAACCCGATCAGGTCCACCCCGAGCGGCTCGATCGCGGTCAGCGCGGCGCCGATCTCGCTGCCCAGCAGCATGGTGCCGGTGGTCTCCACCGCCACCTGACAGATGATCGGCACGTCCCGACCCAGCTCGGCCATCGCCCGCTTCGACCCGACCACCGCGGCCTTGACCTGGAGCAGGTCCTGCGACGTCTCGACGATCAGCGCGTCGGCGCCGCCGGCGATCAGGCCGGCCGCGTTCTCCTGGTACGCGTCGCGCAGCGCGGCGTACGACGCGTGGCCCAGCGTGGGCAGCTTGGTGCCCGGGCCGATCGAGCCGAGCACGAACCGGGGCCGCTCCGCCGTGGCGTACGCGTCGGCGGCCTCCCGGGCGATCCGCGCGCCCGCCTGCGCCAGCTCCCGGATCCGGCCGGGGATGCCGTACTCGCCGAGATTGGGCAGGTTGGTGCCGAAGGTGTTGGTCTCGATGCAGTCCGCCCCCGCGGCCAGGTAGGCCTCGTGCACGCCCCGGACGACGTCGGGACGGGAGACGTTGAGGATCTCGACGCAGCCCTCGAGACCCTCGAAGTCGTCCAGGGTCAGGTCGGCGGCATGCAGCATGGTGCCCATCGCCCCGTCGGCGATGAGGATCCGGTCTGACAGCACATCCAGCAACGAAGCCCGCATCCCGCCAGGTTAGTGCGCCCACCTCCGCCCCCGCCGCGCCACGCTGCGGCTTCCCACATACTGTCAGCCGGATCACCGCGTCCCGTTCGTCCGATTCGCCGGCTGGGTCCGGCGCCCGCGCGGCGGGTGACCGGCGCGGCCGACGGGCCGGCCACCGCGCCGGCACGTAGGCTGACGGACGTGAAGGACAACAAGGACGCCATCGTCCGGGCCGACGAGCAGGGCGGGGTGACGGCGTGACCGAGTTCGACGGACTGCCGGTGCTGCGGTCCCCGGTGGCGATCGCGGCCTTCGAGGGTTGGAACGACGCCGCGGACGCCTCCACCGCCGCGGTCGAGCACCTGGAGCAGGTCTGGCAGGCCCGCCAGGTGACCGAGCTGGACCCGGAGGACTTCTACGACTTCCAGGTCAGCCGGCCGACGATCACGATGGCCGAGGGCGAGACCCGGCGGGTGGAGTGGCCGACGACCCGGTTCATGGTGGCCAGCCCCGAGGGCACCGAGCGGGACGTGGTGCTGATCCGGGGCATCGAGCCGAGCATGCGCTGGCGCACCTTCTGCGAGCAGGTGCTGGAGATCTGCCACAGCCTGGAGGTCGAACGGGTGGTGCTGCTCGGCGCGCTGCTGGCCGACGTGCCGTACACCCGCCCCCTGCCGATCACCGGCAGCGCCTCGGACGCCGAGTCCGCCCGCCGCTACCAGCTCACCCCCACCCGCTACGACGGGCCGACCGGCATCGTCGGGGTGCTGCACGACGCCTGCACCCGGGCCGAGGTCGACGCCGTCTCCTTCTGGGTGCACGTGCCGCACTACGCCAACAATCCGCCCTGCCCGAAGGCGACCCTGGCCCTGCTGCACCGGGTCGAGGAGGTGCTCGACCTGCCGGTGCCGATGGCCGACCTGGCCGAGGAGGCCGCCGAGTGGGAGCAGCGGGTACGCAGCGCCGCCGAGCAGGACGCCGAGCTGGGTGAGTACGTGCGCGAGCTGGAGGAGCGGGTCGGCGACGCCGGCATCACCCCGTTGACCGGGGACGAGATCGCCCAGGAGTTCGAGAAGTACCTGCGCCGTCGGGGCGGCTCCGCCGGCCCCACCGCCGGCTCCTGGTAGAAGAGCACTCAGGGCCCCGGGCGTTCCGACGTCCGGGGCCTTCTGCGTGTCCGAGCTGGCGCGGCCACCGCCGCTAGGGCATCCTAGGAACCTAGCTGTTCTGAGGAGGCGGGCGTGCAGATCAACCCGGGGGCCGCCGAGTTCCCCCACCGGCAGATCGCCGCGCAGCTCAAGGCCCAGGTGCGCCGCGGCGACTGGGCGCCGGGCGAGCGGCTGCCGTCCATCCCGGCCATCGCCGAGATGTTCGGCGTCGCAAAGCAGACGGTGCAGCGCGCCGTCGACCAGCTGCGGGTCGAGGGCATCCTGATCACCAAGCCCGGCTCGGGTACGTACGTCCGGGGCACCCGGCGGCGGCTCAACCGGCTCTCCCGGGGACGGTACGGCGGCTTCCGCGGCTACCACACCGACCTGGCCGCCCGGTACCGGCAGCAACTGGTCTCGGTGGGCCGCTCCCCCGCCCCGCCGGAGGTCGCCGACGCGTTCGGCGTCGCCGACGGCACCGACCTGCTCTGCCGCCGGCACCTGGTGCGGACCGAGGACTCACCGGTCGAGGTCGGCGCCTCCTGGTTCCTGCCGGCCGACACCGCCGGCACCTCCCTGGAACGGGCGGAGGCGTTCGGCCGACCGCTCTACCAGGAGGCCGAGGAGGCCACCGGCCGCCGGTACGCCACCGCGACCGACACCATCAGCGCCCGGCAGCCCAGCCGGGAGGAGGCGGAGACGTTGCAGATCCGCCCGGACACGCCGGTGCTGCACCTGCTGCACGTCGCCTACGACGCCCACCACAAGCCGATCGAGGTCGCCCAGGCCACCTGGCCCGGGCCGATGACCACCCTCACCGAGGAGTACAAGATCCCCGGACCGGTTCCCGAGCAGGACCCGGACCCGGGCCTCGTCCTGGGCTGAACCGGCTCGGCCGGCATCGACGGCCGAGGCACCCGCGTCCAGGGCAGGTCGTCGCCCGGCCACTGCCGACGCCACGCCGCGCCGTTGCCAGGGCGTGCTGACGCCCGGGCACGTCAATGCCCGGGCGTGCCGTCGCCGGGGGCGGAGCGTCAAGAAGAGGCCCCCTGCCGTACCGGACGCGCCGACAGGGCCTTCCTTACAGGCGGATGCCGAGAAGGGCGTCGATGGTGTCGGCGAAGAGCTTCGGTGCGTCCGTGTCATCGGCGGCGCCGGCCAGCGCCCGGTCGGCCCAGGCGTCGGCCACCGCCAGGGCACCCGGGGTGTCCAGGTCGTCGGCCAGCCGGGCGCGTACGCCGGCCAGCAGCTCGGCCCCGGACGGCCCGGCGGGCGCCGCGGCGGCCCGCCGCCAGCGGTCCAGCCGCTGCTCGGCGATGGTCAGCAACTCGTCGGTCCAGGAGCGGTCGGCGCGGTAGTGCCCACTGATCAGCGCCAGCCGGACCGCCATCGGGTCCACGTGGTCGGCCCGCAGCCGGGAGACGAAGACCAGGTTGCCCTTGGACTTGGACATCTTCTCGCCGGCCAGGCCGATCATGCCGGCGTGCACGTAGTGGTCGGCGAACGGCGTCTGACCGGTGAGCCGCTCGGCGTGCGCGGCGGAGCACTCGTGGTGCGGGAAGAGCAGGTCGTTGCCGCCGCCTTGCACGGCGATCCGGTCGCCGAGCAGGTTCAGCGCGACGACGGCGCACTCGATGTGCCAGCCGGGGCGGCCCGCGCCGAGCTCGCCACCCGGCCACGAGGGCTCATCCTCGCGGGCGCCGCGCCACAGCAGCGGGTCCAGCGGGTCCCGCTTGCCGGCGCGGTCCGGGTCGCCGCCCCGCTCGGGGAAGATCTCCAGCATCTCGGCGCGGGACAGGTTGGACTCGTAGCCGAACCGGGGGGCGGCGCTGATGTCGAAGTAGACGTCGCCGGTGCCGTCGTCGAGTCGGTACGCGGCACCGTCCTTGAGCAGCACCTCGACCTTCTCGGCGATGTCCGGGATGGACTCCACCGCGCCGACGTAGTGCGCCGGCGGGATGATCCGCAGCGCCTCCATGTCCTCCCGGAACAGGGCGGTCTCCCGCATGGCCAGGACCTTCCAGTCCTCGCCGTCCCGGTTCGCGCGCTCCAGCAGCGGGTCGTCGATGTCGGTGACGTTCTGCACGTACCGGACGGTCAGGCCGGCGTCGCGCCACATCCGCTGCACCAGGTCGAAGGTGATCATGGTGGCGGCGTGGCCGAGGTGGGTGGCGTCGTACGGGGTGATGCCGCAGACGTACATGGCGGCCGTGCCGTCGGGGCGGCTGGGCTGGACGCTCCGCCGCGCCGAGTCGTACAACCCCAGGGTGCTGCCCTCACCCGGCAGCCGTGGCACCTCGTGACCCGCCCAAGACTCCATTACCCCAGCCTAACGAGCCGCCAGCCCGGCGCGGGCCACTGCCAGCACTCGGGTGATCAACATGACAACCACTCACATCGGGGGCCACGGAATCGCCGGCCAGTCCTCCGGGGGCAGCGGGAAGGTGCCGGCGTCGCGCAACCGTTCACATCGGGCGGCCAGCTCGGCCACCTCGGAGATGGTGAGGTGCTCGGCCAGCTCCTCGCCGAGCTCACCGGTGACCTGGTCGACCAGGCCGTCGAGCATCTCCACCGCGTCGGGCGGCAGCTGCCGGCCGGCCCAGCCCCAGAGCACCGTCCGCAGCTTCTCCTCGACGTGGAAGCTCACCCCGTGGTCCACGCCGTAGATCCGGTCGTCCGGGCCGACCAGCACGTGGCCGCCCTTGCGGTCGGCGTTGTTGATCACCGCGTCGAGCAGCGCGAGACGGGCCAGCCGCGGATCGTCGGCGTGCGCCAGCGCGTACGCGGCGCCGTCGTCGTCCCGGGCCGCCGCGACCGGGAACCAGCGTGGCGGCAGCGCGTCCGCCGGGACGAAGCCGACCAGCGGCTCGGCGTCCTCCAGCTCGTCGATCCACAGCTGGCAGGAGCCGGGGCCGAACGGGCCGTCCCGCAGCACGGTCGGCGGGACGAGGTCCCAGCCGCTGGCCCGGGAGACGAGGTATGCCGCGACCTCCCGGCCGGCGAGAGTGCCGTCGGGGAAGTCCCAGAGCGGGCGCTCGCCGCGCACCGGCTTGTAGACGCAGCGGGCGCTCACCCCGTCGAGGGTGACGATGCCACGCAGGGTGGTGTTGGAGGCGTCGACCAGCCGACCCTCCAGCTCCAGCTCACCGTCGTGCAGCAGCCGCAACGAGGCGCGCTCGTCCTGCCGGGGTCGGAGTTCCGACGACGTCACCGGTGGTAACCGTTGTGCCGCGGGCAGAGGTGCCCGGCGGGATCCAGCGGCTGGCCGCAGAGCGGGCAGGGCGGGCGACCGGCGTTGACCACCCGGCGGGCCCGGGCGATGAACTCGCGGGTGGCCTCCGGGGTCAGCCGCACCCGCAGCCGGTCGAGGTCGTCGTTCAGCTCCTCGACCTCGTCGTCATCGTCGTCGTCCTCGTCGTCGTCACCGAGCTCGACCTCGGTCTCGGCCTCGCCGGCCGCGATCGCCTCGATCACCACGGTGGCGGTGTCGACGTCGAAGGCCAGGCCGAGGGTGCCGACGCGGAACTCCTCGTCGACGGGGGTGTCGAGCGGGTCGTTGTCGCCGACGACGGGGGCCGCGGGCGCCTCGGGCAGGTCGACGCCGAACCGGCGCTGCGCCTCGACGAGCAGCTCCTCGAGCTTCTCGGCGAGCAGCGACACCTGCACCTTCTCCAGCGCGACGCTGACCAGCCGGCCGCCGCCGCGCGCCTGGAGGAAGAACGTGCGCTCCCCCGGCGGCCCGACGGTCCCGGCGACGAACCGCTCCGGCGGCTCGAAGGCGTGCACCTGGTGGGTCATACCCACGACCCTATCCGGCGGGTGGGAACGGCGCGCAGCGCACCGTGGGTGGTTCCGCCCAGGGCGAAACGCCGGAGCGCCCCCGCCGGCGTCCCGGGCGTGGCGGCGCGGCTCACCGCGCCGCCCCCGCGCCACCGCCGACCGCCGCGTCCGAGTCCGCCGCCCGGGTGGCCCGCCGGCGCCGCTTGCGCGGCGGCGACACCAGACCCGCGAGATCACCGCCGGTGTCGTTGAGCCGGACCAGGAACGGGCGCAGGGGGGTGTAGCGGATCGCGGTCACCGACGCCGGGTCCGCCACGATCCGCTGGAACAGATCCAGGTGTACGCCCAGCGCGTCGGCCACGATGGCCTTGATCACGTCCCCGTGGCTGCAGGCCAGCCAGACCGCCTCCGGACCGTGCTCGGCGGTGATCCGGGCGTCCCACGAGCGAACCGCCGCCACCGCCCGCGCGGCCATCGCCGCCATCGCCTCCCCCTCGGGGAAGACCGCCGCGCTGGGATGCTGCTGGACCACCGGCCAGAGCGGCTCCTTCGCCAGCTTCTTCAGCGGCTGCCCCTCCCAGCTGCCGTACCCGCACTCGATCAGCCCCTCCTCCACCACCGGAGTGGCCTGCGGCAGGGCGAGATCGAGGGTCTGCCGGCAACGGATCAGCGGGCTGGTCACCACGGCGGCGAGCGGAAGCCCCTTGAGGCGCTCGCCAACGGCCGCCGCCTGGGCCCGCCCGGTGTCGTCCAGCTCCACCGGCTGCCGGCCGGCGAGGCCGCCGTCGGCGTTCGCGGTGGTCCGGCCGTGTCGCAGAAGCAGAAGGGTCGCCACGGTGACCACCCTAGGGCCTGGCTCTGCCCCACCACCCGCGGCGGCCCGGGTCACAGCCGTCCGTCGTGTCCCGGCACGCCCGGGTCGACGCCCGGCCATCCGGTCGGTCCCGGGTGCGGTGGCCACCGCACCGGTCCCGCCCAGGGTCGCGGCGGCCACTACCGGCCGATCCCCAGGCTCCCGGGCCGAGATCGGGGAGGCGGTATCGCCCGGCACGTCGATGGGTGGAACATCATGGTCGTCTCCGGACGCGGAGACTCATGGCGGCGGCTTCGGTCCCGCGGCGTCTGCCGGTCCGTCTCGCACCTCGGCTGATGGGCGACCCGAGGGGGAGCTCGTCCCGCTACGGACTTGAGAGCGTGGATGACTCACCGCGCCTGGACCGGATCGGAAGGGTCCTGGTGGGCGCCCGAGGCGAACCGGACTATCGGAACATGAAGCACGGCCCGGACAGGCGGTCCGCTGTCGGACAGCAACCGCTGGGTGAGTCGTCGGTGCTCTCAAGTCTGTAGTCACCCGAAGAGCGAGCCACCGCCCCTCGAGAAGGGCGGGTGCCCGCACTTCGCCGGGAGTGGGTGCCGGGGTGGGATTCGGCCAGTGGCCTGACGGCGAGTGGCCTGACGGTCTGCGGCCGGCCCGGTGGTCTGCGGCCGATTGTCCGAATCGCGGGTGACCGGCCGCACCCGGGCGGTGGAATGGCGGCCGGGGCCGGGTCGTTACATCATCTGGACGACCGCAGCAGCACCCCCGGCTGCCAGCGCCGATACCTACGGGATCGGGTCGGGCCCCGGGAATGATGTGGGGCCGGCGGTCGTTACACATGGTCCGCCGCCACGACGAGCCCCGCCGGGTCCGTGGCCGTGCCGGACACCCCCAGACTTTTCCCCTTGTCTGAGCGCCTGACGTGGTGCTTGCCCGTCACCCGACCCCCATCGGGTGGCGTGCCGACCCCCGAATGGAGCTTTCCCATGAACACGATCCTGACCAAGAGCGTGCTGGGTATCGCCGGTCTGGCTTTCGCCGGTGGGATGGCCGCCGGCCCGCTGAACCACGCCGACACCACCCCCACCACCGCCGCCCTGACCCCGGTCGCCGTCGTGCAGGCCGACAAGCCCGACGCCGGCAAGCTGATCCCGCACGGCGTGCAGGGCACCCAGTCCCGCATCGATCTGAACGACGAGCAGACCGGCAATGTGAAGGCGATCATCGCCGCGACGAAGAAGGCCGGTCTCCCGGAGCGGGCCGCCGTGGTCTCGATCGCCACCAGCCTGCAGGAGTCGAAGCTGGAGAACCTGGGCCACCTGGGCGACCGCAACGACCATGACTCGCTGGGCCTGTTCCAGCAGCGCCCGAGCTCGGGTTGGGGAACGCCTGAGCAGATCACCGATCCTGAGTACTCCACCCTGGCGTTCCTCAAGGGTCTCAAGCAGGTCGACGGATGGCAGGACATGCCCCTGACCGACGCCGCCCAGACCGTGCAGGTGTCCGCCTACCCGGACGCGTACGCCCAGTGGGAGCAGCAGGCCGCCGACCTGGTCGCCCAGCACTGGAACAACTGACCCACCACCTGAACGACACGCTGGCCGGCACCCCTGACGGGTGCCGGCCAGCGGCGTAGCCAACTGAACTGTCAGGTGGCGCTGATGGTTCCCGTCAGCAGCAGGCACAGGACCAGGGTTCCGAGCGCCACCCGGTAGAGCACGAACAGGTACAGGGTGTGGTGGGCGACGTACCTGAGCAGCCAGGCGATCGCCGCGTACCCGATGCCGAAGGCGATCGCGGTCGCGACGATCATCTGCGCGACGCTCGGCGCGGCCGTGCCCGGGGCGGACGGTTCGAAGACGTCCGGGATGCTGAACACCCCGGAGATGACCACGGCCGGGATGGCCAGCAGGAACGAGTAGCGGGCCGCGGTCTCCCGGGTGAGGTTGAGGAACAGGCCGACCGTCAGCGTGCCGCCGGACCGGGAGACGCCCGGGATGAGTGCCATCGCCTGGCCCAGACCCATCGCCACGCCGTCGCGCATCCGGAAGTTCTCCAGCGTGCGGGTCTGCCGGCCCCAGTACTCGGCGAAGGCCAGCACCAGGGCGAAGAAGATCAGCGTGAAGGAGATCAGGTACAGGTTCCGGCCGGCAGTGCGGATCTGGTCCTTGAACAGCAGCCCGAGGATGCCGATCGGGATGGTGCCGACGATGACGTACCAGCCCATCCGGTAGTCGAGGCTCGACCGGACCGACTTGTCGACCAACCCCAGGCACCAGGTACGGACGATCCGCCAGATGTCCTTGAAGAAGTAGATCAGCACGGCCGCCTCGGTGCCGAGCTGCGTCACCGCGGTGAACGACGCACCGGCGTCGCGGCCGAAGAAGATGGCCGAGGTGATCCGCAGGTGCCCCGAGGAGGAGACCGGAAGGAACTCGGTGAGCCCCTGGACGATGCCCAGGACGATGGCCTCGATCCAGGTCACTCGCCGACTCCGGAAAGCTCCAGCGCCTCGGCGACGGTACGCAGCGTCTGCACACCGCTGTCCCGGTCGGCCACGAACAGGGACACCGACAGGGTGGTGACCCCGGCGGCGGCGTACTCGCGCATCCGCTCGGCGATGCGTTCCTTGGGGCCGAGCAGCGAGGTGCGGTCGATGAACTCCATCGGCACCGCGGCGGCGGCGTCGCGCTGCCGCTTGGCCAGATAGAGGTCCTGCACCTCGCGGGCGGCGTCGCCGTAGCCCATCCGGGTGGCGAGCTGGTTGTAGAAGTTCTGCTGCCGGCTGCCCATCCCGCCGACGTAGAGCGCGGCGTACCAACGGACCAGCTCGGCGCAGGACGCCACGTCGTCGCCGACGACCACCGGCACCGAGGGGACCACGTCGAAGCCGGCCAGTTCCTTGCCGACCTTGGCCCGGCCGGCACGCACCGAGGCGAGCTGCTCCTCGGCGAACTCGGGGGCGTAGAAGACGGCCAGCCAGCCGTCGGCGATCTCGCCGGCCAGTTCGAGGTTCTTCGGGCCGACGGCGGCAAGGTAGATCGGGATGTGCTCGCGTGGCGGGTGGAAGCCCAGCCGCAGCGCCTTGCCGGGCCCGTCGGGCAGCGGCAGGGTGTAGTGCTCGCCGTCGTACGCGACCTCCTTGCGGGCCACCGCGAGCTTGACGATGTCGACGTACTCGCGGGTCCGGGCGAGGGGCTTGGCGAAGCGTACGCCGTGCCAGCCCTCGGAGACCTGCGGCCCGGAGACGCCCAGGCCGAGGCGGAACCGGCCCCCGGAGAGGGCGTCGATGGTCGCCGCGGTCATCGCGGTCATCGCCGGGGTACGGGCGGGGATCTGCATCACCGCGGCGCCCACGTCGATCCGTTCGGTCTGACCGGCCATCCAGGCGAGCATGCTCGGCGAGTCGGAGCCGTACGCCTCCGCCGCCCACACCACCGAGTAGCCGAGTCGGTCCGCCTCCTGCGCCAGAGCCAGGTGGTCTGCCGGCGTACTCCACGCCGTCTGGTATCCGAGGCTGAGCCCGAGTCGCACTGGTCCTCCCCCATCCGCACCACAGGTCGCATCAGGTTACGCAATGCCGAACGTGGGCCCGATCACCGGCTCACCCGAAAACGTCACACCCTCCGGCCGGTGGAGCGGGAAGTTGACTCCGGGCGAGGATATCCGTGACGGCAGCTTCGAAATAAGGTTCACCCATGCAACAGCGACCGCTCGGCCGAAGCGGGCTGGCGGTTTCGCGGCTCGCGCTCGGCACCATGACCTGGGGACGGGACACCGACGCCGACGACGCGGCCGCCCAGCTGAAGAGCTACCTCGACGCGGGCGGCAACCTGGTCGACACCGCCGACGTGTACGCCGACGGCGACGCCGAGTCCGTCATCGGGTCGCTGCTGGGTGGCCTGGTCCCCCGCGACGAGCTGCTCATCGCCACCAAGGCGGGGCTGCGGCCGGGCAGCGGACGCCGCCGCGACGGCTCCCGGGGGCACCTGCTGCGCACCCTGGAGGCGTCGCTGCGCCGGCTCGGCACCGACCACGTCGACCTGTGGCAGGTGCACGGGTACGACCCGTACACCCCGCTGGAGGAGACCCTGTCGGCGCTGGACCACGCGGTGTCCAGCGGCAGGGCCCGGTACGTGGGGGTGTCGAACTTCGCCGGCTGGCAGACCGCGCGGGCCGCCGCCTGGCAGGCCGCCTGGCCCGGCCGGGCCCCGGTGGTCGCCGCCCAGGTGGAGTACTCACTGCTGGAGCGGGGCGTGGAGCGCGAGGTGCTGCCGGCCTGCGAGGCGATGGGGCTGGGGGTGCTGCCCTGGTCGCCGCTGGGCCGCGGGGTGCTCACCGGCAAGTACCGCAACGGCCGTCCGGCGGACTCCCGGGCGGTGTCGCCGCACTTCGAACGCTTCGTCGCCAGCTATCTGGACCCGCGCTGCTCCAGCATCGTGGAGGCGGTCGCCACGGCGGCCGGCGGGCTGGGTGTCTCGCCGCTGGAGGTGGCGCTGGCGTGGATCCGGGACCGGCCCGGGGTGACCGCGCCGATCCTGGGGGCCCGGACGGTGGGGCAGCTGCTCGGCGCGCTCCAGGTGGAGCGGATGACCCTGCCCGACGAGATCGTCACCGCCCTCGACGACGTGTCGGCGATGCCGGTCGGCTATCCGGAACGCGACGGCTGAGGGCGACTGTCCGGCTCCGGGGCGGCGCGGGTCACCGGTCAGGGGGTGGCGCCGGGCCCGCGAGCTGGGCAGCATGGACGGCATGGACTACGAATACGCGCCGCTGCGGTTGCCGCCGAACGTCGACCGGGTGACCGCCGCGGTGCAGCTGGCGATCCAGGCGGAGTTCTCCGGCTGGGAGTTGGCCCGGGTCCAGCTGTTCCGGGACGGGACGCGGCAGGTGATGCTGCGCCGGCGCCGGGTCAACAAGCTGGAGCCGGGCCTGTCGTACTAGTACGGCGGGTATACGCGTGGGGGCCGGGCCGCGTACCACGGCCCGACCCCCACGTGCGTCCGCGCCCTAGTGGCTGTGGCCGGCGTGGTCGTGCTCCTCGTCGTCCAGGAAGGGGTGCTCGTCGAGCCGACCCACGAGGCGGTCGTCGGCGGCCGGCTGGAACGGGCCCACCGGGTCGTCGTCGTCGAACGACTCCAGGTCGACCGGGGTGCCCACCTCGCTGACCATCACCACGCCGTCCAGCGGCTCCAGCTCCGGCACGTCCAGCGCCGACAGCGAGCCGTCGCCGCTCTGCAGCAGCTCCAGCACCGCCTCGCCGACGCCCTCGACCGGCGCCGGCTCGTCGCCCTCCGGGGTGCCCTCGCGGCGGGCCGCCTCGGCGACCCGGACCAGCGCCGCGATGCTCGGCACCCGGTAGTCGCGGCGCTGGCGCACCGAGATGACCCTCGGGTGCGGGTCGGATGCCTCGACGCCCTCGGCGCCGGCGAACCGCTCGTCGGCCTCGTCGGGGTCGATGGACTCCACGTCCCAGGGGGTGACCTCCCCGAAGGCGTCCAGGAGCAGTTCGTCGTAGGCGTAGGAGGCGTTGTTCAACGCCACGTAGGCCTGCCAGACGTCGTCGTCGTCGACCCGGCCCTGGGCGGCGCGGACGGCGGCCAGGTGCCGGCGGGCGGTCTCGATCACGCGCTCGAGGGCAGCGTCCAGCTCACCGTGCTGGTCGGTCATGTGAGGCAGTCCCTTCGCGATGGGGGAGGTTCGTCGTCCGGGCGGGAAGCACCGCGGCGGTCAGCAGCTGCGGAGGAACCGGTCGAGAACCCGCACGCCGAACTGTAGCCCGTCCACCGGGACCCGCTCATCGATGCCGTGGAACAGGGCGGAGAAATTGAGGTCGGCGGGCAGCCGCAGCGGCGCGAACCCGAAGCAGCGGATGCCCAACTGCGCGAACGCCTTGGCGTCGGTGCCGCCGGAGAGCATGTACGGCACCGGCCGGGCGCCCGGGTCCTCGGCGCGCAGCGCCGCCGACATGGCGGCGACCAGGTCACCGTCGAACGTGGTCTCCCAGGCGGGCTGGCGCTGGACGTACTCGATGTCGATGTCCGGGCCGACCAGCTCGCGCAGCTGCCGCTCCAGCATCTCCGACTGCCCGGGCAGGCTGCGGCAGTCGATGGTGGCGCTGGCCCGACCGGGGATGACGTTGTCCTTGTAGCCGGCCTGCAGCCGGGTCGGGTTGGCGGTGCTGCGGATGGTGGCGCCGATGATGTTGGCGATCGGGCCGAGCTTGGCGATCGCGGTCTCCGGGTCCTCCGGGTCCAGCTCGACGCCGAGGACGTCGGAGACCTCCGCCAGGAACGCCCGCACGGTGTCGGTGACGGTCACCGGGAAGCGGTGCCGGCCGACCCGGGCGACCGCCTCGGCCAGCGCCGTGACCGCGTTGTCGTCGTGGATGAACGAGCCGTGCCCGGGCCGGCCCTTGGCGTGCAGCCGCAGCCAGTCCAGTCCCTTCTCGGCGGTCTCGATGAGATAGAGCCGGGTGGTGTCGTTCACCGAGTAGGAGAAGCCGCCGACCTCGCCGATCGCCTCGGTGCAGCCGTCGAAGAGGTCCGGGTGCCGCTCCACCAGGAAGCGGGCGCCGTAGTCGCTGCCGGCCTCCTCGTCGGCGGTGTACGCCAGCACGATGTCGCGCGGCGGGCGGACGCCGGTGCGCTGCCAGTGGCGGACCACGGCGAGCATCATCGCGTCGAAGTCCTTCATGTCGATCGCGCCGCGGCCCCACAGGTAGCCGTCGCGGATCTCACCGGAGAACGGGTGCACCGACCACTCGTCGGCGTCGGCGGGCACCACGTCGAGGTGGCCATGCACCAGCAGGGCGTCCCGGCCCGGGTCGGCGCCAGGGATGCGGGCGACCAGGTTGGCCCGGCCGGGCGCGGACTCGACCAGCCGCGACTCGACGCCGACCTCGGCGAGCTTCTCGGCGACGTACTCGGCGGCCCGGCGTTCCCCGGCGCTGGTGGCGTTGTCCCCGGTGTTGGTGGTGTCGATGCGCAGCAGGTCGCGGCAGAGGTCGACGACCTCGTCGGTGGGGTCCGGTCGGGCGGAGGCGGCGTCGCTCGTCATCCGTTCTTCATACCAGCCGCGCCGCCCGGCACGCCGCCTCGGCCGCGGCGGCGACGCGGGCCGCACCGGGGTGGCGTTTCGCGCGCGGAGCGGCAGGGTACCGCGCTGGGCGTCCCCGCATCGACCCTCATCGGGTCGTCGCCAGCCGAGGAGGGCACCATGTCCGTACCCCTGCCGCCGCTGCCGCCGGCCGCGGACGACACCTACCGGCCGGGCGGCCGGAGCATGGCCGACCTGGTGGACCGGGAGCACCGGCAGCTGCTGGAGCTGTGTGACGAGGTGACGGCGGCGGACGCGACGCCGCAGCGCCGCCGGGGGGTGCTGGAGGTGCTCACCGCCGCGGTGTCCCGGCACCTGTCGGCCGAGGAGCAGTACCTCTTCCCCGCCGCCCGTGCCGCGGTGCCGGCGAGCGCCGACCTGGTCGACCGGGAGATCCAGGCGGACGGCGCGCTGCTCACCGCGCTCAAGGGGCTCGCCGGCCCCGAGGACGAGGCGCTGGCCGACGTGGTCGACCGGGTCCGCCGGCACGTCGGCCGGGTCACCGCGCTGGTCACCCCGCTGCGCGAGGTGGCCACCGACGCGGAGCTGATCCGGCTGGGCAACCGGTGGCAGATCGCCGAGGAGGCGGCGCCGACCCGGCCGCACCCGGGCACCCCGGCCACCCCGCCGTGGAACCGGATCGTCGAGCCGGCGGTGGGGGTGGTGGACAAGGTCCGCGACGCGGTGAGCCGCCGCCGGACCTACCTGGCGGACCTGGACCGGGAACCGCGCCGCTGACCGGCCGGGACGGCATCGCCCTTCGCCGGTCCGTACCCTTCCGTTGATCGCTGCGTGGTCCTACCGTCACGGTATGAATCTGGAGCTGCGACACCTGCGGGTGGTCTGCGCGATCGCCGAGACGGGGAGCGTGACCAAGGCGGCCTCGATGCTCGGTCTGGCGCAGCCGGCGCTGACCGCTCAGCTCCAGCGGATCGAGCGGACGCTGGGCGGTGCGCTGTTCGAACGGGACCGCCGGGGCGCCCGGCCGACCGCCCTGGGTGAGCTGGTGCTGGCCCGGGCGCGGGTGCTGCTGCCGGCGATGAAGGGCCTGCAGGACGAGGCGGCGCGGCTGGCCGGCGCGGGCGCCACCCCCACCCGGTACCGCTTCGGCGGGGTGAACAGCCCGATCCTGGGCCGGCTGGTGCACCGGCTCGGCGGGGAGCAGCCGCAGGCCCAGATCAGCACGTACGCCTCCTGGTCGGTGGACGAGCTGGCGCAGCTGACCGCCGGCGGCCGGCTGGACTTCGCGCTGGTCGGCGCGTGCGGGGACACCACCCCGTCGGCCGAGTTCGGGCTGCGCTGGCGGGAGGTGGCGGTGGACCCGGTGCTGGTGATGCTGCCGCGGACCCATCCGCTGGCCGGCCGCGCCGAGGTGCCGCTGGTGGAGCTGCGCCGGGAACGGTGGGTGGCGGCGCCGGGCGACGGCTGCTTCGGCGACTGCTTCGCCGCCGCCTGCGCCCGCGCCGGCTTCACCCCGCGCAAGGTGTACGAGACCGACGTGCGTGGCTGCGTCGACCTGGTGGAGGCGGGCGAGGCGGTGGCGTTGTGCCAGGCCACCTTCCGGCCCCCGGCGGAGCTGGTGACCCGCCGGCTGGCCGGGGTGCCGTTGCGGTGGCGGCTGCTGCTGGGCTGGCACCCCGACTCGCCGGCCGCCCGGCACGCGGGGGCGGTGCTGGAGGCGGCGGTGGCGGCGTACACCGACTCGCTGGCCGCGCATCCCGGCTATCTGACCTGGTTGCTGGGCAACCCCGACTTCGGGGTACGCCGGGCCGGGGCGGATCCGGTGGCCGGGGGCGGTGGGGTGCGAACCGGGCGATGACGGGTATCAGGGCAGCATGACCGATCTCTACCCGGCCGCCGACGAGCGGGAGCTGCTGCGCCAGGCCGCGGCCACCGCCACCGCCGCCGCCCGTGACCTCGAGGCCTTCCTACGGCGCCTGCCGGACGTCCCCGACCCGGCCGACGTCGCCGAGTACGCCAACCTGCTCAGCCGGGAGGAGCGGGCCCGTGGCGAGCGGCAGTCCGCCGCGGACACCGCCGGCCTGCAACTGCCCAGCATGGAGTCGGAGTGACCGGTTGACGCCGACGGCCCCGTCCCGGGATCGGGGCGGGGCCGCCGGCTGTCGGCTCAGCGTTCCACGAGGACGTCGTGGCCCAGGTCGAGCAGCGCGTGCCGCCACTCGTCGTCGGCGTTGCCCCGGCGGGGCTTCTCCGCGGTCAGCTCCCGGATCCGGTCGATCGCCGCCCGCATCACCTCGACGTCGGCCGGGGTGAGGTCCACCTTGCGCTTGCTCAGCACGTGCAGGATCTGCCGGCCGGGCTCGGGCAGGTCCATCGTCGGGTCCGGGCCGAACGCCTCCTCACCGGAGCCACGGGTGAGCAGCCACTGCCGCAGCTGTTCGGAGGGGACGTTGACCTCGGCGTGGAAGTCCTCCCAGATGACCTCGACCTCGGGGTCGAGCCGCGTCTCGCGTACCATCACGCCTCCTCTTCGGCCGGCCCGGCCGGCGCCGGGTCACCGTCGTCCGGTTGCTGCTTCAGGCCCTCCGGCGGCACCCGCACCCGGGCCGGGTTCGCCGTCGGCGGCGCCACGATCGGTTCGGTCCGTTCGTCGCTCTCCTCGGGATCGCGCATCGGTTCCGCCTCCTCCGCCTCACCTCGGATGGGACGTGGTGGCCGCCGTGTAGCCGCGTTCGCCGGCGGCCACGTCGAAGGTGAGCTGCCCGTCCCGGGCGTCGACGGTGACCTTCTGCCCGGAGTTGACGGCGTTCTCCAGCAGCATCCGGGACAGCCGGTTGTCCACCTCCCGCTGGATGGTGCGGCGCAGCGGGCGGGCGCCGAACTCCGGCTGGTAGCCGTGTTCGGCCAGCCAGTCGACCCCGGCGGTGGTGATGTCGACCTCGATGTCCTGGGCGTGCAGCCGGCGGCGGGTCTCCTCCAGCAGCAGCTCGGTGATCTGACGCAGCTGCTGCTGCTCCAGCCGGCGGAAGATGATCACCTCGTCGATCCGGTTGAGGAACTCGGGGCGGAAGTTCTCCTGGAGCCGGCGCATCAGCCGCTCGCGCAGCTCGTCGCTCTCCTCGGTGCCGCCGGGCTCGCCGGCGCCGAAGCCGACCGCCCGCTGGCTGCCGGTGATCAGCTCCGAGCCCAGGTTGCTCGTCATGATCAGCACGGTGTTCTTGAAGTTCACCGTGCGGCCCTGGCTGTCGGTGAGGCGCCCGTCGTCGAGGACCTGGAGCAGGATGTTGAACACGTCCGGGTGGGCCTTCTCGATCTCGTCGAGCAGCACCACGGCGTACGGGCGGCGGCGGACCGCCTCGGTGAGCTGGCCGGCCTCCTCGTACCCGACGTAGCCGGGGGGCGCGCCGATCAGCCGGGCCACCGTGTGCCGCTCCTGGAACTCGCTCATGTCCACCCGGACCATCCGGTCGGCCTCGCCGAAGAGCGCCTCGGCGAGCGCCCGGGCCAGTTCGGTCTTGCCGACACCGGTCGGGCCGAGGAACAGGAAGCTGCCCATCGGCCGGTCCGGGTCGGCCAGGCCGGTACGCGAGCGGCGGACCGCCTCGGCCACGGCGGTCACCGCGTCGTCCTGCCCGACCACCTTCTCGTGCAGGTGGCCCTCCAGCCGCAGCAGCCGGTCGCGTTCCTCCTCGGTGAGCTGGTTGATCGGGATGCCGGTGGCCCGGGACACCACCTCGGCGATCTCCCGGGGGCCGACCGACGGCACCTGGTTGCCGCCGCCGGAGTCGCCGCGGGCGCGGCGGATCTGCTCCTCCACCTCGGCGAGCCGGTCGCGCAGCTGGGACGCCTTCTCGTACTGCTCGTCGGCGACGGCCTGCTCCTTGTCCCGGCGTACGTCGTCGAGCTGCTGTTCCAGCTCGCGTACGTCCGAGGCCGGGGTGCGGGTGCGCAGCCGGATCCGGGCGCCGGCCTGGTCGATCAGGTCGATCGCCTTGTCCGGCAGGTACCGGTCGGTGACGTACCGGTCGGAGAGTTCCGCGGCGGCGACCAGCGCCTCGTCGGTGAACCGGACCTGGTGGTGCGCCTCGTAGCGGTCGCGCAGGCCACGCAGGATGGCCACGGTGTCCTCGACGCTGGGTTCGGGGACGAAGACCGGCTGGAACCGGCGGGCCAGCGCGGCGTCCTTCTCGATGCTCTTGCGGAACTCGTCCAGCGTGGTCGCGCCGATCACCCGCAGCTCGCCGCGGGCCAGGGCGGGCTTGAGCATGTTGGAGGCGTCCATGCCGCCTTCACTGCCGGCGCCGCCCGCGCCGACCAGGGTGTGGATCTCGTCGAGGAAGACGATCAGCTCGTCGCGGTGCGCCCGGATCTCGTCGATGACCTTCTTCAGGCGTTCCTCGAAGTCGCCCCGGTAGCGGGTGCCGGCGACCAGGCCGGCCAGGTCCAGCTGGACCACCCGCTTGCCGATCAGGGTCTGCGGCACGTCGCCGTCGCAGATCCGCTCGGCCAGCCCCTCCACGATGGCGGTCTTGCCGACGCCGGCCTCACCGATCAGCACCGGGTTGTTCTTGGTACGCCGGGACAGGATCTCGACGGCCTGTTCGATCTCGTCGGCCCGGCCGATCACCGGGTCGATCTGGTCCATCCGGGCCAGCTCGGTGAGGTCCTGGCCGTACTGGTCGAGGGTCGGGGTGCCCCGGTCCGGCTTGGGGCTCGGCATCGCGCCCCGCTCGGCGCCGGCGGCCTGCAACGACTCGGGTTGGATGCGCCCGGCGGCGAGCATCCGGCCGGCCGGGGACTCCGGGTTGAGCGGCAGCGCCATCAGGATGTGCTCGGGGCCGATGTAGTTCGCGCCCATCGCCCGGGACAGCTGGTGGGCGTCGAGCAGGGCCCGTTTCGCCGCCGGGGTCAGGGACAGGTTCGGCGGCACCTCGCCGCGGGGCGCGCCCTCCCCCCGCCCGCCGAGCGCGTTGACCAGTGCGTCGGGGTCGGCGCCGGCCCGCCGGACCAGGTCGCGCAGCGGTTCCCTTTGCAGGGCCGCCCAGAGCAGGTGGTCGGTGTCCAGGTCGTTGCTGTGTTTCTGCGCGGCGCGGCGGGCCGCGTCGGCCAGCATCTCCCGGGCGTCCGCGGTCATCAACCGGGTGATGTCGACCCGGTGCGCCGGCCGGCGTCCGCCCTCTCCCCGGCCGAAGTACCGGGCCAGGAACTCGTCCCACGGGTCGTTGCCGTAGTCGCCGGGTCCCATCATCTCTGTCCTCCGCTGTCGGGCGCGACACGGCCGCCGGAGGCGACACCGCGGGCGCGGCACGGTCGCCGGTGGCTACCCGGCGGCCCGGGCGACAAACGCGGTGGCAGGCTGTGGGGGTGGACCCCGTACCGCTGCTGATCGTGGACGCCGCCAACGTCGTGGGCTCACGCCCGGACGGCTGGTGGCGGGACCGGGCCGGCGCCGCCGCGCGGCTGCGCGACGGGCTGGCCGGACTGGCCGGGGCGGGACTGCCGCCCGAGCTGCCCGGACCGGTGGAGGTGGTGCTGGTGGTGGAGGGAGCGGCCCGGGGGGTCACCGGGACGCCGGAAGTCACGGTGGTCGCCGCGCCCGGCTCCGGCGACGACACGATCGTCGAGCTGGTCGCCGAGGCCGGGAACCGGCGCCGCGCGGTGGTGACGGCCGACCGGGGGTTGCGCGAGCGGGTGGTGGCGCTGGGCGCCGAGGTGTACGGGCCGCGCCGCGTGCGCCCCTGACAGCTGGTCCCGTGGACGGGACCGGCCGCACCGGTGACAGGACCGACGGCGGGTACGTGAGATGCCTTCGCGCACGTCAGGGCGGTAACCGGACACCCGGGCAGGAACGCGGGCAGGGCGGATGTTCTCTCCCCCTGACGGATGGGTTGTAATGGAGATCTCTCCCCGCCCCCTGGAGGTCCCCCGTGGCGAGCGTCGCCGAGTTGAAGGCAGCCATCGACATCGCCCTCCAACAGATCGGTGACGGGCAGACAGCGGTGCAGGCCGCCGGGGAGAAGCTGGCCGAGGCGCAGCAGACCCTGGCCGGGGCACTCGAGGGCAGCGGGCACGAGACGGTCGAGGCCGCCCAGTCATCGCTGACCCAGGCCAGCCAGGAGCTGGAGGAATGCCTCGCGGCGACGCTGGTCGCCGTCGAGCAGGCGCAGCAGTACGTCGCCACCCTGTAGGCGCGGCCGTGTCGATCATCGAGGACGTCGGCGCCCAGGTGCGCGCCGCCGCCGAGGAGCTGCCGCTGGGGCAGCTGGCCCAGGCGCTGGAGAAGTTCGGGCAGGCCACCGAGCGGCTGCGCTGGGTACGCCAGGAGTCCGCCAACCCGATGGGGGTGCCGGAGCTCTCCGCCGCCACCGAGCACGCCGAGACGGCCGGGTACGCGCTGCGCGTCGCCCAGGAGCAGCTGTCGGCGTACCTGGCCGCGATCGGGCTCGCCCCCGACGGCGCTCCGCCGCCGCGCTCCGACGGGTCGGCACGGGAGCGGCACGACGAGCCCCGGGAGGTCGCCCCGCCGGCCGCCGGGCCCGCCCCCGAGCAGGGGCAGGATCCGACCGTACGCCGCTGGTGGGCGGCGCGGGTGGCCGAGCTGACCGGCGGGTCGGAGGGCGCGCCGGACGCGCTGGACCCGGGAATCGACGACCCCCGGGAGCTGCTGCACCGGGTCGCCGCCGGGGTCCGCTCCGGTGACCGGGACCGGCTGCACCGGGAGCTGCGCGGCGCGCACGCCGACGTCGGGCTCGGGCTGGCGGCGGTCTCGCCGCCGGTGCTGCGGGAACTCGCCACCGAGCTGCTGGGCCACCCGCCCCGCGCCGACGACCTGGACCGGCTGCGGCGGGAGCTGTCGGGTCGGGTGCGTGACCTGCTGCCCGGCCTGCCGCCGCCGGCGTTGGAGACACTGCTGACCCGAGTCTGCCGGATGCCCCCACCGCCGCGCTCCGGCGAGCCGCCGCACGCCGCCGACTCGGCGGTCACCGCCGCCGTGGCGACCGCGGTGCTCGCCGCACGGGTGGGTCGCGACGTTCCGGTCCGGGAGCCGGAACGGGCCCGCGACGGCGCGGCGGGCGGCCGGGGCGGCACGCCGGGTGGCGGGAACGGCGCGGCCGGCGACCGCGGCGGCGCGGCGGACCGCCGGGGCGGACCGACCGCGGGCCGGGGCGACACCACCGGGCGGGACGACCGCGCCGGCCGGGGAGCGCCGGCCCCGGGCCGGGGCCGGGGTACGCCGCCGGGTGCGACGACCGCCCGGCCGGGTGGCGAGGCGAACGGCGGGCGACGTGGCTGACCTGCGCGCACAACTGGTGACGCGGGTGCGGGGGATGCTCGCCGACGCGCTCGGCGCCACCCGTACCCGCTCGGCGTCCGCCGGCGCGGAGCTGACCGCCGCCCGCGACCGGCTGGCCCGGGTGCGCCGGGCCGCCGCCGCGGTGCCGGACCGGGTCGGCGCGCAACGCGACCGGCGGCTGGCCGAGATCGACACCCGGCACGCCGCCCGCCTCGCCGACCTGGCCCGCCGGGCGGCCGACGCGGCCCGGCGGGAAGCCCCGGGCGCGGCCTCGGCCGGCTGGGACGGCTGGGCGCCCACGCCCGCCGGCCGGGGTGAGGCGCCCGGTTCGGTGCGGGTCGGCACCGTCCACATCGACGGTGCCGAACCGGTACCGGCGCTGGTGCCGCTGCTCGACGCCGGGCACGTCCACCTGGCCGGCGGCGACCCGCAGGGGTACGCCGCCGTGGTGCCCGCGTTGCTGCTGCGCAGCGTCGGCCGGGCCGACCCGGGCGCGGTGCGGCTGTTCGGGTACGACCCGGAGCACCTCGGCGGCGGCCTGGCCGGCTTCGCGCCGCTGGGCACCGCCGGCCTGCTCACCTTCGTCGGGCCGGGTGGGCTGGGCCGGCTGCTGGACGACCTGGTGGAGCAGATCCGGCGGATCAACGAGACGGTGTTGGCCGGCGAGTACCGGACGCTACGTGAGCTGGCCGCCGCCACCGGCCGACGGCCCGAGCCGTGGCGGGTGGCGGTGCTGCTCGGCGGCGACGAGCTGTCCCGGCACGAACGCGGCCAACTGGACCGGGTGGTGCGCACCGGCGCGGCGTGCGGGGTGCACCTGGTGGTCCGGGGCATCGACCTGCCCGACGACCCGACGGTCACCCGGGTGCTGGTCGGGCCCGCCCAGGCCCGGGTGGGCGACCTGCCGGTCACCCTCGACGACCCGCCGCCGGCCGCGCTGGTCACCGACACCTGCCGTGGCATCGCCTCCCGGGTCAACGCCGGCCCGGCCCCGACACCCTTCGCCGACCTGTTGCCGCCGGCAGACCGGATGTGGCGGGAGGACTCGGCCACCGGGCTGACCGCCCCCATCGGGGAGGGGCCGCACGGCCGGCCGGTCCTGCTCACCCTGGGCGACTACCCGCCGCACGCGCTGATCGGCGGCCCGTCGGGCACCGGCAAGACCAACCTGATCTTCGCCTGGATCGGGGCGCTGGCCTCCCGCTACTCCCCCGCCGAGCTGGAGTTCTATCTGCTCGACTTCAAGGAGGGGGTGTCCTTCGCCCGGTTCGCGCAGGGCCGGCGGGATCCGAGCTGGCTGCCGCACATGCGGCTGGTCGGCATCAACGTCAACACCGACCGCGAGTTCGGCCTGGCCCTGCTGCGGTTCCTCGCCGAGGAGCTGCGCCGCCGCGCCGACGCGGCCAAGAAGCACGAGGTCACCAAGCTGGCCGAGCTGCGCGCGGTGGATCCGACCGGGCACTGGCCGCGGATCGTGGCGGTGGTCGACGAGTTCCAGGCGCTGCTCGCCGGCCGGGACGTGGTGGCCCGGGAGGCCGCCGACCTGCTGGAGGACCTGGCCCGGCGGGGCCGCTCCCAGGGCATCCACCTGGTCCTCGCCTCCCAGGACGTCCGGGGCATCGAGGCGCTGTGGGGGCGGCCGGCGCTGGTCGCCCAGTTCACCCTGCGGATCGCGCTGCCCAAGGCGCTGCGCATCCTGGCCGAGCGCAACGACGCCGCCCAGTCGCTGCCCCGGCACCACGCGGTGATCAACGCGGAGTCGGGGCTGGTGGAGGGGAACCAGGTGGCCCGGATCCCGTCCGCCAGCGACTGGGAGAGCTGGAGCGACCTGCAGCACCGGCTGTGGCGGATGCGCCCGCAGGACGCGGCGCCGGCCCGGCTCTTCGACGGTGACGCCATCCCTCGGCTGGCCGAGGCGCCGGACTTCCGGGCGTTGACCCCGCCCGAGGAGGAGGTGCCGCGCAGCCCGGTCGCCCTGCTCGGCGAGATCATCGACGTGCAGGCCCGCTCGGCGGCGCTGCGCCTGCCCCGGGCCCCCGGACGGAACCTGGCGGTGATCGGCACCCGGGTCGACGAGGCCTGCGCGGTGCTCGACGCGGCCGCCCGGTCGCTGGCCCGCCAGCACCGTCCCGGCACCGCCCGGTTCTCCATCGCCTGCCTGGACCCGGACGCCGACCCGGCCGCCCGGGAGCTCTACGCCGACCTCGCCGACGACGCCTCCTGGTACGACGAGGAGACGTTGCCCGAGCTGATGGCCGAGGTCGGTGACTCGCTGGGCGCCCCGGGCGTGCCGAGCGTCCCGCACTACCTGCTGCTGTACGCGGTCGACGCGGCAGCCGGACAGCTCGCCGGTCGGGCCGGTCGGCGCACCGGTCTGGAGCAGCTGCGCCGGATCCTGCACGACGGGCCGGAACGGCGTACCCACGTGCTGGCCTGGTGGCGGGGCGTGGCGCGGATGCGGGTGGACCTCGGCGGTGCGGGCGCCCGCACCGACCAGATCGGCGCCTGGGTGGCGCTGGACGTGCAGGGCGCCGAGCTGGGGTCGTCGCTCTATCCGGGCACCGGCGGCCCGGACTGGTACCCCCGGCCGTGGCGGGGGCTCTTCTTCGACCGGGCGGTGCACCGCACCGGACAGGTGATCATCCCTTATGGTCCGACCCGATGAACGAACCGGTGACCAGTGAGACGTACGCGGCGCAGGTGCGCCGGCTCGCCGACCTGACCGCCCGGGTGGCGCGCCAGCGCGACGAGGCGCACACCTGGTACGACCAGCAGTGCGCCACCGCCCAGCGGGCGGTGGCCGACGCGCAGGAGCAGGTGCGCCGCGCCGAGGCGGAGCTCGCGCAGGCCCGCGAGTTGCAGGAACGGGTGGACGCCGAGGTGGCGCACCTGTGGCAGCAGCTGCGCGGGCGGCTCGGGGTGGGTGCCCGGCGGCTGGGCGATCCGCCCGCCCCGACCCGGGACGCGTCGGGCGATCCGGTGCCGCTGCTGCGCGGCGTCCACGAGCTGCTGGACCGGGCCCGCCAGCCGGGCGAGCTGCCCGCGTCGGTGAATCCGGTGCTGGCGCTCTGCGGGGTCGCCGGGGCCGTGCTGGCGTACGCCCTGGGTGCGGCGGCCCGGGCGCTGGGCGTGGCGGGCGGTGGCGACCTGGCCGTCGGCCTGCCGGTGCTGGCCCTGGTGGTCACCCTGCTCGGTCCGCTGCTCGGCCTGGCCCCGGCGAAGCTGGTGGCCGACCGTCGGCACGCCGTCCTCGGCCCCCGGCCGATCTTCGTGGTCCTGGTCGCCGGCCTGGTGACGACGATCCTGCTGCTCACCCTCCTGCCACGCTGAACGGTCCACGTCGCCCGCCCGCGGCGAGGCGTGCCGCAGGGGTCACCGGGCGCGCCGCGAGACCGCCACCTCCTGCCACCGTGGGTGATGGTGACGGGAACCTTCCGGCGCGCGCTCCGCCGCTTTGCTCTGCTGCCACCGGCGCAATAGTCACCGAGTGTGCCCGCGTTCGGGCGGCATCGCGGCTCGCGGAAACCAGAGCCCCAGGTGGGCGGCGTGTTGCGCCCGTGGCAGCAGAGCAAAGGGAGGCGGGGACCATGGCTGCGGCACGCGGCGCCTCACGCGGCGTGACAGAGATGCGGCCGTAACGGAAAGTCACCGCACCGGCCGCCCGTTCCACGGGACGGCAGCACGGCTCGCGGGACGGCAGCCCGGCTCGACGGACGGCGGCACGGCTCGGGCGGCGGTGCGGGCCGTCCGCCGGGGCGAGGTGGGTTCCGACGAACCCGGCCGGCCCGCTAGCCGGCCGGGGAGGCCGGGGCGGGGGTGGCGACGGCCTCCCCGAGCAGGCGCCGGGCCAGGGTGCGGCGGTCGGCGTCGTCGTCGAGCCCGGGCAGGTCGCCCACCCGGATCCGGTCGGCGGTGAGCACCGCCCGCAGGGCCGGTTCGCACTGTGCGGGCAGGGTCAGGACGCGGTCGAACAGGCGCAGCGTCACCTTCCCGTCGCCGGTGCCGGTGAGCTGCCAGCGCAGACCGGCGCGCGGGGCGATCTCGGTGTCGGCGTCCAGGGCGGCCAGCGCCGCGGCCTGGGCGAGCGGACGGATCGGGGCCGGTCGGGCCGCCGGCCAGACCCGCCCGCGCAACCGGGCGGCCACCGCCGCCGGATCGGCCCTCGACAGCCAGTCGCGCAGCGCCTCGACCGTCTCGGTCAGCTCGGGCTCGACGGCGTCGGGGTCGGCCACGTCGGTGCCGAACGGCAGCCCGGCCCGCAGCCGCGGATCCTCGGCGGCGAGGGCGAGCAGCTCCTCCACCAGGGCGTACCGGGTCAGCGCCCGGATGCCCACGGTCAGGTGCAGCGAACTGGACTCCTGCGCCTGGGCGCTGTGCAGCCAGCCCCGGGGCAGGTAGAGGGCGTCGCCCGGTTCCAGGACCACGTCCAGGGCGGCCGGCCCGGCGGCGGTGGCGGAGACCTCGTCGGCCCGTCCGCCCCAGGGCTGCTTCTCCAGCGGGTCGGTCAGCACCGGCGGGTGGATCCGCCAGTGCTTGCGGCCGTCCACCTGGAGCACGAAGACGTCGTGGGTGTCGTAGTGGGTGGCGAAGCCCTGGCTGCCGGCCGGGGTGAGGTAGGCGTTGACCTGCAACGGCTGGGCCAGCGCGGTGCCCAGGTCACGGGTGAAGTCGACAAGTGCCGGCCAGATCCGGTGCAGCCCCTGCAACACCAGGGTCGCGCCGTCGGCGTACTGGGCGAGGATCTTCTCGTCGAGGACCTGGTCGCCGATCTCGGCGCCGGCACCGCCGCCGCCGGTCCAGCGCGCCGCCGGCACCAGCTCGCCGTTCTTGGCGACCCGCAGGAACGGGGTACGCAGGCCGCGGCGGCTGAGCAGCTCGTCGGCGTCGTCGGGGCTGAGCAGGTCGGTGAAGCCCGCCGGGTTGGGCAGCTCGGCGGCGCGGGACAGCAGCGGCGCCCGGCCCCAGTGGGCGGCGGCGAACTTGGCCGGCTCGACGGCGATGCACCGGGCGAGGGCCCGGGTGGCGGAAGACGGGACCGCCGGGCGGTCGTGGCCGCCCGGCGGGTCGAGGTACGTCACGGCTCAGGCAGCGCTGCCGTCGGCGCCGCCGTCCTGCCGGCCCGGGGTCGCGCCACCGTCGGCCGGACCCTCGGCACCACCGTCGGCGCCGCCGTCCTGCTGGCCCGGGGTCGCGCCACCGTCGGCCGGACCCTCGGCACCACCGTCGGCGCCACCGTCCTGCTGGCCCGGGGTCGCGCCACCGTCGGCCGGACCCTCGGCACCACCGTCGGCGCCACCGTCCTGGTGACCCGCGCTCGCGCCACCGTCCGCCGGACCCTCGAGGCCGCCGCCGGTGCTGGTCTGGATGTCGTCGTCGTTCAGTGCCATGGGTGCTCCCTCGGATGTGCCGCCCCGCCGTGTGCCGGGGTTCGGTGGTGCAGCGGGTGGTACCCCACGCGCGATCTTCTCTAACCACACGGTAGAGCCCCGGGCCCGGCGGCGAGCCCGGTTCGCCGCGGCCGGCCACCGGGCCCGGGACCTGCGCCGAAGGCCGAGGCCGGAGCCGGCGAGCCGGCGGCCGGCCGGGCCCGGTGACAGGATGGACGGCGACCCGCGACGGCAGGGAGGTCGGCAATGACGGAACCGCAGGGCGCGCCGCTGGATCCGCTGCCGGAGGACTGGACCCGCGGGCTGGCCGTGGTGGCCCACCCCGACGACCTCGAGTTCGGCGCGGCGGCGGCCGTGGCGCGCTGGACCGGCCAGGGCAAGGAGATCGTCTACTGCCTGGTGACCAGCGGCGAGGCCGGCATCGACGGGATGCCGCCGGAGCGGACCCGGGTGGTCCGCGAGGAGGAGCAGCGGGTCGCCGCCGGCCTGGTCGGGGTCACCGAGGTGGAGTTCCTCGGCCTGCCCGACGGGGTGCTGGAGTACGGCGTCGCGCTGCGCCGCCGGATCGCCGACGCGGTACGCCGGCACCGCCCGGAGATCGTGCTGACCAACAACTTCCGGGACACCTGGGACGGCGCGTACGCGCTGAACCAGGCCGACCACATCGCCACCGGACGGGCCACCCTGGACGCGGTCCGCGACGCCGGCAACCGGTGGGTCTTCCCCGAGCAGCTCACCGGCGGCGGGCAGCCGTGGAACGGCGTACGCCAGGTGTGGGCGGCCGCCTCCCCCGACTCGCGGCACGGGGTGGACGTCACCGCCACCTTCGACCGGGGGCTGGCCTCGCTGCGCGCGCACGGGGCGTACCTGAGCGGGCTGGGTGACGGCGCGTTCGACGCCGAGGAGTTCCTCGAAGGCATCAGCCGGCCGGCCGGCACCCGTCTCGGCGTCCGGTACGGCGCGGCGTTCGAGGTGTTCCGCCTCGACCTGTCCTGAGGCGTACGCGATGGTGATGCTGGTGGGCACCTCGGGCTGGCAGTACCGGGACTGGCGGGACCGGTTCTATCCGGCGAAGCTGCCGCAGCGGCTCTGGCTGGAGCACTTCGCGGGCGAGTTCGCCACCGTGGAGGTGAACAACGCGTTCTACCGCCTGCCCGAGCGGGGCACCTTCGCCGCCTGGCGGGACCGGACCCCGGACGACTTCTGCGTGGCGGTGAAGATGAGCCGCTACCTGACCCACGTGAAGCGACTGCGTGACCCCGAGGAGCCGGTGGCGAGGTTCCTCGGCCGGGCCACCGCCCTCGGCGACCGGCTCGGTCCCGTGCTGGTGCAGCTGCCACCGAACCTGCGGGCCGACCCCGACGCCCTGGACGCCACCCTGCGGCTCTTCCCCGCCGACGTGCGGGTCGCGGTGGAGCCGCGGCACCCCTCCTGGTGGACCGACGACCTGCGCCGTGTCCTGGAGCGCCGCCGCGCCGCGCTGGTCTGGGCGGACCGGCTCGGCCGGCCGGTGACGCCACTGTGGCGTACCACCGACTTCGGCTACCTGCGGCTGCACGAGGGGCGGGCCCGGCCGTGGCCGCGCTACGGCCGCACCGCGCTGGCCAGCTGGGTCCGCCGTCTCGGGGAGGCGTTCGACGACGCGCGGCCCGCGTACGTCTACTTCAACAACGACCCGGGCGGCGCGGCGATCGTCAACGCGGTCGCCTTCGCCGGCCTGGCCGGCCGCGCCGGGCACCGGGTCACCCGCACGCCGGGCCGGTGACGCGCGAGGGCCCGCCCCCGGTCGCGGGAGCGGGCCGGATCGCCCCGGACGGCGTCAGGCCGTCATCCGGGCCACGTCGGCGGGCATGGTCGCCATCACGTCGTCCCACTCGCCCTGGGTGACGTGCCGGCGCAGGGTGTCCAGCACCACCTGCACCACCCGCTGCGGACCGCCCTGCACGTCGTACGGGAAGCCCTGGCGGACCTCGTACAGGAAGTCGTCGCGGTTGAGCTTGATCGGCACGTTCTCCGGCTGCCAGCCGTCGAAGTAGATGCCCCGGACCAGCACCGGCAGCTGCGCGGCGAACTCCGCGCTCTCCTGCACCGGCATCCGGTCGCGCAGCAGGTGCAGCACGGTACGCAGGGCCGCGTAGGACTGGTTGCGCTGCTCCTTCGGCCAGCCGTAGGCCTGTTCGATGTCCTTGAGGATCAGGTTGGTCTTGTCCAGCGAGGATTCGAACGCGGAATGCAACTGCTCAGCCATCTGCCCACCCCCGTGCGTCGGTTTCCCAGCGTCGGTCGTCGGTGCGCCGCGGCGGACCCGACGGGCCCCGCCACAACCGGGTCGGATGCACCCGGTTGGGTCGCGCCGGCCGTCGGGGGTCACCGCCGGAGCCGACGACGTGCAGCACGGCGCCCCGTCGCGGGTCCGCCACCACTCGAACCGCCATCTGATGCCACCTCCGTACCCTCTCCGGCCGGGTCCGGCGACCCGACCGCACACACCGTCCATGCTGCGCGGCGGTGGGGTGACCCGGCCTCACCCGTCGGGGGTGAACCGGCCGGTCAGCCGGCATCCAGCAGGCCGGCCAGGGTGGTGGCGTTCGTCTGGGCGTAGTCGCGGTAACAATTGTTCATGAGTACGTGGGTCCGCTCGGCGGAGTCGGCCAGCTCGCGCAGTTTCGGCGCCCAGTCCCGCAGCTCCCGGTCGGAGTAGCGGTAGCCGAACTTCTCGTGGATGTCCTTGCTGGTCCACTTGTCGCTGTGCCCGTGGAAGCGGACCATCGCCAGGTCGGCGGTGGCGGCCAGCACCGGCGGCACCGAGGACCGGTGCCCCTGCGGCATGTCCACGCAGACGAACGGCAGCTCGTGCCGGCGCAGGAAGGACAGCGTCTCCTCCTGGTTGTCCCCGTCGAACCAGGACGCGTGCCGGAACTCGAAGACCGGGCGCAGCGGGGCGCACCGCTTCGCCACCTCGACCAGGTAGTCCTTGTGGTCGCGGCGGATGCCCCACCAGGGTGGGAACTGGAACAGCAACGCGCCCAGCTTCCCCGCCTCGACCAGCGGGTCCAGGGCGGACAGGAACCGGGTCCACACCTCCTCGTACGCCTGCGCGGGCAGGTCGTCGGGGTAGACGTTCTTCTTGTCGGTGTCCGGCCGGAGGTCCTTGTAGAGCGCCGAGACCCGGGTCGGATGACCGGTGAGCAGGCTGAACGCCTTGACGTTGAAGGTGAACCCTGGCGGGGTGCGGTCCACCCACAGCCGCGCCGTCCGCTCGGCGGGCGGCGAGTAGTAGGTGGCGTCCACCTCGACCAGCGGGAACTGCCGGGCGTAGTACGCCAGGCGCTTCTCCGGGGTGTCCGCCGTCTGCGGATACCAGCCGGAGTCCAGCAAGGTCCGGTCGGTCCACGAGGCGGTGCCCACCTTTGTCTCACCCATGGGTGGAGTCCACCGCGGTGCGGCCCGACCGGCAACCGCTGCGGCTCAGGCGGCCCGACGTTCCCGGTTCTGCTTGCAGGTGACGCAGGCGGTCGCCGACGGGAAGATCTCCAGCCGCTCGACCGGGATCGGCGCGGAGCAGCCCTCGCAGAAGCCGTAGGTGCCCTCGTCGAGGCGGGTCAGGGCGTGCTCGAACTGGGCCCGCCGGTCGAGGATGGTGCGCAGCAGGGACTGCGCGGTGTCCCGCTCGGCCGTCTTGGTGCCGCTGTCGGCCTGGTCGTCGCCGGCGGTGTCGCCGACCTCCACCAGCCGCAGCACCTGGCTCTGCATGACCGCCTGCTCGTACTCGGCGGACAGCTCGTCGTAGCGCGACCGGAGCGAGAGCCGGATCTGGTCGGTCTCCGCCTGGGAGCGGCCGGTGGCCACCGTGTCGTGGACGAGCATCGCTGCCTGCCTTTCCTGGTCGACCCGGGGCTCGCGCCGCGGGTCCGGTCCGTCGTCGGCGCGGTGCAGGTGATCACCCGCGCTCTGTGAGCCGTGCGGATACCCGTGGCCGGCGAGGATCAAACCGCGAATTTTCCGCCCCGGTCTGCGACCGGGGGTCCGGTTCGTCGGCTCAGGGCTCGACCAGGGCCGGACGGCGGGGGTCGTCGGCGCGGACCACCACGTCGGCGAAGGAGGCCGGGGCCACCTCGTCGGCGTACCGGGCGAACGCCGGCAGCGTCCACCGCAGGTCCTCACCGGTACGCCGGGCCAGCGCTGCCGGGGAGAGCGCCAGGTGCACGGTGACGTCGAAGGGCAGCCCTCCGCCGAGCAGGAACGCCCCGCTGACCAGCACCACTCCCCCGGCCGGCAGCTCCACGTAGCCGGCCCGGCTGGCCCGGTCGGTGGTGGCGTCCCAGAGCGACGGGAGCAGCCGTCCGGCGCCGTCCGGGCCGGCCGGGTCGAGCACCTCGCGGCGCAGCCCGGCCTCGTCGTACCAGCCCTCGTAGTAGGTGTCCGGGTTGGTGCGGCCGTGTTCCAGCCGGACGGAGGCGGGCCGCAGGAAGTCGTCGGTGCGTACGTGCAGCGCCGGGCGGCCCAGGGCGCGCAGCGGGTCGACCAGGGCGGCGGCGAGCCGGTCCGGTCCGGCCGCCGGCGGGCCGTCGACGGCCACCCGCAGCCGGCCGGGTGGGGTGGCGGCGGCGAGCCGGTCGGTCAGCTCGGCGACGAGCAGGTCCGGCGAGATGGGGCGGATGCGCATCGGACCATGGTGCCCCGCCGGGCTCAGCCGGTGCGGTCGATGGTGACCCGGGCGTCGTCGGCGAGCCGGTAGCCCACGCCGTAGACGGTGGTGACCAGCGGGACGTCGACGCCGACCTTGCCGCGCAGCCGGCGGACGTGCACGTCGACGGTCCGCACGCCGGCGTGCTCGTAGCCCCAGACCGCGGTGAGCAGTTGTAACCGGGTGAAGACCCGGCGGGGGTGGGCGACCAGGTGCAGCAGCAGGTCGAACTCCAGCCGGGTCAGCGGCAGTGGTTCGCCGTCGCGCAGCACCGACCGGGAGGAGGCGAGGATGTGCAGGGTGGGGATGATGGCGGCGAGCGGGCGGCCCGGCGTACGCCCGGCGGGCAGCGTCTCGGGGCGGCGTTCGGCCGGCACGGCGTTGGTGGAGACGGTGCCCTCGCCGCGCTCCAGCAGCTCGCGGGCGGCCTCCAGCAGCCGGCGGGCCGGCGGGGTGAGGGACTCCTCACCGGCCAGCGGGATGGACAGGGTCACGGTGAGCACCGGGGCCGGGGTGCTGGCGGGACGCCGTTGACCGCCGGGGGGACGACCGGGAACAGCGGGTTGGGACGTATGCCATCCGGCGCGCGACGAGGCGGGGCTGACCGACATGGTCCTCCTTGGCTGGTCCGGGTGTCTCCCCACGGCCCGGGACGCCGCTGCATCGATGCTTCCCGGCGCCTCGACGAGGGTCAAGGGGCGGCTGCGTTGCATGAATGTGACAATTGACGAACGCATCGGAGCCGTCCGCTCGCTCTGCGTACGAGCCTGATGATTACAGCAGAACCGCCCGGATGCCCCGTTACGGGGGTACCCGAGCGGTTCCGGGCGGGCCGGTCAGCGGTCCCGCTCGATCACCACCCCGGCCGGGTCGGTGAGCCGGTAGCCGACGCCGTACACCGTGGTGACCAGCGGGTTCCCCGGACCGAGCTTGGCCCGTAGCCGGCGCACGTGGACGTCCACGGTGCGGGCCACGCCGTGCGCGTGCCCCCAGACGCCGGTCAGCAGTTGCAGCCGGGTGAAGACCCGGTGCGGGTGCTCGGCGAGGAAGCGCAGCAGGTCGAACTCCATC
Source organism: Micromonospora siamensis (assembly GCF_900090305.1). Lineage (NCBI taxonomy): Bacteria > Bacillati > Actinomycetota > Actinomycetes > Micromonosporales > Micromonosporaceae > Micromonospora > Micromonospora siamensis. The sequence goes on along the minus strand of NZ_LT607751.1, from coordinate 3,514,919 downwards.
CGGGTCAGCGGGATCACCCGCTCGCCCTGGCGGACCACCCGGGTGCCGGCCAGGATGCGGACCGGCTCGTGGGTGGAACCGGTCGGCTGGGATGCCGGCTCGCGGGTGGAACCGGTCGGCCGGGGTGCCGACTGCCGCACCGGGCCGGCCGGCACGGCCGCGGAGAGCGGCGGGGCGGCGGGGCTGACGTCGGCGGGGCGGCGCCCGCCGCCGGGCCGGGGCGGCGTCACCTCGTGACGCAGCACGCCCTCGCCGGAGGCGGCCAGCTCGCCGATCAGGTCGAGCAGGCGGGACAGCCCGGGCGTGAGGGCGGCGCCGGACAGGTCGAGGGTGATGGTCAGGGTCGGGGTGGCACGGGCCCGGGACGCGACCGTGACGCGGCCGTACGGGTGCGGGCGGGGGGAGATGGCGACGACGGACATGCGGGCCTCCTGGGCGGTGGCGCCGCCACCGGTTCGTGGCGGTGGCGGTCAGTGCGGCGCCCGGCCGGCGGTCACCGGCGGCGCGACGGACGAGGGGCGGTACGGCGAGGTGGGGCCGAGCGCGGGCAGGCCGGCGATCCGCCAGGCGGCGAAGCCACCGACCACGTCGGTGGCCCGGTGCAGCCCGAGATCCTGGAGGGCGGCGGCGGCCAGCGAGGACGTGTAGCCCTCCTGGCAGAGCACGACCACCGCGAGGTCGTAGCCGACGGCGACCGGCAGCCGGGCCGGGCAGCGGGGGTCGAGCCGCCACTCCAGCACGTTGCGTTCGATGACCAGGGCGCCGGGGACGGTGCCGTGCGCGGCACGTTGGCCGCCCGGACGGATGTCCACCAGCAGCGCGCCGGCCCGGTACGCCAGGTGGGCCGTCTCGGGGTCGAGCCGGCGCAGCCGGGACCGGGCGTCGGCGAGGATCTCGTCGATCCCCCGTGACCCGGGTGGTGGCACGGGACAGCTGTCGGCGCGGAGCGGGCTGTGGATCATCGCGGGGTCCTTCCTGGGCGGCCGGGGGTGGGCGGGTGGCGCGGGCGGCGGGCGGGGTCACCAGGCGACGCCCGCCTCCGCGACGTCGGCGACCAGCAGCCGGCCGGCGTCGAGCCGGTAGCGGGTCATCCGGCGCAGCGCCGGGGTGTAGACGTGCACGCTGACGGCGGGCTGGTCGCCGTGGTTGGTCACCCGGTGCACGTGGCGGGCGCCGAACCGGCGGCCGGCGCCGGTGCCGAGGTGGTGCGGGCGCAGCCGGCCGCCGCTGACCGTCTCCTCGGTGAGTCCACCGGCGACCACCAGGAAGCCACCGGCCGAGCCGCCGTGGTCGTGCAGGTCGGTGCCCTGGCCGGGCAGCCAGCTCAGGGCCCACACCTCGTGCTCCGGGCCGACGGCCAGCCGGGCGTACCAGCGGTGCGCCGGGTCGAAGCTCAGCGGGACGGACCAGCCGGCGGGGTCGGCGTACCGGCCGGCGATGGCGAGCGGGTCAGTGCGGGTCATGGCGGCGTCCTCGGGGATGAGGGGCGGTTTCGCCCACCAGCTTAGTAGGTAAAACCTATAGAGTTAGTAGGTAATACCGGATGCTGGGACGCGGTGTCGCCTGCTTTCGCCTCGGTCAGCGGCGTACCGGCGGTTCGACCCGGTAGCCCGGCACCGACGGCCAGCGCACCGTCAGCACCACCGACTCCCGCTCGGCGTACCAGGAGTGGTCCACGCCGCGCCCCCACACCAGGTAGTCCCCCGGCTCGCGCAGCACCACCGTCCGGTCCGGCAACTCCACCCGGAACGCTCCGCTGACCAGCACCAGCAGGGCCGTCCGCAGCTCGCCGGTGGCCCACCGGGACCGGGCCTCGCCCGGCGGGTGCACGCCCCACTTCACCTCGACCTCGGCGCTGTGCCGGGGGTCCCCGGCCGGCATGAAGTGGCCGAGCAGCCACCCCGCGTTCGTGGCCCCGTCGACGCCCGCCTTGCCGACGTACACCGCCTCGTTCATCCCACCCCCTCCGCCGGCTCTGCCGGCTCGACCGGCTCCGCCGGCTCGGCAAGCTACCAGGCGCACCCCGTGCGGGCGGCACTAACCTGGGGCGATGACCGACGACCTGGACGCCGAGACGATCGCGTTCGCCCACCGGATGTTCGACCTCGCCCGGTCCGGGGCGACCGACGAACTCGCCGCGAACGTCGACGCCGGCCTGCCGGTCAACCTCACCAACGCCAAGGGCGACACGCTGCTGATCCTGGCGGCCTACCACGCCCACCCGCGGACCGTCGCGGCGCTGCTCGCCCGGGGCGCCGACCACACCCGGGCCAACGACCGGGGCCAGACGGCGCTCGCCGCGGCGGTGTTCCGGCAGAACGCCGAGGCGGTCCGGGCACTGCTCGACGCCGGGGCCGACCCGGACCACGGCAACCCGTCGGCGGCCGAGACCGCCCGCTTCTTCGACCTGCCGCAGATGCTCACCGCCCTCGGGCGGGACTGAGCCGCGTCGTCGGGCGGCGCGCGCCCGGACGTGACGGACGGTATACAGGGGCGGTGGAGGATCCCCTGCCCGAGCAGATGCGCGCGGCCGCGGTGGCGCTGCTGACGGCGCTCGACGAACCGGCGCGCCACCGCGCGACGTACCCGTTCGACGACGACGGCGCACGGCGCTGGCTGGAGTACCGGCCCCGGGCGCGGCCCGGCGCGTGCCTCGCCGAACTCGACGTCGCCGGCCGCAAGGCCGCCCACCGGCTGCTCGCCACCGCGCTGAGCCCCGCCGCGTACGCCCAGGCGATGGCGATCGTCGCGCTGGAGGAGGTGCTGGACCGGGCGGAGGGGTGGCGCCGCGGCCGGCACAGCGGCGACTACTGGGTGGCAGTCTTCGGCGACCCGGCCCGCGACGACCGGTGGTCCTGGCGGGTCGAGGGCCACCACCTGTCGGTCACCATGACGGTGGTGGACGACCAGGTCTCCCCCGCCCCCCTCTTCCTGGGCGCCAACCCGGCCACCGTGCGGCACGCCGGGCGCCCGGTCTCCCGCCCGCTCGGGGTCGAGGAGGACCTCGCCCGCGAGCTGCTGGAGGCGATGGGGCCGGCCGGACGAACGGCGGCGATCGTGGCCGACGAGGCGCCCGGCGACATCATCAGCGCCACCCGGCCGCGGGCGCCGGGCCGGCTGGAGCCACTGGGGATGCCGCGCGGCCGGCTGGGCCCCGGCGGCCGGGCGCTGCTCGACCAGCTCGTCGCGCTCTATCTCGACCGGCTGCCGCCGGAGCTGGCCGCCCGGGAGGCCGCCCGGCTCGACGGGGGCGAGCTGCACTTCGCCTGGGCCGGACCGACCCGGCCGGGGCAGCGGCACTACTACCGGGTGCAGGGCGACGACCTGCTGATCGAGTACGACAACACCACCGACGACGGCAACCACGCGCACACCGTGCTGCGCCGCCCGGCCAGCGACTTCGGCGCCGACGTGCTGGCGGACCACCACGCCGACGCGCACGGGGCGGCCGGCCCGCCCCGGTGACCGCGGGTCAGGCGCGCGGGCGGACGATCTCCACGGTGGAGCCCGCAACGCCGCGCAGGGCGTCGATGCCGCTGGACTCGGCCCGGCGCCGGCGGTCGAACTGGCGCATCAGCCGGGCCCCGGCCGCCACCCCGATCGCGCCGGCCAGCAGGGCGAGCAGCTCGACGCCGAGCAGCACGCCCGAGGCGCCACGCTGCGGGGAGTGCGCGCGGACCAGGCAGGAGACCAGGAACAGGCCGGCCATCAGCACGTTCACCACGTTGAAGGTGACCGCGGTGCGGCGGGTCCGGTCGGCCCGGACGTCCCACAGGTCGACCATCCCGGCGATCGCGGTCAGCGCGGCGGCGGCCAGGGCTGCCACCGCCGTCCAGTAGCCCACCTCACCGAGGAACGCCGGCCCACCGGCCAGGTCCGCCAGGTCGAAGACGGTGGCACTGACGAAGAGCCCGAACGGGAACGTCACCAGCATCGGTTGGATGGGGTGGCCCTGCACCCGCAGTCGGCTCTCCATCGTTTCCTCCCAGGTCGGCACGGTGCACCAGTCCAGGGTGCTACCCGGGCGCAACCGGGGCGAAACGATCTCGGATCAGCCCGCCCTGGACCGGGAGACCGTCAGCACCAGCCGCTCGGCCACCTCGCGCAGCGGGATGTCCAACGACGAGGCGGCGCTGCGCAGCACGTCCAGCGCCTCCGGCGCCGGGCAGCCGCGCTGGGTCATGATCACGCCGATGGCCTGACCGACCACGCCGTCGGCGAGCAGCGCCGAGTCCCGCTCCCCGGCCTCGGCGGTACGCCGCGCCCGGTCGCGTACGGCGGCCAGCAGCAGGCCGGCGTGCTCGGCGAGCAGCATCGCGGTGAGCTGGTGCCGGGTGGTCAGCGCGCCCGGGGCGTCGGCGTACAGGTTGATCGCGCCGATCACCTGCTCGTCCACGTCGACCGGCGCGGAGATCACCCCGCGTACGCCGAGCCGGCGGGCCCGGGCCGTCCAGGACGGCCAGCGCTGCTCGCCGTCGAGCTCCTCGGAGCTGGTCATCTCCCGGCGGCGGATGGCGCTCATCGCCGGTGAGTCCGGCCCGTGCCGCAGGTCGTCCAGCTCGGCCAGCCGGTCGTCGGAGGCCGCCACCCCGGCCGGCTCCCCGGCCCGCAGCGCGGTGAAGCCGCACCAGGTCACGCCCGGTACGGCGGCGCTGGCGATGCGGACCAGCTCGGCCAGCGCCCGGTCGAAGTCGTCGACGGCGATCAGCCCGGCGGTCAGCTCGCGCAGCAGCGCGGCCGTCTCGAGTACGCCGATGGTGTCGATCGTGGGCTCCCGCGTGTCCAGGTTCACCGGCCCGCGGTCCCCGTGCACCCGCCGCCTGCCACCGGCCCCGTTGCCTGTGTCATCGTCCCGATCTCTCTGCCGACTCGTGAGCCCCGCGCTACTACCCTCGCAAACCAGGATCGAAACCGCGTAAAGGGGTCCCCTCCGGCGCCGGAGGGGACCCCTGGTACGTCAGCGCGAGCCGGCGCTGAGCCGGCGGCCCACCGCGGCGATCAGCCGGTCCAGCTCCGAGCCGAACGGGTTGTCGTGCACCAGGTAGGTCCAGGTGGCCGTCGGGCGGACCAGCTTCGAGGCGTCCGGCTCCCAGTCCTCGGCGAACTCGGTCTCCTCGAAGGTGGCGATGGTCCGCCGCTCGATCTCCGGGATCAGGTTGGTGAACGCGGGCACCGCGGCGCGGTGGAACTCGTCCAGCGGGTCGAGCCGGCCCAGCGCGCGCAGGTGCACGCCCTCGCGGACCTCCGACAACTCGGCCAGGTGCTCGGCCCAGAGCCGGTCGGTGTGGTAGAGCGCGATCGACCGGGCGGCCCGGGCGAGCAGGTCCTCGTCCATCTCGCCGGCCTTCTCCGGCTCCCGCTCCAGCAGCATCAGCGCGGCCACGTCGCTGGTCAGCAGCCGCTCCCGGCGCTCGGCCAGGGCCTTGCGCTGCTGCTCGACGACCACGCTGTAGCGCCAGGTGTTGCGGTGGATCTCGTGGTTGACGCCCTCGGCGACCCGCTGGGCGTGCTCCACGGCGTAGTCGACCTGGTCGTCGGTGACCAGGCCGTCGGCGTTCATCCGGGGCGACGCCGGCACCGCGTCGGCGGCGTGCCGCACGACCAGCTCGTCCTCCAGGCTGACGAAGAAGACCGAGCCACCCGGGTCGCCCTGGCGGCCGGCCCGCCCGCGCAGCTGGTCGTCGACCCGGCGGCTGTCGTGCCGGCCGCTGCCGATGACGTAGAGCCCGCCGAGGTCGGCCACCCGGTCCCGGTCGGCCTGGTCGCTGCCGCCCAGGCGGATGTCCACGCCCCGGCCGGCCATCTGGGTGGAGACGGTCACCGCGCCGTACGCGCCGGCCTCGGCGATGATCGCCGCCTCCTCGTCGTCGTTCTTGGCGTTGAGCACCGCGCAGGGCACCCCGGCGGCGTGCAGGGCCGCGGCCAGCCCCTCGGACTCCTTCACGTCCAGGGTGCCGACCAGCACCGGCCGCCCGCGCTCGTGGTTGCGCTTGATCTCGTCGACCAGCGCCTCCTCCTTCTCGGCCCGGGTGGCGTAGATCCGGTCCGGCTCGTCCTCGCGGACGCAGGGGGTGTTCGGCGGGATCACCGCCACCTCCAGGCCGAAGAACTCGCGCAGCTGGTCGCCGACCAGCACCGCGGTCGCGGTCATCCCGCAGACCCGCGGGTAGAGGCCGATGAACGCCTGCACGGCGATGGTGCCCAGCACCTCGCCCTCGGCCGTGGCGTCCAGCCCCTCCTTGGCCTCGACCGCCGCCTGCAACCCGTCGGGCCAGCGGCGGCGCTGCGCCACCCGGCCGCGCATCTCGTCGATCAGCTCCACCGAGCCGTCGCGGACGATGTAGTCGACGTCGCGGTGCAGCAGGGCGTGCGCGTGCAGCGCCACGTTGACCGCGGAGAGCTGCGCGACGTGCTCGGTGTCGTACAGGTCGATCCCGCCGAGCTTCGCCTCGACCGCGGCCAGCCCCGCGGACGTGAACGCGACGCTGCGGCCGTCCTCGGCGACGGTGTAGTGCTTACCCTTGCGCAGGCCCCGGACCAGGCCGGCCGCGGCGTGCACCGGGTCCTGCTCGCCGGCGACCGCGCCGGCCAGGACCATCGGCACCCGGGCCTCGTCGATCAGGATCGAGTCGGCCTCGTCGACGATCGCGGTGGCCAGCGGCGGCTGGACCCGGTCCTCGAGGTCGGTCACCAGCTGGTCGCGCAGGTAGTCGAAGCCCGCCTCGCTGACCGAGACGTAGGTGACGTCGCAGGCGTACGCGGCCCGCCGCTCGTCGGGGGTGGACGCCTCGTTGACCCAGCCGACGCTCAGCCCGAGCAGGGTGTAGACCGGCTCCATCCACTGGGCGTCGCGGCGGGCCAGGTAGTCGTTGACGGTGAGCACGTGCACCGGCCCGTTGCCCATCCGGACGTGGCCGTACGCGGCGATCGTGGCGGTGAGCGTCTTGCCCTCACCGGTGGCCATCTCGGCGACCTTGCCGGAGAGCAGCGCCATCGCGCCGAGCAGCTGCACGTCGTACGGGCGCTGGTCGAGGCCGCGGCGGGCGGCCTCGCGGCCGATCGCGCAGATCTCGGTGTAGCCCTCGGCGGCCCCGGCGGCCTCGGTCAGCCCGGCGTCGTCGAGCGCCTTCAGCTCGTCCTCGCGGGCCTCCACGGCCGGCAGCAGCTTCTCCAGCGGAGCCAGGTCGACCGTCGTCCCCGGGCGCTGGAGGAACCGCCGGAACCTGGTCTTCAACCGTTGCGACACACCCATGAGCGGCAACGGTACGCGAACCGACGCGACTTTCGTGGTCCGCCCGTCCCCGGTCGGGCAAGATGTCCCCCGGCGAGCCCGTTCGCCCTGGTCAGCCGGGTCAACCGACGAGCAGCTGGTGGGCGGCCAGCTCCCGGTAGAGGTCGTTGCCGGCGGTCAGCTCGTCGTGCGTGCCGACCGCCACCACCCGGCCGCCGTCGAGGACCACGATCTGGTCGGCGTCGACCACCGTGGCGAGCCGGTGCGCCACGATCAACAGGGTCCGCCGCGACGCCACCGCGTCGATGGCCCGGCGCAGCGCCGCCTCGTTGCGGGCGTCCAGGTTGCTGGTCGGCTCGTCGAGCAGCAGCACCGGCGGCCCGGCCAGCAGCGCCCGGGCGATGGCCAGCCGCTGCCGCTCACCACCGGAGAGCAGCACCCCACCCTCCCCCACCTGCACGTCCAACCCCTGCTCCGAGCGGGTGGCCAGGTGAGCGAGGTTGACCTCGTCGAGGGCGGCCAGCAGCTGCGCCTCGGTGGCCCCGGGGGCGGTGATCAGCAGGTTCGCCCGCAGCGTGCCGGCGAGCACCGGCGCCTCCTGCTCGACGTAGCCGAGCCGGGCGCGCAGCGCGTCGCGCGGCAGCTCGCGCACGTCCACGCCGTCCAGCCGCAGCGAACCGGCGCTCACCTCGTAGAAGCGTTCCACCAGGGCCAGCAGCGTCGACTTGCCGGCGCCGGAGGGGCCGACCAGCGCGGTCCGGCTGCCGGCGGGCACGGTGAAGCTGACCTCGTGCAGCACCGACGTGCCGCCCGGGTAGCCGAAGCTCACCCGGTCGAACTCGATCGCGGCCGGGCCGGCCGGCACCGGCCCGTCGACGGCCGGCCGGTCGGCCGTGCCCTCCAGCGGGACGGCCAGCATCTCCTCGATCCGCTGCAACGCGCCCAACCCGGTCTGCAGCTGGGTGTACGCGTGCACCGCCTGGCCGAGCGGCAGGACCAGGAAGAACAGGTACATCACGAAGGCGACCAGGTCACCGACGCTGATCGCCCCGCCGGCCACCCGGGCCCCGCCGACGGCGAGCACCAGCAGGAACGCGCCCTGGATGCTGATCGTGCTGACCGGCCCCACCCAGGCCTGCACCCGGGCGACCCGCAGCCCGGCCGCGTACGCCGCCTCGGCGCTGGCCCCGACGGCCGCCGTCTCCCGGTCCTCGGCCCGGGCGGCCCGGATGGTCCGGGCGGCCGACAGGGCCCGCTCGACCGCGGAGGTCATCTCGCCGATCCGTTCCTGGGCCCGGCGGGCCATGCCGCGGACCCGGCGGGCGACGGTGAGGGCGAAGCCGACCCCGAGCGCCACCCCGGCCAGGGTCACCCCGAACAGCACCGGGTCGAGCAGCAGCATCGCCGTCGCGGCGGCGACCACCATGATCGCCCCGGTGACGGTCTCGAACAGCCCGGAGGTGACCACCGCCCGCAGCAGGGTGGTGTCCGACCCGACGCGGGAGAGCAGGTCACCGGTGCGCCGCCGGTCGTACTCGGCGATCGGCAGCCGCAGCAGGTGTCCGGCCAGCCGGCGCCGGGTGCCGAGCACCAGCCCCTCGGCGGTGCGTTGGAGCAGGTAGTCGCGGATCCCGCCGAGCGCGGCGCCGAGCACCACCAGGACGACCAGCACACCGATCAGTCCGGCCGCCGGCAGGCCGGCGGCCACCCGGTCCAGCGCGGTCCGGGTGAGCAGCGGCTGGCCCAGCGAGGCGGCGGCGCCGGCCAGCGACAACGCGCCCACCACGGCGAGGGTGCCGCGGTGGGCGCGCAGGTACGGCAGCAGGGCGGCGAGGCCGACCCGCCGGTCGTCGACGGTCATGCCGAAGACGGTAGCCCGGGTACGGGCCGCCGCCGTCAGCCGGTGAACACCACCTGCAGCTCGGAGCGGCGACGCTCGGCCAGCTCGGTCAGCACCGTCGGCGCGTCGGCGAGCGGCTCCACCGCGGTGACCAGGTGCTTGCGGATCAGGTCGCCGTACTGGCGCAGCAGTTCGATGGTCTCCGCGGAGAGCCGCTCCCGGTCCCAGGTCGGGGCGAGCCCGCGCGGCACCCGGCCGATCTGGGCGCAGCGCAGCGACAGCCCGTTGTGGTGGAACTCCTCGCCGAACCGGACCTCGTCCGCGCCACCCTGATAGAAGGCCAGGTCGATCACGGTGCCCTGCGGGCGCAGCAGGCGCAGCGCGAGCTGCATCGCCCAGGACTGCCCGCGGCACTGGAACACCACGTCGGCGCCCCGGTCACCGGCCGCGTGGTTCCAGCGGGTCTTGAGCACCACGGCCGGGTCGTCGGCGTCCGGGTCGAGGGTCTCCAGGCCGAGCGCCTCGGCGACCGCCCGGCGCTGCGGCGTCGGGTCCAGCACCACCACCGAGGCGGCGCCGTGCCGCTTGGCGAACAGCGCGGTGAGCAGGGCGACGACCCCGCTGCCGACCACCGCGACCCGCCGCCCGCGGACCCCGTCGCCGAGCGAACGGACGTCGGTGCCGTACAGGTCGGCCGCCGCGTGCAGCACGCCGTTGGCGCAGATCGGTCCCATGTGGGCGACGTAGACGCCGAGCATCGGGTCCAGGTCGTCGGGGAGCGGGACGAAGCGCTCGGCGAGCGGGTCGGCGACGTACCCGCTGCGGTGACCGTAGGTCATCGCGCCGACGGCGCCGACGGCGATGGCCGGGGTACGGCTCTCCACCACCCGCCCCACCTGCATGTAGCCCAGCCGGGTGACCGGGTACGGGGTGCTCGCCTCGCCGGGCTGGAACAGCCCGAGACCCGGGTTCCAGGTCACGTTGAGGTAGGGGTTGGTGCCCTTGACGAAGCTCAGCTCGGTGCCGGCGGAGACCCCGCTGAACAGCGTCTCCACCCGGAAGCTGCCCTCGGGCAGCTCGGTGGCGTCCTGTTCGACCAGTTCCACCCGGCCGGGGCCGGTGACGGCGACCACCCGGTCACGCATCGACGCTCACCCCCGCGGTGGCCAGCGGCGCTGTGGGCAGGCCGACCGGGCGGCCGGTGCGGGCGCTCTCGGCGACGGCGAGGGCCAGTCGCTGGGTACGCAGCGCCTCGGCGTACGGGACGCGTACGTCGTCGCCGACCCCGCGTACGGCGTCGACGAAGGCGCGGTCGACGGCCACCCGGGCGCCGTCCGGGTCGGACTCGACGCGGCGCTCGCCGCCGGCGTCCCGGATGGTCAGGCCGTCCTCGGCCAGCGACAGGGCCAGCCCGTCGGCGAGGATCTCCAGCCCGGCCCGGTGCTTCCAGGTCAGCACGCAGGCGGCGGCCAGGGTGCCGACGGCGCCGCCGGCGAAGCGCAGGGTGGCCGCGGTGACCGAGTCGATGTCGGCCCCGTCCACCGGCGGCGGAGTGCCGTCGCCGTACGCGGTGACCTCGACCGCCTCCCCGACCAGCGCGCGGACCAGGTCCAGCACGTGGGCGGCCTGCTCGACGACCGGGCCGCCGGAGCGGTCCCGCACCGCCCACCAGGCCACCGGCGGCACCTTGTCGAGCCAGGCCCCGTTGACCATCCGCACCGGACGGTCGGCCAGCAGCTCGCGGGCCTGCTCCACGACGTGCAGGTAACGCCAGTGGTGGCCGACCGCGGTGAGCAGGCCCTTCTCCTCCACCAGGGCGGCGATCCGCTCGGCGGTCTCCAGGTCGACGGCGACCGGCTTCTCCACGAACATCGGCACCCCGGCGGCGATCACCGCCTCCTCCACCGGCCCGTGCGCGAACGGTGGCACGCAGACGTACACCGCGTCCGGCCCGGCGGCGAGCAGCTCCTCGACGTCGGCGAAGGTGCCCGCGCCGTGCTCGCCGGCCAGCGCCTCGGCGGCCTCCCGCGACACGTCGGTCACGCCCAGGATCTCGACGTCCTCGAATCCGCCCAACACCCGCGCGTGGCGTTGCGCCACCCCGCCGGCCCCTACCAGTCCCACCCGGCACGTGCGCATCAAACGAACCCTCTCGCCACGGTTTCACGTTTCGTCCGCAGCTCTCCCCGGCTGGACTCCACGCCAAACCATCGGGCGGCGCAATCAGCCGTTCATCTGCCCGGAACCGGCTGGTGTGATCTTCGTGATCAAGCTGTAAGCGACAAAACCGGTTAGCGCGGGGCCAAGGCTGGGAAAAGAAGCTCTGCGTTTCCGCCACGATCTGGGGGTGTGCCCGTGCGGGATACTGAATCGACCGTCTCTCCGGTGGTGGAGGCCTGGGCGACGTACCGGACCACCACGGCGTCGGAATGGACGCCGCGACGGCTGATGCAGGCCAAGGGCGACACCAGGGTGAGCGTGGTGCTGCCCGCACGCAACGAGGAAGCCACCGTCGGCGCCATCGTGTCGACGATCCGGGAGCACCTGGTCGACCGCGTCCCGCTGGTCGACGAACTCATCGTCGTCGACTCCCGGTCCACCGACCGGACCGCGCAGGTGGCCCGCGCCGCCGGTGCCGAGGTGGTCAGCCAGGACGCGATGACCCGCGGCCTGCCGCGACTGACCGGCAAGGGCGACGCGCTCTGGGCCGGGCTGGCCGCGGCGGAGGGCGACGTGGTCGCCTTCATCGACGCGGACCTGCGCGAGTTCCGGCCGCACTTCGTCACCGGGTTGGTCGGCCCGCTGCTGACCGACCCGTCCGTCGACTTCGTCAAGGGCTTCTACCACCGGCCCCTGGTCGGTTCCTCCACGGTGGAGCAGGACGGCGGCGGCCGGGTGACCGAGTTGATGGCCCGACCGTTGCTCAACCTGTTCTGGCCGGAGCTGGCCGGATTCGTGCAACCGCTGGCCGGCGAGTACGCCGGCCGTCGTGACGTCCTGGCCCAGGTGCCGTTCGTCTCCGGCTACGGCGTGGAGACGGCCATGCTGATCGACCTGCTGGAGCTGGTCGGGCTGGACGCGCTGGCCCAGGTCGACCTCGGCGAGCGCAAGCACCGCCACCAGGACACCGCGGCGCTGGGCCGGATGTCGGCGCAGATCATGCACACCGCGTGGTCGCGGTTGCAGCGGCGCGGCTGGGCCAGCCCCGGCACCGTACCGGCGCCGCTGCTGACCCAGTTCCGGCGGGGTGGCTCCGAGGCGCTGCCCAACCTGGAGCGGGAGATCGTGGTCAGCGACGTCTCGGTGCAGGAGCGGCCGCCGTTGGCGCAGCTGCGGCACCGGGTTCCGCGCCGCCGGGTGGCGGCCGCGTGAGGGTACGGCCGCACCGGCCAGGAGTACGACGACACGCCCGGCCGCGGTGGCCGGTCGGTGGCGCAGAGCGGACGCCCCCGGGTGGCCGCGCCGAAGGAAGGAACCCCGCACGATGAGTCTCACGGTCCTGATGAACGCCGGTCCCTGGCTCTCCGTGCCACCGCCCGGCTACGGCGGTATCGAGAACGTCATCGCCACCCTGGTGCCCGAGCTGCGGCGACTCGGGGTGCGCGTCGTCCTCGCCTCGGTGGAGACCAGCACCCTGCCGGTGGACGAGAAGATCTCCGTCTTCCCCGACGGCCAGTTCCACGCCCTCCAGCGGCCGTACAACCAGGTCTGCGGGGTCTCCCAGGCGCACCTGGGCGGGGTGGTGCGGGCGCTGCACTCCCGCGACGACATCGACCTGGTGCACGACCACGTCGAGGCGGTCGGGCTGGCGACGATGGCCGCGATGGGTCCGGACGCGCCGCCGGTGCTGCACACCCTGCACTGGGACCTGGCCAAGCACCCGGAGCTGTACGGCAACCTCGACGGCGGCGACCGGGTGCGGGTCAACGGCGTGTCGGCCTCGCAGCTGGCCCGGGCGCCGCAGGCGCTGCGGGACCACTCGGTCGGGCACGTGCACCTGTCCACCCCGCTCGCGGTCGACGCCGACCGCCGACCCCGGGTGGACAAGGGCGACTACATGATCATCCTGGGCCGGATCAACCCGGGCAAGGGCCAGGACGTCGGCGCCCGGCTGGCGCGGCAGGCCGGCTTCCCGCTGGTGCTGGCCGGCCCGGTCGGGCCGTACCACCGACCGGAGGACCTGGCCGCCGCGGGCGACGAGGCCCGGCAGAACCCCGACGTGCGGTTCTTCTACGAACACGTGGCCCCGCACGTCGACGGCGACCTGGTCCGCTGGGTCGGCACGGTCGCCGGCCAGGAGCGCGACGACCTGCTCGCCGGGGCCCGCGCGTCGCTGTTCCCGCTGCGCTGGGAGGAGCCCGGCGGCACCGCCGTGGTCGAGTCCCTGGCCCTGGGTACGCCGGTGGTCTCCACCGCGCGGGGCTGCCTGCCGGAGCTGATCGAGCACGGCCGCACCGGGCTGCTCACCACCGACGAGGAGGAGCTGGGTGACCTGGTGATGGCGGCCGGCCTGCTCGACCCGGACGAGTGCCGGCGGGAGGCGGCCACCCGGTTCACCCCCGCGGTGATGGCCGAGAAGTACGTGGACCTCTACGAGCGGGTCCGCGCGCTGTCCGGGGCCCGGCGGCTTCAGCCGGTCTGAACCCGCCCCGTCCCCGACGGGCCCGGTCCGCCACCACGGCGGACCGGGCCCGCGTTCGTCGGCGCGGCGGTCGCGCCCGCGTTTGTCGGCGCGGCGGCCGGGGAACCCGCCGCACCGGCACACCGGGGCACGGAGGGAGCGCGTGATGGCCAACGCGATGGCGCACAGCCGGGGCCGCCGGGGACCGGCCGACGGGCACTCCCCGGTACGCCGGGCCGCCGCCACGGCCGGCGTGATCTTCCTGGTCATCGGTGTGCTGGGCTTCGTGCCCGGGATCACCACCCCCTTCGCGGACCTCTCCGTCGCCGGCCACGGGTCGGGGGCGAAGCTGCTGGGGGTGTTCCAGGTCTCCGTGCTGCACAATCTCGTACACCTGGCCTTCGGCGTCGCCGGCCTCGCGCTGTCCCGGACCATCTCCGGCGCGCGGACCTTCCTGATCGGCGGCGGGGCGATCTATCTGGTGCTCTGGGTCTACGGCGTGGTGGTCGACCACTCCAGCGGCGCGAACTTCATCCCGGTGAACAACGCCGACAACTGGCTGCACCTGCTGCTCGGCGTCGGCATGATCGCGCTCGGCCTGCTCACCACCCGTGGTCGCCGTCACCACTGAGCGGCCGCGACCGGCCCTCCGTCCGGTTTGACCCCGGTACGCCCCGGGTAGTTCGCAGGCCATCGCCACCACGGAAACGAGGGCCGCCATGCCGAGCCGGATCAGGTGCCAGGTCGACGACCGGACGCCGGTGACCGTCGTCCGGCTCGCCGGCGGCCTGGACACCGGCACGATGCGCCCGGTGCACGGCGTGCTGGACCGCTGCCTGTCCGAGCAGCCCGACGCCCTGGTGGTGGACCTGACCGAGGTGCAGGTTAAGGACCGGCTGGCGCTCTCCGTCTTCGCCGCCGCGGCCCGGCAGGCCGCGAGCTGGCCCGCGGTGCCGATGGTGCTCTGCTCCCCGCCGGCCGACGCCGCCGCCTGGCTGGCCGAGTCCACGGTCTGCCGGGTGGTGCCGGTCAGCCCGGACTGCGCGGAGGCCACCCGGACGGTCGGCGCGGCGGCGGCACCCCGGCTCCGCGCCCGGCTGGAGCCGGTGGCGGGCGCCTGCCGGCGGGCCCGGGAGCTGGTGACCGAGGCGTGCGGGCGGTGGAACCTGCCCGAGGCGGTCGGACCGGCGTCGCTCGTGCTCAGCGAACTGGTCGGCAACGTGGTCCGCCACGCCGGCACCCCGATGCGGGTCACCGTCACCCTGCGCCGGCCGTACCTGCACCTCGCCGTCTTCGACGAGAGCCACGAGGAGATCCGCTCGCGGACCATGGACCTGCGCGCCGAGGGCGGCCGGGGGCTCATGCTGGTCCGGGACCTGACCCAGCGCTGGGGCAGCTCGCCCGCGGGCAACGGCAAGGTCGTCTGGGCGATGCTACCGGCAAACTGACCGAATTTTCCCCTCTCGCCTGGTTTTATGGGTGGTGGGTCGGGTAGCCACGCCCGTCCTTTCCGCCGTCACGACGGGGTGAGAGCCATGCCCAAACGGGTAGTCACGGAGCCGGCACACGACCGGGGGCCCGCCATCCTGGCGCCGGCCCGGTTCGGCGGCTATCCCGGCCCGGTACGCTCGGCACTGCCAGGCAACAAACTGATCAAACTGCTCGGTACCACCGACGCAAAGCAGATCGGTCTGCTGTACCTGATCACATCCTTCGTGTTCTTCCTCATCGGCGGCGTGCTGGCACTACTGCTCCGGGCCGAACTCGCCCGCCCGGGCATGCAGTTGCTCTCCCCCGAGCAGTACAACCAGGCGTTCACCATGCACGGCACGATCATGCTGCTGCTCTTCGCGACGCCCCTGGTGTTCGCCTTCGGCAACTACATCGTCCCGCTCCAGATCGGGGCGCCGGACGTCGCGTTCCCGCGGCTCAACGCCTTCGCGTACTGGCTGTACCTCTTCGGCGGATCGATCGTGCTCGGCGGGTTCTTCACCCCGGGTGGCGCGGCCGACTTCGGCTGGTTCGCATATACCCCGCTGAGCACCGCCCAGCACAGTCCGGGGGTGGGCGCGAACATGTGGGTGGTGGGGCTGGTGATCTCCGGCCTGGGCACCATCCTCGGCGCGGTCAACCTGATCACCACGGTGCTGACCCTGCGTGCGCCCGGCATGACCATGTTCCGGATGCCGATCTTCACCTGGAACCTGCTGCTCACCAGCGTCCTGGTGATCCTGGTCTTCCCACTGCTGGCCGCGGCCCTGCTGGCGCTGGCCTCGGACCGGCTCCTGCACTCGCACGTCTATGATCCGACCACGGGCGGGCCGATGCTGTGGCAGCACCTGTTCTGGTTCTTCGGCCATCCCGAGGTCTACATCGTGGCGCTGCCGTTCTTCGGCATAATCACCGAGATCATTCCGGTCTTCTCCCGCAAACCGATCTTCGGTTACACCGGTCTGGTGCTGGCCACCATCGCGATCACCGTGCTGTCGATGAGCGTGTGGGCGCACCACATGTTCGGCACCGGACAAGTGCTGTTGCCGTTCTTCAGCATCCTCAGCTATCTGATCGCCGTGCCGACCGGGGTGAAGTTCTTCAACTGGATCGGCACCATGTGGAAGGGCCAGCTCACCTTCGAGACGCCGATGCTCTTCGCCGTCGGCTTTCTGGTGACTTTCCTGCTGGGCGGGTTGACCGGCGTGCTGCTGGCCAGCCCACCGGTTGACTGGCAGGTGACCGACAGCTACTTCGTCATCGCCCACTTCCATTACGTGCTCTTCGGGACGATCGTCTTCGCCGCCTTCGGCGGCGTCTACTTCTGGTTCCCGAAGATGACCGGCCGGCTGCTCGACGAACGCCTGGGCAAGCTGCACTTCTGGACGATGTTCATCGGCTTCCACGCCACGTTCCTGGTGCAGCACTGGCTCGGCGCCGAGGGCATGCCCCGCCGGTACGCCGATTACCTGCCGCAGGACGGGTTCACCGTCCTGAACGAGATCTCCACGGTGGGTTCGTTCGTGCTCGGCGCGTCGACGCTGTTCTTCATGTACAACGTCTGGAAGTCCTGGCGGTACGGGGCGATGGTCACCGTGGACGATCCCTGGGGCTTCGGCAACTCGCTGGAGTGGGCCACCACCTGTCCCCCGCCGCTGCGCAACTTCGACCGGATGCCCCGGATCCGCTCCGAGCGCCCCGCCTTCGACGCCAAGTACGGCGAACTCGTCGCCGACCTCGGCCGCGACCTGCCGCAGCGCACCACCCGGCCGCCGCAGGAGTTCCGCGAGGAGTTCCGGCACGAGCGGCACATCCCCGAGTCGCCGGCGGCCGAGGGCGCGCACGGCGCCCGGGAGGCGGTCGCGTACCACCCGGCGCCGCAGTCCGGCGCCCGGCCGGTCGAGGTGCCGGAGCCGGAGGAGATCCGCCGGCCCAGCTTCGAGCAGACCGACGCGCCGGAGACCGACACCCTCGGCGCCGAACGGGCGCCCCAGCCCAACGAACGCTGGCGCCACCCCCACACCAAGAGCGACCCCGAAGACCACTGACCCCCCGGGCGGACCCGAGGGCACCCGTTGATCATGAAGTTAGCGGCACGGAAAGAGATCCACATCGCCGCTAACTTCATGATCAACGAGCCGGGCCGAGCCGAGGCCGGGGCCGGGGCCGGGGCCGGGGCCGGGGCCGGGGCCGGGGCCGGGGCCGGGGCCGGGGCCGGGGCCGGGGCCGGGGCCGGGGCCGGGGCCGGGGCCGGGGCCGGGGCCGGGGCCGGGGCCGGGGCCGGGGCCGGGGCCGGGGCCGGGGCCGGGGCCGGGGCCGGGGCCGGGGCCGGGGCCGGGGCCGGGTGGGTGGGGAGGGTGGGGCCCCGGCGCGCGGGTGCGGGCCGGGGCTCCGGTGGTGGCGTGGGTCAGGCGTCGACGGTGGCGGCGAGGCCGGCCGCGGTGAGCGAGCGGCGGACCGCCGGCTGCACCCGGGTCAGCCGCAACGGCACGCCCGTACAGGCGGCGGCGTCCCGGCCGGCCATCAGGGCGGCGATCCCGCCGGCGTCGAAGCCACCGGCGCCCACCAGGTCCACCACCACCTCGCTGGGTTGGCCGGTGACCGCCTCCAGCACCGCCCGGCGCAGCTGGTCCGCGCCGTCGCGGTCGATCTCGCCGCCGACCTCGACGACCACCCGGTCGCCGTTCTGCTTCACCGAGATCTTCGACCTGGTCGTGCCGGACTCGGCGGCGCCGTTCTGCCAGGGCGGCGGGGCGTCGGCGAGCATCGCCTGGCGCAGCCACGTCAACGCCCGGGACAGCAGCCGGGAGACGTGCATCTGCGAGATGCCGAACCGCGCGGCGATCTCCGCCTGGGTCTGGTTGCCGTAGAAGCGCATCGCGAGGATCCGCCGCTCACGCCAGGGCAACCGGTGCAGCAGCCCGCTGACCGTGACCCGGTCGTCCACCGACTCCAGCGCGTTGTCCGACTCGCCGACCAGGTCGCCGAACTCGGCCGAGCTCTCCCCGCCGACCGGCGCGTTCAGCGACGCCGGGCTGTAGCCGGCGGCCGACTCCAGCGCGGCCAGGATCTCCTCCTCCGGGGTCTCCAGCCGCTCGGCCAGCTCCGCCACCGTGGGCGCGCGGGACAGCTCGCTGGTCAGCGCCGCGGTGGCCTGACCGACCTCGAGGATCAGGTCGCGCAGCCGGCGCGGCACGTGCACGCCCCACGTCCGGTCCCGGAAGTGCCGTTTGATCTCGCCGACGATGGTGATCGCGGCGTACGCGGTGAACGAGCCCCGTTCCGGGTCGTACCGGTCGACGGCGTTGACCAGCCCGAGCCGAGCCACCTGTTCCAGGTCCTCCAGCGGTTCGCCGCGCCCCCGGTACCGGCGGGCCAGCCGGCCGGCGAAGGGCAGGGCGAACCGGACGAGGTCGTCGCGCGCCTCCTGCCGCCGCTCGGGTGGCAGGCCCTCGATGCGGGCCGCGTACGCCAGTGCGGCGGCGTCGAGGTCCTCCAGGCCCCGCTCGGTGGCCGGCGGTGTGGTCGTGGTCGTCTGTCCGAACATCCGCGCCTCCCTCAGGAAGGTCCCCCGCCCGGATGGGAACCGGTCGTGCGCGTGGTCGGACCACGCACCGGGCCGGAAGTTGGGTTACGTGACATGGGATGCCAACGGCGGCGACCGCACGCAGCACGGCATGATCAGGCCGTCGCAGCGAGCGGTGTTCCCGCTCCGTAGGTACTCAATCACGCAACCCAGGGTTCGCGAGGAAGTTTCGGCAGGCTGGCCCGCCGGGCCCGCCGCAACGGGCGACGGCGCGCGGTTTCGGCCGGTCAGCGCAGCACGAGCCCCTGCGCGGCACCGCCGTCCCGCAACGCCCCGAGCGCGTCGGCCACCGGCAACGGCGGCGGCGTGGGCAGGTCGTACGGCTGGTTGCGCAGCACCTCGGTGGCCCGGGAGGTGGGCACCGAGGAGACCGGGTAGCCGCGCGCGGAGCCGCGGTCCAGGGCCCGGCGCCGCCGCCCGAACGCGGCCACCGCGAGCCACTGCGGCAGCCCGGCCAGCGCCGGGGAGCGGACCCCGGGCGGCTCCGGGAGTACGTCGACCGAGCTGAACGGCTCGCTGCCGGCGAGCCACCACTCCACCCCCTCCACCCGCCGCCGGGTCGCGTTCTCGCACCAGTACGGCACCAGCCCGGCCCGGACCACCTGCCACGGGTCGAGCAGCCGCCCGCACTCCACCACCAGCCGGTCCCCCGTCTTGCCGGCCCGCCGCAGCCAGCCGCGGTACAGGTCGGCGGTGGCCGCGCTGAGCGCCTCGGGCTGGGGGAACAGCACCCGGTGCAGCGGGTGGCCGTGCCGCCCGGACCAGACCGCCACGCTGTCGGTGAAGCCGGCGTCCACCCCGGTCTCGGCGGGTTCCCGGGGCGCGGTGACCTCCGGCGGCTCCCACCGGGCACCGTCACCGCCGGCCGAACGGAGCACCTGGCGCAGGGCGTGCGAGTCGGGATGGAAGTCGACGGGCTCCAGCCCGCTGGCCGGCGAGCCGACCTGGAAGCTGTGCCCCAGCCCCTCGTCGAGCACGGGCCAGGTGCGGGCGTCGCGTAGCAACAGCACCGCGCCACCGGGGTGCAGCCGGTCGGCGAGGAACCGCCGGTACGCCACCGGCAGCGTCCGCCAGCGCACCGACAGCGAGACGGTGGCGCCGGCCAGCGCGCCCCGGCTGGCCGGGCAGTGCACCTGGCGTACGTGCACGTCGGGGTTGCCGGCGAGCAGTCGGGCGGTGAGCGCGGCGCCGTGGTCCAGGGCGGCCCGGGGCTGGTCCACCGCCCCCCGGCTCCAGTGCACCGACATCTCGAACGAGGCCGGCAGCCAGGGCATGTCCAGCGCGGCCGCCAGGTGCGCCGCGGCCCCGTGCGCCGAGCCCAGCAGCACTCCCGGGTAGCGGCGGCGCGGGTACTGCCCGACCAGCCAGTCCGCCACCCGTGCGGCGTCGACCTCCGCGGTCTGGGCGGGGGTCAGGGCGACCCTCGTGGCGGCCCGGGTGGCCGCCGCGCGGCGTACCGGGTCCGGGGTGCCGGGGAATCGGGACATCGGCCGCGGCCCACCAAGGTCGGCGCAGTCGGCGCCGCGCAGGGCCCGGGCCGCCGCCGCCACCAGCACCCGGGCGGTGCTGTTGACGGCGACGACCCGGTCGCCGGCCAGACCGGCGTGCGCCGCCGTGAGTTCCCGGTGCGCCTCTTGCGCCGGTTCGACCCTGCCTCGTTCGCTGCTCACCACGCGGCCCGGCTTCCCGTCCCGATCGGGTCTAAACGGGCATCCGCCCCCCGGTGGGGTCAATCCCTTACGCGGCGGCGGTTGGGGCCGAGCGGCGACCATCGGCCCCAGCGGCCCCGCGGGCGGGCAGCGGGGAACGCGAGCCCCGGGCCGCGCATACCGACCCGCGCCGACCAATGGCGGAGGTGAGGGACGTCAGTCCCCCACCCCCGCCGAACCGATCCGACGGCCACCCCTACCGGATGTCCTCGGCCTCCACGGTCATCGAGGTCTCCAGCATCCGGTCGCGGACCCGCCGCGCGGCGTCGCCGGCCGCGAAGACACCGCGCAGGTCCGCGAAGGCCGGCTCCGGCGGGGCCAGCGGCACCCGCGCGTCGACGACGGCCTCCAGGACGGCGGGCCGGTCCGCGGCGAGCACCTCGTCCCAGGCCGGGCCGACCAGCTCCGGCCGGTCCACCCGGACGCCGTGCAGCCCGAGCAGCCGGGCCCAGCCGGCGTACGGCACGTCGGGCAGCCGGTCGGCGGCCGTGGCGGGCAGCCGCCGGCCGCTGCCCATCCCGGACTGGTCGCGGTTGTTGAGCACCAGCACCACCAGCCGCGGGTCGCTCCACTCCGGCCAGTGGTGGGCCACGGTGATCAGCTCGGCGAGGCCGTTGAGCTGCATCGCCGCGTCGCCGAGCAGCGCGACCACCGGCTGGTCCGGCCGGGCGAGCTTGGCGGCGACCGCGTACGGCAGGGCGCAGCCCATCGAGCCGAGCGTGCCGCACAGCTGCGCGTTGACCCCGGGGGGCAGTTCCAGGTGGCGGGCGTACCAGTAGAGCACCGAGCCGACGTCCACGGCGACCGCTCCGGCCGACGGCAGCCGGGACGACAGCTCGTGCAGCACCAGCTGCGGGTTCACCGGCTCGGCGGGGTCGCTGGCCCGCTCGGCGGCCTGGCCCCGCCAGCCCTCCACCGTCGTCTCGACGACGCCCCGCCAGTCCTCGTTGCGCCGGTGCGGCACCCGGTCGAGCAGGGCCCGCAGCGTCTCGGCGGCGTCGCCCACCAGCGTCACCTCGATCGGGTAGTGGTTGCCGATCCGGCGCCCGTCGATGTCGATCTGCACCGTACGGGTCTGCCCGGGCATCGGCAGGTAGTCCGTCCACGGCTCGGTGGTGCCCACCATCAGCAGGGTGTCGCAACCCCCCATCAGCTGGGCGCTGGCCGGGGTGCCGACCTCGCCGAGCACCCCGGTGTGGAACGGCAGCCGCTCGTCGAGCACCGGCTTGCCGAGCAGCGAGGTGGCCACGCCCGCGCCCAGCCGGTCGGCCAGCGCGACGATCTCCGGGGCGGCGTCCCGGGCGCCCTGGCCGACCAGGATCGCCACCCGGTGCGCGGTACGCAGCAGCGACGCGGCGGCGTCCAGGTCACCGTCGTGCGGCAGGACCCGGGCCAGCGGCTCCCCGGGGGTGGCCGAGACGATCCGGCCGTCCTGCGGGTGGCGGTCGGGCATCGGCGCGACCTGCACCGCCCGGGGCAGCACCACGCAGACCGGGCTGCGGGTCGCCGCCGCGGTGCGGAACGCCTGGTCCAGCACCGCGGGGACCTGTTCCGGGCTGCGCGCGTACCGGACGAACTGGTTGCACACGTCCCCGAAGAGCCGGCTCAGGCCGATCTCCTGGTGCGCGGCGCCCAGCGGCCCGGTGATGTCCTCGCCGACGATGGCCACCACCGGCTTGCTGTCGAGCTTCGCGTCGTAGAGGCCGTTGAGCAGGTGCACCGCGCTGGGCCCCTGGGTGGCCAGGCAGACGCCGATGCCGCCGGTGAACTTGGCGTGTCCGGTGGCCATGAAGGACGCCGTCTCCTCGTGCCGGGCCGGCACGAACTCCGGGTCTCCGCCGGACGCGTCCAGCGCCTCCACCAGAGGGGCGATCGCCCACCCGGGGTAGCCGAACGCCCGCGGCACCCGCCAGGCGCGCAGCCGCTCGACCACCAGGTGGGCCGCGGTCCGCTCAGCCATTGCCCCGACCCGGGGTGCTGGCGTCCACGAAGCGCAGGACCGCGCCCACGCCGTCGGTGAGCTCCGGCGCCTCCTCGGGTGCGAGGACGGTGAGTTCGGCGTCGGTGCCGGCCACCGCCCGCAGCAGCGCGGCGTCGGCCCGGACCCGCTGCGGGTCGCTGACGGACATGGCGGCCAGCTGGGCCGGGTCGGTGGCGATCTCGGTCGGGTCGGGGCCGATCCAGAGTTCGCCGTCGGCGGAGGCGTCGTCCACGATCAGCATGGTGTCGACCTGGTTGCGTTGCAGTGCGGAGACCACGGCGTCCAGGCCGGCGCCCACGTCCTCCTGCATGCCGAAGCGGTCCAGCGCGGCGGTGATCCGCTGGTCGGCCACCTCGGCGATGGTCTGCACGGTCAGGTCGTCCATCCGGACCGGGTCGGCGCCACCGGCGCGCTTGCCGGCGTCGGTGCGGACCAGCACGTCCTGCCAGCGTTCGGGCAGCTGGGCGGCGATCATGCCGGTCGCCCGGATGTCGCCGGCCACCACGACCACGTCGGCGCCGACCTTCTCGGCAAGCTCCACGGTGGCCGCCGCGGCGTCGCCGGCGTTGTGGTGCCAGGCCTCCATGGCGGCCCGCTGGTAGCGGGACTGGGACCAGCCGCCGGGCTGCACCCGGCGCAGCTGGTAGCTCTCCCGGCCCTGCACGCTGGCCCGGCGCGGCACCCCGCCGGCGCTGACCGCGACGGCGTCGGCACCGGTACGGTCGGCGAGCACCCGCACCCAGGCGACCTGTTCGCCGCGCTGGGCCACCAGCGGCATGGTGTGCGGCAGGGTGGACCAGGTGGCGAGGTCGCGCAGCGGTGGCGCGGAGAGGTACTCGGTGAGCACCACGCGGCCACCGGTGGCGAACACCGCCAGGCCGTAGTCCCCCGCCATCGGATCGTGGCCGCGCACCACCCGTTCGACCGCGTCGATGGTCGCCGGGTCGGCGCCCTGCTCCAGCAGGTTGCCCTTGAGGGCTCGCCACCGCAGGTCGACCTGGGGATGCGCATCGTGGGTGTCCCGGGAGGCGTCCAGATAGACCGAGCACCACGGCCCGGGACGGTCGTAGAGCGGACGCAGGAAGGACAGCTGCATGCTCGACCCCTTTCCGGCTCGGCCCTCCGCATACCCGCACCGATCCGCTTGTCACCTGACCTCCACACCACCCGTGACCAGGATTCATTCACGTCGTTCAACCTCAATGGCCGATACCATCAGTGAACGGAACAGGACTCTCGGTGGTGATCGATGGACACAGACCTGCACTATCCACGCATCGTCCGGCCGACGGAGCGGATCATCACCGCCCGGGTGGTCCGCCTGCTCGACGGCTACCCGCGTGAGGTACGCGTGGGACAGCCGGTGCTGGTGGCGGTGCTGACCGCCGCGGGGCTGGTGGGGCTGCTGCTGCGGCTGGCCCGGGCGTTGCTCTCCACCGGCGGCGGTGGGGCCCGGCGCAGCTGGAAGGAGCTGAAGCAGGGCCCGGAGTTCCTGGTCACCCCGGTCCGGCTGCGCGACGGCGCCGGCCGGCTCTGCGAGGTGGAGCTGCACGGGCACCTGCCGCAGAGCGCCCTGCACCCGGCCGACCACGTGCAGATCACCCTGCGCCCGCAGCGCGACGCCGACCTGCCACCGCGGATCGAGCGGATCGTCAACCTCACCACCGGTCAACTGCTCACTCCGCGCATCCCGACCCTCTGGTCGCACCTGGGACCGCCGCTGCTGCTCCAGGCGATCCTCGGCGCGCTGCTGGTGGCGGCGCTGGTCACCTGGTCGGTGCTCACCGGCTGAGCGCAGGCCGCCCGGGTTCGCCCTGGCGCAGGCCCAGGGGGTCGGCGGCCGTGCTCGCCGACCGGGTTCAGCCGACCCGGGTGAGGTCGCGGCGGGGCGTCGCGGTGACCCGCAGCAGCCCTCGCCGCCGGGCCCAGCGTTCGAAGGCGACGGTGGCGAACGGCGGCACCGCGCAGGCCAGGGCCAGGGCGGTCACCGGCAGGCTCCACCGGTGCAGCCGGGCGACCGCGAGAACCAGCAGGCCGTACGCGACGAAGAGCGCGCCGTGGATCGGGCCGAAGATCTTGACGCCGATCTCGTTGTCCGGCGGCCCGTACTTCACGGCCATGCCGACGAGCAGAGCGAGCCAGGAGCACGCCTCGGCGATGGCGGCCGCCACGAACAGCCGGGTGGTCTTCTCGCGCATGGTCCTCCCTCGTCCGTGGCCATGCTAGCCACTCCCCGGCCGCCACCCTCGGTACGCGCGCCCACACGCGACGGGGATCACCCGGGCCACGACTGGGTAGGTAAAGAGTCCTTCGGGTCTTTCCCTCGCCCGCCGACCCGTGCGAGGTTGGGGAGACCAACGGTGACAGGGTGGTGACCATGGGCGAGGACGTCGGTGCGCGTACCTTCAGTCGGGAGGACCGGGCCCGGTACCGGGAGAAGGTCCGCCGCTGTCTGGACGTCTTCGCCGAGATGCTGCGCGAGTCGCGGTTCGACGTGGAGCGGCCGATGACCGGCCTGGAGATCGAGCTCAACCTGGTCGACGACGACTCGATGCCGACGATGCGCAACGCCGACGTGCTGGCCGCGGTCGCCGACCCGGACTTCCAGACCGAGCTGGGCCAGTTCAACGTGGAGATCAACGTCGCACCGCGCCGGCTGACCGGGACCGGTACCGCCGAGTTCGAGGAGCACGTCCGGGCCAGCCTCAACGAGGCCGAGTCGAAGGCCCGTACGGTCGACGCGCACATGGTGATGATCGGCATCCTGCCCACCCTGCGGCCGGAGCACCTGACCGCCGAGACGCTCTCGGCGAACCCGCGCTACGCGCTGCTCAACGAGCAGATCTTCGCCGCCCGCGGCGAGGACCTGCCGATCTCGATCAGCGGCGTGGAGCGGCTGCGCGCCACCGCGGACACCATCACCCCGGAGGCGGCCTGCACCAGCACCCAGTTCCACCTCCAGGTCAGCCCGGCCCAGTTCGCCGACTACTGGAACGCGGCCCAGGCGGTGGCCGGCATCCAGGTCGCCCTGGGCGCGAACTCGCCGCTGTTCTTCGGCCGGGAGCTGTGGCGGGAGACCCGGGTGCCGCTGTTCCAGCAGGCCACCGACACCCGCTCGGAGGAGATCAAGGCCCAGGGGGTACGTCCCCGGGTGTGGTTCGGGGAGCGTTGGATCACCAGCGTCTTCGACCTGTTCGAGGAGAACGTGCGCTACTTCCCGGCGCTGCTGCCGGTCTGCGACCCGGAGGACCCGGCGAAGGCCCTCGCCGCCGGTGAGGTGCCGAAGCTGGCCGAGCTGCGGCTGCACAACGGCACCATCTACCGCTGGAACCGCCCGGTGTACGACGTGCTGAAGGGCCGCCCGCACCTGCGGGTGGAGAACCGGGTGCTGCCGGCCGGTCCGACCGTGGTGGACACCGTCGCCAACGGGGCGTTCTACTTCGGGCTGGTCCGGGCCCTGGCCGAGTCGGACCGGCCACTGTGGTCGCAGATGTCGTTCAGCGCCGCCGAGGAGAACTTCACCAGCTGCGCCCGGCACGGCATCGACGCCCAGGTGTTCTGGCCGGCGCTGGGCTACCTGCCGGCCACCGAGCTGGTGCTGCGCCGGCTGCTGCCGCTGGCGTACCACGGGCTGGATCGCTGGGGTGTCGACCCGGCCGAGCGGGACCGGCTGCTCGGCATCATCGAGCAGCGCTGCCTGACCGGACGCAACGGCGCGAGCTGGCAGGTGGAGGCGCTGCACCGGTTCGAGCAGGCCGACCACCTGGACCGGCCGGCGGCGCTGCGTGAGGTGGTCCGGCACTACGTGGACCTGATGCACAGCAACCGGCCGGTGCACGAGTGGCCGATCCCCTGACCCGAGAGACGGGGGCCGCCACGCTCGACACGCTCGCCGCGGCGGCAACGACCGTGGGCGGGGTTGGGAGACACCGAGAACGACGGTGGTCACCACTGAGCCGTGCGGGGCCAGCCCTCGAATGCGTTGCGTAGTTCCGCTACCTGCGACGGGGCAAGGCCGTAGAGCGCGAATACGGTGTCGGGGAGCCGGTCGAGCCGGCGGAGAGCATCCTGGATCTCGTCAGTGCTGATGTCCGGGTCGGCACGACGACCGAGTGCCAGCAACTCGTTCATGGTGTAGCGATCGAGGGCCGCCGCGACGTCGACATAGTCACGGGGTTGAGCCCGGGTGATCATGGCAGCGACCTTCGTGCTCATCACATCGTCGCGATGCAGCACGGGGCCCACGTTGCTGTCCACCGGGTCGTTCAGGCGAGCGAAGCGTACGAGCTGCACTCGCACGCTCTGGTCGTCGCGGCTGACCTCGAACTCGATCATGTCATGGTCGAACCCGTAGAAGACGTCCTCCAGTTCACCGGAGTCGGCGATCGAGTCCACCTGGAGGCCTGCGTTGACAAGGGCGTCACGCACCAGGTCGGCGGCTGCGGCCACCCCTCCGTCGATGTCGGTGAAGAGGTCGATGTCCTCGGTGGGTCGGGCACCGATGCCGTGGGCGATGAGCGCCTGACCACCGGCGAGAGCGAAGCCGTGGCGGTGGGCGACGGTGAGCGCGATACGGGCGACCTGCTGCTGGAACGGGTCAGGCACCGAGGGCATCAGGCAGCGATATTCCGCGCCCGCAGCACCGCGTGGTGCTCTTCCCAGGCCCGCCGTACGCCGCGGGGCAGATAGAGGTCGGGCCAGAGGGCGGTGAGAGTGGGCCCGTGCAGCCAGTCGCGGAGTTCGTCGGGGTCGACTGCTTCGGTGAGCACCGTCTCGTACATCCAGGGCAGCAGACCGGGAGAGTCGAGGTCCACCCGCCGCTCGGGCTGCCAGAACAGTCGGTGTGGCAGTTCCACCACCCCACTGACGGGGCCCCGCAGTTCGCCCAGGTCGAGGACCACGACCGCCCGCCGCCCGGGGCGGGCCTCGTACGGGGCTCGCAGAGCGCGGACGGAGCGTGCCGGGTCCATGCCCCACAGCTTAGTCCCGCCGGATCGGGCCGGTGGCATCCGGCCATGGCGTGTCCGGAGGGTCGAATGGATCGTCGACTGCACGCCGCCGGTTGCCGGGACCGCTGCCCGGGTCCACCACCAGGGCTGCCCGCCCGGGTCATGAATCGTCCACGCTCTCAGGTCTGCAGGCGCTCGAGGTGGCAACGCGGGCCGGCCGTCAGCCACCCGTCCCCAGCGATCACAGGCCCCGTTTCTATTGATTTTCGATAGCTAATGAGTGATAGTCGATACATGCTGACCGAGCGTCTGGCGGTGACCGCCCTCCGAGTCGTCCTGGCCGTGCTCTTCGCGGTGCTGATCCCGTTCGAGACCCTCTCCCTGCCCGGCCAGTTCGCCTACCTGGCCCGGCAGAACCCGGACGAGGCGTACCTGCGCTGGCCGTCCACCGCCGTGACCGTCTTCTGGGTGGTCTGCGTCCAGGTGGTCATCGTGGCCACCTGGAAGCTGCTCACCCTGGTCAGACGCGACCGGATCTTCACCGAGGGCGCCCTGGTCTGGGTCGACGTCATCGTCTGGGCGATCGCCGCCGCTTGGCTGACCCTGGTCGGCGTGTTCCTCTGGGTCGGCCTGCGCGCCGACGACCCGGGGCCGATCGTGGCGTTCTTCCTGATGACGGCCGGGGTCACCGTGCTGGGGCTGCTGATGGTGGTCATGCGGGCGCTGCTGCGGCAGGCCACCACGCTGCGTACCGACATGGAGGCGGTGATCTGATGCCGATCGTCGTACGCATCGACGTTGAGCTGGCCAGACGCAAGATGAGCGTGGGCGAGTTCGCGGAACGGGTCGGGCTCACCCCGGCGAACGTGGCCGTGCTGAAGAACGGCCGCGCCAAGGCGGTCCGATTCAGCACGCTGGAGGCGATGTGCCGGGTGCTCGACTGCCAGCCCGGCGACCTGCTCGAGTTCGTCGAGGACGAGGGCGAAGGCGAGGGCCGATGAGGTGGTCGGTGGCGGCTCAGCGCAGGGCGGTGAGGGCCAGCTCGGCAGCCCGGGCGACCAGGGCGTCGTCGGCCTCGACGTCTTTCGCCGGGTGGGTGGACATGACCGCCAGCACGAGCGGGGCGCCCTCGGGCGGCCACACCACGGCGATGTCGTTGCGGCTGCCGTACCCGCCCGCGCCGGTCTTGTCCCCGACCTGCCAGCCGGCCGGCATGGCCGCCCGGATCAGCTTCGCCCCGGTGGTGTTGCGCCTGAGCAGGTCGACCAGGACCGCGCGGTCCGCCGCCGAGAGGACGTCGCCCACCGCGTACGCCCGCAGGTCGGTCGCCAGGGCCCGCGGCGTGCTGGTGTCCCGGACGTCGCCCGGGTGGCCTCGTTGAGGCTCGGTTCGGTGCGCGCGGGCTCGGTGACGGTGTCGCCGATCCCGCGCAGCGCCGCCTCCAGTCCGGCCGGCCCGCCGAGCCGTTCGAGCAGCAGGTTGCCGGCGGTGTTGTCGCTGTAGCGCACCGCCGCCTCGGCCACCGCGCCGAGCGTCATCCCGTCGCCGACGTGCTTCTCTGTCACCGGCGAGTAGGTGACCAGGTCGGCGGCGGTGGACCGGACCCGCTCGTCCCACTGCGCCTCGCTGGTGGCGTCCAGCACCGCCGCGGCGGCCAGCGCCTTGAACGTCGACGCGTCGGCGCTGGTGCAGGCGGCCGCCGGGACGAGCACGGCCGTCACCGCGGCGACCGCGAGCGCCGGTGGAGATCGGTCATCGGTCATCCCTCCGGCTCAGTCTCACCGTAGGCCAGCCGCCGAGGCGTCACGCGGCCGGATCGCGGCGCCGCAGGACAACCCAGCTCGCGGCCAGGCACAGGGCGATCGTCGCGGCCTGGACAGCTGCGCCCAACCCCAGCCCGGCGGCCCCGGCCGGCGCGAACAGCCCCACCCAGTTCTGCCAGTAGTGCACCGGCAGGACGACGGCCACCGCGTGGAGCGCCCCCTGACCGTTGACGACGCTGGCGACCACGACGAAGCCGATCCCGGTGGCCAGCGCCTCGACACCCCGGGGCAGGAGCAGCCCCAGCACGAAGGCGATGGCAGCCATCGCCAGCATGCACAGCAGGGTGTAGCCGATGGCGGACAACGCCCGGAGGGCCGCGGCGCCGGCGGTGAGGTCGGCGGCGCCGATGACGTGGAACGGATGCCAGCCGAACAGGAAGGTGCCCGCGGCCAGGCCGCCCACCAGCACGCTCAGCACGGCCGCGCCGGTGGCGACGGCCGTGGCGGCGAGCTTGGCCCCCAGCAGCCGGCCCCGGGTGACCGGCGCGACGTAGAGGTAGCGCAGGACGCCCCAGTCCCGGTCCGCCGAGGCGATGGTGGCGGCCAGCAGCGCGACCACGATCGGCAACAGCAACGGGCCGGTGAACTGCAGGCTGGCCATCGCATGATTAAGCGACGAGAACGGGGACGCGCCGTAGAGGCCGGCCTCGTCGCCGTTGCGGTGCCCGGCGGACGAGGCGAGCGACAGCCCGGCGACGACCGGAACGGCGGCCAGGCAGAGCAGGGCGATCAGCGTACGCAGGCGCAGGAGCTGGGTGGCGAGCTCAAAACGCAGCACGGTCCGCTCCTTCGGTCATCGCGAGGTAGGCGTCCTCCAGCGACCGGTGGCTGCCCACGATCGCGTCGAGCGGACCGGCGGCGACCAGTCGACCACGGCTGAGCACGACGACGTGACTCGCCAGCAGTTGGACCTCACCGAGCTGGTGGCTGGAGACCAGGACGGCGGCGCCCGCGGCGGCTCGCGCGGCGAGGTGTCGCCGCAGCGCTCGCACCTCTGCGGGGTCGAGTCCGTTGGTCGGCTCGTCGAGAATCAGCACATCGGGGTCGCGCATCAGCGCGTGGGCGAGCATGAGCCGCTGCCGCATACCCGTCGAGTAGCCTGCGACCTTCCGGTCGATCGCCGGCCCCAGACCGGCCAGCTCCAGGGCGGCGTCGAGCGCGGGCGGGGGCAGGTCCCGCCGTGCGGCGCCCCACAGCAGCCGCAGGTTCGCAGCACCGGTCAGGTGCGGGACGAAGGCGGGCCCGTCGATCAGGACACCCGCCCGCCGCAGGACCGGCGCGCCCAGGCGTACGGGCTGCCCGGCGATCCACGCCGTGCCGGTGTCCGGCCTGGCCAGGCCGACGAGCATCCGCATGGTCGAGGTCTTGCCGGCGCCGTTCGGCCCCAGCAGGGCGCAGATCTGCCCGGCCGTCACCGCAAAGGAGAGCTGCTCGACGGCCTGCCGTGGGC
Organism: Micromonospora siamensis; assembly: GCF_900090305.1. Lineage (NCBI taxonomy): Bacteria > Bacillati > Actinomycetota > Actinomycetes > Micromonosporales > Micromonosporaceae > Micromonospora > Micromonospora siamensis. The sequence continues at coordinate 3,484,238 of NZ_LT607751.1, read as the reverse complement.
CGTAGCGTTTCGACAGCCCGTCGGCATGAATCATGACTGGTGGCGCGGACACGGGGCATCGCCCTTTCTCGGCGGTGGCCGGAAGGTCGGAAGCGGACCGGGACGTGGCGGCGGACCTACCGCGGCGTGGTCGGCCGTCGGCGGCGGTGCGTCGCGGCCAGGGCGGTGGCAGCGGCCAGGGCGGCCACGACGGCGATCCAACTGGAGATGAACGGGGTGGCCAGGATGCCGTCGGCGCCGCGGAACACGGCCGGGTCGACCGCCCGCACCCGAAGTCCCCAGGCCGCGGCGGCGCCGGTGGCCACACCCATGCCGGCGACCACGACGGTGCGGGCGATGCGGTCGGGCCCGGTCGGCGGCCCGGCCGGGGCCTGGCGCAGGACCCGGGTGGCGGCCAGCGCGGTGGCGCCGACCACGGCGATCCCGACGCCGGTGACCAGCGCGAACGCGGCCACGTTGGGGGCCGAGTGGACCGGGTGGCCGGCCGAGATCGCCAGGGCGACCCGCAGGACGCCGTACCACAGGGGGACGCCGACGAACGGAACGGCCAGGTGCCACCACCGACGGCGATCGGCGCGGACCGCCGCGAGTGCGGCGGGCGCCGTGGCGAGCACCGACGCCGAGAGCGCCACCACGGCGGCGACCACGAGCAGCGCGTAGGCGCCGCCGGCCCGGCCGCCGACGTCCTCGGCCAGTTTGGCGAAGCCGAGACCGGCCACCGTGAACAGCCCGACCGCCCACACCACCGCGGTCGTCGGCGAACCCTCGGACATGAGCACACCTCCATGCGCGCGTACGGCACCGAGCAACGAGTCGAGGATCAGCCCGGCGTGCCGGTGGACCCGTAGGTCGCACAGCAGTTGCGCATACTCCTCGCCGTACCGACGACGCCACCGGGCCGGGTAGCAGGCCACCAGCGTCCGTACGAGCCGGCCGTCCCCGCTCATGCCGGCGTCGCCCCGAGGCGGCCGAGGCTCAACGCGGCCAACCGCTGCATCCGGGTCGCCTGGGCGGACAGCTCGGCCGCCCCGGTTGCGGTCAGTCGGTAGGGCCGACGCCGCCCCTCGGCCGGCAGGCCCTCGATCAGGCCGGCCTTCTCCAGCCGGGTCAGCGCCGCGTAGAGCGTCCCCGGGCCGAGGGTCACCCCGACCTGCTCGGCGACATCCGTGGTGATCGCATAGCCGTGCTTGGCGCCGTCGGCCAGGCTGGCCAGGATCAGCAGGCCGGGTTCGGCCCACCGGCTCGGTTCGTCGCTCGCCATGCTGCTACTCCAACCGTCGTTATATCGCCCAGCGTACTACGCCAGACGATATAACGACAGGCCCTGCGGAGGTGTAGCGCCGGGAGGCGACGGTCCAGGTCCTCGGCCGGCGCAGCAGCCCGACCAGACAGAGGTGGGGCACCCCGGCCAGCGGCCGAGCCTCAGGAGATCTGTTGCCTCGCCTGGTCGATCTGGCGCACGACGGCCAGCGCACCGTGTGCCTCGGCGATCGCGTGGGCCTCGTCCAGCGTCGCGAGCGCGTCGGCGCGACGGTCCTGTGCGGCGGCGATGTAGGCGAGCCCGACCATGTTCGCGGCGACACCCGGCATCGCCCCGCACTCCCGACGCAGCCGGGTCGACTCCGCGAGCCGCTCGGTCGCCTCGTCAAGCCGGCCGGCCGTGTGCGCGGCGATGCCGAGATGCCGTAGCGCCTCGGACTCGGTCGACCTGTCGCCGACCCGCGCCGCCAACTCACGGGACCGTTCGAGGTCCGCGACGGCGCTTTCGTCGTCCCGACGGATGACCTGGTACAGGCAGCCGATCCAGAACAACGCCTCCGCCTCGCCACGGGTGTCGCCCAGGGCCCGGTACAACTCCAGCGCACGGCGGAACAACGGCAACTCGGCCGGGTCCTCGACGGGCGGCGAGCCGGGTCGACCGCGGTCGAGGAGGAACCGCGCGTGCAGGATCCGTCCGCGCGCGAGCGCGCCATCGGCCTCCACCGCGTCCAGCGCCCGCGCCGCATCTTTCAACGCGTCGGCGTCACCGTTGAACACGGCCCGCTCATAGAGCGTCCTGGCCCACTGGATCCGACCCTCGACAGTCATCATCGCCCCCGTCCGGCACCGCGACCAGCGAAGTGCCTCGTCCACTCGACGCCCGGGATGAACACCGGCTCTCCCTCAGCCGGGCCGGGCAGCCCGGAAGGTGAGTCGTCGACGACATCAGCTGCCGCAGGCAGCGAGGAGAAGGCCGGCTCCCAGGGCGATCGGCAGCCTACGACGTCAAGGGCCGGGCCGCAGCCCCGTCCGGCTCCCGTGGCCGCACCGGCTGAACCCGCCACGGACCCCGTGGATCAGAGCGAGACGATCGCCGCGCTCTCCGCCGGCAGTTGGATCCCGTCCCGCATCACCGTGACCCCCTCGGAGGTGGCCAGCAGCACCCGGCGCACCACCCCGGGCAGGTTGACCCGCTGCGACCGATCTGCCAGGTTCGCCACCACCAGACACTCACCGCGCCGCATCACCAGGAACTGGTCGCCGTGGCGCACCTCCACCGCGCCCAACCGGGGGTCGGAGAGCTCGGGACGGCACTTGCGCAGGGCGATCAGCCGGCGGTGGAAGTCGTACATCTCGCGGTGCTCGGCCTTGTCCAGCTCGGCCCAGTCCAGCCGGGAGCGGACGAACGTCTGCGGGTCCTGCGGATCGGGCACGTCGCCCGGCGGCCAGCCGTGCGCGGCGAACTCGCGCTTGCGACCGGTGGCCACCGCGACCGCCAGCTCCGGCTCGGGGTGGCTGGTGAAGAACTGCCACGGCGTCGACGCCGCCCACTCCTCCCCCATGAACAGCATGGGAGTGAACGGCGCGGTCAGCAACAGCACCGCCCCGACCCGCAACAGCGCCGGTGACAGGGTGGCGGAGATCCGGTCGCCGGTGGCCCGGTTGCCGATCTGGTCGTGGTTCTGCAGGTACGCCACGAAGCGGTGCCCCGGGACGCGCTGCCGGTCCACCGGGCGGCCGTGGCTGCGGTTGCGGAAGCTGGACCAGGTGCCGGCATGGAAGAACGCCCCGGTCAGCACGTCGCTCAGGCACTCCAGCGAGCCGAAGTCGCCGTAGTAGCCCTGTCGTTCCCCGGTGAGCAGGGTGTGCAGGGCGTGGTGGGCGTCGTCGTTCCACTGGGCGTGCAGACCGTAGCCGCCCGCCTCGCGCGGGGTGATCAGCGTCGGGTCGTTCAGGTCGGACTCGGCGATCAGCGACAGCGGCCGACCCAGGTGGGTGGAGAGCGCCTCCACCTCGACGGCGACCTGCTCGAGGAAGTGGGTGGCGCGGGAATCCGGCATGGCGTGCACGGCGTCCAGCCGCAGCCCGTCGACGTGGTAGTCGCGCAGCCACATCAGCACGCTGTCGATGATGTAGCGGCGTACCTCGTCGGAGTGCGGGCCGTCCAGGTTGACCGTGCGCCCCCAGGTGTTGGACTGGTCGTTGAGGTAGGGAGCGAACATCGGCGCGTAGGCCCCGGAGGGCCCGAAATGGTTGTAGACGACGTCGAGGATCACCCCCAGCCCCTTGGCGTGGGCCGCGTCCACCAGGCGTTTGAGGCCGTCCGGCCCGCCGTACGGCTGGTGCGGGGCGTACCAGCAGACGCCGTCGTAGCCCCAGTTGTGCTCGCCGTTGAAGGCGTTGACGGGCAGCAGCTCGATCAGGTCGACGCCGAGCTCCACCAGGTGGTCGAGGCGGTCGATGGCCGCGTCGAAGGTGCCCTCCGGGGTGAACGTGCCGATGTGCAGCTCGTAGAGGATGCTGCCGGGCAGCTGCCGGCCGGTCCAGCCCTGGTCGGTCCAGCCGAACGCGGCATGGTCGTAGACCCGGCTGGGGCCGTGCACCCCCTGCGGCTGCCACGCCGAGCGGGGGTCGGGCAGGGCCCGCTCGTCGTCGTCGAGGACGAAGGCGTAGTCGGTGCCGGGGCCGGCGTCGGGCGCCTCGGCCCGCCACCAGCCGCCCCGGTCGGCGGTCATCTCCCGGTCGGCGGCGCCGGGCAGGCGCAGCCGCACCCGGGCAGCGTCGGGGGCCCACACCGCGAATTCGGTCACGAGGCAGCCTCCACGGAATCGGTGGGTGCGAGGAGGGCGACGGGGTACGTGCTCAACAGATCATGCACGGGCAGCTCAGAGCCACTGTAGACCCGGCCGGTGAACATGTCAGTCACCTGATTAACGGAAAGTGACAGGGTGGTGTCCCGCCACCCGCCGGCACGGGCCAGGCCCAGCGGCAGCCGGGTGGCCACCGCGATCGCCCCGCCCCGGTCGAAGGCCACCGCGTGCGCCCCGCCCGGCCCCCGCACGGGCACCGGGCGGTAGGTGCTGAACAGCTCCGGGTGCTCCCGCCGCAGCCGCAGGGTCCGCGACACCACCAGCAGCTTGGCCGCGCCGTCGGCGGCCACCTCGGGCCGGTCGCCGGCGTCGAGCCGGTCCAGCAGCTCCCGGCGTACGGCGAAGTCGACCGGGCGGCGGTTGTCCGGGTCGACCAGGGAGTTCTCCCACAGCTCGGTGCCCTGGTAGACGTCGGGCACCCCGGGCATGGCCAGCTGCACCAGCTTCTGCCCGAGCGAGTTCGACCAGCCGGCCGGGGTCAGCTCGGTGGCGAACGCGGTCAGCTCGGCGTGCAGCTCCCGGTCGTCGTACATCCGGTCGACCAGGGCGTGCAGTTCCCGCTCGAAGGCCAGGTCGGGGTCGGCCCAGCTGGTGGAGACCGACGCCTCCCGGGACGCCTTCTCCACGTACGCGTGCAGCCGCTCCCGCTCGATCGGCCACGCGCCGACGGCGGTCTGCCAGAGCAGGTGGGCGAAGTCCGGGTCGGCCAGCGGGGCCTTCGCCGTCCAGCGGGCCACCTGCTCGGCCCAGCGGCCGGGCAGCTCGGACAGGACGGCGAGCCGGGCCCGGACGTCCTCGCCGCGCTTGGTGTCGTGGGTGGACAGGGCGGTCATCCCGGCCGGCCAGCGGACCTGCCGGGCGGTGGCGAACCGGTGGAACTCCGCCGGCGGCACGCCGAAGTGGGCCGGGCTGCCGCCGACCTCGTTGAGGGCGACGAACCGGCTCCACCGGTAGTAGGCGGTGTCCTCCACGCCCTTGGCCATCACCGCGCCGGTGAGCTGCGGGAACCGGGCGGCCAGCTCGTGGTCGGGGTCGCGCAGCAGCGCGGTGACCGCGTCCAGGGTCCGGGTCAGGTCGGGGCGCCGCCGGCCCGCCTCGGCGCGGGCGGCCGCCAGGTGCCGGGCGCCCTCGGGCGGGTAGCCCCGGTAGACGGGGAAGCAGGCGGCCAGCTCGGCGAGGGCGGCCCGGGTGTCGTGCCGGTCCAGCTCGGAGGCGAGCGCGGCGAGCCGGCTCAGCTCGGCGGCGAGCAGCCGGGTGGCGGCGGCCAGCTTCGTGTCGTGGGTGAGGTCCTGCCAGGAGGTGTGCCGGCCGGTGAGCCAAGCGTCCAGGGCGGTGAAGTCGCCCTCGGCGTCGCCGTCGACGAAGAGCCCGCTGACGGCGGCGAGCGCGTCGTAGCCGGTGGTGCCGTCCACCGGCCAGTCCGGCAGCTCCTCGCCGTACTCCAGGATCTTCTCCACCACCAGCCACGCCTGCGGCGCGGCGGCGCGCAGCCGGGCCAGGTAGCCGGCCGGGTCGCGCAGGCCGTCCGGGTGGTCGACCCGGATGCCGTCGACGTCGCCGGCGGCGACCCAGCGCAGGATCTCGGCGTGGGTGGCGTCGAAGACCGCCGGGTCCTCCACCCGCAGACCGGCCAGGTCGGAGACGGCGAAGAAGCGACGGTACGTCAGTTCGCCGTCGCCGCGCCGCCAGGAGACCAGCTCGTAGTGCTGCCGGTCGTGCACCTGCCGGGCGGCGCCGTCGCCGGTGCCGTCGGCGATCGGGAAGCGGTGCTCGTGGTAGCGCAGCTCGCCGTCGACCACCTTGAGGTCGTCGTGCGCGTCGGGGGTGTCGGCGAGCACCGGCAGCAGCAGCCGGCCCCGGTCCCAGTCGATGTCGAACCAGTCCGCGTACGCCGAGGCCCGGCCCCGGCGCAGCACGTCCCACCAGGCGGGGTTCGCGGCGGGCTGGGCCACCCCGGCGTGGTTGGGCACGATGTCGACGACCAGGCCGAGCCCGGCGGCGCGCAGCGCCCGGGCCAGCCGCTGCCGGCCGCCCTCGCCGCCGAGTTCGGGGTTGACCGCGCGGTGGTCGACCACGTCGTAGCCGTGCTGGGAGCCGGGGGTGGCGGTGAGCAGGGGGGCGCTGTAGAGGTGGGTGACGCCCAGCGCGGCCAGGTAGCCGGTGACGCCGGCGGTGGCGTCCAGGTCGAAGCCGGGGCGGATCTGCACGCGGTAGGTCGACCCCACCCGCGTCGTCGGCGCCCTCGGGGGTCGGGGGGTGTCGGGCATCAGGTCAGACCGTCCTCTCCAGGACCAGCAGCGACCGGTCCGGCACGCAGATGGTGCCGCCCGCCTCCACCGTCGTCGTCTTCTCCGGATCCGGTTCCGCGGTGCTGATCGCCAGCTCCCAGCGCGGCCCGAACTCCTCCCCGGGCAGGGTGAAGTCCAGGGGCGCGTCGTGCGCGTTGAACAGCAGCAGGAACGAGTCGTCCCGGTGCCGCTGGCCGTACTGGCCGCGTTCCGGGATGCCGTCGCCGTTGACGAACAGGGCCACCGAGCGGCCGAAGTCGTTGCCCCAGTCCTCGTGGCTCATCTCCCGGCCGTCGGGGGTGTACCAGGCCAGGTCGGGCAGGGGGGACTGGGCGGCGCGGCCGCCGACCGGCAGGCCGGTGAAGAAGCGGCGGCGGCGGAACGCCTGGTGGCGGGCGCGGAAGTCGGTCAGCCGGCGGACGAAGGCGAGCAGGTCCTCGTCGACCCGCTCCCAGTCGATCCAGGCCAGCTCGCTGTCCTGGCAGTAGGCGTTGTTGTTGCCGCACTGGGTGCGGCCCAGCTCGTCGCCGTGGCCGATCATCGGCACGCCCTGCGAGAGCACCAGGGTGGCCAGGAAGTTGCGCCGCTGCCGCTGCCGCAGGGCCAGCACGCCGGCGTCGTCGGTCTCCCCCTCGACGCCGCAGTTCCAGGACCGGTTGTGGCTCTCGCCGTCCCGGTTCTCCTCGCCGTTGGCCTCGTTGTGCTTGTCGTTGTACGACACCAGGTCGTTGAGGGTGAACCCGTCGTGGCAGGTGACGAAGTTGATGCTGTGGAACGGGCGGCGGCCGTCGTCCTGGTAGAGGTCGGCGGAGCCGGTGATCCGGGAGGCGAACTCGGCGAGGGTGGCGGGCTCGCCGCGCCAGAAGTCCCGGACGGTGTCCCGGTACTTGCCGTTCCACTCGGTCCACTGCGGCGGGAAGTTGCCCACCTGGTAGCCGCCCGGGCCGACGTCCCACGGCTCGGCGATCAGCTTGACCCGGCTGACCACCGGGTCCTGCTGGACCACCTCGAAGAAGGTGGAGAGGCGGTCGACCTCGTAGAACTCGCGGGCCAGCGTGGCGGCCAGGTCGAACCGGAAGCCGTCGACGTGCATCTCGGTCACCCAGTAGCGCAGCGAATCCATGATCAGCTGGAGCGAGTGCGGGTTGCGGACGTTGAGGCTGTTGCCGGTGCCGGTGTAGTCGACGAAGTAGCGCCGGTCTTCTTCGGAGAGCCGGTAGTAGCTGGGGGTGTCGATGCCCTTGAAGCTCAGCGACGGGCCGAGGTGGTTGCCCTCGGCGGTGTGGTTGTAGACCACGTCGAGGATGACCTCGATGCCGGCGGCGTGCAGCGCCTTGACCATGCCGCGGAACTCCTGCACCTGCTGGCCGAGGCGGCCCAGCGCCGAGTAGCCGTGGTGCGGGGCGAAGAAGCCGATGGTGTTGTAACCCCAGTAGTTGCGCAGGCCGAGGTCGGCCAGGCGGTGGTCGTGCACGAACTCGTGCACCGGCATCAGCTCGACCGCGGTCACCCCGAGCTGCTTGAAGTAGTCGATCATCACCGGGGAGGCGATGGCCGCGTACGTGCCGCGCAGCTCCTCGGGGATGTCGGGGTGGCGCATGGTCAGGCCGCGTACGTGGGTCTCGTAGATCACCGAGTGGTGGTACGGGGTGCGCGGCGGCCGGTCGTTGCCCCAGTCGAAGTACGGGTTCACCACCACCGACTTCGGCATGTACGGCGCCGAGTCGGTCTCGTTCATCCGGTCCGGGTCGCCGCCGACCTCGTAGTCGTAGACCGCCGGATCCCAGGAGATCTCCCCGTCGACCGCCTTGGCGTACGGGTCGAGCAGCAGCTTGTGCGGGTTGCAGCGGACCCCGTTGGCGGGGTCCCACGGGCCGTGCACCCGGTAGCCGTAGCGTTGACCGGGCTCGATCCCCGGCAGGTAGGCGTGCCAGACGTACGCGTCGACCTCGCGCAGCTCGACCCGGCGTTCGGCGCCGGTGTCCCACTCGTCGAAGAGGCAGAGTTCGATCTTCTGCGCCACCTCCGAGAAGATCGCGAAGTTGGTGCCCATCCCGTCGTAGGTGGCACCGAGGGGATAGCGCTCGCCCGGCCAGACCTGCATCTCGCTCCTTCAACCATGATCATGAGCGCTCCGGTCGGGCGGACCGCCGATGCGCACGCCGCTAATGCCCCGCCACTCGAGCCGGCAATCCACCCGATCGGACCGTAACCGATATCCACCGTCCTGGTACCGCCTGGACGTTCGGGTGTCATCCGTCACGATGGCCCTTTTCGAGATGCGCCTCGGCGCGCGATGGCCTTTGCTAGGTGCGGGCGCGCGGGCGCGTGTCCACCTCGGCCCTCGGCCAATCCTCAGCCTGTTCCTCCGCCGCCACCGATGCCGGCGTCGTACCCCCGCGTGCATGGACGGAGATCAATGTGACCACCCTGCGGTTCGGCGACCAGCCCGCCACCGCCCCGGACCGGACCCGCCGGCCCACCGTCACCACCCTGCCCCGGCAGTCGACGCCGGTCGGCACGGGCGGCGCCGGCCGTCCACTCAAGATCCTGATGCTCTCCTGGGAGTACCCGCCGGTGCTCGTCGGTGGCCTCGGCCGCCACGTCCACGCCCTCTCCGTCGCCCTCGCCACCGCCGGCCACGAGGTCACCGTCGTCACCCGCCACACCGACGGCGCACCCCTGGAGGAATACGCCGACGGCGTCCGCATCCTGCGCGCCGCCGAGGACCCCGTCCGCTTCCCCCTCGCCACCGACTCCCTCCTGGCCTGGACCATGGCCTTCAACCACACCCTCACCCGCGCCGCCCTCCGCGCCACCGAAACCGGCGCCTACGACGTCATCCACGCCCACGACTGGCTCGTCGCCCACACCGCGATGACCCTGCGCGACCACCTGGACGTGCCGCTGGTCAGCACCATCCACGCCACCGAGGCCGGCCGGCACCAGGGCTGGCTGCCCGAGGAGATGAACCGCACCATCCACGGGGTGGAGCACTGGCTGAGCAACGAGTCGGGCCGGGTGATCGTCTGCTCCGGCTACATGCGTGACGAGGTGGGCGCGCTGTTCGGGGTCGAGCCGAACCGGGTCGACGTGGTGCCCAACGGGGTGGAGCCGCACCGCTGGCGGGTTCCGGTGGCCGCGGTCGCCTCCGCCCGCGCCCGCTTCGCCGCCGACGGCCCGCTGGTCACCTTCGCCGGCCGGCTGGTCTACGAGAAGGGCGTCCAGCACCTGATCGCCGGGCTGCCCCGGCTGCGCGAACGGCACCCCGGGCTGCGGGCCGTGATCGTCGGTGACGGCCCGTACAGGGGTGAGCTGGAGGCCGAGGTGCACCGGCTCGGGCTCGGCGACACGGTGAGCATGCCGGGCTTCCTCGGCGGCACCGACCTGCCGGCGGTGATGGCCGCCTCGGACTGCTTCGCGGTCCCCAGCATCTACGAGCCGTTCGGCATGGTGGCGCTGGAGGGCGCCGCGGCCGGCGCGCCGCTGGCCGTCGCGGCCACCGGCGGGCTGGCGGAGATCGTCGAGCCGGGCGTCACCGGGATGACCTTCGCCCCGCAGGACCCGGACGGGCTCAGCGAGGCCGTGCACACGCTGCTCACCGACCGCGAGCGTGCCCGCGACATCGCCCGCCGGGCCCGGACGATGGTGCACGAGCAGTACGGCTGGGCGGCCATCGCCCACCGCACCGCCGCCACCTACACCGCCGCGATCACCAGGGCCCCGGCGTTCGCCACCGAACGCGCCGAACTGCGGATGACGCTGGGCCGGCCCACCGCCCCCACCGTCGCCGGCAACCTGCTCGCCGCCGCCGGCCTGCGCTGACGGCGCCGACCGTCCCCGACCCGTCCGGCCTTCCCACCGGGCGGGTCTGGCGGGTCTGGCGGGTCTGGCGGGTCTGGCGGGTCTGGCGGGTCTGGCGGGTCGGATTCTGCCGGTCGATGCTCGAAAAGTCGTCCGCTGCCGAGCGAGTCCGGCAAGCCAGCACCGGTCCACGCCGACCGCTCCAGCACCCTCGCGCGAAGATCTGCACGGGCTTGCGCGGCAGGCGTACGCGAAAGGCCGCCGGACCCCTCGCGGGGCCGGCGGCCTCTCCTCGTGCCGAGTCCGGTCAGCGCTCGGTCAGCGGGGTGTAGTCCCGCGCCGCGGCGCCGCTGTAGATCTGCCGCGGGCGGCCGATCTTGGTGTCCGGGTCGTTGATCATCTCGCGCCACTGGGCGATCCAGCCGGGAAGCCGGCCCAGCGCGAAGAGCACCGTGAACATCCGGGTCGGGAAGCCCATGGCCTTGTAGATCAGGCCGGTGTAGAAGTCCACGTTCGGGTAGAGCTTGCGGGAGACGAAGAAGTCGTCGGCGAGCGCGATCTCCTCCAGCTGCATCGCGAGGTCCAGCAGCGGGTCCGGCTTGGCCATCCGGCCGAGCACGTCCTGGGCGGCCTTCTTGACGATGGCGGCCCGCGGGTCGTAGTTCTTGTAGACCCGGTGGCCGAAGCCCATCAGCTTGACGCCGTCCTGCTTGTCCTTGACCTTGCGGACGAAGGACTGGACGTCGCCGCCGTCTTCCTGGATCTTCTGCAGCATCTCCAGCACGGCCTGGTTCGCGCCACCGTGCAGCGGCCCGAACAGGGCGTTGACGCCCGCCGACACCGAGGCGAACAGGTTGGCGTTGCTGGAGCCGACCAGGCGCACCGTGGAGGTGGAGCAGTTCTGCTCGTGGTCGGCGTGCAGCACGAAGAGCATGTCCAGCACGCGGGCCATCACCGGGTCGACCTCGTACTGCTCGGCCGGCACGCCGAAGGTCATCCGCAGGAAGTTCTCCACGTAGCCCAGCGAGTTGTCCGGGTACAGCAGCGGCTGGCCGATCGCCTTCTTGTACGCGTACGAGGCGATGGTCGGGACCTTCGCCATCAGGCGGACAGTGGAGATCTCCACGTGCTCGGAGTCGAACGGGTCCAGGCTGTCCTGGTAGAAGGTCGAGATGGCGCTCACGGCCGACGACAGCACCGCCATCGGGTGCGCCTCGCGCGGGAAGCCGTCGAAGAAGCGGCGCATCTCCTCGTGCAGCAGCGAGTGCCGCCGGATCCACTCGGAGAACTCGGTCAGCTGCTGCTGGGACGGCAGCTCACCGTAGATCAGCAGGTACGAGACCTCCAGGAAGGAGGACTTCTCCGCCAGCTGCTCGATCGGGTAGCCCCGGTAGCGCAGGATGCCCGCGTCACCGTCGATGTAGGTGATCGCGGACGAACAGGAGGCGGTATTGACGAAACCGGGGTCGTACGTGGTCATCCCGGTTTCCTTCAGCAGCTTGCTCACCCCGATGCCCGCGGGGCCCTCGACCGCGCTGTGCACCGGCATCGAGAGCTGGCCACCCGGGTGATCGAGCTTGACTTCCGTCATGTGGTTCCTCGCTTCGCCGGCGAAATCCTCGTTGAATTGCCTTCGCTTTTACCGTAATCGCGGTCCGGCCGATACCGCCCACCGTGGTTCGGGGGTGAGGTATGCGTCACCCGATTCCCGACCTGGCCGATCGGAAACCCGCTCGTCCGCGAAGGCGGAAGGCTATCTCAGGACAGCCGCAGCCGACGCAGCGCGTCCCCCGGCCCCACCCGGTAGAGGGCGAGGTCGTTGGCGCCGGGGCGGAACAGCCGGTCGTCGGCGAGCAGGGCGGCGAACCGGCGCCCGCCGGGGTCCGGCGGCGTCACGGGCACCACCGCCCCCACCCGGCCGTTGACCGCCACGGCCAGCAGGGTGCCGTCCGGCACCGAGGCCGGCACCGTGCCCCAGACCAGCGCCGGCAGCTCCCCGCTCTGCGGCCGGACGTCACGGAACGCGGCCAGGTTCGCCACGGTGGCGCCACCCGCGGCCGGCCGGTCGCCGACCGTGGTGCCGACCAGCGGGTGGACGGCCGGCGACGGTGGCGGGGCGGGCACCCCGCCGGTGATCGTCAGCGGTTGCCCGGGCCGGTCGTAGAAGCGCTTGTCCGTGTCCGGCCGGGGGGCCTGCCGCGCCGACCGCCCGTCGACCCGCCACGGCAGGCGTACGTGGGCGTAGTCGGCGATGGTGGGCAGCAGGTCGACGTGCTCCCAGTTGCGGTCGTCCACCCGGCCGGCGCGCTGGCCCGGCTCCTTGACGAACATCGGCACCCAGGCCACCTGCCCGGCGGCGTGGTTGATCGCGTCCAGGCCCCGGCCCTGCCAGTCCCGCTGGAAACTCACCCCGTGGTCGGCGGTGACCAGCACCAGCGCCTGGTCGTACAGGCCGGTGGCCTTCAGGGTCCGCAGCGTCTCGCCGATCAGCCGGTCGGTGTAGCCGAGCTGGGCCAGGTGCCGGGCCCGGGCCAGGTCCACCCAACCGGCCCCGTCGTTGGGCAGGTCCTCGGGGGCGGCGTAGCGGGCGCCCGAGGGCAGGAACACCCACGGCGCGTGCGGCATCAGCAGGTGCAGGAAGTGCAGCGTCGGTCGGGGGCTCGGGCGCAGCCCGGCCAGGAAGCTGGTGAACCGGGCCGGCTGGTTGTCGTCCAGGCTGTCGAAGCGGAACTTCGGGTCGTCCGGGATCGGCTCGGCCGCGTCCAGCCCCGCCTCGGCCGCGGTCCGCTCCCGGTACGACTCCTCCGGGTCGATCCGGCTGTCCACCGGCGCGGCGACCTGGCGCAGCAGCTTGCCGCTCTCCCGCACCAGCACGCCGAGGCCCTGCTCGGGGGTGCGGGGCTGCTCGCAGCGGCTGGGTGGGCAGAGCCGGGTGATGCTCTCCTCGGCGCGGACGTCGTACAGGCCGCCGAGGGCGGTGAAGAGGTTGTCCGGGTACTGCGAGTAGTGCGGGGCGACCGACTTCGCCGGGAACCGGCCGGTGAGCATGGCCGGCAGCGCGTACGGGGTCCAGCCGCTGACCCCGGTGGCGTTGCGGTACCAGGTCGACCCGCCGGCCAGCTCGGCGAAGTGCGGGTACTTCGCGGCGTCGATCCGGCCGTCGGGGCCCAGCAGCGACACCAGCGGGAACTCGTCCAGGACGATCATGACGATCGGCGGGTGGGCGCCCGTCGCGACCTGACCGGCGGCTCCGCCCTGCCCGCGCGGCAGCACCACCGCCGAGGCCGGCGAGGCGAACAGGAACAGCAGCACGAACACCGGCGGGCCGACGGCGGCCACCCGCAGCACCCGGCCGGGCACCCGCCACCGCCGGTGCGCGGTCGCCCCGGCGGCGCCGGCCAGCGCCGCCACCAGCAGCAGCGGTACGCCCCGCAGCGGCGTCACCTGCCGTCCCACCTGCACCGCGAGCGCGGCGAGCAGCAGCCCGACCAGCCCGGTGTGCACCGCCGCGCGGACCATCCGGCCAGCCAGCCGGCTGGCCGCCCCGAGCAGCGCCAGCGGCACGGTGGGCACCACCGCGATCAGCCCCGCCAGCAGCAGCACGTCCGAGGGTCGGGCGCGATGGAACAGGAAGAAGTCGGGGCTGTGCCCGAGCACGTCCAGCACCGGCTGGGTGACCACCAGGCCGACCAGCGCGGCCACCTCGGCCAGCCGGCGCAGCTCCACCCGCCAGCCGGCGGTGGTCGCCGCCTCGGGCGACGCCGCGGGCGCGGCCGGTGCGGGCGGCGCGAGGGTCCGGTCAGCCACCCACGACCACCTGGTAGAGGGTACGGGTGCCCGACGGCAGCTCCAGGCGGCGTTCGACCCGGCCGCGGCCGGCGAGCAGCCGCTCGAACTCCTCCCGGTGGTAGTCGGGGAAGAGCCCGTCGGGCTTGTTGGCCAGCAGCCGGACCGCCATCGGGTCGGCCGGGTCGACGAACTCGACGACCAGCCGCCCGCCCGGCGCGCACCACCCGGCCAGGCAGTCCACCACCTCGGGCAGCGGCACGTTGCGCCCGATGGCCAGGTGGTGCACCAGCGCCAGGGCGAGCGTCACGTCGGCGCACGCCGCGCGCGGGGTGAAGCCGGCCCGCTCCACGCCCCGCCAGCCACCACCGGGCGACGGGTCGGCGAGGTCCATCACCAGCGGCAGGATCCGCTGTTCCCGCTCGGTGCGCAGGGCCCGGTAGAGCTCGTCGACCACCGCCGGGTCCTGCTCCACGGCAACCACGTACCGGGCGTGCCGGGCGGCGAGGCGGGCGTACCGGCCGTCGTTGGCGCCCAGGTCGAGCACCAGCTCCGGGTCGCCGGCGACCGCGGTGGTCACGAACTGCTCCTTGGCCGCCCGGTCCTGACCCGTGTAGCCGCAGGTGCGCTGGTAGTCGGCCCAGTGGCTGGCGCCGGGCCGGTGGTCCAGCCGGCGGACCAGCTTCTCCAGCCCGCGTACGGTGGCCAGGGCCAGTTCCCGGGAGTAGCCGGCGGCGCGCAGCTGGGAGCGTACGTCGGTGGTGGTGGCGCCGGAGTTGCGGCGCTGCATGGCGCCGTGCAGGTGCACGTGGGTGGGTACGCCGGGCAGCAGCCGCCGGGCGCCGCCGAAGATCCGCCGCATCTGCTCGGGTTCGATGCCGTCGACGCGGGCCCGCAGCAACGGCTGGAAGTCCAGCCCCAGGTGGGCCTGGAGCAGCAGCGGATAGAGCAGCGTCTGGCAGAACTGCCGGTAGCCGGCCCAGGGTTCGCCGTCGCGGACCGGGGTGAACGAGCCGACGTCGATGAAGACCGGGTCGGACCCGCGCCACTGGAGGTTGTACGCCGAGCCGTCCTTGGTGGTGAAGCCGGCCGGCAGCGCGGCGCGCAGGATCTCCAGGTGCAGCAGCGCGGCGTCGCGCAGCATCGAGAAGGACCACTCGTACGGGTGCGCCACGAACGGGATCCGCTCGTGGCGCAGCACCGCGGCCCAGGCCCGGCCGCTCTCCGGCAGCGGGCCGGCCGGCTCGACCGGTTCGGTGCGGCAGACCCGGCCGGACGCCATCAGCGCCGGGAAGAACTCGCTTCCGGCCAGCGCCCGCCAGTCGGCGGCGGCCGTCTCGTCCAGCGCCCGCAGCACGTCGCCACCGGCGTGGAAGACCCGGTTCGCCGGGTCACGGAACGAGCCGGGCTCGACCCGTACGCCGCTCTCGGAGATCGCCATCGCCCCGGCTCAGCCGTGGTCGGTGGGCTGCCGGCGGAACCGGGCGACCAGCCGGCGCCAGTAGAGCTTGGCGGCGACCGCCGCACCGGCAACTCCGCCGACCACCGCCTGCACGATCAGGCTGCCGGACCCCGCGTCCAGGTAGGCCAGGTGCATCACCGACCGCTCCTCTCCTCGCCGTCGTGGAAGCCGGCGTGAACGGACGCCACCATGCGGCGGCGATGACCGTTAAGCCGGGATTGTCTCCTTGTCACCGTAGCCGTCCCGACTCCGCCGTGACGGTCACACCCGGCACACCACCCGTCCGATTCGTTCAAGACCGGGCCGCCGAGCCGCCGGTAGCGTGCCGAGCCATGGCACCTCACCTCGACCTGCTCGGCAGCGTGGTCACCGACATGGCCCGCACGCTGGACTTCTACCGCCGACTCGGCCTGCCGATCCCGGCCGGCGCGGAGTCCGAACCGCACGTGGAGATCACGCTGCCCAACGGGCTCCGGCTGGCCTGGGACACGGTGGAGATGGTCCTCGGCTTCCACCCGAACTGGACGGCGCCGACCGGCAGCCCCCGGGCCGCCCTGGCCTTCCGTTGCGCCGACCCGGCGGAGGTGGACCGGTACTGGACGGAGTTGACCGAGGCCGGCTTCCACGGCGAGCTGCCGCCGTGGGACGCCTTCTGGGGCCAGCGGTACGCGGTGCTGCACGACCCCGACGGCAACGGCGTCGACCTGTTCGCCCCGCTGGGCGGCGACTGAGCGGCGCCGCGTCCCGCGGGCGACGGGCTGCGGATCAGCCGCCGAGCAACGCCCGCGGCGGCACCCCCGCCAGGTCACGAACGTCCCGGGTCAGGTGCGCCTGGTCGGCGTAACCGGTGCGGGCGGCCACCTCGGCCAGCCCGATGCCGGTGCCGGCCAGCGCCAGCGCCCGACGCATCCGCAGGATCCGGGCCAGGGTCTTCGGGCCGTACCCGAACAGGGCCCGGCTGCGCCGGTGCAGCAGGCGCGGGTCGAGGCCGACCTCGGCGGCGGTCGCGGCCACCGACCGGCCGGCGGCGAGCAGCGCGGCCACCCGCGGGCCGAGCGGGTCCGGACCACCGGCGGCGGCGAGCCGGCCGGCGGCCACCGCGGTCAGCGCGGCGCCGGTCGGCCGGTCGCCCAACCGCTCGGCGATCTCACCGGCCGCCCGGCCCCAGAGCGCCTCCAACGGCACCCGGCGGTCCCGCAGCTCGTCGGCGGAAACGCCGAACACCGCCGGGCCGACTCCGGGTGGCAGCCGCAGCCCCAGCCACCGCTCGCCCGCGGCCGACCCGGTCACGTACGCCCGACGGTCCGGACCGGCCACCAGCAGGCCGGCCCGACTGGACCAGAGCAGATCGAGGCAGCCGTCCGGCAGCACCCGGGTCGGCCTTCCGGCGCTGTGGCTGGTCCAGAGCACCGCGCCCGCGATCGCGGCCGGTCGTTCCCGATACACGCCGCTCAGCCTGCCACGGCGTGCCCTGGACGGCGCGAGGCCGGTCAGCGCCGGTGGTGCATGGCGAGCCGCAACAACGCGAACCGCAGGACGGTGGCGGCGAGGTTCGCCGCCACCAGCACGGCCAGCTCCACCGCACGCGGCGGGGTGGCCGCCACCAGGTGCAACCCGGCGAGCGCGCCGCTGGTGAGCGCCAGGCCAAGCCCGAAGGCCAGCAGGCCCTGCAGGTGGTGCCGGCCGGCGTCGCGGCGCCCGCTGATGCCGAAGGTCAGCCGCCGGTTCGCCGCCGTGTTCGCCACGGCGGTGAGCAGCAGCGCCAGCAGGTTCGCCGGCTGCGCGCCGAGCGCGCCCCGGGCCGCCACGAACAGCGCGAGGTACGCCAGCGTGCTGGCCACCCCGATCGCGGCGAACCGGGCCAGCTGCCGGGGCAGCCCGACCGGCACCTGCGCCGGCGGGGCGGCCAGCGGGGCCCGGCCGAGCTGCTCGCGCAGCCGCGGCAGCGGCAGCGCACCGGTGAGCAGGGCCCGGCCGAGCCGGCCGATGCCGCGCAGGTCGGCCAGGACGGTGGGGACGATCTCCACCCGGCTGTCCGGGTCGTCCACCCAGTCCACCGGCACCTCGTGGATGCGCAGCCCGGCCCGCTGCGCCAGCACCAGCAGCTCGGTGTCGAAGAACCAGCCGGTGTCCTCCACCAGCGGCAGCAGTTGCGCCGCCACGTCGCCCCGGATCGCCTTGAAGCCGCACTGCGCGTCGGAGAAACGGGCCGCCAGCGCGCCGCGCAGCAGCAGGTTGTAGCCCCGGGAGAGCACCTCCCGCTTCGCGCCGCGCACCACCCGGGAGGTACGCGCCAGCCGGGTGCCGATGGCCAGGTCGGAGTGCCCGGAGATCAGCGGCGCGACCAGCGGCAGCAGCGCGGCCAGGTCGGTGGAGAGGTCCACGTCCAGGTACGCCAGCACCGGCGCGTCCGAGGCGCCCCACACCGCCCGCAGGGCCCGGCCCCGACCCTTCTCGGCCAGGTGCCGCACCCGCACGTTCGGCAGCTCGGCGGCGAGCGACTCGGCGACGGCCAGCGTCGCGTCGACGCTGGCGTTGTCCGCCACGGTGATCCGGAATGGGTACGGGAAGTGCTCGCCCAGGTGCGCGTGCAGCCGCCGTACGCAGGGCCCGAGGTCGGCCTCCTCGTTGTACACGGGGACCACCACGTCCAGCACCACGGTGGGCGCCTGCACCGCGACGTCGACCGCCGGGCGTACTGCGGGGGTACCGGTCATCGCTCAGCCCTGCCTTCCGCTGCTCAGGTCGTAGACGGTGACGCCGTCGACGGTCCTCGACTCGAAGTTCTCGGCCACCCAGGTGGCGATCTCCTGCGACGCGGAGCTGCCGCCGTTGGCCCGGAATCCGCCGCCGCCGACGAACCAGTGGATCCGCCCGTCGGCGACGTACGCCTGGAACCGGGCCAGGGTCGGGGACGGGTCGCTGCCGTTGAAGCCGCCGATCGCCATCACCGGCTCGCCGGTGGCCAGCTGGTAGCCGGAGGCGTTGTTGGACCCGACGGTCGCCGCCACCCAGGTGTACGCGTCGGCGTCGGCCGTGAGCAGCGCCCGCAGCTCGGCGCTGGGCTCACGGGCGTCGAGCAGCCCGCCCATGCCGCCCCGCCGGCCCCCACCGGGCAGCCCGCCCGGCAACCCACCCGGCAGTCCGGGAAGCTGACCGGCGCCGTTCTGGCCGCTGCCGTTCGACCCGGTGCCATTCGACCCGGTGCCATTCGACCCGGTGCCGTTCGGACCGCTGCCGTTCGGACCGCTGCCGTTCGGACCGCTGCCGTTCGGACCGCTGCCGTTCGACCCGGTGCCGTTGGGCGCGGTGCCGTTCGGTCCGCCCGGGAAGCCGGGGAACTGGCCGCCATCCGGGAAACCGGGGAACTGGCCACCGCCCGGGAAACCGGGGAACTGACCGCCACCGGGAAATCCGGGGAACTCACCCGCCTGCCCCCGGCCGGCGCGGCCGGGGAAGCCGCCGCCGGGGAAGCCGCCCCGGCCCGGGCCGAAGGCGCCCTCCACGAACGGGCCGGCGGTCGGGATGGCGCCGGTGTGCGGGGTGGCCGCCGTCTGCGCGGCGTACGCGGCCGGGCCGGCCAGCGCCGCCGCCGCGCCCAGCACCAGGGCCAGCGGGACCACCCGCCGGGACAGTCGGACGGTGAGCAGCAGCAGCGCCGCCGCGACCAGACCGGCGACCAGCACGCCGGTGCGCAGCCAGGGGTACCAGTCGGGGCTGCGACCGAGCAGCCGCCAGGACCACCAGGCGGTGACCGCGAGGGTGAGCGCCAGCACCGCCGTGGCGGCAGCAGCACGGCCGCTCCCCCGCCGGGCCTCGGGATCCGTCGGCGGGACGCCGTCCACCGGGCCGGTGCCGCCGGCCGGGACCGTACGGCCCGCCGGCCCGGTCGCCGGTCGCCCGCGCTCGCGCCAGAGCAGGACCACCCCGATGCCGACCAACGCGCCGACGGCCGGGGCGAGCGCCACCGTGTAGTAGGCGTGGAAGATCCCGGACATGAAGCTGAACACCAGCCCGGTGACCAGCAGCCATCCACCCCAGAGCAGCAGCCCGGCCCGGGCGCGGTCGGTGCGGGCCGCCCGGCCGGCGAGCAGCAGCCCGGCGACCAGCAGGATCAGCGCGGCCGGCAGCAGCCAGGAGATCTGCCCGCCGACCTCGGTGTCGAACATCCGCAGCCAGCCGGTCTGCCCGGAGAACGGGCCACCGCCGCCCCCGACGCTGCCCTCCTCCTCGCCGGTGAGCCGCCCCAGCCCGTTGTAGCCGAGGGTCAACTCCAGGACGCTGTCGTGCTGCGATCCGCCGACGTACGGCCGGGCGCTAGCCGGCACCAGCTCGACGATCGCCACCCACCAGCCGCCGGCCACCAGCAGGGCCAGCCCGGCCAGTAGCAGCTGGCGGATCCGCCGCCACAGCCCGGTCGGCGCGGCCAGCAGGTACACCCCGGCGAGGACCGGGACCACCAGGAACGCCTGGAGCATCTTGGTGAGGAAGCCGAGGCCGACCAGCGCGCCGGCGAGCACGATCCACCGGGTGCCCGCGGTCTCCACCGCCCGTACCGTGGCGTACGCGGCGAGCACCAGCAGCAGCACCAGCAGGGCGTCGGGGTTGTTGAACCGGAACATCAGGGTGGCGACCGGGGTGAGGGCGAGGACCGCGCCGGCGACCAGGCCGGCGACCGGGCCGTACCAGCGGCGGACGGTGGCGAAGAGCGCTCCGACCGTGGACACCCCGAGCAGCGCCTGCGGCACCAGGATCGACCAGCTGTTCAGCCCGAAGACGCGTACCGACAGGGCCATCAGCCACAGCGAGGCCGGGGTCTTGTCCACCGTGATCGAGTTCGCCGCGTCCGACGAGCCGTAGAAGAACGCCTTCCAGCTCTGTGAACCGGCCTGCACGGCCGCCGAGTAGAACGAGTTCGCCCAGCCCGACCCGCCGAGCCCCCACAGGTAGAGCAGCCCGGTGCCCAGCAGCAGCGCCACCAGGGCCGGCCGGGTCCAGGCGGGATCGCGGCGGGGCGGTTCCGGTTCGACGGGTATGGGGTCGGGCGTGGGCGGGATCTGCGCCGCCGGGCCGTCCGGCACGGCCAGCAGGCTCTCGGTTCTGTCCATGCCGGAAGCCTCGGCGAGGTTCTTGTTCCCGCCCCATGATGGGGCTGTGGGTCAGCTGTGGCCTGCCGGCAACCGGACCGTGAAGACGGTCCGCCCGGGCTCGCTGTCCAGCGTGACGGCGCCGTGGTGGGCCTCCACGACGGCCGCCACGATGGCCAGGCCGAGGCCGGTGCTGCCGTGTTCCCGGGACCGGGAGCTGTCGCCCCGGGCGAACCGTTCGAAGACCTCGTCGCGCAGCTCCGGGGGGATCCCCGGGCCGTCGTCGGTGACGCTCAGCTCCACCGCGTCGCCCAGCCGGACCAGTCGGGTGGTCACGGTGCTGCCGGGCGGGGTGTGCACCCGGGCGTTGGCCAGCAGGTTCGCCACCACCTGGTGCAGGCGTACGGCGTCGCCGGGCACGTCGAGCGCCTCGTCGGGCAGGTCGAGCTGCCAGCGGTGCTCGGGACCGGCGACGTGCGCGTCGGCGACCGCCTCGACGACCAGCGCGGTGAGGTCGACCGGCCCGGTGGCCAGCGGCCGGCCGGCGTCCAACCGGGCCAGCAGCAGCAGGTCGTCGACGAGGCTGGTCATCCGGGTGCTGGCCGACTCGACCCGGCTCAACGCCAGCGCCACGTCCGGCGGCACCCGGTCCCGGCCGCGCCGGGCCACCTCGGCGTAGCCGCGGATGGCGGCCAGCGGGGTACGCAGTTCGTGGCTGGCGTCGGCGACGAACTGGCGTACCCGGGTCTCGCTGGCCTGCCGGGCGGCGAGCGCCGCGGCGACGTGCCCGAGCAGCCGGTTCAGCGACGCCCCCACCTGCCCCACCTCGGTACGCGGGTCGGTGTCGGCGTCGGGCACCCGCACCGACAGGGCCACCTCGCCCCGGTCCAGGGGCAGCTCGGTGACCCGCACGGCCGTGCCGGCGACCCGGTTGAGCGGGCGCAGCGTGGCCCGGACGATCAGCGCGCCGAGACTGCCGGCGATCAGCAGCCCTGCTGTCGCCACGCCGGCCTGGGCGACGACCATCCACATGATGGTGTCGTCGACCTGGGCGAGTGGGATGGCCAGGACGAGCACATCCCTGTCGCCGCGCGGCGAGAGGGTCGCGATCGCCCGGTAGTCGCCGCGGTCGCCGACCTCGACCGTGCGAGGTCGGTCGTCGATGGGCACGGCGGCCAAGCCCCGTACCTCGGCGGCGGGGACGGCCTCGGTGGTCGCGCTCTCGGTGCGGACGCCGGCGGTGAGTTCTCCCACCGGGGGCACCCGGACCGCGATCGACCCGGTCGGCAAGTTGGGCGGCGGCTCAGGGATGTCGGCCTCCTCCCCCGGCGGGCCTGGCCGGCCCGGCCAGGACGGGCCGCCGGAGCGGAACCACCGGGCCAGCTCGGCGGGCCGGCGGTCACCGAAGGTCAGCTGGTTGTCGACCTGGGCGATCAGGAAGTGCCGCAGGGCCACGGTGGTGAGCCCGCCGATGCCGACGCTGACCAGGGCGAGGAGCGCCACCACGGAGACGACCAGGCGCCGGCGCAGCGACCAGCCGGCCAGCCACCGCCGCAGCCGCCGGCTCAGGTCACTCCGCCGGCTTGAGGACATAACCAGCGCCCCGCAGGGTGTGGATCATCGGCGCCCGGCCCGCGTCGATCTTCTTGCGCAGGTACGAGATGTAGAGCTCCACCACGTTGGCCTGGCCGCCGAAGTCGTAGTTCCAGACCCGGTCGAGGATCTGCGCCTTGCTCAGCACCCGGCGGGGATTGCGCATCAGGTAGCGCAGCAGCTCGAACTCGGTGGCGGTCAGCGTGATCATGGTGCCGTCCCGGCGTACCTCGTGGCTGTCCTCGTCGAGGCTGAGGTCGCCGACGGTGAGCACGGCGTCCTCCCGGGCGGCCACCGCGAAGCCGGAACGGCGCAGCAGCGCCCGGAGCCGGGCGATCACCTCTTCCAGGCTGAACGGCTTGGTCACGTAGTCGTCGCCGCCGACGGTGAGCCCGGCGATGCGTTCCTCCACGGCGTCGCGGGCGGTCAGGAAGAGCACCGGCACGGTCGGGGTCTGCTCGCGCAGCCGGCGCAGCACCTGGAAGCCGTCCAGGTCGGGCAGCATCACGTCGAGGACCACGGCGTCCGGCTGGAACTGCCGGGCGGCGGTGAGCGCGGCCATTCCGTTGCCGGCGCTGCGGACCTGCCAGCCCTCGTAGCGCAGCGCCATCGACAACAGGTCGGTCAGGGTCGGCTCGTCGTCGACGACCAGCACCCGGACCGGCTCGCCGTCGGGTCGGCGCAGTTCGATGCGGCCCTGCGCGGCCTGCCCCTCCATGACCATGTCCCCCATCGTGGGCGCCGTCGCTGTGCCGCACCTCTGCGCTTCCTGTGTACCAGCTGTGCCGCCCGGCGGGCCTGCGACCGGCCGGACAAGGGAGCCGGAAGCCTCTACCACAGCGCGTTACCCAGTGGTAACTTCCGGTCGTGGGCACGGCTGGTGACGGCTCCTCCACGGGCGTGCGGGTGGCGTTCGAACGACGCGGCGCAGGCCCGCCGCTGGTGCTGCTGCACGGCATCGGGCACCACTGGGCGGCCTGGCTGCCGGTGCTGGACCTGCTCGCCGGCACGACGTGGTCGCGCTGGACCTGCCCGGCTTCGGCCGCTCACCGGTGCCGCCGACCGGCCTGCCCCGGGACATGGCGCAGGTGGTGGCCGCGATCGCGGAGTTCTGCGCGGCGCTGGGCCTGGACCGGCCGCACGTCGCCGGCAACAGCCTGGGCGGGGCGATCGCCCTGGAGCTCGCCGCCGCCGGCCACGCGGCCTCGGTCACCGCCCTCTCCCCGGCCGGCTTCTGCAGCCCGCGGGAGCTGCGCCGGGCGATGACCGTGCTCGGCGCGCACCGGGCCGCCGCCCGGCTGCCCGAGCCGCTGGTGAGCGCGGTGCTCGCCCGGCCGGCGCTGCGCGCACTGGCGCTCGGGATGATCGTGGCGCGGGCCGACCGGCTCACCCTCGACGTGGCGCTGGCCGACACCCGGGCGCTGCGCGACGCACACGCCTTCCGGGCGGTCGCCCGCGCCGGCCGCGGCTACGCCTTCACCGGCGTACCGGCCGTGCCGGTCACCATCGCCTGGGGCACCCGGGACCGGATCCTGCCGTACCGGCAGGCCGCAGCCGCCCGGACCCGACTGCCCGATGCCCGCCACCTGGACCTCGTCGACTGCGGTCACGTGCCGATGTACGACGCCCCGGAGCTGGTCGCCTCGGTGATCCTGGAGACCACCAGCGCGGCAGGCTGAGCCGTTACTCGCCGGCACCCACCGGATAGCTGTGCACGAAGCGCATCGTCCACTCCCCACCCGGGGCGGGACGGTCCCGTTCGTAGAGATGGTCCGCCCCGGGCTCCCCGGGCACTTCGGCGCCGCCAGGGTGGCGCAGCACCCAGTGCGCGGGGGGCCCGCCGCCCGGCTCGGCGGGCAGGTCCCGGACCAGGTCGTCGGCCGGCCCGCCGACGAACCGCACCCGCACCTCGCCCATCCCCGACCGCCGTCCGCACCGGCCGGCACGCTGTGTGACCGGCTCCGTCCGGCACGTTACCGCAGTCGGGGCCGACACCCCCGCCGCTCCGACACCCCCGGCGGTTTGTGCTGCTGAGAGGCCGGGTACCGGAGGCTCCAGCGCCGGACACCAGCCCGGCGGACGAGACCGAGGAGCACCCGATGCGGACGTTGGACGGGCGGTACGAGCTCGAACAGCGCATCGGTATCGGCGGCATGTCTGAGGTGTGGCGGGCACACGACGTGGTGCTGGACCGGTCCGTGGCGGTGAAGGTGATGTCGCCCGAGGACCACGGGGCGGAGACCTCGGTGGAGCGGATCCGCGCGGAGGCCCGCTCGGCGGCGCGGCTGGTGCACCCGAACGTGGCCAGCGTGCACGACTTCGGCACCGCCGCGACGTTGCCGGGCAGCCGGTCGGCGTACATCGTGATGGAGCTGGCGGAGGGCGAGACGCTGGCCAGTCACCTGCGCGACGGCCCGCTGGACTGGCGGATCGCCGTGCGGGTCTGCGCCGAGATCAGCGCGGCGCTGGCCGCCGCGCACGCGCACGGCATCGTGCACCGCGACGTGAAGCCGGCCAACGTGATCCTCACCCCGGCCGGGGTGAAGGTCCTCGACTTCGGCATCGCCACCCCCGCCGGCGCCCCCGATCGCACGCCCGACGGGATGGTGGTGGGCACCCCGGCGTACCTCGCGCCGGAGCAGCTGGACCGCCGGCCGGTCACGCCGGCCGCCGACATGTACGCCCTCGGGGTGCTGCTCTACTACTGCCTGACCGGTCGGCTGCCCTATCCGGCCGACTCCACCACCCAACTGCTGGGGATGCGCCGGCGGCAGGCGCCCGAGCCGCTGCCGGAGGTGCCGGGGCTGCCCGCCGAGGTGGCCGAGCTGTGCTGGCGCTGCCTGGACGACGACCCGGAGAAGCGGCCCAGCAGCCTGGTCGCGGCGTTGCTGCTCGCCGAGGTGGTGGACGCCCGGGTGTACGTGCCGATGGCGAACATCGTCCCCCGCCCCCGCCCCCGCCAGCCGGTGGTGTCGCCCTGGACCGAACAGGCCGCGGCCGAGGCGACCCAGGCGGCGGCGCTGGAGTGGGACACCGTCGCCGAGCGTTGACCCGCTCGTTTCACCGCCTGTGGGCCGGGTAGCCGGGGCGTGGACGACGGGAGGAACGCCATGCCGGATCCCAGTTCCTGGCTGCACGAGGCAACGGCCACCGCGACGGGTGGGCACGTACGCACCGACGACGGCGGGCTCTCCACGGCGCTGGCGTCACCCCTGGCGCCGCACTGCACCGGGCTGACGCCCGAACAGCTGCTCGCCGCCGCGTTCGCATCCTGCCTGCACCACGCTGCGGTGGAGGCGGCCGGGGAGATCACCGACGAGGCGCACACGGTCCAGGTGACCGCCGAGGCGAAGCTGGGGCGCGACGACGACGGCCGCTACCGCGCCGACGTGCACGCCTCCATCTCGTCCGCCGGGTTGAGCCGGGAGCAGCTGGCCACCCTGGTCGAGTACGCCGACCGGCTCTGGCCCTTCTCCAGCGGGGACAGCACCCGGCACCGGCTGACCGTGACGTCGGCGGAGAACGGCCGGCACTGACCGGCGGCACCCACGGGCGCGGTTCAGCGGAAACCGGCGGTGACCGCCCGGTGGTCGCTGTCCGGGGTGTGCAGCACCCCGGCCGTGGTGGGCGTGAGCCCCCGGTAGAGGACGTGGTCCGGGCGGGTCAGCGGCAGCTCGGCGGGCCAGGTGAAGCCGAACCCCTGGCCCGCGTCGGCCTGCGCGTCGTGCAGCAGGTGGCTCAGCGGCAGGAAGGACCGGTCGGTGCTCGCGGTGTTCAGGTCCCCGAGCACCACCAACCGGCCCGCCGGGTCCGCGCGTACCGCCCCGGCCAGCGCCGCCACGGTGCCGTCCCGGGTGGCGGTGTGGCCGGCCCGGGCCGACCCGAGGTGTACGACGTAGACGGCGACGTCGCCGCCCGGTGCGGCGACGACGGCCCGCAGGGCGCGGGTCCAGCCCAGTCCGGTGTCCACCCCGGCCTCGGTCCGGATCGGGTAGCGGCTGTAGAGCGCCACGGTGGAGACGGCTGCCCGGTGCGGGTACCGGCGGCCGAGCGCCGGGGCGATCCGTTCCTCGTCGGCGACCTCCTGGAGCGCGATGAGGTCCGGCTGCGCGCCGGCCAGCGCGCTCACCGTGGCCGCCGGGTCCGGGTTGTCGACCCGCAGGTTCTGACTGGCCACCCGAAGCTCGGTCTCACCCGCCTCGGCCCCGGGCGGCAGCCAGGCGGGCCCGTGCTGGGCCGCCCAGACCACGGCGGGGAGCAGCACGGCGAGCAGGGCCGTGCGGGACCGGCGCAGCAGCGCGGCCAGCGCCAGCGGCGGCACACCGAGGCCGAGCAGCGGCGCGACGCTGTCCAGCAGGCTGCCGAAGCCGTGCACGTTGGGGACCAGGCGGTGGCCGAGCAGCACGGCGGCGAGCAGCACGGCCAGGACGGCGACGACCCGGCCCCGCGGGTGCCGGGCCGGGCTCGCGCCGCCCGCGGTGGGCTCCTCCATCACACTGCCGATCACCGTCCGCATCGTACCGAGGGGGACGTGGCGGCGGGGCGGTTGAGCCGACACAACGGCCCCACCCCGCCTCCCCGGGTCGACGTCGCCCCCTCCTCCGAACGTACGAGTCGGACAACGGCGACATTCGATCCGAGTCGACGCCGGCTTTGCCCGTATATAACAGACATATAAGGAATAATAGATTGTGGAGTTACGAGAATTCCGTTGTTTCTTGACGCTAATGTCGCTGCTGATTCTGGCCAATTGTGGCGCATGCCACCAACTACCCCGATGGCAACGGCCGGGAAGCTCTCTAGGTTCGGCGGGTGCATCCCGACGACTCCCCTGAGCAGAAGCCGACCGCCACGCGACCGGACAGCCGTTCGACCGATGCCCCCTCAACCCTTCGGAGGGTGGGCCGCCACCGGGTCCCGGAGCCGCCCCGCCGGCCCCTGCTGGGTGCCACCCCGCTGCGGGTGGCGCTGGCCACCGGCGTGACCTGCTGTCTGGGCGCTGCCGGGTTCGCCGGGGTCTCCCGGGGTGAGGCCGCCGAACCCACCCAGCCGGTGCACGAGGTGCTGGCGGACCGGGCGGCGATCGCCGCCGAGGCCCAACAGCGGTCCTCCCGGTCGCTGGACCGCAGCCCCGTGCCGGTGCCGCCGGCCGGCCCCACCACCAGCCCTCGCCCGGTCGCCCCCAAGCCGCCCGCGCTGCGCAAGCCCGCCCTCCGGAAGGTGCCGGCCCCGCCGCGCCGCCCCCGCCCCGTCGCCGGGCTCGACCAGGCCCAGATGGACAACGCCAAGGTGATCGTCGACGTGGGCGTGGCGCTCAAGATGCCGCGGCGCGGCCTGGTGGTGGCGCTGTCCACCGCCATGCAGGAGAGCGAACTGCACAACCTCGCCAGCGACGTCGTCCCGGAGTCCACCGAGTACCCCCACCAGGGCACCGGCGCCGACCACGACTCGGTCGGCCTGTTCCAGCAGCGACCGAGCAGCGGCTGGGGCACGGTGGGCCAACTGATGAACCCGGCGTACGCCGCCCGGGCGTTCTACCTGGCGCTGGCCGAGATCCCGGCCTGGACCGAGCTCAGCGTCACCGACGCCGCCCAGGCCGTGCAGATCTCCGCGTTCCCCGACGCGTACGCCAAGCACGAGGAGCGGGCCGGCGCCGTGGTGGACGCGCTGCTGGCCTGAGCCGGCGCCAGCGGACCCCGACCGCGGTCACCCTGCCTCCGCCCTGGGTCAGGCCGCCCTGGTGCCCGGAGCGGGCTCGTCAGCCCCGGCGCCGACGGCACGCGAGACGGGCACCCCCGCCGCCGCGGTCGGCGCGTCGACCGGCACCGTCGTCCCGTCCAGCAACCGGTCGACCAGCTCCGCCCGCCGCCGGCGCTCGGCCAGGGCCACCTCGAGGTCCCGACGGGCCTGCACCGCCTCGGCGTACGCCCGCTCGCGGAGCCGGCGGGCCTCCTCGCGGGCGGCGTCGAGTTCCTGCCGCGCCGCGTCGAGCAGCTGAGCCGCCTCCCGCTGCACCGTCGGTACGCCCCGACGCACGGCGTCCCGGTCGGCGTCGGCCGGATCGGCGGGGCGGCCGACCAGCCTGCGCAGCGCGAGCGCCTCCTGCCGGATCTGGTCCCACTCCCGGCCGGCCACGGCGGCCCGCTCGGCCCGGGCCGCGAGCCGGGTCAGCCGCAGGTGCAGCTGGTCGAGGCAGGAGTCCACCTGCCGCTGGTCGTAACCGGTCTCAACGACGGAGAACCTCATGGTGTCGCCCCCCAGGCAGCTGGTTCCTTCCCACCTGCCGATCCTCGGCGGTGCCGCCGCCACCCGGGGACATTCTGCGAAAATTGTTCAGCATCCGCGTGACGCGCGGGGCGACCGGAAGGCTCAGACGCGCTTGGGGAGCACGACCACCCGGCCGAAGAACTCGTCGATGCGGCGCACCACGTCGTTGAAGTCGTCCAGGTCGATCGGCTTGGTGACGTACGCGTTGGCCTGGAGCGTGTAGCTGCCGACGATGTCGGTGTCGGCGTTGGAGGTGGTCAGCACCACGATCGGGATGGTGCGCAGGTCCTCGTCCTGCTTGACCTCGCTGAGCACCTGGCGACCGTCCATCCGCGGCATGTTCAGGTCCAGCAGGATGACGTCCGGGCGACGCGCCTCGGTGTGCCGGCCGGTGCGGCGCAGGAACTCCATCGCCTCCTGGCCATCGTTGACCACGTCGATGACCTTGTCGACGTCGGAGTCCTCCAGGGCCTCCTCGATCATCAGCACGTCACCGGGATCGTCGTCCACCACCAGGATGCGGACGGGGCTCGGGGTGCCTGGACCCATGGGAGATACCTGCTTATCTCTGGTGACGGAACGGACCTCTCGGTCCCCTGCTGGCCGGGGAAATCTAGCCGATCACGGCACGGTGCGCGAGGCTGGGTCGGGCGTGTCCGGGTCGTACCGCAGGACGTCCGCCAGACCGGTGATCACCAGCACCCGCTGCACCCGGCCACTCGCCCCGGTGACGCGCAACCAGCCGCCCTCGGCCGCCGCCTGGTTGTCACCGCGGACGAACGCGGCGATGCCCGTGGAGTCGCAGAAGGTCAGCTCGGAGAGGTCCACCACCAGGTGCCGGTGCCCGTCGGCGGCGAGCTGGTCGATCGCCGCGTTGAGCTCGGCAGCCGTGCTCATGTCGAGCTCGCCCACCAGGCGCAGGCACGCCGTACCCCCGTCGCGCGGGGCGTACGTGACGGTGAACGTCACCGTGTTCCCTCTCGCTCCCACCGCAGGCGGACGCTTGCAGTGGAGCAAGTATAAGCACGGGGCGGGTACGGGCCGGCACCCCGGCGATCAGCGCCGGCCCGCGCCGCTCGGCACCGGGATCACGGCCGCGCCGGCGGCGAGGAACCGCCCGGCCCGGGGAAAGTCGTGCAGCACCGCGCCGTAGTGGTGAAGCGTCGCGCCGACCGCCGCGCCCGGTACGCCACGACTGGTCAGGATGGCCACCAGCCACTGCACGAACTCGGTGAACAGCGACTCGTCGTCGACGTAGAGCGCCGCGGCCAGGAAGTCCACGATGTAGCCCAGGTCGCTGACCGTGGAGTCCATCTGGGCGCCGGTGTAGTCGCGCATCCCCGGAACCCGGTCCCGCAGGTCCGCCAGCGCCGAGTCGATCAGCTCGCCGCGCCGCTTGAGCAGGCCCGCGTACTCGTCGTCGGCGAGGTGGGACAGCTGCGCCGGCGGCACCCGGCGCAGGGTCCGCTCGTCGGCCACCAGTTCGGCCGCGGTCGGCGCGTCCGGCGCCCAGGCCACCCCGAGCCGGCGGGCCCACCGGCCGTCGGCGCCGAAGCCCCGGCCGCCGACCACCACCGGTACGTCCGATCGCCGGCACGCCTCGATCATGCGGTGCGCGTGCGGCAGCCGCATCGGCAGCGCGCAGGCCAGCGCCACCGCCTCGGCGTCGTAGCGGTGCAGGTACGACACCAGGTGCGCGACCGGCACGCTCGCGCCGAGGAAGGTGACCTGCCAGCCGCGCAGCCGCAGCACCTCGGCCACCAGGCGGGGCGGCAGCGCGTGCCACTCACCGTCCATGCAGGCCACCACGATCCGCCCCCGGGTGGGGCGCGGGTTGACCCGAGCGGCGATCGCCGCCACCACGCGCTCGCTGATGTGGGTCGCCGCGTGCTCCTGCGCCACGCTCCACTCGTTGCGCGCCCACCGCTCACCCACCTCGGCCTGCGCCGGGGCGACCAGGTCCAGCAGGACCCGCTCGGCCGGCACCCCGGCGTCGACCAGCCCCAGCGCGACGTCGATCGCGGCGTACTCGTCGGCCTCGGCGAGGCAGTCGAGGTAGCCGGGGAAGGCGGCGTCGGGGCTGGCCTCGGTGGTCGGGGCGGTCATTCGTTGCTCTCCCTCTGTTCGGGCGGGCGGGGCACCGAGTGCAGGTGCCGGGACATCCGGGCGCCCGCCCCGGTGGCGCGCAGCGCCAGGACGGCGATGTCGTCGTGGTCGCCGCGCCCGAGCCAGTCACAGGTCACCTGCTCGACCCGCTCGGCGAGCGCCGGCGCCGGCATCCGCTGGCAGCCCGCGAGGGCGCCGACCAGGCGGTCGGTGCCGAACAGCTCGTCGCCGCGCCGACCGCCCCGGGCCTCGGTCACCCCGTCGCTGTAGAGCAGGCAGGTCTCCCCCGGCTCCAGCTGGACGGTCACCTCGCCGATCCGCGGATCCGGCACCACGCCGACCAGCATCCCGGTGAGGCCGACCTGCTCGACCTCGCCGGAGGACCGCAGCACCAGCGGCGGCAGGTGACCTCCGCCGGCCATGGTGAGGGTCAGGCCGCCGTCGCGGTGCGGACGCACCGTCCCCAGCACCATGGTCGCGAAGCGGCCCTGGCCGTGCGCCTGGGTGGTCTCCAGCAGCGCGTCGTTGAGCAGCCGCAGCAACCGGGCCGGACGGGACTCGACCCGGTGCAGCGCCTGCAGGCACTGCCGCAGCTGGCCGGTGAAGACGGCGGCCTCCACGCCCTTGCCCGAGACGTCGCCGAGGAAGAACACCGAGCCGCCGTCGGCGAGCCGGTGCGAGCCGTAGAAGTCCCCGCCGATGCGCAGCCCCGCCTGGGCCGGGCGGTACGCGGTGCCCCACTGCACTCCGCTGGCCGGGGCGGGCTCGACCGGCAGCAGGCTGGCCTGGAGGGTGTCGGCGACCTCGGCCTGGTCGCGGTAGAGCACCGCGGTGGTGAGCGCCGCCCCGGCCCGGGCCGCGAACGCCCGCACCAGGTCGACGTCGGCCTCGTCGTAGTAGCGCACCGCCCGCCGGGCGACCAGCAGCACACCGGCCGGCGCGTCGTGGCCGGGCAGCGGCACGACCCGCGCGGACGTCTCGTGGGTGGCCAGGCCGGGCAGCCAGCCGGCCTCGACGGCCTGCTCCACCAACCAGCCGACCGCGTGCGGCTCGGTGCCGGCCAGCCCCTCCTCGATCGCCGTCGGCAGCTCCGCGGAGGTCAGCACGCCGGAGTCCACCGTCGGCGCCTCGTCATCGGAGCGGGACGCCCGCCACCAGCGGGCCCGCCCGGAGCGGGGGGCCAGCACCAGCACGGCCACCTCGGCGAGGGTCGGCACGGCCAGCCGGACCACCGCCGCGGCGGCCCGGTCCGGGTGCAGCGGGTTGCCGAGCTTCTCGCCGACCACGGCCAGGAAGGCGGAGCGGGCACGTTCGGCCAGCAGCGCGTCCGCGCGGGTGACGCTCTCGGTGACGTCCTCGACGTACCAGCAGGAGCGCGCGGCGGAGAGCGGTACCCGCCGGACCCGCAGCCGGCGGGCGCGGTGGGTGAACTCGGCCGGATCGTCCCCGCCGAGCAGTTCGGCGATCCCGGCGGCGGCCAGGGTGGCGCCGGGCGAGACCTCCGGCAGCAGCCGCTCGGCGACCGGGCTGAGGTGGCGCACGACCTGGTCGGCGTCACAGACGATGAGGCCCTCGCGGAAGTGCTCGACGACCTCGGACCAGTCCGGCGCGGAGTGGCCGCGGTCGGGGGCCAGCGGCGGCAGCGCCTGGGCAGGACGAACCGGGGCCCCGGCGGACCGAGCCGGGGCCCGGGCGGGACTCGGCGTGGAGATCGGTCCGTCGCCCGGGTCCCAGTCCCTGACGTCGGCGGCAGTCACCAGCTGAAGCCCCACTCCTTGTCGATACCCACGGTCGTTTCCGAAACGGTGTATGTGTTCCAATCTCTTCGCCCCACCCTACGCCGGTGCGCCGGTACCGCCACCCCACGGCCGGACCAGCGCGGATCCCGCGCGCCGGGCGGCGCATCGCAGGCGTTGTTACGATCCCGGACGACCCCTGCCCGACCGGCAGCCTGCGGAAAGGCGTGAGAGTGGCATCCCATGGGCGGAAAGCCGAGAACAACCCGCTGACCGTCGGCGTCGACGACTCCGACCCCGAGGCGCCGCTGCTGCGGGTCGCCGGTGACCTGGCCTTCACCACCGCCGCACCGCTGCGGGCCGCGGTGGACCGGCTCCTCGCCGGTCGGCCCTCGGCGATCGTGTTCGACTTCGGTGAGCTGCTCTTCATCGACAGCACCGGCCTGTCGGTGATCGTGCACGCGTGGCGGGAGGGGCAGCGGAGCGGCACCGTCGTGCGGCTGCGCTCGACCCCCCGGTTCCTCACCACGATCCTGGACATGACCGGCGTCACCGGGCTGCTGGACCGGCCGCTGCCCGCCGCCCGCGCGGACCAGCCGGATCGGGCCTCCGCCGCGACCGGCCCCACCACCTCGGCCTGAGCCCACCGCATCCGGCGGGACCGCGCCACCCGGCGGGACGGCCCCGGAGGTTTCCGGTTGCCGGACGGCTGGGAACATGGACACATGCCACCCCAGCCGTTGATCATCGAGGTGGGCCCGCTCGACGCGGGCCGCGCCCGGCTCCGGCTGACCGGTGACCTGGACTTCGACACCGCTCCGGAGCTGATCGCCGCGGCCGCACAAGCCCGCCGCGACGGCCACCAGCAGCTGGAGATCGACCTGTCCGGGGTGGGTCTGTGCGACTCGTCCGGGCTGAGCGCGCTGGTCGTGGTCCACCGCGCCGGGACCGGCCCGATCCGGTTGACCGGGGCCAACGCCCAGGTGCAGGGGCTGCTGAACCGCACCGGCCTGGGGGAACTGCTGGCGCTCGCGCCCCCGGCGGCCGAGGACGGGGTACGCGACGTCGGTTGAGCCGGCGCCGTCGGGGAGGCCCCCGGCCCTGGGACCAGGGGCCGGGGGCCGGAGCAATGCCTACGCCGCGGTGACCGGTTGCAGCCGCGGCCCGCTCTCGCGCAGCTCGCCCGGGTCGGGCGGCTCGACGTCCTCGGGCGTTCCGGAATCCGGCGTCTGGAACAGGTAACGGACGAACTCCCCACCCACCTCGTTGTCGTCCGCGCCCGGCCACTGGCCGACACAGTCGACGCCGACGACCTCGCGGCCGGTCCCGTCGGCCTCCTCCAGCAGCGCCCAGAGGCTCACCGGGTAGCAGCGGGTGGTCTCCGGGGAGACCTGCCAGCGCGCGTACCAGCCGGGTCGGGCGGGAACGATCTCGACGATCCTCTTCATGACGACCTTCCCTTCCGCAAACTCGGAAGAAATTCCGGTCCATCTGGATCGTGCCGCCGGTGCGGGTGAGCGCCCCTCACCCGCAGCGGATGAAGCTCCGGTCCCACCCCGCCTTCCCGGCCGGGGCCGTTACCTTCCTCGCCCGCCCGGGAAGGCGGGGTGGGACCGGAGCACATCCCGCCGACGCGGAGACGAGGTGCGACATGCGCAAGCAGATGGAGGGCGACAACCAGCGCCGCCGGGCCCTGGCCCGCCAGGCCCGGGAACGCGGGCAGCGGCCGAGCGAGACCGGCGCGAGCCTGAGCGCCAGCAAGCAGCTCACCCACCTCGACCAGGGCAAACGGGCCGGGCCACCGCCGGCCGGCCGGCATAAGCCGGACAGTACGCGCGGCGGCCCCGCCCCGCCGCCGGTGGCTGTGGCGGAGCGCACCTGGCCTCGGCCCGAGCCGGGAGCCGGACTGCCCACGATGAGCTACCGCGAACTGGTCGACGACGTCGGCCGGCGGGCCGGGGTGGACTTCTCCACGGCCAAGGTGGCCGCCGAGGCGACCGTGCTGACCCTGGCCTGGGCGCTGGGCGAGGCGCAGCGGGAACGGTTGCTCGACGCGGTGCCGATGAAGCTGCACGACGTGGTCCCGGTCGACGGGATCGAACGCGCCGAGGAGCTGCCCGAATTCCTGGCCGAGGTGGGCCGACGCAGCCGCCTCACCCCGGAACAGGCGCGCTACCAGGCGCAGGCGACGCTGGCCGCGCTGGCCGACCGGGACGCGGACCTGGTCGCCTCGCTGGACGTACCCGACGGGTTGCGGGACCTGGTCGCGCCACCGCCGGTCGGCGGCGGCCTGGTCGGTGCGCGGACCGCGACCGCGCCGCTGACCGAACCGGAGCTGCGCGACGCGCTCGACCGGCTGACCTACTGGTCCAGTGACCAGCGGTCGCTGGTCCGCACGGTGGAGCTGCCCGCCGACAACCTCGACCGGGTGCTGGACCGCATCGACCGGCTCCGCGACGAGACCGGCCGGTCCCCGCAGATCGGGCGGCCGACCGCCGAGACGGCGGTGCTCACGGTACGCACCCAGCAGGCCGACGCGGTGACCGCGCTGGACGTGGACCTGGCCCTGCGGGTGGACGACGCCATCGAGGAGGCGGGCGCCGGCATGAACGCCGGCTGACCGCCGCCGGGCCCGGTCGCCGGCACACCCGCGACCGGGCCCGGCGCCCGCTGCGCTAGCGTGCGGCCATGCCCTCCGACGCCCCGGAGCTGGTCGCCGACCCGGCCCGGCGGACCGGCCGCACGCTGCTCGCCGGTGGGGTCGCCCAGTCGTACGTCGACGTCGCCGACCCCCGCCACCTGCACTTCGAGTACGTCCGGCGGATGGCGGCCCTGCTCGACCTGGCCGCCCCGCCCGGCGTGCCGCTGACCGCGCTGCACCTGGGCGGCGGGGCGCTCACCCTGCCCCGCTACCTCGCCGCCACCCGCCCCGGCTCGCCGCAGACCGTCGTCGAGCGGGACGCCCGGGTGGTGGAGCTGGTCGCCCGGGAGCTGCCCCCGCTGCCGCCGGAGGTACGCGTCGACGTGGCCGACGCCCGCGCCGCCGTCACCGCCGCCCCGGCCGGCCGGTACGACGTGGTGCTCGGCGACGTCTACCGGGCGGCCCGGATGCCGGGGCACGTGGCCGGCGTGGAGTTCGTCGCCGAGGTGGCCCGGGTGCTCCGCCCGGACGGGGCGTACCTGCTCAACGTGACCGACCTGCCGCCGCTGGTCTTCTGCCGTACCCAGGTGGCCACCCTGCGGGCGGTCTTCGCCGACGTCTGCCTGGTCGCCGACCGGCGGATGGTCCGGGGCCGCCGCTACGGCAACCTGGTGCTGGCCGCGGCGGTCCGGCCCGGCCGGCTGCCGGTGACCCGGCTCGCGGCGCGGGTCGCCCGGGACCCGCTGCCCGGCGTGGTGCTGCACGCCCAGACGCTGGACGCCTTCGTCGCCGGGGCCCGCCCGGCCACCGACGCCACCCTGGCCCCCTGACCGGGCCGCCGCGTTTTTCCCGGACGGGCGGGGGTAGGCGCGGCGGATGAGCGACGCCGACGACCGCGGCACCGCCCGCCGGGCGCTGATCGTGATCGGTCTGGTGCTGGCCACCGTCGCCGGTCTCGCGTTGATCTGGGTGACCCGGCGGGTGCTGGTGTGGCTGGTGGTGGCGGCGTTCTTCGCCGTCGCGCTCAAGCCCCTGGTCGACCGGCTGGAGCGGCGGCTGGTGCGCCGCCGGGCGCTCGCCACGCTGCTGGTGTTCCTGGCCGTGTTCGGCCTGCTCGCGGCGCTCGGCGCGCTGATCGTGGTGCCGTTGCTGGACGAGGTGGGCCGGTTCGTCGACCGGGCGCCGGAGGTGTACCGGGAGACCCGGGCCGGCCGGGGGCCGTTCGGCGAGGCGCTGGAGCGGCTGCGGCTGCGGTCGTACCTGGTGGCGCACCCGGACCAGGTCCAGCGGTACGGCGCGCAGCTGCGCCAACCGGCCGTCGGGGTGGTCCGTGGGGTGCTGACCACGCTGGCCGGGCTGCTGACCGTGATCGTGCTGGCGTATCTGATGG
Source organism: Micromonospora siamensis (assembly GCF_900090305.1). Lineage (NCBI taxonomy): Bacteria > Bacillati > Actinomycetota > Actinomycetes > Micromonosporales > Micromonosporaceae > Micromonospora > Micromonospora siamensis. The sequence goes on along the minus strand of NZ_LT607751.1, from coordinate 3,447,948 downwards.
TGCTGGAGGCCCCGAAGATCATCCGCAGCACGCTGGGCCTGGTCGGCGACGGGGCGGCCGACCGGCTGCGGCGGATCGGCCGGGAGTGCTCGCGCACGGTCACCGGCTATCTCACCGGCAACCTGCTGATCAGCGTCATCTGCGGCGGCCTGACCTTCGTCGTGCTGGCCCTGACCGGCGTCCCGTTCGCCGGGGTGATCGCGTTGCTGGTCGCCGTGGCCGACCTGATCCCGCTGGTCGGGGCGACCCTCGGCGCGATCATCGCGGCCGGCGCCGGGTTCCTGCACTCCCCCACCGCCGGCATCGTGGTGCTGGTCTTCTTCGTGGTGTACCAGCAGGTCGAGAACCACCTGCTGCAACCGGTCATCATGGGCCGGGCGGTCCGGCTGAACCCGCTGACCGTGCTGGTGAGCGTGCTGCTCGCGGTGGAGCTCGCCGGCCTGCTCGGCGCGCTGCTGGCCATTCCGGCGGCGGGCGTCGTGCAGATCCTGCTGCGTGAGTTCGCCCCGGCCGGGCGCTGGCACGTCCCGATCCCCGCCGAGGGAGCCGGTCCGGACGACGCCGCCGACGACGCACGCTGACGCCCCGGGGCGCGCGGTCCCCGGGTCGTCGAGCAGGCGGTCAGTGTCGGCGGATCGTCTCCGGCGACTCGCTCTCCAGCGGCACCGCGTTCGCCGGGACCAGGCCCAGCTGCACCGCCGGCCGGGACAGGGTGGCGTCCAGCACCCAGTCCGCGCCGACCCGGGCCCGGTTGCCCGGCATGGCCATCAGGTGGTAGCCCCGCGTCACCGCCTTCGCCGGCAGCCCGGACAGCGACACCTTCAGCGGGTTCGCCGCGGCGTCCTTGCCACCCAGGTCGACCACCCAGCCCAGATCGTGGTGCTTGTACGGCTTGCGCCGGCCCTGCCCGTACGACGCCGCGATGTTGTGCGCGACGAGCTTGCCCTGCCGCTGGGCGTGCTGGGCGGTCATCGTGCAGATCTCGCCGGGGCGGGTCAGGTCCGGCACGGCGGCGGCGTCGCCGCAGGCGTACACCTCGGGGTAGCCGGGCACGTTGAGGTACTCGTCGGTGACCAGCCGGCCCTTCTCGGTGCGCAGCCCGAGCTGGGCGACGAACGGGTCGGGGCGTACGCCGACGCACCAGACCAGCGTGCAGGTCGGCACGTAGTCGCCGTCGGTGAGCTTGACCCCGTCGGCGGTGGCCTCGGCGACCGAGGTGCCCATCCGCACGTCGACGCCGCGCCGGCGCAGCACCCGGTCGGCGGTGCGCGACATCCGCTGGTCCAGCTCGGGCAGCACCCGGGGCGCCACGTCCAGCAGCATCCACCGCGGGCGGATGCTCAGCCGGGGCCGCTGGGCGGCCAGCGCGTCGGTGAAGAGCTGCCCGTGCGCAGCCACCTCGGTCCCGGTGTAGCCGGCGCCGACCACCACGAAGGTGGCTCGGGCCTGCTGCTCGGCCGGATCCTCGGCCTGCTCGGCCAGCTCGATCTGCCGGATCACGTGGTCGTGCAGGTAGAGCGCCTCGGGCAGGCCCCGGAAGCCGTGCGCGTACTCCGTGACGCCGGGGATCGGCAGCAGCTTGTTGACGCTGCCCACGGCGAGCACCAGCCGGTCGTAGGCGAGCTGGTTGCGGTCACCCTCGGGTTGGGTGAAACCCACCCAGCGGTTCTGCAGGTCGACCCGGTCCGCCTCGCCGATCACCACCCGGACCCCGTCGAGCGTGCCGGACAGCGGCACCGAGATCCGGGTCGGCTCGACCACCCCGGCCGCCACCTCGGGCAGCAGCGGCAGATAGAGGAAGTAGTCGGTCGAGTTCAGCAGGACGATCTCGGCCCGGTCGCCGGCCAGCCGGCTCAACGTCTTCGCCGCGTGGTAACCGGCGAATCCGGCCCCCACGATCACCACACGAGGTTTCGTCATGCCCGCTCCCGTTCCCGTCGGTGGGGCAGCCAAACGTTGTCGACCCGCCGACGCCGGCCCGTCCGATGCCGCGCCGGCGGCGGTCACCACCGCTCCAGACATGGACAAGCGTCAGTACCCGGGGCGAGGATGCGGTGATGGGAATCAATGAGAACGCCGGCGGCGGGCCCACCAGGCCCAGCCGGCGTACCTTCCTGACCGCCTCGGCGGCGGCCACCGCGGCCGCCGTCACCACCTCACCGGCCACCGCGCAGGCCGTCGACGCCGACACCCTCGTGCCGCACGGTCCGGGCCAACCGGCCCACCCGCAGCAGCCGGACCGCGAGCTGCGCGCGCTGCTGCGCGAGGTGGACCGGGACCGGATCGAGGCCACCGTGCGCCGGCTGGCCGCCTTCGGTACCCGGCACACCCTCTCCGACCAGGACAGTCCCGAGCGGGGCATCGGCGCCGCCCGGGACTGGATCTTCGCGCAGCTCTCCGGGTACGCCGCCGCCTCCGGCGGCCGGATGACCGTGCAGCTCCAGTCGTACGTTCAGCAGCCCGCGTCCAGGATCCCGGTGGCCACCCGGATCACCAACGTGGTCGCCACCCTGCGCGGCGAGACCGCGCCGAACCGGGTGTACGTGGTGACCGGCCACTACGACTCGCGGGCCACCGACGTGCTGGACGCGGTCGGCGACGCGCCCGGCGCCGACGACGACGCCTCCGGCGTGGCGGTGCTGATGGAACTGGCCCGGGTGATGGCCACCCGGCGCAGCGAGGCGACCATCGTCTTCGCCGCCGTGGCCGGCGAGGAGCAGGGCCTGTACGGCTCGACCTACCTGGCCGGGCAGCTCAAGGCGGCCGGCGTGGACGTGCAGGGCATGTTCAGCGACGACATCGTCGGCTCCAGCACCGCAGACGACGGCACCCGCGACCCGCGTACGGTCCGGCTCTTCGCCGAGGGCGTGCCGACCACGGAGACCCCCGCCGAGGCGAGCGTCCGGCAGTCGGTCGGCGGCGAGAACGACTCGCCGTCCCGCCAGCTCGCCCGGTTCGTCGTCGACGTGGCCGAGAACGGCGCCACCGGCATGCGGGTCCGGGTGATCTACCGGCGGGACCGCTACCTGCGCGGCAGCGACCACATCCCGTTCCTGCGCGAGGGCTGGCCGGCCGCCCGGTTCACCGAGCCGAACGAGGACTTCGCCCACCAGCACCAGGACGTCCGGGTGGTCGACGGCGTCCAGTACGGCGACCTGCCGGAGTTCTGCGACTTCGACTACATCACCCGGGTGGCGCGGGTCAACGGCGCGGCGCTGTGGTCCCTCGCCCAGGCGCCGGGCACCCCGAAGGGAGCGATCGTCGTCACCACCAACCTGACCAACGACACCACCCTGCGCTGGCAGCGCGGCACCGAGCCGGACCTCGCCGGCTACGAGGTGGTGTGGCGGGAGACCACGGCGGCCGAGTGGCAGAAGGTGATTCCGGTCGGCGACGTCACCGAGGTCACTGTCGACCTGTCCAAGGACAACGTCTTCTTCGGCGTACGCGCGGTGGACACCGCCGGGCACCGCAGCCCGGTCGCCTTCCCCCGCCCCGGCAGCTGACCCGGCCGGGAGGGGCCCCGGTCAGCGGAGCCCCTCCCGTTCCGCGGTGACCGCCCAGCGTTCGTGGTCGCGCCAGGCGCCGTCGACGAACAGGTAGTCGGGTGAGAAGCCCTCCAGCCGGAAGCCCAGCCTGTGGGCCACCCGCTTCGACGGCTCGTTGCCGGGCTGGATGTTCGCCTCCAACCGGTGCAGGCCCAGCGTGTCGAGGGCGTGCGCCACGACCAGGCCGATCCCGGTCGAGGCGTGACCGGTGCCGGCGTACGGCAGGAAGGCGGCGTAGCCGAGGAATCCGCCCCGCAGCGGCCCCATGATGATCCCGCCGATGTTGGCGTACCCGGCGATCGCCCCGCTGTCCCGGTCGCAGAACAGGAAGCTCTGGGTGTCGCGCCGACGCGCCTTGGCCAGGTACGCCGCGAACGCGGCCGGGGTGGCGGGCGCGGCCACCCAGGGGTGGTGCAGTTGCGCGCTGCGGCGGGCGGCGGCGGTGAACTCGGCCTCGTCGTCCGGTCGCGGCCGGCGGATTCCGACCCTCCCGGCGGTACGCAGGTATCTCACGACCGACCACTCTCGTCCCTCGCCCGAAGGGCTGTCCAACTGCACTGGCTGCCGACGGGGTCGCGGACGGCATGGCCGGCCAGTAGGGTCGGCATTCCACCGAGGTTCGGAGGCTGATCATGGGTATGGGCGCTCTCGGCACGATGCTGGCCTCCGCTTCGTCGCGGGCGACGCCGGTCCGCTGACCCTCCGGGGTCGACGCACCCCCCGCTCACCCGTCGCGAAGCGATGAAGTGACCCGCCTCAGGCGCGGGTCCTCCGTCATGGCGTGACCACGCCACCACATCGCTTCCGAGGGAGTCCTCGTGTTTCCGCACCTGCCGTGCGGGCGCTTCCGCGCGCCCGCATGCCGCTGCACCCGCCGGTGGTCCCGATGACCGCCGTCAGCGCCGACCGGGCCCGGCTGGGCCCCGACTTCACCCGTCTCTGGACCGCGAACGCCGTGTCGAACCTCGGCGACGGCGTCACCATGGTCGCCGGCCCCCTGCTGGTCGCTTCGATCAGCGACGATCCCGCCGCGGTGGCCGCCGCGGCGCTCGCCCCGCAGCTGCCCTGGTTGCTCTTCGCGCTGGTCAGCGGCGCCCTGGTGGACCGGCTCGACCGGCGCCGCCTGGTCGTCACGGTCAACGTGGCCCGGGGTGGGGTGCTCGCCGCGCTAGCCGTCGCGGTGCTCACCGGTACGGCCACCGTGCCGGTGATCTGCCTGGCGTTCTTCCTGACCGGGCTCGGCGAGACCCTCGCCGACACCGCCTCCGGCGCGCTGCTGCCGGCGCTGGTCCCGGCGGAGCAGTTGGAACGGGCGAACAGCCGGCTCTTCGCCACCTTCGTGGTGGGCAACCAGTTCGCCGCGAAGCCGCTCGGGGCGTACCTGTTCACCGTGGGGGCGGCGCTGCCCTTCGCGGTGGACGCCGGCAGCTTCGGACTGGCCGCGCTGCTCGTGGCGCTGCTGCGCTGGCGACCGCTGCCGCCACCGGCCGAATCGGCGCCGAGTGCTGATCGTAAGCGGTCAATCCGGGCCGACATACGCGACGGCCTGCGGGCCCTGTGGTCGATCCCGGCGTTGCGCACCCTCGTGGTCTGCATCGCGGTGATGAACGTGGCGTTCTGCGCCGCGTTCGCCGCCTTCGTGCTCTACGCCCGCCAGCGGCTCGGGCTCGGCGACGTCGGGTACGGCGTGCTGCTCACCGCCTCGGCGGTGGGCGGGCTGGCCGGCAGCGCGTTGGCCACCCGGCTGCGGTCCCGGTTCGGCACGCCGGCCCTGCTGCGCGTCGGCCTGCTGATCGAGGTCGGACTCCAGCTGGTGCTGGCCACCACCCGACAACCCTGGGTGGCCGGCGCGGCGCTGGCGATCTGGGGCGTGCACACGATGGTCTGGGGCGTGCTGGTGGTCTCGCTGCGGCAGCGCCTCGTGCCGGACCGGCTGCGCGGGCGGGTGAACAGCGTCTACGCCCTGGCCGACCTGGGCGGGGCGGCCGTGGGCACCGCGCTCGGCGGCCTGCTCGCCCAGGCCACCGGCTGGATCACCGCGCCCTTCTGGGCGGCGGCCGGCGCCCTCGCGGCGCTCACCGTCGCCGTGTGGCGGCGGTTGGCGGTCGCGGCCGGCTGAGCGGCGGCCGGGGCACCGGGCCGGCGAACCCGGCCCGGTGCCCCGGCGGTCAGCCGATCGTCACGTCCTGGAACTCGGCGACCGAGTCGAAGACGTTCACCCCGACCCGCCCGGTGGCGTACGTGCCGTCGGCGACGTCGATGACCGGCGTCGCGCCACCGGCGAAGAAGACCTGGATCCGCGGCCCGGTGGCGGCCACCCGCAACCGGTACGTGCGCCCCGGCACGATCGTCGTCGGCCAGGTGGCGATGTCCCGGCCCGGCCGCCAGAGCTTGACCAGCCCGTCGGTGTCGACGTTGACGGTGTAGTGGGCGGCGCCGTCGGTGCTGGCCCGGAAGGTCAGCCCGGCGGCCCGGCCGGCGAGCACCCGGACGTCCCCGGTGAGGGTCAGGTCACCGGCGGTGCGCTCGCTGAGCCGGAAACCGTTGTCCATCCGCCGCCCGCGCAGCCCGCCGGTCGGCACGGTCCACTCCCCCGCCACCGGGTTCCACCGCTGACCGAGGTTGGTGCGGAACCCCGCGGCGTCCCGCTGGGCGTTCTGCGCCACCGCCGCCCCCGCGAAGACGTTGACCCCGAGCCGGCCGGTGGCGTACGCGGTGTCGGTCGCGTCGATCACCGGGGTGGCGCCGTGGTCCAGGTAGACCTTCAGGCTCGACCCGCTGGCCACCAGCTTGAGGTGATAGGTCCGCCCCCGGCTGACCGGGGTCGGGTACACCGCGATGTCCCGACCCGGTCGCCAGAGCTTGACCAGCCCGGCGGCGTCGACGTTGGCGGTGTAGTGGGCGGACCCGTCGGCGCTGGCCCGGACGGTGATCCCGGCCGCCGCCGCGGTCTCCAGCCGCACGTCGGCCTCGTACGCGACGTCCCCGGCGGTGCTGCCACTGAGGTAGAAGCCGTCCCCGATGGCCTCGCCGCGTTTGCCGCCGGTCACGTCGGTCCAGGTGCCGCCGGCAGTGGTCCACGGCCCGGCGAGGTTGCCCTCCAGGGTGGACTCGCCCTGCCCCCAGGTGGAGCCGATCCGGTGCAGTTGCAACGAGACCACCCGCACCCCGCCGCCCTCGGCGAACAGCCGTAGCCCCTGGCTGCCAGGGGACGAGTCGAAGGCGACGTTGTCGGTGTAGGACAGCTTCCCGTCGTTGCCGAAGATCTCCAACTGCCCGCGGTCGACGAGGATCCGCATCTTCACCCGTCCGCCGGCCGGGGCCAGCGGTGCCCCGTACAGGGTCTGCGCCGCACGGTCGTACGCGACCCGCCGGTCGTAGCTGCCGTCGGCCCGCCGGTGCAGGTCGAAGCCGAAGCGGCTGGCGGTGCTGGCGGCGGTGTCGAACTCGGCGACCAGCTCGTAGGTGTCGGCGGTGAGGCCGACGAGCGGGTCGGTGGCCGGGTCGGCGGTGACCGTGCGGTCGGCCCAGCTCTGGCTGCTGGTGCGCAGGGTGGCCAGCTCCGCCACCGGGAACCGGGTGAGCCGGACCCCCTCCGGATAGCTGCGCAGGCCCAGTTGCACCGGGACGGTGGCGTTGCCGGTCCAGCCCTTGCCGGTGTTACCGGGCTGCCAGGCCATCTGCACGACCCTGCCGTCGGGCATGTTCTGGAAGGTGAGTCCGGCGTAGAACGTGCCGAAGTAGCTGTTCGCGCCCTGGTCCATCCGTTGCGGGGTGGGCGAGTCGGCGGTGAAGGTGGCGCCGTCGAAGCCACCGACGACGTACTCGCCGCTGGCGTCGGTGAGCACCCATCTCGTGGGGCCGGTGCCGTCCAGCGGCAGGGCGAACAGGTCGGGGCACTCCAGCAGCCAGTCCGCGGCGTACCGGCTGCGCCAGGTCCAGTCGCGCAGGTTGGGCGAGGTGTAGATGAGGGCGGCGTTGCCGCCGTTGTCGGTCCAGACCACCATCACCCACCGCCCGGTGGGGGCGTGCCAGAAGACCTTCGGGTCGCGGCTGTTGGCGGGCAGGGCGAGCACCTGACGCCCGCCGTCGTAGTTCTGGAAGGTGCGGCCACCGTCGTTGCTGTAGGCGAGGCTGACCCCGTTGGTGCCGGTGAACACCACGATCGGGGCGTCGGCGCCGGTCTTGAGGCCGGCGGTGTCGGCGGTGTCGACGACGCCGCCGCCGGACCACAGATCACCGGGGTGGACGCCCGGTTCCAGCGCGATCGGCTTCTGCGTCCAGTGCACCAGGTCCGGCGAGGTGGCGTGCCCCCAGTGCATGGTGTCCCAGGTCAGCCCGTGCGGGTTGTGCTGGAAGAACAGGTGGTACTGCCCGTTGTGCCAGAGCGGGGCGTTGATGTCGTTCATCCAGCCGGCCCGGGGGCTGAAGTGGAACTGCCCACGCTGTGGCTCGGTGTAGCCGGTCGCCGGGTAGGGGAACTCGGGATAGTCGCCGGGCGTGCCGGCCGCTGCGGGCAGTCCCGGCAGCAGCGCCAGCACGGTCGCGACCAGTGCGAGCCACACCCCCGTGCGGGTACGCCGGCTCACGGCGTGGCCCGGAAGGCGTAACTGCCGGTGTACGCCTGGAACTGCGCGGCGGTGCCGCTGTCCAGCACCCGGGTGCCGGTGGTGGTGGCGTCGAGCACGACGGTCTTCACGCCCACGTTGGCCACCACGTGGTTGGTGGCGATCACGTTGCTGGCGCCCGAGGCGACCAGGATCATCGTCGGGGTGGCGCCGGCCGGGGTGATCTTGGCCGGGTCGACGTACCAGGCGATCAGGTTGCCGGTGACCAGGTTGTTGTCGCCGCGCAGCTGGATCACGCCGAACAGGTCGTCGCGGCCGTTGCCGTACGGCTGCATCGGCCCCCACGGCTCGGCCTCCCGGCGCAGGTGGTTGCCGCTGACCAGGTTCTCCTTGTTCAACCCCTCGAAGGTGATCATGCCGGGATAGAAGCCGTGCAGCCGGTTCGCGGTGATCGACGAGCGGTTGGTGTTCCTGAACTGGATGGCGCTCTTCCCCCGGGGGAAGATGTTGTTCGCGGTGACCAGCAGCCCCTCGTGTCCCTCGGCGAAGAGCGAGTAGCCGACGTAGCCGGCGCCGATCAGGTTGTCGGTGACCTTGGACGCCTGACCGCTTCCGATCAGCTCGACGCAGTTGCCGCACTCGGCGATGAAGTTGTCGCTGACGCTGAGCGCGTCGGCGTCCCGGACGACCAGGGCGCGTTCCAGGTAGACGAAGCCCATCCGTTCGATCCGGAAGGCGTCGTTGGCGGTGTCGACCAGGATCCCGACCTTGCCGTTGCGGTACGAGTTCTGGTCGGGGGTGAAGCCGACCCCGTCGAGGCAGAAGTTCTCGAAGACCACCGAGCTGAGCCGGGGGTTGCCGGTGCGGGCGACCCGGAACGCCTCGGCCCGCCCGTCGGTGTTCTGCACCCGGATCCGGCTGCCGCCGGGCCAGATCTCCCACCAGGAGGAGGTGTCGCCGGAGTTGTAGCGGATGCTGGAGGAGGTGAAGCCGTGCCCGGAGCCCTTGATGGTCAGGTAGCTGACGTCCACCTCGACCCGGGTCTTCAGCGGATAGTCGCCGGGCGGCAGGTAGATCACCGCTCCCGGCTTGCTGTTCTGGTCGGGCTGGCCGGCCTTCACGGCGGCGATGATGCTGTTGATCACCGCGCCGACGTCGGTCCAGCAGGTGACGGCGGGGTTGCCGGGGACGGTCCAGGTGGTCACGTCGTACACGGTCGACATGGGACTCCCTTGCAGGCGATGGGCGGGGCCGGTGAGGTCAGAGCACGCCGATGAGGTGGGCGTGCGAGGGGCGCCCGGCGGCGACGGTGGGGGCGTCGGCGCGGGCACCGGGGGCCGCGGGCGGCGCGGCGGCGGCGGGTGTCGCGCCGAGGGCCGCGGGGACGGCGGCGACGCCGAGGGCGAGCGCCCGCAGCAGGGTACGGCGGGGCAGTTGGCGAGGGTCCATGGAACTCTCCTGGTGCGGGGTGCCGGTGGGGGCCGGGTCGGTCGGGGAGAGTGCGAAACAGCCGGGCAACCCGGCGTTAACACGTGTTAGTACTCGCCCGGTCCGCGCGCTGTCAAGACACCGACGCCTACCGATATGCTCGGCCGGGTGACGAGTGAGCGCCCGACCCGACCGTCACAGCAGGACGTGGCCCGGCTGGCCGGCGTGTCCCGGACGACCGTCTCGTTCGTGGTCAACGGCGTCACCGGCGTGGCCATCCCGGCGGCCACCCGGGCCAAGGTGTGGGCGGCCGTGGAACAGCTCGGCTTCCGGCCGAACGAGCTGGCCCGGGGTCTGCGCTCCCGGCGCAGCGGCGTACTCGGCCTGGTCACCGACGCGATCGCCACCACCCCGTACGCGGTGGGCATCATCGCCGGCGCGCAGGAGGCCGCGGCGCGGCACGGTCGCACCCTGCTCATCGTGGACACCGACAGTGGCGCCGGCTCGCTGCTGGACGCCGCCGCCGCGATGACCCGCTGGCAGGTCGAGGGGCTGATGCTGGCCACCGATCACCACCGTGAGGTGTCCCTCGACGGCGAGGTGGCCGGGTTGCCGCCGACCGTGCTGGTGGACTGCGTCGAGGCCGACGGCCGGCTGCCGGCGCTGGTGCCCGACGAGCGGCAGGGCGGGCGGCTCGCCACCGACACCCTGCTCGCGGCGGGACACCGGCGGATCGGCCTGGTCAACGGCCCGCCGGACTACCCGGCCTCGGCGGGCCGACTGGCCGGCTGGCGGGACGCGCTGGCCGGGGCGGGCGTCGAGGTCGACCAGCGGCTGATCCGTGTCGGTGACTGGTGGCAGGAGTCCGGCCACACCGGGGCCGCCGCGCTGCTGGACCTGCCCGAGCCACCGACGGCGCTGTTCTGCGCCAACGACTGGATGGCGATGGGCGCGTACGACCTGCTGCGCGAGCGCGGTCTACGGGTGCCGGGGGACGTCGCGGTGATCGGTTTCGACAACCGCGAGGAGATCGCGGCCCACCTGCGACCGGCCCTGACCACGGTGGCCCTGCCCTACCGCGAGATGGGCCGGCGGGCGGTCGAACATCTGGTCGGTGCGACCCCGCTGCCGCCCGGCGCGACCCGGCTGCCCTGCCCGCTGGTCTCCCGCGCCTCGGTCTGACGCAGGAATTTACCGGCTCGACCCTTGACCGACACGGAAACCGCCCCTACGCTCTGCCAAAAGCTTTTGCCAAAAGGTTTTGGCAACCGCCTCACCGACCACCCACCACACGCTCCGGCGTGCGCCCCCACGCGCCCGGACCACCCCTTCGAACGGAGCAGAACCATGGCATCTCGCGCGACAACCAGCGGCTGGCCCCGCCGTGGCTTCCTCGGCCTGGGCGTCGGCGCCGGCGCGGCGGCGCTGCTCGGCACGACCGGCTGCGGCGCCGGTGGCAGCACCGCCGCCGGCGGCTCCGGCGACGACAAGACCCTCACCGTCGCCTGCGAGGGCGGCGGCAAGATCGAGCTCCAGCCCGTGGCCGACAAGTTCAAGCAGGACACCGGCACCACCGTCACCCTGGTCGAGCTCCCCTACGACGGGCTGTTCAACCGGCTGACCAGCGAGCTGTCCGGCAACCGCGCGTCGTTCGACGTGTGCGCCGTCGACGCAGTCTGGATCCCGTTGCTGGCCGGTAAGCTCGCCCCGCTCGACGACCTGTTCACCGCCGAGGTGAAGAACGACCTGTTCCCGGCGCTGGTCCAGGAGGCGCAGTCCGGCGGCAAGTTCATCGGCATGCCGGTCTGGACCAACAGCGAGATCCTGTTCTACCGCAAGGACCTCTTCGAGGACCCCAAGGAGAAGGCCGCCTTCGAGAAGAAGTACGGCTACCCCCTCGCCCCGCCCACCACCTGGCAGCAGTTCACCGACATCGCCGTCTTCTTCACCCGGCCCGGCCAGAAGCTCTACGGCACCGACGTCAAGGGCGCGGTGGAGACCGAGTGGCTGGCCCACGTGCTCCAGGCCGGCTCCCCCGGCGTGGTCCTCGACGACAGCGGCAACGTCATCGTCGACAACGCCCAGCACCTGGCCGCGCTGACCTTCTACGCAGACCTCAACAACAAGCACAAGGTCGCCCCGGCCGGCGCCGCGCAGACCGACTGGAGCGCCGCGCAGAACCTGTTCAACCAGGGCCAGACCGCGATGACCCGGTTCTGGGCGCACGCGTACCGGCAGATTCCCGCCGACGCCAAGGTGGCCGGCAAGGTCGGCGCCGCGCCGATGATCGGCGGCACCGCCGGGGTCGCCGGCATCCCCGGGCCGTGGTACCTGTCCGCCCCGCAGGGCGGCGCCAAGGCCGACCTGGCCAAGCAGTTCATCAAGGCCGCCTACGACAACAACGCGCTGAGCATCGAGACCAGCCTCGGCCTGGCCGCCCGCAAGTCCGCCTACCAGTCGTACGCGGAAAAGCCCGGCTTCGAGTCGTTCGGTCCGCTGCTGTCCACCCTCAACGCGAGCGCCACCCGGCCGCGCCCGGCCAGCCCGCACTGGCAGCGGATCGTCGACAGCGTGCTGGTGCCCACGATCCAGAAGGCACTCACCCCGGGCGCGGACTACGCCGCCCTGCTCAAGGCCGCCCGCACCCAGATCGAGGGCATCGTCAAGTGAGCCCGACAGCGCAGGCGGCACCACCGCGGAGCGCCCCGCGTACCCCGGCCCCGACCGGTGGGCGACGGGCCCGCCGCGGGCTGTCGGACGCCGGGTACGCGACCCTGCTCGCCGCGCCGGCCGCGGTGGTGCTGCTGGCGCTGGTCGGCTGGCCGCTGGTCAAGCTGGTGGTCGACAGCCTCTACACCGGGTCCGGGCTCGGCGACGGACGCAGCTTCGCCGGGGTGGACAACTACCTCACCGCGCTGACCGACCCGGGGATCCGGGCGGCGGCCGGGCGGACGCTGGCGTACACCCTGATCGTGGTCAGCGCCGAGCTGGTGCTCGGCCTGGCGGTGGCGCTGCTGTTCCACCGGCTCGGCCCGAAGGCCCGGATCCTCCAGACGCTGTTCCTCTATCCGCTGATGATCGCGCCGGTGGTCGCCGGCCTGCTCTGGCGGTTCCTGATGATCGACAACGTGGGCATCGTCAACGAGCTGCTCACCCGGGTCGGCATCCTCGACAACCCGGGCGACGTCTCCTGGCTCAGCGACCCGGACCTGGTGCTCTTCTCGGTCGCCCTGCCGGACATCTGGCTCACCACCTCGTTCATGACCCTGGTCCTCTACGCCGGCCTCCAGGCCATCCCGCCGGACCTGTACGAGGCCGCCCGCCTCGACGGCGCCCGCGGACTGCGGCTCCTGGTCAGCGTGACCCTGCCGCTGCTGCGGCCGGTGATCGCGGTGGCGCTGATCATCCGGGGAGTGGACGCCGCCCGGGCGTTCGACGTGATCCTCATCCAGACCGACGGTGGGCCGCAGTCGGCGTCGGAGACGTTGAGCCTGACCATCTACAGGACGATGGTCAGCTACAACGACCCCGGCACGGCCGCCGCCACCAGCACCCTGTTCATGATCGTGATGATGGTGGTCGCGATGGTCGCGGTGCTGACCATCTGGCGACCGGGCAAGGAGTCCTGATGTCGCACCTGCTCGCCGCGCGGGTCAGGACCGGGCTGCTCTGGGCCGCCGCCGTCGCCGTCGTGGTGGTCTACGGCTTCCCCTTCGTCTACCTGGTGCTCACCTCGTTCAAGCCGGCCGTCGACGCCATCGCGGTGCCGCCGACCGTGCTGCCGCAGCGGTTCACCCTGGACAACTACCTCACCGCGCTCAACCGGCCCGGCGTCACCGCCTCGTTCATCAACAGCGTCAGCACGGCCGTCATCGCCACGCTGCTGTCGATGGCCCTGGCGATCCCGGCCGCCTGGGGGATCACCCGCTACCGGACCCGCGCCGGGCGGCTGCTGATGGCCGGCTCGCTGCTGGTCCGGATGGCTCCGGCCGTGGCGATCGGCATCCCGCTGGTCACCATCCTCGGCGCGGCCGGGCTCACCGACACCCCGACCGGGCTGGCGCTGGCCCAGACAACGGTGGCGCTGCCGCTGTCGATCTGGCTGCTGGCCAGCTTCTTCGAGGGGATGCCCCGGGAGATCGAGGAGGCCGCCCTGGTCGACGGCTGCGGCCGGTTCACCGCCCTGCTGCGGGTGATCCTGCCGGTGGTATCCGGCGGACTGGCGGTCACCGCCATCTTCGCCTTCCTCGCCTCCTGGAACGAGTTCCTCTTCGCCCTGCTGCTCACCTCGGTACGGGCACAGACCACCCCGATCGCGATCGCCAACTTCCAGAGCCAGTTCGGCCTGGACTGGGGCCCGATGACGGCCCTGGCGACCCTCTACTCCGTACCCGCGGTGGTGCTGACGCTGCTGCTGCAGCGCCGCATCGTCGCCGGGCTCAGCCTCGGCGCGGTCAAGGGCTGACCCGCTCCACCCCGCACAACCCCCGAAAGGAAACACCATGTCGTTCTGGCGCCCCACCAGCCCGCTGGCGGGCCTCACCCGGGTCAAGGCCGGTCGCTCCAAGCGCGAGTCGAGCTGGGACCGCACCGGCGGGAACCGCGACTTCGCCGTCGTGCCGCCGGGCGAGACCCACGTGCTGGCCGACATCACCGGCACCGGCGTGATCGAGCACATCTGGCTGACCACCCGCTGCTACTCCGAGAAGTACCTGCGCAAGCTGGTCATCGAGATGTACTGGGACGGCGAGGAGAACCCGAGCGTCCGCAGCCCGCTCGGCGACTTCTTCGGCGTCGGGCACGCCACCTGCACGCACTACGTGTCGCTGCCGCTGAGCATGGTGTTCGGCCCGCGTCGCGGCCCGAAGGGCCCGTTCGCCGCCGCGATGAACTCGTACTTCCCGATGCCGTTCGGCACGAGCGCGAAGATCGTCATCCGCAACGAGTCGGACATGCCGATCGAGAACCTGTTCTACTACGTCGACTACGACCTGACCGACGAGGCGAAGCCGGACGACGTGGCGTACTTCCACGCGTACTACCGGCAGGAGAAGCCCTGCACCCCGGTGCCGAACGGCCTCGCTCCCGGTGAGGTGCCGGCGCCGTGGGACCTGCCGGGGGTCAACCTGACCGGCGAGGACAACTACGTCATCCTCGACGCCGAGGGCGGGGCGGGCCACTACGTCGGCTGCGTGCTGAGCATCGACAACCACAACGCCTCCAACCAGCCGTACACCTGGCCGGGCGAGGGCGACGACATGATCTTCATCGACGGGGAGCAGTGGCCGCCGTCGCTGCACGGCACCGGCACCGAGGACTACTTCAACGCGGCGTGGGGCTTCCCCAGCGGCGCGTACGCCGGGCCGTACCACGGCATCAGCCTGGCCAGCAGCCCGCAGGAGCACTTCGGCCTGTGGAGCATGTACCGGTTCCACATCGAGGACCCGGTGCGCTTCTCGAAGTCCATCAAGGTGACGATCGAGCACGGGCACGCCAACGACCAGGGCAACGACTTCTCCTCGGTGGCGTACTGGTACCAGCACCACCCGCACAAGCCGCTGCCGGAGCTGCCGCCGGTGGCCGAGCGGCTGCCGCGCCGCTGGCCCGAGCACGGCCTGTGGGACGAGTGACCGGTCCGATACCGTTGGCCGGCCGTCCTTTCCGGACGACCGACCCCAGCCGAGTGATGCGGTGATGAGCTGATGGGATCCAAGGTGAGCATCCGGGACGTGGCCGCGGCCGCGGGCGTCTCGGTGACCACGGTGTCCCACGTGCTCAACAACAAGTCCGGCACCCGGGTCAGTCCGGAGACCCGCGAACGCGTCGAGTCGGCGGCCCGACAGCTCGGCTACGCGGCCAACGGGCTGGCCCGGGGGCTGCGGCTGCAACGTTCGCACACCCTCGGCCTGCTCAGCGACGTCATCGCCACCACCCCGCACGCCGGCCGGATCATCCTCGGCGCGCAGGAGACCGCCTCGGCCCGCGGCTGGGTGCTCATGCTGCTCACCACCGGCGGCGACCCGCAGGTCGAGCGGCGGGAGATCCAGGCGCTGGCGCAGCACCGGGTCGACGGGGTGCTCTACGCGACCATGTACCACCGGGTCGTACAGGTCCCCGACGAGCTGGGGCCGATGCCGGTGGTGCTGCTCGACGCCGCCAGCACCGACCCCAGCCTGCCCTCGGTGGTGCCGGACGAGATCGGTGGCGGCCGGGTCGCCGTCCGGGAACTGCTCAACCGGGGGCACCGGCGGATCGGCTTCGTGACCAACGTCGACGACATCCCCGCCACCCGCGGCCGCCTGCTGGGCTACCAGGAGGCGCTGCGGGAGGCTGGGGTGCCCTACCGGCCGGACCTGGTGCTCGCCGAGGTCTCCGACACCCTCGGCGGCTACCGGGCGGCCCGGGAACTGCTGACCCGCCCGCGGCGGCCGACCGCCCTGTTCTGCTTCAACGACCGGATGGCGATGGGCGCCTACCGGGCGGCGGCCGAACTCGGCCTGCGGATCCCCGACGACCTGTCGGTGATCGGCTTCGACAACCAGGAGCTCATCGCGGACGGGCTGCACCCCGGCCTGACCACGGTGGCCCTGCCGCACTACGAGATGGGCGCCTGGGCCGTGGAGACCATGGTCGAGCTGCTCAACCAGCCCAAGGGGGCGCGACGGCGCGCCGCGCGGCAGGTCGTCATGCCGTGCCCGCTGGTCACGCGCGCGTCGGTCGCCGCCCCACCCGGCTGACGACGGGTCCCCACCCCCGCCACACACCACCGCCGACCGGCCCTCGCCGGTACGGCCGTACCGACGTACCCCCGCCGCAGCCGCGGCCTCGACGCACCCGCCGCCCCCGGGCGGCGCCGAAGGTAAAGGACCCACCGTGCTGCGACTCCCCGACGCCTGGATCTGGGACTTCTGGTTCGCCCGCGAGGGCGACACCCACCACCTGTTCTTCCTACGTGCCTCGCGGGCGCTCGGCGACCCGGACCGCCGGCACTTCCGGGCCAGCGTCGGGCACGCCGTCTCCACCGACCTGCGCACCTGGACACAGCTCGCGGACGCCCTGGTCCCCGCCGACCGGCCGGCCTTCGACGACGTGGCCACCTGGACCGGCTCGGTGCTGCCCGGGCCGGACGGCCGCTGGCACATGTTCTACACCGGCGCGGGCAGCACCGAACGGGCCCTGGTGCAGCGGATCGGACTGGCCACCTCCACTGACCTGGTCACCTGGGAGCGGCACCCGACCTCGCCGGTGCTCACCGCAGCCGGTCGCTGGTACGAGCGGTTCGGGGACTCCACCTGGCAGGACGAGGCGTGGCGCGATCCGTGGGTCTTCCCGGACCCGGAGGGCGACGGCTGGCACATGCTGATCACCGCCCGCGCCAACGAGGGACCGGTCGACGACCGTGGCGTCATCGCCCACGCCCGCTCGCACGACCTGGTGCACTGGGAGGCACAGCCGCCGGTGACCACGCCGGGCAGCGGCTTCGGTCACCTCGAGGTGCCCCAGGTGGAGATCGTCGACGGCCGGCCGATCCTGATCTTCTCCTGCCTGCACGACCAGCTCGCCGAGCGCTGCCGCGACGCCCGTGCCTGCGGCGTCTGGGCGGTCCCCGGCGACTCGCTGCTCGGCCCGTTCGACGTCACCCGGGCGCAGCGGCTCACCGACGACAGCCTCTACAGCGGCCGGCTGGTGCGTGACGCCGCCGGCGAGTGGCAGCTGCTGGCCTTCCTCAACCACGACGAGCAGGGCCGGTTCGTCGGCGAGCTGAGCGACCCGATCCCGGTGCGGGTCACCGCCGACGGCACGGTGCTGCTCGGCGACGCCGAGCCCGGCACCCCGTACTCGGTGCACGGCCGTCGCGACGTCGCCCCCGACCCGGCCCGGGCCGGCGCGCGGACCCGGGCCGACGACACCACGGCCGCCGCCGACAGCGCGCCCTCCACGGGTACGCCGGCCGACGCGGTCACGGCGGGGGCCTGAGCCGTGCTGACCGTGCTCGGCGAGGCCGTGGTGGACCTCGCCCCGTCCGGGGGTGGCGATCTGTTCGCCGCCCACCCCGGCGGCAGTCCGCTCAACGTGGCGGTCGGGCTGGCCCGGCTCGGCCGGCCCACCGCCATGCTGGCCCGGTTCTCCCGCACCGCGTTCGGCCGCCGGCTGCGCGCGCACGCGGACACCAACAAGGTCGACCTGACGCACGCCGTCGCCGACGACCGGCCGGCCACCCTGGCCGTGGTCTCCCTCAACCCCACCGGGACGGCGGAGTACGACTTCTACCTCACCGGGACGGCCGACTGGCAGTGGACCAGCGACGAACTGGTCGGGCTGCCGGCCGGCACCGAGGTGCTGCACACCGGCTCGCTGGCCGTACTGCTGCCGCCCGGGGCGGACGTGGTCGCCGACCTGCTGGCTCGGGAGCACGCGGCCGGGCGGGTGCTGGTCAGCCTCGACCCGAACGTCCGGCCGGCGGTGCTCGACGACCCGGCCGCTGCCCGGGCCCGGCTGCTCGCCCTGGCCCGGTACGCGCACCTGGTCAAGGCCAGCGACGAGGACCTGGCCTGGCTCCTGCCCGGCGCCACCGTGGAGCAGGCCGCCGCCCACCTGATCGCCCTCGGGGTACGCCTGGTCGTGGTGACCCGCGGCGCCGCCGGCTCGTACGCGGTCACGGCCGACGGAGTGCAGCGGCACCACCCGGCCCGGCGGGTGACCGTGGTGGACACCGTCGGGGCCGGCGACGCCTTCACCGCCGGCCTGCTCGACGCGCTGGTGGAGGTCGCGGCCGCAACGCCGTCGGCGGTGGGTTCACTCGACGCCGCCGGGCTGGACGCGGTGCTGGAACACGCGACCCGGGTCGCGGCGATCACCTGCGGGCGACCCGGCGCGGACCCGCCCCACGGGCAGGAGCTGGCCGGCCTCGTCGACGCCTGAGCATCGCAGGCCGCTCGCCGGACATGCCGCTGGCCGGCACCCCGTGGTGGGATGCCGGCCGGCGGTGTGCTGTCTTCGGGTCAGTTGTTCCAGTGCTGGGCGACCAGGTCGGCGGCCTGCTGCTCCCACTGCGCGTACGCATCCGGGTAGGCCGACACCTGCACCGTCTGGGCGGCGTCGGTCAGCGGCATGTCCTGCCACCCGTCGACCTGCTTCAGACCCTTCAGAAACGCCAGGGTGGAGTACTCGGGGTCGGTGATCTGCTCCGGCGTTCCCCAACCCGAGCTCGGGCGCTGCTGGAACAGGCCCAGCGAGTCGTGGTCATTCTTGTCGCCCAGGTGGCCCAGGTTCTCCAGCTTCGACTCCTGCAGGCTGGTAGCGATCGAGATGACCGCGGCCCGCTCGGGCAGACCGGCCTTCTTCGTCGCGGCGATGATCGCCTTCACATTGCCGGTCTGCTCGTCGTTCAGATCGATGTGCGACTGGGTGCCCTGCACGCCGTGCGGGATCAGCTTGCCGGCGTCGGGCTTGTCGGCCTGCACGACGGCGGCCGGGGTCAGGGCGGTGGTGGGGGTGGTGTCGGCGTGGTTCAGCGGACCGGCGGCCATCCCACCGGCGAAAGCCAGACCAGCGATACCCAGCACGCTCTTGGTCAGCATCGAGTTCATGGGAAAGCTCCATTCGGGGGTCGGCACGCCACCCGATGGGGGTCAGGCGACGCGCAAGCACCGTCAGGCGCTCAAAAAGTCTTGGGGGGTGTCCGGCACGGCCACGGACCCGGCGGGGCTCGTCGTGGCGGCGGACCATGTGTAACGACCGCCAGCCCCACATCATTCCCGGGGGCCCGACCCGATCCCGTAGGTATCGGCGCTGGCAGCCGGGGGTGCTGCTGCGGTCGTCCAGATGATGTAACGACCCGGGCCCGGCCGCCATTCCACCGCCCGGGTGCGGCCGGTCACCCGCGATTCGGACAATCACCCCAACGCGCCCGTCGCGGGCATCGGCGACGTGACTCCGTGGAGATCCTGGGAAGAATCGACCGGCATGCCGCCCCGAACCTCCAAGATCGGGCGCGATCGGGGAGACCGGTCAACCGACGTGAACGCCCCGACGGCTGCCTCCACGCGCCTACAGGCTTGAGAGCACAGATGACTCATCCGCAACGGTCACGCGGGTCGTCCGGCAGGCCGCCGTGCCGGTCGCACACACCGAGATGTGGCAGGTCTGTGACTCGTTCACGCTCTCAGGTCTGTAGCCGCCGAACCGGCCCGATCCGTCGCAGTCCACGAAACGGCCGCCGGCCACCGACGGCCGACGACGACGCGACGGCCGGGCCCGAACTCCCGGGTCGGCGCCGGGGCGCGGGAGCGTCGGCCTAGAGCGGGCGGGGATGGGGCTGGTCCAGGGGCATCGGCACCTGGAGGAAGGTGGCGCCGCGCAGGTCCAGCCAGGCCCGGTCGGGCGAGCGGACCAGGCGCAGCATCACCTCGGTGCAGTTCGGGCAACGTCCGACCAGGCCGGGCGCGTGCGAGAAGACGTGCAGTCCGGCCATCGGGCCGACCATCCCGCAGGACTCGCAGCGGCCGGTGGCGCTGCTCAGGTCCACCGCGAAGAGCTCGCGCAGCGGCCCGTCGAGCATGTTGCCGTCCAGGTACGACATGTCGGTCATCAGCGTCTCCTCGCCGTTCACCCGGTGGGGCCGAACCGTTCGGTGCGGATCCGCCGGGACTGGTGACCCAGCCCGACCAGCAGGTCCGCTGCCGTCTCCACGAAACCGGTCGGCCCGCAGACATAGCAGAGCGGCTCCAGGTCGGCCGGCCAGCCGTGGGTGTTCAGGTCGGCCAGCCCGATCCGGTGCGGCTCACCCCGCCAGCCGTCCGGCGCGGCCCGGGTCCAGACGTACGCGACGTCCAGGCCGTGGTCGTCGCGGGCCCGGCGGCGCAGCTCCTCGGCGTAGATCACGTCGTCGGGGGTGCGGACCGAATAGACCAGCCGGAACGCGGACCGGTTGCCGGCCGCGCGCCGGGCCCGCAGCATGGCCATCAGCGGCACGATGCCGGAGCCGCCGGCCACCAGCAGAACCGGCGCCTTCTCCTCCGGCCGCCAGACGAACCAGCCGCCCACCGGGCCGCGTACCTCCACCGGGTCGCCGGTGGCCCAGACGTCGGTGAGGTACGGCGAGACCTCACCGTCGGGCACCTTCTGCACGGTCAGCGCGATCCGCTCCCCCTCGGCCGGCCCGGCCAGCGAGTACGAGCGGGCGGCCTGGTAGCCGTCGGGGGCGGTGAGCCGCACGTCGACGTGCTGCCCCGGCAGGTGGCCGGGCCAGCCCGGCACCTCCAGCACCAGGGTCTGGGCCGTCGCCGTCTCCACCCGGCGCTCGACGAGGCGGGCCACCCGCCAGGTCAGGGGGGCGGCGGCCCGGCTGCCCGACGCGGCGGCGGTCACCTCAGTCACCCTGGTAGCGCTGCTCGCGCCAGGGGTCGCCGTAGTCGTGGTAACCGGCGGTCTCCCAGAAGCCGGGCTGGTCCATGGTCTTCAGCTTGATGCCGCGGACCCACTTGGCGGACTTCCAGAGGTACAGGTGCGGCACCAGCAGCCGCGCCGGGCCGCCGTGCTCGGGGTGCAGCGGGGCGCCGTCGAAGGTGTGCGCCACCCAGGCCCGCCCGCCGCGCAGGTCGTCCAGCGGCAGGTTGGTGGTGTACCCGCCGTAGGAGTGGGCGAGGGCGTAGTGGGCGTCGGTGTCGACGCCGTCGAGCAGCGTGTCCAGGGAGACGCCCTGCCAGCTGGTGTGCAGCTTGGACCACCGGGTGACGCAGTGGAGGTCGACCTCGGCCGTCTCCTGGGGCAGGGCCATCAGCTCCGCCCAGGACCAGCGACGCTCGTCGCCGTTCTCGGTGGTGATGACGAACTCCCAGGTCTCCAGCGGCACCTTCGGTGTCGGGCCGGCGGAGAGCACCGGGAAGTCCTCGGTCAGGTACTGCCCGGGCGGCAGTGCCGGTTCGGCCGAACGCGGCCGCCCCTGGAATCCCGGAGACACGATTCCCACTCGTAGTTCGTACCACCCTGGGGCGGCGGGACGGGAGCTTTCCCGTACGCCGGACCCACCGGAGGCGTCGCGGCCCGCCGGGGTCGACGGGCCGCGACGCGCCGCGGTCAGTGCTGCCGGTCGGCGACCACCTCGCGGTCGCCGGGCTCCCGGTGGCGGGTGGCCCGCAGGCTGGTCAGGGTGACCACCACCAGAACACCGATGATCACGCCCAGCGAGGCCAGGGTCGGGATCTCCGGGACGCCCTTCCAGATGCCGTGCGCCCAGTGCAGACCCAGCTTGACGCCGATGAAGGCCAGGATGATGGCCAGGCCGTAGCTGAGGTGCACCAGCCGGCTCAGCGCGGCGTGCAGCACGAAGTAGAGCGCGCGCAGGCCGAGCAGCGCGAAGGCGTTGGTGGCGAAGACCAGGTAGGGGTCCTCGGTGATGCCGTAGACGGCGGGCACCGAGTCGACGGCGAAGACGATGTCGGTGGCCAGCACCGCGACCACGACCAGGGCGAACGGGGTCAGCGCCCGGCGGCCCTGCTGGCGGATGGTCATCTTCGTGCCGTGGTACTCCTCGACCACCGGCATGAACCTGCGCAGCAGCTTGACCGACCGCATCTTGTTGATGTCGACCTCCTGCTCGTGCCCGGAGAGGGCGTCGCGCAGCAGCTTGATCGCGGTGGCGACCAGGATCAGGCCGAACAGCAGGAAGGCGAAGTCGAGGGTCTGCAGGGCGGCGGCGCCGAGGGCGATGAAGATCGCGCGCAGCACCAGCGCGCCGGCGATGCCGTAGAGCAGCACCCGCTGGGCCAGCACGGCCGGCACCGCGAAGGCCGCCAGCAGCAGCATGAAGACGAAGAGGTTGTCGACCGAGAGCGACTTCTCGACCAGGTAACCGGTCAGGTACTCCACGCCCTGCTGGGAGCCGAACCGGGACCAGATCCAGGCGCCGAAGGCCAGCGGCAGCGCGATGTAGAAGGCCGACCAGCCGAGCGCCTCGCGGATCGACACCTCGTGCGGCTTGCGGGTGACCAGGAAGTCCAGCACCAGCAGGACGAGCACGCCCGCGATGGTCACCGCCCACAGCGTGGGGGTGCCGACGGACGACAGCTCACCGGCGGACAGGTACGACAATTCGGTCATGGGGCCTCCTCGAACACCGTGACATGTTCGAGGTCTCCTTCACCCACTGATCGTGGGCAACCACCCGAGGCACGCCCGGGGCGCGCCGTACTGACCGGCATGGTTCGTGGGAAGTACTCCCCTCGTGCGACCAGGTTAGGGCAACCTTGCCGGATCGCCAAGAAACGACGCAACGTCAGCCCCCGGCGCGGCCCAGGGTCCGCCGGTACAGCTCCAGGTGCGCGGCGGCCACCCGGGGCCACGTGTACGCGGCGACGAACGCCCGCCCCCGCTCGGCCAGCCGGCGACGCAGCACCGGATCGGCCAACAGCCGGCCGACCGCCGCGACGATCGCGGCGCTGTCCGCCCGCTGCCTGATCACCGCCACCGCCCCGGCCCGGTGCGGCTCCCCGTCCCCACCGTCGGGAACGGTGACCGCCGTCGGGACGCCGTGCGCCAGCGCGGTGAGCAGTTCGCCACTGGTCGCGCCCACCCCGGCCACGGCGGGCAGCACCACCACGTCGGCGGCGTGCAGGGCGGCGGAGAGCCGGTCCGGACCCACCGGACCGGTCACGGTGACCGCGTCCGCGACGGCGTACCGGCGGGCCAGCGCGGCCGGCTCGTCCGCCGGATCCCCGACCGTCCCGCCGCCGATCACCAGCAGCCGCAGGTCCGGATGGGCACGGCGCAGCTCGGGCAGCGCCCGAACCAGGTGTCCCAGGCCGCCCTCCGGCCCGGCCGGCCCGAGGAAGGCCAGCAACGGAGCGCCCTCCGGCAGGCCCAGCCGGGCCCGCATCCGCCGCCCCTGGGTCGCCGCGCCCGGCTGGTCGGCGACCGGCGGCGCGACCGGGATGTGCACCGGCGCCGCACCCGGCACGTCGATCCGCGGGTCGGTGACCACCACCGCGGCGCTGCCCGGGGTGAGCCGGTCGGTCAGATGGCGCAGCGCCGTCGCGAGACGTCCCGCCCGGTGCCCGTCGTGGTCACCGTCGGCGTGCAGCGTGGTGACCAGCGGGGTGGCCCGGGGCAGCAGGCCGGGGAGCAGCCCGGGCAGCCGGTACGCCGTCGACGGGAGCTGCACGTGAACCAGGTCCGGATGCAGGCGGCGTACCTCGCGGGCGGCCCGGGAGCCGGCGGTGAGCCCGCCGGGGCCGACCGGCACCGGCTCGACCCGTACGCCCGCCTCGTCCAGCGCCCGCACCAGGTGGGCGAGGTAGTCGCCGAGCCCGTCCGCGTCCGGGTCGTGCAGCATGGCCACCCGGATCCGCTCGTCGGCCATGCCACCCCTCCGCTCACCTGTCGGCGCGGGGGCGTTCCCGTGCCCTGTCGCGGCAAACCCGTTACGCCTATCGTGGGCCGGTGACCGACGCCACCGAAACTGCCGCGCCGACCGGACCGCTGGCCGGGGTCCGGGTGGTCGAGCTGGCCGGCATCGGGCCGGGCCCGTTCGCCGCGATGATGCTCGCCGACCTGGGCGCCGAGGTGATCCGGGTGGACCGGGTCGCCGACGCCGACCCGACCGCCGAGGGCCCCCATCCCGACCTGCTCAACCGGGGTCGCCGGTCGGTGGCGGTGGACCTGAAGTCGCCGGGTGGGCGCGCGGCGGTGCTCGCCCTGGTGGCCGGGGCGGACGTGCTGCTGGAGGGCTTCCGGCCCGGGGTGACCGAGCGACTCGGCCTGGGACCGGTGGAGTGCCTGGCGGTCAACCCACGGCTGGTCTACGGCCGGATGACCGGCTGGGGGCAGGACGGTCCGCACGCCCCGTACGCCGGCCACGACATCGACTACCTGGCGTTGACCGGTGCGTTGCACGGGGTCGGGCGGGCCGGTGAGCGGCCGGTGCCGCCGATGAACCTGCTCGGCGACTTCGGCGGCGGTGGGATGATGCTGGCCCTCGGCGTGGTGGCCGCCCTGTACGCGGTCCGCGCCGGCGCTCCCGGCCAGGTGGTCGACGCGGCCATCGTGGACGGCGTGTCGGTGCTGAGCACCCAGATCCACGCGCTGCGCCGACTCGGCATGTGGCGTGACGAGCGCGGGGTCAACCTGCTCGACGGCGGCGCACCGTTCTACGACACGTACGAGTGCGCCGACGGTCGGCACCTCGCGGTGGGCGCGTTGGAGCCGCGCTTCTACGACGAACTGGTCCGGCTCGCCGGGTTCCCGCTCGACGGCGAGGAGGCATTGGACCGTACCGACCCGGGGAACTGGCCGGCGCTGCGCGAGTCGTGGGCCCGGTTGTTCCGGACCCGCACCCGGGACGAGTGGGCGGAGCTGCTGGCGTCCTCCGACGCCTGCGTCGCCCCGGTGCTGGACTGGGCGGAGGCGCCCGCGCACCCGCACCTGGCGGCCCGGCGGACCTTCGTGACCCATGCCGGGGTCAAGCAGCCAGCCCCGGCGCCCCGGTTCTCCGGTACGCCGACCGCGCTACGCCGCCCGCCGCCGCATCCCGGGCAGCACACCGACGAGGTGCTCGCCGAGGCGGGGCTGGACGCCGAAGGGATCGCCGAGCTACGGGCGGCCGGCGCGATCGCCTGACCCGCGTGGTCGGCGCGTACCGCCGTCCCGGGCCGCGGACGTCCCGGGCCGCGGGCGGCCCGGAGTGCGGCCGCGGACGGCCCGGAGCGCGGGCGGTCAGGCGCGGCGCAGCCCGACGCCGGGAGCCATCGCGGGTTCCACCAGGTCGCGGTAGTCCCGGGGCAGCTGGGTCACCACGTCGTCGAACTCGTCGCCGGTCACCGCCTCGCGCAGGGTGGTGAGGACCGCGCGGGCGGCGGCCCGGGCGGTGGCCTCGTCCGCGTCGGCCCGCTCGCCGACCCGGGCCCCGAACTCGCGGGCGCCGAACCGTTCGGCCGCCTCGTCGTGCGGGCCGGTCCGCAACGCCAGCCGCAGCGGATCGGGCAGTTGCGCGGCGAGGTCGAGCACCTCCCCGCCGGTCAACCGTTCCGCCAGGGTACGCAGCGTCGCGTGGATCAGCTGGACCGCGCGGTCGGGGTCGAGGCCGGTGCGTTGCGCGACCTGGTCGACGAAGGTGTCGTAGTTCATCGGTGCACTCCCCTCCCCGGTCGGGCCGGCCGCCGGGCCGGCGCGGGGTACCCGCCCGGGGGACCCGGAAACCGCCGAATTCGCTCCCGGATCGGCGCGTGAGCGGGCCGCGGACGGGTAACCGCGGCCGGTCGTGACCGGAACGAAGTGCCGAGGAGCCCGACTGATGGCGACTTACTCCGACGTCCTGCAGTACCTGTCGAGCCTGGACTATCCGGCCGAGAAGGACGACGTCGTACGCGAGGCCGAGCGGGAGGGCGCCCCGCCGGAGGTGTTGCGGGCGTTGCGGGCGCTGCCGCCGGTCGACTACGCCAACGGCACCGAGGTGGCCCGGTCCGCGAAGATCGAGGCCGCCCCGGAGGTGGGTACGGCGCAGCGGGCCGAACAGGCGCGGGACAAGCGCCACCAGCGCGTCTCGCAGCACCTGCGCGGCATCTGACCCGCCTCCCGGTGTCCGCGACACCCGCGCCGGTGACCCGCCGGTGAGGCGGCTCGCCGACTACGACGGACACACCCCGGCCGCGGTGCAGTTGGCGGTGATGGGGCTGGTGGGTGCGCTCTGCGCGGTGGCGTTCGCGGTGCTGGTCTCGGTGCCGTTGAGTCCGCTGGTCGGCTGGGACGCCGCCGCGCTGACCTGGCTGGGCCTCGCCTGGCGGCGGCTGTGGCCGTTGGACGCGGCGGGCACCGAGCAGCTGGCGATGCGCGAGGACCCGAACCGCGCCACCCGCGACGCGCTGCTGCTGGCGGCCTGCCTGGCCAGTCTGGTGGCGGTGGCCGTGGTGCTGACCGCGGCGCACGCCGCGCCGGCCCGGCTGTCCCGGGACGCCTACGGCGGGCTCGGCGTGGTCAGCGTCTTCCTCTCCTGGTTCGTGGTGCACACCGTGTTCGCCACCCGGTACGCGCGGCTCTACTACGGCGGCGTCGACGGGGGTGTGGACTTCCACCAGCAGGGCCGGCCCTGCTACGCCGACTTCGCGTACCTGGCCTTCACCGTCGGGGCGACGTTCCAGGTCTCCGACACCGACATCTGCAGTCCAGAGATCCGCCGGACGGTGCTGCGGCACGCGGTGGTGTCGTACCTGTTCGGGGCCGTCATCATAGCGGCGACGGTGAACCTGCTGGCCGGCCTGGCCGGGTGAGACCGGGGGGAGAGAGAACCGCGGGCGCCCCGGGTCACGAACCGCGACCGGGGCGCCCCACAGGACCTGCCGTGCCGGTGGTTCACGCCCGAACCGGGTCGCGATCGCCGTACGGCGGAGATACGCCCGAACCGGGCGGGCATCACTGCCGGTACAAGCATACGGCGTCACGTCATCCGTTCGGGGGACTTTGGCGAATGTGTGGCCCGGCCCACCAGGCGGGCCGGGCCGGCTCTGGACTGATCAAGCACTCAGTTCGGCGTACCGCTTCTCCAGGTCGACCCGGGCGAGCGCGCCGACCAGCCAGGCCAGCCGCTCCGACTCGCCACTGCCGGCGAGTCCGGCGAGGTCGTCGGCGGAGCGACCCAGCCCCAGCCGCCGGGCCGCGGCCAGGGCGTGCCGGTCGGCGACCGGGGCGACCTCCCGCCACAACGCCTGCGCCTCCCGCAGGAACAGGTCCACCACCTCGGCGTCCACTCCGGGCAGCTCGGTGAGCAGGCGCCGTTCGGCGGCCGGGTCGTGGTGCGCGACGGCCCGCAAGCGGCGCAGGTCGCCCCGGTACCGGTCGACGACGGTCCGGGCCAGGTCACCCAGCCGGTCGGCGAGCGCGTCCACGTCGCCGCGCTGCCCGTGGTCGCGCAGCACGCGTACCCGGTCGGCCTGCAACGAGCGGGCCAGCCGCGCCGCGCTGTCCCAGCCGGCGTCGCGCAGCGCGGCGGCGGCCTCCACGGCCCGGCGGTGGTCACCCCGTCGGGCGAGCAGCACCGACAGGCAGAGCAGCTGGAACAGGCTGGACGGGTTGTTGGTGACCCGGAAGCCGTACTGCTCGGCGAACCCGCGCCCGCCGCCGGCCAGCCGGCGGACCAGGCGCTTCTTGTCCTCGATGGTGGAGCTGGCACTGGTCGGCATGCCGGCGACTACCCGAACCGGTGGCCGGCACTCCTGCCGTCGGTCAGCCGTGCAGCCCGCCCCGCCGGTCGCGGGCCTTGAGGCGGGTGGTGGGCAGCGCCGGCGCGGGCAGCGGCGGCGCCGGGTCGTCGGCGACCACCCCGAACCGGTCACTGCCGGCCATCCACTCCTCCCGGGCGGCGGCCACCTCCTCGTGGGACCGGCCGACGAAGTTCCACCACATCACCAGCGGCTCCTCGAAGGGCGTCCCGCCGAGCAGCAGCAGCCGGCACTCCGGGGTCGCCCGCATGGCCATCGACTCCCGCCCGGCACCCAGGTAGAGCAGGGCGCCGGGGGCGAGCGGCACCCCGTCCACCTCGGCCGCGCCGGAGAGGGCGACCATGGCGTACTCGAAGTCGCGGCGCAGCGGCACGGCGGCCGGGGCGGCACCGCGCAGCTCGAGCTGCGCGCCGAGCAGCGGGGTGTGGGCCTTCGCCGGGGACCGTTCGCCGGCCAGCTCGCCGACGAGGAGCGTGACGTCGAGGTCCCCGTCGCGGAAGCGAGGCAGGTCGGCGTGGTGGGCGAAGTCCGCCGGGCCGGAGCGGGCCGGGTCGGGCAGGGCCACCCAGAGCTGGGCGCCGTGCATCAGCGGCGGGTGGGCCCGCGGCGAACGCTCGGAGTGGGCGATGCCGTGCCCCGAGGTCATCACGTTGAGCTGGCCGGGCCGGATGGGCTGCACGTTGCCGAGGCTGTCGCGGTGCAGGATCTCCCCGTCCAGCAGCCAGGTCACCGTCTGCAGGCCGGTGTGCGGGTGCGGTGGGACCTCCATGCCGGGCCGCTCGGTCACGTCGTCGGGACCGAAGTGGTCGACGAAGCACCAGGCGCCGACCATCCGCCGCTGCCGCTGGGGCAGCAGCCGGCGTACCGTCGTGTACCGACCGAGCGGCACGTCGTGTCCCGGCAGCAGCACGCTGCCCGGGTCGGCGTCCGCCACGCCGGGCGGTCGGGTCTGTGCCGGCAACGATTCGGTACGCTCCACCGGCCCGACTCTACGCCGGGCCCGCGCCGACGCTCACCGTGTTGGCACCCGCCACCAGGTCAGGTAGCAACTCAGGGTCGGGTCTGATCCCGCTGTCGGCCGGCCCACCGATCCGGTACAGGTCCTCACCGAGGTCCGGGATCAGGTCGGCAGCCGGGACCGGACCTTGGCCGCACAGGACTCCACGGCTTGCCGCGAGTCGAAGCCCAGGCTCTCGATCGCCACGAGGGCGGTGAAGACCACGTCGGCCAGCTCCCCCACCACGTCCTCGGGGGCGTGCGTCACCCCCTTGCGGGGGTTCTGGCCGAGCACCCCGATCCACGCCCCGGCGGCCTCCCCCGCCTCCTCGCTGAGCTTGAGGATGCGGGCGGTCAGCTCCGCCCGGCCTGTGCCGTTGGCGGCGTCCAGCCACGATCGGGAGGCCCGGGCGGCGGCCCAGATCGACTCGTCCATCCGACCAGTGAACCGGACGGGGCCGTCGGGACGGCCGGCAGGGCCCACCCGGGTCGGGCGCGGGTCGGACCTCTGTGGACGCGCCCGCTGACCGTTCGGTCAGTCAACGATTGACAGGGATCGGTGACCGGCCTAGTTTCAGTGCGCTACCGACCGGTAGGCATCCCGTCCCACCGGCCGCCCCCGGCGGGCGGCACCGTCCCCGGGGGAGCAACGATGCTGTCCACCACCCGACTCACCCGCCGCCTGCTGGCCGCGGGCGCCGCCCTCACCCTCGCCCTGGGACTGACCGGCGCCGCCCCGGCCGCCGCCGCCGTCGGCGAGGACGACGGCAGCCAGCCGCTGCCCGGCTACACGATCAGCAACCCGCCGCTCGCGCCGCTGCAGATCGACGGCGCCACCACCACCGTCCGGCAGGGTGTGCACGAGCACGCCGCGTACATCATCGAGACCCCGGCCAACTGGAACGGCGAGCTGGTGATGTGGGCGCACGGCTACCGCGGCCAGACCCCGGTGCTGTCGCCCGAGACGCCCGCGTTCGGCCTGCGCCAGCGGATGCTGGCCCAGGGGTACGCCTGGGCCGCGTCGTCCTACGACCGCAACGGGTACGACATCCGCTCCGGGGTGCTGACCACCCGGGCGCTGGCCGACCTGTTCACCGACACGGTGGCCCGGCCGAAGCGGGTGCTGATGGCCGGGGTGTCGATGGGCGGCCACATCATCGGCCGCTCGCTGGAGCAGTACCCGGGCTACTACGACGGCGCCCTGCCGATGTGCGGGGTGCTCGGTGACCACGAGCTGTTCGACTTCTTCCTGGACTACAACCTGGTCGCGCAGGCGCTGGCCGGGGTGCGGGCCTACCCGACGCCGCCGGACTACCTGACCAACGCGGTGCCCCGGATCCAGGTGGCGCTCGGGCTGGCGGGGCTCAAGCCGGGCGGACCGGACACCACCAACGCGCTCGGGAAGCAGCTGCGCGAGATCACCGTGAACCGTTCCGGCGGTGACCGGCCGGGCGCCGAGGCGGCCTTCGCCGTGTGGAAGGACTTTCTGTTCGGCATCGCCACCACCAACGGCGGCGACTCCCCCGCGCAGCGGCCCGGTCAGCTCGCCACCAACCTGCTGACCTGGTACACGCCGAACAGCCCGGTGAACGTCAACGCGACCGTGCAGCGGGTGGCGCCGGAGAACCTGTGGCAGCGGGTCCTGCCGACCCTGACCGAGGTGCCGCGGATCGCCGGCCGGCCCACCGCGCCGGTGCTCAGCCTGCACGACCTGGGCGACATGTTCGTGCCCTTCTCCATGGAGCAGGCGTACGCCCGGGACGTCGCCCACCACGGGCGCAGCCGGCTGCTGGTCCAGCGGGCCGTCCGCGCCGCCAACCACTGCGAGTTCAGCCCCGCCGAGGCGGGCGCGGCCTGGGACGACCTCACCACCTGGGTACGCGGTGGCGCACGACCGGCCGGCGACGAGGTGACCGACCGGAAGAAGGTCGCCGCGGCGGACTTCGGTTGCCGGTTCACCGACCCGACGGCGTACGGCACGGGCACCCGCCCGCTCTTCGCGCGCTGCCCCTGACGGACCCGGACACGCCGCTGGCCGGCACCCGTCAGGGTGCCGGCCAGCGTGTCGTTCAAGCGGTGTCAGCTGTTCCAGTGCTGGGCGACCAGGTCGGCGGCCTGCTGCTCCCACTGCGCGTACGCATCCGGGTAGGCCGACACCTGCACCGTCTGCGCGGCGTCGGTCAGCGGCATGTCCTGCCACCCGTCGACCTGCCTCAGACCCTTCAGGAACGCAGTCGTCGAGTACTCAGGATCGGTGATCTGCTCCGGCGTTCCCCAACCACTGGACGGGCGCTGCTGGAACAGGCCCAGCGAGTCATGGTCATTCTTGTCACCCAGATGACCCAGGTTCTCCAACTTCGACTCCTGCAGACTCGTCGCGATCGAGACCACCGCGGCCCGCTCGGGCAGACCGGCCTTCTTCGTCGCGGCAATGATCGCCTTCACATTGCCGGTCTGCTCGTCGTTCAGATCGATGCGCGACTGCTTGCCCTGCACACCGTGCGGAATCAGCTTGCCGGCGTCCGGCTTGTCGGCCTGCACCGCCACCGCCACCGGCTTGCCGTGCACCGGCTCAGCGGCATGAGCGGCCACCGGACCGGCGAACACACCACCGGTGAAAGCAAGACCAGCAACACCCAGCACACTCTTGGTCAGCATCTTGTTCATGACGAAGCTCCTCGGGGGTCGGCACGCCACCCGACAGGGGACAGGCGACGCGCAAGCACCACGACAGGCGCTCGAAAAACAGGGGAAAGTCTTTGGTGTCCGGCACGGCCACGGACCCAGCGGGGCTCATCGCGGCCGGTCTCTCGCCTGCCCACCAGTCGGGGCCGGCGGAATGTCCGGCTCCCGGCCAGCCACCCGAACCCGAGGGCTCGTCGTGGCGGCGGACCAGGTGCAACGACCGCCGGCCCCACATCATTCCGGGGCCCGACCCGAGCCCACCAGGTATCGGCGCTGGCAGCCGGGGGCGCTGCTGCGGTCGTCCGGGTGGTGTAACGACCCGGCCCCGGCCGCCATTCCACCGCCGAGATGCCGCCGGCCACACCCAGAATCCGGACACTCGCCCCAGACTGCCCACGGGTGGCATCGACAACCCGGCCCCCAGAACCACAGGCCCCGCAGCCAGGGGCGATACCGGTCAACCGCCGCAGCCCCGACCACCGACTTCATCCGCCTACAGACCTGAGAGCACAGACGACTCACCCAGCGACCGCCCACATGGTTGATCCGGGAGGTCGACGCGACGGTCGCATCGCGGTCGCAGGCAACGGGCGAAAGCCCGTCCGGCACGGGACCGGTGAGTCATCCACGCTCTCAAGTCGGTAGGCACCCGAGCCACAGCATTCTGTCCCCACGACAACGGTCCCGGCCGGCCCGGCACCCCGGCACCGACCGGCACGCGCGGCAACCCGCGACCTCACCACCCGCCGGCCATTCACGAACCACCAGCCATCACCGACCGCACGCCCTCACCCGACCGCAGGCAGCCCTCACGAACCGCAGGACCTCACCCGGCCGCCGGTTCTCACCACCGGTCGGGCGACTCGCTGCCCTCGGCGCGTTCCTGCCCCCAGGTGCCGCCCCGGTAGACGGTGCCGCGGTACGCCCGGCCGGACGTCGGGGGGACGCCGGATTCCACGGCGTCGCCGGAGTCGGCACCCGCCCGTCGTGAGCGCCGGACACGGGACACCACGAACCACGCCAACCCGGCCACGCAGACCGCGATCACGACGTTCTGGAAGGTGCCCACGTATGACTCGACGAGGTGCCAGTTCTCGCCGAGCAGGTAGCCGGCGAGCACGAAGATGCTGTTCCAGATCAGGCTGCCCAGCGTGGTGTAGAGCAGGAAGGTCGGCACCGGCATCCGCTCGACCCCGGCCGGCACCGAGATCAGGCTGCGGAAGATGGGGATCATCCGGCCGAAGAAGACCGCCTTGGTGCCGTGCCGCAGGAACCACGCCTCGGTCCGGTCGACGTCGGCGAGCTTGACCAGGGGCAGCCGCTCGGCGATCGCGCGCATCCGCTCCCGTCCGAGGGCGGCGCCGACGTAGTACAGGGCCAGCGCCCCGAGCACGGACCCGAGGGTGGTCCAGGCGATCGCCCCGAACAGGCTCATCCGGCCCTGGCTGGCGGTGAACCCGGCCAGCGGCAGGATCACCTCGCTGGGAATCGGCGGGAAGAGGTTCTCCAGGGCGACGGCGAGCCCGGCGCCGGGCCCACCGAGCCGCTCCACCAGGCCGGTCACGAAACCGACCGGCCCGTCGGAGGTTGGCTCCGAAGCCACGGTACGGGGCCCGAGCACCAGCTGCGCGTCTTTGATCATCCGACAAAGTTACGGGGCGTTCGGTTCTTCGCCCACGCCCGGCGCACCGCTGTGCGTCCGACACGGGTCAGCCCGGCGGCTCCCGCGTGGCTACGGTGGACCGGTGACCGATCCCGTCGCCGACCCCACCCCGCTGGCCTCCGGCCGGGACGCCGACGTGTACGCCCTGGGCGCGGATCGCGTGCTGCGCCGCTACCGCCGCGGCGGCGACGTACGCGTCGAGGCCGAGGTGATGGCGTACCTGCGTGGGGTGGGCTATCCCGTGCCGCTGGTGCACCGCGCGGACGGGCCGGACCTGG
The DNA here is from genome assembly GCF_900090305.1 of Micromonospora siamensis. Classification (NCBI taxonomy): domain Bacteria; kingdom Bacillati; phylum Actinomycetota; class Actinomycetes; order Micromonosporales; family Micromonosporaceae; genus Micromonospora; species Micromonospora siamensis. Next base: position 3,414,573 of record NZ_LT607751.1, on the reverse strand, counting down.
AGCTGGAGCGGCTCTTCGGACCCACCATGGTCGACGCGCTCGTCGGCGGTGACCTCGACGTCCGGTCCGGGGGCGCGGATCCTGGTCGACCTGCACCGACGGCTGCACGCCCTGCCGGTGCTCCGGTCGGCCGATCCGGACCACGCGATCCTGCACCTCGACCTGCATCCGGCGAACGTGCTGCTCACCTCCGCGGGCCCGGTCGTCATCGACTGGCGCAACACCGACGAGGGGCCGCCGCCGCTGGACCGCGCGACGACGGCGCTGCTCCTGGCGGAGGTCGCCACCGAGCCGGCCGGACCCCTGACCGGCCCGGCGCACGAGTTCCTGGCCGCCTTCCTGGTCGAGGCCGGCCCGGCCGAGGCGCTGGACCGGGCGGTCGAGCTGCGGGCCCGGACCGGCCCGCACGCCCCCGCGCGGCTCGCGCCGGCGGCCTCGCTGGTCCGCGCGCTGGCACCGCGATGACCGCTCCGGCCAGCCCGCCCGACCGACCAGGGCTCAGCCAGCGTTGCGGCCACCGCGCAGCCGGTCGGCCGCGTCCAGCAGCCGCAGCAGGCCGTCGGCGGTGGCCGGGTCGAGCCGCTCCTTCTCCACCGCCTCGGTGACCTTCTCGCGCAGGTCGTCGACCCGCTTGGCCCGGTCCTTGGGCTTGCCCCGGTCCAGATCGTCGAGCTTGTCGCGCAGCTCGTCGGCGGTGTCCTCGTCGACGCGTCCGGCGCGCTCCGCCTGGTTCAGGAGGGCGGCGAACGCGGCGGCCACCTGCCGCAACGTCACCGGCACCGGCTGCCCGGCGGCCGGCGGCGCGGCGCTGGTCGCCGGCGGGGTCGGCGCGGGCGGCACGGTCGACGGCTCCGCGGCGGGGGCCTCGACGGGCGCCTCGGTGGCCGGCCTGGTGGGGGACGTCGCGCCGGGGGCTCCGCCGTCCCGACCCACCAGGGCGACCAGGCCGACCAGCAGGGCGAGGCCGGCGGCGACCAGCACGCCGAGCAGGCGGTTGGACCGCCCGGCGGCAGCCCGCGCCGGACGCGGAACGGCCCGGTCGATCATCGTTGGCGGGTGCCCGGCGCGGGCCGGGCCCGCACTCCCTGGGGCCGGGGCGAAGGCCGGCTGACCGACGGTCGCGCCGTGCGGCGGGTGGCCGGGGCGGGGCGGGACGGTGGGCAGCACGGCGGTGGGTGGGTCGGCGGGCTGTCCGGCCGTGAACCGGGTGGCGAGCTGCGCGGCGACCGGCCGGCGGGCCGGGTCGGGCGAGAGGCAGGCCAGGGTCAACGCGGCCAGGTCGGCCGGCAGCCCGGGCACCCGCAGCGGCGGTGGCGCGGCGGCCCGGGCGTGCACCGCCCGGGCGTCCTCCCAGGTACGCACGGAAAAGGGCGGTGCACCGGTCAGGGCGCGGTAGAGCAGCGCGCCGAGGGCGTACACGTCGCTGGCCGGGTCGGGCGGGCCGGCGGCGAGGCGTTCCGGGGCGAAGTACGCGGGCGTGCCCATCATCGGCTCGCCGGACCGGCCGGGGTGCCGGGGTCCGGCGATGGCGGCGATGCCGAAGTCGAGGACCTTGGCGCCGGTCTCGGTGAGCATGACGTTGCCGGGCTTGATGTCGTGGTGCACCACGCCGATGCGGTGCGCGGCGGCCAGCGCGCCGGCCACCTGTCCGGCCATCCGGACGGCGTCGGGCCAGGCGAGCGGGCCGGTGGCGAGCCGGTCGGCGAGGTTCTCCCCCTCGACGAGTTCCATCACCAGGTACGGCACGACGCTGCCGTCGGGCAGGGTCGCCTCGGCGTAGTCGTACACCTGGGTGACGTGCGGGTGGGTCAGCCGGGCGGCGGCGCGGGCCTCACGCCCGATGGTGGCCCGCAGTTGCGGGTCCGCAGCGAGCGGGGCGGCGAGGGCCTTGACCGCGACGGGCCGGTGCAGCACCTGGTCGTCGGCGCGCCACACCTCGGACATCCCGCCGAGGCCGATGCGCGCCCGCAGGACGTACCGATCGTGCAGCCTCAGGGCGGGCGTGAACGGCGACATGGTGCCCCAGTGTGCCTTCCCGCCGCCGTCGGCCACCACCCCGGTGCCGGTTTTCGCCCCGGCCGGGGGCGGATGGGCGCGGTGTCCGGTCGGTGGGGCGGCCCGGCCACCCGGAGCGGTCGGTCCGGGTGGCCGGCGACGTGGCCCGGGCCGGGTGACGGCGCGGGCGCACGGGCCCGCGCCGCACGGGTCGAACGGTCAGCCGGCGCAGGGCTTGGCCGGGGCCGGGGCCGGCTCCATCAGGTCGGCCAGCCGGCGCAGGGCGGTCGCCGCGAGCAGCCGGCTCGGCGCCAGGCGCGGCCGTGGTTCCCGGTGGGGCAGCACGGGGGCGTCCGGGCGGGCCGAGTTGACGTGCCGGGTGACGGCGTCGATGGCGAGGGTGTAGCCGGTCGGGTGCTCCATGGTCAGCTCCTTACGGGACGGGTGGAGGTGCGGACGATCAGTTCGGTGTCGAGCAGGACCTGCCCGGCGGCCGGGTCGGTGGGCGGTTCCAGGAGCAGTTCGGTGGCGATCCGGCCCTTCTCCTCGGCCGGTTGCCGCACCGTGGTGAGACCCGCCTCGGCGGCCTCGGCGACGTCGTCGAAGCCGGTCACCGAGACGGGATGCCGGTCGGCGGTCCGCCGGTCCCGGGCGGCCAGGGCGTCGAGCACCCCGAGCGCCAGCACGTCGGAGCAGGCCAGCACGGCGGTCGGTGGCGCGTCGTGGGCGAGCAGGGCGCGGACGGCATCGGCGCCGGCGGCCCGGCTGTTGTCGGTGGCGGTGAGCAGGATGACCTCGGACCACTCGACGCCGACCGCGGCGAACGCGTCGTGGAAACCGGCGAGCCGGCCCCGGGTGGTGGGGTGCGGCACGTCGTCCACGCCGGACAGTCGCAGCGGGCCCGACGGGCTGTCGGGCAGGACGCTGTCGCCGAGGAACGCCACCCGCCGGTGCCCGAGGGCGGCCACGTGCTCGGCGGCGGAGCGAGCCGCGGCCCGCTCGTCGATGGCCACGTACCGATGGTCGCCGCCCGCGCCGATCCGGGCGGCGGTGGTGACGTACGGCAGGCCGCGCTCACCGATCACGTCCAGCGCCCAGCTCTCGTCGCCGGCGCAGTAGACGCAGAAGCCGTCGACGGCGGCGTTCTCGACCGCCCGGCGCGCGCCGGCCGGGTCGTCCGGCAGGGGCACCAGCAGCAGGCTCGTGCCGTGCCGCTCGGCCGCCCGGCTGACCCCGGCCAGGAAACGGACGGCGAACGGGTCGGTGAACGCGTACGACAGCTGCGAGGTGAACAGGACGCCGATAGCGCCGACGAAGCCCCGGCGCAGTGACCGCGCGGTGGGGTTGGGGCCGGCGTAGCCGAGCTCCCGGGCCGCCGCCAGGATCCGCTCGCGCAGCGCCGGCGAGAGCTGGTCGGGCCGGCTGTAGGCGTTGGAGACGGTGCTGCGGGAGACACCGACGGCGTCCGCCACGGCTTGCAGGGTGGGCTTCACCGGATCCCCTTCTGAATCGATTCAGAACTGTATCGATTCAGAGACTACGCGCGCTCGTCGGCGTACGTCAATGGAGAACGGCGGAGGACAGACATGGAACGGCCCGGCGGCGCAGGGCACCACCGGGCCAAAACGAACGGGGGACGTCAGTTCTTGCGGGCCACCGCGCCGTACATGCTCACGTCGACCACCGACGGCCGGGGCTGCGGCTCGTCGTCGGCGCGCCACTCCGCCACCGACGTGACGCCCGGCTCGATCAGCTCCAGCCTCTCGAGGAAGCGGGTGAACTCCTTGCGGGTCCGAAGGTTGATCACACCGTGCGGACCGCCGCCCTTCGCCGCCGCCTTGGCCTCCTCGGCGATGTGCGGCGGAAGGTATTCGTGGGTGGCGTGCGAGGCGACCAGGTAGCTGCCCGCCGGCAGCGCGTCCAGCAGGCGGGTCACCGCGGCGTACGGGTCGTCGGCGTCCGGCACGAAGTGCAGCACCGCCACCAGCATCAGCGCCACCGGGCGGGACAGGTCGATGGTGCGCAGCAGGTCGGGGTGGCTCAGGATCCGCTCCGGATCGCGGACGTCGGCGTCGAGGTAGGCGGTCGCCCCCTCCGGCGAGCTGGTGAGCAGCGCCCGCGCGTGGGCCAGCACGATCGGGTCGTTGTCGACGTAGACCACCCGGGACTCCGGGGCGACGGCCTGCGCCACCTCGTGGGTGTTGTCGGCCGTGGGGATGCCGGTGCCGATGTCGAGGAACTGCCGGATCCCGGCCTCGCGGGCCAGGTAGCCGACCGCGCGCCGCAGGAACCGGCGGTTCTCCAGGGCGCTGGTGCGGATGGTCGGGAAGCGAGCCGCCATCGCGTCGCCGGACTCCCGGTCGGCCTGGAAGTTGTCCTTGCCGCCGAGCCAGTAGTTGTAGCGGCGGGCGGGATGCGCCACCGACGTGTCGATCCGGTCGCTGGGGTGCGGGGCGGTAGCCGGGCTGCCCGGAACGTCGGTGGTCAAGGGGGCCTCCGTCACGCTGCGCGGTATGTCCACTGTCACTGGTCGGACCATGCTAATGCTCCTCCCCCACCGCCGGTGACCCGGTCAGCCGGGGTACCGCTCCGCCAGCAGCCGGCCGAGGATCTCCGGGGTACGCTCCGGCGGCTCGGCCTCCACGCAGAGCCGTTCCATGGCCAGCGCGTAGAAGTCGAGGTCCTCGCGCTTGTCCAGGTAGATGGCGCTGGTGAGCTGTTCGATGTAGACGATGTCCGGCAGGTCCTGGTCGCCGAAGCGCAGGATGGTGAAGGCGCCACCGGCGGCGGCGTGGCCGCCGGCGTCGAAGGGGATCACCTGGAGGCGCACGTTCGGCGAGCGGGTGGCCTCGATGAGCGCGGTGATCTGCCCACGCATCACCGCCGCGCCGCCGATCGGCCGGCGCAGCGCGGCCTCGTCGACCACCGCCCAGAGCTGCGGCGGGTCGCTGCGGCGCAGCAGCTCCTGGCGCTGGATGCGCAGGCCGACCCGGCGGTCCAGCTCGTCCGGGGTGGCCGACGGGTGACCGAGCAGCACCACGGCGCGGGCGTAGTCGGCGGTCTGCAGCAGGCCCGGCACGAACTGGACCTCGTAGGTGCGGATCAGCGCGGCGGCGGCCTCCAGCCCGAGGTACGACTGGAACCAGGGCGGCAGGACGTCGCCGTAGCGGTGCCACCAACCGGGGCTGTTCGCGTCGCGGGCCAGCTTCAGCAGGGCGGCCCGCTCGTCGGGGTCCTTGACCCCGTAGAGGGTGAGCAGGTCGGAGACGTCACGCTCCTTGAAACCGACCCGACCGAGCTCCATCCGGCTGATCTTGGATTCGGAGGAGCGGATCTCCCAGCCGGCGCCCTCGCGGGTCACACCGGCGGTCTCGCGCAGCCGGCGCAGCTGGGCGCCGAGCAGCATGCGCAGCACGGTCGGGCCGGTGGCCGGGCCGCCCTCGGCGGGAACCATCGTCACGTGCCGCCCTCCGGATGCCTGCAGACGCGCCGCCGGGCGCCCCAGCCCGGCCGACGTGTAAGCATGCCATGAACGGTCAGTGAGAAGAACTCCTCCGGACGGACTTTCGGTCCCGTGGACGGGACGGTCAGTTGATCAGATGGTCGAAGTCCCCGTCGCGGGCGCCCAGGACGAAGGCGGCGATCTCGTCCACCGTGTAGATCAGGGCCGGTCCCTCGGGATGTCGCGAGTTGCGCATCGCGATGCCGGCGCCACCGGGCAGCTCGGCCAGCTCGACACAGTTGCCGCTCGGGTTGCTCCGCCGACTCTTCTGCCACTTGAGCACGGGCAGGAGGGTGACCGGAACGCCGTTCTGAGGCTGCTGCATGGCGCGTCCTTCGTGAAGAGCCTGCCGATGCCGCGGGGAGGGGCGGTGGTGGCCGGGAACGTCGAATGTGGACCTGGATGCACGTGCATCTGCTATTGCATCTGCATCGGACAGCGAGCATGATAACGCACGGGACCGGTACCCATCCGTTCACTTTGGGTTACCCCCAACCTGGCGACACGCAGGGAAAACGTGGCCTGACGCGGGGGCGGACGCCACCGTCGCGGGCCGGAGACAGCCGGTGATGGGAGGGCTCGTGCCGGATCCGTTGACCGTCGCGTCCGGGATCTCGGCGGCGGGCGCGCTGATCTCCGCCTGGCAGCTGCGCACCCGTGCCCTGCGGGCCGAGGAGAAGATCGGGCACCTCCAGGCGGAGCTGGCCGCCGAGCGGCACGCCGCCAGCCACGACCCGTTGACCGGGCTGCCCAACCGGCGGGCCTTCCACCGCCTCGCCGCCACCCTGCTCACCGACTCCGCCGGCCAGCCGCTGATCGCCGTGGTCCTGGACCTCGACGACTTCAAACAGATCAACGACCGCTACGGGCACGCCGCCGGTGACCAGGTGCTGATCTGCGTGGCGCAGCGGCTGGCCGCCTTCGCCGGCGACAACCTGGTGGCCCGGCTCGGCGGCGACGAGTTCGCCGGCCTGCTGACCACCCCCACCGTGGACCGGCGGTGGATCGACCACGCCACCCGCCGGCTCTGCGACTCCATGGCCGCGCCGATCCCACTGGGCTCACTGAGCCTGCGGGTCACCGCCTCGGTCGGACTGGCGCCGGTGACCGGCCAGACCCAGCTCGCCGAGGCGCTCTGCCGGGCCGACGAGGCGATGTACCGAGCCAAGAGCCTCGGCGCCACCCGGCCCCGGCGGGCACTGCTGGAGACCGCACGCCTCGCCGAGTGCTGAAGCGGCCCTCGGCGCGCCGGCCTCCCGGCACGCCGAGCCGAACCGCCACCCGGACGGGTCAGCGCCAGCCGTAGCCGGCGCGGAGCGCCTGCCCCACCCGCTCGAACCGCGCCCGGTCCAGCACCGCGCCCTCGCGCCGGATGCCGTCCTCGCGCATCGTGAGCACCCGGTCGAGGCGTACCCAGCTGGGTCGGTGGTCGCGGTCCCACTCGCCGGGGCCGAGCGCGAGCCAGTGCCGCTGGCCGTCCCGCTCACTCTGGCTGGAGAGCATCAGCCCGAACAGGGTGCGGCTGGAGCGCCCGACCACGAGCACCGGCCGGTCCTTGCCCTGCCGGGGATCGTCCTCGTAGTTCACCCAGGTCCAGACGATCTCCCCCGGGTCGGCCTGCCCGTCCAGCTCCGGGGCGTACGTCAGCTCCCGGCGTTGCAGGGCGGCCACCTGGCGCCGACGGGCGGCCTGCGCCGGGATCACCGCCGGGACACCGGCCGACGGCGCACCCCTCCCGGTGACCCGGCCAAGCCTCGACGCCACGTTCCTCAACAGGTTCGCCACGGCGGGCAGCCTAACCGCAGCCGGTCGACCGCGCAGCGGGCGGTGGTCACCCGAACCGTGCTTGACTGGCCGGATGGAGCTCCCGGACGACCTGCCCGTCATCGAACGCCGGGCGGTCCGCCTGGTGGTGCTCGACGGCGACGGGCGGGTGCTGCTCTTCCACACCCGCGACCCCGACCATCCTCGGCTCGGCACCTGGTGGGAGCTGCCCGGCGGCGGGATGGACCCCGGTGAGACGTACCTCGACACCGCCCTGCGCGAGCTGCGCGAGGAGACCGGCATCCGGGCCACCGCGGACCAGCTCGGGCCGCCGACCTGGCGGCGCCGGGCCAGTTTCGTGCACCGGCAGCTGCGGCACGTGCAGGACGAGGTGGTGCTGACGGTACGCCTGGCCGGCCCCGGCCCGGAGGTGGACGGCGCCGAGCGGCTCGACTACGAGATCGAGGACTACTTCGGATTCCGCTGGTGGCCGGTCGCCGAGATCGTCGCGGCGTCGGCCCGGTTCTATCCCGGCCGCCTGCCGCTGCTGATCGAGGACCTCCTGGCCGGTGGACAGATCGACGAGCCGTTCGAACTCTGGTCGTGACGAGCCGTGCCGACCGGCCGCCGGGTGGGCAGAGTGGAGGGATGACCCAGACTCCGCACGCCGCTCTCGCCCGCTACGCCGCCCGGCTGCACGGTTCGGTCGGCGACCGGCACCACGTCGCCTCGCCGCTCGGGGCCTGGCTGCTGCTGGCGCTCGGCGCCGGCGCGGCCACCGGTCCCGACCGGGACGAGCTGACCGACCTGCTGGGCGCCGACCCGGCGACGGCGGGCCGGTGGGCCGCCGCGCTGCTCGACCACCCGCACCCCTTGGTCGCGGCCGCGACCGCCGCCTGGCACCGGCCCGGGTACGACACCGCCGGCTGGGCGGGCTGGCGGGCCGCGCTGCCCGAGGCGACCGGGACCGGCCCGCTGCCCGGGCGGGACGAGCTGGACGCCTGGGTACGCGAGCACACCCTCGGCCTGATGGAGAGGTTCCCGCTGCCGGTCGGCCCGGACGTGCTGTTCGCCCTGGCCGGCACGGTGGCCACCCGGGTCTCCTGGGAGCAGCCGTTCGAGGTGGTCCGCGCCGACGCCCTCGGTCCGGGCAGCCGCTGGTCGGGGCGGCTCACCCGGGTGCTGCGGACGCCCCGGCACGGCCACCGGGCCTGGATCGTCGCCACCGGGCGGGCCGGCGACGTGGCCGTGCACGCCGCCGACGCCCGGGACGCCGACGGCGGCGGCCTGACCGTGGTGTCGGTCGCCGCCGCCCCCGGGGTGCCCGCCCGGGACGTGCTGGCCGCCGCCCACGAGCTGGCCCCCACCGTGCTCGACGGGGACGGCCCGCCCGGGCGTCGGTCCCTGTTCGAGCTGCCGCTGGGCGACACACCGCTGTGGACGCTGCGCGAGGAGACCGTCCCGACCAACGCCCCCGGTGGGCGGGAGGAGCGGCACGTCGCCACGCTGCCCTGCTGGTCGGCGGCCGACGAGCACGACCTGACCGCCGACGGGCTGGGCTTCACCACCGTCGGGCGGGCCCTGGCGGCGCTGGTGGGCGCGCCCGGAGCGGAGCTTGCCGCGCGGCAGGCCGCGGTGGCCCGCTACTCGCGGTACGGCTTCGAGGCCGCCGCGGTGACCGGGCTGATGGGGTTGGTGTCGCTGCCGCCCGAGGGGGTCGCCCGCACCGCCGAGCTGCGCTTCGGTCACCCGTACGCGGTGCTCGCGGTGGCCACCGACCGGCGCGGCGACGGGTCGGGCCCGTGGCACGGCCTGCCGGTCTTCTCCGCCTGGGTGGCCGAGCCGGCGGAGCTGCCGGCGGCCGAGGCCGGCGACCGGCCGGAGTGAGTCCGGGCGGGACCTCCGGCCCGGGTGGACCGGGACGGGTCCCGTTCCGACGGGGTCCGTGCGCCCCTGCCGGGCCGGCCGCCCGGCTCCTAGCGTCGAAGGGGGAACCGAGGAGGTCACCATGCGGACGTGGCAGGTGCGGGACGTGATGACGACGGACGTCGCGACGGTACGGGAGAACACCGCGTACCGGGAGGTCGTGGACGTGCTGACCGGCCGGCGGGTGACCGCGGTGCCGGTGGTGGACGGCGGCCGGCGGGTGCTCGGGGTGGTCTCCGAGGCGGACCTGCTGCACAAGGTGGAGCTGCTGGGACAGCCGCACGAGCGCCGGGTGTTCCCGGGCCGCCGGCGGCGGCAGGCCCGGATCAAGGCGGGCGCGACCCTGGCCGCGGACCTGATGACCGCCCCGGCGATCACCGTCGGGCCGGACGCCACGCTGGTCGAGGCGGCCCGACTGATGACCGGGCGGCGGGTCAAGCGGCTGCCGGTAGTGGACGACCTGGGTCGGCTGGTCGGCATCGTGACCCGCGGTGACCTGCTCGCGGTGCATCTGCGCCCGGACGACGACATCCGCCGGGACGTGGTGCAGGAGGTGCTGCACCGGGTGCTCGCGGTGCCGGACACCGCCGTCGACGTGACGGTGCACGAGGGCGTGGTGACGCTGACCGGCCAGCTCGACCGCTGGTCCACGGTGCACCTCGCGTTGCGGCTGACCGCGCAGGTCAGCGGCGTGGTGCAGGTGGTCGACGCGCTCGGGTACGCGGTGGACGACGCGCCGATGGCCGCGCTACGCCTCGGCGGCTCCACCCCGGCCGGCATCGCCTGAGGCGAGGGCGTCCAGCAGCAGGGCGGCGGTCCAGCCGAACGCGGCCGAGCCGAGGCCGGCGCCGGTGTCCGGGTGGAAGTACTCGTGGCAGCCGGCCCCGGCCACCAGGCCGATCATCGACCGGCGCAGTCCGGCGGCCAGGTCGGGGCGGCCGTGCGTGCGCAGTCCCCGCCAGAGAAGCCAGTTGAGGTTCATCCAGCTCGGCCCCCGCCAGTAGCGCAGCGGCTCGAAGTCGCCGGCGGTCCGGTCGTGGCTGGGCAGTGGCCGGTCCATCCGGCGGGCCAGCCCGAACCGGGCCGAGCCCGCCTCGGTCACCACCGCCGCGACCTGCCGGGGCGGCAGGTCGGGCAGGATGAGCGGGGTGAGGCCGAGCGCGGTCCGCGCGCTCACCAACCGGTCGGCGCGGACGTCGCGGGGCTGGAAGGTGCCGGTGACCGGGTCGAAGAGGCGGTCGACCAGGGCCTCGGTGATCCGCCGCGCGCGGTCGCGGTGCGGAACGGGGTCGGCGCCGATCACCCCGGCGATGTCGGCGAGGGCGTGTTCGGCGGCGCCCCGGGCGGCGTTGAACAGCGGGCACTCGACCAGGAACGGGTGGCGGTCGGCCAGGCCGTCGTCGCGGTAGTCGTGCCGGCGGTACGACTCGACCATCGCCAGGTAGCGCGCGTAGTCGAGGTCCGTGGGGCGGTGCGCGGCGTCGGCGTGCGCGGTGTCGTGCCGGGTGTACGCGCGCATCACGGCGGCGTCGGCGGGTACCGCCGCCATCGGCTCGTCCCAGGCGGGGCTGTTGTCCAGCCCGGACTCCCAGGGGTGGACAACGCAGGCCAGCCCGCCGCGGGCGACGTCCCGCCGCTCGGTCAGGTAACTCTGCTGGGCCACCAGGGCGGGATAGAGCTCGGTCAGCGCCGCCCGCGAGGCGGTCGAGGGCGCGCGGCGGTGCACCAGCCAGGCGGCGAGCGCGTGCACGGGCGGCTGCACGATCCCCGAGGTGGCCGCGGCCGGGGCGCCGTCGGCGCGCTCCGATCCCCAGAACTGCGGCCCCGGGAAGTACGCCCCGACCCGCAGCCGCGGGTTGAACACGATGTGCGGCACCCGGCCGTCGGCCCACTGGGCCGCGAAGAGGGTCCGCAGCTCCTGCCAGGCGCGGTCGGGGCGGACGTGGGCCAGTCCGATCGCGATGAACGCCGAGTCCCAGCTCCACTGGTGCGGGTAGAGGGTGCGCGACGGCACGGTGTGGTCGTGTTCCCAGTTGCCGTCCAGGGTGGCCACGGCGAGCCGGCGCAGCTGGTCCGCCTCGGCCGGCCCGCCCCCGTCGCCGGTCACCATGGGCGCGGCCGGTCCCGGGGCGGTCACGCGGCGGCCTGCCGGGGCTGGGCGTGCCGGAGCACGGTGGCGGCCTGTTGCAGGGCGCGTACGGGGTCGCCGCGCAGCCGGCACTCCAGGGCGAGCCAGCCCCGGTAGTCCAGCTCCAGCAGGGTGCGCAGCAGCGCCGCCCAGTCCAGGTGACCCGCACCGGGCTGGCACCGGTTGGAGTCGCTGACCTGCACGTGGCCGAGGTACGGCGCGGCGGCGCGCAGCGCCCGGTGCACGTCGTCCTCCTCGATGTTCATGTGGAAGGTGTCGGCCACCACCCGTACCGAGGGCAGCCCCACCGTGGCGCAGAGCGCGACCGCGTCCTCCAGCCGGTTGACCATGTGGTCCTCGTACCGGTTGAGGGGTTCCAGGAAGAGGGTGACTCCCTCGGCCCGGGCGTGCTCGCCCAGCTCGCCCAAGGCGTCGACGAGCACCTGCCGGTCGCCGGCGGGCGAGCGGGGCGGTTCGAACGGCGGCAGCCGGCGGGAGAACATGCCCCAGGCGGCCGGGGTCATCGCCCCGATGCCGCCGAGCTCGGCGATCACCGACAGCTGGGAGCGCAGGTTGGCCACGGCGTCGCGGGAGCGGGCCGGGTCGAAGTCGCCGATGAAGTGGTCCATCTCGACGCAGACGGTGGGCATGGCCACCCCGGCGGCCCGGGCCCGGCGCAGCTCGGGCAGTCGGCGGGCGAGGGCGAAGTCGGCGCGGCCGCGCAGTTCGATGCCGTCGTAGCCGAGGGAGGCGGCCAGGGCGTACTTCTGGATCAGGTCGGTGCCGGGGAGCAGCTGTTCCTGGCAGGCGATGGGAATGGTCATGAGAACCTCAGCACGACTTGTAGGACGTCACCGGCCCCGTGGTCGAGCAGCGCCAGCGCGTCGGCCACCGCGCTCGCGTCGACGACGTGGCTCACCAGCGGCAACGGGTCGACGTTGCCCTCGGCCACCAGTTCCATGAAGGTGTGCGCGACACGGGTGCCGGTCCACCGCCCGGCCATGCCCGGCGCGGGGGTGGGGCCGGAGACCTGCGCCGCCACCAGCTGGATGCGGTTGTGGTGGAACTCCTCGCCGAGGCCGAGAGCGTCGGCGGGGCCCTGGTAGAAGCCGGCTGCCACCACGCGGCCGGCGTGGGTGGTGGCCCGGATCGCCTCGTGCAGGGCCGGGTACGCCCCGGACAGCTCGAGGCAGACGTCCGCGCCGCGGCCGTCGGTGGCCTTGTGCAGGATGCCGGCGGCCGACTCGACACCGGCGTCGACGGTGAGCCGGGCGCCGAGCCGGGCGGCCATGGCCAGCCGGGCGGGCACCCGGTCGACGGCGACCACCCGGGCGCCGGAGAGCATGCCGAGCCGGGTGGCGAGCAGCCCGATGACGCCCTGCCCGAACACCCCCACCCAGTCCCCGAGGTGCAGGTCGGCGGCGAGGACGGCGGTGAGTGCGATGGCGCCGGGGCGGGCGAAGACCGCGGCCAGCGGGTCCATTCCGGACGGCAGCGGGGTGACCGCGCCGGCCGGTACGACCGCTTGGGCCCGGTGCCCCCAGATGCCCCAGACGGTCTGGCCCGGATGTCGGTCGGAGACGTCGGAGGCCACCTCGACCACCTCGCCGACCTCTTCGTAGCCGAAACCCACCAGCGGGTATGGCACGGGGGTCTGACGGGGTACGAACATCCGGGTGACGTCGTCCCAGTCCTTGCTGAGCCGGGGATTGCTGCCCCGGTAGAGAGTGAGCTCGGTGCCGGCCGAGATGCCGGAGTAGCAGGTGCGGACCCGCACCTGGCCGGGGCCGAGCGGATCGGAGGCGCAGGGCTCCAGACTGATCCGTCGGGGCCCGGCGAGTGAGACAACCCAATTGCCCATGAGTCACTTCCCGGAAGCGCCGGGTTGGTGCGAATGACAAAAATAGTTATATGTCTTGTAATTGATCAGTACAAGACGTTGAATCCTTCATGTACCCTTCGAGAGGAGTGCCACCGGTGTCATCCCCTCCGACGCGGATCCTCGCCTCAACCCTGATCATGGCATTGGCCGGGGCCAGCCTGCTGGCCTGCGGCAACGACGAGCCCAAGAGCGACAACTCCCAGATCACCGTCTGGAGCCTCGAGGATGTGGCCGACCGGGTGAACGCCACCAAGGCGATCATCGCGGACTACACCGCCAAGACCGGCGTCAAGGTCAACCTGGTCCCCGTCAACGAGGACCAGTTCCCCTCCCTCATCGCCTCCAGCGCGGCGGCCGGTGAGCTGCCCGACGTGGTGGGCTCGGTCTCGCTGGCCGGCATCCGTACGCTCGCCGGCAACGAACTGCTGCACCCGGACGCCAACGCGCAGATCGTCGACAAGCTCGGCAAGGAGACCTTCTCGCCCCGCGCCCTGGAGCTGACCTCCGACGACGGCAAGCAGCTCTCCGTCCCCAGTGACGGGTGGGGCCAACTGCTGGTCTACCGCAAGGACCTGTTCGACGCGGCCGGCCTGCCCGCCCCCGACACGTACGAGAAGATCACCGCCGCCGCGACCAGGCTGAACACCGGCGGCGTCGCCGGCATCACCGCGGCCACCGCCCCCGGCGACGTCTTCACCCAGCAGACCTTCGAGCACCTGGCGCTGGCGAACAACTGCCAGCTCACCGACGACGCGGGCGACGTGAAGCTGGACTCGCCGGAGTGCGTGGAGGCGTTCCGGTTCTACGGCGACCTGATGAAGAACCACTCGGTCAAGGGCGCGCAGGACGTCGACACCACCCGGGCCACCTACTTCGCCGGCAAGGCGGCCATGGTGGTCTGGTCGCCGTTCATCCTCGACGAGATGGCGGGGCTGCGCAACGACGCCAAGCCGACCTGCCCGCAGTGCGTGGCCGACCCGACGTTCCTGGCCAAGAACAGCGGTTTCGTCACCGCGATCAAGGGCCCGAACGCCACCGAGCCGGCCCAGTACGGCGAGATCAGCTCGTGGGCGGTCCTCGACGGCGCGGCCAGCGACCCGGCGAAGTCCTTCGTGGAGTACATGCTCTCCGACGGTTACCCGCGCTGGTTCGGCATGTCCCCCGAGGGCCGGTTCCCGGTCCGCAAGGGCACCGCCGACGACAAGGAGAAGTTCCTGACCGCCTGGCGGACCAGCCAGGCCGGGGTGGACGCCAAGAAGCCCCTCTCCGACGTCTACGGCAAGGACGTGCTCGACACCCTGGGCCGCAGCCCGGACACCTTCACCCGGTGGGGGCTGCCGCAGGGGCAGGGCAAGCTGGTCGGGGCGATCCTCGGTGAGCTGCCCGTACCCAAGGCGCTGGCCGACGTGGTCGGCGGCAAGTCCGACGCCGCCGCGGCGGCCAAGCGGGCCAAGAAGGACGTCGAGGCGATCAAGGCCGGTGTGAATTGACCACCACCGCGCCGGAGGCGGGCCGCTCCCCCACCCGGGAGCGGCCGCCCACCGGCCGCAAGCCGGTGACGCTGCGCCAGCGCGAGGCCCGCGCCGGGCTCGCGCTGGTCGCGCCGACCCTGCTCGTCGTGGTCGCGGTGATCGGCGTCCCGATCGTCTGGACGGTGGTCCTGGCCTTCCAGCGGGTACGCCTGGCCACGCTGCGCAAGACCGGGCTCTTCGGCGAGTTCACCATGTCCAACTTCGACCGGGTGCTGCACACCCCCGGGTTCGCCGACACGCTCTGGACCACCCTGCTCTACGCGATCGGGTCGACCTTCGGCTCGATCGCGATCGGCCTGGTCGCCGCGCTGGTGGTGCGCCGGCCGTTCAAGGGCCGCACCCTGGTCCGGGCGTCGATGCTGCTGCCGTACGTGGCGCCGGTGGTGGCCGTCGCCTTCCTCTGGCAGGTGCTGCTCGACCCGCAGCTCGGCCTGGTCAACAACTGGGGGCAGCGGTTCCTCGGCTGGGACACCCCCATCCCGTTCCTGTCCCAGGACTCGACCGCGCTGTGGACGGTGATCGGCTTCGAGGCGTGGCGGTACTTCCCGTTCGCCTTCCTCTTCCTGCTGGCCCGCCTCCAGGCGGTCCCCGGTGAACTGGAGGAGGCCGCCCGGGTCGACGGGGCCACCCCGACCCAGCGGTTCCGGCACATCCTGTTCCCGCAGCTGCTGCCGGTGATCGCGCTGCTGTCGCTGCTGCGGTTCATCATGACCTTCAACAAGTTCGACGACGTCTACCTGCTCACCGGCGGCGCGGCGGGCACCGAGGTGGTCAGCGTCCGGGTCTACCAGTTCCTCACCGCGCGTACCGACATCGGGGCGGCTGCCGCCCAGGCGGTCGTCCTGGCCGTCGTGCTGATCATCTTCGTCGGCATCTACCTGCGCTTCTTCACCGCACGGAAGGAGGCGTGATGGACCGGGACCAGATCGAGACGGTGACCCTGCGCTGGCTGCGCCGGGTGGTGATCGTGGCCTTCCTGCTGGTCACCGTGCTGCCCTTCTACTACATGCTGGTGCTGTCGGTACGCCCGATCGAGCGGCTGCTGCTCGACCCGGGGGCGCTGCTCGTGCCGTTCGGCGAGCTGACCGTCTCGACGTACGCCGAGGTGTTGAAGTCCGTCGAGGAGGGCGGGCAGGGCTTCCTCACCTTCATCCGCAACAGCGGCATCGTCGCGGTCAGCGCGACCCTGCTCACCCTGCTGGTCTCCATCCCCGGCGCGTACGCGGTGTCCCGGCTGCGGTTCTTCGGCCGGCGGCAGGTGAGCTTCCTGTTCCTGGCGGTCTACCTGTTCCCGTCGATCGTCATCGCGATCCCGCTCTTCGTGGTCTTCACCCGGGCCGGGCTGCGTGGTTCGCTGCTCGGGCTGGTGCTGGTCTACATCTCGCAGACCCTGCCGGTGTCGGTCTACATGTTGAAGAACTACTTCGAGACGATCCCGGTCAGCCTGGAGGAGTCCGCGGCGATCGACGGCGCCGGCCGGCTCGGCATCATCCGTCGGGTAAGCCTGCCGCTCGCCGCTCCGTCGATCATGGCGGTCGCGCTCTACGACTTCATGATCGCCTGGAACGAGTTCTTCTTCGCCCTGCTGTTCCTGGTCGACAAGCCCGACCGGTGGACGGTGTCGCTGGGCTTGTCCCTGCTCTCCGACGGCGTCGAGGTGCCGAAGACGGTGCTGATGGCGGGGTCGGTGCTGCTCACCCTCCCCATCGTCATCCTCTTCTTCGCCAGCGAACGCCTGCTCACCGAGGGCCTCACCAGCGGCGCCGAGAAGGGCTGAGCCCAGGGCCGGGCGGCGGAGGAAACAAGCCGGTCGAGCGTGATACCTCAGAGTCATCGATATGACTCTGAGGTATCACGCTCGGACGACTCCCATGGCCCCAACGGTCCGGCACGCCGACTCCGACCCGGAGGCCCGGCTCCGCCGTGGGCCCGGCCGGCGGGGCGGTTACCGTGGCGGCATGGCGAACCCGACCCGCTGGGTGACCGAGACCGGTCCCGAGCACTCGCAGTGGTACATCGACCGGTTCCGCCGGCTGGCCGCCGAAGGGGTGGACCTGGCCGGTGAGGGGCGACTCATCGACGCGATGGTGGCCCCGGGTTCGCGGATCCTCGACGCCGGCTGCGGCACGGGTCGAGTGGGCGCGGCACTGGCCCAGCGGGGCCACACCGTCGTCGGCGTGGACGCCGATCCCGCTCTGGTCGAGGCCGCCCGCGCCGACCATCCCGGGCCGCGCTGGCTGGTCGGTGACCTGGCCGAGCTGGACCTGCCGGCGGACGGCGAGGCCGAGCCGTTCGACGCGGCGGTCTGCGCGGGCAACGTGATGGCCTTCGTGGCGCCGGGCACCGAGCGGCAGGTGCTCGGCCGGATCGCCGCCCACCTGCGCCCCGACGGGCTGCTGGTGGTCGGCTTCGGCACCGACCGCGGCTACCGGCTGCCCGACTTCGACGCCGACACCGCCGCGGTCGGCCTGCGCCTCGAACACCGCTTCGCCACCTGGGACCTGCGCCCCTGGCACGACGAGGCCACCTTCGCGGTCACCGCCCTGCGCCGCCCGGCCGACTGACCCGTCAGCCGGGTGCGGCGACCGCGCGGGCCGCCTCCGGGTCGAGCGGACTACCGGCCGGCACCAGGCTGACCAGCCCGGCGGGCAGGCGTACCGGCCGCACGTCGCGGTAGCCGAGCATGCCGAGCACGGCCCGGTCGGCCAGGACGTACCGGCGCCCGAGATCGGTCACCACGGAGACGGCGCCCCCGGTGGCGCCCGGCGCGGCGACGCTCTCCACCACCGCGCCCCGGCCCGGCTCCACCAGGACGTGGTCGGCCAGCGGTGGACCACCGGCCGACGGCGTGGTCCGCGCGGCGCCGGTGAGATCCGGCAGCGAGCCGCCCAGCCGCAACTCCCGGGCGCCACCGTCGTCGCCGGTACGGGCGCAGACGCTGCCCCCCTCCGTGCCGGCCAGCCGGGGTGGTGAGGACGGCGGGGCGGCGGCGCCCCGGGGCACCCGGTCGCGCAGTTTGGGCAGTTCGGCGAAGCGACCGAGGCTGAGCTGCTCGGGCGCACCCTGGCCGGTACGGGCGAGCAGCAGGCTCGCCTGGAGCTCGGTGATCCCGGCCAGGCCCTCCCGCTCGACCACCGCGTACTGGCGGCCACCGCCGGTGTTGCGGACCAGGTAGACGGTGCCGACGGTGGCCCCCGGCACCCTGCGGGACGGCCCACCCAGCCCTGGTACGGCCAGCGGGGCCAGGTCGACGCCCGCGGTGAGGGTGTTGAGCAGGGCGGGCGCCACCGGGACGGCCCGTTCCCGGGTTGCGGCCAGCGCGGCGAGCACCCGGTCGGGGTCGCGGATCAGGTGTCGCCGCTGGTGCCAGACCAGGTGCAGGGTGCCGTCGGGGTGCCGCACCAGCAGCCCGTCCTCGCGCAGCGGTCGGCCTCCGGTGACGTCCCGGCCGATCAGCAGCGCCGAGCGGGCACCCGGGCGGTCCGGGTCGGCGCCGGGCACCGAGCAGACCGTCCAGCCGCTGGTGGCGAGCCGTCCGGGGGCGGGGAGTGAGTCGGGGGCGTCGGCGATGCCGAGCGGCAGCCCGCGCGGCACCCCCTCGATCGACCGGCGGGAGACCAGCACGGTCCTCGGCTGCTCCGCGCCGATGATCAGCAGCGCCGACGCGTAGTTGAGCACCGGGTGCAGCTTGTCCTGCCGGTAGACGAACCGGGCGCCGGACTCCTTCTCCACGATCACCGCGTCCGAGTCCCGCCACTTGGTGCCACCGCTGGCGAAGAGTCCGTACAGTGTCGAGCCGCCCAGGGCGATCGCGGCGACCAGGACGCTGGCCAGCCCGGCGCCGGCGAGCCGGCGAAACGGCGACCTGGCCGGGTCCGTCTCCCGCATCACCAGGGCGGCGACCGCCCGCTGGACGGTGAACTGGTACGAGTGCAGCTGGTCCTGCCGCGACGGCATGCGGTCCCTTCCGGCGATACGGTCGGCGCACAGGATAAGCGTTCCGTCGACATCCCGGGGACCCTGCGTGTCCGCCGAGCCGCCGCCACCCGGCCCGCCCGAAGCCCCTCGGGCCGAACACGACCCACCCGCCGGTCGGGGCGGCCGGACGAAGCGGCGAGGCAGCCGGCACGCCGGTCCACCCGGCCGGACCCCACGGCTGATCCGGACCGGGCCGGCCGGGGCGTAGCGTCGCCGCGTGATCACCGCCGCCCGCCGACCGGGACTCCGACCCGCCGTGCCCCGCCGCGGCCCGATCGCCGACGCCACTCGTGGCCCCGACTCCTCTCGGCCGGCGCCGACGCTCGCGGCGCTGGCCGCCGCCACCTCGGCGCTGACCCCGGTGAGCTGGGCGGGCACGCTCTTCGGCGGGTGGTTGCTGACCGCCGGGCCGGTGGGTTCGGGCAGCGGGGAGGCGGCCGGCTGGGAGCCCTGGCTGGTCGTGACCGGACCGGTTGCCCTGCTGCTCACCGCCACGGCGGCGGTCACCCTGCGCTGCCGGGGCGCCTCCGGGCCGGCGTCGGTGTTCGGGGCCGTCGCGTTGGCCGGGGTGGCGGGGGCCGCGCTCTGGCGGTGGTGATCGGCGGGCGTACCCGGCCGGGGATGGCCCGGGCGGCATCCGTCCAGGTCGTGTGGCCGCATGCCGGCCCGGGCGGGATGGTCGGGCCGGTAGCATCCGACGACGGAACCGGCCGGAAATGAGGGACCGCGTGGGCATCCGATTCGAAGAACTGGCCTGGCGGGAGACCCCGATCGGGGAGATCAGCCTGCGCCGGCGCCGGGACCCGTCGCTCGACCTGGACGTGTACGAGGTCAAGCTCGACGACGAGTTCCTGATGTCGAGCCTGTTCCCGGTGGCGGAGATCGAGCTGGCCCGGCTGGGGCTCGCGCCGCTGACCGGTGACGGTCTGGACGTGGTGGTCGGCGGCCTGGGCCTCGGCTACACCGCCCGTACGGTGCTGGAGGAGGCCCGGGTCCGCTCGATGGTGGTGGTCGAGGCGATCGAGGACGTCATCGACTGGCACCGGCGGGGCCTGCTGCCCTTCGCCGAGGGGCTGGCGGCGGACCCGCGTACCCGGTTCGTGCGGTCCGACTTCTTCGCGGCGGTGGAGAGCGGGGCGGGCTTCGACCCGGACGACCCGGACCGGCTCTTCCACGCGATCCTGCTCGACGTGGACCACTCCCCCCGGCACGTGCTGCATCCGTCGCACGCCGGTTTCTACACCGTGGAGGGGCTGCACCGGATGGCCCGCCACCTGCGCCCGGAGGGGGTCTTCGCGCTCTGGTCGAACGACCCGCCGGACCGGGAGTTCCAGCGGATCCTGACCGAGGTGTTCCCGACCTCGCTGGCCCACGTCGTCCGCTTCCCCAACCCGTTGCAGCGCCGCGAGTCGGCCAACACGGTGTACGTCGCCCGCCGCTGACCGGCGGCCGGCATGGGCGCGGCCGGAGCGGGAAGGCGGGGCCGGGTGTCCCCGCCGGGGACACGTCGGTCACGGGAGGCGAACATGCGGGCCCTGCTCTGGGTCGTCGGCGTCGTCGGCGGCGCGCTCATCCTGCTCGGGTTGCTGCTGGAGGCGGCCCGCTGGCTGGTGATCATCGGTTTGATCGCCCTGGTCGCGGTGATCGTCCTGGCCTTCGTCAAGGGTCGCCAGTCGGTGCGTTCCCGGCGCTGATCCCGACCACCACGCCCACCTACGCTCCCGTAGGTTACCAACGCGTAGGTTAATCTGGGCGGCGTTGGCGGTGAGCGAGGAGGCGGCGATGGACCGTACCGACCAGAGGCCCTGGCTGCGCAGCTACGCCCCCGGCGTACCAGCGGAGATCGACCTGCCGGACGGCTCGCTGGTCGACCTGCTGACCGACGCCGCACACCGCTTCGGCCCCCGGGTGGCGCTGGACTTCTTCGGCGCCACCACCACGTACGCCGAGCTGGCCGGGCAGGTGTCCCGCGCCGCGGAGGCGCTGCGCCGCCTCGGCGTCGGTCGCGGCGACCGGGTGGCGCTGGTGCTGCCGAACTGCCCCCAGCACGTGGTCGCCTTCTACGCCGTGCTGCGGCTGGGCGCGGTGGTGGTCGAGCACAACCCGCTCTACACCCCGCAGGAGCTGGAACACCAGCTCGCCGACCACGGCGCGCGGGTCGCCGTGGTGTGGGACAAGATCGCCCCGGCGGTGACCGGCCGGGCCGAGGTGCGGACGGTGATCGCGGTCGACCTGACCCGGGCGCTGCCCCGGCGCAAGCGCTGGGCGTTGCGGCTGCCGCTGGCGAAGGCCCGCGCCGCCCGGGCGGCGATGACCGCGCCGGCCCCCGGCGCGCTGTCCTGGGCGGAGCTGCTCGCGGCGGCCACCCCGCTGGCCGCCGACCACCCGGCGCCGGGCGCCGGGGACACCGCGCTGCTCCAGTACACCGGCGGCACCACCGGCACCCCGAAGGGCGCCGTGCTCAGCCACCGCAACCTGCGGGCCAACGCCGCGCAGGGCCGCGCCTGGGTGCCGGGCCTGCGCGACGGCGAGGAGACCGTGTACGCGGTGCTGCCGCTGTTCCACGCGTACGGGCTCACCCTCTGCCTCACCTTCTCGGTGGGCATCGGCGCGACCATGGTGCTCTTCCCCCGCTTCGACCTCGACCAGGTGCTCGACGCCGTCGGCCGCCGGCCGCCGACGTTCCTGCCCGCGGTGCCGCCGATCTACGAGCGGCTGGCCACGGCGGCCCGGGAGCGGGGCGTCGACCTCACCTCGGCCCGGTACGCCCTCTCCGGTGCGATGTCCCTGCCTCCGGCCACGGTCGAGTTGTGGGAGTCGGTGACCGGTGGGCTGCTGGTCGAGGGGTACGGGATGACCGAGGCGTCCCCGATCGCGCTGGGCAACCCGGTCTCCCCCGCCCGCCGCCCCGGCACGGTCGGGATCCCGTTCCCCTCCACCGACGTGCGGATCGTCGACCCGGAGGACCCGTCCCGGGACCGGCCCACCGGTGAGCCCGGCGAACTGCTGGTCCGCGGACCGCAGGTGTTCGGCGGCTACTGGCGTCGCACCGAGGAGACCGCGCAGGTGCTGTTGGCCGACGGGTGGCTGCGTACCGGCGACGTGGTGGTGATGGACGACGACGGCTTCGTCAGCGTGGTCGACCGGATCAAGGAAATGATCATCACCGGCGGGTTCAACGTCTACCCGTCGGAGGTGGAGGAGGCGCTGCGCCGGCTGCCCGGCGTACGCGACGCCGCCGCGGTGGGGATGCCCGGCCCGGACGGGGCCGAAGAAGTGGTGGCCGCCGTGGTGCTGGACCCCGACGCCGCGGGCGAGCCGGAGGAGATCCGGGCCGCCTGCCGCCAGCACCTGGCCGGCTACAAGGTGCCCCGCCGGGTGGTGCCGGTGGAGGAGCTGCCCCGCTCCCAGATCGGCAAGGTCCTGCGCCGCGAGGTCCGCGACCGCCTCCTCGCCGGCGACTGACCGGCCCGCTGCCGGCCGGCGGCCCGACCCGTATGGTGTTGCCGGCGGTGACGGCGACGCGGGACGGGTGACGGCAGGTGACGATCGAACGCACGTCGGTGCTTCCGACCGACGAGCAGATCCGGGCGTTGCACGAGCGGTTCGCGCCGAGCGAGGAGGCGTTCGAGCTGGTCCACACCCACTGCCGGATCGTCTGCGAGGTCGCCGAGCAGCTGCTCGACCGGCACGGCGCACCGCTGGACGTCGAGCTGGTACGCGCCGGCGCCCTGCTGCACGACATCGGCGTCTACCGCCTCTACGACTCGACCGGGCGCCTGGACCACGCGAACTACCTGCGGCACGGCGTGCTGGGGCACGCGCTGCTGCGGGACCTCGGGCTGCCCGACGAGCTGGGCCGGTTCTGTTCCCACCACACCGGGGTCGGACTGACCCGCGAGGACGTGCGACGCCAGGGCCTGCCGCTGCCCGTGGACGACTACACCGCCGACAGCGAGGAGGAGCAGCTGGTGATGTACGCCGACAAGTTCCACAGCAAGTCGACGCCGCCCGCCTTCCTCACCTGCGCGTCGTACGCGGCGAAGGTGAGCCGGTTCGGCGCGGACAAGGTCGCCGGCTTCGCGGCGCTGGTGGAGAAGTTCGGCGAGCCGGACCTGACCGGCCTGGCGCGCCGCCACGGGCACCGGATCAGCTGACGGGCCTGTTCCGGGCGGCACCGCCCGCGGCCGGTTCAGTCCAGGTCGCGCAGGCCCAGCCGGCCCCGGGCGCCGAGCACGACCAGGCCGACGCCGGCGCCGGCCAGGCCGGCCCAGAGCACCCAGAGCGGGACGCCACCCCAGAGGGCGGCCGAGGACCGTTCCCGGTCGGGGATGACGCTGTACGCCTCGTCGCCCACCGCGTTCGCCTCGACCTGCCGTGGGGGCTTCGCCCCGTCGAAGGAGTCCCAGCGCAGCACGGCGTCACCGGTGTGCCGCCGCCCGTCGGCCGTCCACGTCGACCCTTCGCACTCGGTGTGGTCGGAGGCGTGGATGCTGCCCCGGTAGACCTTCTCGTGGACGGTGCACCGGTCGGAGAGCGTCACCGTGGTGCGGGTGCCGTAGCGGGCGGCGTACTCGTACCCGAACTGCCAGCGGGCCAGCAGGCCGGCGCCGGCGGCCAGCGCGAGCGCGAGCCCGACGAAGAGCGCCACCGTGGCGACCGAGGCGGCACGGTCCGGCGGGCCCGCGGCGACCACCTTGAGCTGGGCGAGGTACGCGACCGCGCCGATCGCCAGCGCCACGCCGATCGCACCGAACAGCCAGGTGTTCCCCGCGCACAGCGTCAGCACCACGCCGACGCCGAGCAGCACCCTCGTCGCCCACAGCCGCAGCGGCAGGGTGTCCCCCGCCGTGATCGACGTGCTCAATGTCCCGCTCCCCCGTTCGCCGCCCGCGTGTCCACTCACGACGGCGACAGCAGGATAGACCAGCGGCCCGCGCCGGGAGGGCCCCGGCTCGGCGACGGCCAACCGGTGGTTCCCGGCCCGTCGCCGGCCGGGCCACCACCCCGACGGGTCCACGGTCAGCGCCGAAGCTTTGTAGGCTGCCGGTCAGTGGCCGGGCGTCTCGGGCGCCCGGACAGGAAGTCGATGGACCTCGACCTCCGGCCGGTGTTCCCTTCGCGGGCGCGATGGCGGGCGGTCACACGGGGAGGGCCTGTTGGCATCGAAGACGTTGGCGCTGCTGGGTCCGCTGCGGGTGCGGGTCGGCGGCGAGCGGGTGCCGCTCGGCGGCACCCGCAGCGAGTGCATCCTGGCGGCCCTGCTGCTCGACCCGGGGCGGACGGTCTCGATCGACCGGCTGATCGCGGCCGGCTGGGGTGACCATCCACCGACCAGTGCCCGAGCCCAGGTGCAGAACCGGGTGGGCACCCTGCGTCGGGCGTTGCGGGCCGCGCGCCCGGGAGGCGACATCATCGTCACCGAGGGCACCGGCTACCTGGTCGACCTCGACGGCTGGGAGCTCGACCTGCGCCGGTTCGACGAGGAGATCCGCCGGGCCGAGGTGTTGTCCGCCGCCCGCCGCGTCGCCGAGGCCAGAGCGGCCCTGGGGGCCGCGCTGAAGCTCTGGCGGGGGCCGGCGCTGGACGGCCTGGAGACCCCACCGCTGGCGGCTGCCGCCGTACGCCTGGAGGAACGCCGGCTGACGGCGCTGGAACGCCGCATCCACCTCGACCTGGACCTGGGCCGGCATCGTGACCTGGTGCCGGAGCTGACCGAGCTGGCCGGCGCGCACCCGTTCCGGGAGGAGGTGCATGCGCTGCTCATGCTGGCGCTGCACCGCTCGGGTCAGCGGGTCGCGGCGCTGAACGCCTACCGCCGGCTCCGGGCGATGCTCGGCGAGCAGATCGGGGTGGAGCCGGGCGCACGGATCCGTACCCTGCACGAGGCGTTGCTGCGCGGGGAGAGCGCCCCGGCGGTCCGGGACGCCGATCCGGCGGTGGACCGGCCGGGTGACCCTCGCGGGGCACCCGGCCGGTCGCCCGGTCCCGCCGTCAACTCGCGGCGGTCACCTGGTCGACGGTGTTGCTGGTGTAGAGCAGGGAGCCCCCGGTCTGGGCGTCCCACCACTTGATCCGCGCCCGGTAGGACGTGTTCGCCGGCAGGCCGGTGCGGTCGCAGGTGACCGTCTCCGGGTTGCCCGCCACGTACTGCCGGGGACCTTCCAGGAAGTCGGATCCGCTGGTACGCCAGGAGGCGCAGGACACCCAGCCCACCTTCTGCGCCGGGTCGACCCGGGTGCTCCACTGGATCGTCGAGGCCGTCGGGGCGGCCGGTCCCGCGGTCGTGGTCATGGTCGGGGTGCCCGCGAAGAGCGTGCCGGTCACCGCCTCCTTCCACGACTGGATGCTCGCGGTGTCGCCGTTGAGGTCGTACTGCGGCCAGCCGGTGGCGTCGAAGTACGTGACGAAGCGGGCGTCGGCCGTTCCGCGCATCCACCGGGCGATCTCCCGGAGCATCGCCGGACGGTTCGCGTGGTCGTCGACGCCGATCTCGGCGACCGCGTACGGCTTGCCCTCCGAGCGGGCCACCTCGAGACCCGGACGGTTCGCGTTGTGCGTCGCCATGGTCTCCGAGTTGGCCACGTCGAAGTTGTAGACGTCCCACGCCATCACGTCGACGAACGCGGCGCCGGGGTAGTAGTCCCGCCAGTTGCGGCCGCTCTTCGGGTCGAGCGTCCAGTCCATCCAGATGGTGGTCGCGTACAGGCGCGAGTTGCCCGCCTGGTCGGCCAGCCCCGCGATGCGCTGCCAGGCGGCCCGGTACGCGGCGGCGGTGAACGCGCCGTCGCGGATGTCGTCCTCCGGCTCGTGGTAGTAGGACCAGAAGATGTCCCGGTCACGGGGCGCGGCGGCGAACCAGGAGCGCAGGTAGTCGTCGGCGGCACCGGTGAGAACGGTGTCCGCGTCGTACTTGAAGGACACCACGGTCGAGCGGCCCGGGGTGTTCAGCTTCGCGTCCGTCCAGGCACCCGGCGCGCCGGGGTAGAACACCCGCAGCACAGGCAGCGTGCCGTAGCGGGAGACGGCGTTGGCCAGCGCCTGCGTGAACGTCTGCCCCGACGGCTGGTACACCGACGCCCCGAACACGGTGGGGGTGCTGGCGTGCGCGGGTGTC
Source organism: Micromonospora siamensis (assembly GCF_900090305.1). Taxonomy (NCBI): domain Bacteria; kingdom Bacillati; phylum Actinomycetota; class Actinomycetes; order Micromonosporales; family Micromonosporaceae; genus Micromonospora; species Micromonospora siamensis. The sequence goes on along the minus strand of NZ_LT607751.1, from coordinate 3,388,749 downwards.
GGCAGGGTGACCAGGGCGACGGCGGCGGCGGCGAACATGGCCATCAGTCGGCGCATGTCTCTCCTTTTCGCGGGGATGGGCGGCCGGGTGGCCGCCGGGGGAATCATCCGCCGGCCCGCCACAGATCCGTCACAGGTCCGCCACAGGCCCTCGCCCTACGCGTGGAACCGCTCGAACATCACCTCAGCGGCGGTCCGCGAGGGCGTAGGAGGCCGCGGCGGTGAGGGCCGAGACCGCCAGCACCGAGGGCCAGGAACCGATCCGCCGGGCCAGCGGGTGGGACAGGCCGAAGGCACCGACGTACGTGACGACCAGCGCCGCCGTGACCGCCGGGCTGGTCCGCCGGGCCCACTCCCGGCCGGCCAGCACACCGCCGGCGGCGAGGACGAGGCCGCCCAGCGGGCGGTTGCCGGTGCGGCGGGCGAGCTGCCAGCCACCGATGAGGGAGCCGGCGGTGGTCGCGGCGGTGGGAACACGCATGCAACGACCGTACCCGCCGGTGGGGCGTTCGGCGCTCACCGCAGCCAACCGAGGAAACGCCGGTGCAGCGTGCCAGCCGGCGCCCAGCTCAGGTCGGCCGTGGCGCGTACCAGTTGCGCGCCCAGATACAGCGCCAGGGAGACGGGCGCGTCCGCGTACTCGGCTCGCAGTTCCCGTCGTCGGGTCGCGCACGGCCACGGCGCGCCGCAACCACCGCAGGTCCAGATCGGCAGCACCGGCCCGTGGACGCTCACGTCCCGACCCCCAGGAACCGGGCGGTCACCGCGCGGGCCTGCCGGCTGGTCACCCACTCCACCTGCCAGCAGGGGTACGGAGTCAGCCGCGCCCACCACGCCCGGCACCCCGCGCACATCCCGTCGATCCCGCGTACGTGCACGGCGAGGATCCGTCGCTCCTGGTCGATCACCGGGTCTCCCCGCCGGGCCAGTGACCGCGACCGATCGGCAGCCGGTGCCGGACGTGGCAGGGCAGGTCGGCCCCGCACCGGCAGACCCGCCGCCACCTGCGCCAGGACCAGACGGGCCGGTGCCGCCGGGCCAGGGTGAGCGCCACCGCGAGCAGGAAAGCGTCATACATGACGCGCCCGCTGGCCTGTTCGGGCTCCATCTGACCCGCTTCGGCCAGGGCGAGGATCCGGCGTTTCGCCGCTTCCTGCTCAGCTCTCTGGATCTGCTGTCCCACACCTCGCCGGAAAGCGTTTCTCCGACCACCCATCCCCACCTCCGCAGGTAAGGGCACGACAGCCGGTCGGCAGAGGGCCTGACCGCGTCGCACCCGAACCGGACACTAGGGCGGTTCGGTGATCGCGGAATTACCGCTGGTTATGACGCCAGGTTGATGCCCAGACGACTTGCGAGCAGGCGCAGCTCGTGGGGGACGGCACGCCGCTTCACCCGCTGCGCCATCGTCACGACGGCGTCCTGCGCCAGCGGGTTCAGCGCGAACGGCACGGGTGCCGCCTGCTCGGCGCGGACGAAGGCCGCCAGCGCCTCCGGGTCTCGGCCGGACTCGGTAAGCGCCCGGCCGAGGTCGAGCCAGTACGACGACTGCCGGATCGACGCGGTGAGCACCTGCGGCCGTACCGTCCTGGACAGCTCGATGACCCGGCCGGGCTCGCCCGACTCGGCCGCAATGGACATCTGCCACAGCCCGACGTTGGTCGGCCCGAATCCGCAGCCGTTGAATCCGGCGCCGTCGGGCGGATCCCCCAGCGTGGCCGCCTCGCGAGCGGCCTCGACGAGATGGTCCTGAGCAATGTCCGACCGCCCACTGACCGTCGAGGTGAGCGCGGCGGAGAGATGCAGCTGGCCGAGCATCTGCCGGACCCGCTCGTCTTCGGCACCGGTCTGGAGCTCGGCAAGCGACCGGTCGGCAGCCCGGGCGGCCAACGCCGCCGACTCGATCGGGAGGCTCTGCGTGTAGGCGAACCGGGACGCGCCAAGCCACGCCTGATCCTCGGCGTGCTCGGCGGCGGCCACCGCCACCCGTGCGGCATTGAGCGCTAGGTGCCGATAGCCGAGATTCCTCAGACACGTCGAAGCCTGGTACGCGACTTGAGCGAGCACGGTTCCGCCGACGGCGGCGGCCTCCAGCAGCAGGCCAGGCAGCATCCGGGCCATGGCCGGATAGTTGGAACGGTTGCGGAGCTGGTCGCTGCGCGCGATATTGGCGGCCAGCTCGTCCCGGCTCCGGGTCAGCGGCCGGCGTTCGCCATCCTCGATCTCGATGAGCGCCGACCAGATCGCCGGAACGCAGTCGGCGGCCCGCTCCCGGGCCGGATCCCCGGTCTCGCTGCCCTGGCCTAGCAGGTCGGCCACGGTCACCTGCAGTGCGGCCGCGATGGCCACCAGGGTCGAGCGCCGGTCGACGGCCTTGCGGCCGGATTCGACCTGTGAGACGTACGACTGGCTCACTCCCGCCAGTCCGGCGAGAACGGCCTGGCTCATACCGCCCCGGCGCATCCTCCAGTAGCGGATCCGCGCGCCGATCGTCTCGGCCCTGTCGCCCATACCTTCGCCCGCCTCCCTGCTGGAGGTGTGTAGAGAACCGACGAGCCTCGCTCGGCTCGATCGGCCATCACTCGCACGGTACACCGGGTCACCTCGACACCCACCATCTGAAGTGGTCGTTGCGACGCTGCCGTCCTGAGCCCGCACGGAGCTGGCCACCGTCAACCGCCGCCGCCCCTACCATCGGGCACGGCGACCGACCACTCAGCGCTGCCCGACCGCCGACAACGAGCGGGTCTGGCATCCTGGGCATGCGTGGGTTCTTCGCGGTTGGGAGTCGAAGGCTTTCCAATCTGGACTGTGCTGGTGTGGGCGCCCCGCTCCTGGCTCTTCACGGGCACTACAACGAAGCGTCGGCATTCGCACCGCTGGCCGAGGCGTTGGCCCCCGTTGGCGGGTGATCGCACTCGATCAGCGCGGGCACGGAGCGTCGGACCGCGCCGAGAGCTACGAGCGTGACGACTACATATCCGACGTCGCCGCGTTCCACCAGCGAGCACCAACCGCCTCGGTCGGGGTACTTGGGCGACTACGCTAGGCGTACGCCAGCACGACATACAGGGTCGTGGCCAAGGCGACCAGCGCGCCCAATTGAATGAACATCGCAATGAGAAGCAGTAACGCCTTCTTGTTGTTGCCCGCGCGCATGGTGAGGACGGTCAAGACGTTCGTGTTCGTGATGTTCTTGCTGGCGACTTCCTCGCTGTCCTTCATGTGCTGGGGTATCGCGGACAGGGTCGAGCCATCGGCCACCCGATACGCGAAGTTGTACGTAGCGAGGATCCCCAGAAACGCTGCTACAGCGAACAGAGTCAGCGTCACGACCAGCGGCAGCAACGCGGCTTGCGGAAGCTGGTACTTGTCCTGGCTGGTGACGAAGGCACCCAACGCCGCCAGTAGGGTTACCAGGCTACCGGACGTGGTTACGACGGACTGCCCGCGAGCGTCAATCGACACCCGGCGGTCACGCTCAGCCTTGAGTTCCTGCTCGACAAAGGCGGCCAACTTCGCTCCGCCGTCGGTCAATCCTCAGACCTCTGCTCCTGCCGCGGACTCCGGTCGCCAAAGTTGGCCCTGCTTGGCGGCCGGGTGTTGCGGACGAGTTCGGTAGTCATCCAGATCTCCGGGTCCGGCTGCGGTGGCACCGCCTCAGGCTTTGGCGGTGCAGGCGGGGGTGGTGCCGGCTGCGGGTTCTGGCCATCCTCGGACATCCGGGACTCCTCCGGGTGGGACGGGGTGCAGAGCTATACCCGCCCGCCACCATACAGCCCCGCGCGGCGGCACGTGTCGGTATCCGGCAGTCGTTGCAGTCGTACATATGATCGGTACTTGGCATTCCGTGGGCGGGGTTCACCACGGCAAGGCCAGATACCCTAGGAGAGCTGTGGACATCAACACCAAGCGGAAGCTACGAACGGCCTTCATGAACTGGCTGTTCGCGACCACGGGCGGCAGTCAGTTGCAACTAGGCGAGGCGTCGGAGTTCCGAGTGCCGCACGGATGGGCGGGCGAGAGGCCCAGCGAGAGCGACATAGAGGACGTGATCAGATTCCTGGAGGGCGAGTATCTGGTCCAGGCCCACTGGAGCATGGGCGAGTTGCCGTCGGTGCAGCTAACCCACGAGGGCATCCGGGAGATGGAGCAGCTGCTCTCCGAGCCGACCGAGCGGACGGAGCACTTCGTGCCGCTGGTAAACATCACCAACATCCACGGCTCGGTGATCGGCTCGCAGATCCAGCAGGGCAGCCCAGGCGCGACGCAGACCGGGCACATCGAGGTCAACCAGCGCGACAACGCCGAGGCGTTCATCACGGCCGCGCGGAAGATCCTGGGAAATGACAACTTGGACTCGGGCACCAGAGCTCAGACGGAGGCGGATCTAGCGGTCATGAGCCGTGAGCTGGAGAGCCCGACTCCTCGGTGGCCAATCCTCCAGATGTTCGGCACGTCCGTCCGCGACAGCTTGGTCAAGGCGGCCGGTACCGCTGCCGCTGCCGGCATCCTCACCATTCCTTGGCCCTAGATCCACATCTGCGAAGCTTCACGGGGAGGGCCGCATGGACACATCGGAAGCGATCACGCTGCTGGTCGCGGTGGTGAGCGCATTGACCGCCATCGTGGCGGCACTCTTCGCCGGTTCACAGGCAGTCGCCGCAACTGAGCAGTCCCGCTACGCCCAACAACAGCTCACGCTCGCCGAGCAGGTCCGCAAGGACCAGGCCCAACCGTATGTCTTCGCCGACCTCCGCTCGGACGAGCAAGAGCCAGTGAAGGTCATGCTGGTCGTTCAGAACACCGGCGCGACCGTCGCCAAGAACGTCCGGGTGCGGTTCGATCCGCCGCTCTCCTCGGTCGCCATGCCCGAGTTCACAGAGGAGATGGAGGAGGTGCTTGATGGCCAAATCGCCACCCTCCCGCCCGGCCGGACTGTCAAGTGGTTCTTTGACATCAGCTTCCAGCTTTTGAACTCACCGGATGCCCCTCGGCAGTACACCGTCACCATCAACGCTGACGGTCCGTTCGGCCCGGTCGAGGAGCTGAGCTACGTCATCAACCTCAACGATGTCCGGCGCAGCGATTCGGCTGCCCCAGCTCCGAAGAAGATCGCGAATGAACTGGAGAAGGCGCGCAAGGCGCTCGACAAGATCGCATTGCAGCAGCAGAAGAAGATAGCTGGCCACCTACCCGCTACGGCGGTCCCACCTCAGGCGGGAAGCTCGTCAGACTCGCTGGAGTCCGCTCCCGGTACGGAGTGACATGTGCTGCACCCCCAACCGCCTCGGGTTGGGGGTGCGAGCGTCAGCCGGTGTAGGCCCGGGGCGGTCCGCCGAGAGCATGGCCTCAAACCTCTTGGTCGGATCGCCCGCGCCGGCGAACGTCAGCACCAGCTCCTTCACTGCCCGGCCAGGGCCGTAGGTGGTCACCCACTTCGCGCTGACCAGCGCGACGTTGAGGTTGACCTCGGTGCGGGTCGGTGGGTCATCTCTTTCTCCTTCTGTTGGGGCTACTGCGTACCGGTCGGCCGCAGAGGTCGTACGTTGCTCGGCTGGGGCTTGGGCACCGCAGGTCGAGCCGCGAAGATGTGCGGCGCATACTCATCCGGCAGGATCAGGTGGGCGTAGAACTTCTGCGTGGTCTCATAGCTGGCGTGGCCCATCTGCTCCGAAAGCCGCTCGATCTTTCCGCCCGCGTCGAGCCAGAGCGCGCCCGAGCCTCCGGCGACAGCATGCCGAGCTGAAGCTGACGGACCAGGAACGGACCCAGGATCTTGCCAGAATCGATGGATTCCTGGCGCCTGCCCTGCTAGTAGTGGTGCCCCCGGCAGGATTCAACCTGCGACACCGGTTCAGGAAACCGGTCGGCGTTCGGGAGCGCGCACCGCTAGGCTTCCGGCCGTGTCGACGATCCTCTCGGTCAACCTGGCGGTGCCGGAGCCCAACCCGGCCAAGGGCGTCGGGGTGACCGGCATCAACAAGCGGCCGGTCGACCACCCCGTCCAGGTGCGGGCGCCCGGGCCGAAGACCATCGGGCTGCACAGCGGCCTGGTCGGTGACCAGATCTTCGACGTCGAGCACCACGGCGGTGACGACCAGGCGGTCTACGCGTACGCGCGGGAGGACTACGACTGGTGGCAGGCGCGGCTGGGTCGCCCGCTCCCCGACGGGCTCTTCGGGGAGAACCTGACCACCGAGGGGGTGGACGTCAACGGCGCGGTGATCGGCGAGCGGTGGCGCGTCGGTCCCCGGTTGGTGCTCCAGCCCACCTTCGGCCGCATCCCGTGCGCGACGTTCCAGCACAAGATGGGTGAGCCCCGCTGGGTGAAGACCTTCGCCTCAGCGGGCCGGCCCGGCGCGTACCTGCGGGTGTTGGAGCCGGGCGAGGTGCGGGCCGGTGATCCGGTGACCGTGGAGGATCGTCCGGCGCACGGGGTGACCGTCGCGCGGGCGTTCCGGGCCTACCTGACCGAGCCGGAGCTGTTGCCGGAGCTGCTCGCGGTCGACGGGCTGCCCGACGGCCTGCGGGACGCTCTGGCCGAACGGCTTCCCGGCCGGCGCTGACCGAGGGGCGGGGGCCGTCAGCCCTGCCGGGTCGGTCGGATGGTCAGGTCGCCGATCTCGACGTCGTGGGGCTGGTCGATCACGAAGGCGATCGCGTGGGCCACTGCCCTGGGGTCGATCCCGAGGTCGGCCATGTTCTGCCTGGTCCGCTCCCGCACGGCGGGGTCGTCCACGGCGTTGTCGATCAGTTCGGTGCGGACGTAGCCGGGGGAGATCGACGTCGTCCGCAGGACCCCGGTCGTACTCTCCTGCCGTAGGCCTTCCAGCAGGGTGCGGACGGCGTTCTTCGTCCCGGCGTACACCGCCTGGGTGGGGACGATCTTCAGGCCGGACGTCGAGACGACCGTGACGAGATGGCCACTGCCCTGGCGGGTGAACACGGGCAGGGCGGCGGCGATCCCGTGCAGGATGCCCTTGACGTTCACGTCGACCATCGCCGACCAGCCCTCGACGTCCAGGTCCGCGACGGGGCTGATCCTGCTGATCCCGGCGTTGCCGACCAGGACGTCCAGCCGGCCGAAGCGCTCGACGGCGAGGTCGACCAGCGACTGGAGGTCGGCGGGTGTCGTGACGTCCACCCGGGTGGCGGCCGCCCTGCCGCCGGCGGCTTCGAGCTCGGCGACCAGGCGGTCGAGCCGGTCCGTGCGGCGAGCGCCGAGGACGACGGACGCGCCGAGTGCGGCGAGGTGGCGAGCCGTGGCTTCGCCGATCCCGCTGCTGGCGCCGGTGATCGCGACGACCTTACCCTGGATGGTCATGAGGCTCCTCAAGCTAGACTGGACACATGTCCGGTTACTTCGACCACTCTAGCGGACACGTGTCCGCTTCCGCCAGCGGCACCGCGCCACGCGCCGACGCGCGGCGCAACCGCGAACGGATCCTCCACGCGGCCCGCGAACTCGTGCACGAGCCGGGCGAGCTGAAGCTAAACGCCGTCGCGAAAGCCTGCGGAATCGGACAGGGCACCTTGTACCGGCACTTTCCCACCCGGGAGGACCTGCTCGCCGAGGTGTACCGCCAGGAGGTCGACGAGCTGGTCGCCGAGGCACCGCGACTGCTGGCGGCCCGCCCGCCGCTGCAGGCGTTGGCGGCCTGGTTCGACCGGGTGGCCGCCTACGCCAGGGTCAAGCGCGACGTCTTCGCCGCCGTCGAGGCGGCGACCTGGCGTGACCTCGCCGCCCACAGCCTCGGCCCGATCGGCGAGTCGATCGAACTGCTGCTGGCCGCCGGCCGCTCCGCCGGCAGCATCCGCGCCGACGCCGACGCCCGCGACGTGATCGTTCTCATCAGTTGGCTGACCCGCCTGGACGACGCCGAGCTCGACGCCCGGGGGCCGCGTCTGCTGTCGATCCTCGTCGACGGCCTGCGCGCACCGAACCGCTGAACGCGACGCCTTTCACGGGCCAGCCAACTGGTCGCGGCGACGGACCAGGTACGCCGTCTCGGCGGCGTTCCCGGCCGACCCGACCGCCCGGTCGTACGCCGCCCGGGACTCCTCGACGCGGCCCAGCCGGCGCAGCAGTTCGGCGCGGGTGGCGTGGAAGGCGCGGTAGCCCTCCAGCGGCAGCCCGTCGACCTGCGCCAGGGCGACCTGCGGGCCGTCGAGTTCGGCGACCGCGATCGCCCGGTTCAGCCGTACGATCGGCGAGGGGTCGAGGCGGGTGAGCTGGTCGTAGAGGACGACCACCTGCGACCAGTCGGTCTGCCGGACGTCGGCGGCGTCGGTGTGGACGGCGTTGACGGCGGCGAGGATCTGGTAGCGGCCGGGCGGCCGGCCGGCGGCGACGAGCGCGCGGACCAGCGCGTGCCCCTCGGCGATCCGCCGGCGGTCCCAGAGCCCGCGGTCCTGCTCGTCCAGCGTGACGAGTTCGCCGTCGGCCGACACCCGCGCCTCGCGGCGGGCCTCGGTCAGCAGCATCAGCGCCAGCAGCCCGGCGGTTTCGCCGTCGGCCGGCAGCAGGGCCCGGACCAGCCGGGTCAGCCGGATCGCCTCGGCGGTCAGCTCGGCGCGGATCGGTCCCCGCCCGGGGTCCGAGGCCAGGTAGCCCTCGTTGAAAATCAGGTAGAGGACGGCGAGCACGCCGGTGACCCGGGCCGGCAGATCCTCCCGCAACGGCACACCGTACGGGATCCGGGCGGCTCTGATCTTCGCCTTCGCCCGGGTGATCCGGCGGCCCATGGTGGCCTCCTCGACCAGGAACGCGCGGGCGATCTCCCCCACCGTGAGCCCGCCGACCATCCGCAGGGTCAGCGCGACCCGGGCCTCCATGGACAGGGCGGGATGGCAGCAGGTGAAGATCAGGCGCAGCCGGTCGTCGTCGACGGCCCCGAGCGGTTCGGCGGGGTGGAACAGCATCAACGCCTCCCGGTGCTTCTCCTCGCGCCGGGCCTCGCGCCGGAGCCGGTCGACGGCCCTGCGGTACGCGGTGGTGGTGAGCCACGCGCCGGGATTGGGCGGGACGCCGTCGACCGGCCAGCGCCGCACCGCCGAGGCGAACGCCTCGGCGGCCATCTCCTCGGCGACGTCGAGGTCCCCGAGGCGGCGGGCGAGGGTGGCGACCAGCCGGGCCCACTCCTCGCGGTGGACCCGGGTGATCACCGCACCGGCGTCGGTCATTCGCCGAGGAACGGCCGCAGCTCGATCCGCCGGTTGCAGCTCCTCGACCCCTGGGCGGCGAGCCGCAGCGCCACGTCGAGGTGGGGCGCGTCGACGATCCAGAAGCCGATGACGTGCTCCTTCGACTCGACGTAGGGGCCGTCGGTGAAGACCGGTTCCCCCTGCCGGCCGTCGACGACGGTGGCCGTGTGGGGCGAGGTCAGGCCACCGGCGAACACCCAGTGGCCGTCGGCCCGGAGCCTCGCGTTGAAGACGTCGATCGCCGCCATCTCCTCGGCGGTGGCCAGGTCGGTCGAGTCGTGGAGCACGGACATCAGGTACTGCGCCATCACCGATCATCTCCTGTGCACCGTCGGCCGCCCGGTCGGGCCGCCGTTCACCGCTGCTACGACCGCCTCCCCCCGGATCGGACACCCGCCGTCGCGATTCTCCGGGTGGTTCTTCTCCCCGGCAACGGATTCAGTCGCTCCCGTGCCGCTGCTGGTGCTCTCGCTCATCCCCAGGCGGCGATCGTGGAGGTGGTCGGGCACGAGATGGTGGGCTTCCGGCACACCGTGCGCGCCGTCGACGAGAGGCGGTAGGACGGCCCGGTCAGGCCGGGGCGCGCGCCACGAGGGCGCGGCAACTCCTCCCACTTGAACATATATCGCACCCCGGGTCTTGCCGCAAGACCCGGGTCCGGGCGCAGAATCGTCCGCCGGACCGGGAAACGGGCGGGGTGAACGGGGGGACGACGTACGCACGCGGGGGCCCGACCACCGCGGGCGCAGCGTCGTTGAACCGCTGACGGCATCGGAGGCACGGGGATGAACCAGCGGTACGTGTGCGGGCTGCACGAGGTCGACGAGACGCAGCTGACGCTGGTCGGCGGCAAGGGCGCGCACCTGGGGGCGCTGTCGCGGATCGACGGTCTCCCGGTGCCGCCCGGTTTCTGCGTGACGACGCACGCCTTCGGGCGGATGCTGGCCGGCGTTCCGTCGGTCGAGGAGCGGCTCGACCAGCTGTCCCGCCTCGACCCGGACGACCGGAGGGCGGCCCGCACGCTCGCGGCGGAGATCCGGCGGGACGTCGAGGAGAGCGCCCTCCCCGAGGACCTGGCGGCGGCGGTCACCCGGGCGCTGGGCGAGCTGGGCGAGCACGACGCGTACGCCGTGCGGTCCAGCGCGACGGCGGAGGACCTGCCCACGGCCTCCTTCGCCGGCCAGCAGGACACCTACCTCAACGTCGTCGGGACGGCGGCTGTCCTGCGGGACGTCCGTCGCTGCTGGGCCTCGCTCTTCACCGAACGCGCGGTGGCCTACCGGCAGCGCAACGGCATCGACCACCGGGCGGTGCGGATGGCCGTGGTCGTGCAGAAGATGCTCTTCCCGCGGGTGGCGGGCGTCCTGTTCACCGCCGACCCGGTCACCTCGGACCGGAAGGTCGCCTCGGTGGAGGCCGGCTTCGGCCTCGGCGAGGCGCTGGTCGCGGGCCTGGTCGACCCGGACATCTACCGGGTACGCGACGGCCGGATCGTCGAGCGTTCGATCGCCGCCAAGCGGCTCGCCGTGCGCCCCCGAACCGGCGGCGGCACCACGCGGGCGGCGATCGAGCCGCGGCAGCAGCGGGAACCGGCGCTGACCGACGAGCAGGTGCTGCGGCTGGTGCGGCTCGGCCGGCGGATCGAGGCCCACTTCGGCCGCCCACAGGACATCGAGTGGTGCCTGGTCGACGACGAGTTCCACGTGGTGCAGAGCCGGCCGGTCACCACGCTCTTCCCGGTCCCCGAGGCCGGCGACGGGGCGAACCACGTGTACGTCTCCGTGGGACACCAGCAGATGATGACCGACGCGATGAAGCCCCTGGGCTGGTCGATGTGGCAGCTGACCGCGATCGCGCCGATGCACGCCGCCGGTGGACGGCTCTTCGTCGACGTCACCGCGACCCTGGCGTCGCCGGCCCGCCGCGCCGGCCTGCTGGAACTGGTGGGCCGGGGCGACCCGCTGGTGCGGGACGCGCTGGAGACCGTCGTCGACCGCGGCGAGTTCCTGCCCGAGCTGACCGACCAGCCCACGCCCCCACCGCCGCCGGCCGGTCCGCCCGCGCCGGTCGAGGCCGATCCGGCGATCGTCGCCGAGCTGGTCGACCGCAGCGAGACGGCCCTCGCCGCCCTGCGCCGCGACATCGCGGCGACGTCCGGGCCGGCGCGGTTCGACTTCCTGCTGGCCGCCTTCGAGGAGCACAAGCGGCTGCTGCGCGATCCGCTGAGCATGCAGGTGCTCATGGCGGGGATGGACGCCTCCTGGTGGCTCAACGAGAACCTGCGGGAGTGGCTGGGCGAGAAGAACGCCGCCGACACCCTCACCCTCTCCGCGCCCGGCAACATCACCTCGGAGATGGGGCTGGCCCTGCTGGACGTCGCCGACGTCGTCCGCCCCCATCCGGCGGTGGTGGCCTTCCTGGAGAAGGCCACCGACGACGGCTTCCTGGACGAGCTGCCCACCCTGCCCGGCGGGGAGCGGGCCCGGGACGCCATCCGCGGCTGGCTCGACCGGTACGGCATGCGCTGCGTCGGCGAGATCGACATCACCAGGCCGCGGTGGAGCGAACGCCCCGGCTCGCTGCTTCCCCTGCTGTTGGACGACGTCCGGAACTTCCCGCCCGGCGAACGGGAGCGGCGCTTCGACCAGGGCCGACGGGCTGCGGCGGAGAAGGAACGGGACGTGCTGGCCCGGCTGCGGGCCCTGCCGGACGGACAGCGCAAGGCCGACGAGACCAAGCGGATGATCGACCGGGTCCGCACCTTCATCGGTTACCGGGAGTATCCGAAGTACGCCATCGTCAGCCGCTACCTGGTCTACAAGCAGGCCCTGCTGGCGGAGGTCGCCCACCTCGTCCGGGACGGCGTGCTCGCCAGCGGGGAGGACAGCTACTTCCTCACCTTCGCCGAGCTGCACGACGCCGTACGCACCGGGCGGGTGGATCGCGGGCTGATCAGCCGGCGCCGCGAGGAGTTCCGGTCGTACCAGGCGCTCACCCCGCCCCGGGTGCTCACCTCCGACGGGGAGTGCCTCAACGGGGCGTACCGGCGCGACGACGTGCCGGCCGGCGCGCTGGTCGGGCTGCCCGTCTCCACCGGAGTGGTGGAGGGCCGGGCCCGGGTCGTACCGGACATCGCCGCGGCCGACCTCCAGCCCGGCGACATCCTGGTCACCGCGTACACCGACCCGAGCTGGTCACCCCTGTTCGTCGCGGTCGCCGGGCTGGTGACGGAGGTGGGTGGCCTGATGACCCACGGCGCGGTGGTCGCCCGGGAGTACGGCCTGCCCGCCGTCGTCGGGGTGGCCGACGCGACCCGACTGATCCGGGACGGGCAGCGGATCCGGGTGCACGGCGCCGACGGCTACGTGGAGTTGCTGAGCTGACGGTCTACAACCAGCTCTCCCGGGCGTCCAGGGTGGTCCGGTCCAGGCTCTCCAGCAGGTCGAACTGCGGGCCGGTCCGGGGCAGCTCGTAGCGGAAGAAGTACCGCGCCGCCTGCCGCTTCCCGGCCAGGAAGTCCCCCTCCGGGCCGTCCGGTGAGCCCAGCGCCTCCACCGCGAGCAGCTGCTCCAGCCACATCCAGGCGACCACCACGTGCCCGACGGCCTCCAGGTAGACCGAGGCGTTGGCCAGGGCGACCTCCGGGTCCCCGCCGCCCCACAGCCGCCGGGTGACCAGGGCGATCCGGTCGACCGCCGCGCCGAGCTGCCCGGCCAGCTCAGCCGGGAGGCCGTCCGCCTTCCAGGCCCGGTTCACCGTGGCCCGGACGGTCTCCAGCAGCAGCTCCAGGCCGGCCCCGCCCTGCATGGTGACCTTGCGGCCGAGCAGGTCGAGGGCCTGGATGCCGTGGGTGCCCTCATGGATCGGGTTGAGCCGGTTGTCCCGCCAGTGCTGCTCCACGTCGTAGTCGCGGGTGTAGCCGTACCCGCCGTGCACCTGGATGGCCAGGTCGTTGGCGGCCAGGCACCACTGCGACGGCCAGCTCTTGGCGATCGGGGTGAGCAGGTCCAGCAGCAGGTGCGCGCGGCGCCGGTCCTCCTCAGTGGGCGCCGATCGTTCCTCGTCGAGCAGCCGTCCGCAGTAGAGCACCAGCGCCAGGGCCCCCTCGACGTAGCTCTTCTGCGCCAGCAGCATCCGGCGTACGTCGGGGTGGGCGATGATCGGCACCTGCGGGGCGGTCGGGTCCTTGTCGGCGACCGGACGGCCCTGCGGGCGCGTGCGGGCGTACGCCAGGGACTTCAGGTAGCCGGTGTAGCCCAGCGCGGTCGCGCCGGCACCCACTCCGATCCGTGCCTCGTTCATCATGTGGAACATCTGCGCCAGACCCTGGTGCGCCTCGCCGACCAGGTAGCCGACCGCGCCGGGCTCACCCGCCGGCCGGTGTACGCCCTCGCCGAAGTTCAGCAGCGTGTTGGTGGTGCCCCGGTAGCCCATCTTGTGGTTGAGGCCGACCAGCACCACGTCGTTGCGGGCGCCGGGCGTGCCGTCCGGGCCGAGCAGCACCTTCGGCACGATGAACAGCGAGATCCCCTTGACGCCGGGCGGACCTCCGGGGATGCGCGCCAGCACCAGGTGGACGATGTTCTCGGAGAGCTCGTGGTCCCCCGCCGAGATCCACATCTTGGTGCCGAAGAGCCGGTACGTCCCGTCGTCGCGCGGCTCGGCCCGGGTGGTGACGTCGGCCAGCGAGCTGCCGGCCTGCGGCTCGGACAGGCACATGGTGCCGAAGAACCGACCCTCGAGCATCGGGCGCACCCAGGTGTCGATCTGCTCGTCGCTGCCGTGGGCGAGCAGCAGGTTGGCGTTGCCCAGGGTCAGGAAGGGGTACGCCGAGGTGCCCACGTTGGCGGCCTGGAACCAGGCGAAGCAGGCCGCGGAGACCACCTGCGGCAGCTGCATCCCGCCGACCCGCTGGTCCATCGCGGCGGCGAGCAGGCCGGTGTCGGCGAAGGCGTCCAGGGCGGCCCGCACCTCGGGGATGGTGTGCACCCGGCGACCGTCGAAGGTCGGCTCGGCGAGGTCCGCGGCCCGGTTGTGCGGGGCGAAGTGCGCGGTGGCGACCCGCTCGGCCAGGTCCAGGGCGTCGTCGAAGGTCTCCCGGGAGTGCTCGGCATAGCGGGGCCGCTCGGTGAGGCGGGTGACGTCGAGCCAGTCGTGCAGCAGGAAGCGCAGGTCACGGCGGGACAGCAGGGTGGACGACACGGGTCTCCTCTCCAACACCCGCCCGGGCGGCGGGGACGGGACGGCCTCCCGACCGTACGCCTCAACCTTGGCGCAGGCCCGCGACGCCCTCGCGCAGGTCGTGCTGGCTGATCGGGCCGACCGGTCCACCGCCGGTCGCCTCGGCCATCGCCTTGGCCAGCTGCACCCGGCGCAGGATCTCCCGGATGTCGGCGCCGGTGAGGCCCGGGGTGAGGGCGGCCAGCTCGGCCGGGTCGACGTCGTCGCCGAACATCCGGAACCCGGCGCGCTCGTGCCGGACGATCAGCTCGCGGATCATCTTGGCGATGATGGCCGCCCGGCCGCCCTCGTCGGGCAGCGGGATGGCCACCTTGATGTCGAAGCGTCCGGAGCGGGTCAGCGAGGCGTCCACCCGGTGCGGGAAGTTGGTGGTGGCCACCACGATGACGTTCGGGTTCTCCTCGATGAGGGTGTTCATCTCCTGCTTGAAGATCCCGGCGACCGCGTTGACGGCCTGACTCGCGGCGTCCCCACCGGCGCCGGCGTAGCTGATGATGCTGTCGAACTCGTCGAAGAGCATCACCGTCGGCTCCCGGTAGTGGCGGGCGTCGCGGAAGATCTGCTTGATGTTGCGTTCCGAGCCGCCGAGATACTTGTCGAGGATCTCCGGGGTGCGGATCTCGACGAACTCGGCGCCGATCTCGTTGGCCAGCGCCCGGGCCAGCATGGTCTTGCCGGTGCCGGGCGGGCCGTACATCAGGATGCCCTGCGGCCGGCGGGCGCCCCAGCGAGCCATCACCGCCGGGTGGCGGAACGAGACCGCGATCTCCCGGAACCGGGCGACCACCTCGTCCAGGCCACCCACCATGTCCAGGGTCACCGTCTCGCTGCGCGGCGCGTTCGCCGACACCGTCGGCGCCACCGCCCGGCCCAGCACGTAGCTCCGCCCGCGCAGCACCCGCGGCTGCGGGTCGTCGCCGGCCAGCTCGCGTACCGTCTGCAGGACCAGCCCGACGGCGGCCCGCAGGTGGGCGGGGGTGACCTGGTCGCTGGCGACGGCCGCCCGGACGGTGGCGGTACGCGCGCCGTTCGGGCCCTCCTGCTGGTCGACCTCCGGTCGCAGGCCCAGCTCCTCCGCGGTACGCAGCACCTCCGCGCCAGCCGGGTCGGGCCCGCGCTCGGCGACCGCGGTGGCCGCCGGGACGACCAGGCCGAGCCGCCGGGTGGCCTCGGCGGCCATCCGGCCGGCGCCGGCCACCACCCGCCCGGCCGCCGGGTCGGCGGCGGCGAGTCGGCGGGCGAGCAGCACCCCGACCGGTCCGACGGCGCCCAGGGCGAGCAGCCCGCCGGCGAGGCTGTTGGCGGCGCGGACCTCCGCGTCGAAGCGGTGGACCGGGGAGCCGGCCGTCTCGTCGACCCGGACCGTGAGCCGGACCTCGCGCACCGGCGCCGGGAAGAAGCAGCCGGCGAAGAGCTCCACCGGGTGCGACCCCGCCTCGGCGAGCAGGGCGACGGGATCCAGGATCGTCACCTCGGCGCCGAACAGCTCGAAGCGTTCGGCGTCGGGTCGAAGGTCGTGTCCCTGCTGCGTCATGCCAACCAGCTCCTCGCGTCACGGTGGTGACCCGGGGCAAGTCTGACACCCGCCCCCGACACCTGCCACCGCCAGCCGGAAGGACAGCCCGACCGGGAGCGGCGCCAGGTGGCGGACGGCGGTCGACACGGTGACAGTCACCGACGGTGATGGCGCGGGGAGCGAAACCTCCGACGAGCGTGATACCTCAGAGGAATAGTGATACCTGTCAGGTATCACGCTCGAGAATGTCCTTTCGGCTGCCGACGGGCCCATGCCGGCCCGGGTCAGGCGTGGGTCCGGGTCAGGCGTGGGTCCGGGTCAGGCGCCGGTCCCGGCCAGCGCCGGCACCCGGGACTGCGCCGGGCCGCCATCGACCGGCCGGTCCTGCGCCGGGCGGGCGTCGCGCCGGTTCGGCAGCGAGAGCCGGATGACCTTCCACCAGGCGGAGGCGACCTGCTTGGGCAGCGGGCCGGTGGTGTACGTCAGGCCGTACCGGTCGAACAGGTCGCGGACCTTGGGGGCGATCTCCTGGTAACGCTTGCTGGGCAGGTCGGGGAAGAGGTGGTGCTCGATCTGGAAGGAGAGGTTGCCGGTCATGATGTGCATCAGCCGGCTGCCGCTGATGTTGGCCGAGCCGAGCATCTGCCGCAGGTACCACTCCCCCTTGGTCTCCCCCTCGATGGACTTCTTCTCGAAGGTCTCGACACCGTTGGGGAAGTGCCCGCACATGATCACCGAGTGGCTCCACACGTTGCGGATCAGGTTCGCGGTGAAGGTGGCGGCGAGGGTGCTCAGGAACGACGGACCCGAGAGCAGCGGGTGCACGACGTAGTCCTTGAGGACCTGCTTGCGGATCTTGCGGCCGACGGCGCGGGCGCGGGCCCGGAACTCGGGCGACCTGTGCCGGCCCTTCTGGAGGTTGCGGCCCAGCTCCAGGTCGTACGCGGCGATGCCGTACTCGAAGAAGCAGGCGTTGAGGAAGTTCCACAGTGGCTGACCGAGGTGCATCGGGTGCCACTTCTGGTCCTCGTCGACCCGCATGATGCCGTACCCGAGGTCGTTGTCCTTGCCGAGCACGTTGGTGTACGTGTGGTGCAGCTGATTGTGCGAGTGCTTCCACTGGTCGGCCGGGGAGACGTGGTCCCACTCCCAGGTGGTGGAGTGGATCTTCGGGTCGCGCATGAAGTCGTACTGGCCGTGCAGGATGTTGTGGCCGATCTCCATGTTCTCCAGGATCTTGGCCACCGACAGGCCGGCGGTGCCGACCAGCCAGGCCGGCGGGAACAGCGAGAAGAGCAGCACCGCGCGGCTGCTGATCTCCAGCGTCCGCTGCGTCTTGATCACCTTGCGGATGTACGCCGCGTCGCTCTCACCCCGGCTCGCGATGACCTCGTCGCGGATGGCGTCGAGTTCCTTGCCGAGCGACTCGATGTCCTCGGCGGTCAGGTGCGCGATCGGGTTGTCGGCCTTCTTCTGGATCACGGTCACGTCCGGTTCCTCCGTCAGAGTTCGATGTCGCAGGGGCCGGCCGCCGCCGACACGCAGGTCTGGATGAGGACGCCGTCGCCGGGTTCGGCGGTGGTCAGGTCCCCGTTGCGCAGGTCCCGCACGGAGCCTTCGCGCAGCGGGACCACGCAGCCGAAGCAGATGCCCATCCGGCAGCCCGACGGCATCAGGACCCCGGCCTGCTCACCGGCTTCGAGGATGGGGGTGGCGCCGTCGGCCGTCACGGTCACCGTCGAACGGGCGAAGGTCACCGTGCCCCCCTCGCCGACGGCGACGACCGAGCGGCGGAACCGCTCGACGTGCAGCCGGTCGGCGACGTCCCGGGTGGTCCAGCGCTCCCCCAGCGCGTCGAGCAGCCCGACCGGGCCGCAGGCCCAGGTCTGCCGGTCGAGGTGGTCGGGGACCAGCTCGGCCAGCTCGTCGACGCCGAGCAGGCCGTGGACGTCGGTGTGCCGCTCCACGAGCCGGATCTCGCCCCGGTCGGCGAGGTCGCGCAGCTCCGCGCCGAAGATGACGTCCTCGGGCCGGGGCGCGGAGTGCACCAGCACGACGTCCGCTCCGCGGTGCGCCCCGGAGCGCAGCATCCCCATCACCGGGGTGACGCCGCTGCCGGCGGTGACGAAGAGCAGTCGCTCCGGCGTGGCCGGGGGCAGCACGAAGTCGCCCTGCGCCTGGTCGAGGTGGATCAGCGTGCCGGGCCGGACCCGGCGGACCAGGTGGTTGCTGACCTTGCCGTCCGGGATGGCCTTGACGGTCACGGTGATGCAGCCGTCGGGCCGGTCGGTCGGCGAGGTCACCGAGTACGCCCGCCACTGGCGGACCCCGTCGACGTCCACGCCGAGCCGGACGTACTGGCCGGGGGTGTGCCCGCGCCAGCCGCGGCCGGGGCGGATGACCAGGGTCGCCGCGTCCGGGGTCTCCGGCTCGACGGCGACGATCCGGCCGCGCAGGTCGGCGCCGGAGCGCAGCGGTGCCACCAGGTCGAGGTAGTCCTGCGGCAGCAGCGGGGTGGTCACCATCTCGGCGAGGCGCAGCATCCTGTCCCGGAGGGTCACCTTCTCGGGAGGACGCGGGACAGTTGTGGTCATACGACCAGCGTGACCGGCCGAATCGCATAACATCTTGACCGGCAAAGGTGAATTACTCGCAGGTTTTTGTTCGGAGAGTACAAAAGATGTCCGACGAGTCGACCACGACGCGGCGCGCCGCCCACCTCGAACTCGACGAGTGGGTGGCCGGCCGACTGCGCGACCGGCTGCCGATGGTCGCCGAGCGGACGGTCAGCGCGATCACCGCCGAGGTGCCCAGCTATTCGGGTGCCCTCACCGGCTCGATGCGGGAGAAGATCCAGAACGCGGTGCGCATCGCTCTGGGCACGTTCCTCCAGCTCATCGAGGGTACCCAGTCGTCGGCCGACCCGAGCACCCCGCTCACCCCCGCCCTGGAGGCGGCGTACGCGCTGGGCAGCGGGGAGGCCCGCTCCGGGCGGAGCATGGACGCGCTGCTGGCCGCGTACCGGGTGGGTGCCCGGGTGGCCTGGCGGGAGGTCTCCACCACCACCGTGCGCAGCGGCCTGTCCGCCGAGACGGTGGCCGAGTTCGCCGAGCTGATGTTCGCCTACATCGACGAGCTCTCCGCGGCCAGCGTCGCCGGGCACGCCGACGAACTGGCCAGCGCAGGCCGGGTCCGGCGGCGCTACCTGGAACGGCTCACCCAGCAACTGCTGGCCGGCGAGGTCGAGGAGACCCTGCGGCGCAGCGCCGAGCGGGCCGACTGGCCGGCGCCGCAGACCCTCACCGTGGTGCTGCTGCCCCGCAGCAACGTCCGGTCGGTGCTGGCCCTGCTCAGCCCGCACACCCTGGAGAGCGAGGAGGACCGGCCCGGGGTCGACCTGGCCGAGGAGATGGCGGTGCTGCTGGTGCCGGACATGCACGGGGCCCGGCGCCGGCAGCTCGCCCGGGTGCTGCACGGGCACCGGGCGGTGCTCGGCCCGGTGCGGCCCTGGACCCGGGTCGCCCACTCCTACCGGCGGGCCGCCCGGGCACTGGCCCTCGGGCTGGGCCCGGTGGACGGCGGCCCGGTGCTCGACACCGAGCAGCACCTGGCCGAACTGGTGCTCAGCATGGATCCGGAAGGGCTGGCCGACCTGCGCGCCCAGGTGCTGGAGCCGCTGGCCGGGCTGCCCCCGGCCACCGCGGCGCGGCTGGCCGAGACGCTGCGCTCCTGGCTGCTGCACCAGGGCAGGCGCGACGACGTCGCCGCCGACCTGTTCGTGCACCCGCAGACCGTGCGCTACCGGATGGGCAAGCTGCGGGAGCTGTACGGTGACCGGCTGCACGACCCGTCCGTCGTGCTGGACCTGACCCTCGCGCTGGCCATGCCACCGCCCGCCGAGCCGGGCGACTGAGCCGCGCGGCCGACCCGGGCGGTCGCAGCACGGCGGCTGGCCTCGGCGGTGGAGCCGGGCCGCGGCGGACCCGGGCCCGGTCGCCGGGGCCCGCGGACCAGGGCCGTCCGGCCCTGGTCGGCTGCCGGCCGCGTCACCCAGGGTGAAGGGGGACGCGCATCGAGGAGGCCACCATGACGCAGCCGTCGACCTGGACCGACCAGCCGCCGCTGGTACGGGTGCTGGAGGCCGCCGCCCGCCAGTCCCTGTACGCCCCGTCGGTGTTCAACACCCAGCCGTGGCGATGGCGGGTCACCGCCGGTTCGCTGGAGCTGCGTGCCGACCCGGGGCGCCAGCTCACCGTCACCGACCCGGACGGCCGGCTGCTCACCCTCAGCTGCGGCGCCGCACTGCACCACGCCCGGGTCTCGCTGGCCGCCGCCGGCTGGACGGTCTGCGTGGAGCGCTTCCCGGATCGCTCGGACCCGGCGCTGCTGGCCCGGCTCACGCCGGCCGGCCCGGTGCCGCTGGACCTGGCCGCCGCGCGGCTGGTCGAGGCGATCCCCCGCCGGCGCACCGACCGCCGGGCGTACGGCGACCGCCCGGTGTCCCGGGAACTGCTGGCCCGGCTGCGGGCGACGGTGGAGGACGAGGGCGCCTTCCTGCACGTGGTGCGGCTGGACCAGATGCCGATGCTGGCCGTCTCCACCGCCCGGGCGGCCGCCGCCGAGCTGGCCGACCCGGGTTACCGGGGTGAGCTGCACGAGTGGACGCACCGGCCGGACGGCAGCGGGGACGGGGTGCCGACGGCCACGGCGGTCCGCCCGGCGCCGCGTCGGGTGCCGGTCCGGGACCACGCACCGGGCGAGGCGGCCGGGCTGAGCCCGGGCGCCGACTTCGACCGCGGGGCCGCGTACGTGCTGCTCTTCGGGGACCGGGACGACGCGGTGGGTTGGCTGCGCGGCGGCGAGGCGCTCTCCGCGCTGCTGCTCTCGGCCACCGCCGAGGGCCTGTCGACCGCCCCGATCAGCGACGCCATCGAGCTGGCCTGGCCGCGCCGGGTGATGCGCGACCTGCTGGCCGGGGTGGGCGAGCCGTACCTGGTGGTGCGGCTGGGTTACGGCCAGCCGGCGGCCGACCTGCCGGCCGTGCCGCGCCGGTCGGGGGCCGAGGTCATCGAGTTCGGTGACGGTCCCACGACGACGCCATGACAGTCGCGTGACAA
This sequence comes from Micromonospora siamensis, assembly GCF_900090305.1. NCBI lineage: Bacteria > Bacillati > Actinomycetota > Actinomycetes > Micromonosporales > Micromonosporaceae > Micromonospora > Micromonospora siamensis. The sequence continues at coordinate 3,367,669 of NZ_LT607751.1, read as the reverse complement.
GTCGCCGGGAACGGGTGCGAACCGTTTTGGCGGCTTCCGGCCGGGGGCATCAGCTCGTCGACCTCAACTCCTCGGAAGGACGATCTCGTGGAAATCACCGGCATCTTCACCGCCATCATCATCGGTCTGATCATCGGCGCGCTGGGCCGGCTGGTGGTGCCGGGCAAGCAGAACATCCCGATCTGGCTCACCCTGCTGATCGGTGTGGTCGCCGCGATCCTCGGCACGTTGGTCGCCGCCGCGTTCGGCGTGGCCGAAACCGCGGGCATCGACTGGATCGAGCTGCTCCTGCAGGTGCTCTTCGCCGCCGCCGGCGTGTGGCTGGCCGCCGGGGCGTACGGCCGCCGTCGCCACTGACCCCGACTCGTGACCGGCCCGCCGCACACCGCGGCGGGCCGGTTCCGTGTCTCAGCCGTTGCGCCAGCCGTGCCGGGGCTCGTAGCCCAGTACCCGGCGGGCCTTGTCGATGCTGAGCAGCGTGCCGGTGCCGGTGACGGCCCGGCGGACCGGCACGTCGGGGAAGTACTCGGCGACCAGCTCCCCGCTCGGCCGGCTCATCACCGTGTCGGCGTTGGCGATGACGAAGACGTCCATCCCGGTGGCCTGGTGCTCCAGGGCGCGGCGCACGGCCTGGGCGCCGTCGCGGGCGTCGATGTAACCCCACATGTTCCAGGCGCGCAGCCGCGGGTCCGCGTCGTAGCCGGGGAAGTCGGCGTAGTCGGCCGGCTCCATCACGTTGGAGAAGCGCAGCCCGATCGCCTTGAGCCGCGGCTCCCAGCGGCAGAACTGGGCCACCATCTGCTCCTCCAGGTGCTTGGCCAGGGCGTAGGAGGTCTCCGGCCGGGCCGGGTACTCCTCGTCGACCGGCACGTACGGCGGCGGGCTCTCGTCGAAGGGCAGGCCGAGCAGCGTCTCGCTGGACGCCCAGACCACGTTGTGGATGCCGGCGGCGCGGGCGGCGGCGAAGACGTGGTGGGTGGCGGTGATGTTGTGGGTGAAGGTGGCGGCGTTGCCGGTCACCCCGGGCCCCGGGACGGCCGCCAGGTGCACCACGGCGTCCACGTGGTCGTACCGGCTGTCGATGCCGGTCAACGCCTCCAGCACCTGGCCGTAGTCACCCAGGTCGATCCGGGTGAACGGGCAGCGGGGCTGCGCCGGCGGCGCGAGATCGAGGTTCACCACCTCGTAGCCGTGGTCGAGCAGTTCGTCGACGACGGCACGGCCGAGCTTGCCACTGCCACCGGTGACCGCGACGCGGGTCATGGACACACACCTCCGTAGGACGGTTGCCCCCATTCCTACCCGGTGGGCCGCTCAGTCACCGGAGGCGGTGGCGGGCGATCCACGCCGCGTTCAGCGCGTCGGCCTGCCGCCGGTGCGCGGGGCGGCGCAGACGAGGTACGCGTCGACGTCGACACCCATCGGGCCACCGCAGACGTTTGCCGTCCACTGGCGACGGGAATCTCCCGCGCCATGACGGGGGTCGATGCTGCGGGCGGGGTGCGGTTCGAACGGTCGCGGGCGCGGATGCTGGCGTGGCTGGCCGGGACCCTGGTCGCGGTCACGGCTGCCGCCGGGGCGGTCAACGCGCTGGTCTTCGACGAGCCGTGGTGGGACCTCTGGACGGTGCTGCCCGTCTTCCTGCTCGGCACCGTCGGGTCGTACGTCCGGATCGGCCGGCAGAAGGGCCTGCCGCTGCTGGTGACCCCGCAGGAGCTGGTGCTCACCCGGCCCGACGGCAGCCCGCTGGTGATCGAGCGCGCGGCGCTCGCGGTGACCGAGGTGCGCCGCCGGCACCTGGTGCTGGTGGTGGCCGACCCGCAGCGCACCCGGCCGGTGCTGTCGGCGTACGAGTGGGGCGAGCTGGGCTTCTGGAACCAGTCCCGCAGGCCGCGGCCGCACGAGATCCAGCTCCCCCTGTTCGGGATCCGGCCCGGGGTGGACCGGCTGCGGGCGGCGCTGGGCCAGGTGCCATCCCGGGATCAGGTGGACCGGGCGACCGACGCGCGGTAGTCGCGCGGGGAACGGCCGGTGCTGCGCTTGAAGGCCACGCTGAGCGCGCTCTCCGATCCGTACCCGACGGCCCGCGCGATGCCGGCCAAGGTGCCGTCGCCGCGCCGGATCCGGTCGGCGGCGAGTTCGATCCGCCAGCCGGTGAGGTAGTCGAGCGGCCCCCGGCCGACGACCTGCTTGAACCGGGCGGCCAGGGTGGAGCGGGACACCGCGGCCACCCGGGCCAGCTCGGCGACGGTCCACGGGTGCGCCGGCGCGGCGTGCATGGCCCGCAGGGCGGGGGCGACCACGGGGTCGGCCAGGCCGGCCAGCCAGCCGGACGTCCCACTCCGGGCGAGGTGCAGGCGCAGGATCCGGATCAGCATCACCATGGCCAGGTGCTCGGCGACCAGGCCGGCGGCCGGCGCCGACGTCCGCAGCTCGGCGTCGATCTCCGCGACGGCCCAGCGCAGGGTGGCGGCCGCCGGGGTGGCCGCGGGCACGTGGATGACCGGGGGCAAAGCGTCCAGCAGCAGGTCGCGGCCCCGCTCGGTGAAGGAGAACGCACCGCCGACGAGGAACAGGTCGGTGCCGGCGCCGGCCCGGGCCACCCCGTCGACGGCCGCCCGGAACAGCGGCTCGGCAGGTTCGGGCGCCGTGTCGAGATCGCTGGCCAACGTGAAGCCCAGCGGCCGGGTGAGCAGGTAGCAGTCCCCCTCGGCCAGGGTGATCGGCTCGGGGACCCCGTCGACCCGCAGCAGGCAGCCCCCGCGCCGCACGGCGTTGAACTTCACGCCCGCCGGTGGCGCGAACCGGACCGCCCACCGGCCGCCGGCTGCCAGGGCGGCGGAGATCCGGCTGGTGGCACCGACCATGGCCAGCACGTCCGCCAGGGGATCCACCCGACCTCCTCTGGACGATCGCTGAAGAGTGCTGGACGTCATCGTACGAGAAGTCCAGGCTGGCGACCCTAGCGTGGACGGCATGACAACCACCTCTCGCCTACGCACCCCGTTCACCACCCGCACCACGGCCACCGAGATCCTGACCGGCGTCGACCTCACCGGCCGTCGGATGATCGTCACCGGCGGCGCGTCCGGAATCGGCGCGGAGACCGTCCGGGCCCTCGCCGGGGCGGGGGCGGAGGTATCCGTGGCGACCCGCAGGCCGGGGGCGGCCGAGGAGCTGGTCGCCGAGTTCGCCGGCCGTGTCCGGGCGGGCGCCCTGGACCTGGCCGACCCGGACAGCGTCGACGCCTTCGTCGCCGGGTGGGACGGGCCGCTGGACGCGCTGGTCACCAACGCGGGGATCATGGCGCTGCCCGCCAGGCAGCTCACGGCGCAGGGCTGGGAGATGCAGCTCGCCACCAACCATCTGGGCCACTTCGCGCTCGCCCGGGGCCTGCACGACCGGCTGCGCGCCGCCGGCTCGGCCCGGGTGGTGCTGGTCAGCTCGGGTGCACACCTGGGGCAGCCCTTCGACTTCGACGACCCGCACTTCGCCCGCCAGCCGTACGACCCGTGGGCCGCGTACGGGCGGTCGAAGACCGCGAACGTGCTGATGGCCGTGGGCATCGCCCGGCGGTGGGCCGCCGACGGCATCACCGCCAACGCCCTGAACCCGGGGTACGTCATGACCAACCTCCAGCGGCACCTGGACGACGGGACCCTGCGCGCGTTCGGCGTGCTGGACGACGCGGGCAACCCGATCGAGCCGCCGGACTACTTCAAGACCCCCGCCCAGGGCGCGGCCACCTCCGTACTGCTGGCGGCGTCGCCGCTGGCCGCCGGGGTCACCGGCCGGTACCTCCAGGACAACCAGGAGGTCGAGGTGGTGCCCGGCGGGCCGGAGGCCACCGGTGGGGTGGCGGCCCACGCGGTGGACCCGGCGACCGCGGACCGGCTCTGGGCGTACGGCGAGCGGGAGCTGGCCGCCCGCTGAGCCCCACACCGGCGCCGGTGCGGCCCGGTCCGCTCAGCGGGCCCGGGCCAGCCGTTCGTAGCCGGCGGCGGCGGCGACCAGCAGCGTCAGCAGCACCAGCGCCCCGGCGGCGGGCAGCAGCCGGGCGACCGGCAGCAGCGCCAACGCCGCGCCGGCCGGCACCAGCTGCACCGGCCGGACCGACCCGGCGGAGAGCCGCAGGAAGAGCAGCCGTCCGGCGAGGAAGATCGCCACCCCGCCGTACAGGGCGAAGGCCGCCGGCCAGCTCAGCTCCCGGCGGCCGTGGTGGCCACCGCCGTACGGCTCGGCGACCTGGGCGAGCACCTCCTCGACGCCGCACGCCAGATAGATCACGCCGACGATCAGCAGCAGGTGGGCCTGGCTGTACGCGTCGGCGGCCATCCGGTCCCGCCGGCCTCCGGTGGCGGCGCCGAGGGCTCGGGCGCCGGCCGGCGCGGCGCGGTCGAAGTAGAGCGACCACAGGCACACCACCACCGTCAGGCCCAGCAGCGCGGCCCCGAGCACCGGTGGTGCCGTCACCGCCCTGCCGGCCCCGACGCCGGCCGCGGCCAGCGACTCACCGAGCGCGATGATCAGCACGAGCCCGTGCCGTTCGGCGAAGTGGGCCACGCTGTGCAGGGGCCATCCGCCGCGCAGCGCGTACGACAGGCGCTGCCCGACCACCTCGACGACGAAGGCGACCACCCAGAGCACGGCCTGCGCGGTACCGCCGAGCAGGGCGCCGAGCAGCAGTGGCGCCCACGAGACCAGGCTGACCGTGGCGAACAGCCGGATCCGCCGGCGCAGGTCGGGTTGCCCGGCCGCCACCCAGTGGTACAGCGCCAGGTGCACGCTGCGCAGCAGGATGTAGGCCAGCGCCAGCAGCACGGGCGCGTCCAGTCCCGGCGCCGGCGTCCACGACCGCGGCATGACCAGGGCGGCGATGAAGAGCGCCGCCATCGCCACCAGCACACCGGCCCGGACCCCGCCGACGTCGAGCCGGGTCTGGTTGCCCAGCCACGCGTACGACGACCAGGCCAGCCAGAGGAGAACCAGCAGGAGCAGCGCCCGGGCCATCGCCGGTCCGGTAGGCGGCTGCATCAACGCCATGATCCGGGTCAGCGCGAAGACGAAGACCAGGTCGAAGAAGATCTCGAACGGAACGGCCCGGTGGTCCCGGGCGGCCGGCGTCGGCGGCACGGGTTCGAGCGTAGGCGGCGGGGCGGCCCCGGGAAGCCGGATTTGCCACCTGGAACGGACGGTCCTGGCCGCCCTGCTAGCGTGGGTCGTGAACGCCATTCTCGTCACCGGCGCCGCCGGCTTCATCGGTTCCAACTTCGTCCGGCACTGGCGGCGTGCGCACCCCGCCGACCGGGTGATCGCCTACGACCTGCTCACCTATTCCGGGTGCCGGGCCAACCTCGCCGACGTCGCCGGCATCGACTTCGTCGAGGGTGACATCCGGGACCGGCGGACGGTCGAGCGGACGCTCCGCAGATGCGGCGTCGATGTCGTCGTCAACTTCGCGGCGGAGTCGCACAACTCGCGGGCGGTGCTGGAGCCCGCCGCCTTCTTCGAGACGAACGTCATGGGGCCGGTCGCGCTGCTGGAGGCCGTCCGCGCGGTCTCGTCCGGCGGGATCCGCTTTCACCAGATCTCCACCTGCGAGGTCTACGGGGACATGGCCCTGGACGCGCCGGGCGCCTTCACCGAGCAGTCGCCCTACCTCCCCCGTACGCCCTACAACGCCGCCAAGGCCGGCGGTGACCACGCCACCCGGGCCTTCGGCTACACGTACGGCATCCCGTTCACCGTCACCACCTGCGCCAACAACTACGGGCCCTACCAGTTCCCGGAGAAGGTCATCCCGCTCTTCGTCACCCAGGCACTCCAGGGTCGGCCCCTGCCGGTCTACGCCTCCAGCCGCAACCGGCGGGAATGGCTGCACGTCGAGGACCACTGCCGGGCGGTCGAGGCGGTCCTCCTGCACGGCCGGACCGGCGAGACCTACAACATCGGCAGCGGGGTGGAGGTCGACGTGGAGACGCTGGCCGACAGCGTCCTCGCCGAGCTGGGGCTGGGCCCGGAACTCAAGGCGCGGGTGCCCGACCGGCCGTCGCACGACCGCCGCTACCTGCTGGACTCCGGCAAGGTGCGTACCGAGCTGGGCTGGGCGCCGCGGATCGGGTTCGCCGCCGGCCTGCGGGAGACCATCTCCTGGTACCGGGAGAACGAGAGCTGGTGGCGACCGTTGCTCGCCCGCGCCTCGACCGTCCAGGAGAGCGCCTGGGGCGACGCGCGGCCCTAGTCACCGGTCCGGGTACGCGCGACCGAGTCCGGTGTCCAGGTGAGCGCGTAGCGGGGGTCCGCCACGGCCTGGGCGAACGCCCTGGCCGACGCCGGGGAGCCGGCGACCCGCCAGTCCACCTCCTTGTCCACCTCGAACCAGATCAGGCCGATCAGCTCGGGGTATCGGGGCAGCGACCGGAACGCCTCGGTGATCCACCGTGCCTTGTGACCGCCGGCGTCGGTGGCGGCCGTCTCGGTGATCACCATCGGGCGATGGCTGAAGGTGCGCAGCTGGACGATGGTCGCCCGGAAGATCTGGTCGAAGGACCGGTACGTCGCGAACGCGCCCATCCCGTAGTAGCCGGAGATCCCCAGCCAGTCGACGTAGTCGTCGCCGGGGTAGTACGCGTGCAGCGTCGGGGCGGAGTTGTTCCACCGCGCGTTGGGGCTCCACACCCAGGTGACGTTCGTCGCCCCGGCCGACCGGAACAGGTCGTGCACGTGCCGCCAGGCCCTGACGTAGTCGCCCGGCCGGTTGCCGTTGGCCCGTTCGCACCACGGGTACCAGTCGCCGTTCATCTCGTGGGCGAAGCGGATGGCCACCGGGTAGTCCAGCGACCGGATGCCCTCGGCCCAGGAGCGCAGGTAGTCGTCGAAGTCACCGGCGGCGATGCGGGAGAGCCGGTAGCGGGGCTGGGTGGCCCGCTCCCGGTTCATCTGCGCGGTGGCGATCTGGTTGCGCAGCGCCGCCTCGTCCAGCCGGTGGTCCCACGGCTCCCAGGCCAGCATCGGCAGCATGCCCCGGTCGCGGATCCGGTCGAACAGCGCACGGTCGAACGGGCCGGACGTCCAGCCGACGCTGAAGAGCATGACCTGTGGGGCGTGCCGGGTCGCCGCGGTGAAGTCGTCCACCGCGCGGAAGTCGTAGGGGCCCTCGCGGGTGGCGACGCCGACGAAGGTCCGGCCGGCCGGCGGGAAGGGCGGTCGGGGCGGCGGGCTCGGGGTGGCGGTCGCGGTGGGCCCCGGTTCGGCGTTCGCCACCCGGTCCGGCGACGGCTGCGTCGGTTGACCGGAGGTGCCCGGCGCGATCACGAAGACGTACGTCAGCAGGAGCGCGGCCGTGACCAGCAGCGCACCGCGCGGGACCGTCAGCCGTGCCACGGCACGCTCCTCTCGGCCGGCACCCGGGATCGGGGCGGGCGACGTCGTCCCGCGGTGGTCCGGGTCGCCAGGTGGGCCGGGCGCCGGCGGCGCCCGGCGCGGGCGGCCAGACCCGAGCCGATGGCGATCAACGGCGGGCCCAGGCCGGTCAGCAGGGTCACCACGGGCCACACCCGCAGCGGGGTGAGCCCGTCGTCGAGCAGGAAACCCGCCCCGAGCAGCACCGCAGCGAAGGCCGCCCAGGCGAAGTGCAGCCGGAAGGTGGCCAGGGACTCGCTGGTCCGCAGCGTTCCCTTGGCGGTCACCACGAAGGCCAGCTTGCGGCGCAGCAGCGCGCCGACGGCGGCGGCCACGTAGATCGGCCCGGTGAACAGCGCCAGGGCCATCCCGACCAGGCCGATCTCCTCCCGTTCGTGGGGGGCGATGTTGAACCGGCGCAGCCAGAGCCAGAGCAGGAACCAGGAGCCGATGGTGGAGGTCCACAGCGCCGACCAGACGGCGACGTCGAGCCGGCTCATGCCCACGCCGGTGAACAGGTACAGGACGGTGGCGAGGTTGCCCAGCAGCAGGCTGACCGCGACGCTCGGGTAGTAGAACTGGAGCAGCCGGTACTGCCAGCGACGGCGTGACCCCAGCTCGCGGGGGGTCCGCAGGTCGGGCCGGACCAGGATCTCGCAGATCCCGGCCGCCCAGCGTTTCTGCTGGTTGAAGTAGTCGGCCCAGGAGGTGGGCCCCTCCCCGATCGCCACCACGTCCGGGGTGTAGACGCCCTTCCACCGGTTGCCGGTGCCGGGGTTGACCGCGGCGTGCACCCGGATGCTGGTCAGGTGGTCCTCGATGATCGAGTCCTGGTAGCCGCCCACGGTCCGCCAGGCCGCCGGCCGGTAGAGGTGCCCGGTGCCGGTGAGCAGCGGAGCGTCCAGGCCGTTGCCGCCGCGCGCGATCAGCCCGTTGTAGAGGTACTGCTGGACCGAGGCGCCGTGCGCCACCCAGTTCTGGTGCATGTTGCCGTAGACCTGCGGCGTCACCACGAACGCCACGTCCGGGTCGCGGAAGTAGCCGAGGGTCCGTTCCAAGAAGCCCGGCAGCGGCACGTGGTCCGGGTCCACGTTGGCCACCACGTCGTAGTCGTGCTCGTGCTCGGCCCGCCAGGCGTTGTGGTTGCCGGACTTGGTCCGGGTCCGGAACTCGCCGCTGGGCTGGTTGTACTCGGGGCGGCCCTTGCGGCTGAAGTGTCGTACGCCCAGCCGCTCGGCCATCGCCCGCACCGCCGGGTCGTCGCCCTCGTCGAGGATCCAGACGTCCACCTGGCCGCAGTAGACGATCTGCCGCATCCGCCGCAGCGTCCGCTCGGCCACGTCGATCGGTTCCTTGCTCGGCACGATCGTGGTCAGCAGCGCCACCCGCAGGCCGACCGGCGGGTCGACCGGCACCGGGTCCTTCGCGTGGAAGGCGAAGACCCAGACCACGACGTTCTGCGCCAGGCGGATCAGCTCCACGCCCACCACCACGCAGAAGCCGAGCCGGGCGGCGAAGGTCTGCCAACCACCCGGGCCGACGACCCCCGCGCCGGGCACGTGCGCGGGGATCAGCAGCCAGCCGACGAAGAGCAGGCCGGTGCCGGCGTTGAGCAGGACGAACAGCGTCAGGACCAGCCGCGACGCGGGTGTCAGGGCGGCGCGGAAGCGCACCGGCGCGTCCGGGCTCTCCGGCGCGGTCAGCGGTCCGGCGGTCGCCCCGCAGGCCGCGTACGCCAGTCGTGCCCGGACGTTGAGCCGGCGCCGGTCGCGGTGACGTACGGACGGTGACCGGCGGGACGGGCCGGGGGCGGGGGCGCCGCCCGGCGTACCCTCCCCGGTGGATCGAGCCAGGCGCGTGTCACTGACGACGCCCACATTGCCCCCATGAAGAGATCTGCCCGCCGTGGACCCGGCCGGGCCGATGCCGTGTCGACATCTCGGTGACGAACGATGACGTGTGCGAGCCGCCGGCCGCTCAGCCGCCGCCGGCCCCCCGCGGGCCGGACGGGACGGCGGCGACGTCGCCGGACGGCGGCGTCCACAGCCGGGTGATCCGGGTCAGCCGGCCGTCGGCCCGCTGGTCCGCGTCGGGCGAGCGCAGGGCCACCTGGACCGGCGCGGCCAGCACCGCGACCGCCACCAGCACGGCGGCGCACCAGCCGGCGCGGACCCGGGCGAGGGCCACCGCGCCGAGGGTCGCCCAGGCGGGCAGGGTGAACAGCAGCACCGACGGCAGCCAGACCGGTGTCGCCTGGGCGATCAGCAGCAGGGCGAGCGGCGGCGCGACCGCCCATGCCGTGTAGAGGGCGGCGGAGCGGCGCAGCGGGAGGCTGAACAGCGCCAGCCAGCCCAGGACGCCGGCCAGGGCGGTGACCCCGAACAGCTGCCCGGGTGTCGCGGCGAGCACGTCCAGGGTCGGTGCGACACCCGCGGCGAGCCGATCGCCGCGCCGCGCGTCGAGCAGCAGCAGCGCCGCGGCGGGCGCCGCGCCCAGGGCCGCCACGAGCAGCCAGCGAGGCGCCAGGCCGCGGCGGAAGAAGACCACCGCCCAGCCGTGCCCGACCAGCAGCAGCAACGCCAGCGCGTGACAGGTTCCCAACAGGAGTACGGCGGCACCGTAGCCGGCCAGCCGGCGGGCCGTGGGCGCCTCGACGAACCGCACCAGGCACCAGGTGGCGAGCACGGCGGCGAGCATGGCCAGCGCGTACGGCTGGGGCTGCTGGGCGTACCGGGTGGTCGCGGGCAGCAGGGCGAAGATGAGTCCGGCCAGCAGGCCGACCCGGGGGGTGAACACCCGAGCGGCCAGGGCCGCGACGAGGGCCGCGGTGGCGGTGACGGCGAGGATCGACGGCGTACGCAGCGCGAGGTCGGACTGGCCGAAGACGGTGGCCCAGGCGCGCAGCAGCAGGTGGTGCAGCGGGCTGGCGACGTCGGCGCCGGCCGGGGCGGACCGGTGCGCGCCGGTGGTGGCGAGGGCGCCCATCAGCAGCGTCGGGAGCAGCCACGGGGTGATCGACCGGCGGGGCGGGTCCGCCTCCGGTGGGACCACGGGGTCGTGGTCCTCCCCCCACGGGTCCTCGACGCCGGCCCCGGCCGCGGGGACCGGGGTCAGGACGAGCGTCTCCGCGTCCTTCATCGTGGCTCACACACCTCTGTGGGATGGACGGTCGGGCTCGCCGTGGGCCGGAAATTGGCCGGCCGGCGGCTCCGACAAACGCCACCAGAACGGTCAAAAGCACCATATCCGACGGGCCTGCGGGCGGCAGCCGGATCCGAGAGTCCGTCCGAAAGGGCCCCACCCGTCGCGGGCCGATCGACCGGTTCCGGCGGGGCGGTGTCGGCGCCACGAATGCACTACTGTCGACATCGTGACCCCGGTGGAGGCCGTCGCGGCCGCGTACGCCCGGTGGATCACGCCCGCCCTCCCGCTGTACGGCGACGACCACGAGCGGTCCGACTTCGCCCCCTGACGCCTCGTCACCGGTCGCAGGGCCCGCTTCGGGTCGTGCCGTCGACAGCGACGGTTCATGCCCCGGGCGGCAGTGTGCCCGCGACCCGGTTCCGGCAGCGCAGCGCCGGCGCACCCGGCGTGCACCGTCCCGCAACCGCGCAGGAGGGCACCAATGGATCCCACGGCAGGCATCGACCACATCGTCTGGGACTGGAACGGGACCGTCTTCGGTGACAGCCGGGCGCTCATCGAGGCGACCATCGAGGCGTTCGCCGCCTGCGGGCTGCCCCCGGTGACCCGCACCGACTACCAGCGTCACCACACCCAGCCGATCACGCACTTCTACGAACGCCTCGCCGGCCGGGAGCTGACCGACCAGGAGCAGGAACAGCTGGACCGGTGCTTCCACGCCGCGTACGGCCGCCACCGGGAACGCGTCACGCTCACCGTGGACGCCGTCGAGGCCCTGACCCGGTGGGACGCCACCGGACGCGGCCAGTCACTGCTGTCCATGTACCCGCACGAGCGGCTCGTTCCGCTGGTGACTGCCGCCGGCATCGACCGGTTCTTCACCCGGGTCGACGGGACGGCGCCGCCCGGTGTGCCGCGCAAGGCCCCGCACCTGCGCCGCCACCTGGAAATCCAGCGGCTGCGGCCGGAGCGGACCGTGCTGGTCGGCGACAGCGTGGACGACGCGCTGGCCGCGCGGGAGTGCGGCACCCACTGCGTGGTCTACCACCCGGGAGAGGACGCGCTGCACGCCCGCGACCACGTCGCCGACCTCGGCGTGCCCGTCGTGGCGACGCTGCGCGCGGCCGTCGACCACGTCATCGGCACGTGGGACGGGTGGCCACCCGGCGGCACGGCGGTGACCGCCGTGGTCGCGCCCGCACCGGGAGACCGGCCCGAAGCGCACCGGATCGGGAGCTGAGCCGTGGTCGAGTTCCGGGCGGTCGCCTTCGACTGGCGAGGCACCCTGGTCACCACGCTCTCCATGCAGGAGTGGGTGCGTACCGCGCTGCGGCGCCTCGGTCGGGACACCCGGCCGGTGGTGGTCGCCCAGGTGGCGGCGGCCATCGACGCGGCGGCCGGCGAGCCGGACCGGTTGGATCCGCCGGGGCTGGACTGCGACGCGGCCTTCCACCGCGAGACGTACCACCGGGTCCTCGCCGACGCCGGTCTCGACGACGCGCTGGTGGGCGCCCTGTACGCCGTGGAGTCCGACGCCACCCAGAACCCGTTCGCCGTCGACGTCGACCCGGTGCTGCGGGCGATCGCCGGGCACGGCCTGCGGATCGCCGTGGTCAGTGACATCCACTTCGACGTACGCCCGGCCTTCGCCGCCGCGGGCCTGGCCGACCTGGTCTCGACCTTCGTCCTGTCCCACGAGCACGGTGTGCAGAAGCCCGACCCGCGGATCTACCGGTTGACCCTCGACCGGCTCGGCACCGTACCCGGGCAGACCCTGATGGTCGGCGATCGTCAGGGGCACGACGGCGCCGCCGTGGAGGTCGGGATGCCGACCCTGCTGCTGCCGCCGCTGACCGGTGTCCGCGACGAACGATTGGGGCTGGCCGCCCGGCTGCTCGGCGTGCGGACCGATCCGCCGGCCCGTGGGCCGGCCGGCCCATGGTGACCGTCGGCGTGCTGTTCGACCTGGACGGCACCATGCTCGACCACGCCGGGGCCGCCCGCCGGGCGGTCACCGCCTGGGCGGCGACCGTCGCGCCCGGCGTGGGCGGCGACCCGACGCTCGTCGCGGCCTGGTCGGCCCTGGAACGGGAACACTTCGCCGCCTACCTGGCCGGGGAGTGCTCGTTCACCGAGCAGCGGCGGCGCCGGATGCGGGCGGTCCTCGCGCTGCTGGGGTCGGCGGTCGACGAGGCGCGGCTCGACGACGAGTTCGCCGACTACCTGCGGCACTACGAGGCGGCCTGGCGGCCCTACCCCGACGTCGTCGACGCGCTGGTCGGGCTGCGCTGCCGCGGGTACCGGCTGGGTGTGCTCAGCAACGGTGACGCCGGCCAGCAGCGGCGGAAGCTGTCGGCGATCGGCCTGGGCGACGCCTTCGACGTGGTCTGCTGCTCCTCGGAGCTCGGCGTGGCCAAACCGGACCCGGCCGCCTTCCGGCTCGCCGCCGAACGACTGGGCCACCCTCCCCGTCACCTGCGGTACGTGGGCGACGACCCGGAGACCGACCACCGGGCCTCCCTTCGAGCCGGGCTCGACGGCACCTGGCTCGACCGTACGGCCCGCCGCGCCGACGTGTCGGCCATCCGGATCGACCGGCTGACCCGGCTGCCCGAACTCCGCGCGACCACCGCCACCACGCCCGCCGGAGGTCACCCGGCTTCCTGGCGGGCGGCGCTGGACCGGTTCGCGGACCTGATCGACCCCCGGGCCCGCTGGGCGGTCACCGGAAGCGCCGCCGTCGCGCTGCACGGCGCGGCGGTGACCCCGCGTGACGTCGACGTGGTGACCGACCCGGCCGGGCTGGTGGCGCTGCGCCGCAGGTTCGGGGACGTCAGCGTGGCGGAGCCGTTCCGGGCGGTCGGGGTGACCGCGCGCGCCCGGCTCCGCCTCGCACTGGACGAAACCCCGTTCGAGATCCTCGTCGGCGTCCGCAACCGCCGACAGGACGGCGGCTGGTCGGCCCCGGCGACGCCGGACGACCGGCTGTGGATCCCGTCGTGGGGCCGGCTGGTTCCGGTGCTTCCACTGTCGTCGCTGCTGCGGATAGCCCAGGAGCGGGGACGTACCGACCAGGTCGTGGCGATCCGGCGCCGGCTCGGCCAGCTGCGCATCGGCGACCGGGCGCTACCCCCCGACGGGCGGTGACGGCAGCGGCTCCACCACCGCCTCCTCACCGGGCACGGTCCGCTCCCTGACCCGCCCCGGACCGGGGCCGGCGGGCCACTCGCGGAAGCGCCGGAACAGCATCGGCACCCCGCGGGCGACCGTGAGGTCGGCGCTGTCCATGGCCTGGATGTGCACGTGCGGCTGGGTGGAGTTGCCGGAGTTGCCGCAGTCCGCGAGGTGCTGGCCCTCGACCACCCGCGCGCCGACCGGGACCCGCAGGGAACCGGACCGGAAGTGGGCCAGTCCCACGAAGCCGCCACCGGGCAGCGCGATGACCACGTGGTTGCCGGCGACCGCGGCCACCCCCCGGCGCAGCCGCGCCGACTGCCCCAGGGTGTACGGCACCAGCGCCGGCTGCGACCGCCGCGCCTCGTGGTCCGGCTCGCCGTCGTGGGCCGCGACGACGGTGCCGGCTGCGGGCGCCAGGATCGGCCGGCCGAAGGCCAGGAACCGCTCCGGCGGTTCGCTGGTGAGCAGGCTCCGCCAGTCGTGGCGGCCGGACGTCCGGTGCGCCGCGTCCACGGCGACGAAGTCGATGGCGTAGCGACCGCCGAGCAGGTCGGTGCCGTGGCTCGGCACCCGCCGGGCCGGACTGTTGCGGGCCAGCCAGAGCCCGGTGAACGGCAGCGCCAGTTCCACTCCCCCGGCCGCCGGGTCCTGGCCGGACACCGGAGCGGACCGGCCGGCGACGGCGCCACCGACGGCCACCACCGAGGCGCCGACGGCGACCGTGCGGGCGACGAAGAGCCGGCGGGAGGCGTCGGGCCGGTCGTCCACGTCGGCGGGCCGATGCGGCGGGTCGGTCGCCCGGCGAGCGAGGGCACGCCGCAGCAGCGGCCGGACAACCTCGCCCAGCAGCAGCGCCAGGATCAGGTACAGCAGCAGCGGCAGCCACCAGGCGGCCCACCCCGCCGCGAGGCGGCGTACCGGCACGGGCGGCTCCAGCGGCCCGACGGTGAGCAGCAGCGCGGTGCCCGCCGCGAGCAGCAGCACGACGACCGTGCCGACCCGCCGCCACCGGCCGCCCGTCGCCGAGACGTCGCGGACCAGTCGCCGGTACAGGTACCAGTGCACGGCCGCCAGCACGGCGAGGACGGTCGCGGCGGTCAGCAGGTCCAGTGCCATCGGGGCGGGGTCACCTCGTCCGGTGTCAGCGCACCGTCTGGAGCAGCTTGTTCGGCGTGCCGGCCGGTACGCCGGTGAGCGCGCCGTCAACGGCCGCCCGGTCCAGGGCCCCGGCTACCTGCGCCGGGGTGGCCATGGGACGCCCGCCCAGATAGAGCGCCGCCGCCCCGGAGGCGTGCGCGGCCGAGACCGAGGTGCCGGAGTCGGAGCTGGTGCCGCCGCCCGGCCAGGTGGAGGTGATGTCCACCCCGGGAGCGTACAGGTCCAGCCCCGGACCGTAGTTGCTGAACCACGCCGCCGTGTCGGCGCAGTCGGACGAGCCGACGGTGACCGCCTCGCGTACCCGGGCCGGAGAGGAGTTGTCGACGTCGTCGGCGCTCGCCCCCGCCGACAGCACGTACGTGACACCGGAGGCGACGGAGGCGCGTACCGCCTCGTCGAGCACGTCGCTGGCCGGGGCGCCGATGACGACGTTGGCCACCGACGGGCCGGAGGCGTGCGCGGTGATCCAGTCGATTCCGGCCAGCACCCCACCGAGGGTGCCGCCGCCCTGCGCGTCGAGCACCTTCACCGAGATCAACCGGGCCTTCTTCGCCACGCCGTACGTGGTGCCGCCGACGATCCCGGCCATCAGGGTGCCGTTGCCCAGCTCGTCGGCGCCGTCGCCGCCGAAGGCGTCGAAGCCGGGCCGGGCACGGGGGGCGAGGTCGGGATGGCGGTAGTCGATGCCGGTGTCGACCAGGTAGACGTCGACGCCGGCGCCGGCCGCCGCCGGGTACGTGTACGAGCCGTCCAGCGGTAGCTGCCGCTGGTCGATCCGGTCCAGGCCGCAGGAGGGGACCTGCTGCGTGCCGGTGCGCGACGCCACCCGCTCGATCCTGGTGTCCTGCTCCACCAGCCGCACCGACGGATCCGCCGCCAGCCGCCGCGCCTGTTCCTCGCTCGCCTGGACCAGCGCCCCGCGAACCGCGCTGTGGTAGCTGTCCCGGACCCGTACGCCGTACCGGCCGGCGATGTCGGGCCGCTCCCCCTCGGCGAAGAGCACCAGGTAGCTGCCGGGCACGGCCCGGGCGCTGCCGGAGTTGACGACGGGCCGGGCGGCCCCGGCGGGCCCGGGGACCGCCAGGACACCCATCCCGAGTACGGTCCCGGCGGCCACCAGGACGGCGCCGGCTCGGCGGCGGGCGGTCAGCGACGCTGCGGGCACTGTTCCTCCTCGTGACCAACGGTGGGATCGCCCCTGGTCGGGGCGTCCGATGCGTAGTGTCCGCGCCGGCCCGGCCGCTGTCGTCGTACCGACCGCAGGTGTAGGGCTTCACCTAGCCACGCCACCGTCCGCAGTGGCTCCACCACAGGTTCCAGGTGTTGTTCTAGTACCTCCCCCGGCAGCGGTGTGACCGGCCGTCGCCACGGTCGAATGGGCCCCGGATCACCCCGCCGCGCGCCGGCGCCGGGTGCCGCAGCGGGCACCACCCACGGAGGAGAGATGAGCGACAACCAGGACAGCCGCCCCTACAAGGTCGTGCTGAACCACGAGGAGCAGTACTCCATCTGGCCGGCCGGCCGGGAGAACGCTCCGGGCTGGCGCGACGAGGGCGCCACCGGCACCCGCGAGGAGTGCCTGGCGCACATCGAGGAGGTCTGGACCGACATGCGTCCACTGAGCCTGCGCCGACGGATGGCCGAGCAGGGGTCCTGATGCGCAGCGGTCCCGGCACTCTGGCACACGAGCTGGTCGCAGGCTGGGCGCGGGAGAGGCCCGACGCCGTGGCCGTCAGCTCCGAGCGACGGTCCCTCACCTACGCCCAGCTCGACCACCGGGCCGACCGCCTCGCCGCCGCCCTGCGCGCCCACGGCGTCGGCCCCGAGACCCGCGTCGGCATCTGCCTGCCCCGCACCGCCGACTGGATCACCGCACTGCTCGCCGTCTTCAAGGCCGGCGGCGCCTACGTGCCACTGGACCCGGAGTACCCGCCGGCCCGCCTCGAATACATGCTCGCCGACTCCGCCGCCACCGTCCTGGTCGGCACCGGGCCCACCGCCGAGCACCTCGCCGGGGCCTGCGACGTCCCCCTGCTGGCCCCGGACGCGGAAACCGCCAGCAGCGCGACCGGTCCCGGCGCCCACCCGGACAACCTGGCGTACGTCATCTACACCTCCGGCTCCACCGGCCGCCCCAAGGGCGTCCAGGTAACCCACGCCTCGCTGGGCAACATGCTGGCGGGGCTGACGCCGGCGCTGGAGGTCGGCCCGGGGCGGCGCACCCTGCAGTGCGTGTCGTTCAGCTTCGACATCTCGGTCTTCGACACCCTGGCCACCCTGACCAACGGCGGCACGCTGGTCATCGCCACCAAGGAGGAGGTGGCCTCGCCCGAGCGGCTGGCCGACCGGCTGCGCGGCGAGCGCATCCACACGGTGGCGCTGCCGCCCTCGGTGCTGGCCACCCTGGTCGACCAGGAGTTCCCCGACCTGGCGGTGGTCGGTTCGGGCGGGGAGGCCTGCCCGCCCAAGCTGGCCGCCTCGTTCGCCGCCCGGCACCGCTTCGTCAACGGCTACGGCCCGACCGAGACCACGGTCGCGGCATCCCTGTTCGAGGTCACCCCGGAGCACGGCGAGCTGCCCTCGGTGCCGATCGGGGCACCGTGCGCGGGCGTCTCGCTGTACGTCGTGGACGACCCGGCGGGTACGGCCGCACCGCCCGGCGGGACCGGCGAAATCTGCATCGGCGGCGCCGGGGTGGCCCGCGGTTACCTCGGCCGGCCGGCGTTGACCGCGGCGGCGTTCGTCCCCGACCCGTTCTCCGGGGTGCCCGGCTCGCGCCTGTACCGCACCGGTGACCTGGGCCGGTTCCTGCCCGACGGCGCCCTGGAGTTCTCCGGTCGCGCCGACGGACAGGTCAAGATCCGCGGCCACCGGATCGAGCTCAACGAGATCCGGCAGGCGCTGGAGCGCCACCCCCGGGTCAGCCAGGCTGTGGTGCTGGTCGGGGAGACCGGCCTGCTGGGCGGCCAGATCCTCGCGTTCGTCCTGCCGGCGTCCGGTCAGGACGCGGTGACCGGTGGGCTGCTGCGCCGTCACCTCGCCGACGAGCTGCCCGACTACATGGTCCCGAACTCCATCACCCTGGTGCGGGAGTTTCCGCTGACCCCGAACCACAAGGTCGACCACGCGGCCCTGCTGGCCCAGGGTTCCGGTCCGCGCCGACGCGACGTGCCCGTCGTCGCGCCCCGCACGCCGGTCGAGGCGGACCTGCTGCGGATCTGGCAGGAGGTGCTGGGGCAGCCGGAGATCGGCATCCGGGACGACTTCTTCGAGTTGGGCGGCCACTCGCTGCTCGCCGCGCAGGTGGTCGCCCGGATCGAGAAGGCCCACGGCGTACAGCTGCGGCTGGAGACGCTGCTCGCGCAGGGACGGACGGTCGAAGGCCTGGCCGACGCGGTGTCCCGGGCGGCGGCCGGCGGGGGGACCGGGCGCCCGCCCATCACCCGCATCCCGCGCCCCGCCCGGCGCACGGTCCCGAGCTGACGCAGGTCCGACCCGAAGGAGTAGGCATGGAGCTCACCGAGGAGAAGTTCGTCGTCCCGACGTCGTACTCCCAGCGGCGGCTGTGGTTCCTGGAACAGATGGAGGGCGGCGGACCCGCCTGGAACATCCAGGCCGTCCTGCGGCTGCGCGGCGCCCTGGACCCGGAGCTGCTGCACGAGGCGGTGAACGCGGTGGTCCGCCGCCACGAGGCGCTGCGCACCACCTTCGCCGCGGCCGACGGCGATCCGGTGCAGGTGGTGTGGCCCTGGTCCGGCATCGAGCTGGAGCGGGTGGCCTGCGACGACCGCGACGACCCGGCCGGCACCGCCGACGAGTGGCTCTCCGGGGCCTGGCAGCGGCCGTTCGACATCGAGGCCGGCCCGCTGTTCCGCGCCGCGCTGCTGCGCCTCGGCGAGGAGGAACACCGCCTGGCCCTGGGCCTGCACCACCTGATCGCCGACGGCTGGTCGCTCCAGCTGCTCTACCGGGAGGTCGTGGAGAACTACCGGCGGCTGCGCGCCGGCGCCGAGCCGCGCGGCGACGACCTGCCCATCCAGTACGCCGACTTCGCCGCCTGGGAACGGGAGAACGTCACCCCGGAGACGCTCGGGCCGTCCATGGAGGTGTGGCGCCAGCGGCTCAAGGGCGCCGGCGACCCGACCGGGCTGCCCACCGACCGGCCGCGTACCGCCGATACGGCCGCCCAGGGACGCCTGCTGCTGGCCACGCTCCCCGGTGACCTGATCGAGGACGTCCGCTCCTTCGCCGCCGGGCGCGGCGCGACGGTGTTCATGGTGCTGCTCGCCGCGTTCGACACGCTCCTGCACCGGTACTCCGGCCAGACCGACGTGCTGGTCGGCGTGCCGATGGCGGGCCGCGGCCAGCCGGGCCTCGGCGAGCTGATCGGCTGCTTCGTCAACACCGTGGTCGCCCGGACCGACCTGGCCGGTGACCCCACCTTCGACCGGCTGCTCGGGCAGGTCCGGGAGGTGTCGCTGGAGGCCGTCGGGCACCAGGAGGTGCCGCTGGAGTGGCTGGTGAAGGAGCTGCGCCCGGACCGGGACGGCGACCGGCAGACCTTCTTCCAGACCGTGCTGCACCTGGCGGAGGTGTCGCTGAACAGCATCCACCTCGACGGGCTCACCGTCGACGTGGTGCGGATGGACACCCAGGCCCCCGGCGTCGACCTGGCGCTGACCCTGGTGCCCACCGACTCGGGCCTCGCCGCCGCCTGGGAGTACGACGCCGCCCTGTTCGACGCGGGCAGCATCGAACGGCTGCACGCGCACCTGCGTACGCTGCTCGAGGCCGCGGTGGCCGATCCGGGCCTGCGCCTGTCCGAGCTGCCGATGCTCGGCGCCGCCGAGCGGGAGGCGCTGCTCGCGCCCGGCCCCGCGGCCGACCCGGAGCCGCCGCTGCTGCCCGAGCTGGTCGCCGGGTGGGCGCGGGAACGGCCCGACGTCACCGCGGTCACCGACGGCGACCGGTCGCTGAGCTGGGCCCAGCTCGACACCCGGGCCGACCGGCTCGCCGCCGCCCTGCGCGCCCACGGCGTCGGTCCGGAGGCCCGGGTCGGCGTCTGCCTGCCCCGCACCACCGAGTGGATCACCGCGCTGCTCGCCGTCCTCAAGGCCGGCGGCGCCTACCTTCCCCTGGATCCGGAGTACCCGGCGGCCCGCCTCGAATACATGCTCACCGACTCCGCCGCGAGCGTGCTGATCGGCTCGGGACCGGCCGTCGAGGAGCTCTCCCGGGCCTCTGGCGTCCCCCTGCTGTCGCCCGACGCATGCGCCGACGCCACCGACACCGGGCCCGGTCCGCACCGGGACGACCTGGCCTACGTCATCTACACCTCCGGCTCCACCGGCCGCCCCAAGGGCGTGCAGATCACCCACGCGTCGTACGCGGCGCTGCTGGCCGCGCAGCGGGCCCGGCTGCCGCACGGCCCCGACGACACGGTGCTCCAGTTCTGCTCCCCCAGCTTCGACGCCTCGATGTTCGAGATCGGGCTGGCCGTCGGGGCCGGCGCCCGCCTCGCCCTGGGCACCCGCGACGAGCTGGTGCCCGGTGAACCGCTGGCGGCGCTGATGCGCCGGCACCGGGTCACCTCCTGGACGGCCCCGCCGTCGGCGATCGCCGCGCTGGGCGCCGCCGACGTGCCGAGCCTGCGGGTGGTGATCGGGGCCGGCGAGGTGCTCACCGCCGGCGCCGTGCGGCACTGGACGCCGCAGGCACGCTGCTTCAACCTGTACGGCCCCACCGAGGCCACCATCTGGGCCACCGGCCACGAGGTGCGGGAGTCCGACGTCGACGGCGCCCTGCCGATCGGCACCGCGATCCCCGGCTACAGCGCGCTGGTGCTCGACGAGGACCTGCGCCCGGTGCCGGTCAACGTGGTGGGCGAGCTGTACGTCGGCGGTGTCGGGACGGCGCGCGGCTACCTCGGCCGGCCCGGGCTGACCGCGGAGCGGTTCCTGCCCGACCCGTACTCCGCGCGGCCCGGCGCCCGGCTGTACCGCACCGGGGACCTGGCTCGCCGGCGCTCGGACGGGGAACTGGTCTTCGCCGGCCGGGCGGACGACCAGATCAAGGTACGCGGCTTCCGGGTCGAGCCGGGCGAGATCGAGTCCGCGCTCGCCGCCCACCCCGGCGTACGCGAGTGCGCGATCGTGGCCCGCGCGGACAGCCTGGGCGTGGTCGGGCTGACCGCCTGCGTCGTCCGGGCGCCGGACGGGCCGCCCGTCTCCACCGAGCAGCTGCGCGACCACCTCACCGGCCGGCTCCCCGCCCACTTCTGGCCCGCCGGCTACGTCTTCCTGGAGAGCCTGCCGATCACCGGCAACGGCAAGGCCGACCGGGCCGCGCTGGCCGCGCTGATCGACGAGGCCGGCGAGCGGGTCCAGCCGGAGAGCGTCGACTACGAGCCGCCCCGCACCCCGCTGGAGGAGATCCTGGTGGACATCTGGCAGGAGGTGCTGGACGTCCCGCGGATCGGTGTGCACGACTCGTTCTTCGACAAGGGTGGCCACTCGCTGCTCGCCGCCCAGGTGATCGCCCGGGTCAAGGCGGCGACCGGCCTGGACGTCTCGGTGCGGCTGCTCTTCGAGCACCGGGTGCTGGCCGACCTCGCCGAGGCGATCATGCAGCTCGCCCTCGGCGAGGAGCAGCGGGAGGCCGCCCGATGACCGCGCCGGAGCTGGCCGACCCGACCACCGTGGACGTCGCCGACCCGGTGCTGCACCGCGACGGCGTACTCGACCCGGTGTGGCGCTGGATGCGCCACAACGACCCGGTGCGCTGGACCGTACGCCCCAACCGGGACGCGTACTGGTCGGTCACCGCGCACGCCGACGCGGTACGGGTGCTCCGCGACAGCCGGACCTTCTCCTCCGAGCGCGGCATCCGGCTGGGCGGGGATCCGCTGGCCGCCGCGGCCGCCTCCCGCAAGATGCTGATCGTCACCGACCCGCCCCGGCACGGCGACATCCGGCGGATCATCGGTTCCGCGTTCACCGCGCGGACGGTGCAGCGGCTGGAGCAGAACATGCGGGCGACGGTGACCGCCTGCCTGGACGAGGCGTTCGAGCGGGGCACCTGCGACCTCGTGCGGATCGCCGCCCGACTGCCCGTCTCGGTCATCTGCGACCTGCTCGGCGTCCCCCGCGAGGACTGGGACTTCATGCTGGACCGCACCACCGTGGCCTTCGGCGCCGTCGACGAGCACGGCGGCCCGACGGCGGCGGCGGCCGAGGCGCACACCGACATCCTGCTGTACTACCTGGAACTGGTGAAGCAGCGTCGCCGCGACCCGCGCGAGGACGTGGTCACCGCCCTGGTCCGGGGCGAGGTCGACGGGCGTCCGCTCACCGACGAGGAGATCCTGCTCAACTGCGACGGCCTGATCTCTGGCGGCAACGAGACGACCCGGCACGCCTCCGTGGGCGGCCTGCTCGCCCTGGCCGCCCACCCCGACCAGTGGCGGACGCTGCGCGACGACCCCACCGTCCTGCCCACCGCCGTGGAGGAGATCCTGCGCTGGACCACGCCGGGCGCGCACACCCTGCGCACCGCGGCCCGGGACACCGAACTCGCCGGGCGGCGCATCGGGGCGGGACAGCCGGTCGTGGTGTGGGGCAGGTCGGTGAACCGCGACGAGACGGTCTTCGACGCCCCGGACGTCTTCCGCCTCGACCGCAGACCCAACCGGCACCTGACCTTCGGCCACGGCGCCCACTACTGCCTCGGTGGCGCCCTGGCGACCAGTGAGCTGCGCGTGCTCTTCGGCGAGGTGGCCCGCCGGGTGGCCACCATCGAGGTGCCCGGGCCGGTGAGTCGGGTGCGCTCCAACCACATCGCCGGATTCGAGGAGGCGGTCGTCGCGCTGCGGCCCGCCCCGACGACGGACGGCGGCCGGCATGGCTGAGGCTCGTACGCCCGCGGTCTCCGCGGCCCGGATCGACTTCGAGCGGCGGCTGCTGGCCCGTGCCGCGCAGGCCCGGCGGACCGTCGCGCCCCGGCCCGACATCGTCCCGGCCAGCTTCGCCCAGGAGCGGATGTGGCTGTCGGACTGGCTGGACCCGGACGCGTCCACGGAGAGCACCGTGTTCGTCATCGGCCTGCGCGGCGACCTGGACGTCGCGGCGCTGCGCGGCGCGGTCAGCGACCTGACCCGCCGCCACGAGGTGCTGCGCACCGTGGTCGAGCCGGGCCGGGGCGGACTCTTCCAGCGGGTGCTGCCCCCGTCGGAGGTCCCGGTGCCCACCGTCGACCTCCCGGCGGACGGGGCAGCCGAGGCGCTGGAGACCTTCGCCCGGGAGCAGTTGGTCCGCAAGCTGGACCTGGCCACCGAGCCGCCGGTGTCGTGGACGTTGCTGCGCGCCGCCGACGGCGGACACCACCTGGTGCTGCGGATGCACCACATCGCCGCCGACGGCTGGTCCGAGGGTGTGCTGAACCGCGACCTGTCCCAGCTGTACCGGGCCCGGGTGACCGGGGAGCCGGCCGGCCTGCCGGAGCTGCCCATCCAGTACGCGGACTTCGCGATCGGGCAGCGGGAGCGGCAGTCCGGCGCGGGTCTGGAACGAGGGCTGTCCTACTGGCGACAGCGGCTGGCCGGGGCCCCCACCACCGTGCCGCTGCCCTTCGACCGGCCGCCCGGCGAGACCGAGGCGCTGGAGTCCGGCACCCTGTTCGCCCGGATCCCGGGAGCCGTCGTGGACGACCTGGAGACGACGGCCGGCGCGGTCGGCGCCTCCGGTTACATGGCCCTGCTGGCCGCGTTCGCGGTCACCCTGTGGCGCGGTTCCGACCAGCGCGACCTGGTCGTCGGGTCGCCGGTGGCCGGCCGGGAGCTGCCCGAGACCGAGCAGCTCGTGGGCGTGTTCACCAACACGCTGCCGATGCGGGTGCTGGTCCGGCCGGAGGAGTCCTTCGCGCAGCTGCTGCGCCGGGTCCGGGAGAACGCGCTGGACGACTTCGCCCAGGGCGAGGTGCCCTTCCAGCGTCTGGTGGACGCCGTCCGGCCGGCCCGGGCGCCCGGCCGCCTGCCGCTGGTGCAGGTGATCCTCCAGCTGGACAACACCGGCTTCGCCGAGCCCGAGTTCCCCGGCGTCGAGGTCTCCTACCGGCAGCTGTTCGCGGAGAAGTCGGCGCTGGACCTCACCGTGAGCCTCGGGCGGCGCGGCGCGGACCACGTCGCGGTCTGGAAGTACCGCTCCGCGCTGCTGGCGGAGAGCACCGTACGCGGGTTGCACGACCGGTTCGTCGCCGTCATGCGGCAGGTCGCCCGGCACCCCGACGCAGCCCTAAAGGACGCGGAGCTCGCCGGGAGCTGAGTCGGCGCGGCGGCGCCGGGCCGACCATGGGTCAGGACGGCGCCGCCGCGCCCACGGGTGTCGGCTCCTGCGCCACCTCGGCGTCCGGCAGGTCCTGCTCCAGCCGCCGTACCGCCCGGGGCAGGCAGGTGACGGCCACCACGCCGAGCAGCAGCACCCCGCAGAGCAAGAACACCATGGCGATCCCGCCGCCGGTGCCCGACCCGGTGAGCCGCCCGACCGAGCCGGCCAGCGGCCCGTCGGCCAGCGGCGTGCCGACGTACTCGGTCAGCGGTCCGGCGGCGGCGAACGCGATCGGGCCGGACGACCAGGCGAGCAGTCGCCGGATGGCGAAGACCCGGCCCTGCACCTCCGTCGGGGTCTTGCGCTGCCAGATGGTCGGGGTGACGGCGTTGGTCACGGCGTAGCCACCCAGGACGCCGAACATGCCGACGGCCAGCAGCCACGGGGTGCCGTGGCTGGCGCCGATGCCCAGCAGCAGGCAGCTGTGCAGGACGGCGACCAGCAGGAGGGCGCGGACCAGGCGGCGCGGCTGCCGGGTGAAGCTCAGCACGCCACTGACGGCGATCATGCCGACCGCGCCGACGGCGTTGATGACGCCGAGCGCCGACGGCGGGTGCGAGCTGAGCACCAACGGCGCGAGCAGGACCAGCGCCATCTCCATCATCAGGTTGTAGCCGGCGAAGAAGAGCAGCAGGCCGAGCAGGCCGCGGCGCTGCCGGATGAAGTGCCAGCCCTGGGTCATCTCGGAGCGCATCGGGAGGCGCGGGGCGCCCTCGACGCGGACCGGCGGGATCGCCGGCCGCAGCCGGTACGACAGCAGCATGGTGGTCGCCGCCACGGCGAAGGTGACCAGGTCGACCAGGAGCAGGCCGCGCAGGCCGAGCACCGCGTACAGCGCTCCGCCGAGCAGGTCACCGAAGACCATGCCGACGGCCTCGGCCATGCCCACCCGGCCGTTGGCCTGGCTGAGCTTGTCCTTGGCCACCAGCTGCGGGACGAGGCTGGAGAAGGCCGGCCACTGGAACGCCTTGAACACCGAGCTGACGGCGGCCATCACGTACAGGTGCCACAGCTGCAGCGCGCCGGCGGTGTGCAGGATCAGCAGCACCAGCGGCCCCGTCGCGGTGCCCAGGTCGCTCAGCAGCATCACCCGCCGCCGGTCGAAGCGGTCGACCACCACGCCGGCGACCGGCAGGGCGAGCAGGCCGGGCAGCGAGGCCGCCAGGATCAGCGTGGCGAACGCCGTGGGCGACCCGGTCCGGGCGAAGATCCACACCCCGACGCCGAAGGCGGTCATCGCCGAGCCGATGAGCGAGGTCGCCTGGCCGGCCCAGATCAGGTTGAAGACGCGCACTCAGCAGGCTCCGGGATCGTCGGGGGCGGTGACCGCCTCGGCCAGCAGCGTGCGGAAGCCACGCAGCCGCTGGAGCACCGCCGGCCGGTCGAACAGCGCGGTGCTGTACTCCAGCCAGCCGGCGAGCCCGTCGGGCGTCTCGTGGCAGCGCATGTGCAGCTCGTAGCGGCAGGTGCCGCGGTCGAGCAGCAGCGGGGTGGCGGTGAGCCCGCTCGGGCCCGGCCCGGCCGGCGGCAGGTTCTGCACGGCGAACATCGCCTGGCACAGCGGCGGCCGGTCGCCGGCCGCGTCGGCGTACGCGGTGACCAGCTGCTCGTACGGCAGCTCACGGTGTTCCCACACCTCGAGGAAGGTCTCCCGGACCCGCCCGACCAGTTCCCGGAAGGTCGGCGCTCCGCGCAGGTCGGCGGGGACCGGCACGATGTTCGCGAACGGCCCGGCGACCCGCTCGGACTCCGGGTCGGGCCGGTTCGCCACCGGCACCGCGACCAGGAACCGCTCCGCGGCGGACAGCCGGTGCAGCCAGCGTTGGAACGCGGCCAGCAGCACCACGAATCCGGTGGCGCCGGTCTCGTCGGCGAGCCGGCGTACCCCGGCGGCCACGGCCGGGTCGACGGTGAACGGCTCCACCGACCCGGCCAGTGACCAGCGCGGTGGCCGGGGCCGGTCGGTGGGCAGCGGCAGCACCGTCGGCACGTCGCGCAGCCGGTCCCGCCAGTAGGTCGCGTCGGCCGCGGAGCGCGGGGTGTCCAGCCGGGCCAGCTGCGCGGCGGCGTAGCCGGCGAAGCCGGGCACCGGCGGCAGCTCGGGCAGCCGGCCTGCGGCGAACTCGTCGTGCAGCGCGGCCAGGTCGCGTTGGAGCACCGAGAGGGTCCAGCCGTCGGCGACGATGTGGTGCACGGTCAGGCCGAGCAGGTGCTCCCGCGGGCCGCAGCGGATCAGCACGGCGCGGGCCAGCGGCCCGCGTTCCAGGTCGAACGGGGCCCGCAGCTCGGCGGTGGCCCGCCGCAGCGCCTCCTGCCCCGGATCGGGTTCCCCCGACACGTCGTGCCGGTTCAGCGGGAGCAGCACCCGGGGCGCCACCACCACGCCCGGTCCCGCTCCGGTGTCCGGGAACCGGGTGCGCAACGCCGGGTGCCGGTCGGCCAGCGCGTCCAGGGCCCGGGCGAGGGCGACCTCGTCCACCTCGCCGACGACCCGGGCGGTGAAACCCACGTTGTACGCGGCGGTGTCCGGCTCCCGCCGGCAGTGCCGCCAGATCGACTCCTGCCCGGGGGTGGGCCGGTCCGCCGCGGTGGCGTCGGGGGTTGCCGGACCGTCGGGCCGGACGTCGGGCCGCACCGGTCCCGCCCGGTCCAGCCAGCCGGCCAGCGCGGCCACCGTCCGCAGGTCGAGGACCTCGCGCAGCGGCACCTGGTGGCCGGTGGCCCGGTGCAGGCGGGCGGCGAGCCGGGCGGCGAGCAGCGAGTGGCCGCCGCGGGCGAAGAAGTCGTCGTCGCGGCCCACCTCCGACGAGCCGACCCGCTCGTCGCCGAGCACCTCGGTGAACACGTCGGCCACCACGGCCTCGGTGGGGGTGCGGGGTGGCGCCGAACGCCGTACCGGCTCGTCGAGCGCGGCCAGCAGCCGGCGGTCCACCTTGTTGTTGGGGGTGCGCGGCAGCGCGGGCAGCACCCGGATGACGGCGGGCACCTGGTATTCGGGGAGCAGGCCGCGCAGCCCGGCGCGGATCGCGTCGGCGTCCAGGGTGGCCGGTGCGACGCAGCCGACCAGCCGGACGACGCCCGAGTCGCCGCGCACCGGCACGACCGCCGCCTCCTCGACGCCGGGCAGGGTGCGCAGCACGCTCTCGACGCCGGCCGGTTCCACCCGGTGGCCGCGGATCTTGACCTGGTCGTCGCCCCGGCCGAGGAAGGTCAGGGTGCCGTCGGCCGCGCGGCGGGCCAGGTCGCCGGTGCGGTACGCCCGGGCCCCCGGAACGCCGGAGAACGGATCGGGTACGAAGCTCGCCGCGGTCAGCGCCGGCTGGCCGTGGTAGCCGTCGGCGAGCCGCCCGCCACCGATCCACACCTCGCCGGGCACGCCCGCCGGGGCCAGGTCGCCGTGCCGGTCGACGATCCACACCCGGGCCCCGGCCACGGGCACCCCGAGCGGGGCGGGACCGCGCTCGCCGGGCGCCGCGTCCACCGGCGCGCTGGTGGTGGTCATCGTGGCCTCGGTCGGCCCGTACTGGTTGACCACCGTCGGCCGCCCGGCGAACGCGGTCCCGGCGCGGGCGCAGTCGGCCCGGTCCAGGGCCTCGCCGGCGGTGAGCAGCAGGCGCAGCCGGCCGCCCGGCGCCGGGCGGCGTTGCTCGGCCACGGTCAGCAGCGCCCGCAGCAGGGTGGGCACCACGCTCAGCACCGCGGTGACCCCGTGCCGGTCGACGGCGGCGACCACGGCCTGCGGGTCGGCGGCCCGCTCGTCGTCGAGCAGGACCACCCGGGCACCGGTGGTCAGCGGCCCGAGCAGGTCGCGGACGCAGGCGTCGAAGGCCAGCCCGGCGAGCTGGAGGACGGTGTCGCCGACGCCGAGGCCGAAGCCGCCCAGGTAGTCGCGGAGGTAGGCCGCCGCGGCGGCGTGCGGGGTGCGGACGCCCTTGGGCCGCCCGGTGGAGCCGGAGGTGTAGACCAGGTACGCCACGGCGGCCGGGTCGACCGTCGCGGCGGTGTCGGGGACGTCGGGATGCTGCCCGGCGATGGTGGCCTCGTCGTCGGCGAGCACCACGGTGGGCAGGCCGCTGCCCGCGCACGCCGCCGCCCAGGGCCGGTCGGTGACGACGGCGACGGCGCCGCTGTCGGCCAGCACGCCACGCAGCCGGGCCGGCGGGTGGGCGGGGTCCAGCGCGACGTACGCGGCGCCGGCCAGCAGCACGGCCAGCACGGCGACCGGCTGCTGCGCTCCCCGGCCCAGGCAGAGGCCGACCAGCGTGCCCGGCCGTACGCCCTGGGCGGTCAGGTGCCGGGCCAGGCGTGCCGCCCGCTCACCGAGCCGGTGGTAGGTCCACTCCCCCTCGTCGGTCACCAGGGCCACCGCGTGCGGGGTGCGGGCGATCTGGTCGAGGACCAGCGTGTGCAGGCAGGCCGGGGCGGGGGCGGCGGCCGGCGGCGCGCCGCCGGCGGCCAGCTCGGCCCGCTCGGCGGGGGTGAGCAGGCCGATCCCGGCCAGCGGGGCGTCCGGAGCGCGGGTCGCCGCGTCGAGCAGGGTGAGCAGGTGCCCGGTCAGCCGCCGGACCCGGTCGCCGCCGAACAGCGGGGTGCGGTGCACGACGCCGCCGCCGAGGCCCTGCTCGCCGTCGGCGAAGAGCACGTTCAGGTCGGCCTTGGAGTGCCGCAGGTCGAACGGTTCCGGCTCCAGGGTGACGCCGTCGGCGAACGGGGCGGCGCCGGCCCGCAGCGGGTCCATCGACACGGCGTACCGGGCCAGCGCCCGGCCGTCGAGCCCGAGCGCGTCGACGACCTGGTCGAACGGGAGCAGCCGGTGTTCCTGGGCGTCGAGCACCGCCGTGCGGGCGGTACGCAGCAGCCTCCGGAAGCCGTCGTCGGCGCGGACCGGCAGCCGCAGGACGGCGGTGTCCAGCAGCAGGCCGACGATGCCGTCGAGGTCGGGCCGGCCCCGGTCGGCGACGGGCATGGTCAGCACCACCTCGTCGGTGGCGCAGTGCCGGGCGAGCACGGCGGCGTACCCGGCCAGCAGCACCATGAACGGGGTGCAGCCCTCGGCCCGGGCCAGCTCCCGTACCCGGTCGGCGGTCGCGGTCGGGACGGTGAACGGCACGGCGGCTCCCGCGGAGCCGTCGCGCGGGCCGTCGGTGGGCAGTTCCGGCGCGTCGGGCAGGCCCGCCAGGCGCTCCCGCCAGTGCGCCAGTTCCGCCGCCCGCGCCTCGTCGGCGAGGGGCCGGTTGCGCCAACTGGCGTAGTCGCCGGCGCCGAGCCGGCCGGGCAGCTCCACGGGCCGGCCGGCCCGCGCCGCCGCGTAGCCGGTGCCCAGGTCGGCCAGGAGCGGCTGGATCGACCAGCCGTCGGCGACGATGTGGTGCAGGGTGAGCGCCAGCACCAGCTCGCCGTCGCCGAGCGGCAGCACGGCGGCGCGCACCAGCGGTCCGGTGTCCAGGTCGAAGCGGGCGCCGGCCTCCTCGGCGAGCGCCGCCGCCAGCGCGCGGTCGCGTCCGGCCGGGTCGAGGCCGCGTAGGTCGACCACGCGCAGCGGCAGGTCGACCCCAACGGCGACGACGCGCACCGGCCGCCCGTCGACCGACGGGAAGCGGGTACGCAGCGCCTCGTGCGCGTCGGGCAGGGCGCGCAGCGCCGCGAGCAGCGCCGGCACGTCGACGTCGCCGCGCAGCCGGCAGACCACCGGCAGGTTGTACGCCGGGTCGCCCGGCTCCAGCTGGTCGGCGAACCAGATCCGCGCCTCGGCCGCCGAGACGTCCGCGACGCCGTCGACGCGGGCGCGTACCGGCTCCACCGGTGGGAGGTCCGGTGCCGTGGCGGGCAACTCGGCGACGCGGGCGGCGAACGCGGCGAGGGTGGGCGCCTCGAAGACCAGCCGCAGCGGCACCGGCCGGCGCAGGCGTTCCCGGAGGGCGAGCAGCGTCTCCATGGCGAGCAGGGAGTGCCCGCCGTGGGTGAAGAAGCTGTCGTCGCGGCCGATCCGCTCGACGCCCAGGGTGCCGGCCCAGACCTCGGCGACGGCCCGTTCCAGGTCGCCGCGCGGCGGCTCGTACGCCTGCACCGGGGCGGCGTCGGGCTCCGGGTCCGGCAGGCTCCTGCGGTCCACCTTGCCGCTGGGCAGCAGCGGGAAGGCGGCCAGCACGGTGAACGCGGCCGGGACCATGTACTCGGGCAGCCGGTCGGCGAGCCAGCCGCGCAGCTGCCCCGGGTCGGGGGTGCCGGCGGCGCTGGGCAGCAGGTACGCGACCAGCCGTGCCCCGCCGGGCCGGTCGTCGCGGGCGGCGACCACCGCCTGCCCGACCGTGGGGTGCTCGGCGAGGACGGACTCGATCTCGCCCAGCTCGATGCGCATGCCGCGGACCTTGACCTGCCGGTCGGCCCGGCCCAGGTAGTCGAGCCGGCCGTCGGGCAGCCGGCGCACCAGGTCACCGGTGCGGTACAGCCGCCCGCCGGGCGGTCCGAACGGGTCCGGCACGAACTGCTCGGCGGTCAGCGCGGGACGGCCGTGGTAGCCGCGGGCGAGCTGCACACCGCCCAGGTGGAGCATGCCGGGCACCCCGACGGGTTGCGGCGCCAGCGCGTCGTCGAGCACGTGACAGCGGACGTTCTCGATCGGGGTGCCGATCGTCACCATCGGCTCCCCCGGCCGGCAGCGCGCGACGGTGACGTTCACCGCCGCCTCCGTCGGACCGTACGCGTTGTAGAGCTCCGCGTCGAGCGCCGCGAGGCAGCGGGCGGCCAGCTCGGGCGGGAGCGCCTCCCCCGCGCTCTTGACCACCCGCAGCGCGGGCACCGGCACGTCGCCGCCGTGTTCCAGCAGCGCGGCCAGCATGGTGGGCACGAACCGGACATAGCCCACCCGCTCGGCGGCCAGCAGCGCGCGCAGGTACTCCGGGTCGCGGTGGCCGCCGGGCTCGGCGATCACCAGCCGGGCGCCGCCGGCCAGGGCGGCGAACACCTCGACCACCGAGTCGTCGAAGGTGACGTTCGTCTTGAGCAGGACGGTCTCGCCGGGGCCGATGCCGAACCGGTCGACCTGCCAGCGGATCTGGTTGTGCGCGGCCCGGTGGCTGACCATCACGCCCTTGGGGCGGCCGGTGGAGCCGGAGGTGTAGAAGACGTACGCCAGCTGGTCGGGCAGGGCCGGCGGCAGGGTCCAGGTGTCGGGGTGGGCGGCGATGGCGGTGGCGTCGGCGTCGAGGCGTACCGGGGTGCAGCCGCCGGCCTCGGCCGCGCCGGCCAGGGCGGTGTGGGTGACGACGACGCGTACCCCGGCGTCGCGCAGGACGCCCGCGGACCGCCCGGCCGGGTGCTCCGGGTCCAGGGGAAGGTAGGCGCCGCCGGAGCGGACGATCCCCAGGATCGCTACCACCAGGTCGAAGGAGCGTTCCAGCAGCACCGCCACCGGCTGGTCGGGCCGCACGCCCAGCGCCCGCAGGTGGTGGGCGAGGCGGTTGGCCCGCCGGTCGAGGTCCCGGTGGGTCAGCTCGGCGCCGTCGCACACCAGCGCGACCGCGTCGCCGTCGCGGGCGGCCCGCTCGGCCACCATGGCCGCCAGGTCGACCGGCCCCGGGTACGCGCGCACGGGCCCCCGCGCGTGCCGGTCGGCCAGGTCACGCTCCGCGGCGTCGAGCAGCGGCAGCCGGCCCAGTTCCCGGTCGGGCTCGGCGACCGCGGCCCGGGTGAGGGTGACGAGGTGACCCAGCATCCGGGCGGCGCTCGCCTCGTCCCACAGCTCGCGGTCGTACTCCAGCAGCAGCTCGTAGGCGTCGCCCGCCTCGGTGACCTGGAGGCTCAGGTCGAACTTGGCGGTACCGGTGGCCGGGCAGGGCAGGTAGACCGCCTTGGCGTCGCCGAGCGCCCAGGTGCCCTGGTCGGCGCCGTTCCAGACCAGCATCACCTCGAACAACGGCGTGCCGGCGACCGCCCGGGACGGCGGCAGGGACGTCACCACGCGTTCGAAGGGCACGCCCTGGTGGGCGAACGCGGCCACGGCGTCGCCGCGGGTCCGGTCGAGCAGGTCCCGGAAGGACAGTCCGGGACGGCAGTCGGCGCGCAGCACGACGGTGTTGACGAACAGGCCGATCAGTGGTTTGAGGCTCGGCTCGGTCCGGCCCGCCACCGGGACGCCGACGAGAAAGTCCGACCGGCCGGAGTATCGGTGCAGCAGGGTCTGCAGGCAGGCGGCCAGCACCATGAACGGGGTGGCCCCCGCGTCGCGGGCCAGCGCGCGGACGGCGGCGGCCAGCTCGGCGTCGACGAGGCCGGACACCAGGCCGCCGGGGCGGGTGCGCCGCTGCGGCGGGCGGCGGTCGGTGGGCAGCTCGAGGGCGGGCGGCAGGTCGGCCAGCCGCTGCCGCCAGTAGGCGAGCTGCTCGTCGTGGTCGCCGGTGTCGAGGCGCCGGCGTTCCCACGCCGCGTAGTCGACGTAGCGGACGGCGGGCGCGGCGGGCCGGGTGCCCCGGCCGAGTTCGGCGGCGTACCCGTGGGCCAGCTCGTGACGCAGGATGTCCATCGACCAGCCGTCGATGGCGATGTGGTGGGCGGTGAGCACCAGGTGGTGCAGCGTGTCGTCGGTACGGGCCAGCACCCCGCGCCACACCGGGCCGGCGCGCAGGTCGAAGGGGCGGCCGAGTTCCGCGGTCTGGAACGCCGCCACGGCGTCCGGGTCGTCGGTCAGGTCGGCGCGACGCAGCGTGAAGGACGGTTCGTCCGGCACCAGCGTCTCGGCGCCGTCGCGCCGCTCGTACCGGCTGCGCAGCACCTCGTGGCGTTCCTCGATGCCGCGCAGCGCCCGCTCCAGCGCCCCGGCGTCGACCGGTCCCTCCAGCCGGAAGGTGAGGATCAGGTGGTAGGCGGAGCCGCCCGGTTCCAACTCGTCGAGGAAGAGCATCCGCTCCTGGGGCGGGGCGACCGGACCGGGGCCGGTGGAGCGTTCGATGGCGGTCCGGGACCCCCGGTCGCGGCGGGCCGCGGCGAGCCGGCGGCCGAGCAGGTCGCGCAGCTTGTCAGCGTCGGTGGCCGGCACCCTGGGACTCCTTCCCGCCGGTCCCGGCCGCCTGCGCCGTATCCGCCGCCTGCGCCGACTGCGCAGCCTCGGCGGCCTCGATCTGGTCGAGCAGGGCCCGTTCGACCACGGCGGCGAAGCCGGCAAGGGTGGGATGGTTGAGCACCGTCACCGGCGGCACGGTGACCTGGAGGTCGCTGCTGAGCCGGGCCAGCACCTGCGGGATCAGCATCGAGTGGCCGCCCAGGTCGAAGAAGCCGTCCTCGGCGCCGACCCGGTCGACCCCGAGCACCTCCGCCCACAGCTCGGCCACCACCTCCTCCACCGGGGTACGCGGCGCGACGTACGTCGCGCCGCCGGCGTCGGCGAAGTCGGGGGCCGGCAGGGCGGCCCGGTCCAGCTTGCCGTTGGCGGTGACGGGCAACGCGTCCAGCGCGACGATCTGCGCCGGCACCATGTACGGCGGCAGCCGGTCGGCCAGGCCGGCACGCAACCCGGCCGGGTCCAGCGTGGCCCCGGCGCTCGGCACCGCGTACGCGACCAGGTGCAGGTTGGGGGCGGTGCCGTGCACGGCGGCGACGGCGGAGCCCACCCCGGGCAGGGCCGCCAGGTTCACCTCGACCTCGCCCAGCTCGACGCGGAAGCCCCGGATCTTGACCTGGTCGTCCTGCCGGCCGAGGAACTCGATCACCCCGTCGGGCCAGAACCGGGCGCGGTCGCCGGTGCGGTACAACCGCCCGCCGGGCGTGTGGCCGTACGGGTCGGGGACGAACTTGGCGGCGGTCAGCCGCGGGTCGGCGTGGTAGCCGGTGGCCAGGCAGCCGCCGCCGATGTAGAGGTCACCGGGGGCGCCGACCGGCGCGGGCCGCAGCCCGGCGTCGAGCACGTGGTAGCGGGCGTTGGTGATCGGGCGGCCGTACGGAATGCTCGGCCAGTCCGGGTCGACCTTGGTCACCGGGAAGTGGTTGGACCAGATCGCCGCCTCGGTGGCGCCGCCGAGCGCCACCACCTCCGGGTCGGCGAAGGCGGTGCGGGCGGCGTCCGGCAGGGTCAGCGGCACCCAGTCGCCGCTGAGGAAGACCAGGCGCAGCGAGTGCTCGGCGGGCGGCTCGCGCAGGGCGAAGAACGGTTCCAGCTGCTGCAAGGCGGCCGGGGCGGAGTCCCAGAAGGTGACCGGCTCGTCGTCCAGGACGGCCAGCAGCCGCTGCGGGTCGCGCAGTTCCTCGGTCGCGGCCACCCGGACGCTGCCGCCCGCGGCGAGCAGCCCGAAGATGTCGTAGACCGACAGGTCGAAGCTGAGCGAGGCGGTGCAGAGCACCTGGTCGGCCGGGCCCACCCGGTACGTCTCGTTGACCCAGCGGATCAGGTTCACCGCCGGCGCGTGCGCCACCGCCACTCCCTTGGGCCGGCCGGTGGAGCCGGAGGTGAAGATCGTGTACGCCGGGTCGTCGGGGTGGGCGCGGTCGGGCCGGGGCGCACCCGCCGCAGGCGCGGCGAGCGCGTCGTCGACCACCACCCCGTCCGTCGTCCCGGCCGCCGGTGGCCGGCCGTCGCCGCCCAGCCAGAGCGCCGCCCGCAGCGCGGGCAGTCCCGCGCAGCGCCGCAGCACCTCCGGTACGGCGTCCGGGTCGCTGAGCACCACCGGCGCGGCGAGCGTCCCCACCAGTTCGCGTACCCGCTCGGCGGGCAGCGCCGGGTCGACCGGCGCGTACGCGGCGCCGGCCTTCAGGACGCCGAGCAGGGCGACCACCATCCGGACGGTGCGGCGCAGGTAGAGCGCCACCGTGTCGCCGCGACCGACGCCCGCCGCGGCGAGCCGGGCGGCCAGCCGATCGGCGGCGGCGTCGAGTTCGGCGTAGCTGAGCCGGTCCGCGCCCTGGACGACGGCGAGCGCGTCCGGGGTGCGGGCGGCCTGGAGTTCGAAGAGCTCGTGCAGGCAGCGCGGCTCGCCGAGGTCGCGCGCGGTGTCGTTCCACTCTCCGAGGAGTTGGGCGAGTTCGGCGTCCGACAGCGGGCCGAGGTCGCCCACCGGGTCGGTGTCGGCGGCGGCGACCAGCCTGGACACGATCCGGTCGAGGTGGGTGAGCAGCCGGTCGGCGTCGACGCCGGCGAGCAGGCCGTGGGCGTGGTCGAGGTGCAACCCGGGTTCCGGGCCGAGCGCGACGGTCAGCTCGATGTCGTACGCGGACCCGGTGGTGACGGGCGCTGCGCGGGTGACCCGCACGACGGTGCCGAAGAGGGCTACGCCGTCGGCGAGGCCGGCGCAGGCGGCCAGCTCGGCCGGGGTCGGTCCGGCGTGTGCGGCGCCGGCCGCGCAGCCGTCCCGGACGTCGTCGAGGTGTTCGGCGAGGGGCCGCAGCGGGTCCACCCGTACCCGCATCGGCCACGGCTCGCCGCCGGATCCGTCGGGGAGCACGCCGTGCACCACGTCCTGCTCGCCGGCGTGGGCGGCGATCAGCAGCCCGACGGCGGCCAGGACGAGGTGTTCGGGTCGCCGGCCGGCCGTCGCGGCGGCGCGCTCCAGCTCGGACACCCGCCCCGCCGGCCACGGCAGCCGGGCCCGGCCGCGCTCGCCTGCACCGGAGGCGGCGGGACGCTCGACGCCCAGCCGCGTCGGCTGGGTGACCCCGGCGAGCCGCTCCCGCCAGTACCGCAGCGCTTCGTCCGCATTCACCCGGGCACTCCTTCGTTCCGTCGTCCCCGTCATTCGGCGAGCAGGGACTTCAGTTGTGTGGCGATGGTGAGCAGGGGGTCGACGATCCGCAGCCCGCCGCCGCGCAGCCGGCGGGTCAGCAGGTGGACCTCCGTGCACCCGGCGATCAACCCCTGGCAGCCGTGCTCGGCCGCGATCCGCAGGAAGCGGTCGGTGATCTCGTCGGTGACGGGTTCCCACTTGAGCCGGTAGAGCAGCTGGTGCAGGGTCTCCTGCACCCGAGGCCCGGGCAGCACGACCCGGTGGGCCACGGCGGGCCAGCGGGCGCTGCGCTCCAGGACGCGGGCGTCGCGGGTGCCGTGGGTCGCGACCAGCAGCAGGCGTTCCCCGGCGCCGACGGTCTCCAGGTCGTCGAGGATCACGTCGACCAGCGAGATCACCCGGGCGCGCCGGTCCGGTTCGAGCCGGTCGAGGAAGTGGTGGGCGGTCACGCAGGCGACCACGATCCGGGTGGCACCGAGGTGTTCCAGACCGGCCAGCCGGCGCGCGAGCCGCGCCACGAACTCGGTCTCCCCGCCGGCGCGGATCACCTCGGTCCGGTCGGGGAAGGCCGGGTCCGAGTCGAGCAGGCAGCGGGGAAGGACCTGCTCGGCGAAGGGGCCGGAGCGCTCGGCCGCCGACTCGTACACGGTCTGGAGGAAGCCGGCCGACGCCGACGGGCCCATCCCGCCGAGCACACCCAGGGCGCCGTCGTAACCGGTAGCCGTCATGCGCCCAGTAAAGCCGCGTCGGGCTAAGGCAATTTCTAGTTGAGCCCCGGCCGCCGCGGCACTAAGGGTTCTTTCAGTGGGCGACCAGCGGGCTCGCGAGGCCCGCGCCGGGCATCGATACTCCGGACGTGGGCCAGCGACGGAAGGCAATTCGGGCGGGGTCAGGATCGGATGTACTCGGGCAGCACCTTGGGCGGCCAGCAGCCGATGCTGAACACCCCCATCGAGTACGCCTTCGCGGCGAGTGCCGTACGGTTCGGCACCTTGAACTGGCGCAGCAGAATGCTCACGTGGTATTCGATTCCTTGGCGGCTCAGGAAGAGTTTCGCCGCCAGCCGCACGGTCGGGTCGCCCGCCGCCACGCCCTCCAGGATCCGGGCGGTGAGGGCGGTCAGCTTCCGCTGCTCCCGCACCACGGGCACGGTTTCGTCGACCCGCTCCGGGGCGAACTGCACCACGATCATGCGGATCCTGCCGGTGGCGTCGTCCACCGGAAAGGCGGCCAGTTGCCCGGTGACGTCCGTTCCCTCGAAACGCGCGGCGAGCGAGTGGCAGGCGGCCCGGGTGGGCCGGCCCTGGACCAGCCGCTCGAACTGGCGCAGCAGGTTCTGTCGCACGCTGAGGTGCAGGAAGGCCAGGAAGCTCTGGTTCCGGATGGCCTCTCGGGGCCGCCCGCACTGTTCGCTGAACACCTGGTTCGAGGCCCGTACGCGCAGCGCCGGGTCGAGGACCGCCAACCCGATGCCGGACTTCTCGAACAGGGAGAGCACCACGTCCCCGTACTCTTCGCCGCTGATCTCCGCGGCCGGCGTCACCGGCGTGACGGCGCGCTGGTTCCGGGGCAGCTGCTGGGGATACGGGACGAAGGGCAGTTCTACCAATGAATTCGCGGTGTACATGTGGTGACAGCTCTCCCGTGTCGATTGTGCGGCACGCCAGGCCAGTGAATCAGATGCACGACGATTAGCGGCAACAGAACAGCCCCGGAAAGGGCCCGTACCGGTGAATGGAAGGACCGTTCACGGGGTCACGCCGGCGCTCGGTAAACAATTCTATTCAGGCACAGGTGATCAGCGCCGGACCCTTTTTCGATACGGGCCGAAGTTACAACCGGTCCGATGATGCCGTCAAGGTGGTCGATCTCCTCGGCGGGCATGGCAAATCTTGCAGGCCACCGTAGCCGGATGGTGCGGCCCGGTTGGTGCGGCCCGGATGGCGCGGTTGAGGGCCGGCCCGGCCTGTGTCACGGTCTTGTCCTGGAGGTTGCGCTCAGGGCCGGACCCGGCCGTGACCCGCGACGAAAGGTACGAGCGTTGCGCGAGTTCGGCGATCCATCCGCCGCCGGGGCACCGGCACGCGTGCTGCCGTGGCTCGACGCCGGCGGGCAGCCGCCCGCGCTGCGGCTGTTCTGCTTCGCGCACGCCGGCGGCGGTGCGGCCGCGTTCCGCCCCTGGGTCACCGGCGGGCGCCGGACACCGGTCCAGGTCTGCCCGGTCCGGGCGCCCGGCCGCGAGAGCCGGTGGGACGAGCCCCGCCTCGACCGGGTCGCCGACCTCGCCGAGGACTTCCTCCGGGCGGCGGCGCCGCTGCTGAGCACACCCTTCGCGTTGCTCGGCAACAGCCTCGGGTCACTGGTCGCCTTCGAGGTGGCGCGACGGTTGGCCGACCGCGGCCTGCCGGCACCGGTGCACCTGCTGGTCGGCGCGTCACCCCCACCCGGGGTGGAGGCCCGCCGGCTCCGGCTGTCCGGGCTCTCCGACGCGGAGTTCACCGACGAGCTGCAACGCCGCTACGGCGGCATTCCCGACGTGATCCGCGACGACCCCGATCTCCTGCGGGAGTACCTGCCGACGCTGCGCAGCGACGTCGCCGCGGTGGAGGGCTACCGGCCGGCGCCGGAGCCGCTGCTCGGCTGCCCGGTGACGGCTCTGGTCGGGGTGGACGACGCCAGCGTGCCGGTGGACGAGGTGGCCGGCTGGCGGGAGTGGACCAGCGGTCCGTTCACCCGCCAGCTGCTGCCGGGCGGGCACTTCACCGTGCTGGACCACCGTGACCTGGTGCTGGACCTGCTCGGATCGGTGCGGGTGCACTGACCGCCA
Source organism: Micromonospora siamensis (assembly GCF_900090305.1). NCBI lineage: Bacteria > Bacillati > Actinomycetota > Actinomycetes > Micromonosporales > Micromonosporaceae > Micromonospora > Micromonospora siamensis. The sequence goes on along the minus strand of NZ_LT607751.1, from coordinate 3,328,874 downwards.
CGGCCGGGAGCGTCCGGCCCGGCCGGTGATCATCGCCACGTCGCCCCGAACTCTCCCCTGACGGAAGGGTAGGGTTCGGTCCGTTGATCAGCGGTCCGGGGCCCGTACGTCGTCCCGGCCGAACCCTTCCGCGCCTTCGCGCGTCGAGTGGAAATGGTTACATGTCCATGCTTCCCGCGGCCGTCCGGCCGCGCCTGTCCCGTCCGTCCTGGTTGTCGCCGAAGGTGTTCCGCACCGAGGTTCTCGCCGGCCTGGTCGTCGCCCTTGCGTTGATCCCGGAGGCGATCTCCTTCTCGATCCTGGCTGGCGTCGACCCCCGGGTCGGCCTGTTCGCCTCGTTCACCATGGCCGTCACCATCGCGATCTGCGGCGGCCGGCCGGCGATGATCTCCGCCGCGACCGGCGCCGTCGCGCTCGTCGTCGCACCCCTCGCCAAGAAGTACGGACTGGACCACCTGGTCGCCGCGGTGATCCTCGGCGGCGCGATCCAGGTCCTGCTCGCCGCGCTCGGGGTGGCGAAGCTGATGCGCTTCATCCCCCGCAGCGTCATGGTCGGCTTCGTCAACGCCCTGGCGATCCTGATCTTCGCCGCCCAGATGCCGCATCTGCTCGGCGTGCCGTGGCTGGTGTACCCGCTCGTCGCCGTCGCCCTCGCGATCATGGTCGGACTGCCCCGACTCACCCGTGCCGTGCCCGCGCCGCTGGTCGCCATCGTGGTGCTGACCCTGATCACGGTCGCCACGCACGCGGCGGTGCCGACCGTCGGCGACGAGGGCGCCCTGCCGGACAGCCTGCCCACCCTCGGCCTGCCGCAGATTCCGTGGACGCTGGACACCCTCACCCTGATCGCCCCCTACGCACTGGGCATCGCGCTGGTCGGGCTGATGGAGTCGCTGATGACCGCCAAGCTGGTGGACGACATCACCGACACCCCCTCCAGCAAGACCCGGGAGTCGTGGGGCCAGGGTGTCGCCAACATCGTCACCGGCCTCTTCGGCGGCATGGGCGGCTGCGCCATGATCGGCCAGACGATGATCAACGTGAAGGCGTCCGGCGCCCGTACCCGGCTCTCCACGTTCCTCGCCGGCGTCTTCCTGCTGATCCTGGTGGTCGCGCTCGGCGACGTCGTCGCGGTCATCCCGATGGCCGCCCTGGTCGCCGTGATGGTCATCGTCGCGGTGTCGACGTTCGACTGGCACTCCGTCGCCCCCGCCACGCTCAGGCGGATGCCGTACGGCGAGACGGTCGTCATGCTCGCCACCGTGGCGACCACCCTGGCCACCCACAACCTGGCCGTCGGCGTGGTGGTCGGCGTGCTCACCGCCATGGTGATCTTCGCCCGGCGGGTCGCCCACCTGGTGGAGGTGACCAGCGTGCTCGACCCCGACGGCGGCACCCGGATCTACTCGGTGCACGGTGAGCTGTTCTTCGCCTCCAGCAACGACCTCGTCGGCCAGTTCGACTACGCGGGCGACCCCGACACGGTGGTGATCGACATGACCCACGCGCACGTCTGGGACGCCTCCTCCGTCGCCGCCCTCGACGCGATCACCACCAAGTACGCCACCCGCGGCAAAACTGTCGAGATCATCGAGCTGAACAAGCCCAGCGCCCGCATCCACGACACCCTCGCCGGCCAGCTCGGCGTCGGCCACTGATGGCCGCCACCAGCCGCGGCACCGGGCCGGAGCAGCACGCCTCCGGCCCGGCCACCGGACGTCTCATGCAGATCGGCGAGGCCGCCGAGCGGGTCGGGCTCAGCATCCGCACCATCCGGCACTACGAGGAGGTCGGCCTCATCGTGCCCTCCGCCCGCAGCGAGGGCGGCTTCCGGCTCTACACCGCCCCCGACCTCGACCGGCTCGCCGTGGTCAAGCGGATGAAGCCGCTCGGGTTCACCCTCGACGAGATGCGCGACCTGCTCGGTGTGCTCGACGCGCTCGGCACCGCCACCGGGGCGGACCGGGCCGCCCTGCTCGACCGGCTCGGCGCGTTCCACACCGCCGCCACGACCCGGGTCACCGCGCTGCGCGACCAACTCGCCATGGCCGAAGGCTTCGCCGGCACGCTGCGCGACGAACTGGACCGCCACGGCGGTCCGACCACCTGAGCACCACCGTTCGCGCCGGCGGGCTGGCGTGGGCGGAACGGACGACCCGGCAGGGTGTGGCACCGCTCACCGCGGGAGGGCCGACGGATGGCGCCCGCCGGCCCTCCCGCAGCGGAGGTCACCGTCCGTAGAGCTCGTACTCGTAGAGGGAGAACCCGTACGAGGTGGCCCGCTTGACCCCGTACACCCGCACGTAGCGGGCGGCGACCGGGGCGAAGGTGACGTTGTCGACGCCGCCGTTGCCGGTGGTGGTGGCGAACACCGGCGTCCAGGAGCTGCCGTCGCCGGAAACCTCGATCCGGTACGCGGTGGCGTACGCGGACTCCCAGCGCAGCACCGCCCGGCTGACGGTGCGGGCGGCGCCGAGGTCGACCCGGAGCCACTGGTTGTCGTTGTAGCTGCTGGCCCACCGGCTGCCGAGGCTGCCGTCGACCGCCTTGTTCGGCGTGTAGCTGGTCAGGAACTGGGTGCTGGACGCGCTGGCCGGGCGGCCCTGGGCCAGGTTGGTGACGTCGTCGCCCCGGCGCGCCGGGAACGAGACGACCTGCTGGTACGTGGGACGGTTCTGCCAGGCGATCAGCGGGTGGGTGATGCCGCCCAGCCCGGACTGGGCGATCGCGTCGGCGCACCACTGGTCGCCCGCGCCGCAGGACTTGTCGCCCGGGTAGACGGTGCTGGCCGGCACGGCGGCGGCCTGGCCGAGCGCGCCGAGCAGCGCCGTCCGGCACGCGCCGAGGTCGCCGCCACCGCAGTACGCCCGCCCGAGGCCGCCCGCCACCGGGTCGCCGAGCACGGCGCGCACGTCCTTGTCGACGTAGCCCCACCAGCCGTACTGGAACGACGAGCCCTTGTGGGCCTGGCCCTGCGCGGTCCAGCTCACCGTGCCGTCCCGCCCGCCGTTCTGGCCGCCCGACGGCGCCTCGTTGACCTCGATGGCGTCGACCAGCGCGGCGTACAGGTCCGGGCCGAGGCCGGTGCGGAACTCCGCCGAGGCGAGCAGCGGCCACCAGGCGTCGAAGATCCGGATGGCGTCGGCGTGCTGGTAGACCTTGGAGCCGGGGGCCGTCTCCACCCGTCGCGCGCCGGCCTGCTGCCAGGCGCGCAGCTTGCTGATCGCGTCGGCCAGCGCCGGGTCGGTGACCGGCGCGCTGTCGAGCACCCGCAGCAGGTCGCCGAGGACCTGCTGGCCGCGCAGGTCGGTCACCGCCGCGTCGGCCATGATCTTCACGACGTCGGCGCGGCCGAGTTTGCGCTGGGCGATCGCGGCGCGCACCGGGCCGTCGAGCAGCTGACCCCGGTGTACGGAGCCGAAGCTGAAGTTGCCGTCGGCCGCCCCGAAGTCCCGCGCCTGCTTGTTGTTCCAGCTGACGTAGTAGTCCTGGTTGACCGACTGCGGGTGGGCCGAGGGCGGGGCGTAGGTGGCGTCGTTGGTGTCGGGGTTCCAGCCGACCCACTCGTACGCCGGCTCGGCCTTCGCCGGCAGGTTCGGGTCGGTGACCGACGACCGGACCGGATTCGCGCCGGAGTTGTAGTACGCCGCCTCGGTCGAGTTGACGTAGAACCAGTTGAACGCGTAGCCGACGCTGGCGGCGGACGCCTGGAAGGCCGCCGCGCTGCCCATCGCCGACGGGTCGTTGTAGGCCTGGAAGCCGATCGCGGAGTCGGCCTCGTGCCGGTAGGTGGAGCGCAGCCTGGTGAACGCGGTCGGCTGCCCGTTCACCAGCCCCCGGTAGGCGACCAGCCCGTACTTCGTGCGCAGGGCGCGCAGCGTGTAGGAGCCGGCCGGGGTGGAGTCGGCCAGCGTCGGCGACCAGGAGTTGCGCTGCTCCAGGACCTCCATGGCCAGGCACTGTCCGTGGTAGAGGTAGCTGTTGGTGCGCAGCGTCGGCGCGGTGCCGTCGGTGGTGCACAGCGGTACCGCGTAGGTGTCGGTGAGGTCCTGGGAGGCCGACGTGGCACTCCACGCGTAGTCCTGGCCGCGGCCGAGCAGCACGTAGAGGTTCAGCCCGGCGAACGCGGCGCCGCGCGCGCTGATCCCGGGCCCCTGCAACTCCTGGAGCATGAGCAGTTGCGGGGCGAAGTAGCCGGTCTGTGGGCCGAACACGGCGACCGGGTTGCCGGTGGTGGTGTGCCGTCCGGAGACCACCACCGCGTTGGACATGCCGTGGGCGCGCAGGTTGGTCAGGCCGCCCAGCAGCCCCTGGGTGGCGGTGCTGGTGCCGGTGAGGGTGGTGGCCCCGCCGCTGGCGTCGTAGGCGAGCGGTTCGGCGGTGACGGTGCCGGCGTCGGGGAGCACGGCGCTGGTCGCGCCGGGCGGTGTCGCACCGTACGGGAAGCTCTGCCCGTCGTGCAGGGTGAGCACGGTCTCCGGGTCGTTCTGCGAGCGGAACGCCGCCCACACCCGGTCGCCCTCGGTGGCGCCGTACTTCGCCCGGGCGGCCACCCGGACCAGCGCGGACTGGATCTCGCTGCCGCCGCCCCCGCCGAAGAGCCCACCGATCACGCCGGCGGTGGCGATCAGGTCGGTCATGGTGAAGTGCTTCGGCTTGCCGGCGCCGGCGAGGACGTACTCGCCGGGGTAGTTGTCGTCGGCGATGGACTTGTCGATGTAGGCGTTGATGCCGGCGATGTAGTCGACGACGTCGGTGTAGAGCTGCTGGCCGCGGGGGCCCTTGGTGCGCAGCGCGTCCACCTGGGCCTGGAGGTCCGCCTCGGTGTAGGGCGAGTTGGCCCAGACGCTCTGCTCCAGTTCCCGGTTGCCGGGGGCGCCTCCGGCGAACGAGGTGACGTTGCCGCGCCCGACGTGTCGCAGCAGGTCCATCACCCAGAGCCGGTCCTGGGCTCCGGCGTAGCCGGCGCCGAACATGGTGCCGGCGCGGGTGGTGCCGGTGACGTGCGGGACGCCGGTGGCCCGGTCGCGCACGATGGTGACGTCGGCGCGTGGCGACACGGTGCTCTCCACCTGTGCGGCGGGCACCCCGAACGAGGAGTCGTTGTAGAAGTGGGCGATCTGCTCGTCGGTCAGCCCGGCGTAGTTGTAGACCAGGTTCGCGTACTCGTCGAGCTGGTCGCTGGAGTGCGCCGGGCGGGTGCCGAGCGCCTGGTGGGCCAGGATGCCGGCGAGGGTGGCATTGCCGTTCTCCCCCGGGGGCAGGATGTCGGCGCACTGGCCGAGGCAGTAGTCGTTGGCGGCGAACGTGGTGGCGGCCAGCGCCGGTGACGGTGGGGTGACCGTCAGGACGCTGGCGGTCAGGGCGGCGGCGCTGACCGCCGCGAGCCGGGCGCGGAGAGCGGGTCTGGGCATGGCGATCCTCCGGGGACGCGGAGTCGGGCCTTCGGTACGCCCGGCTGCCGGTGCCGACGTCTCGCCCTCCGCGCCCGGGCGTTCCACCCGGAGGTGAGAATGACTCATATCAATCTCCGGCAATGATCGACGTAGGACCGGCGTCCGGGATAGCCGTCGTTCACCACCCGCCAATGCCGACGTTTCGCCGGCCGCCTACCGCGGTACGGCCCGGAACCACGCCTCCCGGTCGCCCGGGTCGGGCCCGCGTCGGGGCAACGTCGGCGGCGCCTCGGCGTTGACCGGCGCGTAGTGGTCGAAGGTGGTGGTCAGGACCGCCTCGCCACCGGTGAGGTCGGGCAGCGCGGCGACGACCTGCGGGACCCGCGCCGACGGCAGGGTGCCGCTCACCTCGAGGTACCCGCCGGCGACGGCCGTGTCGTGGACGACCGCGCCCAGCCGGCCCAGCAGCGCCAGCACCGTCTCCACCGTGGACTGCGGAAGGTTGACGTCGAACCGCTCGATCGGCTGGCACACCCGGGTGCCGGCGCCGCGCAGCGCCGCGGCGACCACGACCGGGGCGAGGTTGCGGAAGTCCGCCGCCACGGTCGAGATCGACTTGTCGAACTTCTGGTGCGGCCTGCTCTGCCGGGGCCAGTACCGGGAAGCCGTCATGGTGACCACGCAGTCGGTGACCGGCCAGCCGTGCCGGCCGTGCCGCAGCGCGGCCCGTACGCCCTCTTCGGTGGCGGCGACGAACGCCGGCGGCAGCCGGCCGGGTTCGACGCCGGGGCGGAACTCGATGCCGCTGCCGACCGGGGCGGCGTCGATCCGTAACCCCAATCCGGCGAGGTACGGGTTGCCGCGCTCCTTCACCCGCTCCTCGGCGGTTCCGCTGCCGACGACCCGCTCGATGCAGGCCGTGAGCGTGCCGGAGAACCGCACCCGCACGCCGTACCGGTCCGCCATCAGGGCGGCCAGCACCTCCTTCTGCACCTCGCCGTGCAGCCGGATCACCGCCTCCGCCTGCTGCTCGTCGAGCCGCAGGTCCACCAGCGGGTCCTCGTCGGCCAGCTCGGCCAGGCCGGCGAACATCGCCAGCCGCTGGTCGGGGTCGACGGGCTCGACGATCGCCTGCCGGGTCGGCGGCGGGAACCGGTACCCGTGCCGCCGCGGCGGCTCGCCGATGTGCTGCCCGATCCGGGCCGACAGCCCGCGTACCGCGGCGATCTGCCCGGCGGTCACGCAGGGCCGGACGAGCACGCCGTCGGGTTCGACGACGGCGATCTGGGTCACCGACGCAGGGCGGGATCCGGTGAGCGCCACCCGGTCCCGTACGCGCAGGCTGCCGGACCACACCCGCAGCCAGGCCCGCCGGCCGTGGCCGTCCCGGTCGACGGCGAAGACCGTGCCGGCCAGCGGGCCGTCCCGCTTCTGCGCGTACGGCAGCAGGTCGGCGAGGAGGTGACGCAGCTGAGGCACACCGGCTCCGGTGATCGCCGACCCGCACGCCACCGGGACGAGTTCGGCCCGGCGTACCGCGTTGCGGATCGCCCGCCGGACGTCGCGGGCGCGTACCGGCTGATCGGTCAGCCAGCGCGCCGCCACGGTGTCGTCGACCTCGGCCACCGCCGCCACCACGGGTTCGGCGTCGAGACCGACGGCCCGCACCCGGGCGTCGGGGCCGCCCTGTCCGGTGACGGCGCTGAGCAGGACCGCATGGGCGCCAAGCCGCTGGCGCAGCTGGGTCATGGCCCGGTCGACGTCGGCGCCGCGACGGTCCACCTTGTTGAGGAAGAACACCGTCGGCACACCGATGCGGCGCAGCGCCCGCCAGATGGCGACGGTCTGCGGCTGGACGCCCTCCACGCTCGACACCACGAGCACGGCCGCGTCCAGCACCGCGAGCGATCGCTCGACCTCCGCGATGAAGTCCGGGTGCCCGGGGGTGTCCACCAGGTTGACGCGCAGGCCACCGATGGTGATGGCCGTGACGGCGGCCCGGATGGTGATACCGCGTCGGCGTTCCAGCTCCATCGAGTCGGTACGCGTCGTGCCGGCGTCGACGCTGCCCAACTGGGCCACGGCGCCGGCCTCGTAGAGCAGCCGTTCGGTCAGGCTGGTCTTTCCGGCGTCAACATGGGCGACGATTCCGAGGTTCAACAAGGCCAAGGCAGAACTCCACGGTGGGACGGTCAAGGGTCCGGAGCGTGGAATCTGCTCGCATCGTCACTCCTCGTCGTGGTTGCCGCCCGTTGGTGGGTACGGCTGTGGGCCGTCCCACGGTGGCACGCCCGTCGGAGGCGCCGCCACCGAATTAGGGCCCGGGCCGCGGCGCGGCGGGTACCCTCCCCACGGGGCGGGCCACGAGCCGAGAGGCCGGCCCCTGGTGCCGCGATGGCCGGCAACGCTCTCGGACCCACTGGCGGCGGGCCGCTAACCTCTGGCGCGTGCGTCCAGACATGATCGACTACGCCCCCTTGCAGGCGACCCCCACCGCCGCCGAATCGGCCCAGGTGCTCGATGCCGCACGCCGTGGCGACCTCGGCGAGGAGACCGCCCGGCACCTCGCCGGTGCGGGAGCCCGCAGCTCCGGCACCGGCTGCCTGGTGGGCGGCTTCCTGGCCATCATCATGCTCATCACCATCGGGATGATGGTCGCTCAGGGCGAGGGCGACGGCGAAGGGCTGGTCGTGGGCGGGCTCTTCCTGGCCGGCTCCGTACTCCTCGGGGTGATGGTCAAGCTGCTCGCCGACCGGGGCGAGCGCAGCGGTGCCGGGCGACTGGTCCGGCTGGTCGCGTTCGCCCGGGCCAACGACCTGTCGGTCGAGCCGGAGGCGCCGGCCCGGCAGCTGCCGGGCTCGATCTTCGTGGCGAATCCGCACGCCCGGACCATGCACCGGGTGCACTGGCCGGACGGTGGCCTGTCCTTCGACGTCGCCACGCACACCCGGCAACGGCCCGGCCAGGGGCAGCTGCTGGTGCGGGTCCTCGCGGTCCGCCTGGACGTGGAGCCGCCCCGCCTCACCTTCCACCCCGGCCGCCGGGGCGGGGTGCAGCCCGCCGCCATCCTCGACACCGACGTCTTCCCGGGTGAGAGGTTCGCGTTGTACGCGGCCACCACCGCGCACGCCGGGGCCCGCGCGTTCATGACCGACGAACTGGTCGCGCTGCTGGACGATCACGATCGGCCGATGAGCGCCGAGGTGGTCGACGGCTGGTTCCTCGCCTACTTCCGGAACCACGACGAGCTCGACGAGCGCGGGTGGCGGCAAGTCTTCGCCGTGGCGGAGGCGGTCGTGCGGGCCCGCGACGCGTACCGGGCGTGGGAGGGCTCCTGCCGGTCCGGCGGGTGAACCGTGCCCGCGGTCCGGCGCGGCCCACCGGGCGTGCCGATCGGGCACGGTGGATCGGGACGGCCGACCGCCGACTCGGCTGCTAGCTGCCCAGCGAGGCGCAGTGGGAGTACGCGGCCCGGGCCGGCACCACCACGCTCACCTTCCGCGGAAACGGAAAGCCCGGCGAGGACCAACTGCTCGACGACTTCGGCGACGAGGCCCGTACGGCCGCCGCGGAGAACGGCTTCGGGCTGGCGGCGATGGGGTCGGCGAGCGAACTCTGCGCCGACGTGTGGATTCCCGGGTTCGCGGACGCGCCGGCCGACGAGCGGCCACGGACCGGCGAGGGGCCCCGGACCATGCGGGGCGGAGCCGCCGATCTCCACCCGTGGCAGGGCTGCGACGAGTGGCTGCTGCTCCTCTCCGCCGCCCGGTACGAGCACGATCAGGTCACGGCGGTCCGCCCGGTCTCCGGCGTCGATCAGGACGGTGGCGCTGCCACACTCTGCCGAGGGATCAGGGTGGGGGCGATCGTCTGCCGCAGCTCACCGACGGTGTCGGAGCCGAGCTGCGCGAGCAGCAGGTCGAGGCTGGCCCGGGCGACCGCGACGAAGTCCGGCCGCACCGTGGTCAACGGCGGAATGAAGTACGCCGCCTCGGGCACGTCATCGAAGCCGACCACGCTGATGTCGTCGGGCACCCGACGGCCGTACTCGTGCAACGCCCGCAGCACGCCCAGCGCCAGATGGTCGTTCGCGGTGAAGACCGCCGTCACCTCGGGCATCCGCGCCAACATCTGCCCGCACCGGTAACCCGAGGCCGCCGACCAGTCCGCCGCAACCACCGGCGGCACCTCGGCACCGGCCGTCCGTAACGTCTCCCGCCAACCCTCGATCCGCCCGGCACTGTCGAACCAGTCGGCCGGACCGGACACGTGCCACACGGTCCGGTGCCCCGCCTCCAGCAGGTGTCGCGTCGCCTCCCGCGCACCGGCGACCTGGTCCACGGTCACCAGCGGCGCCGTCCGGCGCGGGTCACCGTCGACCGTCACCAGCGGGACGTCCTTGGGCAGGTGCTCCAACGCCTCACCGGCCGACTCCACCGGGGCGATCACCACGATCCCCGCCACCCGGTAGGCCAGGTGCCGCTCCACCGCCGCCGAGATCGACACCCGGTCCAGATCCCGGACGCTGCCCACACTCACCGCGAAGCCCTCCTCCGCGGCGGTCTGTTCGAGCGCGGCCAGCAGCGACGCCGGGCCGTAGAGCGTCGTGTTCTGCGCGACCACACCGATGACCTGGGACCGCCCGGTCACCAGGGCGCGAGCGGCCCGGTTGGGCCGGTAGTTCAACTCGACGATCGCCGCCTGCACCCGCAACCGGGTCTGCTCGCGGACGTTGGGGTGCCCGTTGAGCACCCGGGAGACCGTCTGATGGGAGACGCCGGCCAGACGGGCGACATCCGTCATCGCGGGACCACGCACGGCACCCCACCCTCCCGCCAGGCCCCCGACCACGCCCTATGGCCGGGCGGCTGGACGCACCATTGGCAGCCCCACGCACGCCCGACGAGACGCGGGCGCCCGCCCCACGAGACCAGCGCCAGTGTACGCCCGGCGGTCATCCAGCCGGCCGAGGCGCATCCGCCATGATCGTTGCTGGTCGAGCCGGCTGGTCGCTCGGCGGGACCGGCGCGCACGGCACGCCTATGATCGGGGCCGCCGGCATGTCCGCCCTGATCCGCTCCGCTCGTGGAGCCCTCTCACGCAGACGAAGGACCAGATGGCCCGCCCCTACCGTCCCGGACCGAAGCAGTTCGTCTTCTCTGCCGGTGACGGCAACGATCAACACGTCTCGGTGGCCGACCCGCAGGGGGCCAACACGGCGTTCACGGCGTTCCTCCAGGGTCGAGAGTCCGACACCTACACCATCAGGGATGAGCCGGCGGGCCAGAGTCTGGTGCTCAGGCCCAGCCTGGGGGTGATCTCCCGGACCAGGGATGGGGACCAGCCCTCCTCGGAGCACCTCAAGGTCAACAGGGGCAACCGCTACCTTCCGAGCGCGTGGCTGTTCTTCGAGAACGGATACGCCGGCCTCGACCACTTCGGCCAGTGGTTCTCCGACCTCTCACTGCTCGACGCGTCGCCGGAGACCCGGGGTGCCGCCCGCGCCGCCACGTTCACGACGGAAGCCACGGCGATCGAGGAAGTCGGCCGGATCTGGGCAGACTCGGGCATCGTCGACCCGTCCGACCAGTACTACGTCTTCTTCGACTCGCACGACGTCGACGACGACCGGGCCGAACGGGCCGAACTGCTCCAGTTGATCGAGTTCCTCGGTCTCGAACGGGCCGACGCCCCGGCCGAGGCCGCCGGGGGCGAAGTCTGGGTCCGCACCGACCCACGCCTCGACGCCGAGTCCGCACGGTGGGCGTGAACAGAGCGGTGAGAGACATCGTCTTCACCCGCAGCAGCGGCTGGATCCCGAACGTGATCCGCGAGAAGGGTGAGCCGAAACTGCTGCTCGCCGCCGGGGCCGACGCCAACCACGAACCCCGCGTCTTCACGGTCCCGATCTCCGAAGCCCATCTTGCGGTGATCCAGGAGGACCTGGCCAGACACCTGCTGCTGTGGAGTGCGCTCCTTCCGCTGTGCGAGGCCGCCGGCACCCGGGGGCGACTCGACGAGAACGCCGCAGTCGCGCTCCTGGACCCGATCCTGCTCGCCCCGCCCGAGGACGTCGACGCGCTCTTTCGGCGCATCCCGTGGGACAGCAGCCGGCTCGTCGCCCATGGCGCCACCATCGGTCTGCTCGAGCGCGGTCAGGTCTGCGGGGCGATGCGCGCGGCGACAGAGGAGGCGAACGAGAAACGCGCTCAGGAGCATCACGCGAACCGTCGCCGCGCCCAGCGCGGGGCGGTCCTCGGGCCACTCGACGCGGCGATCCTGACGTACACGGGCCAGTACCTGCACGGCGCGACGGTGCCCAGGCGCACGCCCGACGCCGTCGACCCCGCGCTGCTGCCCCAGGTCCTGCGGGTGATCGCCACCGCCGAGCAGGCGTGCGCCGGGATGCGGATCGGCCTCGATCCGCGACGGGGACACCGGGCCACCGACAAGCGCGACTGGGAGCGGCTGGCGGCCACGGTCGACGCCGCCGTGCGCCGCGCGTACCCCGCACTCGCCGGCGACGCGGTGCGTACGGTGAGCCTCCTGATGTGCTCGGAGGCCGCGCACCGCGCCGGGGACACCCCGGTGGAGGACGACGAGGCGGACCTCGGAAAGACCGCCCTGACGTTCACCGACGACAAGGACGGCGAGCGGAAGTGGCTACGGGGCGGTCCCCGCACCGCCTCCGCCGAGTTCTGGGAGTTCGTCGCCGATCGCTCCGCCGGGGACAACGAGGTGTTCACCATCGAGGACGAGGAGCTGGGCGAGGGGATCCAGCTGCACTTCTACGCGGACTCCATCGCCCGGATCACGACCGTGCGGAACGGGGACGCCGGGTCGGATCCGCAGTACCAGGTCGAGTACAGCCTGGTGGACGGGATCGGCGGGTACCGGACGCTGGTGAGCGCCTTCGTCCGCGGTGGCTGCGCCGCACTCGACGGGCACGGTCCCTGGATGTCGGATGTCGCCGAGTTCGAGCGGGCGCGTCGAGGGAGCACCGCCCGGTAGCGGCTCGGTCCGCTCAGCCGTAGTACTCGACCAGGCAGAACTCGTGATCCTCAGGGTCGGCCATGACGACGACCACACCCTCCTCGTAGTCGTGCCGCTCACCGGTGAACCGGCCACCGAGATCGATGACCGCCGCCATGGCCTCGTCGATGTCGTCGACGGAGATGTCGAGGTGGATCCGCACCTTGCCTGTTCGGGGCTCAGCCACCGGCTGGAACACCAGCCGCGGCTGCGGCTCACCTCGCTCGCCGAGGTAGACCCAGCCCTCCTGCGACGGGCCGAACTCGCGACCGAGCAGGGCGCTCCAGAATCGGGCCACCCGCTCGGGGTCGAGGCAGTCGATCGTGACACCGGACCAGACGTTCGCCATGCGCCGATCCTGACAGAGCACGACCAGTTCGCGGCGGTCCGCCCGGTCGCGCCGCTGCCACCCGACTGACCGGTCCCGGCGGCACGGGTGCGGAATTCCGCTGGAGCGTCCGAGTCCCGATCGGTCAGGATCGGCTCGTGTCCGTTCCCGCCCGTCAGATCCGCGCCCGCTACTCGTCCGACACCATCACCGTCTACCAGGCGTATCCCCCGCAGATCGCCCTTCCTGCGGTGGCGGCGGGCCACTTTGTGGCCCCTTTCAAGCGGGACCGGATGACGTGGATCAAGCCATCCTTCCTGTGGATGATGTACCGCTGCGGCTGGGCCACCAAGGTGGGTCAGGAGCGCGTGCTGGCCGTCGACATCACGCGGCAAGGCTTCGAGTGGGCGCTGGCGCGCGCCTGCCTGAGCCACTACGACCGGGCCCTGCACGGCGACCGGGCGAGCTGGTCGCGGCGGCTGAGGACCAGCCCGGTACGGGTGCAGTGGGATCCGGAACGGTCACTACAGCTGACGGCACTGCCGTACCGCTCGCTGCAGGTCGGGCTGTCGGGCGAGGCGGTCGACCGGTACGTCGACGACTGGATCGTCGCCGTCACCGACATCACTCCCATGGTGCATCGCGTCCGGCAGCTTCTGCGGGACGGCGACGAAGCGGCGGCAGCAGCTCAGCTGCCTGTCGAACGCGGCTATCCGTTGCCGGCCGAGATCGCCGCCGGCCTCGACGCCGGCCCAGTCGTCACCGTGGGAGCGCGATCCGACCGGTAGTACGCGATGAGTTTCGTCGTGGCGTCGGGTCTGTCTTCCCGTACACCCGATCTTCTGACTCTCGCCGGAGAGCGTCATGACCGCTACCTACCGGAGGCAAGCGTGAAGCTTCTTCTCACATCCGCGGGCGTCCAGAACCCGAGCATCCGCGATGCGCTGGTCGAGCTGCTGGGCAAGCCGATCGCGGAGTCCAGTGCCCTCTGCATCCCCACGGCCTGCCATCCCATGGGCGGGCCGGCCTCGGCCTGGCGCTTCATCACGGGTCAGTCGCCGCTACCCATGTGCGGCCTGGGCTGGAAGTCGCTGGGCGTCCTCGAGTTGACGGCGCTGCCCAGCATCGGCGAGGAGCGGTGGGTCCCCTGGGTCCGGGAGGCGGACGTCATGCTCGTGGCCGGCGGTGATGCGACGTACCTGTGCCACTGGATGCGGCAGTCCGGGTTGGCGGACCTCCTGCCCTCGCTGCGGGACACCGTCTGGGTGGGGTTGAGCGCGGGGAGCATGGTGCTGACCCCACGCATCGGTGCGGACTTCGTGGAGTGGCAGTCCGCGCCCGACGACCGCACCCTGGGGTTCGTCGACTTCTCGATCTTCCCGCACCTGGGTCTCGAGCCGGACAACACCATGGCCGGTGCCGAGAAATGGGTGGCCGAGATCGCGGGGCCGGCGTACGCGATCGACGACCAGACGGCCATCAAGGTGACCGACGGCGCTGTCGAGGTCGTCTCCGAGGGGCACTGGAGGCGGTTCCCCTCGTAGCCGCTGCCAGGTGAGGCATGGTGACCGCCCCGCACGACGAGGTGTCGTTGCCGCGTTCCCGGCTGCCCGGCCGATGCGGGGCAGGGCACCGCGCCGGCCCACCCATGCGGTCCGGGTATAGGTTCGCCAGGTGGATGTGGTCGCCGCCTGCCGGGCCTTCGTCGCGGTCAGCGGTCACGGGAGCTTCACCTCCGGGGCCGCCGCCGCGGGCATCCCCCAGTCGGTCGCCAGCCGCCGCATCGCCGCCCTGGAGGAGCACTTCGGGGCGCGGCTGTTCGACAGGTCGTCCCGGGCGGTGCGGCTGACGCCGTTCGGGCGGGACATGCTGCCGTCGGCCCGGCGCCTGGTCGACCTCGCCGACGCCATGGCCGACGACGCCGAGCGGGCCCGGTTGCGCCCGCTGCGGGTCGCCGTACCCGAGATCTGCCCGCCGCCCCGCCTCGCCGCGCTGGTGGTCGCGGCGCGGCGGCAGCGGATCCACCTGGAGGTACGGCCGGCCGGTCCGCAGGAGCGCGAACGGCTCTGCCGGACCCTGGAGGTCGGCGCCGGCATCGTCGCGGTTCCGGAGGCGGCGGCGACCTGGCGGGTACCGCTCGGGTTGGCCGCGCGGACCCCCATTCCGGCGCCGACGGTGTTCCTGGAGACGCTGCGCAGCGGCCGGGCCCGCACGCAGGCACGTCGGCGGATCCTGATCCAACCCGAGGACGACGTCGCGCACCTGCGGGACCCGCTGACCCGTGCCGGGCAGTCGGCCGGGCTGGCGCCGTCTCAGGTGACGGTCGCGCCGTCGCTGGTCGACGCCGCGGCGGCGGCCCTCGGCTCCCCCGACCTGCTGCTCTGCTCCCGTCAGCAGGCCGAGGACTTCGCGTTGCACTGGCGTCCGCTCGCCGACCCGTGGCTGCTGCGGGGCTACGACGTCGCGGCCGGCGTGCGCGAGGACCTCGACCAGCTGCGCTCAGTCCTGTACGCGGACATCGCACACTGCCTGGGCGCCGCCGACCACCCGTCGCCCACCGAGGGTTCCCCACCGGGCAGCCCGTCGACCGGAGATCCGACATGAGCGCCACCGCGGTCGTCCGCAACGCCCAGGACCTGCTCGACGAGGCGGGGCTGCACGGCGCCTTCCTGGTACGCGACCTCGACACCGGCGCGGAGATCGGCTTCGACACGGAGACCCCGTACCCGGCGGCGTCGCTGGTGAAGATCCCGCTAGCGGTCGCCGTGCTGGAGCGGGTCGCGCGCGGGGAACTGGACCCGGCGACGCCTGTCGACGTCCCGCCCGGCCGGGTCACCACACCGGGCCCGACCGGGCTGAGTCGCTTCCGCCACCCGGCGCGGATCGCCGTTGACGACCTGCTCTACCTGAGCACCTGCATCAGCGACAGCGTCGCCGCCGACGCCCTGTTCGACCTCGTTCCACCGGCCGCGGTCGCCGCCGAGCTGCGGCGACTGCGCGTCGACGGCATCGCGGTACGACACCGGGCGGGCGACCTCGCCGACACGCCGGCGGAACGTCTCGGCCCCGACGAGGTGCACCTGGCCCACTCCCTCGCCATCGGCGCGGCGACCCCTGGGCAGGGCCATCCGGTCGCCCAGCTCGACGTCAACCGGGCCAACGCCGGATCGGCGCGAGCCTTCGTCGACCTGCTGCACGCCCTCTGGCGACCCTCGACGATCCACGAGGCGGCCGCCACCCGGGTACGCGCCCTGATGGGCGACAACCTGCACCGGCAGCGGCTCGCCCCCGACTTCACCTCCGACGCCTCCCGCTGGTCGTCCAAGACCGGCACCCTGCTGCACCTGCGCCACGAGGTGGGCGTGGTGGAGCACGCCGACGGGCAGTCGTACGCGGTCGCCGCGCTGACCGCCTCCCGGGTGCCCGCCGCGGCCCAACCCGGCAGCGAGGCGACGATGGCGCAGGTCGCCCGGTCGCTGCACGACCATCTGCGCACGGGCACCATGCCCTGGTGGGGTTAGCCGACGCCGACGGCGCGGGCCCGCCGCTCGCGCAACCAGACCAGCGCCACCATGGCGATGTTGACGGCCGCGAGGATCAGCAGCGACGCGTCACCGGAGTCGGTGGACCGGTCGATCGCGTAGGGCTCACCGTCCGCCAGCACCGTGTTGACGATCCCGAACAGGACGTTGTTGGCGACGTGGAAGGCGACCGGCGCCTCGATGCCGCGGCTGATGATCGCCATCAGGCCGGTGCAGAGGCCGATGAAGGCGTAGTAGCCGAACAGCCAGGGGTCGGTCGAGCCGTGGAGCACGGCGAAGCCGAGGCTGGACACGACGAGCCCGACGGCCAGGGCGGGCCGGACCGCGCGCACCCACGACGCGGTGGCGGGCAGCACGGCGCTGCGCCACCACAGCTCCTCGCCGGCGGACTGCAGCGGCGTGGTCAGCACGGTGACCACCAGCAGGGCGACGGTCGTGCCGCTGACACCGAAGCCGACCCAGGGCGTCGAGTCCGGTGCGACAAGCGCCACGACACCGAGCCCGGCACTCACCAGCAGCGCCGCGGCGACCAGGTAGGTTCCCAGGCGGCGGGCGTCGAAGGCGCGGGGTGAGCTGATCAGGCTCCGCCACGGCACCCGGGCGAGCCGCGCCAGGAGCAGGACCGCCACGACGCCCGACGCGCCGATGCTGAGGTTGATGCCCAGGGACTTCAACGGTGTCATGGTGGGGGACATCGGGTCGTCGCTGCCCTCGATGACGCCCACGAGCTGCCAGGACAGCACCTGGAGGACCAGCATCACCAGCGGCGGCGCGGCGAGGACCACGAGCGGTTTCCACCAGGCCATGCGCAGGTGGGCGCCGAACGGGCGGGAACTGTCGACGGCCGGATGCTCCGGTGTCCGTGGTCCCGGGCCGGGTTCGGCAGGGCCGGGACGATCCGTCGTCGTCCAGGATCCGTCGGATCGTGGCGTACTCATCGGGAGGGTTCCTTCCGAAAGGGGTGGACGTTTCCTTGCACCGCACAGCGCGCCGACGGGCGGTGCCGCCGCACCGGCTGGTGGCGGAGTCGTCGCCGACGGGGCAGCGGGCGTCGCTGCCGCCCCGCGACGTCCGACGCGTCCGGGCGGACGCTCGGCGAGTGGGTGCCGGTCAGCGGATCACCAGCCGGCCAGCGCCACCTTCGTCGCCTCGGCGATGAGGGCGTTGTCGTAGTCGGCGTCCTTCTCGTCGCGGCTGGAGAGCACCGCGAGGACGATCGGCACCCGGTCCGGCGGCCAGATCACCGCGATGTCGTTACGGGTGCCGTAGCCGCCGGCACCGGTCTTGTCCCCGACGACCCAGCCGTCGGGAACGCCGGCGCGGATCAGCTCGCCGCCGGTGGTGTTGCCTCGCAGCCAACCGGTGAGGATGTCGCGGTCCGCGGGTTCGAGGGCGTCACCGACGGCGTACGCCCGCAGCGATCCGGCCATGGCCCGCGGGGTGCTGGTGTCCCGCCGGTCGCCGGGCCGGGCCTCGTTGAGCGCGGTCTCCCAGCGCGCCGGGTCGGTGACCTTGTCGCCGACCTCGCGCAGTTCCTTCTCGAACTTCTGCGGTCCGCCGAGCTGCCGCAGCATCAGGTTGCCGGCGGTGTTGTCGCTGTAGCGCACGGCCGCGTCGGCGATCGCGCGCAGCGTCATGCCCTCGTCGACGTGCCGCCCGGTGATCGGCGAGTAGGTCACCAGGTCGTCCGCCGAGTACCGCACCACCCGGTCCAACTCGGCGTCCGTGGTCTCGTCGAGGACCTCGGCGGCGGCCAGCGCCTTGAAGGTCGAGGCGTACGCGAACCGGTCGTCGGCCCGGTACTGCACGGTCCGGCCGGTGCCGGTGTCGATCGCGTAGACCCCCAGCCGGGCGTCGAACCTCTCCTCCAGCTGCCGGAACTCGTGCTCCCGGTCGGCGGCGGCGGGTGCGGTCGACGCCGGTGCGCTGTCCCGCGTCGGCTGTTCGGCGGCATCGGCGGGACTGCAGGCGGTCAGGGACACCAGTGCCACCGTGGCCACCAGACGGTGTGCCGCAAAAGCCATGATCACTCCTTGTCCATGCGTGGGTCGGCGCCGGAAGGGCGCCGAGCGGACCGGACTCGACCCTGACAGGGATCCGGCATGCGGTCGAAGACGGAAACGACGGTGTTCATGCTGATTCGGCATCGTCGGTGCCGACGGTCAGCTCCCCGGCCGTTCTCGTCCCCGCTGACCGCCGCCCGGCCGAGATCGGGCCGACGGTCCCGGGACGGCGGCGGCCGAGGCCGGGCCTTCCGGGCGCCGGCCCGGCAGCACCCTGGGACGACCAGGTTCGGCGGCGGGCGGCTGCTGACCGCCCCTCCCCCGCCGCCGACCCGGGCCGGTCAGGATGTGGGTCCCGCGAAGGGGCCGCCGGCACCGAAGACCCGCCTCGCGAAGCGTTCGGCGATGCGCCGGTGGGTGGCGGTGTCCGGGTGGAGCTGGTCGGGCAACGGCAGCTCGGCGAAGTCGGCCGCCCCGTAGAGGTCGAGACCGTCGAGGTGGTGCAGGTTCGGGTCGTCCGCCGCCCGCTGGGCGGTGATCCGCGCCAACTCGTCGCGGATGACCCTGAGGGTGAGCTTGCCGCTGGCCCGCTCGGCCGGGTCGCCGGTGGCCCGGAACCGCACCTGTCCAGTGGCGAGGGCGGCGAGGTCGAACGTGCCCGGGCCGGGGGTGTCCTCGTGAATCGGGCAGTAGATCGGGGAGACGACCAGCAGCGGAGCGTGCGGATGGCCCTCGCGGATGGTGTCGAGGAATCCGTGTACGGCCGGGGTGAAGGCACGCAGCCGCATCACGTCGGCGTTGACCAGGTTGATGCCGATCTTCACGCTGATCAGGTCGGCCGGGGTGTCCCGCATCGTACGGGCGGTGAACGGGTCGAGCAGCGCGCTCCCGCCGAAGCCGAGGTTCACCAGGTCCACACCGCCACGGGACGCGGCGGCAACCGGCCAGGTGGCGGTGGGACTGGTGGCGTTGGAGCCCTGACTGATGGAGCTGCCGTGGTGCAACCAGACCCGACGACCCCGGTCGGGCATGGGCGTGACGGGGGCGTCGGTACGCAGGGCGACCAGTTCGGTGGTCTCGTGGTGCGGCAGCCAGATCTCCAGATCCTTCACCCGGTCGGGCAGGCCGGTGAAGCGGACGGTGCCGGGCGGACCGGACCGACGCTCCGTGGTCCCGCTGGCCATGTCGATGCTCACCGTGTCGCCACCGGTGACGGTGGCCTGGTCGGTCAGGTGACCGTCGACGAGTAGGTCGTACACGCCGTCCGGGCGCGACGGCAGGCCGATGTAGGTCCACCGGGTGGGCAGCGTGTCCACCTCGACCATGGTGGCGCGGGTCCGCAGGGCTAGCCGTACGCCGGCGGGCTGGGCCTCCACCATGGCGACCTGGCCGTCGGTGTTCTGGCCACGGGCCCAGGCCGGCAGCCGGTGCGGCAGCACACCGCGCGCGGTGTGCTCGACGTCGAGCGCGCCGCGCAGGAGGTCGGCGGTGATCGGAGTGGTGATCCAGGTGGAGTTCATGCTCTCAATCCATCGTTCGGCGTTCGGGAACGGCGGCTGGTCGATCACCGCCGGGTCGTGTCCGCGGCGTCGCGGGCAGCCTCGGGCCATCACAGGGCCGGGGCGTTGAGGACGCAGTCAACGGCCAGGTAGAGGGTTTCGGTTTCGGATTTCAGGATCGAGTCCTCGGCGGGCAGGGCTCGTTCGATGGAGAGCCCCTGCAGGACGGTGAGCAGGAATCTCACCCGGCGGGTGTGGTCCTCCCTGGGGAGCGCGCCTTCGCCAGCGAGAACCGTCAGCCAGTACTCGACCCGGCGCCATCCTTCCCGCTCCACGGCCAGATACGCCGCGCGGACCTCCGCGGTCTGGTCGGGGGCGATGAATGTCTGGTACGCCGCGCCCCACGCCGCACGCGCCTGCTCCCCCACTCCGGCGGGGGCTAGCACCTGCCGCAGACAGCTGACCAGTCGATCCCGGGCGGGTAGCGACCGGTCGTGGATCGGGTCGTCCGGGAAGATCTGGTCGTAGATCCTGGCGAGCACGGCGTCCTGCAACGCCCGCTGGGTCGGGAAGTGGAACCTGAGCGAGCCCGTGCTCACCCCGGCCCGCGCCGCGACCGCGCGCACGCTCAACCGCGTGGTCACATCCTCTGCGAGCATCGCCGCCGCAGCCGCGAGGATCCGTTCCCGCGAGCCGGCACTGCCATCGTCTCGTGCCATCCGACACCTCCTGGTACAGCGTACTAGCACGCTGTGCTAGCGTTGCCACTAGCACAGCGTGTTAGTGCGAAGCGGCGGCCAACGGTGAGCGAGGAAACGTGATCGACAACTGGCGGCAACGGCGGGCAGCCAAGCGCATCACCAGCGGAGACGGACGGGCCTTGAAACGCCTCCGCTGGTGGCAGCTGCCCTTCCGCGCCCTGTATCACCTCCCGCTACCCAACGGGGCCGGCCGGCGGACGGTGTATGCCGTCGACATCCCGCGCCGGACCGACCCGGAAGGCGGCAAGGCGAGAGCGCACCTGTATCTCGACGGCAGGCACCACGCCGAGTCCAAGCTCCCGGCCGCCTTTCCCGTCGAGGGCGGCACCATCGAGGTGGCGGCCAGCACCTTCGGGCTGAAGCGCTGCCACTACGTCACCACCGCCGGCGCGGAGCACCGGCTCATCCCTGACCCGAAGTCCGCCGAGGGGCGCCGCGCCCGCATCGAACGCGAGCACCCGGCACTGAGCCACTCGATCAGTTTCCTCTCGGCGCTGATGCTCCTCGTCGGCGTGGGCCTGAACCTGCTGCAACTGGCCGAACCGTTGTCGCGGATCCCCCCGATCGCCGAGAACGTCGGAACTTTCGAATCGCCCGTCCGGCTACCGATCTGGCTCAACTTCGCCCTGGCCGTCGGGGCCGTACTGGGGAGCACCGAGCGGGCACTCCGCCTGCGTCACAGCGTGCTCGACCAGGCCGGCAAGTAGCCACATCCACCAGAGGAAGCCATGACCACCATGAACGCGCCGAACTCGCTACTCACCCCGGCCGAGCCTCGCAACGGGCCGTCAGTCCCCACCGGAGTGGAGTACCACCGGGTGCTCGCCGGCGAAGAACGCCGGATCGGCCGCGGCATTCTCGCCATCATCCTCCTACTGGCAGGGATCGTCATTTTCCCGAACGTCGTCGGCAGGGCGACTGCGCTCATCGACGTACGGATGGGCAACACCCCGCCAATCGTGGGCGGCACCGACTACACGCCGCTGTACCACGCCAGCACGATGCTCTCCCTCGGCCTGCTCATTCCCTGGAGCATGCTCATCCAGCGGTGGCTCTACGGCGTACCCGGTGCGTCGCTGCACTCCGTGACGTCGCGGTTCCGCTTCGACCTGCTCGGCAGGTCGCTGCTCATCTTCGGTCCCGCCTGGCTGGTGGTCAACGCCGTCGGAGCCCTCACACCCGTCGAGGAGTTCCCCTGGTCGCAGACCGACCTCGTCGCCATCTTCCTCGCCACGATGCTCCTCACCCCGCTGCAGTCGGCTGGCGAGGAATACGGCGTCCGTGGCCTGATCTTCCGCGTGATCGGAAGCTGGACCCGCAGCCCACGGGCGGGACTGGTCGCCGGGGTGCTGGTCTCGAGCGTGCTGTTCACGGCCGTACACGGCGCGACGGATCCGTACATCATCGTCTGGTACTTCGTGCTCTGGACCGGACTGGCCGTCATCACCTGGCGCACCGGCGGGCTCGAGATCCCCGTCATGCTGCACGCCGTACTCAACACGTTCTCCCTCGTCCTGGCCGTCACCCTGCGGGTGGACCTCGGTAGCGCACTGCAGGACCGCTCAGCCGGAGTCGGCACGCCGTATCAGCTCGTCCCCGCCTTTGCGGTCGTCGTCATCACCGCCACCATCTGGTGGCGTACCCGAAAGACAGGACCAGCACTTACCGCGGGCCGCAGTACGACGCCACGCCACACGCGGTAGTGACGGGGCGGCGGCCCCGGAGGTGGGCCGCCGCTCGTCCGCCGTCGGCGAGCACGAGCAGGTCACGGTCCCGCCGCAGCGCGAGGAGGTACGCCTGGAGCGGGAGCCGATCACCGACGCCAACATCGGCAAGACCCCCGTTGGCCCGGCGATCGGCGAGGAAGGACACGACGTTGCCCCTGGCACGCCGAACGCCCCGTCGTCGACACCGAGACGGTTCCGGTGGAGCGCGTACGTCTGGGCAAGGAGACCGTCACCGACACCGTCGCCGGCGAGGTCCGCAAGGAACGCATCGAGGCCGACCTGCCCGGCGAAGGCCGCCGCGACCTGAATCGACGGCCGACGAGGACAGGGGCGCCGTCAGCGAATCACGCCGCGGCGCCTGGCGGCCACGTCATTGGTCGGGGTGAAGCTTCAGCAGGCGGTCGACGAGGGTGGCTGGATTGGCTGGTGTGGTGCCGAACAGTAGGGCTGTGTACAGCGGTGCCACGACGATGTCGACGACCTGTTGGAGTGTGGGTGGATTCTCGCCGCGTGCGCGAGCTCGATCGAGTAGTGCCTGCATTTCGTGGAACCGTCGGGTGAGGGCGGGTGGTAGTTCCGCCTTGGTCCCGAGACGGACGGCGACCAGCGTACGCAGCAGTAGTTGTCCATCTGGGCCGGAGAGGTCTTCGGCGACACGGTGGGCGTAGTCCTCCAGGTCGGCGTGGAGGTTGCCGGTGTCGCGTATCGGCGAGCCGGTGGTGAGGCGTTCGGCGACCGCGTCGAGTAGTAGGCCGTCGAGAGTGCCCCAGCGCCGGTAGAGGGTGCCCAGGTGCACTCCCGAACGCTCCGCCACCTGGGCCAGGGTGAGTTGGGCCAGCGGTTGTTCGGTGGTCAGGTCGTCGACTGCGCGTAGGACGTCGGCGCGGACTCGCGCGGTGCGTCCGCCGGGGCGGGACTGGTGTTGGTCACTCACGGAGGTAATCCTAACGCGAGAAGTTTGGCGTTTGACCGCGCACGGGCTATGGTCTGACGCGAAGATGTTCGCGTTAGGCGGCTGGCCCGCCGACCCGGACCCCTTCAGCACCCATCGGAAACACCAAGGAAGAGGACAAGCGCCATGAACGTTCGCGAAACCGCCCAGCAAGCCTTCAAGAACCACCTGGAGTACCTGTCGTCCGGGCGGATCGAGGAGTGGGTGGACCTGTTCACCGAGGACGGCGTCCTGGAGTTCCCGTACGGTCCGGCCGGCTTCCCGCAGAAGGTCGCAGGCAAGCAGGCCCTGTTCGACTACATGCGGAACTTCCCCGAGCACTTCGAGGTGGAGTTCGTCGACCTGCACTTCCACGAGACCGTCGACCCCACCCTGGTCATCGCCGAGTTCAAGTCCGTGGGCCAGGCGGTGGGCACCGGCAAGCCGTACAACCAGACCTACATCTCCGTCGTGGAGACGGTGGAGGGAAAGATCAGCCGCTACGTCGACTTCTGGAACCCGCTGGTCGCAGCCGAAGCACTCAACGTGGCGAGCGACGCCAGCATGTACGCGGCGTTCGACGCCAAGTAACCCGGTGGTGATGGGGCGCCTTGAGTCGAGGCGCCCCTCCGCCACCACCTTCAGCCACCACGAAGAGGAGTTGTGACATGCGTCTACAGGATCTGGTCGACCAGTTCGCCATCCAGCGGGTGATCACCGAGTACGCCTGGTTTGTGGACCGCCGTGACTGGGACGCTCTGGTGGAGACGTTCGCCGACACCGTGGTCGTCGACTACACCGCGATGAGCGGCGGCGACGCAGAGACTCTCCCCGGCCCCGAGCCGGTAGATCGGTGGCGACGGGAGCTTGGCGTGTTGGATGGCACACAGCATGTGGTCACCGGGGTGATCGCCGATGTGACGGGCGATACCGCCACGGCAACCGCGAACGTGCTGGCTTGGCTACGACGTGACAACGTGCCGGGCGGGCGGCTGTGGCACAACGGCGGCACGTACGAGTTCGAGTTGCGGCGCGTAGGCGAGCGGTGGCGAATCAGCAGGTTGGTAGCCCGACCCATCTGGATCGAGGGAAACATCGGTGTCTTCGCACAACGACCCGAGTAGTCACGGTTCTTCAAGCCGACCAGCAAAGTAACCGCTCACCTGCGCGCCCGCAGAACCGAGGCGTGCATCCCGAGCAAAGCCGGTCAGGACGCCCACCGTTGGGCCAAGGGATCCGAAGGCGGCCGCCCGCGTTCGATCTGGTCGCCCAGCGGCAGCGTCACCTAGCGGACGCGAAGTCCGGTGACGAGGAGGTCGACCAGGCGTCGTGCGTCGTAGCGGGGGTCGTTGCCCGCGCCGATGCAGAGATTGCCGACGCCGCGCAGCAGGCCGTAGGCGTCCAGGTCGGGGCGGATCTCGTCGGCGGCGACGGCGGCGTCCAGGAGGTGGTCGCAGACCGGGACCAGCCGGTCGAGGAAGTAGGCGTGCAGGGTCTGGAAGGCGGCGTCGTCGGACTGTAGCGCTGCGGCGAGGCCGTGCTTGGTGACCAGGAAGTCGACGAACAGGTCGATCCACCGGGCCAGGGCCGCGTGCGGTGTGTCGCTGTCGGCCAGCAACGCCGGTGCCGCGTCGGCGCACGCCTCGATCTGGTGCCGGTAGACGGCGACGATGAGGTCGGCCCGGGTGGGGAAGTGGCGGTAGATCGTGCCCACGCCGACGCCCGCCCTGACGGCGATGTCCCGCACGGGGACGTCGACGCCGGAGGCGACGAACGCCGCGGCCGCAGCGTCGAGCAGGGCCCTCTCGTTGCGCCGGGCGTCGGCCCGCTTGCGCGGGGCCGGTCGCTCCGAGCCGCTGTCGGTGTCGGCCACGTCGCGTTACCTCCGTCACTCCACTTGGCAACCGGAACGTTGTTCCGTATGTTGGTTACCGGAACAGCGTTCCGCTTGTTCAGCATACCGACCGGCCGGGGCTGCCGCCAAACGCGGACGGCCGGACGCCTGAAGGAGGAACAGTCATGCAGTACCGCACCTTGGGTCGCACCGGTGTGCAGGTCAGCACCCTCGTACTCGGCGCGATGAACTTCGGCAAGATCGGAAACACCACCCAGGAGGACGCCACCGCCATCGTCGACGGCGCGCTCGAGGCGGGGATCAACCTCATCGACACCGCCGACGCCTACAGCGGCGGCCAGTCCGAGGAGATGGTCGGCAAGGCCATCGCCGGCCGCCGCGACGCTGTCGTCCTGGCCACCAAGGCGACCCTGCCGATGGGCGACGAGCGCAACCAGCGGGGCGGCTCGCGCCGCTGGCTGGTCACCGCCCTGGAGAACAGCCTGCGCCGCCTCGGCGTCGACCACATCGACCTCTACCAGATGCACCGGTGGGATCCGACCACCAGCGACGACGAGACGCTGTCGGCGCTGACGGACCTGCAGCGCGCGGGAAAGATCCGCTACTTCGGCTCCTCGACCTTCCCGGCCTACCGCATCGTGCAGGCGCAGTGGGCCGCCCGCGAGGGACGGCTGAGCCGTTACGTGACCGAGCAGCCGAACTACTCGATCCTGCAGCGCGGCATCGAGACCCACGTGCTGCCCGCGACGCAGGAGTACGGCATGGGCGTGCTCGCCTGGAGCCCGCTGGCGTCCGGCTGGCTGTCCGGCGCGATCCGCGCCGGCCACGCAATCAGCACGAACCGCGCGGGCTTCATGCAGCAGCGCTACGACATCAGCATCCCCGCCAACCGCGCCAAGCTCGACGCCGTCGAGCAGCTCGCCACCGTTGCCGACGAGGCCGGCCTCAGCATGATCCAGCTCGCGCTCGGCTTCGTCACCGCCCACCCGGGCGTGACCAGCGCCATCATCGGGCCCCGCACGATCGACCACCTCCACTCGCAGCTCGCCGCCGCGGACACCGTGCTCAGCACCGACGTGCTGAACGCGATCGACGCGATCGTGGCTCCCGGCGTCGACCTCGCCGCCCACGAGAAGAACGACACCCCGCCCGCCCTGCTCGAGCCGGCGCTGCGCCGCCGCTGACCACCCGGCACGTCCGAGACAGGCGGCAGACGGACGTCCGCCCGGCGCGTCCGCCTGCCGCCTGACCCGCCGCGCAGGGAACCCCGGCCACGCAAGCGTTCGCCCAGCTCCGCGCTCACGACTGCCTTGATGCAGGGTCAGCACCCCCGGTCCACCGAGGTGAGAATGGTCAGCTCCCGCCAGGACGCACCTGACGAGGATCCGGCCCGATGCTGCGCATCGATGGAGGGCGGTTGGGTATACAGGCTGACCCGCATCGAAGCCGCCGCCCACCGCCTCCGCCGACCGCGGCCACGTTCATCGGGCACGTCCCGACTTGGTCGTCCGCCACCACACCGCCGATGAGCCCCAAGGCCACACCTGGACCAATAGCGTCGCTGATCAGCGGCTTCACCCGGAAGGAGCGCACCATGGCCGTCTCGTTCATCAGTCCGGAAGGCCTACCGGCGGTCGACCTGTACCGTCACGTCGCGGTCGCGACCGGCGCGAAGCAGGTCTTCATCGCCGGCCAGGTGGCCGTCGACGCGGACGGCGGCACGGTCGGCGTCGGAGACCTCACCGCCCAGGTCGAGCGGTGCTACCTCAACGTCGCCACGGCCCTGGCCGGGGTCGGTGGGTCGTTCGGTGACGTGGTACGCCTGACCGTGTACGTCGTCGACTGGACACCGGACAAGATGACGCCGTTGATCGACGGCATCACCCGGGCCGCCACGAAGCTCGGAGTCACTCCGGTCCCGCCGTTCACCGGGCTGGGCGTCAGCGCCCTCGCCGGCCCCGATTACCTCGTCGAAGTGGAAGCCACCGCCGTCATGGACTGAGCACGACGGCAGTCGATTCGCAACGTCGCCATCCCGACCTCCAACCAGGCCGGTGTCGCCCACAGGACGCCACCGACGAACGGTACCTCGGCTGGCGGGCGCCGTTCGTCGGAAGCACACGTTCGTACCGCTCAGCCGGCCCGCCGGCATCCAGGCGCACAAGCTCCTGTCCCACGTGTCGCACTGGCTCGGACCCGACGGCGACCAACCTGTCGAACTACTCGTCCTCTTCCGGCGTCAGGTAGAGCGAGCCGATCTCAAGGCCCGCACCACCTGACGCCCGAGTTGCTTACTGCTCGCCCAAGAACGGATCCAGGCCGTGCCCACCGGCGCCCAGCACACGCCGTGACACCTCGGCCTCCAGTGGGCCATCGAACACACCTGCGCCCCCGACCCGGGACGCGGCGGCAGCCTTGGCGTCAGCCATCAACAAATCCATGTGGATCGCCGCGGCCGCGGTGACCCCACCCGCGGCAGCGACCGGCACCAAAGCCAGCACATCGCTGACGTTGCCCGCCGCCCACACGCCGGACACCCCGGTGAAACCGGACGCATCTACCTGGAGTTGCTCCCCCAGGCCCATCGGGTGCTCCCGCAACCTCAGACCCAGTCCCTCGAGGAACCCGGCGCGGGCCATGAACCGAGGAGCGACCGCCAGCACGCGAACCGGCACCACCCTGCCTGACCCGAGCCGGACGCCGGAGAGCTGATCCTGGGCATCGACCTCGACGCCGGCGATCTCCCCGTCAACCACGGCGACGCCCAGGCCCGCGAGCTGTTCCCACTGCTCGCCGGTCAGCTCGATGCCGGTGTGACGGAACAGGGTGACATCCTCCGACATCTGCCGAAACAACAGCGCCTGATGGAAGCTGCCGAGCACACCGATCGCCCGGTCGCGGACCTCCCAGCCGTGGCAGTACACGCAGTGCAGCACATCCCGGCCCCACCGGTCAGCCAGCCCCGGCACGTCCGGCAACTCGTCGACCAACCCCGTCGTCACCAGCACCCGCCGCGCTCGCACCCGCTGCCCATCCTCAGCGACGACCGAGAACGTCTCGCCGTCCCGATCGACCCGAGCCACCCGGCCCGAAACGACACGGCCGCCGTACGACGCGACTTCCTCCCGCCCGCGCCGCAGCAACTCCAGCGGGGAGATCCCCTCACGACCAAGCAAGCCATGCGCGCCGACATTGACCGCCGGCGCATTACGCGGCTCACCCGCATCGATCACCAACACCGACCGGCGCACCCTGGCCAGGTTCAACGCTCCGGAAAGACCAGCAGTACCGCCACCGACCACCACCACGTCCCAGATCCGTTCATCGGCCCGCAGCAACTCGACATCGTTCATGCCAACAGCGTGCGAGCAGCGTCCGCCGACAGCAAGGATCCATGCCATTTCGGCAAAAACCGAGACCAGCGGGGGCTGTCTCGCTAACGGTGTTTCCGGCGAGCTTGGTTAGTAGGTTTCAGCGGCTGGGAAGCGGTCGCTGAAGGTGATGGCGAAGGCGTTCAACGCGGGTTTCCAGCGCATCGTCCATCGGGTTCTGCCTGCTCCGGTGGGGTCCAGGGACCGGGTCACCAGGTACAGACACTTCAACGCGGCCTGCTCGTTGGGGAAGTGGCCGCGGGCCTTGACCGCTCGCCGGTAGCGGGCGTTGAGGGACTCGATCGCGTTCGTGGAGCAGATGACCTTGCGGATTTCCAGGTCGTAGTCGAGGAACGGGATGAACTCCGCCCAGGCGTTGTCCCACAGTCGGATCACCGCCGGATACCGGCCGCGCCACTTGTCGGCCAGGTCGTCGAAGGCGGCCCGGGCGGCGTCGGCGTTGACGGCGGTGTAGATCGGCTTGATGTCGCGCTTGAGTTCGTCCCAGTACCGGCGGGAGGTGAGGCGGAACGTGTTGCGGATCAGGTGGATCACGC
Source organism: Micromonospora siamensis (assembly GCF_900090305.1). Lineage (NCBI taxonomy): Bacteria > Bacillati > Actinomycetota > Actinomycetes > Micromonosporales > Micromonosporaceae > Micromonospora > Micromonospora siamensis. Next base: position 3,299,872 of record NZ_LT607751.1, on the reverse strand, counting down.
AGGTCTGCACCACCGTGCGGGGCCACACGTTCGTCACGACCTCGGGCAGGCCCTTGAGGCCGTCGCAGACGAGGAAGAACACGTCCTTGACGCCCCGGTTACGCAGGTCGGTCAGCACGCTCATCCAGAACTTCGCGCCTTCACCGCCGGAGCCGGCCCACAGCCCGAGGATGTCTTTCTCCCCGTCGAGGGTGACCCCGATCGCGGCGTAGAACGGCCGGTTCGCGACCTGCCCGTCGCGGACCTTGACCACGATGGCATCGATGAACACGGCGGCGTAGATCTCATCCAGGGGCCGGTGGGACCAGTCGGTCATCTCCTCGATCACCTTGTCGGTGATCCGGGAGATCGTCTCCTTCGACACCGAAGCCCCGTAGATCTCTGCGAAGTGCGCGCTGATCTCCCCGGTCGTGAGGCCTTTGGCATACAGCGACAACACGACCTCGTCGACCCCCGACAGGCGCCGCTGCCGCTTGCGGACGATCTGCGGTTCGAACGTGCCGGCCCGGTCCCGCGGCACGTCGATCTGCACCGGACCGTTGGCGTCGGTCAAGACGGTCTTCGACCGGGTGCCGTTGCGGATGTTGCCCGACCCGGCACCAGCCTGGTCGTGTTTTTCGTAGCCGAGGTGCTCCGTCATCTCTTCGTTGAGCGCGGTCTCCAGGACCGTCTTGGTCAGCTGCTTGAGCAGCCCGTCCGGGCCGGTCAACGACAGCCCTTGTTCCTTAGCGGCCCGGACCAGATCGGCGGCGGCCTTCGCCTCCGCCGACGGCTCGGGCCGCTTCCTACGTCCGGTCTGGTCGTTCAGTGTCGCGGTCATTACGGCACCCTCCTCACCAGGCACAACGCCTGGCGGGTCAGGCCGGAAACACCGTTAGATCCACACTCCCGACCAGCGGGCCGCACCGCATCTGCTCCCGCATGGGCCGGTTCAGCGCGTTCAGCGAGCGCAAGCGTCGGGCAGGGCGGCAAGGCCGGTCCGCCGGTGCACGACGACGTGGTCCAGCGGAACTTCACCGCCGGTGGCCCGAACCGCTTGTGGCTGGCCGGCATCACCGGACACCGCACCGCCGAACGCAAGCTCCACCTGTCACCTGTCACCTGTCGGTGCAGCAGGCCCACCCTTGGTTCCAACCTCCCACTGTCCGCCCTAGCCAGATGGCACGAATCCGGTTCGGATAGTCAACCTCCGGCATAGCGTTGAGGGGCACCCGAACCGAAGGAGGAGGGCGATGACCGAACCGGACGAGAGCCGGGAAAAGACCTCGAAGACCGACCAGGTGCTGTTCTCGCCGGACGGCGATCCGCACCACACCATGGCGCAGGCCCCACAACCGGACGAGCATCTGGAGCCGACCGTGACCCGGGAGGGCCGCACCGAGACCGTTGACGATGAGAATTAGGCGGAGCCATGCGACGGCGGGCTCGCCCGGTACGACCACCACCGGGGCGCATACCCGCAGGGCGGCGGGGTGGCACCGCTCGGCGCAGCCTTTCCGGCCGGCGAACCGGTCCTCGTTATGGTCGACCGGTCAAGGGGCCGATAGCCCGCCCGAGCGGCCGGGCGACCGGGCGACCGTCGCCTGAAGTCCGGCTACCGCTCCTCGTCGCGCACGTCGGCCAGGCTGCTGCCATCACCGAGCTGGCTTCGGTTGATGACACTGAGGCTTCCGTCGCTCTCCAGCACCACCGCCGCCACGTCGGCAAGGTCACCGAAGCCGTGGCTGCGGGCGGCCTGCCGGACCTCACTCTCGGCCACCCGTACACGGCGCAAGGTTCGGTGCCGCAGCCGTCCGTCACGCAGCAGCAGGGTCGGCTGGGACTTGAGCAGCCGCTGCGACGGCGGCCACCGGACCGCGAACACGGCGACCAGGTACTGCAGGCCGACCAGCAGGGCCAACGCGACGATCCCCTCGGCCAGGGAGACGTCCCGAGACAGCAGAATCGTTGCCAGGGTCGAACCCAACGCCACCGTGACCACGAAGTCGAACGCGTTGAGCTTGGACAGCGTCCGTTTGCCGGAGACCCGCAGGATGACCACAAGTGCCGGATAAACCAGCACCGCGACGACGAGCAGACGCAGCAGATCACCGGGGTTCTCCAACACCATTCCTCAGACCTACCCCCGACGTCCGACTCGTACCGCTCCGCACCCGCCTGCTTGCTGACCAGAGTCGGCTGCACGATTCAGCGGTGGCCTGACGGGTAGTCGCGGGCGTGACGAATCCGCCGCCGAAGCGGGGCGACACGGCACCGCTGGTCGTGCTCGGCCGGCAAGCAAGGAGAGTGATCGCCGGAACCCGTGGTCGGACCAGCCGGGCGGGACGGTTGCGGCTGCGCCAGTTGGAGATCATCGGACTGATCGCGGTGCAAGCCGGGCTGGCAGCGGCGTTGTCCTGGTGGCTGGCGTTCAACCTGTTGGGGAATCCGAATCCGGTCTTCGCGCCGACAGCCGCGGTGGGCACGATCGCCGCGGCGATCGGCCAGCGCACCCGCCGTACGTTCGAACTGCTGTTCGGGGTGGGGCTGGGCATCGCCATCGGCGACGGACTGGTCCTGCTCATCGGAACCGGACCATGGCAGACGGGCATCATCGTCACCCTGGCCATCGGAGTGGCCCTCGGGCTGACCGGCCGGGGCGGCACCGTGGTCAGCCAGGTCGGTGGTACGGCGGTGCTGATCGCCACGCTCTCCTCCACCCAACAGAACCTGGAGCTACCCAGGATCGTCGACGCGGTGACCGGGAGCCTGGTGGGTCTGCTGGTGGTGGCGTTACTACTGCCCCTTCACCCGATGCGCGTCCTGCGCCGGGCGGTACCGCCGGTCTTCGACGCGCTCGCGCGCAACCTCCACGAGACGGAGGCGGCGATACGGACCAGGAACTCGGATCGTGCCGTGGAGGCGATGGACGGCCTACGCGCCATGGGGCCGGACGTGGAGCGACTCCGCGAAGCGCTCAGCGGAGCGGAAGAGGTGGTGACGGTCGCGCCCGCCAGGTGGCACTGGCGGCGGCACTATCAGCGGTACGAACGCGGCGTCGCCTACCTGACCCGCGTCGTCGCCGACAGCCAGAACCTGGCCCGACGGTCGGCGACGATGGTGCAGTACGACGAAAAGATCCCCGGAGACCTCCCCGACGCCGTCGCCGCACTCGCCGACGCCGTACGACAGTTGCAGCGGGAGGTGCGGTCCGACCGGGACCACGACGGGACCCGACGGCATGCTCTGCGCGCAGCCGCGGGGGCGGGCCGGGCCACCGGCCGGGAACTGCCGAGTTTCGCCACCTCCGTCGCCACTCAGGTCCGAGTGACCGCCAGCGACCTGCTGCGGGCCACCGGCTGCTCGGTGGACGAGGCGAACCAGCAGGTGCGGGACGCGGCACGCGGTGGTGAACGGGGCGTCCGCCCCCATTTCTCCTGACTGCCCCCCGCGAGCGGAGACGGCAGAGCCGCGGCGTGTTTCTCCAACCGGCGCGGTTCTGGGGAGTGTGGCGACGCCTTCCTCCGGGAACAGGGCCGGCATGGCCCGTCCGCGTACCCGTCGTTCCCGGCTCGCCTCCCTGCGCGCGGCCTTCTGGCTGGTGCCGGCGGCGTTCTCCGCCGGCGCGGTACTGCTGGCGATCGGACTGTCGCTGCTTGAGCTGCGGCTGGCCCTGCCGTTCAACGACATCCTTCCCAGCGGCCCCGCCGGCGCCCGGTCGCTCCTGTCGTCGATCATCACCGCGATGATCTCGTTCACCGCGTTGGTCTTCTCCATCACGGTGGTGGCGCTGCAGTTGGCCAGTAGTCAGTACTCACCACGGGTCCTCCGCACGTTCCTCGAGGATCGGGTGACCCAGGCCACCCTCGGGACGTTCGTCGCGACCTTCCTGTTCGCCATGGTGGTCCTCGCCACGCTGCCGGACCGGTCCACGGTGCGGCTGCCGGAACTGTCCCTGGCCGTCGCGATGGCGCTGGTGCTCGCCAGCAGCGGACTGTTCATCTACTACCTGCATCACATCACCACCACCATGCGGGTGTCGCACATCATCGCGGCGATCGGGGCGCAGACCCGGGGCACCATCGGTGAGCAGTACCCGGACGACCAGATCGAGCGAACGTCGGTGTCACTGTCCCCGCCGAACCAGACCGTCTGCGCGGATGTCCCGGGGCTCGTCGACGACATCGACCTGCACCTGCTCGCCGCTCTCGCTCGCCGCCACGGCTCCGCGATGGCCGTCCTGCCAGCTCCGGGCGACTTCGTCGCAGCCGGGCAGCCGCTGGTGACCGTCCACCCGCTCGACAACGAGACCAACACCCCGGTGGCAGCGCAGGAGGCGGCCCGGGTGGTGTCGATCAGCATCGAGCGCACGCCCGGGCAGGATGTCGGTTTCGGCTTCCGACAGCTCGCCGACATCGCCGAGCGGGCCCTGTCGCCAGGCATCAACGACACCACCACCGCCGTGCGGGCGGCGCAGGAGATGCACGACCTGTTGCGCCGGCTGGCCGCGCGGCCGTTTCACCCCTGGGTGGTACGGGACGACGACGGCGCGGTGCGGGCCAGAGCCGAACGTCAGTCGTTCGACCACTTCCTCGCCATCGCGGTGGACGAACTGCGGCGGGCCGGCCGGGACGACCCGCGGATCACCCGCCTGCTGGACGCGACGTTGGCCGACCTGCGGACCGTCGCCCTGCCGGAGCACCTGCCGGACATTCTCCGTCGCCTTCACGGGTGATCTCTTCCCGCGAGCCCACGTCACCGGACCGGGGACCAGACCGCCCACCCGGACGTCGTCGCACCCCCGCAACCGATGGTCGGCGTCGAATGACAGCACGGACAGCACCAGCGGCAGCGGCTCGTCACCCTCCGGAGCGCGCAGCCCCGCGCCGCCGGTCGAGCCCTGGGCCAGGGTCCGGGCGGATCATCAGTGCGTCGGGGATGAGGGCGTGCAGCTGGCAGGCCCGGCCTCCCCGGACAGGGCGAGGGCGATCTGGTAGGCGGCGGCGCAGAGTGGCACCGCGGCCACCGCGCCCGCGACACCGGCCAGGACCGTTCCGGCAGCGACCGCGATCAGGATCACCGCCGGGTGCAGACGCACGGTGCGGCCCATGATCAGGGGTTGGAGCAGGTTGCCTTCGACCTGCTGCACTCCGATGACGGCAGCGAGCACGACCAGGGCCGCGACCGGACCATCGGCCACCAGCGCGACCAGGACGGCTGCGGCGCCGGCCAGGGTCGCGCCGACGATCGGCACGAATGCCGCTACGAAGGTCAGCAGCGCCAGCGGCAGCACCAGGGGCACCCCGACGACCAACAGCGCCAGCCCCACACCGAGGGCGTCGACGGCCGCGATGATCACCGTGCCCCGGACGTAGCCGGCGACAGCTGCCCAACCTGCTCGACCCGCCCGATCCGCTCGCCCACGGTGCCGCTCGGGCAGCCGGCCCACCAGCCACCCCCACATCTGCCGGCCGTCCTTGAGCAGCAGGAACAGCAGCACCACCGCCAGCGCCGCCGCACCCAGTGTCTCGGCGACGAGAGAGGCCCCCACCACCGGCGCGGGGGCCGCGTCGACGAGCGCCCCGCGCAGCTCACGCCACAACTGGTCGAGCTGTCGGGCGTCGAGCGGCGCAGGCCCCCGGATCAGCCAGGATCTGGTCCGGCCCACGCCTTCGTCGAGCTGCCGTCCCAGGTCTCCGAACTGGCCGGCGACCCGGGCACCGAGCAGCACCAGCGGACCGGTCAACACGGCGAGAAGTCCAAGGACCGTGATGAACGCCGACAGACCCCGCGGGATGCCGATGCGGCGGAGCGCGTCGACGACCGGCAGCAACAACGCGGCGACGAGCAGCGCCGCCGCGACCGCGACCGTGACGGGCCCGAGGCGTACGACCACGCGGGCGGCGAGCAGCACGGTGAAACCGATGACGAGCAGGCTGCCGCAGCTCAGCCCGGCTCGCACCAGGTTGGCGGAGGCACCTCGCAGCAGCGGGCGGCGGTCGCCTGACTGATCCCTCACCGATGGGCGGTACCCGTCCCCGGCCCAGGTACCCCTGCCGCCGATCCCGCCGTTTTCCCCGTCGCGGGCCGGGGTAGCAGGACCTCGCGACGTACAGCGATCGACACGGCCGGGAGGAGGTGAGCGATGCGGACGCTGGGAGGACGCTACCGCCTGGTCCGCCAGGTCGGCCGCGGAGGTTCGGCCGTTGTCTGGCAGGCTCTGGACCAGCTGCTCGACCGGACGGTGGCGGTCAAGATGCTGGTCCCCGGCAGTACGGCCGGTCGCGGGTGGCGGGACGCGGTGCGCGACGAGGCAAGAGCAGCGGCGCGCCTGAACCACCCGAACGTGGCGGCGGTCTACGACTACGGCGAGACCCGCCTGTCGGGAGTGCGCCGGTCGCCCTTCCTGGTGCTGGAATACGTCGACGGCGAGACACTCGGCGACCTGATCCGCCGCTGCGGGGCGCTCGGGTGGCCCCACGCGGGACGGATCTGTGCGCAGGTCGCGGCCGGGTTGGCGGCCATCCACGAGGCGGGGCTGGTGCACCGCGACGTCAAGCCGGGCAATGTCATGCTGGCGGCCGAAGGACCGAAACTGGTCGACCTCGGCGTGGCCCTCGCAGTTGGTTCCCCAACCGTCAACAGCCGGGGCGAGGTCCGGGGCACGCCTTCCTACATGGCACCTGAACAACTCCGCGGCGAGCCGGCCGTGCCTGCCTGCGACGTCTACGCTCTCGCTCTGACCCTCACCGAATGTCTCACCGGGCGGCCCACCGGATCACCACGTGAGGACCCCCTGGAGATGCCCCGGGCACATGGCGTGCCCGAGGAGATCGAGGGACTGCGCCGCCGGTGCCTCGCTCCGGACCCTGCCGAACGCCCCACGGCGGACACGGTTGCCCGGTCGCTCGCCGCTGCCGCCGCCGCCGATCCGGTGCGACTCCGGCCGGCCACCGTCGGCCGTACGGAGCCGCGGCCAACGATCGCGGTCGCCGCCCGAGGCGATGGCTCCGGCGTCCGACGGGCGGCACTGGCCGGGGCACTGCCGGTGGTGCTGGCGGGTGTGGTGCTCCTCTCCCAGCTTCCCGGTTCGGGATCGGCGAAGGATGCCGGCAGTGCCTCGGAGCCGGGTACGGCGGCCTTCGGCTGCGCCGTCACGTACTCCTCCGACCGGGGCAACGGGACCTTTGGCGCGGAGCTCGGTCTCGAGGTGACCGGGACGCCCCCCACCGGCCCCTCGATGTTGTCCTTCCGGCTCTCCCCCGGCCAGCGGTTGGCCGCACCACTGGACCGTTGGCAGTCCGGACGACTGGTGCGGCTGCCCGTCCCGCTGCGTTCGTCGCGGGCCCGGGTGCCCCTGCGAGGCACCTACGAGAGCAGGTCCCAACCAGCGCCCGACCGCTTCGCGCTCGCCGGCGTGTCCTGCCGCAGATCGTCGGCCCTGGTCACCGTCGCAGAGGAGGCCGGACCCGGAGCCACCGCCGACGACCACCGGTCGAACGTCGGTGAACCGGGCCCGGTCCGGCCAGCGGGGCGGACGAGTCCACCGGTGACGGCAGCCGAGGACCGCGACGAGGAGGACACGCCACCGACCCGGACCGGGTCCGCCCCCGGAACTGTCCGATCTTCGGCTTCGGCAGACACTGATCGGCAGCAGACGGCCCCGCCGGTGCCGCAGCAGACGACCAGCCCGCCGGCCTCGCCCATGCCCCAGCAGACCACCACCCCCGCCCCCCAGCAGAGCTCCGGGCCGACCACCCCGCCCGCCGAAGAGTCCACCAGTCCGCCCGCCTCCCCTGCCCCGGCCCCGAGCAGCCCCGATTCCCCGACGCCCCTCCCCAGCGAGGCGTCAGACCCAACCCCGACGCGGCCACCCGATCCCACACCCACCCCGAGCGGGGAACCGCGCTGAAGGGACCCAGGTCGTGCCGGCCAGGCGCCCCGAACCACGGGAACAGGACGCCGACCGCGCCCGGACCGGTCAGCGGCTACCGTCGTCTCGCCGGCCGCCGTCCGGCAACCGCTCGACCAGCAGCAGCGCCACGTCGTCGCGGGGCTCACCGCCGACGTGGGTGCGTACCGCGTCCCACACCCCGTCGAGCGCCTTTTCAAGCGACGAAGCGGCCAGCGGACGTTCCAGGCGGTCGAGGGGGAAGAACCGACCGGTACGGTCACGCGCCTCGATCAGACCGTCGGTGTGGAACAGCAGCCGGTCACCCACGGCCCAGCGGTGCGGCGCCGAAGCGGTACGCGGGCCCCCCAACCCCAGTGGTCGGTCGGGCTCCTCCTGACCGAGCGGGGCAAGCGCCGCGCCGGGCCGGTGCCGCAGCGGCGCGGGGTGCCCACAGTTCACCACCCACAACTCCGGTCCACGGATCTCCACCAGTAGGGCCGTGACGAAGGTGGCGCCGTGAGCGGGCGCAGGTTCGCGGGCGACCAGGGCGTCGAGATCAAGGGCGACCTCCTCCAGCCGGGTGCGCACGATCGCGGACTGCCGGAAAGCGCCGATCACCGCCGACGCGAGCTGCACGGCGGGAAGTCCCTTGCCGCAGACGTCACCGACGATGAGGCGAAGCCCGTCCGGTCCGGGCACCACCTCGTAGAGATCGCCGCCCACGCCCGCGTCCTGGTGCGCGGAGACGTACCGGGCCGCCAGGGCGACCGCGCCGGCCCGGGGTGGAACGTCGCGCAGGATCGCCCGCTGGGTGACCCTCACGATCTCGCCCATGCGGCGGATCCGCTCCTCGCGGAGGGTTCGAGCCCGCGCCACGTAGAGCGAAGCGATGCTCACCGCGATCACCACCGCGACCCGGAGGACATGGTCGAGACTGCCGAGGGTCTGGCTCGGCAGTCCGGCCACGATCGCGGCCACTGTCGCGGCAACGGCCGCCACGGCGGTACGTCTCGTCGTGTCCACCGCCGCCGCCACGAGCGGGGCCAGGGAGAGAAATCCGATCAATACCGCGTGCGCGGCGGCGGCCACGTCGACGAGCAGCACGGCGGCGATGACGGCCAACGCCGCCGGCAGGCCGAGCCACCGCGGCCGACCGGCCTCCTGCCCGCGCGCCGGATCAGCCATCGCGGCCGATCGGGTGGGAATGCACCGACCCGGACTGTCCCACGGCCGGCTGCGACTCGATCATCAGCCGCAGCGCGGTGATCTCCGACCGCAGGGCCGCCACGTCGGCCGCCGTCGCCGGCTGCGGACGGTCACGGTCGGCGACCCGTTCGACGATCCAGGTGGCGAGCGAGCCGGTCACGAAACCGATCAGGCCGATCCCGCCGATCATCAGCCCCAGCGCCACCAGCCGACCGGCCGGGGTGACCGGGAAGAGATCGCCGTAGCCCACCGTGGTGATCGTCACCGCCGCCCACCACAGGGCGTCGTCGTAGGAGGTGATCGAGGCGTCGGGCGCGCCCCGCTCGGCGTCGAGCACCGCCAGTGCGGCCACGACGATCAGCAGGACGGTCGTCGCGCTGACGTAGAGGGCGAGGCGCCCCCGGGCCCAGACGGTCGTCCGGCGGGTCAGGTTCAGCACGACCGTGACCAGTCGAAGCGCCCGCAGCGGACGCAGGAACGGCAGCACCAACACCGTCAGGTCGAACAGGTGGCTGCGCAGGAACCGCCACCGGTCCCCGGCGAGTGCCAGCCGCACCAGGAGGTCGACCCAGAAGAGGAGCCAGATCGCCACGCCGCTCGCCTCGCACGCGACCACCCACCGCCTCGCGAGGTCCGGCACCAGGATCGGCCACGCGTACGCGGCCAGGAACACCACCGACAGGAGGGTCAGCGGAGCGGCGCTGACCTGTTCCCAACGCTCGATCCGCCGCTGTCGGGATCCCTCCCGAAGGCTCACCACCACGCCACCGCCCTTCCTGTATGCATGCAATCATTGCTCGTGGAACTTTACGTGCGGCCCGATCCGGGGGCGACCGACGCCGAGGCGGCGCTCGTCGACGATCTTGCAGCGCTGAGCCGGGTTCTCGTCGGTCTGACCGCTCGTACGCTCGCCGGCCTCGACGCGGAGCTGACTCTTTCCCAGTACCGCACGATGGTGCTGCTTGCCGCGCGCGGGCCGCTGCGCACGGTGGACCTGGCCGCCGCTCTCGACGTCCATCCGTCGACCGTGACGCGTACCTGCGACCGATTGATCCGTCGGGGTCTGGTGGAGCGACGCCAGGGCACCACCGATCGACGGGTGGCGTGGCTGGGCCTCACCGACACGGGGCGTCACCTGACCGGTACGGTGACCCGCGGTCGCTCGGACCGGATCCGCGAGCTGGTCCGTGCCGCCGGTGTCGCCGGCTCGGCCAGTGGCCGGAAGCTGATCAGCCGGCTGGTGTCCGCGGCCGGTGAGCCGACCGAGGCCGAATGGTGGCAGAACTGGGCGGCGGGTGATCGCACCGGGGAGATCGCCTGAGGAGCCGGCCACGACGCTCTGGTCGTCCCGGTGTCTCCATGAGGTACGAAAGTCGCAACGCCGAGCCCGAAACCGTGCCGGGTGGGCGGCGAGGAGGCCGGCGGTCCGTTGTCGCTTCCGGCGCCGATGTCACGCAACTGTCATGGCTCCGCGGAATGACCTCCACGATCGGCGCGCAGTGTGGTCAGGGAAGTCGCAACCAACAAGAAGCGCACAGGAGCCTGCCGTGACCGCACCTCCTCCCCTCCCACCGGAGTGTCGGGTGCCCCGGGTAGAGATCGACATCGTCGAGGAACTCGCCCTGCCTCAGCTGTCCGAGGTCGGTGTGGCCATCGACCGGGTCCTGTCTCTGCAGCCAATGGAGGTGGTGATCGACTTGTCCGAATGCCGGCATGTCGACGCAGCGGCGATCGGCCTGCTGCTGGATGTGAGACGGCGTCTGAACCGTCGCGGCGCGGTGCTCACCATCCGCGCGCCGCATCCGCGGATCCGGCGGATCCTCGACACCGCAGCCCTGGACGGTCCCCCGCACGTCGTCACGTCACCGGCGCCGGTTCGGCAGCCCTCGAACGACCCCCGGCGTTCCCGGCCAGGGGCCGTGCAGGGACGGGCGCGGGTCGCCGCCGCCGAGTACTGACCGAGCGTCGGGGGAAGGAGAACCTGTGAGTGGGATCAGTTTGGTCACCGCCGTGGCCGTCGGCGTCGTGGTCGGCCTCCTCGGGCGACTCGCCCTGCCGGGCCCGAAGGCCGCGCCCGTGTGGCTGACCGTCTCGTTCGGCGTGGCGGCAGCTCAGCTGGGTTCCATCATCGTTCGTCTGATCGGAGTCGATCCGGACGCCTGGATGCCACGGTCGGTGGCTCAGGTGGGGCTCGCAGTCCCCGTGGTCGTCTTCGCCCTTGTCGCCGCCGGGCATCGGCGGCCGCAGGACGACGCGACGACGGCACGACGGTGACGGTCGGTCGGGAGGGGCGGGAACTGATGAGGGAGGCGGCGGAATGATTCCCTGGCCATACCCCGAGCACAACCATCGCCCCGAGGACAGCCCTCCATCGGAGGAGGACCTGCGGCTCGCCGCGCTGGTGTCCCAGCGGATCAGCATCGACTGGAGCACCCGCCGGCAGCAGATATCGGTGACCGTGCAGAACGCCGTGGTCATCCTCACCGGCGTCGTCAACGACCCGGACACCAGGACGACCGCCGGTGAGCTGGCCTGGGACGTTCCTGGCGTCTTCGACGTGTGCAATGCGCTCACCCTGCGCGGTCGGGGTCGTGGCCGACGATGAGTCGCAGGCCTCCCCGGCGCTCGGCGTGGCCCGCTCCGACGTCGATGGGCGCCGTCGCGACCCGTGGCGCCGCCGGGCCACCCGGCTTCGCCGAGCATCGTGCGCACCGCAGGGAAAACAGGTGAGGTGGCTGTCGATCACGCCCACTGTCCGGGCCACCGGGACCATCGTGGTGGTGTTGCACGGTTCACTGCGTCGGGCCGACACCACCGTACTGGCCGAGACCGTCGGCGCGCTGCTGCGCACACACCGGCCGACGCGGATGGAGATGGACGTATCACGGCTGCTGGAGCTGGAGCCAGGGACCGCCGAGGCGGTGCTGGCTGTGCTGGGAACGGCCGCTCGGGAGGGCACCACCATCGTGGTCACCCACCCATCGCCACGGGTACGCGCACAGCTGTCGAGCGCCGGAGCGGAGGGCTATCTGGCGTGATCCTGCTGCCGCCGTTACTCGGCGCCGATGGACTCGTGCGCCGGCTGGTTGGCGACTCGCGGCCGGGCTGCGGGCGTGACGACGTCCTCGCCTTCGAACCGGAGCCGTCGCCTGGCGGCCGCCGAGATACGAACGCCCTGGGGCGGCCCCGGTTCGTACTCATCGCGTCGTCGCGTCGGGCCAGCCGACCGACATACGGCGCGGTCGGGCAGCGATCAGCGCCGACGCCAGGCGGCAGTCCCTGCAGCGGCGGCGGCCAGCCCGGCGGCGGTCAACCTTCGGTGCCGGGACAGCCACGCCTGGGGGCTGCGACTGTGGGAGCGGCCGGTGAACTCGCCTCGTGCGCCGTAGTCGTGCCCGCCCGGCCCGTCGAGCGGCTGCCACAGATTGTTCGGGCGGTCGTGATCCGCGGGCCGGGCGGTCTGCTGCGACTTGTAGCCGGTGCGGGCCAGGTAGCGGTCGAGCAGTCCCGGGGCGACCCGGTTGCCGAGGATGGTCAGCACCGTGGACATGCCGACCCAGTACTCGCGGCGCCCGGGCCGGTCGGCCGCGCCGACGATCGCGCGGGCGGCGACCACCGGTTCGTAGATCGGCGGTACGGGTTGGGCGTGCCGAGGCAGCCGGGACAGCAGCCAGTCGAACTGGGGGGTGTTCAGCGCCGGCAGGTGCACCATCGTCACCCGCACGTTGCTGCGCTCATGCAGCAGCTCGCAGCGCAGCGACTCGGTGAACCCGACGATCGCGTGCTTCGCCCCGCAGTAGGCGGCCTGCAGGGGGATGCCGCGGTAGGCCAGGGCGGAGCCGACCTGCACGATGGTGCCCCGGTCGCGGGGGACCATCTGGGACAGGGCGACCCGGGTGCCGTGCACGTAGCCCAGGTAGGACACCTCCATGGCCCGGCGGAACTCCTCCGGCCGGGTCTCCTGGAACGGTGCGAAGACCGAGCTGAAGGCGTCGTTGATCCACAGGTCCACCGGGCCGAACTCCGCCATGATCCGCCGACCGGCGGCCACCACCTGCTCGTGGTCGGCCATGTCGACCTCGATCGGCAAGGCGCGGCTGCCGGCGGCACGTACCTCCTCGGCCACCGCGTCGAGCCCGACCCGGCCCCGGGCCAGCAGGGCGATCTCGATACCCCGCTGGGCGAGCAGGCGAGCGGTGGCCCGGCCCACTCCCGCGCTCGCGCCGGTCACCACCGCCACCCGGACGTCCTGCACCCGCCTGCCCATGTCGCCTCCCGTCGTCGCTCTCGACGAGGCACTACCCGTCCGCGCCCGGACCAGTCGCCGGGACCGGCCCGATGTGCGGGTTCGGGTGGTTGCCGGAAGTGAGCAGCCCTGAGGCGTTTCTGGGGTGGGACGCCGGGAAGAACGATTCCGAGGCCGCCGAGCCGAGAGGAGCCCTTCGCATGCCCGGAGCGCACCCGCAGCCGGTCGTCCTCGGCGGGATCTGCGGCCGGGCGACGCGGTAGGGCGGACGACATGCCAGGTACCGACACCGAGCCGAACACCGGGGTCACCCCGGCCGTGCTGCGCGACTACGCGCTGCTCGCCGACGGGCACCGGGGTGCGCTGATCGGCCCGGCGGGTGACGTAGCGTGGTTGTGCGCCCCCGGCTGGTCCGACCCGGCGGTCTTCAGCACCCTGCTGGGTGGGGCGGGCCGGTTCCTGGTCACTCCGGCGGGCGGGCGGTACGTGTGGGGTGGGCACTACGAGCCGGGATCGTTGATCTGGCAGAGTCGATGGGTCACCGGGGACGGCATCGTCGAGTCCCGCGAAGCGTTGGCCTTTCCGGGCGAGCGGAAGAAGTTGGTCCTGCTACGCCAGATCCGCGCGGTGGAGGGACCGGCCCGGGTCCGGGTGGTGGTGGACCCGCGGGCCGACTTCGGCCGGGAACCGGTCCGCGACGTCGCCCGCGACGGCGATCGGTGGCTGGCCCGTACCGGCGGGCTGCACCTGCGGTTCCACGGCGGGAGCGAGCTGCGGCGGGACCGGCACGGCTTCCTCGTCGGCGAGCTGACGCTCCCGGCCGGGGGCCGGCACGACCTGGTGCTGGAGGTCGCCACCGGCCCGTTGGAGCAGCCGTGCCAGCAACCAGCGGAGTTGTGGCGGATCACCGAGCACCACTGGTCGGCGGTGGTGCCGTCGCTGGCCGGACCGGCCCGCCGTGACGCCGTGCTGGCGTACGCGGTGCTGCGCGGCATGACCCGCCCGGGCGGCGGCATGGTCGCCGCCGCCACCACCGCCCTGCCGGAACGCGCCATGGCCGGGCGCAACTACGACTACCGGTACGCGTGGATCCGCGACCAGTCCTTCGCCGGGCAGGCGTCGGCCCTGGTGCGCCGCTTCGACCTGCTCGACGACGCGGCCGCCTTTCTCACCGACCGGGTGCTGGCCGACGGGGACCGCCTCGCCCCCGCCTACACCGTCGACGGCGGTCCGGTCCCGCGGGAGCACGGGCTGCCCGACCTGCCCGGGTACCCGGGGGCACGGGCCCGGACCGGTAACTGGGTGCGCGGGCAGTTCCAACTCGACGCGTACGGTGAGGTGCTGATGCTGCTGGCCACCGCGCAGCGGCACGACCGGCTGGACAGCGACGGGCAGCGGGCCATGGAGCTGGCGGCCGATGCGATCGACCGGCGCTGGTCGCAGCCGGACTCCGGCATCTGGGAGCTGCCGCCGCGGCACTGGACCCACTCGAAGCTGACCTGCGTCGCGGGACTGCGGGCGGCCGCGCGTGCGACCATACCGGCGCTGGCGGGGCGCTGGACGGCGCTGGCCGACCGGATCCTCGCCGACGCGGCGGCCCACGGGCTGGCGGCGCAGGGGCACTGGCAGCGGTCCTACGACGACGACCGGGTCGACGCGGCGTTGCTGCTACCCGGCATCCGGGGTGCGCTGCCCCCGCAGGACCCGCGCACCGGGCTGACCCACCGGGCGGTCCTGGCGGAGCTGGCTCAGGACGGTTACCTGTACCGGTTCCGGCCCGACCGACGGCCGCTCGGCGACGCCGAGGGCGCGTTCCTGCTCTGCGGGTTCGCCGCCGCCCTGGCCGCCTGGCAGGCCGGGGACGCGGTCGGGGCGAACCGGTGGTTCGAGCGCAACCGCGCGGCCTGCGGACCGCCCGGGCTCTACACCGAGGAGTACGACGTGCGACAGCGCCAACTGCGCGGCAACCTGCCGCAGGGGTTCGTGCACGCGCTGATGCTGGAGACGGCGGTGACGCTCGGTCAGGTCGACCCGTGCCACTGACCGGTCAGCGGCCCGGACCGGCGATCAGCGCCAGACCGGTCTCCGGGTCCACCCGTTTGGCCAGCTCCGGGGCCACCTCGGTGACGATCACCTCGAGGGTCGGCCACACCTGTGCGGAGAGCAGGTGCCCGCCCACGGTGCTGCCGTCGGCGCGGCCGAGCACCGCGTGCACGTGCAGCACCGGCTCGCCGTCGCGGGAGGCCACGTCCCCGAGCAGGGACAGCACCTCCACCTGTTCCCGCACCGGGATGCGCCGGTAGTCGCGGCGTTCCCGGTCGAACCATCCCACCTCGGCCTGCTGGAAGCCGCCCACTGCGGTGACCCGGCCGGCGCGCAGGTCGTGCCGGCGCAGCGCGGCGCCGATGACGGAGACGGGCTCCTCGCCCTTGTCACAGACGACGACCAGCACCCGGCCGGTCGGTTGGTGCAGTTCCTCGGTCCTCACGGTGTTCCCCCTTGTCTGGCGACGGCGACGCCCAGCGCCGCCCAACCGGCGGCGACCACCGCGTTGGCCAGTGCGGCGGGCCGCTGCCGGCGGTCGACGGCAGCCAGGGCGAGCGCGGTCAGCGAATGGATCGCGTCGACGGCCGCACCGGCGGCGAACACGCGTGGTGTGGGCCGCGCGCCGGTCGCCGCCGCCTGGACGATGTGCCGGGCGCCGAGCACCCGTAACGTACCGACCGCCGTGGCGGTGCCGGGGCCCAACGGCCGCAGCGGCAGGCCGGGCGCGAGCAGCAGCAGCCCGCCCCAGGCGAGTCGGCCCACGACCAGCACGTGCCGCAGCGGCGGTTCGACGGACCGGCGCGTCATCTCACGCCACCCGGTACTGCTGCGCGTGGTCGGTGCGGAAGTCCAGGCCGGTGCCGGGACGGTCCAGCGGCACCGGGAGGCTACCGCCGGTCGCCGGTGCCGCACCGTCGAAGAGCATGGACTCGATCCGTACGTGGTCGTGGAACCATTCCAGGTGCCGCAGGTTGGGCACGGCGGCGGCGACCGGCAGGTGCTGGTGCGGTGCGCAGTGCCCGGACACCTGGAGGCCCGCGGCATCCGCCACCGCCGCTGCCCGCAGGAACTCGCTGATGCCGCCGCACCGCGTCACGTCGATCTGGAGACAGTCCACGTACGGGGCCATCCGGTGGAAGTAGACCAGGTCGAAGCCGTACTCCCCCGCCGCCACGTCCGGGTTGACGTGGTCGCGGACCAGGCCGAGACCGGGCAGGTCGTCGGAGCTGACCGGCTCCTCGAACCAGCGCACGTCCAGGTCGGCGGCGGCGCGCGCGACCCGGATCGCCTGCTTGCGCTGGTAGCCGCCGTTGGCGTCGACGTACAACTCGGTGTCGTCGCCGATGGTGCGGCGGGCGGCGGTCATCCGGTCCAGGTCGCGGGCCACCTCGGTGCCGCAGGACTCCCCTATCTTGATCTTCACCCGGGGGATGCCCTGCTCGTGCACCCAGTCGGCGAGCTGCCGGTGCTGCCGCTCGGCGTCATAGGTGGTGAAGCCGCCGCTGCCGTAGACCGGCACCTCATGGCGGGCGGCGCCGAGCAGCCGCGCCAGCGCTAGGCCGTGCCGGCGGGCCTTGAGGTCCCACAGCGCGCAGTCGGCGGCCGACAGGGCGAGCCCGGCGACGCCCGGCCGCCCGGCGTTGCGCAGCCGCCGCTGCATGCTGGTCCAGGCCGCCGGAACGTCGTCCGGGTCCAGTTCGGCGACGACCGGCGCCAGCAGGTCGGTCACCACCGGCACGACGGCCGTCGGCCCGTACGTCCAACCGGTCCCGGTGCAACCGTCGGCCTCGGCCCGGACCAGCACCATCGTGGTGCTGGTCCAGGCCAGGGTGCCGTCACCCTCGGGAGCGTCGGTCGGAATCCGGTACGCCTCGGCGGCCAGCCGGATCCCGGTCATCGGGTTCTCCGGCGGGCCAACGCGGCCAGCGGCGCGAGCGCGGCGACGCCCACCAGACCGGCCGTCGCCCATCGCGAGATGGCCGAGGGGTGGCGCGGCCGGTCGGCCCAGCTCTGCTCCGGACGGCCTGACACGCCGTCGTGGCGCAGGCCGGCGCGGAGCAACTCGGCCAGGTGGATCGCGGAACGGCCGGCGGCAGAGCTCTGCTCGACCTGGGTACGGCAGCTGAACCCGTCGGCGAGGATCACGTCGGTCTCGGCGGCGTCGCGCACGGCGGGCAGCAGGACCCGCTCGGCACATGCCTCGGAGACCTCGTAGTGCCCCTGCTCGAAGCCGAAGTTCCCGGCCAGACCGCAGCAGCCGGAGTCGAGGAACTGGGCATCGACTCCGGCCGCGGACAGCACGGCCCGGTCGGCGGCGGTGCCGAGCACGGCGTGGTGGTGGCAGTGCGTCTGGATCAGCGCGTGCGCGTCGAGGTGGGGCGGCTGCCAGCCGGGGCTGTGGTCGTGCAGCAGCTCGGCGAGGGTGACCGTCTGCTCGCGCAGCCGGGTGACGTCGTCGTCGGCGGGGAACAGCTCGTGCGCGTCGCTGCGGAAGACCGCGGTACAGCTCGGTTCCAGCCCGACGATCCGGGTGCCGGCGCGCAGGTGCGGGCGCAGGACGTCGACCGTGCGGCGCAGCACCCGCTTGGCGATGTCGAGCTGCCCGGTGGAGATCCAGGTCAGCCCGCAGCACACCGGCCGGTCCGGTACGCGCACCCGCCAGCCCGCCGCCTCCAGCACCTCCACCGCCGCCCGCGCCACACCGGGGTGGAAGTGGTTGGTGAAGGTGTCGGGCCAGAGAACGACCTCACCGCGGGCGCCGTCGCCGGTCGGGGTCCGGCGGGCGAACCAGTGCTGGAAGGATTCCGGCGCGAAGACCGGGACGTCGCGGCGCTGGTCGATCCCCCCGAGTGTCTTGGCCAGGCGGCCGAGGCCGGGCGCGTGGGCGAGGGCGTTGACCGTGCGCGGCAGGCGGGCGGCGACGGCGGCCACCAGGGGCAGCCAGCCCATCGAGTAGTGGCTCCGGGGGCGAAGCCGGCCGGCGTAGTGGTGGGACAGGAACTCGGCCTTGTAGGTGGCCATGTCCACGTTCACCGGGCAGTCGGCCTTGCAGCCCTTGCAGGCCAGGCAGAGATCGAGCGCGTCCCGTACCGCCTCCGATCGCCAACCGTCACCGATGGTCCCGCCGCGCGCGCTGCCGTCGAGCATCTCGAACAGCAGCCGCGAGCGGCCCCGGGTCGAGTGCTCCTCCTCCCGGGTGACCATGTACGACGGGCACATCACGCCACCGGAGTGCCGGCGGCACTTGCCGACGCCGACGCAGCGCAGGACGGCGTTGCCGAAGCTGCCGCCGTCGTCCGGGTAGGCGAAGGCGGTGTCCACGGCGCCGTGGTCGTAGTCGGCGCCCAGGCGCAGGTGGCTGTCCAGCGGGTAGGGGGGCATCACCTTGCCGGGGTTCATCCGGTCGTCCGGGTCGAAGATCGCCTTGAACCGGCCGAACGCCCGGATCAGCCGGTCGCCGTACATCTTCGGCAGCAGCTCGCCGCGGGCCTGCCCGTCGCCGTGCTCGCCGGAGAACGAGCCGCCGTAGGAAACGACCAGGTCGGCGGCGCGTTCGAGGAAGGACCGGAAGTCGCGGAGCCCGTCGGCGGTGCGCAGCCGGAACGGAATGCGGGTGTGCACGCAGCCCTGCCCGAAATGGCCGTACAGCGAGGCCTGTTCGTAGCCGTACTCGCGGTAGAGCGCTTGGAGGTCACGCAGGTAGCCGCCCAGCCGGTCCGGGGCGACCGCCGAGTCCTCCCACCCTGGCCAGGTGTTCTCCGAGTCGGGTACGTGGGCGGTCGCGCCCAGCGCGGACTCGCGGACTCCCCACATCCGCTTCTCGTCGGCGGGGTCGGTGAACTCGTGCACCGTCGGTCCGCCGTCGCGCCGGACCGCCGAGATCAGCCGGTCGGCGGCCTGCCGCGCCTCCTGCGGGGTGTCGCCGCCGAGCTGGACCATCAGCCAGGCACCGCCCTCGGGCAGCTCGTGCAGCGCGTGCGGGTGCAGGCTCTTGCGCCGCTCGAAGCTGACCAGCTTGTCGTCGATGCCCTCCAGCGCGATCGGCTCGTGTTCGAGAACCCGGGGCACGTCGTCGCCGGCCGCCGCGATGTCCGGGTAGCTCAGGAACACCATCGACTGCGCCCGGACCACCGGCACCAGCTTCAGCCGGGCGCGCAGGATGGTGACCAGGGTTCCCTCCGAGCCGACCAGGGCCTGCGCGAGGTGGAAGTTCTTCTCCGGCAGCAGGCTGTCCAGGTTGTAGCCGGAGACGCGCCGTGGGATGTCCGGGTAGCGGGTACGGATGTCGGCCAGGTACTCGTCCCGCAGCGCACGTAGCTGCCGGTAGATCTCCGCCTTGCGGCCGCCGTCACGCTGGATGCGCGCGTACTGCTCGTCGGTGGTCTCCCCCACCCACATCCGGGTGCCGTCGTAGAGCAGCACCTCGAGCTCGGCGACGTTGTCGACCACCTTGCCGGTGCGCTGGGCGGTGGCACCGCAGGAGTTGTTGCCCAGCATGCCACCGAGGGTGCAGTGGTTGTGGGTCGCCGGGCGCGGGCCGTACTCCAGTCCGGTCGGCCCGAGCTGCGCGTTGAGCTCGTCGAGGACGATGCCCGGCTCCACCAGGCAGGTCCGGTTGTCGGCGTCGACCTCCAGCAGCCGGTGGCAGTACTTCGACCAGTCCAGGATCACCGCGGTGTTGGTGCACTCGCCGGCCAGGCTGGTGCCGCCGCCGCGGGAGGTGAGCGGCGCGTGGTGCCGGCGGCAGACCGCGACGGCGGCCACCGCGGCCTCCACCGTGCGCGGCACCACCACGCCGAGCGGCACCTGCCGGTAGTTGGAGGCGTCGGTGGAGTAGGCGGCGCGGGAGCCGTCGTCGAAGCGGACCTCCCCGTCGACCTCGGTGCGCAGATCGGCGGCGAGTGCCGCGAGGTCGACGTCGTGCGCGGGTTCGGGCGGGCGCAGGAGCGGTTCGGGAAGCAGGACCTCGCTCATGACCGCAGCTCGTTGATCTTGTCGCGGGCGACGGTGGCGAGCGTGGCGGCCTTGTGCGGCTGGCCGCGCAGGAACGCCTCGGTGAAGTGCTTCGCCTGGTCGTACTTGACCTTTCCGGGCATCGGCGGCTCGTTCGGATTGACGTCGCAGTCGACCAGTGCCGGACCCGGATGGGCAAGGGCCTCCCGGATCGCGCCCGGCAGGGTCTTCGCGTCGGTCACCTTGACGCCGAACGCCCCGCAGCCGCGCGCCCAGGTGGAGAAGTCCGCCTCCGGCTGCCGGTGGCGCACCGCGTACTCCGGGTAGCCGAGGACGATCTGCTCCCACAGGATCTGCCCGTACGAGTTGTTGTTGTTGACCACCACCTTGATCGGCAGCTCGTGCCGCACGGCGGTGAGGAACTCGGCCATCAGCATCGCGAACCCGCCGTCGCCGACGTACGCGATCACCTGCCGGCCCGGGTGGGCGTGCTGCACGGCGATCGCGTACGGCAGGCCGGGCGCCATGGTGGCCAGGTTGCCGGAGAGGTAGAACTCGCGGTCGCCGCGGATCGTCCAGTGCCGCGCCGACCAGGTCGCGATGGTGCCGGAGTCACAGGTGAGGATCGCGTCGTCGGCGGCGGCCTCATCGATGCAGCCCATCAGGTACTGCGGCGCGATCGGGGACCGCTGCGGGTCCACCAGGCTACGCATCTCCGACCGCCAGTCGTTCATCTTGCCCTGGTACTTCTCCAGGAACGCCCGGTCGGGCGAGTGGCCGAGCATCGGCAGCAGGTCCCGCAGGGCCAGGCGGGCGTCCGCGCAGACCGGCGCCTCGACCGGCAACCGCATGCCGATCAGGCTCGGGTCCACGTCGATCTGCACCACCGTCGCCTGCCCCGGCGACGGCAGGTACTTCCCGTACGGGAAGGAGGTGCCCACCATCAGCAGGGTGTCGCACTCCTCCATCAGCTCCTCGCTCGGCGCGGTGCCGAGCAGGCCGAGACCGCCGGTGGTCATCGGGTGGTCGTCGGGCACCACCAGCTTGCCGGGAAGTGTCTTGACGATCGGGCTGGCCAGCGCCTCGGCCACCGCGAGCACCTCCTCGCGGGCCCCGCGGGCCCCGACGCCGACCAGCATGGCGACCTTGCGCCCGGCCTTGAGCACCTCGGCGGCCTTCGTCAACTCCCGGGGGTCCGGCGGCAACTGCGGGTAGGACATCAGCGCGGCGCTCGTCGGCGGCTCACCGGGGCTGACGTGCCGGTACGGGTCCTCGGAGGCGAGCGCCACCTGCACGTCGTTGGGGAAGGTCAGGTGCGCGACCGTCCGCTTGGACAGGGCATTGCGGATGGCGATGTCGACCACCCCGGGCATCTGCTGCGGATTGGTGACCATCAGGTTGTACGCGGCGACGTCCTGGTAGAGCTGGGTGGTGTGCACCTCCTGCTGGTAGTTCTGCCCGAGCACCGAGGTCTCCTGCATGCCGGTGATGGCGAGGACCGGCACGTGGTCGAGTTTGGCGTCGTAGAGCCCGTTGAGCAGGTGGATCGCGCCGGGGCCGGAGGTGGCCACGCAGACGCCGAGCCGGCCGGTGGCCTTGGCGTAGCCGGTGGCCATGAACGCGGCGGCCTCCTCGTGGTGCACCAGCACGAACCGCAGCTTCTCCCGCTGCCGACGGAACCCCTCCATCAGCCCGTTGATGCCGTCGCCGGGCAGGCCGAACACCGTGTCGACCCCCCACTCCACCAGTCGCCGGGCCAGGCTCTCGCCCACTATCTCCTGCACGTCGTCCTCCTCGTTCCGGGGGTCTGTCCGCCCTGGTCGGGCCCGCTCTGGTCCGGCTCGCTGCGACCGGGGACCGGACACGACGGGCCAGGGCGGACGAAGCGGCGGCTACCCGGCCCCACGACCGGCAAACCAAACCCGGCGGGCAATCCGCCGAGGTCCGAGCGGATCCTCATCCGCTTCGCTCCCGCGAGAGCACCGACAGCCGCCCCCGGCCCTCCAACACGGCCAGGTGCACCCCGGCGGGATCGGCCACGCCGTGTTCCCGCAGCAGCGCGTCCAGGTCGGACCGGGTGATACCGGAACGGTGCAGGTTTCCCCAGAGCACCTGGCCTCGGGCGACGACGACCACCGGCCCCTGCTCGATCAACCGTCGGCCCGCCGGCCGGAGCCGCACCCAGGTGATCAGCGCGTGGGCGGCCAGAATCGCCAGCAGGGTCACCGCGCCGGACAGGTAGCTCGCGTCCGGGGCGCTCGGTAGCCGACCGACGATCGCGCCGATCGCTACGGCGGCCACGAAGTCGTACGGGGACAGGTCGGCCAGGGTGCGACGGCCGCCGACACGCAGCCCGAGCACCGCGGTGACGTAGAGCAGAAAAGCCTTCAGTGCGACCCAGCCCAACCAGCCGGGATGCCCGATCAGCGCGTCGATGCCGTTCACCGCGGCCCTGGCTCGTCTCCGCGTTCGCCGGAGCGGCGGGCACGGCGTTGCCGCAGGGCCGCCGCCAGCAGTGACGCCCCCAGGGCGGCGTTGCCGAGACGGCGCAGCGCGGTGCGGGCCCGGCCGGATGGCGCGGGCGGCTGCGGGCCGGGCACGGTCACCTGGTCGACACCGGGGTACGCCGACCGGGCCGACTCCGTCGCCTCCTGCTCGGTGAGGACCGCACGGTTGGCCAGGATCGCCACACCTGACGGCTCGTCGCGGTAACGCCACCGCCAGACGTCCCCGTCGGGCCAGATTTCGATCCGCTCCCCCGGCCGGTCCGGCGCCGGCAGCTCCGGCTCCTCGGCCGCGTCCCGCCCCGGGCGGCGGGTGGGCTGCCGGCCGGCGCGCAGGTCGGCCCGGGTCAGCTCGCCCAGGCGGGCCGCGTCGCCCCGGCACAATGCCCGGGCCAGCAGGAACGCCGGTGCCCCGGCGAGCGGCGGCAGCACCAGCACCAGCACCCGCAGCACGTTCAGCACGTCGTAGACCGGCACCCGGAGCAGGCGGGCGATGATGCCGTCGCCGGCCGTCACGACCAGCACCCCGAAGAAGGTCAGGGCCATCACTCCGACACCCATCCGGACCGGGTGGTCGCGCGGCCGGTCGAGCAGCTGGTGCGGGGCACGGTCGCCGGTGCACAAGCGTTCGAGGAACGGCCAGGCGTACAGGGCGAGAAAGGTGACGCCGCCGAGCACCACGCCGGGGAAGAACGGCGCCGGCACCAGGTACCCGCCGATGTGGATCTCCCACGGCGGGAAGAGCCGCAGGGCGCCGTCGCCCCAGGCGACGTACCAGTCGGGTTGGGCCGGCGAGGTGGCCTGGGCGGGGTCGAACGGGCCGTAGAGCCAGACCGGGTTGATCTGGGCGAGGCCGCCGAGGGCGAAGAGCACCGCCAGCACCCAGGCGAACAGGGCGAGAGATCGCAGGGTGTAGCTGGGGTAGAGCCGGGAGCCGACCACGTTGTGCTCGGTGCGGCCGGGGCCGGGGAACTGGGTGTGCTTCTGCCGCACCACCATCGCCAGGTGCGCGGAGACGAGCGCGACCAGCACCGCGGGCACCAGCAGCACATGGGTGACGAACAGCCGCGGGATCATCTCGTCGGACGGGAACTCACCGCCGAGGCCGAGAGCGACCAGCCACGAGCCGACCAGCGGGATCGACTCCACCACCGAGACGATGATCCGCACGCCGAGCCCGGAGAGCAGGTCGTCGGGCATGGAGTAGCCGGTGAAGCCGTTGGCCAGGGCCAGCGTCAGCATGGTCACCCCGACCAGCCAGTTCAGCTCGCGGGGCTTGCGGAACGCGCCGGTGAAGAAGATCCGCACCAGGTGCACCAGGATCACCGCGACGAACAGCAGCGCCGACCAGTGGTGGGTCTGCCGGATCAGCAGTCCGGCCCGCACGTCCCAGCTCAGCCGCACCGTCGAGGCGTACGCGGCGGAGGTCGTCGTGCCGTCGAGCGGGGCGTACCCGCCGTGGTAGACCCGGTCGGCGGAGCTGGGGTCGAAGAACAGGGTCAGGTAGACCCCGGTGAGCAGGAGCGCAACGAACGAGTAGAGGGCGAGCTCGCCGAGCATGAACGACCAGTGGTCCGGGAACACCTTCGCCAACGCCTTGCGGGTCAGCGGGGACAGCCGCAGCCGGTCGTCGACCGCGCGGGCGAGCCGGTCCAGGATCACGGCCGGCTCCAGAAGCCGGCGCCGGGCGGCGCGGTGAAGTCTCCCCGGGCGCGCAGGTGACCGTCCGGGCCGACCTCGATCGGCAGGCCGGGTAGCGGCCGGGCGGCGGGTCCGGCCACCGCGGCGGCGTCGGCGAGCAGGTCGAACGAGGACTGGTGGCACGGGCACAGCACCCGACCGGTCCCCTTCAGATAGAGCCGCACCGGGCAGCCCGCGTGGGTGCAGAGCAACGAGTAGACGACCAGCCCGTCCAGGTGCCCGGCCGACGGCGGTCGGGTGAACCGCTGCGGCTGCAACCGGACGGCGAAGGCGGGCCCGTCCCCGGCTCCGGTGCCGCCCTCGGGGAACACGGCGACCACCGCGCCGGCCGGCACGTCCTGCGGCCGCAGCGGCCGCCCGTCGGCGGTCAACAGCCGGACCCCCGGCCCCCACGGGGTGTCCCGGCGCGCCCGCAGCGGCCGCGAACGGTCCCACGGCAGCAGCGACCGCAGCGGGAACAGCGCCGCGACGCCCAGCGCGGACAGCGCCAGCCCCAGCGCGGCGAGCAGGCCACGGCGACGGATCGGGCTGTCCGGCGCGGTCAGCACCGCGGCGGTCAACGCCTGCTCGACCGGCGGCGGGGTGAAACCCTCGTGTTCCTCGACGTAGCCGCCGACCGGCACCAACCGTCGGCCCCAGATCGCCAGGCCGGTGGCCAGGCCCGCGAACGCCACCCCCAGGCAGACCCCCTCCCACTGGGTCTGCCCGCCGAGCCCGTAGGTGACCGCGAAGCCGACCGCACCGGCCGCGGCGGCCAGGAAGGACGCGACGATGCGACGGTTCACCCCGGGCGGGGCGGCGGTCGGGCGCGGTTTGCGGCTCACTCGCCGGCCCGCCGACCCAGCCAGCGGGCCGCCGCCACGAGCAGCCCGAGAGCGACGACCCAGGCGAGCAGCCCCTCGGCCAACGGCCCGAGCCGGCCCAACGGGTTCCCGCCGCGGTCCAGGTGCTCGCTGCGCAGCCGGCGCACGTACGTGGCCAGGTCGTCGACCTGCGCGTCGGTGAGGACCTGACTCGGAAAGACCGGCATCAGTCCCGGGCCGACCCGGATCGCCTCGGCGACCTGTACGGAGGTGGCGTCGTACAGCGGCGGGGCGATCCAGCCGTTGGTCAGGGCCGCACCGGCGCCGGTGGCCCCGTGGCAGGGCGCGCAGTTGGCGGCGTACAGCGCTCGTCCGCCGGTGAGGCTGCCCGGCCGTACCGTGGGAATCGGTGGGCCGCCGCCGAAGCCGGCCACATGGTCGACCAGGGCGGCGATGTCGTCGGCGGAGAAGGCGGGCTCGGCGTGGCGCGGCTGCGCCATCTCGTCGGGGATCGGCATCCGGCCGGTGGAGAGCTGGAAGTCCACCGAGGCCGGTCCGACGCCCACCAGCGACGGCCCACGTTGGGCGCCCTGCCCCTGTTCGCCGTGACAGCTGGCGCAGTTCTGCCGGAACAGCTGCGCGCCCCGGCGGTCGACGGGCGGCGGCGTGGCGGTGGCGGAGGAGGCCGGTGCCGCGGGTGCGGCGGAGGGGTCCGGTGTCGCGGGCGCGGCGAGGGCCGCCGGACCGGCGGCCAGGGCAAGCGCCGCGCCGAGCAGGGCCGCCCGTCGCGGGTGCCACCACGCACGCGCCGACCGGACCGCCCGTACGCTCACGGCTCAGTCCAGGGTGTACAGATAGGCGGCGATGTCCTGCGCGTCGATTGGGCTGACGCCCAGGTCGGGCATGGCGTTGCCGGGTTCGACTCCCTGCGGGTCGGTGATCCAGTGCTGGAGGTTGTCGGCGTTGTTCGTCAGCTTCCCGGCGACGTACGAGCGCGAGCCGAAGCGGGTCAGCGGCGGTCCGACGAGGCCGTTCGCTCGGTCGACGCCGGGGATGGTGTGACAGGAGCCGCAGCCGTACCGCGCGATGAGGGTGGCCCCCCGGTCCGGACGGCCGGTGCGGACCTCCGGTGGCGGTGGGGCACTGGTACGCGCGCACGCGGGCAGGGCCAGCAGCAGTGGCGCCGTCACCAGCAGGAACCAGCGGGCGGGAATCCGGTGGCTCATGGCACAACTCTGCCGCTGCCGGCTGGTAGGTCGCGGCGGGTCTCGGGGGAAGTCACCCGCTCGGGGCGTCGCCGTTGCAGGACGAGGAGCCAACGCAGGAACGCCGTCAGGGTGGCGGCCAGCACCACCAGATCCATCGGTGCCCACATCAGCAGCCCGGCCAGCTGCTGGTCGGCCAGCGGGTCGGGCCCGAGGACCGACGTCGGGTAGACGGGCTGCGGCGCGAAGGTCAGCACCGCACCGAGGGCGGAGGCGGGCAGCATGGTGCCGATCAGCAGCAGGAGGGCGCCCGGAACGGGCAGCCGGTGCCGTGGCGCGCCGATCAGCGGCGCCCAGAGCAGCCACGCGGCGCCGAGGAAGCAGGTGTGTTCGACGGCGTGCACGACCGGCTCCCCCTCGGCCGCGAGGTAGGGAACGGGTAGGTGCCAGAACCAGAGCACCACGGTCTGGATCCCGCCGGCGGTGAGCGCCAGGACGGTCGGGCGGCGCAGCCAGCGGACCGGCTCGGACGTCCGCAGCCGGGCCAGCCACCGGCGCAGGGGCGGCGGACAGGCCAGGGTCAGCGGCAGCCCGGCGGCCCCGGCGGCGAGCAGCGGGCCGGCACCGAGCAGCAGCAGCATGTGCTGGGTCATGTGCCCGGCGAAGGACCGCTCGGCGACCCCGGCGACGGGCCCCTGCTCGGCGGCGAGCGCGCAGAGCAGGCCGGCGCCGAAGGCGGCGACCCGCCCGGCGGGCAGGATCCGACCGGCGCCCCGGCGGGCCCACAGCTCGTGGACGCCGCGACCGTAGCCGGCGGCGAGCAGGGCGAGGACGGTGGCCAGCAGCATGGCGAGCAGCCCGGCCGTCACGTCGTCTCCGCCCGCCGGCCCGGTCGTGCTCAGCGCAGGCACGGTGGCAGCACCAGCAGGGCGATCCCGCCCAACACGATGATGGCGAGAAAGAGCAGGTTGGACCAGATGGCCACCACGGCGAGCATGCGGCTACGACTGACCGGCCGCTCCTCGACCCCGTCCGGTGGGTGCGCGGTACGCCGCCAGACGAGCGCGGCGGCCAGCAGCGCGCCGACGGTGACGAGAGCGGGCAGCACCACCGCGCCCGCGATGACGACCCGCAGCGGCAGCGCGCCGATCCGGTCCCGGTCGCTGGCGCAGGTCAGCTCGTCGACACCCCAACCGGCGATCAGGTGCACCGCCCAGGCGGCGGCGCCGCCGAGCACGGCGTACCAGAGGAGCAGGCCACCGGTCAGCCGGGCGCGCGGG
This sequence comes from Micromonospora siamensis, assembly GCF_900090305.1. Classification (NCBI taxonomy): domain Bacteria; kingdom Bacillati; phylum Actinomycetota; class Actinomycetes; order Micromonosporales; family Micromonosporaceae; genus Micromonospora; species Micromonospora siamensis. Next base: position 3,272,055 of record NZ_LT607751.1, on the reverse strand, counting down.
CCGGGGTGGGTGCTCATCACAGCCTCGGCGACAGGTAGATGGTGAAGAGGATGGCGGCCCAGACCGCGTCGACGAAGTGCCAGTAGATGGCGGCGTTGCGGACCCGCTCGTGACGGTGCGCCCCGAAGCTGCCGCCGCGCAGGGAGGCAGCCAGGAGCCAGCCGATCATGGTGAGGCCGACCAGCACGTGCAGCCCGTGGAAGCCGGTGATCAGATAGAACAGCGAGCCGTACGCGTTGGTGGTCATGGTGAACTCGCGCAGCTTCTCGGCGTACTCGTTGGCCTGCAGGGCCAGGAAGGTGACGCCGAGGACGAGGGTCGCGGCCAGCCCGGCGCGCAGCCGCCAGCGCTGGCCCTTGCGGATGCCGTGTTCGGCCCACACCACCGGCAGGCTGCTCGGCAGCAGCACCGCGGTCATCACCAGGGGGACCAGCAGCTTCGGCTTGCCGATGTCGCCGGGGGGCCACGGGCCGGCGTACTGGAAGCGCAGGTAGAAGTAACTGCCGAGCAGACAGGCGAAGAGGGTCGCCTCGGTGACGACGAACATCACCATGCCCCACCAGCCGGTCGAGCGGCCGACCGGCAGCTCGGTGGTCAGCGCCTCCGTACTGGTGGCCGTCATGCCTGCACCCCGAGTTCCTGGTCCGGGCGGCGGGGCGGCCAGAGCCAGACGGCGATGGTGGCCGCCACGGCGAGCGCCGCGACGGCGGCGACCGGGTACCAGGCGGCCAGCATCGCGGTGAAGAAGACCAGCAGGGCCACGGCCAGCACCAGCGGTTGCAGGGATGCCTCCGGCATCTGCACCACCCGCTCCCGGTGGCCGTCGAGTTCGCTGGTGAACAGGGTCTTGCGCCCGTCGGCGAGGACGCGGTCCCCGGCGTCGTCGACCATCGATGCGCGGCTCTCCTCGTCCCAGGTGGGGTGCAGGCTGTGCACCCGGGGCAGGACCGGGAAGTTGTACGGCTTCGGCGGCGAGTCGGTGGACCACTCCAGGCTGTCGCCGCCCCACGGGTCCGGCGGGGCGGGCCGGCCGCGCCGGACGGCGTGCACCACGCCGACGAGCACCAGCAGCAGCCCGACCGCGAGCAGGTACGACCCGACGGTGGCGACCAGGTTCCAGCCGTCCCAGCCGGGCTCACTGCGATAGGTATAGACCCGTCGCGGCATGCCGAAGAGCCCGTACAGGTGCATCGGGAAGAAGGTGACGTGCATGCCGGCGAAGACCAGCCAGAACGCCCACCGGCCGAGCCGTTCGTGGTACATCCGACCGGTGATCTTCGGCAGCCAGTAGTAGATGCCGGCGAGCATCGGGAACACCGCGCCGCCGATGAGGACGTAGTGGAAGTGGGCCACCACGAAGTAGGAGTCGGTGACCTGCTGGTCGAAGGCGGTCAGCGCGAACATCGTGCCGGTGAATCCGCCCAGCACGAACGTCACGATGAACCCGATCAGGAACAGCATCGGCACCTTGAGCACCAGCCGGCCGAGCGCCATGGTGGCCAGCCAGGCGAAGATCTGGATGCCGGACGGGATGGTGATGATGGTGCTGGCCGCGCTGAAGAAGCTGTACGACAGCCGAGGCAGGCCGGTGGCGAACATGTGGTGTACCCAGACGCCGAACGAGATGATCGAGATCGAGACGATGGCGAGCACGATCAGCGGGTAGCCGACCACACCCCGGCGGGTGAAGGCGGGCAGGACCGCGGACACGATGCCCAGGGCCGGCATGACGATGATGTAGACGTCGGGGTGTCCGAAGATCCAGAACAGGTGCTGCCAGAGCAGCACGTTGCCGGCCGCGCCGGGGTCGAAGAAGTGGGTGCCGAAGCGCCGGTCCAGGAAGAGCATGGCGTTGTCGAGGTTCAGCGCCGGCAGCGCGAAGATCACCATGAAGGCGGTGGCGACGATCGCCCAGACGAACAGCGGTACCCGGTTCAGCGACATGCCGGGGGCGCGGAGCTTGAGCGCGGTGACGATGAAGTTGATCGAGCCGGCGGTGGTGGCGATGCCGAGGAAGAGCAGGCCCAGGCTGTAGACGTCCATGTGCAGGCCCGGGGTGTTGGTCCGTTCGGTCAGCGGCACGTACGCGAACCAGCCGCCGTTGGGGGCGGCGCCGAACGGCAGGCTGGCCCACATGAACAGCCCGGCGAACAGGAACACCCAGTAGCCCAGCGCGTTGAGCTTCGGGAACGCCATGTCCCGCGATCCGATCATCAGCGGCACCAGGAAGTTGCCGAAGCCGAAGAGCATCGGGGTGGCGAACAGGAAGATCATCGCCGTGCCGTGCATGGTGAACAGCTGGTTGTACTCCTGCGGGGAGAGCAGCCGGGACTCCGGCCGGGCCAGCTGGGTACGCATCGCCAGCGCGCTCAGCCCGGCGAGGACGAAGAAGAACGCGGCGGTGACCAGGTACCGCCGGCCGATCCGCTTGTGGTCGACGGTGCTGAACCAGGAACGCAGCGAGGGCCGTTCCCCCCAGTGCTCCTCCAGCGCGGCCAGCTCGTCCCGGCTGGCGCCGGGCGCCGGCGCGGCGGTCGTGGACATCCTCACCTCACTTCAGCGACTGCAGGTAGGCGATGAGGTCCGGCAGCCGGCCCGCGTCCACCGATTGCGGCGGCATGTAGTTGCCCGGCTTGACGGTCTGCGAGTTGGCGATCCAGCCGCCGAGGTGCCCGCCGTCGTTCGGGACCGCGCCGGCGCCGATGCTCCACCGGGAGCCCACGTCGGACAGGTCGGGACCGATCCCGCCGTTCGCGTCGGTGCCTCGTACCGCGTGGCAGCCGGCGCAGCTGCCCCGCACGAACGCCTCCTGTCCGCGCCGTTGGGCGTCGGTACGCGGGACCGGGGCGGGCGCGGCGAGCCGGGCGAGCCAGGCATCGAACTGCGCCCGGGGCTCGGCGACCACAAGGAAGGCCATGTGCGCGTGCTGCGTACCGCAGTACTCGGCGCACTGACCGCGATAGCTGCCGGCCCGGTCGGCGTGCAGCCAGGTCTCGCGTACCTCCCCGGCGATCAGGTCGGTCTTGGGCATCAGCTGCGGCACCCAGAAGCTGTGCAGCACGTCGGCGGTGCGCAGTCGGACCCGCACCTTCTCCCCCACCGGCACGTGCAGCTCGTTGGCGGTGGCGCCCTCGACGCCCTGGACGCGTACCTCCCACCACCACTTGTGGCCGGTGACCTCGATGGTCGGGGCGCGCGGGCCCGGCTCGTCGCCGAGCGCGGCGAGGTCGCGCAGGCCGACGGCGTAGACGGTCACCAGGATCACCAGGGGGATGCCGGCTCCGGCCACCGTGACGAAACGCAACGGCTGCCCGTGCCGGACCCGCACGTCGGGGCGACGGCGGACCAGCAGCGCCCAGGCCAGCACGACCATGACCTCGGCGAAGACGGCCATGGAGAGCCAGAACAGCAGCCACCACAGGTTCGCGACACGGCCCGACCCGGACCCTGCCGGGTCCAGCGCGGAGGGCGCTCCGGAGGAACAGCCGGTGAGGGCCGGCGCGGCGCACAGCACCGTTGCCGCCAGCAGCCGCCGCCGGCGCTCCGGCCTGGAGCGCATCGTCGGGTCGCTTGTGGTGTCCACCGACACCGACCCTAGCGATTTCCGAGGCATGTCCACTCTCTTCCCGAAAGATAGGCAACAAGAGCTTTGGCCGGTTTAGGGTCGGTCTCGGGGAAAAGCCGGGCAAGCGCCGACGGCGCGGACGGGACGATCATGCCGACCACCACCGTGGACCTGACCGCCGACGACCCACGGGGAGCCGCCGCCCGCCGGACGACGGCGTGGATCACCGCCGGGCTCGCCACCGCGGCCGGGCTCACCGGTGGGCTCCTCGCCCCGGCCGACGCCAACCAGGGGCAGGCGCAACGGCTGATGTACCTGCACGTACCGGCCGCCTGGGTGGCGTACCTGGCGTTCACCGCCGTGCTCGGGGCCAGCCTGGCGTACCTGATCGGGGGTGACCCGCGCTGGGACCGCGTCGCGCGCGGCGGCGCGGAGATCGGAGTGGGCCTCACCGCCGTGGCCATCGGCACCGGCGCACTCTGGGGGCATCTGGTCTGGGGCACCTGGTGGGCCTGGGACCCGCGACTGGTCAGCACTGCGCTGCTGCTGCTGGCGTACGCCGGCTATCTGGCGCTGCGCCGGGCGCTCGCCGAACGGGCCGGCGGCGCGGACGACGGCAGCCGACCGGTGGCCCGTCCGGCGGCCGTCGTCGGCATCGGTGGATTCCTGCTCGTGCCCGTCGTGCACTTCTCGGTGCTCTGGTGGCGTTCGCTGCACCAGCAGGCGACCATCCTCGCCCCGCAGCGGCCCCCGATCGATCCGCGGATGGCGCTCGCACTGCTGCTCGCGGTGGCGGCGGCGAGCACCGGCGCACTCCTCGTCCTGGCGCACCGGGTGCGCCGACTGGAACGCGCGACGACCGCCACCCGGGAACCGACGACGGCGCACCGTTCCAGCCCGGCGGGAGTGGGATGATCCGCCGGCCGGGACGCCTCGCGCTGGTCGCGGTGCTGCTCACCGCCGGGGGCCTGCTCGTCACCAGCGCCCTGCGCGACACCCTCACCTACTACCGCACCCCGGGTGAGGTGCTCGCCGACCCGGCCGCCGGCCGCGACCGCGTCCGGCTGGGCGGCCAGGTCGTCCCCGGCTCGCTGCGCCACGACGGCGACCTGGTGACGTTCCGGCTCGCCGACTCCGGCCACCAGGTGGCCGTACGGCAGCGGGGGGTACCGCCGGAGACCTTCCGCGAGGGCGAGGACGCGGTCGTCGAAGGGCGCCTCGGCGCGAACGGGGTGTTCGACGCCGACCGGGTCGTGGTGCGCCACGGCAACGAGTACCGGCCCGCCGCACCGGAGCCGGTCGATGCTCGCTGACCTCGGCACCGCCGCCCTTGCCGGCGGGCTGGTGGCCGCCCCGCTCGCGGCGCTGCTCTGGCTGCGGGTGGCCCTGCTCGGCGGGCCGGCCCGGCCGGCCCGGCTGGCGTCGGCCGCCGCGCTGCTCGCCGCCGCCGGGGCCTGCGCGGCGCTGGAGGCGGCGCTGCTGGGGCACGACTTCAGCGTCCGGTTCGTCGCCGAGAACGGCGGCCGGCACGTGCCCGTCTACTACACGGTCACCAGCCTCTGGTCGGCGATGGACGGCTCGCTGCTGCTCTGGCTGCTGGTCCTCGCCGGTTACGCCGCCCTGCTGGCCCGGGGCCGGGCCGACCGGCTGCGGGCGTACGCGCTGGTGGTGGTCAGCGTGGTCGCCACGTTCTTCTTCGCGCTGTCCACCTTCGCCGCCAACCCGTTCCGCGGCGTCGACCCGGTCCCGCTGGACGGGCCGGGGCCGAATCCGCTGCTGCAACAGCATCCGGCGATGGGCGTGCACCCGCCCCTGCTGTACGCCGGCTACCTGGGCACGGTGGTGCCGTTCGCCCTGGCGCTGGCCGCCCCGCTCGCCGGTGCGTCCGGGCGGGACTGGGTCCGCCGGGCCCGGCCCTGGGTGCTGGTGGCCTGGTGCACCCTCACCGCCGGCATCGTCCTGGGCGCCTGGTGGTCGTACGCGGTGCTCGGCTGGGGCGGCTACTGGGCCTGGGACCCGGTGGAGAACGCCTCCCTGCTGCCCTGGCTGACCACCACCGCCCTGCTGCACACCAGCCTCGGTGGCGGCCGGGATCGGGACCGCTGGAACAGCGTCCTGGCCTGCGCCGGCTTCCTGCTGGTGCTGCTCGGAACCTTCCTGACCCGCTCCGGCGCGGTGGCGAGCGTGCACGCCTTCACCGACTCGCCGCTGGGGCCCCTGCTGCTCGGGGTCGTCCTGCTGGCCACCCTGGCCGCCACCGTGCTGACCGGCCGTCGGCGACCGCCCCCGGCACGCGACAGCGTCCCGCTGTGGTCCCGGCGCGTCGTCCTGCTGGTCAACGCCGTCCTGCTGGTCAGCATCGCCGCCGCGGTGCTGATCGGCACCGTGCTGCCGTTGCTCACCGAACCACTCACCGGCGCCCGGGCCACCGTCGGCGCCGGCTACTACCAGCGCACCGCCGTGCCACTCGCGGTGGTCGTGCTCCTGCTGGCCGGTGTTCCACCCGCACTGCGCGGTCGCGGCCGGGCCGTCGCCGTGCGCCGCCTGGCCGCGCCCGCGGTCGCGGCGCTGTCCACGGTGGCCGCCGTCGGCCTGTTCAGCCGGCCCGGACCGGCGGCACTCACCGCGTTCGGAGCAGCCGCCTTCGTCCTCGCCGGCCTGCTCACCACGCGTCCCCGGCGCTGGGCCGGGGTGCTGGCGCACGCCGGGCTGGCCCTGCTCGCCGTGGGGATAGCCGCCTCGTCGGCATACGGGCGGGCGGAGGAGCGGACCCTGCGGGTGGGCGAGGCGCTGCGGGTGGGCGCCGTGTCGGCCCGGTTGGTGTCGGTGGAGCGCGGCACGCCGGACGCCCGGATGGCCGTGCGGGCGCGGCTGGTGGTTTCCGGCAGTGGTCCTGCCCGCGTCGTCGGTCCGGCGCTGCGCTACGACCCGGCCCGGGACACCGCCGTCACCGTGCCGGCGATCGACGGCAGCCTCCGCCGGGACGTCTACCTCACCCTCGTCGCCGCGGCCGGCGACGGCGGCAGCGCGACGGTACGCCTGGCCGTGAACCCGCTCGTCGGGCTCATCTGGGCCGGTGGAGCGGTCGCCGCCGCCGGCGGCCTGCTCGCGCTGCGCGACACGGTGCGACGCACCCGCCGCGCGGCTCGGGCCACGCGGCGGGCCCTGGTGGCGGCCGGAGGTCCGGCGTGAATGGACGAGCCCGCGTCTCCTGGTGGCGGCGGGTACGGCCGGTCCCGACCGTGGTCCTGCTGCTGGCCGCCGGCCTCGGGGCCGCGCTGGCCGTGGGCCATCGCTCCGGGGCCGGCGAGACCGCGCGCCGACCGGCGGCCGCGCCCGCACTGGCCGGCACCACCCTCGCGGGCGAGCGGTTCGACCTTTCGGCGGCACGCGGGCACGTGGTGGTGGTGAACGTCTTCGCCTCGTGGTGCGGGCCCTGCCGGGACGAACTTCCGCTGCTGGTGGAGACCGGCCGGCAGTGGTCGCCGCGCGGGCTGCGGGTGGTCGCCCTGAACCTGCGCGACGGCCCGGACGCGGTGCGGGCGCTGCTGGAGCAGACCCACGCCGACGACCTGACGGTACTGCCCGACCCCGACGGCACCCGGGCCGTCGAGTGGGGGGTACGGGGCGTACCCGAGACCTTCCTGGTGGACCGTGACGGCCGGATCGTGGCCCATCAGTCGGGGGTCGTCACCCGCCAGTGGCTGCGCGAACGACTGTCCCCGCTGCTGGAGTCGCCATGACCCGGCGGCTGCCCGCCACGCTGGGCCTCGCGGTGCTGGTGGTGCTGGCCGTCGCCGGGCTGGTCCGCTCCGCCGGGTCGGCCGGTCCGGCCGACCCCGCCGCGGCGATCGCCGCCGGTCTGCGCTGCCCCGCCTGCCAGGGTGAGTCGGTCGCCGACTCCCGGTCCCCGATCGCGGCCTCGATGCGGCAGGTGATCGCCGACCAGGTGACGGCGGGCCGCAGCCCGCAGGAGATCCGCCGATGGTTCGTCGACCGCTACGGCGAGGAGGTGCTCGCGCAGCCGCCCCTGCGCGGCCCGGCGCTGTTGCTGTGGGTGGTGCCGGTGGTGGCGCTCCTCGGGACCGGCGGCGCCGCGGCCCGCTCCCTGCGTGCAAGGCGACCGGGCGACGACCGTACCCGGCGGAACCGTGCCCCGACGCGACGGCCCCGGCGTGCCTGGTGGGGCACCGCCGCCGGGCTGACGATGCTGGTGGTGACGGTGGCGGTGGCCGCCGACCAGCTGACGGCGCCGACGCCGCCGCCCGCCTCCGCCGACCCCGCGGTGGTCGCGCTGCGGCTGGCGCAGGACCTGGAGGGTCAGCAACGGTACGACGCCGCCGTCCAGATGTATCGCGAGGCGCTACGCGAGCGGCCCGACGACGGGATCCGGTTGCGCCTCGCCTTCGCCCTGCTGCGCTCCGCCGATGCTTCGGGGGCGGAACAGGTCGCGCGGGAGGTCCTCGACGACTCGCCCGGATCGCCCGACGGACTGCTGGTGCTGGGGCTGGCCCAACGCACGACCCGGCCGGTCGACGCGCCGGCCACGCTGCGGCGGTTCCTCACCGTCGCGCCGCAGCACCCGGCCGCCGCGGAGATCCGCCGACTGCTCGGCCTCAGGAACGGCGCCGGGAGCGGGCCACCAGGTAGCCGAGCAGCAGACCGGCGGCCAGCGTGACCGCCCGGCCGGGGGTGACCGCCGCGCGGAGCTTGCCCAGGCCCGCCTTCGGGTCCACCACGCCGCCAGCCAGGTTGCCGACCGTGCCCACCGCCGCGTCGGACAGCTTGCCGAGGTTCATCGCGCCCACCATCCTCTCGCCCGCCCCCTACCCGGCGGGTCGGTGGTGAAACGTCAGTCGGTGGTGCCGGTGAAGACGCGCTTCGCCGCGGGCTGCTCACCGCCGGCCACCAGCACATCGTCTCCGGCGCGGAGTACGGTGTCCCGATCCAGCCGGACGTGCTCGCCGCCGCGGCTGACCAGGCTCACCCACACCCCCTCGTCACGGCTGAGCTCGAACAGCGGCCGCCCGTCGGCCGGCGCGCCGGCCGAGACGGTGTACTGCCGCAGCCCCACCGGCTCGCCCCGGACCCGCAGGCCGACCGCCCAGGGTTGCAGCGGCAGGGTACGCATCGGCACCCGGCACCAGCGGGCCACCAGTGGGACCAGCCCGCCCTGCACGACGATCGAGAACGCCACCACCGCGAAGATGATGTCGAACAGCCGCAGGTCCTGTTCCAGATCGGCGGTGAGGATGAAGGTGCCCAGCAGGATCGGCACGGCGCCCTTCAGGCCCGACCAGACGATGAAGATCCGCTCCCCCCAGCGCAGCCGCACGGTGGTGAGCAGGCCACCGACGACCAGCGGCCGAATCACGAAGGTGAGCAGCAGGGCGAGACCCAGACCGGTCAGCCAGGCGCGCTCGGTGACCATGCTCCGCAGCGAGACGACGAGCCCGAGCAGGCTGAAGGCCAGGATCTCCCCCAGGCTGGCCAGGGCGCCGTGGAAGCGCCGGATCTCCCGCGCGAACGGCGCTTTCGCGTCACCGACCAGGATGCCGGCGAGGAAGACGGCGAGGAACCCCGAGCCACGCGCAAGTGTGGCCACGCCATAGATCGCTCCGGCGGCGAAGAGCACCTGCAACGGGTAGAGGCTCTCGTCGGGCAGGACCACCCGGCGCATCAGCTGCCGGATCAACCAGCCGCCGGCCAGCCCGACCGCCGTGCCCACCGCGAGTTGCAGGGCGAACTCGCCGGCGCCGGACGCCACGGCCGACCAGCCGCCGGCGGTCCCGGCGGCGAGCAGGCTGACCATCAGGGCGATGCCGACGGGGTCGTTCGCGCCCGACTCGCCCTCGATCACGGTGCCGCTGCGTCCCACCACCGTCCGTCGGCCGAGCACGGAGAAGACCGCGGCCGGGTCGGTGGGCGACAGGGCGGTGCCGACCAGCAGCGCGGCGAGCCAGTCGAAGCCGAACAGCCAGTGCAACGCCACGGCCAGCAGCCCCGCGGTCAGCAGCGTGCCCAGCACACCCACCAGGGCGACCGGGCCGAGCGAAGGCCGCAGCCGCCGCCAGCCCATCGACATGCCGCCGCTGAACAACACCAGCACGAGCGCGAGCTCGACCAGGTGGCGGACCGCGTACAGCGACAGCTGGTTGAGGCTGGGGAACACGTCGGAGAGGATCGCGGCGGCGAACAGGAACAGCGCCGGCGCGGGCAGTCGCAGGCGGTCGGCGAGGCGGTTGGACAGCACGGCGAGGACAGCCACGGCACCCAGCACGGTCACGTAGAGCGCGAACTCCGTCAACGGTCACCCCACCTGCTCGGCTTCGACGTTCCGGCGGCCTTTCCCTTGCCGCCACCCGGTCGCCTCCGCGTCGACCGGGTGCGGCGCGGGTTCGGGCAGGAGGTCAACCGCCGCAGGTGTCAGTATCGACCTGCGGCAAACGTGGCGAGGGCGGACGGGCGTACTTCGCGTCCGAGGGTGCGCCGGCACCGACGGCACCGGCCGCCACGACCCGGAGGATCTCTCGGTGGCTCAGCCATCCGGTGAGCCCACCGGTCTCCGGGTCCGCCACCGGCAGCGCCGAACCGCTCCGCACCAGTTCCGCGAGGGCCTCCTCCAGCAGCTGATCGGGGCGTAACGCCGGCACGGTACGAGCCAGCTGCGACGCCGTGACGGCCCCGCTGCCGTCCTGGCTGGCCGCCTCCACCTCCGCGGCCGACACGACACCGCGGAGCTGCCCCTCCCGGTCCACCACGGGCAGCACGGTCTCGGGTTCCTGCGCGAAGCGGGCTGCCAACTCCGGCAGCGCGGAGTCGGGCGACAGCGGGGCCGGCAGCGGGCGGCACGCGACCGCGACGGTCAGCTGGTCCCACCGTGCCGGCGGCCCCGGCTCGAGGGTCACTCCCCGCCGGTGCAGCTTGCGGGTGTAGATCGTGTCGTCGGCGGACACCAGTCGGGACAGCCCTGCGGCGAGGGCGATCGCGACCATGAGCGGAAGGATGATGCTGTACTCCCCGGTCAGTTCGAACATGATCACCACTGCGGTGATGGGTGCGCGGGCCGCCCCGGCGAAGACGGCGCCCATGCCGACCAGCGCGTACGCCCCGGTCGGCCCGGCCAGGCCGGGGAGGGCGGAGTGCACGACCGCGGCGAAGGCCGCGCCGAGCATCCCGCCGACGAACAACGACGGGGCGAAAACGCCGCCGGAGCCGCCGATGCCGATGGTCAGGCTGGTGGCCAGGACCTTGGCGAGGAGCAGCACCAGCAGGAAGGCCAGGGCGTACCGGCCGTCGACCGCTTCGCCGAGCACCGGGTAGCCGACACCGTACATCTGCGGCAGGACGAGCAGCAGACCACCGAGCAGCAGGCCACCGACGGCCGGCCGGAGCCATTCGGGCCCCCGCCACAGCCGGTCGCACAGGTCCTCCACCGCGTAGAGGACCCGGCTGAAGCCCACCCCCACCAGGGCCGCGAGCAGCCCCAGCGCCGCGAACAGGAGGTACTCACCGGCGGAGACGACGTGGAACGGCGGCAGGTCGAGGAAGGGTACGTCGCCGAGGACCGCCCGACCGATCACCGCGGCGGTGACCGCGGCGAGGACCACCGCGGCGAAGGACTCGACGGCGAAGTCGCCGAGGATCAGTTCGAGTGCGAAGAAGACGCCGGCGATCGGGGTGTTGAAGGTGGCCGAGATACCGCCGGCGGCTCCGGCGGCGACGAGCAGTCGTAGGCGGGTCTCAGGCAGCCGGATCCGCTGGCCGACCGTGGAGCCGAGCGCCGAGCCGATCTGCACGATCGGGCCCTCCCGGCCGACGGAGCCACCACCCCCGATGCAGAGTGCGCTGGCCACCGCCTTCACCACCGCGACCCGGCCCCGGATCCGGCCGCCGCGCCGGGCGACCGCGTACATGACCTCGGGAACGCCGTGCCCCCGCGCCTCGCGGGCGAAGCGCTGCACCAGGGGGCCGTACAGCAGCCCGGCCGCCACCGGTGCCAGGACCACGAACCAGCGGCCGAGGGCGGGCAGCTGTGGATGAGGGGCACCCGGCACGGCGGCGTAGTCGGGGTGGCCGGAGAAGACCAGGGTCGCCGTGCCGACCAGCCAGCGGAACGCCACCGCGCCCACGCCGGCGCCGGCGCCGACCAGTACGGCGAGGACGAGCAGTCCGCCGGCCCCACCACGGACCCCGTCCGCTACCCGGACGAGCGCACGCCGGGGCAGCGTGACCGTGACGGGTGCGCCGCCCGGCTGCGCCGGTGGCTGGGACGGGACGTCGTCGATCGCGGCCACAGGTCGTTGCATGAGGCAATTGTTGCATGCATACAGGGTGATCGGCATCAGCGCTGCAGCGTGCGCTCCAGTAAGGGGTACAGCGGACCCGTGGCCGCTGCACCGGCCAGCGCCATCGCGGCGGTCACCCCCACCGTCGCCGCCAACGTCCGGTCCCGCTCACCGGTGGGCAGACCAGGCGGGCCAGGTGGCAGGGTGAGGGCCGGCACCAGCCAACGCAGGTAGTAGAAGAGGCTGGCCACCGTGTTGACGGCCGCGATCACCACCAGCCAGGCGAGGCCGCCGTCCCAGGCGGCGACGAAGACGGTCAGCTTGCCCGCGAAGACCGCGGTGGGCGGGGTACCGACCAGTCCCAGCAGGCAGATCACCAGCGCCGCAGCGAGCCCGGGCCGGCGGCGGGCCAGCCCCCGGTAGTCGTCGAGGCGCTCGTGCGGGGCGGCGGCCAGCACCGCGAACGCGCCGAGGTTCGTGACGGCGTACCCGGCCAGGTAGACCAGCAGGGCGGGCAGCGCCCGCTCCGCGCGCCCGGCGACCGCGACGGCCATCAGCAGGTAGCCGACCTGGGCGATCGTCGAGTAGGCGAGCAGCCGCCGCGGGTCCGACTGGCCGAACGCGGCGAAGTTGCCCAGCGTCATGGTGACCGCCGCGAGCACCGCGACCAGCAGCGGCCAGTCGACCACCTCGGCGGGCACCACCGCGAACAGCCGGTACGCGGCGAGCAGACCGCCGAGCTTGGGCACCGTGGTGAGCAGCGCGCCGGCCGGAATGCTCGCCCCCTGCACAGCGTCGGGCACCCAGAAGTGACCGGGCACCGCCCCGATCTTGAACAGCAGCCCCGCCAGCACGCCGACGAGCCCGACCGCCACGGCGGCCGGAGGCGCCCCGGCGAGACCCGCGGCCAGCCGGTCGTAGTCGCTGCGCCCGCCCGCCACGGCGGTCAGCACCGCCGCGCCGGCCAGCAACCCGACGCCCGCCAGCGCGCCCACCAGGTAGAGCTTGAGCGCCGCCTCCGCCCCGCGCCGGTCGCGGCCCCAGCCGGCCAGCCCGGACAGCGGCACCGACGACAGCAGGTACGCCACCGCCAGCAGCAACAGGTCGGACGCCCCGGCGAGCAGCACCGCGCCGAGCGTGCCGAGCAGGGTCAGCACGTAGAACTCGGTCTCCCGCCGGTTGCCGGCGATCCGGCCGGCGGCTATCCCGACGACCAGCAGGGCGGCGACCGGGATCAACAGCCGGGCGGTCGCGGTGGCGGCGTCGAGGGCGTAGCTGTGCCCGTAGACGGTCCCCCGGTCGTCCAGCGTCGGAAGGGTGACCAGCACGGTGGCGAGCAGCGCGCCGGCCGCGACGAGCCGGGCGATCCACTGCCGGCCACGGGGCAGGAACGCGCCGGTGAGCAGGGTGGTGACCGCGCCGGCGAGCAGCACCAGCTCGGGCAGCAGCGCCAAAGGATGCTCGTTCACCGGCCCACCAGGTCGGTCACCGCCCGGGCGGCGGGCTCCACGACGTCCAGCAGCAGCCGGGGGAAGACACCGATGAGCAGCGCCAGCGCCAGCAGGGGCACCACCGCGGTCGCCTCGGCGGCGGTGAGGTCGGCCGCCGCGGAGAGGCGGTGCCGGGACGGTCCGAGGAAGATCCGGTGCAGCGCCCAGAGGAACAGCGCGGCGGTGACCAGGATGCCGGGCAGCGCGAACGCCACCGCGACGGGCGCGGAGCCGAGGCTGCCGGCGAAGATCTGGAACTCGGCGATGAATCCGGAGAAGCCGGGCAGGCCGAGGCTGGCGAACGCGGCCACCGCGGTCAGCGCGGCGAACCGGGGGGTGTCGGCCGCCAGCCCGCCGTAGGCGTCCATCCGGTACGTGCCACCCCGGTGGTGCAGGACTCCGGCGAGCAGGAACAGCGCGGCGGTGATCAGCCCGTGGCTGACCATCTGGGTGACCGCCCCGGTCACCGCCACCGCACGGGCCTGCGCGTCCGAGCCGGCGACCAGCCCGGCGGCGCCGACCGCCAGCACGATGTAGCCCATGTGGTTGACCGACGTGTACGCCACCATCCGCTTGAAGTTGGACTGCGCCAGCGCCACCAGGGCTCCGTACAGCACGCTCACCACGCCGACCACGACGACCACCCAGGCGTAGCGCCGCCAGGCGTCGGGCAGCAGCGGCATGGCGATCCGCACGAAGCCGTACGTGCCCATCTTCAGCAGGATCCCGGCGAGCACCGCCGACCCGGCGGCCGGGGCGTCGGTGTGCGCCGGGGGCAGCCAGGTGTGGAACGGGAACGTCGGGGTCTTGATGGCCAGCCCGAGCAGGACGGCGAGCAGCACGAGGCCCCCCGCCGTACCGGCCACCGGCGGTTCGCGGGTCAGCGCCACGATGTCGAAGGTGTGCGGCCGGGCGGCGACGTACAGACCGATGAACCCCAGCAGCAGCGCCAGGGAGCCGAGGAAGGTGTAGAGGAAGAACTTGAGCGCCGAACGGCGGGCGTCGGCGCCGTGCCCCCAGCCGGCAATCACCGCGTACATGCCGACGATGGACAGGTCGAAGAAGACGAAGAACAGGATCAGGTCGAGCGAGACGAACAGCCCGAGGCAGGTGGTCTGCAGGGCGAGGAAGAGCGCGGCGAACTGACGGGGCCGGCGCTGGCGGCGCAGCGAGTAGACGGCGCAGGCGGCGAAGACGACGGCGGTGAGGGCCAGCAGCGGCAGGGAGAGCCCGTCCACGCCGATGTGGTAACCGGCGCCGGCCCCCGGGATCCAGGGCCGGTTCGTCTCGTACGCGACCCCCTCCCCCGGGTAAGCCCACCAGGCGCCGAGCACGGCGGCCACCTCGACCCCGCTGACCGCGACCCAGATCCAGGACACCGCCCGATCGGGCAGGCCCCGCCAGAGCAGCAGGACCACCGCTACGACCAGCGGCGCGAAGACGATCAGGGAGAGCATCGGTCACCTCATGAGCAGCAGGATCAGCACGGCGGCGCCCAGCGCGACGACCACTTGGACGTAGTACTGGTGGACCAGCCCGGTCTGCGGCCGCCGGGCCAGCGCGCCGAGCCGGCGGGCCAGCCCGGTGAGCCGGCGTACCGTCCCGTCGACCCCGTGGTCGTCGGCGCGGGCGAGAACGTCGGCCAGTCGGCGCGTCCCGATCGTCGCGCCGGTCACCCCCCGGTCGAGCACGGCGTCGTCGAAGCGCGCCAGGGTGCCGGCGGCGACGACGGCGGCGCGCGGCACGGCGTGCACCCCCCGGTCGAGCACCCGGTCGTCGAAGCGGGCCAGGGCCCGCGCGAGCGCCAGGGTCGGCCGGACCAGCAGCAGCCGGGCGGCCGCTTCCAGCCCGAGCCAGCGCAGCGCCCAGGCCGGGGCGGGCAGCCGGTCGGGCGCGGCCACGGCCACCGCGAGCCCGGCCAGCGCGAGCAGGCCGGACAGCGCCAACTCGGCGGGGCGCGCCGGCGGGGCCGGGCCCAGCCCGACGGTTCCCGCCACCCGTCCGGCCAGCGGCGGCAGGGCCAGGACGCCGAGCAGGACCGCGCCGACCGCCAGGGGCACCAGCAGCAGCCGCTGCCCGGCGCTGACCTCGCGCGTGCCGTCGTACCCGGACTCGACGTCGGACGGCGCCGGACGCAGGACCACAGCGAGCGCGCGACCGGCGTAGAGGGCAGCGAGCAGGGCGCCGGCCAGGCCGACGAGATACAGCGCGAACGAGTGCTCCCGCGCCCCGGCGAGCACCTCGTCCTTGGTGGCCCAGAGCGCGAGCGGAGGCACGCCGGCCAGCGCCACGGCGCCCACCGCGAAGGCCGCCCCGACCAGCGGGTACCGCCGTCCGGCGCCGCGCAGCGCGGACAGCCGGCGGGTGCCCAGCGCGGTCAGCCAGGCTCCGGCGGCGAGGAAGAGCAGCGCCTTGGTGGCGGCGTGGGCGACCAGGTGGGCGACCGCGCCGGCGGGCGCGACGGCGGCACCGAGCACCACGTAGCCCAGTTGGGCGCTGGTGGAGGCGGCGAGCAGCTGCTTGAGGTCGGCCTGGGCGAGCGCGACGGCGCCGAGAGCGAGGGCGGTCGCCGCGCCGCCCCACGCGGCCACGTCCACCGCCCAGCCGGTCGCGGCGAGCAGTGGGTGCAGCCGGATCAGCAGGTAGCCGCCCATCGCCACCATGGCCGCGGAGTGCAGCAGCGCGCTGACCGGGCTCGGGCCGAGCATGGCCCGGGACAGCCAGAACGAGAACGGCAGCTGGGCAGCCTTGCCGAAGCCGGCGGCCAGCACGCCGGCGGCGGCCAGGTCCCGCCAGCCGGTCGGCAGCGCGGCGAGCCCGGTCAGGTCGAGCGTGCCGGCTGCGGCCAGCGCGGCACCGGCGGCGAGGTAGAGGCCGAGGTCGCCGACCCGGGTGGTGAGGAACGCGGTGGCGCCGGCGGTCACCGCGTCGTCGCGCCGCCAGTGGAACGCGATCAGGGCGTACGACATGGCACCCATGACCTCCCACGCCAGCAGCAGCACGGGCAGGCTGGTCGCCGTGGCGGTGAGCAGGACGGCGGCGAGGAAGACCAGCATCAGTCCGTGGAACCGGGCCCGGTGACGGTGGATCTCGACGGCGGCGTACGCCAGCACGAGCAGCGCCACCCCGGCCACCGCCGGTACGACGAGCGCGGCGAGCCCGTCGACGGCCAGTCCCCAGCGCGCGCCGGCCAGGAACGGGGCGTCGACGGCCGGGCGGGTGGCCGCCACCAGGCCGGCCAGCGCCGTCACCAGCACGGCGACGCCGAGCGCCGCGGGCGCGGCGATCCGTCCGGCCCGCCGCCCGGCCAGCAGCAGCACGCCTCCGGCCAGGGCCGGCAGAGCGACGAGGGCCCACAGCGCGCCGCTCATCCGCGCAGCTCCCCGGCCATGTCCGTCATGTCGGCGTCGCTGCTGCGGAACAGCAGGGTCACCACGGCGAAGCCCATCGCCATCTCCACGGTCATCGCGGCGATCACCACCAGCACCAGGACCTGGCCGTCGGGCTGCTGCGGGGCGAGGAACCACCAGAGCGCGGCGGCGGCCACGATCACCCCGTTGATCATGAGTTCGAGGCCCATCATCACCATCACCACGGCCTGCTGGCTGAGCGCGCCGTAGAGACCGACGCTGATCAGCGCGGAGGCGAGCAGCAGGAACATCGGCAGCGTCACGGCCGCTCCTGGTGGTCGACGACTGTCGCCGCGTCGGCGCGGTCGTAGCGGCCCCGGGCGGTGGCGAGCACCAGCGCCGAGATCATGGTGGCGAAGAGGACCGCCGACACGGCCATCATGACCAGCATCTTCGACCCCATGATCGCCTCGCCCAGGACGCGGGTCGGGTCACCGGGCGGTCCACCCCGGCGGGTCGGCCAGGGCACGAGCAGTGATCCGGCGGCCAGCACGACGAAGGTGAGCACCGAGACCACCAGCGCGCCCCGGCGGTTGTGCAGCATCGACATGGGCATCAGCCCGGCCGGGTTCATCATGAACATGATCATGAAGACCGCCATGACGGCCATCTCCATCACCATCATCAGGATCGTCACCACGCCCAGGTAACCCAGGTCGAGCAGGATCAGCTCCCCACCGACCGCGACGAACGACAGCGCGAGCGCGAACGTCGCCCGGGCCATCGAGTCCACAGTGAACACGGCGACGCCGGACGCCACCGCGACGAGCGCCAGCACGACGAAGACCACGACGGCCATCTCAGTGCCCTTCCACCGCGAGCACGGCCACGACGAGGACCTGCAGCAGAGTGGCGGGCAGCACCACCAGCCAGGCCAGCCGCATCAACCGGTCGGCCCGCAGCACGGGAATCCGGCCCCGCAACGCCACCAGGGCGGCCAGCACGGCGAGGGTCTTGACCATGCTCCACAGCCAGCCGGGCAGCAGCGGCCCCGCTCCCCCACCGAGGAAGAGCGCCACCGCCATCGCCGCACCGGCGGCCAGCAGCGCGTACCGGCCGGCCTGCAGCACCAGCCGGTCCACCCCGGACGGCTCGGCCAGCACCCCACCCGCGAGATCCCGCCCGTCCGGGTAGGCGAACGGCCCGGACATGCTGAAGGCCAGCACCGCACCGAGGAGGACCAGGAACGCCACCGGCATCGACGCCACGAACCACAGGCTCCGCTGCGCCGCCACCACGTCCGCGACCCGTAGGCTGCCGGCCGCCACCGCCGGCGCGGTCAGCGCGAACATCAGCGGCAACTCGTAGCCGAGCCCCTGCGCGAGGAACCGGTAGCCGCCCACCAGGCCGTACCCGCTGTTGGCGCCCCAGCCGGCCAGCCACACCGCCGCCCAGAGCAGCACGTCCATCGCGTTGAACCAGACGACCCCCACCGGCAGGTCGGCCACCGCCCGGTCGCCGAGCGGCACCACCACGACCATGAGCAGGGCGACCACCAGCGGCCCGGCCAGGCCCAGCCGCCACAGCAGCAGGTCGGCCGCGACGATCCGCCGGCGGCGCTGCCGCAGCAGCCGTCCGGCCTCCCACAACGGCCGCCCGGCCCGGTGGGCGACGGTCGCACCACCGGCCGGGTCGAGGACGCCCGCCAGCACCGCCCCGGCCAGCGCCGCGCCGACCAGCACGCCGGCGGCGACCAGCACGCTCCACCACGGACCCGCGGTCACCGTCGCACCCCGACGGCCGCCAGCTCGTCCGGATCGGGGTCGAAGGAGGCCAGCACCAGGCGGGCGGCGGCCAGGTCGAGTCCGACCATCAGGCGCGTCGCCACGGCCAGCAGGGCGGCCGACGCGCCGCCGGCGCCCCTCGGGCCGGTCGCGGTGGGCTCGCCGCCGGCCAGCAGCCGGCCGGTCTCGGCCAGCCAGCAGCGCCACCGCGCGGTCGCGTCGCCGCCGGTGTCCGCCGCCCGGGCCGCCGGCCCGGTGACGTCGGCCCGCGCGGCGTCCGGCGCGGACAGCACCCCGAGGCCGTCGGTGGACCAGCGCAGCGCGCGTGAGCGGCGGGCCCGCCGGTCGAGCCGCTCGAATTCCCGGTACGCCTCGTCGACGGGCCCGCCGTCGATCAGCTCGTCGCGCAGCCGGCGGGCCGTCGCCGCCCCGGACGGCCAGCCCGCCACCGCCCAGAGCCGGCCCAGCGAGTCCAGGTGGGAGGCGGCGTGCCGGCGACGACGCTCCCCGGGTACGTCCGCGTCCCAGAACGCCTCTTCGACGGGGGCTGCCGGTGGCAGCACGCGGCCGGTGGCAGCCTGCACCACGTCGCCCTGCACGGTCAGCTCGACCACCAGCCCGGCCGGCCAGTCCGCCAGCACGGGGCCGAGCGCCAGGTGCAGCACGTCCAGCTTCAGCCCGTCCCGGTCGTCCGCCCGGTCGGCCATCATCAGCCCACCCGGCATCGACATCCCGCCGTGGCCCTGGCCCTCGTCGCCGCCGCGGCCGCCCTGCTGGTCGTGGCCACCCTGACGGCCGTGGCCGCCGGGCCCGCCCCGCTGGTCGTGCCCGCCCCGCTGGTCGTCGCCCCCCTGATGGTCATCGCCGTCGTGACCGCCGGTGCCGCCCTGGTGTGCGGGCGCCATGCCACCGTCGGGTCCCAGGTCCACTGCCTCGCCGTCGGCTCCGGTGAGTCGCCGTGCCATCGCCGCCAGGATGCCGGCCGCGCCCTGCCGGTCCCCTGTCCGGGCCCGGGCGCGGGGCCCCGGTAGTTGGGCCCACACCCGCTCGATCGCCTCCGCCAGCTCGGGGCCGGGCTCCCCGGCCACCACGAGCAGGTCCGCGTCGGCCGGGGAGGCGGCCAGCGGCCAGCCGTACCGGTGGGCCTGTGCCTCGACCGCGAGCCGGACGTCGGTGGCGCCGGGGACGGCGGCCAGCAGCAGGTGTGGCCGGCGGGCCGCCCAGGCCGCGAGACGGTCGCCGATCAGGCCCATCGCAACGCCCCCTCCCGCCAGGCGTAGAGCACACCGGCCATCAGCAGGCCGAGGAAGACGAACATCTCCACGACGGCGGGCGTGCCGACCTGGGCGACGACCACCGCCCACGGGTACATGAACAACATCTCCACGTCGAAGGCGAGGAAGAGCAGGCTGACCGCGTACCAGCGGGCGTGGAACCGGGACACGGCGTGCTCACGCGGAGGCAGCCCGGAACGGAACGCCGGCACCGTCGTCGCGTCCCGGGCCACCGCCGTGCCCAGCTGTACGAGGTAGAGGGTGCCGACCAGGGCCGCCGCCACCCCGAGCATCGTCAGCACCGGCAGGTACGCCTCCACCTGCGCTCCCTTCCCGTGTCGGTTGCGTTGCCCCCACCCTGCCAGCCGGCCATGTCCCGTGCAGGGTTCTCAGCCCTGCCGTTGTCGGGGCAGCGCCGCCCGCTCCCGCCGCAGGTCGTACGCGGGATGCTCGGAGCGGATCCGGGGCATCCGGTCGAAGTTGCGCAGCGGCGGCGGCGAGGAGGTGACCCATTCCAGGGACAGGCCGTGGCCCCACGGGTCGGCCTCGCGCACCACCGCGCCGAACCGGTAGGAGCGCCACACGTTCCACAGGAACGGCAGCAGGGAGACACCGAGTAGGAAGGACCCGATGGTCGAGATCGTGTTCAAGGTCGTGAAGCCGTCGCCGGGCAGGTAGTCGGCGTACCGGCGGGGCATGCCCTCGTTGCCGAGCCAGTGCTGCACCAGGAAGGTGGTGTGGAAGCCGGTCATGGTCAGCCAGAAGTGGATCTTGCCGAGCCGCTCGTCGAGCATCCGGCCGAACATCTTCGGGAACCAGAAGTAGATGCCGCCGAAGACCGCGAACACGATCGTGCCGAAGAGCACGTAGTGGAAGTGCGCCACCACGAAGTACGAGTCGTGCACGTGGAAGTCGACCGGCGGGCTGGCCAGCAGCACACCGGTCAGGCCACCGAAGAGGAAGGTGACCAGGAAGCCGACCGCGAAGAGCATCGGGGTCTCGAAGCTGATCTGGCCCCGCCACATGGTGCCGATCCAGTTGAAGAACTTGATTCCTGTCGGGACCGCGATGAGATAGCTGAGGAAGCTGAAGAACGGCAGCAGCACCTGGCCGGTGGCGAACATGTGGTGCGCCCACACGCTCATCGACAGGGCGGCGATGGAGATCGTCGCGGCCACCAGGCCCTTGTAGCCGAAGACCGGCTTGCGGGAGAAGACCGGGATGATCTCGGTGATGATGCCGAAGAACGGCAACGCCACGATGTAGACCTCGGGATGGCCGAAGAACCAGAACAGGTGCTGCCACAGCAGCGGCCCCCCGGTGGCCGCGTCGTACACGTGCGCCCCCAGCTCCCGGTCGGCGAGCACGGCCAGCAACGCGGCCGCCAGCAGCGGGAACACCAGGATCACCAGCACGGACGTGATCAGGATGTTCCACGTCAGGATCGGCATGCGGAACATCGTCATGCCGGGCGCCCGCAGGGTCAGCACGGTGGTGATCATGTTGACCGCGCCCAGGATGGTCCCCAGACCCGACCCGACCAGCCCGACCGCCCACAGGTTCGCGCCCACGCCCGGGGAGTGCTCCGCCCCGGCGAGCGGCTGGTACGCCGTCCAGCCGAAGTCGGCGGCGCCTCCCGGGGTGGCGAACCCGCCGAGCACCAGCAGACCGCCGAAGAGGTAGAGCCAGTACGCGAACGCGTTGAGCCGGGGGAAGGCCACGTCCGGGGCGCCGATCTGCAGCGGCACCAGATAGTTCGCGAAGGCGAACACGATCGGGGTGGCGAACAGCAGCAGCATGATCGTGCCGTGCATGGTGAACAGCTGGTTGTACTGCTCGGGCGAGAGCAGCTGCATGCCCGGGCGGGCCAGCTCGGCGCGCATCACCAGCGCCAGCGCGCCACCGACCAGGAAGAACCCGAAGGCCGTGGTCAGGTACAGGATGCCGATCTGCTTGGCGTCGGTCGTCCGCAGCAGCCGGGCCAGCGCAGAACCACGTACCGGCCGACGAACCGGCCCCACCACGACGGTCGGTACGGGAGCTGTCCACAGGTCCATGCGTCTACCTTCCGCCGATCTTGTCCCCTCGGTGTCCGGCTCGACGGTGGCGCAAACCTGGCGGGGCGTCAGTCTCCGGTGGCCGGTGTCCTTGCTCCTCCCGCGCTCATCCCGAGGCCGACGAGCTGCCGGACCGCGACGATGGCGGCGGCGCTGAGCAGCTGGTCCCAGGAGGGCGGCAGGGCCAGCCGGAGCAGCCCGGCGGCGAGCCACAGGTCCAGCGCCACCCGCAGGGCCGCCCGGCCGTCGCGGGTGACGGCGAGGGCGGTCAGCCCGGCCAGCAGCCCCGCGGCGACGCAGGCCAGCGAGGCGTAGCCGATCACGGCGTTCACGAGGACCGATCCAGCGGCTCCGGCGTCAGGTCCCGGCCGGCACGGGGGCGAGGGGGTACCGGCCCGTCCACCGGGTCCGGCGCCCGGCCCTCCCGGGCCAGCTCCGCCCGTTCCTGCTTGATCTCCCGGGCGAGGAAGAAGTTCAACGCGGTCCGGATCGCGGCCACGGCCGCCAACTCGCCGATCTCCCGCAGGGTCGGGGCGATCGCGGTCCGCAGGATGTCCGAGGCGAGCTGGAACTCCAACCCCAGCGCCAGGAAGCGGCCCAGTCCCAGCCGCACCGGCACGAACGCACGGGTACGCCGCTCACGGAGGCCGACGACGACGAAGCGGACCAGGGCGCTCATCGCGCCGAAGAAGATGATCAGAGCGCCGGCGGCCTCCACCAGCCGCACCAGCAGATCCACCGAGTGGGAGAGCCACTCCTCACCGAGAACGTGTTCCATGCCGGTCTGCGGTGCCCCGCGGTCGGCGGTCCACACCTCGCGGCACCCGCGTATCGATCACCACCGCGGCGGCCGCACGGGCTGGTTCAGGCCCGGGCCACGGCGCCGCGCACGGGCTGGTTCAGGCGCGCGCCACCGCGCCCCGCACGCCCGTGACCCGCCCGGCCCCGTCCACGACGGGGTCGGCGAGGAACCGGACGGGACGCGTCTCGCCGTGCCGGCGCAGGGTGAAGACCATGTCGACCGGTTCCGCGCGCTCGGTGAGGGCGTGCACCGCCGCCCGCAGCGCCGGCGCGTCGGCCTCCGCCGCGCAGCGATGCAGGGCGCCGAGCGGAAGCGGCCCGTCCGCGACGTCCCGTGCCAGGATCGGGTACGCCGCCGGCGACCACTCGACCCGGCCGGCGGCGAAGTCCCACTCGGTCCAGCCCACGTCGCCGGCGCGTTCCAGCCGGGCCACCCGCTCGACGGTGCGGCGCTGCTCGTCGTGGTAGGCCCAACTGGCCAGCAACCCGTCGCCGAACGGGACGGCGCGGAGGCTGAACAGCACCGGGACGGGGCGGGGATCGGCAGCCTGCCACACCGGTCCGGGCCCCCACCGGAACGGGACGCCGTCGCGCAGGGCCGCCGCGCAGCCGGCCACGATGCCGTCCTCCGCCGCGGACGGATGCACGTCGAGCAGGTGCCGTCCGGTCAGTGCCCCGGCGGGTCGCCCCGCCCCGTCCGTGGCCTCCGGGCCGCACCGGTCGAAGCGCCAGTCCACGATCTCGCCGGCCGGGTCGCGCACCGGGCACCACCACGCCACGGATCCGGGCAGCGCGTCGAGCACCGTCTCCACCCAGTGCGCGGCCGGTGCCCCCGGCGACAGCTCGGCCAGCCGCCGGCCGGCCACCTCCGTGACCGCCTCCACGTACGCCCTCGTCGCGGCGTCGAACTCCCGGTGCTCGTCCCAGCTGATCGCGGCCACGCCGAAGGTGCGATCCGACCGGCGCAGCGGCAGGCAGGCCCGCACCGCGCCCCCGCCGATGAAGTCGTAGCCCAGGCGGTGGGCCTCGTCCCGGGTCAGCCACAGTGGCCGTCCGTCGACGGCGGTGCGCAGGAACGCCATGTTGACCGAGGCGGGGGCCCGCTGCCAGCGGCTGGCCACGGACGGGGGCAACCCGTACGACCCGGCCAGCCGTACGGCGCCGTCGGGTTCGAGCACACCGAGCAGGGTGGAGGTCGCCGCCAGGTGGCGTACGCCCTCCGTCCAGAGCGCCTCGGCGAGCGCGTTGGGGTCGGCCGCCGCCGTCATGGCGGCCCGGGCCAGGTGGTAACGGGCGGCGACCTGCCCGGCCAGCGGCACCCGGGCGGGGGCTCGATCCGGCGCCGGGGACGGCGGGCGGTGGAGGTAGCGGTCCGGCCGGAACGGTTCCGCCCCGGTCGTGGGCGCCGACGGCGGGGCGGCGACGCCCAACAGGGCGGCGGCCACCTCCACCAGCCGGGTGTTGGTCTGCTGGGACATCCGGGCCAGCTGCGCGAAGGCGTCCTCCGGCGAGCAGCCCAACCGGGCGATCAACAGCCCGGTGGCCTGCTCCACCACCGCCTGGGAGCGCTGCGCCCGTCGCAGGCCGTCGAGTTCGCGCCGGAGCCGGGCGACGGTGCTCGCGGGTGGCGCGGCCGCCGGGGTCGCCCGCCGCCGTCGCGTCACGTTCCCACCTTCTCGCCTGCCCGTTGCTTCCGACCGAGCCTATCGCCGCCGCCGACGGCCGGCACGACGGCACCGTCCGCGCCCGCTCCCGGGCCGTCTCCACCGGGGCGCGACCGTCCGGCGCGGTGGCCCGCGACGGTAGGCACGAGACCAACCGGGTCAGGCCGGCCGCGCGGAGCAGCGCGAACCCGTGCCGGGACAGGTTCACCAGGGTGAGCCGCGCCCGCACGTGGGCGCAGGCGCGGCCGATGTCCATGATCGTCCGGGCGATGCGGGGCGACTCGACCGACGCCCGACGCAGGTCGACCACGAGCGCCGGTGGTCGTTCGACGACGGCCAGCCGGGTGAGCTGGTCCCGCAGCAGGTCCGCGCCCTCCTCGTCCAGGGCGCCGCACACCGTCGCGACGGCGGTGTCACCCGTCCGGCGCACCGTCACCGTCGCGTCCCCGTTACCCTCGGCCGGCCGCGGCTGGTCGGCGGACAGGTCTCGGCGCAGCCGCGCGAGCGCCCCGCGCAGGATCCGGGACACGTGCATCTGGGAGATTCCCAGCTCCTCGCCGATCCGCTCCTGCGTCTGGTTGCCGTGGAAGTAGCGGATCACCACGGCACGCTCCCGCTCGGGCAACCGGTGCAGCGCCGCCCGCAGGTCGAGCCGGTCACCGACCCCGTCGATCCGGGCGTCCCGCTCGGCCAGCAACTCCTCCCGCAGGGCCGGTTCGTCGTCCGCGCCGGCCGGGCGGTGCAGCGACACGCTCGCGTACGCCTGGCCGGCCACGAGCGCCTCGACGACCTCGTCCGGCGGGACGCCGAGGTGGGCGGCCACCTCCTCGACCGCAGGCTGGCGTTGCAGCCGGCGGGTCAGTTCGGTCCGGGCGGCGGCCACACACAGGTAACGTTCCTGCAGGCCGCGGGGCACCCGCACCCCCCACCCGTGGTCCCGGAAGTGCCGCTTCAGCTCTCCGAGGATGGTCGGGGTGGCGTATCCACCGAACGGCACGCCACGACCGGGGTCGTACCCGTCGACGGCCTTGACCAGGCCGTAGCAGGCCACCTGGGTCAGGTCGTCGAGCGGCTCGCCGCTCTTCACGAAACGGCGGGCGAGGGCCGCGGCGAGCGGCTGGTGCAACTCGACCAGACGGTGCCGCGCCCGGCGGCGCTCGGCGGGCGGACGGCCGGTCTCGTGCAGGACGGCGAACAGGTCCGTGACGCCGGCGTCGGACGGGGGCGCCGCTGGGGCGGTACGGGCGGACATGGTCATGACGAACTCCAGACGGAGGCGAGGCAGGGGGCGACCGCACGGGAGGCCGGCCGACTCCGTCGGCGGGCAGGCGGGAGCCCGGTGCGCGCTGAGCCGTCAGGTGGACCAGGTCCTGGTGCCGTTCGTCGACACCGCGGCGTCGAAGCGCGGGGGCTACCGTCTCTGGCTTTCCTCGACAGGAAGGATCAAACCCGGTCAACGGAGGCTGTTACCGGGACGAGACCATCCGGGCCGTCAGTGCTCGGCTGGTGGCCCTGCGGCGGCGTACCAGCGTCGGCCCGGCATGGCGGTCACGCCGTGCACCAGGGTGCTCAGCGCGACGACGAGACTGCCTGCCGTCCAGAGCAGCGGATCGTGGGCGCCCTCGTCGCGGGAGAAGGTCAGATAGAACAGCGCCGACACGCCGATCGGGCCGAACCAGCCCAGGAAGAGCAGGTCCCGCCAACCCAACCCGAGCGGGATCCTGAGAGCGAGGACCACCGGCAGCCGCCGCAGGAGCAGCACGGCGACGGCGAAGAGCGGCAACCGCCAACCCGCGTCGATCCAGTCACGCCATGGCAGTTCGACGCCGAGCAGGAAGAACAGCGGCAGCACCAGGTAGCGGGTCAACGAGTCGTCCAGCTTCTGCTCCGCCGCCCGCGGTTGGTCGCCGATGACCGCGTTGTAGGCCAACCCGGTGACGAAGGCCGCCAGGATGCCGTCCGTGTCGAGCGCCCGCGCCACGCCGAGCGCGGCGATCCCGAGCAGGACGGCGAAGATCACCAGGGAGCCCCGGTCGAGGGTCTCCCGTCGGCTGGCCGCGCGGACCGCGTGCCCGGCCAGCCAGCCGAGCACCACCCCGGCGAGCACCGCCCCCACCACGCCCCACAGCGCGGAACGCACCTCGTCGCCCCAGGGCCGGGCGCCGACCCCGGCCAGGGCGAGGACGACCAGGGGGAAGGCCAGGCCGTCGTTGCCGCCGGACTCGCCGCTGAGCACCTGACGCAGTCGGGCGGGCAGCTGGCGTTCGGCCGGACCACCGGAGACGATGCTGGAGGCCAGGACCGGGTCGGTGGGGGCCAGGCAGCTGCCCAGCAGCGCGGCGACGGCCAGGGGCACACCGAGCAGCCACCCGGACAGGCCCGCGGTGACCACCGCCATCCCCACCATGCCGGCGGAGAGCAGCACCAGCACCGGACGCCGCACGGCCCGGTAGGCGGCAATCGGGAAGCGCAGCGCGACCGCCATCAGGGAGACCGCGAGCAACGCCCGGCTCACCTCACGCGTCAGCTCGTAGCCGAGCCGGTCGGCCACGTCGATCAGTCCGAGCACCGGGCCGGCAAGGACCCCCAGCCCGAGGGCGAGCAGCGGCTCGGTCAGCACCGTACGGCGGATGGCGCTAGACCAGAACGCCAGCAGCACGGCGAGGACTCCGACGAGGGCGTAACTGAGCAGAAGGGGGTCCATCCCGACGCGCTACCCGTTGCCGGGACGGTCACACTCCGGCCGCCGGGAACCTGCCGACCGGGGCGGGGCGCTCAGACCCTGCGCCCTCGCGTTCCGCCGCGATCAGCGGTCGAATTCGTCGCGGGCCGCCTCACCAGCCGCCGGCACGACTCGCCCGGCGGTGGCGGAGACCATGTCCCGCACCTCATCGGCCAGCCGGGCCGAGGTGCCGCCGGCGGCGCGCAACTGGGCCAGCCCGAGCCGTCCGAGGACGACGGCGGTGGCCAGATAGCCGGCGGTGAGACCCGCGGCGGCCAGCCGGCGAGGCAGAAAGGTCTCCAGCATCCGCAGCACGGTGGTCGACGCCGCACCGGCGCCGAGCACCAGGCACCCACCGGCGGTGGCCAGCAGGGCGACGCCCAGGCCGGCCGGGCGGGCCGCCTCGGTCACCTGGCCGCGAACGGCCCTGACCTCCTCCCGGACGACGTCGGCCACGTCCCTGGCCAGCCGTTCCGTCGCGCTGGATGTCGGTCCGTCCCCCTGTCGCCCGTAGCTCTCGTCGCTCATCTCTCCTCCGTCCCCACCCTCGCGAGCCGCTGACGTACCCGGGTGGTCCGGTCGCACACCGCCGTGGGGGCGCTTTCCGGGCCCGGCCAGGTCGAGGGGCCGGAAGCACGGAAACAACACCTTGCCTTTCGACGGCGGACAGACTGGTGAGGTGAGTGTGCCGCCGCGTCTTCGCCGCTCGCGGTGGCTCCTGCCGGTGGCTCCGGGCAGCCGGGTCACCCGCTTGGAGCTCTTCTACGACCTGATCTTCGTCTTCGCGTTCCTCAACGTCACCGGACTCGCCGCCCGACACCCCACACCCCGGTCGCTGTACGCCGGGGCGGTGGTGCTGGCGCTGCTGTGGTGGTGCTGGACCGGCTTCGTCGCCCTGTCCAACACTGTCCGCGCCGATCACGGGGTGATTCCACTGGTCGGGATGGCAATCATGACCGGGGTGTTCGTCCTGGCGATCACGATTCCGCAGGCCTTCGTCGACCAGCCGGACGACCTGCCCGGGCCGCTGGTCTTCGCCGTGGCCTACCTGTTCGTCCGCGCCGTGACCGTGGCCGGCTTCCTGCTCGTCCTGACGTCGGCCGGGCACACCCGCGGGCAGTTCGCCGTCCTCACCGTCCCGGCGCTGGTCGCAGCCGTACTGGTCGTGCTCTCCGTCGTCCTTCCCCGGTGGATCCCCGCAGAGGCGGTCACCGGTACGCGCCTGGCGCTGTGGAGCGCCGCCCTGCTCGCCGAGTACTCCGTCGGGCTGGTCCTGCCGTACGCCCGCTGGTCGGTGGCCTCGGCCGCGCACTGGGCGGAACGACACGGGCTCATCGTCCTCATCGCCCTGGGTGAGGCGGTCATCTCGCTGGGCATCGGCCCCGGCCGTTTCGACCGGCTGGCCCTGACCATTCCCGTGATCGCCGCCTGCGCGCTGGGCATCGTCCTCATCGCCGCCCTGTGGTGGCTGCACTTCGACACCCTGAGCCCGTCGGTGGAGCAGACGCTGCACCGGGTCCGTGACCTGTCGCGGGTGCCGTTGGCCAGGGACGTCTTCACCTATCTGCACCTGGTGCTCATCTTCGGCGTCGTGTCGACGGCGCTCGGGCTCAAACTGGTGCTGGAGACGCTCGCCATGCCGGGAGCAGATCGGCTGCCCTGGTCGGCGGTGGGCACCCTGTACGCAGGGGTGCTCCTCTACGTTCTGGCCGGCGTGGCGATCGGCCTGAGGCTGTCCCGCCGGCCACGCCCCTCCGACCTGACCGCCGCGGCAGTCGTGGTTGCCCTGATCGGGCCGGCGACGTTCGTCGATCCGCTCGTCGCGCTCGCCGCCCTCACCACGGTCTGCTGTGCCCTGGCAGTGGTCCAGCGGTTCACCGGCAAGGTCGCCCGGCAGCGGGTCAAGGCGATGGTCCGCGCGGAGGAGCAGGTGGCGGAGGAGGCCGTCAGCCGCTGGCGCCGCGAACGGCTGTGACGCGGACCTGCCTCAGCCGGTGGCGACGGCACGCTCCCGCTGTGGCGCCACGGTGTACTTCGGGTCCGCCGCCGAGGCGTCGCCGGCGTAGAAGAAGGCGAACTTGGTCAGCGCGGACTCGGCGGCCAGCGCCACACCCCCGGCCGCGTCCAGGGCCCGGCTGCGCCGCACCGCCGACACCCCCAGCAACGCGATGCCCGCCCGGGAGCACCAGCGGGAGGCGCGCAGCAGCCGTCCCGGCCGGCCCTCGGTCAGCGGCTCGGCGACCATCCCGAGCCGGCGGTGCACGGCCCGGTCGAGCGCCTGCGCGGCGACGGAGCCGGCGATGCCGGCGAGCCGCGCCGGGGCGGCCTCCCGGGCCGGGGAGGCGGCGGCGACCAGGCCGCCGGCCGCGGCGAGCGCGCTCGCCCCGAACAGGTACGGCAACTCCCGGTACGCGCCGTGCCAGACCGGCACGGCGGTGTCGGCGATCAGCGTGCCGGTGTACGTGGTCACCGCGGGCGCGACGGCGGTGGCGGCCAGGCCGCTCGGGCGGGCCAGCCGCCCGACCAGCTCCGCCACCGGGGGCGGCAGCAGGTCGGACACCTCGTCGAGCGCCGCGACGGCCACCAGCGGAGCGAACCCGCTGAGCAGCCAGGTGCCGATCGACATCGGCGAGGTCGGCTTGATCACCCGCAGCATGTGCACGAACCGCTTCGGGCGGCCGAGGTCGGCGACCAGGACGGCGAGGGAGACGCCGGTGGCGCCGGCCGAGATGAGCCGGGCGGACCGGCGCATCCCGGCCCGGCCGGTAAGGTCGGCGCCGGCGGCGAGCAGCGCGGCGCCCCCGGCGACGCCGCCGAGGAACAGATAGCCGGCGATGTTGTGCGCCTTCCAGATCGGTGGCTTGATCACCGCCCGCCCGTAGTAGGAGCGGAACTCGGCCGGCGGCACGACCTCCCCACCCCGACCGCCCCGCCGGCCGCCCCGGGAGCCGACCAGGGCGTCCCGTCCGGGCGCGACGTGGTGCAGCCCGTCCCGGCGGACATCACTGCCGGTGCGCTCGCCGGCGGTCATCGCCGGGCTCCGGCGAACGCCAGGAGCGCGGTGACGGCCACGCCGGCCGCCGCGACGACGGTGTGCCGCCACATGGCCGGCAGGTCCCGGGTGGTCACCACCGGGTCGGGTGGGAATCCGTACACCTCGGGTTGGTCGAGCAGCAGGAAGAAGGCGCCGGCGCCGCCCACCCCGTCGTCCGGGTCGGCGCCGTACAGGTGGGCCTCCGGCATCCCGGCGTCGTGCAGCTGGGCGACCCGATGCGCCGCGCGCTCCCGCAGCTCGTCGAGCGGCCCGTACTGGATCGAGTCGGTGGGGCACGCCTTGGCGCAGGCGGGTTCCTGCCCGACGCTCAGCCGGTCGTAGCACAGGGTGCACTTCCAGACCCGACCGTCGTCCTTGCGCTGGTCGATGACGCCGTAGGGACAGGCCGGCACGCAGTAGCCGCAGCCGTTGCAGATGTCCTCCTGCACCACCACCGTGCCGAACTCGGTACGGAAGAGGCTGCCGGTGGGACAGACGTCGAGGCAGGCTGCGTGCGTGCAGTGTTTGCAGACGTCGCTGGCCATCAACCAGCGCAGCTCCGTACGCCCGTCGGGGGTGACCGGCTCCCCGCGCGGACCCGGCACGACCTGCGTGGCGCCCGTGTCGCTGCCCAGCCGCGCACCGTGCCGCTCCCCCAGGCCCGCCGCCACGCTGCGGTGGTTGCGGTCGGTGGAGGTGGGGCCGACCGGCATCAGGGCGACGGCGTTCTGTTGCCGGCCCAGCCGGCGGTCCTGCTCGATGAAGGCGACGTGCCGCCAGGTGTCGGCGCCCAGCATCCCGGTGTTGTCGTACGACATGCCAAGCAGGGAGAAGCCGTCGTCGGGGACGAGGTTCCACTCCTTGCAGGCCACCTCGCAGGCCTTGCAGCCGATGCACACCGACGTGTCGGTGAAGAAGCCCATCCGCGGTGGCGGCTGCGCGTACCCGGAGTCCGGCGCGGGGTCCTCGCGCCCCTCCAGCAGGTTGTCGGTCATGCCCGGTCCCCGTGCCTTTCCGTGGTGCGGTGGGCGGTGCCGGTCGCCGCGTCGATCCCGGCCCGTCCCAGGTACTCCTCGACCAGCCGGCGCCGCTGCGGGCCCCGGGGCCGGCGGCCGGGCCGGATGTCGCAGGTGAGCGCTTTGACCTCCTGGATGTGCAC
Organism: Micromonospora siamensis; assembly: GCF_900090305.1. Classification (NCBI taxonomy): domain Bacteria; kingdom Bacillati; phylum Actinomycetota; class Actinomycetes; order Micromonosporales; family Micromonosporaceae; genus Micromonospora; species Micromonospora siamensis. The sequence continues at coordinate 3,240,867 of NZ_LT607751.1, read as the reverse complement.
GTCCGGGTCGAGCGCCATGTGGGTCAGGTCGTTGGCGGAGTCGCCGGTGGTGATGCCGTTGCGACCCCAGTGGTAGGGCAGCCCGACCTGATGGACGATCCGGTCGTGGACGCGCACCGGCACCATCCGGTCGGTGACCAGGACCCGGGCCTCGACGGCGCTGCGGGCGGTCACGATGGTCGCCCAGCCGAGGTGCTCCAGGCCGACCGTCGCCGCCAACTCCGGGGACACCTCGCAGAACAGCTCCGGTTGCAGCTCGGACAGGTACGGCAGCCAGCGGCTCATCCCGCCGGCGGTGTGGTGCTCGGTCAGCCGGTAGGTGGTCAGCACGTACGGGAAGACGTCGCTGCCGCTGGGCTGGTACGGGTCGACGTCGCGCCGTCGGCTCAGCTGTCGGGCCGGGTTCTGCTGCTGGCCGTAGAGCAGGTTCGGCACCGGCGACTCCTGCGGCTCGTAGTGGGTGGGCAGCGGCCCGTCGGAGAGCCCGGCGGGCACGTACAGCCAGCCCTTTCCGTCGGCCTGCATGATGAACGGGTCGACGCCGGACAGGGCGTCCTGTCGGAGCGCGCCCTCCGGCGGCCGGTAGTCGGGCGCCTTCGTCGGCTGGAAGTCCGGCACGTCGTGGCCGGTCCACCTCCCCTGGTCGGCGTCCCACCACACGTACGCCTTGCGTTCGCTCCACGGCCGGCCCTGGGGGTCGGCGGAGGCGCGGTTGTAGAGCAGGCGCCGGTTCGCCGGCCACGCCCAGCCCCACTCGGGGGCCACCCAGTTCTGCTCGGTGTGCGGCTTGCGCCGGGCGGCCTGGTTCACGCCGTCGGCGTAGGAGCCGCAGTAGATCCAGCAGCCGCAGGCGGTGGAGCCGTCGGCCTTCAGCTGCTCGTAGGTGGACAGGAACGCTCCGTCCGCCTTCCGGCCGTTGATCTCCTGCAGCACCTCCTCGGCGCTGGGCTCCTCGTGCGGGCCGGAGGTGGAGTAGTTCCAGTTCAGGTCGAGGATCGGGCGGTCCCGGTCGGCGCTGGAGCCGGCCAGTTTCGCCCGGATCCGCCGGCCCAGGTGGTACCAGAACCACAGGTCGCTGCGGGCGTCGCCGGGCGGTTCCACCGCCTTGTGGTGCCACTGCAGCATCCGTTGGGTGTTGGTGAAGCTGCCGTCCTTCTCGGTGTGCGTCGCGGCCGGCAGGAAGAACACCTCGGTGGCGATGTCCTCGGTGCGCAGCTCCCCCGACTCGATCTCCGGGCCGTCCTGCCACCAGGTGGCGCTCTCGATGAGCGCGAAGTCCCGCACGACCAGCCAGTCGAGGTTCGCCATGCCGAGCCGCTGCGCCCGAGCGTTGGCCGAGCCGACGGCCGGGTTCTGCCCGTTGAGGAAGTAGCCCTTGCAGGTGCCGTCGAGCTGCGCCTGCACCGTGCGGTAGGTGCTGTGGTCGCCGGTGATGCGGGGCAGGTAGTCGAAGCAGAAGTCGTTGTCGGCGGTGGCCGCGTCGCCCCAGTACGCCTTGAGCAGGCTGACCGCGTAGGCGCGCATGTTGCCCCAGTAGCCGGTCTCGGCCGAATCGTCGGCGACGTACGCGTCGAGGCTGCCGTGCGAGTCCGGGTGCGGCATCGGCAGGTAGCCGGGCAGCAGGTTGTAGAGGGTGGGGATGTCGGTGCTGCCCTGGATGCTGGCGTGCCCGCGCAGCGCGAGGATGCCCCCGCCGGGCCGGCCGATGTTGCCCAGCAGCAGTTGCAGCACCGAGGCGGCCCGGATGTACTGCACGCCCACCGTGTGCTGGGTCCAGCCCACCGCGTACGCCCAGGCGGTGGTGCGGTCCCGGGTGGAGTTGCGGGTGATCGCCTCCGCGAGTTGCCGGAACAGTTCCTCGGGGATCCCGCAGATCTTCGCCACCATTGCCGGGGTGTAGCGGCGGTAGTGCCGCTTCAACAGTTGGAAGACGCAGCGCGGGTGCTCGAGGGTCTCGTCGCGGCGCAGGTTGTGCAGGTCCGCCAGGGACGCGCCGTGGCTGCCGTGCTCGTGGCCCCGTTCGGTCGCGTGACGCTGGTGGGCCCGTTCGTCACCGGCCTTCGCCGTACCCTGTTCTCGCTTGCCGGCGGAACTCGCCACCCGCACGCCCTCGTACTGCCAGCTGTCGGTGGAGTAGCTCGCGGTGTCGTCGCGCCAGCCCGAGAAGAGCCCGTCGAGGTCCTCGGTGTCCCGGAACTCCTCGTTGATGACCGTGGCCGCGTTGGTGTAGTGCACCACGTACTCGCGGAACTCGAGCCCGTTGCTGAGCACATGGTTGATCAGGCCGCCGAGCAGCGCGATGTCGGTGCCGGCCCGGATCGGCACGTGCAGGTCCGCCAGCGCCCCGGTACGGGTCAGTCGCGGGTCGACGTGGATCAGGGTGGCGCCGCGCGCCTTGGCCTCCATCACCCACTGGAAACCCACCGGGTGACACTCGGCCATGTTGGAGCCCTGCAGCACGATGCAGTCGGAGTTCTGCAGATCCTGCTGGAAGGTGGTGGCGCCGCCGCGACCGAACGAGGTTCCCAGACCGGGAACGGTGGCGGAGTGTCAAATACGGGCCTGATTCTCGATCTGCACCGCACCGAGCGCGGTGCCGAGCTTCTTGATCAGGTAGTTTTCCTCGTTGTCGAGCGTCGCACCGCCCAGCGCCGCGAGACCCATGGTCCGGCGTACCCGCTTACCGTTCTCCTGGTCCGCCCAGGTGGCGGCGCGGGTGGCGATCACCCGGTCGGCGATCATGTCCATCGCCGTGTCGAGGTCGAGGTCTTCCCACTCGGTGCCGTGTGGCCGCCGGTAGCGCACCTGAGTCTGGCGCAACGAGTTGGTGACGAGTTGCTTGGTGGCCGCGCCCTTCGGGCAGAGCCGCCCGCGACTGACCGGCGACGCCGGATCCCCCTCGACCTGCACGACCTGCTCGTCCCGCACGTACACGAGTTGCCCGCAGCCGACGGCGCAGTAGGGGCAGACGCTGGCTACGACCCGGTCGGCGGTCTCGGTGCGGGCCACCAGCGCGTCGCTGCGCCTCGACCGGGCCGCGGCGCCACGGGCCAGCCGGTCACCACCACCGAGCACGGCCAGGGTCTGGCGGAGCACGGGCCATGGCAGGAACGTCTCGCGCAGTCCCATCGCACCCCCTCGCGTCACCTGTCCCGTGTCTACCCGTGCCGGGGGCATCCTCGTGCCGTTTCGCCGGATCCCGCAGGCCGGCCGCCGTGCCGAGAGCGGCCGTTGCCGAATTCGGACGCGGGTAGGCTGCAGCAGGGTGAGCGACGATCCGGGCCGGCGACGCGCCGAGGACGATGCCCGCCTCAACGGCCTCGCCTACCGGCTGGACAAGCCGATGGGCGTCCTGGGGCTGCTCTTCCTGATCCTCGTCCTCGCGCAGGCGGTCGTCCACGACGAGCCGCTCAGCACTGTGCTCACCGTCACCAGCTGGATCCTGTGGGCGGTCTTCGTCGCCGAGTTCACGCTTCGCGCCTGGCTCGCCCGGCACCGGGCCGGCGAGTTCTGGCGACACAACTGGTGGCAACTGATCTTCCTGGCGGTACCGTTCCTGCGCTTCCTGCGGGCGGCGAGCGCACTGCGGGCCGCCCGGGGCGGGGGCGTGGTCGCCGCCGCCATCCGCGGCTCCCGCTCCGCCGGCCGGCTACTCACCGACCGGCTGGCCTGGCTCGCCGTGGTGACCCTGGCCGTCATCCTCGCGTCCGGGCAGCTGCTCGTCGTCACCAACTCCTACCGCAGCCTCCCCCGGGCCCTGCACGACGCGGCGTTCGCCACCATCACCGGCGAGCCGCTGCGCGTGAACGACACGTTCGCGCAGGTCCTGGAGCTGGTGCTGGCCGCGTACTCGGTGGCGGTGTTCGGCACGCTGGCCGGTGCCCTCGGCGCGTTTTTCCTCAGCCGGGAGCGGGCCGACGACGAACGCCGCCAGCCGGAGGAGTGAGCGCCGCCGTCAGGCGCCGGCCGGACCGGGAACCCGGCCGGTCCGCGGCAAGCGTCAGTACACCCAGACCCGCGTCTTCTTCGGCAGGACGTCCTGCGCCCACAACCAGTCCATCGCCGGCAGCGTCACCCGCACGCACCCGTGCGACGCCGGGTACGGTGGCACGCTGGTGTAGCCGTGGATCGCGATCCCCTGCTCCTGGAAGTACTTCGGTCGGTACAGCCGGCCGAGCGGGCCGTCGCGCCAGCCGTCGACCTGCCAGTCGATGGTCCACTTGCCGCGCGGGGTGTCTGCCAGGTACGTGTCGCCCTGGTAGGTGTAGTGCTCGAACGTGCCGGTCGAGGTGTTGAAGATCCGGCTCACCGTACCGTCGTCGACGATCATCAGCAGTTGCCGGTCCAGGTCGACCTCGGCCAGGTGGCCGTCGGTGCTGCGGGCCTCCGGACGCTTCCCGTCGGCGAGCGCGGCCCTGGTCTCCGCCCCGACGATGCCGTCGGGCCGCAGATCCGCCGCCTTCTGCAGCGCGTAGACCGCCTGCTCGGTGAGCAGGCCGAACGTCCCGTCGGACTCGCCCACCCAGTACCCGAGCCGGTCCAGCCGCCGCTGGAGCGCCCGGACCGCGTCGCCGGTGTCACCACGGCGCAGGGTGAGCTTCACGCCGGCCCCTGCGGTGGTCGACGGCGACGGAGCCGACGAGCGCGAAGGCGAGGGCGTGGGCGCCGCGCTGGTCGTGGTGGGCGAGGGCGCCGCGCTGGTCGTGGTGGGCGTGGGCGCGGCACTGGTCGTGGTGGGCGTGGGTGCAGCGCCGGTCGTGGTGGCCGTCGGCGTTCCCGGCGGGGATGTCGCCGGCGCCGCGCTACTCGGACCCGCCGTGGTCGGCCCGGCGTCCCGGGCGTCTCCGCAGCCGGCAGCGAGCATCAGCACGGCGGCGGACGCGATGGACACCCTGATGTGTCGACTCTTCATGATTGGCGTGCCGGGGTCCCGGCCCACCCCCTTCCAGGATCCGGTCGGAGTCTCCCTCTCGCCAGGAGAACCGACCTTTCGGCAGGTATGCAAAATGCCCGAGCGATGGTGCCTACTTCCAGACCTTGACCTCCTGGGCGACGAGCGCCCGACCGCCCTCGAAGTCCCGGAACGCGGCCAGGGGTCCGAGGTCGTAGCGGTCGGACAGCTCCCGATAGGAGAAGTCGATCACGGTGCCACGCGCGGTGACCAGCTGCGGCGGCTCCGCCGTGATCGGCTCGGTCGACAGCACGAGCAGCGTCCCGTCGGTGAAATCCACGTCGCGCACGATGAAGGCGGCGTCCGTGATCACGCGGTCGACCGTCGCGGTCACGGTGAGAGGGCTACCCACCTCCGCCCGGGCGACCGTGCCCAGGCGCACCGTGGAGGTCGGCTCCGGCGCAGGCCGTGGATCCGGGCGGCTGGCGCAGCCTCCGACGAGCAGGCTGATCATCGACAGCAGAACCGTCACCCGACGGGACCGCAGGTGACAGCTCTCCATCCGCGGTTGCTCCTTCACTCGGTGCTGCCGGGTCCGGCCCAGGCGACGGTGGGTTGCAGAACGGCCTCCCGCAGCGCCATGGTCCGCCACCGGGTGACCTCCTGGTACTCCGGGTCGGCCACCATCCGGCTGAACGCCGTCCGGCTCGGATAGTGCACCAGCAGCACCGCGTCCCACGCCTGGCCCTCCTCGGCCACCAGCGCCGGTCCCCCGTCACCGGCATAGAGGACCTCGCCCCCGTAGCGGGGCAGGAACGTCTCCCGCAGGGCGGCGGCGTAACGCTCATAGGACTCCCGTCCGCCCTCGGCGAAGCGCAGGAGGTTGAGCATGACCACCGGGGCGTCGGGGTCGGCGGCGAGGAACCCCTTCAGGTCCCGGCCGGTGGGATCGACTGCCATGACGCGAGCCTCCTGTCGTCTTCGTGACGACATCAGACCACGTACAGCCGGACATTGACGTCGTGCACCCCGGGCACGGCCCAGGCGAGGAGGCGAGCGACGGCCAGCACGTCGACGGAGCCGACCCGCCCCTCCATGATGACCACCCGGTTCTGCACCTCGACGCAGATGCGCTCGCGACGCAGCAACGGGTCACGTTGCATCTGCTCGACGACGCGACACGCCAACCGGGTGTCGATCGCGGCCGGCCCGTCGTCGAACAGCGACGGCTGCCCTTCCGGGAAGGACCACGGGTAGGTCATGACGGCCTCCTGACGTCTCACATCGGCGTTACTCATGGCCTACCCCAAGGGTTCCTCCCGCAATACGACAGATCAGTGACGATCTGCGCCCATCGGCGTGACAGATGGGACGGGCGGGCCGGGCGTACGGCTGGCATGAGGTTTCTCACCACGTCGCCGGCGCAAGTCGGCGGCCTGGACGGGTACGGCAACCACCCATGACGTCGTCATCAGAGGTGGACATGAGCAACGCACCCGCCGTGGTGGATCCGGGCGGCCTGCGCGCCGTGCTCGACGGACCGTGGGCGTGGGTCCGCGACGCACACCGGAAGCACCTCGACGAGCGGTTCCTGCCGGTGTACGGCGAGACCGGCGACCAGGCACGCGAACGGGTCAGTCGGCTGCTCGCCGAACTCCCGGTCGAACTGGGAATCCGTGCGGGCTTCCCCACCGAGTACGGCGGCGGGGACGACGTCGGCGGCTCGATCGTCGCCATCGAGATGCTGGCCCAGGTCGACCTGTCGCTGATGGTCAAGGCAGGGGTGCAGTGGGGCCTGTTCGGCGGTGCGGTCGCGGCCCTCGGGACCACCCGGCACCACGACGCCTACCTGCGAGACATCGTCTCGGGCAGCCTGTTCGGCTGCTTCGCGATGACCGAGACGGGACACGGCTCCGACGTCCAGCAACTGCGCACCACGTGCACCTACGACCCGCAGACGGGGACCTTCGATCTGCACACCCCGCACGAGGCGGCCCGCAAGGACTACATCGGCAACGCGGCGCGAGACGGACGGATGGCGGTGGTCTTCGCCCAACTGATCACGAACGGACGTAAGCACGGCGTACACGCGTGGCTGGTCCCGATCCGCGACGAGCACGGCAACCCGTTACCCGGGGTCACCATTTGCGACGCCGGGCCCAAGGCGGGCCTGCTCGGCGTGGACAACGGACGGCTCAGCTTCGACCACGTGTCGGTGCCGCGGGACATGCTGCTGGACCGGTACGCCCAGATCGCCGAGGACGGGACGTACTCGAGCCCGATCGAGGATGACTCGCGGCGTTTCTTCACGATGCTCGGCACCCTGGTCCGGGGCCGGGTGAGCGTGGGCGGGGCCGCGTCGGCCGCGACCAGGTCGGCGCTGACCATCGCGGTGCGCTACGGCGACATCCGTCGCCAGTTCGGCACGCCCGACGCCGACCGCGAGGTGCTGCTCAACGACTACCTGGCCCACCAGCGCAAGCTACTGCCCGCGTTGGCCACCACGTACGCGCTGCACTTCGCCCAGGCCGAGTTGGTCGCCACGCTCAGCGAGGTGCAGGGCGGTTCCGGGCCGGTCGACGAGCACCGGCAACGGGAGTTGGAATCCCGCGCCGCCGGTCTGAAGGCGGCACAGACCTGGCACGCGACCCGCACCATCCAGATGTGCCGGGAGGCGTGCGGCGGCGCCGGCTACCTGGCCGAGAATCGACTGCCCGGCCTCAAGGCCGACACCGACGTGTTCACCACCTTCGAGGGTGACAACACGGTGCTGTTGCAGTTGGTCGCCAAGGGATTGCTCACCGGCTACCGGGACGAGTTCGGCTCCCTGGACGGCTGGGGACGGGCCTCCTTCGTCGCCGAACACGTCCGGGAGATGGTCCTCGAACGCACCGCCGCGCGGCCGCTCGTCGAACGGCTGATCAGCGCCGTGCCCGGCCGTGACGAGGAGGTGGCGGTCACCGACCGGGGCTGGCAGCTCAAGATCTTCGAGGACCGCGAGCGGCACCGGCTCGACGGCGCGGTCCGCCGCCTGCGCAACGGCGCCGCCACCAAGAAGGACCACCCCTTCGACATCTTCAACGACGTCCAGGACCACGTCATCGCCGTTGCCGCCGCGCACATCGACCGGGTCACCCTGGAAGCGTTCGTCGCCGGCATCGACGCCACCGCCGACCAGGCGGTCCGGGCACTGCTCTCCCGGGTCTGCGACCTCTACGCCCTCAGCGTCATCGAGGCCGACAAGGGATGGCTGCTGGAGCATGCCCGGCTGACCCCGGCCCGCGCCAAGACGGTCACCGGTGTGGTCAACGGCCTGCTCAAGGAGCTTCGCCCGCACATGCGCACACTCGTGGACGGCTTCGCCATCCCGGACGCCTGGCTGAACTGCGCCGTCCTGCGTGAGGAGCCCCGTCGGCAGGAGACAATGGCCGACCACGACGTCGCCGGTGGCCGCTAGCGCCTGCGGCAACGCCGGCTCTCGCGCCCGGCACGGCTGGCCGTGGCGTCGACCGGCAGGCGCTGTCAGGCGGTACCCTGCCGGCCGGTAGGACACATCCGCGCCGGTCAGGAGCCGTCCGAGGGGATGCCGTGAGTTCCGGACCGGATGCCTGCCCACCAGTCGCGGAGGTGCTGAGGGACGATCGGGTCGCTCCGGTAACCGATGTAGCCGTCCGGTCGGATGACGACGGCGCACTCCGTGTCGGCGTCGAACGTGCGCGTGAACGAGCGGTCGACATCGACGATCGCGCACTGCGCGAGGTCTCCGGCACGACCGAGCGCGGCCGTGTCCGCGAGGACCACGAAAGCCTCGATGTACGGGTCGGAGGCGACCTCCGCCACGACCGAGCGCATCCGCTGGTATCCGTCCCGGGTCTTTTCGCGGCCGTCGAACAGCAGGAGCGTGTGCGCCGGCCTGTCGATGATCTCGGCTACCGGGGGCTCGGTGACACGGACCGGCTGTCCGGCGGACGCGGCGCCGCGCAGTTCGCGGCGCCGGCGGCCGTCCGGACCTTCTCCGTGGGTGCGCTCGTCGCCCCGGAGCTGCGCGACGATGGCGCTGTCCTCGTACGACAGTGACAACATCTCCAGTGCGTGCCGGGCGCGGTCGGACACTCCGTCGAAGCTGAGGGCTGTGGCGATGGCGCGGTTGCGCAGCCACACCGCCCAGGGTGACGAGGCCAGCATCGCTCGTGTGCCGCGGCTGGTGCTGCTGACCAGTCGCTGCGCGACCGGTCGCCGTTCGGCCTCGTAGCTGTCGAGCAGTGCGGGGCCGGCGTCGCCCCGCAGGGTCATGGCGAGCTTCCAGGCGAGGTTGCAGGCGTCCTGCATCCCGGTGTTCATTCCCTGTCCGCCCAGCGGGCTGTGTGCGTGCGCCGCGTCGCCGGCGAGCAGGACACGGTGCACGCGATAGGTGTCCGCGACGTGCTCGCGGATGCGGAATGCGGACATCCAGCGCTGCTCGTCGATCGACACCGGCCGCGGGGACCGCTCGTTCAGCCGCTCGAAGTCGGCCAGGGAGAGTTCCGGTCGTCCGGGCTCGGTGCTCCCGGTCGCGATGATCCGCCACCAGCCCTGCTCCAGAGGGAGATAGGCCAGGACGCCGTCGGGGTTGAGGAAGACCCGGCCGGTGTCGTGTGCGGGCACCCCCGGACCCGACAGCCGGGTGTCGGCCAGTAGCCACCAGCGGTCCTGGCCGCCGCCGGCGGTGGAGATGCCGGCGAGCCGTCGCACGGTCGAGTGCACCCCGTCCGCGCCGACGACCCAGGCGAAGTCCTCGGTCCGGGTGGCGCCGTCATGGCTGAGGGTGGCGCGGGCACCGCGCTCCAACTGCTCCAGAACGGTCAGGCTGGTGTCTCGGAGCACATGGACGCCGCGCACGCGGAGGTCCTCGATCAACGTGCGCTCCAGCGCGCTCTGCGACAGGCCCAGCGCGAACGGGTAAGGCGTCGGCGTCCCGCCGAGGTCGAGCGTCGCCACCACGTCACTGCCGGAGCAGATCTCGGCTCGGCGTAGCGGTTGGCCCTGCGCCACCAGGGCGTTCGCCAGCCGTGGACCGAGGACCTCCAGCGTACGCGCCTGGACGGCGAGCGCCCGGGACTGCTCGGCCGGTCCCGGTGCCGCGTCGACGATCGTCACGTCGACTCCGTGGCGGTGCAGTTGTCGGGCCAGGGTGAGGCCGGTCGGTCCGGCGCCGACGACGAGAACCCGTTGCTCAGTCATGCGCGTGCTCCAGTCCGCGATCGGCATCGGTCCGCGCTTCATCTCGCGGCGCGGGTCTCGCCGCGGGGTGTGGGGTGGGCCGGGCCCATGCCCAGATCGTCAGGGCCGCGACCAGAAGGCCCGCAGCCGCGATCAGTACGGCCGTGCCGACGCCGTCGACGAAGGCGTGGTGTCCGGCCGCGACGAGGCGCTGCCCGGCGTCGCCGAGGCGCGAGATCTCCGGTGACTGGGTGAACGCCACCGATTCGAGGGCGCGGTCGGCCGCAGGGCCGGGCAGCGCGGTGACGGCCTCGGCCATCGACGAACGGTAGGCCTGGTTGAGGGCGCTGCCCAGGATCGCGATCCCCAGCGCGCTGCCGAGTTCACGGGCCGTGTCGTTGACGGCTGAGGCCACGCCCTGCTTCTCGGGCGGAAGGCTGGCGGTGATGGCGGTTGTCGCCGGGGTCCCGGCCAGGCCCATACCGGCGGCGAACAGGACGATGCCGCCGACGAAGAGCGGCCATCTCATCTCGGTCTCCAGGAATGACAGGACACCGAAGCCGCCTGCCATGAGGACCAGCCCCACCGGTCCCAGCACCCGGAACCCCACCCGGCCGAGAAGTTTCGGGGCGTTGCGGGCCACCGGCATGAGGACGACCGGCAGCGGGAGCAGCGCGAGCGCCGCCTGCAGGGGCGAGTACTCGAGGACGAACTGCAGGTACTGCAGGACGATGAAGAAGAAGCCGAAGGCCGCGAAGAACTGGGCGGTGATGCTCAGGGAGCCCGCACCGAAGGCCGGGATACGGAACAGCCGCGGGTCGAGCATCGGGTCGCGCCGCCGCAGCTCCCACAGGACGAACCCGACGCCCGCCGCCAACCCCGCCGACAGCGACGCGACCGTCAGCGTGTCACCCCAGCCGCGGGTCGGGCCCTCGATGATGCCGAAGACCAGCCCGGACACGGCGACCAGCGACAGGACCCCGCCGACGAGGTCCAGGCGCGGCGCATCGGCGTCGACGGAGGTCGGCACCACCGCGAGCGTCCCGATCAGTGCCAGCGCCGCAAGGACGACGTTGAGCCCGAAGAACGAGCTCCAGCTGAAGAACTCCAGCAGGATCCCCGAGCCGAACAGGCCGAGCACCGCACCACCACCCGCCATGCCGACCCAGACGCCGATCGCCTGCGGACGCTGTTCCTCTGCGAACGAGGTCGTGATGACCGACAGGGTCGTGGGCATGATCGCCGCCGCACCGAGACCCATGGTCGCGCGCACCCCGATGAGGGCCTGCGGGTCGGTGGTGAACAGCCCCACCACGGCGGCTGACCCGAAGACGATCAACCCGATCACGAGCAGTGGCCGCCGCCCGTAGCGATCCCCCAGGGCGCCTGCGAACAGCAAGAGGCCCGCGAAGACGACCGTGTACGCGTCCACGATCCAGGTGAGCTCGGTCTGGGTCGCCCCGGTGTCGCGAGCGATGCTCGGCAGGGCCACGTTGAGGCCACTGACGGCGGAGACCACGGTCATCAGCGCCAGGGCGACGACGACCAGGACGGCACGGGCACGCGCCGCAGAGATCACAGGGGGTGCAGAACCGGACACGGCTCCTCCAGCTGGGCATTAATTCCACGGTCGTGGAGATAACTCATTGTTATTCTGAGGTTGTGGAATTGTCAAGGAGCGTGCGGTGAGCGGCGGCAGGCGCGGGCGGCGACCGGGCGGCGGGGACAGCCGCGAGGTCATCGCGGCCGCGGCCAGGCGCCAGTTCGCCGCCCAGGGCTATCCCAGGACCTCGATCCGGAGCGTCGCCGCCGAGGCCGGCGTGGACCCCCGCCTGGTCCAACACTTCTTCGGGTCCAAGCAGGAGCTCTTCGTGTCGGTGGTCGAGCTGCCTTTCGATCCGGCCGAGGCGTTCGAGGGCATCCTCGGACCCGGTGTCGAGGGCCTCGGCGAGCGTCTGGCCGCATTCGTCATCGGCACCCTCACCGGCCCGGAGGTCTCCGTGCTCACCGGGATGATCAGGGCGGCCACCTCCGAGGAGCAGGCTGCCGCCATGGTCCGGGAGCTCGTCTCGACCCGCCTGCTCGGACCGTTGGCGGCCCGGGTCTCGGCCGACCGGCCGGAGCTGCGGGCCAGCCTGTTGGCCGCGCAGGTCGTCGGACTTCAGATGGCACGCAACGTGGTCGGCCTGCCCGCTCTGGTGGAGGCGGACCACGACGAGTTGGTCGCCGCACTCGGGCCGCTGTTCCAGCACCTGCTCACCGGCGACCTGGGTACGCCGGCGCAGGCAGGTGACCGACCGCGCGCCGGCTACGGCGAGCCGGCCTCCACCGATCTCGGCGCGAAGGCGCCGGGGCGGCGGGGTGCGTCCACCGCCCTTGCCACGCCAGCGGCACCGAACCCGAGGACACCCACAGCCGGCCACCCCTGACGGAGCGCGTCGCCGATCTGCTTCGGCTGATGCACCAGCAGCAGCATGGGCAGCCGCTGGTCGGCGCCGACGAGCGCCACCGCGTGGTCGGCCCGGTGCCCGGCGAGACCGGACAAGGCCGCGGTCACGTGAAGGCAGTCAGATCAGGCCGTGGTGCAGCGCTGTGGTCACTGCGGCCGTGCGGTCGGCAACGTCGAGCTTGCCGAAGATGCGCAGCAGGTGTGTCTTGACGGTGGCCTCGCTGATGTAGAGCTCGCGCCCGATGGAGGCGTTCGTGAGGCCCCGCGCGACCAGGCGCAACACCTCGGCCTCACGACCCGACAAGGCCGGCGGTGCGGGGCGCCGCACCTGCCGTATCAGCGTGGAGGCGACGCTCGGTGCGAGTACCGTCTCACCCCGGGCCGCGGCGCGGATCGCCTCCGCCAGCGCCGCTGGCGAGGCGTCCTTGAGCAGATAGCCGCTGGCGCCGGCCTCGATCGCCCGGAGAATGTCCCGGTCGGATTCGTACGTCGTGAGCACCACCACGCGGACGCCGGGAACGCGCGCCCGGATCCGGGCGGTCGCCTCGACTCCGTCGCCGCCCGGCATCCGCAAATCCATGAGCACGATGTCGGGGTGCTTCTCGACGGCGACATGTATGCCCTCCTGGCCAGACGACGCCTCGCCGACCACGGCCAGGTCCTCCTCGGCGTCGAGCATGCCGCGCAGCCCCATCCGCACGACCGGATGGTCGTCGACGAGCACGATGCGGATCACGCGGGCACCTCCAGCTCGACGGTCGTGCCGCCCGGCTGTCCGCCACGAACGGTCAGGGAGCCGCGCACCTGCTCTGCGCGTGAGCGCATGCCTGCGAGGCCGAACCCATCGGTGTGGTCCGACGCGAGGCCGCGCCCGTCGTCGTGTACGACCAGCCGCACCCGTTGTTCGTCGTAGGTGAGCACCACCTCCGTCTCGGTGGCGTGCGCGTGCCGGCGTACGTTGGTCAGCGCCTCCTGGGCGGCCCGCAGCAGCACCACCTCGACCGGGGTGGGCAGCTCCCGCGGCGTCCCGGTCACCCGCACGGTGGCGGGCATCCCGGCCTCCTCGGTGAACCGGTCGGCCTGCCGGCGTACCGCATCGGACAGCGACGTCGACGCGAGCGCGGCGGGCGCCAGCGCAGCTACCAGAGCCCTCGCCTCGGCCAGGTTCTCCTTCGCGGTGCGCACCGCCAGCGCCAGGCGCTCGTCGCGCAGCTGCGGGTCGTACGCCTGCAGCAGGGTGACGACGCTCGTGAAGCCCTGCGCGAGCGTGTCGTGGATCTCGCCGGCGAGACGGGCCCGCTCGGCGGATATCCCCGCGTCGTGGGACAGGCGGGCCACCTCGGCGCGGCTCGCCTCAAGCTCGTCGATGAGCTGGCCGCGCTCCACGTTCTGCCGGATCACGCGCATGGTCCAGTAGGAGACCCAGATGCTCGCCGCTCCCGTGATGACGGCGATCAGCAGGTTGGCGGTCGCCGTCTGCGGCTCCTCGACCAGGGCCACGGCTGGGATGACCAGGTTCGCCAGGATCACCAGCACGATGCCGGTACGCACGTTCATGAGCTGGAAGATGAGCGGGACGACCGCGAACAGCAGCCAGCTCGTGAACGGTGCGGACACCACCGCGACGACGTAGAGCAGGAGGTGCGTCAGCGTGACGGTGAGAGCTGCGCCGTCCTCTGCGCCGCGCCGGATCTGCTTCCGCCCGGCCGTCACATGCAGCACCGCCATGGCAGCGATGGCGCCGACGGCCAGCCCGCGGCGCCATGGCCGGTGGTCGTCAACCAGCAGGGTCGCGGCCGCGACCGCGACCGCGACCAGGCCGAAGTAGGCGTCCCACCAGCGAAGGTAGCCCGCGTGCGCCTCGCCCCCTCTCATCGGTCTTTCTGGTTCCATCGGAAGGTCACCAGGCATAGCACCAATCCGATCACGGTCCAGGCGACGAGCACCGACGCCGTGCGGCCGAGCTCCCACTGGCCGGCGGCTTCGAGCGCCTTCATGTTGTCGGGCAGAAAGACGTAGCGGAAGCCCTGGCTCATCCACTTCACGGGGAAGAACGAGGCCACCACGATCAGCCAGTGCGGCAGCTGCGTGATGGGATGGATGAAGACACCGGAGATGAACTGGAGTGCCACCACCGGCACAGTGAGGATCGTGCCTGCCGTGCGGGCGTGCCCTACCATCGCGCTGACCGCCACGCCGAGCAGCCCGCACGACGTGATCGACAGTAGGAAGATCCAGGCGAACGTGGCCCAGTGCGACGGCTCAGGCATCGGAATGCCGAAGACGAGCGCGCCCACGCCGACCAGCACGACCACCTCGACGATGCTGAGCACGAGGACCAGCACGAGCTTGCCCAGCAAATACGAGGCGGCTGGGATCGGCGTGCCCCGCAGGCGCTTGAGAGTGCCGTCCTCGCGATCCATGGCGAGGCCCGAGCCCATCGTCACGAAGGCGGTCGACAACGCACCGTATGCGATCATGCTGGCCGAATAGACCTGACTCGCGCTCACACCGCTCTGATCGTGGTCGCCACCGAAAATGGCACCGAACAGCAGCAGGATCATGGCCGGAAACGCGAACGTGAACACCATGGCGGTGCGGTCGCGCAGGAACATGAGCAGCTCGACACGGCCCCGACTCAGGCCGCTCCCCAGGGTGGACGGAGGGGCGACCGAGCGCCGCAGGGCGGTGGTCATTCCCCGGCTCCGATCAGGGTCAGGTAGACATCCTCGAGAGTGGGACGGGTGATCGTGAGACTGCTCAGGTCGTTGCCCTCGGCGACCAGCCTGCGGACCAGCTCGGTCGGATCGGCGACCTTCTCGGCGCGCGGCTCGCCGTTCTCGCGCCAGCTGACCGTGGCGCCAGCCGTGAGGCGCCCACCGAGCGTGGCGGGAGCGCCCTCCGCGAGGATACGGCCGCCCGCGAGTACCGCGAGCCGGTCGGCCAACGCCTCGGCCTCCTCCAAATAATGTGTGGTGAGCAGGATCGTCGTGCCCTCCGCGGCGAGGGCACCCACCAGCTCCCAGAACTGCCGACGCGCCTGGGGGTCGAAGCCGGTCGTGGGCTCGTCGAGAAAGAGCAGATCCGGGCGTCCCACGAGGCCCAGCGCCACGTCGACGCGGCGGCGCTGTCCGCCGGAAAGCGCCCGAATCTTGCTGTCACGCTTCTGGACGAGGCCGACCAGCTCGATCACCTCGTCGGCCGGCCTCGGGTCGGGATAGAACCCGGCGATGTGCCGCACCATCTCGCGGACCGTGAGATCGGCCGCGTCGTCGGCGTCCTGTAGTACGATTCCGACCCGCGCCCGCCACGCCCGCCCCGCGGCACTCGGGTCCTCGCCGAGAACCCGGACATCGCCGGCGTCGCGACGGCGGTGCCCCTCGAGAATCTCCACCATGGTTGTCTTGCCCGCCCCGTTCGGGCCGAGCAGCGCGAAGGCCTCACCACGCTCAACCGTCAGGTCGATGCCGCACACGACTTCATGATCCTGATAGGACTTCCGGAGGCCCCTGGCCTCAATGGCTGCCATGCCATCGACAGTGCCGCTTGCAACGCCTCCCGCGGAACGACCACTCGACCGTCAGGGACCGTCCACCGAACGGTGGACACCTGAGCAGCAGCGAGCCCTGACCACTTCGCTCTTCTCTGGGAGGTCACGCCGAACCGCTCGCCTGTATCACTAAGCCATTCTCAAGAACGAGCCGGACTACGACACGGTTCAAGACATGCCGATGCCAGCAAGCTAACCCTGTCCATGGCCTGACTTGACGTGCCGACCACCCCTACTGCCGCCCGAGATGTGTAGAGCGGGTGCATGGAACGCGGTCTCCCCCGCGTCCGGCTGCGCAGCACCTACGTGTCAGCGGACCATGCCGCCAGACTGGCGTCCGGTGACTACCGTGACGGCCGTCACGAGGCAGCGAATGGGGGCGATCATGTATTTCTTCTACTGGCTCAGCCCGCTTCTTTTGATTGCCTGGTTCACGATCTTCTACCTGACCTTGGGCCGGACAACGGTATGGCAGTGGCGACTGCGGTTCTCCAGTGAGACGGTCACGGTCACCGGCAGGGTCATCAGTCTCCAGCGGAGGATCGGTCCATACAGGGCCGGCACGACTGGAACAATCCAGTACTCCACCCCACAGGGCAAGTACACGATCAAGGACCACGCCGGGCCAGACCTCAGGGTCGGGCAGAAGTACGAGGTCCGCTACCTCCCGGCAAATCCAAAGGTCGCGATCGTATCCGATGACTCCAACTCACTCGTTTTCGACACGGGCGCCGTCATCGTCGTGACCGTGATTCTGGCCGTCATCGTGTACGCCGTTGCGCTGAGCCGCTGACTCGTCGGCCGCTCGTGCGGCAGATTCGTGGCGATAGGCCGTCGAGAGCCTCCGAGCCGATGCCGGCCAGACGTCGCCAGCACAGGCCGTGGCCGGGCCGGCGCGGCCCGGCTTGCGGGCCGCCGTCTTGATACGTCAGGAAGCAGTTCGGCAGGCAAGAGGTCAGTCTTGGAACTTGACCACCGGTCAAGGAGCGCTACCGGACAACGCACTTGACCGACGCGGTCTCCAGAAAGCCGAAAAGGCTGGTCCGACGCCTCGGACCAGCCTTTCTGAACTGCCATTTCACCTTGTCGGGACGGCCGGATTCGAACCGACGACCCCTTGACCCCCAGAGATCGGCAAGGGAGTTCCGTTCGTTGTCGGCCGCTAGGTGGTGGTCAGATGCCGCTCCTAGATGCGCCGCTCGGTGTGGTCGGTTGCTGTACTTCGCTGCTGTACAACCACTGGGCGGCACTCAGCAGCTGGATGGGCGGCTTCGTACGTCTCCTGGCTTCATTGAGCCCGTCTCTAAGGCAGGGGTCAAGAGATGAGTGCGTCGAAGCGCTCTCGAAGCAGCTTGTACATGGACTTGTCCCGGAACGACGCCTGCGCCACCGCCTTACGCTCTCGCACAAGCTCTTCAAAGTCAACGTCGTCCAGCGGGAGGATGAACCCATTCCCATCGAGAGCCGTATCCCTACACCTCTGAATGAATAGGTCCTTGTCATAAAGCTTTCGGCAAGCGATGAAACCCACGCGACCTCGATGCACCGAGAATCGATTAGCGAGCTGATCGAGTTCAGGGTTTCTTGGATCCTTCCGGTAATTCTTACACTCGACTGGAATCTCCGCAGCCTTATGTTGTGTAAACCAGAAGAATGTGCCCATGCTGCTCAAGTTGTCGTAGCAAATATCGATCCGCTTCCGACCCTCGTGGAGCTCTCTCTCTAACCGCATGTTGCCTAGATGCGGATAGAAAAGCGCGGACATGAGTTCTTCGACCGCTCGATGGTAGATGTGTGCTGCGGCCTTGCCAGCTGGAATCCGCTTCACGCGGGCGAGCAGAGCATCGTAGTTCGGTGTCGGCACATCGAGCCTTTGCGCCAACTGCTCATGAGTAAGAACCGGACTTGTCGAGTGAGAGATGGATTCCTTGTACCGATCGAGAACTCCGGGAAACTGCTGGGTATACTCTACAATTGCCGTCTTGTTCACCGGGTACTTTTCGCGCAGCTTTAGGCGGTTGACGCGCGGGGTGCCATTCTTCAATATGGATACCAGGTTGCTCCTCGCGTCGATTTCCGCAGCCTCGTGCAACGGTGCCAGAAAGCCGTTGTAGTACTTATCTTCGTCTAGGGTAAGCTCGAAGCGGACGATGGACTTGGGGATGAGAAGCAAGGGGCTTTCGTTAACCCGGGGCAAGTCGACATAGTCAAAATCCCATTCCCCGGTGTCCGGGTTCCAGATTGCCCCGCTGTACTGTCGCTCGACCGGAATGTGGTAATACTCCGCGGCCTTCTGCGTATAACCTATGAGCGCACCTCGCAGGACATGCGTTGCAATGTCCGACACGATATCGTTCTTAATTCCGGGGATAAAGAGCGCAGTGTCTTCAAGGTCGGCCAACACGCCAGACTCAGCAGCTTTGCTCTTTCGGATCATGTTTGCAACACGCCCAGCACCGAGACCGCCGAGGCCGCGACCGCGCGAACGACCTCGCGAGTACCCGAGATGAGTCTCGTTCGGCTCAGTTAGTTGACCGAGGAGGTTGTAAACCCGATCGTCATCTTTCTCAACGATTGCCATGAGTAGCTCATGAAAGAATGACACGAGCAGCATCTGGCATTTCTCGGCGAAGTCTGATTGCTGGATGCGAATAGCTCTGGGGTCAATAAATACGCGAGAGTCGGTTGCTGTGTCGACGTCCACAAAATCTAGCTCTGGCTGAGTGCGTCCCAACTGAAAATACTCTGAAACTCTCATAGCGCTCCAGACATCGCCCAGCCTCACAACGGAAGGTCATGCTACGTCTACCCTCTGTCAACATCAATGCGTGGAGAAAAGCCTGCCTGCTTCGTCGGTCCACCCACGCCATCCCGTCGGCCTTCGTCCGCACCCCGTGGAGCGGGTGGGGCCTGCCCGGTCAAGGTGGAGCACCCCACGTCTGAACGACCTTGACCGGGCAGGCCCCACCTGCTCGGCTTCGCCCGGACGGAGGTTGCCGGGATGGCGCCACCATCCCAGAGCGCCCGAGGACCCCGCCGGAGGCACTGCTTGTGTCCCGAACTCATGAAGCCCCGGAACTGCCATCGACCATGGCGGCCCGGGGCTTCCTCGTATGTCGCGCCACCGGCGGGGCTGGAACCGCCGGGGTGCCGCCGGCGCTTGCGCCTGGGCGGCGGGGTCCCCGAGCGGCGACCCTCTGGGTCGGCCCCTGGTCGGCGGCGCGAGCGGCCCGCGAGGCGGGCCGCCTTGATCCCGTACAGAAAGTTCTCACACGGGAGCGCTGGCGAAAGCTTCTAGGACGACGGTCGGTACTGGAACGTAGGGCGGAAGTCCACAAAATCCTCTCCCTGCTCAGCCATGAACTCAGGGACCGACCCCAGGAAGTTCAAGCCTTCGTCACCCCCGAACCGCAGTGGATCGGCATTGAGCAGCCATGTCGGGCTGAGCGAAAGCAGCTGCTCCCGTGTAAGTACGAAACGAGGACGACCCAGTCGCCTCTCAGCATTTCGCCAAAGAGGCCCACAATTCTCGGCAGGATCTAGAGTCGCAATGAAGGACCAAGGGGCGTCGAGCATGTCGCACAACTCATCCAGGTTATCTAGATCCTGCTGCTTGAGGCCTACTGCGGTTCTCTTGCATTCGCCAGGCACGAGGGAGCCGTCTTGGAGGAGCGCTAAGACGTCAGCTTCAAGTTCTCGTCCAGTTGAAGAGTGCTTCAAAGTCACGCCAGGATAAAGACCGTAAACGTAACCGGGCCCGAATTTGGCGTCGAAAATCTGCAGCAAGAACCGGCCAGCCAAAAGATGGGACATGCTATCAAGTTCGAGGACACTAAGGAGATGTTCGGATGCCCGGTACCGGAACACTACATCCCTCGGGCCATAGGGGCGTTCAACAATTCGAGCACAGCGACGGCATGTAACTGGAGGTGCCATCTCACGTAGCGGCAACCATGACTCACGTCTGCATGCATCGCATTTCATGAGTACTCCGCGAAGCAGCAACTGACTCTTCTCGGCCCACCTCAGCCAAGCCTCTGCGGCTCGACGGGATTTTCCCAGTGCTTTCTGAAACGCATCCAAGGTAACATGCTGGAGTTCTTCATCCGACTTAGCACCTATGCTCAAGCCATGAATCTGACGCTCCAGTTCGGCAGCTTGATCTTCAGCTAAGGAGACTTCGCGGAGCACGCCATTAAGCCGGTTCTTAAACCAAGACATGCCGCTACGCTGAGCAAGTTGTTGCAGAAGGTCTAGAATATCCGGGTGCAGAAAGGGCAAAAGCCCTTCCCAATCACCCACTCGATGGATTAGCTCCGCTGCCACGTGCCCTGGGGTACTCGGGCTTGCCGATAGCCCTCTGTCGTGGCAGGCAGCAGAAAGAGTTAGCCAGCCATCCGGCCACGCCAATTTAGCGACATCAGATGGCGCCGAGTTACGCGCGTATAGTGCTCCGTGCGCCACCCTGTCCGAAAGCACTCCTCTTCCGCTAAACGACTTGATCGGTGGGATGGGATGATTGCGCATCGCGAAACGAACGGTGAAACCGGCTGCAACCAAAGGGCCAGCCAAGCTACTGATGTCTCTTCGATCTTGCTGAGACCATACAGGAGCCTGAGCCTGCCCCTGTTCGAATACCACGACCTCGGAGCTATGGCGTGACAACGGAACCCCGGCTCTTAGAACAGATTCAGTAGGTATCGCCGAGAATCCATCACCGCACTGAGCCGCGATAGCTTCTAGTCGATCAATCGATAAGCTGGCGCTAACAACTGCGACCTCCAAAGAGCGAAGGCCAGTTGCGGAAAAGGCATGTCCTGCCTTGAGTTGAGCCACCACTGCGGGAATGTCAGCCGTAACAGGAATAGCGAAGGGAGCATGACCAGGCTGGCCATAGATCGATCTAAGGTTCCAGGCAAGGCATAGGTCTTCGACATTTTTCGGTGTGTATATGACGAGAATGTTGTGATTGAATCGTGTTGCTTCGCCATGCTTGACAGGCATACTGGGGAGACTGAAGAAAGTGGAGCCCTGGGGTGGAAGGTGTATTGCCCAGTCAGAGAGCGTGGCTGCTACAGGGCTGAGCGAAGGATTGCCGCGTGTCCGCCTCAGAAGATCTTCGCAGCCCGATTCCGAAGGTGGCGTGACGTCTACACCCACCAAGTCCTGGACGGATATATCCTTTAGTCGCTCTAGGTGCAATTCCTCGGGAGTTGGCGGCAGCGGCAGCCCGCCCAGGCAGGCAGAATACGCGAGGTGCCAGGGATCCTCCTCGGACACTGTCGCAGTGTCGAATATGCGAGGCCATTGCCCGGTGTCGTCTTTCCTGGCAAGAACGGCAATCATTAACTCGCCCTTCGCCGAAATGGTCACCGTTCCAGCGCCCGAAGATAACAGTTCTTCAGGCACGACAGCTCTAGTAGCAGTAATGTCGACACCGTTGTCGATGAGAAAATTTTGCCAAGTCGAAGAAATTGGACCACCATTGGGTGCCGGAATCAGGAGAGTCGAAGCGCCTCCCCACAATGTGCACGCTTCAGCTATAGCGGTGGTGGCGTCCGAATAACTATCCTGTCTGACGATTAAAGCGCTGCGAGTTGGGCTGAGGTACCTGTCGAGAGCTACCGGGCCCTGCACGGGAGTCTGGTCGAGCAGGCCTGGAATGTGGTTATCCATCCACAAAGGATACCGTCACTTACCTGGTCTCAGGACTCCTGGATCCTGCGGCCAACCCTGGAGACAGCCCGTTGGGCCTGCACTTTGGCACGATAGCCATCGCCCGTAGGATCAGGCCATGGGTGTACCTCTTGATCAGGCTGCCTCGGTGGCCGAGCGCATGCTCGCCCACTCCCTCCCTCGCCGGTGGCGGCACGTGCAGTCGGTAGCGGCGAAGGCTGCACAGGTTGCTCCACTGATGGAGGCGGATGCTGAGATGCTGGTAGCAGCGGCCTGGCTTCACGACGTTGGGTATGCCCCCGGGGTGGTGGAGACCGGATTTCACGCCCTAGACGGAGCCCGTTGGCTACAGCGAGAGGGATTCATTCCGCGCCTAGCCGGCCTAGTCGCCTATCACTCGTGCGCCTCCTATGAGGCCGAGGAGAGAGGGCTGAGCCAGGCTTTGGCGGAAGAGTTCGCAGATGAGCAATCAGCAATTTCAGACGCACTGTGGTTCGTAGATATGACGACAGGCCCTGATGGCCAGAACCTTTCAGCAGAAGAAAGGTTGGCCGAAATTAAAGAACGTTACGGCCCTGACGATATCGTCACCCGGTTCTGGGAAAAGGCTGAGCCGAAGTTGATTGCGGCCGTTCGTCGGACGCAGGCACGGATTGCAGCTCAACCAACATAGGGCTCGTTACGCCGATCAAATCCATGGTTGATGCGGAGCAGCATCGACGGATGAATTGATAAGCTGCCCAGCTTAGACCGCGCAACCCACTGGACGGCTGACGACTCAGTGCTTGTCCTCGGGTTACCATCAACATAGCGGCCACGGAAACAAATCGAGAACTGCTGCCGAACCTCGCCATCGCTGTACTCAACTACATGGTTGGGGTTCGTGTAGATCCCGATTACCCCGGTCACCTCGACGTTGATGCCGGTCTCCTCGCGCGTCTCCCGCACTGCCGTCTCGGCGATGTACTCGCCGAAGTCCTGGGCGCCGCCCGGCAGAGCCCACAGCCCGTTGTCGGTCCGCTGGATGAGCAGCACCCGCCCCTGCTCGTCCTGGACGAAGACGGTGACCGCGACGACGATGCTGTTGGGCTTCGGGGCGTTCGGGTTGTTGAAGTGCTCGATCCGGGCCATGTCTCTAGCCTCTCACCGCCGGCGGCTCAGTGGTCGGGCCAGACGGCCCGCTTCACGCCGAGCGCCCTGTTGAAGCTGGACAGGTAGCTGTCGAACAGCTCCCCGCCGCCGAGCCGGCGCAGGTGCAGCACCGGGGCGTAGGCGGCCGGAGTGCCGTAGAGGTGGGTGTTGACCAGCATCTCGTCGTCAAAGCGGTAGATGGAGTTGTAGAGAATCGTGTTGTGGTAGTAGATTCCGACGTTCTCTAGATCCCGCAGTTCCTTGTAGAAGGCGAGCGCGTTCAGGATCTTGCTTGCCATCGCAGAGCCGATGCCCTCGTCCTCTCCACGTGCGGCGACATGTTCGCCCTCAGGGTCGCCGAACAGCAGCTCGACCTGCACTCCCGTCTTTGCCTTCTCCTGGAGCGTTGACACCCAGCGGGGGTTGTACTCGGGCAGGAACAGCCCGGCGTAGACCAAGACGCCGACGTGCCGTGTCGTCTGGTCCAACAGCCGCTGCCAAAGGTCCGGCGGCACGGCTCCGCGGCGGGGGTAGATATGGACGACCTCGGACTGGCTGACCTGGGCGACCCGCTCAGTCGGCAGGGCGTCCGGCCACAGGTACGACTCACTCTCTCCGAGGAGTGCGGCGATCGCGTGCCGGTAGCGCGGGTACGGGTTGCGGCTCTGAGTGATCCATCGCTCCACCGTCTTCGGGTCGACATCCAGCTTCTCCGCCAGCGTCGCTGTCGTGAGGCCCTTCCTGAGCAGGCCTTCGCGCAGCCGGTCGTTCGGCATCTCGCCTCCCGCGATTGAGGTAGGGACGTCCATAGGGACGACTCAGCCTACCAAGGACGTCCCTAGTCGTCCACGTCTCGTGGTGAACTCGTCACTACCAATCGACGCAATCTGATTCCACAAGAGCTGCCGTCCAGGAAGGACGGAGCTGGCCCACCGATTGGGCCCTGCTCACAGGATGAAGGAGTCAGTCATGGGACGTCTGCTGCTGGACACCTCGCGGGTGTCGTACGAGGTGTCGGTCAACCCGGTGCCGAAGCTGGACCAGAACGGTCAGCAGAAGTTCGACCGGGAGACCAAGCACCCGATGTGGACCGTGCACCTGTACGCGCTGTCGGAGAACTCGGGTGAGGTCATCAACGTGACGGTGGTCAGCCCGACCCTGCCGCCGGTGACCGTTCGTCAGCCGGTCGTGCCGGTGGACCTGGAGGCACTGCCCTGGGTCAACGACCGGGACGGCAAGGTCCGCTCCGGTGTGGCGTTCCGGGCCTCGGCCCTGAAGGCGCTGGACACCGCCGTCGCGTAGCGGACGGTTCCTCGATCGGCTCCACGCGAAGTGAAGAGGTGGACACGGGGTCGCCGTTGATTGGCGTCGTCTGCGACCCCGCGTCCTGTCCAACAACTCCGATCCCACTGCTGGGAGGACTTGTCGTGTCCAAGCCTAGTTCACGGTCCCCGTTCGGCTGGTCGAACCGTGGGGGCACTGTCACTGTCATCGAAGCGCCGGTTGCCCGCTCGTACCGTCGTCGGGCCGTCATCGCGTTCTGGGTCACCCTCGGGGTGATCGGCCTCCTGGCCGCCACGGTGGCCTCCCACTACCTGCACCCGGTCCTGGGTGCCCTGCTCGGCGGTGTCATCGGCGCCCTACTCGGCGCGGTGGTGTTTGCGCTGATCGCGGCGTGGCCGGTCCTGCGCGTCTTCTGGCACTGGCTGCCGGAGATCGGGCTCGGCCTGGCCGGCGTCTACGGCTGGATTGCGGTGATGCAGTCGACCCCGTTGTGGGCGTCGCTGCTCATCGTCGCCCTGTTCGTGGGCCTGCCGGCCGCGATCGGCCCGAGTCGTCGCCGCGTGATGGCGTTGATCTGGTGTCTGGTCGTGCGGCATCGGCTGCGGCTGTGCTTCGCCGCGTTCATCGCCACCAACCGGCACGGTTCGCTGCCGCTGATCCTGCCCGCTCGGCCGACCCCGGCCGGTGAACGGGTCTGGGTGTGGCTGCGTCCCGGGCTGTCCCTGCGGGATCTGGAGCAGGACGGCCAGGTGCAGAAGCTCGCCGTGGCGTGCTGGGCCAACGAGGTCCGCGTCATGCGCGCTTCCCGGCGCTACGCCGCCCTGATCCGTGTGGACATCACCCGCCGTGAACCGCTGGCGGGCAAGGTCGTGTCGCCGCTGCCGGACTACGTCCCCACCGACGTGCCGGTCAACGCTCCTACCTCCCCGGGCATGCCGCCTGTCGGCCTGGACCTGCCCGACGTGCCGGACGGGCCGGTCATCGCACCGGCCGACACTCCCCGGCCGCGCCGCCCTCGCAACAACCCGACCACCACAGCGAGCCCGAACGGGTTCGACCCTTCCGACTACGCCTGACCACCGGGACGGCGCGGACCGAGCACCCCTGACGGGTCAAGCGTCCGCGCCCTTCCCTCCCCCACCCGCTTTGACACGTACGTGTCAACCGACCCGGGAGCCTCCCATGGACCTCACCGACGACACCATCGAACTGCCCACGCAGCCGGACGCGCCGGAGACGGTCCCGGTCGGCGCGGGCCTGTCCATATTCGATCCGGTCTTCCTCGGCATTGACGAGTTCGGCCAGCCGGTCTACCTGCCGATGATCTACCGCAACATCCTCATCGGCGGTGAGCCCGGCGCGGGCAAGTCCTCGCTGCTGAACACGATCGTCGGCCATGCGGCCCTGTGCCCCGACGTGCGGCTGTGCCTGCTCGACGGCAAACAGGTCGAACTCGGCCTGTGGGAGGACGCCTGCGACGTGTTCGTCGGCCCCGACCTGCACCACGCCAACCGCACCCTGCGCCGCGTGCAAACGGTGATGGACAACCGCTACACGTTCCTGAAGTCCCGCCGCCGCCGCAAGATCGGCCCGAACGACGTGTTCGGTCAGATCCTCGTGGCCTGCGACGAGATCGCCTACTTCTCCGCCACCGCCGGGGAGAAGAAGGACCAGGAGCTGTTCCACGCGCTGCTGCGCGACATCGTGGCGCGTGGCCGCGCGGTCGGCATCATCGTGGCCGCCGCGACGCAACGCCCGTCGTCGGACATCATCCCGACCTCGCTGCGAGACATCTTCGCCTGGCGCTTCGCCGGCCGCTGCACCACCGACGTGTCGTCGGACATCGTGCTCGGGCACGGCTGGGCCGCCCGCGGCTTCTCCTCCAACACCATCGACCCCAACAACCAGGGCGCCGGACTGCTCATCGCCGAAGGCGGCATCCCCGCCCTGGTCAAGGCCGCCTACATGACCGACGCGGACATCATCCGCGTGGCCGACTACGCCGCCTGGACCCGCCGCCGCGCCGGCGGCCTCACCTCGTCCGACCGGCCCGCCGCCAAGGAGGCGGCATGAAGACCACGACCGCTGTCCCGGCCCGCGTCCTGGACCTGGTGCTCGTCGGTGACGGCGAGGACATCGCCGCCCTCACCGCCATCGCCCGCCGTACGGGCTCGCTCGTCTTCCGCTCCGCACCCACCCCGGCCGACGACGGCCGGCAGCGGGTGTTCCTCCGGCTCCACCTGCACCACCGATAGAAGACGGCCGACGAACCGGGACCAGCCCTAGGAAAGCGAACCCGGCCCGCCGGCCTAACCACCGCCCACGAAAGGACGTGGCCGTCATGAACCCTACCCAAAAACAGCCCGACACCAGCGCCGCGCTGGCCGACCTGACCCCGGCCGACATCCTGCGCTGCGCCGCCCGCTACCTCGAACTGCGCGGCTGGACCCAGCGCGTCCCCTTCGACCGCGCCACCGACACGGCGTTCCCGCCAGCCTGCGTGACCGCAGCGATTGGCATGGCCGTCTACGGCGACCGCATGCCGGTCCTGCGTGGAGACGACGGCAACAGCGACCGCACCCTGCGCTACCTGGCGGACTACCTGTGGCGCGACGGATCGGTGCCGCCGGGCGACTACTACGGCGCGCTGTGCGCCTCCGACCGCGAGATCGTCGCCGACTGGAACGACGACGCTACCCAGACCCTCGCCGACGTCCTGGACGTCCTGCGCGACGCCGCCGACGACTACGACTGGACTCACGCCACCGAGGAGCAGCTCGAAACCTACGCCCAGCACGAGTACGACAACGAGCGGTTGCCCACCCGTGCCGGCTTCCTCACCTGGCGGGCCGCCCGATGACCCCCCGGCTGCGCGCCCTGGCCACCGCCAGCGCCATGAGCGCCGCCGCGACCGCCGGCTACCTCACCGCCCGCCACAGCCTGCGGGCCGAACTCACCACCGTCCGGCACGCGGCCACCCACGACCCGCTGACCGGCATCGCCAACCGCGCCGGCCTCTCGGCCACCGCCGACACCCTCATCACCACCGCCCACACCACCAGCCGGCCTGTCGCCGTCGTCCTGGTCGACTTGGTGGGCTTCAAGAAGGTCAACGACACCCACGGCCACGACGCCGGTGACCACATCCTCACCACCGTCGCCCACCGGCTGACCGGCATCGCCGGCCCGGCCGGGCTCGCCGCCCGACTCGGCGGCGACGAGTTCGCCCTCATCACCACCGGCCCCGCCACCCGGCGCGACGACGCCGACACCTGGCTGGCCGACTGGCTCACCCACATCCACACCCGCCTGACCACACCGGTCCGGCACGACGACCGGCACCTGGCCGTCGGCGCAACCCTCGGCGCGGTCCTGGCCGACCCCGGCGACCCCGCGCCCGTCTGGCTGCACCGCGCCGACCTCGCCATGTACGCCGCCCGCGCCGGCCGGCGCACCACCGCCGTCTTCACCGGCGCCACCGAAACCAACGCCACGCAGACCACCGACCGGGCCCGTGACCTGGCTCGACCCACCAGTCCCCTCGCCGCCGCCCCGACCACCCGGAGGGCCGCATGACCACCGCCGATGAGATCACCGACGTGACACGTACGTGTCAAGACTCCCCCTCTACCGCCGCGCTCGTCGCCGCGCTGGAATCTGCTTGGACCGCGATCCGCGCCCAGCACACCGAAGTCCCGGCCGCCGTCCTCGTGGTCGGCTCCGGCTCTCCCACCAAGCCCAACCAGGGCATGAAGTGGGGCCACTTCGCCGCGCTGCGCTGGCAGGCCGGCGACAACCAGCTCCCCGAAATCCTCATCTCCGGTGAGGGCCTGTCCCGCGAACCGGAGGCCGTCTTCACCACCTTGCTGCACGAGGCGACTCACGCCCTGGCCGACGTCCGAGGCGTCCAGGACACGTCCCGGCAGGGCCGCTGGCACAACAAGAAGTTCGCCACCCTCGCCGCCGAACTCGGCCTGTCCACGACCAAGGACGACAAGCTCGGCTACTCGCCCTGCACCCTGACTGACCTCACCCGCGCCCGCTACCGGACGTCCATCGCCGGTCTGGCCGACGCGCTGCGCTTCCATCGCCACCCCGAACCGACCGGGGAAGGCAAGGCCCGCACGAACAACAACAACGGCTTCACCTGCGAATGCGAATGCCCGCGCAAGCTGCGCATCTCCAAGGCCGCCTTCGAGGAAGGCCCGATCGTCTGCGCCTCCTGCGGCACCGCGTTCCTGCCCGAGGAGATCGACCGCGACACCTACGAACACCCCACCTTCGCCACCGGTACTGCCGCCGGCGGCGACCAGGACCAGGACCAGGACGACGCCGACGACTCGGAGGACGACGACCCGATGGTCTTCTATGACCCGACCGGCGAGCGCTACGGCCTGCCGACCTACCCGTTCAAGTTCGCCCCCGACGGGCTGCTGACCCGCCGGCAACTGCGTACCCGCGACCTGCGCCCCGGCGGCCAAGAGCCCGCCGCGCAGATCCTCTGGCGGCGTGGCAAGCGCGTGGCCTACCTGTTCCGTCTCGACTTGGCGGTGCCCAAGCGGACCGCCACCCCGGCGCAACGCGCCGCCATCGACAAGGCGCTCACCGCGCGGCGTACCTGCCCCGACTGCGGCCAGGTCAAGCCCTACTACATCCCCCGCCGAACCGGCACCTGCCTCGACTGCCCTGGAGGTTCCCAGTGACCACGACGACCACCGTCACCTACACGCACCCGAGTGTGCTCGCCGGCATCGCCGCTGGCGCCGCGTGGGCCGACCCCACCATGGACCCCACCCTCATCGACTGGACGACGCGGCAGGCATACGCCGCCATCCCCTTCGCCGTCATGGACGGCCGACCCGTCAACCCCTGCGAGCGGACCGCTGTTCGCTACGGCCGTAACGAGCTCGGCCACTGGGGCGAGCAGCTGTGCGCTGACGCCCTCGTCTCCCTGACCGACACCAGCGGGCACCGCTGGATTCTCCTGATTGAACGCGCCGACGGCCACGGCTGGGCACTGCCCGGCGGATACGTCGACCCCGGCGAAACCGCGGGCCACGCTGCCACCCGTGAACTGGCCGAAGAAACCGGCCTCGTCATCCCCGACGCCACCTGGCACACCGAGCCTCCGCGCTACGTGCCCGACCCCCGCGCCTCCGACGAAGCGTGGATGGTCACCGTCCTCGCCCGAACCCACCTCGGCACCTACCCGGCCGATGCCTTCCCCGACATCGCCCACGCCGACGACGCGGCGCAAGCCGCCTGGGTCCGCGCCGACACCTACGACGCGCTCACCCGCCACCTGCCCTGCTGCGGCATCTTCGCCGCGCACCGGCCCCTACTCGCCTCGGCCCTCGACACGGCCACCCACTGACCCGGAAGGACACACCATGCACCGCTACTACGTCTCGTTCGCCTACCAGTCCCCGAACGGCTTCGCCATCGGCACCCTCGACGTCACCACCGAGCAGCGCATCTCCACCGTCGAAGACCTCGCCCCCGTCACCGCCGACCTCACCGGCCGGGACTACCGCAACGTCGTCATCATGGCGTTCTCCCTCTACGCCAACCCCCGCCGCGACGACAACCCCAACCGGGACACCCGCCGTCCCGCCAACCCGACCCCGAACCGCGACGCCCGTCGCGACCCCAACCTCAACCCCTCGCGCAAGCCCTCGTCCCGAGGCCGGTGGTCATGACGACCACCTCTCAACCCTCTCGCGGCTGGGCCTACCTCGGCCTGATCCTCGGCGGACTCGTCTCCGTCGCCGCCAACATCGCCCACTCGTTCATCGCACCGCCCAACGCTCCGGCTGGCTGGACGCCGGAACCCGGCGCGGTCGTCTCGGCCATCGTCTGGCCGCTGTTCCTGTTCATCGCCATCGAGATCCTTGCCCGCACGCCCTGGCCGACCGGCCCGGGTTGGCGGCTGCTGCGCTGGGTCGGGCTCCCGCCCGTCGCCCTGGTCGCCGCGTTCGTGTCCTACCGGCACCTGTCCGGACTGCTCGACCACTACAACGAGGAAACCCTCGTCGTCTGGTTCGGGCCCCTCGCCGTCGACGGCCTGATGCTCATGGCCACCACTGCCCTGCTCGCCACCGGAAAACGCGCCACCCGGCCCGAACTCGTCCCGGCACCCGCGCCGGCCACCACCGCCGAGGCCCCGTCATCCGACATCCCCGCCTCGCCGCTGGTCCGCCCGGCCGCCGCGACCCCGGCCACCAACCCCACTCCCGACAACGACACCGAACCCGCCAACGAACCCATCACCCTGCCCACCTCTGGCGAGGAACCCGCGACCGCGACGACGGTCGAGCACACCCCGGACATTACCGAGAAGGACCCGACCCCGGCACCTGCGGCACCGGAACCGGTCACCACCGGCCCGCCGCCGGCGCTTCTGTCCAACGCCCGGATCGTCGCCGGCGCTCACGAGAAGGCCCACGGTGAGCCCATCACCGCCGGCCAACTCGCCGTCCGGCTGCGCGTACCGACCAACACGGCCGCCGACATCCTGACGGCCCTCAACAGCAACCCGACCACCAACAACGACAAGACCCACAACGGCACCCCTGTGGGAGCCACCGCGTGACGTCCTCGACGTTGCCTCTCGCGCCCGAAACCACCACGGTTTCGGGCACGGGAGCATGCGCCGAGACCACCGTCGGCTACTGGCCCTGGGCCACCCCCACCCGCACCACCCGCACCCCCGCCGACGACGGATGGGTACGCGGGCACGACCCCCGCACCGTCGCCTCCGGCCGCGCCCGCGCCCAGGACCCCGACTACGACGGGTGGCTCCACCACGTCAAAGCCGCCTCGGCGTGCAAGCACCCGATCCGGCTGGCCGGGCAGATCCACGTCAACGACGCCGACGGCAACCGCATGGCCACCGTCGACACCGAGGACATGCCCGACGGCGCGATCTACACCCCCTGCGGCAACCGCCGCGCCAGCGTCTGCCCGTCCTGCGCCGAGCTGTACCGCCGCGACACCTTCCACCTCATCAAGGCCGGCCTCCAGGGCGACCGGTGGGGAGTACCGCCGCTGCACGAGCACATCGCCATCTTCCTCACCGCCACCGCGCCCTCGTTCGGCCCGGTGCATCACCGGGTGGTGAAGGTCCACGCCGCGGACTGCCGCAAGAAGGACGGCTGCACCTGCCGATCCTCCGTCTGCCACCCGTTCGGCCGCACCTGTCCCCACGGAGTCGACCTGCGCTGCGGCGACCGGCACAAGGCCGGTGACGGGCAGCTGGGGCAGCCGCTATGCCTGGACTGCTACGACCACGCCGGCCAGGTCGTCTGGAACCACGAGGCACCCGAGCTGTGGCGGCGCACCATCCAACAGGTCGACCGTGAGCTACGCCGCCTCGGCCGCGTCCACGGCGTCGACCTGCGCCGCCGCTACATCAAGGTCTACGAGTTCCAGGTACGCGGCGTCATCCACTACCACGCCCTGATCCGCCTCGACGGCTATAACCCCGACTGCCCCGAGGCCATCGTCCCGCCGCCGGCGGCCATCACCCGCGACATGTTCGAACAGGCCGTGCGGACCGCGTTCGTGAAGACCGCTTACACCTCCGCCTCGCACCCGTCCAACGGTGGGCAGGGGTGGCACATCGCCTGGGGTGACAAGGGCCTGGACCTCAAGCACGTCAACGCCCCCGGCGGCACCGTGAACCTGGCCCAGATCACCGGGTACATCGCCAAGTACGTCACCAAGAGCACCGAGGTGACCGGCCTGGCGCTGCGGCGCGTCGACGACCTCTCCGTCCAGGTCCACGGCGACCCCGGTACCCACCTCGGCCGGCTCATCCGCGCCTGCTGGGACCTGGGCGAGCACCCCGCCTACGCCCGGCTGCGCCGCTGGGCCCACCAGTTCGGCTACGGCGGCCACATCGCCACCAAGAGCCGCGCCTTCTCCGTCACGCTCGGCTTCCTGCGCATGCAGCGCACCATCTGGCGCCGCACCGAAGGCCACCCCCACACCTGGGACGACGAACAGACCGAACGCGTCATCTACGAACTCGGCTACCAAGCCACCGGCTGGATCACCACCGGCGATGCGCTGCTCGCCAACACCGCCGCCGCGATGGCCCGCGCCCGAAACCAAGCCGGCCTCGACGCCCTGGCCGACGAGCTGGCCCAGCAGCGCACCGCGACCCGATCCCTGGCCGCTTGACACGTACGTGTCAACGACCCCGTGAGCCCGTTCCTTGACAACTCCACAGCGGACACGAGCACCAGCCCTGATTCCGGCTTGTCCCCCACCCCGCACCCAGCACAGCGGCGACCGCCGCGTCGGCATCCCCTCAACCACCGAAGGAGGCACCACATGAACAGGAATCCGGCCCCCATCGTGCCGAAGTGGCACTCCCCCGCCGAGGTCGCCGCGATCCTCGGCTACGGCCTGTCGAAAGTGAAGATGAAGATTGCCACCGGGGAACTGCGCTCGATCAAGGACGGCAAGTACCGCCGCATCCTGCCGGAATGGATCGATGAGTACATCCAGGCGCAGATCGATCGGGAGGAGGCGGCCTGATGGCCGGCAAACGCGCCAACGGTGAAGGGTCCATCTTCCCGTACCGCAACGGCTTCGCCGCCTACGTCTGGGTCACCAAGCCCGACGGCAAACGGGACCGCAAGTACGTCTACGGGAAGACCCGCGACGAGGTCCACGACAAGTGGGTCCGGCTGCACCAGCAAGCCAAGGCCGGGCCGGTCGCCACGAATGTGCCGACGGTCGCGAACTACATGACGTACTGGCTGGCTGAGATCGTGGAGCCGAACCTCGCACCGCTCACCTACGCCACCTACGAGACGTTGACTCGCCTCTACATCATTCCCGGTATTGGCGCTAAGCGGCTCGACGGCCGGCTGTCGGTGCGGGAGGTGCAGACCTGGCTTAACAAGGTCGCGAAGACCTGCCAGTGCTGCGCCCAGGGAAAGGACGAACGCCGGCCGCCGAAGGACCGGAAATGCTGCGCGATCGGCCGGTGCTGCCAAGACATCCCCGCCGCCCGGACGGTGAAGGGCATTCGCGCCGTTCTCCGCTCGGCACTCTCTCAGGCCGTCGTGGAAGAGCTGGTCGCCAAGAACGTGGCGGCGCTCGTGAAGCTCCCGCCGATCCGCGCCCGCAAGGGGAAGTCGTGGAGCAGCGAGGAAGCACGGGCGTTCCTGGAGTCGTCCCGCGACGGCGACGACTACCTCTATGCCGCCTACGTCCTGGTCCTCGTGCTCGGCCTTCGTAAGGGTGAAGTACTCGGCCTGACGTGGGATCACATCGAGTGGGGCGGCTGGGACAAGCCCTGCACGCCACACGGCGAGGAATTCTGCGAGCACTGCCGGGAGCAGCACGACATCAGCCTCGTCATCGACAAGCAGCTCCAACGGGTACGCGGTCGGCTCCTGCACCGGGCCACCAAGACCGAGGAGTCCGACGCCCCCTTGCCACTACCGGCCATCTGCGTCACCGCGCTGCGGCGCCGCCACCGCCAACAGGAGGCGGCAAGAGAGAAGGCCGGCGAGGCATGGCACGACACGGGCATGGTCCTTACGACGCGCTATGGACTGCCGGTCGAACCGCGGAACTTCAACCGCTCCTACGACGCCCGGATCGCCAACGCCGGCGTCCCGAAGATCACGGTTCACGACGCCCGACGCACCTGCGGTTCCCTGCTGGTCGACCTGGACGTGCATCCCCGGATCGCGATGGCGATCCTGAGACACGCGGACTTCTCAATCACGATGGAGATCTACAGCCAGGTGTCGTCCAAGGCCACGCGGGAAGCCCTGCGGAAGCTCGGCGAAAGCCTCGATCAATGAGCCGTTGCTGTACTTCGCTGCTGTACAAGATCAGAAAAGGCCACCCGGAAGATTCCGAATGGCCTCTGACCTGCGTCGGGACGGCCGGATTCGAACCGACGACCCCTTGACCCCCAGTCAAGTGCGCTACCAAGCTGCGCCACGTCCCGATGCCCCCGCGCGGTTTCCCCCGCGACAGCCGGTACAGCTTAGCGCAGGATCTTCGCACCGCGCGCACAGGCCCCACCCGTCATCCACCGCCGCCGCGAGGTGATGCCGCTTCCGCTTCGGGGAGCGTCTGGGCGGCGTGGTACCGGCGGTCCACTACCAGCATGACCACGACCACGACGACCAGCGCGGCGAGGTTCAGCGCTCCGCTGGTGGCCAGGCCGACGGGCACCGTGCCGATGACGGCGACGACCGTGATCACCCTGCTGCGCACCGGCGCGATACGCAGTGAACACCGGATCGCGATGATCGCCGCCAGGTAGGAAGCCCACCATCCCGAGGAACAGCAGCAGCTTCTGGGCGGGTAGCCGCGGCGGCACGTGGTTGGCCAACCCCACGTACCCGTCGAACATCCAGCAGAGGATGCCGAAGAGCAGCAGGACGCGGCCGAAGCCGGCCACCGTCAGGTCCGCCTCCAGGATCCGGGTGAGCTGGGTCAGCGTGAAGACGAAGACGAAGACGAAGACGAAGACGACGTCGACGAAGACCTCGACCGGGGTCACCCGGTCGGCCGGGGCACCACTGGGGTACTGCCATCGGGGCGCCCTCATGATCCCGGCTCGGTGCGCCGCAGCCGCTCGACCAGCTCCCGTACCGCCTCGGTGAACCGCTCGTCGGACTCGCACGGCCAGTGGCCCTGGATGGGCGGCGGCACGCTGTCCCCCGGCGGCGCCACCACGTCCCGCGGGTCCCGCAGCCGCCGGTCCACGGCGCCTGCCGGTCCGGCAACGGGTGGGTCGCCCGGCCGGTGGGCGGCGAAGATCCAGCCGCCGATCGGGTCGGTGTCGCGCCACAGGTTGAGCCAGCGCCAGCCGATCCGGTCGCCGATCTCGTGCAGTACGTCCCGACCCAGGTACGCGGGGAAGAGCCGGGCGTACAGGCGGTCCAGCGGCGAGCCGTAGGTCAGCAGCGCCACCCGCCGGCGTACCCGGGGCGGCAGTTGGAGCACGGTGGCGGCCAGCAGGACGGAGCCGTGGCTGTGCCCGGTGAGCAGGACGCCGGCGTGCCGCTCGGCCAGGTAGCAGATCCGCTTGGCCAGTTCCGGCACGGCGCGTTCGGCGTAGCAGGGCGGCGCGAAGGGGTGGGCGGCCCGGGGCCAGAACGTCCCGAGGTCCCAGAGCACGCCGACGTACCGGCGGAACTCGGCGGTCCGGTACGCGAACAGCCCACCGACGACGAGGGCGACCACGACGCCGGCGATCAGGTAACTGCCGACGGTGAGGGCGAAGTTGACGAAGTCGCTCGGTACGCCGAGGAGGCGCTCGGCCAGCGGGCTGGGTTGCACGCCGAACAGCCCGAGCACGCTCGCGGCCAGCCCGAGCGCCGTCAGGAAGGCGTACATCATCGCCAGTGAGCCGAAGCGTTCGGTGAAGCGGGCCCGGGTGATGGTCTTCGCGACCCGCTCCGTGCGGGCGGCGGCCGCCGGCGGGGCGTCGGGGAAGTCGGCCGCGACGATCGCCGCGGCGGCCCGGCGGCGGTCGCGGCGGGTCAGCAGGGTCGTCCCGACGGCGAGCAGCACCGCCGCGATCGAGGTGAAGAAGAAGCTGAAGATCGCCCACTTGTAGGCCGGCGGTGGGGCGGCCAGGTCGTCGGGGCGCGCGGTGATGGCGCGGCGGTTCAGGAAGTATGCCGTCCGGTAGACCAATTCGGCGGAGAGCGCACCCGCGAGGCCCACCGCCACCGACGCGAGGACCGGCGCGCCGAGGCCGCGCATCGGCTCCGGCCGGGAGTTCCGCCCGGCCCGCCGCGACAGCGCCAGCACGGCCAGCGCGACCAACTGCACCATCTGGGCGAGGAGCACCCAGCCGACGATCCGGCCGTATCCGGGCAGGCCCAACGACGCCGGCCAGCCGTCGCGGTTCAGCGCGACGACGGCGACGGCGACGACGGCCAGCCCGCAGGCGATCGCGCGCAGCCCCGAGGTGAGCCCGTCCGGCGTACGGGCGGCGGCGGGGCGTTCCAGCAGGGCGGGAACGCAGAGCAGCGCCGCGCAGGCGACCAGCACCAGCAGCGTGAGCGCGGCCAGCACGGTGGGCACCCGGGAGGGGTCGGCGGCGTCGCTCGCCACGAGGAGGACGAGGGCCAGCATCGCGAACGCGGCGGCGGTGTGGATCGCGCGCAGCCGGCCCACCATCGGCATGGCGTCCCACTGGCCGACCGCGGTGAGGCGGTCCCCGCCGGGTTCGCCGCCGGGGGTGCGGAACGCGTCGTACGAGTGGCCGGGTCGGGCGCCGAGCAGCCAGACCAGCACGATGGCGGCGACGGGCAGCAGGGTCAGCACCGCCAGCCGCAGCCCCGGGGGGCGGTCACCCAGCCAGGACAGCCAGGTGCGGCTGGTCAGGCACCGCGCGGAGCCCATGCACTTCCAGGCGATCAGGTCGAGGGCGACTCCGGCGGCGGATAGCACGTAGAGCAGGGTGAGGTTGAGCGCGACGAGCCGGCACAGCACCTTGACGCCGCCCCCCGATCCCCGCCCGGCGGGCCGCATCCAGATCGCCACGTTGCTCAGCATGAACGGCAGCAGGAAGACCAGCGAGAGCGTCCGGACGGCGGTGCCCGACGGCAGGTCGCTCCACCGGTACGCCTCCAGCACCACGCCGCCCGGTCCGGTGGAGTCCGGGTAGCCGGGCCGGGGGCGGTGGAAGCCGCCGCTGCGGTCGCCGGCCACCTGGTACAGGTGCGGCCGGTCGAGGATCTGGCCGGCCTCCGCGCCGGACACGCCGTGCACCCGCAGCTCCACCACGGCCCGGGACGCCTCCTGGCGCCGGGACGGCGACCCCTCCGACATCGGCCCGACCCCCGCGGCATGGCCGGCGACCCGGTACGGGCCGCGGACCGACGTCGGGACGACCCCGGCGCCGGCTGGCGCGGGTGACTACCCCCACGATGCCGGGTCATTCATGGGCACGATGCGCGCCACTCTCCCTAAGGCGTCCTAGGAGGGTGGGGTGTCGGCGGGTACGCGGACGCCGGGTGACCTGAGGCGGTCACCCGGCGTCGGGGCGTACCAGGATCAGCCGTGCGCCTTGCCGCGGCCACCCGGGCCGAGCTTCTTGCGCGGGCGTACCGAGATCTCCACCGGGCTGCCCTCGAAGCCGAACTCCTCGCGCAGCTTGCGCTCGACGAAGCGCTGGTAGCCGGCGTCCAGCGGCGCGGTGGTGAACAGCACGAAGCGCGGCGGGGCGACGCCGGCCTGGGTGGCGAAGAGGATCTTCGGGGCCCGACCGCCGCGCACCGGGTGCGGGGTGGCCTGCACCAGCGCGGTGAGCCACTGGTTGAGCTGGGCGGTGGGGACCCGGGTCTCCCAGCTGGCCAGCGCCTTGCGCAGCGCCGGGGCGAGCTTGTCGACCGCCCGGCCGGTCTGCGCGGACAGGTTCAACCGGATCGCCCAGGGGATGCGGCGCAGCTCCCGGTCGATCTCCTTGTCCAGGTAGTACCGGCGGTCGGCGTCGACCAGGTCCCACTTGTTGAACGCGATGACCAGGGCCCGGCCGGCCTCGACGACCATGGAGAGGATCCGCTGGTCCTGCTCGCTGATCACCTCGCTGGAGTCCAGCAGCACCACCGCCACCTC
This sequence comes from Micromonospora siamensis, assembly GCF_900090305.1. Lineage (NCBI taxonomy): Bacteria > Bacillati > Actinomycetota > Actinomycetes > Micromonosporales > Micromonosporaceae > Micromonospora > Micromonospora siamensis. The sequence goes on along the minus strand of NZ_LT607751.1, from coordinate 3,203,079 downwards.
GGCCGCCTCGATCGCCGCGGCGGTCCGCAGGCTCGCGTAGTACTCCGTGCCGCTGGCCTGGCCGACCCGCTTGCGCAGGCCCGCCGTGTCCACCAGCTGCCAGGTCTCCCCGCCGATCTCCACCAGGCTGTCCACCGGGTCGACGGTGGTGCCGGCGACCGAGTCGACGACCGCCCGCTCCTCACCGGAGAAGCGGTTGAGCAGGCTCGACTTGCCGACGTTGGGACGGCCGACCAGGGCCACCCGGCGCGGGCCGCGCGGGCGGTTCTCCACGATCTTGGGCGCCTCGGGCATCGCGTCCAGGATCGCGTCGAGCAGCTCGCCGGAACCCCGGCCGTGCAGCGCGGAGACCGGGTACGGCTCGCCGAGGCCCAGCGACCACAGCGAGGTGGCCTCCAGCTCGATGGCGGTGTTGTCGGTCTTGTTGGCGACCAGGATCACCGGCTTGGCGCTGCGCCGCAGCATCTTCACCGCGGCCTCGTCCACGTCGGTCGAGCCGACCATGGCGTCCACCACGAAGATCACCACGTCGGCGGTGGCCACCGCGATCTCGGCCTGCGCGGCGATCGCCTTCGCCCGGTCCTTCGCGTCCGGCTCCCAGCCGCCGGTGTCCACGACGGTGAACTGCCGGCCGTTCCACTGCGCGTCGTACGGCACCCGGTCCCGGGTCACCCCGGGAATGTCCTCGACGACCGCCTGCCGGCGGCCGATGATCCGGTTGACCAGCGTCGACTTGCCCACGTTGGGGCGGCCGACCACGGCCACCACCGGCTGCGGACCGGACTGCTCCTCGGCGTCGAGGTCCGGCTCCCGCAGCTCCACCCAGCCGAGATCCTCAGTCACGCCCGGCCACCCTTCGTTCGCGACTGCGGGGCTCGCAACACCGGCTCACTCCTCGCACTCACAGGGCACCCCGCTCGGTGAGCAGCTCGCGCAGCCGGGCCACGACCTCGTCGATGCCCAGCTCGGTGGTGTCCAGCACGACCGCGTCGTCGGCCTGCCGCAGCGGGTCGGCCTTGCGGGTCGAGTCCAGCCGGTCCCGGCGGGCCAGGTCGGCTGCGGTCGCCGCGACGTCGGCGGCGTCCTCGGTGCTGCGCCGCTTCGCGCGCGCCGACTCGGAGGCGGTCAGGTAGACCTTCAGGTCGGCGTCGGGGGCCACCACCGAACCGATGTCGCGGCCCTCGACCACGATCCGGCCGGCGTTGGCGATCATCTCCCGCTGCCGCTGCACCAGCAGGGCGCGCACGGCGGGGACGGCGGCGACGGCGGAGACCGCCGCGACGACTTCCGGGCCCCGGATGTCCTTGTCGACGGTGGTGCCGTCGACGGTCACGCCGTACCCCTGGGGGTCGGTGCCGATGCGCAGCTCGACCTCACCGGCGACCTTGGCCACCGACTCGACGTCGGCCGGGTCGACGCCGGAGCGCAGCACGGCCCAGGTGATCGCCCGGTACATCGCCCCGGTGTCCAGGTAGCGGGCGTCGATGCCGCTCGCCAGCCGTCGGGAGACGGTGGACTTGCCCGAACCGGATGGCCCGTCGACGGCGACCACACACCGCCCGGTTCGTATGTTCTGCCCCACCGTGTTCCTCCTCGGCCCGTGTCTCGCGGGCACCCTGCTGTGCCGTTGAGCGGATGTGTTCGGTGTCAATGATGCCCGCGGCCCCGATCGGGCCCGCACGCGCCGCTCCCGGAGGCGATCCACGCCACCGGCCGGCGCCCGGCCGCGACGAAGCCTACCGGCAGCGGTACCCGTAACGACGCCGGTCAGTCCCCGACGGCCTTGAACAGGGCGGCGACCTCCGCGTTGGTCAGCCGGCGCAGCCGCCCGGTGCGCAGGTCGCCCAGCTTGATCGGCCCGATCGAGGTACGGATCAGCCGGGACACCGGGTGCCCGACCTCGGCCATCAGGCGCCGGACGATGTGCTTGCGCCCCTCGTGCAGGGTCAGCTCCACCTGGGCGCTCTTGCCCAGGGTGTCCACCAGCTTGAACGAGTCGAGCTTGACCGGCCCGTCCTCCAGCTCCACGCCGGTCAGCAGCCGCTTGCTCAGGTTGCGCGGGATCGGCCCGGCCACCTCGGCCAGGTACGTCTTGAGCACCTCGTACGACGGGTGCATCAGCTTGTGCGCGAGGGTGCCGTCGTTGGTGAGCAGCAGCAGGCCCTCGCTGTCGGCGTCGAGCCGCCCGACGTGGTAGACCCGCTGCTCCAGCCGCGCGCCGATGAAGTCCGCCAGCTCGGTACGGCCCTTCTCGTCGGCCATGGTGGTGACCACCCCGCGCGGCTTGTTCATCGCCACGTAGACCAGGCGGACGTCGGCCTGCAACCGCTCCCCGTCGACGACGATCACGTCGCGGGTCGGGTCGGCCTTGTCGCCGAGCTGCGCCACCCGCCCGTTCACGGTCACCCGGCGCCGGAAGATCAGGTCCTCACAGGCACGCCGGGAGCCCACGCCGGCGGCGGCGAGCACCTTCTGCAGGCGCTCGGCGCTCTCGTACACGGGCGCGTCGGGCTTCGGGGAACGGTCATCGCGTGGCATCGGCAAGCTCTTCTACGTCGTCGGGCAGGAAAGGGGCGAGCGGCGGCAGGTCGGCCACCGAGTCCAGGCCCAGCTTCTCCAGGAACAGGGTGGTGGTCCGGTAGAGGAACGCCCCGCTGTCGGATTCGGTGCCGCACTCCTCGACCAGGCCGCGGGAGACCAGGGTACGGATCACCCCGTCGCAGTTCACACCCCGGATGGCCGAGATGCGGGACCGGGTCACCGGCTGCTTGTAGGCGATCACGGCCAGGGTCTCCAGGGCGGCCTGGGTCAACCGTACCGACTGCCCGTCCAACACGAACCGCTCGACGTGCTCGGCGTATTCCGGCCGGGTGTACAACCGCCAGCCACCGGCGGCCTGGCGAAGCTCGAAGCCGTGCCCGGCGGCCGTGTAGCCCGCGGCGATGTCGTCGAGCACCGGCCCGATCCGCTCCGGGGACTGGTCGAGGACCTGGGCCAGGGTGAGTTCGCTCACCGGCTCGTCCACCACCAGCAGGATGGCCTCCAGGGCGCCGCGCAGCTCCGCGTCGTCCAGCACCGGCGCGGGCTCCGGCACGGCCGTCGCGCGCCGCCGCCCCGCCGGCCGGTTCCGGGGTACGCCGGCAGCCGGCTCCCCCGCCGTCGGCGGCTGCCCGGGCGTGCCGTCCCGGTCGTCGCGGCCGGCCCGCTCGCGCGGCTCGGCCTCCGGTCCACCGGTCTCCGGTTCTGCGGGCTCCCACGACCCGGCGGCCGTCTGCCCGGACGGCGTGGCCGCCTCCTCCGCTCCGGCCGACGCCGGCTCGCCCACCATCTCCGGATCTTGGACAGTTTCCGTTCCTGACGAACGGAAACTGTCCAAGATCGGCGACTCCTCAGCGGGGGCGGTGTCCGATTGGGGTTGCGCGGGTGTGGCAGCCGGCGGGCGCTCCCAGGGTGGGATCCAGGCGGCGGCCTGCTCGGCCAGGGAGTCGCGCCGCTGTTCGTCGCTCATCGGGTCACTCCTGCGTCTGCGCGGTCTCGTGCACCACACCGGCCGCCCCGCCGGCCGGTGCCGGAGCACCCTCGACCGACGCAGTTTCCGGGCCCGGGGCCGGTTCGGCGGGGGCGCCGGCGTACTCGTCGACGTCCAGCTCGGTGTCGCCGTCGGCCGGGCCGGTCCAGCGTACGGTCAGCTCTTCGAGGGCCTGCTCCTGCACGAACGCGACGAGGCCCTGCCGGTACAGCTCCAGCAGGGCCAGGAAGCGGGCCACCACCTCGAGGGTCATCTCGCAGTCGGCGCAGAGCGCGCTGAACGTGGCGGTGCCGGCCCGGCGCAGCCGCCCGGAGATGATCTCGGCGTGTTCGCGGACGCTGACCCGGACCATGTGCACGTGGGCGATGGAGACCTCCGGCACCGGCTTCGGGGTCATCGCCTTCACGGCGAGCTTGAGCAGCCGCTGCGGGCCGATGCCGAGCACCAGGTCGGGCAGCGCCTCGGCGTACCGGGGCTCCAGGGTGACCGCCCGCGGATAGCGTCGGCCGCCCACCGCCTCCAGTTCGGCGATGTGCGCCGCCGCCTCCTTGTACGCCTTGTACTGCAACAGCCGGGCGAAGAGCAGGTCCCGGGCCTCCAGCAGGGCCAGGTCCTCCTCGTCCTCCACCTCGGCCGAGGGCAGCAGCCGGGCCGCCTTCAGATCCAGCAGGGTCGCCGCGATCAGCAGGAACTCGCTGGTCTCGTCCAGGTCCCACTGGTCGCCCATCGCCCGGATGTACGCGATGAACTCGTCGGTGACCTTGTGCAACGCCACCTCGGTGACGTCCAGCTTGTGCTTGCTGATCAGTTGCAGCAGCAGGTCGAACGGGCCGGTGAAGTTCGCCAGCCGGACGGTGAACCCGGCGCTCTCCTGCGCCTCCGGCACGCCGGCGCCGTCGGTGGGCACCTTGGCGGCGACCTCGGCCGCCACCACGGGCGGCTGCTCCGGGGTCGTCGGCGGGTCCAGCAGGGGCGCGGTCACCGGAAGACCGTAGTCCACGTCGGGGCCGCCCGGGCTGCCGGCTACCGCTCCGCCTGGGCGGCGATCACCTCACGGGCGAGCTGGCGGTAGTTGCGGGCGCCCGAGGAGGCCGGGTCGAGGGTGGTGATCGGCGCACCGGCCACCGTGGACTCCGGGAACTTGACCGTCTTGGTGATGACGGTCTGGTAGACCTTGTCGCCGAACGCCTCGACGACCCGCTGGAGCACCTGCCGGCAGTGCGTGGTGCGGGAGTCGTACATGGTGGCGAGGATGCCCTCGAGTTCCAGGTCGAAGTTGAGCCGCTCGCGGACCTTGTCGATGGTGTCCAGCAGCAGCGCGACACCGCGCAGGCTGAAGAACTCGCACTCCAGTGGGATGAGCACGCCGTGCGCGACGGTGAGCGCGTTGATCGCCAGCAGGCCCAGCGAGGGCTGGCAGTCGATCAGGATGTAGTCGTACTCCTTGCGGATGGTCCGCAGCACCCGGGCCAGGGCCATCTCCCGGGCGACCTCGTTGACCAGCTGGATCTCGGCGGCCGACAGGTCGATGTTGGCGGGCAGCAGGTGCAGCCCGGCGACGTCGGTCTTGATCAGGACGTCCTCGGCGGTGACGTCGTCCTGCATGAGCAGGTTGTAGACCGACAGGTCGAGGTTGTGCGGGTTGACGCCCAGGCCCACCGAGAGCGCGCCCTGCGGGTCGAAGTCGACCAGCAGCACCTTGCGGCCGTATTCCGCCAGCGCCGCGCCCAGGTTGATGGTGGTGGTCGTCTTGCCGACGCCACCCTTCTGGTTGGCCATCGCGATGATCCGCGCCGGGCCGTGCCGGTCGGTCGGCATCGGCTCGGGGATGGGCTTGCGCATCGTGTACGCCGCCGGGTCCGCCGGCCCGAGGTCCGCGCCGAGCGACGCCTGTTGCTCACGGAGCTCCGACGTCCAGGCGTCGGCACGATCACCGTTGCCAGCCATGTCCTCGTTGCCCCCTCCCGACGACCACCCGGCGTCGGAGCCGTCCGACGTCCTTCGCGGCGCCGCTGCGCACCCCGGTCGTGTCACCCCAGGAGGTCCGCGCCGAAGCCGACTGTACGCCACCGGCGAGCAGGGCGTTCGGTACCGGTCCGGCGTGTCGGCCGGTGACGATGTCGCGACGCGCCGGGGCGGTTCAGTCGGAATGCCGTTTCGTTCGCGACTGCGGGGCTCGCAACCCCGGCTCACTCCTCGCGCTCACCCGAGGGCGCGGGGGTGGGCGGTGGCGTACACCTCGCGCAGCCGCTCCACGGTGACCAACGTGTACACCTGGGTGGTGGTCACCGAGGCGTGCCCGAGCAACTCCTGGACCACCCGCACGTCCGCGCCGCCGTCGAGCAGGTGGGTGGCGTAGGAGTGGCGCAGGGTGTGCGGGGAGACCGCCTCCGGACCGTCGGTGGGCAGTCCGGCGCGCTCGGCGGCGCGACGCAGGATGGTCCAGGCGCCCTGCCGGGTCAGCGGGCCACCGCGGGCGTTGAGGAAGACCACCGGGGTGCCGCGGCCGGTCGCGGCCAACTGCGGGCGGGCCCGCACCAGCCAGGCGCGCAGCGCCTCCACGGCGTACCCGCCGATCGGGACCAGCCGGGTCCGGCCGCCCTTGCCGCGCAGCAGCACCGCGCCATCGGCGGTGTCCAGGTCGTCCACGGCCAGGCCGAGCGCCTCGGAGATCCGCGCCCCGGTGCCGTACAGGAACTCCAGCAACGCCCGGTCGCGCAGCGCCAGGGCCGCGCCCTCGCCGGTGGCGGTGGTCGGCCCGGCGGTCTCCAGCAGCCGGATCACGTCCTCGACGGGCAGCGCCCGGGGCAGCCGGCGGGCCGGCGTGGGCGGGCGGACGTCCCGGCTCGGGTCGGCGCCGGCCAGCCCCTCGCGGACGGCGAAGCGGTGCAGGCCGCGCACGGCGCTGGCCGCCCGGGCGGCCGACGCGGCGGCCAGCGGCGGGTGCTCGTCGTCGCCGGCGCGCAGCCGGGCCAGGTGCGACTCGACGGTGCCGGCGTCGACCGAGGCCAGGTCGCCGACCCCGGCGGCGGCGAGGGTCGCCAGGTAGCGATCCAGGTCCCGGCGGTACGACGCGAGCGTGTTCGCCGACAGTCCCCGCTCGACGGTCAGGTGGTCGAGGTAGCCGCGCACGGCACGGCGCAGGGCCGGCCCGGGCTGCGTGCCCGGGCCGGCCCTGCGCGCAGCAGCGGTCAGGCTGTTCCCCTTCGGGCTGGCGTTCCTCAGCCCAGGACCTCGTCCAGCGGCAGGGTCGGCATGCCGTGCGCCTCGGCCACCGGGCCGTAGACGACCTGGCCGTCGTGGGTGTTCAGGCCCAGCGCCAGCGCCGGGTCGTTGCGCAGCGCCTGCCGCCAGCCCTGGTTGGCCAGCTCCAGCGCGTACGGCAGGGTGACGTTGGTCAGCGCGTAGGTGCTGGTGTTCGGCACCGCGCCCGGCATGTTCGCCACGCAGTAGAAGATCGAGTCGTGCACCTTGTAGACCGGGTCGGCGTGCGTGGTCGGGCGCGAGTCCTCGAAGCAGCCGCCCTGGTCGATGGCGATGTCGACGAGCACGCTGCCCGGCTTCATCCGGGAGACCAGCTCGTTGGAGATGAGCTTCGGGGCCTTCGCGCCGGGCACCAGCACCGCGCCGATGACCAGGTCCGCGTCGAGCACGGCCCGCTCGATCTCGTACGCGTTGGAGGCGACGGTCTGCAGGTGGCCGCGGTAGATGGCGTCGGCGGAGCGCAGCCGGGCGACGTTCTTGTCCAGCAGCAGCACCTCGGACTGCAGGCCCAGCGCGATGGCGGCGGCGTTCAGGCCGGAGACGCCGGCGCCGATGACGACGGTCTTCGCGGCGTACACGCCGGAGACGCCGCCGGGCAGCACACCCCGCCCGCCGCCGGTACGCATCATGTAGAAGGCGCCCACCTGCGGGGCGAGCCGGCCGGCGACCTCGGACATCGGGGCGAGCAGCGGCAGCGACCGGTCGGGCAGCTCGACGGTCTCGTACGCGATGCCGGTGACCTTGCGGTCGACCAGCGCGTCGGTGCAGTCCTTGGAGGCGGCCAGGTGCAGGTAGGTGAAGAGCACCTGCCCCTCGCGCATCCGGTGGTACTCCTCGGCGACCGGCTCCTTGACCTTGAGCACCAGCTCGGCGGTCTCCCACACCTCGTCGGCGGTGCCCAGGATCTTGGCGCCGGCGGCGGCGAACTCGTCGTCGGTGATGCTGGACCCGACCCCGGCGCCGGACTCGACGAAGACCTCGTGCCCGTTGCGGGTGAACTCGTTGACGCCCGCCGGCGTGATCGCCACGCGGTACTCGTGGTTCTTGACCTCGCGTGGGATTCCGACCTTCACGATGCAGACACCTTCCTCCGGGGCTGCTCGTCCCCGACTGCTCGGTGCCACGACGGCTCCGTTGCCGACGCGGTCCACCGGTACCGCCGGCGGCAGTCTAGGGCCGTGGTCACCCTCCCGGAGCCAGCACAGTGACATCCGGTGTCCGGTCCGCCTGACGATGTGTCAGGCGGGCCGGGCCAGCCGCCGCGCCGCGGCCTCGCGCCCCCATCGTCGCACCACGTGACGGTCGTCGCCGGCCGGACGCGACGCGTCCGGACCCGGTGTGCCGGCCACGGTGGGACGCGCGGGCGGGTCACCCACCCCGAGCGGCGGGGCACAACGGGTTCGAGCCTGATACCTCACGGGTATTTTGATGACTCTCAGGTATCACGCTCAGGACACTCCTCGCCCCCGACGCGAACGGGGCCGCCCGGTGGTCACCGGACGGCCCCGTCGGGGCGTACGCGAGGGTCAGCCGGGCAGCGGGGCGTCGGCCCGGCGCAGCACCGACCAGCCGGCGTCGCGGGCCCGGGCGGCGGCCAGCAGGCCGGCCACGCACGGACCGTTGGTGATCTCGCCGGCCAGCACCATGCCGACCGCCTCGTTCAGGTCGAGGCGGACGACCTGGAGGTCGGCCTCCTCGTCGGTCCGCTCGTGCCGCTGCCGCTGCGGCACCTCGGCCAGGTCCCGGGCCAGGAAGATCCGGACCAGCTCGTTGGAGAAGCCCGGCGAGGTGTGCAGGTCGACCAGCAGGTCGATCCGCCCGGCGGTCAGGTCCGCCTCCTCGGCCAGCTCCCGGGCCGCCGCCGTGGGCAGCTCCTCGCCGTCGACGTCCATCAGCCCGGCGGGCAGCTCCCACAGGTGCCGCCCGACCGGGTGCCGGTACTGCCGCAGCAGCACCACCTGGCCGGCGTCGTCGAGCGCCACCACGGCGACCGCGCCCACGTGCCGCACGTGGTCCCGGGGCGCGGTGCCGCCACCGGGCATGGTGACCTGGTCGCTGAGCACGGTGAAGATCGGCCCGGCGTAGCGCTCGGTCCGGTCGGTCACCTCGTAACGGTGCTCGACGGCACTCATGAGCCCGAGGCCGCCTTGGCCGCCGGGGCGCCGCCGTTGCGGCCGGCCTTCTTCGCCGCCGCCGGGGCAGCGGCATCCAGGTCGACCGGGAGCCGGTCGGCCTCGGAGTACGCGATGGCGGCCTTGACGAAGCCGGCGAAGAGCGGATGCGGCCGGGTCGGCCGGCTCTTCAGCTCCGGATGCGCCTGGGTGGCCACGAAGAACGGGTGCAGCTCCCGGTCCAGCTCGATGAACTCGACCAGCCGGCCGTCCGGCGAGGTGCCCGAGATGTGCAGCCCGGCCTTCTCGAGCTGGTCGCGGTAGGCGTTGTTCACCTCGTACCGGTGCCGGTGCCGCTCACTGACCTCGGTGCTGCCGTACGCCTGCGCGACGATCGACCCCTCGGTCAGCTTCGCCGGGTAAGCCCCCAGCCGCATGGTGCCGCCCAGGTCGCCCCGGCCGGCCACGATGTCCTCCTGGTCGGCCATGGTGGCGATGACCGGGTGCTTGGCCTCCTCGTCGAACTCCAGCGAGTTCGCGCCGTCGAGGCCGGCCAGGTGGCGGGCCACCTCGATGGTCATGCACTGCAGGCCGAGGCAGAGGCCGAGCAGCGGGATGCCGTTCTCCCGGGCGTACCGGGCGGTGCCGATCTTGCCCTCGATGCCGCGGACGCCGAACCCGCCGGGAATGACGATGCCGTCCACACCCGCCAGGGCGGCTGCCGCGCCGGCCGGGGTGACGCAGTCGTCGCTGGGCACCCACTTCAGCTGCACCCGGGCCCGGTGGCCGAACCCGGCCGCCCGGATCGCCTCGCTGACCGACAGGTACGCGTCGGGCAGGTCGACGTACTTGCCGACCAGCGCGACGGTGACCGTGTGGCGCGGCTGGTGCACCCGGTCCAGCAGGTCGTCCCAGCTGGTCCAGTCCACGTCCCGGAACGACAGCCCGAGCCGGCGCACCACGTACGCGTCGAGGCCCTCGCGGTGCAGCACCTTCGGGATGTCGTAGATGCTCGGCGCGTCCGGGGCGGCGACGACAGCCTCGCGGTCCACGTCGCAGTAGAGGGAGAGCTTCTCCTTCAGCTTCTCCGGGATCTCCCGGTCGCAGCGCAGCACGATGGCGTCGGGCTGGATCCCGATGTTGCGCAGCTGCGCCACCGAGTGCTGGGTCGGCTTGGTCTTCAGCTCGCCCGACGGGGCCAGGTAGGGCACCAGCGAGACGTGCAGGTAGAAGCAGTTGTCCCGGCCCAGGTCGTGGCGGACCTGGCGGATCGCCTCCAGGAACGGCAGCGACTCGATGTCGCCCACCGTGCCGCCGACCTCGGTGATCACCACGTCCGGCACCTGGCCGTCGCCGTCCGGGTCGGCCATGCCGACGATCCGGGCCTTGATCTCGTTGGTGATGTGCGGGATGACCTGGACGGTGTCGCCCAGGTACTCCCCGCGCCGCTCCTTGGCGATCACGTCCGAGTAGATCTGACCGGTGGTGACGTTCGCCTTGCCGGAGAGCGCCCGGTCGAGGAACCGCTCGTAGTGCCCGACGTCGAGGTCCGTCTCGGCGCCGTCGTCGGTGACGAAGACCTCGCCGTGCTGGAACGGGTTCATCGTGCCCGGGTCCACGTTGAGGTACGGGTCGAGCTTCTGCATCACCACGCGCAACCCGCGGGCGGTCAGCAGATTGCCGAGGCTGGAGGCGGTGAGGCCCTTACCCAGCGAGGAGGCGACTCCCCCGGTGACGAAAATGTGCCTGGTCGTCCGTGCTGTTGGGGCCAAGGCCTGCTCCCGTGTCGTCCGTCGCGGTCGTGCGAACCGCCGTGCCGATCAGCGAAGTGATCACGCAGTCCACGGGATTCCACGGTAACACCTTCCCGTCCGACGGCCCTGGCCGCACCCGGCCTCGCGGCCGCGTCCGGCCGCACCGGCTCAGCGGAGCGTGGCCCCGGTCGATGGCCGCCTGGCCTGCGGCGGCACCGGTCCGGCACCGTCCTCGTCCGGTCCGTCACCGGTGTCCGGTGCGCCCGCTCCCCCACCCGGGGGCACCTCCGGCGGGTCCCCGGCCGGCGGGTCGCTCGCCGCGTCGTCCCACGGGCGCCCGATGACCGGCTGGGTGCGGTCGGTGGAGTGGTCCAGCACCCGCAGCGCCGCCAGCGCCGCCATCGGCACCACCAGCGCCCCGGCCGCCCCGGCCACGTCCAGGGCCACCCCGCCCAGCAGACCGCCGATCCCGGCCGCCACGGCCGTACCGGCCATCGCCGCCCGGACCGCCGGGTAGATGCCGAACAGCCGCATCAGCCCGCCCCACGGCTGGAGCAGCGCCAGAAAGACCAGCGCCGCGCCGGCCAGCGCGATCACCGTCAGCGGGCTGTTAACCAGCGTCTGGAAGTTCGCGCTGCTGGACCGGTGCACGGTCAGCCCGCCGGTGCCGTCGCCCAGGGCGGCCAGGAAGCGGCCCAGGCTGCCCCGCTCGTACTCGGGCCGGCGCAGGTCCACCACCGCGAAACCGACGGTCACCGCCAGGCCGGCCATCGTCGCCCAGACCAGCCGGCTCACCGTCAACCAGCCACCGGTGCTGATCGCCGCGGCGACGCTCACCCCGGCGGTCAGGGCGATCGCGCCGATCGAGTCGGCACCCAGGTACGGGCTGCCGACCACCACCACCGCCACACCGCCCACCAGCACCATCACCGCCGGACGCCAGCCCCGCCGGACCCGCTGGGCCAACCAGCCGCCGCACAGCAGCGCGCCGGCCAGGAACACCCCGAGCCCGACCGTGCCCAGCCCGGCGTACCGGCCGCCCTCCAGGGCCGAGTAGCCCACCACGCCGTTGAGCTGCAACCGGGCGCCGGTGAACACGTCCGCCCCGACCACCAGGGTGGCCAGGCCGGCGACCGCGCCGAGCGGTCCCAGCGTCCGGGCGTACCCCGGGGCGAACCGCACGACGGCGGTCGCACCCACCGTCAGCAGCACCGTGACCACCCCGAAGTACAGCCCGGCGTGGTCGCCACGCCACCAGGGCACCGCGTCGGCGAGCAGCGCCGCCGGCACGGCCAGCGAGGCGGCGATCAGCAGCAGCTCCACCACCCGCACCACCCGCGAAGAGACCGGAACGGGTCCGTGCGGGCCGGCGTGCCGGCGGGCCCGGCGCAGCAGCGGCAGCACCGCCACGGCCAGCGCCACCTGCGCCGCGGCCAGCAGGGCGAAGAACCAGCCGGCCACCCGCCGCTGCGCGCCCGCCTCCCGGTCCGCGTCGGCGGGCGCCGCGATCGCCGCGGGCAGGTCGTCGGGGCGACCCGGCACCGACTGGGCGGGACGGCCCAGGAAGAGCCGCTCGGGCATCGGACGGCCCAGCGCCACCAGGGCGGTCGGCGCCAGGTCCGCCAGTTGCAGGTAGCCTTCGCGGCCGGTGCTGGCGGAGGTCAGCCAGCCCCGCTCCCAGCCCGGCCCGTCGGCCACGGCCACGTGCAACCGCGACGTCTGGTCCGTGTCGGAGATCCCGGCGACCAGCACCAGCGAGCGGGGCGGGCGGGCGGCCAGCACCCGGGCCAGCTGCTCGTCGGCGCGCCGGGCCGCCTCCTGCCGCGCCGCCGGGTCCTCGCCGGTCACCGTGCCCAGGTCCACGATGCTCAGCACGCAGGAACCGAGCAGGGCCCGCGGGTCGCGGGGCAGCGCCGAGGCGTACCGGTCGACCCGGCCGAACGGCCGGGCCGCGGCGACCGCCGCTCCCGGGCCGACCGCCACCGAGCAGCGCACCGACTCCGACAGCGAGCCGGGCACCGCGCCCCACGGCAGCCGGTCCTGGTTGTAGCCGACCACGCTCTGCTGCTGGGGCAGGTTCGCGCCGATCCCGTCCGGCTGTTCCACGGTGACCGCCGTGGTCGGGCAGCCGCCCGCGTGCCGGGCGCCGTTCCAGGCGGCGAAGTTGCCGGCCCCGAGGGTCAGCCAGCCGTCCACCGGGCAGGTGGGGCGGTGCGCCGAGCGCACCGACAGCGACCCGATCGAGCCTTCCTCGGCCATCCGCCACAGCGTCGGCGTGCGCTGCGGGTCGACGTCCTCCCAGCGCAGGCCGGCGACCCCGGCGAGCACCACGAAGTCGGCCGACCGGCGCGGCCCGTCCCGCTCCGGCCGGGCCGCCAGCGCGGTGATGCCGAGCACCACCACGAGCAGGGTGAGCAGAACCGGGGTCAGTCGACGCAGCATCAGCGCTGCCCCGCCGACTCGGCGCCGCTGTCCGGCGCGGCGGGGCCGACTCCGACCGGCGCCAGCTCGGCGTAGAGCGCGGCCAGCGCGGCCACGGTGTCGGCCTCGGTGGGCCAGGTGGCCGCCCGGCGGACACCCCGTCGGCCCAGGTCGGCGCGGCGTTCGGGGTCGTCGAGCAGCCCGCGTACCGCCGCGTCCACCGCGTCCACGTCGCCGGGCGGCACCAGCAGGGCCGCGTCGCCGACCAGCTCCGGCAGGCCGCCGGTGTCGGTCGCCACCAGGGGTACGCCGGCCCGCAGCGCCTCCTGGGCGAACAGCTGGCGGGCCTCCCAGTCGCTGGTGACCACCGCCAGGTCGGCACCGGCCAGCAGGTCGGCGACGTCGGTACGGTGCCCGAGCAGGGTCACCGGCGCCCGGGTGGCGGAGATCCGGGCGGCCAGCGGCAGGTACGCCGGACCGCTCCCGGCGATCACCACCACCGGCGCCGGCCGGCGGGTACGCCAGCGTGCGGCGGCGTCGACCAGGATGTCGTACCGCTTCTGCGGGTGCAGCCGGCCCACCGAGAGGATCAGGGGCTGGTCGGCGGCGACGGTGAACTCGGCGCGTACGGCCGCCCGGCGGCGGCGCGGGGCGGGCAGCGTGGGCGCGGCGACCGGCGCGAGGCGGGCGTCGGTCGCGCCCAGCGCGGCGGCCCGCTCGACCAGGTCGGTGGAGGCGCCCAGGGCTACCCGGGCGGACCGGGCCACGATCCGCTCGACCAGCCGGGACACCCGGCCGCGCAGCCCGCCGGCGAGCACCGCGTTGTGCCAGGTGACCACCACGGGGGCGGCCGGCCGGGCGAGGACCGCGACCAGCCCGGCGCGCAGCCCGTGCGCGTGGACCACGTCGACCGGCGTGGCGGCGAGCGCCCGGCGCAGCGCGGTGACCGCCCGGGCGTCGGCCGGGGTGGGGCTGGCCGGGATCTCGACGGCGGCGAAGCGGGCGCCGACCCCGGTGAAGTCGAACTGTTCCTCGGTCGCGGCCGGACCGCAGACCAGCACCGACGCGCCGCCCGCGGCCAGGCCCCGGGCCACCGACCGGACGTGCTGCCCCACCCCGCCCGTGCTGGAGGCGAGCAGCAGGGCCACCGAGCCGGGCCACCGGGGTTCCGGTGTCGTCTCCGTCATGGGCTCTGCTCTCCTTCCGTTCGCGACTGCGGGGCTCGCAACACCGGCTCACTCCTCGCGCTCACCGGTCCCCTTCCGTTCGCGACTGCGGGGCTCGCAACACCGGCTCACTCCTCGCGCTCACCGGTCCCCTTCCGTTCGCGACCGTGCGGCCGGCACCACGTCCTCGGCCGGGCCGGCAGCGGCCGGGGCGCGGCGTCGGCCCAGCCGGCGGGTGACCGCGGCCAGCAGCGGCGCCACGTCCCGCCGGTCCACCAGCCAGGCGACGGCGAGGAACACGGCCGCGACCACGACTCCGGACAGCATGCCCTGCAGCAGGGCCGCGCCGGTCGTCGGGGGCCCGCCACCGGCCACCAGGCGGGAGACGCCGACCCCGGCCAGCGCGGCCGGCACGACCGCCACCAGGCCGGCCAGGCTGGCCCGACCGACGCCGGCCAGCGCGGCCGGTCCCGCCGACCTGCGCACCGCCACCAGCAGCAGGGCGCCCAGCACGAGCATGCCGCCGGAGGTGGCCAGGGTCACCGCCGGCACGCGGTCCTCGACCGGCAGGAGCTGGCCGAGGAGCAGCACCAGCAGCGGCACGGTGAGCCACCCGACGGCCGTGGCGACGGTCGCGGCCCGGGTGGCGCCCCGGGCGTAGAGGGCGCGGGTCAGCACCGCGAAGAGGCCGTAGCCGAGCAGTCCGGGCGCGAAGCCGGTGATGGCCGCGGCGGCCGTGCCGGCGGCGGCCGGTGGGAAGAAGAAGTGCCCGACCGGGCCGGCCGTGCCGATCAGCGCGGCGGCGCCCAGCAGGCTGAACAGCACCACCCCCCGCACGGCCGGCGCGAGGGTCTCCCGGTAGGCCCGCTCGTCGCCGGCCGCGCGGGCGGCGGCCAGCGTCGGGTACGCGGCCACGGCCAGCGGCACCGCGAGCACCGCCCAGGGCAGGAAGTAGACGGTCTGGGCGAGGTTGTAGACGCCCGGGTTGGACCGCGGCCCGTAGCTGACCTGGTTGAGGCTGACCATGAGGGCGACCTGCTGGGCGGCGACCGTGACCACCCCGGCCACGGCCAGCCCGCCCACCCGGGCGCGGGCGTCGGCGGGGAACCCGTAGCCGGGGCGCAGCCGCAGGCCGAGCCGGCGCAGCGGGATCAGCAGGGACAGCGTCAGCACCACCACGCCGAAGGTGGTGCCGGCGGCGAGCAGGGTCTCCCCGGCCCGGCTCACCCCGCCGACGGTGGCCAGCCGCCCCTCGGCGACGGCGAAGGCCAGGTAGACCACGATGACCGTCAGGCTGGACAGCAGCGGCGCGATCACCGGCCAGGCGAACCGGCGGTGCGCCTGGAGCACCCCGGTCAGGACGATGCCGATCCCGTACATCGGCAGTTGCGGGGCGAACCAGCGCAGCATCCGTACGCCCGCGTCGTGCTGCTCGGCGGTGAGGCCGCCGCCCTGCAGCGCGATCAGCGGGCCCGCGAGCAGCGCCACCAGCACGGCCAGCGGGACCAGCAGGCTCACCGTCCAGGTCAGCAACGCGCCCGTGGTCGCGGCGACGGACCGGCGGTCGCCGGCCTCGACCGCCCCGGCCAGCAGGGGTACGACGAGGCTGGCCAGCGCCCCGCCGGCCACGATCTCGAAGATGAAGTTCGGCAGGTTGTTCGCGATGACGTAGGTGCCGCCGAGGTCCGACGGGCCGAGCGTCCAGGTGAACACCATGGTGCGGCCGAAGCCGGCGAGCCGGCTGAGCACGGTGAGCGCGGCGATGAGGGCGGCCGCTCCGGCGACCCGGCCGGCGCCGGCGAGGGGGGCCGGTTTCGTCACGTCAGTCGCGGCGACGGCCCAGCGCGTCGAGCTCCCGCAGCACGGGGGTCCGCTGGATCACCTGGGTGAAGCTGACCTTCTCGCTGGCGGCGGTGAGCCCGGCCAGCACGGCCAGCGCACCGGCCCGGCCCAGCGGCCCGGTACGGGCGGCCAGCGCGACGCCGAGCAGCGCGCCGAGCGCGTTGGCCCCGCTGTCGCCGAGCATCACCGTCTCGTCGAGGTCGTCGCCGAGCAGGCCGGCGGCGGCGCCGGCGGCACCGGCGGAGATCCCGCCGTACGGGCCGGTGGCGAGCGGGGCGGCGAGCAGCAGGCCGGACTTCGCCGCCCGGCCGGGACGCAGGTCGAGCAGGTTGAGCAGGTTCGCGGTGCCGGCCACCACGCCGGCGCCGAGCAGCACGTCCATGACGCGGCCGGGGCCGGTCTGCGCGCGGCGGCGGGGATGTGCGGCGACCCGGGGATCGGCGGCGAGCAGCACCGCCGCGCCCAGGCCGGCGGCACCCACCCCGACGATCTTGACCAGCCCGGCGGTGACCCGGCCCTCGCGCAGCGCGGCCAGGTGGCCCGCGAAGCCCTTGGCGGCCTTCTGCTCGGGCCGGGCGCCCACCACGTCGTCGTAGAGGCCGACGGCGCCCGAGCCCACCCCGGCGACCAGCGCCGCGAACCCGGCCGGCCCACTGCCCGCGCCGAGCGCGCCCGCGGTGGCGGCGCCGACGGCCAGCGCCGGCCCGGCCGCCAGGGTGACCGTGCGGCCGCGGAAGTTCGTCCGCTCCAGGGCGGGCGCCACCGGGGCGGTACGCACCTCGCGCAGGACGTAGCGGGCGGCCAGCGCCCCGGCTCCGGCGGCCAACAGCCGACCCCACCTGCTCACGCGAGCCCTCCGATCCGCCACCGGACGCACGCCGCGGCGCGGCGCGGACCGGACAGTCGTTCGTTCACTGGGGCAGTTTAGGCAACAGCGACGCCGCGTTACCGCCCACGCCGTACTGGCCGGCCTTCTTCTCTTCGATCTGCTGCACCAGGGCGAGGGTGGTGACCAGTTGACCCTGGATGGTGTTGGCGTTGTCGACGGTGGAGATGGTCTGCGCGAGCACCGGGTCGCCGCGGACCACGGAGACCACGTTGCCCCCCTCGGAGCCGTTGCCGCCGATCACGATCGCGCCGGTCCGGTCGAACTGTTCGGCGACCTTCACCACCGACTCGTCCTTCTTGACCGAGTCCTTGTCCACGTACGGCTGCCCGGTGACCAGCACGACCGCCTCGGCGGAGCGGGCCACCCGCTCCTCGGTGGTCAGGTAGCCGGCGTTGGTGTACGAGGCGAGCACGGCCCGTCGGTCGCCGTCGCTGACCGGGGCGGCGCCCTGCGCCCGGTCCAGCAGCACGCTGGCCAGCAGGGCGCTGGAGGTCTCCACGCCGTGCCCGTTGCCGGGCAGCCCGGAGGCGGGCGCGGTCGGCCGGGCGGCGGTGACCGCGAGCTCCATCAGGTTGGCGTTGTTGTCCGGGTTGATGAACTTGTCCTGCAGGTCGATCCGGCCGGTCACGTCGGCGTTGGCCAGCTCCAGCATCTTGAGCACACCCTCGGTGTGGTCGCGCCCGCTGGGCAGGCTGAGCACCAGCACCCGCTTGCCGGCCAGCTTGCCGGGGAGGACGGTCTGGGCGATCTCGGCCGCGAAGTCCTCCTCCATGTCCAGTTCCTTCTGGAGGCTGTTGACCGACTGGCGCATCTGCTGGTTGTCCTTGCGCAGCGCGCTGACGTTCTCCTTCAGCGAGTCGGCCACCGGGCCGTTGAGGGCGGCGGTGCCGACCACCAGGCCGATGGCCAACGCCAGGAAGACCGCGGTCAGGGACACCACGTGGTACCGGAAGTTGATCACGCTTGCAGCCTCTTGATCGGTGGGGGAGCTAGAAGAGCTGGCCGAGCTGGAACACGAAATTGTCCCACCACTCCGACACCACGCCCAAATACGCCTTGCCGACGGTGGAGACCGCCACCGCGGAGGCCATCGCCGCGATCGCGGAGAGCACCAGCAGCAGCAGGGACGAGCCGGAGATGCTCTGCCGGTAGAGCCGGCTGACGCCCTTGGCGTCGACGAGCTTGCCGCCCACCTTGAGCCGGGTGAGGAACGTCGAGGCCATGCCGCCGCGCCCCTTGTCGAGGAACTCGACCAGGGTGGCGTGGGTGCCGACCGCGACCAGCAGCGAGGCGCCCTTCTCGTCGGCCAGCAGCATCGCCAGGTCCTCGCTGGTCGCCGCCGCCGGGAAGGTGAGCGCCGGCACGCCGAGACCGTTGACCCGGGCCAGCCCGGGCGCCCGGCCGTCCGGGTAGGCGTGCACGATCACCTCGGCGCCGCAGCGCAGCACGTCGTCGGTGACCGAGTCCATGTCGCCGATGATCATGTCGGGGGTGTAGCCCGCCTCGACCAGCGCGTCCGCGCCGCCGTCCACCCCGATCAGCACCGGCTTGAACTCGCGGATGTACGGCCGCAGCACGTCCAGGTCGGCCTTGTAGTCGTAGCCGCGGACCACGATCAGGCAGTGCCGACCCTGCATCCGGGTCTGGATGTCCGGTACGCCTACACCGTCGAGCAGCAGGTCGCGTTCCTGCTTGAGGTAGTCCATGGTGTTGGCGGCGAACGCCTCCAACTGCACCGATAGCCCCTCGCGGGCGTCGGCCATCGCCTTGGCGACCGTCTCGGCGTCCTGCAGGGCGCCGTGCGCCACCGGCTCGTCGCCGACGTACACGGTGTTGCCCTCGATCCGGACCTGGTCGCCCTCGCGGATCTGCTCGAAGACCCCCTCGCCGAGGTCGTCCAGGAGCGGGATGCCGGCGGCGACCAGCACCTCCGGGCCCAGGTTCGGGTAGCGGCCGGAGACCGACGGCTTGGCGTTGAGCACCGCGGCGACGCCGACGGCGACCAGCGAGTCGGCCGCCACCCGGTCCAGGTCGACGTGGTCGATGACCGCGATGTCACCGGGTCGGAGTCGCCCGACCAGGCGTTTGGTACGACGGTCGAGGCGTGCGGTGCCGACGACCCGGCCCGCTTCCGCGTTTCGGGTTCGGCGCAACGTGGGTAGACGCATCGTGACCATCCTGGCATGTGAGGCAGGCATCATCTGTCGCGACATGCCTGAGCAGGGCCGCCTACCCAGGTAAGCACACCCGGACACGGGCCCGGTGTGCTTGCGCTCACAAAGCCGGCCTCACGGTCGCCTTTCCTTCGCCGCGACGGCCAGCAACTCCTCCGCATGGGCGATACCCAGATCGGAGTCCGGCAAACCCGCGAGCATCCGGGCCAGCTCACGGGCCCGCTCGGTGTCCTCCACCACCCGCACCCCGCTGGTGGTCACCGCTCCCCCGGTGTCCTTCGCCACCACCAGGTGCCGGTCGGCGAACGCGGCCACCTGCGGCAGGTGGGTCACCACCAGCACCTGGTGGCTGCGGGCCAGCCGGGCCAGCCGACGGCCGATCTCCACCGCCGCCTGCCCGCCGACCCCGGCGTCGACCTCGTCGAAGACCAGCGTGGGCGGCCCGCCGGACCCGGCGAAGACCACCTCGATGGCGAGCATCACCCGGGACAACTCACCGCCGGAGGCGCCCCGCTGCAACGGCAGCGACGGCGCGCCCGGGTGGGCCAGCAGCCGCAGCTCGACCTCGTCGCCGCCGTCCGGCCCGACGCCCACCTCCACCCCGTTGACCGGCAGGCTCGGCTCGGCCTTGCCGGCCGACCGGGGCAGCACCGCCACCTCGATCCGGGCGTGCGGCATGGCCAGCCCGGCCAGCTCCACGGTGACCTGGTCGGCGAAGCGGACCGCCGCCTCCTGCCGGGACGCCGACACCCGACCGGCCAGGTCGGCCACCTCGGTGGCCAGCCGCCGGCCCTCCCGGTCCAGCTCGTCGAGCAGGTCGTCGGAGGTGTCCAGGTCCGACAGCCGCTCCCGGGCCCGGTCCGCCCAGGCGATCACGCCGTCGACGTCGTCGGCGTACTTGCGGGTCAACGCGCGCAGCGCGGCCCGGCGCTCGTAGATGGTCTGCAACCGGGCCGGGTCGGCGTCCAGCGCCGCCAGGTAGGTCGACAGCTCGGCGGAGACGTCGGCGACCAGCGTGGCGGCCTCCTCCAGCCGGCCGGCCAGGTCACCCAGGGCCGGGTCGGTGCCGGCCTGCGCCTCCAGGGTGCGCCGCGCGGTGCCGAGCAGCACGGTGGCGTCCGGGGTGTCGTCGGTCGCCTCCACCCCGCCGGCAACGCACTGCTGGGCCAGCTGCGCGGCGGTGCGCAGCCCCTCGGCGTGCTCCAGGCGCTGCGCCTCGGCCTTGAGCTCGTCGTCCTCGCCGGGCTGCGGGTCGACCCGGGTGATCTCGTCCAGCCCGAGGCGCAGCAGGTCGGCCTCCTGGTTGCGGGCCCGGGCGTTGCTGCGCCGGTCGGCCAGGTCGTCGACCACCGCCCGCCAGCGGGTGTACGCCTCGCGCAGCGCGTCCAGCAGCTTCTCGTGCTCCGGCCCGGCGAAGCGGTCCAGCGCGGCCCGCTGCTCGGCCGGACGCAGCAGGCGCAGCTGGTCGGACTGGCCGTGCACCGCCACCACCTGCTCGCCGACCTCACCGAGCATGGCCACCGGCATCGACCGGCCGCCCAGGTGCGCCCGCGACCGACCCTCCACGGTGACCGTGCGGCTGAGCAGGACCGAACCGTCCTCGTCCGGCTCACCACCGGCGTCGACGATCCGGGCGTGCACGGTCGCGGCGACCCGCCCGGCCAGGCGCAGCCGCCCCTCGACCACGGCCCGCCCCGGCTGCGCGCGGACCCTCCCTGCGTCGGCGCGGCCACCGAAGAGCAGGCCCAGGCCGGTGACGACCATGGTCTTGCCCGCGCCCGTCTCGCCGGTGATGACGTTCATCCCGCCGGCCAGCGGGAGGGTGGTGTCCTCGATGACGCCCAGTCCGGTGATGCGCAGCTCTTCCAGCACAGCAACCGACAGTAGACGCGCCGTGTGACAGTTGACCAGCCGGCGCGGGCGGCGCGGCGGCCCCACGTAGCATCACCGGCCGTGGACGCGACCGGCGGTGGGCGGCAGGTGCTGGGGATTCTCGGCCTCGACGAGGACGAGGAGCAGGTCTACCGGGTGTTGCTGCGGCTGTCCACCGGACGGCCCGCCGAACTCGGCGCGCAGCTGCCGCTGGACGCCGACCGGCTCGGGCGGGCGCTGAGTGGGCTGCGGGAGCGGGGCCTGGTCGCCCCGAACGGCACCGCCCCGGACGCCCCGCTGCGCCCGCTGCCCCCGGACGTCGCCCTCGGTGACGAACTGCTGCGCCACCAGCAGTCGCTGGAGTCGGCCCGGCGCCGGGTCGCGCAACTCACCG
The DNA here is from genome assembly GCF_900090305.1 of Micromonospora siamensis. Taxonomy (NCBI): domain Bacteria; kingdom Bacillati; phylum Actinomycetota; class Actinomycetes; order Micromonosporales; family Micromonosporaceae; genus Micromonospora; species Micromonospora siamensis. The sequence continues at coordinate 3,181,663 of NZ_LT607751.1, read as the reverse complement.
AGGAGTACCGGGCGGGCGTACGGCGGCACGACGCCGACCACCTGGTGGAAATCATCACCGGGGCGGACGCCCTGCGGGCGCGGCTGGGCCGGATGCAGGACGAGGCCCGCGTCGAGGTGCTCTGGTTCTGCCGCGCCAATCCGCTGGCCATGTCCGGCCCGGAGAACCTCGGGGAGTTCCCCGCCCTGGCCCGCGGGGTCAGCTACCGGGCGATCTACGAGCGGGACCTGCTGGCCGAACCGGCGGCGCTGGCCGACGTGGAGAAGGCCGTCCGCAGCGGCGAGCAGGCCCGGGTCACCGACCTGCTGCCGGTACGACTCGCGGTGGCCGACCGGGCCACCGCCATCTGCCCGCTGGTGCCCGACCGGGCCAGCGGCGAGCCGACCGCCGCGGTGATCGGCCGTAGCCAACTCCTCGACGCCCTGCTCGCCCTCTTCGACAGCCACTGGAACGCCGCCACCCCGCTGCTGTCCGGCGTCGGGCCCACCGTCGACGGCGGTCCCAGCGCCGACGAGCGGCTGCTGCTGTCGCTGTTCGTGGCCGGGGTGCCCGACAAGTCCATCGCCTCGCAGCTCGGGGTGAGCCGCCGCACCATCCAACGGCGGCTCGCCGACCTGATGACCCTGGCCGGGGTGGACACCCGGCCGGGGCTGGCCTACCAGGCCGCCCGTCGCGGTTGGCTGTAGACCCGAGGCGCCGGCCGGTGGTCCCGGCCCGGTGCCGCCCACCCGAAGGGCCACACCGGGCCGGAGGCCGCCGAAGTTCCCACCACCCCCTGGCGGGAACCCCGACGGCCCGACCGGACGCCCGCGCGGGAAGGGGGGGAGGTCCCGCGCGGGCGCCGGCTCAGCGCAGCCCGTACGCCCCGATCACGGACTGCTCGAGGGTGCTGCCGGCGGCGTCGGCGGCCCGTACCCGCAGCGAGACGCTGCCGGTCCCGGCCGGCACGGTCGCCGTCCAGGCGGTGCCGGAACCGCTGACCGGGGCGGCCCGCCAGTGCGCGCCGTCGTCGAAGGAGACCTCGACGTCGACCCGGGTGCCGGTGGGCGCCGGCAGGCCGGCCTGGTGACGCAGGGTCAGCCCCACCCGGTGCGGCCGGCCGCCGTCGACCGTGCCGGACAGGTCGGTCGGCACCCGGTAGTCCAGCTGGAGCAGGGGCAGCGGCGCGGCGTCGGTCCCGTCCGGCCGGGCCGAGGTGAACTCCCAGGCGGTGTGGGCCCGCGCGGCCCACCGCCACTCCTCGGCGCCGCGGGTGGTGTCCAGCTCCAGCCGGTAGCGCGCCCGGTCGGCGACGGTGACCACCGGCTCGCCGGTGGTCAGGTCGGCGATCTGCCGGCCGTCGCGCCACAGCACGGCCCGGACCGTGTCCATGCTCTCCCCGTCGGCGGCGGACCAGTGCCCGTCGGCGTCCACGAACGGCGCGACCGGCAGGTCCAGCAGGTCACCGCTGCGGCTCGCCGCCGCGGCCTCGGTCAGGGCCGGCCGGACCACCGGCGCGAACCAGCTCCGGGTGGCACTGCTGCCCCCGGCGTAGCGGCGCAGCGGCTCGGTGGCCCCGCTGTTCATCTGGCCGTCGCTCCACAGGTAGAGGTGACTGGCCCGCTGCCGCCAGAGCGAGTCCCCGGCGCTCACCCACTCCTCGCGGGCGGTGCCGGTACGCACGATCCGCTGCGTCTCCAGCGCGAACCGCTGCCACGGCCGCCAGCCGAACCGCTGCTCCTTGGCCCAGGCGAAGCCGCCGGTGTCGACGTAGCGGGTGGTCAGCCGCGCCGAGTTGGCGGCGGTGATCCGGTGCACCACGGTGGCCGGCACCTGCTGGCGGGAGACCTGGAACACGTCGTACAGGTAGGGGCTGGACACGGTGACGGTGAGCTGGACGCGGGCCCCGCGCGCGGCGGCGGCCAGCACCCGCTGCCCGTCGTCGTACGGCAGCGCCATCGCCGGTACGGCGAACCGGTCGCCCTGCGGACGCCACGACGTCCACGCGCTGCGGTCGGCGGGGCGGACCACCAGCACCACGGCGGCCCCGGCGGCGGCCGCCGCCGCGACCTGCTCCTCCTCGGAACGGTCGGGGCTGGTCGAGACCAGCGCCGCGGCGCCCCGCACCCCGCCCAGCTCGTCCGGCGCCCCCGTGCCGGCGTCGACCAGCGGCAGGTCGCGGTGCAGGTCGGCGTCCGGCGACTGGTAGAGCAGGTTGACGTCCAGCGGCCCGCTCAGCCCGGTCACCTTCGCCTGCACCATCGGGGCGACCAGCTGCCACCGGGAGGCGAACTCGAACTCGCCGTCGGTGACCCGGGCGGTCGGGGTGACGTTGAGCTGGCTGATCGTGCTGAACTGCATGACGCCGTGGTCGACCTGCCGGCCGTTGCCGAAGACCCGGTGCACGTAGTACGCCAGGGTGGTCTGCTGCTCGGCGGGCTTCGGCGTCTCGATCCGTACCGGGGTGGCCCGCCGGGCGTCCAGGACGACCGTCACGTCACCGGTGACCGACAGCTGCGGGTCGACCAGCAGGGTGGACTGTTCGTCCAGCGGGACGCCGTCCTCGATGACGGCGTGCATCAGGTAGGTCCCCTCCTCGACGGTGAAGGTCACCTCGCCGCCCTCGGGGATCCAGCCGAGGCTGTCCGACTCGGGCTGCTCACCGAAGAGCGTCACCACCGGCACGCTGGTGGACCGGCCGGACCGGTCCACCCCGCGCAGGGTGACGGTGTGCCGGGGTCCGCTGAGGGTGGCGGCCAGCGCGGTGCGGGTCTGCACGCCGTCCGCGCCGGTGGCGACCAGCCAACCGCCGTGCCGCCCCCGGTCCAGCTTCGCCGGGTCCGCGACGACCGACACCGGCACGGTCGCCCCGGCCGGGACGGTCACCTCGTCGCCGCCCAGGGCGAAGCCGTCCGGCTCGTCGGCGTTCCGGTCGACGTTGCGGACCTCCAGCCGCAACCGCAGGGTCTGCGGCACGCCGGTGAGGTTGGTGTACGCGACCTCGCGGCGCAGCCCGTCGCCGGCCGTGCCGGGGTCGATCCGCCGGAAGTCGGCGACCGCCGAGGCGTACACCCGCTGGCCGAGGGCGCGGGCCACGTCGACCCGGCCGCCGCCCTGGGCGAACACACTCTGCCCGGCGGCGCCGCGAGCGGTGCTGACCAGGGCGTCCTTGAGCCGATCGGCCCGCCAGTCGGGGTGGTCCTGGGCCAGGATGGCGGCGGCGCCCGCGACGTGCGGGGTGGCCATCGAGGTGCCGGACGCGGCGGTGTAGCGGTCGTCCACCGGCGTGCCCATCGTCGTGCCGGCGGCCCGGGCGGCGACGATTCCGACGCCCGGCGCGGTGATCTCCGGCTTGACCGCGTTGTCACCGACCCGGGGGCCGCGGCTGGAGAACGCTGCCAGGGCGTCGTCCCGGTCGACCGCGCCCACGGTGAGCGCGGCGTCGGCCGCGCCGGGAGCGTTCACCGCGTAGTCGGCGCCGGAGTTGCCGGCGGCGACCACGAACAGCGTCCCCGTCTCGGCGGTCAGGTCGTTCACGGCCTGACTCATCGGGTCGGTGCCGTCGGTCGGGGATCCGCCGAGGCTCATGCTGACCACCCGGGCGCCGGAGCGGGCGGCCCACTCCATGCCCTCGATGATCCACGAGTCGTAGCCGGAGCCGGAGTCGTCCAGCACCTTGCCGACGACCAGCCGGGCGCCCGGCGCGACGCCCTTGCGGGTGCCCCCGGCGGCAGCCCCGCTGCCGGCGATGATCGACGCGACGTGGGTGCCGTGGCCGTGACCGTCGGCGACCCCGCCGGCGCCGGTGAAGTCCCGGCTGTCGGCGATCCGGTCGGCCAGGTCCGGGTGCCCGGCGTCGATCCCGGTGTCGAGCACCGCGACCGTCACCCCGGAGCCGTCCCGCCCGGCCGCCCAGGCCGCCGGCGCGCCGATCTGCGCCACGCTGCGGTCCAGCACCGGGTGGACCCGGCCGTCCAACCAGACCCGCTCCACCCCGGCGCCGAGCCGGCCGCTCGCGGCGACCCCGGCGACCCCGGCCCCCTGGGCCCGCAGCGCCGACCAGAGGCCACCCAGCTCGCCCTTGCCGACGGCGAGGGCGGCCCCGTCGATGCTGGGCAGCGGGCGTACGTCGGTGGCGGTGGCGGCGAACGCGCCGGCCCGCCGGTTCGCCCCGTCGCGGTAGCGGACGATCAGCGGCAGCCGACCGGTGTCCGCGTCGCCGTAGCCCTGCGCGACCAGCTCCTCCACGTCGAACAGGTCCGGGTCGAGCACCCCGCTGGCCAGGTACGGCACCACGTCGCTGGGAAGCACCCGCAGCTGCCCGTCGACCGTGACGGTGTGGAAGGTGACCCGCTCGCGTCCGGCAGCGGGCCGGACGGAGGCGGTGGCCCGGCCCGGCGCGACCCGGTCCAGCTCGACCACGTCACCGGTGATCAACGTGACCCGGGCCGGGGCCGGCGCGGCGGCGCCCACGGGCGGCGGGGTGGACGGCGGGGGCGGGCCGGGCGGCTCGGCGGACGCCGGTGCGGCGACGCCGGCCACCAGCACGGCGGTCGCCCCGAGGGCGAACCAACGCGGGGGCCAGTTCATGGGTGCTCCTTCGCTGAACGACTCGGCCGCCCGCGAAGGGCGACCCGTCGGAGTCTGCGATGGAGATCAACCCCGGGTCACTACCCCCGGCCCGCCGCACCGGCGACATGTCGCCAGGTGGACACGACCGGCGGCTGCCGCCGGCACGCCCGGTGACCCGGGCGACGCGCAGCGCTCAGCGTCGGCTGCCCCGCCAGCCGTGCACCGGAAGGCCGAACTTGGCCACCAGCCGGTCGGTGAACGGGCGCGCCCGCAGCCGCACGATCCGCACCGGCAGCCCGCCACGGCGCACCGTCACCCGGGCGCCCGGCGGAAGGTCGTAGACCCGCCGGCCGTCGCAGGCGAGCACCGCGAGGGTGGTGAACGGGTCGACGGTGATGACGAACGTCGAGGTGGGCGCGGTGACCAGCGGCCGGCTGAACAGGGCGTGCGCGCTGATCGGCACCAGCAGCAACGCCTCCACCTCCGGCCAGACCACCGGACCACCGCCGGAGAACGCGTACGCCGTGGAACCGGTGGGCGTCGCGCAGACCACGCCGTCGCAGCCGTACCGCGACAGCGGCCGACCGTCCACGTCGACCAGCAGCTCCAGCATCTGGGCGCGCTCGCCCTTCTCGACGCTGATCTCGTTCAACGCCCACGACTCGATCGTCGGGCCGCCCTCGAACTCGGCGGTGACGTCCAGCGTGAGCCGCTCGTCGACGGTGTAGTTGCGCGCCACCACGTCCCGCACGGCCACGTCGAGGTCGTCGATCTCGGCCTCAGCCAGGAAGCCCACCTTGCCCAGGTTGATCCCGAGCAGCGGGGCCTTCGCCGGCCGGGCCAGCTCGGCGGCGCGCAGGAACGTACCGTCCCCGCCCAACGCGAAGACGATCTCGGCGCCCTCGGCCGCCTCCGGGCCGGTCACCGGCACCACACCGGGCAGGTCCAGGTCGTCGGCCTCCTCGGCCATCACCCGCACCTCGAACCCCGCCGTGATCAGGTCCGCGGCCACCGCCCGGGCGTGCTCGGTGCTCCGCCGCCGACCGGTGTGGGTGACCAGCAGGGCCGTCCGATCCGCGCTCATGGGGCCACCTCATCCGTGTGCGTCGGGTCCGGACCGTCGCCGGACGTCGCCAGGCCCTGCGGGCCGGCCGCGACCACCGCCCGGACCCGTTGCGGGTCGGCCGGCGGCGCGTCCCGGCGTAACCATACGAAGAACTCGACGTTGCCGCTCGGCCCGGGCAGCGGGCTGGCCGTCACGTCCGCCAGTCCCAGTCCCAACCCGGCGGCCGCCCCGGCCACGTCCAGCACCGCCTCGGCCCGCAACGCCGGGTCGCGGACCACCCCACCGGCGCCGACCCGCTCCTTGCCCACCTCGAACTGCGGCTTCACCATCAGCGCGAGGTCACCGTCGGCACGGGTGCAGGCGGCCAGAGCCGGCAGCACCAGCCGCAGCGAGATGAACGACAGGTCGGCCACGGTGAGGTCCACCTGGCCGCCGATGGCCTCCGGCGTGAGCGTACGCACGTTGGTGCGCTCGAAGACCCGGACCCGCTCGTCGTTGCGCAGCGGCCACGCCAGCTGGCCGTAGCCCACGTCCACCGCCACCACCTCGGCCGCGTCGGCGCGCAACAGCACGTCGGTGAAGCCGCCGGTCGAGGCGCCGGCGTCGAGGCAGCGCCGGCCGGCGACGGCCAGCCCGCCGGGGGCGAAGGCGGCCAGCGCGCCGGCCAGCTTGTGGCCCCCGCGCGAGACGTACTCCGTGCCGGGGTCCTCGCCGGTTACCAGCAGCGGATCGGCGGGGTCCACCATCGCGGCGGGCTTGCCGGCGACCACCCCGCGGAGCTGGACCCGGCCGGCGCTCACCAGCGCGGCTGCCTGCTCACGGGAGCGGGCCAGGCCGCGACGGACGAGTTCGGCGTCGAGCCGGTTGCGACGTGCCATGCGTGGTGCTTCTCCGCCTCGGTCAGGCCTGGTCGATGGTGGCCAGGGTCTCGCGCAGCGTGTCGTACGCCGCTTCGTACTGGGGGATCTGGTCGGCTGGGGAGAGCGCCGCGGCGTTCTCCATCGCCTGCACGGCGGCGTCCACCGCCGGGTGCCGGGCGTCGTCGAAGTCCTCGACCGGGAGCGGGGCTGCCGGCCGGCCGCCCGGGGGCGGACCCGGCCGCGCCGCGGGCGGCGGGCCGGGCCGGGGGCCGGGCGTCGGTCCCGGCCGGAACGGCCCGCTCACGAGCCGGTCCCGGCGCCAGCGGGCCGGCTCACCGGTCGTCGTCCGCGGGCCGGCGGGCCGGCCCGGCCTTCTTCGCCGCCGTCGGCACCGGCTGGTCGGCGGTACGGGCGACGGTGGTCGGCGCCTTCTTCGCCACGGTCTTCTTAGCAACCTTCTTCGCCACCGCCTTACGGGCCACCGGCGCGGCCGGGGCCGGCGTGCCGGCCGGTGCGGGTGAGCGCGGGGCCGAGGCGGGCGAGGTCGGGGCCGGGATCCGGTCGGACGTCGGGGCGGCGCCGGACCGTGGGGCGACCGGCGGCGGTCCGGTCACCGGCGCGGCCGGGCCGCCCTTCGCCTCCCGCAGCCGACTCTCCAGCTCGTGCACGCGGCGGGTCAACTCGGCCACCTCGTCGGCGGTGGCGAGCCCCACCGCGCCCAGCGCCCGGTCGACCTCGAAGCGGACCAGCTTGGTCAGCGCCTCCCGGTTCGCCACGCCGGTGGAGACCAGTTCCTCGCCCAGCGCCTGGAGCTGCGCCGCGGTGGCGCCGCCGGAGCCGACCAGTCGACGGACGACGTCCTGAGCCCTCTTCCGGGGTGCCTCCGTCAGGCCCATGGCCAGCTCGAGGTAGGCGCGCCACGCGTCCTGCATGCCCTGAGTCCTTCCGCGGGGTGGGGTGTGCAGGTGTCACGCTACCGGGCCCTGGGAAACACCCGGTGCGGTACCGTGCCGGGGGAACGGCGTGGCGTGCGGTGAGGAGACGATGTGGCCAGCGTGGACGAGTGCCGGCAGGCGTTGCAGGATCTGGCGGCCCGCCTGGACCGGCACGCCGACATGCAGGAGCGGATCGACCTGGACCGGACGCTGGCCTGCCGGGTCACCGACCTCGACACCGCGTTCCACGGGCGGCTCACCGGCGGCCGGCTGGTCGACCTGACCGACGGCGACGACCCGAAGGCGAAGATCGCGCTGAGCACCACCAGCGACGATTTGGTCGCCCTGCTCCGCGGCGAACTGGACGTGACCAAGGCGGTCGCGGCGCGGCGAGTGTCGATCAAGGCCAACCCGTTCGACCTGATGAAGCTCCGCAAGCTGCTCTGATCCGCCGCCCGAGGCGGGGTCAGGCGAGGCCGAGCGCCTCGAGGGCCGCTTCGGCGTCCGGTGACGCCGGCCGGACCAGCGGCTCGACGCCGGCCGACCAGGCGGCGGCGCAGAGCGCCGCCAGCGCGTCCAGGGGCCGACCGGCGCCGTCGAGTTCCAGGTCGCTCCCGGTCACCCGGACCGACCAGTCCCCGGCGGGCGATGTCGCGGGCACCCGGACCAGGGCCGCCGGGTCGAAGAGCCCGGCGAGGTCCTGGGAGATGTACGTCGGTCGCCGCTCCGGCGGGGCCGACAGCAGCTCCGGTACGTCGCTGACGCCGGTGAGCACGAGCAGGCTGTCCAGCCCGGCACGCCGGGCGCCCTCGATGTCGGTGTCCAAGCGGTCCCCGACCACCAGGGTCCGCCCGGTGCCCGCCCGGCGGGCCGCCGTGGCGAAGAGCGCCGGCTCCGGCTTGCCCACGACCACGTCCGGATCCCGGCGCAGCGCGGTACCCAGCGCCGCCACCAGGGATCCGTTGCCCGGCAGCGGACCCCGGCCGCTGGGCAGCGTCCGGTCGGTGTTGGTGGCGATCCACAGCGCCCCGGCCCGGATCGCCACCGACGCCTCGGCCAGGTCGACCCAGCCGACCTGCGGGCCGTACCCCTGCACGACCGCCGCGGGCTCGTCCTCGGCCTGCTCCACGGGGCGCAGCCCGACGGCGCGGACCTCGGCCCGCAGCGCCTCCGCGCCGACCACCAGCACGGGCGCGCCGGCGGGTAGCCGGTCGCGGAGCAGCTCCGCGGAGGCGGCGGCGGAGGTCAGCACCTCTTCCGGCCGGGCCGGTACGCCCATGCCGGTGAGCAGGTCGGCGACCTCACTGGATCGGCGGGACGCGTTGTTCGTGGCGTACGCGACGGCCCGACCCTCGGCGTGCAGCCGGCCGACCGCCTCCACGGCACCGGGGATCGGCCGGTCGATCAGGTAGATGACGCCGTCCAGGTCGAACACGACCAGGGCGTACCCGTCGACCAGCCGTTCCCCGGCGCTCGTGGTCATCGCTGCGCGGACTCCGGCTCGTCCCCGGTGTGTCCGGTGACCTCGCCGCTGGCGACCGGACCGGTGGGCTCGGCCACGCCGGCCTGCGGGCCGGTCAGGTGCGCGCGCTCGCCGTCGGTCCGCTCGTCCGCGGTGCGCTCGTCGGCAGTGCGCTCGCCGGCGGTCGGTGCGTCGGCGTCGCGGGCGTCCTCGTCGAGGTCGTCGTCGAGGTCGTCCTCGTCCTCGTCGTCCTCGAGGTCATCGGCGCCGTCGTCGTCCTCGTCGAGGTCACTGACGTCGGCGGTCAGGTCGGCGTCCGGCCGGGCCGGGACCGCGCCCAGCGTCGCCGGGCCGGCGGCGATCTCCTCGCCCGACTCCTCGTCCTCGTCGTCGCCCTCGATGACCACACCGTCGAGCTCCAGCAGCCGCTCGGCGGCGTCGGTCTCGCCCTCGGCGTCCACGTCGGCGGCCCGGGAGAACCACTCACGGGCCTCCTCGCGGCGGCCGACCGCCAGCAGCGCGTCGGCGTACGCGTAGCGCAGCCGGGCCGTCCACGGCTCCGGCGTCTCGGTGGTGAGCTCGCGCACCTGGAGCATGGCCACGGCCGCGTCCTTCTGACCGAGGTCACCCCGGGCGCCGGCGGCCACGATCAGCAGCTCGATCGAGACGGCCTTGTCGAGCTTCTCCTGGTCGGCGCCGCGGAACAGGTCGATCGCCCGCTCCGGACGGCCCAGTGCCCGCTCACAGTCGGCCAGCACCGCGAGGTGGCTCTGCAGACCGGTCATCCGGTGGTACGTCCGCAGCTCGGCGATCGCCGTCTGCCACTCGCCCGCGTGGTACGCGGCCAGCCCGACCGCCTCCCGCACGGCGGAGATCCGCGACGCGAGCCGCCGTGCCGCCAGGGCGTGCGCCAGCGCCTCGGCCGGGTCCTCGTCGATCAGCTGGCCGGTCGCCACCAGGTGCCGGGCGACGGTCTCCGCCACCGGCTTGTTCAGCGAGAGCAGCTCGGCGCGGACGGCGGTGTCGAGGTCGCTCGCGACGATCTCGTCCGGCAGGGCGGGCGCCGTTGGGCGTCCGCCCTCGCCACCCTCGGCCCGGTCCCGCCGGTCGTCGTCACGGTCGCGCGGCGCCCCGGCACCGTCGCCACCCTCGCGACGCCGGTCGTCGAAGCTGCGGCGCTCACCGAAGCCACGCCGCTCGCCGTCCCGCTCGGTACGCGGCCGGTCCGCGCCGCCGCGGAAACCGCCCTCACGGTTGTCCCCGCCACGGAAACCACCCTCACGGCGCTCGCCACGGTCACCGCCGCGGAAGCCACCCTCGCGGTTGTCGCCACCGCGGAAACCGCCCTCACGGCGCTCACCACCGCGGAACCCGCCCTCGCGGTTGTCGCCACCGCGGAAGCCGCCCTCACGCGGACCTGAAGACCGGAAGCCACTCTCACGACGGTCACCGCCGCGGAAGCCACCCTCGCGCGGCGCGTCGCCGTCACGGCGGAAGCCACCCTCACGCGGGCCCGAGGACCGGAAGCCACCCTCACGACGGTCACCGCCCTCACGCGGCCCGGAGCGGAAGCCGCCCTCACGATTGTCGCCACCGCGGAAGCCACCCTCACGGCGCTCACCACGGTCACCGCCGCGGAAGCCACCCTCACGGTCGCCACCTCGGAAGCCACCCTCACGACGGTCGCCGCCGCGGAAGCCGCCCTCGCGCGGGCCCGAGGAGCGGAACCCGCCCTCGCGGTTGTCCCCACCGCGGAAACCGCCCTCACGGCGCTCGCCGCCACGGAAGCCACCCTCGCGGTCGCCACCACGGAAGCCACCCTCGCGGCGGTCGCCGCCGCGGAACCCGCCTTCGCGCGGCGCGTCGCCGTCACGGCGGAAGCCACCCTCACGCGGACCCGAGGACCGGAAGCCACCCTCACGACGGTCACCGCCCTCACGCGGCCCGGAGCGGAAGCCGCCCTCGCGGCGTTCACCGCGGTCACCGCCGCGGAAGCCACCCTCGCGGCTGTCCCCGCCACGGAAACCGCCCTCACGACGGTCGCCGCCACGGAAGCCACCCTCGCGCGGCGCGTCGCCGTCACGGCGGAAGCCACCCTCACGCGGACCCGAGGACCGGAAGCCACCCTCACGGCTGTCCCCACCGCGGAAACCACCCTCACGGCGCTCACCACCGCGGAAGCCACCCTCGCGCGCGCCGCCCTCACGCGGACCGGAACGGAACCCGCCCTCACGACGGTCGCCGCCGCGGAAGCCACCCTCACGACGCTCACCACGGTCACCGCCGCGGAACCCGCCCTCGCGGCTGTCGCCACCGCGGAAGCCACCCTCACGGGGACCCGAGCGGAAGCCGCCTTCGCGACGCTCACCACCGCGGAAGCCGCCCTCACGGTCACCGCCCCGGAAGCCACCCTCACGGCGGTCACCGCCGCGGAAGCCACCTTCGCGGTTGTCGCCTCGGCGGAAGCCGCCTTCACGGCGGTCACCGCCGGCGCCACCCCGCTGGCCGCCGGCGCGGTCGTCGCGGCTCCCGCGGTACGGGGGACGGTCGTCGCGGCGGGCGTCGTCACGCCCCGGCTGACGGTCGGTACGGTCCTCGTAACGACGGGGGCGATCGCCGCCCTGCGGTCCTGCACTCACGGGTACATCCTTCCTCATGCGTCTCCGAGGACGCTAACGCAGTCGAGGGCCGACCCTCATTGGGGCGGCCCTCGACTGGAATGTTTGTCCGGCGGCGTCCTACTCTCCCACACCCTCCCGAGTGCAGTACCATCGGCGCTGGAGGGCTTAGCTTCCGGGTTCGGAATGTGACCGGGCGTTTCCCCTCCGCCATGACCGCCGTAACTCTATGAACATGTCAAACACACTCTCGTGGGGTGTTCGGTTGTTCAGAGTTGCACAGTGGACGCGTAGCAGCTTCGTAGTCAAGTCCTCGGCCTATTAGTACCGGTCACCTGAACCCGTTACCGGGCTTACAGTTCCGGCCTATCAACCCAGTCGTCTAGCTGGGGGCCTTACCCACTCAAAGAGTGGTGGGATACCTCATCTTGAAGCGAGCTTCCCGCTTAGATGCTTTCAGCGGTTATCCCTTCCGAACGTAGCTAACCAGCCGTGCCCCTGGCGGGACAACTGGCACACCAGAGGTTCGTCCGTCCCGGTCCTCTCGTACTAGGGACAGCCCTTCTCAAGTATCCTACGCGCACGGCGGATAGGGACCGAACTGTCTCACGACGTTCTAAACCCAGCTCGCGTACCGCTTTAATGGGCGAACAGCCCAACCCTTGGGACCTGCTACAGCCCCAGGATGCGACGAGCCGACATCGAGGTGCCAAACCATCCCGTCGATATGGACTCTTGGGGAAGATCAGCCTGTTATCCCCGGGGTACCTTTTATCCGTTGAGCGACACCGCTTCCACATGCCAGTGCCGGATCACTAGTCCCGACTTTCGTCCCTGCTCGACCTGTCAGTCTCACAGTCAAGCTCCCTTGTGCACTTGCACTCAACACCTGATTGCCAACCAGGCTGAGGGAACCTTTGGGCGCCTCCGTTACCCTTTAGGAGGCAACCGCCCCAGTTAAACTACCCACCAGACACTGTCCCTGAACCGGATAACGGTCCGAAGTTAGATACCCAAATCAACCAGAGTGGTATTTCAAGATTGCCTCCACCCATACTGGCGTATGGACTTCACCGGCTCCCACCTATCCTACACAAGCTCATTCAGATACCAATGTCAAGCTATAGTAAAGGTCCCGGGGTCTTTCCGTCCTGCCGCGCGTAACGAGCATCTTTACTCGTAATGCAATTTCGCCGGGCCTGTGGTTGAGACAGTGGGGAAGTCGTTACGCCATTCGTGCAGGTCGGAACTTACCCGACAAGGAATTTCGCTACCTTAGGATGGTTATAGTTACCACCGCCGTTTACTGGCGCTTAAGTTCTCCGCTTCGCCCCGAAGAGCTAACAGGTCCCCTTAACGTTCCAGCACCGGGCAGGCGTCAGTCCATATACATCGAATTACTTCTTCGCATGGACCTGTGTTTTTAGTAAACAGTCGCTTCCCCCTGCTCTCTGCGGCCATACAACGCTCCACCCGCGCGGGGCTTCACGTCTCCGGCCCCCCTTCTCCCTAAGTTACGGGGGCAATTTGCCGAGTTCCTTAACCACAGTTCGCCCGATCGCCTCGGTATTCTCTACCTGACCACCTGTGTCGGTTTGGGGTACGGGCCGCTAAGAACTCGCTAGAGGCTTTTCTCGGCAGCATAGGATCACTGACTTCACCTGAATCGGCTCGGCATCACGTCTCAGCCTATGTGCACCGCGGATTTGCCTACGGTACGGCCTACACGCTTACCCCGGCACAACCACCGGCCGGGCTCAGCTACCTTCCTGCGTCACCCCATCGCTTGACTACTACCCGCCAGGTTCCCACGCTCCCCACCCTCAACCCGAAGGTCTTGGATGGTTTGGGTGGTTAGCACAACGAGGTTCGTCAGGGTCGCTCTTTCGCGGGTACGGGAATATCAACCCGTTGTCCATCGACTACGCCTCTCGGCCTCGCCTTAGGTCCCGACTCACCCAGGGCGGATTAGCCTGGCCCTGGAACCCTTGGTCATCCGGCGGAAGGGTTTCTCACCCTTCTTTCGCTACTCATGCCTGCATTCTCACTCGTGCCGCGTCCACAACTAGGTCACCCCGTTGCTTCACCCCCGGCACGACGCTCCCCTACCCATCCACACACCTGCACCGGATATCAAGACCCGACGAGGTTAAAATGTGAATGCCACAGCTTCGGCGGTGTGCTTGAGCCCCGCTACATTGTCGGCGCGGAACCACTTGACCAGTGAGCTATTACGCACTCTTTAAAGGGTGGCTGCTTCTAAGCCAACCTCCTGGTTGTCTATGCGACCCCACATCCTTTTCCACTTAGCACACGCTTAGGGGCCTTAGCTGGTGATCTGGGCTGTTTCCCTCTCGACTACGAAGCTTATCCCCCGCAGTCTCACTGCCGCGCTCTCACTTACCGGCATTCGGAGTTTGGCTGATTTCGGTAAGCTTGTGCGCCCCCTAGACCATCCAGTGCTCTACCTCCGGCAAGAAACACGCGACGCTGCACCTAAATGCATTTCGGGGAGAACCAGCTATCACGGAGTTTGATTGGCCTTTCACCCCTAACCACAGGTCATCCCCCAACTTTTCAACGTTGGTGGGTTCGGCCCTCCACGCGGTCTTACCCGCGCTTCAGCCTGCCCATGGCTAGATCACTCCGCTTCGGGTCTAGAGCATGCGACTCAAGAGCGCCCTATTCAGACTCGCTTTCGCTACGGCTCCCCCACACGGGTTAACCTCGCCACATGCCACTAACTCGCAGGCTCATTCTTCAAAAGGCACGCCGTCACCCCGCAAGGCTCCGACGGATTGTAGGCGAACGGTTTCAGGTACTATTTCACTCCCCTCCCGGGGTACTTTTCACCATTCCCTCACGGTACTCGTCCGCTATCGGTCACCAGGAAGTATTTAGGCTTACCAGGTGGTCCTGGCAGATTCACGGCAGATTTCAGGGGTCCGCCGCTACTCGGGAACACCCACAGAAGGTCAGCAACTTTCACGTACCGGACTGTCACCGTCTACGGTTGGCTTTTCCACACCATTCGGCTAGCCACTGACTTTGTAACTCCTCAGACAAGTGTCAGCTTGTCTAGCGGGGTCCCACAACCCCGACCACGCAACCCCTGACAGGTATCACACGCAGCCGGTTTAGCCTCGATCCGCTTTCGCTCGCCACTACTCACGGAATCACTAAATTGTTTTCTCTTCCTACGGGTACTGAGATGTTTCACTTCCCCGCGTTCCCCCCATACACCCTATGTGTTCAGGTGCAGGTGACACCACATGACTGGTGCCAGGTTTCCCCATTCGGACACCCTGGGATCACAGCTTGGTTGACAGCTCCCCCAGGCCTATCGCGGCCTCCCACGTCCTTCATCGGCTCCTGGTGCCAAGGCATCCACCGTTCGCCCTTGACAACTTGACCACAAAGATGCTCGCGTCCACTGTGCAATTCTCAACAAACGACCAACCCACAACCCGAACAGCCCCACACCTACGACCCACACAGGATCACGGTTTGCAAGGCCAGGCCGTGCCTGGCGCCTCGACAAGCTTCCGCTCATCATCAAGGCTCTGAAAGACAACCAACGGTTGTTCCTTCAGGACCCAACAGGGTGTTCTGCGCTCCTCCTCAGCCGCACCGAAGGCAAACCGTTCCCACCACCGAAGTGGCTGTACTAGGCGCCCCGACCGTTGCCGAGGAAAAACTGGCCAGTGTCTCCGCCATCGAGCACCCCACCGCCACATTCGGACGGTGCGGGCTCCATACCAGCTTTCGCTGGATGGTGCTCCTTAGAAAGGAGGTGATCCAGCCGCACCTTCCGGTACGGCTACCTTGTTACGACTTCGTCCCAATCGCCAGCCCCACCTTCGACGGCTCCCTCCACAAGGGTTGGGCCACCGGCTTCGGGTGTTGCCGACTTTCGTGACGTGACGGGCGGTGTGTACAAGGCCCGGGAACGTATTCACCGCAGCGTTGCTGATCTGCGATTACTAGCGACTCCGACTTCACGGGGTCGAGTTGCAGACCCCGATCCGAACTGAGACCGGCTTTTTGGGATTCGCTCCACCTCACGGTATCGCAGCCCATTGTACCGGCCATTGTAGCATGCGTGAAGCCCTGGACATAAGGGGCATGATGACTTGACGTCATCCCCACCTTCCTCCGAGTTGACCCCGGCAGTCTTCGATGAGTCCCCGCCATAACGCGCTGGCAACATCGAACGAGGGTTGCGCTCGTTGCGGGACTTAACCCAACATCTCACGACACGAGCTGACGACAGCCATGCACCACCTGTGACCGCCCCCGAAGGACCCCCCATCTCTGGAGGTTTTGCGGCCATGTCAAACCCAGGTAAGGTTCTTCGCGTTGCATCGAATTAATCCGCATGCTCCGCCGCTTGTGCGGGCCCCCGTCAATTCCTTTGAGTTTTAGCCTTGCGGCCGTACTCCCCAGGCGGGGCGCTTAATGCGTTAGCTGCGGCACAGGGAACCGGAGAGGCCCCCCACACCTAGCGCCCAACGTTTACAGCGTGGACTACCAGGGTATCTAATCCTGTTCGCTCCCCACGCTTTCGCTCCTCAGCGTCAGTATCGGCCCAGAGACCCGCCTTCGCCACCGGTGTTCCTCCTGATATCTGCGCATTTCACCGCTACACCAGGAATTCCAGTCTCCCCTACCGAACTCTAGCCTGCCCGTATCGACCGCAGGCTTGGAGTTGAGCCCCAAGTTTTCACGGTCGACGCGACAAGCCGCCTACGAGCTCTTTACGCCCAATAAATCCGGACAACGCTCGCACCCTACGTCTTACCGCGGCTGCTGGCACGTAGTTGGCCGGTGCTTCTTCTGCAGGTACCGTCACTTACGCTTCGTCCCTGCTGAAAGAGGTTTACAACCCGAAGGCCGTCATCCCTCACGCGGCGTCGCTGCATCAGGCTTCCGCCCATTGTGCAATATTCCCCACTGCTGCCTCCCGTAGGAGTCTGGGCCGTGTCTCAGTCCCAGTGTGGCCGGTCGCCCTCTCAGGCCGGCTACCCGTCGTCGCCTTGGTAGGCCATCACCCCACCAACAAGCTGATAGGCCGCGAGCCCATCCCAGGCCGAAAAACTTTCCACCAAACCTCATGCGAGGAAAGGTCATATTCGGTATTAGCCCCGGTTTCCCGGGGTTATCCCAAAGCCTAGGGCAGGTTGCTCACGTGTTACTCACCCGTTCGCCGCTCGAGTACCCCGAAGGGCCTTTCCGCTCGACTTGCATGTGTTAAGCACGCCGCCAGCGTTCGTCCTGAGCCAGGATCAAACTCTCCAACAAAAACTTGTTGAACAATCCATCCCGGCAACAAAAGTGTTGCCAAAGGAATCCCAACCAGCCAAGAACCGAAGCCCTCAACCAGTACGGGGTATAAATCATAATTGGCACTGGCTTATCAAACACCCTGTTGAGTTCTCAAAGAACAACCACACACCATCCGACAGCCCCACTAACCGCAGGACCCCGTCCGGGGCATTTCGTCCGCATCCCCGCCGCTCTCGCGCCGGGCACTTTTACTACGTTACCCGGTGGTTTCCGCCGTGTCAAACCAGTGTTTCGCGGTTTGTCATGCTTCCACCCGAATTCCGGGCACCACAAATCAACCAGCTCGCGCCGGACGCTTCATGGCTTTGACAGGCCGGCCGCCCTGCGGTCACCCGCGAGCTCGTCCGTTTCCCTGCCGGTCGACTACCTTACCCGGTCGACTCCGCCCCACCAAATCCGCCTCCCGGCGAATCCGGGGCATCGCCCGGTCCCTGTTCCCGCCGGCGTGAACCATCGGGCTTCGGGGATTGTCTCTGCGCTCCGGCCTCCCAGGTCTTTCGCCTGTTTCGTCCGTTCCGCGCTGACGGAGAAAAAGTTACGCCCCCGGCGGATTGATCGTCAAATCCGCCGGGGGCGTCCCCCGTCACACCGTCGACCGCGGACTATCTGCCCAGCTCAACGCCGGCGAAGGACCGCTTGCCCCGGCGCAGCACCAGGTACCGGCCGTGCAGCAGGTCCGCCGGGGAGACCGTCGCGTCCACCTCGGTCACCCGCGTGTTGTTGACGTACGCCCCGCCCTCGGTGATCACCCGGCGCGCTTCCTTCATGCTCGGCACCAGGCCCGACTCCTTGAGCAGGCCCGCGACGTCCGGCAACTCCGTCAGGTGCACCAGCCCCGCCTCGGTGAGCGCCGCGCGCAGGGTCTCCGGGGAGAGTTCCTCCAACGACCCCCGACCGAAGAGCGCCTGGCTCGCCGCGACGGCCTGCGCCATCTCGCGTTCGCCGTGCACCAGCGTGGTCAGCTCCTCGGCCAGCGCCCGCTGGGCCAGCCGCGCCTGCGGCCGCTCCGCGGTGTCCTTCTCCAGCTCCTCCAGCTCCTCCCGGCTGCGGAAGCTGAAGTAGCGCAGGTAACGGGTCACGTCCCGGTCGTCGGCGTTGACCCAGAACTGGTAGAAGGCGTACGGGCTGGTCATCTCGGGGTCGAGCCAGACCGCACCTCCCTCGGTCTTGCCGAACTTCGTGCCGTCCGCGCGGGTGACCAGCGGGGTGGTGAACGCCTGCACCGGCCCGGCGCCGCGCCGACGCACGTAGTCGACGCCGGCGGTGATGTTGCCCCACTGGTCGGAGCCGCCGTACTGCAGCTGGCAGCCGTGCCGCCGGTGCAGCTCGAAGAAGTCGTTGGCCTGCAACAGCTGGTAGCTGAACTCAGTGAAGCTGATGCCGCTCTCCAGCCGGGCCTTGACCACCTCCCGGGCCAGCATCTTGTTGACCGGGAAGTGCTTGCCGACGTCGCGGAGGAACTCCACCACCGACATCTGGCCGGTCCAGTCCAGGTTGTTGACCAGCCGGGCCGCGTTCTCCCCCTCGTACGACACGAAGGGGGCGAGCTGGTCGCGGATCCGCTGCACCCAGCCGGCCACCACCTCGGGCGGGTTGAGCGTCCGCTCGGCGCTCTCCTTGGGGTCGCCGATCTGCCCGGTGGCCCCGCCCACCAGCAGCAGCGGCCGGTGCCCGGCGAGCTGGAGCCGGCGTGCCGTGGCGACCTGCATGAGGTGGCCGACGTGCAGGCTGGGCGCGGTCGGATCGAAGCCCACATAAAAGGTGGCCGTCCCGCCGTCGAGCAGCTCACGCAGCTCGTCGGGGCCGGTGGAGTCCTGGATCAGGCCCCGCCACCGCAGGTCTTCGGTCAGGGAGTCCCGCCCGTGCGGGCGCTTGCTGTCGGTCACGGTCACCGATTCTCCCCCATGACCGGGCCGGGGCCGTACCGGGTTTGCCGGCGACCGTCGCCACTAGGCTGTCGGTTCGCACACCAGCGAGGAGGAGCAGCCGTGGAGATGCCGGATCTGACCGGGGGCTTCGTCGCCCTGCTGGGCCTGAAGCTGGACGAGGTCAGCGGCGACCGGGTGGTCATCCGCTGGCAGGTCCGTCCCGAGCTGCACCAGCCGTTCGGCATCCAGCACGGCGGCGTGTACTGCTCGGTGGTGGAGACCGCCGCCAGCATCGGCGGCTCGCTCTGGCTGGGCGACCGGGGACGGGTGGTCGGGGTGTCCAACCAGACCGACTTCCTGCGCGCCGTCCGGGACGGGGAGCTGACCGCCGTCGGCACCCCGGTGCACCGGGGCCGCAGCCAGCAGCTCTGGCTGGTGGAGATCACCGACGCCGACGAGCGGCTGGTCGCCCGCGGCCAGGTACGCCTGCAGAACCTGACCGCCGCCTGACCGGCTGCCGACCGGAGGCCGGTCACGCGATGTTGCGGAATGCCGCAACCTGACCGGTTCGTACCGAATATCGTCACGGCGATGACACCCGACCGCCGCGCGCCGTGAGAAGGCTGCTGGCCGCCACCCTCGGGATCCTCTCCGCGATCGGGGGCTTCGTCGACATCGGCGACCTGGTGGCCGCGAGCCAGGCCGGGGCCCGCTTCGGCATGGCGCACGCCTGGGTGCTGCTGGTCGGGGTGCTCGGCATCTGCGCGTACGCGGAGATGGCCGGGCGGATCGCGGCGGTGAGCGGCCGCGCGGTGTTCGACCTGGTGCGGGAGCGGCTGGGGCCGCGGGTGGCGCTGCTGAACCTGGTGGCCTCCTGGCTGGTCACCGTGCTCACCCTCGCCGCGGAGCTCGGCGGGGTGGCGCTGGCGTTGCAGCTCGCCTCGGGCATCCACTACCTGGTCTGGGTGCCGGTGGCCGGGGTGGCGGTCTGGCTGGTGCTGTGGCGGATGCGGTTCCAGCTGATGGAGCGGGTCTTCGGGCTGGCCGGGCTGGCGCTGCTGGTCTTCGCCGTGGCGCTGTTCGCGCTGCCCACCGACTGGGGCCGGCTCGGGCAGCAGAGCCTGCACGTCAGCTCGGGCGCGGAGAGCTGGTCGGTGTACTGGTTCGTGGCGGTGGCCCTGTTCGCCTCCACGGTCAGCCCGTACGAGGTGTTCTTCTTCTCCTCTGGCGGGGTGGAGGAGAACTGGAGCGCCGCCGACCTCGCCGCCGCCCGCTCCAACGTGCTGATCGGCTTCCCGGTCGGCGGCTTCCTGGCACTGTCGCTGATCGCCGTCGCCGCGGTGGCGTACCACCCGTCGGGCATGTCGGTGAACAGCCTCGACCAGGTGGCGCAGCCGGTGGTGACGGCCTTCGGCGGAGTCGGGTTGGTCGTCGCGGTGCTGGCGTTCTTCGCGGTGACCTTCGGCGCCGCGTTGGAGACCGGCCTGTCGGCCGCGTACGCCGCCGCGCAGTACTTCGGCTGGCAGTGGGGCAAGCGGGTCAGCCCGCGGGAGGCGGCCCGGTTCCACAGCGTGCTGCTGGTCAGCGTGCTGCTCGGGGTGCTGATGCTGATGACCGCCGTCGACCCGGTGCGGCTCACCGAGTACATGCTGGTGTTCAGCGCGGTCGTGCTGCCGTTGACGTACCTGCCGATCCTGGTGGTCGCCAACGACCGCGGCTACCTGGGCGACCGGGTCAACGGACGGTGGAACAACCTGCTCGGCGCGCTGTTCCTGCTGCTGATCGTCGCCGCCTCGGTGGCGGCGATCCCGTTGGCGATCATCACGAGGATGGGACAGTGAGGCTCCAGCTCGCCAAGCAGTTGCTCGACCGGCAGATCGTCGACGTGCACGGCCGGTTGGTCGGGCGGGTCGACGACATCGTCTTCGCCGTCGACGAGGAGGGCTACCCGTACGTGGAGTTCCTGCTGACCGGGCAGGGCGCGCTCGGGCAGCGGGTCGGCGGCCGGGTGGGCCGGCTGCTGGTGGCGGTCGCCGACCGTTTCGTCGACCGGCCGCCCGTGCCGCCGCTGCGGATACCGTTGGCCCAGGTCGCCCGGGTGGACAGCGCGGTACGGCTGCGTTGCGCGGCGGCCGACCTGCCGCCGTCGCCGGTGGAGTCCTGGCTGCGCCGGCACCTCATCGACCGGATCCCGGGGGCCGATCGTGCGAGTGGGTGAGCTGATCGGCAGGCGGGCGTACGACCTGCACGGGCGACGGCTCGGGTGGGTGGTGGACGTGGTGGTCCGGGGCGGCTTCCCCCCGGAGCGGCTGCGGATCACCGACGTGATCGTCGCCGGGCACTGGTGGACCCGGGTCACGGACCGGCTGATCGGGCCGGAGCTGCACCCGTCCGGTCCGTGGCTGCTGCGGGTCGCCGCTCGGCTGCTGGGGCGCAGCACCCACCAGTTCCCGGCCGACCGGGTCCAGCTGCTGCCGCCGGTGCCCGGCTTCCCGTTCGGCCGCCCGGCCCGGGACCGCTGAGGCTCAGCTGCGGGCCTCGTCCAGCACCGGCGTCTCGTCCGGCGCCTCCTGCTCGGAGGTGTCGGCGGTGACCTGGCGCAACCGGACCCGGGTGATGGCCCGCTGGTCGATGTCGGCCACCTCCAGCTCCCAGCCGTCGACGGTGACGCTCTCCCCCGCGACGGTCGGGATGTGGCCGAGGCAGGTGAGCACCAGCCCGGCGATGGTGGTGTAGTCGCCGTGCGGCCGGCCGGGCAGCTCGACCTTCACGTCGGGCAGGTCGTGCACCGGGAAGGTGCCGGGCAGCACCAGCGCGCCGTCGGCCTCGGTGCGGATCGAGGCGAGGTCCCGGTCGGTCTCGTCGTAGATCTCGCCGACGATCTCCTCGAGGATGTCCTCCAGGGTGACGATCCCGTCGACCGCGCCGCGCTCGTCCACCACCAGGGCGATGTGCTGCCGTTCGGCCTTGAACTGGCGCAGCGCGTTCACCACCGGCAGCGAGTCGGGCAGCAGCATCGGCGGGCGGGCGATCTCGTCGACCGGCCGGTCGTCGGGGACGCCGACGAGGTCCCGCAGGTGGATCACCCCGACCGCGTCGTCCAGGCCGCCGTGGCGGACCACCGGCGCCCGGGAGTGGCCGGTGGCGGCGAGCACCAGCCGGGCGGCCTCCGCGGTGGTGCCGCTGTCCAGGGTGAAGACCTGGAGCCGGGGCACCAGGACCGCCTTGAGCTGCCGGTCGGCGATCTCCACCGCGCCGGCGATGATGGTCCGCTGCTCCTTGGTGAAGCCGTGGTTGCCGGCGACGATGTCGCGCAGCTCGTCCGGGCCGATCTCGTCGGGCTCGTGCTTCGGGTTCAGCCCGAACAGCCGGACGACCACGTCACTGGTGGCGCCGAGCAGCCAGACGGCCGGTCGGGTGAGCGTGGACAGGATGTCCAGCGGGCGGGCCACCAGCAGCGCCCAGCGCTCGGCGGACTGCATGGCGATCCGCTTCGGGGCCAGCTCGCCGAAGACCAGGGTGACGAAGGTCAGCGCCAGGGTGACCAGCACGATGGCGACCGTCTCGGCGGCGGTGCCGGCGAACCCGAAGAGGGGGATCAGAGGCTTGGCCAGCGAGACCGCCGCGGCGGCGGAGGCCAGGAAGCCGGCCAGGGTGATGCCGATCTGGATGGTGGCCAGGAACCGGTTCGGGTCCTTGGCGAGGCGGGCCAGGGTGCGCCCGGCGCGGCTGGTCCGCTCCAGCCGCTGGATCTGGCTGTCCCGCAGCGACACCAGCGCCATCTCGCTGCCCGCGAAGATCGCGTTGAGGATGACCAGGACTCCGACCAGGGCCAGTTGGCTCCAGTAGCTCTGCACGCCCGGTTCTCCCTCACGCTTCTCACCGCCACGGCCGGCGGCGCCGGCCGGAGGACCCCGCCAGCGTAGCCGTGCATGTGCCCAGCCGACGCGTCGGCGAACCCTCTCCCGCCCGGCCGGGGGTCAGGCGGGTTGCGGCGCGGGCAGGTCGAGCACGTACGCGTCGCCCTCCGGCCGGAAGCCGAGCCGGTGGTAGTACGGGGAGCGCATCCCGGGCGGGCTGACCACCCGGCGGAACCCCCGGTCGGTGAAGAGGCTGCTGCGCCGGAAGACGAACTCCCCCGGGGTGAAGTCCCGGAACCGGGGGGTGACGTAGTCCAGGTCGATCTGGGCCACCCCGTCCGCCTCGGCGTGCGAGAGCACCACCCCGACCACCTCGTCAGCGCTGACCACGAGGAACGCCGAGCGGGCGTCGCCGAGGGAGTCCCAGTCGAAGCCGGGGTTGAACTTCGCGATGTCGGCGGCGTGCACCCGCAGGGTGTGGGCGAGGAACTGGTCGCCGACGCCCACCTCGACGGCCTGGTACGTCTGCTCGTCGTGCCGGGTGGCGAGCATCCTGCGCAGGTACCACACGTTGATCACGGCGAGCACCACGTTGAGGCCGACCATCGGCCACACCTGCACGGCGGCGTTGTAGCCGATCAGGATCAGGCAGCCGATCAGGTTCAGGGCGCGCAGCCGCAGGATGCGCGTCTGCAGCAGGGACCAGACCAGCAGCGCGGAGCCGGCCCAGCCGACGAGTTCCAGCCAGTTCACCCCGGGGAGACTAGTGGCCGGGCTGGTCAGCCGACTCGGCGGGCCGCTCCAGCACCCACTCCTCGACCTCGGCGCCCCGGCCGCCCGCGTACCCGGAGTCCTCGCCGACCACGACGAAGCCGCACTTGCGCAGCACGGCGAGGGAGGCGCGGTTGTCCTTGGCCGCGCGGGCGTGCACCGGCCCCGGCGGCAGCTCGCGCAGCAGCGCGGTCAGCGCGGCGGTGGCGTGGCCGCGACCCCACCGGCGCGGGTCGATCCAGTAGCTGACCTCGGTCTGCTCGTCGACCGGGAAGGCCGCAACGTAGCCGACCACCTCGTCGCCGGCCAGCACGGTGCGGTTGACGATCCGCGGGTCGGCGCGGATCCGTGCCCAGTGCGCGTCGAAGGCGGCCCGGTCGGCCGGGTCGGCGGGGCCGAAGGCGGCCATCCAGTTCGCCTCCGCGTCCTGCTGGTGGGCGAAGAAGGCGGGCAGGTCGTCGTCGCGCACCGGCCGCAGCCGCAGCTCACTGGTCACGGGCCGGAGGATACCCAGCCGCACCGACACGGTCGGGACCTCCGGCCCGGTCGATGTCCCGTCCGGCCCTGCCGGGGCCGCCGCCGGCCCGGCTACCAAGAGAGGAGAGACGCAGCCGAGGAGGCCGGACCATGCCGAAGTACGTCTACGACTTCATCGAGGGTGACCGGAGCCGGGCGGACCTGCTCGGCGGCAAGGGGGCGAACCTGGCCGAGATGACCCGGCTGGGCCTGCCGGTGCCGCCGGGCTTCACCGTCAGCACCGACGCCTGCCGGGTCTACCTGGCCACCGGGTCGCCGCCGGCCGGGCTCTTCGACGAGGTGAACGCCCACCTGCGGGAGGTCGAGGCGCGGCTGGGCCGGTGGCTCGGCGACCCGCACGACCCGCTGCTGCTGGCGGTGCGCTCCGGTGGCCGGTACTCGATGCCCGGGATGATGGAGACGATCCTGGACATCGGGTTGAACGACGCCACCGTCGAGGGGTTGGCCGCGCGGCTCGGCGACGAACGGTTCGCCTGGGACTCGTACCGCCGGTTGATCCAGATGTTCGGCCGGACCGTGTACGGGATTCCCGCCGAGGAGTTCGAGCACGCGCTGGAGTCGGTCCGGGCCACCGCCGGGGCGGCCGGCCCGAGCGCCGGGCAGCTGCGGGACCTGGTCGAGACGTACAAGAAGATCTTCTCCCGGCAGGTGGGGCACGACTTCCCGCAGGCCCCGCACGAGCAGCTCTTCGTGGCGATCC
Organism: Micromonospora siamensis; assembly: GCF_900090305.1. NCBI lineage: Bacteria > Bacillati > Actinomycetota > Actinomycetes > Micromonosporales > Micromonosporaceae > Micromonospora > Micromonospora siamensis. The sequence continues at coordinate 3,157,089 of NZ_LT607751.1, read as the reverse complement.
GCTCGGTGTTCGAGTCGTGGAACTCCGACCGGGCGCGGATCTACCGCCGCCGGGAGCGGATCCCGGACGACCTGGGCACGGCGGTGAACGTGATGGCGATGGTCTTCGGCAACCTGGGCCCGGACTCCGGCACCGGGGTGGCGTTCACCCGCGACCCGGCCACCGGCGCGCCCGGCGTGTACGGCGACTACCTGGCCGACGCGCAGGGCGAGGACGTGGTGGCCGGCATCCGCAACACGATCCCGCTGCCGGAGCTGGAGCGGCTCGACCCGGTCAGCTTCCGCCGGCTGATGGAGATCATGGCGACGCTGGAGCGGCACTACCGGGACCTGTGCGACATCGAGTTCACCATCGAACGCGGGAAGCTGTGGATGTTGCAGACCCGGGTCGGCAAGCGCACCGCGGCGGCGGCGTTCGTGATCGCCGCGCAGCTGGTCGACGAGGGGCTGATCACCCTGGACGAGGCGCTGCACCGGGTCACCGGCGCGCAGCTGGCCCAGTTGATGTTCCCGGCGTTCGACACCACCGACGCCCCGGCGCCGCTCGCCGTCGGGGTGGGCGCGTCACCGGGGGCCGCCGTCGGGCGGGTGGTCCTCGACTCCGCGGCGGCGGTCGCCGCCGACGGGCCGGTGATCCTGGTCCGGCCGGAGACCAACCCGGACGACCTGCCCGGCATGATCGCGGCGGCCGGGGTGCTCACCTCCCGGGGCGGCAAGACGTCCCACGCCGCCGTGGTCGCCCGGGGCATGGGCCGCACCTGTGTCTGCGGGGCGGACGCGCTGCGCATCGACCCTGAGCGCGGCGAGTTCACCGTCGGCGACCGGGTGGTCCGGGCCGGCGAGGTGATCTCCATCGACGGGACCACCGGCCAGGTCTGGGCCGGTGAGCTGCCCGTGCAGCCGTCCCCGGTGGCCCGCTACCTCGACGGCGAGCTGGCCCCGCAGGCCGACCCGCTGGTCACGGCGGTGCACCGGCTGCTCGGTCACGCCGACGCGGTGCGCCGGCTGGGCGTACGGGCCAACGCGGACACCCCGGCCGACGCGGGACGGGCCCGCCGGCTCGGCGCCACCGGGATCGGGCTGTGCCGCACCGAGCACATGTTCCTCGGCCCACGCCGGGAGCTGGTCGAGCGGCTGATCCTGGCCGACGGTCCGGAGCAGGTCGGCGCGGCACTGGACGCGCTGCTGCCGCTGCAACGGGAGGACTTCACCGGGATCCTGGCCGCCATGGACGGGCTGCCGGTGACGATCCGGCTGATCGACCCGCCGCTGCACGAGTTCCTGCCCCCGCTGGCGGAGCTGACCGCCCGGGTGGCCGGCGCGCAGGCGCGCGGTGAGGACCCCGGCCGGGACGGCGTCCTGCTCGCGGCGGTACGCCGGATGCACGAGGCCAACCCGATGCTCGGGCTGCGCGGGGTGCGGCTGGGCCTGGTGGTGCCCGGCCTGTTCGCCATGCAGGTGCGGGCCGTGGCGGAGGCCGCCGCGCAGCGGGTGCGCGACGGCGGCGACCCGCGACCGGAGATCATGGTGCCGCTGGTCGGCGACGTGAAGGAGCTGGCCGCGGTGCGGGTCGAGGCCGAGCGGGTCCTCGCCGGGGTGCCGGGGGCGCCGCCGATCCCGATCGGCACGATGATCGAGGTGCCCCGGGCGGCGCTGACCGCCGGCGAGATCGCCGCCGAGGCGCACTTCTTCTCCTTCGGCACCAACGACCTGACCCAGACCACCTGGGCGTTCTCCCGCGACGACGTCGAGGGCTCGTTCTTCGCCGACTACCTGGAGCGGGGGATCTTCCCGGTGTCGCCGTTCGAGAGCATCGACACCCGGGGCGTGGGGCGGCTGATCCGGCTGGCCGTCGCCGAGGGACGGGCGACCCGCCCCGAGCTGACGATCGGGGTCTGCGGGGAGCACGGCGGCGACCCCGACTCGGTGGCGTTCTTCGCCGCCGTGGGACTGGACTACGTCTCCTGCTCGCCGTACCGGGTGCCGATCGCCCGGCTGGCCGCCGGGCGGGCGGCCGTGCACCCCGCCACCGGCACGTCCGACTCCCGTTAGGAGGCAGCACGATGACCGCGATCCTCAACCCGACCGGTCCCGCCCCGCTGACCCCGCCGGCACCTCGGCGGGCGGTGGAGGCGGCCAAGGAGCCGGCCGCCGCCGTACCCTCGGCGCACCCGGTGGGGCCGGTGCTGGAGCTGCCCGGCACGCCGGCCGCGGCGCTGGTGCCGGTGACCCGCGACGGCCGGGCCGTGGGGGCGTTCGTGCTCGCCGGCGGCCAGGTCCGCTACCGGTCGATCAGCGACCCCGACCAGGTGCTCGCCGCGGCGGCCGGCGCGGCCGCCGTCGCGCTGCTCACCGCCGCCGTGGCGGTGCTGGGCCGCCGCCGGCCGCCGGCGATCGGCGCGGTCACCATGGGTCCCGGCGGCTGGGTGAGCCTGCGCGGCACCCGGGTCCCGGCGCTGCGGCCGGCCCGGCGCCGGCCCTGGTGGGCGCGGGCGCTGCGGGCCCGCCGGCTGGTGGTCGAACGCTGACCCGGGTACGCGGCGCGCGCGGCGCCACCGACCGACCGTCCCGGGGCCGGGCGTGGTGGTCCTCCCACAACGGCCACGCCCGCCCGGGGCGGTCACCCGCGTACCCCGATCCCGGCGGGGGCCTTTGGTCCCGCCGGGGTGGTCCCGGGGGCCCTGCCCCGCGTCGGCCGGCCCGACGAGGCTGGTCCTGGCAGCGAAGAGGCGGACCTGGGAGGCTCCCGATGCGCGCGACCGTCGTCACCACGACCGGCACGGCCCCACTCGACCCGTGGCGGGACTTCACCGGCGGGACGTGGCGGGACACCGTGGACGTCGCCGACTTCCTGCGGGCCAACCACGAGCCGTACACCGGGGACGCCGGCTTCCTCACCGGCCCGACCTGCCGCACCCTGGAGGTGTGGGGGGCGTTGAAGAAGCTCTTCGTCGTCGAACGCGAACGCGGCGTCCTCGACGTCGACGCGGCCACCCCGTCCACCATCACCGCGCACGCCCCCGGCTGGATCGACCGGGACAAGGAGCTGATCGTCGGCCTGCAGACCGACGCGCCGCTGCGGCGGGCCATCATGCCGGCCGGCGGGCTGCGGATGGTGGAGACCGCGCTGAAGGCGTACGGCTTCACCCCCGACCCGGTCGTGCACCGGATCTTCACCAGCTACCGGCGCACCCACAACGACGCGGTCTTCGACGCGTACCCGGCGGATGTGCTGGCCGCCCGGCGCTCGCACGTGATCACCGGGCTGCCCGACGCGTACGGGCGGGGCCGGATCATCGGCGACTACCGGCGGGTGGCGCTGTACGGGGTGGACCGGCTGATCGCCGAGCGGCACGCGCTGCGGGCCGCGCTGGACGGTCGGCGCTGCACCGACGAGGTGGTACGGGACCGGGAGGAGCTGGCCGAGCAGGCCCGCGCCCTGGGCGAGCTGAAGCAGATGGCCGCGTCGTACGGCCACGACATCTCCGGGCCGGCCCGGACCGGGCGGGAGGCCATCCAGTGGCTCTATTTCGCCTACCTGGCCGCGGCGAAGGAGCAGAACGGCGCGGCGATGTCGCTGGGCCGCACGGCGAACTTCGTCGACGTGTTCCTGCGGCGGGACCTGGCCGAGGGACGGCTGTCGGAGATGGACGCCCAGGAACTGGTCGACGACTTCGTGATCAAGCTGCGGATCGTCCGGTTCCTCCGTACCCCCGAGTACGACCAGCTCTTCTCCGGCGACCCCACCTGGGTCACCGAGGCGCTCGGCGGGATGGGCGCCGACGGCCGGCCCCTGGTCACCCGGACCAGCTTCCGCTACCTCCAGACGCTGTACAACCTCGGGCCGGCGCCGGAGCCCAACCTGACGGTGCTCTGGTCGCCCCGGCTGCCCACCGGGTTCAAGCGGTTCTGCGCGCAGGTGTCGCTGGACACCAGCGCCATCCAGTACGAGAACGACGAACTGATCCGCGACGCGTACGACGACGACACCGCGATCGCCTGCTGCGTGTCGGCGATGCGGGTCGGCCGGGACATGCAGTTCTTCGGGGCCCGGGCCAACCTGGCCAAGGCGCTGCTGTACGCGATCAACGGTGGCCGGGACGAGCTGACCGGCGAGCAGGTCGCCCCGCCCAGCCCGCCGGTCGGCGGCGAGGTGCTCGACCACGCCGCGGTGCTCGCCGCGTACGACCGGACGCTGGACTGGCTCGCCGAGACGTACGTGGACGCGCTGAACGTCATCCACCACCAGCACGACCGGTACGCCTACGAGCGGCTGGAGATGGCGCTGCACGACCATCCGGTGCGCCGGTTCATGGCCACCGGCATCGCCGGGCTCTCCGTCGCCGTGGACAGCCTCGCCGCGATCCGCTATGGCAGGGTGAAGGTGCTGCGTGACGCCACCGGGCTGGCGGTCGACTACGTGGTCGACGGCGACGTCCCCACATACGGCAACAACGACGACCGGGCCGACGAGATCGCCGTGTGGCTGGTGGAGACGTTCGCGGCGAAGCTGCGCCGGCAGCGCACCTACCGGGACGCGGAGCTGACCATGTCGGTGCTGACCATCACCTCCAACGTGGTCTACGGAAAGCACACCGGCAACACGCCGGACGGGCGGCGGGCCGGTGAGCCGTTCGCTCCGGGCGCGAACCCGATGAACGGGCGGGACACGCACGGCCTGGTCGCCGCCGCGCTGTCGGTGGCGAAGCTGCCGTACGCCGCGGCCCGCGACGGCATCTCGCTGACCGGCACGGTCACCCCCGACGGGTTGGGGCGTACCCGCGCCGAGCGGATCGACAACCTGGCCGGGGTGCTCGACGGGTACGCCGACGCCGGCGGATTCCACCTGAACGTCAACGTGCTGGACCGGGCGACCCTGCTCGACGCGATGGCCCACCCGGAGCGCTATCCGCAGCTCACCGTCCGGGTCTCCGGGTACGCGGTGAACTTCGTCCGGCTCACCCCCGAGCAGCAGCGGGACGTGGTTTCCCGGACCTTCCACGGATCGCTGTGAACCCGACCCGCACCCCGCCGCCCGGGCCGGTCCGGCCCGGGCGGGCCGGCGCGACCGACGGCGTGGTGCACTCGTGGGACCTGTCGCACGGGGTGGACGGGCCGGGTACCCGGTTCGTGGCCTTCCTGGCCGGCTGCCCGCTGCGCTGCCGGTACTGCCACAGCCCGGACACCTGGTTCCCGGGCAACGGGCGGCGGATGTCGACCGACGAGCTGATGCGCGAGATCGAGCGGTACCGGCGGTTCATCCACGTGGCCGGCGGCGGGATCACGCTGAGCGGCGGGGAGCCGCTGCGCCAGCCCCGGTTCACCGGCGAGGTGCTGCGCCGCTGCCACGGCCTGGGGCTGCACACCGCGCTGGACACCTCCGGCTTCCTCGGCGCGAACGCCGACGACGCCCTGCTCGACGCCACCGACCTGGTGCTGCTGGACGTCAAGTCGTGGGACCCGGCGACGTACCGGCGGGTCACCGGTACCGGCTCGGTGGCGCCGACGCTGCGCTTCGGCCGCCGGCTGGCCGACCGGGGGACGCCGATCTGGGTCCGGTTCGTGCTGGTCCCCGGGCTCACCGACGCCGAGGAGAACGTGGCCGGCGTGGCCGACTTCGCCGCCGGCCTGGGAACGGTCCAACGGGTCGACGTGCTGCCCTTCCACCGCCTGGGCGCGCACAAGTACGCCGAGCTGGGGCTGGCGTTCCCCCTCGCCGACACCGAACCGCCCGGCCCGGAGCTGCTGGACCGGGTGCGGGCTCAGTTCACCACCCGAGGACTGGTCGCGTACTGACCGCGCGGTCAGCCGGCCGAGGACGTCGGGTAGCCGTACAGGTCGAGCAGCCGGACCCGGGAGGCCTGCAACCGGTCCACCACCACGGCCATGAAACGGCCGGTCAGGTCGCGGCCCAGGGTGTCGTCGGTGGCCATCAGCCGCCGTACGCCGGCCGCGGTGAACTCCACGGTGGTGGTGCGCCGCACGGCCACCGCCCCGAACTGCCAGCGGTACGGCGGGAAGAGCCAGGACCAGCCGAGCACCCCGCCCGCGCCGATCGTCTCGATGCCGACGTCTCCGCGACCGGGCACCGGGAAGTCCAGCGCCACCTCGCCGCCGCGGATCAGCCAGAACCGCTCGGCCGGTGCTCCGGCGCGGAACAGCCGGTGGCCGGGGTGCCACACCACCGGTCGGGCGTACGCGGTCAGCGGGGGCAGCCACCGCTCGGGCAGGTCGGCGAGGAAGGGGTGGTCGCGGAGCAGTTCCAGCGGGGTCATCAGGGGGCTCCCGGGGGTTGCGGTGGGGGCCCGGCCGGCGGCCGGGCCCCTTCGGTCGGATTCGCCGGGACGCCTGGCGGCTGGCCGGGGCCCCGGGGTCGGTTCACCGCTTCCCGGTGTGCTCCACGGTCACCGGGATCTCCCGCGGGGTCGGCTCGGGCTCGCCGACGGTCGCGCTGATCTCCAGGATGCCGTCGGCGTACCGGGCGGCGATGGTCTCCGGCTTGACGCCCGCGGGCAGCGGGATCAGGCGGGAGAAGGAGCCGTAGTGGAACTCCGAGCGGGCCTTGTCCGCGTGGCTCTCCCGTCGGACCACGTCCAGGCGCAGGTTCTCGCCGGTACGGGTGATCCGGACGTCCTTGGCCGGGTCGATCCCCGGCAGCTCGGCGCGCACCACGTACCGGTCGCCGTCGAGGTAGTCCTCGACCCGGATCGTCGGCGCCAGCAGCGGGAACCAGGAGAGGTTCGTCCAGTCGAACGGCGCGATCGTGCCGCCCCGGAACTTCGTGACGGTGGACATCGTCGACCTCCTTGTCGCTCGTCCTGACTCCATCCCACTCCCTCGGAACACCCCCGGTCAGGGCCGTTGGTCCCGGCCCGGCAAGGCGCTACGCCCCTGCCCGGACGGGCCGGCGGCGAGGAGGCTGGAGGTGGACGAAGGAGGTCGTGATGACCAGCAGGACGGGTGCGCCCGTGGTGGTGGGCGTGGACGGTTCCGGCTCGGCACTGGAGGCGGTGCGGGTGGCCGCCCGGGAGGCGGCGGACCGGCACCGGCCGCTGCGGGTGGTGCACGCCTTCGGGTGGCCGCTGCTCGGTACGCCGCTCGGCCCGGTGCCGGTGGTGTGCGGCGACGACGCCGTCCGCGCGGCGGCGCAGCGTACGGTCGACGAGGCGGTGGAGGAGGCGGCCAAGGTCGCCCCGGAGGTGCCGGTCACCGGTCGGCTCTGCGACGGCGGCCCGACGGCGGTGCTGGTGCGCGAGTCCCGCGACGCGGCGCTGCTGGTGCTCGGCCACCGGGGCCTGGGTGGCTTCGCCGAGCTGCTGATCGGTTCGGTCACGGTTCAGGTCACCGCGCACGCCGACTGCCCGGTGCTGGTGGTCCGCGGCGAGGCCCGCGCCGACGGCCCGGTGGTGGTCGGGGTGGACGGCTCGGCGCTCTCCACCGAGGCGCTCGGGTTCGCCTTCGCCGAGGCCGCGCAGCGCGACACCCGACTGGTCGCCGTGCACGCCTGGCTCTACCCGACCGCGGTCGGCCCGGGCGACATCGTGCCGATGGCGTACGACCCGCAGGAGCTGCGCGCCGAGGAGGAACGGGTGCTCGCCGAGTCGCTGGCCGGCTTCGCCGAGCGCTACCCGCAGGTGCCGGTGAGCACGAAGCTGGTGGCCGCCCCGGCGGCCCGGGCGCTGGTCGAGGAGTCCACCGACGCACAGCTGACCGTGCTCGGCGCGCACGGCCGTGGTGGCCTGGCGGGTGCCCTGCTCGGCTCGGTCAGCCACGCCCTGCTGCACCACGCCCGCAGCCCGCTGGCGATCGTCCGGCACCGGCGGGACCTCGGTCGCCGCTGAGTTCCACCGACCGCGCCGCGCCGGCCGCTCCCCCGACCGGCGCGGCGTCGCGTGGATCTACCGGGCCGCGCGGGCGATCCGGCCGACAATGGCCGGAACCGAGCGAGAGGGAGTCGAATGGAACGTCCTGTCGTGGTGGGGGTCGACGGATCACCGTCCAGCCTGGTCGCCGCCGAGCACGCGGCGCAGGCCGCCACGCTGCGTGGCCGGCCGCTGGAGCTGGTGCACGGCTACCTGCACCCGCTCGGCTACGGCGTGCCGCTCAACCCGTACGACCTGGGGGTGCCCGAGCCGTCGGAGGAGTCGCAGCGGATGGTGCGGCGAACCGCGGACGACCTGGCCCGGCGCTGGCCGGGGCTGCGGGTGGCGGCCCGGCAGGTGGCCGGCGGGCCGGGCGCGACGCTGGTCGAGGAGTCCCGCCGGGCGGAGCTGGTGGTGGTGGGCAGCCGTGGGCTGGGGGGCTTCGCCGGGCTGCTGCTCGGCTCGGTCAGCGGCCAGGTGGCCGCGCACGCGCACTGCCCGGTGCTGGTGGTCCGCCCCGAGGAGCAGCCGATCCCGACGGCGGACGGGCCGGTGGTGGCCGGGGTGGACGGTTCACCGGCCGCGGTGCTGGCCGCCCGGTACGCCGCCGGGGAGGCGGTCCGGCGCGGCACCGCCCTGGTGCTGGTGCACGTGGGCCCGCCGGACGGGGACCGTCCGGTGCCGGAGGAAATCGAGGAGGAGCAGGCCGCGTACCACGCCGGGGCGGTGCGGCTGCTGGCCGAGGCGTCCGCCGCCGCCCGCGAGGGCCGACCGGAGCTGTCGGTGCGGGAGCACCCGGTCCGCGCGGGCACCCCGGCGCAGGGCCTGGTGACCGCCAGCGGCGAGGCGTCGGTGCTGGTGGTGGGCACCCGGGGCCGGGGCGGCTTCACCGGGATGCTGCTCGGCTCGGTCAGCCAGACGGTGCTCCAGCACGCGCACTGCCCGGTGCTGGTCGCCCATCCGTACCCGGACTGACGGGTCAGTCGTCGCGGCGGCCGAGCAGCTGGGCGAAGTCGGTGGTGAGCGTGAACGGGTCGGCCGGTCCGGTGGGCGCCGGGCGCCGGTCGACCTGGTCGGCGAGCTCCGCGCCGGCGCGCAGCACCCGGCCGCGCAGCGCGCCGTCGGGGCCGCCGCCGGACCAGTCCTCACCGGCGGCGAAGACGGCGGTGGGCACCACCACCGCCCGCAGGTAGGCGAACATCGGCCGGACGGCGTGCTCCAGCGCAAGCGAGTGCCGGGCGGTGCCGCCGGTGGCGCCGATCAGCACCGGCTTGTCGACCAGCGCCTTGTCGTCCAGCACGTCGAAGAAGGACTTGTAGAGCCCGTTGTAGGAGGCGTTGAAGATCGGCGTGACGGCGACGACTCCGTCGGCGGCGGCCACCGCATCCAGCGCCTCGCGCAGCGGCGCCGGCGGGAACCCGGTGAGCAGGTGGTTGACCACGTCGTGGGCGTGGTCGCGCAGCTCGATCACCCGCAGTTCCACCTCGGCGCCGCGCCGGAGCAGCTCGTCGCGGGCGGCCGCGGCGAGCTGGTCGGCCAGCAGTCGGGTCGACGAGGGCTGGGAGAGGCCGGCGGAGACCACGGCCAGGGTGCGGCTGCTCATCGGGCCGCCCCGGTGGTGGCCTGGCGGGCGGCGACCAGCGCGGCGTGGGTGGGCGCCTCGGGCACGTTGGCGGGACGCAGCGCGTCGAACTCCTTGCGCAGCACCGGCACGACCTCCTCGCCGAGCAGGTCGAGCTGCTCCAGGACGGTCTTCAGCGGCAGGCCGGCGTGGTCGATCAGGAACAGCTGGCGCTGGTAGTCGCCGACGTACTCCCGGAAGCCCAGCGTCCGGTCGATGACCTGTTGCGGGCTGCCCACGGTCAGCGGGGTCTCCCGGGTGAACTCCTCCAGCGACGGCCCGTGCCCGTAGACCGGGGCGTTGTCGAAGTACGGCCGGAACTCCCGGACCGCGTCCTGCGAGTTGCGCCGCAGGAAGACCTGGCCGCCGAGGCCGACGATGGCCTGCTCCGGCGTGCCGTGGCCGTAGTGGGCGAAGCGCTGCCGGTAGAGCCCGACCATCCGCTGGGTGTGCTCGGCGGGCCAGAAGATGTGGTTGGCGAAGAAGCCGTCACCGTAGTAGGCGGCCTGCTCGGCGATCTCGGGGCTGCGGATCGAGCCGTGCCAGACGAACGGCGGTACGCCGTCGAGCGGGCGCGGGGTCGAGGTGAACGACTGCAACGGGGTGCGGAACCGCCCCTTCCAGTCGACCACGTCCTCGCGCCACAGCCGGCGCAGCAGGTCGTAGTTCTCGATGGCGAGCGGGATGCCGTTGCGGATGTCCTGCCCGAACCAGGGGTAGACCGGGCCGGTGTTGCCGCGGCCCATCATCAGGTCGACCCGGCCGTCGGCCAGGTGTTGCAGCATGGCGTAGTCCTCGGCGATCTTCACCGGGTCGTTGGTGGTGATCAGCGTGGTCGAGGTGGAGAGCAGCAGCCGCTCGGTCCTGGCGGCGATGTAGCCCAGCATCGTGGTCGGCGAGGAGGGGACGAAGGGCGGGTTGTGGTGCTCGCCGGTGGCGAAGACGTCGAGGCCGACCTCCTCGGCCTTGAGCGCGATGGCCACCATCGCCTTGATCCGCTCGTGCTCGGTCGGCTCCCGCCCGGTGGTCGGGTCGACGGTGACGTCGCCGACGGTGAAGATCCCGAACTGCATGACCTGCTCCTCGTGTCCGACCGGGTCGGAATGACCTGTACTCCGCCGACAACATATTTGACGAGTCAACTATTCCGGCGGGCGGGGCGGCGGCGAGTGGCCGGCGTCGCGCAGACTGGCCCGATGAGGTGCTGGGGCTGGGCCGGCATGCCACGCCCGACCCGCTGGATCGCCGGCGGATACGCGGCGGTGCTGCTGTACGGGGGCGGCGTGCACGTGGCGCAGCTGCTGATGGGCGGCCGCGACCCGTACCCCTGGGCGCCGGGTTGGCTGGCCGCGTACTTCGTCTCGCTGACGGTGCTCGACCCGCTCGCCGCCGCGCTGCTGCTGGGCCGACGGCGACTCGGCGCGGACCTGGCCTGCCTGGTGCTGGTGACCGACGCGGCGGCCAACGGCTGGGCGACCTACGGCCTGGGCGGCGGCGGGACGGCGGCCCGGGTCGGGCAGGCGGTGGTCACCGCCCTGGCGCTCGGCGCGCTGGCCGCCCGCCGGGCGCTGGCGCCGTACCTGCTGCCGCCGGGTCGAATCCGGCAGGACGGACCCGGCCCGGCGGTCTAGCGATCTGCCGCTGTCGATTCTCCGAGAGTCAGGTACGGCTGCCGGCGATGTCCTGCAGCGCACGTATGTGCGCGGCGAACGCCGATCGCCCGGTCGGACTGAGGGACAGCCAGGTGACGCGACGAGCATCGGTGCGATTGGCGGACGCGGATTTGCTGATCGTCACGTGCCCCGCGTCCACGAGGGTCTTGACGTGCTTGGACAGGGTCGCGTCCGAGACGCCCAGGGTGTCGCGCACCACGGCGAAGTCCAGGCGGTCGGCGTTGTTCAGCAGCCCACAGATGCGCAGTCGCACCGGGGCATGGATGGTGTCGTCGAACCTCGCCTCAGTCACGGCGCAGTTCGGCGATCGCCGACCGGTAGGCGACTCCCGCCAGCCAGGTCGTCACCAGGAACGCGGCAGCGCTGGTCAAGGTGACTGCCCAACGCAGATCGAAGGAGACCAGCCCGAGCGAGACGCTGAACAGGGCGAGGCAGGTCGCGACGATTCCGGCGACGGCCCAGCCGGCGCGTGCCCCCATGACCCGGAATCGGATACCGGTCTCGCGCCGGACGAGATACGCGATGACGAGCCCGCCCACCAGGGCGAGCCAGCCGGAGGTCGGCGGCTGGTAGGTGGCGCCCGGGTCGGTGGTGGCTGCTGCGGCGACCCACCACGCAGCGAGGGCGCCGAAGGCGAGCAGCAGCAGCCGAGGCACCTCGACGGCGCTTGCGAGTCGCTCCCGGTCGGCGTGGAGCGTCCGCAGGGCCTCGGCGGCGGCCTCCCGATCTGGACGCTCGAAGTCATTTTCCATGACGGCAAGGCTAAAGGTGTCTTTCCGGTTCGGCAAGTGATGCCGCAGGTCTTCCAGCGGAGCCGATCCGGGTCCCAACCTCTCACCGTCGAAACACTTCGACCCACGCCCCAGGGCCCGTTCGCCAGGGCCGCGACCATCATGAATCAGCGGCGGGCGCGGGGGACGTGCCGGCGGTAGGCGCTCACCGTCGGGTCGCCGGTGAGCCAGAACCGCCACGGCACGTCGTGGGCGCCGGTCACCCCGACCCGGGGACCGGCGGAGATCGCCGCGTCGGGCACCGGGTCCGGCGCCGGGCGCAGCCGCACCGCACCGTCGGCGAGCAGGTCGAGGCCGTAGGCGGAGCGGTCGATGCCCAGGGTGGCGCAGAGCCGGGCCGGGCCGCGCGCCAGGTCCACGTCCCGGCGTACGGCGGGACGGCGGGCCCGGGCGGCGTCGAGGCCGTCGATCACCTCACCGGCGCGCAGCAGCACCGCCGACGCCTCCCCCTCGACCCCGGTCACCACGTTCACGCACCAGTGCATGCCGTAGGTGAAGTAGACGTAGGCGTGCCTGGCGGGGCCGAACATCACCGCGTTGCGCGGGGTGCGTCCCCGGTACGCGTGCGACGCCGGATCCCCGGCGGTGCCCGCGTACGCCTCGACCTCGGTGAGCCGGACGGTGACCCCGCCGGCGGAGAGCAGGCAGCCGAGCAGGCCGTGCGCGGCCGGCTCCACCGGGCCGGCGAGCAGGTCGGCCAGGGCGTCGAGGTCGGTGCCGGTCATCGCGTCGGCCGGGGGCGGGATCGTACGGGCATCGGCCGAGGATATCCGTCCCGTCGAGCCCGAAAGCACTGTCGGCCTGCCGACTGTGATCGCCCGCAACCGACCACCCCGCCCGGCCGTGTATCCGCTGTCATCGCAGCACACCACACCGAAGGGACCCCCTCATGAACCTCACCGGAATCCGCGGTCGGCTCGTCGCCGGCGCCGTGCTCGCCGCCAGCGCCTCGCTGGCCCTCACCCTGCCGGCCGGCGCGGCCTCCGCGGCCGAGTCCACCTCGACCGTGACCGTCGCCGACACCGGGACGCTGGACGCCAAGGGCGCGGTGGCCTACGTGCCGGTCAGCCTGACCTGCGGCGCGGGATACTCGGCCAGCCTGGAGGTGAGCCTCACCCAGAACGTGGGCAGCGGCATCACCACCGGCACGACCCCCGTGTACCGGATCACCTGCGACGGCACCGCCCAGCAGTTCGTCGTGCCGATCACCCCGGACGTCCGGGCGTTCAAGAACGGCGTCGCGTACGCCAGCGCGAAGGCCTCCATCTGCGACCCGATGTTCATGTGCGAGACGCTCGTCGACGAGGGCGCCATCCAGCTCACCAAGTAACACCGCGCGCACCGGGGCCGGCGGGAACACGAAGCGGGAGGTGCTTCCGCCGGCCCTGCCCCGCACGATGTCGCGGCGCTCACGGCATGCCGGGGGCGGATTACAGATTAGGGCAGCCTTACCTTAGAGTGGGTCGGCGTGACGCCCCTGCCCGAGCTGCTGCCGGCCACCGACGCGGCGCCTTTCGTCCACGACCTCGCCACCCACGGCGACCGCCCCGCCCTGATCACCGCCGACGGCACGATCTCCTACACCGAGCTGGCCACCCGGGTCGAGGAGGCCGCCCGGCGGCTCGGCCCGCAACGGCGGCTGGTCCTGGTCGCCGGCGCGAACACCGTCGAGGCGCTGGTGGCCTACCTGGCCGGGCTGCGCGGCGGCCACCCCGTCCTGCTGGTGCCCGACTCCGGCCCGGCGACCCGGACCCTGGTCGAGGCGTACGACCCGGACGTGGTGATCGGGCCGGTCGACGGGACCTGGACGATCGAGGAGCGCCGCCGCGGCACCGCCCACGAGTTGCACCCCGAGCTGGCGTTGCTGCTGAGCACCTCCGGCTCGACGGGCTCGCCGAAACTGGTCCGGCTCTCCGCCGCCAACCTTCAGGCCAATGCCGAGGCGATCGCCGGCTACCTGGGCATCCGGGACACCGACCGGGCGGCGACCAGTCTGCCGCCGCACTACTGCTACGGCCTGTCCGTGGTCAACAGCCACCTGACGCGGGGCGCCGCGCTGATCCTCACCGGGCTCTCCGTCGCCGACTCCTGCTTCTGGGACCTGTTCCGCGCCGCCCGGGGCACGACGTTCGCCGGGGTGCCGTACACCTTCGACCTGCTGGACCGGGTCGGCTTCGCCGGCATGGACCTGCCGCACCTGCGCTACGTGACCCAGGCCGGTGGGCGGCTCGCTCCGGCGACCGTGCGCCGCTACGCCGAGCTCGGCCGCCGGCACGGCTGGGACCTGTTCGTCATGTACGGGCAGACCGAGGCGACCGCCCGGATGGCGTACCTGCCGCCGGACCTGGCGCGCACCCGGCCCGAGGCGATCGGGGTGCCGGTGCCGGGCGGGGAGTTCCGGCTCGCCCCGGCGCCCGACCAGCCCGACGGCGTCGGCGAACTGGTGTACGCCGGCCCGAACGTGATGCTCGGCTACGCCGAACGCCCCGCCGACCTGGCGTCCGGGCGTACCGTCGACGAGCTGCACACCGGCGACCTGGCCCGCCGCGGCCCGGACGGCCTGTGGGAGATCGTCGGCCGGCGCAGCCGGTTCGCCAAGATCCTCGGCGTGCGGGTCGACCCGCAGTCGGTGGAGGGCCTGCTGGCGCGGCACCGGGTCGAGGCCGCCTGCCTGGGCGCCGACGACGAGCTGGTGGTGGCCGTCGCCGGTGACGCCACGCCCGCCCGGGTCCGGCGGCTGGTCGCCGACGAGGTCGGCCTGCCACCGCGCGCGGTCCGGGTGCTCCCGGCGCCCCGGCTGCCCCGGCTGGCCAGCGGCAAGGTCGACTATCCGGCGCTGCGGGCCCACGCCGAGGCGCCCGAACCCGCCCCGCCCGCCGCCGCGCCGACCGCCGACCACGACCTGTGCCGGCTGTACGCCGAGGTGCTGGAACGGACGGACGTCACCCCGGAGCACAGCTTCGTCGACCTCGGCGGCGACTCCCTGTCGTACGTGGAGATGTCGGTCCGCCTGGAACGAGTCCTCGGCCAGCTCCCGCCGGACTGGCACACGCTGCCGATCGCCGCGCTGCCCGTCCGGCCCGCCGCGCGACCCCGGCGGCGGGTCCTGGAGACCAGCGTCGCCCTGCGGGCGGCGGCGATCGTGCTGATCGTCGGCTCGCACATCCCGCTGTTCCACCTGACCGGCGGGGCGCACCTGCTGCTGGCGGTGGCCGGGTTCAACTTCGCCCGGTTCCAGCTCACCGACGTCAGCCGACGGGACCGGCTGCGACAGATTCGCGCCGCGCTGGCCCGGATCGTGCTGCCCACCATGGTCTGGATCGCGGCGGTGATGGCCCTCACCGACCAGTACCGGCTGAGCACGCTGCTGCTGGTCAACAGCCTGGTCGGGCCGGCGGACGGGCGCACCGAGTGGCACTTCTGGTTCATCGAGGGACTGGTCTACGTCCTGCTCGGCACCGGCGCCCTGCTGGCCCTGCCCGCGGTGGACCGGTGGGAGCGGCGCTTCCCGTTCGCGCTGCCGGTCGCGCTGGCCGGGCTCGGCCTCCTCGGCCGGTACGACGTGTTCGGCCTCGACGCCCGCCACGACCTTCCCGGCGGCGTGGTGGCGTTCTGGCTCTTCGCGCTCGGCTGGGCGGCGGCCCGGGCCCGCGGCACCCGGCAGCGGCTGCTGGTGACGGTGGCGGCTGCGGCCACCGTGCCGGGATTCTTCGGCGAGCCGGCCCGGGAGGCGCTGATCGTCGCCGGGTTCGCGCTGCTGGTCTGGCTGCCCACCGTGCCGAGCGTGGGGACGGTGAACCGGCTGGCCGGGGTGCTCGCCGGCAGCTCGCTCTACGTCTACCTGACCCACTGGCAGGTCTACCCGCACCTGCGGGACCGGCCGCTGCTGGCGTTGGTCGCCTCGCTGGCGGCCGGCGTGGCGTACGGGCTGCTCGTCGAGCAGGCCTGGCGGTGGGCAGCCCGCCTCCGGTCCCGCCGGACGGCTGCGGGATAGCCGCCGGGTTGTCACAGGGGCGCGGCAGACTGCCTTCGGTGCACACCGCCGACGGGAGGGCGCGATGAGGCGCGAGGAACTGCTGGCGTACTGCCTGGGCAAGCCGGGGGCCTGGCTGGACCGGCCCTGGGAGGCCGACGAGGTGGTGAAGGTCGGTAGCAAGATCTTCGCCTTCCTCGGCGCACCCGACAGCCAGCCCCGGGTCTGGGCCAAGTGCGGGCCCGACCGGGTGGTGGCCGACGAGTGGCTGCACCGGTTCCCGGGCGAGGCCACCGCTGCCCCCTACCTCGGGCGGTACGGCTGGAACGCGCTGCGGCTGGACGGGTCGATCCCCGACGAGGACCTGCTCGACGCGGTCGACGGCTCGTACGACGCGGTGCTGGCCCGGTTGCCGCGCCGCGAGCGACCCTGACCCGACCCTGAATTCGGCGGCCGGGGGCACCGGCGTGCGCCTAGACCTGCTAGCTTTTCTTGGCATGTGCAGGTTTTCGTTGTGAGTGCCGAGCCGACGGGTGACGAACTGCTGGCGGTGCTCGGCACGCTCGCCAATCCGCACCGGCTGCGGGTGATCGCCGCGCTCACCCGCGAGCGCACCTACGTCAGCCGGCTCGCCCGCGACCTCGGGATCAGTCGGGCGCTGCTCCAGCTGCACCTGCGCAAGCTGGAGGCGGCCGGCCTGGTCACCGCCCAGCTCGAACTCTCCCCCGACGGCAAGGCGATGAAGTTCTATGAGGTCACCCCGTTCGCCTACCGGCTCACCCCGCAGGCCATCGCGGCGGCGGCCCCCACCCTGAGCAGCGACGACGCAGAGAAAGGCACCCGATGATGGACGGACACGAACTGGCGGAGGTCGTCGGCGCCGTCGGCATGTTCACCCTGGCCACGGTCCTGCTCGTCGCGGTCGTCACCCGGATCGCGCCGCGCTGGCGTACCCGGGTCGGCACGGCCCGCGACGCCGAGTACCGCGCCCTGGCCGAGAGCTCGGTACGCGCCCAGGAGGAGCTGGCCCGGCAGCTCACGGCGATCGGCGCCCGCCTGACCGACGTCGAGGGCCGGATGTCGTCGGTGGAGCGCGTCCTGCGCGACGTCGAGTAGACGGCCTCCCACGCCGACCCTCCGTGTCGCCGGGTTGCAGCCCGGCTACCGCGGATCACCACCGCCCGAGGGATGCCGGGCCGTCGAGTTGCAGCTCGACGGCCCGGCGGGGCGGGCATCACCTCGCCGACGGCGAGTTCTCAGCGCGACGACCCGTCCACGGAAAGGACAGCAGTCCATGCTGCGCGAACGCAAATCGACGCTCCACCCACCGCCGGACGCCGGACCCAGGCCACTCACCGAACGGCTGGTCACCTGGTCGGTGCGGCACCGGGCCCGGGCGATGGCCGGCTGGCTGGCCCTGGTCGCGGCGGCCGTGCTCGCCGGCGTCCTGGTCACCGGCGACGGCGCGCCGCCGGTGGACCCCGGCGAGGCCGGCACGGCACGCCGGGTGCTGGACGCCCAGGGCGGCTACGAACCGATCCAGGAGAACGTGCTGGTCCGGGCCACCGACCCCGCCGGACCACCGGCCGCCACCGACCCGACGGTACGAGCGGCAGTGGCCGACCTGGTCCGGACGCTGCGCGCCCTTCCCGCGGGCGGGGTGACCGTCGCCGACCCCCTCGACGCCCCCGACCGGGTCTCCGCCGACCGTCGCGCGCTGCTGGTCGGCTTCGCCGTCGACGGCGGGCTCGACGAGCGGCTGGTCCGTTACGACGCCGCCACCGCCGCCGTCGGCGACGTCGCCCGCCGGCATCCGGGCGTACGCCTGGCGCAGGCCGGCGACCGCAGCCTCGCCCAGGCTGTCGACCAGGGCGTCAAGGGGGACTTCGCCCTCGCCCACCAGTTGTCGCTGCCGCTGACGGTGCTGATCCTGCTGGTCGTCTTCGGCTCGCTGGTGGTCGCCGCGGTGCCGTTGCTGCTCACCCTGACCGCGGTCGCCGCGACGCTGGGCCTGCTCCAGGTGGTCGACCAGTGGTTGCCGATCAACAGCGTGACCGCGCCGATGGTGCTGCTGATCGGCATGGCGGTCGGCGTCGACTACTGCCTGTTCAACCTGCGTCGGCTGCGGGAGGAACGGGCCGCCGGACACGACCTGGGCACCGCCCTGGCGATCACCGCGCGAACCTCGGGGCGGGTGGTGCTGGTCTCCGGGGCGACCGTGATGGTGTGCCTGTGCGGGCTGCTGCTGACCGGCATCTCGGCGTACCGGGGTGCGACGCTCGGCATCGTGCTGGTGGTGGGCGCCACCGTGCTCGCCTCGGTGACCGCCCTGCCGGCCCTGCTGGCGCTGCTCGGCGACCGGGTGGACCGGCTGCGGGTGCCCTGGCCGGGCCGGCGGCGCACCGCCACCGCCCCGTCCCGGTTCTGGACGGCGGTGGCCGTCCGGGTGGTCCGCCGCCCGCTGCTGTGGACGCTCGCCGGGGCCGCGCTGCTGGTCACGCTGGCCCTGCCGGCGCTGCGGATGCACCCGCAGGACGCGGCCGTGGTGGACAGCCTGCCCCGCACCGTGCCGACCGTCGACGCCGCCGTACGCATGCAGCGGGACTTCCCCGGCGCCGCCGCGCCGGCCCGGGTGGTGCTGTGGCGCCCGGACGGCGCAGCGGTCGCCGGTCGACCCGAGGTCGACGCCGCCGTGACCGACCTGCGGGCGCGGATCGCCGGCGGCGTTCCCGGGCTGGCCGGCCCGGTCACCGTGGCCACCGTCGACCGGGCGCTGGTGGTACGGGTGCCGCTGGCCGGCTCGGGCACCGACCGGGCGTCGGAACGGGCGCTGGCCACGCTGCGCGGCGAGGTGCTGCCCGCCACCGTCGGCCGGGTGGACGGGGTCGAGCACGCGGTCATGGGTCGGACGGCGTTCGCCCACGACTTCACCGAGCGGATGACCGGGCGGGCGCCCCTGGTGGTCGGCGCGGTGCTGCTGCTGGCCTTCGCGCTGCTCACCGTCACCTTCCGGACCCTGGCGGTGCCGCTGGTGTCCATCGCGCTGAACCTGCTGTCGATCGGCGCCGCCTACGGGGTGCTCACCTGGGCGTTCCAGGACGGGCACCTGGCCGGCCCGCTGGGCTTCACCCCGTACGGCGGGGTGGTCGGCTGGCTGCCGCTGTTCATGTTCGTCCTGCTCTTCGGGCTGAGCATGGACTACCACCTGTTCGTGCTCAGCCGGATCCGGGAACGCTGGGCGGCCGGCGCGGCCCCCGGCCCCGCCATCGTGGCCGGTGTGGGACGCGGCGCGGGCGTGGTCAGCAGCGCGGCCACCGTGATGGTCGCCGTCTTCGCGGTCTTCCTCACCCTGAGCGCGATCGAGTACAAGATGCTCGGCCTGGGGATGGCGGTGGCGGTGCTGGTCGACGCCACCCTGGTCCGCGGGGTGCTGCTGCCGGCGGCGCTGGCGCTCTGCGGCGACCGGGCCTGGGGTCGCCGGCCGGCCGGGCCACAGTGGACGTCGACCACCCCTATGCTCGCCACCGGTGCGCCGAACACGGCGCCGGAGCGCGAGGAGAACAGGTGAGACGTCTCATCGGTGCGGTACTGGCCGCCGTCCTGCTGACCACCACCGCCTGGAGCGGCCCGGCCGCGGCGGTCACGCCGGTCACCGGGGCGATCTTCAACAACCCGACGGTGGCGGGCAGCGAGCGGGTCATCGTCGACCACATCGTCTCGCTGATCGACGGCACCCCGTCCGGCGCGGAGATCAGCGTCGCCATGTACGCCTTCGACGAGCAGCCGGTGGCCGACGCGCTGATCCGGGCCGCCCGGCAGCGGGGCGTCCGGGTGCGGGTGGTGCTGGACGCCACCTACCGCACCCGGACGCCGGCCCTGGCGCTGGCCAGCGCGACGACCGGCCTGGGCACCGACACCACGGCCGGCTCGTGGCTGAAGGTCTGCGCCACCGACCTGGCCTGCGTCTCGGGCGCGCCGGCCAGCGTCAACCCGATCAACCACAACAAGTTCTACCTGTTCTCGTCCACCGGCGGCGCGTCGAAGGTGCTGGTGCAGTCCTCGGCGAACCTGACCTCGCTGAACACCGGCAGCTACTGGAACAACGCGGTGACCATCGTGAACAACGGGCCGATCTACGACGCCTACCGGGCGTACTTCGGGGACCTGGCCAAGGCGCTGCACAACGACAGCGACTACTACCGGATGACCTCGTCGGACCCGGTGAAGTCGTACTTCTTCCCGCGCGCCGGCGCCACCGCGGACACCGACACCATCGTGGAGGTGCTGAACAACGTGACCTGCCCGGGCAACGACCCCGGTTACGGCACGGTAGACGGATACACCAAGATCCGCATCGCGGCGTGGAAGATCACCCGCGAGGCGATCGCCGACAAGCTCCGCGCGCTGGCCAACGCCAACTGCTGGGTGGACATCGTCTACGGCACCCTAAGCAGCGGCAGCGCCTCCGCGCTTGCCCACCCGCGGATCAAGACGTACCAGCTCAACAAGGCCGACGGCGAGCTGGTCCACTCGAAGTACCTGCTGATCGAGGGGACGTACGCGGGCCGGGTGAACACCAAGTGGGTCTTCACCGGCAGCCACAACTACGACGACTCGTCGCTGCGGGAGAACGACGAGGCGATGCTGCGGATCAACTCCTCGGCCATCCACGACCAGTACCGGAGCAACTTCTGGGCGATGCGCGACTCCGCCCAGCTCTGAGCGGACGGCTACGCGGCGCGCGGACCGTCCCGCGCGCCGCGTCGTGCCGTCGGAGCCCTAGCGGGGTACGACCCGCTCGGCGGCCCACTCCCGCCAGCCGGCCAGCTTGTCCGCGGCGGCGGCCAACTGCTCGGCCACCGGCCCCGGGCCGGTCGAGCCCGGGGTGGTGCGGGCCGCCAGCGCCGACCGCACCGAGAGCACGTCGCGCACCGACGGGTCGAGGTGCTCGCTGACCGCGGCCAGGTCCTCGTCGGAGACCTCGTCGAGGGCGCACTCCCGGGCCACGCAGAGCGCCACCAGCTTCCCGGTGATCTCGTGCGCGTCGCGGAACGGCACGCCCTTGCGGACCAGCCAGTCGGCGACCTCGGTGGCGAGGGAGAAGCCGACCGGCGCGGCGGCGACCAGCCGGTCCACCCGTACCGTCATCGTGGAGATCATCCCGGCCAGGGCCGGCAGCAGCAGTTCCAGGGTGTCGACCGCGTCGAAGGCCGGCTCCTTGTCCTCCTGCATGTCCCGGTCGTAGGTCATCGGCAGACCCTTGAGCATGGTGAGCACGCTCATCAGCCCGCCGACCAGCCGGCCGGACTTGCCCCGGGCCAGCTCGGCGATGTCCGCGTTCTTCTTCTGCGGCATGATCGACGACCCGGTGGCGAACGAGTCGTCCAGCTCCACCCAGCCGAACTCGTGCGAGGTCCAGAGCACCACCTCCTCGCCGAGGCGGGACAGGTGCACCCCGACCATGGCGGTGGTGAAGAGGAACTCGGCGACGAAGTCCCGGTCGGCGACCGCGTCCATCGAGTTGGCGAACGAGGTCCGGAAGCCCAGCTCCCGGGCCACCGCCACCGGGTCCAGCGGCAGCCCGGAGCCGGCCAGCGCGCCCGCGCCGAGCGGGCTGACCGCCGTCCGGTGGTCCCAGTCCCGCAGCCGTTCCAGGTCGCGCAGCAGCGGCTGCACGTGGGCCAGCAGCCAGTGCCCGAAGGTGACCGGCTGGGCGTGCTGGAGGTGGGTCATCCCGGGCGCGGCCGTGTCCACGTGCCGCTCGGCCTGCTCGACCAGCGCCTCGGCCAGCTCGACCAGCCGGGCGGCCACGCCCCGGGCGTGGTCGCGCAGATAGAGCCGCAGGTCGGTGGCGACCTGGTCGTTACGGGACCGGCCGGCGCGCAGCTTGCCGCCGAGGCTGCCCAGGCGCTCGAGCAGGCCCCGCTCCAGGGCGGTGTGCACGTCCTCGTCGTCCACGGTGGGGCGGAACTGCCCGGAGGCGCAGGCCGCCTCCAGGTCGTCCAGCGCCGCCAGGATCTTCCCGAGTTCCTCCGGGTCGAGCAGGCCGGCGCCGGCGAGGACCCGGGCGTGCGCCCGGGACCCGGCGATGTCGTACGGGGCGAGGCGCCAGTCGAACTGGACACTCACCGACAGTCGGGCCAGGGCCTCGGCGGGGCCGCCGGCGAACCGGCCACCCCACAGGCTCGTCCGGTTGGTGGCGGCGCTGTTCTCGGTCAGGCTCTTGTCGTCCACGCCGCCCATTGTGGTGCCCATGCTCAGGAGCCACCCAGCCGGGCGTCCCGCGCGGCGGCCATCTTGCTGGGCAGGCCCCACAGCTGCACGAAACCCTTGGCCAGGGACTGGTCGAAGGTGTCCCCGGTGTCGTAGGTGGCCATGCCGAAGTCGTAGAGGCTGGCCTCGGAGCGCCGGCCGGTGACGGTGGCCCGCCCGCCGTGCAGGGTCAGCCGCACCTCGCCGGTGACGTGCCGCTGGGCGTCGTCGATGAACGCGTCCAGCGAGTCCTTGAGCGGGGAGAACCAGAGGCCGTCGTAGACCAGCTCGCCCCAGCGCTGGTCCACGCCGCGCTTGAACCGGGCCAGGTCCCGCTCCACGGTCACCGCCTCCAGCTCCTGGTGGGCGGTGATCAGGGCGATCGCGCCGGGGGCCTCGTACACCTCGCGGCTCTTGATGCCGACCAGCCGGTCCTCGACCATGTCGAGCCGGCCGACGCCCTGGGCGCCGGCACGCCGGTTCAGCTCCAGGATCGCCTGGTACGGGGTGACCGTCTCGCCGTCCACCGCGACCGGCACGCCGGCGTCGAAGGTGATCACGACCTCGTCGGCGTCGCGCTCCTGCGCCGGGTCGGAGGTGTACGAGTACAGGTCCTCGATGGGCGAGTTCCAGATGTCCTCCAGGAAGCCGGTCTCCACCGCGCGGCCCCACAGGTTCTGGTCGATCGAGTACGGCGACTTCGCCGACACGTCGATCGGCAGGCCCTTCTCCTCGGCGAAGGCGATCGCCTTGTCCCGGGTCCAGGCGAAGTCCCGGGCCGGGGCGACGATCTTCAGGTCGGGCGCGAGCGCGCCCAGGCCGACCTCGAAGCGGACCTGGTCGTTGCCCTTGCCGGTGCAGCCGTGCGACACGATGGTGCCGCCGTGCTTGCGGGCCGCGGCCACCAGGTGCTTGACGATCAGCGGCCGGGACAGCGCGGAGACCAGCGGGTAGCGGTCCATGTAGAGGGCGTTGGCCCGGATCGCCGGGAGGCAGTAGTCGGCGGCGAACTCGTCGCGCGCGTCCACCACCTCGGACTCGACGGCGCCGCAGTCCAGCGCCCGCTGCCGGATGGCGTTCAGGTCCTCGCCGCCCTGCCCGACGTCGACCGCCACCGCGATGATCTCGGCGCCGGTCTGCTCGGCGAGGTACGGAATGGCCACGGAGGTGTCGAGACCCCCGGAGTAGGCGAGAACGACCCGCTCGGTCATGGTGTGGTGCTCCCTTCAACGTTGTCTTCCCGGCGGGCCCACCCGGCGAGCTGGTCGCCGAGCGCGGCCCCGCCGTCGGCCGCGCGGGCCACGACGAGGATGGTGTCGTCGCCGGCGATGGTGCCGACGATCTGGGGCAGGCCCGCCCGGTCCAACGCGCTGGCCAGGTAGTGGGCTGCGCCCGGCGGGGTACGCAACACGGCGATGTTGCCGCTCGCGTCGACCCCGTTGAGCAGCTCGCGCAGCAGCCGCACCAGCCGGGCCGGGGCGGCCTCGGCGTCACGCAGCGGCCGGTGGCCGTCCTCGGGGATCAGGTAGACGCCCCGCCCGTCGCCGCCGCGCGCGGTGACCGCGCCCAGCTCCTTGAGGTCCCGGGACAGGGTGGCCTGGGTGACCTGGATGCCGTCACCGGCGAGCAGGTCGGCCAGCTCGGTCTGGGAGTGGATCGCCTGGTCGCGGATCAGCTCGACGATGCGGGCGTGCCGGGCGGCACGGTTCAGCGGGGCGGTCATGGGGTGGATGCCTCCAGGAGAAACGTCAGCAGCGCCTTCTGGGCGTGCAGGCGATTCTCCGCCTGGTCGAACACGGCGCTCCGCGCCCCGTCGAGCACCTCGTCGGTGATCTCCTCGCCCCGGTGGGCGGGCAGGCAGTGCAGCACGATCGCCGTCGGCCGGGCGTGACCGAGCAGCGCGGCGTCCACCTGGTACGGCCGGAACGGGGTGAGCCGGTCCAGCCCGTCGGACTCCTGCCCCATCGAGGTCCAGGTGTCGGTGGCCACCACGTCGGCGCCCCGGACCGCCTCGACCGGGTCGGTGAGCGTCCGCACCGAGCCACCGGTGCCGCCGGCGATCTTCTCGGCCCGGGCGACGATCTCCGGGTCGGGCTGGAAGCCGGCCGGCCCGGCGACCCGGACGTGCATGCCCGCGGTCGCCCCGGCCAGCAGGTACGAGTGGGCCATGTTGTTCGCCGCGTCCCCGACGTACGCGAGGGTCCGCCCGGCGGTGGCGCCGAACCGCTCCCGGACGGTGAGCAGGTCGGCCAGGAGCTGGCACGGGTGGTACGCGTCGGTGAGCGCGTTGACCACCGGCACGGTCGCGTGCGCGGCGACCTCGGCGATCCGGTCGTCGCCGTGGGTGCGCAGCACGATCGCGGCGACGTAGCGGGACAGCACCCGGCCGGCGTCGCCGAGGGTCTCCCCCCGCCCGAAGTGGGTGACCTGGGTGTCGACCACCAGCGGATGGCCGCCGAGCTCGGCGATGCCCACGTCGAACGAGAACCGGGTGCGCAGGCTCTGCTTGTCGAAGAGCACCGCCACCGACCGTGGCCCGGCCAACGGCTGGTACGCGAACCGGTCCGCCTTCATCCGGGCGGCCAGGTCGAGCACGCTCGACTGCTCGGCCGGGGTGAGGTCGTCGTCGCGCAGGAAGTGCCGGATCACGCGCTCGTCTCCATCGTCGTCGGGGCGGCGGCCGGGGCGAGGTCGGCCGGCGTGGCGGCGTCGAGGGCCGCCGGGAGGGCGGCGAGGAAGGCGTCGGCCTGCCCGGCGGTGAGGATCAGCGGCGGGGCGAGCCGCACCACGTCCGGCTGCACCGGGTTGACCAGGAAACCCGCCTCGCGCAGGGCGTTCGCCACCGGGGTCGCGGCCGGGGCGGTGAGCACGACGCCGAGCAGCAGCCCGGCGCCGCGTACGCCGGCGACCAGTGGGTGGTCGAGCGCCTCGACGCCCCGGCGCAGCCGCTCCCCAACCCGCTTGACGTGGTCGAGCAGCCCCTCGTTGGCGATGGTGGCGATGACGGCGAGGGCGGCGGCGCAGCTGACCGGGTTGCCGCCGAAGGTGGTGCCGTGCGAGCCGGGGCCGAGCAGGTCGGCCGCCTGGCCGAAGGCCAGGCAGGCGCCGATCGGCAGGCCGCCACCGAGCCCCTTGGCCAGGGTGACGATGTCCGGCTCCACGCCCTCGGCCTGGTGGGCGAACCAGTGGCCGGTGCGGCCCACCCCGGTCTGCACCTCGTCGAGGACCAGCAGCGCGCCGTGCGCGGCGGTGATCCGGCGGGCCTGCGCCAGGTAGCCGGCCGGCGGGACGACCACGCCGTTCTCGCCCTGGATCGGCTCCAGGATCACCATCGCGGTGGCGTCGGTGACCGCCGCCTCCAGCGCGGCGACGTCGCCGTACGGGACGTGGGTGACCTCGCCGGGCAGCGGGCGGAACGGGTCGGCCTTGGCCGGCTGGCCGGTGAGCGCCAGGGCACCCATGGTGCGGCCGTGGAAACCGCCGGTGGCGGCGACCACGTGGCTGCGGCCGGTGAGTCGGGAGAGTTTGAACGCCGCCTCGTTGGCCTCCGCGCCGGAGTTGGCGAAGAACACCCGGCCGGGCCGGCCGGCCAGGGCCAGCAGCAGCTCCGCCAGGGCCACCGGCGGCTCGGCGACGAAGAGGTTGGAGACGTGCCCGAGGGTGGCGACCTGCTTCGACACGGCGGCCACCACGGCGGGGTGGGCGTGGCCGAGGGCGTTGACGGCGATGCCACCGAGCAGGTCGACGTACTCCCGGCCGGCCTCGTCGGTGACCACGGCGCCGGAGCCCGCGACCAGCGCCAGCGGCGGGGTGCCGTAGTTGTCCATCATGGTCGCGCCCCAGCGCTCCACCAGGCCGCTCATGACCCGATCACCGAGCCCTCTCCGGTCGCGACTGCGGGGCTCGCAAGCTTGCTCCTCGCGCTCACCATCGTTCCGAATCCTTCCGAGGTGAAGACCTCCAGCAGCGTGGAGTGGGCGACCCGGCCGTCGACCACGTGCGCGGCCGGGACGCCGCCGCGCACCGCGCGCAGGCAGGCCTCCATCTTGGGGACCATCCCGGACTCCAGGGACGGCAGCAGCTTCGCCAGGTCGTCGGTGCTGATCTCGCTGACCAGGCTGGAGGTGTCCGGCCAGTCGGCGTACAGGCCGGCGACGTCGGTGAGGACGACCAGCTTGCGGGCCTGAAGGGCGATGGCCAGCGCGGCGGCGGCGGTGTCGGCGTTGAGGTTGTGCAGCACCCCGTCGGCGTCCGGCGCGACCGTGGAGATCACCGGGATCCGGCCGGCCGCGATCAGGTCGGTCACCGCGGAGCCGTCCACCGACTCCACGTCGCCGACCTGCCCGACGTCGACCGGCTCCCCGTCCACGTACGCCGAGCGGCGCACCGCGGTGAAGAGCCCGGCGTCCTCGCCGGAGAGGCCGACGGCGAACGGGCCGTGCGCGTTGATCAGGCCGACCAGTTCCCGCCCGACCTGCCCGACGAGCACCATCCGGACCACGTCCATCGCCTCCGGCGTGGTCACCCGCAGGCCGCCCTTGAACTCGCTGGCGATGCCGAGCCGGCCCAGCATGGCGGAGATCTGCGGGCCGCCGCCGTGCACCACGACCGGCTTGAGGCCGGCGTAGCGGAGGAAGACCATGTCGGCGGCGAAGGCGCGCTGCAGGTCGGGGTCGACCATGGCGTTACCGCCGTACTTGACCACGACGGTGGCGCCGGCGAAGTCGGCCAGCCAGGGCAGCGCCTCGATCAGGGTCTCGGCCTTCGCCTGGGCCCGGGCCAGGTCCGCGGAGAGACTCATGCTCGAGCCTGCCTTTCGTTCGCGACTGCGGGACTCCGCTTCGCTGCGTTCCTCGCGCTCACGTCGAGTACGCCGAGTTCTCGTGCACGTACGCGTGCGACAGGTCGTTGGTCCAGACCGTCGCGGTCTCGTCGCCGACGTGCAGGTCGATGCGGATGGTGACGTCCCGCCCGGTCAGGTCGACCTTGGCGCGGTCCTCGGCGGCGGCGCCGCCCCGGCACACCCAGATCCCGTTGACGGCGACGTCCAGCGCGTCGGGTTCGAAGGCGGCGGTGGTGGTGCCGACGGCGGCGAGGATCCGGCCCCAGTTCGGGTCGTTGCCGAACAGGGCGGTCTTGACCAGGTTGTTCCGGGCCACCGAGCGGCCCACCTCGACGGCGTCGTCCTCGCTCGCCGCACCGACCACCTCGATGGCGATCTGCTTGGTGGCGCCCTCGGCGTCGGCGATCAGCTGCTGGGCCAGGTCGTGGCAGGCGGCGGTGACCGCGGTGGCCAGCTCGTCCTCGGTCGGCTCCACGCCGGAGGCGCCGCTGGCCAGCAGCAGCACCGTGTCGTTGGTGGACATGCAGCCGTCGGAGTCGATCCGGTCGAAGGTGACCCGGGTCGCGGCCCGCAGCGCCGCGTCGAGCGCCTCCGGCCCGGCCACCGCGTCGGTGGTGAGCACGCAGAGCATGGTCGCCATGGCCGGGGCCAGCATTCCGGCGCCCTTGGCCATCCCGCCGACGGTGAAGCCGGCGCCCCTGGCCACGGTGGTCTTGGGCCGGGTGTCGGTGGTCATGATCGCCTCGGCGGCGGCGGCGCCACCGTCGCGGGACAGCCCGCGGATGGCGGTGCGTACGCCGGGCAGCAGCTTCGGCATGGGCAGCCGCTCGCCGATCAGGCCGGTGGAGCAGACGGCGACCTCGCCGGCGCCGAGCCGGCGGCGGGGGCTGCTGCCGGTGAGGGCGGCGGCGGTGTGCTCGGCGGTGGCGTGGGTGTCCTGGAAGCCGGCCGGGCCGGTGCAGGCGTTCGCGCCGCCGGAGTTGAGCACCACGGCGCGAACCACGCCGCCCCGGACGACCTGCTGGGTCCAGAGCACCGGCGCGGCCTTCACCCGGTTGGCGGTGAAGACGCCGGCGACGGTGGCGTCGGGGCCGTCGTTGACGACCAGCGCGACGTCGGCCGCGCCGCTGGCCTTGAGCCCGGCGGCGACGCCGGCGGCCCGGAAACCCCGGGGGGTGGTGACGGTCATGGTGCGACTCCGAAGGCTGACAGGCCGGTGGTCTCGGGGAGGCCGAGCATCAGGTTGGCGTTCTGCACGGCCTGGCCGGCGGCACCCTTGCCGAGGTTGTCGATCGCGCTGACCGCGATCACCCGGCCGGAGTCGGCGTCGACGGTGGCCTGGAGGTGGCAGGTGTTCGAGCCGGCGGTGGCAGCCGTGTGCGGCCACGTCCCCTCGGGCAGCACGTGCACGAACGGCGCGTCCGCGTACGCCTCGGCCAGGACCTCGCGCGGGTCGGTGTCCCCGGTCGGCACGGCGGTGACGGTGGCGAGGATGCCACGCGGCATCGGGGCGAGCACCGGGGTGAGGGAGAGACTGGTCGCCCCGGTCGCCTGCTTGATCTCCGGCACGTGCTGATGGGCGCCGACCTTGTAGGGCGACAGGTCGCCCATCACCTCGCTGCCGAGCAGGTGGGGCTTGGCGGCCCGGCCGGCGCCGGAGGTGCCGGAGGCGGCGACCACCACCAGGTCGGCGGGGAAGACCGCGCCGGCGGCGATGAGCGGGGCGAGGGCGAGGGTGGTGGCCACGGCGTAGCAGCCGGTGTTGGCGACCCGGTTCGCCGTCGCGATCGCCGCCCGCTGCCCGGGCAGCTCGGGCAGGCCGTAGGTCCAGGTGCCCGCGTGCGCGCCACCGTAGTACCGGGCCCAGGCGTCGGGGTCGCGCAGCCGGTGGTCGGCGCCGAGGTCGACCACCTTGACGGTCTCGGGCAGGGCCGCGGCGAGCGTCGCCGACGCGCCGTGCGGCAGGGCCAGGAAGACCAGGTCCGCGTCGGCCAGGGTGGCCGGTTCGGTGGCGTCGAGGACCAGGTCCAGGCCGGTGAGCTGCGGGTGTACGGCGGCGACCGGCTGGCCGGCCTGGGCGTGGGCGGTGGCGGCGACCAGGTCGAACTCGGGGTGACCGGCGATCAGGCGCAGCAGTTCCCCGCCGGCGTAACCGCTCGCTCCCGCTACCGCGACTCGAATGCCCATACCCACCTCCGCATGACTATGCAGTGAAGGCTAGTCGCGCCGGTCGACTGATGCAAGGTCATACGTTGCACTGCATGAAACTGCGGCCGTGACGCCCGCCACGCTCCCCGCCGTCCCGCCGAAACCCTTCTGCCGCATTGACAGGAGCCCATCCGGGTCCGATGCTGAGAGAGCGCTCTCCGGGCTTTCTTTTCAGGGCGTACGCCATCAACCACCCCGAAAACCACCACCACGCCCGCCCCGGATCCGGCCGGCGGCGGACAAGGAGTACGCGTTGCGAATCCGCAGAAGACTGACGGGCGCCCTCGTCGCGCTCGTGCTCGCCGTCGGCGCCTCCGTCGGCGCGGCGACGCTGGCCCGGGCCGTCGGCCCGGGCCAGCTGCCGTTCACCGTCACCAACAACACCGGGCGAGCCGATGCTGTGCACCTGTACGTCCTCGGCGTCGACCTGAACTCCGGCCGGCTCGGCTACGTCGACGCCGGCGGGACATTCACGCCCTGGCCGGCCGGCGGCCTGCCCCCCACCCCGGCGCCCGACGTGTCCATCCCCGGCCCCGCACTCGGCGCGAGCACCGTGCTCAAGGTGCCGCGCAACATCTCCGGCCGGATCTACTTCTCCTTCGGCGAGAAGCTGACGTTCTTCCTCACCCCCGACGGACTGGTCCAGCCCGCCCCCTGGGCCCCCGGTGACCTGAACCGCGACATCCTCTTCGACTGGTCCGAGTTCACCTACAACGACTCCGGGCTCTGGCTCAACAGCTCACAGGTCGACATGTTCGCCGTCCCGCACACGGTCAGCGTCACCGGCGCCGACGGCGCCACCCGCCGCACCGGCACCCTCGTCGACGACGGCCGGAGCAGGGTCATCGACGCGGTACGCGCCCAGCCCGGCTGGGGCGGCACCGTGCAGACCCGCGCCGACGGCACCGTGCTGCGGGTCCTCTCCCCCGGCAAGGCCGCCGACGCCGGGTTGTTCGGCGCCGGCTACCTCGACCCGTACATCACCTCGGCCTGGAACGCGTACGCCACGAAGACACTGACCGTGACGCCCTTCCTGGAACAGCCCGACGTGAAGTACTTCGGCCGGACCAGCGGCACGACGATGACCTTCACCGACGGGGCGGGGCGGCAGGTCGCCACGTTCCAGAAGCCGTCCAGCTCGGACGTGTGGGACTGCGACGGCGCCCTGGCCGCCCCCAACGACCTCGTCGTCGGGCCGATCGCCCGGACGCTCTGCGCGGCCCTGCACCGCTCCACGCTGGGCACCCGCGACGTGCAGCCCTCCGGCGGCCCGGCCGACTTCTACCAGGGCACGCTCACCAACCACTACTCGCGGATCGTGCACGCGAACATGGTGGACGGCAAGGCGTACGGGTTCGCCTTCGACGACGTACAGAACCAGGAGTCGCTGGTGCACGACGGCGACCCGCGCGCGGCCGGCATCGACCTGAGCCCGTTCGGACCCGACGGCGGCCCGACCAGCCCCCCGCCGAGCCCCACCGCCAGCCCCAGCCCGTCGACCTCGCCCACCCCGTCGACCTCACCCGGCCCGCAGCCCAGCCCCACCTGGTACCTGCGCACCGGCGGCGCACTGGACCGCAGCGGCGGCCCGGCCGGCAGCGTCACCCTCGCCGCCGCCAACGGCAACCACGACGGCACGCCCACCAACCCGCAGGTCTTCACCGCCACCGGCCTCACCCTCGACTTCGCCGGCGGGACGACCGCGTTCGACCTGGCCGCCGACGCCGGCACCGGCGTGGGCGACGGCGTGCAGGCCCGGATCTCCTACGACCTGACCGGCGACGGCACGCACGACCGGGTGGAGACCTACCGGTACCAGGCCCTCGACCCGGTCGTCGGCTGGGAGCACTACCGCGAGACCCAGGGCCTGCGCACCGCCACCGGCACCCTCGGCAACCTGGTCGGCGGCACCGTACGGGTCGAGGTCTGGAACGCCATCGGCGGCACCCCCACCACGGTCGGCGTCGGTGACACCTCGAAGCTCGTGCTGCCGTTCGTCGACCCCGAACGCAGTCCGACCCCCACGCCCACCGTCACCACGACGGTGAGCCCGACGCCGACCATGAGCCCGTTCGGCGCCCAGCTCCTCCTCCAGGAGCCCGGCATGCTGAACGCGCGACCGGCCGGCACGGCCACCGCCACGATCGGCGCGGCGAACGGGAGCTGGATCGGCA
This sequence comes from Micromonospora siamensis, assembly GCF_900090305.1. NCBI lineage: Bacteria > Bacillati > Actinomycetota > Actinomycetes > Micromonosporales > Micromonosporaceae > Micromonospora > Micromonospora siamensis. The sequence continues at coordinate 3,125,693 of NZ_LT607751.1, read as the reverse complement.
CCCCGCACGACGCGCGGACCTACCGGGCCACCAACCTGACCGCCCGGTACGCCGGCGGCACGACGTCGTTCACGCTGACCGTCGACGCGGGCACCGGCGTCGGCAACGGCACCCAGGTCCGCGTCTCCTACGACCTGACCGGCGACGGCCGGTTCGACCGGATCGAGACGTACGACTACTTCGCCACCGACCCGGTCACCGGATGGGAGACGTACACCCAGGGCCGCGGGCTCGCCTCGGCGACCGGAACGCTGGGCGACCTGGTGAACGGCACGGTGCAGGTGGAGGTCTGGAACGCCATCGGCACCACCCCGACCAGCCTGGGCGTGGGTGACTCGTCGCGGATCGTCCTGCCGTACACCGGCTGAGCGTCGACAGGGGCCCCTTCCCTCGGGAAGGGGCCCCTGCCCGTACCTCAGGCGCCGCGCAGGGTGGCGCCGAAGCGCTCCGCGACGACGGCCACCGCCGCGTCCCGGGCCGCCACCGCCTCCTCACCGGCGAGGGTCCGGTCCGGGGCCCGGAACGTCAGCTTGTACGCCAACGACCGGCGGCCCGCACCCAGCTGCTCGCTGGCGTAGACGTCGAAGAGCCGGACGTCCTCCAGCAGCGGACCGGCCCCCTCGGTGAGGGCCCGCTCCACCTCGGCCGCCGGCACCGACTCGTCCAGCACCAGCGCCACGTCGATCAGCGCCGGTGGGAAGGTGGAGATGGTCGGGCCGCTGACCAGGGTGGCCGCCGGCAGCGCGTCCAGGTCCAGCTCCATGGCGCTGGTGCGGCGCGGCAGCTCCAGGGCCGTCACCACGGCCGGGTGCAGCTCACCGGCGTACCCCACGACCGTGCCGTCGACCGCGAACGCGGCACAGCGGCCGGGGTGCCACGGAGCGTGCTCGGCGGCCCGCACCTCGACCCGGTCGGCCGGGATGCCGGCCGCGGCGAGGACGGTACGGCCGGCCTCGACCGCGTCCGCCCAGCCGGCCGGACGGCCCGCGCCCCACCAGCCGGCCGGCTCGATGTCCCCGGCGAGCGCCACGGCGACGTGCCGGGGCTGGTCGGGCACCACCGCGTCGGCGGCGGCGAACTCGGCGTCGCTGGGCCGACGGTCCACGCCCATGGCCGGCGGCTCCCCGGCGCCCGGACGCGGGTGGAACACCGCGCCGATCTCGTAGATCGCCACGTCTCGCAGGCCCCGGCCGACGTTGCGCTTGAGCACGCCGAGCAGCGGACCGAGCAGCGTGGTGCGCAGCAGCGGCTCCTCGTCCGACAGCGGGTTCGCCAACCGGACGGCGGCCCGACGCGGGTCGTCGGCCGGCAGGCCCAGCTGGTCGGCCAGCTCCGGGGAGGCGAACGGGTGCGCCAGCACCTCGACGTACCCGCGCTCGGCCAGCGACCGGGCCACGGCCCGGCGGCGCTGCTGCTGCCAGGTCAGACCGCGGCCGGCGGGCGCGGTGGGCAGCACCGACGGCACCCGGTCGTACCCGTCGAGGCGGACCACCTCCTCGACCAGGTCGGCCGGGTCGGTCAGGTCGGGCCGCCAGCTCGGCGGGGTGACCGTCAGTACGTCCGCGCCGCCGGCGGCGGCGACCCCGGCCTCGCCCGGGTCCTCCGCCAACCGGTCCGTGCCCCGCACGACCGTGCAGCCGACCTGCTCCAGCAGCTCGACCACCCGGTCCGGGGAGTACGTGACGCCGATCCGCTCCGACGGCAGGCCCACCGGCAGGACGACCGGCGACAGCGGGCGGACGTGGTCGACGTCGAGGATCTCCTCGCCGGCGGTGCCGGCGCCGTGGGTCACCAGCAGCTGCACCGCGAAGTCCAGGGCGGCCAGCGGCAACGTCGGGTCGACGCCCCGCTCCCACCGCTTGGCGGCCTCGCTGAACAGCTTGTGCCGGCGGGCGGTGCGGCCGATGGTCGCCCGGTCCCAGTGCGCCGCCTCGAACAGCACGTTCGTGGTGGAGGCGAGCACCTCGCTGGTCTCGCCGCCCATCACCGCGGCCAGCGAGATCGGGACGCCGGCGTCCTCGCCTGCGAGGTCGTTGGGCAGCCCAGCGTCGCAGATGACCAGGTCCTCCTCGGACAGGGTCCGCGCCACACCGTCCAGGGTGGTCAGCTTCTCCCCCGCCTCGGCGCGGCGGACCACCAGCGGGCCGCTGATCCGGTCGGCGTCGAAGGCGTGCATCGGCTGGCCGAGGCAGAGCATCACGTAGTTGGTGATGTCCACCGGCAGCGAGATGCTGCGGATGCCGGCCACGGTGAGCCGCTGCCGCATCCAGTCGGGCGTCTGCGCGGTGGGGTCGACGCCGCGCACCATCCGGGCCGCGAACCGGTCGCAGCCGACCGGGTCGCGCACCTCCACCGGGTACGCGGGCTGCTCGGTGGCGCCGGGCACCTCGCGGCGGGCCGGGTCCTGGAACCCGACCCCGAGGGCGTACGACAGTTCCCGGGCCAGCCCGCGCAGGCTCAACGCGTAGCCGCGGTCCGGGGTGACCTCCAGCTCCAGCACCACGTCGTCCAGCCCGACCAGGGGCCGCGCGTCGTCGCCCGGCGAGGCGGGGACGTGCTCGGGCAGCACGATGATGCCCGAGTGGTCGTCGCCCAGGCCCAGCTCCTGCGCCGAGCAGATCATGCCGGCGGAGTTGCGCCCGTACGTCTTGCGCGCCCCGATGGCGAAGTTCCCGGGCAGCACGCCGCCGGGCAGGATCACCACCACCTTGTCGCCCTGGGCGAAGTTGCGCGCCCCGCAGACGATCTCCTGCGGCTCGCCGGTGCCGTTGGCGGCGCCGACGTCGACCCGGCAGAACCGGATTGGCTTCTTGAAGCCGGTCAGCTCCTCGATCTCCAGGACCTGACCGACCACCAGCGGTCCGCTGACGGAGCTGCGCAGGTCCACGATCGAGTCGACCTCGATGCCGAGGTCGACCAGCGCCTGCTCCAGGTCACCGGCGGGCAGGTCGGCCGGGAGGTCGACGTACTCCCGCAGCCAACTGACAGAAACTCGCATGACTTCAGACCACCGTCTCCGTTGTACGTACCCGCATCGCCTACGCCGCCCCGGCGCCCAGTGCCCGGGCGAACCGGACGTCGCCCTCGAACAGGTCCCGGATGTCGCTCACCCCGTGCCGGATCATCAGCGTCCGGTCGATGCCCATGCCGAACGCGAATCCGGAGTAGACCTCCGGGTCGATCCCGCAGGCCCGCAGCACCCGCGGGTTGACCATGCCGCAGCCACCCCACTCGACCCACTGCGGGCCGTCCCGGTGCTCCGGGAACCAGACGTCGAACTCCGCCGACGGCTCGGTGAACGGGAAGTAGTGCGGCCGCCAGCGGGTCTTCGCGCCCTCGCCGAACATCGCCCGGGCGAAGTGGTCCAGGGTGCCGCGCAGCTGCGCCATCGTGATGCCCTTGTCGACGACCAGCCCCTCGGCCTGGTGGAACACCGGGCTGTGGGTGGCGTCGATCTCGTCGGTCCGGTAGACCCGGCCCGGCACGATCACGTAGATCGGCGGCTTGCGGGTGAGCATGGCGCGGGTCTGCACGGTGGAGGTGTGCGTGCGCAGCACCAGGCCCGAGTTCTCCGCGCCGGCCGGCGGGGCGATGTGGAAGGTGTCCATCAGCCCGCGCGCCGGATGGTCGGCGGGAATGTTCAGCGCGTCGAAGTTGGTCCACTCCAGCTCGACCTCGGGCCCCTCGGCCACCTCGTAGCCCATCCCGACGAACAGGTCGCTGATCTGCTCCATCAGCACGTTGAGCGGGTGCCGGGCGCCACGCGGACGCCGGTCGTACGGCAGGGTGACGTCCACCCGCTCCTCGACCAGCACCCGGGCGGCCTGCTCCTCCTCGAGCACCTCGGCGCGGGCCGCGTACGCGGCCTCCACGGCACGGCGGGCCTCGTTGACCCGCTTACCGGCGTCGGACTTCGCGGCCGGCGGCAGGGCGCCGATCTCCCGGCGGGCCAGCGACACCGGGGAGCGGTCCCCCAGGTGCGCGGGGCGCAGCGCGGTCAGCGCGTCCGGGTCGGCGGCGGCGGCGAACGCCTGCTCGGCGTCGGCCACGGCGGCGGCCAGTGCGGCCGGGTCGAGCAGGGCGACCTGCTTCGGGTCGTACGGATCGTTGCGGTAGCTCATGGCGTACGGGCACTCCCTCACGGCGGCGCCTACCCTTCCGGGCGGCTAGGCGAGTCTACGGACGCGCGGCTGTGCCGCAGCCCGCCGGTGGGAGTTACGCAGGGAGCAGGTCAGGCCCGCCGCCCGCCGACACCGGCGGGCTGGCTAAACGAACGCCGTGGCGCGTTCATGGGCGGACGCTCTCCTTCGTCGGTCGACCGCCGCAGGTCACCTGCGGTCATCGATGTGCTCTCGCCGAAGCGTACAGGCAGACGGCCGCGGCCGCAGCCAGGTTGAGGCTCTCGGCGCGCCCGTGCAGCGGCACCCGGACCCGCTCGTCGGCGGCCGCCGTCAGCTCCTCGGGCAGCCCGTGCGCCTCGGATCCGAAGAGCCAGGCGGTCGGCGCGGCGAGCCGGCCGGCGTCGGCCAGGTCGTCCAGGTCGGCGTCGCCGTACCCGGTGGTGGCCAGCACGGTCAGCCCCGCGGACCGCAGCGCGCCGACCACCTCGGCGGGGTCGGGGGCGCGGACCACGTCGACGTGGAAGAGGCTGCCGGCGGAGGCCCGCACACACTTGCCGTTGTACGGGTCGACGGCGTCCCCGGCGAAGATCACCGCCGCCGCGCCGGCCGCGTCGGCGGTGCGCAGCACGGTCCCGGCGTTGCCCGGGTCGCGGATCTCGGCCAGCACCGCGACCAGGCGCGGAGCACGGTCCAGGGCGGCCGTCAGCGGCACGTCGAGGTGCCGACAGACGGCTACCAGGCCCTGCGGGGCGATCGTCTCGGCGAGGGCGGCCAGCCCCTCGTCGGTCACCTCGGAGACCGGCACGTCGGCCCGGGCGGCCGACGCGGCGAGGTCGGCGTACCGGTCCAGAGCGGCCGGCGTACCGAAGAGTTCGACCACCGTGTCCGGGCGCGCGAGGGCCTCGCGGACGGCCTGCGGGCCCTCGGCCAGGAACCGGCCGGTGGCCTCGCGGTCCCGGCGGCGTTGCAGCCGGCGGGCGGCCACGACCCTGGGGGTGCGTGGGGTGAACGGGCCGGAGACGGCGTCGAGGCGCCTCCCGCGCGATGGTGACTGCATGGGAGACGCCTCGATCTGCTGCCAGGGGTGGATCAGGCGGCCTGGGCCGCTGCGCCACCGGTGCCCTCGGCCGCCACGGCGGCGCGGGCCAGCTCGACGATCGCGGCGAAGGCCGCGGCGTCGTTGACGGCCAGGTCGGCCAGGATCTTGCGGTCGACCTCGATGCCGGCCAGGCGCAGGCCCTGGATCAGCCGGTTGTAGGTCATGCCGTTGGCGCGGGCGCCAGCGTTGATCCGCTGGATCCAGAGCTGCCGGAAGTCGCCCTTGCGGTCGCGACGGTCCCGGTAGGCGTACTGCATCGAGTGCAGCACCTGCTCCTTGGCCTTGCGGTACAGCCGGGAGCGCTGACCGCGGTAACCGCTCGCGGTCTCCAGCAGGGCGCGGCGCTTCTTCTGGGCGTTAACAGCCCGCTTGACGCGTGCCATCTCAACTCCTTCTTCGGTTCAGGTGGCGCGCGTCAGCGGCCGAGCAGCTTCTTGATGCGCTTGGTGTCGGCCTTGGCCAGTTCGACCGTGCCGGTCAGCCGGCGGGTCTGGGTGGAGGCCTTCTTCTCCAGGTTGTGGCGGAGGCCGGCCTGCTGGGCAACGACCTTGCCCTTGCCGGTCAGCCGGACCCGCTTGCCCATACCCGTGTGGCTCTTCATCTTCGGCATGTGGAACGTCTCTCCCCTGTTACTGGCCGCTGGTGTCAGCGGTCGTGCCGGTCTCACCGGCTGCTGCGGTCTCGCCGGCCGCCGGGGTCTCGCCACCTGCCGGGGCGGCCGACTCCTCCGCCGCCCGGTCGCGCGGTCCACCGCGGGACGCCGTGGCGGCGACCGCGGAGGCCTTGACGGCCCGGTGCGGAGCGAGAACCATGATCATGTTTCGGCCGTCCTGCTTCGGAGCGGCCTCGACGTATCCCAGGTCCGTGATCTCGGACTCGAGCCGACGCAGGAGCCGGTAACCCAGCTCCGGGCGGCTCTGCTCGCGACCGCGGAACATGATCGTCACCTTGACCTTGTCGCCCGCCTTGAGGAACCGCACCACGTGACCCTTCTTGGTCTCGTAGTCGTGCGGGTCGATCTTCGGGCGGAGCTTCATCTCCTTGATGACGGTCTGCTGCTGGTTACGCCGCGCTTCGCGCGCCTTGAGTGCGCTCTCGTACTTGAACTTGCCGAAGTCCATGAGCTTGCACACCGGCGGGCGCGCCATCGGCGCAACCTCGACCAGGTCCAGGTCGACGTCCGCGGCCAGCTGCAGGGCGCGCTCCAGCGGGACGATGCCCACCTGCTCACCCTCAGGGCCGACCAGTCGGACCTCACGTGCCCGGATCTGCTCGTTCACGCGTGGTTCGACGCTGATGTGGCCTCCTCGAGTCAAGTCTCCTGCGGTGCCGACCCGCGGGAGCTCCCGGGTGGGAGCGACCCGGAAAGCAGAAGGCCCCGGCGCATGCCAGGGCCCGCTCGACCGGTCGGCACGACCACATGGTCGCGCATCCGGGACCGGGGTGTCCCCGGAACCGGTGACCGGACCCGGACGCCTCGTCGGCGACTCGGGTGGGAGCAGGCGCTCCGCTTCAACGGCTGCCCACTCGTGAGACACGGGGGCAGCCTGGTCGACTCGGTAACACTACACCCTGCCGGCGTCGCCTCCCAAACCGGGCACCGTCGGCACGCCGGGGCGGGGCGGGCCGGTCAGCGGCCGGAGGCGGCCTCGCCGAGGGTGGCCAGGTGGGCCCGGTGCAGCCGGCGCAGGGCGCGCACGCCCTCCACCGCCAGCTCCTTGTCGGCGGCCTGGAGGGCGACCATCGGCAGCAGGTCGTCGTCGTGCAGCTCGAGGCTGGCCCACGGCGCGCCCCGGTCGAACCGGACCCCCCGGACGACCTCCCAGGGCAGGTCGTACGATCCGGTCACGTTGCGCACCCGCACGCCCTTGGCGTCCGCCTCCACCCGTGGCCGGGTGAACAGCAGCAGGCCGAGCGCGCCGAACACGCCCAGACCGATCATGGCGATCTGGTCGCCGCGCTGGAAGCTGCCGTAGCCGTCGCCGGTCGGGCCGGTCAGCGAGGTGGCCACCAGGCTGAAGACCACGACCAGGACGACCGCCGACGTCCAGCACACCAGCCGGATCTTGCGTGGTCGCAGGCTCACCCGATCGTCGTCGCTCACCCCACCAGTCTGCCATCCGACTCACCGGCGGGCTCGGCCGCCACACGGACCGGCCGGCGGCGGGGCCGTACCCCGGCGACCAGCACGGCCAGCAGGGTCAGCGCCGAGCCGGCCAGCACCGGCAGCCGCAGCCCCGCTCCACCGGGCAGCAGCACGTCGAGCAGGAGCGCCCCGGCGAGCTGCCCGGCCACCAGGGCCAGCCCGGTGCGCAGCACCCCCACCGCCCGTACGCCCACCACCAGGGACGCCACGATGCCGACCCCGAGCAGTCCGCCGGCGTAGAGGTACCAGGTGGTCGGCCAGCCCGGCGCGGGGCCGCTGAACGCCCCTGCGACCACCGCCACCAGCAGCACCACCGGGGTGCTGGTGGCGAAGTTGACGGCCACCCCGGCCGACGACGTGCCGGCGGCGGAGACCCGACCGTTCAGCGCCGTCTGCACCGCGACCGCCAGCCCACCGCCCACCGCGAGCAGCACCAGCCCGACCGCCAACTCACCGACCGGGCGGCCGAGCTGCGCCAGGGCGACCGCGGCCACCCCGAGCAGCGCGCCGGCCACCCGGGGCACGGTCAGCGCCAGCCGCCCCACCGGCGCCAGCCCGGCCCGGTCCACCGCCAGGCCGCCGAGGCTGCCCCCGGCCACCTGCGCGATGGTGAAGACCGCGACGCCGAGCACGGGTACGACGTACGTGCCGACCACCACGATCGCCGCCCCGCCGAGCCCGCCGAGGTATGCCCACCAGGGCAGCCGAGCGCGGCGCAGGGCGGCCAGCCCGGCCCGCATCGAGGGGAGCGCGATCAGGCCGACCAGGATCAGCAGGGTGCCGCCGAGGTTGTTCACCACCGCTCCGAGCACCGGGTTGCCGGCCCGCTCCCCCAGCTCGGCGTTGACCGCGCCCTGTGCCGCGGCGGCCGCCCCACCCAGGACCACCACGGCCAGGGCGACCGCCGACGGCAGCGGCCTCACAGCCGGCAGGCGTGGATGTTGGTGACCAGGATCGCCCGGGCCCCCAGGTCGTAGAGCTCGTCCATGATCCGGTGCACGTCGTCGCGGAGCACCATGGCCTGCACCGCGACCCAGCCCTCCCGGTGCAGCGGGGAGACGGTCGGCGACTCGATGCCCGGGGTCAGCGAGCTGGCCCGGTCGAGCAGACCGGCCGGCACGTCGTAGGCGAGCATCACGTACCGCCGGGCGACCAGCACGCCGTGCAGCCGGCGGAGCAGCTGGTCGGCCTGGGCACAGCCGGGGGCGCCGCTGCGCCGGACCAGCACCGCCGAGGAGCGCAGCAGCGGCTCACCGAAGACCACCAGGCCGGCCTGGCGCAGCGTGGCGCCGGTCTCCACCACGTCGGCGACCACGTCGGCCACACCGAGGCGGATGGCGTTCTCCACCGCCCCGTCGAGGCGGATCACGTCGGCCTTGACGCCCAGCTCGGCGAGGTGCCGCTCGACCAGACCCGGGTACGCGGTGGCGATCCGGTGCCCGCCCAGCTCACGGACGTCGTCGACGTCCTGCGGGCGGGCGGCGAAGCGGAAGGTGGCCCGGCCGAACGCCAGGTCGACGATCTCCTCGGCCGGGGCGCCGGAGTCGATCAACAGGTCGCGGCCGGTGATCCCGACGTCCAGGTCGCCGGAGCCGACGTAGGTGGCGATGTCCTTGGGCCGCAGGTAGAAGAACTCGATGTCGTTGGCCTCGTCGCGGCAGACGAGGTCCTTCGGGTCGGTGCGCTGGCGGTAGCCCGCCTCGCGCAGCATCTGGGCGGCCTTCTCGGCCAGGGCGCCCTTGTTGGGTACGGCGACACGCAGCATGACGGAGTGCTCCTTCGATCGGGTGTGATCAACGAGTGGGCGCACTCACAGATGTCGGTAGACGTCCTTGAGCTCGAGACCGCTGGCCAGCATCAGCACCTGGACCTGGTAGAGCAGCTGGGAGATCTCCTCGGCGGTACGCTCCGGCCCCTCGTGCTCGGCGGCCATCCACGACTCGGCCGCCTCCTCGACGACCTTCTTGCCGACGAAGTGCACCCCCTTCTCCAGGGCGGCGACCGTGCCGGAGCCCGGGGTGCCGGCGGCGGCCTTGGCCTGCAGCTCGGCGAACAACTCCTCGAACGTCTTCACGCCGCGATTCTTCCAGCCGACCGGCCGGGCCGCGTGCGCCGGGTCCGGACGGGTCATCTTCCCCACGGTGAGTGCTGGTCGGCCCCCGAGCCGGGGCTCCAGAGTCCCCGCCGCGCGCCTACGGACGTGAGAGCACAGATGACTCACGACGACACAGGCCCGCGTCGCGGACGGCCGGCGGGCGGCGTTCGCGGCGGTGAGTCGTCGACGCTCTCAAGTCTGTAGGCGGCCGGACTCCACCTCCGTCGCCCGGCAGGGCGGTTCGGAAAGCCGGAGCCGACCGGAAGGGCCGGACGCACGCAGGCCCGGCCGAGCCGACCGGCCGGCGGTCAGCCGCCGAAGCCGACCCGCTGGCCGGACCGGTCCAGGCCCCGGATCGTCAGCGCCGCGTCCAGCGCCGCCACGGTCGCCGCCCAGCCCTTGTCCTCGGCGGAGCCGGGCAGGCCGGCCCGGTCCCGGGCCTGCTCGATCGTGTCGACGGTGAGCACACCGTGGGCCACCGGCTTCCCCTCGTCCAGGGCCACCCGGGTCAGCCCCTCGGTGACCGACTGGCAGACGTAGTCGAAGTGGGCGGTGGCGCCCCGGACGACCACGCCGAGCGCGACCACCACGTCGCAGCGGCGGGCCAGGGCCTGCGCCACCACGGGCAGCTCCACCGAGCCGGCCACCCGGGCCGCCACGGCGCGGGCGCCGCACGCCTGCGCCGCCGCCACGGCCCGGTCGAGCATGTGGTCGGTCAGCTCGCCGTGCCACCGGGCGGCCACCACGCCCACGGTCAGGCCCGCGGCGTCGACCGCGTCCACCCCGGGCTCGCCGAATCCCGCCATCGCTATGCTCCGATCTCGTCGCCGGCGACCGGACGCCCCATCGGCGCCTCGGTCTGCTCGCCCAGTTCGTCGAACTCGTCCAACAGGTGCCCCATCCGCTCCCGCTTGGTGCGCAGGTACCGCACGTTCTCCGGGTTGGACCGGATCGGCAGCCCTTCGCGGCCGGTGATGGTCAGGCCGTACCCCTCCAGCCCGGCCCGCTTGGCCGGGTTGTTGGTGAGCAGCCGCATCGACCGCACGCCCAGGTCGTAGAGGATCTGCGCGCCGGTGCCGTAGTCCCGGGCGTCGGCCGGCAGGCCCAGGTCCAGGTTCGCGTCCACGGTGTCCCGGCCCAGGTCCTGCAGCTGGTACGCCTGCAGCTTGTGCAGCAGGCCGATGCCCCGGCCCTCGTGACCGCGGACGTAGAGCACCACCCCGCGCCCCTCCCGGGCGACCCGGGCCAGCGCGGCCTGCAACTGCGGGCCGCAGTCGCAGCGCAGCGAGCCGAACACGTCCCCGGTCAGGCACTCGGAGTGCACCCGGACCAGCACGTCCTGCCCGTCGCCGATCTCGCCGTACACCATGGCGACGTGTTCGGCCGGGTCGTGCTCGGCCCGGTAGCCCAGCGCCCGGAACACTCCGTGCGGAGTGGGCATCCGGGCGTCGGCGACCTGCTCGACCTGCTTCTCGTGCCGCCGCCGGTAGGCCACCAGGTCGGCGATGGTGACCAGGGTCAGCTCGTGCTCGGCGCAGAACTTCTCCAGGTCCGGCACCCGCATCATGGTGCCGTCGTCGTTGACCAGCTCACAGAGCACGCCCGCCGGGCGCAACCCGGCCAGCCGGGTCAGGTCCACGCCCGCCTCGGTGTGGCCGGGGCGGCGCAGCACCCCGCCCTCGCGGGCCCGCAGCGGCACCACGTGCCCGGGCCGGGACAGGTCGGTCGGGTCGGTGCCCGCGTCGGCGAGGAGCCGGATGGTGCGGCAGCGGTCGGCGGCCGAGATGCCGGTGCTGATCCCCTCCCGGGCGTCCACCGTCACCGTGTACGCGGTGCCCCGCCGGTCCTGGTTGGTGTGGTGCATCGGCGGCAGGTCCAGCCGGTCGCACTCGCTCTCGGTGAGCGAGACGCAGATGTAGCCGGACGTGTACCGCACCATGAACGCCACCAGCTCCGGGGTGGCCAGTTCGGCGGCGAAGATCAGGTCGCCCTCGTTCTCCCGGTTCTCGTCGTCGACCACGACGACGGGACGACCGGCGGCGATGTCGGCGACCGCCTGTTCGATGCTGGCGAACGTGCTGGTCATGCCACGACCTCCGAGTAGGTGGACGGGATCGGTTGGGCGGGCGTGGAGATCCGGCGGGAGGTACGCCACCAGGCGACCAGGCCCCAGACGCAGAAGGCGCCGTAGACGAGGTACATCGCCGCGGAGGGGTAGAAGCCGCCGCGCAGCAGCAGCGGCACCCCGACCGCGTCGACGGCGATCCAGATCACCCAGAACTCGACCCAGCCGCGCGCCATGCCGTACGTGGCGAGCAGGCTGCCGGTCAGGATCCAGGCGTCCGGCAGCGGGCCCCAGGAGCCCAGCGCCGCGAGCAGCGGGTAGCCGGCGGCGGTGCCGAGAGCCGCGGCGGCGAGCAGGCCGAGGCGCTCCCGGCCGGTGGCCCAGCGCGGGTTCACCGCCGGCTGGTCCCCGTCACCGGCGTGCCGGTTGCGCGACCAGCGCCACCAGCCGTAGACGCTGACCGCGAAGAAGAAGACCTGCCGGCCGGCCTGCCCGTAGAGGTCGTGCGCCTGCGGGGTGGCGAACACCCCGCCGAGGAAGACGGTGAACAGCAGCGCGTTGCCGATCATGCCGACCGGCCAGGCCCAGACCAGCCGACGCAGGCCGAACAGGGCGGAGGCCAGCCCGAACACGTTGCCGACGATCTCCCGGACCAGCACCGGGGAGCCGGCGACGTGGACCTGGGCGTCGAGCAGCCAGCCGAGCGGGCCCATCAGCCCTCACCCCCGCCGGCCCGGCTGCCGAGCAGCCGCTCGACGTACTTGGCCAGCACGTCGACCTCCAGGTTGACCGGGTCGCCGACGCTCTTCGCGCCCAGGACGGTCAGCTGGAGGGTGGTCGGGATCAGCCCGACGCTGAACCAGTCGTCGCCGACCGCGGCGACGGTCAGCGAGACGCCGTCGACGGTGATCGAGCCCTTCTCCACCACGTACCGGGCCAGGTGGGCGGGGAGCCGGAAGCGGACCGTCTCCCACTGCTCGGCGGGCTCCCGGGAGAGGAGCTCGCCGACCCCGTCGACGTGGCCCTGGACCAGGTGGCCGCCGAGCCGGCTGCCCAGGGCCGCGGCCCGCTCCAGGTTGACCGGGGTGCCCGGGCGCAGCACGCCCAGCGCGGTGCGGCGCAGCGTCTCCCCCATCACGTCGGCGGTGAACACCCCGCCGTCGACGTCGACCACGGTCAGGCAGACGCCGTTGACGGCGATCGAGTCGCCGTGCCGGGCGTCGGAGGTGACCAGCGGGCCGCGGACGGCGACCAGGGCGGAGTCCCCGCCGGTCGCGGTCACCCCGACGATCTCGCCCAACTCCTCGACGATGCCGGTGAACATGTCAGCTCTCCCTCTTTCGGGGTCGGGCGGTGATCCGCAGGTCGGGACCGATCCGGGTGACGTCGGTGATCTCCAGGTCGATGGCCTCGGCGATGGTGGTGACACCCGCGTCGAGCAGGGCGGTCGGCCCGGCGCCGAGCAGCCGGGGGGCGACGTACCCGACGACCTGGTCGACCAGGCCGGCGGCGAGGAACGCGCCGGCCAGCCGCGGGCCGCCCTCCAGCAGCGCGGCGCGCACGCCGCGGCGGTGCAGCTCGGCCAGGAGCGCCGGCAGGTCGACCCGGCCGTCCGGCCCGGCCCCGACCTCCGCGGCGGTGGCGATCCAGGTGGGTGCGGCGGCGTCGCGGACCTGCGCCCCGACCGGGGTACGGCCGGCGCTGTCCACCACCACGCGCAGCGGCTGCCGGATGGCCAGCGTGCCGTCGCGCAGATTGCGGGCGGTGAGCCGGGGGTCGTCGGCGAGCACGGTGCCCACCCCGGCGAGCACCGCGTCGACGGTGCCGCGCAGGGCGTGCACGTCCATCCGGGCCGGCTCGGAGGTGATCCACATGCTGGTGCCGTCGGCCGCCGCCGACCGGCCGTCGAGGGTGGCCGCGTACTTCCAGATCACGTACGGCCAGCCGCGCCGGGTGGAGGTCAGCCAGGCGACGTTGCCGGCCTCGGCCTCGGCGGCGCGGACGCCGAACTCCACCTCGATGCCGGCGTCGCGCAGGGTGTGGGCCCCGCCGGAGGCGACCGGGTTCGGGTCGGGCACGGCGATCACCACCCGGGCCACCCCGGCGCGGATCAGCGCGAGGCTGCACGGCCCGGTACGCCCGACGTGGTCGCAGGGTTCCAGGGTGACCACCGCGGTGCCGCCCCGGGCGCGCTCACCGGCCTGGGCGAGCGCGACGATCTCGGCGTGCGGCCCGCCCGCGTACGCGTGGAATCCCTCGCCGACGACCTCGCCGTCCGGATCGAGCAGCACGCAGCCGACCACCGGGTTGGGGCTCGCGGTGCCGAGCCCCCGGGCGGCGAGCGCGACGGCACGCAGCATCGCCTCGTCGACGGAGAACCTCGCCATCGCCGCTGCCCTGCCCTCTCACTCGCCGGTCGCGCGCGGGCGGCTCGGGAGGCAACGGCCAAGGGGCCGCAGGCAGGCGGCGGCGGAGATCCGGGGACGGCATGGCCGACCCCGGGGAGCCCGAACGGCGGCTGGACAGCAGCCGGCGCGCAGGCTCTCCCCGTCCCGCGCGCTGTCTCCCATCCGGACTTTCTGGCGACGCGAACGTGCCGTCGCCAACCGTCGGCCCCGGATTCTCACCAGGTCCACCGCACGGCCGAAGCCGTCCGGGTCGCGGGCTTACCACGGTCGGACCGTGGATCACCGCCGGTTCGGAATTTCACCGAGCCCCGCCAGCGCGTGGTGGGTACATCCGGAAGTCTTACACGTCCGGCGGGTGCCCGCGCCACCCGGGCGAGCGAACTCACAGAAAGACAGCAACCTCAGGTAACTCCGCGCCTGCGGTCGACCGCCACGTACGAGCCCGGTTGGCTCTTGGCCACCGACTTCATCTCCGAGGCGACGGCGATCGCCTCCAGCGGGTCGCTGAACCGCTTCCCCGCGTCGGACAGGGAGACGCCGATGGAGAGGGTGACCAGCGCGGCCCGGCGGATGTTGCCCCGGCGGTCCTTGAGCTCCACGAACCCGCGTTCCCGGTCCGGCGGGTCGTAGAGCGAGTCGGCCGCCTTCTCGAAGTCCACCACCGCCCGGGAGGTCAGCGGGCGGACCTGGTCGGGGGCGCAGACGATGACGAAGTCGTCGCCGCCGACGTGGCCGAGGAAGGCCGGCGGGATGCCGATCGACACCACCGCCCGGTGCAGGCTGCGGGCCAGCGCCGAGATGAACTCGTCGCCGCGGACGAAGCCGTAGCGGTCGTTGACGCTCTTGAACCGGTCGATGTCGACGTACCCGACGGCGTAGTCGACACCGTTGCGGACCCGGTCGGCGATCTCCCGGCGGATCCGGCTGTTGCCCGGCAGGCCGGTCAGCGGCGAGACCTCCCGGAACTCCTTGTTCCGTCGCAGGGTGGAGGCGACCCGGGCCACCAGCTCGGCGGTGTCGAAGGGCTTGACCAGGTAGTCGTCCGCGCCGGCGCTGAGCCCGTGGACCTTGTCCACGGTCATCCCCTTGGCGGTCAGCATGATCACCGGCAGCGCCGAGGTCATCGGGTCGGCGCGCAGCCGGCGGGTCAGCTCCAGGCCGTCGATCCGGGGCATCATCAGGTCCACCACGGCCAGGTCCGGCCGTTGGCGCTCGATCACCTCGAGCGCCTCCTGGCCGTCGCTGGCGTGGATCACCTCGAAACCGTGCAGCCGCAGGTTGAACTCGACGAAGCGGGCGATGTCCTCGTCGTCGTCGACGACCAGGATGACGTCGGGTCGGTCCTCGGCCGCGTCCACCTCAGGCCCCGGCGACCGCGCGTTCCGCGAGGCCCCGCAGCCGGCGTACCGCCTCGGCCGGGTCGTCGGCGCCGTAGACCGCGGTGCCCGCCACGAAGGCGTCCGCGCCGGCCGCGGCGGCCTGCTCGATGGTGTCCGCGGCGATCCCCCCGTCGACCTCGATACGCAGCTCGAGGTGGCCGGCGGAGGCGTGCCGGCGCGCCGCCCGCACCTTGTCCAGCAGGTGCGGGATGAACCGCTGCCCGCCGAAGCCCGCCTTGATCGTCATGATCAGCAGGGTGTCGAAGCTGGGCAGCAGGTCCAGGTACGGCTCGATCGGGGTGTCCCGGTCGATGGCCAGCCCGGCCTTCGCCCCGGCGGAGCGCAGGTCCTTGGCCAGGGCCACCGGGTCGTCGCACGCCTCGGCGTGGAAGGTGACGTTGTAGGCCCCGGCGTCGGCGTACCCGGGCGCCCAGCGGCGCGGGTCGGAGATCATGAGGTGCACGTCGAACGGGAGCTGGGTCACCGCCCGCAGGCTCTGCACCACGGGCAGCCCGATGGTCAGGTTGGGCACGAAGTGGTTGTCCATCACGTCCACGTGCAGCCAGTCGGCGGCGTTCTCGACGGCACGGACCTCATCGGCGAGGTGGGCGAAGTCGGCGGCCAGGATGCTCGGCGCGACGATCGGCGGCGGTACGGTCACCGGGCCAGTGTACGAACGCGGTCACCCCCGGGCCGCATCGCGGCACCACCCGGGACGTACCGTGATCCGACTGTCACCGGTGGTGCAGAATTGCCCGGTCCGCTCGCCGAATATCGGACGAAAGGCCAGCAGTGACTGGCCGACCGACTGAAAGACGGCAACACTCCATGCAGGACGGTGACATATGCTGCACGCCCGGTGGCGCACGACGGCACCCGGGCCGCGGCGTTCCGGCCGTCATTCCCGGAAAGGGCGGACGATGCGACGGTGGCTGGTGGCGCTGGCGCTGGCCGGCACGACGACGGCGATGCTCGGCGGCTGCGTACGCCCGCACCACGCCGACGGTGACCTCACCGACGACTGGCCGGCGCTGCGGCCGCCGGCGCTGTTCGTCCCCGCCACCGACGCCTGCCTGCCCCGGATCACCCCGGTGGTGCAGGCCGCCAGCTACGAGACGGTCGACTGCGCCCGCAGCCACCTCGCCGAGGCCATCCACGTCGGCACCTTCACCGGCGCGGCGGCGCAGTCCGAGCGGCGGCCGGAGCCCGGCTCCCCCGCGCTGCGCACCGCACGACCGGAGTGCGACCAGCGGGCCCGGGAGGTGCTCGGTGGGGACTGGCACTCCGCCCGGCTGACCCTCAACATCGCGCTGCCCGCCCAGGCCGCCTGGGCGGCCGGCGCCCGCTGGTTCCGGTGCGACCTGAGCGAGACCGACAGCATCGACAACACCCGGCCCCGCAACCGCACCGGCAGCCTGCGCGGGGCGATGATCGGCGACAACCCGCTGACCCACCGCTGCTTCGATCCGAAACTCATCGGCAAGAACCTCAACTACATGGCGCCGGTGCTCTGCACCGAGCCGCACCGCGCCGAGTTCGTCGGGGTCTACCTGGAACGGGACATGAGCTGGGCGCAGTTCGTCAGGGCCACCCAGCAGGTGCACCGCCGCTGCATGGCCCTGATCGCCGCCTTCGCCGCCGTGCCGAACAACAGCGACCTGCCGTACCGGGCCGGGTCGATCTTCTATCCCCCCTCGCAACGGGAGTGGGAGGAGGGCGACCGGGGCATCCGCTGCTTCCTGTGGAGCGACGACCGGAAGCTGACCCGCTCGATGCGCGGCGCCGGCCCCAAGGGCCTGCCCGCCATCTGACCCGCGGGCCGTCCCCGCCCGACGCGTTCCGCCCAATGCCCCGCCGTGCGCGCCGTCGCCGGCGACCCTGCCTCGAGATCACCCTCGATCCTGGAAGTAGTGGCCTCGGTTTCGCTCCGATGCCCCTACTTCCACGATCGAGCACGATCTTGACGCGGACGTTGACGCGGACGTTGACGCGGACGCACGGCCCGGCCGCGGCAGGGTGAGCTGCCGCGGCCGGGACATCCGGGTCAGGTACGGCGCAGGACGGCGAGGAACATCGCGTCGGTGCCGTGCCGGTGCGGCCAGAGCTGCACCGACGGCCCGTCACCGAGCCCCGGCATGCCGGCCGGCAGCAGCGGGCGGGCGTCGACGAAGTCGGCCGGAACCCCGGAGCGGCGGGCCGCCTCGGTCACCGTCACGTGCGTCTCGACCGTGTGCGGGGAGCAGGTCACGTACGCCACCAGGCCGCCCGGTCGGACCGCTCGCAGCGCCGCACCCAGCAGCTCGCGTTGCAGGCGGGTCAGCGGGGGCAGGTCCGACGGCTGCCGCCGCCACCGGGACTCCGGCCGGCGACGCAGCGAGCCCAGCCCGGTGCAGGGCGCGTCGACCAGCACCCGGTCGAAGTGCTCCTCGGGCAGCTTCGGATGCGCCCCGACCTCGCGGCCGTCGGCGGCCAGCACGGCCACCGGCAGCCCACGGGTGGCCTGCTCGACCAGCCGGGCGCGGTGCTCGGCCACCTCCACCGCGGTCACCCGGGCGCCGCGCTGCGCGGCCAGGGCACCCAACAGTCCGGCCTTGCCGCCGGGGCCGGCGCACAGGTCCAGCCACCGGCCGTCCGGCCCGTCCAGCGGGGCGTTGGCCAGCGCGTTCGCCACCAGCTGCGAGCCCTCGTCCTGGACGTGCGCGCGTCCCTCGACGATCGCCCGCAGGTCACCCGGGGCGCCGCCGCCGAGATAGACCGCGTACGGGGAGAAGGCGCCCGGGGCGCCACCCACCTCGTCGGCCAGCTCGACCGGGTCGGCCAGCCCCGGCCGGGCGCACAGGTGCACCGGGGGCCGCTCGTTGTCCTCGATCAGCAGCCGCTCGGTCTCGGCCAGGTCACCGCCGAGCGCCTCGGAGAAGGCCCGCACGATCCACTGCGGGTGGCTGTACGCCAGCGCCAGGTGCCCGATCGGGTCGGTCGCCGAATCCGGGGCGAGCTTGGCCACCCAGGCGTCGTGGTCCCGGGTGGTGATCTCCCGCAGGACGGCGTTGGCGAACCCGGTGGCGCCCGGCCCGACCTGACGCACCAGGTCCACCGTGGAGGAGACCGCCGCGTGCGCCGGCACCCGGGTGTGCAGGAGTTGGTACGCCCCGATCCGCAGCGCGTCCCGCACCGGCGGGTCGATCCGCTGCACGTCCCGCCCGGCCGCGTCGGTGACGATCGCGTCCAGGGTGCCGGTGTGCCGCAGCGTGCCGTAGGTCAGCTCGGTGGCGAACGCCGCGTCCCGGCCGGTCAGCCCCTCCTCGCGAAGCATCGCCGGCAGCACCAGGTTGGCGTACGCGTCGTCGCGGTGCACCGCCGCGACCGCCTGGTACGCGACGTATCTCGGCAGGTCCACGGTCGGCCGCGCCGGCCGGCCGCCGCCACGCCGGTCCCCGCCGAACTGCCCGCCGCCACGCCGGTCACCGCGGGGGCCGGAGCGCTCGCCACGCGGATACCGGTCGCCGCGGTCGAAGGACCGCCCCCGGTCGCCGTCGCGCGGACCGTCGCCCCGAGCGCCGGCCGACCGGCCCTGGTCGGCGGAGTGCTCGCCCCGAGACTCGGACGGCGCGCTCACGCGAACACCTCGCCGGTGGTGACCCGGACACCGCGCGCCCAGTCGCTGGCGGACATGGCCTTCTTGCCGGCCGCCCGCACCTCGCCGAGCCGCACCGGACCGGTGGCCGTGCCGGCCAGCACCCGGGACTTCTCCACCAGCAGCTCACCGGGCTTCAGCTCGGGCCCGTCGGGCACCGGCCGCACCGGACCGAGCTTGACCCGGTCGTCCCGGAAGGTCGTCCACGCCCCGGGCGCCGGGGCGCAGGCGCGGACCCGCCGGTCCACCGCGAAGGCGGGGTCGGTCCAGCGCACCCGGGCGTCCTCGACGGTCAGCTTCGGGGCCAGCGACACCCCGTCGGCGGGCTGCGGCTCGGCGCGGGCGCCGCCGGCGTCGATCGCGTCGAGCACCGCCACCAGCAGGCCGGCCCCGGAGTGGGCCAACCGCTCCAACAGGTCGCCGGAGGTGTCGGTGGGGCGGATCTCGTCGGTCAGCGTGCCGTAGACGGGACCGGTGTCCAGTCCCTGTTCCAGCTGGAAGACGCTGGCCCCGGTCAGCTCGTCGCCGTGCAGCACGGCGTGCTGCACGGGCGCCGCGCCACGCCAGGCCGGCAGCAGCGAGAAGTGCAGGTTCACCCAGCCGTGCCGGGGGATCTCCAGCGCCACCGGCGGCACCAGGGCGCCGTACGCGACCACGGGGACGCAGTCCGGGGCGAGGTCACGCAGCCGGTCCAGGAACTCCGGCTCCCGGGGCCGGGCGGGGGTGAGCACCTCGATGCCGCGCTCGTCGGCCCAGGCGCCGACGGGCGAGCGGTGAAGACCACGGCCGCGACCGGCCGGCGCGTCGGGGCGGGTGACCACGGCCAGCAGCTCGTGGCCGGAGGCGGCGACGGCCTCCAGGGCGGGCAGGGCGACGGCCGGCGTACCGGCGAAGATCAGGCGCACCGGGTCACCGCCCCAGCCCGAACGGGCTGCCGGCGGCGTGCGGGTTCAGCTTGACCGTGGGCGGGGCGGCCTCGTCGTACCACTCGGCCTGGCGGATCGCCTTCATGGCGGCCTTGCGGCCGGCCGGATCCAGCCGGTCGAGGAAGAGCACCCCGTCGAGGTGGTCGGTCTCGTGCTGCACGCAGCGGGCCATCAGGCCGGTGCCGACGATCTGCAGCGGGTCGCCGTAGCCGTTGAAGCCCTTGGCGATGACGTTTCGCCGGCGCTTGGTGTCGAAGTAGAGCCCGGGAATGGAGAGGCAGCCCTCCGGGCCGTCCTGCTCCTCCTCATCGGGGAACTCGAGCACCGGGTTGACCAGGTGGCCGAGCACGTCGTCGACGTCGAAGGTGAACACCCGCAGGCCCACGCCGAGCTGCGGCGCGGCCAGGCCGGCGCCGTTCTGCTCGCGCATCGTGTCGGTGAGGTCGGCGACGAGCTTGCGCAGCTCCACGTCGAAGTCGACCACGGGGTCGGCCGGCGTGCGCAGCACCGGGTCGCCGAACAGACGGATGGGCTGGACGGTCACGCGGGCAGACTCCTTCGGTGGACGGACGGTGCCGTACCAGTCTACGGAGTCGCCCGGACCGCCCCGGCCGGCGTACCGCGATCGGGGCCGGGGGTCGCAGCGCCCACGGTGACCGGCAGGGTGGCGTACCCGCGCAGGGTGAGCCGGACCCGGCGTTCCGGGTCGCCGGCCAGGGCCAGGCCGGGCAGCCGGCGCAGCAGCAGCGGGAAGGCCACCTGCGCCTCCAGCCGGGCCAGTCCCGCACCGATGCAGTAGTGCGGGCCGGCGCCGAAGGAGAGCGGGTGGACCTGGGTACGCCCCGGGTCGAACCGCTCCGGCTCGGGATAGCGACCGGGATCACGGTTGGCGGCGCCGAGGCTGAGCATGAGCCAGCTGCCGGCCGGCAGGTCGACCCCGCCGTGCCGGCTCGGCGCGGTGCTCACCCGCGAGGTCAGCTGGACGGGTGAGTCGTAGCGCAGCAGCTCGTCGACGTAGCCCGGGGCGAACTCCGGGTGCTCGCGCAGTGCCGCCGCCTCCCGCGGGTGGTCGAGCAGCACCACCAGGCCGTTGCCGAGCAGGTTGGTGGTGGTCTCGAAGCCGGCCACCAGCAGCACGACCAGGTTGGCCAGCAGCTCGTCGCCGGAGAGCCGGGCGCCGTCGGTGTCGTGCGCCTGCACCAGCGCGCTGGTCAGGTCGTCGGTCGGCGTACGGCGGCGGGCCTCGACCAGCTCGGTGAAGTAGTCGCGCAGCTCACTGGCGCCACGGTCGGCCATGGCCAGCTCCGCCGGGCTGATCTCCGGCTCCAGGACGCCGGTCAGCTCGGCGGCCCACCGGCGGAACAGCCCCCGGTCCGCCGTCGGGACGCCGAGCAGCGCACAGATCACGCCGACCGGCAGCGGATAGGCGAAGTCGTCCATGAAGTCGACCGGGTCGCCGTCGCGGCCCCGGGCCAGCATCCCGTCGATCAGCTCGTCGGCCTGGGCGACCACCACGTCGCGCATCGCGGCGATGCGCCGTGGCGTGAACGCGCCCGCGGCCAACCGCCGCATCCGGCTGTGGTCCGGCGGGTTGGTCCGCAGCATGGAGCGGGAGATGGACAGCACGGCGGGGCTCTCCCGCCAGCCGGGCAGGAACTGGTCGCGCAGGGCGTCGTCCAGCACCCCGAACCGGGGGTCCCGCAGGATCGCGTCGACCTCCGCGTAGCCGGTGGCGACGAAGAAGACCGGCCCGGCGGCGGTCACCGGCCCGTGCTCGCGCAACAGCTCGTAGATCGGGTACGGGTTCACCCGTCCCGACGGCGCCAACAGCTCTGCGAGGGCGTCGGCAGGATCCACGGTCGGCCTCCCCGGAATCGGACCCGAGCCCCCATCATGCTCCGATTCGGCCGATCCGGCGATCCCGTGTCGAGCCGGGACGGCTCAGGCGCCGCCGGGCTCCCCGGCCAGCACCGCGTCCCCGGCGAGCAGGGCGTGCGCGGGCAGCGGGAGTTCGGTGCCGTGCGCGGCGGCCCAGTCGTGGACGATGCCCGGGCGGACCTGGGCGGTGAAGTACTCCACCGCGCTCATCCCGCCGACCACCGGCTCGTCCACCTCGGCCACCAGCTGCGCCGGGACCAGCGGGAAGCCGCTCTGGAGGGCCGCGCTGAGCCGCCGGTGGCCGTCGACGACGAAGAAGTACTCGCCGGTGTAGCCGATCCGCAGCGGCTCCAGGGCCTCGTCGCCGCCCTCGGCGACCTCACCGACGAACTCCGAGTCCCAGAGCCCGCGCAGCGTGGTGATGTCCTCGGTCGGATAGATCCGGGCCGGGTCGAGCAGCAGCAGCGGGGGCGCGTCGCGCAGCACGTCCGCACCGAGCCGGCCCTCGTACGCGTCGACCACGTGCTGGATCACCTGCTCCGGTGTGGCCCGGGTGCTGTCGCAGACCAGGTCGTAGTTGCGCAGCCGGGCCTTGTCCACGCCGTAGCGGACGATGAACCGGTTGCGCTCGCTCTCGCTGCGCTCCTGGAGCTTGGCCTTCGCCTCCTCCAGGGAGGTGTAGCTCTCGGCCGGCCCGGAGCGGCCGAGCAGCACCCGGCGGGCCGCCTCGGCGGGCTCGGTGATCATGTGCACCTTGAGCGCGTCGGTGAAGAAGTGCCAGGCCAGCCGGGAGTCCATCACCAGCGGTTCGCCGGAGGCGGCGATGTCCCGCTGGAGCTGGTCGACGTAGCCGTCGACGGCCTGGTCCAGCTCGGCGTGCAGGTTGAGCTGGAGGGCGGTCATCTGCCGTTCCTGGGCCATCTGCCGGTAGAGGTCGCCGACGCTGACCCGGCGCATCCCCAGCCGCTTGGCGATCTCGACGGAGACGGTGCTCTTCCCGCTGCCGAGGTCACCGTTGAAGACGATCGATTGACGAACGGTCACGACTGGTCCACCCCTGATCACCGGCTGACTGACATCATCGACTTGGCGTCGAACCGACGGGCCTGCGCCCTCGTCACGCCCGGGCATGACGGGCGATGCTATCACCTTCGGCCGGTACCCCCGCCGCACACGGTGTCCGTCGTCGACCCTGTCACCTGGGCAAAGCTCCGCAGAAGCCCCGAAAGGCATCACGCTGGGTGACCGGGCCGGCGCTCAGAAGAGGCTGAGCGGGTCGACCTGGAGGCGGACCGGTTCGGCGGCCTTGCGGGAGCTGCGCCGGCCGGCCGCCGTGTGCAGCGCCTCGGCCAGCGCGGCGGCCCGGGCCCGCGGCACCCGCACCAGCATGCGTTCCCGGTCGTCGTCGGCCGGCACCGGGCCGAGCAGTTCCGCCTCCTCGGGCAGCGGCGCTCCGGCGAGCAGGTCGGCCACCGCCTCGGCGACCCCGGTGACGCTGGCCATCCGCACCGCCGGGGGGAAGCCCAACTCACGCCGTTCGGCCAGCTCCCGGGCCGCGAACCAGGGCGCGTCCCAGCGCAGCAGCGCCTGCACCGGGGCGAGCGCCCCGTCGGCGACCACCACCACCCGGCCACCCGCCGGGGCGGGTCGGGCCAGCGCCGCGGCGGCCAGCCAGCGCCGCAGCGCCTCCTCGCCGGCCCGCAGGTCGGCCCGGGTGAGCAGGGCCCACGAGTCGAGCAGCAGCACCGCGCCGTACCCGCCCTCGGCCACCGGCTCCGCGCCCGGGGTGGCGATCACCAGCCCGGCGCCGCCCGGCACGGTGGCCAGCACCTCCTCCCGTCCCGACGTGCGCACCGGCACGCCGGGGAACGCCCGGCCCAGCTCCTCGGCGGTGCGCCGGGCGCCGGTGACCGACGCGCGCAGCCGCCGGCCGCCGCACTCCGGGCAGGCGTAGGCGGCGGCGACCCGGCCGCACCAGCGGCAGGCCGGCGGGGCGTCGTGCGAGCGCAGGGCGAGCGGGCCGGCGCAGTGCGGGCAGCGGGCCGGGGTACGGCAGTCGGCGCAGGAGACCGAGGGCAGGTAGCCGCGGCGCGGCACCTGGACCAGCACCGGGGCGTCCGCGCGCAGGGTGTCCCGGGCCGCGGTCCAGGCCAGGCTGGGCAGCCGGGCGGTCGCCGCGCCCGGGTCGCGGGCCAGCTGCGGGTCGTCGCCGGTCGGTGCGATGGCCGGGGTACGCGCCCGCACGGTCGACCGGTCGGCGACCACCTCCCGGGCCCAGCCGGTCTCCACCAGCAGTTGCGCCTCGGCGGTGCGGGCGTACCCGCCGACCAGGGCGCCGGCGGAGGCGAGCTGGGCCCGGGTGAGCAGCACCTCCCGGGCGTGCGGATAGGGGGCGCGCGGCTCGGCGTGCAGGTCGTCGCCGTCGTCCCAGACGGCCACCAGGCCGAGCCGGTCCACCGGCGCGAACATCGCCGCCCGGGTGCCGATCACCACGGACACGTCGCCGCGGCGGGCGGCGAGGAAGGCCCGGTAGCGGCGGGCCGGACCGAGGGCCGCCGAGAGGCAGGCGTGCCGGCCCGGACCGAGCACGGCGGTCAGCGCGGTGTCGAGCCGGTCGAGGTCGCGGTTGTCGGCCACCACCACCACGGCGCCCCGGCCACCGGCGACCGTGGCGGCCACCGCGTCGGCGTACCGGGCCGCCCAGTCCTCGCCGGCCAGGGCCGACCAGACGGCGCGCGGGGCCCGGCCCTCGGTGAGCGCCCGCAGGTACGCCGGCCCCGCCGGATAGTCCCGCCAGCCGCGCGGCTCGACGGGCCCGTCGAACGGGGCGGGCCGGTCCGCGTCGGCGCGGGCCTCCTTCTCGGCCCGGGCGTGCCGGGGCGGTACGGCCAGCCGCAGCACGTCGGCGAGGCTGCCGGCGTACCGGTCGGCGACCGCGCGGGCCAGCGCCGCGATCTCCGGGGCCAGCACCGGCTCCGGTGAGACCACCTTCTCCAGGTAGGCCAGCCGGGGGTGGTCGGACTCGGCGACCCGCTCCAGCAGCCAGCCGTCGACCAGCTGCCCGGCGAAGCGCACCTTCACCCGGACCCCGGCGACGGCGGTCCCGTCCAGCTCGGCGGGGACCAGGTAGTCGAAGGGCCGGTCCAGGTGGGCCAGGGGCACGTCCACGCAGACGCGCGCGACCGGCGACCCGTCAGCGGGTCGCCGGTCGCTGCGCCTGGTGCCGGTCAGGCTCCCGCGGCCGACTTGAGGTCGGCGGCCCGGTCGGTGCTCTCCCAGGTCAGCTCGGGCAGCTCACGGCCGAAGTGGCCGTAGGCGGCGGTCTGCTGGTAGATCGGGCGGAGCAGGTTGAGGTCCCGGATGATCGCGGCCGGGCGGAGGTCGAAGACCTCACCGACGGCCTTCTCGATCGAGCTGACCGACACGGTCTCGGTGCCGAACGTCTCGATGAACAGGCTCACCGGGTGGGCCTTGCCGATCGCGTACGCGACCTGCGCCTCGCAACGCTCGGCCAGGCCGGCGGCCACGACGTTCTTGGCCACCCAGCGCATGGCGTACGCGGCCGAGCGGTCCACCTTCGACGGGTCCTTGCCGGAGAACGCGCCGCCGCCGTGCCGGGCGTAACCGCCGTACGTGTCGACGATGATCTTGCGTCCGGTCAGGCCGGCGTCGCCCATCGGGCCGCCGATCTCGAACCGGCCGGTCGGGTTCACCAGCAGCCGGTAGCCCTCGGTGTCCAGCCCGAGGTCCTCCAGCTCCGGGGCGATGACGTGCTCGCGCACGTCCGGGGTGAGCAGCGAGTCCAGCGAGATGTCCGCGGCGTGCTGGCTGGAGACGACCACCGTGTTGAGCCGCACCGGCCGCAGGCCGTCGTACTCGATGGTGACCTGCGTCTTGCCGTCCGGCCGCAGGTAGGGCACGGTGCCGTCCTTGCGCACCGCCGAGAGCCGGCGGGCCAGCCGGTGGGCCAGCGCGATCGGCAGCGGCATCAGCTCGGGGGTCTCCGAGCAGGCGAAGCCGAACATCATGCCCTGGTCGCCGGCGCCCTGCGCGTCCAGCGCGCTCTCCGACGCGCCGGTACGCAGCTCGAAGGCATTGTCGACGCCCTGGGCGATGTCCGCGGACTGGGAGCCGATGGAGACGCTCACGCCGCAGGAGGCGCCGTCGAAGCCCTTCTTCGACGAGTCGTACCCGATGCCCAGGATGGTCTCCCGGACGATGGTCGGGATGTCCGCGTAAGCCTTGGTGGTCACCTCACCGGCCACGTGGACCTGGCCGGTGGTGATCAGGGTTTCGACCGCGACCCGGCTGTGCGGGTCCTGGGACAGCAGGGCGTCCAGGATGCCGTCGCTGATCTGGTCGGCAATCTTGTCCGGGTGGCCTTCCGTGACCGATTCGGACGTGAAGAGACGTGTCACGGCACTCCTAAACATGTGGAAACTCTTGAACGGTCGCTCCGCGGCAGTTTAGTCACCAGGTTCTAGGGTGACTCGTGGAACGGCGAAGTGCCCACGGCTCAGGACCGTTGCACCAACCGGGGCGAAACGAGGTCCCAGACGCCGTCGGCCAGGTCCTCCTTGGGCTGCTCGGGCAGCCGGTGCACCGAGCCGTCCGCGCCGATCACGGTCGCCGCGTTGGTTTCGGCGCCGAAGACCTTGTCCACCCCGACCTCGTTGACGACGATCAGGTCGGCCCGCTTGCGGGCGAGCTTGGCACGGCCGTTGACCTCGGCGTCCCCGGTCTCCGCAGCGAACACCACCAGGACCTGCTCCGGCCGCCGGCGGCGGCCCAGCTCGGCGGCGATGTCCGGGTTGGTGACCAGCTCGATGACGGGCGCGCTGCCGTCCTCCACCTTCTTGATCTTACCGGTCGCGTAGCTCGCCGGACGGAAGTCGGCCGGCGCCGCCGCCATCACCACGACGTCCGCGTCGTCGGCCGCCTCCAGGGTCGCCTTGCGCAGCTCCTCGGTGGTGCCGACCCGGACCAGGTCGACGCCCGCCGGGTCGGCCAGGGCGACGTTGGCCGAGATCAGGGTGACCCGGGCGCCCCGGGCGACCGCCGTGCGGGCGAAGGCGTAACCCTGCTTGCCGGAGGAGCGGTTGCCGAGGAAGCGGACCGGGTCGAGCGGCTCGCGGGTGCCGCCCGCCGTGACCACCACGTGCCGGCCGGTGAGGTCGGCCGGGGCGTCGAGGCCGCGCCGCAGGGCCCGACGGGCCACCGCGAAGATCTCGGCCGGGTCGGGCAACCGCCCCTTGCCGGTGTCCGCTCCGGTCAACCGGCCGACCGCCGGCTCGATGACGCGTACGCCGCGGGCACGCAGCGTGGCGACGTTGGCCACGGTCGCCGGGTGCTCCCACATCTCGGTGTGCATCGCCGGGGCGAGCACCACCGGGCAGCGGGCGGTCAGCAGCGTGTTGGTGAGCAGGTCGTCGGCGAGGCCGGTGGCGGCCTTGGCGAGCAGGTCCGCGGTGGCCGGCGCGACGACCACCAGGTCGGCCCGCCGGCCCAGCCGGACGTGCGGCACCTCGTGCGCGTCGGACCAGACGTCGTCGGCGACCGGCTGGCCGCTCAGCGCCGCCCAGGTCGGCGCCCCGACGAAGCGCAGCGCCGACGCGGTCGGCACGACCCGGACGCGGTGGCCCGACTCGGTGAAGAGCCGCAGCAGCTCACACGCCTTGTAGGCGGCGATGCCACCGCCGACCCCGAGGACGATCTCGGCGGACATCGACGCGCGGGCTGGTTACGGCTGGTCGGTCGGCTCAGCGGTGAGCAGACCGGCGTTGATCTCCCGCATGGCGATCGAGAGCGGCTTCTCCTGGGGGGTGGTCTCCACCAGCGGGCCGACGTACTCCAGCAGGCCCTCACCGAGCTGGCTGTAGTAGGCGTTGACCTGGCGGGCGCGCTTGGCGGCGAAGATGACCAGCGCGTACTTCGAGGTGGTCTTCTCGAGGAGCTCGTCGATCGGCGGGTTGGTGATGCCTTCGGGGTTGGCGATGGATCCCACGAATGAACCTCTGCGTCTGAAGTAACCGCGCGAACGCGGCCCGATCCCTCAACCGCGCGACGGCGGCTGGGCCGGGGCCAGCAAGGAAGAACCGAGCAAGCCTACCAGCTCGGTAACGGCCCGCCCGGTGTGGTCGTGACGGACGGTGTGTTCGGCGACGGCCGTGACGGTCGGGTCCGGCCGGTGCCCGGGGGGCACGAGCAGGATCAGCCGCACGTCGGGCACCGTCGCGCGCAGCGCCAGCGCGCCGGGGAGGTCGAGCGGCAGCAGCACCGGTCGCCCGGCGGCCAGCCGGGCCCGCACCGGCTCGCGGGGCAGACCCCGGCGGTACGACCCGATCCGGGTCCACTCCAGCAGCTGCCCGGCGGCGACCATCCGGTCGAAGTCGCCCGCGTCGACGAAGTGCCGGTCCACGCCCTGGGTCTCACCGGGGCCGGCCGGCCGGGTGGTGACCGGCACCGGCACCCACACCGACGGCAGACGCGCCCGGACCAACCTGGCCACACCGCCCCGACCCGTACCTGACGGTCCGGTCAGGACGGTGAGCCGAGCCGCCGGGCGCGCCTCACCATCCGTGCTCACTGCTTGTTTTTACACGTCTCCGCAGCTCAGTTGGCGGCGAACTCTCCAAGCAGCGCCTTGCGCTGCTGCTCGCCCAGGCCACGCAGGCGACGGCTGTCGGCGATCTTGAGCTTCTCCATGATCTGGGTGGCCCGGATCTTGCCGATACCCGGCATCGCCTGGAGCACGGCCGAAACCTTGAGCTTGCCGACGACGTCGTCGGACTCGGCCCGGTCCAGGACGGCGGCGAGGGTGGTCTTGCCCTGCTTGAGCTGCTCCTTCAGCTCAGCACGGGCCTTGCGGATCTCCGCGGCCTTCTCCAGCGCGGCAGCGCGCTGCTCAGGGGTCAGTGACGGGAGCGGCACCAGTTCTCCTCAGGTCCCTATCGCGACGGGCCGGACGCGCCGCCGCATCTGTGAAACGTGGTGTCGCTGGCAACCAAAGGGGTCCGTGGTTCCCAGCGCGGGGAAAACTAGCGGTCATCGGAGCTTTCGGCAACGTGGGCGCGCCATGATCAACAGAAAGTGACCGACCTGTCAGTCAGTCAGGAGGCGGTCACGGCAGCATGGCACTCGGTCAGCACCCGGTCCGTGGCGGCCCGCAGGGCGCCGATGTCGGGGCCCGCGTTCAATACCTCCCGGGAGTACGACGGCAGCACCGACGAGAGGCTGGTGCCGAAGACGGTACGGAGGTCCGCCGCCGTGGCGCCCTGGGCGCCCAGCCCCGGTGCCAGCAGCGGACCGTTCACCCCGGAGAGGTCGTGCCCGGTGTCGCCGATGGTCGCGCCGACCACCAGACCGAAGCTGCCGATTGGCTCCGCACCCCGGTTGAGCTGCGAAATCTCGTCGATGACGGTCTGCGCGACGGTGCGCCCGTCGGCCGCGCGGGCATGCTGCACGGCGGCGCCCTCCGGGTTCGAGGTGAGCGCCAGGACGAAGACGCCGCCGCCGTGCGTGGTGGCGAGGTCGAACATCGGCGCCAGCGAGCCGACGCCGAGGTAAGGACTGGCGGTCACCGCGTCGACGTACAGCGGGCTGGCCGGATCGAGATACGCGGCGGCGTACGCGGCGACCGTGGAGCCGATGTCGCCCCGTTTGACGTCAAGCAGAACGAGGGCTCCAGCATCGCGCAACTGTCGGATAGTTGACTCAAGAATTTCCACTCCGCGGGCCCCGAACCGCTCGAAAAAGGCCGACTGGGGCTTGACCACCGCAACCCGGTCACCGATCGCCTCGACCACCGTACGGCTGAACCGGTCGAGACCGGAGACGTCGTCGGTCAGCCCCCAGCGGGCCAGCAGACCGGGATGCGGATCGATGCCGACGCAGAGCGGACCCCGCTCCGTGACCGCCCGGTGCAGCCGGGCCCCGAAACTCTCCATGAACGTCCTCTCCTCGTTGCGGTGCGGTGCCGGTGCGGTGCGGTGCCGGTGCGGCGCGGTGGTGGCCGGCGGTCGGTCAGCCGGCCTCGACGGCGGCGGCGATCCCCGCCGCGATCCGGGCCACGTCGGCGTCGTCGGTGACGTACGGCGGCATGGCGTAGACCAGGTCGCGGAAGGGGCGCAGCCAGACCCCCTGGGCCACCGCGGCGGCCGTGGCCCGGGGCAGGTCCACCTCGTGGTCGAGCTGTACCACCCCGATCGCGCCGAGCACGCGTACGTCGGTGACCCCGGGGGCGCCGCGCAGCGGCTCCAGGCCGGCCCGCAGCCCGGCACCCACCCGGGCCACCTCGGCCGCCCAGTCGCCGACGCGCAGCAGGTCCAGCGAGGCGTTGGCGACCGCGCAGGCCAGCGGGTTGCCCATGAAGGTCGGGCCGTGCGCCAGCACCCCGCCGGCGGAGATGCCCTCGGCCACCTCCGGGGTGCAGAGGGCGGCCGCCAGGGTCAGGTAGCCGCCGGTGAGCGCCTTGCCCACGCAGAGCACGTCCGGGGTCACCCCGGCGTGCTCGGCGGCGAACAGCCGGCCGGTACGACCGAAGCCGGTGGCGATCTCGTCGAAGATCAGCAGGATGCCGTGCTCTCGGGTCACCTCGCGCAACGCCCGCAGGTAACCCGGGTGGTGGAAGCGCATCCCCCCGGCGCCCTGCACCACCGGCTCGACGATCACCGCGGCCAGCTCGCCGGCGTGCCGCCGCACCGTGTCGGTCAGCGCCGCCAGGTACGCCGGGTCCGGCTCGTCGTCGAAGCCACCCGGCGGGACCGGGGCGAAGACCTGCCGGGGCAGCACGTCGCCCCAGAGGTGGTGCATCCCGCCCTCGGGGTCGCAGACGCTCATCGGGTGGAAGGTGTCGCCGTGGTAGCCGCCCCGCCAGGTGCCGAGCCGGCGGCGCTCGGGGCGCCCGACGGCCCGCTGGTACTGCAGGCACATCTTGACCGCCACCTCTACGCTCACCGAGCCGGAGTCGGCCAGGAAGACGTGCTCCAGGCCCTCCGGGGTCAACTCGACCAGGGTCCGGGCCAGCCGGACGGCGGGCTCGTGGGTCAGCCCGCCGAACATCACGTGGCTCATCCGGCCGAGCTGATCGACCACGGCCGCGTCGAGCACCGGGTGGCGGTAGCCGTGGATCGCCGCCCACCAGGACGACATCCCGTCCACCAGTTCCCGGCCGTCGGCCAGCCGCAGGCGTACCCCCTGGGCGCTCTCCACGACGTAGGGCGGGCTGCCCGGCGGGAGCGTCGCGTACGGATGCCAGACGTGCGCCCGGTCCCCGGCCAGGATCTCCTCGGGGGTCATCGGGTCTCCTTCGTGTCGTCGAGCGGACGGCGGGCGCGGCCCGGGCGGCCGCACGGACCTCTCCCCCGCCCTTTGCTCTGCTGCGGCCCGCGCAACCCCGAACGTCCGGATACCGGACGGGCAGCGTTGCGCCGGGTGCAGCAGAGCAAAGGCGCGGGCGAGGACCTGTCCGGCTCCCGGATCACCGCCGGCCGGCCGCCGGCACCGCCGTCCGGCCCGCGCTCGCCCGGACGGCGGAACGGACCAGGGCCGGTCCGCGGTAGATGAAGCCGGTGTAGAGCTGGACCAGGCTGGCCCCGGCGTCGAGCATCCGGCCGGCGTCGTCGGGGTCGAGGATGCCGCCCACCCCGATCACCGGCAGCCGACCACCGGTCTCCCGGTGCACGAAGGAGACCACCTCGCGGGACCGGGCCGCCAGCGGCCGGCCGGAGAGGCCGCCGGTCTGCGCGCCGGTCTCCCGGTCGGCCGGGGCGAGCCCGTCGCGGGCCAGCGTGGTGTTGGTCGCGATCACGCCGGCCGCGCCCCGGTCCAGGCAGACCTCCAGCAGCTCGGCGATCGCCGGCTCGGTGAGGTCCGGAGCGATCTTGACCAGCACCGGCTTCTCCCCCACCAGCGCGGCCAGCAGAGCGTCCAGGTGCGACCGGTCCTGAAGCGACCGCAGGCCCGGGGTGTTCGGTGAGGAGACGTTGACCGCGAAGTAGTCACCGTGCTCCCGCAGCGCCCGGTACGAGGCCAGGTAGTCCTCGACCGCCTGGTCCAGCGGGGTCACCTTGGACTTGCCGAGCGAGATGCCCAGCGGCACCCCGATCGGCCGGGGCAGCGCCGACAGCCGCGCGGCGAGCGCCTCCGCACCGGCGTTGTTGAAGCCCATCCGGTTCACCACGGCCTCGCTGTCGCGCAGCCGGAACAGCCGCGGCCGGGGGTTGCCCGGCTGGGCGTGCGCGGTGACCGTGCCCACCTCGACGAAACCGAACCCGAGCGCTGGCCAGGCCGCCAGGGCGACCCCGTTCTTGTCCATCCCGGCGGCCAGGCCGACCGGGTTCGGGAACTCCACGCCGAACACCGTGCGCGGGGCCCGCTGGAAGTAGCGGGCCCGCAGCGCCGCCAGCGCGGCCGGCCGGCCGGAGAGCACGGCCAGCCGGCGCAGCGTCCACTCGTGCGCCTCCTCGGCGTCCCCGCCACCGAGGGCGAAGAGCCGGGGCCGCACCACCCGTTCGAAGATCACTGGGCGGCCCGCAGCGAGGCGTGCAGGTCCTGCAGCGGGCGGACCCGCATGTCGCCCCGGATCCGGGCCTCGATGCCCATCACCGCGGCCGCCGCGCCCGGCACCGTGGTGATGCACGGGATGTCCGCGGTCACCGCCGCGCTGCGGATCTCGTACCCGTCGGAGCGGGCGCTGGCGCCGGAGCCCTGCGGGGTGTTGACCACCAGGGCCACGTCACCGCCGAGGATCAGCGAGACGGCGTCCTCCCCCTCGCCCGACTGGTAGTGCTTGCGGATCTGCTCGCACGCGATGCCGTGCCGGCGCAGCACCTCCGCGGTGCCCGTGGTGGCGACGATCTCGAAGCCCAGGTCGGCGAGGCGCTTGATCGGGAAGATCATCCCGCGCTTGTCCCGGTTGGCCACCGAAACGAAGATCTTCCCGGCGGTCGGCAGCGACCCGTACGCGGCGGACTGCGACTTGGCGAAGGCGTGACCGAAATTGGTGTCGATGCCCATCACCTCACCGGTGGACTTCATCTCCGGGCCGAGCAGCGAGTCGATGCCCTTGCCCGACGGGGTGCGGAACCGCTTGAACGGCAGCACCGCCTCCTTCACCGCGATCGGCGCGTCCGCCGGCATCGTGCCGCCGTCACCGCTGGCCGGGAGCAGCCCCTCGGCGCGCAGCTCGGCGATGGTGGCGCCGAGCGCGATCCGGGCCGCCGCCTTGGCCAGCGGCACCGCCGTGGCCTTGGAGACGAACGGCACCGTCCGGGAGGCGCGCGGGTTGGCCTCCAGCACGTACAACGCGTCGTCCTTGAGCGCGTACTGGACGTTGAGCAGGCCCTTCACCCCGACACCGCGGGCGATCGCCTCGGTGTAGCGGCGCACCTCGGTCAGGTGCGAGCCGGCCAGGGTGATCGGCGGCAGGGCGCAGGACGAGTCGCCGGAGTGGATGCCGGCCTCCTCGATGTGCTCCATCACCCCACCCAGGTAGACCTCACCGTCGGCGTCGCAGAGCGCGTCCACGTCGATCTCGATGGCGTCGTCGAGGAAGCGGTCCACCAGCACCGGATGGTCCGGCGAGATGTCGGTGGCCCGGCCGATGTAGTCGCGCAGCGTGGCGTCGTCGTAGACGATCTCCATGCCCCGGCCGCCCAGCACGTACGACGGCCGCACCAGGACCGGGTAGCCGATCTCGTCGGCGATCGCCTTCGCCTCGTCGTACGAGGTGGCCATGCCGTGCGCCGGGGCGCGCAGGCCGGCCCGGGCCAGCACCGCGCCGAACGCGCCGCGCTCCTCGGCCAGGTGGATCGACTCCGGGGAGGTGCCGACCACCGGGACGCCGGCGTTCTTCAGCCGCTGCGCCAGACCCAGCGGGGTCTGCCCGCCGAGCTGCACGATCACCCCGACCACGCCGGGGCCGCCGGCCGCCCGGCCGGAGGAGTCCTCGGCGTGCCAGGCCTCCAGCACGTCCTCGAAGGTCAACGGCTCGAAGTAGAGCCGGTCGGCGGTGTCGTAGTCGGTGGAGACGGTCTCCGGGTTGCAGTTGACCATCACCGTCTCGTAACCGGTGCCTCCGGCACCGGAACCGGACGCAGCGACCGCTCCGATCGGCGCGCTTCTCAGCGCTTGAACGGCGTGCACACAGGAGTAGTCGAACTCGATGCCCTGCCCGATCCGGTTCGGCCCGGAGCCCAGGATGAGCACCTTCGGCCGGTCCGAGGGCGCGACCTCGGTCTCGGAGTCGTAGCTGGAGTAGTGGTACGGCGTGGTCGCCTCGAACTCGGCGGCGCAGGTGTCCACCGTCTTGTAGACCGGCCGGATCCCGAGCCGGTGGCGCAGCGTACGCACGCCGTCCTCGGCGGCCAGTTCCGGGCGCAGCGCGGCCAGCTGCCGGTCGGACAGGCCGGCCCGCTTGGCCCGACGCAGCAGCTCGGCGTCGAGCACCGGGGCGTCCACGATCTCGGCCCGCAGCTCGACCAGCGCGGCGATCTGGTCCAGGAACCAGGGGTCCATCCCGCCGGACGCCTCGGCCACCTCGGCGATCGAGGCGCCCAGCCGCAGCGCCCGCTCCACGGCGTAGAGCCGGCTGTCGTGCGGCATCCGGAGCGCGGCGAGGGTGTTCTCCTTCGTCGCGCCCTGCGGGTCGGGGACGGTCCAGAAGCCGGCCGCCTTGGTCTCCATCGAGCGCATGGCCTTGTTGAGCGCCTCGGTGAAGTTGCGGCCCAGGCTCATCGCCTCGCCCACCGACTTCATCGTGGTGGTCAGCTCCGGGTCGGCGCCGGGGAACTTCTCGAACGCGAACCGGGGGATCTTCACCACCACGTAGTCCAGCACCGGCTCGAACGCCGCCGGGGTCTTCAGGGTGATGTCGTTGGGGATCTCGTCCAGGGTGTAGCCGATGGCCAGCTTCGCCGCGATCTTGGCGATCGGGAAGCCGGTGGCCTTCGAGGCCAGCGCCGAGGAACGGGAGACCCGCGGGTTCATCTCGATCACGACGATCCGGCCGTCGGCCGGGTTGACCGCGAACTGGATGTTGCAGCCGCCGGTGTCCACGCCCACCTCGCGCAGCACGGCGATGCCGAGGTCGCGCAGGTTCTGGTACTCCCGGTCGGTCAGCGTCATGGCCGGGGCGACGGTCACGCTGTCGCCGGTGTGCACGCCCATCGGGTCGACGTTCTCGATCGAGCAGACCACCACGACGTTGTCGTGCCGGTCGCGCATCAGTTCGAGCTCGTACTCCTTCCAGCCGAGCACGCTCTCCTCGATGAGCACCTCGTGCACCGGGCTGGCCGCCAGGCCCGAGCCGGCGATCCGCTCCAGGTCCTCGTCGGTGTGCGCCATGCCGGAGCCGAGGCCACCCATGGTGAACGACGGCCGGATCACCACCGGCAGGCCCAGCTCGGCGACGGTGTCCCGGACCTCGTCCATCGAGTGGCAGACCCGCGAGCGCGGGGTCAGCGCGGCCGGGTCCTCGACACCGAGGCGTACGCCGGCCTTGGCGACGATGTCCTTGAACAGCTGCCGGTCCTCGCCCCGGTTGATCGCCTCGATGTTGGCGCCGATCAGCTCCACGCCGTACTTGTCCAGGACGCCCGCCTCGTGCAGGGCGACCGCGGTGTTCA
The DNA here is from genome assembly GCF_900090305.1 of Micromonospora siamensis. Lineage (NCBI taxonomy): Bacteria > Bacillati > Actinomycetota > Actinomycetes > Micromonosporales > Micromonosporaceae > Micromonospora > Micromonospora siamensis. The sequence goes on along the minus strand of NZ_LT607751.1, from coordinate 3,090,317 downwards.
GCGCGGTCTGCCCGCCCAGGGTGGGCAGCAGCGCGTCGGGACGCTCCTTGGCGATCACCAGCTCGACGAACTCGGGGGTGATCGGCTCGACGTAGGTGGCGTCGGCGAACTCCGGGTCGGTCATGATCGTCGCCGGGTTGGAGTTGACCAGGCTGACCCGGATCCCCTCGCTGCGCAGCACCCGGCAGGCCTGGGTGCCGGAGTAGTCGAACTCGCAGGCCTGTCCGATCACGATCGGCCCGGAGCCGATCACCAGGATGTGCTTGAGATCCTCGCGCTTAGGCATTCGTGCGCCCCTCGGTGTGGTTCCGGCCCTCACTGGGCTGCCGGTCGAGGGCGCGGCCCTCGATCAGCTCGGCGAAGCGGTCGAAGAGGTAGTCCGCGTCGTGCGGGCCGGCCGCCGCCTCGGGGTGGTACTGGACGGTGAAGGCGGGCACGTCCAGCGCCCGCAGCCCCTCGACCACGTTGTCATTGAGGCAGACATGACTGACCTGGACGCCACCGAACTCGGTGTCGATCACCTGGTCGGGGACGACGGCACCGGCCTGCGCGCCGGGCACCTGCACGGCGAAGCCGTGGTTGTGGCTGGTCACCTCGACCTTGCCGGTGGCCCGGTCGAGCACCGGCTGGTTGATGCCGCGGTGGCCGTAGCCCAGCTTGTAGGTGCCGAAGCCGAGCGCCCGGCCGAGGATCTGGCTGCCGAAGCAGATGCCGAACAGTGGGATCCGGCGGCGCAGCACCTCCTGGGCCAGCGCCACCGGGGCGTCGGCGGTGGCCGGGTCGCCCGGGCCGGGCGAGAAGAAAACCGCGTCGGCGCCGGTGGCCAGCAGGTCGTCGATGGTGCTGCCGGCGGGCAGCACGTGGGTGGTGACGCCGCGGGATGCCAGCCGACGCGGCACGTTGCGCTTGATGCCCAGGTCCAGCGCGGCCACCGTGAACCGGTGCTCCCCCTGCGCCTGCACCACGTACGGCTCGGCGGTGCTCACCTGCGCGGAGAGGTCCGCGCCGACCATCTGCGGCGACTGCCGGACCCGGGCCAGCAGGGCCCTCGGGTCGTCGTCGACGCTGGAGATGCCGACCCGCATGGCGCCCCGCTCGCGCAGGTGCCGGGTCAGCGCCCGGGTGTCCACCCCGCCGATGCCGACCACGCCCTCGGCGGCCAGCCGGTCCTCCAGGCCGCCGGTGGCCCGCCAGTTGGAGCCGATGCGGGCCGGGTCGCGGACCACGTAGCCGGCGACCCAGATCCGGTTGGACTCGTCGTCCTCGCCGTTGACGCCGGTGTTGCCGATGTGCGGGGCGGTCTGCACCACCACCTGCCGGTGGTACGACGGGTCGGTCAGGGTCTCCTGGTAGCCGGTCATGCCGGTGTTGAAGACCGCCTCGCCGAAGGTCTCCCCGACGCTGCCGTACGCCTCGCCGTGGAAGGTGCGCCCGTCCTCGAGGACGAGAATCGCAGGACGTCTCTTCACGCTGCGCCTCCTTCGATCCGGACTGCGGGACTCCGCTCCGCTACGTTCCTCGCTCGGATCACTTGACAGCCTTTCCGTCCAGGACCGTCGGCTCGCCGCGCAGGAAGGTCGCCACGATGCGACCCGGCAGCGTCATGCGGGCGTACGGGGTGTTGCGACTGCGGCTGGCCAGCTCCGCCGGCTCGATGGTGCGGCGGGCGGCCGGGTCGACCAGGGTCAGGTTGGCCGGGACACCGGGGGCCGGGTCGAGGCCGTGCGAGTCCAGCCCGGCGATCCGGGCCGGGGCGCGGGACATCCGCTCGGCGATCAGGTCCCACTGCGGGCCGAGCACGTCCAGCGCGATCGACAGCGCCGTCTCCAGGCCGAGCATGCCCGGCCGGGCGTACGCCCACTCGCACTCCTTGTCCTCCACGGCGTGCGGGGCGTGGTCGGTGGCCACGATGTCGATCACGCCCTCGGCCAGCGCCGCGCGCAGCGCGGCGACGTCGGCGTCGGTGCGCAGCGGCGGGTTGACCTTGAAGACCGGGTCGTACGTCTCGGCCTTGACGTCGGTGAGCAGCAGGTGGTGCGGGGTGACCTCGGCGGTCACCCGGACCCCGCGGGCCTTGGCGTGCCGGAGCACCTCGACGCTGCCGGCGGTGGAGACGTGGCAGACGTGCAGCCGGCTGCCGACGTGCTCGGCGAGCAGCACGTCGCGGGCGATGATCGCCTCCTCGGCGACGGCCGGCCAGCCGGTCAGCCCGAGCCGGGTGGAGACCTCGCCCTCGTGCATCTGCGCGCCCTCGGTGAGCCGCGGCTCCTCGGCGTGCTGGGCGATGATCCCGTCGAACGCCTTGACGTACTCCAGGGCCCGGCGCATCAGCTTCGGGTCGGCGACGCAGTGGCCGTCGTCGGAGAAGATCCGGACCCGGGCGGCGGAGTCGGCCATCGCGCCGAGTTCGGCGAGGCGCTCGCCGGCCAGGCCGACGGTGACCGCGCCGATCGGCTGCACGTCGACCAGCCCGGCCTCGCGGCCGAGTCGCCAGACCTGCTCGACGACGCCAGCGGTGTCGGCGACCGGCGAGGTGTTGGCCATCGCGCAGACCGCGGTGTAGCCGCCGAGGGCGGCGGCCCGGGAGCCGGACTCGACGGTCTCGGCGTCCTCCCGGCCCGGCTCGCGCAGGTGGGTGTGCAGGTCGACCAGGCCGGGCAGGGCGACCAGCCCGGTGCCGTCGAGCACGGTGGCCTCCGGCGCGCTCAGGCCGACGCCGGTCTCCGCGACGACGCCGTCGCGGATCAGCAGGTCGGTGGGCGCGGCGCCGACGACGCTGACGTTGGTGATCAGGTACGCGGTCACAGGTTGTTCCCCCCGAGCAGGAGATAGAGGACGGCCATCCGCACGGAGACCCCGTTGGCGACCTGTTCGACGATGGTGGAGCGGGGTGAGTCGGCGACCTCGGGCGTGATCTCCATGCCGCGGTTCATCGGACCGGGGTGCATGACGATCGCGTGTTCCGGCAGCCGGCGCAGCCGCGGTCCGTCCAGCCCATAGCGGCGGGCGTACTCGCGGGCGGAGGGGAAGTAGGAGTCGCCCATCCGTTCCCGCTGCACCCGCAGCATCATCACCACGTCCACGCCGGGAAGAACGGTGTCGAGGTCGTAGGAGACGTCGGTGCCGGGGGCGAGCGCGGCCGAGATGTCGACCGGGATGAGGGTGGGCGGGCCGACCAGGGTGACCTTCGCGCCGAGGGTGGACAGCAGCAGCACGTTGGAGCGGGCCACCCGGGAGTGGAGCACGTCCCCGACGATCGCGACGTGCAGGCCGGCGAGCCGGCCCAGCCGGGAGCGCATCGTGTACGCGTCGAGCAGCGCCTGGGTCGGGTGCTCGTGGGTGCCGTCGCCGGCGTTGACCACGGAGCCGTCCACCCAGTTGGCCAGCCGGTGCGGCGCCCCGGAGGCGGGGTGCCGGACGACCACCGCGTCGGCGCCCATCGCCTGGAGGGTGAGCGCGGTGTCCTTCAGGCTCTCGCCCTTGGTCACGCTGGAGCCCTTGGCCGAAAAGTTGATCACGTCGGCGGAGAGCCGCTTGGCGGCGGCCTCGAAGGAGATCCGGGTCCGGGTGGAGTCCTCGTAGAAGAGGTTGACCACGGTCCGGCCGCGCAGCGCCGGGAGCTTCTTGACCTCGCGACCGGCGACGGTGGCCATCTCGGCGGCGGTGTCCAGGATCTGGGTGGCGGTGGCCGCGTCCAGGTCGGCGCCGGAGAGCAGGTGGCGGATCACCTGAGATTCCCTTCGTTCGCGACTGCGGGGCTCCGCTCCGCTGCACTCCTCGCGCTCACACCGCACCCCCGTACAACTTGACCTCGTCGAGACCGTCGGTCTCGGCCAGGGTGACCTTCACGCTCTCGGCGAGCGAGGTGGGGATGTTCTTGCCGACGTAGTCGGCGCGGATCGGCAGCTGCCGGTGCCCGCGGTCGACCAGGACGGCCAGCTGCACGGAGGCCGGGCGGCCGAGGTCGTTGAGGGCGTCGAGCGCGGCCCGGACGGTACGGCCGGAGAAGAGCACGTCGTCGACGAGGACGACCCGCTTGCCGTCGATCCCGCCCGGCGGGAGCTGGGTGGGGCCGATCGCGCGGGTGGCGTGCCGGCGCAGGTCGTCGCGGTAGAGCGTGATGTCGAGCACGCCGACCGGGACGGACACGTCCTCGAAGGTGCTGATCCGGGCGGCGAGCCGCTTCGCCAGCGGCGTACCCCGGGTGGGGATGCCGAGCAGCACGGTGTCGGCGGCGCCCTGGGTCTTCTCCAGGATCTGGTGGGCGATGCGGTCGACCACTCGCGAGACGTCGGTGGCGGCGAGGATCACCTTCACCGAGGGTTGTCGCGGTGGCGACGACGGGGCAGCCGGTGGGCAGGCCACGGCGGACCTCCTTCCCCGCCTCACGGGACGGGTCGTTAAAGGACGTCTGGCACCTGCGGCCGGTCCGGGTCCGGCCCGACCGAGGCTTCACGCCACGTTACCAGTGGTCACCGGGTCGGCCGCCGTCGGCACTGACCTCCGGATCAGGGCGGTTAAATGGGGACAACTCCCCCCACGCTCCCCAACCGGCGGGTCCGCGCCACTTGACCAGGTGTCGCAATCCCCGTACCGTCACGCTCCGTAGCGATCGCTGGGAGAACCCCAAAGCACAGCACTGGGAGTGTCCGAATGCCCTCTGAATACGCCAAGTCGCTGGGCGCCCGCCTGCGCTCCATCCGCCAGCAGCAGGGCCTGTCCCTGCAGGGGGTGGAGGAGAAGTCGAACGGGCGCTGGAAGGCCGTGGTGGTCGGCTCGTACGAGCGCGGGGACCGCGCCGTCACCGTGTCCCGCCTGGCCGAGCTGGCCGACTTCTACCGGGTGCCCGTCTCGGAGCTCCTGCCGGACGGCAGTGGCGTGCGGCACGAGGCCACCAGCAAGATCGTGCTGGACCTCGAGCGCCTCTACGACGAGGCCTCCGAGGACCTGGCCTACGTCGCCCGGTACGCCCGCGCCATCCAGCAGCAGCGCGGCGACTACAACGGCCGGGTGCTCTCCATCCGCGCCGACGACCTGCGCGCCCTCGCGATCGTGTACGACGCCTCGCCGTCGGGCCTGATCGAGCGGCTGACCGAGCACGGCGTGCTGGTCGCCGACCCCCGGGCGTTCTTCGCGTCCTGATCCATCGCGTACCGCAAGGGGCCCGTGCCGGTCGGCACGGGCCCCTTGTCGTCGCTGCGGTTCGCCGGTCAGCGGGTGGCGTACTCGGCGATCCGGCCGAGCAGGCCGTTGAGGAAGCGCGGCGAATCGTCGGTCGACATCTGGCGGGCCAGCTCGACGGCCTCGCTGATCGCCACCGCGTCGTCGATCTCGTCGACGTAGAGCAGCTCGTAGACCGCGATCCGGGCCAGGTTCCGGTCGACCACCGGCATCCGGTCCAGCGTCCAGCCCTCGGCGTAGCTGGCCAGCAGCTCGTCGATCCGGTCCAGGTGCGCGGCGACGCCCTCGACCAGGCTGACCGCGTAATCCAGGTGTTCCGGGCGGGGCTTCTCGATCCGCTCGATGTAGCCGGCGAGCACCTCGACCGGCGGACGGTCCCGCAGGTCGGCCTCGTAGAGCACGTCCAGCGCCCGCTTGCGCGCCTTGCGGCGCGCAGGCATCTGCTGCTTCGGTGCCTCGGCCATCAGGCGCGGCCGAGGTAACGGCCGTCGCGGGTGTCGACCTTGATCTTCTCGCCGGTGGTGATGAAGAGCGGCACCTGCACGGTCGCGCCGGTCTCGACGGTGGCCGGCTTGTTGCCGCCGGTCGACCGGTCGCCCTGCAGGCCCGGCTCGGTGTAGGTCACCTCGAGCACGACCGAGGTCGGCAGCTCGATGTACAGCGGGACACCCTCGTGGGTGGCGACGGTCGCCTCGGCCTCGGGGAGGAGGTAGTTGGCGGCCTCGCCGACGGTGCCGCCGGGGACGGTGATCTGGTCGAAGGTCTCCAGATCCATGAAGACGTAGTCCTCGCCGTCGGCGTAGAGGTACTGCATGGTGCGCTTGTCGACGGTGGCGGTCTCGACCTTGGTGCCCGCGTTGAAGGTCTTGTCGACCACCTTCCCGGACAGCACGTTCTTCAGCGTGGTGCGCACGAAGGCGCCACCCTTACCGGGCTTGACGTGCTGGAACTCGACGACGGACCAGAGCTCCCCGTCGAGGTTGAGTACCAGGCCGTTCTTGAGGTCGTTGGTGGAGGCCATTTCCTGCCTTGATCATCAATTGGCGGACAGACCTGGCAAGTCTACAAGCCGCGTCGAATCCGTGGCCGGCCCGCCGCAGCCCCGGGCCTGGCCGGCGGCTCACCGGCCGCGGCTCCTCCACGGCGCTTCCTCCACCGCGCCGCCGACCGCCACCCGCACCGCCTCCCCCGCCCGCCTTTGCTCTGCTGCAACCCACGCGACAGTCACGCACGGTTGCCAGTGAGCCGTTCTGGTAGATCGGGCCAGAATGCGACCAGGCAGCTCACCATCGGTGTCGCGTGGGGCGCAGCAGAGCAAAGGCGGAGCGGCGGGTCGCCGACCGGGTGGCGGGCGTTACGGTACGTTACAAACGGCACACGTCGCCGGGTGTCGCCCTCGCCACCATGCGGCCGAAGGGCGTGGCGCCGAACGGCGTGCGGCCGGACGGTGTGCGGCCGGACGGTGTGCGGCGCCGGCCGGTCAGGCGGTGGCGTCGGACGGCCGGGACGCGAGGTGGTGCAGGGCCAGCCGGTAGCCGTCCACGCCCAGCCCGCAGATCACCCCGGTCGCCACCGCGGAGACCACCGAGTGGTGCCGGAACTCCTCCCGGGCGTGGATGTTGGAGATGTGCACCTCGACCAGCGGTCCGCGCAGCATGGCGCAGGCGTCGCGCACCGCGATCGAGTAGTGCGACCAGGCGGCCGGGTTGAGCACCACGGCGGCGCCCTCGTCGGCCGCCGCGTGCAGCCAACCGATCAGCTCGTGCTCGGCGTCGGTCTGCCGGACCACCACGTCCAGCCCCAGCTCCGCGCCGACGTCGGCGCACATGTCCGCCAGGTCGGAATAGCTGGTCACGCCGTACACGTCGACCTGCCGGCTGCCCAGCCGGCCCAGGTTCGGCCCGTTCAGCACGTACACCCTCATGAGGCCACCGCCCGGTAGGCCTCGGCCAGCAGCTCGTCGTCCGGTCCGTCCAGGATCGCCGGCCGGGCCAGGCCGTCCAGCACCACGAACCGCAGCCGGCTGCCCCGGGCCTTCTTGTCCACCCGCATCGCCGCCAGCAGCTCCGGCCAGGCCCGCGCCGGGTAACTGGTCGGCAGCCCGAGCGCGGCCAGCACGCTGCGATGCCGCAGCGCGGTCGCCTCGTCCAGCCGGCCGGCCAGCTGGGCCAGGGTGCCGGCGTACACCGTGCCGACGGCCACCGCGTGCCCGTGCCGCCAGCGGTAACCCTCCACCTTCTCGATCGCGTGGGCCAGGGTGTGCCCGTAGTTCAGCACCTCGCGCAGCCCCGACTCGTGCAGGTCACTCGCGACCACGTCGGCCTTCACCCGGATCGCCCGCTCGATCAGCTCCCGGGCCACCGGACCGGCCGGGTCGGTCGCCGCAGCCGGATCCCGCTCGACCAGGTCCAGGATCACCGGGTCGGCGATGAAGCCGCACTTGACCACCTCGGCCAGTCCGGCGGCCAGGTCGACCGGGGGCAGGCTGTCGAGGGTCGCCAGGTCGCAGACCACCCCGGCCGGCGGGTGGAAGGCGCCGACCAGGTTCTTGCCGGCGGCCGTGTTGACGCCGGTCTTGCCGCCCACCGCCGCGTCGACCATCCCGAGCAGCGAGGTGGCCACCGGAACCCAGCGCACCCCGCGCAGCCAGCAGGCCGCGACGAAACCCGCCAGGTCGGTCACCGCGCCGCCGCCGACCCCGACCACGGCGTCGTTACGGGTGAAGCCCGCCTCGCCCAGCCGGTCCCAGCAGTCGGCCGCCACCTCGATCCGCTTGCCCGCCTCGGCGTCCGGCACCTCGATCAGCAGCGGCGTCACGCCCGCCGCGCGCAGCCGCGTCCCGACCGCGTCGGCCAGCTTCGCCAGGGGCGGGGCGTGCAGCACCGCCACCCGCGTCGCGCCGGGCAGCAACCCGGCCACCTCGTCCAGCAGATCGCGTCCGACCAGCACGTCGTACGGCCGCTCGCCGTCGACCGGGATCCGGGTCACCTCGTCCATCGCCGGCAGCCTAGTGCAGCGCCGGCCATCCGCCGGGGCGCTGTCCACCTGTTGGCGTGCCGAGATCAGCCCACCGTCCGTTCGGCCCAGCCCGCCAACCGGCCCGCGTAGGCCCGGACGGCGGTTCGCAGCGCGTCCGGCGCGAGCACGGTGAACGGCCAGCCCAGGCCGGCGAGCAGCTGCGCCATCCCGTCCAGGTTCTCGGCCCGACCGCGCATCAGCACCCCGTCCCGCACCACGGTCAACTCGGCCACGGCGGGCGGGATCCGGCGGCGGGCGGTGACGAGATCGGTCTCCAGCAGCACCTCGACGGAGTGCGCGTAGGGCACGGCGGCCAACGCCCGGGACACGTGGGCCACCGCGTCGAAGCCGTCCGGCACGGTGAACCCCGCCGGCCCGACGGCGACCGTGTCGATCCGGTCCAGCCGGAAGGTACGCAGCTCACCCCGGAGATGATCGTGGCCGGTGAGATACCAGCGTCCGGCGTGGAAGACCAGCCCCCACGGGTCGACCTCCCGCCGGGACTCGTCCCCCGCCCAGGAGCGGTACGCGAGGGTCACCCGGCGGCGTTCCCGGGTCGCCTCGGCGAGCGCGAGCAGCGTGCCGGTGGCCGGACGGACGGCCGGGTCGGTACGACGCAGGGTGAACCCGAGATGCTCCTGCACCGCGGCGAGCCGCTCGGCGAGCCCGGTGGGCAGCACCCGGTTGATCTTCGCCGACGCGGTGGCGGTGGCCGGCGCCTCGGTGCCGAGCCCGAGCCGTTCGGCGGCGACCAGGCCGAGCAGCACGGCTACGGCCTCGTCGTCGGTGAGCATCAGCGGCGGCAGCTTGTAGCCGGGACGCAGCCGGTAGCCGCCGTACCGGCCCCGGGTGGCGGTGACCGGGATGCCGAGGTCGACCAGGGTGGATGCGTAGCGGCGCACGGTCCGCTCGTCGACGCCGAGGCGCCCCGCCAGCTGCGCCCCGGTGAGTCGGTGGTGGGCCTGGAGCAGCTCCAGCATGCCGAGTACCCGGCCGGCGGGATGTGACACGCGGCACCTCTCTGTTCCGGGCGGAACCTGTCCGCAATGCAGCCTACGGTCTCCCCCGTACGACGAACCGAGGGAGATATCTGAGATGGCGACTTTCGTGCTGGTGCCCGGTTTCTGGTTGGGCGGTTGGGCGTGGCGGGAGGTGACCGCGAAGCTGCGGGAGCGGGGGCACGAGGTGTTCCCGGTGACCCTGACGGGGCTGGCCGAACGGGCCCACCTGGCCGGGCCGGAGGTCGGCCTGGAAACCCACACCACCGACATCACCGCCCTGATCGAGACCGAGGAGCTGCACGACGTGGTGCTCGTCGGGCACTCCGGCGGGGGGATGCCGGTGACGCAGGCCGCCGACCGGCTCCCGGACCGGATCGCCAAGGTGGTCTACGTGGACAGCGGCCCGCTGCCCGATGGGGCGGCCCAGTTCGACATCCACCCCCCGGAGGAGCAGGAGCGACTGCGCGCGGTGATCGGCGACGGGCACCTGCTGCCGCCGCCCTCCTGGGACCCGGCCGACGACGCGGTCGGCCTGGCCGGACTGGACGACACGGCGCTGGCGCTGCTGCGCCGCCGGTCCACCCCGGAGCCGTTGCGCGCCGCCACCGACCCGGTCCGGCGGACCGGCGGGCCCGGATCCGGACCGCGACCGGCGGCGGGTGGGACGCCGGCGGTGCCGGGTGGGACGCTGGCGGTGCCGGGTGAGACGCCGGTGGTGCCGGCGGCGCTGGTCGCCTGCACCTTCCCGCTGGACGTGGTGACCGCGATGATGGCGCAGGGACACCCGTTCTTCGCCGAGCTGGCCGGCGCGGACCTGCACGCGCTGCCGACCGGCCACTGGCCGATGCTGAGCGAGCCGGCGGCGCTCGCCGGACTGCTCGACGAGATCGCCGCCGGGGTCAGGCCGTGAGCAGGGCGGTGATCTCCGCGGCGATCTCCTCGGGGGTACGCCCGTCGGTGACCACGGTCGCGGTGGCCACCTCTGCGTAGAGCGGTCGGCGCTGATCCATCAGGTGCTTCAGGGTGGCTCGCGGGTTGATCGCCAGCAGCGGTCGCCCGGCGCCCAGCCCGACCCGCCTCACCGCGTCCGGCAACTCGACCGACAGGTGCACCACCGGGTGCCCGATCAACGCGGCGCGGTTCTCCTCGGCGAGGACCGCGCCGCCGCCGAGGGCGAGCACCCCGGTGTGCGAGGCCAGCGCCGCCGCCACCGCGGCCCGCTCCAGCGCGCGGAAGTGCGCCTCACCCTCGTCGATGAAGATCTCCGGGATCGGCTTGCCGGCCAGCCGCTCGATGTCGGCGTCGGTGTCCCGGAACGACACCCCCAACGCCTCGGCGAGCACCTGGCCGACGGTGGACTTGCCGGAGCCGGGAGCCCCGACCAGCACGCAGACCGGCCGCGTCACCGGATCACGCTCCCGCTCACCGAATCACCAGCGCGTCGAGGTACGCCGCCAGGTTGCGGCGGATCTCCGCGACCGAGTCGCCGCCGAACTTCTCGGTGGCCGCCTCGGCCAGCACCAGCGCGACCATCGCCTCGGCGACCACCGCGGCGGCCGGCACCGCGCACACGTCCGACCGCTGGTTGATGGCGGTCGCCGGCTCCCCGGTCGTCACGTCGACCGTCGCGAGGGCCCGGTTCAGCGAGGAGATCGGCTTCATCGCCGCCTTCACCCGCAGCGGCTCGCCGGTGGTGATGCCGCCCTCCAGGCCACCCGCCCGGTCGGTGACCCGACGCACGCCGGTGGCGGTCGGCACGATCTCGTCGTGCGCCGCCGAGCCTCGGGAGCGGGCCTGCTCCCAGCCGTCGCCGATCTCCACGCCCTTGATCGCCTGGATCGACATCAGCGCGGTGGCCAGCCGGGCGTCGAGCTTGCGGTCCCACTGCACGTGGCTGCCCAGGCCCGGCGGCACCCCGTACGCCAGGACCTCGACCACGCCGCCCAGGGTGTCGGCGGCCTTCTTCGCGGCGTCGACCTCGGCGACCATCCGGGCGCTGGCCTCCGGGTCCAGGCAGCGCAGCGGGTCGGCGTCGATCCGCTCGGTGTCGGCCGGGGTGGGCCGCAGGCCGGGCTTGGCGGCGACCGGGCCCAACTCCACCACATGCGACACGATCTCGACGCCGAGGGCCTGACGCACCAGGGCCTTGGCCACCGTGCCGGCGGCCACCCGGGCGGCGGTCTCCCGGGCGCTGGCCCGCTCCAGGATCGGCCGGGCGTCGGTGTGGCCGTACTTCTGCATGCCGGCCAGGTCGGCGTGGCCCGGCCGGGGCCGGGTCAGCGGTGCGTTGCGGGCCTGCCGGGCCAGCTCCTCCGGGTCGACCGGGTCGGCCGCCATCACCGTCTGCCACTTCGGCCACTCGGAGTTGCCCACCCGGATGGCGACCGGGCTGCCCAACGTCACCCCGTGCCGCAGACCGCCGATCACCTCGACCTCGTCGCGCTCGAAGGACATCCGCGCGCCCCGGCCATAGCCGAGCCGGCGGCGGGCCAGCTCGTCGGCGATCTCGGTGGTGGTCACCTCGATGCCGGCGGGGACGCCCTCGATCATCGCCACCAGGGCGGGTCCGTGCGATTCACCTGCGGTCAGCCAGCGCAACACGGGGGTCAGTCTGTCACGTCCGGTGAGCGGGGCGACGGCGTGGCCACCGCGTCCCGCCCACCGGAACCCACTCAGATCCCCCGGCCACGCTTGTGCAGGGTGCGCAGCACCGCGTCCGCGCCCACCACCTTGCCGGCCACCGCCAGCGCCAGGTACGCCCGCGGCTCCCGCGGATTGCTGCGGATCGTCCGCCCCGCCCAGGACAGCGCACCCTTACGGTCGCCGGACGCGGCCCGGGCGAAGGCGATCTGGCCGGTGACCCGGGCCTGCCCCGCCGGCTGGCCGGCGAACTCGGGGTAGCGCTCCAGCAACCACTGCAACGCCTCGGAGATGGTGTCCCACCGCTGCGCGAAGTACGACCGCTTGTGCCAGCGCACCAGCACGTACGGGGTGCGCAGGTTGACCAGCGGCGCGCTGCGGGCGGCCCGGAGCAGGAACTCGTAGTCCTCGGCGTAGCTGCCCGGGATCTCCTCGTCGACCAGCCCGAAGCCGTCCCGCAACGCCGACGCGCGGATCAGGAAGGTCGACGGGTGCAGCTCGGTCATCCGGTCGCGCAGCAACGCGTCCAGGGTGACCCGGTCGCGGTCCAGCACCCGGTCGACGGTGTTCCCGTCGTAGCGGACCCGGATCCCGCAGCTGACGAACTCCGCCTCCGGCGCGGCGGCCAGGGCGGCCACCTGGGCGGCCAGCTTCCCCGGCAGCCACTCGTCGTCGTCGTCGCAGAACGCCACCAGCTCACCGGTCGCGGCCAGCACACCCGAGTTGCGGGCCCCGGCCAGCCCCGCCGTACGGCCGTTGGTGATCACCTGTACGGTGCGGCCGGGCCGGGACAGCTCCGTCAACGACCGGTCCGGCTCGGACTGGTCGTACACCACCACGACCTCGACCTCGCCGGGGTGCTCCTGGGCGAGGATCGCAGCGACCGCGGCCCGGAGCAGCTCCGGGCGGTCCCGGGTCGGGACCACCACACTCACGCTGGGGTGGTTCATCGGTTCCGTCCTCCGTCCCGGCCGGCGCCCGGCCGGCGTCGCCACCACGGCCGGCGCCGCGCCGACGCGGCCACCAGCCCCTCCACGATCTCGCCGACCCGGCCCACCGCCGCGCGGCGCGCGGCCACCTCGGCCGGGTCGGCCGTCACCGCGAACCGCTCCCGGTCCGCCAGGCCGGCGCGCAGCGCCCCGAACAACGCCTCCCGCGTCTCGCAGAGCGCCACCTTGCCCACCGCGCCGAGCCGGCGGGCGAACAGCTGCTGGTGGTCGTCGACGTGCTCGCCGCGGCCCGGGTCCCGGGGCACCACGATGGGCAGGTGGCCGTGCCGACGGGCCTCCAGGATCGTGGCCGGCCCGCCGTGGCAGACCACCAGGTCCGCCCCGGCCATCCCGGCCTGCAACGCGTCGTGGTCGAGGAACGGCACCGCGCCCGGCACGGCCGGCGCGCGGGTGTGCCCGTGCTGGACGGTCAACGCCACCGCGTCGCCGACCTCCCGGTGCCACTCCTCCAGCCAACCCACCAGCCGGTCGAACGGATGCTTGTCGGTCCCCACCGCCACCAGCACGCTGGTGCGGGCCGGGGCCCGGTGGTCCCGCTGCGCCGGCAGCCAGGACGTGGTGGCGGAAGCCGCGCCCGGCGCGGTCGGTTCGACGTTCACAGCAGGTTCCCCACGACGGTGGCCTCCGGGTACTGGCGGCGCTGCTCCTCCCACTGCACGAGCATCGCCGACAGGAACGGGCGGCACAGGCGGGCGGTGAGCGTGGCGGTGTCGATCCGGTCGTACACCTCGATGTAGACGGTGGGGATGCCGCGCAGCCGGGCCAGCACCACGAACGGCACCGCGACCCCGGCCCCGGTGGTGATCACCGCAGCCACGTCGCCGCGGCGCAGCTCGCGCCGCGCCAGCAGGGCGTTGCGCAGCAGGTTGCGCACGTTGCGGGTGGTCGGGTGGTGCGCCGGGACCACCTCCTCACCGGCCAGCAACGACACCGCGTCCGGGGTGTCGAAGGTGACCCAACGGCGGCGCCGCCCCTCGTACCAGGGCTTCAGGGCGAGCAGTTGGGCCAGGTGCCCGCCGCTGGACCCGACCAGCAGCACCACGGGAGGATCCGGTCGATCCTCGACAGCTCTGTTCACGCGACTCCCCACCTGCTCTTGTCCGTCACCCGTACTCCAGCCGGAGGTCAGGCCTCGTCCCGACCGCGCAGCACGTCCAGCAGCGCCGGGTGCAGGGCGGCGTTCCACCCGGCGCCGGCGTCGGCCAGCCGCCAGGTGCGCAGCCACATCTCCAGCAGGTAGCCGTCGGCGACCAGCCGGCGCTGCGCCGGCCCGAGCCCCAACTCGTCCCCGTGCCGCTCCAGGTGCGCGTCGACCGCCCGGGCCGCCTCGGCCGCGGGAGCGCCGGCCAGCACCAGGGACCGCTGGAAGGCGTCGTGGGCCAGGTCGAAGCCGACCGGCACGTCCGGCCCGCTGTGCTCCCAGTCCCACGCCACCAGCCGCCCGGCGTGCACGCCGAGATTCCACGGCACCCAGTCGCCGTGCCAGTGGCCGAACTCGACGGTGGTCGTGCCGTGCCGCCGGGTCAGCGCCTCGACGGCCGCCAGCGCCCGCTGCCCCACCGGGTCGGCGTCGGCCGCCCGCGCCGCCTCGGCGGCCAGCCGGGCCAGGAACGGCGAACCGGCCAGCGGCAGCGGCGGCGCCGGCGGGCCGCCCCGCCGCGCCACCGCCAGCAGCGCGGCCAGCCGCGGCGGGTCGTCGGCGCCGACACCGCGTACGTCGCCGGGCAGCGGCTCCACCACGGCCACCGCCTGCCCGGCCCAGGTCAGCTCGCCCAGCAGCCGGGGCACCACCGGATGGTCGCCGACCCCGCTCACCGGCGGCAACTGCCGCAGCACCGCCGACTCGGCGGTGACCAGGGCGCGGGTCGCCAGGTTCCAGCCCACCTTGGCGTACCCGCGGGGGGTGCCGTCGCGGCCGAAGAGCTGCAACGTGGGCTTGTGGTTCGGGTCCGGTGGGCGTACCCCGCACGCGGCCAGCCAGCCCGACTGCCCGGCGGTCGCGGCCAGCCGCTCGGCGAGCAGCAGCTCCGCCGGGTCGGCACCGGCCGGCACCGACACGGTCAGCCGCGGGAAGGGCGCCAGGTCCACCGCGCCGGCCCGGGCCAGCCCGCCCAGCACCGCCCGCGCCGCGCGGACCTTCGGTGGCCGCAGGGCGTTGTACGCCAGCAGGGACGCCGCCGTGGCCCGGGGCGCGCCGAGCGGCAGCAGGAACCGCGCCCGCTCCACCGAGGGCACCACCGCGTACCGGGAGTGCGTCCGGTGCCCGGCCGGCGGCTGGTCGCCCAGCGTCACCCCCACCCGGTCGTCGGGGAACAGGGCCCGGGCCACCCAGCCCAGCCCGTCGGTGCGGGTACGGGGATCCGCCGGTGTCTGCACCGTCCGCGCGTTCACGCCACCCCGTCCGGCCAGTCGAGATCCAGGTCGAGCCGTTGCCGCAGCGCGGCGTTGTACGGCCGGTAGTACTCGGTCAGCTCGGCGCGCAGCGCCGGGTCCAGCGGCGCCGACCGACGGTCGTTGTAGACCTTGAAGTCGCCCAGCTCGTGCGGGGGCAGGCCGAGGAAGTCCAGCGTCCGGCGGTAGGTGCCACGGGCGTCCCGGTAGAGCTGCTCGCTGGGCAGGAAGAGGATCTGCGAGCGGTCGAACCGCCCCAGCCACGGCTCCAGGTGCTCCAGGTAGCGCCCGCGGGCCCGGTAGGTGTACCAGTCGTACGCCTCGCTGAAGTGGTTCGGCTCGGCGATCAGGCGTTCCCGCTCCCCCGCCGTACGCTCCGGCTCGGCGGCCAGCGCCTCGGCGAAGCCCAGCGGCTCGACGCCGTTGGTGCGCCGCTCCTTCCAGTGCGAGTACGCCCGCTCCACCGGATCGCGCAGCAGCACGATGAGTCGCACCCCGGGCATCAGCGCGGCGACCCGCTGCGCGGCGAGGGGGTGGAACATGTACAGCGGCGCGGCCTCTCCCGCCCGCGCCGGCCCGCCGTGCCGGTTCTCCAGGGCCGCCCGCTGCCGGGTGGTCGGGAAGTGCGACCGGTACCACGCCTCGCCGCGGTGCCAGTTCTCCTCGAAGTAGTGCGTGGCCTTGGTGTTCCAGGCCGGGAAGAGCCGCGGCACCAACGGGTGCTGGATGAGGTAGTTCCACAGCGAGGTCGTGCCGCCGCGTTTCGTGCCGATGATCAGGAAGTCCGGCAGCGGACGACGGTCGCTGGTGCGTACGCCGTAGTCGACCAGGCTGCCCTTGATGCGATCGGAGACCTGCGTGGGCACGAGCTGCTTGATCCGGTTGCGGACGGACGACACGGAACGATCACCTACCCCTCTTCAGTTGACGTCGGGGCGGCCCCGGCGGCCGGCGTCGGCCGGGTGTCCCGTCCCCGGATCTGGTCCATGATTTCCCGAAGCCCCCGCCGGACCCGGGCAACGGTCAACATCCCGACGCAACCGACGGCCAGCACGGCCACCGCCACCAGCAGTCCGGGGATCCCCCGCCCGCCGGCCAGCACGCCGAGCAGCGCGGCTGCGCCCACCCCGGCCACCGTGAGGGCCGCGGCCCGCGCCATCGCCCGGTCCACCAGGGGCTGCCCGAAGACGGCCCGGGCACAGCCCACCGCGGTGAGGTTCTCGGTGGCGATGCCGCAGGCCCAGGCGACCGCGGCACCGGTCACGCCGTGGCCGGGGATGAGCAGCAGCCCGAGCGTCACGTTGACGGCCAACCCGGCCACCGTGGCGGCCAGGTGCAGGCCGCTGCGGCCGCCCATCAGCAGCAGGCTCTGCACGTTGCCGACGCCGGTGTTGACCAGCATGGCCAGGGCGAGCACGGTCATCGCCGTCGAGCCCGCGGTGAACTCCGGTCCGAACAGTTGCAGGAAGGCCAGCCCGAAGACCGCGAGCAGCAGGTAGACCGGCCAGGACAGCACCAGCCCCCAGGTGGTCAGGTGCCGGTGCACCGCGGCGGCGGCACCCGGCTGCCCGCGGCCGAGCAGCCGGGACAGCTGCGGGGAGACGGCCACCCGAAGTCCCTGCATGGCCAGCTGCCCGGCGAGGATGTAGCGGCCCACCGCGCCGAACACACCCGCGTCGGCCTGCCCGGCCAGGGCCGCGGTCATCAGCACCCCGACCCACATGCTCGCCGCGTCGATCGCCGCCGAGGCGGCCCGCGGCAGCGCGAAGCCCCAGAACGTCCGCCAGTCCCGCGCGTCCGGTCGCAGCCGGGCCCCCCGGGCCACCCCGAGCGGCCCGGCGACCAGGGCCAGGCAGGCGATCAGGGCCACCGCGGCCGGCACCAGCCAACCCGTCATGCCGGCCAGCAGCCCGCCGCCGACCAGCGCCGCGGCGCCCACCAGCACCGGACGCGCCACCGGCAGCAGGAAGAACTGCACCGCGACGTACGCCCGGATCGGTCGTACGCAGCGCACGGCCGCCAGCAGCACGGTCGTGGCGACCACCACCGGCACCGCCGCGAAGGTCAACGCCAGCAGCGGCGGTCCGGCCTCCCCGGAACCGGTCAGCAGCCGCGGCGCCAGCCGGTCCGACGCGGCGATCCCGACGGCCGCGACCAGCGTCGCCACCACCAGCGGGGGCAGCAGGGCCACCGGCAGCACCCGCGCCGCGTCACCGTCGGGGCCGGTACGCCGGCGCGGCAGCGACCACATGGTGCCGGTCTCCGCGCCCAGCGAGGAGACCCCCGCGGCAACCGTGACCACGCCGATCGCGGCGAAGAAGGCGCCCGAGCCGACCGTGCCGTAGCTGCGGGTGATCACCACCGCCAGGACGAAGCCGAACAGTCCACTGGTGGCGGCGCCGATCAGCCCGGCCACCCCGCTGCGGGCGCTGCGCCGGGTCTCCGCCGCCTCGTCGGCCGACCCGCCCGAGGCGGGAGGAGCCGTGGTCGTGGTCATGCCGGTACCACCGCCGTCCTGGGTACGCCGTCCGGCGTGGTGCCGCCCGGCCCGGGCCTCGCCCGCTCCCGTTCGGTCAGGGCCAGCGCGAAACAGATCATGAAGAAGGCCACCGCGAGGTTCGGGTTGGCCATGCCGTAGAAGGGGATCTGCACCAGGCAGATCACCGGGATCACCGCCAGCCACTGCCCCGCGGGCGACGACGCCCGGCCGGTACGCACGGCGGCCAGCACGAACCAGCCGAGGAAGCAGGCCAGCGCGATCACCCCGTGGCTGAACAGCACCATCCACAGCTGGCCCTGGGTGCCGACCGGCGCCTGCGCGGTGACCGTGTCCGCGCTGACCGGGCCGCCGTAGCCGAGCAGCGGCGACTCCTGCACCCGGCGCAGCACCTCGGCGTAGAGGGAGAACCGGTCGGTGTTGGTGTCGCTGTTGTCGACCCGGTTGCTGATCAGATCGGTGACCGGGATGAACAGGGTGGCCGTGGCGGCGACCGCGACCAGGCCGACGATCGACGCGGCGATCCGGATGTTGCCCCGCAGGCTCGCGCGTACGCCCAGCACGGCCAGGCCCGCGCCGAGGCTGAGGAACATCGCCCGGTTCAGCGTGAGGAACGCCGGGACCAGGGAGAACGGCAGCGACGCCAGCAGCGCCCAGCGCAGCAGGCCGCGACGGCGCAGCATGGTGAAGGCCACCACGCAGGGCAACGTCATCGCGTACGAGCTGCCGTAGGCGTTGGTGTAGCTGAACGGCGCGGCCGGACGGTAGATCGGGTTGAGCGAGCGGCGGCTGAACTCGCTGGTGTGCAGGTGCACCATGTCCCTGACGAACGGGTTGCTCGCCAGGCCGCCGGGGAGTGCCGCCTCGACCGGCGTGGTCATCTCGAACCGGGGTGCGAGCACCCCGAACCAGCCGAGCAGCACCAGGCCGAACCAGAACGCGCAGATCGGCACCAGCAGCGCCGCCGTGGGACCGCGTTCCCGGGCCGCGGCGTAGACGTAGCAGCCGACCACCAGCGCGGTGAGGTAGAAGCCCAACCGCAGCCCGAACGGGACCAGCGAGGACGGCTGGGCCAACTGGGTGGCACTGACCAGCACGATCGCCAGGAAGAACAGCCAGACCCCGGTGCCCGGCGGCAACGGCACCCGGCCGCGCACCAGCAGCAGGGCCAGCAGCACCGCGCCCAGCAGCGGCCAGCCGAGGTAGAACAGGCCGAGTCCCCACCAGACGGGGATCAGGCCGAACATCGCGCCCAGTGGCCAGAGCGGCAGCAGGGGCGCCGCGCCCACGACCGGAGCGGGCTGGATCGGAGCCGCCGGCGTGCCGTCAGCCACGGCCGCTGCGGTTGAGCACGAAGCCCAGCGGAGTCACCCCGGCCGCCCGCAGTCGCTCCACCAGCCGGCGCAGGTCGCTCTGCCGGGTGCGGTCCCGCTCGACGACCACCACCGCGGTGCCCTGCCGGGCGGCGGAGACGCCCCGCTCGTCGGCCTCGGCCGGCGGGGCGTTGAACAGCACCAGCTTCTGGTCGGCGCCCTGCCGCCAGGTGCCGAAGCCGACGCGGCCGGTGCCGACGACGAGACTGTCCGGGTCGACCGCCCGGCCGTTGCGGCTACCGCCGCCCGCGGCGGGCGTGCCGTTGCTGGAGCCGGTCGCGGTGCCGGTCTTGACGGCGCCGACCTTGGCGGTGCCCGCCTTGGCGGTGGCGATCCGGGGCAGCATCAGCGTCGCCTCGGGATCGGTGGACGCCGGGGCGGGACTCGGGTGCGGGGACGGCCGCCGGGCGGAACCGGCGATCGGGATCACCGCGGTGGCGTCGTCCTCCGCCGACGGACGGGACGCGGGGACCGACGAGCGGCCCGGGATCGGCACCGGCAGCCGGCCACGGTCGGTCTGCACGATGCCCCGCAACCGGTCCAGCCGACCGCTGTCGTCGGCGATGAACACCTCCCGGCCCCCGGCGGCGAGCGCCACCGCGAGACCGGCGGTGAGCACGGTGGTGTCCTCCCGGGCGGCGAGCAGGGCCACCCGGGCCGGCTTGCCCACCCGCTCGGCCACGGCCATCGCCACGTACCGCACGTCGGCGTCGACCGGCTGGGCGCGACCCCGGAAGCGACGGCGGCGTACCGTGCCGAGCAGCGGCAGGCCGGTGGCGTCGCGGGCGTCGGCCACCGAACGGACCCGCCGGTCCATCGCCTCCCAGGCGTACGCGAGCACGACACCGAGCAGCACGCCACCGAGCAGGCCGGCGACCAGCAGCAGGGCGCCCTTGCCGTCGCTGGTGACCAGGGCCGGCTCGGCCCGCTGGGTGATCCAGCCCGGGTTGACGTCCACCGCCGCGATCTCGGTACGGGACGAGTTCAGCTGGGTGAGCTGGTTGTTGATGCCGGCCAGCTCGGCCACCGCGGCGTCGGCCGCGGCGCTGCCCTTGGCGCCGTTCACCCGCTTCTGGAGGCTGGCCTGCTGCTTGGCCACCTTGGCGATGCTGTCGTCGTAGGAGCGGAGCATGTCGGCGCGCTGCTTCTCGTACATCTGCCGCCGGACGTCGAGGTAGGTCTGGGCGGCCAGGTTGACCGCGTCGACCGCCGCGTCGGCGCCGTCGCCCTGGTAGGTGAAGCGCAGGATCTGGCCACCGGTGGGGACCTCGACCTGCAGCAACTCCCGGACCACGACCGGGTCCTCCCCGGTGGCCCGGGACAGCGCACCGACGACGTCGGTGCCGGTGGCGATGCCGCTCTCGACGTTCATGTTGACCGACCGGTCGGCGCCCGCCCCGCTGGGGCTGAACGCGTCGGTGACCACGGGCCGGACGGCGACCACCGCGTTGGCGGTCACCGACGCGCCGGCGAGCAGCACGTAGCCGAGCGCGCCGAGGAGCCCCACCAGCGCCGTCACGCCGATCAGGCGGAGCCGGTGCAGCGGCACGCGGAGCAGGTCCCCGAGGGTGACGGTGCGGGAGTCGGAGCCGGCGGCCCAGCCGTCGGCGGGCCAGGGGGCCGGGGTTCGGTCAGTCATGGAACTTCTTCACCGTCTGCTGGGGGTTGCCGATCACCACGACGCGGGGTGGGACCTCGGACCGGACGACCGTGCCGGCACCGACCACGCTGTCCCGACCGATCCGGGCGCCCTTCATCACCAGGGCGTGCGCCCCGATCCAGACATTGTCCTCGATCACGATCGGGGCGCGGGTGGCCGGCGTGGGCCGGTCGTGCCGCTGTTCCGGGGGAAGGTTGTGGAAGTCGTTGTCGAAGATCTCGCAGTCCGACAACAGGCACCGGTCACCGACCGTCACCGAGGTCCAGCTGCCGATCCAGGTGGCGTTGACCAGGCAGTCCGCGCCCACCCGGATCTCACCGGCACCGGAGAACCGGACCAGTTTGTTCAGCCGGGTGCGGTCGCCGATGCTGACCCGTACGCCCCGGCGCAACCGGATCCGGCCGCGGATCTCGACGTCGCGGCCCAACGTCAGCCGCGGATAGCGCAGCCGGTACCAGGCGCGCTTGACGGCGAAGACCGTACGCACCGCCCGCCCCCGGGCCCCACCGGTGCCGTTCACGGTCCCTCCCCCAAGCTCTCGTGGGTCGGTGACGGGAACTCCGCCACCGACCCAACGCGAACAATCTACCGGTCCTGCGTCACGCGTCGTTCACCTCACTGCGCCGTGAAGAAGAGCGCCGGGTTGGACCAGGTCAGCTCGGCCGTCGGTTCGGCGACGACGGTGGCCGTCGTGCCGTCCACCACCGGAGCGGCGGTCGGGTCGAACGCCACCGAGCGCAGCTTGCCGTCGGTCGAGCCGTACACGATCTTGCCGGCGACCCAGGCCATGCCCCGGACCGACGACCAGGCGACACCACTGGTGGGCGCGGTGAACTCGGTCGCGCCCAGGTAGTTGCCGTCGACCTCGAAGTACCGGTAGTAGAGCCCGGTGGCGCCGGAGCGGGTGTAGTAGAGCCGGCCGTTGAGGTAGAACGTGCCGGTCAGCGCGGCGGCGTTGTACCAGTCGTTGTAACCGGACGCCTCCCACGGAGCACCGACAGTGGTGCCGTTGAACAGCGAGATGTCGATCCGGCTGCCGGTGGGGGTGCCGGCCACCGTGTGCGCCCAGTAGATCCGGTCGCCGAGCCCCCAGGTCGCGCCGGCGCCGGCGTAGTTGGGCTGGCTCTGCACCGTCGGCGCGGCCACGGCGGTGCCGTCGAACGGCGCCTTGCTCAGCTCACCGTCGGCGGTCTCCAGGTAGAGGTTGCCGGCCTGCGCGGTGGTCGGGTTCTTCGGGGTCACGGTGCGGCCGCCGGAGAGCGGGAACATGCCCAGCCGGCCGTGGTACTCGTTGCCCATCGCGTCGGAGTTCTGGCCGAAGTAGATGCCGTCGGTGCCGCGCCACAGCACCGGCACCGCGGAGCCCCACGAGGTGGTGCCGGTCGGCAGCGACGAGGCGCTGCGCCGGGGGTTCCAGTTCACCGGCAGGCCGGTGGCCGGGGTGACCGCGGCGATGCCGAGCCGGTCGATCGCGCCGGGGCCGGCCTTGTCGCTGGCGTTAGGGTTGTTCAGCCAACGGAAGTGCCCACCGAGGTAGATCACCCCGTCGGCCACCTCCACCGAGGTGATCGTGTCGTTGCCGGTGAAGTCGACCCAGGTGGCCAACTGGCTGTCGCCGCGAGCCCCGGTCTCGAAGCGGACCAGCGCGTCGCAGTACGCCGTCGGCCAGCCGGAGCCGCCGTTGCTGCCGACGATGAAGTAACTGCCGTCGGGGCCGAACTTCACGTCCTGCACGTAGTGGATGAACGTGGCGGGCGCGGCGCACGGCGGGACGTACTTCTGGGTGCTCCAGTCGAGCACCGTCGGGGTGCCCTCCAGGCCGACCAGCGCGATCTGGTTGCGGGGCAGGTCGTTGAGGTACATGAAGTTGCCGCCGACGACCATGGTGTCGCCGTTCGGGGTGACGTCGATGGACCACACGTACGGCGAGGTGGTGTTCCGCCCGACGCTCATGTTCACGTTGAAGGTGGGGTCGATGGCGCCGGTGGCGGCGTCGACCCGGGCCAACCCGGCGTGCGCGGTGCCGTTGAGCCAGTTGAAGGCGCCGGCGACGTAGAGCCAGTCGCCGTTGAGCTCCAGGTCGCGGACCGTGCCGCCGTCGGAACGGCCGACCCAACTGTCCACGGTCGCGCCGCTGGTGGGGTTGAGCGCGACCAGGTTCTTGCGGGAGACCCCGTTGACGGTCTTGAAGGCGCCGCCCACGATGACCGTGCCGTTCGGGCCGGCGACCAGGGTGTTGACCGCGCCGTCGAGCACCGGCCGGAAGGTCGAGGAGATCTCCCCGGTGGTGCGGTCGTACGCGAAGAGGTAGTTCTGGGTGACCCAGGCGGAGCTGGCGGTCTGGCGGAGCTGGGTGAAGCTGCCGCCGACGATGACCAGGTCGCCGACCTGCGCGAAGGCGCGGGTCTCACCGTCCCTGGCGTGCGGGGTGAGGTCGGACGGGTTCGCCGAGACCAGGGTCGCCGACGCGGGCGCCGGTAGCACCTGTGCGGACGCCGGGGTGGCGGCGACCAGCACGCCGGCGCCGGCCACCAGGGCGGCGACGGCCGTGGTCAGCACGCGGGATCTTCCGGCGGATCGCCGCGGGAACGGGGGGACGGGCACGCTGCGCCTCCAAGGGGATTGGACCTGCGTAGCCTGCCTTGTGAGGGGTTCCGGATGACATCCGCCGATTGGTCGGTGACGGAGTCGGCAGGACGACGCACAGCGACCGTATCGGGTCGGGCCCGGTGACCGGAAGCCGGTCCCGGGCCCGATACCCCGCTATCAGCCGATCGGCCTCGTCGGCTGCCGAAGGTACGCGTCCTGACCGGCGCGGGTGTAGCCGGCCAGCGCCGAGGCGTCCCGGTCCATCGTCATGTCGCAGTTGCCGGCGAAGCTGGTCATGCCCGCCGAGTTGAAGTACACCGCCGCCTTGATCTTCGGGTGGTCCTTCAGCGCCCGGGGGAACTCCTCGAACCAGCGCCGCTTGGCGCCCGGGTCGGCCGGGTTCAGGTTCGTGCCGAACTCGGCGAGCATCCGCGGCTTGCCGGCGCCGATGCCGTGCTCGTCGAGCCAGCGGTAGAAGCCGTCCACCGTGGTGTACGGGCTCTTCCAGGTCGGGTTGCCGTTGCAGGCGTAGAAGTTGTACGGGTCGTAGGCCACCCAGTCGACGTAGCCGTCACCCGGGTAGAGCGCCTGGTAACGGTCGTAGTGGCCGGACCAGCCCATCATCGTCCACACCCAGACGGCGTTGGTGGCGCCGGCTCGGACGAACCGGTCGTGCACGTGCCGCCAGGCCCGCACGAAGTCGGCGTCGCCGCCCTTGGCCGGTGAGTCCTCCGGCTCGTGGTCGAAGCCCATGAAGACGGGGGTGCCGGTGGCCCGGATCCGGCCGGCGACCGCGTCGATCGTCGCGTCGTACCGTCCGCTGTAGACGTCGCTCCAGGTCAGCGTGGTGCCGCTGGAGAAGACGCGGGACTCCCAGGCGAAGAACATCAGCCGGCCGTCGCGCATCAGCTCCTGCTCGTACTGGTCCGGGAAGGCGCCGTTGCTGCCGGTGTTGGAGAAGTCGTGGTAGCGGTGCACGATGTCGAACCGGCGGCCCACCTTGGCCTCGAGGTCGGTGATCGCGCCCCCGTGGTCCCAGCCGTCCTGCGGGCCGGCCGGGGAGTACATGCCCCACCAGGCACCGCAGGAGGGCACCAGCTTGGTCGAGACCCGGCCGCAGCCGGTGCCGGCCGTCGGGCTGGGCGCGGCGACGGTCCGACGCGGGGTCGCGGTCGGGGTGGGGCTCGCCGTGGGCGAGGGCCGCACGGTGGCCGTCGGCGAGGGGGTCGGCGACGGGCTGCGGGTGGGCGACGGCGCCAGCGTCGGCGAGGGTACGGCCGTGGTCGGCGCCGCCGTGCTCGGCACGGTCGTCGGCCGGGCGGCGAGGTCGTAGTCGAGCACCAGTTGGGGCCGGATCGACGAGTCGCGGTTCTCCCGGGACGCCCAGTAGATCCGGTTCGCCAGCCCGGTCTGCTCCAGCGCGATCGTCCAGGTGCCGTTGCGGGTCACCAGGGCGGAGACGTCCCACTCGTTGAAGCCGCGGGCCACGCCGGAGTTGCGGTCCAGCACGGTGCCGGCGGCCAGCGGGGCGGGGCGCGCGGCGGCGGCGTCGAGCCGGGAGACCCGGGCGGTCACCGTGGCGTTGAACTGCTGCCAGGCGTGCACCCGCAGCTTCGCCCGGACATGGGTGGCGTTGGCCGGCAGGGTGGTCACCGCGAAGGCGAGCACCGCCTGCCGGCTGCCGCGGGGATTGCCCTCACACGGTGCGGGGCAGGTCGCCAGGGTCGTCTTCGCGGCGTTGTCGCCGTCCTGGACGACCGTGGTGGCGGTGGTGTCGGCTACTGGGCGCACCGACGCGTCGTCACCGGCCAGCAACGGCATCATCGACGCGGTCAGCCCGATGGCGACGCCGGCGCTGAGGACGCCGAGGACCAGCGCCTTGCGGCGTGGCCCGACGTGGCGGGTGAGGCGGTGCAGTCCGTGCCTGCTCAAGGAGGACCCCCTGGGTCTACTGAGGCGGCGGGGTGGAGCCGTGCCGGAGCCTATCGGCCGGTCACGGTACGCGACCAACCTGACAGCCGGACGTCAACGTTTCTTAAGCGAAGGCTAAGAAAACCGGGGGCGAACGCCCGATTACCGGACGCCACCGTCCCCATGCGACACCCGCTCCGGCAGCCCACCAGCTCAGGGTCGGCGGGCGGCGGCCAGGGCGGCCGCCATCGCGGCCCGGGGCGCCGGCACGCCGGTGAACTGCTCGAACTGGCCGACCGCCTGGGCCAGCAGCAGGTCGAGGCCGGACACAACCGGGCAGCCGGCCGCGGCGGCGGACGCGGCCAGCGGGGTGGGCCACGGGTCGTACAGCGCGTCGAAGCAGACCGTGCCGGGCCGCCAACGCAGCCCGGCGACCAGCGGGTCGGCCACCCCCCGGGGGACGGTGGAGACCACCACGTCCGCTTCGACCCGGGTCGGGGCCGCCGACCAGGGCGCACCGGTCAGCGCGACGCCGAGGGCGGCGGCCACCGGTGCCAGCTCGGCCACCGCCTCGGGACGGCGGGCCACCAAGGTCACCCCGGTCGCGCCGAGCCGGGCCGCCGCCGCCAGCGCCGCCCGGGCGGTGCCCCCGGCGCCCAGCACGGTCACCGTGGCGCCCCGGACCACCCCGGCGGCGGTGAGCACCTCCACCATGCCGGCCACGTCGGTGTTGTCGGCGTACCAGGTGCCGTCGGGTCGGCGTACCAACGTGTTGGCCGCACCGACCGTGGCGGCGACCGGCGAGACCTCGTCGGCCACCGCGAGCGCGGCCTCCTTGCCCGGCATGGTCACCGACAGCCCGGCCCACTCCGGGCCCAGGCCGGCGACCAACGCCGCCAGTTCGTCGGCCGCGCACTCGAAACGGGTGTACGACCAGCCGGTCAACCCGGCCGCCGCGTACCCGGCGTTGTGGATCACCGGGGAGAGCGAGTGGGCGATCGGCCTGCCGACGACCGCCGCTCTCACTGGAACCGGGCGCAGTTGGAACCCGTGAGCACCTTGTTCTGACACATCTTCCGGGTCAGCTCGATGTACTCGGCGTCGTTGCGGCCGTAGCCCATCGTGCCCTTCTTGTCGATGGTCATGAAGTACACCCAGTCACCCGGCGGCGGGTCCATCGCGCCCTTGAGCGCGTCGATCCCCGGGTTGCTGATCGGGGTGATCGGCAGCCCGTCCGAGCCCGGCCCGTGCGTCCGGTACGGGTTCTTGGTGTCGAGGAGCTCACTGCGCTTGAGGACGTCGGAGTCCTTCGGGTCCTTGCCCTGCAACCGCAGCCAGTAGTTCAACGCGCTGTCGATCTCCAGGCAGTGGCAGTGGTAGTTGTCGGTGTAGACCCGGTTGTAGAGCACCCGGGCCACCTTCGGCATGTCCACGTGGTTGACCGACTCGGCCTGCGCGATGGAGGCCGTGATCAGCGCCTCGTACGGGGTGATGCCGCCCCGCTCGGCCTGCACCGTCTCGACGAACTTCATCTCCTCGGTGACGGTGAGGAACTTCTCCACCATGATCGACAGGATCTGCTCGGCGGTCGCCTTCGGCGGGAGCTCGTACGTCGCCGGGAAGAGGAAGCCCTCCAGGCTCTTCGGCGACTTCTTGCCGTCCTTGCGGACGAACCAGGACGCCGGTACGCCCAGCGCGACCGGGTCCTTCGCCGCCGCCTTGAACTCGGCGACCGGGATCTTGGTCTGCTTGGAGAGCTTGTCGTAGATCGCCAGCGTGATCATGCCCTCGGGGATGGTGACCCCGCTGACCAGCCGGTTCTTCGGGTCCAGCAGCATCACCAGCGCCTCGCTGGCCTTCATCTCCTTGCGGACCTTGTACCGGCCGACCTGGATGTTCTTGCTGCGGGAGTTCTCGTCGGCGGCGTTGATGAACGCCTTGACGCTCTTCACCACGCCCGCGTCGTAGAGACTCACGCCGATGTCGGTGGCCGTGTCGCCGCGCTTGACCTCGACCTGCGCCTCCCCGCTGCCCGACCCGGTGTAGTCGGGGGTGACGAAGTGGTTACGGATCCGGTCGAAGCCGACGTATGCGCCGCCACCGATGCCGCCCAGCAGCACCAGCGCCATGAACAGGGCGAAGAAGGTCTTGCCCCGGCCGCTCGACCCGCCGTTGCGTTTCGCGACGAAGCCCCTGCGGTGGCGCCCCTTCTCCCCCCGGTCCGGCTCGTCGTCGAACCCCAGGTCCAGATCGTCGATCATCGCGTCCGCCTCCGCTGTGCTTCCAGCCAGCTCTGCAGGATCTCGACCGCGGCGGCCTGGTCGACCACCGCGCGCTGGCGTTTCCCTCGGACGCCGCGCTCGGCAAGCCTACGAGAGGCGACCACCGTCGACATCCTCTCGTCGGTGAGCGTTACCGGAACCGGCGCTATTACATGGGCCAAACGGTCGGCGTACGCCCGCACGTGTACGGCGGCGGGCCCGTCCTTTCCGGCAAGGTTGACCGGAAGGCCGAGGACCACCTCCACCACCTCGTGCTCGGCGACCAGCGCCGCCAGCTCGGCGATGTCACTCGGCACCGCCTCGGGAGCGGCGGTGAGGTCACGGGCGAGGGTGACCAGCGGCGTGGCGAGCACGCCGTGCGGGTCGGACCGGGCCACGCCGACCCGCACCTGCCCGACGTCCACGCCGAGCCGGACACCTCGGGAGAGCTCACTCAAAACCGGTCACTCCCCCGCAGTGACGAGCCAGGGCGGACCGGGTCGGTCCGCCCTGGGCAATCGGAGAGGTTCTCACGCGTCGGCGATCGCCTTCTCGACCGTGAGCAGCAGGTTCGGCGCCTCGGCCGCGGGCAGGCCGCCACCCTGGGCGACGTCCGGGCTGCCACCGCCGCGACCGGAGAAGGCCGCCTTCACCAGGTCGTTCGCGGCGAGGCCACGACCGCGGGCCGCCGCGTTCACGGCCACCACCAGGGACGCCTTGCCGTTCGACCGGGCCGCCACCGCGACCACCGCCGGCCGGGCCGGGTCGATCTTGCCGCGGATCTCCTGGGCCAGGGTCCGCACGTCGTTGCCGGCCGCGCCCTCCGGCGCCTCGGTCCCGACGTACGCGACCCCGCGCACGTCCTTCGCCTGCTGCGCCAGCGCCGCCGCGCCACCCAGCACCAGCTGGGCGCGGAGCTTCTCCAGTTCCTTCTCGGCGTCGCGGAGCTGGGTCACGGTCTGCTCCACCCGCTCGCCGACCTGCTCGCCCGGCACCCGGAACAGCTCCGCCAGCCGGGAGACCAGCAGGTGCTCGCGGGCCAGGAAGCCGAACGCGTCCATGCCGACCAGGGCCTCGATCCGCCGGACGCCGGAGCCGACCGACGCCTCGGAGAGGATCTTCACCAGGCCGAGCTGGGCCGACCGGGCCACGTGCGTGCCACCGCACAGCTCCCGGGCGTAGTCGCCGACCTCGACGACCCGGACCCGCTCACCGTACTTCTCGCCGAACAGCGCCATCGCGCCGATCCGGCGGGCCTCCTCCTGGGTGGTGATGAAGGCGTGCACCTCCAGGTCGGCCAGGAGCACCTCGTTGACCTGCTGCTCCACGTCGTGCAGCACGCTCGGCGCCACCCCGGTCGGGGTGTTGAAGTCGAACCGCAGCCGGCCCGGGGCGTTCAGCGAACCCGCCTGGGTCGCCGACTCGCCGAGGAAGTTGCGCATGGTCTGGTGCACCAGGTGGGTGGCGGTGTGCGAGCGGGAGATGGCCCGCCGCCGGGACGCGTCGATCTCGGCGTACCCGGTCTCCCCGGCGCGCACCTCGCCGCGCAGCACCCGCGCCCGGTGCACGATCAGACCCGGCACCGGCTGCTGCACGTCGAAGACCTCGACCTGCCCGCCGCCGACCGTGATCAGACCCTGGTCGGGCTGCTGGCCACCGCCCTCGGCGTAGAACGGGGTCACGTCGAGCACCAGCTCGACGGTGTCCCCCTCGACCGCCGCGCCGACCGCCGCGCCGCCGGACATCAGCGCCCGGACCCGGGACTCCCGGTTCAGCTCGGTGTAGCCGGTGAAGAGCACCTCGCCGCCGTCGTCGAGCACCGACCGGTACGCCGACACGTCCGTGTGCCCGGTCTTGCGGGCCCGCGCGTCGGCCTTGGCCCGATTGCGCTGGTCGGCCATCAGCCGGCGGAAGCCCTCGGCGTCGACCTGGAGCCCCTGCTCGGCCGCGATCTCCAGGGTCAGGTCGATCGGAAAGCCGTAGGTGTCGTGCAGCTGGAACGCCTTGTCACCGGAGAGCGCCGGCCTGCCCGCCGACTTGGTCTCGGCGATCGCGGTGTCCAGGATCGTCGTCCCGGAGCGCAACGTCGCCAGGAACGCGTCCTCCTCGGCGTACGCGTACTGGGAGATCCGGTCGAACTCGGCGGACAGCTCCGGGTACGACGGGGACATGCAGTCCCGGGCCACCGGCAGCAGCTCGGGCAGCGCCCGGTCCTGCCAGCCCAGCAGCCGCACGGCACGGATCGCCCGGCGCATGATCCGGCGCAGCACGTAGCCACGCCCCTCGTTGGAGGGGGTGACGCCGTCGCCGATCAGCATCAGGGCGGTACGCACGTGGTCGGCGATCACCCGCAGCCGGACGTCGTCCGGGTGCGACTCGCTGGCCACGTGGCCGGAGTGGGCACCGTACCGCTTGCCGGTCAGCTCGGCGGCCTTCGCCAGGATCGGCCGAACCTCGTCGATCTCGTAGAGGTTGTCGACGCCCTGGAGGATGGAGGCCATCCGCTCCAGCCCCATGCCGGTGTCGATGTTCTTGGCCGGCAGCTCGCCGACGATCCGGAACTCCTCCTTGCTGCGGACGTCGGCGATCTCGTACTGCATGAAGACGAGGTTCCAGAACTCCATGTAGCGGTCCTCGTCGACCTCCGGACCGCCCTCGCGGCCGTACTCCGGGCCGCGGTCGTAGAACAGCTCGGAGCA
Source organism: Micromonospora siamensis (assembly GCF_900090305.1). Lineage (NCBI taxonomy): Bacteria > Bacillati > Actinomycetota > Actinomycetes > Micromonosporales > Micromonosporaceae > Micromonospora > Micromonospora siamensis. The sequence continues at coordinate 3,060,086 of NZ_LT607751.1, read as the reverse complement.
CGGGCCGGCCGGGCCGGGGATGCCCATCGACCAGTAGTTGTCCTTCTTGCCCCGGCGCACGATCCGCTCGGCCGGCACGCCCACCGAGCGCCAGATGGCGAACGCCTCGTCGTCGTCGAGGTAGACGGTCGGCCAGATCCGCTCCGCGTCCAGCCCGAAGCCACCCTCGGCGACCGGCTTGGTGACCAGGTCCCAGGCGAACGGGATCGCCTGGTCCTTGAAGTAGTCACCGAAGGAGAAGTTGCCGTTCATCTGGAAGAACGTGCCGTGCCGGCTGGTCTTGCCGACCTCGTCGATGTCCGGGGTACGAATGCACTTCTGGACGCTCACCGCGCGGCTGTACGCCGGCTTCTGCTGGCCGAGGAAGTAGGGGACGAACTGCACCATCCCGGCGTTGACGAACAGCAGGTTCGGGTCGCTGATGGCGGGCAGCGGAGCGGACGGCACCACGGCATGGCCGTTAGCCTCGAAGTGGGCGAGGTACCGCCGCTTGATCTCCGCCGTCTTCATCGCTGGTGCTCCTCCGGAAAGATCTCTCGGTCGCCGATGCGCGGGTCCTCGCGCAGCTCGGCGAACTTGTCGTCGAACGCCTCGCCACGGGCGAACGCGGCGTTGATCTCCTGCTCGCGCTCGGCCATCCCGACCCGGACGTCCTCCACGAAGCTACGCAGCGACTCGATCAGGCCGCCAGCGGATTCCGACAGGCCGCTCGCGATGCCGGCCGGCGTGTACGCCTGGGCGGTGCGGGTGGCCTTGCGGACCACCACCACGCCGACGGCCAGACCGATGCCCAGCCAGAACAGTCGCCTCATGTTCCCAATCCTCCTGCTCGCGCCGACCGGGTCAGCGGTTGCCCCGCCTGGCGGCCCGACGCTGCTGCTTGATGGTGTCGCGCACCTCACGCTCGGTCTCGGCGTTGCGGCGGGCCGCGGCGGCCTTGCGCACGCCGTAGCCGAACGAGGCCACCTTCACCAGCGGGTTGGCCGCGGCGGCGGAGACCACCGTCGCCAGGTTCGCCACGTTGGCGGTGACGTTCTGCGCGTGGGAGGTCATGGTGTCCACCTTGGCGAGCTGGAGGTTCACCCCGTCCAGCGAGGTCTGCACCTGCTCCAGCGCCACGTTGACGTTCTTCACCGTGGTGTTGACGTCGCCGAGCAGCGGCGTGGTCCGCTCGTTGAGGTCGGTGATCATGCGGGTGGTCGCGTCCACGGTGTGTCGCAGCCGCAGGATCGGCACCGCCAGCACGAGCACCAGCATCAGGAACGCGCCGGCCGCGATCAGCGCAGCGATCTGTCCACCATCCACGCCATGTCCTCCTCAAGCAGGGTTCTGAGGACCGGACGTCCTCGGAACACGCGACCGTCGTACCCGCGCCGGCGCCCGGCCCGCGATCGACCGCGAGCGGGTGGCGGGGTGCGCCAGCCCCAGACCCTACCGTCCGTGATGAAAAGCGGCTCAGGACGGTGAAGGTGTCAGTTCCCCGAGCGGATCGTCGGTGATGGTGGGGAACGGATCCTCACCGGTAAGTGACGGATCGGTGCTCGGTTGTGGCCGGGTCCGCTCGTCGTCGATCGCGTTGCGCACCTTCACCGACACCAACGATCCGGTGCACTTGCCCGCAGCGGGCTTCGCCACGGGCGACGGCGGGATCGCCGGCTCGCCGTTGACCGGCGGCGGTACGCAGGTCGGCTGGCGTACCCACAGGTCGAGGGTCAGCTCGTCGCGGCGCCAGCAGGTGTAGCGCCCCTTGGCCGGCTGCTCGGGGCACCGGGTGACCTTCCACGGCTGCCAGCCTGCGTCGGTCAGCGCCCGCTCGTAGACCTGGGCGGTCTCCTTCGGTGGGCGCTGCGACTCCACGGTGCGCTCCCGCAGCCGGCAGTCGAGCAGGCACCAGCGGCTGCCGCTGACGTCGTCGACGGTCTTCGTCGCCGCCCAGTCCGGCACGCCGAGCTGGTCGAGGGAGTCGAAGACCGGGTCGTGGGCCAGGGTGCGGATGCCGAAGTAGAGCGGCACCGCACCGAGGACGACCAGGCTGACCAGGGCCAGGATGCCCATCCGCAGGCGCCGGCGTTCGCGGATCCGGCGGCGCAGCTCGGAGCGGGCGCCCCCCGCCGGGGAGGCGTCGGTGGCGTCCGGTCCGGCGCCGGGTCGCAGCGGCGGGCCGCTGGTCGGGTCGGGTCGTGGGTCGGCCGGGTCGACGGGGCCGACGGCGACGGCCGCCCGGGCCACCGCCGGCGGCTCGGCGGGACGCGGCACCGGGACGCCGGCCCGCGCGGGCTGCCGGTCGTTCGGGTCGACCGGTCCGTTCGGCGCGCCGGGCGCGGATCCGGGTCCGTGCGGACCGGTGACCGTGCCGGCCGGACCACCGGCCGGTGCGCCGGGGCCGCTCACCGGGGTCGCCGCTCCGGCGGGCCGCGCGGTGGCGCTGGCCGCCACCGAGGGCGCGGTCACGGCGGCGCGGGCCACCGGGGGGCGGCCCGGTCGCCGGTCTGCGTCGGCCTCCGGTCGGGGCACCGGGCCCCGGCCGTCACCGGGCATCGGCCCGGCACCGGGATCGTCGGCGCCCGCGCGGGCCGGTCCCCGGGGCGGGTCGACCGGTGGCTGGCCGGGACGGGCCGCGCCGTAGACCGGCCAGGGCGCCGACGGGCTGGCCGGACGGGCCGAGCCGCGCGGCGCGGCGGGGGCCTCGGTCGGCGGTTCGACGGTGGCCCGGGCCACTCCCGGCGTCCCGGTGCCGCCGCCGGAGCGGGCGGTTCCGCGCTGCTCCGTCCGGTCCGGCGCCGGCGGGCGACCGGCGACCGGCCGTTGGCCCGGGGCCCGCCCGGAGCGATCCGCGGCGCCGGTCACCGGCTCACCGGGGCGCGGCGGCTGACCCGGGGGCTCGGCGCGGCCCGGCGCGCCGGAGACCGGCCGCGCCTCGCCGGCCGGCGTACCTCGACGGGCGCCGGGGCCGGCCGGAGCGGCCGGGCCGGAACGGCCGGCCGCCGGCATGGCGGGATCGGTGTGCGGGGTCCGGCCGGCCTGGCGCAGCCAGTCCGCCGGGCGCTGCGGGCGCTCGGCGGCCGCCTCGGTGGCGGCCCGGTCACCGGTCGGCGGGTTCACCGGCCCGGCGGCCGGACCGCGGCCGGACGCGGGCCCGGACCGGGCCGCCGCGGACGGCAGGGGTGGAGCGTTGCCGGAGCGGGGCACGACCGGGGCGTCGTCCTCGGCGGCCCGCCGTCGTCCGACGCGCGCGCCCGGCGCGCCGGCGCCGGTCCGACCGGTCGGCTGCCGGTCGCCGCCGTCCCGGACGGTCGGTCCCTGCTGCGGGGCGCTCGGGTCGACCGGCGGACGGGCTCCACCCCGCCGGCCGGGATCCGTCGCGCCCGTTGGCGTACGCGTTCCGCCTTCGGCACCTCGCCGAGCGGGGTCGGTCGGTGGCTGGACGGGCGGCCCCGGGTCCCGTCGGCCAGGGTCGGTGCCGTCGCCCGGCGGCCGGCTCAGCGGCCGGGCGCGGCCGGCCCGGCGGGCGGGGTCGTCGACGCCGGCGACCGGGCCGGCCGGTGGCGGCACCCGACCGGGCTGGGTCGGCTCGCGGCGCGGCGGACGGGACTGCGCCGCGGCGTCCACGGCACGGCGGGGCGGCTGCGGGCCGGTCCAGTCGTCCGGACGGGCCGGCGAGGGCACCGGTGCGCCGCCGTGGCCGGCGGGCGTGGCGTCCCGGCGCGGCGCCGACCCACGGGAGGGCCCGGCGGGCGGGCCGGCGGCGGGCTGGACGGCACCCGGCGGAGGCACCGCTCCGGGTCGCGTGCCCGGCGGAGGCACCGCCCCGGGTCGCGCGGCCGGCGGCACAGCCGCTCCGGGTCGGGTGGCTGGTCCGGGTCGACCTGACGGCGCAGAGCCGGGAGTCGGCTGGGCCGGCGGGGAGCCCGGGCCGGACGGCCCCGAACCCGGGACCGGCCGAGCGGCGGGCGGCCCACCCGGCGCCGGCCGGGCCGAGGGCATACCCGGGGCGGGGCGCACCGGCGGTACGGCCGGCGACGGCACCTGACCGGGGCCACCGGCCGGAGCACCGCCGGGGCCCAGCTCTGAGCGCTCCTGCTTGGCCGTACGGAGGTCGTCGATCCAGCCGAAGTCCTCGCCGCCCGAGGTGGCCTCCGGCTCGGCGTCGGACCGGCCCCGCCCCCAGCGGCGGCCCTTGGCGCGGGCGTCCCGCCGCTCCTCCGGGCCGTCCTCCGGTCGCTCCGAACCACGAGGATTCACTGCTGAGCCTCCCTGGCGGCGTCCGTGCCGCCGTCCTCCGCCGAGCTGGCGTTCTCCGCGTCCGGCGAGCGCCGGCCGGACCCCGGTGCGGCCGGTTCCGGCCGTGCGAGTGGTGCCACTGGTTCCGGCCGGGCCGGTGGCGCCGGCAGTCCGCGCACGATCCGGCGCAGCACCGGCAACCGCGCGGCGACGGACCGTTCGGCGCCGTGCCCGCTGGGGCGGTAGTAGTCCGCCCCGACGAGGTCGTCCGGAGCGTACTGCTGGGTGACCACCCCGCGCTGGTCGTCGTGCGGGTAGCGGTAGCCCGTGCCGTGCCCGAGCCCGCGGGCGCCGGCGTAGTGCGCGTCGCGCAGCCCGCGCGGGACCGGGCCGCCCCGACCGGCGCGTACGTCGGCGATGGCGGCGCCGATCGCCGTGGTCGCCGAGTTGGACTTCGGTGCGGTGGCCAGGTGGATCACCGCCTGGGCGAGGTTCAGCTGGACCTCGGGCAGGCCGACGTACTCCACGGCGTGCGCGGCGGCGGTCGCCACCGACAGCGCGGTCGGATCGGCCATCCCGACGTCCTCGCTGGCGAAGATCACCAGTCGACGGGCGATGAACCGGGCGTCCTCCCCGGCGACCAGCATCCGGGCCAGCCAGTGCAGCGCCGCGTCGACGTCGGAGCCGCGCATGCTCTTGATGAAGGCGCTGGTCACGTCGTAGTGGGCGTCGCCGTCGCGGTCGTAGCGCACCGCGGCGACGTCGACCGCCTGCTCGGCGGTGGCCAGGTCGATCACGCCGGCACCGAGCGCCTCGGCGGAGGCGGCGGCCGCCTCCAGCGCGGTGAGCGCCTTGCGGACGTCACCACCGGCGAGGCGTACGAGGTGCTCCTCGGCCTCGGCGGCCAGGGTGAGCGCGCCGCCCAGGCCGCGCCGGTCGGCCACCGCGCGGCGCAGCAGCCCGCGTACGGCGTCGTCGTCCAGCGGTTGGAGGGTGAGCAGCACGCACCGGGACAGCAGCGGGGAGATGACCGAGAAGTACGGGTTCTCGGTGGTGGCCGCCAGCAGGGTGACCGTCCGGTCCTCCACGGCGGCGAGCAGCGAGTCCTGCTGGGTCTTGCTGAACCGGTGCACCTCGTCGATGAACAGGACGGTCTGCGCGCCGCCGGAGCGGCGCTGCCGGCGGGCGGTCTCGATCACCGCCCGGACGTCCTTGACCCCGGCGTTGAGCGCCGACATGGCGACGAAGGTGCGATCGGTGGCCTGCGCCACCAGGTGGGCGATGGTGGTCTTGCCGGTGCCGGGCGGCCCCCAGAGGATCACCGACATGGGCGCCCCGCCGCCGACCAGCTGGCGTAGCGGCGCCCCGGGTGCGAGCAGGTGTCCCTGGCCGACGAGCTCGTCGAGGCTGGCGGGACGCATCCGGACGGGCAGGGGCGAATCGGCCTCGACCGTGGCGAAGTCGGCGACACCACCGGCGTCCGCGGGGGCGCGCTGCGCTCCGGCGGGTTCGCCGAGGGAGAAGAGGGTGTCGGACTCCATCACGAAGACATTACCGGGCCCGGCCCGCGGCGCGGGAATCGCGCCACCGGCCGGGCCCATGGTGATCGGTTCCGGTCAGCCCCGGCCCGGGCGCCGGCCCCGGTACCAGCGGCCACCCCCACCACCACGCGGGCCCGAGCCGACCCCGGCCAGGTAGAGCGAGAGCAGCAGCAGGCCGAGCACCATCAGGGTGTGCACGTTGAAGAGATCGGGTGCGCCGAAGTTCGTGTTCATGAAGTCGATCAGCAGCGCGAAGCCGAACACGATGGCCGCGAGAATGGCGAGCATGGAAGGTCCTCCGGTGGGGGGGTACCAGTAGGTCGGCGCGGGATGTACCCAATCGGTCCGTCCGTCAATCTCCACCGTGGACCGGCGGTGGCGGGGTCGACCGTCGGTGGTCGGTTCGAGGGGCGGCCGGGCGCCGCGCCGGGCCGGTTCTACGCTGGGTGGATGATCAAAGCCGACCAGGTGCTGGCGGGCCGGGACGCCGTGCTGCGCGCCACCGGCCATCACCCGTACGCCCGGCACGCGCTGGCCCGGGGCGACGAGCAGCGCGGTTGGCTGCGCGACGGCGCGGTGGTCTGGCTCGCGCCGCCCGGTGTCTGGCCGGCGGCCGGGGCGGTCGGTCCGGCCGCCCCGGCCGCCGACCTGCTCCGCGACCTGTACGCGGCCGGCGACCTGCCCGCGGGTGTCCGGCTGCCGCTGCCCCGCGCGATCGTCGACGAGCTGGCCGACCGGCTGCCGCTGACCGTGCTGACCAGCTGGGACTACCTCTTCACGACCACCCCGCCGCCGCACCGCAGCGGCGAGGAGCGGGTGGTACGCCTCACCGGGGCCGACCACCCGGAGCTGGCCGCGCTGATCGAGGAGTCCTTCCCGACCAGCACCTCCCGCCCGGGCGACGCGCACATCGCCGACTGGTACGGCATCCGCGACGGCGACCGGCTGGTGGCCTGCGGGGCGGACCGCAGCCGGGGCGACGTCGGCTTCCTGGCCGGCCTGACCGTTGACCGGCGGCGGCGGGGGCAGGGGCTGGGCGCGGCGCTCACGGTCGGGATGGCCCGGGCGCTGTTCGCCCGTTACGACCAGGTGGCGCTCGGCGCCTACCTGGACAACGTGGGGGCGATTCGGTTGTACCGGCGGCTGGGCTTCACCGGCACCGTGGAGTTCAACTCGGTGCAGCTCGACTGAGCCCGCGTCCGCGTCACGACACCGGCGCACCGGCCCGACCTGCCACGGTGGGGTCGGCCGAGGTGGCCGGGGCCTTCCGGGCGGCCCGCCAGGCCGGCAGGTAGAGCGGGGCGGCCACGGCCAGCACCACCGCGCCGACCAGCATGGCGAGGCTGACGCTGGTGGCGTCGGCCAGCGCGGTGAGCGCCACCATGCCGATCGCACCGCCGGGCTGGGACATCATCGAGTTCAGCGACAGCACGCTGGTCCGGTACGGGCCGTCGACCTGGCGGTGCAGCAACCCGTAGTGCAGCGGGTTCGACGCGCCGTGCACCGTGTAGCAGGCCAGGTAGGCGATCAGCACCCCGACCGGGCCGGCGAGCAGCGCCATCCCGACCACCGTCGCACCCTGGAGGATCCGCAGCAGCCCGGCGGCCGGCGCGGCGCCGAACCGGCGCAGCAGGAACGGGGTCAGCGCGGCGCCGGCGGCGTTGGCCAGCCAGGCCGCCGAGCTGGCCGGGCCGAGCAGGGCGGCGGCCCGGTCGGTGTCGCCGACCACCTCGGCGAGACGGACCGGCAGCAGCGACTCGAAGGTCACCATGCCGAATCCCCAGAACAGTTCGACGGCGACCAGGGCGAGCAGCACCCGGGAGCGGCGCAGCAGGCCGAGCGCCTGACCGACCATCCGGGGCGCCTCGACCACGGAGGCGCGCAGCGCGGCGGCGCCCCGGGCGGGCCGGGTCTCGCGGAGCAGGACCAGCAGGGCGACCAGCGACACCGCCTGGAGCACGATGGCGACCAGCACCGGCAGGGTCAGCGCGCTGACCGGGCCAACGGGTCCCAGCGCGATCAGACCGCCGCTGAGCAGCGCGCCGGCGCCGATGGCCAGGCCGCTGACCGTACCGGCCCAGCCGAGGCCGCGTTCGTACCGGGCGTCCGGGTCGGCGGCCAGGGTGGCGTCGACGTACCAGGACTCCAGGGGGCCGCTGTCCAGCGCCCGGTAGATCCCCTGCAGGGCCCAGACCAGGAAGAAGAGCCAGAACGAGTCGGCCACCGCGAACAGCACCAGGGAGGCCAGGCCGACCGCCCAGGCGGTGGCGAGCACCGGCTTGCGGCCCAGCGCGTCGGCGAGCCCGCCGGTGGGCAGCTCCAGGGCCAGCACGACCAGGCCCTGTGCGATGGCGACCAGGCCGATCTGGGACAGCGTGAGGCCGCGCTCCCGCATCAGCAGGATCATCACCGGGATCACCAGGCCGCTGGGCAGCCAGCGCAGGCCGTAGAGGGTGAGGTAGCGCAACCGGACCTGGCGTACGGACAGGGCGCTCACGGCTTCTCCTCGGATCGGGGCGGCTCGGTCGGCTGCAACCCGGCCAGCAGCGGAAACGCGGCTATGTAGAGCTGCACCTGCTCGGCGCCGGGCTCGGTGGGGTCGGACTCGTCGCGGTAGCGCACGAGCAGCTCCCAGATCTCCGACTTCAGCGCCGCCAGTCGGGCGGCGGGGATGGTGAGGAAGGCGTCGCCGATGCCGAACGCGTCCCGCCAGTCCGGCGACCACTGCTGTCGCTGGGCGAACCACTTCTCGGCGTGCTGGGCCAGGTAGCGGAACTGGTCGCCCTCGATCCATTCGATCGCGGCCCGGGAGTCCGGGTCGTCGTCGAAGTCGCTGGGATCCCAGCTGGTCACCTCGTGCGCGGCGCGCCAGAATCGCTGCCGGCCGGTGCCCAGCTGCGGATCCTCGACGACGAGGCCGACCTCGGCGAGCTGCCGTAGGTGATAGCTGGTAGCTCCGGTGTTGGTGCCCAGCAGTTCGGCCAGGCTCGTCGCGGTGAGGGGGCCCTGCACCCTCAGCGCCCCCACCACGCGCATGCGCAGCGGGTGGGCCAGGACCCGGACCTGCCGGTGGTCGAGTCGAACCGTGCTCGGTTCGGGTCGCGTCTGCGTCTCATCGTTCGCCACACCCTGCACAATATCTTTGCACACTTTCTATGCACAAGAGTTGTGCATAGAAAGTGTGCAGCAGTCGGAAAGTGGACGCGGTGACTTAGCCGAGCAGTTCGCCGACCCCGCGCAGCCGGGTCCGCAGCAGGGCCACGGCGCGGGAGGAGTCCAGGCGTACGTCGGTGGGGCGGCGCAGGCCGGCGGCGAGCGTGGTCGTCGTCTTCAGGCCGGTCGGGTCGATGCCGAACCGGTGGGCCACCAGCAACCCCAGCTCCGCCCGGCTGACCGCCTCCGGACCGGCCACGTTGAGCAGGCCGGCGTGGTCGCCGGGCACCAGCTCCAGCACCGCGGCCGCCAGGTCGGTCACGTCGAGCGGGCAGCGCAGCTCGTCGCTGAAGAGCACCGCCCGCCCGGCCAGGGCGTCCCGGCAGAGCTGGATCTGCTTGCTCCCCTCCCCCAGGATCAACGAGGTACGCACCAGCACCGCCGTCGGGTCGATCGCCCGCACCGCCGTCTCCGCCGCCGCCTTCGCCGCGCCGTACGCGTGGATCGGCGTCGGCACGTCGTCGTCCAGGTAGGGCGTCGGCCGCCCGGCGTGCAGCGCGTCGCTGGACAGGTGCACCAGCCGGGCACCCACCTCCGCGGCGGCGTACGCGATGTGCGCCGCCCCGTCGGCGGTGACCCCCCAGTCGTCGTACCGGTAGGGGGTGGCGACCACGGCGTCGGGGCGTACCCCGGTCAGCAGCCCGCGCACCGCGGACCGGTCGGTCACGTCCAGCCGGCGGGCCTCGACGCCCGGCACCACGACCGGATTTGAGTGGTACGTGCCGACCACCCGCTGTCCCGCCGCGACCGCCTGCCGGCACACCTCGGCGCCCAGCAGACCGCTGGCCCCCACCACGAGCAACGTCATGACGTCTCTCCCCCGAACGACGAACGGCCCGCGTCATCATGACGCGGGCCGTTCGGTGAGGCCAGGGATCAGACCGGGTCGGCCACCGGGGCGGCCGGGCCGGCGGTGCCGGCGTGCGGGCCGGTCGGCGCCTTCGGCTTGGCGTCGATGCCCGCCTCGGTGCGCTGCTGGCCGGTGATCGGCGTCGGCGCGCCGGTCAGCGGGTCGAAGCCACCCCGGGTCTTCGGGAAGGCGATCACCTCACGGATCGAGTCCGCGCCGGCGAGCAGCATGCAGACCCGGTCCCAGCCGAACGCGATGCCGCCGTGCGGCGGGGCGCCGTACTTGAACGCCTCCAGCAGGAAGCCGAACTTGTCCTGCGCCTCGGAGGGGGTGATGCCGAGCAGGTCGAAGACCCGCTGCTGCACGTCACCCCGGTGGATACGGATCGAGCCGCCGCCGATCTCGTTGCCGTTGCAGACGATGTCGTACGCGTAGGCCAGCGCGCGGTCGGGGGCCTCCTCGAACCGGTCCACCCACTCGGCGTTCGGCGAGGTGAACGGGTGGTGCACCGCGGTCCAGCCGCCCTCGTCGGTGCGCTCGAACATCGGCGCGTCGACCACCCAGCAGAACGCCCAGGCGGACTCGTCGATCAGGTTGGACCGCTTGGCGATCTCGATCCGGGCCGCGCCGAGCAGCTCCTGCGCCTCCCGGGTGTTGGCGCTGGCGGCGAAGAAGACCGCGTCGCCCGGCTTCGCGCCGACCGCGTCGGCCAGCCCGGCCAGGTGCGCCTCGGAGAGGTTCTTCGCCACCGGGCCGCGCGGTGCGCCGGTCTCGGCGTCGAGCACCACGTAGGCGAGGCCCCTGGCGCCGCGCGCCTTGGCCCAGTCCTGCCAGCCGTCCAGCTCCTTGCGGGTCTGCGCCGCGCCGCCCGGCATGACCACCGCGCCGACGTAGCCGCCCGCGTCGATGGCGCCGGCGAAGACCCGGAACTCGGTGCCGCGCAGGTAGTCGGTCAGCTCGGTCAGCTCCACGCCGTAGCGCAGGTCCGGCTTGTCCGAGCCGTACCGGGCCATCGCGTCGTGCCAGGTGATCCGCGGGATCGGCCGGGTGATCTCGTGACCGGCCAGGTCCTTCCAGAGCGACGCCACGATCGCCTCACCGAGGTCGATCACGTCGTCCTCGGTGACGAAGGACATCTCGATGTCGAGCTGGGTGAACTCCGGCTGCCGGTCGGCCCGGAAGTCCTCGTCCCGGTAGCAGCGGGCGATCTGGTAGTACCGCTCCATGCCGCCGACCATCAGCAGCTGCTTGAACAGCTGCGGGGACTGCGGCAGGGCGTACCAGCTGCCCGGCTGGAGGCGGACCGGGACCAGGAAGTCGCGGGCGCCCTCCGGGGTGGAGCGGGTCAGCGTCGGGGTCTCGATCTCCAGGAAGTCCCGCTCGTGCAGCACGGTGCGGGCGAGCTGGCTGGCCCGCGAGCGCAGCCGCAGCGCCTTCGCCGGGCCGCTGCGCCGCAGGTCCAGGTAGCGGTACTTCAGCCGGATGTCGTCGCCGGCCTCGACCTGGTCGTCCACCGGCAGCGGCAGCGGGGCCGCCTCGGAGAGCACCTCCAGCTCGCTGGCGGTCACCTCGACCTCGCCGGTGGGCAGGTCCGGGTTCTCGTTGCCCTCGGGCCGGCGGGTCACCTCACCGGTCACCTTGACGCAGAACTCGTTGCGCAGCGCGTGCGCGTCCTCCTCGCGGAAGACGACCTGCACCACGCCGGAGGCGTCGCGCAGGTCGACGAAGATGACACCGCCGTGGTCGCGCCGGCGGGCCACCCAACCGGCGAGGGTCACCGTCGAGCCGGCGTCCGCCGCGCGCAGGCTTCCGGCATTGTGGGTACGGATCACGGCTTGCGTCTCCTCGTCTGCTGCTATGTCTTCCCTCCGCATTCTGTCAGGGCGACCCGCGCCGATTCCCGGGCACCCGCAGCACCACCTTCCCACCTGCCTCCACCGGCCCGACCGTCGCCGACGGTGGTCACATCCGCCCGGTCCACCCATCCCTCCCTCCGCCTTTGCTCTGCTGCAATCCACGCAACAGTTGCTCAGCGCAACGGCCCGTCCGACTCGCCCTGCTCGTAGAAACAATGACGGCGCAGCTCATGGCCGTGTTGCGTCCGTTGCAGCAGAGCAAAGGAGGCGAGGACGGCGGGGTGGGACGGGCCGGTGGGTCACGCTGCGTGGCGAGCCCGATGTTGGCCCACTGTGACCGCACTGGTACACCGATGCGGCGCGTACGGTGTGCGGGTGCGCGTCGTACCCCCGTGGGCCCTGATCTCCGCCGCGACCGCCCCGACGCTGCTGATCGGCGGTTGGACGCTGGCGGCCGCCCGCCAGCCCGGCGGCTTCGATGCGGTCACCGGCACGATCAGCGCCCTCGCCGGGCACGACGCGACCGACCGGTGGATCATGACGGTCGCGCTGGCCGGCCTCGGCCTGTGCCACCTCGTCACGGCGGCCGGGCTGCGGCCCGCGCGCCCGGCTGGCCGGGCGCTGCTCGCCCTCGGCGGCGCGGCCACCCTCGCGGTGGCGGCCCTGCCGCTGCCGGCCGGGGGTGGCTCGTCGGCGCCGCACGCGACGGCCGCCGCGGTCGCGTTCGGCGCCCTCGCGCTCTGGCCGGCGCTCGCCGTCGCCGGCCGCCGCGCGCCCGACCGGGCCGCCGGACTCTCCACCGGCACGGGTACGACCGCAGCGGCGGCGCTGCTGCTCCTGGTCGGCTGGTTCACCGTCGAACTGGTCGGCGGCGGCGACCGGATCGGCCTCGCCGAGCGGCTGGCGGCCGGCGCGGAGGCGCTCTGCCCCCTGCTGGTGGTGCTCCGGCTGCGCCGGGCGCGGTGTTGAGAAGGGGCCCCTGCTCTACCGAATGCATGCCGACGGTCTGCATCCAGGTGCCGATGTTGCTGGCCAGCACGGCGAGCCAGAGGCTGCGGAAGGCGGCGATCCGCAGCGGCGCCCACGCGGACGCTTCGGCGGTCTGTTTCTCGGAGGCGCTCACCGCCGGGAACGTACCCCGGCGCGGGCCGCCCAGTCCCGGGTACGCGCAACGGGCCGCCGGTCACCCGGCGGCCCGCTCGCGAGGGGTGGATCAGTAGACGCTCACGCCGTAGACGCTGAGCACCTCGGTGACCGGCTGGAAGTAGGTGGTGCCGCCGGAGGAGCAGTTGCCGCTGCCGCCGGAGGTGAGGCCCAGGGCGGTGCTGCCGGCGAAGAGCGAGCCGCCGCTGTCGCCGCCCTCGGCGCAGACCGTGGTGCGGATCAGGCCGGAGACGCTGCCCTCGGCGTAGTTCACGGTGGCGCCGGTGGCGGTCACCGTGCCGCTGTGCACGCCGGTGGTGCTGCCGGACCGCTTCACGGACTGGTTGACGTACGCGTTGCCCGCGGTGGTGATGTCCTGGTAGCTGCCGTTGTACAGGTAGACGTTGCCGGGCTGGGTGGTGGTCTGGTTGCTGTACCTGACGATGCCGTAGTCGTTGCCCGGGAAGCTGGTGCCGGCCCGGGTGCCGAGCAGGGTGGTCTGGCTGGAGTTGGAGTACCAGTTGCTGCCCAGGTTGGTGCAGTGCCCGGCGGTGATGAAGTACTTGGTGCCGGAGCTGCTGCGGACGTTGAAGCCGAGCGAGCAGCGGTAGCCGCCGGTGTAGATGGCCTGGCCGCCGGAGATGCGCTTGCTCAGCACGCCACCCTCGGAGACCAGCCGCACGGCGCCGTTGGCGCGGGCCGCGGCGGCCTTCACCCTTTCCAGCTTGGCGCCGGTGACGGTGCTGTCGTAGGAGACGACGACCTGGTTGGTGGCCGGGTCGGTCCACCAGGCGGTACCGGGGATCTTGGCCGAGCGCTCCAGCTCGGCGGTGGCGCCGGCCAGCTGCGCGGCGCCGCGGGTGACCAGCTTGGGGGTGGCGCCGGCGGCCCGGACCTGGCGGGCGGCGGCGGCGTCGGTGACGGCCACGACCATCTTGCCACTGGCGTCGGCGTACGTGCCGGCAGCGCGGTCGCCCAGCTTGGCAGCCAGGGTGGCGGCGGCGTCGGGGGACGCGGCTGCGGCGGGCGCCGCCTGGGCGGGGGCGCCCAGCAACGAGCCGACGACCAGGGTTCCGGCGACGGCGGCGGTGACGGCGCGGCGGAGCGATGACCTCGTGGGTCGCATGTAACAGCCTCCCGGGTGGGGATGGGGGCCCGGCCGTTCGGCCGAGCCTCGGGCTACCCGACCGACCTGGGGAACCGGACGAGTGACCAAAGTATTCATACATTTAAGATCGTGAGCAAGACCTCTGTTTGCCCGAATTCACCCGGGAGTCCCATGTAACCGGTCCGCAACATTGTGGACAACGACGCATGTCCATACGCTGAGGTCACCCCTGCTTCCCGGCACCCGCGATCCGGAGGCCACCATGACCCTCGTCCGACGCGCGCTCGCCACACTCGCCGGCGCCACCGCCCTCGTCCTGCTCGCCGCCGGCCCCGCCCCGGCCGCCACCACACCCCCGCCCAACTCGATGGCCAGCATGGGTGACTCGATCACCCGCGGCTTCAACGCCTGCGGCTGGTACTCCGACTGCACCTCCCGGTCGTTCAGCACCGGCGACTACTCCAGCGTGAACAGCCACTACCTGCGCATCCGGGCGGTCAACCCGACGATCCAGGGCCGCAACTACAACGACGCGCGCACCGGCGCCAAGTCCGCCGACATGTACGGCCAGGCTGGCAGCGCGGTGAGCCAGGGCGCCGAGTACGTCACGATGCTGATCGGCGCGAACGACGCCTGCACCGGCTCCGAGTCGACGATGACCCCGGTGAGCACCTACCGGGCCAACATCGACAGCGCGCTGAACCGGATCAAGGCCGGCCTGCCCAACGCCCGGGTCGCGGTGATCAGCGTGCCGGACATCTACCGCCTGTGGTACGTGGGCAAGGGCAGCAGCAGCGCCCGGTCCACCTGGTCGCTCTTCGGGATCTGCCAGTCCATGCTGGCCAACCCCACCTCCACCAACCAGACCGACGTCGACCGGCGGGCCCGGGTACGCCAGCGGGTGGTCGACTACAACACCCAGCTCGCCCAGGCCTGTGCCGCGTACGGCGCGAACTGCGACTTCGACGACAACGCGGTGTTCAACTACCCGTTCGCCCTGAGCCAGGTCTCCACCTGGGACTACTTCCACCCGAACACCAGCGGCCAGGCGGTGCTGGCCACCATCTCGTACGCCAGCGGGTTCGGCTGGTAGTCAGTCCTCCACGGCGGCGCGCGGGCGGTCCCCGTCCGCGCGCCGACGCGCGCCCGGCCCCGGCCGGGGCACCACGTCGCGCGGGGTGCCCACCTCGTGCCCGGCGGCGCAGCGCAGCTCGACGTGCACCTCGGCGCCGCAGTCGCGGTGCCCGACGCTGAGCGGCGAGCCCTCCGGGTCGGCCAGGTAACGGTCGCCCCAGCCCAGCACGGCGACCAGCACCGGCCACAGGTCCAGCCCCTTGTCGGTGAGCCGGTACTCGTGGCGCTCGCGGGCGCCCGGTTCGCGGTACGGCTCACGGCGCAGCAGCCCGTGCTCGACCAGGGTGGCGAGTCGGTTGGTGAGCACCTGCCGGGGGATGCCGGTGCGCACCCGCATGTCGTCGAAGCGGCGTACGCCGTTGAAGACCTCGCGGAGCACGACCAGCGTCCACCGCTCGCCGAGGATCTCCATCGCGCGGGCGATGGTGCAGTTCTCCACCGACCAGTCCAGTGCCGCGGGTCTCATGCCGACCAGGCTAGGTCTGATTGACAGACTCAGCAATGCGCTGCCAGGCTGGGTCCATGACACAGACGCAGGACCCGGCGCGCAGCCGTACCTTCTCCTGGTCCGACCCGGCGGCGGGGGCGGCCCACGTCGGTCGGCGCGGCGGCCTGGAACTGCTCCGCGCGATGATCGCCGGAGAGCTGGCCGCCCCGCCGATCATGCACCTGATCGACATGGCTCGGATGGAGGCCGACGAGGGGCGGGTCGCCGTCGAGCTGGTGCCGCAGGAGTTCCACTACAACCCGCTCGGCACCGTACACGGCGGGGTCATCTCCACCCTGCTGGACACCGCCGCCGCCTGCGCCGTGCACACCACGCTGCCGGCCGGCGTCGGCTACACGTCGCTGGACCTCAACGTGAAGTTCCTCCGCGCGGTCACCGTGGCCAGCGGCACCCTGCGCTGCGAGGGCAACGTGCTGCAACGCGGCCGGCGCACCGCCCTGGCCGAGGCGAGACTGACCGACGCGAAGGGCCGCCTGATCGCCCACGCCACCTCCAGCTGCCTGCTCTTCCCGCTCGACACCCCCGCCTGAGGCGTCAGCGGGCGGCGGCGAGGCGGGCGGCCCGGGCGGCGCGCTTCTCCTCGAAGCGGGAGGCCGCGGTCTCCAGCGCGTCGAGGTGGGCGGCGATCTGGTCGCGGGCGGCCTCGCCGTCGGCGTCCAGGCCGGTCACCTCGAACACGTTCCACTGCCGCAGCACCGGAGCGACCACCTCGTCGCGGTGCTGGCGCAGGTCGTAGATGCCGGCCAGCGCGATCGCCACCGACTTGCGGGCGAAGCCGTCGATGCCGGCGCCCGGCATCTGGAAGTCGGCCAGCACGTCGGCCACCGCCCGCATAGCCTGGCTCGGCGCCAGCTCGAAACCGGCCGCGAGCAGGTTGCGGTAGAAGACCATGTGCAGGTTCTCGTCGGCGGCCACCCGGGCCAGCAGCGCCTCGCACGCCGGGTCGCCGGTCACCCGGCCGGTGTTGCGGTGCGAGATCCGGGTCGCCAGCTCCTGGAACGAGACGTACGCCAGGGAGTGCAGCACCTCGTCGCCGTGCGCGTTGACGTAGCCGGCGGACATGTGGGTCATCCGGGCCCGCTCCAGGGCCACCGGGTCCACCGCCCGGGTCACCGTCAGGTAGTCGCGGATGGCGGTGCCGTGCCGGCCCTCCTCGGCGGTCCACCGGTGCACCCAGTTCCCCCACGCGCCGTCCCGACCGAAGAGGGTGGCGATCTCGTGGTGGTACGAGGGCAGGTTGTCCTCGGTGAGCAGGTTGACGATCAGCGCGGTACGCGCCACGTCGGGGATGGTCGAGTCGGTCTCGGCCCACGCCTGCCCGCCGAGCGGGCCGTCGAACGTGCGGCCCTCGCTCCACGGCACGTACTCGTGCGGGAACCACTCCTTGGCCATCGAGAGGTGCCGGTCGAGGTTCTTCTCCACCACGGCTTCGAGTTCCAGGAGCAGGGCGGTCTGGCTCAACGGGGCGGTCATCGGTTCTCCCTACGGTGGCGTAACTTACGCCACCGTAGGTCGAATCCGTCGTACGCGCGAGTAATGCCGGTCAGCTGACCAGCGGCTTCAGGTCCGCCCGGGGCGGCATCCACTCCCCCGCCGCCGCGGCCACCTGCTCACCCGAGCGGATGTCCTTCACCTCGTCGCCCGCGCCGTCGGCCCCCGGGAACCAGACGAACGGGATGCCCCGCCGCTCGGCGTACCGGATCTGCTTGCCGAACTTCGCCGCGCTCGGCGACACCTCGGTCGGTACGCCCCGCGACCGCAGCGCCTCGGCCACCCGGTTGCTCGCCGGACGGTCGTCCTCGGCGGCGACCGCCACCAGCACGCAGGTCGGCACGCTGCGGGACACCGACAGCGCCTCGGCGCCGAAGAGCAGGCCGAGCAGCCGGGTCACCCCGATCGAGATGCCCACGCCCGGGAAGCGGACGTTGCCCGAGCTGGCCAGGTTGTCGTATCGACCACCGGAGCAGACCGAACCGAACCGCTCGTAGCCGACCATCTGCGTCTCGTAGACGGTGCCGGTGTAGTAGTCGAGGCCCCGGGCGATCCGCAGGTCGGCCACGCAGAGCCCGGGCGAGTGGGCGACCGCGGTCTCCATCACGGCGGTCAGCTCGGCGACGCCCTCGTCGAGCAGCGGGTCGTCCACCCCCAGCGCGCGCACCGCATCGGCGAAGGAGGCGTCCGGCGCGGAGATCTCCGCCAGCGCCAGCACCGCCTTGGCCTGCGCCTCGCTCGCCCCGACGGTCTCCGCCAGCAGCTCGGCCACCTTCGCCGGGCCGATCTTGTCGAGCTTGTCCACGGCGCGCAGGGTCGCCTCCGGGTCGGTCAGCCCGATGCCCCGGTAGAAGCCCTCGCAGATCTTGCGGTTGTTGACCTGGATCCGCACCGGCGGGATCGGCAGCGAGCGCAGCGCGTCGCCGATCACCAGCGGCATCTCCGCCTCGTAGTGGGCCGGCAGGGTGTCCCGGTCGACGATGTCGATGTCGGCCTGGAGGAACTCGCGATAGCGCCCCTCCTGCGGGCGCTCGCCCCGCCACACCTTCTGGATCTGGTAGCGGCGGAACGGGAACTGGAGCTTGCCCGCGTTCTCCAGCACGTAGCGGGCGAACGGGACGGTCAGGTCGAAGTGCAGGCCGAGCGCGTCGTCACCGGCCGGCCCGTCGGCGTCCGCCTGCAACCGGCGCAGCAGGTAGACCTCCTTGGACGTCTCCCCCTTGCGCAGCAGCTGGTCCAGTGGCTCCACCGACCGGGTCTCCAGCGGCGCGAAGCCGTACAGCTCGAAGGTCGCGCGGATCCGGTCCAGCACGAACTGCTCGATCATCCGCTGGGCGGGCGTCCACTCCGGGAAGCCGGAGATGGGCGTGGGCTTGCTCATGGCGTACTCCCTCGGCAGCCGCGCCGGGCGCGGCCGGGTCTGTCAGGGCCCGCGCGGCGGCCGCGCGGGGAAGGTCGTGGCGCGGCTACAGGCCGCGGGTGGGTGCCGGTCGCGCGCCGCCGGAGCCCGCCACCTCGACGAGGTACGGGTTGCGCACACGCTCCCGGCCGATGGTGGTGGCCGGTCCGTGGCCGGGCAGCACGACGGTGTCGTCGGCCAGCGGGAGGACCTTGTCCCGGAGGCTGGCCAGCATCGCCTCGTTGCTGCCGCCCGGCAGGTCGGTGCGCCCGATCGAGCCGGCGAAGAGCACGTCGCCGGAGAGGCAGAGCTGCTCGGCCTCCCACGGCGAACCCGCGCCGGGCATCCGGAACATCACCGACCCGCCGGTATGGCCGGGGGCGTGGTCGACGGTGATCTCCAGGCCGGCCATCCGCAGCACCGCGCCGTCGGTCAGCTCCGCGACGTCGTCGGGCTCGGTGTACGGCAGGCGACCGCCGAACAGCTGGGTGAGGTCCATCGAGAGCGCCTTGGCCGGGTCGGCCAGCATCTCCCGGTCGGCCGGGTGCAGGTAGGCGGTGATCCCGCGGGCGCCGCAGACCGGGGCGACGGAGAAGGTGTGGTCCAGGTGGCCGTGGGTGAGCAGCACGGCGGCCGGGTGCAGGCGGTGCTCGGCGAGGACCGCGTCGAGCTGGTCGAGCACCCCGATGCCGGGATCGACCACCACGCACTGCTCCCCCGGCGCGGTGGCCACCACGTAGCAGTTGGTGCCGAAGGCGTCCGCGGGAAAGCCGGCCACGAGCACGTCAGCTCCCCTTCCGTGTCGAGCTTGTCGTCTGCGACCAGCAGCCTATCGGGCCGACCGGAGGTACCGGACCGCACGCCGGACGCTACGCCGGTCGGGGCAGTGACGCCTTCCGATAACGCGGCACTGACCTCGTACACCACTTTCCCAGCGGCTACCCGTACACTCTGGCGGGCGTGTGGCATGGCGCACTCGGCGCCCGACGGGCGCGGACGCCCGTCCGCCGGTGACGACCAGGGTAGAGGAAGGGGAGCACGGGTGGCTTCCAGCAGGGACCGGCAGCGCAAGCTCGCGCGGGAGAAGCTCGACCGGCAGTTGGCCCGACGGGCCGCCGCCGCCCGACGCCGCCGGCAGATCCAGGCAGGTGTGGGCGCCGCCGTGGTGCTCGTCCTGGTGGTGGTCGGCGCGGCCTGGGGACTGGGCGCCTTCGACAAGGACCCCACGGAGAACAAGGCCGCCGAGGACGTCTGCCTCTGGACCCCACAGAACGCCGAGGGCAACCCCAACCTCAAGGACGTCGGCACCCCGAACACGACCGGCCTGCCCACCTCGGGCACCCGGACGATGACCGTCACCACCAACCAGGGCGCCCCGATCACCGCCGAGCTGGACCTGGCCTCCG
Organism: Micromonospora siamensis; assembly: GCF_900090305.1. Lineage (NCBI taxonomy): Bacteria > Bacillati > Actinomycetota > Actinomycetes > Micromonosporales > Micromonosporaceae > Micromonospora > Micromonospora siamensis. The sequence continues at coordinate 3,040,216 of NZ_LT607751.1, read as the reverse complement.
CGCCGTGCGCCGGCGCAAGCATCGCGCACCTGGCCGGCAAGGCGTTCTACGACAACACCAAGTGCCACGAGATCACCACCGAGGGCGCGCTGCGCTGCGGCGACCCGAGCGGCACCGGCATCGGCGGCCCGGCGTACACCTTCTACGACGAGGACCTCCCGGACCCGGCGCCGTCCGGAGCCGCCCCCGCGTACCCGCAGGGCACCGTCGCGATGATCGGGAACCCGCCGGGGCAGAACGGCAGCCAGTTCCTGATCTTCTTCAAGGACTTCAACCCGGCCAAGCCGGCGTACCCGATCGTCGGCAAGGTCACCGGTGGGCTCGCCACGGTGCAGAAGATCGGTGCCCTGCCGACCGTGGACAATGGTTCCGGGGCCAAGGTCAAGCCGAAGACGGACGTGGTGATCCAGAGCCTCACCGTCAGCGACCCGGCCGGCGCGCCGGCGACGACGCCCAGCGGCGCGGCCTCCGCGGCGCCGAGCGCCAGTCCCAGCGCCGGCTGACCCGCCCCACCGACGATCGGCGGCACCGGCCGCGCCCGGCAAGTCCTCAAGGAGTGAAGCGTGACGTCCACCAGAGAGCGGCAGCGCGCTGCGGCGCGCGCCCAGCTCGAGCGGAAGATGGCCGAGCGGGCGGCCAAGGCCCGCAAGCGCCGGCAGACGCAGGCGATCGTCGGGGCGGGCGCCGCCCTGCTGCTGGTGATCGCCGGCACCGTCTGGCTGGCGACCAGCCTCGGTGGCGACGACGACAAGACCGACACCGCCGCTCCGCAGGCCGGGGCCGCCCAGTGCGTCTTCACCGAGGTGCCGAAGGACCAGCGCACCAAGGAGATCAAGGACGTCGGGCTGCCGAAGACCCAGCAACCCGACACCGGCACCCAGACCATGACGCTCGACACCAACCTGGGTGCGATCACCGCTAAGGTCGACCGGTCCAAGGTGCCCTGCACCGCTGGCAGCTTCACCCACCTGGCCAGCAAGAACTTCTTCGACAACACCAAGTGCCACCGGCTGGTGACCGAGGGCATCAAGGTGTTGCAGTGCGGTGACCCGAGCGTCACCGGCAAGGGCTGGCGACCCACCGACGGCACCGGCGGCCCCAGCTACCGGCTCGCCGAGGAGAACCTGCCCACCGACAAGCGGCCCGCGTACCCGGAGGGCGTCATCGCGATGGCGAACAACGGCGACCCGGGCAGCACCGGCAGCCAGTTCTTCATCGTCTACGGCGACTCGCAGCTCGACCCGAAGTACACCGTGCTCGGCACCATCACCGGCGGGATGGACATCGTCAAGCAGGTCGCGGCGGCCGGCGACGACAAGGCGTTCGCCCAGCAGGCCGGCGGCGGCCACCCCAAGAAGGAGATCGTCATCAACAAGCTGACGATGAGCTGAGCCACCCGGAACGAGCAAGCGCCCGCCGGCAGCAGCCGGCGGGCGCTTTCGCGTGTGCTGCGGGCGGGGTCAGGCGCCCGAGGTGACCCGGTACGCGTCGAACACCCCGTCGACCTTGCGGACCGCGGCCAGCAGGTGGCCCAGGTGCTTCGGGTCGGCCATCTCGAAGCTGAACCGGCTCACCGCCACCCGGTCCCGGGTGGTGGTGACCGTCGCGGAGAGGATGTTCACCCGCTCCTCCGACAGCACCCGCGTCACATCGGCGAGCAGCTTGTGCCGGTCCAGCGCCTCGACCTGTATCGCGACCAGAAACGTCGAGGCGGAGGTGAGCTTCCAGCTGACCTCCACCACCCGCTCCGCCTGGGCCCGCAGGTCCTCGGCGTTGGCGCAGTCGTCCCGGTGCACGCTCACCCCACCGGAGCGGGTGACGAAGCCGAACACCGCGTCCGGCGGCACCGGCGTGCAGCACCGGGCCAGCTTGATCCAGACGTCGCTGACGCCCCGGACCACCACACCGGGGTCGCTGCTGTTCTGCCGGCTGCGCGGCGGCCGGGTCGCGACGGCGGTCTCGGCGATGTCCTCGGCCGCCCCCTCCTCCCCGCCGTACGTGGCCATCAGCTTCTGCACCACGGACTGGGCGGAGACCTGGCTGTCGCCGACCGCCGCGTAGAGCGACGCCACGTCGGCCAGGTGCAGGTCCCGGGCGATCGCCATCAGGTTGTCGGAGGTGAGCATCCGCTGCAGGGGCATGCCCTGCTTGCGCATCGCCTTGACGATCGCGTCCTTGCCGGCCTCGATCGCCTCCTCGCGCCGCTCCTTGTTGAAGTACTGGCGGATCTTGGTGCGGGCTCGCGGGCTCTTGACGAAGCCCAGCCAGTCCTGCGTCGGGCCGGCCGTCTCCGACTTCGAGGTGAAGATCTCGATGACGTCGCCGTTGGACAGCGTCGACTCCAACGGCACCAGCTTGCCGTTGACCCGCGCCCCGATGCACTTGTGCCCCACCTCGGTGTGCACCGCGTACGCGAAGTCCACCGGCGTCGAACCGGTCGGCAGCGGGATGACGTCCCCCTTGGGGGTGAAGACGTACACCTCCTGGCTGGACAGGTCGAAGCGCAGCGCGTCGAGGAACTCGCTCGGGTCGGCCGCCTCCCGCTGCCAGTCCAGCAGCTGCCGCAGCCAGGTCATCTCGTCGATGTGCGCCGGCGGGCCGACGATCTGGGTGCCCTTGTGCTCCTTGTACTTCCAGTGCGCGGCGATGCCGAACTCCGCGGTGCGGTGCATCGCGTACGTGCGGATCTGCATCTCCACCGGCTTGCCGGTGGGCCCGATGACCGTCGTGTGCAACGACTGGTACATGTTGAACTTGGGCATCGCGATGTAGTCCTTGAACCGGCCCGGCACCGGCTGCCAGTTCGCGTGGATCACGCCCAGCGCCGCGTAGCAGTCCCGCACCGTGTCGACCAGGATCCGCACCCCGACCAGGTCGTAGATGTCGTTGAAGTCGCGCCCCCGCACGATCATCTTCTGGTAGATCGAGTAGAGGTGCTTCGGCCGCCCGGTGGTCTCCGCCTTGATCTTGGCGGCCTTGAGGTCGGTGCCGACCTTCTGGGTCACCTGGCGCAGCAGCGACTCCCGCTGCGGCTGGTGCTCCCCGATCAGCCGGTTGATCTCCTCGTAGCGCTTCGGGAAGAGCGTCCCGAAGGCGAGGTCCTCCAGCTCCCACTTGATCGTGTTCATACCGAGCCGGTGGGCCAGCGGCGCGAGGATCTCCAGCGTCTCCTTCGCCTTCTGCTCCTGCTTCGGGCGGGGCAGGAAGGTCAGGGTCCGCATGTTGTGCAGCCGGTCGGCCAGCTTGATCACCAGCACCCGCGGGTCCTTGGCCATCGCCACGACCATCTTGCGGATCGTCTCGGCCTTGGCCGCGTCACCCAGCTTGACCTTGTCCAGCTTGGTGACGCCGTCGACCAGCAGGGTCACCTCGGGACCGAAGTCGGCCCGCATCGCGTCGAGGGTGTATTCCGTGTCCTCGATGGTGTCGTGCAGCAGCGCCGCCACCAGCGTGGTGGTGTCCATCCCCAGGTTGGCCAGGATCGTCGCCACGGCCAGCGGGTGCGTGATGTAGGGGTCACCGGACTTGCGGTACTGACCCGAGTGCCAGCGCGCCGCGGTGTCGAAGGCCCGCTGGAGCAGCCGCGCGTCCGCCTTGGGGTGGTTCTCCCGATGGGTGGCGATCAGCGGCTCCAGCACCTCGCTGACCTGCGAGGTCTGCCAGGGCGCGTTGAACCGCGCCAGCCGGGCCCGAACCCGCCGCCCGGTCGGGGCGTTGGACAGGGCGAACCCACCGCTCGGGGACGGATCGTCCGAACCGTCGACGGTGAACGGCACCACCAGGGCGCCACTCTCCTCGGCCGACGGCCCGGCGGTCGCGCCGCCCTCGCCGGGACCCGTCACCCGGGCCGGCGGGTTGCCGTTCCGCTCGGTCACCGAGCCGTCCGCGTCGCCTGTCGGGTGCACCGTGCCCTCCACCGGAGGGACGACATCGTGGGACACCGGCCTCCTCACCGCTCGCCGGGGAATGCGCCGGCCGTGCGGCCGACGTACCTGTCCAACCGGCCCGGGGGCCGGTTCTGTTCCGCGTGCCGGCCGGAACGGCCTCAACCGACCGGTCGGCAAAGGGCAATGCTACCCGCACGCAGGGTGTCCCGCCCTTCCGCCGGACGGACCGCGCCGCCTCCGTCGCCCGGTGACGGGCTCAAACGGTCAGCAGGGCGTGCACCGGACGCGGGGCGAGCCGCTCCCGCCCCTTGAGGAACGCCAGCTCCATCAGCACCGTGAAACCGGCCACCGTGCCACCGGCCCGCTCCACCAGGTCCAGGGTCGCCTCGGCGGTGCCGCCGGTGGCCAGCACGTCGTCGACCACCAGCACCCGGTGCCCGGCCGTGAAGGCGTCCTGGTGCACCTCCAGCGTCGCCTCGCCGTACTCCAGCGCGTACGAGGCGGAATGGGTGGCCCGGGGCAGCTTGCCGGCCTTGCGCACCGGCACCACCCCGACCCCGGTGGCGTACGCGATGGCGGCGGCGATCACGAACCCGCGCGCCTCGATGCCGGCGACCGTGTCGAACGAGTCCCGCCCGTGGTACTCGATGATCCCGTCGATCACCTCGCGGAACACCGGCCCGTCGGCGAAGAGCGGCATCAGGTCCTTGAACACCACCCCGGGCTTCGGGAAGTCCGGCACGTCCAGCACCCGGCTGGCGACCAGCTGGGCGACCTGCGGGCCGCTGTCTCCGCGTACCACGGTGCTGTGGGTCTCCGTCACGGTTGTCCCGTTCCCCTTCACGACGACGGCGTCCGGCATGCTGCTCGCACAGCATGGCGGACGCCGTCGGTTCGATGGTTACCGGGTCTCCCCGGCCGCGGTCAGCGGCGCTTCGCGCCACCCGGACGGTTGCCGCCGCCACCGGCGGGACGACCACCGCGGGCGCCGGTCGGACGCTTGCCCGCCGGCCGGGCACCCACCTTCGGCGCGCTGCCGGCCAGGGCCGCCGCCTCCGGGTCGATCGCCTCGCCACCGTCGGCGGTGACGGGGCGCGGGGTGCCGCGCGGGGTCAGCTCGCCACGGGCGATCGCGCCGCGGCGGGCCTCCACCCGCTTCTTGTGCGCCTGGATCCGCGGCTCCTGGTTCTTCAGCAGGACCAGCAGCGGGGTGGCCAGCAGGATGGAGGTCAGGAACGCCACCGCCATACCGACGAAGAGCACCAGGCCGAGGTCCTTCAGGGTGCCCGCGCCCAGCAGGAAGGCCCCGATGAAGAGCAGGCCACCGACCGGGAGCAGGGCGACCACCGAGGTGTTCAGCGACCGCATCAGAGACTGGTTCAGCGCCAGGTTTGCCGCCTCGCCGTACGTCTGGTTGTTGTTGGCGGTGATGCCCCGGGTGTTCTCCTGGACCTTGTCGAAGACCACCACCACGTCGTAGAGCGCGAAGCCGAGGATCGTCAGGAAGCCGATGACCGTCGACGGGGTGACGTCGAAGCCCACCAGCGAGTAGATGCCGGCGGTGAGGATCAGGTTCATGAAGAGCGACAGCAGCGCGGCGACCGCCATCCGCCACTCGAAACGCACCACCAGGTAGAGCGCCACCACGGCCAGGAAGATCAGCAGGCCGAGCAGGGCCCGCTCGGTCACCTGGCTGCCGAACGACGCGCTGACCTGGTTGGCGCCGACCTGCTCGAACTTCAGCCCGAACCGGTTGGCGATCTCGGTCTTGACCTCGTTCGTCTGGACCGGGGTCAGCTCCGAGGTCCGCATCTCGTACAGGTCGCCGCCGGTGCCGCCGACCTTCTGGGCGGTGGCCACCTCGGCGCCGCCGCCCTTGGCGGCCAGCACCTGGTCGACCTGCCGCTCGGCGTCGTCCAGGGTGCCGACGCTGGCCGGCACCTGCAGCGAGGTGCCGCCGGCGAACTCGATGCCGAGCTGGAAACCGCGCAGCGCGAAGCTGAGCACCGCGATCAGCGCCAGCGCGGCGGCGACGGTGAACCAGAGCTTGCGCCGGCCGACGATGTTGAGATCGGCCTCGCCCCGGTAGAGCCGGGACGCCAGACCACTCCTAGCCATCTCAGGCCTCCTTGACGCGCGCGTTGCGGGCGGTCGCCTGCTCGGCGGACCGGGCCGGGAGGGCACGGCCGAGGCCGCTGACCCGCGGGGACAGGAACGCTTGGGTACGGGCGAACATCGTCATGATCGGGTGACGGAAGAGGAAGACCACCACCAGGTCCAGCACGGTGGCCAGACCGAGGGCGAAGGCGAAGCCCTTCACGGTGCCGACCGAGACGATGTAGAGCACCACCGCCGACATCAGGGTGATGGCGTTCGCCGAGATGATCGTCCGACGGGCCCGGACCCACGCGCGGGGGACCGCGCTGCGCGGGCTGCGCCCCTCCCGGATCTCGTCCTTGAGCCGCTCGAAGTAGATGACGAACGAGTCCGCCGCCACACCGAGCGAGACGATCATGCCGGCGATGCCGGCGAGGGTCAGGGTGAAGCCGATCTGCCGGCCCAGCACCACCAGGGCGCCGAAGACCAGCAGCCCGGACAGCACCAGGCTCAGGAAGATGACCGAGCCCAGCAGCCGGTAGTAGAAGAACGAGTAGATGATGACCAGCAGCATGCCGATGCCGGCGGCGAGCAGACCGGCCCGCAGCTGGGTCTCGCCCAGCGTGGCGGTGACGTTCTGCGCCTCCTGCTGCGTGAACGTCACCGGCAGCGCGCCGTAGCGCAGCTGGCTGGCCAGCGCGTTGGCGTCCTTGCTGGTGAAGCTGCCGGTGATCTGCGAGTCACCGGTCAGCACGCCCTGGATCTCCGGCGAGGAGACGATCTTGTTGTCCAGCACCACCGCGACCCGGCAGTTGCCGCCCTGGCCGAGCGCGCTCGGGTCACAGGTCTTGCCCTTGTTCTGGTACGACTCGCGGGTCAGCTCGGTCCACTTGTTCTGACCGTCGCCGGTGAAGTTCAGGCTGACCACCCAGGAGCTGGTCTGGTCGAGCTGGGCGGTGGCGTTCTTGACGTCGGTGCCCTCGACCTTGGCCACGTCCAGCAGGTACTTCGCGCCGCCCTCGCAGGCGACCGCCTTCTGCTTCGGGTCCTTGACCGAGCCCGCCGGCCGGTCGTCCAGCTGGGCGCAGGTGATCGTCGGGACGTTGAACTGCATCTCCGGCGCCAGGACGGCGACCTGCTGCGGGTCCAGCGTGCCGAACGGCTTGAGCTTCTCCGCCAGGGACGGGTCGGCGGTCAGGTCGGCAGGGGCCTGCAGGGCGCTCGCCGCGGCCCAGGCGGCCGGGCCGACCTTCTGCTCGACGGCCTTGCGCTGCGCCTCGATGCCCTGCGGCACTGCGGCGCTGGCGCTCGGCGACGCGGCCGGGGCGCTCGGGGTGGCCGACGGCGCCGGGGTGGCGCTGGCGGTCGGCGCGGGGGCGCCGCCGCCCTGGCCACCGGCCGACGGGGACGCGGTCGCCTTGGCCGCCGCGCTGGCCGACGGCTTGACCGCGGCACCGGCCGACGGCTTCACCGCCGCGCTGCCGGACGGCTTCGGCGCCGCGCTGCCCGACGGGGCCGCGCTGCCCGACGGGGCCGGGCTACCGGAGGCGGTCGGCGTCGGGGCCGCGGCCTGGGTCGCGCCGCTGCCGTCGGTGGCCTTGAGCACCTTGCGGAAGCGCAGCTCCGCCGGGGTGCCGACGTCGGTCAGGTCCCGGTTCTCACCGGGCAGGGAGATGACGATGTTCCGGTTGCCCTCGGTGACCACCTCGGCCTCGGCCACGCCGTAGGCGTTGACCCGGCTCTCGATGATCCGCCGGGCCTCCTCGAGGTTCTCCTGGGTCGGCGGCTTGCCGTCGAGGCTGTTGGTGGCCTCCAGGGCGACCCGGGTGCCACCGATCAGGTCCAGCCCGAGCCGGGGCTCCAACCGGTCCTTCCAGCCACCGCTGGCGCCACCCGAGAAGAACACCAATAGATAGAGGACGACGAAGATGAGCCCGAGCACGGCGAGCTGCCGTCCGGGGCGCATCTGTCCCTGAGGTGGTGCCACGGCTGTCCTGTCTCCCTGTAACGGTCGCGCCGCTGGTGCAGCGGCGACGAAGGTCGGGCCGGGGGTCTCCGCCCGACTGTTCTGACTGGCCGGCGCACCGCCCGACACGCCCCGCGGCCCCGGCGCGGCGGCGTCGGGCGCGGTCTGTGGCGTGCCGGCGGCGGAGCGCCGACCCAACTATCCACTTGTGTCGGTGAATCCGCTGCCCCTTCCGGGACGGCGGCTCACTCCTTGACCGGCTCGGCTTCCTCGACGACCGGCTCGGTCTCCTCGACGCGCTCGGCCCGGGTCACCACGCGGGCGATCGCCGGACGGGCGTAGCGGGTCTGCACGCCGGGGGCGACCTCCAGCAGGACGGTGTCGTCGTCCACACCGGTGACCGTGCCGTAGAGCCCGCCGATGGTGACCACCTCGTCGCCCACGGACAGGGCCGACTGCATCTGTTCGGCCTCGCGGCGGCGCTTCTGCTGGGGGCGGATCATCATGAAGTACATGACGCCGAAGAGCAGAGCGATCATGAGGATCGGCGTCAGGCCGCCGGCTCCCCCGCCGCTCGCTGCTGCGTAGAACACGCTTGTCGACCTTCCCTTGGCCGCCCACCCGGCACGAGGGGGTGCCGGAGCGGAGGCGGATTTTCACATCCTGTACAGACCGCGGCGAGTCTAATCCCTGCTCCTGAGAACGCCGAATGCGGCACAGATCACGTTCGGATCACGGCTGTTCGGGCGCGGCGGAGAACAGATCGGGCGCGACGGCGGTTGCTGCACCAAATGTACCATTCGGTGGAGTACGCCCCAGATGCTGCCAGGCCGCCTCCGTCGCCACGCGCCCACGCGGCGTACGCGCCAACAGGCCGGCCCGTACCAGGAACGGCTCGCAGACCTCCTCCACGGTGTCCGGCTGCTCCCCCACCGCCACGGCGAGGGTGGACAGGCCGACCGGCCCACCCCGGAACAGGTCGACCAGCGCGGTCAGCACCGCCCGGTCCAGCCGGTCCAGGCCGAGGGCGTCGACGTCGTACACGGTCAGGGCGGCCCGCGCCGTCTCCAGGTTGACCACCCCGTCGGCCCGCACCTCGGCGAAGTCCCGCACCCGGCGCAGCAGCCGGTTGGCGATCCGCGGAGTGCCCCGGGACCGACCGGCGATCTCCACCGCCCCCTCGTCGGTGATCGGCACGCCGAGGATCCGCGCCGAGCGGTGCAGCAGCGCCTCCAGATCGGCCGGGGAGTAGAAGTCCAGGTGGGCGACGAAACCGAACCGGTCCCGCATCGGCCCGGTCAGCAGGCCCGACCGGGTGGTCGCGCCGACCAGGGTGAACGGCTCCACGTCCAGCGGGATGGCGGTGGCGCCCGGCCCCTTGCCGACCACCACGTCGACCCGGAAGTCCTCCATCGCGCTGTAGAGCAGCTCCTCGGCCGGCTTGGCGATCCGGTGGATCTCGTCGATGAAGAGCACGTCGCCCTCGGCCAGGCTGGTCACGATCGCCGCCAGGTCGCCGGAGCGCTCGATGGCGGGCCCGCTGGTCACCCGGATGCCGGAGCCCAGCTCGGCCGCCACGATGTTGGCGAGGGTGGTCTTACCTAAGCCAGGTGGCCCGGAGAGGAGGATGTGGTCGGGCGGCGAGCCGCGCCGCATCGCGCCCTTGAGCAGCAGGTCCAGCTGGTCGCGGACCCGGTGCTGGGCGATGAACTCGTCGAGCCGCTTCGGCCGGACGGTGGCCTCCGCGTCGAGTTCGGCGTCGCTGACGTACGCCGAGACCATGTTCTCCCCGCTCATGCCCCGCCCTCCGGTCGCGACCGCCGGGAACACGACGCCTGGCTCATCGGGTCCGGCCCAGGAGGCGGATGGCCTGCTTGAGCAGGACCGGCACCGGCGGGGTCTCGCCGTCGACGGACTCGGCCACCGCGGCGACCGCCTGCTCGGCCTGGGCGCCCGTCCAACCGAGCCCGACGAGCGCCTGTCGGACCTGGTCGGGCCAGGCCCCGCCGGTGACGCCGGCCGCCCCGTCGGCGCCGACCGGCACCGGGCCGACCCGGTCGCGCAGCTCCAGCACCAGGCGCTCGGCGCCCTTCTTGCCGATCCCCGGCACCCGGGTCAGCGCGGCGGTGTCGGCGTTGGCGATCGCCTTGCGCACCGCGTCCGGGGTGTGCACCGCGAGCACCGCCTGGGCCAGCCGGGGGCCGACCCCGCTGGCGGTCTGGAGCAGCTCGAACAGCTGCTTGGCGTCGTCGTCGGCGAAGCCGTAGAGGGTCAGCGAGTCCTCCCGGACCACCAGGCTGGTGGCGAGCCGGGCCGGCTGGCCGATCCGCAGGTCGGCGAGGGTGCCGGGGGCGCAGTGCACCGCCAGGCCAACCCCGCCGACCTCGATGACGGCCTGATCCGGGCCGGTCGCGGTCACCGTGCCCCGCACGCTGGCGATCATCGCGTTCCTCCTCGTCGTACCCGGTCGGCCGCCGCGGCCAGCCTGGACCGGGTGCCGCCGCGCCACACGTGGCAGATGGCCAGGGCCAGGGCGTCGGCGGCGTCGGCCGGCTTCGGCGGCTCGGCCAGCCGCAGCAGCCGGGTCACCATGGCGGTCATCTGCTTCTTGTCGGCCTGACCGGAACCGGTCACCGCGGCCTTCACCTCGCTGGGCGTGTAGGTCTGCACCGGCAGCCCGGCCCGCGCGCCGGCGAGCACGGCCACCCCGCTGGCCTGGGCGGTGCCCATCACGGTGCGGACGTTGTGCTGGCTGAACACCCGCTCCACGGCGACCGCGTCGGGGCGGTGCTCGGCCACCAGCTCGGTCAGCGAGCGGTCCAGGTGCAGCAGGCGCAGCGGCAGGTCGTCGCCCGGATCGGTGTAGACGACGTAGTAGGCGACCAGGGTGCAGGGCCGACCCGGCACGCCCTCGACCACGCCGACTCCGCACCGGGTCAGCCCCGGGTCGACGCCGAGCACGCGCACGCCGCCTCCTCCCCGACCGCCAGCAGTACGTGTGTTCGACACCCTACTGGTCGGTCCGGCCCACGGGTGGGCCGGCACGCCGGGCGAGTACCACTGGGCCGTCCACGTACGCGGGAGGGCGTACGGGCGTCGAGCGCATCCTTCGTCCGGGTGAACGTCGTCGGCCCTCCCCGGATCCGTCCCGGCCCGCTCTAACGTCGCAGGTAGGGCACCTGCCCCACCCGGGCCAGACCGAAGCGCGGAAGGGGGGCTCAGCCATGCGTATGGCGGCCGTTCTCGACTCCACTCCCACCAACGAGGCGCTGGCCGACTACTTCAACGCCGTTGCCAACGTGACGGCTTATGTCTCCGCCGTCGGGAACGCCGACATCCCACTCCTGAACCATCCCACCAAGGAGTACAAAGAGTTCTACGAGAAACTCCGCGCGGTAAAGACCGACCGACTCGGATCCTGGCTGGGTGGGGTCGATGTTCAGCTCAGCAACATCCCCCGGCTCATCGTCATCAATTCAGTGCTTTTCGGGGCGCAACTCCGGACCGCTCGCGGCCTACTGACGGAGCTGACCAAGAATCCCGGAGATCCCGAACTCCGGGAGAAGCTCCTGTCAACCTTGGCCGACATGAAGAGCCTGGTCGAGGACAACCTGGGGGCCCCGACCCAGAACACCTGCAAGCTCGTGGACAACTTCTCCGGCCAGGTCCTCGGCGCACAGAATTCCCTGAAGGACATCGCGGACCGCGCGCTCGCCCTCGCCGGCGACGACAAGAAGGTCATCGAGGCTCTCACCGGGGTGGTCGACGATCTCAACAAAGAGGTGCGGACGTACAACCAGTTGGCGACGGCCGGGCAGATCGGGACTGCGGTGTCGGTCTTCTTCACGCTGGTGGGCGTGGTGGTCTTCCTGGTGCCCGGCGCCCAGCCGGTCGGCGCCGGCATGATCGCGGTCGGCGTGGTCGGCTTCGGCGGCTCGCTCTCGACCGCCATCATAGCCGGGGAGAAGGTCAAGGCGCTCAACAGGAAGATCCAGGATCTCCGCGAAAGGATCAAGCAGGAGAACCAGGATGTCGCCGCGCTGACGACCACGGCCGACTCACTCAGGCGGCTTTCCGAGGCCGCCACCACGGTGCACGACGGGTTGAAGACCATCCTCGACATCTGGCAGAAGCTGGCCAGAGAGATCGATGATGTCGCCATGGACATCCGCGACGCCGGGAAGGAACTCACCAGCGACCACTTCGAGCAGGTCGGAGCCGATCTGACGGCTGCGGGAAGCCATTGGAACGCGGTGGTGGAGTTCGCCAAACGCCTCACCCCTGTCGTCTACAAGTGGCAGGACAAGAAGGGCGACTGGCATTCGATGGCGGAGCGGGCACAGACGCCGGGCAGCGCGCTCGTCACCGTGCTGCCCTACAACCCGAAGTAGCCGCAGGGCAGGACCGGGCCCGGTCGCGATTCGGTACCGACGCCTCGGCGGTGGACGGGCGCGGGACCACACATGCTGACGGTCGAGTATGTGTCGCCGCCCCATGTGCCGCCGGCCACACAGCTCGTAACTTCTTGCGCCATGACGGCAGAACCCGTGGCGGTCCCCCACGTCGTACACGTCGACCTCTCCGGTCGTGGTGCCCTGGTGACCGGTGGTGGCAGCGGCATCGGCCGGGCCTGCGCCCTGCGGCTGGCCGCCGCCGGAGCGGCGGTCCTGGTGGTGGACCGCAACGTGGAGGCGGCCAAGGCGGTCGCCGCCGAGGCCGGCGGCCGGGCCGAGGGGATCGACCTGGCCGACCCGGGCGCGGTCGACCGGCTCGACGCCGACGTGGACATCGTCGTGAACAACGCCGGCCTCCAGCACGTCGCGCCGGTCCAGGACTTCCCCACCGACCGGTTCGCCTACATCCACCGGGTGATGGTGGAGGCGCCGTTCCGGATCATCCGGCGGTCGCTGCCGCACATGTACGCCCAGGGCTGGGGTCGGATCGTCAACATCTCCTCGGTGCACGGACTGCGCGCCTCGCCGTACAAGTCGGCGTACGTGTCGGCCAAGCACGCCCTGGAGGGGCTCTCCAAGGTGGTGGCGCTGGAGGGCGCCGCGCACGGGGTGACCGCCAACTGCATCAACCCGGCGTACGTGCGGACCGCGCTGGTGGAGAGCCAGATCGCCGACCAGGCCGCCACCCACGGCATCGGCGAGGACGAGGTGGTGGAGAAGATCATGCTGGCCCGGGCGGCGATCAAGCGGTTGATCGAGCCGGAGGAGGTCGCCGAGCTGGTGGCGTACCTGTGCGCCCCGCCGGCCGCGTTCATCACCGGCGCCTCGATCGCCCTCGACGGGGGCTGGACGGCCAACTAGTGGCCTCGCGCACAATGTCGCTCATGTCGTCGCCGGTGGAGTTCCTGGAGCTGCTGGCCCGCGAGGCCGCCCCGGTCGAGTTCGAGGGGCCGCTGGTGGCGGCCCGCGCGGCCGGGCTGCCTCCGGAGCGGCTGGCCGAGCTGGAGCAGGCGAAGGTGGTGGCGCTGCGGGTCCGCGGGCTGCTGGAACGTCGCCGGCGGCGGGAGATCGAGCTCTCCGGCCTATACGACACCGCCAGTGACCTGGCCGGCCTGCGCGACCTGGACGACGTGCTGCGGGCCATCGTGCACCGGGCGCGGAACCTGCTCGGCACCGACGTGGCGTACATGACGCTCAACGACGACGAGCGCGGCGACACGTACATGCGGGTCACCGACGGCTCGATCTCGGCCCGGTTCCAGCGGCTGCGGCTGGAAATGGGCGACGGCCTCGGTGGCCTGGTCGCGCAGACCGGCACCCCGTACGTCACCTCGAACTATCAGGAGGACGAACGGTTCCGGCACACCGGGGAGATCGACGGCGGGGTCGGCGAGGAGGGGCTGGTGGCCATCCTCGGCGTGCCCCTTCGGCTGGGGTCCAGCGTGATCGGGGTGCTGTACGCGGCGAACCGCTCGGCCCGCCCGTTCGCCCGCGAGGAGGTGTCCCTGCTGGTCTCCCTCGCCGCGCACGCCGCGGTGGCCATCGACACCGCCCGGCTGCTGGCCGAGACCCGGTCGGCGCTGGCCGAGCTGTCGGCGGCCAACGGCACCATCCGGGCGCACAGCAGCTCGGTGGAGCGGGCCGCCGCCGCCCACGACCGGATGACCGGTCTGGTGGTGCGCGGCGGCGGGATGGAGGACGTGGCGGCGGCGGTGACCGACGTGCTGGGCGGGGCGCTGCTGGCGCTGGACGCCGAGGGCCGGCGGCTGGCCCGGGTGGGCGAGATCACCGAGCCGGACCGGGCGGACCTGGTGGAGGCGGTGGCGGCGTCGCGGACCGAGGGGCGCAGCGTACGCCGGGGGCCGCTCTGGTACGCCGCGGTGGTTGCCGGCGCGGAGAACCTCGGCGCGCTGGTGCTGCGACCGGAGGGCGAGCTGGTCGACGCCGACCAGCGGATCCTCGAGCGGGCCGCGCTGGTGACGGCGTTGCTGCTGCTGTTCCGCCGGACCGTCGCCGAGGCGGAGGGGCGGGTCCGTGGAGAGCTGCTCGACGACCTGATCGCCCGGCCGTCGCGGGACACCGACGCGCTGTACGGCCGGGCCCGCCGGCTCGGGGTGGACCTGGACGCCCCGCACGTGCTGGTGGCGGTGGGCGACGACGCGATCGCGGCGACCGGCTCGGCGCGGCAGCGGGTGCTCTCCTGGGCCACCACGTACGCCTCGACCCGGGGCGGGCTCGCCGCGGCGCGCGACGGCCGGGTGGTGCTGATGCTGCCCGGTCGCGATGCCGGTGGCAGCGCGCGGGCGGTGGCCCGCGACCTGTCCCGGGTGACCGGCCGACCGGTGACGGCGGGGGCGAGCGGGCCGGCGACCGGGCCGCAGGCCCTGGCGGCGACGTTCGCCGAGGCGGACCGCTGCCTGACCGCGCTGGGTGCGCTGGGCCGCAACGGGCAGGGAGCGAGCACGGCCGAGTTGGGCTTCGTCGGGCTGCTCCTGGGCGCGGTGGGTGACTCCGGCGACCGGGACGTGACCCGGTTCCTCACCGCCACGGTCGGCCCGGTGGTGGACTACGACGCGCGGCGGGGCACCGCGCTGGTGAAGACGCTGGAGGCGTACTTCGGGGTGGGTGGCAGCCTGGCCCGGGCGGCGGAGCAGCTGCACGTGCACGTGAACACGGTGACGCAGCGGCTGGAGCGGGTGGGGCAACTGCTCGGCGCGGACTGGCAGCGCCCGGAGCGGGCGTTGGAGGTGCAGTTGGCGCTGCGCCTGCACCGGCTGCGCGAGCCGGGCCGCTGAACCCGCCGCCAGAGGGCGCGACCTGCCGCATCTCGCGCGCCCTCTGGCCACCCGAAAGGCGCGACCTGCCGCAAGCCGCGGCCTCCCCGACGACGGAGTCAGCGGGGGCGCAGACCGTCCAGCACCCCGTCGACGACCTTCTCCGGCAGGATCTTCTCGTCCAGCTCGGGGTGCCAGCGCAGCATCCGCTGCATCAGTATCGGGCCGGAGAGCATGGCCATCGCCACGTCGATGTCGAGGTCGGCGCGGAGCTCGCCGGTGCGGATCCCGCGCTGGAGCACCTCGCGCATCAGCCTGCGGCGCGGCTCGATCATGTTCTGGTAGAGCTGGTAGTGGTCCGGGCTGCGGTTCACCTCGGGCACCAGGCAGGGCATGATCCGCGCCGCGCGCGGGTCGACGTTGTGCCCGATGGCGCCGACGAGCAGGATCAGGTCGTCGCGTACGGAGTGGCCGGTCGGCTCGGGCGGCTGGCCCTTGAGGGTGCGCAGGGCGTCGAGCAGCAACGCGTCCTTGCCGGGCCAGCGGCGGTAGATGGTGGCCTTGCCGACGCCGGCCCGGGCGGCGATCGCCTCGATGGAGAGCGCCTCGATGGTGCTGCCCTCGGCGAGCAGGTCCAGGGTGGCGCTGATGATCGCCTCGTCCGCGCGGACGCTCCGCGGTCGCCCGGGCGACCGCGGAGCATCGGCGGTGGAAGTCATGTCAGACATTGAACCCGAACCTAGGCGGTTCCGGCCAACTCCGGCTCGGCCGCGGCCGTGGCGGGAGTGGCCGGCGCGGCGCCGGCCGGTCCGGGCAGCCAGCGCAGCGCGACCAGGATGCCGAGCGCGGCGACCCCGGCGCTGATCCCGGCGGCCCAGTGCATGGCGGTGACGAAGGCGTCGTTGGCGGAGCCGATCAGGCTCGGCCCGGCCGGGCCGAGCCGCCCGGCGGCCGCGTACGCCCCGGAGATGGACTCGCTGGCGGCGTCCCGGGCGGCGGCGGGCAGGGCCGCCACGGCCGGAGCGATGTCGTCGCGGTAGACCGCGGAGAGCACCGACCCGAGGATCGCCACGCCGAGCGCGCCGGCGACCTGGCGGACGGTGTTGCTGACGGCGGAGCCGACGCCGGCCTTCTCCCGGGGCAGTGCCGACATGATCGACTCGGTGGCCGGCGGCATGATGTTGGCCATGCCGGCGCCCTGGATGAAGGTCAGCACGGTGACCATCCAGATCGGGGTGTCCGCCTGGACCAGGACGAACGCGCCGAGCGCCACCGTGGTCAGCAGCAGGCCGGTCACGGCGACGGCCCGGCCGCCGAATCGGCGGACCATCGCGGCGCTGCGCGGGGCGAAGATCAGCTGGGCGCCGGCGAAGGGCAGGAAGAGCAGGCCGGTCTCCAGCGGGCTGTAGCCGCGTACCAGTTGCAGATAGAAGGCGTTGAAGAACATCACGCCCATGGCGGC
The DNA here is from genome assembly GCF_900090305.1 of Micromonospora siamensis. Classification (NCBI taxonomy): domain Bacteria; kingdom Bacillati; phylum Actinomycetota; class Actinomycetes; order Micromonosporales; family Micromonosporaceae; genus Micromonospora; species Micromonospora siamensis. Next base: position 3,023,576 of record NZ_LT607751.1, on the reverse strand, counting down.
GAAGAAGACCAGGCCGATCAGGGTGACCGGCGCAGCGAACCGGGGCACCCGGAACAGCCGGACGTCGAGCGACGGGTGGTCGCTGCGCAGCTCGTGGGTGACGAAGATGGCCAGCACGGCGAGCCCGCCGACGATCGAGGCCCAGACCAACGGCCGGTCGAAGCCGTGCTCGCCGCCGTCGATGATGCCGTAGGTGAGGGCGACCAGGCCGACCACGGACAGCAGCACGCCGAGCAGGTCGACCCGGCCCGGGTTGGGGTCGCGGGACTCGGGCACCAGGGTGGCGACCAGCACCACGCCGAGCGCCACCACCGGCACGTTGATCAGGAAGACCGAGCCCCACCAGTAGTGCTCCAGCAGGGCGCCGCCGAGCACCGGGCCGATGGCCACGCCGAGGCCGACCGCACCGGCCCAGACGCCGATGGCGCGGCCGCGCTCGCGGGGGTCGAAGACGTTGGAGATGATCGACAGGGTCACCGGCATGATGGCCGCGCCGCCGACACCCATCAGGGCCCGGGCGGCGATCAGCTGGCCGGGGTTCTGCGCGTACGCGGAGAGCAGCGAGGCGAGGCCGAACAGGACCAGGCCGATCACCAGGAATCGCTTGCGTCCGGAGCGGTCACCGAGCACGCCGAAGGTGAACAGCAGGCCGGCGAAGACCAGCGTGTAGGAGTTGATCGACCATTCCAGCTCGCCCTGGCTGGCGCCGAGGCCGTGCACCGGGTCGGCGAGGGTGCGCAGCGCGACGTTGAGGATGGTGTTGTCGAGGACGACGACGAGGAGGCTGATCACCAGCACCCCCAGGATCGCCCACCTCCTCGGGTGTCCGGTGTTCTCGTGCGGTTCCATGTGCCCGGTTCTCCCCCCGGTCCGCCCGTGGCGCGAAATACGATACGGGTCAGGCTCGTAACATCCGGAGCGTAGGTGAGCGGAATTCGATACGGAACCGGTTCGTATCGTTTGTGGGCGAGGTCACGCCGCCCGGTCCGGACCCGCCCCCGTGCCGGGCCCGGACCGGCCGGAGGTCAGGCGGGCGGCCCCAGGGCGAGGGCGAGCCGCACCGCGGCGTCCCGCGCCGGCAACGCGTGCCGGACCTGGGACAGCCACCCCGCCCGCCGGGCCGTCGCGGCGATCCGCTGCGTCGGGCGACGCCGGAGCCGGTCGTACGCGCGCAGCGCCGCGGGCAGGTCGTCGGTGGACCGTACGCAGTCGGTCAGCGCCACGGCGTCGATCAGTGCCTGGCAGGCCCCCTGTCCGAGGTCCGGGGTCATCGCGTGGGCTGCGTCGCCGAGCAGCGCCACCCGGTCGGTGACGTAGCTCGGCAGCGGGGTCAGGTCGTGCACCTCGTGCCGGAGCACCTCGTCGGCGGCGAGCGCGTCGAGCAGCCGCGGGATCGGCTGGTGCCAGCCGCCGAAGAGCTGGCGCAGCTCGGCCAGGTCGTCCGGGGGCGGCTGGGCGCCCTCGGGCAGGGCCACCGCGGCGTACCAGTTGGTCCGGCCCGGCCCCTGCGGGGTGACGCCGAACTTGCGCCCCCGGCCCCAGGTCTCGCCCCCGGTGGCGACCTCGACGGCAGCGCTGCCGCGCCAGGCGACGGTGCCCGCGTAGCGCAGCGGGTAGCGGTCGCCGTACAGGCCGGCGCGGACCGTGCTGCGGATGCCGTCCGCGCCGACCACCAGGTCGTACCCGCCGAGGGCGGCCAGGTCGGGCACCGGTGCGCCGAACCGCACCACCCCGTCGGGCAGCGCGGCGGCCAGCTCGGCCAGCAGGACCGGCCGGGTGACCAGGTGCACGGGCTCGCCGTACCGGCGTTCCAACCGGGCGACGTCGATGGTGGCGATCCGCGAGCCGTCCGGCCGACGGATCACCCCGTCGGCCTGGCGGCTGCCGCGCCGGCGGACCCGCTCGCCCAACCCGAGGGCGTCGAGCGCGCGCAGCGCGGCGGGCCAGATGCCCAGCCCGGTGCCGACCTCGGGCAGGCCCGCCGCCCGTTCCCGCACGGTGACCTCCCAGCCGGCCGACCGCAGTCCCACCGCGACCGCCAGACCGCCGATCCCGCCGCCGACCACCGCGGCCGTCCGAGTTCCCATGACGGCAGGCTACTACGGATGTAGTGCCGCTGACTACGGTTGTAGTGTGACGGGGTGACCGACCGACGACAGGTGCTGCTGGACGCGGCGATCCGGGTGCTGGGCACCCGCGGGCTCCGCCAGCTCACCCACCGGGCCGTGGACGCCGAGGCCGGACTCCCCGAGGGCTCCGCGTCCAACCAGTTCCGCACCCGCGACGCGCTGGTCGCCGCGGTCTTCGGCCGGCTGGTCGAGGTCGAGACGGCCGCGTGGGACCAGCTCGCCGGCGAGCTGCCACCCGGCGACCCGGACGCCTTCGCCACGGTCCTCGGAGGGCTCGTCCGCCACCTCACCACCGAGGGCAGGGTGGTGGTGCAGGCGCGGCACGCGCTCTTCGTCGAGGCCGCCGTCCACCCCGAGCTGCGGCGGGAGATCGGCGCCGGCCGCGATCGGCTGGCCCGCTGGGGCGTACCGGTGGTGGCGGCGCTCGGCTCGACCGACCCCGGCGCGCACTTCCGGATGTTGCTGGCCCTGGTCGACGGGCTGCTCGGCAACCAGCTGGCGTACCCGGAGGAGGACTTCGCCCCGGAGGCGGCGATCGAGGCGCTGCTGCGCGGCCTGCTCCCCGCCGGCCGGTCCGGGCACTGAGCGGAGAGCCCCTCCCTACAGGCAGGCGGCGACGGCGGCGGGCAGGGAGGTCAGTCGGGGCGACGGGGGCGGGAAGGGCTCGATCCAGCCCGGGCCGGCGGCGTGCACGCGTACCCCGGGAACGTCGCGGGCGAAGCGCAGCAGCCGGTAAGCGCGCCCGGTCACCGGGGTCTGCGCCCAGAGCACGACGGTACGCGGCCGGGCCCGCGTCACCGCGTCGGCCAGCGCGGACCAGGGCAGCGCCGCCCCCAGGTGCAGGCAACCCCGGCCCCGCTCGCGCAGCGCGGCGGCGAGCGCGTGCAGGCCCAGGCAGTGCAGCTCCTGCTCGGCGCCGGCGAGCAGCACCCCGCCGGTGGGCAGCTGCCGGCCGGGCTCGCGGCGGTGCACGTCGAGCCCGACCCGGATCCCCTCGGACAGCGCGTGCTCGACGGCGACCTCACCGCCGGTGTGCCCGGGCAGGGCGGCCAGCACCGGCAGGCAGACCTGCTCCCAGAGCGCCGGCACGCCGTGACCGGCGGCCAGGTCGAGGATCTCCGCCGCGACCCGGTTGCCGTCCAGGTCCTCGGCGGCCAACGACAGCCGCTTGCGCGCCGTTTCGGCGGCCTCGGCCGGCAACGGAAGAGTCAGCACCAGACGTACCCCCGGGTAGACGACCACTACCAGGGGGTTCGTCCGGAGGACGCGAAACGGATGCGCGTCGCGGGTGACTACTTGCCGCGACCGGCCGACCACCGGGAGGCCAGGGCGGCGGCGCTGCCCCAGATGCCCTTGCGGAACAGCACCACGGCCAGCACGAAGATGGCGCCGGTCACCAGGCCGATCTGCTCGAAGCCGGAGAACGACAACCAGTCCTCCAGGCGCACCAGCAGCCCCGCGCCGATCACCCCGCCCCACAGGGTGCCCATCCCGCCGAGGACCACCACGATCACCGCCTTGCCGGAGGTGGTCCAGTGCAGCGCGTCCAGCGAGACGAACTGGTGCCCCATCACGTAGAGACCGCCGCCCAGCCCGGCCAGGAACGCCGACAGCACGAACGCGGTCAGCTTGTAGCGGTGCACCGGGTAGCCCAGGGCCCGGGCCCGTGCCGGGTTGTCCCGGATGCCGACCAGCACCCGGCCGAAGGGCGAGTTCACGATCCGCCACGCCGCCCAGAGCCCGAGCAGGGTGATCGGCAGCGCCGCGTAGTAGAAGTAGTACTCGTCGCTCAGGTCCACCCCGCCGAGCTCGCGCGGCACCGCCTGGAGGCCGTTCTCGCCGCCGGTGACCGTGCCCCACTTGTTCGCGACGTAGTAGATCATCTGGGCGAAGGCCAGCGTCACCATGGCGAAGTAGATGCCGGTCCGCTTCACCGCGAGGTAGCCGATCGGCACGGCGATCACGGCCGCGGCCAGCGCGCCGGTCAGCACCGCGAGCGGGAAGGGCAGGCCGGCCTCGATCGCCGCGATCCCGGCGACGTACGCCGACGTGCCCCAGAACGCCGCGTGGCCGAAGGACATCAGCCCGGTGAAGCCGAGCAGCAGATCCACCGAGACCGCGAAGAGCGCCCAGCACAGGATGTCCACGGCCACCGCCGGATAGAGGCCGTTGGGCAGCCAGAGGGCCACCACCAGCCCCACCGCGAGCAGCGCGTACCGGACCCACCAGGGGGCGCGGGCCACCGCGACCAGCCCGGAGCCGGCCCGACCGGGCTTCGCGCCGGCCTCGCTGTCGACCGTCGTGGTCATGCCGCTGCCTCCTCACGCCCGAACAGCCCGGCCGGACGCCACATCAGCACGGCCGCCATCACGATGAACACCAGGGTCTGCGACAGGATCGGCCAGTCGGCCAGGTAGACCACGCCCCAGGCCTGGATCAGCCCGATGCCGAACCCGGCGGCCACCGATCCGAAGATCGAGCCCAGGCCGCCGATCACCACCACCGCGAAGACCACGATGATCAGGTCGGCGCCCATCAGCGGGTTCACCGCCCGCATCGGGGCGGCGAGGACCCCGGCCAGTCCGGCCAGCGCGATGCCGAAGCCGAAGACCGGGGTCACCCACCGCCCCACGTTGATCCCGAACGCCCGGGTTAGCTCCGGGCGCTCGGTCGCCGCCCGCACCACCATGCCGACCCGGCTGTGAGTCAGCAGCCACCACACGCCGGCGCAGATCGCGACGGCGAAGACCAGCACGAAGACCCGGTACGTCGGGAAGTCGAACAGGCCGAGGTCGACCGATCCGCCCAGCTCGGCGGGGGTGGTGTACGGGCTGGACTGCACGCCGTACCGGGACTTCACCAGGTCCTGGAGGATCAGCGTGAGGCCGAAGGTGAGCAGGAAGTTGTAGAGCGGGTCGAGCTGCGCCAGCCGGTGCACGAAGGCCCGCTCCAGCGCCATGCCCAGCACCCCCAGCAGCACCGGCATGATCACCAGCGCCCACCAGAACGGCACCCCGAACTCGGTCAGCAGGACATACGCCCCCATCGCGCCGAGCATGTAGAAGGCGCCGTGGGCGAAGTTGACCACGCGGAGCATCCCGAAGATCACCGACAGGCCGAGGGCGAGCAGGGCGTAGAAGGCCCCGTTCACCAGCCCGTCGAACGTGTGCTGAAGGAAACCGGTCATGGCCTGGTCACATCTTGCAGTCGCCGGACGGCTGCGCGAACGCCTCGGCCGCCGGGATGGTCTTGAGGATCTTCACGTAGTCCCAGTCCTCCTTGACCTCGGCCTGCGGCTTGACCTGGGCCAGGTAGGCGTCGTGGACGACCCGGTGGTCCTCGGCGCGGATCTTGCCGTTGCGCAGGAAGACGTCGTTGATCTCCTTGCCCTCCAGGCCCTTCACCACGGTGTCGGCGTCGTCGGTGCCGGCCGCCTGCACCGCCTCCAGGTACTGCATGGCGGCGGAGTAGTTGGCGGCGTGCGCGAAGGTGGGCCGGGTGCCGGTCTCGGCGAGGAACCGGTCCGCCCACTCCCGGTTCTGCTGGTCGAAGTTCCAGTACCAGGCGTCGGTGTAGGTGGTGCCGGCCAGCGCGGCCGGGGTCAGCGAGTGGATGTCGGTGAGGAACATCAGGCCGACGGCCAGCCCGACGCCCTTGTCCCGCAGCTTGAACTCGTTGTACTGCTTCACCAGGTTGACCAGGTCCGCGCCCGCCTGCATGGTGCCCAGGGTGTCCGGCTTCGGGTTCAGCGTCGGCGCCTTAAGCAGGAAGGTGGAGAAGTTGTCGTTCGGGAACGGCGTCGCGTCCTTCGCCACGACCTTGCCGCCGGCGCCCTCCACGGCCGCGGAGAACTTCTTCTCCATGTCCTGGCCGAACGCGTAGTCCGGGTAGACGATGTACCAGTTCTTCGCGCCCTGCTGGGTCGCCTGGGTGCCCGTGCCGTGGGCCAGCATGTAGCTGTCGTACGCGTAGTGGAAGGTGTACCTGTTGCACGACGCCCCGGTCAGGGCGGTGGTGGCGCCGGTGATGTTGAAATAGAGCTTCTTCTTCGCCTTGGCCACGTCGGCCACCTTCAGCGCCGCCGACGAGGTCGGCACGTCGAGGATCGCGTCGACGCCCTTGCGGTCGTAGAGCTCGGCCGCCTTGGTGTTGGCGATGTCCGGCTTGTTCTGGTGGTCGGCCGACTCGACGCTGATGTTCTTCGTCACGGCCTTGTCGCCGTACTTGGCCTTGAAGTCGGCGATCGCCATCTCCACGGCCTTCACCGAGTTCTTGCCGGACAGTTCCGCGTACACCCCGGACTGGTCGTTGAGGACACCCAGCACGACCTTGTCGTCGGTCAGCTTCGAGTCACCCGATCCGCTCGGACCCCCGCCGCCGCACCCAGCGGCGAGCAGCGCGACGGCGGACGCCGCCGCCAGAACTGCGGTTCTGCGCATGCCGATCCCTCCACATCCGCGCCGACGCGCGGTTCGATGTGCCGTTGAAGAAATTCAGATCCCCAGGTACGCCAGCAGCTCGCGTTCCCGCGAGCGCACCTCGGAGTTGTCCATCGCCTCCACGACCCGTCCCTCGGCCAGCAGGTAGTGCCGGTCGGCGACGCCGGTGGCGAAGTGCAGGTTCTGCTCCACCAGCAGCACGGTCACGCCGTGCCGCTTTGCCTCCCGCAGCAGGTCGCCGACCTGCTGCACGAGCAGCGGCGACAGCCCTTCGGTGGGCTCGTCGCAGAGCAGCAGCCGGGCGCCCATCCGCAGCACCCGGGCCAGGGCGAGCATCTGCTGCTCCCCGCCGGAGAGCTTGGTGGCCGGCGAGTCCCGCCGGGTGTACAGGGCGGGGAACGCCTCGTAGACCCGCTCGAGCGACCACGGGTCGGGGCCGACCCGGGGCGGCAGGGACAGGTTCTCGGTCACGGTGAGCGTGGCGTACGCGCCACGGTCGTCGGGGACCCAACCGAGCCCCAGCCGGGCCCGCTTGTACGCCGGCAGCCGGGTGAGATCCCGGCCGTCGAGGCTGATCGTCCCCCGCTGGCCGGAGTGCAGCCCCATCACGCAGCGCAGCAGGGTGGACTTGCCAGCGCCGTTGCGGCCGACCAGGGTGACCACCTCACCGGGGGCCACCTCCAGGCTCGCCTCCCGCAGCACCTGGGCCTCGCCGTAGAAGGCGGAGAGGTTGTCAATGCGCAGCATCGGTGGCTCCCAGGTAGGCGGTGATGACCCGCTCGTCGGCGCGGACCTGTTCGTAGGGGCCCTCGACCAGGACCTTGCCGGCCTGGAGCACGGTGACGGTGTCGGCGAGGCGGCCCACGACGCTCATGTTGTGCTCGACCATCACCACGGTCCGGCCCTGGCGGACCCGGCTGACCAGTTCGACGGTGCGGTCGACGTCCTCCAGCCCCATCCCGGCCGTCGGCTCGTCGAGCAGCAGCACCTTCGGGTCCAGGGCGAGCGCGATGGCCAGCTCCAGGGCCCGCTTGCGCCCGTACGCCAGGGCCTCGGCGGGCGCCTCGGCGAGTTCGGCCAGGCCGACCATGTCCAGCAGTTCGTCGGCCCGCTCGCGGTAGCGGCGCATCAGCTTGGCCGAGCGCCAGAACCGCCAGCCCAGCCCGCTGGGGCTCTGCAACGCCAGCTCCACGTGCTCCCGGCCGGACAGCTGCGGGAAGAGGCTGGTGATCTGGAAGGAGCGGGCCACGCCGAGCCGGGCGACCTGTTCCGGCGGCAGGCCGGTGACGTCCCGGCCGTCCAACTCGATCGTGCCCGCGGTCGGCGGCAGGAAGCCGGTGAGCAGGTTGAACAGGGTGGTCTTGCCGGCGCCGTTCGGGCCGACCAGGGCGTGCACGCTGTCCGCGGCGACGTCGAGGTCGACCTGGTCGACGGCCCGGAAACCCCGGAAGTCGCGGGTCAGCCCACGGGCCGACAGGAGCGCTCGCCCGGCCATCGCCACATCCTCCGCAGGTCCTCAGGCGACGGCCAGGTCGGTGACCGTGGTCACAGGGCCGTCGCGTGCTGGAAACCTACGGTGGGGCGGCAAAGCCGAGCCATGTCGAAGCCCCACACATTCGCCCGGCGTCGGACGGGCCCGCTCCCCATAGGGACGGGTCCGCCGACGCCCGGTCACCGGACCCGCGACACATCGACCGACGCCCACATGTGGCCGGTCCACCTGCGCGGCGCCGCGCGGTCACCCCGGGAAGGTGACCACCCAGCGGGCGCCCTCGCCACGGGCCAGCCGGCGCAACGCCGCCGGCGCCTCGTCGAGCCCGATGGTGCCGCTGACCAGCGGGGTCAGGTCCAGCGCCCCGTCGGCGACGGCCCTGGCCAGCACCGGCACCTCCCGATCCGGGTCGGACGAGCCGTAGACCGAGGACCGCAGGGTACGGGCGGAGTGGAAGACGTCCAGCGCGGAGAGGGTGAGCAGGTCGTCCTTCGCGCCCATCCCGACCACGGTGACCGCTCCCCCGCGCCGGGCCAGCCGCCAGGCCGCCCGGATGGTGGCGGACCGGCCGACGCACTCGAAGGCGTGGTCGACGCCCAGGCCACCGGTACGCGCCCGGACCTCCCGGGACAGGGTGTCGTCGGAGCGCAGGAAGTCGGTCGCCCCGGCGGCCAGAGCCAGGTCCCGTTTCGCCTCGGCCACGTCGACGGCGAGGATCGGGGTCGCCCCGGCCGCCCGGGCCGCCGTGATCACCGACAGCCCCACCCCGCCCAGGCCCAGCACGGCCACCGACTGGCCCGGGGCGACCCGGGCGGTGTTGCGGACCGCGCCGGAGCCGGTGAGCACCGCGCAGCCGAGCAGCGCGGCCTGCGCCGGCGGCAGGTCGGCCGGCACCGGGACGGCGGCGGCCTGCGGGATCACCACCTCCTCGGCGAACGCGCCCAGGCCGAGCGTGACGTGCAGCGGCTCCCCCTCTGCAGTGACGCCCCGGGGCACCGCAGGGGCGGTGTTCGCGGCGCAGAGCCACGGCTCGTCGTGCCGGCAGAACCAGCAGGTGCGGCAGGCCGGCGCCCAGTTGAGCACCACCTGCGTGCCGACCGGCACGGTGGCGCCGGGCCCGGCCTCGGCCACCACACCGGCGGCCTCGTGCCCGAGCACCAGCGGGAACGGCGCCGGCATGGTGCCGTTCACCATGGACAGGTCGGAGTGGCAGAGCCCGGCGGCCCGGATGCGTACCCGAAGCTCACCGGGGCCCGGGGCGGGCAGGCGTACCTCCTCGACGCGCGGGTCGCCGCCGCCGCGGGCCACCAGCGCCCTCACGGCTGAGCCCCCTGCACCACGACGCTGCGGTCGTACTCGGCGGCGAGGCCGTGCAGCAGCGCCTCCAGGCCGAGGGCGAAGGCGCCCTCGTCGACGCTGCGCTGCCGCCCGGCGATCCGGTGCGCCTGGTGCAGGTGCGGGTGTCCGGCGTACAGCTGCGGGTCGTCGAGGAAGCCGCGGGCGAACGAGGCGAGCGCGGAGCCGGCCACGAAGTAGCGCAGTGCCGCGCCGATGTGGGTGGCCCGCGCCGGTGACCAGCCGGCCCGGACCAGTCCGCCGTGCACGGTGTCGGCCATCGCCAGGGCGGCGGGTCGACGGCCGGGGCCCTGCACCAGGTAGGGAACGATGTTCGGGTGCGCGGCCAACGCCCGCCGGTAGGAGCGCGCCCAGTGCCGCAGCGCCTCCTGCCAGCCGAGGGTGGCGAAGGCCGAGGTGTCCACGGTGGCGGTGACGCTGTCGGCCACCGCGTCGAGGATCTCGTCCTTGGTGGCGAAGTGGTTGTAGAGCGAGGGCCCCTGGACGCCGAGTTCGGCGGCGAGCCGGCGGGTGGAGAGCGCTGGCAGCCCCTCGGCGTCGATCACCGCCCGGGCCGCCTCGACGATGCGCCGTCGGTCCAGCAGGGGTTGCCGAGGTCGGGCCACGCGTACTCCTCGTGGGGTTGCCACCCGGCCCGACGGCGGGCGCGGGCAGGCGGCGACCGGGACCGGGCCGGGGTCTGGACGCCGGAAAACTTACGCCGCTAGTTTAAGGGCCGCCGCACCGTCACGACACACCCTTCGGAAGGGGCCCATGGTGGACTTCTCGCTGACCGACGAGGAACGGGCGGTCCGGGAGACTGTCCGGACGTTCATCACCCGCGAGGTCGTGCCGCTGGAGCAGGAGGTGCTGCGCCGCGAGCGCGCCCACCGGCCCGGCCTGGAGCGCTCCGAGCTTCGCGAGCTGCAGCTCAAGGCCAAGAAGTTCGGCTTCTGGGGGCTGGCCACCCCCGAGGAGTACGGCGGCATGGACCTGCCCGCCGTGCTGCAGTCGCTGATCTGGACCGAACTGGGTCGCAGCTTCGTGCCGTTCCGCTTCGGCGGCGAGGCCGACAACATCCTCTTCCACGCCACCGAGGAGCAGAAGCGCGAGTTCCTGCTCCCCACCATCGCCGGCGACCGGATCTCCTGCTTCGCCATCACCGAGCCGGGCGCCGGATCGGACGCGGCGAACATCCGGCTGCGGGCCCGCCGCGACGGCGACGACTGGGTCCTCGACGGCGAGAAGACGTTCATCACCAACGGCAACGACGCCGACTTCGCGATCGTGGTCGCGGTGACCGACCCGGAGAAGGGCGCCCGCAACGGCGGCGCCACCGCGTTCCTGGTGGACCGTGCGATGGGCTGGCGGTCGGAGTTCATCCAGACGATGGGCGAGGGCGGTCCGGCCGCGCTGGTCTTCGACGGCGTACGCGTGCCGCACCGCAACATCCTCGGCGAGGTCGGCCAGGGCTTCGCGCTGGGCATGGAATGGATCGGCAAGGGCCGCTACACGATCCCGTCGCACGCCATCGGCATCGCCGAACGAGCGTTGCAGATGGCGATCGACCAGGCCAACACCCGCGAGACGTTCGGCGCGAAGATCGGCACCAACCAGGCGATCCAGTGGATGATCGCCGACTCGGAGGTCGAGTTGGAGGCCGCCCGCTGGCTGGTGCTGCGCTCCGCGTGGACCGTCGACCAGGGCCTGGACCCCCGGCACGCCTCCTCGATCGGCAAGCTCTACGGCGCCGGCATGGTCAACCGGGTGGTGGACCGGGTGCTCCAGATCCACGGCGGCATGGGCTACACCCGGGAGCTGCCCATCGAACGCTGGTACCGGCAGGTGAGGTTGTACCGGATCTTCGAGGGCACCGACGAGATGCAGCGGCTGATCATCTCCCGCGACCTCCTGCGCGGCTACACGAAGATCGGCGGCCACCTCGCCTGACGCGTTCCCCGGCCCGGCTCGCAGTGTCGGGGAAGGTGCCGCCTGAATCAGCTGGCAGGCAGCAACTTCCCCGGAGTTGTCCACTCAGGCGGTAAGAGCCTCGACGGCGCGGTCGACGTCCTGCTCGGTGGTGTAGAGGTGGAAGGAGGCGCGGACGCGGCCGGCGCGGACCGCCGCGCGCACGCCGGCGCGTTCCAGCTTCTCCTGGGCGTCCGGCACGTCGACCGACACGATGGCGCTCTCCCCCGGCGGCCGGCCCAGCCCGGCGAGGAACCGGTTGGCCAGCGCCACGTCGTGCGCGTGCACGGCGGGCAGCCCGATCTCGGCCAGCAGCTCCAGGGCGGGCGCCGCGGCCACGTAGCTGAACCAGGCCGGGGAGATGTCGAACCGGCGGGCGTCGTCGGCCAGCCGCAGCGGCGGACCGTAGTAGGAGGCGTACGGGTCGGCGCCGGCGTACCAGCAGGCCGCGTCGGGACGCATCCGGTCCCGCAGCTGCGGGGCCAGGTAGGCGAACGCGGTGCCACGCGGGGCCATCAGCCACTTGTACGCCGACACCACCACCGCGTCGGCCAGCCCGGCGTCGAAGGGCAGCCAACCGCAGGCCTGGGTGGCGTCCACCGCGACGAGGGCGCCGTGCGCGCGGGCCGCCGCGACCACCTTCTCGTACGGGGCGATCGCGCCGTCGGCCGACTGGACCAGGCTGAACGCGACCAGGTCGGTGCTGGCGTCGATCGCGTCGACCAGCCCGGCCAGCGGCACCGTGCGGACCTTCACCCCGCGCTCCTGCTGCACCAGCCACGGGAACAGGTTGGAGGTGAACTCCACCTCGGGGACCACCACCGTGGCGCCGGACGGCAGCGCGGCGGCCACCGGGGCGAGCAGCTGCGAGCTGGTCGCGCCGACCGCCACGTCCGTCGCCGCCACCCCGACCAGGCCGGCGAAGGCGTCCCGGGCCCGCCCGGCCGACTCCGACCAGCCCTCCCAGGACATCCGCCCCACCCGCCAGCCGGCGAGGGCCTCCTGCATCGCCGTCCACGCCGGCTCCGGCGGCAGCCCGTAGGTGGCGGTGTTCAACCAGCCGGGTTCCGGCTGCCACAACTGCTGCGCCTTCGAGATCTCCATACCCCGACGCTAGCGGCGGCCACCGGCCACCGGTCAGCGCCAATCACCCAGTCGTGGCCTGCCCACCGTGCCCGGCCGGCCCCATGATCGCGCTCGAACATGGATGTAGTGGCCTCGTGGTGACAGGGAGGCCACTACATCATGGATCGAGCACGATCCTGCGGGCGGGCGGGCGGGCGCGCGGGTGGTGGGCCGGCGGGCGCGACGGGTGGGTCAGCTGACGTTGGCGGGGCCGAGGACGCTCTTCAGGTCGCCCATCAACGCCGTGGTCGGCGCCACCCGGAACGGACCGAGCCGCAGCGTGGTCACCTTGCCGCCGTTGAGCAGCTTGACGTGCACCTCGGCGTCGCCGGGGTGCAGCACCAGGGTCTCCTTGAGCCGTTCCACCAGCGGCGGGGTGCAGCGGTGCACCGGGATGGTCAGCGTGATCGGCTTGTTCGCCGGGTTGGTGCTGACGTCCGGCATGGACATGTCCATCGCCATGATCCGGGGAGTGTCGTCACGCCGGTCGACCCGCCCCTTGACCACCACGATGGCGTCCTCGGCGATGTACTGCCCGATCACCTCGTAGGTGTTCGGGAAGAACAGCGTCTCCACCCCGCCGGCCAGGTCCTCCAGGGTGGCCGAGGCCCAGGCCCGGCCCTGCTTGGTGACCCGGCGCTGCACCCCGGAGAGGATGCCGGCCAGGGTGACCACCGCGCCGTCGGGCACGGTGCCCTCCTCCGACAGCGCGGCGATGGTGCAGTCCGCCGCCGCGCCGAGCACGTGCTCCAGCCCGAACAGCGGGTGGTCGGAGACGTAGAGGCCGAGCATCTCGCGTTCGAAGGCGAGCTTGTCCCGCTTGTCCCACTCCGACTCGCCGATGACCGGCATGACCGTGGTGCTGCCGCCGCCGGTGTCCGCGTCGCCGAAGCCGGCGCCGAACAGGTCGTACTGGCCGACGGCCTCCTTGCGCTTGACGTCGGCGAAGGCGTCGATGGCGTCGGCGTGCACGGCGAGCAGGCCCTTGCGGGTGTGCCCCAGGGCGTCGAAGGCGCCCGCCTTGATCAGCGATTCGATGGTCTTCTTGTTGCAGACCACCGCGTCGACCTTGGACAGGAAGTCGTAGAAGTCGGTGTAGTCGCCCTTCTCGTCGCGGCAGCGCATGATCGAGGCGACCACGTTCGCGCCGACGTTGCGGACCGCGCCGAGGCCGAAGCGGATCTCCGCGCCGACCGGGGTGAACGGACCGGCCGAGGTGTTCACGTCCGGCGGGAGGACCTGGATGCGCATCCGCCGGCACTCCGACAGGTAGAGCGCCATCTTGTCCTTGTCGTCGCCGACGGAGGTCAGCAGCGCCGCCATGTACTCGGCCGGGTAGTGCGCCTTGAGGTACGCGGTCCAGTACGACACCAGGCCGTACGCCGCCGAGTGGGCCTTGTTGAAGGCGTACCCGGCGAACGGGACGAGCACGTCCCACACCGCCTGGATCGCCGCGTCGGAGTAGCCGCGCTCGCGGCAGCCGTCCCGGAACGGGACGAACTCCTTGTCCAGGATCTCCTTCTTCTTCTTGCCCATCGCCCGGCGCAGCAGGTCGGCCTGGCCGAGCGTGTAACCGGCGAGGATCTGTGCGGCGCGCTGCACCTGCTCCTGGTAGACGATCAGGCCGTGGGTGGGGGCGAGGATCTCCCGCAGCGGCTCCTCCAGCTCCGGGTGGATCGGGGTGATCTCCTGGAGGCCGTTCTTGCGCAGCGCGTAGTTGGTGTGCGAGTCGACGCCCATCGGGCCGGGCCGGTAGAGCGCCAGCACGGCCGAGATGTCCTCGAAGTTGTCCGGCTTCATCAGCCGCAGCAGCGAGCGCATCGGGCCGCCGTCGAGCTGGAACACGCCCAGCGTGTCGCCCCGGGCGAGCAGGTCGTACGCGGCCTTGTCGTCCAGCTCAAGGGCCAGCAGGTCGAGTTTTTTCCCGTGGTTGAGCTCGATGTTCTTGACCGCGTCGTCGATGATCGTCAGGTTGCGCAGGCCGAGGAAGTCCATCTTCAACAGCCCGAGCGACTCGCAGGTCGGGTAGTCGAACTGGGTGATGATCGCCCCGTCGGCGTCCCGGCGCATCAGCGGGATGTGCTCGATGATCGGCTCGGCGGACATGATGACGCCCGCGGCGTGCACGCCGGTCTGCCGGATCAGCCCCTCGATGCCCTTGGCGGTGTCGATCACCTTGCGCACGTCCGGGTCGGACTCGTACAGGCCGCGGATCTCGCCGGCCTCGGCGTAGCGCGGGTGCTGCGGATCGAAGATGCCGGTGAGCGGGATGTCCTTGCCCATCACCGCGGGCGGCATCGCCTTGGTGATCCGGTCGCCCACCGCGTACGGGAAGCCGAGCACCCGGGCCGAGTCCTTGATCGCGGCCTTCGCCTTGATCGTGCCGAAGGTGGCGATCTGGGCGACCTTGTCCTCGCCCCACTTGTCGGTGACGTAGCGGATCACCTCGCCGCGCCGACGCTCGTCGAAGTCGATGTCGACATCCGGCATGGAGACGCGCTCGGGGTTGAGGAACCGCTCGAAGATCAGCCCGTGCGGGATCGGGTCGAGGTCCGTGATGCCCAGCGCGTACGCCACCAGCGAGCCGGCGGCCGAGCCACGGCCGGGGCCGACGGCGATGCCCTGGCTCTTGGCCCACTGGATGAAGTCGGCGACCACGAGGAAGTACGACGGGAAGCCCATCTGGATGATGACGCCCAGCTCGTACTCCGCCTGGACGACGTGCCCCTCGGGGATGCCGTTCGGGAACCGGCGCTTGAGCCCGGCGAAGGTCTCCTTGCGGAACCACGACTCCTCGGTCTCCCCCTCGGGGATCGGGAACCGGGGCATCAGGTTGTGGAACTGGAACATGCCGGTCGGGTCGACCTTCTCGGCGACCAACAGGGTGTTGCGGCAGCCCTGCTGCCACAGCTCGGAGGAGTCCACCGCGCGCATCTGGTCGGCCGACTTGATGAAGTAGCCGCCGCCCTCGAAGCGGAATCGGTTGGGGTCGGCGATGTTGCTGCCGGTCTGCACGCAGAGCAGCACGTCGTGCGCCTCGGCCTGCGCCTCGTGGGTGTAGTGCGAGTCGTTGGTGACCACCGGCGGGATGTCGAGCTTGCGGGCGATCTCGGTCAACCCGTCCCGGACCCGGCGCTCGATGTCGAGGCCGTGGTCCATGATCTCCAGGAAGTAGTTGTCCTTGCCGAAGATGTCCTGGTAGGCGGCGGCGACCTTGAGTGCCTCGTCGAACTGGCCCAGCCGCAGCCGGGTCTGCACCGCGCCGGAGGGGCAGCCGGTGGTGGCCATGATCCCCTCGGCGTGCTCGGCGATCAGCTCCATGTCCATCCGGGGCCACTTGACGTAGTGGCCCTCCATGGAGGCGCGCGAGTTGAGCCGGAACATGTTGTGCAGGCCGGTCGCGTTCGCCGCCCACATGGTCATGTGGGTGATGGCGCCGTTGCCGGAGATGTCGTCGCTCTTCTGCTCGGGCCGGCCCCACTTGACCCGCGCCTTGTGGAAGCGCGACTCGGGCGCCACGTACGCCTCGACGCCGAGGATCGGGGTGATCCCGGCGTCCATCGCCTGCTTGTAGAAGTCGTTCGCGCCGTGCATGTTGCCGTGGTCGGTCATCGCCACGGCCGGCATGCCCAGCCGCTTGGCCTCGGCGAACAGGTCCTTGAGCCGGGCCGCCCCGTCGAGCATCGAGTACTCGGTGTGTACGTGCAGATGCGCGAACGAATCGCCCATGCGTGGCGCCCCCCGGGTCAGGATCATGGGTTGGTCGAGGCCGTCGGCCCACCCTACCGAGATTCGATCAGGGGCTGGGAGAGCCGCGCGGGCGGACCTCGCGACGGGTGGCGGAGGTCTCTCCGCCTCACCCGCCGCGGGTCACTCTCGGCGGTCGGCTCAGCACACCCGGGCAGCTGCGACCGGTCGGTCGGCGACCGTGTGGGTGTTGGTGGTCCCGCTGTTGACGCTCCACCGGTACCGGGAGAACTCACCGGTGGCGTCGGAGGCGTAGAACATCATGTGGCCGATGCCGACGCCCTCGAAGTTGGTCTTGCGGAGGTCGTCCTCGACCACCCGGGTGTCGGGGTAGAGATCGTAGTTGCCCTTGGCGTACATGCCGTGCGCGTCGGAGGTGCAGTCGACGATCTCGACGGCGTACTGCGTCTCGCCGGAGAAGTTCATCCCACCGCTGTAGGTGCCCTTGACGCTGCGCACCATCACGATGTGCCCCGTGTTGCCGCTGACGGTGCCCCGGTAGTCGATCGCGATCAGGTCGCCCGGGCGCAGGTCGGCCACCCGGGTGATCCGCCGGAAGTGTGGGCCACCGGTGCCGTCGGCGAATGCCTGTCGGTAGTCGGCCGCCTCGGGGATCGTGTCGTTGAACCAGGTCCGGAAGTAGGCGTCGGTGGCCCACGGGCAGGACCGCTTCAGCACCCAGGTCAGGAAGGACGAGCAGCGGGCGAGCGACACCCACGTGGTGGGGTCGGCGGGCGACCCCCAGGTCACCGACGACGAGCCGTCCGTGTAGTAGCGGTTGTTCTGCCGGGCGGTGTACCCGCCGATCAGCGCCGCCTCGGCGGCGGTGAGCGCCCGCCCGTAGGCGCGCACGTCGTCGATCGCCCCGTTGAACCGGTTGACGTACGCGCCGCCGAACAGCGCACGGCCGATGTTGAACCCGGCGGTGGCGTCCCAGGCTGGGAAGGTGACCGCCGCGCTGCCGGCGAGTTGCCCGCCGACGTACAGCTGGATCGTGTTGGCGGCGGCGTCGAACACTCCGGCCAGGTGGGTCCAGACGCCGAGCTGGGCGGTGTTGGTGGCGGTGCGCGCCACGACGAAGCCGCTCTCGTCCGGTCGGCGCAGCTTGAACGCCCAGCCGTACGCCGGGTCGTACTGAAGCAGGAAGCGGCTCGTCGTGCCGTCCTGGCTCACCGCGGTGTACATGTTCGTCAGCGAGGCGGTCTCCGCCAGCCGCACCCACGCCGAGACGGTGAAGGACGACAGGGTGTTGACCACCCGGCCGGGCACCTGGGCGTACGCGCCGGACGTGCCGTCCAGGCTGAGCTCGCCCCCGGCCCGAAGCTTCGTCCAGGTCGCTCCGGGGCCGGGCGAGACGTCGTGGCCGTACCCGGAGATGTCGGCGCCGGCGCCGTCGAGCGGCCAGTGGCCCACCAGCCCGTCGGTGAGCAGGCCGGCGGCCAGCATCCGCTGGTACCGCACCATCAGCTCGGCCTGGGCCAGGTGCGGCCCGTCGACCGGCGTGAGGGGCGTGTCCAGCGGCTCGGCCAGCGCCGCCGCCGGACGCAGCGCCCCGACGGCCACCGATGCCACCCCGGCCACGGCCGCGCCACCGAGAAGTCCCCGCCTGCTGACCATCTGCGTACCCCCGAATCTCCATGATCGACGGTCGGCAGTCTGCCAGTCGCGATCCCCGCCGCGCCGCCCCGGCCATATCGCACTTCATCGTGCGGGGCACTAATAGTGTGCGGCACACGGTATAGTGCTACTCGTGGTGAACGACGAGATCCTCCGAACCCACCTCCAGGAGTTGCGCCGGGGCACGGGGGTGCTGGCGAGCCTGATCGCCCTGCGCCGCCCCGACTACGGCTACGCGCTGCTGCAACGACTCGCGGCCCACGGCTTCCCGGTCGACGCGAACACGCTCTATCCCCTGCTGCGTCGGCTGGAGGAACAGGGGCTGCTGACCAGCGAGTGGAACACCGAGGAGAGCCGACCGCGCAAGTTCTACCGGACCAGCGCCGATGGCGAGACGCTGCTGGGCCGGCTGCTCGACGACCTCGCCGCCGTGCAGACCTCCGTCGCCGGGCTGATCGAAGGAGTAGCCGAATGAACACCCTGACCGACCGCTACCTCGCCGCGACGCTGCGATCCGTGCCGTCGCAGCGCCGCGAGGAGATCGCCACCGAGCTGCGGGCCGCCATCGCGGACATGATCGAGGACCGGGCGGGCGCCGGGCAGGACCCCTCCGCCGCCGAACGGGAGGTGCTCACCGAGCTGGGGCCGCCGGACCGGCTCGCCGCCCGGTACACCGACCGCACCCTGCACCTGATCGGCCCCACCTACTACCTGATCTGGTGGAACCTGCTGCGCCGGCTGCTCACCTACATCCCGGCGCTGGTGGGCGTGGTGGTCGGGGTTGTGGAGGCGGCGACCGGCTCCGCCGGGGGCGCCGTCGGCGCCGGCATCAGCGCCGCCATCCAGACCACCGCGCAGATCGCCTTCTGGACGACGCTGGTCTTCGCGGTGCTGGAGCGCACCCGGACCCCGCTGGAACTTCCCGCCTGGACCCCGGACCAGCTGCCGGCGGTACCGAAGGAGCGGGACCTGCGGCTGACCGACACCTGCGCCTCGGTGGCGATGCTCGCCCTGTTCGGCGGTTTTCTGGTCGCCCAGCACTTCCGCTCCTGGGTGCCGGGGCGGGACGGTCGGGACGTCCCGCTGCTCGACCCCGCGCTGTGGCGGACCTGGCTGCCGGCGCTGCTCGCCGTCCTGCTGCTCGGCGCGCTCTTCGAGATCGTCAAGTACCGGGTCGGGCGGTGGACCTGGCCGCTGTTCGGCGTCCGGCTCGCACTCGACCTGGCCTTCGTCCTGCCGGTGGTGTGGCTGCTGCACAGCGAGCGGCTGATCAACCCGGAGCTGGTCCGGCGCGTCGACTGGCTCGGCGAGGACGGCAACCTCACCACGGTCAGCACTGTCGCGATCGTCGGCACCGTCGGGATCGCCCTCTGGGGGCTGATCGAGGCCGGCATCAAGACCCACCGCGCCACCCACTGACCGCGGCCGGCCCGGCGCACACGGGGGTGCCGGGCCGGCCGCCCCTCAACCGAGTCTCGGGGCGATCCCGTCGAGGACGATCTCCAGCCCCGCGTCGAACGCCTCGGTGGCGTCGAGCTGGCGGCCCTCGGCGAAGATCCGGGCCAGGGTGGGGTGCCGGCCGCCGGCGACGGCCCGGGCCAGGTAGGCGAGCTGCTCGGGGGCCGGCACGTGGGCTGACGCCCCGGCCGGCACCCGCAGCAGCTCCAGGTGCAGCTGGCCGACCAGATAGCCCAGGAACGCGTCGGCGGCGTGCATCAGCGTGTCCACCGGCAGGCCCGGCCGGTCCACCGCCGCGAAGAGCCATTCCTGGTACGCCAGGCCGTGCGGCCCGTACGGCGGGCGGCTGCCGAGCAGGGGCACGTACCAGGGGTGCCGGCGGGCCACCACCACGGTCGCGGCGGCGAGGGCCCGCAGCCGGGCGCGCCAGTCACCGGCCCCGGCGGCGGGCAGCACGATCTCGCCGCAGGTGGCGTCGGCGAGCAGGTCGAGCAGATCGTCCCGGGAGTCGAGGTGGCGGTAGAGCCGCATCGGCAGCACGTCGAGGCGGGCGGCGACGCCGCGCAGGGTCACCGCGTCCAGGCCACCGGCGTCGGCCAGGGCGGTCGCCGCGGCGACGATCGACGGCCGGTCCAGCAGCGGGCGGTGGCGCCGGGCGGGCTCCGGGCGTTCCCAGACCACGGTCATGGCGCTACAGTGTACCGGCAACGATACGGCGTATCGATAAGGAGTGGCCATGCGGATCCGGGGCGTCGTCTACGACACCGGCGTCGAGCTGCTGCCCGGCCGCCCCTCCCGGCCCCACTTCGACCCGGACGGGGTCCGGCGGGACCTGCGGGTGATCCGCACCGAGCTGGGCGCCAACGCCGTACGCCTGATCGGCCGCGACCCGGCGCGGCTGCGTACGGCCGGCATCGCCGCAGCCGAGGCCGGCCTCTCGGTGTGGGTCTCCCCCGGCCTGATCGACGTCACCCCCGCCACCGCCCGGGCCCACCTGGCGGCCTGCGCCGACGACGCCGAGCGGCTGCGCGCCGAGGGCGCCGACGTGGTGCTGGTGGCCGGCTGGGAGGCCACCCTGTTCCTGCGCGGCATCGTGGCCGGCGCCACCGCGGCACAACGGGTGGCCACCCTGACCAGCCCTCGTCGGCTGGTCGCCAGCACCCTGCGGCACGGCCCGTTCCCGTGGGCCCTCAACCGGCACCTGCGGCGCGCCGCGGCAACCGCCCGGGCGCACTTCACCGGGCCGGTGACCTACGCCGCGCTGGACTTCGAGACCGTCGACTGGACGCCGTTCGACCTGGTCGGCGTCGACCACTACCGGGCCGGGCAGACCCGCCAGGAGTGGGCCGGGCGGATCGCCGGCTGGCGCCGACCCGGGCGGCCGACGGTCCTCACCGAGCTGGGCTGCGCCACGTACACGGGGGCCGCGCAGCGGGGTGCCACGGCCTGGACCGTGGTCGACCGGGAAGCCGACCCACCGCGGCTCCGCGAGCCGGTGACCCGGGACGAGGCCGGCCAGGCCGAGGAGGTCGGCGCGCTGCTCGACGCGGCGGAGGCGGCCGGCGTCGACGGCGCCTTCGTCTTCAGCTACGCGGCGTTCAGCTATCCGCACCACCCCGAGCCGGAACTCGACCTGGACGCCGCCGGCTACGGCCTGGTCGCCGTGCTGCCCGACGGGCGGGTGCGGCGCAAGGCGGCCTTCGACGCGGTCGCACGCCGCTTCGCCGGGAGCTGACCACCGGTCGGGGTGGTCCCCGTCCCGGCACGGGGCAGGGCGGGAACCACCCCGGCCGGGTGCGCACAGGTCCGGGTGGCATGGTCGTACGGTGAGCACCGCACCCACCGGCTGGCGACGGCCCCCTCCCAGCGTCGAGCAGCGCCGCGCCGACCTCTGGATCGGTCTGGCGGTCACCGTGCTGGCCCTGTTCGAGCTGACCCTGGCCCGCAGCACCGGGGCGTTCCTGCTCGGCCCGCCGCCCAGCCTCGCCGAACAGCTCTGGTGGACCGTGGCGGCCACCGCCCCGCTGGCGGTCCGGCGACGCTGGCCCGCCGCCGTCACCGTGCTCGTGTCGATCGCGTTCGTCGCCGGGCAGGCCCGGGCGATCCCACTGTCGCAACTGCCCTCCGGGGCGCTCTTCGCCGCGCTCTACACCCTCGGCGCGTGGGGCGCCGACCGGCGGCTGGCCGGGCGCATCCGGATCGGCGTCATCGCCGCGATGTTCGGCTGGCTGGGGTTGTCGCTCGCGCTGCGCGCCGACCAGCTCTCGTCGAGCAGCTTCACCGACGCGGCCGGACCGGTGCCGCCGGTGCTCGCCGCCGTGATCAACGGCGTGCTGTTCAACGTGCTGTTCTTCGCCTTCGCCTACTACTTCGGCCAGACCGCCTGGGTCGCCGCCCGTCACCGGCACGAGCTGCGGGAGCAGGCCGAACAGCTCCGCCGGTCGCAGGAGGAGGCACGGGAACGCGCGGTGATGAGCGAACGGGTACGCATCGCCCGGGAACTGCACGACGTGGTCGCCCACCACGTGTCGGTCATGGGAGTGCAGGCCGCCGCCTGCCGGCGGGTGCTCGACCGGGACCCGGACAAGGCGCGGACCGCGCTGAGCGCCATCGAGGACACGGCCCGGACCTCCGTCGACGAGTTGCGCCGGATGCTCGGCGTGCTACGCGACCCGGACGTCGGGCCCGGCGACGCACCGGCGGACACCGCCGGCATCGACCAGGTGGGTGCGCTGGTGGACCGGGCCCGGGAGACCGGGCTCCACGCCGAACTCGGCGTGTTCGGCGATCCGCTCCCACTGCCCCGATCGGTGTCGCAGGCGGCGTACCGAATGGTGCAGGAGGCGGTCACCAACTCCGTCAAGCACGCCAACGCCACCTGCCTGGACGTCCGGATCCGCTACCTGGCGCGGGAGCTGGAGGTGGACGTGAGCGACGACGGACGCGGTGGCGTGCCGCACGGCCACGGCCTCGGGCTGATCGGCATGCGTGAGCGGGCCGCCGCCCACGGGGGGACGCTGGAGGCCGGACCCCGCTCCGGGGGTGGCTTCCGGGTCCGCGCCCGCATCCCGTTGCCCGTCGAGACGGCGGGACGGTCGGCGTGAACGCCCTGGTGTCCGACCGGCCGGTCCGGGTCCTGCTCGTCGACGACCAGCACCTGGTCCGCAGCGGCTTCCGGGTCATCCTCGAGGT
Organism: Micromonospora siamensis; assembly: GCF_900090305.1. Taxonomy (NCBI): domain Bacteria; kingdom Bacillati; phylum Actinomycetota; class Actinomycetes; order Micromonosporales; family Micromonosporaceae; genus Micromonospora; species Micromonospora siamensis. The sequence continues at coordinate 3,001,074 of NZ_LT607751.1, read as the reverse complement.
GGAGGAGGACATCGAGGTGGTGGGCGAGGCCGCCGACGGGGAGCGGGCCGTGGCGATGGCGGCCGCGCTGCGCCCGGACGTGGTGTTGATGGACGTGGAGATGCCGGTGCTCGACGGGCTGGCCGCGACCGGCCGGATCACCGGCGCCGGGGACCCCGACGGCCCGGCGGTGCTGATCCTCACCACCTTCGACCGCGACGACTACCTCTTCGCGGCGTTGCGCGCCGGGGCCAGCGGCTTCCTGCTCAAGAACGGCACCCCGGAGGACCTGATCGAGGCGGTGCGGGTGGTGGCACGCGGCGACGGACTGATCGCCCCGGCGCTCACCCGGCGGGTGATCTCCACCTTCGCCCGCCCCGGCGCGGCGCCGACCGGCCCCCGGAACGAGGCCGCGACTGCGGAGCTGACACCGCGTGAGCGGGAGGTGCTGGCGCTGGTGGCGCGCGGGTCCAGCAACGCGGAGATCGCCGCCGTGCTGCACGTCGGCGAGGCGACCGTGAAGACCCACGTGAGCCGGGTGCTGGCGAAACTGGGCCTGCGTGACCGCGTCCAGGCGGTGATCTTCGCGTACGAGCACGGTCTGGTGCGGCCCGGCGGGTGACGGGTCCACCGCCCGGCGGACCTTGGTGATCAACCCGTGGTGGGACGACGTACCGCCCTCGTGGCCGTAGCGTCGCCGGCATGACCAGCGTGCTCCACCTGGACGGCGTCGACCGAAGCTTCGACGGCCGTCAGGTGCTCTCCGACGTCACCTTCGACGTGACCGCCGGCCGGCTGACCGGGTTCGTCGGCGGCAACGGCGCCGGCAAGACCACCACCATGCGGATCGTCCTCGGCGTGCTCGCCCCCGACGCGGGGCAGGTGACGTGGCAGGGGCGACAGCTCACCCGCGACGCGCGGCGGCGGTTCGGCTACATGCCGGAGGAACGGGGCCTCTACCCGAAGATGACCACCCGCGAGCAGGTGGTCCACCTCGGCCGCCTGCACGGCCTGGACCCGGCGGCGGCGCGCCGCCGCACCGACGCGCTGCTGGAGCGGATCGACCTGGGTGAGCGCGGCGACGACCTGCTGGAGACCCTGTCCCTCGGCAACCAGCAGCGGGCCCAGATCGCCGCCGCCCTGGTGCACGACCCGGAGGTGCTCATCCTCGACGAGCCCTTCTCCGGGCTCGACCCACTGGCCGTCGACACGGTGGTCGCCGTGCTGCGGGAACGCGCCGCCGCCGGCGCGCCCGTGCTGTTCTCCAGCCACCAGCTCGACGTGGTCGAACGGCTCTGCGACGACCTCGTGATCATCGCCGGTGGCACGATCCGGGCGGCCGGGCCCCGCGACGAGCTGCGGGCCGCGTACACGACACCCCGGTTCGAGCTGGTGGTCGACGGCGACGCCGGATGGCTACGGGACCAGGCGGGCGTCAACCTGGTCGACCTCGACGGGCGACGGGCCGTGTTCGACCTCGACCCGGCGTCGGACGACCAGTCGGTGCTGCGCGCGGCGCTGGCCCGCGGACCGGTGCGGGCCTTCCACCCGGTCACCCCGTCGCTCGCCGAGATCTTCCGAGAGGTCAACCAGTGAACACCTACCAGGCCACCCGACTGGTCGCCGCCCGCGAGATCAAGGTCAAGCTCCGCGACAAGTCGTTCCTCTACGGCACCCTGATCTTCCTGCTCATCGCCGTCGCCTCCACCGTCCTGCCGGCGCTGCTGCGGGGCGGCCCGTCGACCGTGGCGGTCACCGCCGCCCAGGCATCTCCGCTGCGGACCGCCGGCCTGGAGGTCCTCGTGGTCGCCGACGACGCCGCGGCGGAACGGGCGGTACGCGCCGGCGACGCCGACGCGGCCGTCGTCGCCGGACCCATCGTGATCGGCGACGACCGCGCCCCGGACGACGTGGTGCGGGCGCTCAGCACGGCCCCGACGGTGCGGCTGCTCGACCCGGACGCGGTGGACCCGGTCACCGCCTACCTGGTGCCGTTCGCGTTCGCGTTCGTCTTCTTCATCATGTCCCAGACGTTCGGCATCCAGGTGGCGCAGAGCGTCACCGAGGAGAAGCAGACCCGGATCGTGGAGATCCTGGTGGCGGCGGTGCCGGTCCGGGCGTTGCTGGCCGGCAAGATCCTCGCCGCCGGAGCGTTGGCGCTCGGACAGGTCGCCCTGATCGCGCTCACCGCGCTGGCCGGGATGCGCCTGGCCGGCAGTGGGGACCTGCTCGCCCTGGTCGCCCCTGCGCTGGGCTGGTTCGTGCCGTTCTTCCTGCTCGGCTTCCTGCTGCTGGCGGCGATGTGGGCGGCGGCCGGGGCGCTGGTCAACCGGCAGGAGGACATCGCCGGGGCGGCCACGCCGGTGCAGCTCGCGGTGATGGCCCCGTTCTTCGCGGTGGTGTTCCTCAACGACAACGCCACCGCGATGCGGATCCTGTCGTACCTGCCGATCTCCTCGCCGACGGCGATGCCGGTCCGGCTGTTCACCGGGGACGCGGCCGGCTGGGAGCCGTTCGTGGCGCTGGCGCTGCTGCTGCTCACCGCCGCCGGCTTCCTCGCCGCCGGGGCGCGGGTCTACGAGGGCTCGCTGCTGCGGACGAACGGGCGCACCTCGGTGCGGGCGGCCTGGCGGCAGCGGGAGCGGATCGGCTGAGCCGGACACGCTACGGGCGCCGGACCCCCGAGAGGGTGCCGGCGCCCGTGGCGGCGGATCGGGATCAGGCGTCGACCGCCGCCATGACCTCGTCCGGGACGTCGAAGTTCGCGTAGACGTTCTGCACGTCGTCGCAGTCCTCGAGGACGTCGATCAGCTTGAACACCTTGCGCGCGCCCTCCTCGTCCAGGGGCACGTTCACGCTCGGGATCAGCGACGACTCGGCCGACTCGTACTCGATGCCGGCGTCCTGCAGGGCGGTGCGGACCGCGATCAGGTCGGTCGGCTCGGAGACCACCTCGTACGCCTCACCGAGGTCGTTGACCTCCTCGGCGCCGGCGTCGAGGACCGCCATCATCACGTCGTCCTCGGTGGTGTCGGCCTTGGGGACGATCACCACGCCCTTGCGGGAGAACATGTACGACACCGAGCCGGCGTCGGCCAACGAACCGCCGTTGCGGGTCAGCGCGGTACGCACCTCGGTGGCCGCCCGGTTGCGGTTGTCGGTGAGGCACTCGATCAGCATCGCCACGCCGTTCGGGCCGTAGCCCTCGTACATGATCGTCTGCCAGTCGGCGCCCCCGGCCTCCAGGCCGGAGCCGCGCTTGACCGCGCGGTCGATGTTGTCGTTGGGGACCGAGTTCTTCTTGGCCTTCTGGATGGCGTCGAAGAGGGTGGGGTTGCCGGCCGGGTCACCGCCGCCGGTCCGCGCCGCGACCTCGACGTTCTTGATCAGCTTGGCGAACATCTTGCCGCGCTTGGCGTCGATGACCGCCTTCTTGTGCTTGGTCGTCGCCCACTTTGAGTGGCCGGACATCTGTTACCTCCGTTGCTACCCGCCGTCTGCATCGACCGCACCGCGCACGCCCCGCTCCCGCCGGCGCACGCGGAGGTGCCGGTCAGCTCTGGTGGAAGCCGTGGCGGGCAGATGGCCCTGCCGAATCTCGGCAATCCTACCGACGCCGGCCGGGCGGATGTCACGCGCCGCACTGCGGCGGCCCGAAGCGGGCCGCCGCAGTGCGGCAAACCGGTGGAAACCGCCGGCTCAGGCGGCGGCCCGAACCAGCTCCACGAAGTACGCGTGCAGCCGCCGGTCGCCGGTCAGCTCCGGATGGAACGAGGTGGCCAGCAGGTTGCCCTGCCGGACCGCGACGATCCGGTCGGTCGCCGGACCGTCGGTGACCCGGCCCAGCACCTCCACCCCGTCGCCGACCCGCTCGACCCACGGCGCCCGGATGAAGACCGCGTGGAACGGCCCGCCCTCGACGCCGGTGACCTCGACCGGCGCCTCGAACGAGTCGACCTGCCGGCCGAAGGCGTTGCGCCGTACGGTCATCTCGATGCCGGCGAAGCCGCGCTGGTCGGGCCGACCGTCGAGCACCTCGCCGGCCAGCATGATCATGCCAGCGCAGGAGCCGTAGACCGGCATCCCGCCGGCGATCCGCTTGTCGATCGGCTCGCGCAGCTCGAAGACGTCGACCAGCTTGCTGATCGTGGTGGACTCCCCGCCCGGGATCACCAGGCCGTCGACCGCGTCCAGCTCGACCGGGCGGCGCACCGGTCGGGCGTCCGCGCCGGCCGCGGCGAGAGCGGTCACGTGCTCCCGTACGTCGCCTTGGAGGGCGAGCACACCGACGGTGGGCGCGCGCATCGTCACCAGCCGCGCTCGGCCAGGCGGTGCGGCTGGGGGATCTCGTCGACGTTGATCCCGACCATCGCCTCGCCCAGGCCCCGGGAGACCTTCGCCAGCACGTCCGGGTCGTCGTGGAAGGTGGTGGCCTTGACGATCGCGGCGGCCCGCTGGGCGGGGTTGCCGGACTTGAAGATGCCCGAGCCGACGAAGACGCCCTCGGCGCCCAGCTGCATCATCATGGCGGCGTCGGCCGGGGTGGCGATGCCGCCCGCGGTGAACAGCACCACCGGCAGCTTGCCGGTCTCGGCGACCTCCTTGACCAGCTCGTACGGCGCCTGGAGCTCCTTGGCGGCGACGAACAGCTCGTCGGCCGGCAGGGAGCTGAGCCGGGCGATCTCCTGCCGGATCTTCCGCATGTGCATGGTGGCGTTGGAGACGTCGCCGGTGCCGGCCTCGCCCTTGGAACGGATCATCGCCGCGCCCTCGGTGATCCGGCGCAGCGCCTCACCCAGGTTGGTCGCCCCGCAGACGAACGGGACGGTGAACTGCCACTTGTCGATGTGGTTGGCGTAGTCGGCCGGGGTGAGCACCTCGGACTCGTCGACGTAGTCCACGCCGAGGGACTGGAGGACCTGCGCCTCGACGAAGTGGCCGATGCGGGCCTTGGCCATCACCGGGATGGAGACCGCCTCGATGATGCCGTCGATCATGTCCGGGTCGCTCATCCGGGAGACGCCGCCCTGGGCCCGGATGTCGGCGGGCACCCGCTCGAGCGCCATCACCGCGACGGCGCCGGCGTCCTCGGCGATCTTCGCCTGCTCGGGGGTCACCACGTCCATGATCACACCGCCCTTGAGCATCTCGGCCATGCCGCGCTTGACCCGCGCGGTGCCGACGACGGGGCTGGTGGCGCCGGTGTTCGGAGAGGTGGATTCGGACACGGGTCATCGCTCCTTGGGACGGACACTGGGGGTGGATCGCTGTCAGGCTACGACGGCGTCAACGCTGGTCCGACAGCCAATCAGACCCCCGGTGGCCTGCCCTGTGGCCCCGATCACCCCTGGTCGGGGGCGCTCCCCCGCCGGAATCCCGCACCGCGCCGCGACCCGAGTGCGGAAGGCCCGAACCAGCCGGCGCTCCTCCGGGCGGGCGCCGTAGGCAGCCGTGGGGCACGAACATCGCCACGAGCACCTCTCGTTGCGCCGCCGGCCGACAACGCCCTCACCCGCAACCCGCAGCCACACCGACGCCGGCGGCCAACACGCCACGACCCGCAGCCAACCCGGCGGGTAGAGCCGACATGCCGTCACCGGCGCCGACCGGAACCGGCGGGCCGCCGACCGGGCCCACCCCGACCTGGGCCCGCCGACCAGAGGCCGCCGGAGCGCAGGTGCCGGGCGCGGGCCAGGCGGGCGCGGGTCAGCCGGTGGTGACGTCGGCGGGGACGGCCAGGGTCGGGTCGTCGATGTCGAAGTAGCGGGGCCAGGTGTGCCGCCGCCCCATCCGGAACAACCGCACCAGCGGGCGACTGCGCGCCGTCCGGGCGTCCCGCACCAGGTCGGTGTGCACCTGCCGGGCCAGCGCCAACCGGCGGCTCGCCGCCACCACCGCCTCGCAGTCCGGGTCGGTCGGGTCCAGGTCCACCGCGCGCAGCTGCCGGGTCAGGTCGTTCTCGGCCGCCTCCCGCTCCTGTGGGGCCGCGTCCAGCGCGATCCGGGCCGCCGCGTACAGCTCGACGCCGTACCGGCGCTCGGCCAGCACCGCGGCGGCCGCCGCCCGGCGCAGCAGATGGGCGTCCAACGCCCGGGCCGCCAGCTCCGCCCGCGACTGCAACCGTTCGACCCGCCCGGCGGTCCAGGTCAGGTACGCCGCCACCAGCCCGAGCACCAGACCCGCACCCACCAGCCACCACATGCCCGGCATCGTAGTGCCGCCCGGTTCCCCGCCCGGCACGGACGCGGCCCTCGTCACGCGAACGTCACATCCGTACCAACCGGCCCAGGACTCAGCCGAGTCCCACCCATTCCTGGTCGATGACCCGCCCGTCGGTGGCCTCGATCGCGGCGGCGTACACCTCCACCACCCGGCGGGCCACCACCGGCCAGTCGAAGTGGGTGACCACCTGGTCGCCGCAGGCGGTCAGCACGGCCCGCTGCGCCGGGTCGTCGAGCAGCTCGGCCAGGGCGGCGCGCAGCCCCAGCGGGTCACCGGTCGGGAAGAGCCGGCCGGCCCGACCGCCGTCGAGCACCCGACGGAACGCGTCCAGGTCGCTGGCGACCACGGTGGTGCCGGCGGCGAGCGCCTCGGTCAGGATCATCCCGAAGGACTCCCCACCGATGTTCGGCGCGACGTACAGGTGCACGCTGCGCAGCATCCGGGCCTTGTCGGCCTCGGAGACCAGGCCGAGGAAGGTGACCCGGTCGTGCAGCCCGGCCGGGATCCGCTCGAACAGGTCGTCCCGGTCGCCGGGCCCGGCGACCAGCAACCGCAGCCCCGGCCGCTCGGCGGCCAGCGCCACGAACGCGTCCCGCAGCACCGGGAAACCCTTACGCGTCTCGGTGAAGCGGCCCAGGAAACCCAGCGTCCCGCCGACGCCCGGCCCGCACTCCCCCGGCCAGCCCGGCAGCGGCTGCGCGTCGACGAACTTGGCGACCGTCACCCCGTTGGGGATCTCCACCGCGCCGCCGTCCATGTGCTCGACCTGCACCTTGCGGGCCAGGGCGCTGACCGCGATCCGGGCGGTGATCCGTTCCAGCAGGATCTGCAGCAGCCCCTGCGCGGCCGACAGCACCCGGGAACGGGTCATCGCGGTGTGGAAGGTGGCCACCACCGGGCCCCGGGCGCAGAGCACCGCCAACATCGACAGGCTCGGCGTGAGCGGCTCGTGCACGTGTAGCACGTCGAACTCGCCCCGGGTGATCCAGCGCCGCACCCGCGCGGTGGAGACCGGCCCGAACGCGATCCGGGCCACCGACCCGTTGTACGGCAGCGGCAGCGCCCGCCCCGCCGACACCACGTACGGCGGCAGCGCGGCGTCGTCGTCGGCCGGGGCCAGCACGCTGACCTCGTGCCCCAGACCGATCAGCGCCTCGGCCAGGTCGACGATGTGGTTCTGCACCCCGCCGGGGACGTCGAAGGAATACGGGCACACGATGCCGATCCGCACGTCAACGCCTCTCGTCCGCGCCCGCGTCGTCGGCGACCAACCGGCCGCCCACTCAGACCGAGCCGGTGGTCGCCGGGGCGGTCCCGCCCCGGGCGGCGCCGGGCTGGTCCAGCCACATCCGCTGCAACATGTGCCAGTCTTCCGGATGCCGGGCGATGCCCGCCGCCAGACCGTCGGCAATCCGCTGGGTCAGCAGCCGCACCCGCTGGTCCAGCGGGCCGCTGTCCGGGTCGGGCAGCTCCAGCGGCCCCTCGATCGAGGCGCGGGCGGCGTCCGGTTCGTACCACATCGAGGCGACGTAGAGCGGCGCGCCGGTCCGGATCGCCAGCAGCGCGCAGCCGGCCGGCATCCGGGTCCGCCCGCCGAAGAAGTCCACCTCCACGCCCCGGGCGGAGAGGTCCCGGTCGGCCAGCAGCGGCACCACCGCGCCCGCCTTCACCCGGTCCACCAGCACGTCGAACGTCGGCCGGTCACCGCCGTGGGTGGGCAGGATCTCCATCCCGAGCCCCTGCCGGAAGGCGAGGAATCGCTCGTAGACGCCCTCCGGCTTGAGCCGCTCGGCGACCGTGGTGATCGGCCAACCGGTGGCCGCGACCCAGGCGCCCGCCGCGTCCCAGTTGCCGGCGTGCGGCAGCGCCACCACCGCGCCCCGGCCGGTGGCCACGTCGGCGGCGAGCTTCTCCACGCCGTCCAGCCGGAACCCGGCCAGGATCTGCTCCCGGCTGCGCGACGGCAGGCGGAACGCCTCCATCCAGTACCGGGCGTACGAGCGCAGGCCGCGCCGGACCAGGTCGTCCAGCTCCGCCTCCGGCACGTCGGGGCCGACCACCCGGCGCAGGTTCGCGCGCAGTCGGGCCGTACCCCTGCCGCCGGAGCGGTGGGCGCGGTCCGCGCCCGCCCGGAACGCCGCCGCCACCACGGGCTGGGGCAGTGCCCGGGCCAGACGCCATCCGGCGACATAGCCGAGCTCGGTGAGGTTCACTCCGTGCCGACCCGCTGGGCCTGCCGGTACACATGGGCCATCCGCTGCCCGACCGTGAAGATCGACACGGCGGCCAGCAGCCACAACGCGATCTCCAGGGCCAGCGGCACGCCCAGTCCGGTGAGCAGGCCGCCCACGCCGACGATCAGCAGCCGTTCGGTGCGCTCGGCGATGCCCACGTTGCAGGTCATCCCGAGCCCCTCCGCGCGGGCCTTGACGTAGGAGACCAGGCCGCCGGCGGCCAGGCAGATCAGCGCGGCCGCCGTCCCGGCGTGGTCGCCCTCGGTGGCCAGCCAGTACGCGACGGCGCCGAAGACGGCGCTGTCGGCGATCCGGTCCATGCTCGAGTCGAGGAAGGCGCCGAACCGCGTCGAGCCGCCGCTCATCCGGGCCATCGTCCCGTCGAGCAGGTCGGTCAGCGCGAAGAACGTCACGATCAGGGCACCGGCGACCAGGTGGCCGCGGGCGCCGAAGCCGAGAGCGCCGACGAGCACGCCGAGGGTGCCGGTCACGGTGACCGCGTTGGGGGTGACGCCGGCGCGGAGCAGGCCGCGCGCGATCGGCTCGACGACGCGGGTCATCCCCGCGCGGGCCGACACTTGGAAGATCTTCGCCATGGCGGTCCCACGATAACGGTCCGTCCCGCGACGCGGTACGGCCGGTCAGCCCGGAGCCTTGTGCCGGGTCGACAACGGGTGTGAGATCGGATGTGGCGGGGTGAGCCAGCTCACCCGGCCACCCGTCCCGTGACCGCAAGGCAGCAGAGCACCGGAGGATGTCGCCGCGGAACCCGCTCGGGCCGCTTCCCGTCGCGCGCGGCGGACACCACCCACCACGGCTGAGGGAGGTGCGCCCCGATGGCGCAGAAAAATCAGGAGAAGGGTGTCACCGGCGGCACGCCGGTGGTGACCGGACCCGACAGGGTTCGCAACGTGGTGCTCGTCGGGCACTCGGGCGCGGGCAAGACCACCCTGGTGGAGGCGCTGCTCGCCGCCACCGGCACGATCGGTCGGGCCGGCACGGTCACCGACGGCACCACGGTCTGCGACCACGACCCGGCGGCCGTACGCCAGCAGCGCTCGGTGAGCCTGGCCTGCGCCCCGCTGGTGCACGACGGCGTCAAGGTCAACCTCCTCGACACCCCCGGCTACGCCGACTTCGTCGGTGAGCTGCGGGCCGGCCTGCGGGCCGCCGACGCGGCGCTGTTCGTGGTCTCCGCCGTCGACGGAATGGACGCGGCCACCGCGGCGCTGTGGGAGGAGTGCGCGGCGGTCGACATGCCGCGCGCGGTGGCGGTGGCCCGGCTGGACCACCCGCGCGCCGACTTCGACGAGGCCGTGGCGCTGTGCCAGCGGGTCTTCGGCGACAACGTGCAGCCGCTCTACCTGACGATGCTCGGCGACGACGGGGTCTCCGTGGCCGGGCTGCTCGGCCTGATCACCCAGCGGGTCTTCGACTACACCGCCGGGCACCCCGCCGCCGTGCGCGAACCCGACCCGGAGCACCTGCCGGCCATCGCCGAGTCCCGCGGCGAGCTGATCGAGGGGATCATCGCCGAGAGCGAGGACGAGACCCTGATGGACCGCTACCTCGAGGGCGAGGAGATCGGCACCGACATCCTCATCGAGGACCTGGAGAAGGCGGTCGCCCGCGGCCACTTCTATCCGGTGGTGCCGGTCTGCGCCGAGACCGGGGTCGGCCTGGACGCGTTGCTGGAGGTGCTGACCGCCGGCTTCCCGTCGCCGCTGGAGCACGACCTGCCCGCGGTCACCGGGGTGGACGGCGGCCCCCGGCCGCCGCTGACCTGCGACCCGGACGGTCCGCTGGTCGCCGAGGTGGTCAAGACCACCGTCGACCGGCACGTCGGCCGGGTCTCCCTGGTCCGGGTCTTCTCCGGCACGCTCCGCCCCGACCAGGTGATCCACGTCTCCGGGCACGGCCTGACCGAACGCGGCCACCCCGACCACGACGCCGACGAGCGGGTCGGACACATCTTCACCCCGCTGGGCGCGACCCTGCGCGAGGTGAGCGCCTGCATGGCCGGCGACCTCTGCGCGATCACCAAGTCCGGCAGCGCGGAGACCGGCGACACCATCTCCGCCAGGGACGAGCCGCTGCTGATCGCCCCCTGGGAGATGCCCGAGCCGCTGCTGCCGGTGGCGATCGTGGCGAAGAGCCGGGCCGACGAGGACGCCCTGGCCCGCAACCTGGCCCGGCTGGTCGCCGGTGACCCGACCATGCGGCTGGAACGCAACCCGGAGACCCACCAGCTGGTGCTCTGGTGCATGGGCGAGGCGCACGCCGACGTGGTGCTGGACCGGCTGCGCAGCGGCGGCGTCGAACTGGAGACCGAGCCGGTGCGGGTGTCGCTGCGCGAGACGCTGACCGGCGCCGCCCGCGGGCACGGCCGGCACGTCAAGCAGTCCGGCGGCCACGGCCAGTACGCCGTCTGCGACATCGAGGTGGAGCCGCTGCCCCGCGGCGCCGGCTTCGAGTTCGTCGACAAGGTCGTCGGCGGGGCGGTGCCGCACAACTACATCCCGTCGGTGGAGAAGGGCGTCCGGGCCCAGATGGAACGCGGCCTGGTCGCCGGCCACCCCGTGGTGGACCTGCGGGTCACCCTCGTCGACGGCAAGGCGCACAGCGTCGACTCCTCCGACGCGGCCTTCCAGACCGCCGGGGCGCTGGCCCTGCGCGACGCCGCCGACAAGGCCGCCCCGGCGCTGCTGGAACCGGTCGACGAGGTGACCATCCGGGTGCCCGACCCGTCGGTCGGCGCCGTGCTGGGTGACCTGTCCGGCCGGCGCGGCCGGGTGCTCGGCACCGAACCCGACCCGGACGCCGAGGGCCGCACCCTGGTCCGGGCCGAGGTGCCGGCCACCGAACTGCTCCGGTACGCGGTCGAGCTGCGCGCGATGACCGCCGGCACCGGCACCTTCCGCCGCGAGTTCGCCCGCTACGACCCGATGCCCACCCACCTCGCCGACCAGCTCCGCAAGGAACACGCCGCCAACGGCTGAACCTCCGATCCGCGCCCGGCCGTCGTCGGCGACGACGGCGGTCAGGGGCGGGCGGTGGGCACCGACGGCATCGGCCAGAACGGGCGGTCGGCGTCGCGCAGGGCCGCCGACCGGACCGCGGCTAGGCGGCGCTCCACCTCGGCGAACTGGTCCGGGGAGAGCGGGCCGAGGCGCAGCGCCCCGGCGTTCTCCTCGACCTGGGCCACCGTGCGGCAGCCCGGGATCGGCACCGTCCGGCCGCTGCGGGCCCAGATCCAGCCCAGGGCACCCTGGGCGGGGGTACGGCCGTCGGCGGTCAACGCGCCGCGTACCGCCGCCACCCGGCGCAGCCACTCCGGAGCGGGCCGGCCGCCGCGGAACCACTCCAGCCAGGTCGGCCCGGTACCCCGTACGTCGTCGCGGGGCAGCGTGGAGCCGGCGGCGTACTTGCCGGTCAGCAGGCCCATGCCGAGCGGCCCCCGGGCCACGCTGGCCAGGTCGTACTTCTCGCAGACGGCGAGCAGTTCCGGGGCGTCGCGCAGCACCGACAGGCCGTGCTGCACGGCGGTCGCCGAACTGCCCCGCCGGCCCAGGGCGGCGGCGCGGTCGGGCCGGTCGGTGCTCCACCCGTACGCCCGGACCAGCCCGTCGGCGACCAGCTCCTCGCAGGCGCCCAGCAGCGCCTCGGCCCGGGGCACCGGCAGGTCGCCCAGGTGCAGCTGATACAGGTCGATCCGGTCGGTGCCCAACCGGCGCAGCGAGGCGACCACCGCCCGGCGCAGGTACGCCGGGCTGGTGTCCTCCCCGGTGGCCTGCCGGGCGTCCTCGTCGAAGGTGTAACCCCACTTGGTGGCGATCACCGCCTCGTCGCGGCGGCCGGCGAGCGCCCGGCCGAGGACCCGCTCGCCGTGCCCCGCGCCGTACGTGTCGGCGGTGTCGAAGAGGGTCACCCCCAGGTCCAGGGCCCGGCGGACCGCCCGGACGGACTCCTCGTCGTCGACCGGCCCCCAGCCCAGCGGCCGGCCCGCCTCGGCCCAGGGGCCGCCGATCGCCCAGCACCCCATGCCGAGGGCGCTGACCTCGATGCCGCTGCGGCCCAGCGTCCGCGTCGTCACTGCCACCGACGCATCGTGCCATCCCGTTCGGCCCGATGGGCGCGATCGTGACCGTTGGTGCATGATCGACCGCATGCGGCTGTTGGGAGTGGACGTCGGCGGCGTGATCATCGAACCGGCCGACTCCGACGAGGACACGTCGTTCTTCGGGCCGAACTGGCGGCTCACGCCACCTGTGCCGGGGGCCTTCGAGGCGCTGGCGACGCTCACGGGGCTCGCCGACGAGGTGCACGTGGTGTCCAAGTGCGGCGAGTCGACCGAACGGCGTACCCGGGACTGGCTGGCCCACCACGGCTTCCACGACCGCACCGGCATCGGTCCGGAGCGGCTGCACTTCTGCCGCAGCAGGCCGGAGAAGGGGCCGATCGCGGCGCGACTGGGGCTCACCGACTTCGTCGACGACCGGTTGGAGGTGCTCGGTTACCTGGACACCGTCGGGCACCGGTACCTGTTCCGGCCCCGCCCGGCCGAGGTCGTGGCGCACACCGCCCACCTGGCCGGCGTACACCGGGTGGAGAGCTGGCCGGAGCTGGTGGCCGCGTTCCGCGCGGCGGGCTGAGCCACCGCGGCGGCCGGGCGCCGGCCGCGCGCCGCGCCCCTCAGGCGGGCCAGGCCTTGGCGAACAGGTCGCGGGTGTCGGCCAGCAGCTGCGGCAGGACCTTGGTCCGCCCCACCACCGGCATGAAGTTCGCGTCGCCGCCCCACCGGGGCACCACGTGCTGGTGCAGGTGGGCGGCGATCCCGGCGCCGGCCACCCCGCCCTGGTTCATCCCCAGGTTGAAGCCGTGCGCGTTGCTGACCCGCCGCACCACCCGCATCGCGTCCTGGGTGAAGGCGGCCAGCTCGGCCGTCTCCGGCAGGTCCAGCTCGGTGTAGTCGGCCACGTGCCGGTACGGGCAGACCAGCAGGTGACCGGGGTTGTACGGATACAGGTTGAGCACCGCGAAGACGTGCTCGCCCCGGGCCACCACCAGGCTGGTCTCCGAAGGCAGGCCGGGGGCCAGGCAGAACGGGCAGCCGGTGGGCTTCTCGTAGCCGCCCTCGGGCCGGTCCTCCCCGGAGATGTAGGTCATCCGGTGCGGCGTCCAGAGCCGCTCCAGACCGTCCGCCAGTCCGTCGTCGCCGTCGAGGTGCCGCTCCGCCCCTGTCACGCTGGCGATCCTACGGTCCGGGCGGGCCGGCCGCCGCACGGCACGGCCCGCCCGGGCTCCGTCAGGTGTTCGGGGTGCCGGGCGCGGTCGGGCCGGCGTTGGTCCGGGAGCGGACCACGTCCAGCACGTGCGCTGCCGCCTCGTCCAGCGGTACGCCGTTGCGCTGCGAGCCGTCCCGGTAGCGGAAGGAGACCGTGCCGGCGGCCACGTCGTCGTCGCCGGCGATCACCATGAACGGGATCTTCTGCTGCTGGGCGTTACGGATCTTCTTCTGCATCCGGTCGTCGCCCATGTCCACCTCGGCGCGGATCCCCTGCCGGCGCAGCGTGTCGGCGAAGCCCTCCAGGTAGTCGGCGTGGTCGTCGCGGATCGGGATGCCGACCACCTGCACCGGGGCCAGCCAGGCCGGGAACGCCCCCGCGTAGTGCTCGGTGAGCACCCCGATGAACCGCTCGATCGAGCCGAACTTCGCGCAGTGGATCATCACCGGCTGCTGCCGGGTGCCGTCCGCCGCCTGGTACTCCAGCCCGAAGCCCTTCGGCTGGTTGAAGTCGTATTGAATCGTCGACATCTGCCAGGTGCGGCCGATGGCGTCCTTGGCCTGCACGGAGATCTTCGGGCCGTAGAACGCCGCGCCGCCCGGGTCGGGCACCAGGTCCAGGCCGGTCTCCCGGGCGCACTCCTCCAGCACCGCCGTGGCGGTCGCCCAGTCCTCCTCGGTGCCGACGAACTTCTCCGGCTTGGCCTCGTCGCGGGTCGACAGCTCCAGGTAGAAGTCGTCGATGCCGAAGTCCTTGAGCAGGCCCAGCACGAAGGTCAGCAGGTGCTTGATCTCGGCCGGCGCCTGCTCCTTCGTGCAGTAGGAGTGCGAGTCGTCCTGGGTGAAGCCGCGCACCCGGGTCAGGCCGTGGATCACGCCCGACTTCTCGTAGCGGTAGACCGACCCGAACTCGAACAGCCGCATCGGCAGCTGCCGGTAGGACCGCCCCCGCGACTGGTAGATCAGGTTGTGCATCGGGCAGTTCATCGCCTTGAGGTAGTAGTCCGCGCCCTCGAGCTCCATGGGCGGGAACATGCCGTCGGCGTAGTAGGGCAGATGGCCCGAGGTGTGGAAGAGCCCTTCCTTCGAGATGTGCGGGGTTCCGACGTACTGGAAGCCCTCCTCGATGTGGCGGGTGCGGACGTAGTCCTCCATCTCCCGCTTGATCACGCCACCCTTGGGGTGGAAGACCGGCAGGCCCGACCCGATGGCGTCCGGGAAGCTGAACAGGTCGAGGTCCGTGCCGAGCTTGCGGTGGTCGCGGCGGGCCGCCTCCTCCAACAGCTTCAGGTACGCCTTGAGCTCGTCGCGGGTCGGCCACGCGGTGCCGTACACCCGCTGCAGCTGCGGATTCTTCTCCGACCCCCGCCAGTACGCGGCGGCCGAACGCATCAGCTTGAACGCGCCGATCAGCCGGGTGTTCGGCAGGTGCGGGCCACGGCACAGGTCCGACCAGCAGACCTTGTCCTCGTTCGCGGCGAGGTTGTCGTAGATGGTCAGCTCACCACCGCCGACCTCCATCACCTCGGAGGAGTCCAGCCCCTCGCCCTTGACGTCACTCTGCTCCTGCTCGCCCTTGAGGTCGACGAGCTCCAGCTTGAACGGCTCGGCGGCCAGCTCGGCCTTCGCCTCGTCCAGGCTGCCGAAGCGGCGGCGGCGGAACCGCTGGCCCGACTTGACGATCTCCTGCATCCGCTTCTCGAGCTTGGCCAGGTCGTCCGGCTGGAACGGCTTGTCGACGGCGAAGTCGTAGTAGAAGCCGTTCTCGATCGGCGGGCCGATGCCGAGCTTCGCCTCGGGGAAGACGTCCTGCACGGCCTGGGCGAGCACGTGCGCGGTGGAGTGGCGCAGCACGTTCAGCCCGTCCGGGGTGTCGATGGCGACCGGCTCCACGCTGGTCTCCTCGGCGGGCGCCCAGTCGAGGTCGCGCAGCTGACCCTGCGGGTCGCGGACCACCACGATCGCCTTGGGGCCGCTGGTGGGCAGGCCGGCCGCGGCCACCGCGTCGGCCGCCGTCGTCCCGGCGGCGACGACGACGGGGTCGGCCACGACGGGGGTACGGGGTGCGGACACGGTGGCTCCTGTCGTCGAAACGGATCTGGGGTGCCGGGTCACCGGCTCCTGCGATGCTATCGGTCGCCCTCCGGCGCGCCGTCGGCGACGCCGGGTCCGCCCCCGCCGGTGGCGTCCGGTTCGGCCCACCGTTGAACCTTTCCGCTCCCGGCGCCGAACTACCGGGTGGGGCCGGAGCCGGTACCGGCCCGGCACAGACGGATGGGGGCGACATGACGATGACCCGTCGGGTTCGGACGGCGCTGCTGCTGACCGCCGTGGCGACCGGGACCCTGGGCTGGCCGGGTACCGCCTCGGCGGCGGGTCCCGGCGCCGGGATCTCCGGCCTGCCGAGGGGAGCCGCGGCGGCCGTTCCCGGTGCGGCGGCGGGGGCGACGGTGACGACCACCCCGGCCCAGGTGCACCAGGGGGACGCGGTCGAGGTGGCCGTGCTGCTGCCCGAGGAACGGGCCGGCAGCCGGACCACCCGGATCGAGTTGCGGATGCCGCCCGACGCGCCGATCGGGGAGGTCTATCCGTTGTCCGTGCCGGACTGGGCGCCCCGGATCACCACCCGCACCCTCGACCGTCCGGTCGCCGGCATCCACTCCCCTGAACTCGACCGAGTGACCGAGGCCGTCACCTGGACCCGGGCGCCCGGCGCCGGCACCGCGCCCGCCCGGCTCTCCCTCGGCATGGGACCGATGCCCGCCACCGACCGGGTGACCTTCCAACTGATCCAGACGTACGCCGACGGCACCGTGATCCGGTGGACGGACCCGGCCGGCGGGGCACATCCCGCGCCGACGATCCCCCTGCTGCCGGCCCTGCCCGTCTCGGGCGGGCACGCCGGGCACGGCGGCACCGACGCCGCCGGGCCGGTCCAGCAGCCCGGCTCGGCATCGGGCTCGGAGCCGGGGCCGGCGACAGGTGCGGGTCAGGCACCGGGATCGGACCAGGCACCGGGGGCGTACGCAGGGAGTGACGGGGCTCGGGCAGCGGGGCCGGCGTCGACGGCGGCATCCACCGACGGGCCGAGCGCCGACCTGCTGCTGGGCGGGGGCCTGCTCGCCGGGCTCGGCGGCGGGGCCGCGATCGGCTGGCTGGTCAGCCGCCGCCGACACCACGTGCTGGCCCTCCCGCCCGACACCCCCGACGCCCACTCCGACCCCGACCGCGACCTCATCCCCGCCCGTCCCTCCAGCGCCCCCGCCGAGGCCCGCTGAGCCCTCGCCGAGCGGACAACTTCACGGAAAGAGTCCCCATCCCCCACGAGGGAGGCAACAACTTCCACGACGTTGCGCGGATCTTGACGCGGGGCGGGGCGGCGCGCGGGGCGGGCGGCGTCAGGGGAGCCAGGTGGGGAGGGGTTCCCGGGCGGACAGCCAGCCGGACGGGACGCCGCCGGGGGTGCCCACCCCGCAGTGGGCGGCGACCACGGCGCCCACGATGGCGGCGGTGGTGTCCACGTCCCCGCCCGCCTCGACGCAGGCGCGCAGCGCGGTCGGGTAGTCGTCGAGGTGGGTGGCGGCCACCCAGAGGGTGAACGGCACGGTGTCCTGCGCGGTGATCCGGGAGCCGTTGCCCAGCACGTCCACGACCCGTGGCAGCGGCCGGCCGAGCAGCGCGGCGGCCCGGCGTACCCCGTCGTGCACCTCGCCGGTCGGGTCGAGGGCAGCGGTGACGGCGGCCAGCAGCCGGGCCGGCTCGGGGCGGTCGCCGGCCAGCCGGGCGCGGGCGGCGAGCGCGGCGGCGACCGCCACCGCGACGGCGCCGGCGATCCCCTCCGGGTGGGCGTGGGTGACCTCGGCGGAGGCGCGGGCCTGGTCGGCGGCGCGCCGGGTGGAGTCGGCGAACCAGGCGCCCAGCGGGCCGACCCGCATGGCGGCCCCGTTGCCGCAGGAGCCCTGCCCGTCGAAGGCCGACGCGGCGGCCACCGGCCAGGGCGTGCCGCCGCGGATCAGTTCGAGGATCCCGACCGCTCCCGCGCCGTAGCGGCGGGCCGGGTCGTAACGCTGCGCGAAGGAGGTGGCCAGGTCGTCCCGGTCGACCTCGCCCGCGGTGGCGAGGACCGCCAGCACCGAGCAGGCCATCTCGGTGTCGTCGCTCCACGGCCACGGGCCGGTCGGCGGGTCACCCCAGGGGGCCACCGCGTCGCCGGGCCGGAAGAAGGTCGCGCCGAGCGCGTCGCCGACCGACAGGCCGGTCAGGGCGTCCCGGGCCAGCGCCAGCCGGGTGTCGGGGAAGAGAGTGAAGGCCATCGTCGTCCCAGCTTGCCCGGTTCCGGGGTGTGCCGCAACGCGATCAACTTGCCACGCCAAGTACGGTTCTCCACGTGGCCACCGTGCTCCTGGTCGAAGACGACCACGTCGTCCGCGGCGCGATGCTCCGCTCCCTCACCGACCGTGGGCACGCTGTGCACGCCGTGGGCACCGCGCTGGACGCGCTGCGCCGGGTAGCCGCCGAGACCCCCGACCTGGTGGTGCTCGACCTGGGCCTGCCCGACCTGGACGGCTCGGACGCGCTGCGGATGCTGCGCGGCATCACCGACGTGCCGATCATCATCGCCACCGCGCGCGACGACGAGCAGTCGGTGGTCCGGCTGCTGCGGGCCGGCGCCGACGACTACATGGTGAAGCCGTTCACCGGGGCGCACCTCGACGCCCGGATCACCACCGTGCTGCGCCGGGTCGGCCGGGCCAGCCGGACCGTGCAGCCGGCCGTGCACACCGTTGGTGGCCTGCGGGTGGACGTGGGTGAGCGCAGCGCGCTGCTCGACGGTGAGCCGCTGGCGCTCACCCGCAAGGAATTCGACCTGCTGGCGTATCTCGCCGCGCGGCCGGGCCGGGTAGTGTCCCGCCGGGAACTCTTGGAGGAGGTATGGCGGCAGCCGTCGGTCGGCGAGGACCAGACCATCGACGTTCACCTCTACTGGCTACGCCGAAAGATGGGCGAGTCCGCGGCGAAGCCGCGCTACCTGCGCACCGTGCGGGGGGTGGGATTCCGGCTGGTGGCCCCGGACTGAGGGCCGCGCTGGCCGCGCTCACGGCCGGCATGTGCAGCCTGGTCGCGCTCGCCTTCCTCGTCCCGCTGGGGATCAGCCTGGGCGACGAGGCGCACGACCAGGTGCTCGCCGACGCCGCCCGGCGCGGCGCGCTGGTCACCGGCGCGCTGGCGGTCAGCACGGAACCGGCCGCGGTCCGCCGCGCGGTGCAGGCCAGCGGCGACACCCCGGACACCCGGGCGGTCGTGCACGGGCTGGGCGCCGGTCCCGCCGGTCGGGTCGGCGAGGCCGACCTGGCCGAGGCCCGGGACGGGCGCCGTTCGGTGGTGGTGGACGTGCCCGGCGGCAAGGCCCGGCTCGACCCGGTGGTGCTCGGCGAGCGGGTGGTCGTGGTCGAGGTCTTCGTCCCGCAGGACCTGCTCGACGAGGGTGCGGGCGGTCGCTGGCTGCTGCTGGCCGCGGTCGCGGCTGCCCTGGTCGGCGCGTCGGTGATCGTGGTCGACCGGGTCGCCGCCCGGGCCGTGGAGTCCACCGGCGAGCTGGTCAAGGCGGCGCTCGCGGTGGGCGCCGGCGACCTGGGCGTACGGCTCGAGCCGAGCGGCCCGCGCGAGCTGGCCGAGGCCGGGTACGCGTTCAACCGGATGGCCGACCGCCTGGTCGCGGCGCGCGCCGACGAGCGGGAACTGGTGGCGGACCTCTCCCACCGGCTACGTACCCCGCTGACGGCGTTGCGGCTGGACGCCGAGGCGCTGGAGTCCGACGACACCAGCATCGGCACGTTCAGCGAGGCGGAGCTGGACCGGCGCCGCGGCATCCGGCGGATCCGGCAGGCGATCGTCACGCTGGAGGGCGAGGTCGACCAGCTGATCAAGGCCACCCGCAAGGCGGTCGGCCAGGAGAGCGGCCCGGCGATGTGCGACGTCAGCGAGGTGGTCCGGGACCGGATGGTCTTCTGGGCGGCCCTCGCCGGCGACCAGAACCGCCCGCACCGGGTGACCGGGGCGCAACTGCGGATCCCCGCGTCGGTGCCCCGGGCCGAGCTGGCCGCCGCGCTGGACGCGGTGATCGGCAACGTCTTCCGCTACACCCCGCAGGGCACCGCGTTCGAGGTGGCCGTCTCCCGCCGGGACGGGTACGTGGCGATCCGGATCGACGACGCCGGCCCGGGCATCCCCGACCCGGACCGGGCGTTGCGCCGGGGCGCCAGCGACCAGGGCTCGACCGGCCTGGGGCTGGACATCGCCAAGCGGGTCGCCCTGCAGGCCAACGGGTCGGTGAGCATCGACCGGGCCCGGCTCGGCGGCGCCAGCGTGGTGATGCTGCTGACCGACCCGGACGCGGTGCCCCGCCAGGTGAGCCGGTTCGGGCTGGTCGGTCGGATGGCGCGGGACGCCCGCGAGCCGAAGACCGGCCGGCGCTGGCCGAGGCAACGTCCCACCGACGCCTGAACCGGCGTCGACTGTGGGCCGTCGCAAGTCTTCCTTAGATCCGGGTTAACGGCGCAGGTGACCGGCTCGCGGGCTGTCAGGATCGTCTGGCGAACCCATCAGTTCCGCCGGCCTTTCGCCCCGTTCCACCCACCCGGCCGGCGGAGCCGCGCGCGGCGGGAGCCGGTCCCCCCACACCAGGCTTCCGCCGCGCGCCACCTTCCCGCCGCTCAGCCGGCGACGCCCGCCAGGTACGCGTCGATCTCGGCGCCGAGCCGGGCCTTCTCCGCCGGCTCCAGGAAGGACGCGGTCACCGCGTTGCGGGCCAGCGCGGTCAGTCCCTCCGGGCCGATGTCCAGCAGCGACGCTGCCACGGCGTACTCGTCGTTGAGGGTGGTGCCGAACATCGGCGGGTCGTCGGAGTTGATCGTGACCAGCACACCGGCGTCGACCAGCTGCCGCAGCGGGTGCTCGGCGATGGTCGGCACCGCCCGGGTGCGGACGTTGGAGGTGGGGCAGACCTCCAGGGCGATCCCGTGCTGCGCCAGGTACGCCAGCAGCTCCGGGTCCTGCGCGGCGGAGATGCCGTGCCCGATCCGCTCGGCGCCCAGCTCGCGCAGGGCGTCCCAGACGGTCTGCGGGCCGGTGGTCTCCCCGGCGTGCGGCACCGAACGCAGCCCGGCCGCCCGAGCCTGGTCAAAGTACGGCTTGAACTGCGGTCGGGGCACCCCGATCTCCGGGCCGCCCAGACCGAAGCTGATCAGCCCGTCGGGGCGTTCCTCCAGGGCGATCCGCAGCGTCTCCTCGGCGGCGGGAAGGCCGGCCTCGCCGGGGATGTCGAAGCACCAGCGCAGCGCGATGCCGAAGTCGGCCTCGGCCCGCTTGCGGGCGTCCTCGATGGCCTCGCAGAAGGCCGGCGCCGGAATGCCCCGGTGCACGTGCGAGTACGGGGTGACGGTCAGCTCGGCGTAGCGGACCTGCTGGCGGGCCAGCTCGCGGGCCACCTCGTGGGTGAGGATCCAGACGTCCTCCGGGTCGCGGATCAGGTCCACGACGCTGAGGTAGACCTCGATGAAGTGGGCGAAGTCGCGGAAGGCGAAGTAGTCGGCGAGCTTGTCCGGGTCGGCCGGGACGGGGCTGCGTCCCTCGTGGCGGGCGGCCAGCTCGGCGACGATCCGGGGCGAGGCGGAGCCCACGTGGTGCACGTGCAGCTCCGCCTTCGGCAGCCCGGCGATGAAGGTGGGCAGGTCGGTCACGGTTTCTCCTCTGCGTGGGCGCCGGTTCGGGCCACCACGAAGATACGGCGGAACGGGAAGTACACCTGACCCTGCCGTACCGGGTAGTCCTCGGCGAGTCGGACCCCCAGCTCGGCGCGGAAGTCCGACCAGCCGGCGGCGTCCAGCGCGGCCCGGACCGGGCGCAGCGCCGTCCCCTCCATCCAGCTCAGCACGGGGTGTTCGGCGCCGTCGGGGGCCGGCAGCAGGTGCAGGTAGGTGGTCTCCCAGGCGTCCACCGCACAGCCGGCCCCGGTGAGCAGCGCCGCGTAGTCGGCCGGGTCGCCCACCGGGGCCTCGCGCAGCAGCGGGCCCAGGGTGGTGGCCCACCGGTCGCGGCGGGCGACCGCGCGCAGCGCCCGGTGCGAGGGGGCGGCGAAGTTGCCGGGCACCTGGAAGGCCAGCCAGGCCCCGGCGGGCAGCTCGGCGGCCCAACGGGTGAGCAGCTCCTCGTGGCCGGGCACCCACTGGAGCACCGCGTTGCAGACCAGCACGTCCACGTCCGGTTCCGGACGCCAGGCCCGGACGTCACCCACGGCGAAGTCGACCGGGGTGTCCAGCGCGGTGGCGCGGCCGATCATCTCCGCGGAGGAGTCGAGGCCGGCGATCCGGGCGGCCGGCCAGCGATCGGCGAGGGTGGCGGTCAGCGTGCCGGGACCGCAGCCGAGGTCGACCACCGCCCGGGGCCGGTCGGCCACGACGCGGGCCACCAGGTCGTGGAAGGGCCGGGACCGCTGGTCGCCGTAGCGCAGGTAGGTGGTCGGGTCCCACATGACAGCCTCCCAAACCGTACGTCCGTCTTGTTGGAGACGGTACGGCCCGCCGCGCGCCCCGGCAACCTACTGATTAGGCTCGGTCCAATGGAACAGCGCAGCTTCGACCGGCTCGGCCGGCGTGTCGGCATCGTCGGACTCGGCGCCTGGCAGCTCGGTGGCGACTGGGGACAGGTCGGCGAGGACGACGCCCTGGCCGTCCTGGCCGCCGCCGTGGACGCCGGGGTCACCTTCCTGGACACCGCCGACGTGTACGGCGACGGCCGCAGCGAGCAGCTCATCGGGCGGTTCCTGCGCGGACGCCCCGGGCACGGGCTGACCGTGGCCACCAAGATGGGCCGGCGGGTGGAGCAGGTCCCCGAGGCGTACACCCTGGAGAACTTCCGGGCCTGGACCGACCGGTCCCGGGCCAACCTCGGCGTCGACACCCTGGACCTGGTCCAGCTGCACTGCCCACCCACCCCGGTCTTCGCCGACGACCGGGTCTTCGACGCCCTGGACACCCTGGTGGCGCAGGAGCGGATCGCCGGCTACGGGGTCAGCGTGGAGACCTGCGACCAGGCGCTCACCGCCATCGCCCGCCCCGGCGTGGCCAGCGTCCAGATCATCCTCAACGCCGTCCGGCTCAAGCCCCTGGACCAGGTGCTGCCCGCCGCCGCGGCGGCCGGCGTCGGCATCATCGCCCGGGTGCCGCTGGCCAGCGGCCTGCTCTCCGGCCGGTACGACGAGCACACCACCTTCCCCGCCGACGACCACCGGAACTTCAACCGGCACGGCGAGTCCTTCGACGTCGGCGAGACCTTCTCCGGCGTCGACTACGACCTCGGGCTGGCCGCCGTACGCCGGCTGGCTCCGCTGGCCGGCGACGACCGCACGATGGCGCAGTTCGCCCTGCGCTGGGTGCTCGACCAGCCCGGGGTCACCGTGGTCATCCCCGGCGCCCGCGACGCCCAGCAGGCCCGGCGCAACGCCGCCACGGCCGACCAGCCGCCGCTCGCGCCCGAGGAGATCGCCGCCGTGCGGAACACCTACGACGAGCTGATCCGGCCGCAGGTGCACCACCGGTGGTGACGCGGAGGGGGGACCGATGAAGGGGTGGCTGACGCTGACCCTCGGCCTGCTGGCCGTCGTGGTCGGGGCGGTGTGGACGGTGCAGGGCCTGGGCTACGTCGGGGGCAGCGTGATGACCGACCAGCGGATCTGGGCGCTGCTCGGGCCGCTGCTGGTCCTGGTCGGACTCGTCGTGCTCTGGCGCGGCCTGCGCTCCCGCCGCCGTCCCTGACCCACCACGCGGCCCCGTCCCCGGGCGGGGACGGGACAGCGGAAAGCCCCGTGTCCGGACAGGACACGGGGCTTAACGTCGATCCGGGGGTCCGGATCACCGGACCGGCGGCTGCCGGCCGGTCCCTGCTCGATCAGATGGGGCGGACCTGCTCGGCCTGCGGACCCTTCTGACCCTGGGCGATCTCGAACTCCACCCGCTGGTTCTCCTCCAGCGTGCGGTAGCCGCTGGTCTGGATGGCCGAGAAGTGGACGAACACGTCAGCACCCCCGCCGTCGACGGTGATGAAGCCGAAGCCCTTGTCTGCGTTGAACCACTTCACGGTTCCCTGCGCCATGTGTATCTCCTTCTAAAACTGGCGGCCGAGCACGCCGTGCGGCCGATTGGCCGTTTTCGAGCAGCGGCGCCTGAGGCGGCCCCCGGTGAAGGAGACTTCTCTCAACCCACGCCATCTCGCAACAGCGTGGAACAGCAAACCACGTGGCGAAAACTCTGCACAGCCCACCGGACGAAAAATCTCCGACATGTGACCTGACGGATGTCTCCATCGGCTGGCCGGGCCGGTCCGGCCGTGCGAAAGGCCCCTTACCCGTCGATGCGGGAAGGGGCCTTTCACACTGCCGTCCTCAGTCGGGCCAGCGGCCGGTCAGCCGGCGTACCCCGACCGCGCCGCCACGGTCGACGGCCGCCCGGACCACCGCGAAGATGGCGCCCTGCAGCGCCGCGGCGGCCAGGATCTCGCCCCAGCGGCGGTCCTCGTCGGTCGCGCTGGGCGCCTCGCCGTCACCGGCGGTGATCGTCCAGACCTTACGGAAGATCGCCCCGGCGACGGTGCCCGCGGCGATGCCGAGCAGCACCCCGACCGGCTTGTACGCGGCCTTGCCGATGCCCTTGCTCACGAACGCCTCCCCCGCACGATCAACACCACGATCACGGTCGCCAGCGCACCCGCCGCGACCGCCGCCCACGGCGCGGGGTTGCGACGCACGGCGGATCCCGTCTCGTACGCCTGCACCCGCGCGACCTGCGCCTTCTGCGCCGCCTGGCCCCGCATCACGACGGCCTTCTGCGCCGCCTGCCCGCGGATCTCGACGGCCTTCTGCGCCGCCTGCCCGCGCACCCGGGCCACGGTCTGCGCCGCCTGCTCCCGCATCCGCTCCTTGGCCTGCTCGGCGGACTCCCGCAACCGGGCCTTCACGTCCGCCTTCGCGGCCAGCAGCTCCATGGTCTCGCCCAGTTCCACCCGGGTCCGGCGGATCTCCTCGCGGAGCGCCTCCTTGTCACCGGTCCCGTTGCCCGTCGTCATGCCCGCCTCCCGTCCTTCACCGCGGCGGTGACGGTGTCCACGTCCGCCCGAAGGCTGCGGACCGTCGCCTCCGGCACCGGCGGGACGGCACGGCTGACCTGCTTCTTGCCGATCAGGGCGAGGATCCCGGCGAGCACGAAGAGCACCACCGCCACGATCAGGGCGGCCAGCCACGCGGGCATCACCAGCGCCAACAGCAGGATCACGGTGGCGACCAGGGCGCCGGCGCCGTACAGGGCCATCACCCCGCCACCGCCGAAGAGTCCGATCCCGATCCCGGCGTGCTTGCCCTTCTCGGTCAACTCCGCCCGGGCCAGCGCCAACTCGTCCCGCACCAGGCGGGAGACCTGCTCGGTGGCCCGCTGCACCAACTCGGCGGTGGACGGCTCGCTTCCGGTCCGGGACGTGCTGCGACTCGCGACGTCAGCCATGCTGTCCTCCTTTCATCATCACCGCGCTGTATGCCCGGAGCCGCCGCCCGTCAATCCTGCGCGGGGCGACCGGTGGAAACCGGCCGCACGAGCCCGCCGCCCGGTCGTGGCCCGACGGGCGACCGGCCGGACGCAGGGCGTGCGCAGCAGGTCCCCCGGAACGGGGCCGTCAAACCCGCCGGCGGCCACCGGTCCGCGCCGCACCGGGTCGACTCGCCCGGCGTACGGGCCAACGTCCGTCGACCACCGAAGGTCACGCACCCGGGGTGGACACGGCCGCGCCCCCGACCGCCGTGGGAGGCGACCGGGGGCGCGGGGACGAGTCAGGAGATCAGCGGCGCCCGTCGGCGGTCTCCTCGGGGCCGACGAAGGCCTCGCTGCGGGCGTCGCCGTCGTCGCTGCCGCCGAAGACCCGCGCGTCGTCGGGCATCTCCGGCTCGGCGAGCCGACGGACCGGCCGGCGGGGCTGCACCCACTGCCAGGGCAGCGCCCCGGAGGCGTCGCCCAGCTCGGTGCGCAGCCGCGGCAGGGCGGTCGGCCGGTGGTCGCGTACCCAGGCGGCCAGGTGCTCGCGGACCAGGCAGCGCAGGTCCCACAGGCTGCCGGCGTCGGCCGCGCTGACCAGCGCCCGCACCTTGATCATGCCGCCGGTGGCGTCGGTGACCTGGAGTACGCAGACCCGGCCGTCCCAGAGCTCGGTGCTCTCCACCAGCCGGCGCAGCTCCTCGCGCATCGCCTGGACCGGGATGGACCAGTCGAGGTCGAACTCGGCGGTGCCGAGCACCGCCGCCTCGGTGCGGGTCCAGTTCTGGAACGGGGTGCTGGTGAAGTACGAGGTGGGCAGGATCAGCCGCCGGTCGTCCCAGATCTGGACCACCACGTAGCTGAGGGTCAGCTCCTCGATCCGGCCCCACTCCCCCTCGACCACCACCACGTCGTCGAGGCGTACCGCGTCGCTGAAGGCGAGCTGGAGGCCGGCGAAGACGTTGCCGAGCAGGCTCTGCGCGGCCAGCGCGGCGACCACACCGAAGACACCGGCGCTGGTCAGCACGCCGGCGCCGATGCCGCGGACGGCGGGGAACGTCATCAGCATCACGCCCACCGCCAGCACCACGATCACCGCGATCGTCAGCCGCCGCAGCAGCACCACCTGGGTGCGCACCCGACGGGCGTGCCGGTTGTTCGGCACGTCCGTACGGAACCGGGCCAGCGCGGTGTCCTCGACCACCACCAGCAGCGAGGCCACCAGCCAGGCGACGGCGGCGACCACGGCCAGCACCAGGGTGTGCAGCACCAGCTTCCGCCACGGGGTCCCCACCGCGTACGTCGTGGTGTAACGCACCGCGAGCTGGACGGCCAACACCGTCGCGGCAACCTGGAACGAGCGGTGGGCGTGATCGGTCAGCTCGGTCATCAGCAGCGAGCGGCGGCCGAGCCGGCGCACCACCCGGTGGATCACCTCCACCACCACGAGGGCGATCGCCGCCGCGCCCAGCGCGGCGGCGATCGTCGTCAGGTAGCTCTGCACAGGTTGTCTCCCCCCACCGGGCGTCGGGCAAAGGCCCAATGGTGCCCGGCGATCCCGCCATCGACCAGCTCAGACCTTTCGGTAGCGGGACTGCACGAAGCAGTAGACGCCGAAGGCGGCGATGCCCAGGGCCATCAGCACCAGCAGCACCGGCCCGTACGACTGGTCCCGCAGGGTGCGCAGCGCGGCGTCCAGGCCACGGGCCTTCTCCGGGTCGTACTTCACGGCGGCGGTGACGACCAGGATCCCGGCGATCGCGAAGACGGTGCCCCGGGCCGCGTAGCCGGCCATGCCGAGGCGGCGGGTCAGCGAGAGCGCCTTCGGGCTCATCTGCTCGGTCTTGAGGTTGCGCAGGAACTTCTTCTTGATCCCGTAGATCACCATGCCGATGCCCACCGCGGCGAGCACCAGGCCGGCGAGCCCGACCAGCCAGCGGCCGCCGGTGGAGGCCATCAGCTTCTCCGACAGCGCCTGCTGCCGGTCGGAGGCGTTGGCGCTGGCGTCCTGGACGACCTTGATGGCGGTGTACGCCAGCCAGCCGAAGACGATCGTGCGGACCACGGAGGTGATCCGCTCGACCAGCCGCTCCTTGCCCTGCGCCGAGCGGTGCCCGAGGATCGCCTCGAACAGCTGCCAGATGGCCATCGCGATCAGCCCCACCGCGACGGCGATCAGGAGGAACTCGCCGAGCGGCTGTTCGCCCAGGGTGCGCAGGGCGCCGTTCTGGTTGCCCTCCTCGCCGGAGCGGCCGAAGGCGATCTGGAAGGCCAGCCAGGCGAAGAGCAGGTGCACGATGCCGTAGCCGATGAAGCCGGCGCGGGTCAGCAGTTCGAGCCACCGGCTGTTCGCGGCCTGCGAGGCGGTGGCTTCGGCGTTCCGGGTGAGAGACATGGCGGCACAATCTCCGGTTGCGAAGATTTCCAAACGTGGGCCGCCCGGCCCGAGCTGCCGGAACTAGCGCGAAACCCGGATCTTGACCTGTTCGTCGGTGACGCTGTCCAGGGTGACCGAGAAGTCCCCGGCCGAGGCGGCCTGCTGACCCACGGTCAGCGAGAGCTGCTCACCGGCCACCTCGACGGTCACCTGGTCGCCCTGGGCGCCCACCAGCTTGGCCTCGACGCCGAGGATGGTGGTGCTGGCCTCGACACCGCGGTCGAAGGTGACCGTGCAGGCGTCCAGGCCGCAGTCGGTGGAGGCGCCCTGCGAGCTGCATCCGGTGAGCAGCGCCGCGCCGAGCACCAGGCCGGCCAGGAGGCCGCCGGCCCGTCGGGCGGCGATGGTGGAGGGGAGGTGCCGTCGGTTCGTCACCGGGCCAAGGGTACGAGACGCCGGCACGCCGGTCACCAGCCGGTTGATCATCTTTTCCGGCCGAACGCCGGTGCGGGTTAGGGTCCGGGCATGCCGTTCGACATCGCCCGCACCCGGGCCGCGTACCCCGCCCTGACCGAGGGCTTCGCCCACTTCGACGGTGCCGGGGGCACCCAGACCGCCGCGCCGGTGATCGAGGCCGTCGCCGCGGCGATGCGGCACGCCATCGGCAATCGCAGCGCCGCCTTCGCCCCCGGCCGGCGGTCGCTGGAGCTGGTCGCCGCCGCCCGGACCGCGGTCGCCGACCTGCTCGGCGCGGACCCCGCCGGGGTGGTCCTCGGGCCGAGCGCCACCGCGCTCACGTACACCCTCGCCCGGACCCTCGGCGCGACCTGGCGCCCGGGCGACGAGGTGGTGGTCTCCCGGCTGGACCACGACGCCAACGTCCGGCCGTGGGTGCAGGCCGCCGAGGCGGCCGGGGCGACGGTGCGCTGGGCCGAGTTCGACCGGGACACCGCCGAGCTGCCCGCCGGCCAGTACGCCGACCTGGTGGGCGAGCGCACCCGGCTGGTGGCGGTGACCGCCGGCAGCAACGCCACCGGCACCGTGCCCGACGTCGCGGCGATCGCGAAGACGGCGCACGCGGCCGGGGCGCTGGTCTGCGTGGACGGGGTGCACTCGGTGCCGCACGGTCCCACCGACCTCGAGCAGCTCGGCGCGGACTTCTTCGTGACCAGCGCCTACAAGTGGTCCGGCCCGCACCTGGGCGCGATGGTGGCCGACCCGGCCCGCTGGGCGCAGCTGCGTCCGGAGAAGCTGCTCCCGTCCTCCGACGCGGTGCCGGACCGGTTCGAGTTCGGCACTCCCAGCTTCCCGCTGCTGGCCGGGGTGGCCGCCGCGGTGGACCACCTGGCCACCCTGGACCCGGCGGCGACGGGTGACCGGCGGGCCCGGGTCCGGGCCGGGCTGGCCGCCGCGCAGGAGCACGAGGAGCTGGTCTTCGCGCGGCTGGTCGCCGGCCTGGCGGCGCTGCCCGAGGTGACCGTGCTCGGTTCGCCGGCGCGGCGCTGCCCGACGGTCTCCTTCCGGGTGGCCGGGCTGACCCCGGCCGAGACCGCGGCCGAGCTGGGCGCCGCCGGGCTCTGCCTCTCCTCCGGCGACTACTACGCCTACGAGTACTTCCAGGCGATGGGGCTGCGGGAGCGCGGCGGGGCGGTCCGGGCCAGCGTCTACCACTACAACACCGTCGAGGAGACCGACCGGTTGCTGGCCGAACTGGCGAGGCTGGTCGCCGGCCGGGGCAGAATGGCCCGGTGAGCTTTCTGGTCGAGGAGAACCCCGCCGCGCACCGCTTCGAGATCCTGGTCGACGACGCGCTGGCCGGCTTCACCGCGTACGTGCCGCGCGGGGAGGTGCTGGTCTTCACGCACACCGAGGTGGACGAGAGGTTCCAGAACATGGGGGTGGGCGCGGCGTTGATCCGGGGCACCCTCGACCAGATCCGGGCCCGGGGCGGCCGGGTGGTCCCCCGGTGCCCGTTCATGGCCGCCTTCATCGAACGGCACCCCGACTACGCCGACCTGGTCACCGTCGACTCCTGAGGCGTCAACCGGCGGTGAGCCGTTCCGCGGCGGCCCGGGCGCAGGCCCGGGTGGCGCCGTGGGTGGCCAGGTGGACCGCGCCGGTGACCAGCTCGGGCACGCCCAGCTCGACCACCACCGCGTCGGGGCGGGCGGCCAGCGCCCGGGTCACGGCGGTCCGCATCCAGTCGTGCCGGTGCAGGTCCCGCACCACCAGCACCAGCGGCCGGCCGACCGCTTCGGCGGTCGGGTCGGTGGGCGTCGCGTCGCGGTCGTACCGGGCGGTGGTGGTGCCGGGCAGCAGCGCGGCGAGCGGGGCGGCCACCCCCCACGGGGTCTCCGGGCCGATGGCGATGTTGCGGGGCGGGGCGAACTCGACCACGTGCGGCGGCCGGGTGAGCGGCAGCAGGCCCGCCCCGGCCGGTGTCCCGGTCACCCGCACGGCCCGCCGCGCCGCGGCCAGCCCGACCGTCGCCCCGGGCCGGGCCGCGCCGGTCGTCCGGGCGCGGGCGGCCACCGTCCACGCGGCCAGCTCGCCGACCCGCTTGGCGGCCTCCGCCAGCCGCTCCTCGGGCAGTTCGCCGCCGCGCACGGCGGCCACGATCGCGTCCCGCAGCCGGGTGGCGGTCTCCTCGTCGGCGTGTTCCCCGCCCACGCAGACCGCGTCGGCCCCGGCGGCGAGGGCCCGGACCGCGGCACCGGCCAGGCCGTACCGGTCGGCCACCGCGCGCATCTCGATCGCGTCGGTCACCACCACGCCGTGGAAGCCGAGCTCCTCGCGGAGCAGGCCACCGAGGATGTACGGGCTCAGCGTCGCCGGCAGCGTCGGGTCGAGCGCGGGCACCAGCAGGTGGCCGGTCATCACGGCCTGCACCCCGGCCGCCACGGCGGCCCGGAACGGGACCAGCTCACCGGCGCGCAGCGCCGCGCCGGAGGCGCCGATCACCGGCAGGTCGTGGTGCGAGTCGACCCTGGTGTCGCCGTGGCCGGGGAAGTGCTTGGCGCAGGCCGCCACCCCGCCGGTCTGGAGGCCGCGTACCCAGGCGGCGGTGTGCCGGGCGACCAGGTCGGGGTCGGCGCCGAAGGAACGCACCCCGATCACCGGGTTGCCGGGGTTGGAGTTGACGTCGGCGTCCGGGGCGTAGTTGAGGGTGACGCCGGCCGCGGCCAGCTCCAGGCCGAGGTCGCGGGCCACCGCCTCGGTCAGCGCCGGATCGTCCACCGCGCCGAGGGCCAGGTTGCCGGGGCGGGAGCTGCCCCGGGTCGACTCGATCCGGGTGACGTCGCCGGCCTCCTCGTCGATCGCCACGACGACGTCGGGGCGCTCGGCGCGCAGCGCCGCGGTCAGGCCGGCGAGCTGCTCGGGGCCGGCCACGTTGCGGGCGAACAGGACCACCGCGCCGAGCCCGTCGGCCAGCCAGCGGCGGATCCAGGGCGGTGGGGTGGTGCCGACGAAGCCGGGTTGCAGGACGGCCGCGGCCAGCCGGGTCAGCTCGCGTTCCGGGAAGCTCACGCCGCCTCCGCCCCGACGCCCTGACCGGTCCGCACAGCGTTCATCGCCACCCACCCCGTACCTCGCCACCCACCGCCGCCCGGCGCGTGCCTGCCATGGTCACACCCGCGGCCCCAAACAGTCAATAAACCTTACTGTTTCCTGCTGGCGCTCGGCGGGACCGCGTGGGAGAGTGCCGGCATGGCTCCCACGCTGCTCGCCGACGCCACCGGCGCGGCCGACATCCCCGGCGTACGCCTGCTCGGCCTGGTGGTGGGCGGCCTGTTCCTGCTGATCGCGATCCGGGCGATGTTCAAGCGCTGATCGGCCCGTCGGCGGTTCCGCCCGGCCCCGCCCGGGTACCGCACTCCCCGTCCGCAACGGCACGTGACGAGGGGAAAGCGATGAGGATCGGATACTTCCTGTCCAGCGAGGAGTACACCCCGGCGGAGCTGCTGGAGCAGGCGCGCGGCGCCGAGCGGGCCGGCTTCGAGGCACTGTGGATCTCCGACCACTACCACCCGTGGGTCGACGCCCAGGGCCAGAGCCCCTTCGTCTGGTCCACCATCGGGGCGCTCAGCCAGGTCTGCTCGCTCCCGGTGACCACCGCGGTGACCTGCCCGACCGTCCGCATCCATCCGGCGGTGCTGGCCCAGGCGGCGGCCACCAGCGCCGTCCTGCACGAGGGTCGGTTCGTGCTCGGCGTCGGCTCCGGCGAGGCGCTCAACGAGCACATCCTCGGCGACGCCTGGCCACAGACCGACGTCCGGCTGGAGATGCTGGAGGAGGCCGTCGAGGTGATGCGCGAGCTGTGGGCGGGCGGGTTCGTCAACCACCACGGCCGGCACTACACCGTCGAGCACGCCCGGATCTACACGCTGCCGGAGACACCGCCGAAGGTCTACGTCTCCGGCTTCGGCCCCAAGGCGATCGACCTGGCCGCCCGGATCGGCGACGGTTACGTCAGCACCATGCCCGACGCCGACATGGTGCGCCGGTTCCGCGACGGCGGCGGCGGGGACAAGCCGTGCCAGGCCGGCTTCAAGGCCGCGTACGCCGACAGCGAGGAGGCCGGCATGCGGATCGCGTACGAGAAGTGGCCGAACGCCGGGGTGCCCGGTGAGCTGTCCCAGGTGCTCCCCTCGCCGCGTCACTTCGAGCAGGCCGCCCAGCTGGTCCGGCCGGAGATGATGAAGGAGTCGTTCGTCTGCGGCAACAGCGCCGACGCGCACCTGGAGATGATCGACAGGTACGCCAAGGCCGGCTTCGACGAGGTCTACGTCGCCAACACCGGCCCGAACTGGCAGGGGCTGTTCGACCTCTACCAGCGGGACGTCCTCCCGCGCCTGCGCTGACGGCAGTCGGAGGGGGCGCCGGGGCGGTCAGCCGGCACCGGGCGGGGCGAGGCCGTGCAGCAGGGTCTCGACCACGTCGGACACCAGGTCCGGGGCGGGCTCGGGCACGGCCGGGCCGGACGGGTCGAGCAACCGGCCGAGGACCAGGTCGTGGCAGACGCCGACGAGCAGGGTGGCGACAGCCTCCGGCCGGGCCTGCGCGCGGACCCGACCGAGCCGCTGCTCGGCGCGCAGGTAGCCGGCGAACTCCGCGCGCAACCCGTCCCCGCCGCCCATCGGGTTCGGCAGTTCGGCGAGCCGGGCCAGAACCTTGGGCTGGCCGACCACCCCGGTGAACGCCGGCAGGATCGCCGCGTGGACGGCCAGGGCCCGTTCCAGGTACGCCCGCAGGTTCGCCCCGACCGTCCGTTCCCCCGGCCGGGGCGGTTCCCCGGCCTGCCCGGCCCCGACCGCCCGCACGTGCGCGTGCAGCGCGTACGCGACCAGCTCCTCCTTGTCGGCGAAGTGGTTGTAGAGCACCCCGTCGGCGACGCCGGCCTCCCGGGCGATGTCCCGTACGGTCAGCCCCGCCGTGCCGCGGGTCGCGACGAGCCGGCCGGCGGCGGCGATCAGGTGCTCGCGCAGGTTCTGCCCCCCGTCGCGCAGGGCGGCGGCTCTCCTCGGTGACATCACCAGGCATCCTAGGCTCGCCGGTGACCGGGCAGTCGTAACGGTCAGGCGGGGCGGTCGGCGGTGACCAGCCAGGCGGTGCCGCGCAGGCGTACCCCGGACGGGTGCTCGTGGCGGCGCAGCGCGTCGACCAGGGCGGCCCGGGCGCGCTCCGCGGTGGCCGGGTCGACCCGGTCGAGCTGGTACCGGATCGGCCCCCAGCCGGCCAGGAACCGGCCGGCGTCCGCGGCGTCGCGCCCCCAGGTCCCGACGGCCTCCACCGGTTCGCACTCCACGCCGGCGAAGCCGGCGGCGGTGAGCACCCGGCGGACGACGTCGGGGTCGGCCAGGGAGAGCGGCTCCGCCGCGCCGGTGCCGTCGGTCCCCGGCGGCGGGAGATGACCGGCGAGCGCCCCGAGCACCGCACCCAGGTCGCCGTGGCGGAAGCTGTCCAGGCAGACGAAGGCGAGCCGGCCGCCGGGGCGCAGCGCCCGGCCGACGTTGGCGAACGCGGCCACCGGGTCGGCGAAGAACATCACCCCGAAGCGGCTGAGCGCGACGTCGAACGCGCCCGGCGGGAACGGGTGCACCTGCGCGTCGGCGCGGACGAACTCGACGTCGGGTAGGCCCTCCTCGGCGGCCGAGGAGCGGGCCCGCTCCAGCATCGGGCCCGAGAGGTCCACACCGACGGCGTACCCGCCGCCGGCCCGGGCGGCGAGCCGGGTGAGCTGGCCGTTGCCGCAGCCGACGTCCAGCACCCGGTCGCCGGGGCGCACGGCGGCGAGCAGGACGTCGCTGAAACCGCCGTTGACCGCGTCGTAGCGGGCCTGATGGTCGGCCCAGTGCCGCCCCTCGTAGCCGTTCCAGGCGGCGGACTGGTGGGTGTTGACGATGGTCGCCATGCGGCCCCTCCCGTAATGAACCGACATTCATGAACAGGCGTTCATAATGATGTCGGGACTGTCCCGCGGTCAACGGTTTCGGCGTTGATCGGCTCGGGTACGTCCGGTCACCGATGAAACTGTCCACGCACTCGACGACGTTGCGCCGTGCCGCGAAGAGCCTCTTCGGCTGGACCGAGCTGCGGCCCAACCAGCTCGCCGCCATGCGCGCGGTGATGAAGCGACGCGACGCGCTGGTGGTCCTCCCCACCGGCGCCGGCAAGTCGGCGATCTACCAGATCCCGGCGAGCCTGATCCCCGGACCCACGGTGGTCATCTCCCCCCTGCTGGCCCTGCAACAGGACCAGATCGCCGCGCTCAACGAACGGCAACGCCCCGAGCTGCGGGCCGTGCGGATCAGCTCCGACGAGAGCGCCGCCCAGCAGGCGCAGGCGATCGTCGAGATCCGCGAGGGCCGGGCCGAGTTCCTCTTCATCACCCCGGAGGCGTTGAGCAATCCGGACCGGATGGCGGAGGTGCGCGAGCTGAAGCCGGCCCTGGTGGCGATCGACGAGGCGCACTGCATCTCCGCCTGGGGACACGACTTCCGCCCGGACTACCTGGCGCTCGGGCACCTCATCGACGGCCTCGGCCGGCCGCCGGTGGTGGCGCTGACCGCCACCGCCTCCCCGCCGGTACGCGACGACATCATCGCCCGGCTGCACCTGCGCGACGCCGAGGTGGTGGTCTCCGGGCTGGACCGCCCCAACCTCTTCCTCGAGGTGGCGTACTGCCCCACCGACGACTACCGCTGGCGGCGGCTGACCGCCCTGCTCCGCGACGACGAGCGGCCCGGCATCATCTACGTGCCCACCCGGCGGGCCGCCGAGGAGTTGGCGCAGCGCCTGACCGACGCCGGCTTCCCGTCGAAGTTCTTCCACGGCGGCATGCCGACCGCCGCCCGCAACGAGCTGCACGAGGCGTTCCTCGCCGACCAGGTCCCGATCATGGTGGCCACGTCGGCGTTCGGCATGGGCATCGACAAGCCGAACATCGCCTGGGTGGTGCACATGGCCCTGCCCGACTCCCCGGACAGCTACTTCCAGGAGATCGGCCGGGCCGGGCGGGACGGCCAGCCGGCCCGGGTGCTGCTGCTCTGGCGGGCCGAGGACGTGGGCCTGCAGCGCTTCTTCAGCGGCGGCCTGCCCAACGAGAACGAACTCCGCGAGCTGGCCGCGCTGGTCCGCAAGAAGCCGGTGACCAAGAAGGAGCTGCGCGAACGGAGCGGTCTCGGGCCGCGCAAGCTCGGCCAGTTCCTGTCCCTGCTGGAACAGATCGGCGCCGTCGAGCTTCGGGCCAAGCAGAAGCTGGGTGCCCCCCGGTACGCCCCGAAGCCGGCGGAGGCCGCCGCGGCGGCACTGGCCGAGGCCGAGCGCCAGCAGACCGTCACCCGGTCGCGGACCGACATGATGCGCGCCTTCGCCGAGACCACCGGCTGCCGCGGCCAGGCCCTGCTGGCCTACTTCGGCGAGCAGATGAGCGAGGTCTGCGGGCACTGCGACAACTGCCACGCCGGCACCAGCGTCGCCGACACCGGCGCGGTAGGGCCGTTCCCCGTGCACAGCCAGGTCCGGCACCCCGAGTGGGGGCCCGGGCTGGTGCTGAACTACGAGGACGACAAGATGACCGTGCTCTTCGACGAGGTGGGATACAAGACCCTGTCCGTACGCGTGGTGTCCGAACAGGGCCTGCTGACGCTGGACTAGCCTGAGCCGGACCCCGGCCGCCGGCACGTGACGGCCGGAACCACCACCTGACCCTGACAAGCTGTGCCGAGGAGGGCTCTGCCGTGATCGAGCAGCCGGCGTACACCGGTTTCGGTTTCTCCGACGAGGAGTGGGGGCTGCTGGTCGGCCTTCCACAGTCCGTGGTGACCGCGGCGAGCGCCGCCGAGTCCGACAGCACCCGCCGCACCATGGCGGAGAACGCCGCCGGACTGGAGACCATCTCCGCGGGCCGCGAGTCGGCCAGCCCGCTGGTGGCCGCGGTCGCCGGCGAGATCGTCACCCGGGTCGGCGACCCGGAGGCGGGCGCCGAACTGCCGGTCATCGCGCCGGCCGACCCGCAGCCCATGATCGACGACGTGCTGGTCCGCGCCGGTGAGGCCGCCGCCCTGCTGGCCGCCCGGGTCGACGAGGGCCAGGCCGGGGCGTACAAGCACTGGCTGGTGGAGATCGCCGAGCAGGTGGTCGGGGCGGCCTCCAGCGGGGGCATCCTCGGCATCGGCGGGGACCAGGTCAGCGACTCCGAGCGGCGGTTCCGGGACCGGCTGTCGCACGTGCTCAACGACTGACGACGCCGGACGAGCGTCGACGCAGGGGCGATCCGCGCGGCCCCGTGCCCGCGCGGATCGCCCCTGCGTGTGTAGAGCACCGACCCGCGGCCTGTCGGCCCGTCCCGTCGCCCTGACGACCCGACCTGCGGCACCCCGGCTCGCCCCGGACGCGGGCCCCGGGCTCAGCGGGACTGCGGTCGTACCGGTGGGGCGAGGACGGCCCCGGCGGCCGGGGTGGCCGGCACGTCGGTCGGTGCGGTCTCCACGGCGACCGACCCGGCCGCCGCCGGCAGGCGGGCGCCCCGTAGCACCGCTGCCGCGACCACCGCGGCAGCCAGCATCACCAGCGCCGCCGCCACCGCGGCCGAGTGCAGCCCGTCGGTGAAGGCGAGCCGGGCGGCACGCAGGACCGCCGCGCCGGTGGCGGCGGGCAGGCCGTCGGCCACGGCGAGCGCCCCGCCGAGGGTCTCCCGGACGGTGGCCACCGCGCCGCCGGGCAGGCCGGACGGCAGTCCGTCGACCGCCTCCCGGTGGTAGACCGCGGCGCCCACGCTGCCCAGCACCGCCATCCCGAGCGCGCCGCCGAGTTCGCTGGAGGACTCGGTCAGCGCGGAAGCAACCCCGGCCCGCTCCGGCGGGGCCGCCCCCAGGACCAACTCGGTGACCAGGGACATCACCAGGACCAGGCCGGCGGCGTAGCCGGCCGCGCCGAGCAGCAGCAGCCACAGGGGCGAGTCCGGCGTCACCCGGGTGAGCACCGTGAAGCCGCCCGCCGCGACCACGAAGCCGACGGCGATCAGCCAGGCGCGGTCGACCCGCTGGGCCAGGGCGGTGCCGGCCGGGGCGACGCCACCGACCGCCAGCGCCGGCACCAGGCTCCACAGCGCCGCCCGCAGCGGGCTCAGGCCGAGCACCGACTGGAGGTGCTGGGTGGTGAAGATGGCGAAGCCGACCAGGCCGAACATGGCCAGCAGGTTGGCGCCGAGCGCGCCGCTGAAGGCACGGCGGCGGAACAGCGCCAGGTCGACCATCGGGTGCCGGGCGGTGCGCTGCCGCGCGACGAAGGCGACGCCGAGCAGCACGCCGAGGGCGACCGCCGCGCCCCGGGCCGGGGTCCAGCCGTCCCGGGCCGCCTCCTTGATCCCGTAGATCACCGGCAGCAGCGCCCCGAGCGAGAGCACCGCCCCGGGCAGGTCGAAGCGGCCGGCGGCCGGGTTGCGGAACTCCGGCACCAGCGCCGGGGCGAGCAGCAGCAGGAGCAGCATCGCCGGGATGTTGATCAGGAAGACCGAACCCCACCAGAAGTGCTCCAGCAGCACGCCGCTGAGCACCGGCCCGATCGCCACGCCGCCGGTCATCGCCGCGGTCCAGATGCCCACGGCGGTGCCGCGCTGCTTCTCGTCGTGGAACATGTTGCGGATCAGGGCCAGCGTGGACGGCATCAGGGTGGCCCCGCCGACGCCCAGCACCGCGCGGGCGGCGATCAGGGCGGTGGCGCTGTCGGCGTACGCGGCCAGCAGCGACGCGCCGCCGAACGCGGCGGCCCCGAGCAGCAGCAGCCGGCGCCGGCCGATCCGGTCACCGAGCGCGCCCATCGTGATCAGCAGCCCGGCGAGCATGAACCCGTAGATGTCGAAGATCCAGAGCTGCTGGGTGGCGCTGGGCCGCAGCTGCTCGCTGATGAACGGGACGGCGAAGTAGAGCACCGACACGTCCATCGAGACGAGCAGCAGCGGCAGCATCAGCACGCCGAACCCGATCCATTCCCGCCGGCCCGCCCGGGCCGGGGCCCCCGTCTGACTCATCGCGACTCCTTCTGCGTACGGCATACGCTCTTCTGCGTAGACCATACGCAGAAATAGGATGACGGGGCAAGGAGGAAATGTGGACGCGACGAAGGACGACACCGGTCCCGCTCTCCCCCCGGCCATCGAGGCCGCCTGGGGCCTGCGCGACCGCGCGCCGAAGGGCCCCCGGCCCGGCCTCACCCTGGCCGGGATCGTCGAGGCGGCCGTGCGGGTGGCGGACGACGAGGGCCTGGCCGCCGTCTCCATGGGCCGGGTCGCCAAGGAACTGGGCGCCGGCACGATGGCCCTCTACCGGTACGTCGGCGCGAAGGACGAGCTGCTCACCCTGATGGTCGACACCGCGTACGGCGAACCCCCCGGCGCCGGCGACGACGGCCGGGACTGGCGCGCGGGGCTGGCCCGGTGGGCCTGGGCCGACCGCTCCGCGCTGCGCCGGCACCCGTGGATGCTGCTGGTGCCGATCGCCGGCCCGCCGCTGACCCCCAACTCGCTGGCGTGGCTGGAGGACGGCCTGCGCTGCCTCGCCGACACCGGGCTCGCCGAGAACGAGAAGATGTCGGTCATCCTGCTGGTCACCGGGTACGTCCGCAACGAGTCCCTGCTGACCGCGCAGATCGTCGAAGGCACCCGGGCCGCCGGCATCGCGCCCGGCGAGCTGATGCCCACCTACCGGCGGCTGGTCGCCCGGGTGACCGACCCGCAGCGGTTCCCCGCCCTGCACCGGGTGCTGGCGGCGGGCGTGCTCGACCGCGACGACGACCCGGACGACGAGTTCGTCTTCGGCCTGGAGCGGGTGCTCGACGGGGTGGCCGCGCTGATCGGCCGGCGGACCACCGGCTGAACCGCCACCGACGCGCCCAGCCGGGACGGGTGGCGCGGATCGTCAACCGGCTGGCGCGTACGGTCAACCTCCGCTGGCCATACTCGATGCGGGCCGACGCCGGTCGAGACCGGCAGGCCCGGGCACATCGGGGGGCTGGGGCGAGGCGCCCGCGACCACGGTCGCGGGCGACCGCCCGGCGGCTCCCGCCGGACCGACGCGCCACCACCGAACGCCGGTCCCGTCGCGGTTCCCCCAGGACCCGGCGGGACCGGTCAGGTTCCCGCGGTCCCCGCCGCGCCCCGAACCTCCGCCGGCACCGGTCAGGCGTCCTCCAGCAGGGCCAACACGATCCGTTCGGCGTCCTCCCGTGGCGTCTGCGGCGCCACCGGCGCCACCACCCCGTCGTGGAACAGGTCGACCACCCGCGGGTCCACGTAGGAGGTCCGGGCCACCGTCGGGGTGTTGCCCAGCAGCTCCGACACGGACCGCATCACGGCGGCCACCGCCCTCTTACGGGCCGTCGCCGAGCGCGCCGGACCCAACGTCGCCAGTTCCGTGGCGGCCAGCACCGTGGCGTGCCAGGTGCGGAAGTCCTTCGCGGTCATCTCCCCGCCGCTGGCGTCGCGCAGGTAGTCGTTGACCTCGTCACTGCGCACGTCGCGCCAGTCCCGACCGTCCCAGTAGCCGAAGAGGCGTTCCTCGCTGCGACGCCGCCGGCGCAGGTTGGTCAGCACCCGGCACAGCTCCGGATCCTCGATCCGGCGTACCTGCTCGACGCCGCCCTTGGCCGGGAACTCGAAGACCACGCAGCCACCCCGGGACCGGGCGTGCTCCGGCCGCAGCGTGGAGACCCCGTAGGTGGCCTCGTCGCCGACGGCGTACTGGTCGTTGCCGACCCGGAACATGCCCATGTCGAGCAGCCGGGTCACCGTGGCGAGCACCCGGTTGCGGTTCAGTCCCCGACCTTCCAGGTCCTGCGCCACCCGGCTGCGCAGCACCGGCAGCCGGTGCGCCACCTCCAGGACGTGGTCGAACTTCGCCTCGTCCCGCTTGCGCCGCCACTGCGGGTGGTAGAGGTACTGCTTGCGTCCGGCCGCGTCGATGCCGGTGGCCTGGATGTGCCCGTTGGGGTACGGCGAGATCCAGACGTCCTCCCAGGCGGGCGGGATGACCAGGCCGTCGATCCGGGCCACCTCGTCCGGGTCGCGCAGCGGCGCGCCGGCCTTGTCGACGTACCGCCAGCCCTCGCCGCGCCGGCGACGTCCGTACCCCGGCCTGCCCGGATCACTACGCCGCAATCGCACCGGACGTCCGCACCGCCTGTTCCGCCTCGTCCACGGCGGCCAGCACCCGGTCGAGCGGGATGGCCGCCATCGTCGATGGCGTTCCTACCCCTGCGCCACCGGTCCATTCACCGTCGCCAGCGGTCAGCACCCGGTGCCGGGAGCGGCCGGGCGGCGGTCCCCACCGGTCCGGCGGGACCGGTCCGAAGAGCACCACGGAGGCGGTGCCGTAGCCGGTGGCCAGGTGGGCCACCCCGGTGTCCCCGCTGACCACCAACCGGGCCCGGGCGACCAGGGCGGCCAACTCGCCGACGTCGGTGCGGCCGGCGAGCACGGCCGTGGCCGGCAACCCGGCCCGGTCCGCCACCCGCCCGGCGAGTTCCCGCTCGTCGGCGGAGCCGGTGACCACCACCCGGTGTCCCCGTTCGGTGAGCTGCCGCGCCAGGGCGGCGAACCGGTCGGCCGGCCAGCGCTTCGCCCGGATCTTGCTGCCCGGGTGCACGACGGTCACCCCGGTCGGCACGCCCGACGGCGGGGGCGCAAGCAACG
This sequence comes from Micromonospora siamensis, assembly GCF_900090305.1. Taxonomy (NCBI): domain Bacteria; kingdom Bacillati; phylum Actinomycetota; class Actinomycetes; order Micromonosporales; family Micromonosporaceae; genus Micromonospora; species Micromonospora siamensis. The sequence goes on along the minus strand of NZ_LT607751.1, from coordinate 2,960,216 downwards.
CCAGGTCGCCCGGGTCGGCGGGGATGCCGTACCAGGCGAGCAGCCGGCACCAGCGGTGCACCTCGTGTTCGTCGTCGTTCCAGGCCGGTCCGTCGTGGTGTCCGGCGTCGGGGTTGGCGAAGGCGAGCATGCGGTCGGGTCGGGTGGTGGTGAGCATCCGGTGTGACTGTGGGCCCCTGCCGTGCAGGTTGACCGCGATCTCCGGTGCCGGCCCGGTCCGGGGCAGGGGTCCGAGGCCGTCGGTGTGGATCCGTCGGTCGATGCCGCCGACCAGGTCGATCAGGGGGTCGAGCCAGGCGGGGGCGATGAGGGCCAACTCCTGTTCCGGGTACGCGGCGTGCAGGGCGCGCAGCGCGGGGACCCCGGTGGCGAGGTCCCCGACGCCGAGCGCCCGCAGGACGAGGATCACGGGTACGACGACTCCTGCTCGGCGCAGACCACCATCTCCCGCACCGCGCAGCCGGCCGGCTGGGACAGCGCGAACATGACGGCCGCGGCCGTGTCGGCCGGATCGTTGAGGATCGCGTCGGGGCCGGGCTTGTACTGCTCGTCCCGGTCGTCGAAGAAGGCGGTCCGCATGCCGCCGGGGATCAGCAGGGTGACGCCGACGGTGCCGGCGAGTTCGGCGGCGAGGGCGCGGGTGAAGCCGACCACCCCGAACTTCGCCGCGCAGTACGCGGTGGCGTCGCTGACCGCCTTGACGCCCAACGTCGAGGCCACCGTGACGACGCTGCCCCGGGACGCCTCCAGATAGGGCAGTGCCGCCCGCACCACGGCGGCGGTGGCCAGCAGGTCCACCGCGACGATCCGGTCCCAGGTCTCCCCGGGCAGGTCGGCGAGTTTCCCCGGGACGTCCATGCCGGCGGCGGTCACCACCCCGTCCAACCCGCCCGAGCGTTCGGCGAGCTGCCGGGTGGCCTCCTCGGCCGCCCGGGCGTCCGCCAGGTCGCACTCCACCCACGGCACCCCGTCGGCCGGCGCCCGCCGGTCCAGCACCAACGGCCGCCCACCGGCCCTGGCCACCGCGGCCACCACCGCCGCGCCCAGCCCACTCGACCCACCGGTGACCAGGACGGTCGGCCCGGCTCCGGGCACCCCACGGCTCATCGTGACCTCCCTGTCGTCGCCGACCGCACCTCGTGCCGGCCCGGCTCGCCCACCTGGCTCTCCGCCGCCCGCCGCCGGCCCGCCCGGGCCGCCGCGATCAGGTCGCTGGTGGACCGGCCGTCGAGGTAGGGCACCACCACCGTGTGCCCGCCCCAGCGGCGCAGCAGCTCCGCCTCGGGCAGCGCCGGCTCGTCACCCGCCCCGGTGGCGTAGTCGCCGCCCTTGACCCAGACGTCGGGCCGCAGCCAGGACAGCGCCGCGTGCGGGGTGGCCTCGTCGAAGATCAGCACCGCGTCGACGCAGCTCAGCGCGGCCAGCATCCGGCTCCGGTCGCCCTGCGGCACCACCGGCCGGTCCGGCCCTTTCAGCCCGGCGACGCTGGCGTCGGAGTTCAGGCAGACGATCAGGCAGTCACCGAGCTGCCGGGCGGCCTGGAGGGTGGCGACGTGACCGGCGTGCAGCAGGTCGAAGCAGCCGCCGGTGGCGACGACCGTGCCACCCGCCGCGCGTACCTCGGCGGCGAGCGCGCCCGCGGCCACCACGCCGATCCGGTCCCCGCCGGACACGGTGACCACGGCGGGCGCCGTACGCACCGGCGGCGGCAGGACGGCGGCCACTCCCCCGCCCGCCACGTACGCCGACGCCTCGGCGACCGCGTGCTGCACCGCCTCGGAGACCAGCGCTCCCCGGGCCAGCGCGAGGCTGGCCGCCGCCGCGAACCGGTCGCCCGCGCCGCAGGTGTCCCCCTCGGCGCTGGCCGGGGCGGGCACCACCAGCGGGGTGGACCCGGCGTGGCAGAGCAGCGCCCCGTCGCCGCCCAGGGTGACCGCCACCGCGCCGGCCCGCCAGCGCTCCCGCAGTCCCTGCGCGCCCCGGGAGGCGGTGACCAGGCGGGACGCGCCCGGCGCGACCTTCGCCAGCTCCCGCGCCTCGGACTCGTTCGGGGTGGCCAACTGGACGCCGGGCACCGCCGCCGGCCCGCGCGGGTGCGGGTCCCAGACCACCGGGGCGGCGGTGGCGGCGAGCGCGGCCCGCAGTGCCGGCTGCCGGGCCACCCCGCGCCCGTAGTCGCTGACCAGCACCGCCGACGCGGTGGCGATCAGCCGCAGCACCGCCTCGCTGGGCTGCCCGGGCTCCCCCGCCGGCCCACCCCGGTCGTGCCGCAGCAGCACCCGTCCCCGGGCCCGCAGCCGGATCTTCTCCGGTGTGGCGCCGGCCAACGGCAGCCCGTACACCTGCACTCCCGCGGCGGTGAGCAGCGAGCTGAGCCGGGCCCCGCCCGCGTCGTCGGCCAGCGCGGTCACCAGGGCCACCTCGGCACCCTGCGCGGCGGCGAAGAGCGCCGCGAGTCCCGCCCCGCCGGGCCGGTCCACGTGCGCGGTCTCGTCCAGCACGGGCACCGGCGAGTCCGGACAGAGCCGGTTCACCACTCCCTCGACGTCCCGGTCCAGCAGGGTGTCGCCGATCACCACCACGGGTCCCGTCACGCTCGACCTCCTCGTTCCGGCTCGGTCTCCCGGTCGGCGCCGAGCACCACCTCGACCCCCGTGCGCACCGGCCCCGCCCGGGTGGTCCCGGCGGGGGCCGGACGCGTCGCCGCGACCGGCACCGGTTCGGTGGCCGCGCCCGGCACGGCGGTCAGGGCCCAGTCGACGTACTCGCAGAGCACGTGAGCCGAGACCAGGTGCAGCTCCTGCACCACCTGGCTGTCCGCCGAGGACACCGCGAGGGCCTCGTGGCAGGCGTCGGCGAGTGGGTTGGGGGCGGGGCCGGTGAAGGCCCAGGTGCGCAGGCCGGTGGCGTGGCCGGCGTGGGCTGCGGTGAGCAGGTTGGGGCTGGTGCCGCTGGTGGACAGGAGCAGGAGGATGTCGTCGGGTCGGCCGTGGGCGCGGACCTGGCGGGCGAAGACCTCGTCGTAGCCGTAGTCGTTGCCGATGGCGGTCATGGCGCTGGTTTCGGCGTGCAGGGCGATGGCGGAGAGTGGTTCGCGGTCGTGGCGGAGTTTGCCGACGAGTTCGGCGGTGAGGTGTTGGGCCTCGGCGGCGCTGCCGCCGTTGCCGGCCACCAGCAACCGCCCGCCCGCCACCAGGGTCGCCGCGAGCTCCCGGCCCCACCGGGCGAGCAGTCCCTCGCACTCCCGGTAGGACAGCAGCGCCTCCGCCAGGTGGGCCAGGTGCACGTCCAGCACCGACGGTCCCCCGCCGTCGGCCGGCCGGAGGTCCGGCGACCGCGCCGTCATCCGGCGACCACCCGGCTCGGCCGGCGCACCGCGGCCACCTCCCCGTAGACCTCGGCGAGCCTCTCCGCCGTGGTGGCCCAGGAGTAGCACCGCCGGGCCCGGTCCAGCGCCGCGGTGGCGTACCCGAAGCGGCGGATCCGGTCAGTGAGCAGGCCCTGGACGGCGGTGCCCAACGCCCGCGGGTCGCGGGCCGGGACGAGGTCACCGGTGCGGCCGGGCACCACCGTGTCGGTGAGGCCACCGACCGCGGTGCCGATCACCGGGATGCCGCAGGCCATCGCCTCCAGCGGGGTGAGGCCGAACGGCTCGTACCAGGGGGCGGCGACCAGCACGTCCGCCGACCGGTACCAGCGCCCCATCTCCTCCCGGGGCACCGCGCCGACCAGCCGCACCCGGTCGGCCACCCCGCACGACTCAGCCAGGGCCCGCAACCGCCGGGCGTACGGGTCGGACTCCAGCAGGCCGGCGGGGGGACCCCCCACCACGACGCACTCCGCATCGGGTACGTGCGCCATCGCCCGGATCACCGTCTGGAAGCCCTTGCGTTCCACCAGCCGGCCGACGGTGAGGATCCGGGCCCGCCCCGGCACCCGCTCGGCGGTCGGGCCGAGCGGGGTGAAGGTGCTCAGGTTCACCCCGGACGGGATGATCGTCATCCGGGACCGGGGGACTCCCATCCGGACCAGCTCGCCGACCTCGTCGCGGCACTGGGCGACCACCCGGTCGACCGAGCAGCCCAGCTCCCGCTCGTACGCGACCCGTCGGGCCGGGCTGGTGTCCTGCACCCCCTGGTGCCGCCGCTTGACCGTGCCCAGCGCGTGGTACGTCTGCACCACCGGCACCCCGGTCCGTCCGCCCGCGCTCAGCGCGGCCAGCCCGCTCATCCAGAAGTGCGCGTGGATCACCTCGGGCGTCCAGTCCCCGCCCCGCCACCGGTCCACCAGCCAGTGGCTGAACTCCCGCATGTGCGGCAGCAGCTCGTCCTTGGCCAGCGGCTCCGCCGGTCCGGCCGGTACGTGCACCACGTCGAAGCCGTCCGGGGCTCGGACGGTGACCGGCAGGTCCGGCGCGTCGCGGCGGGTGTAGACCCGGACCTCGTGGCCGGCGTCGACCAGCGCGGCGGCCAGCTCCGCGACGTGGGTGTTCTGGCCGCCCGCGTCCTCCCCGCCGAGGACGGCGAGCGGGCTGGCGTGCTCCGAGATCAGCGCGACGCGCATACTTCCTCCTCCAGCAGCCGGTCCCAGTCGGCGAGGAAACGTTCCAGGCCGTAGCGCTCCCGCGCCGCCGCACGGGCCTGCGCGCCGGTGCGGGCGGCCAGCGACCGGTCCTCGACGAACCGTCGGGCGCCGTCGCGCAGGACGTCGATCCGGGTGGACAGGACGCCGGCCGGCGGCGGCACCGCCACCACCGCCTCGGTGGTGGCCAGCGCGACCACCGGCATGCCGATGGACATGGCCTCGATCAGGCTCAGCCCGAGCGAGGTCCACCGGCACAGGTGCAGGTACGCCCGCCGCCGCGCGAGTTCGGCGTGCATCAGGTGCTGGGGCACGTCGTCGTGGGTGGTGACCCGGCCGGCGGGCAGCCCGAGCCGCTCGGCCAGTCCGGCCACCCCCATGCCGAAGACGTCCAGCGGGGCGATCTCGGCGAACCGGGGCAGCAGGTCGGTGCCGGTGACCCGCCAGCGGCGCACCGGCTCGTTGATCACCACGGCGAGCCGGTCCAGCTCACCGGTCCACTCGACGGTCGGGGCGACGATGCCGTGCTCGACCACCGTGCTGCGGGTGCTCCCGTTGTCCCAGAACAGCTCGTTGAACGCGGTGACGTGGACCAGCAGCAGGTCGTCGCGGTCGGCCATCGGGTGGCGGGTGTTCGGCACGTCGCCCTTCGGGGTGTTGTGCTCGACGTAGATCGCCGGAATGTCCCGGCCGACCCGCCGGCCCAGCCACTCGCAGGCCAGGTCGAACTCCTCGGGCCGCTGCAGCACGACCAGGTCGACGTCGGCGTGGCGCAGCTCCTGCGGGGTCACCTCGACGGCGTCCGCCGGCCACGGGTAGGTGCGGGCCCGACCCAGCCCGTACGGGCCGCGCTCGGGGGTGACCGGCACCAGGTAGCGGTGCTTGCCGTGCACGAACGAGGTCATCCACGACCCGTGCACGTGCCAGACCAGCACGTTCATCGGCCGCTCCCGCCGCTGGTGGTGACCGCCCGACCGGCGGCGGGCGACCCGGCCGCGACGGCGGCGGATGATCCGGCCGCGACGGCGGCCACCCCGACGGCGGGGCCGGTCCGGGCCGGCGGGCGGTCGGCGGGGACGCCGAGCAGGCGTACGGCGGCGAGCACGTCGGCCGGGTCCAGCCGGGACAGGCAGGGGTGCCCGGCGACCGGGCAGCTGGTGGCCCGGGTGTCCCGGCACGGCGCCCCGGCGTCGCCGAGCCGGACGGTCGGTACCCGGTAGGGGCCCCACTGTCCGTACGGGACGGTGGGGGCGAAGAGGCTGACCACCGGTACGCCGAGCGCGGCGGCCACGTGCGCCGGGCCGGTGTTGCCGACCACCAGCGCGCCGGCCCCGGCGAGCACGGCGGCCAGCTCGGCCAGGCCGGTCCGGCCACCCAGGTCCACGCCGAGGTCGCCGGCGACCAGGGCGGTCAGCTCCCGCTCGTGCGGCCCACCGGTGACCACCACCCGGTGGCCGGCCTCGGCGAGCACCCGGACGATCCGGGCGGCCAGCTCGGGCGGGCAGGCGCGGGCCTGGACGGTGGAGCCGGGGTGCAGCACCACGTAGCCGGGCCCGCCCAGCTCGGCCGGGGGTGGCGGGACCGCGTCGGTGCGCAGCCGCAGCCCGGGCCCGTCGTGGTCGGGCAGGGCGTGACCGGCGGCGGCGGCCAGGGACAGCGCGCGCTCCGGTTCCGGCACGCCGACCGGGACGCGGTGGCGGGTGTCGAGGAGGCTGCCCGGGTAGTCGTCGCTGATGGCGTGGATGCGGGGTACGCCGGCGACGCGCAGCAGCAGGGCCAGGGGCAGGGCCGACTGGTGGTAGCTGGTGAAGATGATCGCCTCGTCGGCGTCGACCTGCGCGAGGCGCTCGGTGAGGTGGCGCATGTCGTCGGGGTCGACGGGCTCGGGGTTGCCGTCGATCCAGGGCAGTGGCCATTCGATGATCTCGTCGATGCCGGGCAGCAGGTCGGCGGCGGCGCGGCCGCGGGGTCCGCAGAGCAGGACGACGCGGTGGGCGCCGGCGGCGACGGCGCGGATGGCGGGTCCGGTGACCAGGACGTCTCCGGCGGAGTCGCTGCGGACCACCAGGACGGTGCCGGCTCTGTCCCGGCGCGGGGCGGCGGGGCGGACGGCGTTCTGGCGGCGCAGGATCTCCTCGACGGCGGCGGGCAGGTCCCGGGCCACGTGCGGCGCGGCGGCGATCTCCTCGGGCCGGGTCACCGGCGTCGGCACCATGATCGCGCCCGCGCCCGCGGCACCGGCCGCCACCATGTCGGCGCCGATGTCGCCGACCAGGACGCAGCGGGCCGGTACGGTGCCCAGCGCGCCCGAGGCCGCGTACACCATGCCCGGCTCCGGCTTGCGGCACCGGCACCCGGCCCGGTCGTCGTGCGGGCAGACCTGCCAGTCGTCGAACGGCCCGAGCAACTCCTCCACCCGCGCGTTGACCCGGGCCAGGTCCGCCGCGCCGAACAGGCCCCGGGCCAGGCCCGACTGGTTGGTCACCACCCCGAGCCGCAGCCCGGCGGCGCGCAGCCGGTCCAGCGCCTCCCGCACCCCGGGCAGCGGGCGGACCTTCTCCGGGTCACCGTTGTAGGGCACGTCCTCGACGAGCGTGCCGTCCCGGTCCAGCAGCACCGCGTCGAACAGCACCCCGGCCGGCCGGGTGGGCGGCGGGAAGAGCCGGTCACCACCCGGGTCGACCCGGGCTGACCTGCGCTGATCCGGCTCCTCCTGGTCCCGTCGCACGGGCGGCGGGTTCCCGGGGCCCGGAGGAGTAAACATCATCTTCGGCCGGGGTACGCCGGCCGGCACGACCCGTCCCGCTGCACCGAGGGTCGGTGCGGCGTTACCCGTCGTCGCCGAGAAGCTAACCCGGCCGCCCGGTTACCGGTACCGGCGTGAGGGGTATGAGGTGCCGCGTGGCGATTGTGGAGAAAGTGATCCAGGCTCCCCCGGAGCAGGTCTTCAAGGTGCTCTCCGACGGGTGGACGTACAGCGACTGGGTGGTGGGCACGGCGCACGTCCGCGACGTGGACCCGGACTGGCCGCGCGTCGGCACCCAGCTGCACCACCGGGCCGGCCCGTGGCCCCTCTCTCTCCAGGACGCCTCGACGGTGCTGCTCTGCGACGCGCCGCACCGGCTGGTGCTGCGCGCCGGGCTCTGGCCCGCGGGTGAGGCGATCGTCTCGTTCGCGCTGGAGCCGGTCGGCGCGGGCGCCACCCGGGTCCGGCTCGGCGAGGACTTCGCCGCCGGGCCGTTGCGCTGGTTCCGCAACAAGCTCAACGACCTGGTGCTGCACCAGCGGAACAAGGAGACGCTGCGTCGGCTCTCCGACATCGCGGTGCGGCAGAAGCCGCAGGAGTGACCCGCCGCCCGGCCCGTGGGGCGGGCGGCGAGCCGCGGATACGGTGCGTACGGGGAGCCTGGGCCGCGGGCCACCGGGCCAGTGGCTACCCTCTCAGGGAACCCTGTCGGCAAACCGAGGATATCGCCATGATCGAACCCGTGCAGTTGCCCTCGCCGTGGCGGGACGCGCGCCTGACCGTCGTCGTTCCGACCTACAACGAGGCGGGCAACCTCCCGGTGCTGGTCGAGCGGCTCCTCGCCCTGCCGCTGCCCGGGCTGAAGGTGCTCGTCGCCGACGACAACTCCCCCGACGGCACCGGTGAGGTGGCCGACAAGCTGGCCATCGAGCACCCGGACCGGATCGAGGTCGTTCACCGGCCCGGCAAGGAGGGCCTGGGTCGGGCGTACGTCGATGGCATCGGCCGCGCCCTCGACGGCGGCGCCGACTACGTCGCGCAGATGGACGCCGACCTGTCCCACCCGCCGGAGGCGCTGCCCGGCATGCTCGGCGCGCTGCTCTCCACCCAGGCCGGGGTCGTGATCGGCTCCCGCTACGTGCCCGGTGGGCAGCTGGACGAGAACTGGCCGCTCTACCGCCGGGCGCTCAGCGGCTGGGCGAACCTCTACGTGCACACCCTGCTGCGGGTGCGGATCCGCGACCTGACGGCCGGGTTCAAGATCTGGCGGGCCGACGCGCTGCGCGACATCGGCCTGGACCGGGTCCAGTCCAACGGCTACAGCTTCCAGGTGGAGATGCACTACCTGGCCACCAAGCTCGGGCACACCATCCTCGAGGTGCCGATCCGCTTCGAGGAGCGGCGCGACGGCCTGTCGAAGATGACCACCGCCACCAAGGTGGAGAGCGCCCTGATGCCGTTCAAGCTGCGCAGCCGGCACCGCAACCTGCCCGGCTGAACGGCCGGCACCGTCTCGCCGACCCGCTGACCGGCGCGAACCCGCCGGTCAGCGGTAGACGGCCCGGTTCGCCGCGCCGATCACGCCCTTGTACAGGCCGCCGGTGAGCGCCCGGTCGCGGGCCAACGCCGCCCGGGCGGCGTTGGCCCCGGGGGCCCCGTGCACCCCGCCGCCGGGATGCGCGGAGGAGCTGGCCAGGTAGAGCCGGTCCACCGGGGTGTCCGCCCGGCCCAGGCCGGGGACCGGCCGCAGGAAGAGCTGCTGGTACGCGGCCGCGGTGCCCCCACCCAGCGCGCCGCCCACCAGGCTCGGGTCGCCGTTCTCCAGGTCGGCCGGGCTGGCTACGTGCCGCCCGACGATCAGCGAGCGGAAGCCGGGGGCCGCCGCCTCCAGCACCTCCTCCATCCGCTCGATGTGCCCGGCCAGGTCCTCGGCCCGCCACGTCCGCCGGAACGGCAGGTGGGTGTACGACCAGAGCGACTCGGTGCCCGGCGGCGAGTGGCTCGGGTCGGCCACCGACATCTGCCCGACCAGCAGGAACGGGTCGCGGGGCACCTCGCCCCGGGCCAGCGCGCCGGAATAGCTGGTCAGCCCGTTGAGGTCGGCGCCGAGGTGCACGGTGCCGGCGGTGGCCACCTCCTGGTTGGTCCACGGCACCGGGGCGGAGAGCGCCCAGTCGACCTTGAGGGTGGAGCCGTCCCACTTGAAGTGGGCCAGGTCCTCCACCAGCCGGGGCGGCAGGGCGTCCGCGCCGACCAGGTCGAGGAAGAGCGCGGGGGCCGGCACGTCGGCCAGCACCGCGCGGCGGGCCCGCCAGCGGCTGCCGCCGGCCGTCCGTACCCCCATGGCGCGGCCCCGGGCGGTGAGCACCCGGTCGACCCGGGCGCCGTAGAGGATCCGCCCGCCCCGCTCGGTCAGCCGGGCCACCAGCGCGTCGGTGATCTTCTGGGCGCCGCCGACCGGCACCGGCCAGCCGACCTCCTGGCCGAGCATGGCCAGCAGCCAGCCGTACACGCCGGAGCCGGCCTCCTCGGGGGACAGGTCGGTGTGCAGCGCGCAGCCGGCCAGCAGCGCGGGGCCGCCCTCGCCCTCGAAGAGCTCGTCGCCGAGCTTGCGGACCGGGACGACCAGCCGGCGGGCCAGCCGCAGCGCGCCGCCGACCCGCAGCCGGCGCAGCAGCTCCACCCCGCCGCGCACCGGCGGGAAGGGCCTGGTGATGGTGTCCAGCATCGGCCCGGAGACCTCGCGCCAGTCGGCGTACGCGTGCCGCCAGCGGTCGCCGTCGCCCGGGGCGAACTTCTCCAGCGAGGCGGCGGTGGTGTCCAGGTCCCGGTTGATCACCGCGGCCCGTCCGTCGGGCAGCAGGTGCGCCAGCACGTCCGGGGAGTTGGTCCAGTGCAGGCCGTACCGGTCCAGGTCCAGCCCGGCCAGCACCGGGGAGGCGTAGCCGAGCGGATAGAAGGAGCTGTAGAGGTCGCTGAGGTAACCGGGGGCGGTGACCTGGGCCGACCGGACGGCGCCGCCCGGGGCCTCGGTGGCCTCCAGCACCAGCACCTCCCAGCCGGCGTCGGCCAGCAGGTTCGCCGCGACCAGGCCGTTGTGGCCGGCGCCGACGACGATGGCATCGACGCTCTCCGCACCGGTCGGGAGGGCGGAACCGGTCGGGATGGCGGGCGACGTCATCCGATCCGCCTACCCGGCCGGTTACCGGGCGAAACGCGTTTGCCTCGCCGGAGCGGGGGCATCCACTGCCGCATGTACAGGGTTGAGCAGCTCATCGGTGGAGTGTGGGGCGCGGGCGGCGAAGGGGGCGAACTGGTCGTGCACGACCCGGCCGACGGCTCCCCGGTCAGCACCGTCGGAGTGGCCACGCCGGACGAGGTGGCCAAGGCGGTGGAGGCGGCGCGCGGCGTCGCCGCGGAGTGGGCGGTGACGCCGGCGGCGGAACGCGCGGCGGCGCTGCACCGCGCCGCGGACGCGGTGGCGGCGATGACCGACGAGCTGGCCGAGGCGGTCACCGCCGAGATGGGCAAGCCACTGGGCGACGCCCGGGGCGGCGTCGAGGCGGGCATCGGCACGCTGCGCCAGTACGCCGAGCTGGCGCCGCTGCGCGGCGGCCGGACGTTGCACGGCAGCGCCGACGCGATCGACTTCATGGCGCCGGAGCCGCGTGGGGTGGTCGCCGCGATCACCCCGTGGAACGACCCGGTGGCGGTCTCCTGCGGGCTGCTCGGCGCCGCCCTGGTCACCGGCAACGTGGTGCTCTACAAGCCGAGCGAGCGGACCCCGGCGACCGGTTGGCTGCTGGCGAAGGCACTGGACGGCGTGCTGCCGGCCGGGGTGCTGTCGCTGCTGACGGGCGGCGGCGAGGTGGGCGCGGCGCTGGCCGGGCAGGAGGTGGACGTGGTGGCCCACGTCGGGTCCACGGCCACCGGCCGGGCGATCGCCGCGGCGTGCGCCCGTACCGGGGCGAAGGCGCTGCTGGAGAACGGCGGCAGTGACCCGCTGATCGTGGACGCCGGGGTGGATCCGGTCTGGGCGGCCGAGCAGGCGGCGATGGGTTCGTTCGCCAACGCGGGGCAGATCTGCGTGGCGGTGGAGCGGATCTACGCGCACCGGGACGTGGCGGAGGACTTCGTCGACGCGCTGGTCGAGCGGGCCGGCGCGCTGGCCGTCGGTCCGGGCCGCGAGCCGTCCACGGAGCTGGGCCCGCTGGTGGACCGGCGGCACCGGGACCACGTGCACGGGCAGGTGACCGCCGCCGTGGCCGAGGGGGCGACGCTGCGGGCCGGCGGGGTGCTGCCGGAGGGGCCGGGGGCGTTCTATCCGGCGACGGTCGTGACCGACTGCCGGCACGAGATGACCCTGGTCCGCGAGGAGACGTTCGGGCCGGTCGCCGCGGTGGTCGTGGTCGACTCGTTCAGCGAGGCGCTGCGCTGCGCCGCCGACTCGCCGTACGGGCTGGCCGCCACGGTGCTGACGCCGTCGATGAGCCACGCCCAGCGGGCCTGGCGGGAGCTGCCGGTGGGCACGGTCAAGGTCAACGCGGTCTTCGGGGGCGCGCCGGGTGGCGCCGCGCAGCCACGCCGCGGCAGCGGGCAGGGCTTCGGGTACGGGCCGGAACTGCTGGACGAGTTCAGCACCGTCAAGACGGTGCACCTCCAGGCCCCCGGCGGCGGGCACTGGTGAGCTGAGACGAAAGGGAGTGGCCGTCGGATCCGACGGCCACTCCCTCGCGTACCCGGTCGGGTCAGCGACCCTTGCTCTTCTCCCGGGCCTTGGCGGTCTGCCGGGTGTTCGCCTTCTCGATCGCCTTGACCAGTTCCGGCTTCGTCATCCGGGACCGGCCCGGGACGTCCAGCTTCTTCGCCACCTCCATGAGGTGGTCCTTGGTGGCGTTGGCGTCCACGCCGCCGGCCGTGGGGGCGCGCCGGGCGGGGCCGCCGCCGGCCGCCTGCCGGTCGCTCGGGCCCTTGCGGCCCTTGGGCTCCCAGTGGTCGCCGACCTTCTCGAACTCGTGCTTCACCGCGGCGAACGCCGTGCGGTGCGCCCGCTCCCCCTCGCCGTACGTCTCGACGGCCGAGTCGTGCGTCTTCTCCCAGGTGCGCTGGGCCTTCTGGGGGGAGCGCCGCAGCGTGCTGGGCAGTACCTCGCGCCCGGGCATCTCGTCCTCCTTGCGCGTCGATTGCGTCTGCCTGGACCGTTCCCCCCGGCGGCACCGGCAAACGCGGGGTCGGGTTTGTCGATTTTCCGGCCCGGGTACCGCCTCGACCGGTGCGCGCCGGCGATGAACGAGCGGTCCGGCGGCCGGGGCGACGGGAGCGGGCATGGCAGCGACGACGGAGCCGGCCGCGGCGCCGCAGGGCGCACAGCGGCGGATCCCCCGCCGGGTACGCCAGTTGAGCTGGCGCACCTGGCGCGGGGTGCTGGTGCGCAGCGGGCGCAACTTCCTCAAGGACAACTGCGCCGACTGGGCTGCCGCGTTGACCTACTACGGGGTGCTGGCGCTGTTCCCCTCCACCATCGTGGTGGTCGCCCTGGTCGGGCTGGTCTCCGAGGGCGAGCGGACCGTGGACACGGTGCTGGACCTGGCCCGGGACGTCGGCGCCGGTTCGGTGGTGGGCAACGAGGGCTTCGTGAGCGTGGTCCGTGGGGTGGTCGACCAGCAGAGCGGGGCGAAGGTGCTGCTGAGCTTCGGTCTGCTCGGCGCGCTCTGGTCGGCGTCGGGGTTCATCGGGGCGTTCACCCGGGCCTCGAACGCCATCTACGGGGTGCAGGAGGGCCGGCCGGTCTACAAGCTGCGCCCGATCCAGATCGGGCTGGCCGCGCTGTCGCTGCTGCTGCTGGCCGTGGTGGCGACCGGCCTGATCGTCAGCGGCCCGGTGGCCGACGCGGTCGGCGACCTGGTGGGGGCGGGCGGGTTGAGCCGTACCCTGTGGAGCGTCGCGAAGTGGCCGGCGCTGGCCATGGTGGTGATGGTGCTGCTGTCCCTGCTGTTCTGGATCGCGCCGAACGTGCGCCAGCCCCGGTTCCGCTGGCTCACCCCGGGCGGCGCGGTGGCGCTGCTGGCCTGGCTGCTGGCCTCCTTCGGTTTTGGCCTGTACGTCGCGAACTTCGGCTCGTACGACGTCACCTACGGCAGCCTGGGCGCGGTCATCGCGTTCCTGGTCTGGCTCTACCTGTCCAACTGCGCCCTGATGCTCGGGGTGCAGATCAACGCGGAGTTGCAGCGGGGGCGGGTGTTGCAGAGCGGGGCGAAGGATCCCGGTGAGCCGATCCTGCCGCCCCGGGAACCGGCTGATTCGTGACGATGTGGTGCCAGTCTCGCGGCGCTCCGGTTTGCCGGCCCGTTGCCCGGGTACCGCTCACGACATGGAACGAGGCAGCAGCAAGCACTCGCCCCGGGTCGACGACAACATGAGCCAGGACGTGGCCGGGCTCGTGCAGGGACCGGGAACCGGTGGTTCGCGCGTGGAGGAGTTCCGCGAGGCGGAGCCGGCCGGTGAGGACCAGCCGGGCGCCACCACCGCCCCGGCCGGCGACCTGCGTACCGGCTCCCCGCAGGGGATGAGTTCCGAGGACGTGGAGGCGCGCAGTCGGCTGGGCCGGTTCATCACCATGACCGCCCTGCCCGGTGACCGTGCGGCGCTGGTGGCCAACGCCCTGGAGAACCAGGCGCCGGCCGACATCGTGGCCGCCCTGGAGCGGCTCCCCGAGGGCACCCGTTACCAGACGATCTCCGAGGTGTGGGCCGCGCTCGGGCACAAGAACGAGACGACCCGCTGGTGACCGGATCGGCCCACGATCCGGCCGAGCACCGGCGGACGAAGGAGGAACCTGCATGAGCGGCGTTGTCGAGCACGTGGACGTCGCGGTCCCGATCCGGACCGTGTACGACCAGTGGACCCAGTTCGAGGAGTTCCCCCACTTCATGGAGGGCGTGCAGGAGGTCCGGCAGCTCTCCGAGACGATGACCCACTGGACGGTGGAGATCGCCGGGGTCAAGCGCGAGTTCGACGCCGAGATCACCGAGCAGCTCCCCGACGAGCGGGTGGCCTGGAAGTCCACCGGCGGCACCCAGCAGGCCGGCGTGGTGACCTTCCACCGCCTCGACGAGGGGCACACCCGGGTCACCCTCCAGATGGACTTCGAGCCGCACGGCGTGGTCGAGCAGGCCGGCGACAAGCTGGGCGTGGTCGACCGCCGGGCCAAGGGTGACCTGGAGCGGTTCAAGACGTTCATCGAGCGGCGCGGTCAGGAGACCGGCGCGTGGCGCGGTTCGGTGGACCGGCCGACCCCCTGATCCCCTCCCCCGTTCCGTCTTCGCCGACGGCCGCCGGATCTCCGGCGGCCGTCGGCGCGTTCCGGGCCCGCCCGTCCAGGCGGCCGTTTGCGATCATCCCGCCCGGGTACCGCAGAGGGATGACGGACAACGACAGGGTGTGGCGGGACGAGCAGAAGACCCCGCTGGAGGAGCTGGACCGGGCCATCGCCCGGTCGACCATCGACGGGCAGGCCGACGACGTCACCGGCAACGACGCGGGTGAGGAGGCGGCCTTCGGTCACGGGCCGGAGGCGGTCGACCGCGGCGCCGGCCCGCAGGCCGAACGGCGGGAGATGACCGACGCCGAGCGCGCGTACCGGCCGTCGACCACGGGACGGACCGGTCCGGACACCATGTGAGGCGCTGCGGCGAGGTCAGGCGCCCGGGCGTACGGCCGGGCGCCTTCGTCGTGCCCGACGAGAACAACCGGCGCCGCCACCGACCACCCCCGAACCGACAAAATATGCGGCCCGGTCGTCCGGAAAAGCGGACAGGTCATCCAGAATCGACGCCGAGGGCTCGGGCGGGCCGGGGCCGTCGCGTAAGACTTTCGGAATGCAACAGGGCTCCGGCATCCTCACCCCACGTCAGCGTCGGCTGGCCTGGCTCGGCTTCCTGCTCGCCGCGCTCCAGGCCCCCGTCGCCGCCTGGTTGGTCTCCGACGACTCGTGGCTGTTCAGCCTCTGCGTCGCGCTGATGGTGGCCACCGTGATTCTCGCCGACGACACCAAGCGTCGCCAGCCGGAAGGCGCCGGCGCCGACTAGCCCCGGCGGCCGGGCCGCGCCTCGTGCCCGGGCAGCCCCCGGGTACGCCGCTCCTCCTTCATCTCCGCCTCGTACAGGTGCCGCATACCGTCGACCAGTTCGTCGCGGGCGTCCCGGTCGACCTGGCGGAAGAGCGCGTAGTAGCCGTCGTCGAAGTCCTCGACGATCTGGAACGTCCACCGGCCCGCGATGACGTTGCGGCCGAGCAGCTCCGTGGCGATCCGGTCGGCGATCTCCGGGTGCCCGGCGGCGCGGAACTTCTCCACCGCCTCGTCGAGCATCAGGTCGGCGTGCCCCACCAGCTGGTGCAGCGAATAGAGGTGGCCGCGTACCCGCTCCACCGTCTCCAGCGCCTCACTGAGCTTGCCGAGCGCCGCGACCGTCTCGTCGCTCACCCCGGCCGGCCGCCGGTGGGCCTCGTCCGGCCCGTCCACCCGTTGTCCCATCCGTGCCTCCGCATCCCCGGTCCGCCCCGATCGGGGCCCGCTTCTCCTTCTGCCCAGCGGAATCCGGGTCAATCCCGGCGACCGAGTCCGGTCGACCCGAGCGGCCGAGGTTGCCCGAGGCACCGGATGGCTAGCCTCGTAGCTCATGCGAGTGCCGTACCCCCAGGTAACCACCGGAACCGCGGTGGCCTCCGCCCGGTCCACCCTCGCCCTGCTGACGGCGTCGGTCGGGACCGCCGGCATGGCCGCGGCGGCCGCCCGGCCGGGCCTGCTGGCGAGCGTCGACCAGCACGCCGCCGCCGTCCGCGACAGCCTCGACGGCGACCGCCGGCCGCTCACCCCGGCCGCCCTCGCCGGCTACGCCGAGGGAGTACGCTCCGCTGCCCGCCAGCACGGCTGGTGGCCGCCCGCCGACGCCGACTGGTGGGCGGAGCCCGACTGGACGCTCACCCGCCTGCTGGCGGTCTGCGCGCTGACCCGCTCGCTGGATCCCCGACACCTGGCCTGAGCACGGCGAAGGGTGCCCGCGATCGCCCCGCGGACACCCTCGTCGCACCGTCGCCGGCTCAGCCGTTCGGCCGGCCGAACTGCTGGGTCTCGTCCCCCGGCCGGCCGCCGCGCGACCCGGTCATCGAGGACTCCGGCATCACCTGGGTACGCTGACCACCACGGTCGGCCATCTGCCGCTCGTAGTCGCTGCGCCCGGCGTTCTGCCCCTGCCGCTGCGCCTGGATCGCCCGGGACTCCTCGGCCATCCGGTTGAGCCAGCCGTCCCAGCGGTTCTGCATCGGCTTCACCAGACCACCGCCGACGCCGACGACCAGGATGCCGGCCACCGTGGCCAGGACCGCGATCAGCACCGGCGTGGTGACCGTGGTGGCGATGCCCACCTGGTTCAGCGCGGCGATGATGCCGAGCGCCAGGATGAACACGGCGGTCAGGTCGGCCAGCACCTTTCCGTACGACAGCCCGCCCAGCGCCCCGGTGATCAGGTCGCGCACCGCGTTGGCGATGGCGGCGGCCACGACCACGATGATGATCGCCACGAACGCCCTGGGCAGCCAGGAGATCACGCCGCGGATCAGGTCGCTGATCGCGTTGGGTCCCCACACCCCGAAGGCGAACTGCAGGGTGAACAGCAGCACGGCGTAGTAGGCCAGCTTGGCCAGGATGTCACTGGCGTCGTACTTGGTCCGTTCCAGCGCACGTTTGATGCCGCCGCGTTCGACCGCCCGGTCGAACCCGACCCGTTCCAGTGCCGCGTCCACGATCTTCAGCACGGCTCGGGCGATGAGCCAGCCCACCACGAGGATCACGATGAACGCGATGGCCCTCGGGATGAAGAGCAGCACCGACCTCCAGAAGTCGGTCAGGGCGGAACCGATGTCGGCCTGCCCGACCGCGAGGGTTTTCGGCATGATGTCCCTCCTGTCGCATGGACTAGCGCCGCCCGCATACCCCCTCGACCGGGCAGCACGCCGCAGCCGCCTGGCGGAATTTCCCGACATCGGCCGGCATACCGGCCGTGACCTGCCGGAACTCTCCGCCGCGCCGGCTCGGCCGGCATGATCGGGTCGCCCGGTCGGGGCTCCGGATAGGCTGCGTCCATGCCAGGCACGGTCGGGCGAGTTCCCACCCCATCCGCTCCCGCTCCCACGGAGGCTCCCGGGCCCACCGACGCGGCGGCCGCGGTGCTCGCCCACCCGTGGGGCGACACCCCGCTGGGTCCGCGCGAGCGGTGGGACCCGGCCGTACGCGCGGTCATCGACGTCGTCCTCGCCTCGCCGGTGCCGATGTGCCTGCTCTACGGCGACGACTTCGTGCTGCTCTACAACGAGGGGTACGCCGAGGTGCTCGGCCCGCGGCACCCCGCCGCGATCGGTCGGCCCGCAGCCGAGGTCTTCGCCGACGTGTGGCACGCCCCCGGCGCCGCCGAGGTGATCGAGCGCACCTACCGGCGCGGCGAGCCGTTCCTGGAGCGCGACTCGACGCTGCCGATCCACCGCAGCCTCGGCACCGCCGGCCGGGCCGCCTTCACCCGGGCGCACTCGGCGGTGCAGGACAGCGCGGGCCGCATCGTCGGGGTGCTGAGCGTGCTGGTGCAGACCAGCCAGGTCACCCAGCAGCTGCAGAGCCTCAGCGACTTCGCCGCAGCACTGGCCGGCACGCTCACCCTGGACGACGTGGCGCGGGTGACGCTGCGCTACGCGCTGGGGTCGTTCGACGCCGACCGGGTGTCCTTCGCGATCGACGAGGGCAGCAACTGGCGTACGGTGCGGCGGGTCCGGGGCGAGCTGCTGGACGAGGCCGACGAGCGGCTGCCGCCGTTGTGGCGGCGGGCCGCCCAGGACTCCGCCGCTCCGGTGATCGCCACCGCCCGCAGCGGGGTGCCGTTCCTGGTCGCCGACGGCCAGCCGCTGCGGGACAGCGCGGTGGACCGCCACGACCAGAAGATCCGGGCGCTGGCGGTGCTGCCGCTGCGCTCGTCGGTGATCCGCGGCGCGCTGTCGGTGGGCTACCAGGAGGCGCACACCTGGACCGGCGCGGAACGGGCCCTGCTCGCCGCGGCGGTGGAGCTGGTCGGCCAGGCCGCCGAGCGGGCCCGCCGGTTCGAGACCCAGCACGGCACCGCCCAGCTGCTGCAACGCAGCATGCTGCCGGAGCACCTGCCGGCGATGCCCCGGCTGCGGATCGCCGCCCGCTACGAGCCGGGCGTGGACGGCAACGCCGCCGGCGGCGACTTCTACGACGCGTTCACCCTGCCCACCGGCGGGCTGGGTGTGGTGCTCGGCGACGTGGCGGGCCACGACGTGCAGGCCGCCGCCCGGATGGGGCAGGTCCGCGCCGCGCTGCGTGCGCTGGCGCTGAGCGACCCCCGACCGGACGCGGTGCTCGGCGGCCTGGACCGGCTGGTCGCCAGCCTCGGCACCGAGGCCGACACCTACGAGCTGTTCGTCACGGTGGTCTTCGGGGTGATCGACCTGGAGTCGCAGCAGGTCACCCTGGCCAGCGCCGGGCACCCGGCGCCGCTGATCCGGCGCTGCGCCCCGGACGGTACGGGCACCGCCCGCTACGTCGACCTGCCCGCCGGCCCGCCACTCGGGCTGGGCTGCCGCCCGGGTACGGCCACCGTGCCGTTCACCGCCGGCGACACGCTGCTGATGTTCAGCGACGGGGTGGTCGAGCGACGCTGGCAGGACCTGTCGGCGGGGCTGGACGGGCTGGCGGCGGCGGTGGCCGGGGCGGGCAGCGGCGACCCCCGGGCGCTGTGCGCGGTGGCCAGCGCGGCGGTGCCGGGCGCCACCGAGGACGACGTCGCGGTGCTGGCCGTGGAGCACGCGCTCCGGCCGAGCCGGTCGGCGAGCATGGAGGTGCCGGCCGAGCCGACCGCGCCGAGCCGGGTCCGGCACTGGATGACCGGCCAGCTCACCGACTGGCAGGTGCCCGAGCAGGTGATCGGCGCGGCCGTGCTGTGCACCAGCGAGCTGACCACCAACGCGCTGCTGCACGCCGGCACGGCCGCCCGGGTGGCGGTCGACCTGAGCCCGGAACGGCTGCTGGTCTCGGTCGCCGACTCGGGCACCCGGGGCACGGTGACCCGCGCCCAGACCGACACGCTGAGCAGCCGGGGCCGGGGCCTCGGGCTGATCGAGGAGCTGAGCGACGCCTGGGGCACCGACCCCACGGTGCGCGGTTCGACCGTCTGGTTCGAGATCCTCATCCCGGCCGACCGGCCAGGCGTCGCGGACGGTTCCGACGGGTAGGAGGAGCGCCATGCCCGATCTGAAGCGCAGCGGAGTCCTCCTCGACGTCGACGGGACCCTCGTCGACACGACCTACCTGCACACCGTCGCCTGGTGGGAGGCGCTGCGCCAGGCCGACCACCGGGTGCCCATGGCGGTCATCCACCGGTCCATCGGGATGGGCTCGGACAAGCTCCTCGACCACCTGCTCGGCGCGGAACGCGACCGGGACCAGGACGACAAGCTCCGCGACGCCCACGACAGTCTCTTCGCGGGCTGGTTCGAACGGCTGGCCCCGCTGCCCGGCGCGGCGGAGCTGTTGCGGGCCTGCGCGGCGCGGGGCCTGCGGGTGGTGCTGGCCACCTCCGCCGCCGAGCACGAGCTGGCCGCGCTGCGCAAGGTGCTCGACGCCGACGACGTGATCGACACGGTGACCAGCTCGGCGGACGCGCAGCAGAGCAAGCCGGCGCCGGACATCCTGATCGCCGCGCTCGAGCAGGCCGGACTGGACGCCGCCGAGGTGGTGTTCGTCGGCGACTCGGTCTGGGACGTGGCGGCGGCCGGCAAGCTGGACATCCCGTGCATCGGGCTGGCCTGCGGCGGCACCAGCCGCGGCGAGCTGGCCGGCGCGGGCGCGGTGGCCGTCTACGACGACCCGGCGGCGCTGCTGGCCGGCCTGGCGGAAAGCCCGATCGCCGCACTGCGGTGACGATCACCCGGACAGCCACGATTGGCGGGGTCGTCCGCAGGGCAAGGTGTGTCACCACCTCCCCGAGGCACGGGCGAGGCCGAAGGGTGGTGTCGTGGAGCCGGTAGACGTGGCGTTCGCAGTGGTGGGGATCGGCGCCCTGCTCGCGGGGATCCTGCCCCGGGTGCTGGAACGCCGGCCCCTCTCCATGCCGATCGCCTTCCTCGGGCTGGGCATGCTGGTGTTCCTGCTCCCGGTCGGGCTGCCCGTGCCCGACCCGCTCCGGTTCGACACGTTCACCACCCACCTGACCGAGGTCGGGGTGATCGTCGCCCTGATGGGCGCCGGACTGAAGATCGACCGGCCACTGAGCTGGCGCCGCTGGTCGTCGACCTGGCGGCTGCTGGCCATCGCCATGCCGCTGTGCATCGCGGCGGTGGCGCTGCTCGGCTGGTGGTGGGCGGGCCTGGTGCCGGCCACCGCGCTGCTGCTGGGCGCCGCGCTGGCCCCCACCGACCCGGTGCTCGCCTCCGACGTGCAGGTCGGTGAGCCGACCGACGCGGAGGACTCCGAGGACGAGGTGCGCTTCGCCCTCACCTCCGAGGCCGGGCTCAACGACGGGCTGGCCTTCCCCTTCGTGTACGCGGCGATCGCCATCGCCTCCACCAGCCTCGCCCCGGCCGACTGGTTCGCCGAGTGGTTCGCCGTCGACGTGCTCTACAAGCTCGCCGTCGGGGTGGGCGGCGGCCTGCTCATCGGCTGGCTGCTCGGCAAGCTCTTCTTCCGGGCCCCGAGCGAGATCCGGCTGGCCAAGCACGCCGAGGGGTTCCTGGCCCTGGCCGCCACCTTCCTGGCGTACGGGCTGGTCGAGGTGGCCGGCGGGTACGGCTTCCTCGCCGTCTTCGTGGCCGCGCGGGCGATCCGGGCGGCGGAGCGGACCCACGAGTTCCACTCGGTGCTGCACGACTTCGCCGAGCAGGTGGAGCGGCTGCTCACCGTCATGCTGCTGCTGCTCTTCGGCGGCGCGATCGTCGGCGGCCTGCTCAAGCCGCTGACCTGGCAGGCCGCCGCGGTGGGGCTGGCCCTGATCTTCGTGATCCGCCCGCTGGCGGGCTGGCTGTCGCTGCGCGGGGCGCCCGGTCGGCCGGCGGAGCACTGGGTGATCTCCGCGTTCGGCATCCGGGGCGTCGGCTCGTTCTACTACCTGGCGTACGCCACGACGAAGACGGAGTTCCCGCAGGCGCAGCTCGTCTGGGCGATGGCCGGTCTGGTGGTGCTGGTGTCGGTGGTGGTGCACGGCATGGCCGCCACCCCGGTCATGCAACTGCTGGACCGCGAGGGCGAACGCACCCAGGACACCTCCGAACGCCAGGCCGCCAAGGAACCGACCCCAGCCGGTGAACCGACCCCGGCCGCCGCGAACGGCTGACCCCTCCCGTCCGGCTCGTCGATCAAGGAGTTTTCGTCACGGAGAGCGCTTCCGGACGACCAGAACTCCCTGATCGACGAGCGGCGGGGGTTAGGGGGTGGTCAGGTGGGTGGTCAGGGCTCGGCCGAGGTCGCGGCCGGAGCGCCAGGCGGTCTGCACCCGGGGTTTGCCGCCGAAGGCGTCCCCGGCCAGCCCGATGCCGTCGGCGTCCAGGTGGTACGTCCCCTCCGCGGTCGACGCCGGCTTGGCGTACGTCCAGCGGTGCACGTGCACCAACTCGGCCGGCTCGGGGAGCCCGAGCAGGTCCCGGACGGCCTCCTCGATCGCCGGCCCGGCACCCGTCGGCTGGGCCAGGTGCCCGGCGGCGAACTCCGGGGTGGTGTGCGCGACCAGCACCGGGGCGCCGTCGCCGCGCCGGTCGCCGTCGTCGCAGACCACGGCGAGCACCGGGTGGTCGTTGACGAACGCACCCCGGAAGTCGGCCCAGCGGCGGCCGGGGAAGCGCAGCACGGCGGCGAGCGCGGCCGTCCAGCGCTGGTCCTGCACCACCCGGGTCGCCTCGACCAGCGCCGGGTCGAGCAGCAGGGCGGCCTGCGGGCCGGGCACCGCCAGCGCCACCGCGGCGCACGGCCGACCGTCGACGACCGGGCCCGGCTCGACCCCGAGCACCAGCCGGTCGACGGTCAGCGGCAGGTCCCGGGCCAGGTGCTCGACCAGGGAACGCAGGCCACCGGGGGCGGCCCAGCGCACCGGCCCGCGCCGTTCCCGCCGGCCGTCACGGTCGTACGCGACGAAGGTGTCGGTCCACTCCCGGGCCAGCCCGGCGGCCCGCCACTGCTGCGCGACCGCGGCGAAGTCCGGGTCGTCGACGGTGAAGTAGGCGGCGCCCAGGTCGGCGGGGCGCCCGTCGAAGCGCTTGCTGGCCATCCGGCCGCCGGCGACGCGTCCCCGTTCGCGGATCTCCACCGGCACCCCGGCCCGGGTCAGCTCGACCGCGCACGCCACCCCGGCGATCCCGGCGCCGACCACCACCACACCCGTGTCCATCCGGTGATCGTATGCGGCGGCGGGGCGGAATGAAGCCGACACCACCGGGGTACTGGCACAGGTGTTCGAGGAGAGGACTGATGATGACCGACGCCAACCGCAGCAACGCCAACCCGCAGGCCGCCGTCAAGGACCCCGACGAGTGGGTCACCGGCGAGGAGCCGCCCACCGCCGCCCAGGAGTCGTACCTGCACACCCTGGCCCAGGAGGCCGGCGCCGAGGTGCCGGAGGACCTCACCAAGGCCGAGGCCTCGAAGCGGATCGACGAGCTCCAGGCGGAGACCGGCCGCGGTCAGTGACCGCCGCGCGGGGGCAGGCGGTGCAGCTCGACCTCGTCGAGCCGCCCCGCCGCCACCCGCGCGGTCAGGTACGTCGCGTACGGCTGGGCCCGCCGGTCGGTGGGCGACCCCGGGTTGAGCAGCCGCAGACCACCCGGCGCGACGCTGTCCCACGGGATGTGGGAGTGCCCGAAGACCAGCAGGTCGCAGTCGGGGAACCGGGCGGCGCAGCGTTCCTCGCGGCGCTGCTTCGGGCCGGTCTCGTGCACGACGGCGACGCGGAGCCCGGCCAGCTCGACCCGGGCCACCTCGGGCAGCCGGGCACGCAACGGCGGGCCGTCGTTGTTGCCGTACACCCCGACCAGCCGGCGGGCCCGGGCCTGCACCGCGTCCAGCAGCGCCTCGTCCACCCAGTCCCCGGCGTGCACGACCACGTCGGCGGCGTCGATCGCCGTCCAGAGCGGTTCGGGCAGGTCCCGGGCCCGCTTCGGAACGTGGGTGTCGGCGGTGACGACGAGGCGCATGTCCCCATCGTGCCGGGCGGCGCCACCGGCCGCCCGGCGCGGCCCGCTCAGGCTCCCTGGCCCTGGTTCTGCATCAGGCCGCCGTCCATGAAGTACGTCGAGCCGGTCACGTAGTCGGCGTCGTCGCTGGCCAGGAAGACGGCGAGCTTGGCGATCTCCCCCGGTTCGGCGGCCCGCTTCCACGGGATGCTCTGCACCTGCTCGTGCAGGTAGTCCGGGTTGTCGATGGCCTCCTGGTTGAACGGGGTGAGGACCATGCCGGGGCCGATGTTGTTGACGTTCATCCGCATCGGCGCCACCTCCAGCGCGAGGCTCTTGGCCAGCTCCAGCATGCCGCCCTTGCTGGCGTCGTAGTCGGCGCCGCCGGCCCGGGCCACCTCCTGGTGGATGGAGGTGATGTTGATGATCCGGCCACCGCCGCCGGCGTCCCTGCGGTGCCGGACGAAGCGGCGGGAGCAGAAGAACATGCCGTAGAGGTTGGTCCGGATGCACCGGTCCCAGGTCTCGGTGTCCAGGTCGGCCACGGGGATGCCGGACGCGTCCACCCCGGCGTCGTTCATCAGGATGTCCAGCGTCCCGAACTCCGCCAGCGCCTCGTCGAACATGGCGTCCACCTGGTGCTCGACGCTGATGTCGCCCTGCACGACGACCGCCCGCCGCCCGGCCCGTTCGATCTCGGCCTTCGTGTGGTTGGCCCCGGCGTGGTCGTGCAGGTAGTGCACCACCACGTCGGCACCCTCCCGGCCGAACTCGATCGCGGTGGCCTGCCCGATACCCGAGTCCGATCCGGTGATCAGGGCCTTCTTGCCGTCCAGTCGTCCGGTCATCGCCGTGCTCCCTCCCTCGACGCCGCGCCGGTCGGCACGGCGGGTGCGGTGGACGTCGCGGCCGACCGCGCGAGCGCGTCGGTGATCCGGCCGGCGGTGTTGATCAGTCCGATGTGCGAGAAGGCCTGCGGGAAGTTGCCGAGCTGTTCCCCGCTGACCGGGTCGATCTGCTCGGCGAAGAGTCCCAGGTCGTTGACCCGGGCGGCGAGCTGCTCGAAGAGTGCGGCGGCACGGTCCACCTCGCCGGCCTCGGCGAGGCAGCCGGCCAGCCAGAACGAGCAGATGACGAACCCGGCCGGGTCGGTGTCCCAGCGGCGCAGCAGGCCGTCGTGTCCGAGCCGTCGCTCGATCAGGTCCATGGTCGCGCGCATCCGCGGGTCGGTCGCGGGCAGGAAACCCACCAACGGCATCAGCAGGACCGAGGCGTCCAGGTCGTCGGAGTCGAAGGCCCCGGTGTACGCGCCGACCCGCGCGTTCCAGCCCCGGGTGAGCACCGCCTCGCGTACCTCGTCGCGGGCGGCGGCCCAGCGGGCGACGTCGGCCGCGTCGCCGATCCGCGGCCCGAACCGCACCGCCCGGTCCAGCGCCGTCCAGCACTGCACCTTGGACGAGACGTAGTGCCGTTCCGCGTCGCGCGCCTCCCACATGCCGGCGTCGGGGCGGCGCCAGTCGGTGGTGGCCTGGTCGGCGAGGTCGCGCAGCAGCTGGCGGACCTCCGGGGCCATCGGGTCCAGGTAGTGCCGCATCAGCCAGGCGGCGTCGAGGATCTCGCCGAGCACGTCGGTCTGCCGCTGCCGCCAGGCGTCGTTGCCGACGAAGACCGGTCGGCTGTCCTGGTAGCCGGGCAGGTGGTCGAGGGTGTGCTCGGTGAGGTCCCGTTCGCCCTGGACGCCGTACATGATGGGCACCGGCTCGTCGCCGATGCGGCCCATCGCCCGGGACACCCAGGAGAACTGGCGGTTCGCCTCGTCCGGGCAGGCGGAGCGCCACAGTGCCCGGAGGGTGAGGCTGAAGTCGCGCACCCAGACGAACCGGTAGTCGTAGTTGCGGTCGCCGCCGATCTCCTCCGGCAGCGAGGTGGTGGCGGCGGCGACGATCGCGCCGCTGGGGCCGTAGGTCATCCCCTGCACCACCATGGCGCTGCGCCGCACCTGGTCGCGGTAGAGCCCCCGGTAGTCGTGCAGGCCGGCCCAGGACCGCCAGCCGGTGACCGCCTCGGCGACCACCCGGTCGGCGTCCGGCAGCACCGGGTCGCCGCCACCGTAGGTGGGCGCGTAGCCCAGCGTGAAGCCGTACGACCGGCCGGCCCGGGCGGTGAACCGGGCGCCGGCCTTCCCCACCCCGTACGTCAGCGGGACGGCGCCGCGCAGGGCCAGCCGGTCCGCCCCGGCGGTGGCCCGGACCACGCCGTCGTCCTCGGTGAGGTACGCGTCCACCCGGCCGTACTCGAACCGCGGCCGGTAGTCCAGCCGCATCGGCACCTCGCCGGAGAGCCCCTCCACCAGCCGGGCCAGTACGCCGGGCGAGCGCCGCCCGATGTCGTGCCCCCGCGCCCCCGGTTCGAGCGCGAGCGCGTCGGTGACCGCGACGGAGCCGTGCGCGGTGTGGAAGACGGTACGCAGCACCAGCGTGTCGTCCAGGTAGGACCGCTCGCTGGTGAACTCGCCCTCGGGTCGGATCGACCAGTGCCCGGCGTCGTCGCCGAGCAGCCGGCCGAAGACCGAGGGCCCGTCGAACCGGGCCGGGCACCACCAGTTGACCGCGCCGGCGCGATCGACCAGGGCAGCGCTGCGGCCGTCGGCCAGGAAGCCGTGCTCGCTGATCCGTCCGCTCTGCACGGGGCGGGTTACCCCGGCCCTGCCTGCCGCATTCCCCCTCGGCCGCCGGGATCGACCGGGGCGGGGCGCGTTACCCGTCGTCGGGCTCGGGAACGCGGGGTGTTGACGAAGGAGGATGCTGATGACCAGACCTTCGACACCCACCGCCGCCTGGCGACCCACGACTGGTGGCAACCTACCGACCGGGCCGGCCGGCCGGCCGGAACCGCCCAGCGGTGACGGCCACGGCCCGCAGGCCGGCCCGCCGACCGTGACGATCGGCTCGTACCCGGACTATCCGTCCGCCCAGCGGGTGGTGGACTATCTGGCGGACAACCGGTTCCCGGTGGAGCGGACCTCGATCGTCGGCACGAACCTGACGCTTGTGGAGACCGTGCTGGGCCGGATGAACACCGGTCGGGCGGCTGCCGTGGGCGCCGGTACCGGCGCGTGGTTCGGCCTCTTCATCGGCCTGCTGTTCGGCATCTTCACCGCCGGCAACTGGATCGCGGTGATCCTGGTCGGGTTGGTGATCGGCGCCATCTGGGGCGCGGTGTTCGGGGCGGTGGCGCACGCGATGACGGGTGGCCAGCGCGACTTCACCTCGGCCAGTTCGCTGCGCGCCAGCCAGTACGCGGTGACCGTGGAGGCCGACCTGGCCGACCATGCGCGGCAGCTGCTGGGACGGATGCACCTGACACCCACCGGCACGACGGCCCGCTGAGGCCCTCGGTTCGACGCTCCCGGCGCACGGTGCGCCGGGAGCGTCGGCGCGTGCCGGTCGGGTCGCCGGTCACGGATGCCAGGACAGCTCGCCGGCCCGGATCGGGACGTCGACCCGGTTCTCCGGCGGCGCGAGCGGGCAGGCCCACCGGTCGTCGTAGGCGCAGGAGGGGTTGTAGAGGTAGTTGGCGTCCAGCCGGACCCGCTCGCCGGGCAGCACCGTCAGGCCCCGGCCGAAGGTGCCCTTGACGGTGTCGGTGAGGTACCGGCCGCCGCCGTACGTCTGGAGTCCGCTGGTGCCGTCGCGTACCGGCACGAACAGCCCGCCCCCGTACGCCTCGATCCACCACAGGGTCAGCTCGCCCCACGGCGTGGCGGCGACCGCGAACCGGCGGTAGCGCACCACCCCGTCCGGCCCGCCGGTGTCGATCTCCAGTTCTCCGGTGGCGGGGCGCAGCGGCGCCTCGACCACTGCCTCGGGGTTCGGCGGGAACCAGGGCAGCCCGGTGAAGCCGGCTCGCGCCCGCGCCGGCAGCGGGCTGCTCGGGTGGGTGGCGAAGAGCTCGTCGCGGGCGGACCGGAAGCCGGCCAGGTCGAGGTCGGACAGGTACAGCTGGGCGACGCGTTCGCGCCAGTCGAGCAGGTCGAGATCGTCCACGCCCTCGACGCTATCGGGCGGGCGGCGGGTCGGTGGCGAGCCGGGCGTGCAGGTGCTCGTCGTACCGCCGGCCGTCGCCGTACCGGTAGGACTCGCGCAGCACCCCTTCGGCGGCGTACCCGGCCCGTTCGGCGACCCGGCAGGACGCGACGTTCGGCACGGCGTGGCACAGCTCGATCCGGTGCAGCCCGAGCCGGTCGAAGCCCCATCCGGTGAGCACGGTGACGGCGCGGGTGGCGACTCCCCGGCCGCGGGCCGCGGCGGTGGTCCAGTAGCCGACCTGCGCGTCCTCGCCGTGGAGGTGGTGCAGCGAGACGGCGCCGAGCAGGGCGCCGTCGGCGGCGTCGGTGACCGCGAGGGAGATCGCGCTGTCGTCGGCGCCCGTCCGGCGACGGAGCCACTGCGCGGCTCCGGCCTCGTCGGTGACCTGCTGCGGGTTCCAGCGGGCGATCGCCGGGTCGGCGAACGCCGCCAGCACGACCGGGGCGTCCGTCATCCGCCAGGGACGCAGGGACAGGCCGGGGGCGGTGAGGGCGACGGGTTCCACGGTGCCGGAGTGTGGCACAGCGCCCGGGCCGTGGGCACCCGCATTACCCCGACCATCTCGTTCAAATTCTGAGGAATATCGCCGCTCCTCGCCGACGTTCTCGGGATCGACAGCCCGGAACGGGTTTGTTCAAATTTCAAGGAGTGATATCGTGGTGCCGTGACCGAGAGCCTGGACGCCACGCGGATGGCCTGCTGGCGGGCGTACATCGAGTCGAGCCAACGGCTGTTCACCCAGTTGGAGGACGACCTGCGCACCGACAGCGAGCTGAGCTTCGCCGACTACCACGTGCTGGTGCTGCTCTCCGAGGCCCCCGGCCAGCGGCTACGGATGGGCGAGCTGGCCGGCCGGCTGGTGTTCTCGCCCAGCCGACTGACGTACCAGATCACCTCGATGCAGAAGCGCGGCCTGGTGGCCAGGGAGAGCTGCCCGGGCGACCGCCGGGGCAGCGAGGCCGTGCTCACCGCAGCCGGCCTGCTCACGCTGCGCGAGGCGGCGCCGCACCACCTGCGCTCCGTGCGCAGCCACCTGATGGACGACCTCGACGACGCCGAGGTCGCCTGCCTCACCCGGGTCTTCGAACGGCTCGGCCGGCGCCTGCGCGCCGACCGCGACGCGTCGGCCACCCACCGCGACAGCTAAGGAGTTCGAGATGCCCGCGATCACCGTGGACGACGTCCTGGTCCTGCCCCGCCTGCCCCGGCTCGACGAGTCGACCGCCTACCGGCCGGTCCGCCGGCTCACCACCGCGCCCAGCGGCTACGAGGGCGAGGGCTTCCCGGTGCGCCGGGCCTTCGCCGGCGTGCCGATGAGCGAGCTGGACCCGTTCATCCACCTGGACCAGATGGGCGAGGTCGACTACGCGCCGGGTGAGCCGAAGGGCACCCCGTGGCACCCGCACCGCGGCTTCGAGACGGTGACCTACATGATCGACGGGATCATGGACCACCAGGACTCGCAGGGCGGCGGCGGCACCATCACCGACGGCGACACCCAGTGGATGACCGCCGGCAGCGGGCTGCTGCACATCGAGGCGCCGCCGGAGCACCTGGTGACCAGCGGCGGCCTCTTCCACGGCCTGCAGCTCTGGGTCAACCTGCCGAAGGTGGCCAAGATGATCCCGCCGCGCTACCAGGACATCCGGGGTCGCGAGTCGGCGCTGCTCACCACGCCGGACGGCGGCGCGCTGATCCGGGTGATCGCCGGCGAGGTCGCCGGCCACCAGGGGCCCGGCTCGACCCACACCCCGATCACCATCACGCACGTGACGGTGCAGCCAGGCGCGGAGCTGAGCCTGCCCTGGCGGGCCGACTTCAACGCGCTGGTCTACGTGCTGGCCGGGAGGGGCACCGTCGGCACCGACAGCCGGCCGATCCACACCGGCCAGCTCGCCGTGCACGGCCCCGGCGACGCGCTGCGGGTCACCGCGGACGCGCGGCAGGACGCCAACACCCCGGCGCTGGAGCTCTACATCATGGGCGGACAGCCCATCCGGGAGCCGGTGGCGCACTACGGGCCGTTCGTGATGAACACCCGGGCCGAGCTCATGCAGGCCGTGGAGGACTTCCAGGCCGGCCGGCTCGGTGTCGTCCCGGCGGGGCGGATGCCGCACACCGGCGCCTGACCCCGATCCGCTCCACGCGGGCGTCCCGGCGATCGCCGGGGCGTCCGCGGGCGTACGCGGGATCAGGAGACGGCGAAGATCCCCGCCACGCCCAGCAGCACCATCACCAACACCGCCACCAGCGCACCCCGCTCCCCCTCGACCGCCGGCTCGCGGTACTCGGTCACGGTGTTCGTCGTCTCGGCGGGCATGGGGTGGCCTCCTCGGCGTTGTCGGTTTCGGTACGCCCGTCCCCGTGAGACCGCATCCGACCAGGGGGCCGGAGGTGCGCGACCGTCGCGGGGGCCATACCGTGAGGACGTCGTCGACCTCGGGGGGCTGGAACGTGACGCTGCGGGACTGGTTCCTCACCGAGCAGGAACGCGCCAACCCGGTCTCGGAATTACCCGTCTGGACGACCGGAAACCTTGCCGAGCCGTTAATTCACGGCGCCGCGTACTTCGATCGCCTGGTCGCCGAGGTGGAGGCGCTCGAACGTGGCGACCATCTCTTCTTCACCGACTGGCGCGGCGACCCGGACGAGCGGATGCGCCCGGACGGCCCGACGGTGGTGCAGCTGTTCGCCCGGGCGGCCCAGCGCGGGGTGGTGGTCAAGGGGCTGCTCTGGCGCTCGCACCTCGACGCGCTCTCCTACAGCGAGGCGGAGAACCGGAGCCTGAGCGAGGCGATCTGCGCCGCGGGCGGCGAGGTGCTGCTCGACCAGCGGGTACGCCGCGGCGGCTCGCACCACCAGAAGCTGGTCGTGCTGCGCCGCCCCGGCGCGCCGGAACGGGACATCGCCTTCGCCGGCGGCATCGACCTGTGCCACAGCCGCCGGGACGACGCCGACCACGGGGGCGACCCGCAGGCCGTGGTCATGTCCCCGAAGTACGGCCCGCACCCGCCCTGGCACGACGTGCAGCTGGCGCTGCGCGGGCCGGTGGTCGGCGCGCTGGACACCGCCTTCCGGGAGCGCTGGACCGACCCGATGCCGCTGGACTCGGAGAACCCGCTGGCCTATCTGCGGGACCGGCTGCGCGGCTCGGACCTGCGCCCGGATCCGCTGCCCGACCAGCCGGCCGACCCGCCTCCGTGCGGCCCGCACCAGATCCAGGTGCTGCGCACCTACCCGGCGGTACGCCCGCGTTACTCCTTCGCCCCGGACGGTGAGCGCACCGTGGCCCGCGGGTACACCAAGGCGATCCGCCGGGCCCGGCGGCTGATCTACCTGGAGGACCAGTACCTCTGGTCGACCGAGGTGGCGGAGCTGTTCGCCCAGGCGCTGCGCGCCAACCCGGAGCTGCACCTGGTGGCGGTCGTCCCCCGGCACCCGGACGTGGACGGTGCGCTGGCCCTGCCGCCGAACATGGTCGGCCGGGAGCAGGCGCTCTCGCTCTGCCAGAAGGCCGCGCCGGACCGGGTGCACGTCTTCGACGTGGAGAACCACGCCGGCGAGCCGGTCTACGTGCACGCCAAGGTGTGCGTGGTCGACGACACCTGGTCCAGCGTCGGCAGCGACAACTTCAACCGGCGGTCGTGGACCCACGACAGCGAACTGTCCTGCGCGGTGCTCGACGAGACCCGCGACGAGCGCGAGCCCCCCGACCCGGGCGGCCACGGCGACGGGGCCCGGGTCTTCGCCCGGGACCTGCGGCTTCGGCTGTGGCGGGAGCACCTGGACCGGGATCCCGACGGGGGCGGGGACGACGACCTGCTGGACCCGGCGACGGCGGTCGAGGCGATCGTCTCGACCGCCCAGGAGTTGCAGCGGTGGCACGACGGCGGCCGGGTCGGCCCGCGCCCGCCCGGGCGGCTGCGCCCGCACCAGCCGGAGCGACTGCCCTGGTACACCCGGATCTGGGCGCTGCCGGTCTACCGGCTGGTCTACGACCCGGACGGCAGACCGCTGCGGGCCCGCCGCGCCGGCACCTTCTGACCGCCGGTGAGCGGCTCGCCGGGCTCCCCGTGGGGGCGGCCCCGCTCGGCCGGCCCGGGCATGCTGTCGAAGCCGCCGGGGAAGGCGAACGAGGCGCGCGGGGTGTAGAAGCCCCAGTCGATGGTCAACGGGTTGTCCGGACGCAGCGCGTACACCGGGTGCCCGGGGTCGAGGAACTCCACCGACTCGACCTCGAACGGCGCCACCGGCTCGGCGAGGAACGGATAGAGCGCGCTGAGCAGCCGGCCGTCCTCGGTCGCGGTGAGGAAGCGGCTGTGGCCGCTGCGGATCCGGGTGCCGGTGTCGCCGACCCGGCAGCGGGACCGGATCAGCGGTTTCCCGTCGACCTCGGTCACCGCCTCCAGCCGGTCACCGCGCACGTCGACGCGGGTACGGCCGGCAGCCACGGGGGCGCCGCGCGCCGTCGCGTACTTCCGCACCCTGTCGCTGGAGGCGAGATAGTGGGTCCACCAGCCGCCGGGGCGGCCGTCGGGGGCGTCCACCCCGACCAGGGCGACTCCGAGGTAGGTCAGGGAGTAGGCGCCGAAGCCGGAGGTCTGCGTCTCGTCGTCGACCACGTACTGGCTGAGGAAGACCTGGCGGTCGGGTCGGGGGCACAGGCCGGCGGGAACGAGGGCGGCGACCGCGTCCGGGTCGGCGGGCAGCCAACTGAAGGAGAGCGTCCGGCACTGCACCACGATCTGGGGTGCGGTGGGGTCGAGCACGGCGCCTCCAACCAGGGAACTGTCCCAGCGACGCTACGGCGCGTCCCGGCGGCGGAACAACGACGGAAACCCGACAGTCGGCGCCGATTGTCGGGTTTCCTCTTGCCGATCAGCCGAGCGGCGGCGACGGCCGGTTGGTCGACGCCGGGTGATCGTCGGGTCACGGTGGGCCGTCCGTACCGGTAACCGCGATCACAAAACCGGAATTTTTGTCCGGTTCACGGCCTTCCTGCCCGTAAATAACTTAAGTACATCGTACTTTCGGCTAGATTTCCGGGAGCCGATCAGGCTAAGGTGACTCCCGAACGGCCCATCTGAAGTTAAACCAAAGCGTCACGTCTTTTATCCGCGGACGAGGTGCAGGGAGGACCACCCATGACCGCGCCGACCACCACTGAGCAGACGGCGACCGCCGCGCCGACGACCACCGAGAAGCTGGACCCGCGGGCGCTCACCGACAGCGCCGCCGACCTGCTGAACGCGATGGCCGCCCTGCCGGCGAACCACCCTTCCCGCGCCGCGATGCGTGACAAGGCCATCGAGGCCTGGCTGCCGCTCGCCAACCACCTCGCCCACCGCTACAGCGGCCGGGGCGAGCCGACCGACGACCTGGCGCAGACCGCCGCCGTCGGCCTGATCAAGGCGATCGACAAGTTCGACCCCACCCGGGGCGTGGACTTCGCCGGATACGCCATCCCGACCATCATCGGTGAGCTCAAGCGGCACTTCCGCGACCGCACCTGGGACATCCGGGTTCCGCGTCGCCTCCAGGAACTGCGGCTGGCCATCTCCGACGCCAACAGCTCGCTGCTGCAGACCCTCGGCCGCTCGCCGACGGTCGCCGACATCGCCGCCCACCTCAAGCTCACCGAGGAAGAGGTCCTGGAGGGCCTGGAGGGTGCCCGCGCCTACAACGCGGTGTCGCTGTCCACGCCGACCGGCGACGGCGACCGGGCCACCGAGCTGGGCGACATGCTCGGCGGCGAGGACAACGAGTTCGAGCTGGCCGAGCTGCGGGTCGCCCTGGGCCCGGCGCTGGCCACGCTGGACGAGCGCGAGCAGAAGATCCTCACGCTGCGCTTCTACGGCAACCTGACCCAGTCGCAGATCGCCGAGCAGATCGGCGTGTCGCAGATGCACGTCTCCCGGCTGCTCGCCCGGGCGCTGACCAAGCTGCGCGGGCAGCTGGACGGCACCTACTGAGTCTTTTCCAGGGGGTAACACGGTGATGGCCGGGTCGGCGGACCCGGCCATCGTCGTGTCCGGGCCCGCTCAGCGCAGCACGAGCAGGTCCAGCGAATCCACCACCGGCGCCAGCGGCGCCCGCTCGGCGGCGACCCGCAGCCGCACCACGCCGCGCTCGTAGTCGGCGTCGTCGAGCAGCACCAGCGGGGTGTGCGCCGCCCGGCGCAGGTCGGCCGCGGCCACCGCCAGCGAGGGCGCGCTGACCTGCGGCACCGACTCGAGGGCGACCGGCTCGAACCCCGCCGTCCCGAACGCCGCGCAGACCTCGGCCACCGACGGATACGTCTCCAGCACCCGCAGCGCCTCCGGGAACCACCGGAACAGGCTCACCCCTCCGCCCCGGCCGGCGAAGACGGAGCGGATCAGCACCGGCGCGCCGGGCCGCAGCGCCCGCCGCAGCTCCGCGGCCACCGCGGCCAGGTCCGGCAGGTGGTGGATCACCGTGGAGATCCACGCGCCGTCCAGGCTGGCCCCCGCGACCGGCAGGGCCTCCGCCCGACCGCCGACCACCCCCGGGTACGCGCACCGCGCCCGCATCGCCGCCGCCGGCTCGACGGCCAGCACGTCGGCGTCGAACCACTGCCGGAACGCCGCGGACCAGGTGCCGGTCCCCGCCCCCAGATCCAGCAGCCGCACTCCCGGCTCGGCCGGCAGGTGTCGCGCCACGGCGTCCCGCCAGGCCCCCAACCCGCCCAGCCCCAGCCCTCGCCCGGCGGCGAAGGCGGCGGCCTGCTCCTCGTCGTACGCGATCCGCCCCACCCCTCCACCCAACCCCACCCTTCGATCCCCCTCAATATGAAAAACCCCACCCCCACCTCGTTGATCATGAAGTTTGCGGCAGTTTTGGAGAGGCGGGGTCAAGGGGTGAGTGCAATCGTTAGGCGGTGATGAGGTGAGCCAGACGCTGGGCTGGGGTGTTCCAGTCCAGCGTCTGTCGGGGGCGGGTGTTGAGTTCGTGGGCGACCTCGTCCAAGCCGTTCTGGTCGATGGTGCGGAAGTCGTAGCTGCTCTTGGGGAAGTACTGGCGTAGCAGCCCGTTGGTGTTTTCGTTGGTGCCGCGTTGCCAGGGGCTGTGGGGGTCGCAGAAGTAGACCGGGCAGCCGGTGGCGACGGTGAACACGGGGTGGGTGGCCATTTCCACGCCTTGGTCCCAGGTCAGCGACCGGCGCAGGTGCGTGGGCATGCGGGTGGCCAGGTTGGTGAGCACACCGATGACGGCTTCGCTGTCGCGGCCGTGGGGTAGGGCGCCGAGCATCACGTAACGGGTGGCTCGTTCCACCAGGGTCACGATCGCTGAGGCGCCGGCCTTGCCGATGACCAGGTCACCTTCCCAGTGCCCGGGCACCGCCCGGTCGGTGACCTCCGCGGGCCGGGTGCTGATGTGCAGGTCTGCGATCCAGGGCCGCCGACGGCGAGCGGCGCCCGCGGCACGTGACTGCGGACGCCGCTGGGTGCGTCCCGACCGTAGCGCTACCTGCCGGGTCAACTCGGCCCTCAGATTGCCTCGCGACTGCACGTAGATCGCCTGGTAGATCGTCTCGTGGGACACCTGCAACTCCGGCCGGTCGGCGAACGTGGCCCGCAACCACGCGGCGATCTGCTTCGGAGACCACCTACGGGCCAGTTTCCCCGCCACCACCTGCCGCAGCCGCGTACCGACCGCCAGCTTCGCCCTCGCCGGCCGCCGCCTGGCCGCGTCAGCCCGCCGCTGCGCCCACTGCGCCTGATAACCCCACCGATACGGGCGGCGCCCCCGCCCATGCGGCAGTGACCGCCCCAGCGGGTTCTTCGTCCCGTGCCGCGCACTGTTGTTCCGCGCCACCTCCCGCGACACCGTGCACACCGGCACCCCGAGAACCCCCGCGATCTGCGAGATCGTCCGACCAACCCCCCACAAATGCTCCAACACCTGCCGATGCCCGAACGTCAACACACCCGGCCTCGCCACCAGCACCTCCAGCCCAACCAAGATCAGTTGCACTGAAGCCTAGAAACCGCCAGATCGACTTCGCCGCTTACTTCATGATCAACGGGCTGGGCGGCCGGGCCCAGGTTCCGGCGGGGGTGGGAGAGTGTTGGTGTGTTGAGCGAGGTGGGGCTGGAGCTGCCGGTGCGGGGGGTGCTGCCGGCGGTGGTGGCCGCCCTGGGCGACGCGGGCGCGGGGGTGCTGGTGGCGCCGCCGGGGACCGGCAAGACCACCCTCGCGCCGCTGGCCGTCGCCGACCGGGTCGACGGCCGGGTGCTGGTGGCGCAGCCTCGGCGGGTGGCTGCCCGGGCGGCGGCGCACCGGATGGCCGACCTGCTCGGCGAACGGGTCGGCGGTCGGATCGGGTACGCGGTGCGGGGCGAGCGGCGCGTCGGCCCGGACACCCGGGTGGAGGTGGTGACCACCGGCCTGCTGGTCCGTCGCCTGCACCACGACCCGGAGCTGTCCGGGGTCGGCGCGGTACTGCTCGACGAGTGCCACGAGCGGCAGCTCGACGCCGACCTGGCGCTCGCCTTCACCGTCGAGGCCCGGGCGGCGCTCCGCCCCGACCTCTGGCTGCTGGCCATGTCCGCCACCCCGGAGACGGACCGGTTCGCCGCCCTGCTCGGCGGGGATGGCGCCCCGGCGCCCGTGGTGAGCGCGCAGGCCGCCCTGCACCCGGTCGAGCGGATCTGGGCGCCGCCGCCGCGCGCGGTCACCCCGGATCCCACCCGGGTCGCCCCGGCCCTGCTCGACCACGTGGCGGCCACCGTCCGGCGGGCGCTGGCCGAACGCGACGGCGACGTGCTCGTCTTCCTCCCCGGCGCCGGGGAGATCGCCGGGGTCGCCGGACGCCTGGCCGACCTGCGTGACCGGGTGACGGTGCTGCCCCTGCACGGCCGGATGCGCGGCGCCGACCAGGACGCGGCCCTGCGCCGGCCGTCCCGGCCTGACGGGTCCGAACCCGGGTGGGAAGCCGCGGACCGGCGGCGGGTGGTGCTGGCCACGGCGGTGGCGGAGAGCAGCCTGACCGTGCCCGGCGTCCGGGTGGTGGTCGACGCCGGGCTCGCCCGGGTGCCCCGGATGGACCTGTCCCGTGGGCTGGGCGCGCTGGTGACCGTGCCGGTCTCCCGCGCGGCCGCCACCCAGCGCGCCGGCCGGGCCGGCCGGGAGGCCCCCGGGTACGTCTACCGCTGCTGGTCGGAGGCCACCCACCAGCGGCTGCCCGCCCAACCGGAGCCGGAGATCGCCACCGCGGACCTGACCGGGTTCGCGCTGCAACTGGCGGCGTGGGGCCGTCCCGACGGTACCGGGCTGGCGCTGCCCGATCCGCCGCCGACCGCCGCCATGACGGTCGCCCGGGACACCCTGGCCGGCCTCGGCGCGGTGGACGACGACGGGCGGATCACCGGCCGGGGCCGGGCCATCGCGGCTGCGGGCGCGCACCCACGCCTGGCCCGCGCACTGCTCGACGGGGCACCTCGGGTCGGCGCGGACCGGGCCGCCGAGGTGGTCGCCCTGTTGGCGGAGGAGGGTGTGGTCGGGCCGGGCGACGACCTGCCGGCCGCCTGGCGGCGGCTGCGGGCGGGGATCGACGCCGGGGCGACCGCCCGCTGGCGGGCCGAGGTACGCCGGCTGCGCGCCGCCCTGCCCGCCGGCACCACGCCCGGCCAGCCCACCGGCACGACGCCCGGCCAGCCCACCGGCACCACGCCCGGCCAGCCCACCGGCACGACGCCCGGCCAGCCCGGTGCCGGTCACCGGAGGACCGGCCAACCGGGAGCCGGCCGGACCGCCGGAGCGGCGGGCCGGGCCCGCGGGGAGGACCGCCCCGCCGGCGGGACCGGCGTCGGGGAGCACCTGCCCGACGATCTGGCCGCGGGGCTGCTGGTCGGGTTGGCGTACCCGGAGCGGCTGGCACGGGCCCGGCGCGCCGGTGGCGGGTCGTACCTGATGGCCGGCGGGACCGCCGCGGAGCTGGCGCCCGGGTCCGGGCTGGCCGGCTCCGCCTGGCTGGCCGTCGCGGTCGCGGACCGCCGGCCCGGCGCGCCCACCGCCCGGGTCCGTTCGGCCGCGCCGGTGGACGAGGCGACCGCCCGGGAGGTGGCCGGCCCGCTGCTGATCCGGGAGCGGGAGACCGCCTGGTCGAACGGGGACGTGGTGGCCCGGGAGGTGGTGCGGCTGGGTGCGATCGAGCTGACCGAGCGTCCGCTGGCCCGCCCCGATCCGGAGCGGGTTGCCACGGCGCTGCTGACCGGGCTGCGGCAGGAGGGGTTGGGGCTGCTCGGCTGGACGCCGGCCGCGCACGCGCTTCGCGCCCGGCTGGCGTTCTGCCGGCAGGCGCTGGGCGGCCAGTGGCCGGAGGTGGACGACGAGGCGCTGCTGGCCGCGGCGCCGCAGTGGCTCGGCCCGGAGCTGGCCGCCGCCCGCCGCCGGGCCGACCTCGGCCGGGTCGACGTGACCTCGGCGTTGCGCCGGCTGGTCCCGTGGTCCCTGGCGGGCCGGCTGGACGAGCTGGCGCCGGAGCGGCTCACGGTGCCCAGCGGCTCCCGGGTCCGGGTGGACTACTCGGACCCGGCCGCCCCGGTGCTCGCGGTGAAGCTCCAGGAGACCTTCGGCTGGCCGGTCGCGCCCCGGATCGCCGACGGGCGGGTGCCGGTGCTGCTGCACCTGCTCTCCCCCGCCGGCCGGCCGGTGGCGGTCACCGCGGACCTGGCGTCGTTCTGGCGCACCGGCTACCCGCAGGTCCGTGGCGAGCTGCGCGGACGCTACCCACGGCACCCGTGGCCGGAGGATCCGACCACCGCTGCGCCGACCCGGCACGCCACGCCCCGCCGCCGCTGACCCGGGCCGTCGGCCCGGCGGGTCAGTCCTCGTCGGTGACGTCGGCGATGACCACGGTGACGTTGTCCGGGCCGCCGGCCCGCAACGCCAGGTCGATCAGCCGGCGGGCGCACTCGCCCCGGTCGGCGTGGTCGCCGAGCACCTCGGCGAGGGTGTCCGGCCGGACCACGTTGGAGAGCCCGTCGCTGCAGAGCAGCCAGCGGTCACCAGGGCGGGGCACCATCGTGGCGTACGCCGGGGAGACCTCGTCGCCCTGCAACGCCTGGGTGACCACGGCCCGGCGGGGGTGGCTGCTGGCCTCCTCGGGGCTGATCACACCCTGGTCGACAAGCATCTGCACGAAGGTGTCGTCCCGGGTGACCTGCTTGAGCACCCCCTCGCGGAACAGGTAGGCCCGGGAGTCGCCGACGTGGGCCAGCGCCAGGCAGCTGCCGGTACGGGCGAACAGCAGCGCGGTCAGGGTGGTGCCCATGCCCTGTCGTTCCGGGTCCTCGACGACGGCCTGGCGGATCCGGGCGGTCGCCAGCTCTATGCCGCTCTGTAGCGCCTCGACCAGGGCGTGCTCGGGGGTCTCGAGGTCGAGCGGCCCGACCGCGTCGATGGCGATCCGGCTGGCGAGGTCACCGGCGGCCATGCCGCCCATGCCGTCGGCGACGGCGACGAGCCAGGCGCCGGCGTGCAGGGCGTCCTGGTTTCCGCTGCGGATCAGCCCACGGTCGCTCGCCCCGACGGAACGAAGCTTCAGGGTCATGGGAGGCAGCCTGCCAGGCGGAGGGCGGAATTGTCTCTAGGAGATCAGGACGATGACGCGTGGCGCGGCGAATCTCACTGTCCTCCTCCGTCCGGCCGATTCGCAGCTCATCGGGTCGGATCGATTGACAGCCGGGTTACCGACTGGAAACATCGAGCGCTGGGAGCGCTCCCAGTATCGGGAGAACGTTTTCCCTGCTCACCGCAGCAGACCCCACCACCGGAGGACAGCCCCGTGATGCCATCTGACCGCCGTCGACGCCGCCGTGCGGCGCTCGCCGCGGCGACCGTCCTGGCCCTCCTCGGCACGGGCGCCGGCACGGCGTACGCCGAGGTGCCGCCGGACGCCCCCGAACAGCTCACCAACGGCGACTTCGCCGCCGGGGTGAACCCCTGGTTCTCCTACGGCACCGGCCCGCTGGACGTGGTCGACGGCTGGCTCTGCACCGGCGTGGCCGCCGGCACGGCGAACCCGTGGGACGCCGGCATCGGCCAGGAGGGGGTACGCCTGCTCGCCGGCGCCGAGTACACCATCGCCTTCGACGTCCGGGCCACCCCCGGGGCGACCGTCAAGGCGGTGCTCCAGCAGGGCAGCGCCCCCTACACCGGCTACTTCGCCAGCGAGGTCGCCGCGAGCGGCGCCGCCCGGCACGTCGAGCAGACCTTCACCGCCGGCACCGACAACCCCTCGGCGCAGCTGATCTTCCAGGTCGGCGGCAGCGCCGACGCGCAGACCTTCTGCCTGGACAACGTCTCGCTGCGCGGCGGCGAGGCGGCGCCGCCGTACGTGCCGGACACCGGGCCGCGCGTGCGGGTCAACCAGGTCGGCTACCTGCCCGGCGGGCCGAAGAACGCCACCGTGGTCACCGAGGCCACCGACCCGCTGCCCTGGCAGCTGCGGTCGGCTGCCGGGACGGTGGTGGCCAGCGGCAGCGCCACGCCGCGCGGGGTCGACGCCGCCTCCGGGCAGAACGTGCAGACCGTCGACTTCTCCGCCGTGAAGACCCCGGGGACCGGCTACACCCTGGTCGTCGACGGCGAGACCAGCCACCCGTTCGACATCTCCGGCGCCGTCTACGACCGGCTGCGCGCCGACTCGTTGCAGTTCTTCTACGCCCAGCGCAGCGGCACCCCGATCGACGGCGACCTGATCGGCGCGGCGTACGCCCGGCCGGCCGGGCACCTCGGCGTGGCGCCCAACCAGGGCGACACCGACGTGCCCTGCCAGCCCGGCGTCTGCGACTACGAGCTGGACGTGCGCGGCGGCTGGTACGACGCCGGCGACCACGGCAAGTACGTGGTCAACGGCGGCATCGCCACCTACCAGTTGCTCAACGCCTTCGAGCGGACCAAGACCGCCGAGACCGCCGCCGGCGGCGCCGCGCTGGGCGACTCGACTCTGCGGGTGCCCGAGCGGGGCAACAAGGTGCCGGACATCCTCGACGAGGCCCGCTGGGAGCTGGAGTTCCTGCTGCGCATGCAGGTGCCGGCCGGCCAGCCGCTGGCCGGGATGGCCCACCACAAGATCCACGACAGGGCGTGGACCGGCCTGCCGCTCGCCCCGCAGGACGACCCGCAGCCACGCGAGCTGCACCCGCCGTCCACCGCGGCCACCCTCAACCTGGCCGCCGTCGGCGCCCAGTGCGCCCGGCTCTACGCCCGCTACGACGCCGCGTTCGCCCAGCGCTGCCGGGACGCCGCGAAGACCGCGTACGCGGCCGCCAAGGCCCACCCGGCGATCTACGCCAGCGTCACCGACGGCACCGGCGGCGGCGCGTACGAGGACGACAAGGTCGCCGACGAGTTCTACTGGGCCGCCGTCGAACTCTTCCTGACCACCGGGGACAAGGCGTACCTGACCGACCTGACCGGCTCCCCGCTGCACACCGCCGACGTCTTCGACGCGGGCGGCGCGTTCGGCTGGCAGAGCGTGGCCGCGCTGGGCCGCCTCGACCTGGCCACCGTGCCAAGCACACTGCCGGCCACCGAGAAGGCGAAGGTGCGCGCCTCGGTCACCGCCGCCGCCGACCGCTACCTGACCGCCGCGAAGACGCAGGCGTACGGGCTGCCGCTGCCCGGCGAGGCCGGCGCGTACGTCTGGGGCAGCAACAGCAACATCGTCAACAACGCCGTCGTGCTGGGCACCGCCTTCGACCTGACCCGGGACGCGAAGTACCGGGACGGGGCGGTGCAGGCCGCCGACTACCTGCTCGGCCGCAACGCGCTGAACATGTCGTACGTGACCGGCTGGGGTGAGCGGAACGCGCACAACCAGCACAGCCGGATCTTCGCCCACCAGCTGAACCCGGAGCTGCCGAACCCGCCCGCCGGCTCGCTGGCCGGTGGCGCGAACGCCGGCATCCAGGACCCGTACGCCGCCCAGCTGCTCGCCGGCTGCCAGCCGATGTTCTGCTACGTCGACGACATCAACTCGTACTCGACCAACGAGGTCGCGATCAACTGGAACTCGGCGCTGGCCTGGCTGGCGTCGTTCCTCGCCGACCAGGGCGACGCGGCGGCGGTGCCGGCGCCGACCTGCATGGCCACGTACACCACGCACGGCAGCTGGCCGGAGGGCTTCACCACCCAGGTGACCGTCCGCAACACCGGCGCCACGGCGGTGGACGGCTGGTCGGTGCGCTGGGCGTTCACCGGCGACCAGCACGTCACCAACTTCTGGTCGGCCCGGCTGGCCCAGTCCGGTGCGACGGTGACCGCCCGCAACGAGTCGTGGAACGCGAAGATCCTCCCCGGCGCCGAGGTCACCTTCGGGCTCAACGGCGGAAGCGCCGGCGGCCCCAACCCGAACCCCGGCCTGGTCACCCTCAACGGGAAGGCGTGCACGCTGTCCTGACCCCCGCGTGATCGTGCTCGATCCAGGAAACAGTGGCCTCCCCGCTCCGGGAGGCCACTGTTTCCATGTTCGAGCGGGATCATGACCGGGCCGACCGCTGGGCGATGTCAGAGAGCCCGTAGCCGCTCTGCCACCGCCTCGTCCACGGCTCGGCGCGCGTACCCGCGCAACCCACGGCGCAGGTCGGCCGACCGGAGGGCGTCCCGCGCCGCGGCCCGCGCCACGGCGCTGTCGGCGGCCAGCGCACGGTCAGCCGTGGCGAGGAGGTCGTCGACCTGGCGGATGTCGTATCCGCCGACGACGACGGTGAACGGAGCCGGCGTGTCGGCAGCCGGTCGCACCGGTACGGGTCGCAGCCGGCCGCCCAGGGACGAGAGTGCCTCCTGCCGGTGAGCTATCGCGGCATCCACCTCGCCGGGCGCGTAACCGCGTATCCGACGGCGCAGGCCAGCCGACCGAAGGGCGTCCCGTGCGGCGGCCCGCGCCACCTCGCTGTCGCCGGCCAGGGCACGGTCGACCTCGGTGAAGAGGCCCTCGACCTGGCGCATGTCGTAGCCGCGCAGGGTGACCACGAACGGCAGCACCATGCGGTCACCCTATCGGCCGCCGGCCCCCGGGGCGGGCGGCCAGGAACACGAACCAGGGCCTCCCCTCGGTCGGGAAGGCCCTGGTTCCGCAATGGACCTGAATCGTGACCGGCCGTCAGCTCCAACCGCCGGTCGCGGGCGTCAGCACCAGGCGAACAGCTCCGGGTTGGTGGTGTGCAGCTTCACGACCTGGCCGAGGGAGAGGTAGGAGCC
Source organism: Micromonospora siamensis (assembly GCF_900090305.1). Classification (NCBI taxonomy): domain Bacteria; kingdom Bacillati; phylum Actinomycetota; class Actinomycetes; order Micromonosporales; family Micromonosporaceae; genus Micromonospora; species Micromonospora siamensis. The sequence goes on along the minus strand of NZ_LT607751.1, from coordinate 2,917,352 downwards.
CTCCGGCAGGTCGGCGAAGATCGGGCCGGCGGTCGGGTCGGCCAGGGTCGAGTAGTCGATCTTCTGCTGGGCGGCGGCCTGGAGCAGGCCCAGGCTCTTCAGCGTGCCCAGACCGGCCTGCACGCAGGCGGCGCCGTCGTTGGCCGGGGCGGCCGAGGCGGGCGCGGCGACGGCGAGGCTGGCGGCGAACGCGGCGGTGACGCCGGCGGCGTACAGCATCTTCTTCATGGTGTTTCCCCTTCTGCGCTCCTGACATGGGGTGTTCCACCAAGCACTTCGCCGGCACCGTCCACGCCGGATGCAGTCGGCGGGAATTTTCTTGGGACAATGGCGGCCGTGAGGTCAGCCACCGTCCGACCGGCCACCGCCGCCGACCTGCCCGCCCTGGTGGCACTGCGGCTGGCCAACGCCGACGCCCACCTCGCCCTCGACCCGGAGACCTACCGCGTTCCCCGGTCGGACGTCGTCGCCGACCACTTCCGGGCCGTGCTCGCCGGGGGCCGGGACGCCGTGCTGGTGGCCGAGGCACCGGACGGGCGGGTGGTCGGCATGATCGAGGTGCTGCGGCACGGCGATCCGCCCGAGCACCAGATCCTGCGACCCGAGCCGTCCGCGGCCGTGCACACCGTTGTGCTGCCCGACCGCCGCGACCACGGCGTCGGGGCCGCGCTGCTGGCCGCCGCCGAGAGCTGGGCCAACGACCAGGGCATCCGCTGGCTCTCCGCCGGGATCCACCACCGCAACGACCGCGCGGTCGCGTTCTACCGACGGCACGGGTACGGCGACTCGGGGCTCTCCCTCGGCCGCCGGCTGCCCACACCCCCGCCCTGACCCGGCGGTCAGACTCGGCGCAGCATCGCCACCCGGTCGGTCATGTCCAGTCCCATCGCTGCCTCGGCCGCCAGCGTGTCGACCAGGCCGGGGGCGAGTTCCGCGGCCGAAAGCTCCCGGAAGCCGCAGCGGACGTAGTACGGCCCGTTCCAGGGCACGCTGCGAAATGTGGTCAGGGTCAGCGCCGGCAGTCCACGCCCGCCGGCCCAGCCCGCGACGTGGTCGAGCAGCCGCCGCCCCACACCCCGCCGGGCGTACGCGGGCGCGACGCTGATCTGCGCGACGTGGGCGCAGCCGTCGACCGGCTCGACCACCACGAAGGCGATCGGCTGGTCGTCCCCGTCGACCGCCACCCAGCACCGGCCGGCCGCCTGATGGCCGGCGAGCACGTCGTGCGGCATCGGTGGGCTGTCTGCGACGTCGGTCATGCCGATGTCGCGGAACGGCGCCCCCGAGTCGACCTCGATCGACTGCAGCTCGGTCAACTCGTCGGCGCGGGCGGCGCGGATCGGTTCCATGGCCCCGAGGCAACCAGGTCGCCGCCGTCGGGCCCAGCGAATTATCCTCAGCCGATGGCCCTCCCCCTGCCGGCCGGCGAGTTCGGCGCGTACCTGTTCGACTGCGACGGCACCATCGCCGACTCGATGCCGCTGCACCACGTCGCCTGGACGGCGGCGCTGCACGAGTGGGACTGCGAGTTCCCGGAGGAACTGTTCTACGCCTGGGGCGGCCGGCCGGTCGCCGACATCGTCGCCAACCTCAACGAACGGCACGGCCTGGCCATGCCGGTCGATGCGGTGCTGCGCCGCCAGGAGGAGCTGTACCAGGAGGCGCTGCCCCGGCTGACCGCCGTGCCGGAGGTGCTGGCCCACATCGAGGACGCGCACGGCCGGGTGCCGTTCGCTGTGGTCTCCGGCAGCACCCGGGAAGGCGTCACCGGCTCGCTGCGCACGCTCGGTCTGCTCGACCGGTTCGACGTGCTGGTCTGCGCCGGGGAGTACCCGCGGGCCAAGCCCGCGCCGGACGCCTTCCTCACCGCCGCCCGGCTGCTCGACGTGCCGCCGGAGTCGTGCCTGGTCTTCGAGGACACCGACCTCGGTATCCAGGCCGCCACCGCCGCCGGCATGGCCTCGGTCCGGGTGCCCCACCCTCGGGAGCGCGCCGCCGCCCTGTGACCGGCGTCGCGTCGTACGGGACGGCGTCCGGAGGCGGAACCGGCCTAGGGTCCGGTCATGACCGTCAATGACGACGTGGCCCGACCCGACCTCGACGCGCTGCGTGCCGCCGCCGACCGCCAAGCCGAGCGGGTCACCGCCGGCATCGACGACATGCCCCGCTACCTGGCCGCGCAGGTCGCCGACGAGTCACACCGGGAGGTGATCGGCCCGCTGCTGCCCGGCTCCGGCGCCAGCGGGGTGATCCGGCACCGCGGCGAGGTCGTCGCCAGCTGGGGCGACCCCACCGTGCCCGAGATGCTGTTCAGCGGCACGAAGAGCGTGGTGTCCACCCTGGCCGGAGTGGCCTTCGACCGGGGACTGCTCACCCCGGGCACCCCCGTGACGGAGGCCGTCGACCACCCTGTGCTGGCCCGTCTCGCAGTGGACGGGATCACCTGGGAGCACCTGCTGCAGCAGACCAGCGGATGGACCGGTGAGCTGTGGGGCAAGCCCACCGGGGTGGACGCGCAGAGCCGCCGCGAGGGCTTCGAGCGGGAGGGCGCGCCCGGCACCGGCTGGGCCTACAACGACGTACGGGTGAACCTGCTCTGCCTGGCCCTGACGCTGCTGTTCCGCCGCCCGCTGCCCGACGTGCTGCGGGAGGCGGTGCTCGACCCGCTCGGCGCGTCGGACACCTGGTCCTGGCACGGGTACGCCGACTCGGTGGTCACGATCGACGGCCGACCGGTGCCGGTGGTCAGTGGTGGCGCGCACTGGGGTGGCGGGCTGTGGATCTCCGCGAGCGACCTGGCCCTGCTCGGTGACCTGTACGTCTCCGGCGGCACCTGGTACGGGCGGCGGTTGCTGAGTGCCGAGTGGATCGACCGGGCCTGGGCGCCGTGCGCGCTGAACCCCGACTACGGCTACCTGTGGTGGCGCAACGACACCGGCCGGGTGCAGCCGGGGGCGCCGGCCAGCGGGCGCTGCGCCCGGGGCAACGGCGGCCGCCACCTGATCTGGGTCGACCCGGCCCGGGATCTGGTGATCGCCTCGCACTGGGGCGACGACGTGGCGGCGTTGATCCGTGAGGTCTCCGCCGCGTTCCCCGACTGACATGCGACTCTCCCCGCTGCCCGCGCCGGGCCCGCTGCGCACGCTGTCGCTGGCCACCCTCGCCAACACCGTCGGCACCGGGCTGTGGCTGGCCGGTGGCGCCCTCTACCTCACCCGGGGCGTCGGGCTGCCGGCCACCGCCGTCGCCGCCGGGTTGACCGTCGCCGGGCTGGTCGGGCTCACCGCGAGCGTGCCGCTGGGCGCGCTGGCCGACCGCCGGGATCCGCGTACGCTGCGGGCCCTGCTCCAGGTCGGCCAGGCGGTGGCCGCCGGGGCGTACCTGCTGGTCGACTCGGTGCCGGTCTTCCTGCTGGTGGCGGTGGTGGAGAGCCTGCTCGCCACCGGCAACCTGGCCGTCCGGGCCGCCCTGGTCGCGGCGGTCGGCGGACCCGGCGGACGGGTGCACGCCTTCGCCACGTTGCGCGCGGTGGCGAACCTGGGCATCGCCGTCGGCGCGGGGTCGGCCGGGTTCGCGCTGGCGGCCGACAGCGTGGCCGGCTACCGGGCGCTGGTGGTCGGGAACGTGCTGACCTACCTGCTCTCGGCGGCGCTGCTGCTGCGGCTACCGCCGCAGCCACCGGTGGCCGCGACCAGGAAACGCCCCTGGGCGGCGCTGCGCGACGGGCGGTTCGTGGCGGTCAGCGCCGCCTCGGCGGTGCTCTCCCTCTACGTGACGCTGCTCGGTCTGGTGGTGCCACTGTGGATCGTCGGCCGGACCGGCGCCCCGCCACCCGTGGTGTCGGCGGTGCTGCTGGTCAACACGGTGCTCACCGTGCTGCTCGCGGTCCGGCTCAGCCGGGGCGTCGACCGGGCCGCCCCGGCCGCCCGGCGGATGCGCCGCGCCGGCCTGCTGCTGGCCGCCGCGACCCCGCTCTACGCCGCGAGCGCCGGCCGGTCCTCCGGTACGGCCACGGTGCTGCTGCTGGCCGCCACGGTGCTGCTGACCGTCGGCGACCTGTGGCACAGCAGCGCCGGCGCGGGACTGGCGTACGACCTGGCGACGCCGGACGCCATCGGGGCGTACCAGGGGGTGGACGGCATGCTGGGCGGCCTGGCCCGGGCGGTCGGGCCGGCGCTGCTCACGCCCCTGGTGCTCGGTGGCGGCGGTCCCGGCTGGCTGGTGCTCGGCGTGGTCTTCGCCGGCACCGGCCTGGCCGTGCCGGCGCTGACCCGGTGGGCCCGCGCGGCCGACGGGCGGGCCGGCGAGGTGGCAGCATCTCCGCCATGACGGATCAGCCCACCCTCACCCTGCGCCCCGGCGGCCCGGCCGACGCCGACGCCATCCTGCGGCTGTTCGACACCGCCATCGCCTGGCTGGCGGCGCGCGGCCGGACCGGCCAGTGGGGCACCGGACCCAGCTCGACGGACCCGGCCCGGATCGCACAGGTGCAGGCCTATGCCAACGGCGACGGCCTGTGGCTGGCCGAGCTGGACGGCCGGCCGGTCGGCGCGCTGGTGGTCGGCGAATCCACCGCCTACGTGCCGCCGCCCACCGAGCCCGAGGTGTACGTCAACCTGCTGATCACCGACCGGGCGCAGGCCGGCCTCGGCATCGGGGCGCGGCTGCTGTCGCACGCCGCCGAGCTGGCCCGCCGGCGCGGGGTGGGGCTGCTGCGGGTGGACTGCTACGCCGGAGACGACCGGGCGCTGGTGCGGTTCTACGAGAGCTGCGGTTTCACCGCCACCGACCCGTTCACCGTCGAACGACCCGGCCGGCCCCCGTGGCCGGGTCAGGTGCTCGAACGTCGGGTCGACTGAGCGGTCGGCGAACCGAAAACCGGTCGCGTCGCGCCGGGGGCGTCAACGATGGTGGCCCGATGGACGCGCCCCGACTGCCCGGACCCGAACGCCGCGTGTGGGCGGCCCTGCCGGCGGGCACCCGCGCCGCGCTGGCCGGCCTGTCCGGGGCCGACCTGCGTACGCTGCTGATGGCGGTGGCCCGGGACCGGGCCACCGGCGTACGCCCGGCGCAGGTGCTGCGCGGCTGGCAGCAGGATCGTTTCGTCCGCCCGGCCGCCGTCGACCCGCGGGCGCTGGCCCGGCTGGAGAGCCGGATCTGGGCGCTGCTGCCGGCCGACGTGGCGGGCGTCGAACTCTCCCCGGTCGTCCCGCTGGGCACCTGCTCGGCCGTCGCGCCGGTCAGTCAGCACCGGATCCTCAGCACGGCGCGCGCCACGGAGGTGGTGAGCGACCCGACGAACGCCCTGGCCGTCGAGGCGGCCGACCGCCGCCGCCGCGGCCACCGCGGCGAGCTGCACCTGGCCGCCGCACACCGGGTGCTGCGGGCCCAGGACTTCGGCCCGGAGTGGGGACCCCACTTCCGCCTCTTCACGCTGGTCTCCACCGCCCGCGACACCGGGTCGGGCCGAACCGAGGCGCGCCTGCTCGTCCGGCACCTCGCCTTCTGGCAAAGGGTGCTCGACGAACTGGCCGGCGGGGCCGACCCCGGGCTGCACGTGACCGTCCTGGACGCTCCGGTGTTCGCCGAGCGGCTCGCCGACACCGTACGCCCGGCGGTGGCCGGCGGCCCGGTGCCCCTGTACGACGAGCCGGACCGCCGGCGCGGGCGCGGCTACTACCGCTGCGGCGCGGTGCGCGTCACCCTGCGCGGCGGTGCGCTGGAGGTCGGCGACGGCGGCTTCACCGACTGGACGGCCCGCCTGCTGGGCGACGCCAAGGAACGCTGCCTGATCTCCTGCCTGAGCACCGAACCGCTGACCACCCTCGGGACGGCCTGACCGGGGCCGCTCAGCCGATCTCCTCGTCGGCGAAGCACCACCGCCACGCCTCGCCCGGCTCGATCGACCGCATCACCGGGTGCCCGGTGGACGCGAAGTGCTTCGACGCGTGCTGGTACGGCGACGAGTCGCAGCAGCCGACGTGCCCGCAGGTGAGGCAGGAGCGCAGGTGGACCCAGTCGGTGTTGCCGATGGCCACGCAGTCCGGGCACTCGGTGGTGGTCGCCGGTTCGGCGGTCCCGGCCTCGGCCAGGTGCTGGCAGCTCATCGGTTCTCCTCCTGGCGCAGCAACGACTCCTCCAGATCCAGGTCACGATAGGCCCGGACCAGGACCTCCTCGGGGATCTTCCCCGAGTCGCGGGCGGCCCGGAACACTTCCCGTTCCGCGTCGATCATCTCCTGTCGCAGCCGACCGTACGCCGCCGACGGGGTTTCCCGCTCGGCGCCGCCGAGCCGCTCCCAGGCCATGTTGGTGCGGTTCTCCAGGACCCGCCGGGCCCGTTCGGCGACCGCGTCGGGGACGCTGTCGGCCAACTCCTCCAGGCGGTCGCGGGCGGCCCGGCTGGCGCGCTGCTGCACGGCGGCGGCCGAGAGCGCGTCCTGCACCGGGTCGTCGGCGGGCAGCCGCAACCGGCGGGCCACGGCGGGCAGCGTGGCGCCCTGGGCGACCAGGGTCACCACGATCACCGCGAAGGCCAGCCAGATGAACAGCGCCCGCTGGTAGGGCCGGTCACCGGCCAGGGTGAGCGGCAGCGCCAGCGCGGCGGCCAGGGTCACCACGCCGCGCATCCCGGCCCAGCCGATGACGATCGGCACCTGGACCGGCGGGACCGGGTCCCTGCGCCGCACCCCGGGCACCAGCCGGGCCAGGTAGGTGGCCGGGAAGAGCCAGACGAACCGGGACAGGAAGACCGCCGCGAGCACCGCCGCGGTGATCCCGGCCAGGAAACCGAACGGCTCGTCCAACTCGCGCAGCACCTCCCGCAGTTGCAGGCCGACCAGTAGGAAGACCACGCCCTCCAGCAGGAACCGGGCCAGTCGCCAGAAGGCGGTGGTCTGCAACCGGGAGGCGGCCGACAGCAGCAGCGGCAGCTTGTGCCCGATGCCCAGGCCGGTCACCACCACCGCGACCACCCCGGAGGCGTGGATCTCCTCGGCGGCGAAGACCACGATGAACGGCACGATCAGCGACAGGGCGTTGTCCAGCAGCGGCTCGTCGATCTTCTTGTGCAGCCAGCTGAAGACCACCACGCCGAGCAGGCCGACCAGGATGCCGCCGCCGGTGGCCACCAGCACCTCCCGGGCCACGTAGCCGACCCCGACCCCACCGCTGCCGGCGGTGGCCGCGGCGATCGCCACCCGCAGCAGCACCAGCGCGGTGGCGTCGTTGACCAGGCTCTCCCCCTCCAGGATCGTGACGATCCGGCGGGGCAGGCCGACCTTGCGGGCGACCGCGGTGGCGGCGACCGCGTCGGGCGGCGCCACCACCGCGCCCAGCGCCAGGCAGATCGAGTACGGCAGCGCGGGCAGGAACAGGTGCACGACGGTGCCGACCACGAACGCGGTGAAGATCACCAGGCCGACCGCGAGCAGCAGGATCGGCCGCAGGTTGAGCTTGAACGCCGGCACCGACGTCTCCAGCGCGGCCACCCAGAGCAGCGGCGGCAGGATGCCGATCAGCACCAGGTCCGGTTCGAGCCGGACCTCAGGGAAGCCGGGCAGGTAGGACAGGGCGAGGCCGAGCACCACCAGCAGGATCGGCGCGAGCAGGCCCAGCCGGCGGGCCAGCGCCGCACCGAAGGTCGCGATCGCCAGGAAGATCACAACCTCGAAGAGAGGTTCCATGGGGTACGAGCCTAGGCGGCGTCCGGGTTCCTCCCGATCAGCCGGCGGTCCGCAGTTTCGGCAGCACCTCGGCGCCGAAGGCGTCGATGAACGCCCGCTGCTCCTGCCCGACGTGGTGCAGCGCGATCTGGTCGAAGCCTAGCTCGACGTACTCCTCCAGCCAGCCGACGTGCCGGCCCAGGTCGGCGGAGACGTTCACGGTCGAGGAGACCTTCTCCATCGGCACCTGCTCGCTGACCGCGTCGAAGTGCTCGGCGGTGTCCAGGTCCCAGCAGACCGGCGGCGGGAAGACGTTGCTGCGCCACTGGTCGTACGCGATGGCCTCGGCCTGGTCCTGGTCGGGCGCCCAGCTGACGTGCACCTGGAGGTGCAGCGGCCCCCGCCCGCCGGCCTCCCGGTAGGCGTCGATCATCTGCCGCAGGTGCTCGATCGGCGCGTTGACGGTGATCAGGCCGTCGGCCCAGTCGGCGACCCACCGGGCGGTCTCGACGCTGACCGCCGCGCCGATCAGGGCGGGCGGCTGCTCGGGGCGGGTCCAGAGCTTGGCGCGGTCCACCCGGACCAGGCCGTCGTGGCTGACCTCCTCGCCGGCGAGCAGCGCCCGGATCACGTCGACGCTCTCGCGCAGCCGCGCGTTGCGCAGCTCCTTGCGCGGCCAGCCGTCGCCGGTGATGTGCTCGTTGCTCGCCTCGCCGCTGCCCAGCGCGGCCCAGAACCGGCCCGGGTACATGGCGCCGAGGGTGCCGATGGCCTGGGCGATGATCGCCGGGTGGTACCGCTGGCCGGGGGCGTTGACCACGCCGAAGGAGAGGTTGGTGGCCTGCAGCGCCGCGCCCAGCCACGACCAGGCGAAGGCCGACTGGCCCTGCCGCGCGCTCCAGGGTGAGAAGTGGTCCGAGGACATGGCGGCCCCGAAGCCCGCCCGTTCGGCGTGGATCACCGCCTCCAGCAGCTTGGTCGGGTGGATCTGCTCGTGGGAAGCGTGGAAGCCGAACACCGTCATGGCCGCACCTCCTACCCAACCCGCCCGCAACGTAAGCAGGCCCCCGGCGCGAACCGGGAGCCTGCTGACGACGGAGGGCTACTCGGAGTGCGCGCCGGCGCCGGCGACGGCCTCGCCCTCGCCGATCCAGACCGTCTTGGTGTTGCAGAACTCCCGCATGCCCACCGCGGACAGTTCCCGGCCGTAGCCGGAGTTCTTCACCCCGCCGAACGGCAGCTCCGGATAGGACGTGGTCATCCCGTTGATGAAGACGTTGCCGGCGTCCAGGTCGGTGGCGAAGCGCTCCTGCTCGGCCGGGTCGGTGGTCCAGGCGTTGGAACCCAGCCCGAAGGAGGTGCCGTTGGCGATCTCGATGGCTTCGGAGTAGGAGTTCGCCCGGTAGAGGCCGGCGACCGGGCCGAAGACCTCCTCGGACCACATCCGCATCTCGGGCTTCAGGTCGGTGACCACGGTCGGCGGATAGAACCAGCCGTCGCCGTCGGGCTTCTCGCCGCCGCAGAGCACCGTCGCGCCGTTGTCGACCGCGTCGCTCACCTGGTCGTGGATCTCGTCGCGGCCCCGCTCGCTGGCCAGCGGCCCGACGTCGGTGTTCTCGTCCATCGGGTCGCCGACCCGCAGCGCGGACATCCGGGCGGCGAACTTCTCGGCGAACGCGTCGAAGACATCGGTGTGCACGATGAACCGCTTCGCGGCGATGCAGGACTGGCCGTTGTTCTGGCAGCGGGCGGTGGTGGCCACCTCGGCGGCCTTGTCCAGGTCGGCCGAGGGCATCACCACGAACGGGTCGCTGCCGCCCAGTTCCAGCACCGTCTTCTTCAGCTCCCGGCCGGCGATCTGGGCGATCGACCGGCCGGCGGCCTCGCTGCCGGTGAGGGTGGCCGCGCGGACCCGGGGGTCGGCGAGGATCCGCTCCACCGCGTCCGAGCCGACCAACAGGGTGCCGAACGCGCCCTCCGGGAAGCCGGCCCGGCGGAACACGTCCTCCAGGTAGAGCGCGGTCTGCGGCACGTTGGAGGCGTGCTTGAGCAGGCCGGTGTTGCCGGCCATCAGGGCCGGCGCGGCGAACCGCATCACCTGCCAGAGCGGGAAGTTCCACGGCATCACCGCGAGCACCGGCCCGATCGGCTGGTAGCGGACGAACGCCCGGGTCGCCTTCACCGCGCCCGCGTCGGCCGGTTCGTCGGCCAGCATCTTCTCCGCGTTGGCGGCGTAGAAGCGGCAGGCGGTGGCGCATTTGGTGACCTCGGCCTTCGCGGCCGCGTATGTCTTGCCCATCTCGGTGGTCATCAGCCGGGCGGTGGCGTCCCGCTCGGCGTCGAGCAGGTCGGCGGCGGCGTTGAGCCACTGCGCCCGCTGCGCGTACGTCGTGTCGTGCAACTGCCGGAACGCGAGGTGCGCCCGCTCGATGGCGGCGTCGACCTGTTCGTCCGACATCGGGTCGTACGTCTTGAGCACCTGTCCGGTGGCGGGGTTGGTGGTGGCGATGGGCATCGTGTCGTACTCCTGTCACTCGAACAGTGAGTGCCGCGCGCCCGGCTGCTCGCGGTGCCGGGCGGCGCGGCGGCGCTGCACGACGACCAGGTCGACCACGGCGACCAGGGCGAACAGCGCGCAGACCACGCCGAGCCACACCACGTGCGCCCGGAACGCCAGCACGGCGAAGAGGGTCATGGTGACCAGACCGAACGCCGCCAGCGCCAGGCGCAGGTTCAGCGCGCTGTACGCGTGCCCGACCGTCCCGCGGGCGCGCCGGGGCTGGGATCTCGTCATTGCATCGGGCTACCCCCGCTGGTGCCGCCCTAACCGGTGCGCCGCCCCGAGCCGGTGATCCCCGCCACCGCCCGGGATGAGCCGCCCGGTGCGTTGCGTTACAACCCTGCGCCGTGACCGGGCCCGAACCGACGCCGACCGGAAGGATGAGGGCATGACCATGACCCAGACGATGCCGGTGACCGTCGCGATCGCCCGACGCGCCGATCCCGCCCGCAGCCACGAGATGATCGCGTGGATGCGGGCCGGCAGCGCGCTGGCCGAGGGCTTCCCCGGCTTCCTGGGCGTGGGCTGGGTGCAGAGCGCCCCGGGCTCGCCCGAGTGGCACATGCTCTACCGCTTCGCCGACGACGAGACGCTGCGCCGCTGGGAGGAGTCGCCCCAGCGCACCTGGTGGCTGACCTCCGCGCAGGGCATCGTCGAGCACACCCGGGTGGAGCGGCGTACCGGCATCGAGGGCTGGTTCGACGCCCCGGTCGACCACGTCGTCGAGACCCTCGCGGCCGAGCCGGCGGTGCCGCCGGCCCCGCCCCGGTGGAAGCAGGCGGTGACGATCTGGCTGGCCTTCTTCCCGCTGAGCCTGACCGCCACCCTGCTGACCGCCCGGTTCATCCCCGACGTGCCGCTGGCCGCCCGGACCCTGCTGATGACCCTCTGCCTGACGCCGCTGATGACCTACCTGGTGCTGCCCCGGATCACCCGGGCCCTGCACTGGTGGCTGCACGGCCAGCCGGCGCCGTGGCGGGCCGCCCGCCGCTGATCCCACCCGTCCACCGGGCAACCTCTCGACAGCCGTCGATCGACCGCATAGGGTTACCCCGCCGTTGCTCTCCGCACCGAACTGGGGTGGACCATGCCACGTCGCTGGGTCGCCGCCGTCGCCTGCCTCGCGGCGCTCGTCGCCCTCGCCTGCGAGGGCGGTCAGGCGTCTCCCCGCCCGTCCCGCGACCCCGGCCGGCCGGGCCTGCCCGTCAGCATGTCGGCGCTGGGTGACTCGATCACCGCCGGCTTCGGCTCCTGCGTGGTGCTCACCTCGTGCCAGCGCAACTCCTGGTCCACCGGGGACGGCCTGCGGATAGACAGCCACTACCAGCGACTGCTGGAGATCGATCCGGCGCTGCGCGGCCGGGCCCACAACCGCTCCGCGCCCGGGGCCCGGGCCACCGCGCTCACCGGGCAGGCCGAGGCGGCGGTCCGCGACCGCGCCGACTACGTGACCGTGCTGATCGGGGCCAACGACGCCTGCCGGGGCGGCATCGACCAGATGACCCCGGTGGCCACCTTCCGCGACCAGGTCGACCGGGCGCTGCGGGTGCTGCGCAAGGGCCGACCCAAGGCGCGGGTGCTGGTGGTCAGCATCCCCGACCTCTACCGGCTCTGGCAGGTCGGGCACACCGACGACCGGGCCGTGCGCGCCTGGCGGTACGGCGTCTGCCCGGCCCTGTTGGCCGACCCCACCTCGACCGCGCCCGCGGCGGTCGCCCGCCGGGCCACCTTCCGGCAGCGGATCGACGACTACGACGCGCAGCTGCGGGCGGCCTGCCGGGCGTACGGGTCACGCTGCCGGCACGACGGCGGGGCCGTGCACCGGGTGCGGTTCTCCCTGGACCTGGTCAACAAGCTGGACTGGTTCCACCCCAACGCCACCGGCCAGCGCCGGCTCGCCGAGGCGACCTGGCGCTCCGCCGGCTGGGCCGACTGACCGGCCGCCGCCGGCCGGGCCGACCGGCCGCTGCCGCGGCTATGCCGACGTACCGTCACGCGGTGTCGGCACGGGCGGCGCCCCGGCCCGGTAGAGGGTGCGGGCGCGGGCGGCCAGGTCGGTGGTGGCCGACGAGTTGGCCCAGGTGCCCAGGACGATGGCTGCCCCGGGGATGACCTTGGCGGCGACCCGCTTGGCGGCGCGCACCCCGGCCATCTGCGCCAGGCGTACGCCCAGCCGCAGCATGGCCCGACCCAGCGGGCCCTGCCCGCCGGCGCCGAAGAGCGCTCCGGCGCGCTCCCGCCCGGCGGCCACCCCGAGGGCGAGCCGGGCACTCTCGGCGACCTTGTGCACCTTCTGCAGCACCAGCAGGTCGGTGGCCCGGTCCGGGTGCTCGGGATCCACCCCGTACGCGGCGGCGACGTGCAGCACCATCCGGGCCTGGGTCCAGGCCAGCACCCCCACGTCGATCACGGCGCCGGGCAGCCCCGCGGCGCCGGAAACCGCGCCGGAGAACCGGGCGTGGTTGACGAACCGGCGGACGGCCTGCTCGGCCAACTCCTCGGCGGAGACACCGGGCCGGTCGGCCCGGGCCCGTCGCGCCCAGCGGGCGGCTTCCGGCCCGAGCCGGCGTACCGCCTCCAGGGCGAGGTGCTCCGGGGCGTACTGCGGGTCGTCCCGCATCCGGTCCCAGAGCCGGGCCGGTGGGGCGTCGGGCGCGTCCGTGCCGTCGGCCGGCGCCGGGCCGGCAGCGGGCGGCACGACGGGGTCGGTCGGCGCGGCGTCCCGGCCGGTGGGCGGTTCGACGGACGCGGAGTCGGTCACGGATGCTCCCGGAGGTCGAGGGACGGCTGCGCCGTGGTCAGCGGCGGCGAGAAGACAGCCGGGTGGCGAGCTGCCGCAGCCGGGCCTGGTTCTCCGGCTTGGCCATCTCCCGCCGGCCGCGCTCGACCAGCTGCTGCCCGCGGGGCGAGCGCAGGAACGTGCTGATCCGTCGCACCAGTGCTGACATGTCGACCTCCTGTGGGTTGCTCCTCATCATGTGTACCCCGCGGAGACAACGCTCAAGCGTCCACAGTGGCCAGATGCGGGCCCCGGTCAGTTCCGACGCGGGTAGATCGCGTCGACCACCTCGGTGGCCGCCCACTCCCACTGCGCGTACGCGTCGGGGAAGGCCGAGACCTGGACGATCTGCGCGGCCACGGTGACCGGCATGTCCTGCCAGCCGGGGACCTGGAGCAGCACGGCGAGGAACGCCTGGGTGGCGAACTCGGGGTCCATCAGCTGCTCGACGGTGCCCCAGCCGCTGCTCGGCCGCTGCTGGAACAGCCCGACCGAGTCGTGGTCCCAGCCGATCGCCTGGTGCGGGTAGTCCTGCGACTCGGGCAGCACGCCGCTGGCGTAGTTGAGCAGGGTGCTCTCCTGCATGGCGGTGGCCACCGCGATCACCATCGCCTGCCGCGGCACGCCCATCTTCTTGGCGGCGCGCACGATCGCCTTGGCGTTGTCCATCTGCGTCTCGTCGAGACCGGCGACCGGGGCGGCGTCGACCAGGACCGGCTTCGGCCGGGGCTTCGGCTTGACCTTGGGCTTCGGCTTCTTGGTGGCGGTGGGCTTCTTGGTGGCGGTGGGCTTCTTGGTCGGCGTCGGGGAGACGTCCGGGTCCGGGGTCGAGGTGGCGGTCGCGGAGGGCCGGGGCGAGGGCGGGGCGGCCACGGCGGCCCGCTCCAGTCCGCGGGAGGCCGGCTCGGCGGCGGCCCGCTCGGCCTGCTCGGCGAGCCCGACGGTCCGGCCGACCTGGTCGGTCAGGCCACCACCGAACTGGGTGACGCCGGCAGCGGCGCCGAGGCAGCAGACCAGGCCGGTGGCCACGGCCACCCGGGCGCGCACGGGGCGCCCGGTGGCGCCGGCGGGGTTAGTCCGCTGGGCGGAACGGGTACGGGGGAGCAGGCGGCCGAGGATCCGGCCCTGGCGGGGGTCACGGGAAGCGCCGGTCCGATCGGACGAGGGGATGTCGTCCGAACGGCCAGTCGTGCCTTCGGGGGCGTACTGGTCGTCGAGGGTGCCGTCGTCACGCATTCGACGAGGCTAGGCGGAGATCCGCATGATCACGGTGGGTGATCACGTGGCGCTGAACACAAACAAGACCCCGCAAGCTCGGCAGACCGCCACTTACGCCCGCACAACCTGCCAAACCGCCCGGGTCGGGCCAACCGGTCAACCGCCCCGCCGAGGGGCGGCGCAGGCAGGAAGCACGCTCGCCGGCACTCGACCGGTCAAGATCACCCGCATCGGTCGTACGGCTGACCACCTGTCGGCCCGTACGGTGGATGTCTCGCCATCCACGGCTCCGGCCACGTGGTCGGCGGCCCGGTGGGACGGCCCGACGGCCGGTGATCGGCGCCTGATGGAATGGATCAGGATTGCGGGTGGTTCCCCGAACCGGGTGCCGTTCCCGCGCGGCGCCCGTACGCGCGTTTCCCAGGAGGTCCCTACCGGTGCTCGACCCACACGAGCTCTACCAGCTCACCGACGACCTGCCCGACCTCGGCCAACCCGTGCTCATCCAGGCCCTGACCGGCTTCGTCGACGCGGGCAACGCCACCCGGCTGGCGCGCGAGCAGTTGCTCACCTCGCTGGAGGCGCGCCCCATCGCCACCTTCGACGTCGACCAGCTCTTCGACTACCGCTCCCGGCGCCCGGTGATGACCTTCGTCGAGGACCACTGGGAGCACTACGACGCCCCCGAACTCACACTGCACCTGTTGCACGACGACGACGAGACGCCCTTCCTGCTGCTCACCGGCCCCGAGCCGGACCTCCAGTGGGAGCGGTTCGCCGCCGCCGTGGCCGGGCTCACCGCCCGCCTCGACGTCCGGCTCACCGTCGGGCTCAACTCGATCCCGATGGCCGTGCCGCACACCCGGCCCACCGGGCTCACCGCGCACGCCACCCGCCCGGAGCTGATCGCCGGCTACGAGCCGTGGCTGCAGCGGGTACAGGTGCCCGGCAGCATCGGCCACCTGCTGGAGTACCGGCTCGGCCAGCAGGGCCGCGACGCGCTCGGCTTCGCCGCCCACGTGCCGCACTACGTGGCCCAGGCCGAGTACCCGGCCGCCGCCGAGGTGCTGCTCAGCTCGGTGTCGCGCAGCACCGGCCTGCTGCTGCCGCACGACGGCCTGCGGGCCGCCGCCGAGGTGGTCCGGGTCGAGATCGACCGCCAGGTCGCCCAGACCGACGACGCCGCCGCCCTGGTCCAGGCGCTGGAGGAGCAGTACGACGCGTTCGCCCGCGGGCGCGGCGAGAAGAACCTGCTGGCCGCCGAGAACGGGCCGCTGCCCACCGCCGACGAGCTCGGCGCCGAGCTGGAACGCTTCCTGGCCGAGCAGAGCCGCCCCAACGACGCGCCGGGCAGCTGATCGTCGCGGAGGGTCCCCCCGGCGTCGGGGGGACCCTCCGTCGTGCCGGGCGGCGGGCGGGCCGCCGATGCGGCAGGCTGGACCCATGCGCCTGGCGACCTGGAACGTCAACTCGGTGAAGGCCCGACTGCCCCGGCTGCTGGACTGGCTCGCCGGCACCGCCCCGGACGTCGTCTGCCTCCAGGAGACCAAGTGCCCCGACGGGGCGTTCCCGGTCGCCGAGGTGGGCGAGCTGGGCTACACGGTGGCCAGCCACAGCGACGGCCGGTGGAACGGGGTGGCCATCCTGTCCCGGGTCGGGCTGGCCGACGTGACCGTCGGGTTCCCCGGCGAGCCCGGGTTCCCCGAGCCGGAGGCCCGCGCCATCTCCGCCACCTGCGACGGGCTGCGGGTCTGGTCGGTGTACGTGCCCAACGGCCGCTCCCCCGACGACCCGCACTACGCGTACAAGCTGGCCTGGTTCGCGGGCCTGCGGGACGCGCTGGAACCGGAACTCGCCGGTGGCCTGCCGGTGGCGGTCTGCGGCGACTTCAACGTCGCCCCCACCGACGCCGACGTGTGGGACCCGGCGCTGTTCCGGCACTCCACCCACGTCACCCCCGCCGAGCGGGCCGCCCTGGCCGCCCTGCGCGACCTCGGCCTGGACGACGTGGTGCCGACGCCGATGAAGGGTCCGCACCCCTACACCTACTGGGACTACCGGGCCGGCATGTTCCACCAGAACAAGGGCATGCGGATCGACCTGGTGTACGCCTCCGCCCCGTTCGCCCGCACGGTCCGCGCGGCCTACGTGGACCGGGAGGCCCGCAAGGGCAAGGGCCCCTCCGACCACGCCCCGATCGTGGTCGACGCCGACCTGGTGCCCGCCGTCGAACCGCTGTGAGCCGCTGCGCACCGGGCCGTGCCGGCTAGGGTGGGCGGATGGCAGTCGTGAAGATCAACGCGATCGACGTCCCGTCCGGCGCCGGCGAGGAGCTGGAACGACGGTTCGCGGCCCGGGCCGGCGCGGTGGAGAACTCCCCCGGCTTCCTCGGCTTCGAACTGCTGCGCCCGGTGGCCGGTGAAACCCGCTACTTCGTCTACACCCGCTGGGAGACGGAGGAGGCGTACCAGGCGTGGGCGGCCGGGCCGTCCCGGGCGGCGCACGCCGGCGGCGAGGGTGGCGAGCAGCGGCGACCGGTGGCCTCCGGCGCGACGCTGCTGGAGTTCGAGGTGGTCCAGCAGGTGACCGGCAAGGGCTGACGCTCCACCGGCGGGCGCCGCGCCGGCCGGACCTACGGGTCGTCGAGCCGTGCCGGCGGTCGGACGGCGACGCGCGGGCCGGACGGCGACGGTCAGGGGCGGCGGGTCTCGACCAGCGAGGCGAAGGCGATCACGTTGTCGGCGTAGCCGGTGTGCCCACCGACCCAGTCGCCGCCGCAGGTGATCAGACGCAGGCCGGGCGGCCCCTGGTCGCCGTACACCCGGTCGGCTGGGAGGTTGTCCTTGTCGAAGTACTCGACCGAGTCGACCTTGAAGACCACCACGCTGCGATCGGCCCGGGTCACCTCGATCCGGTCCCCCGGCTTCAGCTTGCGCAGGTCGTAGAAGACGGACGGACCGGTCTTGGTGTCCACGTGACCGACGATCACCGCCGGACCGGGCTCGCCGGGGGTCGGGCCGCGGTCGTACCAGCCGGTCTCGTTGTGCCGGCTCAGCGGCGGCACCGCGATGGTCCCGTCGGGGGCCTGGCCGACCGCGGAGACCGGCGCCGCCACCTTGATCGCCGGCACACTGAGCCGGATCGGGCGGCTGACCGGCAAGCGGGCCGGCTCTGGCGCCGCGACCGGAGCCCGTTCGGCCGTCCCGCCGCCGGTCAACCGGTCGAACGGGCCGGCGGTACGCCCCAGCCCCGCCCCGGTGGCGAAGATGCCGAACAACACCAGGACGATCGCCAGCGGCCCGGACCATGGGCGGCGGCCCCTACCCCGGTCCGGGCGGGAGCCGGCGCCCGTCGTCGGCGGGACCGGCGGTGGGGCGTCGGCGGGCCGGGCGGCCCGCTCGGGGGCGACCAGGTCCCGGCCGACCACCGGGCGGACCACGGAGGCCCGCCGGGCGGGAGACGGACGGGCGGCCGGCGGCGACGAGACCGGTTGCCACGCCCCTACCCAGCGGGCGGCCCGGGACAGCTGGCCCCGACTGGCGCCCGGTGGGCGGGATCGCAGGTCGCCGGGCGGGGGCGGCTGATCCACCGGCCACCAGGCGCCGCCGGCCGGACCCGCCGCCCGGGCCGATGGTGGGCCGTCGGACGTCGGTGCTTCCGCCCGGTCGGGGCGAGGTCCGACCCCGGCCCGGTCGGGGCGAGAACCGGCGGCCGTCCCGGCCCGCTCAGGGCGAGAACCGGCGATCGTCCCGGCCTGCTCAGGGCGAGAACCGGCGATCGTCCCGGCCTGCTCAGGGCGAGAACCGGCGATCGTCCCGGCCTGCTCGGCAGGGCTCGGCGACGAGGCCCGCGGTGACGGCTCCGGCTCCCAGATCGCCGCTGACGGCTCCGGGTGGCGAAACTGCGACCCGGACGGGTCGGGCTCCCAGATCGGGGCCGGCGCCTCGGTGTCGGGTATCTCCGGCCCGGGCTCCGCGCCGGTCACCGACCCGCGCTGCCGCCCGTCCGGGCGCGCCGGCCGTCGGGCTCGTGACCCGTACACCCGGCCCATGGGTCGCCCGGCGACCCGGTGCCCGGCCGGCCCGGCGGCGGCCGGGCGGGGCGATGCGTCGCCGGCCAGGGCGGGCGGCGTGGCGGCGGGCGGCGTGGCGGCGGGCGATGCGGCGGCGGGCGATGCGGCGGCGGGCGATGCGACGGCGGCCGGCGGATCCGCCGCGGAGCCGGGTGCCCCGACGGCCGGTGGGGCGGGCTCGGGCGGCGGGTCGGCGACCGGGAACGGGGAGGGACGCCGGCCGCGGGCCGGTGGCGGGGCGGTGGGCGACGCCACGGCGGGCCTCAGCGCCGGACGATGCCGCGAGGCCGGCGCCGGGCGGTCAGCCCCACGGCCACCCCGGCGACGGTGAGCGCCAACCCACCGGGAACGAGCAGCCCGCCCAGCCCTCCGGAGTCGGCGGTGCCGCCGAAGCCGGTCGCCGGGCCCCGGCTGGGTTGGTGAGTGGGCGGGTGAGTGGGCGGCCTCGTGGGCTGACGGGTCGGCGACGCGGTCGGGCGTACCGACTTGACCACCTGGAGCATGGTCGAGGCCGTCTCGCCGCCCCGGCACTCCAGCTTGACCCGGTAGTTCCCTGGCCGGGTGCGTTCGTGCACCATCGGGGAGGCGGTGAGCAGACCCCGCTGCGGCTGCACCTGGACCCGGCCGAAGGCGTCCGACACCGCGATCGCGGGCACCGAGTTCTCCCGGCAGCTCGCCCGGATGCCGACCAGGTAACCCGCCTCCACGGTCGCCGGGGTCACCTCGATGAAGATGATGTCGCCGGAGGACGGGGTCTCCTCGACGGGGGCCGGTTCGGCCCGGGCCGGCAGCGCGCGGGCGTTCGCCGGGGTGGCCGCCGACAGGGCGCCGGCCATCGCGGCGACCGCGACCGCCGCGCCGAGCCGCGTGACTGACCTCATGACCCCTCCCGGCGCCGTGGGCCGTACCGCGCAGCGGACCGCCCGTCCTGCCGTACGGGATGAATCCTCTCACCCCCGGCCGCCCACCACATCCGTTCCGGCGGAGCCGTCGCGTACGCTCGGTTCGCTGTGACCTCCACCGACCCGAACCCCGTTGCCGCGCGCCCGCCGGGCCCCGCGTCCCGCATCCGCACCTTCCACCCGCGCCGCGGCCGGATGAGCGGCCGGCAGACCGACGCGTTGGACCGGCTCTGGCCCACCTACGGCTTCGACATCACCGAGGAGTTGACCGGGCCGTTCGATCCGGCCGCGCTCTTCGGCCGTCGGGCCCCGGTGGTGCTGGAGATCGGCTCCGGGATGGGTGACGCGACGGCGGTGATGGCCGCCGCCGACCCGGGCCGAGACTATCTGGCGGTCGAGGTGCACACGCCCGGAATCGCCAACCTGCTGGACCTGGTGCAGCGGCAGGGGCTGGCCAACGTCCGGCTGGCGCAGGGCGACGCGCTGGACCTGGTCCGGGCGCTGCCGGAGGGCTCGCTGGACGCGGTGCACGTCTTCTTCCCCGATCCGTGGCCGAAGTCGAAGCACCACAAGCGGCGGATCATCCAGCCGGAGCACGTGGCGCTACTGCGCTCCCGGCTGGTCCCGGGCGGCACCCTGCACTGCGCCACCGACTGGGCGCAGTACGCCGAGTCGATGCGCGAGACGCTCACCGCCGACCCGGAGCTGGTCGACGTGCACGGCGGGTACGCTCCCCGCCCGGCGCACCGGCCGGTCACCAAGTTCGAGCGGCGGGCGCTGACCGCCGGCCGGCCGGTCTTCGACCTGGTCCACCGGCGGGTCGACGCGGCCCGGGGCTGACCCGCGGGGCGTACCCCGGCCGGGGCCGGCGCGGGCGCGGAGCCGGACAGGCGGGACGACGCGGGCGCCCGGCGGGCGTCGTGGCGGACCCGGTTGGCGCGAGGGGCCGTGATCCGGGCACGATGGGAGCCGCCATGACTCTCACCGCCGCGCTGCCGAAGACCGCCGACCCCGACACCCTCTACGACGCGTTCGCCACCTGGGCGTCCGAGCGCGGCCTCGACCTCTATCCCCACCAGGAGGAGGCGGTCATCGAGATCGTCTCCGGCGCGAACGTGATCATGAATACGCCGACCGGCTCGGGCAAGAGCCTGGTGGCGATCGCGGCGCACTTCGCGGCGCTGGCCGACGACCGCACCACCTTCTACACCGCGCCGATCAAGGCACTGGTGTCGGAGAAGTTCTTCGCCCTCTGCGAGGTCTTCGGCGCGGAGAACGTCGGCATGCTGACCGGCGACGCCAGCGTCAACGCCGACGCCCCGATCATCTGCTGCACGGCCGAGATCCTGGCGAACCTGGCGCTGCGCGAAGGCGCCCGGGCCGACGTCGGCCAGGTGATCATGGACGAGTTCCACTTCTACGCCGAGCCCGACCGGGGCTGGGCGTGGCAGGCGCCGATCATCGAGCTGCCGCAGGCGCAGTTCGTGCTGATGTCCGCCACCCTCGGCGACACCACCCGCTTCGTCGACGACCTGACCCGGCGTACCGGCCGGCCCACCGCCGTCGTCCGCTCGGCCGAGCGGCCGGTCCCGCTGATCTTCTCGTACGCGACCACGCCGCTGCACGAGACGCTCGAGGAGCTGCTGGAGACCAAGCAGGCCCCGGTGTACGTCGTGCACTTCACCCAGGCCGCCGCGCTGGAACGCGCCCAGGCGCTGATGAGCGTCAACGTGTGCAGCCGGGCCGAGAAGGACATGATCGCGAGTGCGATCGGGAACTTCCGGTTCACCTCCGGCTTCGGCAAGACGCTGTCCCGGCTGGTCCGGCACGGCATCGGCGTGCACCACGCCGGCATGCTGCCCAAGTACCGCCGGCTGGTGGAGACCCTGGCCCAGGCTGGCCTGCTCAAGGTCATCTGCGGTACGGACACCCTCGGCGTCGGCATCAACGTGCCGATCCGCACGGTGCTCTTCACCGGCCTGTCGAAGTACGACGGGGTGCGTACCCGGCTGCTCAAGGCCCGCGAGTTCCACCAGATCGCCGGCCGGGCCGGGCGGGCCGGCTTCGACACCATCGGCCGGGTCGTCGTGCAGGCCCCCGAGCACGTCATCGAGAACGAGAAGGCCCTCGCCAAGGCCGGCGACGACCCGAAGAAGCGCCGCAAGGTGGTCAAGAAGAAGCCGCCGGAGGGCTCCATCGGCTGGGGCGAGCCGACCTTCCAGCGGCTGGTCGACGCCGAGCCCGAGCCGTTGACCTCCAGCTTCCAGGTCAGCCACTCGATGCTGCTCAACGTGATCGGCCGCCCCGGCGACGCGTTCACCGCGATGCGGCACCTGCTCACCGACAACCACGAGGACGCTACCGCCCAGCGCCGGCACATCCGCCGGGCCATCGCCATCTACCGGGCGCTGCGCGCTGGCGGGGTGGTCGAGGAGCTGGCCGAGCCGGACGAGACCGGCCGCCGGGTCCGGCTCACCGTCGACCTCCAGCTCGACTTCGCGCTCAACC
This sequence comes from Micromonospora siamensis, assembly GCF_900090305.1. Classification (NCBI taxonomy): domain Bacteria; kingdom Bacillati; phylum Actinomycetota; class Actinomycetes; order Micromonosporales; family Micromonosporaceae; genus Micromonospora; species Micromonospora siamensis. The sequence goes on along the minus strand of NZ_LT607751.1, from coordinate 2,895,650 downwards.
AGCCGCTCTCCCCGCTCGCGCTGGCCGCCATCGAGCTGCTCGACGTCGAGTCCCCGTCGTACGCCCTCGACGTGCTCAGCGTGATCGAGTCGATCCTCGACAACCCGCGGCAGATCCTGTCGGCGCAGCAGTTCAAGGCCCGCGGCGAGGCGGTCGCCGCGATGAAGGCCGAGGGCATCGAGTACGAGGCCCGGATCGAGCTGCTCGACGAGGTGACCTGGCCCAAGCCGCTCGCGGAGCTGCTGGACGGGGCGTACGAGATGTACCGCCGGGGGCACCCCTGGGTGGCCGACCACGAGCTCTCCCCCAAGTCGGTCGTCCGGGATATGTACGAGCGGGCCATGACCTTCGGGGAGTACGTCCAGTTCTACGGCCTGACCCGCTCCGAGGGGCTGGTGCTGCGCTACCTCGCCGACGCGTACAAGACGCTGCGGCAGACCGTCCCCGAGGACGCCAAGACCGAGGAGCTGGTCGACCTCATCGAGTGGCTGGGCGAGCTGGTCCGCCAGGTCGACTCCAGCCTGATCGACGAGTGGGAGCGGCTGCGCAACCCCTCCGACGTCGCCGACGCCGCCCAGGCCCACGCCTCCCTGGAGGAGAAGGTGCCGGCGGTCACCCGCAACGCCCGCGCGTTCCGGGTGCTGGTGCGCAACGCGCTGTTCCGCCGGGTCGAGCTGGCCGCCCTGCGCCGCTGGGACCTGCTCGGCGAGCTGGACGCGGCGAACGGATGGGACGCCGACGCCTGGGCGGACGCGCTGGAGCCGTACTTCGAGGCGTACGACTTGATCGGGGTGGGACCGGACGCGCGCGGGCCGGCGCTGCTGATGATCGAACAGGGCCGCGAGAAGTGGACCGTGCGGCAGATCCTGGACGACCCGGAGGACGACCACGACTGGGGCATCAGCGCCGAGGTCGACCTGGCCGCCTCCGACGAGGCCGGGGTGGCGGTCGTCCGGATCACCGACGTCGGCCAGCTCTGACCTCGGTCGACGCCTGTTACAGGTGTCCGAATTGGCCTGCTTCTCGCGTCACGGTCGGGTGGTCCCTGTCGTTTCTCCAATAGCGGGGACGACACTTCCGGAGCTCGGCGGGCGCCGGCGTGCCCGTCGAGCGAGGAGAGGGTATGGCTGGCAAACGGCAGATGGTGGACCTGTTGACCAGGCGGGTCGGTCCGCGCCTGACGGCGCGGATCGGCGGTGCCTACTACTCCGCGCGCGGAATCCCCTGCCGTGTGCGATACGACGATGGCGCCTGGATCCACCGGCATCCGACCGGCACCCTGGTGAACACCTTCCTCACGCCGCTCACGCCGGACCGGCAGGATCGAGAGGCTGAGGACTTCTTCCTCCACGCCTACCGGCCACAGCCGGGCGACACCGTCCTCGACGTCGGGGCCGGCATCGGCGGCGAGGTCCGTCTCTTCTCCCGACTGGTCGGGGAGCATGGCCGGGTCGTCGCGATCGAAGCGCATCCGCGCACGTTCGACTGCCTGCGTCGTACCGTCGCCCTCAACCGGCTGACCAACGTGACCCCGGTGGAGTGCGCGATCGTGGACACCCCGGGAACGGTCCACCTGGAGAATGACGACGACCAGGGACACGTGGTCAACGGATTGACCACCGACGCGTCGGCGGGTGTGCCGGTCCGCGGTCGCACCCTCGCGGAGGTCATGTCCGCGTACGACCTGCGTCGTGTCGACCTGCTCAAGATGAACATCGAGGGGGCGGAACTGCCGGCGCTTCGCGGGTCGGTGGAGGCCCTGAGCGCGGTGCGCCACCTGGCGGTCTCCTGCCACGACTTTCTGGCCGACCAGCCAGGACGGGAGTGGCAGCGCACCTTCAAGGGAGTGGTCGAGCTGTTACGCGGTGCTGGCTTCACCATTCGAACCCGGCCCGTCGACGGTCGCCCCTGGGTGCCGTACTACGTCTATGCGTCACGCACGCCACAGGTCGGTCTGCGGTCGTAACGATCCATCAGACTCGAAAAAGGGCCGCCCAGGATGTCCGGGCGGCCCTTTTTGTGCCCTGGGCGATGTCAGCCCCGTCTATTAGAATGTATGTACTAATAGCGCTCCTGAACTGGGAGGACGCCCGTGACCGCGCCCGCCTCCGCCCCGCTCACCCCCTACGCCACGCTCCTCGGCTTCACCCGGTACGTCGACCGCACCGGGCCGACCAAGGCCACCTTCGTCGGCGGCCTGCGCAAGCAGCGCGCCAGCCGCCACGGCTTCAACCCGCACGGCCAGTTCGTCAAGGCGCTGAAGGCCGACGTCGCCTTCCACACCGGCGGCACCCACCTCGAGCAGGTGCCCGACCTGGTCAAGCCCCGCTGGAAGCCGCTCTACCAGGCCCTCGTGCCCGGGGCCACCAGCTGGCTCCGCTCGCTCGGCGACCCGGCCGGGGTCGACCTGGCGCAGACCCGCGACGCCCTGGCGATGCTCGGTGACCTGCCAGTGAAGATCAACCCCCACTTCGGCGTCCGGTACGCCGACGGCCGCGCCGAGGCGATCCGGCTGCACTTCGACGAGGCGCCGCCGAGCGAGGAGGCCGCCCTGGCCACCCTGCACCTGATGGCCCGACACATGGACGCGGTGCTCCCGCACGCGGAGCCGGTCCTGGTCGACGTCCGCCGGGGCGAGGCCCACCGCATGCCGGAGGCGGTCAAGCCCGACCAGGTGGAGCAGTGGTTGGCCGGCGAGGCGGCCGCCTTCCGCGCCATCTGGTCCACCGCCGCCTGACCACCAAACCGCCCCGCCCCGCCCCGCTCCGCTCCGCAAGATCGTGCTCGATCCATGAAGTAGTGGCTTCCCGCCGCCAGGGAGGCCACTACTTCCATGTTGAAGCGCGATCTTGCAGGGTTGTCCACAGGGGTCGACTCCAGGCGAGCGAATTTGGCAGCGTGGCCCGCATGCCGAAGGCGCCCCGACGACCTCCCCAACTGCGCGGCCGGATCTTCCGCGGATCGGTTGCCGTGTCCCAGGGTCTGCTGACCCGCAACGATCTACGCAGCACGGCCTGGCGCAACCTGTTCCGGGACGTCTACGCCGACGCACTACTGCCGGTCTCACACCGCGATCGCTGCCGGGCGGTCACCCGTTGGCTCGTGCCTCCCGGCACCGCTGTCGCCGGTCGCTCCGCCGCGGCTCTCTACCGGGTCGGCAAGGTCGAGCCGCGGGAACCGGTGGACGTCCTGGTGCCCACCGTCTGCGGGTCGGATCAGCCGTCGCGCGACGCACTAAGCGCCACCGGCGGGGAGCCGGAGCTCCTCGCTCCGACAACCAGGGGGACCAGAGTCGGCGCGCGGCGGGGCCCGGCCTCTGGGCTGCGGGTCCATCGGGCGGAGGTTGATCCGGACGATGTCTGCGACCAGGACGGGCTGCTGGTCACCACAGTTCCGCGTACGTGCTGGGACGTGTCCGGTTGGTTGGATGTGGTGGAGGCGGTCGTCATCCTCGACGGGCTGCTGGCCCGTCGACTGGTCGGGATCCCGGCGCTGCGGGAGTACGCGCTCGCCCGGGCCGGACGGCGGGGCTGGCGGTCCCTGTTACGTGCCGTCGACCTCGCCGACGCGGGGGCCGAGTCCCCCCAGGAGTCGCGCACGCGGGCCCGTCTGGTGCTGGCTGGGCTGCCCCGGCCGCAGACCCAGTGGGTCGTGGCCGACGGGACCCGCTTCGTCGCCAGGCTCGACCTGGCCTGGCCGGAGTTCAAGGTCGCCGTCGAGTACGACGGGCTGTGGCACGACGATGCCGAGCAGTTCCACCGGGACCGCCGCCGCCTCAACCAACTGATCGGCGGCGACTGGATCGTGCTGCATGTGACTGGCAAACGTCTCCGGGAGGACTTCGAAGGCTTCCTCGCCGAGGTCCGCGCCGCCCTCCGGGCCAGAGGTCACCGAGGCCGGACGTGACACCCCGTCGCCCCGCCGGCGGGATCCCGCTTCGCCCACAAGATCGCGCTCGAACATGGAAACAGTGGCCTCCGGCGCGGAAGGAGGCCACTACTTCCTGGATCAAGCGCGATCTTGGGCGGGGCCGCGCGGGCCGCGCGGGCGGGGCGGGCGAAGAGCGGGGTCAGGGCGTCAGGTGCTTTGCCAGGTCGTCGAGGATCTTGTTGGCGGCGCCGACGCCGATGCCGGTCATCCAGACCTCGTCGGAGACCGGGTGCGCCTTGCCCGCCCGGACCGCGGAGAGCCGCTGCCAGAGGCTGCCGCCGGTGACCTTCGCCTGCTCACCGGCCGCCTTCTCGCCGTACGCGGTGACGAAGATGACGTCGCCGTCGACCTCGTTGATCCGCTCGGGGCTGACCAGGTCGAAGCGGCGGTCCTCCTTGCCGTCGAGGAGCTGCCGCTGGGGGCGGCCGAGCCCGGTGTCGCCGATGACGATGCCGGAGAACGAGTCGGGGCCGTACACCCGGATGTTGCCGGGGATGAACCGCACGATGGAGATCTGGCGGGCGGCGGCGTCGCCCAGCGACGCGCCGAACTCCTTCGCCCGCTGCTCGTACGCGGTGAGCAGGTCGCGAGCCTGCTGCTGCCGGCCGAGGGCCTGGCCGTCGAGGAGGAAGTTCTCCTTCCAGGTGACGCCGACCTTCTCGGTGAAGACGGTCGGGGCGATGGCGGCGAGCTCGTCGTAGAACTTTTCCTGGCGGAACCTGCTGCCGAGGATGAGGTCGGGCTTCAGCGCGTTGATCGCCTCCAGGTCGGGTTCGGTGAGCACCCCGACCTCCTTGATGGCGGCGAGCTTCTCCTCGCCGAGGTAGGTGGGCCAGCTGCGCGCCTCGCCGGCGGTGGCCGCGCCGACCGGGGTGACGCCGAGCGAGAGCGCGGTGTCGATCTTGTCGGTGTCGAGCACCACGACCCGCTTCGGGGCGGCCGGCACCCGGGTGGTGCCCATGGCGTGGGTGATCTCCCGGGTCTCGCCTGTGGCGGTGCCGGCGACCGGGTCGCTCTCACCGCAGGCGGTGAGGCCGACGCCGAGGAACAGGGCCGCGGTGAGGGCGGCGGCGAGTCGACGCATCAGAGTCCTTTCGGGTACGTGCCGACGCGCGGCGGTTCCGCGTCGTCGCTTGTGGAACGGACCGCCGGGGCGGCCGGGGAGCTGGTGGAAGGGGTCGCCGGGGCGGTGGCGGCCGGGGTCTGGGTGAGGGCGGGGACCACCAGGGGGGCGCCGCTGACCGGGCAGGGCACCACCACGCAGTCGAGCCCGAAGACCTCCCGGACCAGGCCGGCGGTGAGGATCTCGCGGGGCGGTCCGGCGGCGACCACCCGGCCGGCGCGCATCGCGACGAGGTGGTCGGCGTACCGGGCGGCCTGGTTGAGGTCGTGCAGCACGGCCACCACGGTGCGGCCCCGTTCGGCCCGGAGGCTGCGCAGCAGGTCCAGCACCTCCACCTGGTGAGCCAGGTCGAGGAAGGTGGTCGGCTCGTCCAGCAGCAGCGCCTCGGTGTCCTGGGCGAGCGCCATGGCGATCCAGACCCGCTGGCGTTGCCCGCCGGAGAGGGTGTCGACCGGGCGGTCGGCGAGCCCGGCCACGTCGGCCATGGCCATCGCGGTGTCCACCGCCCGGCCGTCCTCGGCGGACCACTGTCGCCACCACCGCTGGTGGGGCTGCCGGCCGCGGCCGACCAGGTCGGCGACGGTGATCCCCTCGGGCACCAGTGGGTTCTGCGGCAGCACGCCGAGCCGCCGGGCCACGTCCCGGGTGGGCAGGTCCCGGATGGCGGCACCATCGAGCAGCACGGCGCCCCGGCAGGGCGTGAGCAGCCGGGCCATGGTGCGCAGCAGGGTGGACTTGCCGCAGGCGTTCGCTCCGACGATCACGGTGAACGCGTCGGTGGGCAGGTCGAGGTCGAGCCCGTCGAGCACGGTCCGCTCGTCGTAGCCGGCGACCAGGTCGCGGGTGGACAGCATCGCGGTCACGACCGCCTTCCTCGGTTCCGCAGCAGCAGGAACATCAGGTACGGGCCGCCGATGGCCGCGGTGAGCACGCCGGCCGGCAGTTGGGTGGGGGCGAACAGCCGGCGGCCGGCCAGGTCGGCGAGGACCAGCAGCAGCGCCCCGAGCAGCGCCGCGCAGACCAGCGGCGGGCGCTCGGCGCGGACCAGGCGGCGGGCCACCTGCGGCGCCACCAGCGCCACGAAGTCGACCGCGCCGACCTGGGCGGTGGCCATCGCGGCCACCAGCACACCGGTGGCGGCCAGGCCGATCCGCCGGGCGACGGGGCGTACCCCGAGGCCGCGGGCGGTGTCGTCGTCGAGCGTGGTGCTGCGCAGGGCCCAGCCGGCCCAGGCCAGCACGGGCAGCAGCACGGCCAGGGTGACGCCGATCCAGGCGGCCTCCGACCAGCCCTTGCCGGCCAGGGTGCCGATCAGCCACAGCTGGGCGCGCAGGCCGTCGATCGGGTCGGCGGCGAGCATGACCACCTCGGTCGACGCCCGGAAGGCGAACGCGAGGGCCACGCCGGCCAGCACGAACCGCTGGGCGGCCAGGCCGTGTCGTGCGCCGAGGGCGAAGACCAGGGCGGCGGCCAGCAGCCCGCCGAGCAGCGCGGCCGGCGCGACGAGCACCGCCGCCGCGCCGGTGGTGAGGGCGACGGTGGCGGCCAGTCCGGCGCCCTGGGTGACGCCGATGACGTCGGGGCTGGCCAGCGGGTTGCGGGCCACGCTCTGGATCAGCGTGCCGGCCATCCCGAAGGCCGCCCCGGCCAGTGCGGCGAGCGCCGCGCGGGGCAGTCGCAGGTCCAGCACCACCAGGTCGTACGGGGTGCCGGCGCCGGAGAGCGCGCGCAGCACGTCGGCCGGGGCGACGTACGGGGTGCCGGCCGAGAGGCTGAGCACCACGGCGACGGCGAGCAGCCCGAGCAGCACGGCGGCCACCGTCACCGGCCGTCGGCGGAACGGCACGACGACCGGCCCGACCCGCAGCAGCACCCGTCCGGCCGGTGCGATGGTCGGGGCGCCGTCACCGGTCGGCGGCGCTCCGGCCGGCAGCAGCGCGGTCACGCGGTCACCACCCGGGCGCGGCGGACGAGCAGGGCGAGCAGTGGGGCGCCGAGCAGGGCGGTGACGATGCCGGCGGGGATCTCGCCGGGCGGGGCGACCAGCCGGCCGGCGATGTCGGCGCCGAGCAGCAGGGTCGGCCCGAGCAGCCCGGCGACCAGCAGGGTCCACCGGTGGTCGGCGCCGACCATGGCCCGGGCCAGGTGCGGCACGGCCAGCCCGACGAAGGCGATCGGTCCGGCGGCGGCGACGGCGGCGCCGGTGAGCAGCACGCCGGCGCCCCCGGCGCCGAGGCGGACCAGCCCGGTCCGGTTGCCGAGGGCCCGGGCGACGTCGTCGCCGAGGGCGAGCGCGTCGAGGCCGCGGGCGACCAGGGCGGCCAGGGCGGTCCCGGCGAGGACGAACGGGAGCACCTGCCCGGCGACGCCGACGTCCCGTCCGGTGAGCCCGCCGACCACCCAGAACCGGTACTCCTCGAAGGTGCGGGCATCGATGCTGAGCAGCGCGTACACGACGGCGGCGAGGCTGGCGTCGAGGGCCGCGCCGACCAGCGCGAGGGTGACCGGGGCGGCGCCCTCGCGGGTGCCGTTGGCGACGGCGAGGACCAGCAGGCCGGCCAGGAGCGCGCCGGCGACGCCGAACCAGACGTACCCGGAGAGGGTGCCGACGCCGAAGACCGCGATGGCGAGCACCACGCCGCAGGACGCGCCGGCGCTGACGCCGAGGATGCGCGGCTCGGCGAGCGGGTTGCGGGTGACGGCCTGGAAGAGCACCCCGGCCAGGGCGAGGGCGAGCCCGACGACCAGGCCCAGGGCGGTACGCGGCAGCCGCAGTTCCCGGACGATCGTGGTGGCGTCCCCGCCGTCCGGGGCGACCAGGGCGGCCCACACCTGGCTCACCGGGAGGGTCCGGCTGCCCAGCGCCAGGCTGGCGAGCAGCGCGGCGGCGAGCAGCAGGGCAGCCGCCGAGGCGACCGCGACGCGGCGGCCGGTGCCGCGACGGCTCGGGCTGCCGGCCCGGGTGGGTCGCACGGCGACGGTGGGCACGGATCACCCCTCTCAACTTAGGTTCGCCTTACCTTAGTAGAGAGTAGTTAGGGTTGCCTAACTTGGATTCTTCGATGCGGGGTTGCACCTCCAGCGGGTGGAGGCGGCAGGGTGGGCGCATGGACGACGAGACCCACTACTCGATCGGCGACCTGGCCCGGCGGACCGGGCTGCCCGTCAGGACCATCCGGTTCTGGTCGGACCGGGGCCTCGTGCCGCCGACCGACCGCGGCCCGAGCGGCCACCGTCGTTACGGCGCCGAGGCGGCGAACCGGCTGAACCTGGTCCGGACCCTGCGTGAGCTGGGCGTGGACCTGCCCACGGTCCGCCGGGCCGTGCACCGGGAGATCTCGCTTCCCGAGGTCGCCGCGGCACACGCCGACGCCCTGGCCACGCAGATCCGGCTGCTGCGGCTTCGCCGCGCGGTGCTGACCGTGATCGCCCGACGCGACTCGACGGTGGCGCAGGCCGACCTCCTGCACCGGCTCGCCGGCCTGGCCGAGGCGCAGCGGCGGCGCCTGGTCGACGACCTCCTCGACGCCGCCTTCACCGGCCTGCCCGCCGACGCCGGGTTCGGCGGGATCCGCCGCTCGCTGACCCCGGAGCTGCCAGACGACCCCGACGACGACCAGGTGGAAGCCTGGGTGGAGCTGGCGGAACTGACCCTCGACCCGGAGTTCCGGGCCCTCCTGCGCCGGCTGGCGGAGCAGCACGCGGCCGACCGGGCCGGCACCCCGGGCGTACGCCGGGACGCGGTCGCCATGGTCCGCCAGCAGGTCGGCCCGGCACTCGCGGCCGGCGTGGACCCCACCTCGCCCCGGGCCGACCCGGTCCTCGCCGCGGCCACGGACCGGTACGCGCGGCTCTGCGGCCGCCCCGACGACGCCGACCTGCGGCGGCGGCTGCTGGACCGGCTGGAGTCCGCGAACGACCCGCGCCGGGAGCGGTACGAGCACCTGCTGTCCGTGGTCAACGGCTGGCCGCCCGGCGAGAACCTGACCCCGGTGCTGGACTGGTCGATCCGGGCGCTGCGGGCCCGGACCCGCGCGGCGGCGGACTGAGCGCGTTCACTCCGCGCCCATCACCAGCCCCTCGATGGTGTGCTTCTGCCGGATCGGCTCCAGCGCGTCGACCACCGGGCAGCGCAGGTGGGCCCGGACCAGCTCCGGCAGGCTCTCCCAGTAGCCCCGGGTGACCGCCAGGTCGTGGTGTTCGGCGTTGCCGGCGCCGGGGGCGTCGACCCCGAGCACCAGCACGGGCCGGGCCAGGTCGCTGACGTTCGGGGTGCCCCGGTGCACGGTGAGGGCGGAGCGCGCCGAGATGTCCCCACGCTTCGGGTACTTGCGCACGGCGCGGGCCTCGTAGCGGGGGTAGCGCTCCTTCGGCGGGAACATCTCGTGGTCGAAGTGCCGCCCGTCGTCCCACTGGGTGCCCGGGGCGATCTCGAACGGGCCCATCGCCTCGACGGTGTCCACCGTGGTCAGGTTGAAGGCCAGCGAGGTGAGCCGGCGCCGCAGCCGGGTCTCCTCCGGCATCGGGAAGTCCCGGTGCCAGGGCTGCATGGCCGCGCCGGGGAACGGGATGTCGAAGCCCAGCTCGACGATCTCGTACGCGGGGCCGAGGACGGCGCGGCAGACCGACACCACCCACGGGTGGGTGACCAGGTCGACGAAACCGCGCAGCTGCTCGGGGTGGATCTCGACGTACCACCGCTGGAATCCGCGGCCGACGGCGCCGTCGGGCCGGGAGCGGGCCTCCTCGAAGGCGGCGTCGACGTCCTCGCCGACCCGCCGGACCCAGTCCGGGGAGAACGCGCCCCGGCAGGCGGTGATGCCGTCGCGGTAGAGGTCACCGAGCGCCTCGACCGGGGTCTCGGCCTCGTCGGCGGGGGCGGCCGGGTGGCTGGTGGCCGGGGTGGCGGGCGGGGTCATCGGGCCTCCTCGTCGGCGGACGACCCGAGTATTACAACGTTGTAGAACGTCCGCAAGAGGTGCCGGACGGCACCCGCGGTGGGCTCAGTCCTCGGAGGCGGGACGGCTGCCGGGCACCGCCGGCATCGGCCACTGACCGGTCCGGACGGTCAGGGCCGGGTCCAGCTGCTGGTCCGCCCAGACGTACGTCTCGGGCAGCAGGTCGGTGACCGGCAGCAGCCGCAGCGCGTCCATCGGCCCGACGATCACCCGGATCGACGGGTGGTGGTCCGCCAGCACCTGCCGGCAGCGACCGCACGGGGCCAGCACGCCCCGACCCCGGTCCCCGACCGCGACGATCGCCTCCAGCTCCCCCGCCCCCTGGGTGGCGGCCGCACCCAGCGCGACCAGCTCGGCGCACGGGCCACCGGTGAAGTGGTAGACGTTCACCCCGGTGAACACCCGGCCGTCGACCGTACGCACCGCGGCGGCGACGGTGTGGTTCTCACTTCGGCAGCGCAGCTTCGCCACCGCCGTGGCGGCCTGCACCAGGGCCCGGTCGGTCTCCTTCATCTGGCCTCCGTCCACGGGGTGGGTCGGCGGCCACTCTAGCCGGGCCGCCCGGCGATCCCGGTCAGCCGGGCCGGTTGCGGTCCCGGAAGGCGCGCATCTTGGCCCGGGCGCCGCAGATGCTCATCGTGCACCAGCGGCTGCGCCCGCCGGGACTGTGGTCGTAGTAGACCCACCGGCAGCCGTGCGCCGCGCACGCCTTGAGCCGCAGCCAGGTGCCGTCTGCCACCGCCGCGAGGACAGCGCGCCCCACCTCGGCGACCAGCACGTCGACGCCACCCAACCCGGGCACTGGCGCCGCGCCGGCCCGCCCGTCCGGACCGAAGGTGACCATCAGCGGCGCCGCCCGGAACTGCTCGGCGAGCAGCTGGCCGGCCTCGGCCGGCAGGTCGGTGCCGGTGTGCGCCTGACAGACGTCGCGCAACGCCTCGCGCAGCCGGCGGGCCCGCGCCACGTCCGCGTCGGTCAGCGCGATCGCCGGCACGTCGTGCGCCGCGCAGAACGCCGTCAGCTCGTCGACGGTCCGCAGCTCGTCCCGCCCCGCCTCGATGTCGGCGGTGTTGGCCAGGTCCTGCACCAAGGCGAGCGGAGCCGGTGCGGGGGCGCGGTCACCGGGCTGTCGCATGCGGAAAACGTACCGGCATGGGAGGGTCAACCGGTAACCGTTACTGGATAGTGGGGTTCAGATGGTAACGAGATCGGGCCTGCTCGCCCGCAACCGCGACTTCCGCTGGTTCTGGGCCGGACACACCGTGTCGGCGGTGGGCAGCCAGGTCACCGCGGTGGCCCTGCCCCTGGTCGCCTCGCTGACCCTGGACGCCGGTGCCGCCGGGGTCGCGGCCGTCGCCACCGCCGGCTACCTGCCCAACCTGCTGCTGCCGCTGCTCGTCGGTCACTGGCTGGAACGCCGCCGACGCCGGCGGATCATGGTGCTGGCCGACCTGGTCCGGGCCGCCGCGCTCGCCGTCGTTCCCGCCGCGTACCTGGGCGGGCTGCTCTCCGTGCCGCTGCTGGTGTCGGTGGCGCTGGCCGTCGGCGCGGCCGGCGTGGTCTTCGACATCGGCAGCTTCGCCTACCTGCCGTCACTGGTCGAGCCGGGAGACCTGGCCGCCGCCAACCGGGCCGCCCAGGGCTCCAGCACCGCCGCCCAGGTCGCCGGCCCGGGCATCGCCGGCGGGCTGGCCCAGCTGGCCGGTCCGCCGCTGGCGATCGCCCTGGACGCGGCGAGCTACCTGGCCAGCGCGGTCGGGGTGCACCGGGCCCGGCGCCCGGAACCGGCGCCGCCACGGGAGGAGGAGGGGACCGGGATCCTGGGCGGGCTGCGGGTGATCGCGGCCAATCCCTGGCTGCGGGCGATGACCGCGCACGCCACCGTCTACAACGGCGCGGCGCAGATCCTCACCGTCAACCTGGTGGTCTGGGCGGTGACCGACCGGCAGCTCGGCGCCGGCCTGTTCGGCCTGGCGATCAGCGCGGCCGGCGCGGGCGCCTTCCTCGGCACGGTGACCTCACTGCGGGCGGCCGACCGGCTCGGCTACGGGCGGGCGTTCGCGGCCGCGCTCGTCCTCTCCACCGGTACGCCGCTGCTGATCGCCGTCCTGCCCGGCTCCGGGATGGCGCTCGCCACCGGGCTGGCCGTCGTGCAGTTCGTCAGCGGGATCGGGCTGGGTGCGGCGAACGTGCTCTCGGTCACGCTGCGCCAGATCGTCATCCCGACCGGTTCCCTGGCCCGCAGCAACGGCGGCTACCGGTTGCTGATCTTCGGAGTGCTGCCGATCGGTGCCGCGGCCGGCGGAGCGCTCGGTTCGACGCTGGGCAGCCGGGGTGCGGTCGCGGTCGGGGCAGCCGGCCTGGCCGTCTCCGCACTGCCGATGTTCACCCGGCGGATCCGTACCCTGCGCCGCCCCGAGGACGCCCGCCCGGCCACCGGCACGGCGCCGCCGTCCCCGCGTCCGGCCCGTGCCGACGCCCGGACGGCACCCGGCCGGTGACCCGAGCGGCGGCGGAGGCCGGCCGGGCACGACGGCGGGGCGGTAACCCGGGGGCGAACGTCGGCCCGCCTGCCTATCCTTGGCGACGACATGCAGACTCCACCCGCCTCCGCCGCGTCCGATCCCGTCCGCGAGCTGCACCGCCGCCTGCCCGACCTGATGTTCCGCGACCAGCGCCGGCTGCAACGGCGGCTCGACGGCGTACGCCGGTTGAGGGATCCGCAGCGCCGGGAGAGCGCGCTCGTCGAGATCACCGCCGAGATGGACCGGGCGCAGGCCCGGCTGGCCAGCCGGCGGGCCGCGGTGCCGACGATCACGTACCCGCCGCAGCTGCCGGTCAGCGAGCGTCGCGACGACATCGCCGCGGCGATCCGCGACCACCAGGTGGTGATCGTGGCCGGCGAGACCGGCTCCGGCAAGACCACCCAGCTGCCCAAGATCTGCCTGGAGCTGGGGCGCGGCATCACCGGCCTGATCGGGCACACCCAGCCCCGCCGGCTGGCCGCCCGCACCGTCGCCGACCGGATCGCCGAGGAGCTCGGCACCGAGCTGGGCGACGTGGTCGGCTACAAGGTCCGCTTCACCGACCAGGTGGGCGAGAACAGCCTGGTCAAGCTGATGACCGACGGCATCCTCCTGGCCGAGCTCCAGACCGACCGGATGCTCCGGCAGTACGACACGCTGATCATCGACGAGGCGCACGAGCGCAGCCTCAACATCGACTTCATCCTCGGCTACGTCCGGCAGCTCCTCCCCCGCCGCCCCGACCTCAAGGTGATCATCACCTCGGCGACCATCGAGACCGACCGGTTCGCCCAGCACTTCGCCGACGCCGACGGCCGGCCCGCGCCGATCGTCGAGGTCTCCGGCCGTACCTACCCGGTGGAGGTGCGGTACCGGCCGCTGGTCGAGGTCACCGAGGCCGACGAGGAGGACGACGCCGACGGCGAGAACGTCCGCGACCAGATCCAGGCCATCGGCGACGCGGTGCAGGAGCTGGCCGCCGAGGGGCCGGGCGACATCCTGGTCTTCCTCAGCGGCGAGCGGGAGATCCGGGACACCGCCGACGCGCTGGCCAAGCTGGTGCAGAACAAGCGGTCGCTGCTGGGTACCGAGATCCTGCCGCTGTACGCCCGGCTCTCGGCCGCCGAGCAGCACCGGGTCTTCGCCGCGCACACCAACCGTCGGGTGGTGCTGGCCACCAACGTCGCGGAGACCTCGCTGACCGTGCCCGGCATCAAGTACGTGGTGGACCCGGGCACGGCCCGGATCTCCCGCTACTCCAGCCGGCTGAAGGTGCAGCGGCTGCCGATCGAGCCGGTCTCGCAGGCCAGCGCCAACCAGCGCAAGGGTCGCTGCGGGCGTACCTCGGACGGCATCTGCATCCGGCTCTACGACGAGCAGGACTTCGCGTCCCGGCCCGAGTTCACCGACCCGGAGATCCTGCGCACCAACCTGGCCTCGGTCATCCTCCAGATGACCTCGATCGGGCTCGGCGACGTCGCCGCGTTCCCGTTCATCGACCCACCGGACCGGCGCAACGTCACCGACGGCGTCAACCTGCTGCACGAGCTGGGCGCGCTGAACCCGGCCGAGACCGACCCGGAGAAGCGGCTCACCGCGCTGGGCCGGCGGCTCGCCCAGCTTCCGGTCGACCCGCGGCTGGCCCGGATGGTGATCGAGGGCGAGCGCAACGGCTGCGCCACCGAGGTGGTGGTGATCGCCGCCGCGCTGTCCATCCAGGACCCGCGCGAGCGGCCCGCCGACAAGCAGGCCCAGGCCGACCAGGCGCACGCCCGGTTCGCCGACAAGGAGTCGGACTTCGTCGCGTACCTCAACCTGTGGCGGTACCTGCGCGAGCAGCAGCGGGAGCTGTCGTCCAGCGCGTTCCGGCGGATGTGCAAGGCCGAATATCTCAACTACCTGCGGGTGCGGGAGTGGCAGGACATCGTCAGCCAACTGCGCCAGGTGCTGCGTACCCCCGAGCCGGGTGACGGGCGGCGTGCGCGGCGCGGCGGAGGCGAGCCGGCCGGCGACGGCGATCGGCGCGGGGTCGCCGCGGACCTGCCCGAGGAGATCGACACCCCGAAGGTGCACCAGTCGCTGCTGCCCGGCCTGCTGTCGCACCTCGGGCTCAAGGACGCCCAGAAGCACGAGTACCTGGGCGCGCGTGGCGCGAAGTTCATGATCTTCCCCGGGTCGGCGCTGTTCCGGAAGCCACCGCGCTGGGTGATGGCCGCCGAGCTGGTGGAGACCTCCCGGCTCTTCGGCCGGGTCGCCGGCCGGGTCGAGCCCGAGTGGGTGGAGCCCCTGGCCCAGCACCTGGTCAAGCGCAGCTACAGCGAGCCGCACTGGGAGAAGAAGCAGGCCGCGGTGATGGCCTACGAGAAGGTCACCCTCTACGGCATCCCGATCGTCACCTCCCGCAAGGTCAACTTCGGGCGGATCGACCCGACGTTGAGCCGGGAGCTGTTCATCCGGCACGCCCTGGTCGAGGGCGACTGGTCCACCCACCACCAGTTCTGGGCCGACAACCAGAAGCTGCTGACCGAGGTGGAGGAGCTGGAGAACCGGGCCCGCCGCCGCGACATCCTGGTCGACGACGAGACCATCTTCCAGTTCTACGACGAGCGCGTCCCCGCCGACGTCGTCTCCGGCCGGCACTTCGACTCGTGGTGGAAGAAGGCCCGGCGGGAGACCCCGGAACTGCTCACCTTCACCCGGGAACTGCTGGTCAACGCCGGCCGGGGCGGCGTCGACGAGGCCGACTACCCGGACGAGTGGTCGGCCGACGGGGTGAACCTGCCGCTGACGTACACCTTCGACCCCACCGCGCCCACCGACGGCGTCACCGTGGACATCCCGCTGCCGCTGCTCAACCAGGTGCCGGCGGAGAGCTTCGACTGGCAGGTGCCCGGCCTGCGCGAGGAACTGGTCATCGCGCTGATCCGGTCGCTGCCCAAGGCGGTCCGGCGCAACTTCGTGCCGGTCCCCGACTACGCCCGGGCCGCCCTGGCCGCCATGCCGGCCGGCAGGGAGCCGCTGCTCGACGCGCTCACCGCCCAGCTGCGCCGGATGACCGGGGTGACGGTGCCCCGCGACGCCTGGGACACCGCCCGGCTGCCGGCGCACCTGCGGGTCAGCTTCCGGATCCTCGACGAGGAGAACAAGCCGGTCGCCGAGGGCAAGGACCTGCCGGACCTGCAACGCCGGCTCCGTCAGGAGGTACGCCAGGTCGTCGCCGCCGCCGCGCCGGACGTCGCCCGCACGGGCCTGAAGGAGTGGGGCATCGGCGCGCTGCCCCGGACCATCGAGCAGGTGCGCGCAGGCTACGCGGTGACCGCGTACCCGGCCCTGGTCGACGAGGGCGCCACGGTCGGGGTGAAGGTGTTCGACTCCCCCGCCGAGCAGGAGGCCGCGCACTGGGCGGGCACCCGCCGGCTGCTCCGGCTCACCGTGCCGTCCCCGGCGAAGTTCCTCCAGGGGCGGCTCTCGAACGAGGCGAAGCTGGCGCTGTCCCGCAACCCGCACGGCGGGGTGCAGGCGTTGATCTCCGACGCCGCAGGAGCCGCCATCGACAAGCTGATCGCCGACGCGGGCGGCCCCGCCTGGGACGCCGAGGGGTTCGCCGCCCTGCGGGAGCGGGTCCGCGCCGACCTGGTGGACACGGTGGTCGAGGTGATGGACCGGGTCCGGGGCGTGCTCGCCTCGGCGTACGCGGTGGAGCAGCGCCTCGGCGCCACCCGCAACCTGGCCGTGGTGGCCGCCCTGGCCGACATCCGCAACCAGCTCTCCGGCCTGGTGCACCCCGGCTTCATCACCGAGGCCGGCTACGCCCGCCTGCCGGACCTGCTGCGCTACCTCACCGCGATCGAGCGGCGGCTGGACCGGCTGGCCGGAAACCCCCAGCGGGACAAGTCTCAGCAGGACCGGATCGCGGTGGTGCAGAGGGAATACCAGGACATGCTGGCCGCGCTGCCCCCGGCGAAGCGGCAGTCGGTCGCCGCCCGGCAGATCCGCTGGATGATCGAGGAGCTGCGGGTGAACGTCTTCGCCCAGGCGCTGGGCACCCCCTATCCCGTCTCCGAGCAGCGGATCTACCGGGCGATGGACGACGCCGAGGGGCGCTGACGGCCGGGACGGGGTCAGTCCGCGGCCAGGCTCAGATCCTGCTCGGTCCACCCGTCGCTGGCGCACCAGCCGCGCAGGCCGCAGCGTTGGCCGCGGCAGTCCTCCACGGACTGCTCGTACGTCTGCGGGTCGACGACCGGGACGCCCGACCGGGCGACGGCGTCCAGGCTCGGCGGGTTCAGCGGGACGTCGGGCACCGGAATGAACGACCCTTCCAAGGTACGGACCAGTTGGCGTAGCGCCCGGGCCAGCGGGTCCACCGCGCCGACGTCCGGCCGGTCGGCGGGACGCACGCCGTGGCGCAGCAGGAGCACCGCCCCGTCCAGCACGGTCATCGCCACCGGCGCGGCCTCCGCCCGGTGGTGGGCATGGAAGTAGTGCAGGACCGGAAACGCCACGTGCCGCTCGCCGAGCCGGATCACCTCGGGGGTCAGGCTGGTGAGGTGCTGGGTGAACATCGGCGAGAAACCGTCCGGGGTCCACCCCCGGCGCACGATGTCGACCGGGTCGTCGCCCAGGGCGGCGATGTGGCCGGCGACGGTCCGCTTGTCGACCACCGCCGACACCACCTGCAGGAGGTAGGTGATGCCGAGAGTGACCAGGAACAGTCCGGTGAGCACGGCGAGACTCGTGGACACCTGGGCGCTCGTCGTGCCGGGCGTGTAGTCGCCGACGCCCAGGGTGAAGATCGAGAACCCGGAGTAGTAGAGCCGCGACCAGCCGTCGGCCGGCCGGCCGTACTGGTCGAGTACCGACTCGGGTTCGGCGCTGAACACCAGGAACCATCCCACCCACAGGCCGGCGACCCAGGTCAGGAAGGTGATCAGGAGCACGACCGTGCCGGCCCAGCCGAGCAGCCGGTGCCGGCCGGGACCGGGGCCGGCCAGCCGGCACATCGCCCGCCACACCGTCTCCGCCAACCGGCTGGTCAGCGGACCGGCACCGCCGCGGAGCGACATCGTGGTCAACGTGGTGTCGACCACGACGACCAGCACCACGAGCACACCCAGAGTGATCAGCACCGCACTCACAAACTCCACCACTGTCTCTTTCCGCGGTCGCTGTCTCTTTCCGCGGTCGCTGGCCTGGACGCCGGGGGACGGCCAGGTCGTACCAACCTCGGACAGGTTCGGAGTGGCCGCAACCCGAAGGTCAATTTCGGTGTGCCTCGAGCGGCTCCACCCCGGGGGGCAGGTCGGCGGCGGCGGTGGCGTCGTGGACGTACTCCAGCAGGATGCGGCGCAGCTCGCGGCCGGCGTGGGTGGGGACGACGTCGCGGCGGCGGGCGACGGCGATGGTGCGGCGCACGCCGGGCGGGGCGAGGCGGGTCACCCGGACGCCCGGGCGGCGGGCCACCACGATGCCGGGCACCAGGGCGACACCGAGGCCGGCCTCGACGAAGCTCAGCACGGCGTCCATCTCGCCGCCGTCGACGGCGAGAGTCGGCTCGAAGCCGGCCTCCCGGCAGGCCTGAAGGGTGGCGTCGCGCAGGTCGTAGCCCTCGCGGAACATCACCAGCGGCTGGTCACGCAGGTCGCCGATCCGCAGTTCGCCGGTGTCCTCGGCGGCGGGCAGCGGCTCGACCGAGGCGACCACCAGGCTCTCCCGCAGGATCGCATCGGCGCGCAGGCCCGGGTCGCCGCCGCTGGACGGCATGATGATCAGGGCCAGGTCCAGGTCGCCGCGGAGCAGGTCGCGGACCAGGTCCTGTGAGCCGCCCTCGACCACCCGCAGGTCGACGGTGGGGTGCGCGTCGCGGAACCGGCGCAGCACCGGCGGGGCCAGCGAGGTGGCCAGGCTGGGGGTGGCCCCGAGGCGTACCCGGCCGCGGCGCAGCCCGACCAGCTCCTGCACCTCCCGGGTGGCGGTGTCCACGTCGGCGAGGATCCGCTTGGCCAGCGGCAGCAGCACCTCGCCGGCCGCGGTGAGGGCGATGTTGCCCCTTACCCGTTCGAAGAGCGGGGCCCCGAGGTCGGTCTCCAGGGCGTGAATTTGCTTACTCAACGAGGGCTGGGTTATCCCCACCAGGTCGGCGGCTTGGGTGAAATGTCGTACTTCTGCGACCGCGACGAAGTACCGGAGCTGATGGAGCTGCATCTACATAGCTTATGGCTATCAAGACTACGAGGTCGATGCATTGGACGACTGATCAAACTGCTCCTAGCGTCGGTCAGGTGGTAATCACGAAAACTCGGTCGCCCATCCGTTCGAACGTCGGCCTGAAGGCCGTCATGGCGGTGACGGGCATCCTGCTGGCGCTGTTCCTCATCGTGCACATGCTGGGGAACCTCAAGATCTTCACCGGCGAGACGTCGTTCGACCACTACGCGCACTGGTTGCGGGGCATCGGCACGCCGCTGCTGCCCGAGACCTGGTACCTGTGGATCCAGCGAGCCGTCCTCACCGGCGCCGTGGTCGCGCACATCGTCGCCGCCACCGTGCTGGCCCGGCGCGCCAGCGCCGCGCGCCCGGTGAAGTACGCCCACCGCAAGAAGGTCAACGGCAGCTACGCCGCCCGGACCATGCGCTGGGGTGGGGTGATCATCCTGCTCTTCGTGATCTACCACATCCTGGACCTGACCACCGGTCACCTGAACCCCCAGGGCGACGCCAGCAACCCGTACGGCAACGTGGTCGCCGACTTCGCCCCGGAACGCTGGTACGTCACGCTCTTCTACACCCTGGCGATCGTCACGGTCGGCTTCCACCTGCGCCACGGCGCCTTCAGCGCGTTCCGCAGCCTCGGACAGCAGACCCCGAAGGGCGAGCGCCGGGCGCGTACCGCCGCGCTGGTCTTCGCCGTGGCGCTCTGCGCCGGCTACCTGGTGGTCCCGTTCGCCGTACTCACCGGATTGGTGTCCTGACCATGGATCTCTACACCGAGGGCGACCCGATCGCCGACACCAGGGCCCCGGAGGGGCCGATCGAGAACCGCTGGGAGACCCGCCGGTTCGAGGCGAAGCTGGTCAACCCCGCCAACCGCCGCAAGATGACGGTGATCGTGGTCGGCACCGGCCTGGCCGGCGGCTCGGCCGCCGCGACCCTCGCCGAGCAGGGCTACCGCGTCAAGTCCTACTGCTACCAGGACAGCCCGCGCCGGGCGCACTCGATCGCCGCCCAGGGTGGCATCAACGCCGCCAAGAACTACCGCAACGACGGCGACTCGGTGCACCGGCTCTTCTACGACACCGTCAAGGGCGGCGACTTCCGCTCCCGCGAGTCGAACGTGCACCGGCTGGCCGAGGTGTCGGTGAACATCATCGACCAGTGCGTCGCCCAGGGCGTCCCGTTCGCCCGCGAGTACGGCGGCCTGCTGGACACCCGCTCGTTCGGCGGCGCCCAGGTGCAGCGCACCTTCTACGCCCGGGGTCAGACGGGCCAGCAGCTGCTGCTCGGCGCGTACCAGGCGCTGGAGCGGCAGATCGGCCTGGGCAACGTGGAGATGAACGCCCGGCACGAGATGCTGGAGCTGGTCATCGTCGACGGCAAGGCCCGCGGCATCGTCGTCCGCGACCTGGTCACCGGTGAGATCAGCACCGAGATGGCCGACGCGGTGGTGCTCGCCTCCGGCGGCTACGGCAACGTCTTCTACCTCTCCACGAACGCCAAGGGCTGCAACGTCACCGCCACCTGGCGGGCGCACCGCAAGGGCGCGTACTTCGCCAACCCCTGCTACACGCAGATCCACCCGACCTGCATCCCGGTCTCCGGCGACCACCAGTCGAAGCTGACCCTGATGAGCGAGTCGCTGCGCAATGACGGCCGGGTCTGGGTGCCGAAGGCCAAGGGCGACGACCGCAACCCGAAGGACATCGGAGAGGACGAGCGGGACTACTACCTGGAGCGGATCTACCCCTCCTTCGGCAACCTGGTCCCCCGGGACATCGCCTCCCGCGCCGCGAAGAACGTCTGCGACGAGGGTCGTGGCGTCGGTCCGACCAAGCTCGGCGTCTACCTCGACTTCGCCGACGCGATCGGCCGGCTCGGCCGCAAGGCCATCGAGGCCAAGTACGGCAACCTCTTCGAGATGTACGAGCGGATCACCGGCGAGGACCCGTACGAGGTCCCGATGCGGATCTACCCGGCCGTGCACTACACGATGGGCGGCCTCTGGGTCGACTACGACCTCCAGTCGAGCATCCCCGGCCTGTTCGTAATCGGGGAGGCCAACTTCTCCGACCACGGCGCGAACCGGCTCGGTGCCTCGGCGCTGATGCAGGGCCTCGCGGACGGCTACTTCGTGCTGCCGAACACGTTGGCCAACTACCTGGCCTCCGGCCCGCTGGAGAAGGTGGAGCCGAGTCACCCGGAGGCGGTCGCCGCCCGGCGGGACGTCGAGGACCGGATCGCCCGGCTGCTGGCCGTGGACGGTGACCGGACGGTCGACTCGTTCCACCGCGAGCTGGGTCAGATCATGTGGGAGCACTGCGGCATGGAGCGCTCCGACGCCGGCCTGCGCAAGGCGATCGACCAGATCCGGGCGCTGCGCGACGAGTTCTGGCAGCGGGTCAAGGTCCCGGGCGACGGCGAGGGGCTCAACCAGTCGCTGGAGAAGGCCGGCCGGGTGGCCGACTTCTTCGAGCTGGCCGAGCTGATGTGCATCGACGCGCTGCACCGCGAGGAGTCCTGCGGCGGTCACTTCCGGGCCGAGCACCAGACCCCGGACGGCGAGGCGCAGCGCGACGACGACCGGTTCGCCTACGTGGCGGCCTGGGAGTACGGCGGGCCCAGCGAGCCGGTGCTGCACAAGGAAGACCTGAAGTTCGAGTACGTCCACCCCACGCAGCGGAGCTACAAGTGAACCTGACCCTGCGCATCTGGCGCCAGGACGGCCCCAACGACAAGGGTCGGATGGTGACCTACCCGGTCGAGGACATCTCCCCGGACATGTCGTTCCTGGAGATGCTCGACGTGCTCAACGAGCGGCTCATCCTCAGCGGGGAGGAGCCGGTGGCGTTCGACCACGACTGCCGCGAGGGCATCTGCGGCATGTGCGGCCTGATGATCAACGGTGACGCGCACGGGCCGCAGCGCGGCACCACCGCGTGCCAGCTGCACATGCGGCAGTTCTCCGACGGCGAGACGATCGACATCGAGCCGTGGCGGGCCCGGGCCTTCCCGGTCATCAAGGACCTGGTGGTCAACCGCGGCGCCTTCGACAAGATCATCGCCGCGGGTGGTTACATCACCGCGCCGACCGGCAGCGCCCCCGAGGCGCACTCCGTGCCGGTGGCCAAGGCCAACGCGGACGCCGCCTTCGAGTCGGCGGCCTGCATCGGCTGCGGCGCCTGCGTGGCGGCCTGCCCGAACGGTTCCGGCATGCTCTTCACCGCCGCCAAGATCACCCAGCTGTCGCTGGTCCCGCAGGGCCAGCCGGAGCGGTACACCCGGGTGATCGGCATGGTGGACGCGCACGACGAGGCCGGCTTCGGTGGCTGCACCAACGCCGGTGAGTGCACCGCGGTCTGCCCGAAGGGCATCCCGCTGAACACCATCGGCCGGCTCAACCGCGACTACCTCGCGGCGACCGCCAAGCGCGGGGACACCCCGGGCGCCTGACACCGCCCGATCGTCCGGACCCGTCCTGACCGCCGGCCGCCACGCCCCCTTCGGGCGCGGCGGCCGGCGGTTTCGTACCCGGTGACGCGACAACCGGCCGACCACGACCGGCGGTACGCGGTCTCCGGCCTCGGGGACGGCGCATGCGTGGCCGCAATGACGACTCTCCGTACGGCAAGTGGCGGCCGCCTGGCCAGTCACCCGACGTGACCCTGGCCGGGCTCCCGCCGCCCCCGCCGCGCGTCTTTGCTCTGCTGCCGCCCGCGCAACACCGCCCTGAACAGTGCTTCCTCGCCGTCACCTCAGCGAACCAGCCTGCCATCCCGGTGACGGTGAGTAGTGTTGCGTCGGGGCGAGCAGAGCAGAGCGGCCCGGGGTGGACCTCGCTGGCGGCGCGCGGCTGACCGTCGGTGACCGCCGGCGAGGCCCTCGACCAACCGGGCGGGCGGGTTCCGCCAAGGCGCCGGCCCCACGGACCGGTCGGGTGACGCCGCCCACCTCCGCACGGAGATCCCGCCGCCGCGAAGGTGGCCCACGCATCGGTTCAAGCCCGTTCTCCCGGGTAGCAGTCCCATGGACGGCACCGAGAGGGGAAATCCGGCATGAAGGCACTCACCTGGCACGGCAAGCGCGACGTACGCGTGGAGGAGGTCCCCGACCCCCGCATCGAGGAGCCGACCGACGCCATCGTCAGGATCACCTCGACCGCGATCTGCGGCTCCGACCTGCACCTGTACGAGGTGCTCGGCCCCTACCTGAAGCCCGGCGACATCCTCGGCCACGAGCCGATGGGCATCGTCGAGGAGGTCGGTTCCGGGGTGAGCCGGCTCAAGCCCGGCGACCGGGTGGTGATCCCGTTCAACATCTCCTGCGGCGACTGCTGGATGTGCAAGCGGCAGCTCTACGCCCAGTGCGAGACCACCCAGGTCACCGCCGAGGGCAAGGGCGCCGCGCTGTTCGGCTACACCTCGCTCTACGGCTCGGTCCCCGGCGGGCAGGCCGAGTACCTGCGGGTCCCGCAGGCCCAGTTCGGCCCGATCAAGATCCCCGAGGGCGGCCCGGACGAGCGCTACCTCTACCTGTCCGACATCCTGCCCACCGCGTGGCAGGCGGTGAAGTACGCCGACACCCCGCCCGGCGGCACGCTGGCCGTGTTCGGTCTCGGCCCGGTGGGACAGCTCTCCGCCCGGATCGGCCGCCACCTCGGCGCCGGCCGGGTGATCGGCCTGGACCTGGTTCCGGAGCGGCTGGAGATGGCCCGCCGGCACGGCATCGAGACCCTCGACGTCAGCAAACTCGACGACGTGTCGAGCGCGCTGATCGACCTGGTCGACGGGCGCGGCCCGGACGCGGTCATCGACGCGGTGGGCATGGAGGCGCACGGCTCCACCACCGGCAAGCTGGCGCAGACGGCCGCCGGGCTGCTCCCCGACAAGCTGGCCCAGACGATGACCGACAAGGTGGGCGTGGACCGGCTCGTCGTGCTCAAGGCCGCCCTGAAGGCGGTCCGCCGCGGCGGCACCGTCTCCATCTCCGGCGTGTACGGCGGCGAGGTCGACCCGATGCCGCTGATGGAGATGTTCGACCGGGGCATCCAGCTGCGGATGGGGCAGTGCCACGTACGCCGCTGGACCGACGAGATCATGCCGCTGCTCGCAGGCTCCGACGACCCGCTGGGCGTGGAGGACCTGCGTACCCACCGGGTGCCGCTGGAGCAGGCGCCGCAGGCGTACGAGATGTTCCAGAAGAAGGACGACGGCTGCGTGAAGGTCGTGCTCGCGCCGTGAGCCGGGTCGTGGTGATCGCCGGGGCGACCAGCGGCATCGGTCGCGCGGCGGCCCGGGAGTTCGCGGGCCGCGGGGACCGTCTGGTCCTCGCGGCCCGCTCCCCCGAGACCCTGGCCGAGGTACGCCGGGAGTGCCGCGACGCCGGCGCCGAGGTCCGGGACGTACCCACCGACGTCACCGAGCCCGGGGCGCTGGACGCCCTCGCGGCCACCGCGCTCGCCGAGTTCGGCCGGATCGACGTCTGGGTGCACACCGCCGCGGTGATGGCGTACGGGCGGTTCGAGGACGTGCCGGCGGAGGTCTTCGAGCAGGTGGTCCGCACCGACCTGCTGGCCGCCGCCGGAGCTGCCCGGGTGGCGTTGCGGCACTTCAAGTCCGTCGGCGGTGGCACGCTGATCCTCACCGGGTCGGTGCTCGGGCACGTGACCGCGCCCTACATGAGCGGCTACGTGACCAGCAAGTGGGGGTTGCAGGGGCTCACCCGGGCGTTGCAGCAGGAGGCACGCGAGCTGCCCGGGGTGAACATCTGCCTGGTCAACCCGGGCAGCGTGGACACCCCGGTCTACCAGCAGGCGGCGAACTACCTGGGCCGGATCGGCCGGCCGCCGCTGCCGATCACCACCCCGGAACGGGTGGCGCGGGCCATCGCGCACTGCGTCGACCGGCCCCGCCGGGAGGTCTCGGTGGGCCGGGCCAACGTGGTCATGCGGGCCGGCTTCACCCTGCTGCCCGGCGTGTACGACGTGCTGGTCGGGCCGCTGATGCGGTTGGCCGGGCTGGCCCGCCGGCCGGTGGAGCCGCACGACGGCGTCGTGTTCAGCCCGAACCCCGCCGGTGAGGCGGTCCGGGGCGGCTGGCTGCCCGACCTGGCCGGGCTGGCCCGGTCGGTGGGCGGCTTCGCCGCGGCCCGGGGCGGCCGGGCGGCTCGGTCGCTCGGTGGCTCGGCCCTCGCCGGTGGCACCCGGGCGGCAAAGGCGGTGGGTGACTCGGCCACCGCCGTGAGCGCGGCGCTGCTGCGCCGCGACGGCTGACCGGCGTACCGCGCGGGTCCGGCTTTCCGCGGGGCCCGCCGGTGGGCGCCGGGGCCGGCCGCGGGACCGGCGGGCCCCGCTCACGGGCGGGCCGGGCCCCGGGTGACTACCGTGTACGGCGGGACACGGCGGAGAGGGCGGCGGAATGGGCGCGGAAGCGGAACGGACGGTCGAGCGGGCACTCGGCGGGCGGCTGTGGCGGATGGCGGGGCTGGCCGCGGTGGCGGGCCTGGCCTGGACGGCGCGGGACGTGCCGGCCCAGCTCGGCGGGCGGCTCGCCGGCGCCCGGGCGGAACGGGCGGCCCGCTCCCCCCGGTTCCGCGACGGCACCTTCCACAACCGCGCCGACACCCGCACGATGGTGGCCGACCCGGGCCGCAACGTGCTCCGGGAGCTGATCTTCGGCAAGCAGAAGCGGCGGCCCACCGCGGCCGTGCCGCTGCTGCGCCCGGCCGGCGCGCCGGCCGACGACAGCGACCGTGAGCTGAGCATCGTCTGGTACGGCCACGCCTCGGCGCTGATCGAGATCGAGGGACGCCGGGTGCTGATCGACCCGGTGTGGAGCGAGCGCTGCTCCCCCTCGGCGGCGGTCGGCCCCCGCCGTATCCACCAGCCCCCGGTCCGCCTCGAGGAGCTGCCGCCGGTCGACGCGGTGCTGATCTCCCACGACCACTACGACCACCTCGACATGGCCACGGTCCAGGGCCTGGTCGCCCACCAGTCGGCGCCCTTCCTGGTGCCGCTGGGGGTGGGCGCGCACCTGGACCGGTGGGGGGTGCCGGCGGAGCGGATCATCGAGCTGGACTGGTCGGAGAGCCACCGGCTGGACGGGTTGACGATCACCGCCACTCCCGCCCAGCACTTCTCCGGCCGCGGCCTGCGCCGCGACGGCACGCTGTGGAGCTCGTGGGTGGTGGCCGGGGCGCACCGGAAGGTCTTCTACACCGGCGACTCCGGCTACTTCGACGGGTACGCCGAGATCGGCGCCGAGCACGGCCCGTTCGACGTCACGCTGATGCAGATCGGCGCGTACGACCGGGCGTGGCCGACCATCCACATGTTCCCCGAGGAGGCGGTCGCCGCCCACCTCGACCTGCGGGGCGGGCTCTTCGTCCCGGTGCACTGGGCCACCTTCAACCTGGCCCTGCACGACTGGGCGGAGCCGGTGGACCGGCTCTGGGCGGAGGCCAAGGCGCGCGACGTCCGGCTGGCGGTGCCCCGACCGGGTGAGCGGGTGGTGGTGGACGACCCGCCGGCGGTCGACGGTTGGTGGCAGTCGATCGCCTGACCCCGCCGAAGCCGCCCGCCCGAAGAGGTCCGGCAGCAGCCATAACCTCGGTGTCCCGTTCGTGGATAGTTTGGGTGCTGGCAGCCGGAATCGGAGGGGCACCATGACCGTGGATCTCGTCATCGTCGGCTGCGGCGGCCACGGCCGTGAGATCGCGGAGCTGGTACGCGCCGCGAACCGAGTCACCGACGCAACACCGTGGCGTCTGCTCGGTTTCGTGGACGACGCTCCCTCCGAGGTCAACCGCAAACGGGTCCAGGCTCTCGGGATGTCCTGGCTCGGTCCGCTGGGCACGTTGGGGGAACTGCCCCGCGCCACCCACGTGGTGCTCGGCATCGGCGATCCGCGCGCCCGCCGGGTGGTCGCCTTCCGTGCCGACACCGCCGACCTGCCGTACGCCACGCTGGTGCACCCGGACGCCACCGTCGGCGGAGACCTCGTCTCGGCCGAAGGGCTGGTGGTCTTCGCCGGTGCCCGGATCACCACGAACGTCGTGGTCGGCCGGCACGTACACGTCAACCAGAACGCGACCCTGGCGCACGACTGTGTGGCCGACGACTTCGTCTCGCTGCACCCCATGGCGACCGTGTCCGGCGACTGCCGGTTGGGCCGGGCCGCCCTCGTGGGTGCGGGTGCGGTGGTGCTGCCCGGCCGGCGGATAGGTGCCGAGGCGACGGTGGGTGCCGGCGCGTGCGTGACCCGGGACGTGCCGGCCGGCACGGCGGTGAAGGGCGTACCGGCGCGCTGACCCCGACGCTCAGCGACGATAGATGTCCACATAGGTGGCGGCCGCCGCATCAGCGGAGAAGATGCTGGCGCGGAAGCGTTCCATCGCCGCCGGCCGATCAATGGGCCGTGAGACCGCCTTCAGGACGGCTGCCGCCCAGCCGGAGGGAGACTCGTCCAAGTCGACGATCGTCAGACCCGGAAGGCGCTCCGCGATGAAGTGAACGCCGGGAAGGTCAGTGGCAACCGTCGGTGTTCCCAGCGCCACGCCCTCCAGCACCGCGCCTGGCAGTCCCTCCAGATTCGACGGATGGAGAAACACGTCCGCCTGCCGGTGCAGGCTACCGATGTCGTTGCGGGCTCCCAACAGATGCACCCGATCCGCCACGCCGCATTCGGCTGCGACCTGGCGTACCCGCTCGTCATCTGGACCCCAAAGGGGCCCGACGATGACGCAGTGCGCTCTCACTCCCCGGGCGCCCAGTGCCGCGATCGCCGGCGGCAACAGCCATCTACGCTTCTGCGGGGATGAACGAGCCACCGTCAGGCAGATCAGCTCGCCGGGTAGCGCACCGATAGCCTGCCTGACGTCGAAATCCGAGGGCCGCATCAGCCGGTCCAGGTCCAACCCCTCGAGCACGACCTGGCAGCGTGGATCGGCCTGCCAGGAGGGCCTATATGCGCACGTCAGCGCACTCGGTGACACCCCGATGATGTCTGTGGCCGCCGCATGGACGAGTCGTCGAAGCACTGCGCGCTTGGCGCGCTGATGTAGACGACGGCGGTGGTTGTCGTCACCCCGGAAATGTGCGATCCGGGTGGACACCCCCGCGGCCGCCGCGAGTGTGAGGATCAGTCCGGAGAAGTTACCGCAGTCGGAGTGCACCACATCCGGACGGACCTGCCGCAGCAGACGCAGAAGGGTGACGCTAAACCGCCTGTCGAGCGCGACCGGCCACACCCTTCCCCCCTGTTGTCGGGCCGCCTCGGCCAGCGGGCCCTGGCCGATCTCGCTGCTTAGCGTCACGAAGTCGGTCACCACGCCAGCGCTGGCGATGCGTGGCAGCAGATCGGCCACACACTGCTCGGTCCCTCCGAAATTCATCGGTGCCACAACTCTCAACACCCGGCGCGTCGGAGTAGCGGCGTGCCGCATCGGATGAGCAGCCGTCGCCTCCGTCAGGTATCGCTGATGCAGCATGGATCCCAATCCTCCGTTGATGCGGTGCAGGTATCAGACAGACTATGACGAATAAGCCACAATAACTGCCTAAAAGAAAAAATGGCACGCCTTGACAGTCACTGCCGCGAGGGAAGGGAGGGCAGCTACACCGACAGCCGCTCGGCACCGGCCACGGTACCGTGCGGCCCGACCCTCTCCCCCTGAACCGAGCGGACAGCCTGCGCGTAACCGACCACGGCGGACGGCCACATGACAACCAAGTAGGCGAGACAGGCTCCCGCAGGAATGCCGACGACCCCGATATGTCGCAACAGGAGATACTTCAAGACGATCGACAGGACCAGGAAGCCCGCCCAACCACGGATTTGATGTTTCATCATCCCGGTAGCGGTCTGCACGACGAAGAGCGGCGTAACCATCGCCGAGACAACCGCCCAGAGAGCCAGTCCACCCAACAACGGCAGGGGAACCGAGGAATCGTCCACCGCGCTCACCCAGACACGCAGAAGGTCTCGCCCAAAGACGACCAGCAGCAGCCCGGCACCGCCGACGCCGAAAGTGTAAAGGAGGATCATGTGACGAATGCCGCGACGGACCCGTGCGACATCACCTCGAGCCAACGCGCCGCCGACGGCGGGCCAGATGGCCAGGTTCATGACGGTGACAAACACGTTCAGCAGAGCGAAGAGCTTAGCGACGACAACGTATGCGCCTGCGGCGGCGAGGCCAAGCGTTCGCGCGATCAACGGACTGTCGACGTTGAGGGCGATTGACCAGAGCAGCGAGAGGAGACAGAATTTCAGGCCCAGCCTCAGGAGCCTGCGGGCCGCATTCCGGTCGGCATTCGCCAGCCGCGGCCGGAGAGGCCTGTTCCAGACAGCGAAGTAGAGAAATGTGTTAATAAGATTCATCAACGGTATGGCCGCGACCGCTACCGCGACGACGACGACATACCCCAGATCCATAGCTACGCCGGCCAGGACGGCCAGGCCTGACACGACGGCACTCAAGGCCTGCCAGCCGTTACTCAGCGCGGCCTTTCCCTGGGCGTACTGGATGCGATGAATTATGGTCAACGGAACGTTGGCGGCGAGGAGACCGAAGCAGATGAGAACCAGCATCGGCACTTGGCCCGCCAGCCGGGGATCGTCGACACCGAGCAGTTCCGCCCACGGAACGGTGCGGCTAGCCAGCGCCACGATCGCCAGCAGCACGAGCGCGCTCGCCCCGAGGACGGTGTAGGCACTGGCGATCTCCCGCGCCTTCTCCTGATCCGTCCGGGCGTGGTAACTCAGCCGAGTGAGCAACCCGTCGCTCAGCCCAAGATCGGCGAACACTCCCATGCCGGTCAGTGCCGTGACCGCCATCCAGAGCCCGTACCGCTCGGCGCCCATGTAGGTGAAGGCCACCGGCGTGATGATCAGTGGGGCAAGGAAGCCAATCCCTTTGCCGGCCACCGCGGTCAGCACGTTGACGAGGACACGCCGCTCTCCGGCGGCGATCGGCAGCAGGTTCTGCAGAGCGCGCAAGCGTCGTCCGCCCCCGGCCGGACCTGTTTGCGAAGCCGGGCGGGGTGCCGCTGCTCCACTCGTCGTCCTCGTCATACCACCGCTGTTTTGGTCGATCAAGGCAGGCCGGTCCGAGCGGTGACGATCTGCACTGGTATTCCCCGTTCTGTCGGCTCGCCCTCGCATGCGGCTGTTCAGGGCCCTAGATTGCCGCGCCCCGGCCCTCCACTCGGTGAACGAGCCAGGGCAGCCGGAGTTGCCGGCCGACTCTCGAAAGCCCGAACTTGATGACGGTCAGAGCACGAAGGCGTCGGTCCAGAGGGCGCCGGAGCGCCCCGACAAAGCGTCCTGCATGGCCACCGCCTGCCCGTCGGTGAGCTGGGCGACGAAGTCGACGATGGCCCGTCCGCGGGCCTTGCCGATCCGGTCCGGGGTACGCGGGTGCAGCTCCGCCTCGGCCAGCTCCACCAGGTCGTGCAGCCGGCGCGGCAGCCGGGACGACTCCTCCGGGTCCAGCAGCCACTCCCAGAGCGCCTCGACCAGGGTGCCGAGCAGCCGGGCCTGACCGCGCTGGTGCAGGGCCAGGTCGGGGCGGGCCAGCACGAACCGGTGGTGGACGAACTTGAGCACCTGCACCTCGTGCCACTGGGCGTCGGCCAGCAGCACGTGCCCGGAGCGGACGTTCGGATCGGTGGTCACCCGGATCGACTCGACGAACCGGGTGGACCAGCGGGCGGAGAAGCGGGCCACGTACTGCTCGGCCTCGATCGAGCCGTCGAACGGCGAGGCGAGTAGCCCCTCGACCAGCTCCTGCCGGACGTGTTCCACGGCGGCGGCGAACGCCTCGTCGTCGGCGATCCAGGCGTCCTTGCGGTGCAGCTGGCGGCGCAGCCGTTCGATCGCCGCGCCCGGCCGCCGGCCACCGGAGTCCAGGCCACCGTCGGTGGCGGTGCGGAGGTGCCCGACGTCGCGCTGCCAGGCCATCAGCTCGGCCGCCACCGCACCCTGCTGGAGCACCCCGACCCGGTAGAAGTCCTCCACGTCGTGGATGGCGTACGCGATGTCGTCGGCGGTGTCCATGATCGACGCCTCGACGGTCTGCTGCCAGTCGGCGATCCGCCCGGCGAACGGCTCCCGGGCCTGCCGCAGGTCGTCCAGCTCGGTGCGGTACGCCCCGAACTTCGACGAGCCGCTCTCCGGGTCGTCCGGCGGCGGGGTCGCGCCACGGGGCGGCGGGTCCATGGTGCGCGGGTGCGGGTCCGGGTGATCCAGCCGGGTCCACGGGTACTTCAGCATCGCCGCGCGGACCGCGGCGGTGAGGTCGAGCCCGGTGGTGGCCGCGCCGCGGATCTCGGTGCTGGTGACGATCCGGTACGACTGCGCGTTGCCCTCGAACCCGTCGGTGAGCCCGAGCCGCTGCCGGGCCAGCCGGTCCAGGACCCGCTCCCCCAGGTGCCCGAAGGGCGGATGCCCCAGATCGTGGGCGAGGGCCGCCGCCTCCACCACGTCGGGGTCGCAGCCGCCCAGCTTCTCCAGGACGGCGCGTACCTGCTCGTCGGCGGTGAGTCGTTCGGCGATGGCCCGGGCCACCTGCGCCACCTTGAGGCTGTGGGTGAGCCGGTTGTGCACCAGCAGGCCCGAGCCACCCGGGCTGATCACCTGGGTGACACCGTTGAGGCGGGCGAAGAAGGGTGACCCGACGATCCGGTCCCGGTCGGCGCGGAACGGGCCGGTGGCGAGGTCGCCGAGCGCCCGGGCGCTGCCGCCGAAGAGCCGTCGGGCCCGCGGATCCGCAGGTTGTTCCATGATCGCCACGATAGCCGGACGGGAGG
The DNA here is from genome assembly GCF_900090305.1 of Micromonospora siamensis. Taxonomy (NCBI): domain Bacteria; kingdom Bacillati; phylum Actinomycetota; class Actinomycetes; order Micromonosporales; family Micromonosporaceae; genus Micromonospora; species Micromonospora siamensis. Next base: position 2,864,093 of record NZ_LT607751.1, on the reverse strand, counting down.
CGTCTGGAAGGGGCCCTTCCCCGCGCGGCGGCGGGGGGCGGCAGAATCGGGCACGGAACCCAGAGCGAAGGCGGATCAAGATCGTGACCCAGTCTGTTCACCAGCGCATCGCCGACGAGCTCGGCGTCGCCGAACGCCAGGTGCGGGCGGCCGTGGAGCTGCTCGACGGCGGCGCCACCGTGCCGTTCATCGCCCGCTACCGCAAGGAGGCCACCGGCCTGCTCGACGACGCGCAACTGCGCACCCTCGAGGAGCGGCTGCGCTACCTGCGCGAGCTGGACGAGCGGCGGGCCGCGGTGCTGGAGTCGATCCGCGGCCAGGGCAAGCTCGACGAGGCCCTGGAAGCGCAGATCATGGCGGCCGACTCGAAGTCCCGGCTGGAGGACATCTACCTTCCGTACAAGCCCAAGCGGCGGACCCGGGCGCAGATCGCCCGCGAGGCCGGGCTGGAGCCGCTCGCGGACACCCTGCTCACCGACCCGACGCAGGACCCCCGGGGCACCGCCGCCGGGTTCGTCGACGCCGACAAGGGCGTGGCCGACGCCGCCGCCGCGCTGGAGGGCGCCCGGCACATCCTGATCGAGCGGTTCGCCGAGGACGCCGACCTGATCGGCACGCTGCGCGAGCAGATGTGGTCGCGGGGCCGGCTGGTCTCCCGGGTACGCGACGGCCAGGAGAGCGCCGGCGCCAAGTTCGCCGACTACTTCGACTTCGCCGAGCCGTACCCGAAGCTGCCGTCGCACCGGATCCTGGCCATGCTCCGGGGCGAGAAGGAGGGCGTGCTCGACCTGACCATGGACCCGGAGCCCGAGGGCGACTCCGACGCCGTGGTCACCGGCCCGACCCGGTACGAGGCCGCGATCGCCGGGCGCTTCGGCGTCAGCGACCAGGGCCGGCCGGCCGACAGGTGGCTGGCGGACACGGTGCGCTGGGCGTGGCGTACCCGGATCCTGATCCACCTCGGCGCCGACCTGCGGATGCGGCTGTGGCAGGCGGCCGAGGAGGAGGCCGTCCGGGTCTTCGCCACCAACCTGCGCGACCTGCTGCTCGCCGCGCCAGCCGGCACCCGGGCCACGATGGGCCTGGACCCGGGCCTGCGCACCGGGGTGAAGGTGGCCGTGGTCGACGCGACCGGCAAGGTGGTGGCCACCGACACGATCTATCCGCACGAGCCGCGCCGGCAGTGGGACGCCTCGATCGACACCCTGGCGAAGCTGGCCGGCGCGCACGGCGTCGAGCTGGTCGCCATCGGCAACGGCACCGCCAGCCGGGAGACCGACAAGCTCGCCGCCGACCTGATCAAGCGGCACCCGGAGCTGAAGCTGACCAAGGTGATGGTCTCCGAGGCCGGGGCGTCGGTCTACTCCGCGTCCGCGTACGCCTCCCAGGAGCTGCCCGGGCTGGACGTCTCGCTGCGCGGCGCGGTCTCCATCGCCCGGCGCCTCCAGGACCCGCTCGCCGAGCTGGTGAAGATCGACCCGCGCTCGATCGGCGTCGGGCAGTACCAGCACGACCTGTCCGAGGTGAAGCTGTCCCGGTCGCTCGACGCGGTCGTCGAGGACTGCGTCAACGCGGTCGGCGTGGACGTCAACACCGCCTCCGCGCCGCTGCTCACCCGGGTCTCCGGGATCGGCGCCGGGCTGGCCGAGAACATCGTGCTGCACCGGGACGCCAACGGCCCGTTCCGCACCCGCTCGGAGCTGAAGAAGGTGGCCCGGCTGGGGCCGAAGGCGTTCGAGCAGTGCGCCGGCTTCCTGCGCATCCCCGGCGGCGACGACCCGCTGGACTCCTCCAGCGTGCACCCCGAGGCGTACCCGGTGGTGCGGCGGATCCTGGCCAGCACCGGGCAGGACCTGCGCGCGGTCATCGGGAGGTCGGCGATCCTGCGCGGGCTGCGGGCCACCGACTTCGTCGACGACAAGTTCGGCCTGCCCACCGTCACCGACATCCTGGCCGAGCTGGAGAAGCCGGGTCGCGACCCGCGGCCGGAGTTCCGCACCGCGACGTTCGTCGAGGGCGTGGAGAAGATCGGCGACCTGACACCGGGCATGCTGCTGGAGGGCGTGGTGACCAACGTGGCCGCGTTCGGGGCCTTCGTCGACGTGGGCGTCCACCAGGACGGCCTGGTGCACGTCTCGGCGATGTCGCACACCTTCGTGAAGGATCCGCGCGACGTGGTGAAGTCCGGTGACGTGGTCCGGGTCAAGGTGCTCGACGTGGACGCGGCCCGTAAGCGGATCTCGCTGACCCTGCGGCTGGACGACGAGACGCCCGCCGACGGTGGCCGACCCCAGGGCGGCGGTGGTCGCCGCGAGCGCGGCCCCCGGCCGGATCAGGGTGCCGCCGCCCGCGGTGACCGGGCCGGCGCGAGCGGCGGCGACCGCGGCACGCGCGGTGGCCCCCGGGCCGGGCAGGACGGCTCGCGCGGCGGGCAGGGCGGCTCGGGCTCACGCGGTGGGCGGGGCGGCACCGCGGGCGGCGACCGCGGCGGGTCCCCGCAGCGCCAGGGCCGGGGCACGGCCGCGCCGGCCAACAGCGAGATGGCGGAGGCACTGCGGCGGGCCGGACTCGCCTGAGCCGGGCCCGCTGCGGCGGCCTGGCCGGTGCGTCGGGCGGGCCCGGCGGCCCGAACGGTGCATCAGGCGGGTCCGGCGGCCTGACCGGTGCGTCGGCGGGCCTGGCGGCCGGTCGCATCGCTCGACGGACGCTACGGACCTGAGGGCGTGAACGACTCACGGCGCTGAGTCGTCCACGCTCTCAGGTCGGTAGTGGTCGACTGGCGGGCCCGGCCGCCGCCACGGCTCGCGGGACCCGCCCGCTCCGGGGACAGTCGTGGACGCCGGGACCGCCGGCCGGGCGCAGCCGCCGTGACGCGGCATCCGCGTCGCGCGTACCGTCGGGTGCGTGGGTGAGGACGACGGCCGCGAGTGGCGGGAGCGGCAGCGCCACGCGGTACGCGCGCACGCCGACGCGGACGCCCGGCAGCGCGCGACCGAGCAGGCGGAGGCGGCCGAGCTGGTCGCCGGGTTCGCCGCCGAGGCGACCTGGCGCGGGCTGCGCGCCGAGCGGCTCACGGCGGCGTCCTACGACGGGCGCGGCCGTTACCGCACCGGGCTCACCGGCTGGTACGTCGACCGGGCCCGGAGCCGCGCGGTCGACACCGCGGGACGCTTCTATCTGCTGACCGTGCCGGCCAGCCTGCGGTCCCGACTGCTCGGCGCCAGCCCCGAGCCCGCCCCGCCGCCGCTGGTGGTCGGCCGGGGCGGTCGGGACGGCGAGTCGATGCCGCTGGCGACGCTGCTCAGCCTGCGTCTCGAGGCGGGCGACGACTGGCGGTGACCCCAGCCGGCGGCCGGTCCGTCCGCTGACGTGGCACGCCGCCGTTGCCCCTGCGCTCGACCCGCCGCCACCAGAGCAGCTGCACCACCAGGGTGAGCAGGCCGGCCAGCACGATCGCCGCCAGGTTGATCACCAGCTGGAGCGCGGAGCCGGCCGCCTCGTGCCACACCCCGTAGGCCGCCGCCACCGCCACGTTGGCCGCGGCCGGCACGGTGGTCACCGAGATCAGCACTCCGACCAGGGAACCCGACTTCTTCGAGGTCAGGGAGAGCATGCCGGCGATCCCGGCCAGGATGCCCACCACCCAGGAGAGCGCGTCGGGACGCCAGATGAAGTCGGTCAGCGGCCGGTCGGCGAGCAGCATCTCCCGGCTGACCAGGCCGGTCGCGGTGAGCGCCCAGGTGCTCAGCACGGTCGCGACCATGGCGACCGGGAAACCGACCACCAGCGCCTTGATCGAGCGGCCGATGATGTCGGGCTGCCGGCGCAGCAGCGCCACGCAGAGCGCCGCCAGCGGCCCGAACTCCGGGCCGACAACCATCGCGCCGACGATCAGGATCGGCTGGTCCAGCAGCACGCCGACGCCGGCGATCATCGTGGCCACGATGATCAGCGCCAGGAACGTGCCGGTGAGCACGGTCTGCTCGCCCGTCTTCGCGGCGATCTCGTCCCAGACCACGGCGTCCTCGCCATGGCCAGGAGCAGCCTCGGCGGCCCGGTCGGCGGCGGCGGAGAGCGTCATGTCCACGTCGTCGGCGGCGATCGCCCCGCGTGCCTCCACGCCCAACCGCTGAAGGTGCCGCAGCACGCCGTCGGCGCTCTCCCGGACCACGTCGCAGGTGATGAGGTCGCCGGCCGGCTGGCGGGCGGCGCCCGGCAGGACCACCAGATGGGTCACGCCGGGATCGGCCGCCAACAGGTCGGCGACCGCTGACGACTGGTCAGCCGGTGCGATCACCCTCAGATGCAGCATGGCCCTCCCGTCGCCCGATGCGCTGTGGAGGAACCCTACTGCGCGCGCGACGCCGGTCCCCCCACCCCCGGTTCCGGCTCCGAAACGGGCGGGGCCGTGTCCTGTCGGGCGTTCCGCAGGTTGATCCGGACGGATCCGCCCCTCAACAAACCGAACGCACGGTTACGCCAGGTTTGGGCGTGGTACATGTTTTATGTTGTTTTAACAGTAGATGACGGGAGGTCGGAGCGGTGCCGGTGACCGGTGTGGTGGTTGCGCCTCCCCGTCCCCCGCGAGAGTTCCGCAGGGACCGCGGAAAGCGGATCGTGGACGTGGCCATGGCCGCCCTGCTGCTGGTGCTCGCCGCACCGGTGATCGCGGCGGTCGCGTTGCTGGTTGCCGTGGGGCTGGGCCGACCGGTGCTGTTCCGCCAACGCCGCACCGGCCTGCACGGCCGGTGCTTCGACGTGGTCAAGTTCCGCACCATGCTGCCGATGGACCCGAGCCGTGGACTGCTCGACGACGCCGCCCGGCTGACCGCCTTCGGGAAGTGGCTGCGCGCGACCAGTCTGGACGAACTGCCCAGCCTCTGGAACGTGTTGCGCGGCGACATGAGCCTGGTCGGACCGCGCCCGCTGCTCCCCGAATACCTGGACCGGTACTCCCCGTGGCAGGCCCGCCGGCACGAGGTCCGGCCCGGTGTCACCGGGCTGTCCCAGGTGCGCGGACGCAACAGCCTGAGCTGGGAGGAGAAGCTCGACCTCGACGTCGAGTACGTGGACACCCGCAGCCTCCGACTGGATCTGGCGATCCTGCTCGACACCGTCCGGACCGTGCTGCGACGAGAGGGGATCTCCGCGGCCGGTCACGTCACCGCTCCGGAATTCCTCGGCACGCCGGCCCACCCGGTGCGGATCGAACCGGGGCACGGCGTGACCGCCCGCACCGAAGGAGCGCGATGAGCCGGACCATCCATCTGTCCCCACCCGACGTCGGACCGCTGGAGGAGTCGTACCTGACAGCTGCCCTCAGGTCGGGGTGGATCGCGCCGGTCGGTCCGGAACTCGACGCGTTCGAGCGGGAGATGGCCGCGCGTGTCGGCACCCACGGAGCGGTCGCGGTGGGCTCCGGCACCGCCGCCCTGCACCTGGCCCTGCTGGCCGTGGGAGTCAGGCCGGGCGACGTGGTCGTCGTCCCGACGCTGACCTTCGTGGCCACCGCGAACGCGGTGCGGTACGCCGGTGCCCGGCCGGTCTTCGTGGACTGCGACCCGCACACCGGCAACCTCGACGTCACCCTGGTCGAGCGACTCCTGGAGCGCCAGCACGAACGCGGCCAGCGGGTCGGAGCGGTCGTGCCGGTGGACCTCTTCGGCGCCTGCGCCGACTACCCGGCCCTGCTGCCGGTCTGTGACCGCTTCGGAGTGCCCGTGGTGGAGGACGCCGCCGAGGCCCTCGGCTCCACCCAGGCTGGGCAGGCGGCCGGGTCGTTCGGCCGCGTGGGTGTCCTCTCGTTCAACGGCAACAAGATCCTGACCACCTCCGGCGGCGGAATGCTGCTCTCCGACGACGCGGAACTGCTGGCCCGCTGCCGGTATCTCGCCACCCAGGCCCGCCAACCCGTGGCCCACTACGAGCACACCGAGATCGGCTACAACTACCGGCTGAGCAACCTGCTCGCCGCGCTCGGGTTGGCCCAGCTGCGCCGCCTCGACGGAATGGTCTCCCGACGCCGGCACCTACGGGAACGGTACGAGAAACTGTTCGCGCCGGTGCCCGGCGTACGGGTGCTTGCCGGCGACGACCGGGCGGCCAACTGCTGGCTGACCACCGTTGTGGTGGACCAGGCGCAGACCGGCTGGCGGGCCGAGCAACTCGGGGCCTTCCTCCGCGAACGGGACATCGAGACCCGGCCGGTGTTCAAGCCGATGCACCTGCAACCCGTGTACGCCGAGGCGGAGGCGCTGCTGACCGGCGCGGCGGAGGCGTTGTTCGCGACCGGGCTGACGTTGCCCAGCGGGTCGGCGATGACCGAGGCGGACACAGCCCGGGTCTTCGCAGCTGTCGAAACCTTCGTCGCCGCTCGCGACCAGCACGTCGCCCAGCCGGCCTGACGAAAGACGCGCGTCAACCGCCTCTGGAGGAAGCCGATGGCACGAAGCGCTCTGCGCACGATCGCCGCGGACACCCGCGCCCTTGGCCCGTCTGCGCCCGTTCGAGCGGCGTACGAGGCGTCCAAGCGCAGTGGATTCCACGCCGTCCTGTTCCGCGGAAAGGTGCGCCGCTACCACCCGGCCGTCCCGGTGCACCTGACCGGTCTGCTGCCGCACGGCGAAGCGGCTCGGCAGCGCTGCCTGGACGACGCCGGCAGCGTGCTCGGACAGGGCCTGCGCGCCTTCGGACAGCGGGTGAGGACCGGGGGGTCCGCGCCGTGGTCCACCGACCCGCTGACCGGGCGGCAATGGCCGGAGCTCGAGCCGTGGTGGCGGATCGACATCCGCTCCGACGCTCGACTGTCAGACGTCAAGCACACCTGGGAGGTTGCTCGCCACCGTGACCTGGTGGTATTGGCCCGCGCCGCCCACCTCGACCCGACCGGGCCATGGCTGGACGGGCTCACCGGCCTGTTGCGGTCCTGGTGCGAGCAGTCGCCACCGGAGCGGGGAGTGAACTGGTACTCCAGCCTCGAACTCGCCCTACGGGCCATCGCATGGAGCCAGATTCTGGTACTGGCGGGCGAGCGACTACCCCGTGAGCTGGTGGTCACCATGGAGCGGCTGCTACTGGCCAGCGCCCGCCACCTGACGGTTGAGCTGCCCTACACGATGAGCAGCATGCGCAACAACCACATGCTCGGCGATGCACTCGGGCTGATCGTGCTGTCACGGATGTTCCCCACCGTTCGACGGGCGCGCTGGTGGGGGCTCGCCGGCGAGCGGATGTTCGCGGCCCAGCTTCGCCGGCACGTGGCCGCCGACGGCCGGATGATCGAGGACTCCCTGTCGTACCACCGGTTCGTCCTCGAGATGCTCATCGTGCGGGTGCTGTTGGGCGAGGCGCCGGCCGGCGTACGACATGACCTTCACGCGGCTAGCCGCCACCTGATACGGCTCGGTGTGTTCGACGGTGAGATCCCACAGTACGGCGACTGGGACGAGGGGCGCGTGCTCGCGTCCTCCGGCGACCCGCTCGACGTGGCCGGTTCGGTCGCACTCGGCCTCGTGTTGTGCGGCGATCGGGTGCCGACCCGGTGGTACGCCGACTTCGACGAGCTGGCGTGGTACGCGCCCGAGCCGCCCGAGGCGGGCGACCTCGCCCCGACCGTCCGCACCCCGGCCGTGACGGCCTCGGGAGGCATCGCTCGAGTCAAGCGGGGGCCGTGGCGAGTTTGGTTCAAGGTGGACGCTGGCCCTTCGCACGGCCACGCCGACCTGACCTCGGTCTGGATCAGACACGGTGACCGGTGGCTGGTCGCCGACCCGGGCACCGGCACGTACAACGGCCCGTTGGAGGTGCGCAACGGGCTGCGCACCTCGGCCGCCCACCCGGTGCGCCGGCCGGATGGCCGCGACCAGCTCGTACCGCACCGGGCGTTCCGCTGGCTCAACAGCGGCCGCGGCCATCTGGGGGAACCGCTCATCCTGCCCGGGCAGACCGTCCTCTTCGGCTGGCACGACGCGTACGCGCGAGGTGAGCGCCCGGTACGAGTTGGCCGCGCCGTCGTGGTGGCCGACCGGTACGTGGCGGTCGTCGAGTTCGCCGACCGGTCCACTGCCGTCGGGTCGTGGTCGCTGACCGTCCCACTGCACCCCGACGTCCTGCTGGACGGCGACACCATGACCGTCGGCGAGAGCAAGGTCGGCCTCTTCGGTCTGGCCGGCCACTCGACGGTACGCGGCCGGTCCACGCCGTTCGCGGGCTGGTACAGCCGGACCTACGGCCGCTGGGAGCCGGCGACCTGGATCACCGCCGAGAGCCGGGCCGCCACCACCGTGTGGGGACTCGGCACCGCACCAGGTCTGCGGGGCGGACCGGACGACCTCGACGGGCTCCGGTTCGCAGTGACCTGGAGTCGAACCGGGGCGTGCCTGGCCGTCACCCACACCGATTCAGGGCAGGTCCACCACGTGCGAGCGCCACGATGACCCGACGCAGCGTCCTCGTCCTCAACCACTTTGCCGTGCCCCGGGGCCAGCCGGGAGGCACCCGGCACGTGGAGCTGTTCAGCCGGCTGCCTGGCTGGTCGTCAGTGATCATCGCGGCTCGCCGGAACCTGACGACCGGGCTGCCGCAACGCGCGGAGCCCGGATTTCACCCGGTCGCCGTGACCCCGTACCGGGGAAACGGCCTGGGACGAGTGTTCAACTGGGCTAGTTTCGCGGTCACCGCGACAGCAGCCGGTCTGCGGCAGCCCCGCCCGGACGTGGTGTACGCCTCCTCACCGCATCTACTGGCCGGTCTGGCCGGCTGGATCGTGGCCGCCCTGCGGTCAGCGCCGCTCGTCCTGGAGGTCCGGGACCTGTGGCCGCGCGTGCTGGTTGACATGGGAACTCTGGCGGAGGAGTCGTCGGCGTACCGGATGCTGGAGCGCTTGGAGCGGTTCCTGTACCGGCGGGCCGACCGGGTGGTGATCATGGCCCCGGGCGTGCGGGCGACGATCGAGGCCAAGGGCGTGGCGCCCGAGAGGATCGCCTTCATTCCCAACGCGGCCGACCCTGAGGATTTCGTGCCCGGCGCTGCCCGCGACACTTTGCGGCAGCACTACGGGTTCACCCGCCGCACCGCCGTCTACGCCGGGGCGCACGGTCCCGCCAACGGGCTCGATTTGCTTCTCGATGCAGCCAGGGCGGTCCCTGAACTGGACGTCGTGCTGGTGGGATCGGGTGCCGAGAAGCCGCGTCTGCAGACGGCGGCGGCTGAAATCCGCAATGTTCGATTCCTTGACCCGGTACCGAAGACCGAGATGCCCGACCTGCTTCACGCCGCGGACGTCGGCGTGCATGTACTCGCCGACGTGAAATTGTTCCGTATCGGCGTCAGCCCGAACAAGGTGTTCGACTACATGGCCGCCGGGCTGCCGATCGTCACCAACTCCCCGGGGACCGTCGGTGATCTCGTCATGAGCACCGGTGCAGGTCTTGTGACGCCGCCGACTGACCTGGCCCATGGTCTCGGTCAGGTGGCCCAGGCCAGTACCGACGAGTTGGCGAAGATGGGCACGACCGGGCGGCGGTGGATCGGGGAGAACCAGTCGCGCCGGGCGATGACGGCTGCTCTCGCCAGCCTGCTCACCTCAGTTGTCGATACAGCGGCGGATGAGCCGGACTGACCGCCGCCGGCCCCGGCGCTGTGGTGCTGCGTACGCCTGACCTCGGTCGAGCAGGCGGCAGGGAGCCGTGCGTCGACTTGCCCGGTGGGTCTGGTCAAAAGCTCACGCCGGTGGGCCCGCCTGACCAGCCAGCTGCCGGTCCGGCCTCGAGCGGCGGCATCCTCCAAGGCGGGGCCGGCACCGGTCCGCCGCTGCGTACTGAGGCCGCGATCTCCAGCAGGTACGTCGCTGCGGCCGGCGCAGAGGCGCGATGCGCCGCCCAGGAACGGATGTCCGCCCGCCGTCCCGGGTCCACCGGGCCCTCATCCAGATGATGAAGCAACGCGCGACGCAGGGAATCGAGCGACAGCGCCGAGAAGACGCTCCCCCGGGCGCCGCCGGCCACGAGGGCAGCAGAGCCCGCGGCGTCACTGACGATGGCGGGCGTGCCGGCGCCGAGGGCCTCGTTCACCACCGCCCCCCAGCCGTCGTACCGGCTCGGCAGGACCAGCACGTCGGAGGCCGCCAATAGGACGTTGACCTCATGGTTGGGCAACACACCGTGCCATCGCACGCGATCACCGACATGAAGCTCGTCCGCCAGCCGAGTCAGTTCGTCGTGCCGGGGTCCCGTACCTACGACGTCGAGACGCCAGTCCCGGTCCCGCAGAACGGAGAGCGCTTTCAGGGCCCAGTTCAGGCGCTTGTTTCCATCAAGCCGCCCCACGAAGACGAGCCGCACCGGGCCGGTACCGCCGGCACCCGCACCCACATCCGGATACTTACACGCGTCGGCCACGTCGAGAAAGTAGCCAAACTCGAAGACCCGTGACGCTCCGAATCCAATCCGCCGGTACTGCTCGACGCCAGCCCGGCCACATGCCAGCACCCCGTCTACCGTGCCCCGGTGTCGCAGCCGCGCGAAGCGATACTTGACATCCCGTAGCAGCGACTCGGGCCACGGCTCGACGTAGACGAGGCTGACCGAGCCACCGGCGCGCCGGGACGGGGCGAGGCGCACCATTGATCCGGTCGTCTGCGGGTAGGCGCCCAGCCCGGAGAAAACGTGCATCGCCGAATCGGCGGAGGCTTCTTCCAGTCGCCTGCGCTCGGCGGCGGACGGGGCGACGATGACCGTGCTGTCGCCGTAATCAGGCATGGTCCAGCCAGCACCCAGTCGCCGCTGGTCCAAAGGTGCCTCGATCACCACTACACTCGGTGTGCCGAGCACGTCCCCGACAGACCGGATCAGCGCCGTCTGATGGATCGAGGGACAGTTCTGCCAGAAGATCGCACGCTTCATGCGGTGCTCCCGAGGGGATGCCGGACTAGAGAGCTAGCGGTCGGCGCCGCGCGCTTCGGAAGCGTCCTGGCGCCCGTTTCGACCAGGGAGAGCCAGGTCAGCGCTACGAGGAGCGAAATCGGGCTCATCGAGGCCAACGCCCACGGCTCGAAGTTGGAGTGCAGCACCACGCCCAAGGCGAGCGCGAAAGTGGCCGGTCCCGATTTCCAACTGGACCAGAGGAAGGCGACGCAGATCATCAGAATGAGGCATATTGCCAGCAGCCCGCCTTGAACGAATGCCGTCAGCACGGCGCTACCGTTCGCGGCATAGGCGTTGTGGATGCCCAGCCCGGCGAGGGAGTCGGCTCGCATCAGCTCCATTACCTCCCGAATGCCCACCTCACGGGAGTTGTTGGTGCGGTAGAGGGTCAGGTCGGCGGCGGACGCGTTACGCAGGCTCCAGAAAAAGGGTGCGGCCGCCAAGGCCACCACCGGCAACGCCAACCGGCGGGCGCGTCCCGCGTTGACCACGGCGCCCACGACGAGCGCAAGCAGCAGTGACAGGGCGCTGCCCCGGCTCGCTGTCCAGACGATCGCCGCACCGCCCAACACAGCTCCAGCCGACGTCAACGGCCAGGAGCGCTTGCGCAGCACGACCGTCGCAACCAGGAGCAGGCCGTATACACCCAGCAGGTTCGCATTGGCCGTGACGCCCCTCAACCGCTCGCCGACCACGGCGACGTCCGGTGCCACAAGGCCGAGCACGAGGGACGCGGCGACCGTCAGCATCAGCACCGCGACGAGAGCCGCGTCGAGCGCCCGGGGTGACACGTACCTCGCGGCCAACAGCAGGTACGCGGCGGTCGTTAGCAGCCCGAGGATACCCACCGCCAGCGCCCGGGCCTCGCCGAACGGCAGGGTGGCTGCGAGCAGGTAACCCGTCATTCCGATCAGGTACAGCTCCATCAGAGGGCGAGCCGGGCGGAGCCGGCGGCCGTACCACTTGGCCGTCCGCAGCATGCCGGAGGCAACACCTGCAACGAGCAAGAGGACCGCGGCAATCCGGACGACGTCCTGAAAAGGCGCCAGTTGTTCGAGCGAGACGGCGCAGGCCAGGCACAGCACCAGTGACACTCCGCACACCCATGTCTCACTGCTGTCTAGCAGGAAAATCAGGAGCAGGACGAGCAGGGTGCACACGACGGCACCCAGCAGGAGGCTGGTTCCCGCCGCCGCACCGGCCGCAGCGGCGCAGAACATCATGGCTACCACCGCCGGAACGCCCCGGACATCGACTAACATGCGCGCCCGCCCCTCAGTGCGCCGGCGACGCCCGGCGCGATCGTCGGTGCGACGATCTTCCCCGCTAGCCTTGCCAGGAGCTCGTCCATGAGTACCGGACTGGGAATCTGACGTCGAGCCCATGCCTGGTACGCGGCGAGCACTCCGCTCCGCAGGGCCCGCAGCTCCTGTGGGGAGCAGCGGGCCAGCAACGACAGGTGCCGAGCGAAACCGTCAGTGTCGTACCACGGCAACGCGACGCCACCGGCCTCGCGGACGAGTTCGGTCCACTGGGTTGCGTCGGAGATCACCGGGCACAGTCCTGCGGCCATCGCCTCTCGGATGGCATGCCCGAAGTTCTCCCCCTTGGTCGGCAGAAGGAAGACGTGCCCCCAGACGAGCGCGGCAGCCGCCTGTTCATGCGGCACCGCACCCAGGAATTCCACCCGGATGTGCCCCGGCAACCGCGCGGCCAGGTCCTGGCAGTGACGGTGGTAAGCCTCGTCCGCCGCCGGGCCGATCACCCGCAGATGTACCGGCTCGGTCATCAGGGCCAACGCAGCGAGTGCGCCAGCGAGGTTCTTGTGCGGGTGGACCCGCGAGAAGAAACAGACCCGCAGCGGGCCGGCGGGTTCTGGGTCGCGCGGCGGCTCGACGTCGAAGCGCTCGTCCGGGTCGAACGCGTCCTGCACCAGCTCGATGCGGCGGGCTGGCAAGAAGCGGCGGGCGCTGTCCACCTCCTCGGCAGAGGTGCAGTGGATTGCCGCCTCGACCCTGGCTAGCAGGAGCTGCATGACGCGCAGCCCCGCTCGTTTGCGCCACGCCTTGGGGCCGAGCGCACCGGCGAGCAGTTCACCGCGCGGTGCGAGCAGCACCGGCCTGCGGGCCAGGACGCCCAGACAGATCAGCAGCAGTGGCACCATCGTGAACGGCCGGTTCCAGAGGCTGTTGAAGTAATAGATGTCGTACCCCGGCCGGACGAAGCGGCGCAGCGCCCGCAGGTAGGCCAGCGGGCGGGTGATGTCGACGTACATCACCCTGCGCCCCTGGAACTCGACGAGGTGGCCGGGTCGCGCGACGGAGAACGGTTGCGGGTCGCCCGCGTCCCTGTCGCGGGTGAACACCGTGTAAGTGACACCGGAAGTCCGGGCTGCGGTGATCGCCGACAGGCTGCGGATCGGTCCACCCGATCGGTAGGCGGGGATGAAGTGACCGACGAAGACACCTACGCGGACGCTGTCCGGCCGACCAGACCTATACATCCGCGCCACCATCACGCGCGTAGCGAACGAGCTGCCGAACAGCCCTGTCGGATACCTCTAGCAGACGATCCGCCTGGATGTACGGGGCATGCCTTGGAGTGGACTTGTACCCGAGTTTCGCCGCATGCTCCTGGTGCCAGGGGATAAAGACCGTCCCGCGGCTTGGTACGGATGCCCCGTTCACGAGGCATACCCGGCGGTCACGTCACCCACCTGCGTAGGAAGGCGCGACGGTTGCGCGTCGACACCGGCCAGGGCGGCGACCACGGACAGGGCGGCCCTCGTCGAACCGAAGGACGCGGCGAGCTCCCGCTGGTCGGACACCGGCTTAGCGACCGCCGTTCGTACGTGGGTGAGCAGTTCTCGGTGCCCTTTGCCCCCTGCGGACAGCTTCGCCTCCCGCCCGTCGATCTCCAGACGCCGGAAGTCGTCGATCACAACGGTGTGTCCCCGGCCGAGGATCTCCAGCCGCTCCTTCGAGGTGCTCCGGTGCCCACGCGTGCAGTACGTGATCGTCGCCGTGGAACCGTCCGGGTAGCCGAGCAGGACGTTGACGTCCTGCTCGAGTCCCGGCTCGCCACGCCCACTGCCGTACGCGTGCACGGCGGCAGGCTGTCCACCCACCAGCCAGGACGCGAGGTCGATGAAGTGGCACACCTCGCCGCGGATCCGACCGCCCTGCCGGCGGTCGTGGTACCAGTGCGTGTCGGGCAAAGTTCCGGCGTTGACTCGGTAGCTGATGCTCAGCGGCCCGACGTCGGCCGCCAGGACCCGCTTCGTGTGAGCGACCATGGGCGCGTGCCGGCGGTTGTAGCCGACGAACAGGTGGCCGGAGTTGCGGTCGTACGCTGCTCGGACCTGGTCGAGCTCGTCCTGGGTCAGCGCGAGCGGCTTTTCCACGAAGACGTGCTTGCCGGCGTCGAGCGCCCGCGCCACCAGGTCGGCGTGCGAGTCGTGGCGACTGAGGATGAACACCGTGTCGATGTCGTCGCGGGCCAGCAGGTCCGCGGCGGTCGGCAGGACGAGCGCGATGCCGTTGCGCTCCGCGGCGTGCCGGGCGGTCAAGCCCTTGGCCGAAGTGATGGCGGCGAGGTCGTCGGCCCAGCCGGCCGCCTTCAGCGCGGGCAGGAACGTCGCCTTGGCGTAGTTGCCGGCGCCGATCAGGCCGGCCCGGGGTCGTGGGGAGCGGCTGCGCGGTCGGACGGTGATCGCGTCCCGGGTCGGCTCGGCGGGAGCGGAGTAGCTGAGCTGCACCGCCAGCGCGCGGGGATCGGCGGCCAGCACGTCGTACGCCGCCGTTGCCTGATCCACCGGGAAGACGTGCGTGACCAGGTCGTCGACCGCGACCCGACCGCCGGCCACCAGGTCCAGGTACGCCTCGATGTTGCGCCTTGCCGTCCACCGGACGTGGCCGATCGGGTAGTCGACGCCCCAGTCCTCGTACGCCCGGTCGTGTCGGCCGGGCCCATAGCTGCGCGCGAAGCGGAGATCCAGCTCGCGCTCGTAGAAACCCCGGCGGTCGAGCTCCAGACCGACGTCCCCGACCACCACCAACCGGGCGCGGTCGCGGGCGATCTCGGTGCTGCGGGTCACCGGCTCCGACGAGCGGGTCGCGGCGGTGATCAGGACGGCGTCGACCCCCCGGCCGCGGGTCAGTTCCATGATCTGGTCCGTGGTCGCGGCACCGGCCTCCACCAGGCCGACCGCGCCGCCGCTGGCGGCCAGCTCGGCCGTCCAGTCCCGTAGGTCGATGCCGATGACGGTGAGGCCGGAGGCCAGCCCCAGGCGAACGGTCAGCTGTCCGACCAGACCGAGACCGACCACGGCGACCGACCCGCCCACGCCGACCTCGGCCTGCCGAAGGCCCTGCAGTGCGATGGCCGCGACCGCGCCGAACGCGGCGGCCTGGTCGGACACCGGCTCGGGGACGGGCACCGCGAGCAGGCCGGGCACCGCCTGGTACTCGGCATGCCCCACCGAGGCGGTGGCCACCCGCATCCCGGGCCGCAGTCCCTCGGTCGCGGCACCGGCGGCGACGACGACACCCGTCGCGCTGTACCCGAGGGGCATGTCCTCGTCGAGCCGGCTACGGACCGCGGCGACCGTCGAGCGGATGCCCGCCGTGCGCGCCCTGCTCACCACCTGGCGGACCAGATCGGGCCGCGCCCGGGCCTTGCGCAGCAGGCTCGCCGAGGCGAGCTCCCGCACGGCGCGTTCGGTTCCGGCAGAGAGCAGAGACCTGCGGGTGGCGACGAGCGTCTCGGTCGCGGCCGGCTCGGGCTGCGGAACCTCGACGACCCTCAGCTCGCCGTCGGACACCGACTGGACGATCTGCTTCACGGGGCGTGCCTGCCTTCGAAGAGAGGACATCGGGTACATGGCGGGCGACTCGTCCCGCCGACGCGGACGCACGACCGTTGCGGCGGCCGGCCGCGCCTCGTCCCACACTCAACGACCGGGATCAGCGGTTAGTCACGCAAAAGCGACAAGCCAACGGGCTGGTCCGGCATTTGGGCCTGGAGGCGCGCCGAACCGCGACCGGGCCGACACCGACGGTCGACGAAATACCTCATCGAGTCATTGACATGTATTCACCAACCCGGGAAGGCTCCGACCACAGGTCCTTCCACCGAAGGGGGCGCGATGAGGCGCAGACGGCTGGCGATCGCCGGCGTGTTCACACTGGTCGGCGCGTTGGCGTTGACCGCACCGGCCAGTGCCCGACCACCGTCCGACCCGGTCGCCCGCGACGGTCTGGAGGTGTACGTAGGCACGGTGGACGCGCAGCAGCTGGGCAAGCTCCGCGCGGCGGGGGTCGACCTGGGACACGACGCGGTGCAGACCACCGCCGGCGGGGCCCGGGTCGAGACGGTGCTCAGCCGCCGGGAGGCGAAGCGGCTGGCCGGACAGGGCGTGCCGCTGAGCGTCAAGAAGGTCGACGGCAAACCCGCGTCGCAGCTGCTGCGGGAGCAGGCCACCGCCGGCTGGAAGGCGTTCCGCTCGTACAGCGAGCCGGGCGGCATCCGCGACGAGCTGACCGCGACCGCGGCCCGGTTCCCGAAGATCGCGAAGTTGGAGACCATCGGTCGGACCGTGCAGGGCAAGCCGATCCTCGCGGTGAAGGTGACGAAGAACGCCGGCAAGGTGCCCGACGGCACCCGGCCGGCCGTGCTCTACGCCAGCAACCAGCACGCCCGGGAGTGGATCACCCCGGAGATGACCCGACGGTTGCTGCACCACTACCTGGACAACTACGGCACCGACCCGGAGATCACCTCCCTGGTGGACACCCGGGAGCTGTGGTTTCTCCCGGTGGCCAACCCGGACGGCTACGACTACACGTTCACCCCGGGCAACCGGCTGTGGCGCAAGAACCTCCGGGACAACAACGGCGACGGACAGATCACCAGCGGCGACGGCGTCGACCTCAACCGTAACTTCGCCTACAAGTGGGGCTACGACGACGAGGGCTCCTCGCCGGACCCGTCCAGCGAGACGTACCGCGGCACCGGGCCGAACTCCGAGCCGGAGACCAAGGCGCTGGACCGGCTCTTCAAGCGCGTCGGCTTCAAGTTCCTGATCAACTACCACTCCGCCGCCGAGCTGCTGCTCTACGGCGTGGGCTGGCAGGTGAGCACGCCCACCCCGGACGACGTCATCTACGAAACGATGGCCGGCGACGACGCCCACCCGGCCGTCCCGGGCTACGACCCGGACATCTCCGCCGAGCTGTACACCACCAACGGCGACACCGACGCCCACGCGCAGGTGCGCTACAAGACCCTCGGCTTCACCCCGGAGATGTCCACCTGCCAGACGGCCTCCGCGTCCGACCCGGACGACCAGTGGGACCCGGCCGACTGCGTCAGCGGCTTCATCTTCCCCGACGACGAGAAGCTGATCTCCGCCGAGGTGACCAAGAACCTGCCGTTCGCCCTCGCCGTGGCCAAGTCGGCCGGCGACCCGGACGACCCGGTGTCGGTGGTCGGCCGCAGCACCCCGGACTTCGTGGTGGACTCCTTCGACACCTCGTACGGCCGGACCCAGCAGGTCGCCACGATCGCCCGGCGGGCCCTCAAGGACGTCCGGATGCACTACGTGGTCAACGGCGGCCGGCCGAAGACGGTCAAGGTCCGCGAGTGGCGCGGCGGTGAGCGGTACGGCGACACCAACGACGACTACTACGCCGAGCTGCGCGGCACCGTGACCGGCACGAAACCCGGTGACCGGGTGGAGGTCTGGTTCACCGGCGTCAAGCCCCGCACCGGTCCGGTGGCCAGCGGTCACTTCACCTACCGGGTGCACACCGACGTCGGCGGGGACGTGCTGGTCCTCGCGGTGGAGGACACCACCGGCCTGAGCCCGGCGCAGAACACCCCCACCGCGAAGTACGCCGACCAGATCGCCGCGTCGGTGACGAAGGCCGGTCACCGGGCCGACGTGTACGACTTCGACGCGATGGGCCGCAAGGCCCCGCACCCGCTGGGCGTGCTGTCGCACTACAAGACGGTGATCTGGGAGACCGGCGACGACATCATCCCCCGCTCGCCGGGGCAGGTCGGCGGCACCGCGGCCCGAGCCGCGCTGGACACCGAGCTGGCCGTCCGTGACTACCTCAACGAGGGCGGCAAGGTCCTGGTCAGCGGCAAGTACGCGCTCTTCGCGCAGGGCGCCAACGGCTCGTACGTCTACCGGCCGGACGCCCCACCGGAGTGCACCAACCCGAACGACGTGGCCTGCCTGCCGCTGCTCAACGACTTCCAGCAGTACTACCTCGGCGCCTACAACTACGTCAGCGACGGCGGCACCGACGCGGACGGCAACCCCTACCCGGTGCGCGGCTCGGCGGGGGCCTTCACCGGCTTCACCGGGCAGCTCAACGCCGCCGGATCGGCGGGCAACCAGGACCACACGGCGTCTTTCCTGACCACGTCGAGCTTCCTCAAGCCCGACCAGTTCCCGCAGTTCGCCAGCTCGGCGGCGGTGGACTGGGTACGGCCGGGCGGCGCGCCGTTCGATCCGCACACCGGCGACTGGTACCTCTACAGCGGCCGGGCGGACCAGTCGTACAAGCGGCTCACCCGGACCGTGGACCTGACCGGGGCGAGCAGCGGTGAGCTGCGCTTCTTCACCTCGTACGACATCGAGCAGGACTGGGACTACATGCTCGTCGAGGCGCACGAGGTGGGCAGCGACACCTGGACGACGCTGCCGGACACCAACGGGCACACCGGCACCGGCACCGGGGAGAGCTGCCAGTCGGGCTGGGTGGCGCAGCTGCACCCGTTCCTCGGTCACTACCAGGGGGCGGACTGCTCGCCGACGGGCAGCACCGGCACCTGGAACGCGGCCACCGGCGCCTCCGGCGGCTGGCAGGAGTTCGCCGTCGACCTGTCGGCGTACGCCGGCAAGCAGGTGGAGGTCTCCATCTCGTACGTCTCCGACTGGGGCACCCAGGGCCTGGGCGTCTTCCTGGACGACGCGCGGGTTATCGCCGACGGTGCGGTGGTCTCGCAGACCTCCTTCGAGACGCCGGACCTGGGCGGCTGGACGGTGGCCGGCCCGCCGGCCGGTTCCGACACCGCCGCCAACGACTGGTCGCGCAGCCAGCAGGCGTTCTCGGAGGGGGCGGCCGTGGTCACCACGGACAGCGTCTACCTCGGCTTCGGCCTGGAGGGGCTGGCCCCGGCCGCCCGGGACGACCTGGTCGCCCGGTCGCTGAAGCACCTGGCCGCCAAGCCGTAGGACGGAACCGGACCGAGGGGTGCGCCGGCGGTGTTCGCACCGCCGGCGCACCTGGCCGGTACGCCGAGCGCCCCCGACCCGGATGTGGTGAGCTGTACGGGTGGGCGGGCTGGGTCTGGTGCTGCATCCCACCCGGGATGTCTCCGAGGTGGTCGACATCATCGAGCGGTGGGCGACGAGGAACCACAAGTCGCTGATGGTGGCCACGGCCGACCAGCACCGGGTGCCGACCAGCGTCGAACCGGTCCCCGGCGACGAGCTGGCGGCCCGGGCCGACGCCCTGATCAGCATCGGCGGCGACGGCACCATGCTCGGCGCGCTTCGCTCCGCCGTCCGCGACCCGAAGCCGGTCCTCGGCGTACACCTGGGGCGGCTCGGCTTCCTGGTGGAGATCGCACCGCCGGAGCTGCCGGAGGCGCTGGGCCGGCTGCTGGCCAGGGACTTCACCGTCGAGTCGCACGCCTGCCTGGCCTGCGACCTGTGCGGCGACGACGTGGTGGCCTTCAACGACATCGCGCTGGTCCGGCAGCCCGGTTCCGGCTTCGTCACCGCCACCCTCGCCGTGGACGGCCAGCGCTACGGCTACTACCGCTGCGACGCGCTGGTGGTGGCCACCCCGACCGGCTCGACGGCGTACAGCTACGCCGCCGGCGGCCCGCTGGTCTCCCCGGCCGCCGACGCGGTGGTGGTCACCCCGTCGGCGCCGATGGCCGGCATCTCCCGGTCGCTGGTGCTCTCCCCGAACGAGAGCATCCGGTTGGAGCTGCAACCGAACTCGGCGGCGGTGGCCGTGGAGATGGACGGTCAGGTGATCAACGACGCGGCGACCGAGGGAACGGTGGCGATCAGCTACCGCCGCGACGCCGGGCTGGTGGTCCGCTTCGACCCGCTGCGCTACCAGGAACGCAACCAGCTCAAGCTCAGCCTGCTCGACCTGCCGTTCCTGCCCGACCAGCTCCGCGAGCTGCTCCCGGAGGAGCTGCGGCGGCAGCACGACCAGCGTGAGCTGCCACCGCCCTGCTGATCAGGGCGTGGCGCCCTTGGCCGGGCGGCACTTCGGGCCGGAGCTCGGCAGGCTGCGGGCAGAGTGCCGTGACTGCGGCAACTGCTCCGGCACCTCCTTGCCTCTCGGCACGTGACAGCCGGTATCTGAGCCCAAAGCAGGAGACTCAGCGAGGAGGAAGTAGCACCACTCAGGGCCGGACAAAGATGGCTGTGTCCGACACTCCGCAGCTGGTCCAAATCGTGCGCCAGCCGGAGATGATTCCTGCGATCTCGCGCCACGTTTCGGTCGCCGGACCGTCAGCGGGGCGACGCGAACCGGGGGCACGCGAATCCGAAGGCAGACACCAGTTCACGTTGTCGATGACAAGCGCACCACCCGGAGCGATCTTCGACAGGACCAACCGTGTGCAGTGGTCCCGGTACACACCGTCGACCAGAACGAATTGCAGACTGCCATCAGCGAAGCGGAGGGCAGTGCGAGCGTACTCACTCTCATTCCCCAGCTCTTCCGACACATCCTGCGGCGCGAATATGTAGTCCACGTTATGGACCGCTTGCTCTTTCAACTGCCGGGACACCAGGTCGTGCCAGGACTGGTCATGCTCCACACTGACCAAGCGCTGAAGCCGGTTGGCGAACCAAAGGGTACTTCCCCCCGAACCGAACTCGAGCCCGCGGTCTGTCTTCAGCAACACGCCGTCCAGGATCTCGATCGCCCGCGGCGTGAGCCACGGCGTTCCCGGGTGACTGCGGCGAAAGCGCATCTCAAGAGAACGGTCAACGACATATCGGGGCGTCCAATGGCGGAAGGTTCGCAAGATTGCCTCACTTTTGCTTCTGATTAACGTCGATCGACCGACTTGCGACGACCTCCGTGCCCAACGATCGAGGGACAGCACGGTTCCGCCCTTGGGCAGGCTTGTCTAGAAAGTGCTTCAATCCGGGTGGACACACTTCCCTGGCATTGATCCAGGCACCTGGGCAGACAGGTGTGGCAGCCGAGAAACCGAGATGAGTAACCGACATCAGGGTCGACTCGTTCCCCCTCGGTACGGGAAGGAGACGCCACCAGCGTCAACGAGACCAGGAGAGCCAGCTATGGGTTCGCGTCATCTGTTACTGCGCAACGCCATGCGGCTCACGCCAAACACTCGCGGTTTTCGACTACGGCAGGTAATTCTCACCGCGGCAGGGCTGGAGGTCCACCGAACCGCTCGAGTCACCGCCAGTGCCAGCTTCCTCATCAGGCAGGTCTCGATCGGGCCTGACACCTTTGTGGGTCATCACTTCCGCGCATATGGCGGGCCGACGAGTCGGATGGAGATCGGCTCTGGATGCGCCATCGGCCCAGACGTCTGCGTTCTGGCCGGAACGCACGAGATTGGGCAGGCGGATCAACGTGCCGGCGCAGGACGGTCGACGGAGGTAATCATCGAGGACGGCTGCTGGATCGGGGGGCGGGCGGTGCTGGTGGGACCTTGCCGGATCGGCCACGGCTCCGTCGTGGCAGCCGGGGCGATCGTCCGAGCCGACGTTCCACCCAATGCTCTGTACTTCGGACCACGCCCCACCGACATCCGCCCGCTGACTCCGTAGCCATCCTTCTCAGTGCTGCCCGAGCACCCCGTCGACCAGGTCCTTCGCCTCGGCCTGGATCCGGGCCAGATGCTCCGGACCCTGGAACGACTCGGCGTAGATCTTGTAGACGTCCTCGGTGCCCGACGGCCGGGCGGCGAACCAGCCCGACTCGGTGGTCACCTTCAGCCCGCCGAGCTTCGCCCCGTTGCCGGGCGCCTCGGTGAGCGTGGCCGTGATCGGCTCGCCGGCCAGCTCGGTGGCGGTCACCTGCTCCGGGGAGAGCTTGCCGAGCACGGCCTTCTGCTCCCGGGTCGCCGGCGCGTCGATCCGCGCGTACGCGGGCGCGCCGAACCGCTCGGCCAGCTCGGCGTAGTGCTGGCTGGGCGTACGGCCGGTGGTGGCGATGATCTCGGCGGCCAGCAGGCAGAGCAGGATGCCGTCCTTGTCGGTGGTCCAGGTGCCGCCGTCACGGCGCAGGAACGACGCGCCGGCGCTCTCCTCGCCGCCGAAGCCGACGGTGCCGTCCAGCAGGCCGGGCACGAACCACTTGAAGCCGACCGGCACCTCCAGCAGCGGCCGGCCCAGGTCGGCGGCGACCCGGTCGATCATCGAGGAGGAGACCAGGGTCTTGCCGATCGCGGCGGCCGGGCCCCACTGGTCGCGGGTGCGGAACAGGTGCCCGATGGCGACCGCGAGGTAGTGGTTGGGGTTCATCAGGCCGCCGTCGGGGGTGACGATGCCGTGCCGGTCGGCGTCGGCGTCGTTGCCGGTGGAGACCTGGTAGTCGGCGCGGGCGGCGATCAGCGAGGCCATCGCGTTCGGCGACGAGCAGTCCATGCGGATCTTGCCGTCGCCGTCCAGGGTCATGAACCGCCAGGTCGGGTCGACCGTCGAGTTGATCACCGTGAGGTCCAGCCGGTGCCGCTCGGCGATCTCCCCCCAGTACGCCACGCTCGCCCCGCCCAGCGGGTCGGCGCCGATCCGCACCCCGGCGTCGCGGATCGCGTCGATGTCCAGCACGGCGGGCAGATCGTCGACGTAGTTGGCGAGGAAGTCGTACGTCCCGGTGGTGTCGGCGGCGCGGGCCCGCGCGTACGGGATCCGCTTCACCTCCTTGAGCCCGGCGGCCAGGATGGCGTTCGCGCGGTCCTGGATCCACTTCGTGACGTCGGTGTCGGCCGGACCGCCGTTGGTGGGGTTGTACTTGAAGCCGCCGTCGTCCGGCGGGTTGTGCGACGGGGTGATCACGATGCCGTCGGCGAGCCCGCTGGTGCGACCCCGGTTGTGGGTGAGGATCGCGTGCGAGGCGGCCGGGGTCGGGGTGTAGCCGTCCCGGCTGTCCCGCAGCACGGTCACCTCGTTGGCGGCGAGCACCTCCAGCGCGCTGGCCTCCGCCGGGGCGGAGAGCGCGTGGCTGTCCCGGGCCAGGAAGAGCGGGCCGGACAGGCCCTGCTCCCGCCGGTAGTCGCAGAGCGCCTGGGTCACGGCGAGGATGTGGTCCTCGTTGAAGGCGTTGCGCAGCGACGACCCCCGGTGCCCGGAGGTGCCGAAGGAGACCTGCTGCGCCGGGTCGGCCGGGTCCGGGTGCTCGGCGTAGTAGGCGGTGAGCAGCCGGGGCACGTCGACCAGGTCGGCGGGCTGGGCCGGCTGTCCGGCACGGGGGTGGGCCACTGCGGCAACCTCCAGGAAGCGGGGTACGGACGGTGGGTGGTTCCCGGCGCGGGCGGGCGTCACACCTGCCTCACGGCTCGACGCGTTGCCCCTTGCCGATCACCACGATGCCATTGTCGGACACGGTGTAGCGCTGCCGGTCCTTCTCCAGGTCGACGCCGATCTCGGCGCCCTCCGGGACGTAGACGTTCTTGTCCAGGATGGCCCGGCGGACCACCGCGTGCCGGCCGATCTCGACGCCCTCCATCAGCACCGCGCCGTCCACGTGCGCCCAGGAGTGCACCTTGACCTTCGGCGAGACGACCGAGTTCTCCACCAGCGAGCCGGAGATCACCGCGCCGGGCGAGACCATCGAGCCGACCGCCCGGCCGACCCGCTCACCCCACTGGTGGACGAACTTCGCCGGCGGGTACGGCGGCTGCTCGGTGTAGATCGGCCAGTCGAAGTTGTAGAGGTTGAACACCGGGTGGACGTTGATCAGGTCCATGTGGGCGTCGTAGAACGAGTCCAGCGTCCCCACGTCCCGCCAGTAGCCGCGGTCCCGGTCGTCGCTGCCGGGGACCTCGTTGTCCTTGAAGTCGTAGACGTTGGCCTCGCCCCGCTCGACCAGCATCGGGATGATGCTGCCGCCCATGTCGTGCTTGCTGGTCTTGTCCTCGGCGTCGCGCTCGACGGCCTCACAGAGCGCCCGGGTGCTGAAGACGTAGTTGCCCATCGAGGCGTAGATCTGGTCCGGGGCGTCGGGGAGGCCGACCGCGTCGGTGGGCTTCTCCCGGAAGGCGCGGATCCGCTTGCCGTCGTCGCCGACCTCGATCACCCCGAACTGGTCGGCCATCGACAGCGGTTGGCGGATGCCGGCCACGGTGACGCCGGCGCCGGAGGCGATGTGGTCGTCCACCATCTGCCGCGGGTCCATCCGGTAGATGTGGTCGGCGCCGAAGACGATCACGTAGTCCGGCTGCTCGTCGTTGATCAGGTTGAAGCTCTGGTAGATCGCGTCCGCGGAGCCGGCGAACCACCACGGACCGCGCCGCTGCTGGGCGGGGACCGGGGTGACGTAGTTGCCGAGCAGGGTCGACATCCGCCACGTCTTGGTGATGTGCCGGTCCAGCGAGTGGGACTTGTACTGGGTCAGCACGACGATCTTGAGAAAGCCGGCGTTCGCCAGGTTGGACAGGACGAAATCGACCATGCGGTACATCCCGCCGAACGGGACGGCCGGCTTGGCCCGGTCCGTGGTGAGCGGCATGAGGCGCTTGCCTTCTCCGCCGGCCAGAACGATAGCGAGCACCTTTGCAGCCATGTCCCGACGCTAGCCATGTCGCCGCCACTTCACCACTCGTACGGGCACAGTTGCGCGCCGGGTGCGGGGCGGGTTTCTGCACTAGGGTGCCGGGCATGACCGATCTCACCCCGCTCCGCGTCGACCTGCTGACCCGGGAGTACCCGCCGGAGGTCTACGGCGGCGCCGGGGTGCACGTGGAGTACCTGGCCCGGGAGCTGCGCCGGCTCGCCGACGTGCGGGTGCACTGCTTCGGCGCGCCGCGCACCGAGCCGGGGGTCACCGCGTACGCCGAGCCGGCCGCGCTGGCCGGGGCGAACGCGGCGCTGCGCACCATGGGCGTCGACCTGGAGATGGCCGCCGGGTGCGCCGGCACCGACGTGGTGCACAGCCACACCTGGTACGCCAACCTGGCCGGGCACACCGCGAAGCTGCTGCACGGGGTGCCGCACGTGGTCACCGCGCACAGCCTGGAGCCGCTGCGCCCGTGGAAGGCCGAGCAGCTCGGCGGCGGGTACGCGCTCTCCTCCTGGTGCGAGCGGACCGCGTACGAGGCGGCCGACGCGATCGTCGCGGTCAGCGCGGGGATGCGACGCGACGTGCTGACCGCGTATCCCGACGTGGATCCGGACCGGGTGCACGTGGTCCACAACGGCATCGACACCGCCCAGTACGCCCCCGACCACGGCACCGACGTGGTGGACCGGCTCGGCATCGACCCGTCGCGCCCCAGCGTGGTCTACGTCGGTCGGATCACCCGGCAGAAGGGCCTGCCGTACCTGCTGCGGGCCGCCCGCGAGCTGCCGGCCGACACCCAGCTGGTGCTGCTCGCCGGCGCCCCGGACACCCCCGACATCGCCGCCGAGGTGGAGGGCCTGGTCGCCGAGCTGCGGGCCAACCGCTCCGGGGTGGTCTGGGTGGCCGAGATGCTGCCCAAGCCCGAGGTGATCCAGGTGCTCACCCACGCCACGATCTTCGTCTGCCCGTCGGTCTACGAGCCGATGGGCATCGTCAACCTGGAGGCGATGGCCTGCGAGACGGCGGTGGTGGCCACCGCCACCGGCGGCATCCCCGAGGTGGTCGCCGACGGCGAGACCGGGCTGCTGGTCCCGATCGAGCAGGCCGCCGACGGCAGCGGGCGACCGCTGGACCCGGAGAAGTTCGTGGCCGACCTGGCGGCCGGGATGAACGAGGTGCTGGGCGACCCGAAGCGGGCGCAGGAGTTCGGCCTGGCCGGGCGGCGGCGGGCGGTCGAGCACTTCTCCTGGGACGCCATCGCGCAGCAGACGGTGGAGGTGTACCGGTCGGTGGGCGCGGCGGGCTGACCACGCTGGGGACGGCCGACCTCGGCCGTCCCCACGGGCGGGTTTCAGACCGGCGTTCCCGGCGGGGACTTGAACAGTGGCGTCGCTTCTGCGCAGTGCCCGCCGCGCCCGTCCCGTAACGCGCTCGCCGCCAGGCGGACCAGGTCGATGTTGACCCCTGCGGCACCGCTCGGGTCGTGCACCTTGAGCTTGACGTCGAGGCTCACGGCCGTCCCGGCCCAGCCCTGCGCCTCGATGTTGAGGTGGGCCACCTTCTGCGATCCGAGCTGCGACAGATAACCGAGAGGCGCGATCTGCACCTTGTCGGCGGCCGACAGGGCGTTGAGCTTGGACTGGTGCTTGGTGTTGGGCCGCTCGACCAGGTTGCGGAAGTCCTCGGTGCCGCCCAGGTTGACCTGGTAGGAACTGACCAGGTCGAGCCCCCGCTCGGCGAGCAGCCGCAGCAGGGCGTCGTGCAGCACCGACGTGCCGAACTGGCTGGCCAGGTCGTCGCCGAGCAGCGGCAGACCGGCTGCGGTGAACCTGTCCAGCAGCGCGGTGTCGCGGGCCACCGGGTCCGACGTGGTGTTCACGAACGCGACCCGGGCCGCCAGGGCGGCCTCGGCGTACGCTCGGGCGGTCTCCGGCCGGCCGCTCGGCGCCGAGTAGAGCAGAACCTCGGCCCCGGCCAGGGCCGCAGCCACCCGCTCCACCCCGGACGCGTCGACGAGCCCCCTGGTCACCGGGACTCCCACCGACGGTATGGGGCCGTCGAGGCAGGGAAAGTTGTTCGGCGGCAGGAAAATGGCCTCGGTGAGGTCCCGACCCACCTTCTCGGCCGAAGTGGCGAACGCCGCCACGATGTCGACGTCACCCACCCCGAGCCCGTCGATCACCGGCCGGCGGAGACCGGCCGGGTCGCCGGTCCGCCGGTGGCGGGCGATTCCCTGCACGAGCGCCGAGGTGTTGTTGCCGACGCCCACGACCGCCACTCTCACTCTTTCGATCATCGAGCGACGGTACGGCAGGACGACCGGTCGCGGGTGCCCGCGAAACCGTCCGTCCGCGGTCAGGCGTCCGGCGTGACCAGCGACAGGTTCGGGAAGTAGGTGCGGTACCGCGTGCCGTCACGGGTCAGTAGGTGGTAGCGGCACACCGCTGCGTGAGCGCCGATGTAGAAGTCGGCCAAAGGTGACCGCTTCACCCCGCCCAACCTGCGGTACCGGGCATACGCCTTGCCGGCCAGGAAACCCGCTGGGTAGGGAAGCTCCTCGCGCAGGAAGTCCCCGGCCGGCAACGCCTCGTCCAGTTCTTCGACCCGGGTGAAGCGGACCGACACCTCGGCGTACACGATCGGGTTGATCACGAGGCTGCCGGCATCCCGGGCCTCGGCGAGCGCGCTGCCGGACCACTCCCCCCACTTGGGGTCGTCGGTGAGGACGTCCAGCAGCACATTCGTGTCGACCAGGGTCGTCGCCGCATCCACTGGACGCGGCGCCACCGCACAGAGCCGGTCACTCGCCACGCAGCAGCTCCATCAACTCTTCGGTGGACATGTGCTGCGTCTCCTTGGCGGTGCCCCGGCCCCGCATGTGGCGCACGAGGCGCTGCCCCCGGGTGTCGCCGCCGGACAACCGGACGATGCGGAGGGCGCCGCCCTCCTCGACGACGTCGACCTCGTCGCCCTCGTGCAGGTTGTACCGGGCCCGCAACGCTGCCGGGATCGTCACCTGGCCCTTGCTGTTCAACCGCATGCCCTGGCCTTCCGTCACGTAATACCAACGATACGTGACACGTCCCGTCACGGTGCAGGTCAGTTTCCTCGCGCCCGAGCGGCGCCTGGGGTGCTTGGCCGCGCACGAAGGGATCTCGCACAGTAGGTTGGCGGGGTGAGCGGACGGTTCCCGATCGAAGACGTCTCCCCCTCCGTCGCCTGCGGTCGATACCCGGCCAAGGCGGTGGTCGGCGAGGTGGTGCCCGTGTCGGCGCGCGCCTACCGGGAGGGACACGACGCGCTCGGCTGCAACGTGGTGTGGCGCGGCCCGGACGGCGCGGCGCGCCCCTTCACCCGGATGCGGGCCGGTGAGCCGGGCCAGGACACCTGGCACGCCACCATCCGACCCGACGCGGTCGGCGACTGGGTGTTCACCGTCGAGGCGTTCCAGGACCCCTACCTCACCTGGCAGAACGCGGTGACCAAGAAGATCGCCGCCGGGCAGGGGCCGGCCGACCTGGCCAACGACCTGGCCGAGGGCGTACGCGTGCTCACCGCCGCGCTGGACCTGGTGCCGGCGGCGGACGTCGAGCGGGTCCGGGCCGCCGTCGCGGCGCTTGAGGACACCGCGCTCGACCTGCCCCGCCGGGTCGCCCCGGCGCTGGAGCTGGCCGAGCTGATCTGGGACCATCCGGTGCGCGAACTGGTCACCACCGGCGTGGAGCACCGGCTCTGGGTGGACCGCCCCCGGGCGCTCTTCTCCGCCTGGTACGAGTTCTTCCCCCGCTCCGAGGGCGCCGTCGCGGCCACCGTCGACTCCCCCGCCCGGTCCGGCACCTTCGCCACCGCCACCGAGCGCCTGCCGGGCGTCGCCGCGATGGGCTTCGACGTGCTCTACCTGCCGCCGATCCACCCGATCGGCCGGGTCAACCGCAAGGGCCCGAACAACGCGCTCACCGCCGGGCCGGACGACGTGGGCTCGCCGTGGGCGATCGGCGCGGCCGAGGGCGGCCACGACGCCATCCACCCCGACCTGGGTACGCCGGCGGACTTCCGCGCGTTCGTCGCCGCCGCGGCAGAGGAGGGCCTGGAGGTGGCGATGGACCTGGCGTTGCAGTGCGCCCCCGACCACCCGTGGGTGACCGAGCATCCGGAGTGGTTCACCACCCGGGCCGACGGCAGCATCGCGTACGCGGAGAACCCGCCGAAGAAGTACCAGGACATCTACCCGCTGAACTTCGACAACGACCCGGAGGGCATCCGCGCGGAGGTGCTGCGGGTGGTGCTGCACTGGGTGGGCGAGGGCATCCGGATCTTCCGGGTGGACAACCCGCACACCAAGCCGTTCGACTTCTGGCACTGGCTGATCGCCGAGGTCAAGAAGGTCGACCCGGACGTGCTCTTCCTGGCCGAGGCGTTCACCCGGCCGGCGATCATGCACGGGCTGGGCAAGGTCGGCTTCACCCAGTCGTACACGTACTTCACCTGGCGCACGAGCGCGGCGGAGATGCGGGCGTACTGCGAGGAGCTGGTCGCCGCGGCCGACTACATGCGGCCCAACTTCTGGCCCAACACGCCGGACATCCTGCACGAGTCGTTGCAGCACGGCGGCCCGCCGATGTTCAAGATCAGGGCGGTGTTGGCCGCGCTGCTCTCCCCCTCGTGGGGCATGTACGCCGGCTTCGAGCTCTTCGAGCACGTCGCCCGCCCCGGCGCCGAGGAATACCTGGACAACGAGAAGTACGAGCTGCGCCCCCGGGACTGGGCCGCGGCCGAGACGCACGGCCGGTCGCTGGCGCCGTTCATCACCACCCTCAACCGGGTACGCCAGGAGAACCCGGCCCTGCACCGGCTGCGCAACCTGCGCTTCCACGACATCGACAACCCGGCGTTGCTCTGCTGGTCCAAGCACGACCCGGAGACCGGCAACACGGTCATCGTGGTCTGCTCCTTCGACCCGCAGACGGTGCAGTGGGGCAACACGACGTTGGACATGCCGGCGCTGGGCTTCGACTGGCACGAGCGGTTCACCGTGCACGACGAGCTGACCGGCGCCAGCTACGACTGGGGGCAGCGCAACGCGGTCCGGTTGGACCCGTACCTGCAACCGGCGCACGTGCTGACGGTCCGGCGGCCGGCCGTGCCGGCGGAGCCCGTGGCGGCGACCGCGCCGGCCGAGTTGACCATCGAGGACGTACCGGACGACCTGTCCGGTGGCACCGCGCCGACCGGACCGGTCGACGGCCCGCCGCGGGCCGGCGGGACCGGCCACGGCCCCGCCCCCGGTCCGGCCAGCCGCGCCCCCGACGGCCCCCGGGCCGCTCCCGACGCGCAGGCCGACCGGGACTCTTCGGTGGCCGGCCCCGGCGCTCCGGCCGACTCCGGCCCACCGGCGGCCGGTCCCGGCGCGCCGACGGCCGCCCAGGCCGCCGCCGTTCCGCGGCCCCGCCGCGGCAAGGGCGGCAAGGGCCGCAAGCGCGGCGCCGCCCAGCCCACGAACGCCCCGAAGGACACCCGATGGACCAGCTGATCGCCGGCGAGTCGCACGACCCGCACGCCCTGCTCGGCGCGCACCCGGCCGACGGGCGGACGACCATCCGCACCCTGCGTCGGGGCGCCGGTGAGGTCACGCTGCTCCTCGACGGCGAACGGCACCCGATGAAGCGGGCGCACGACGCCGGGGTCTTCGAGGTCACCGTGCCGGGCGAGGTGCTCGACTACCGGGTCGAGGTGGACGGCGCGGTCCGGGACGACCCGTACCGCTACCCGCCGACGCTGGGCGAGCTGGACCTGCACCTGATCGGCGAGGGTCGGCACGAGCGGCTCTGGGAGGCGCTCGGCGCGCGGGTCTTCGACGAGGGGGTGGCGTTCGCCGTCTGGGCGCCCAACGCCCGCGCGGTCCGGGTGGTCGGCGACTTCACCGGCTGGGGCCCGGACGACGGTTGGCCGATGCGGACGCTGGGTTCCAGCGGCGTCTGGGAGGTCTTCGTGCCCGGCGCGCACGTCGGCGCCCGCTACAAATACCGCATCCTCGGCGCCGACGGGCGGTGGCGGGACAAGGCCGACCCGATGGCCGGGTACGCCGAGACCGCGCCGGCCACCGCCTCCGTGGTGCACCACTCGACGTACGAGTGGTCCGACGACGACTGGCTGGCCCGGCGCGCGAAGCGGCAGCCGCACCAGGAGCCGATGAGCGTCTACGAGGTGCACCTGGGCTCCTGGCGGCCCGGCCTGAGCTACCGGGAGCTGGCCGACCAGCTGACGGAGTACGTCACCGAGCTGGGCTTCACCCACGTGGAGTTCCTGCCGGTCATGGAACATCCGTTCGGCGGTTCCTGGGGCTACCAGGTGACCGGCTACTACGCCCCGACGTCCCGCTTCGGCGACCCGGACGACTTCCGCCATCTCGTCGACCGGCTGCACGGCGCCGGGATCGGGGTCATCCTCGACTGGGTGCCCGCGCACTTCCCCAAGGACGAGTGGGCGCTGGCGCGCTTCGACGGCACCGCGCTCTACGAGCACCCCGACCCGCGCCGCGGCGAGCACCCCGACTGGGGCACGTACGTCTTCGACTTCGGCCGCCGCGAGGTCCGCAACTTCCTGGTCGCCAACGCGCTCTACTGGCTCGACGAGTTCCACGTCGACGGGCTGCGGGTCGACGCGGTCGCCTCGATGCTCTACCTGGACTACTCCCGCCAGGAGGGGCAGTGGCTGCCCAACCAGTACGGCGGCCGGGAGAACCTGGAGGCGATCGCCTTCCTCCAGGAGACCAACGCCACCGTCTACAAGAACCACCCGGGTGTGCTGATGATCGCCGAGGAGTCGACCGCCTGGCCGGGGGTCACCCGGCCCACCGCCGACGGCGGGCTCGGCTTCGGGTTCAAGTGGAACATGGGCTGGATGCACGACACCCTGCTCTACACCTCGAAGGACCCGATCTACCGCCAGCACCATCACCACCAGCTCACCTTCTCCCTGGCGTATGCCTGGAGCGAGAACTACGTGCTGCCGATCAGCCACGACGAGGTGGTGCACGGCAAGGGGTCGCTGGCCGGCAAGATGCCCGGCGACACCTGGCAGCGGCTGGCCAACGTACGCGCGCTGCTGGCGTACATGTGGGCGCACCCCGGCAAGCAGTTGCTCTTCATGGGTTGCGAGCTGGCCGACGACCGGGAGTGGAGCGAGCAGCGCGGCCTGGACTGGTACCTCCTGCACGACCCGGCCCGGTCCGGCGTGCAGCGCCTGGTCGCGGACATGAACCGCGCGTACCGGGAGGTCCCGGCGCTCTGGGCGCAGGACACCGAGCCGGCCGGCTTCCGGTGGATCGCGGGGGACGACGTCGCCAACAACAGCGTCTCGTTCATCCGGATCGCTCCGGACGGCGGCACCCTGGTCTGCGTGGCGAACTTCTCCGCGACGCCGTTGGAGGACTACCGGGTCGGGCTGCCGGCGGGCGGGACGTGGAGCGAGGTGCTCAACACCGACGCGCAGCACTACGGCGGGTCGGGGGTGGGAAACCTGGGCGCGGTGCACGCGCAGGACGTGCCGTGGCACGGGATGCCGGCGTCCGTGGCGCTGCGGGTGCCGCCGCTGGGTGTGCTCTGGCTGCTCAGGAAATAGGTGCGGCGCTGGGATCCGACTCGCCTGAGCGCCGACTCCGGGGGTGCGCCGCGCCGGGACAGCGATCGCTACCGCCGCTGCCGGCGTGACCAGCCGGGCTGCGGGACAGGCCCCGCGGGTCAGCGGCGACGAAGGGTACCGCTCAATCCGAGGACAGTCGGGGCGCGGTACTCCAGATCGACGACAGCCCCTTCGCCCACCGACACCACACACTCGGCGACGCCGAAGCCATCCTGGCCGCCGAAGGCCACCGTAACCTTGACGGCCCAGGAGCCGGCAGGAACGGGGAACCACTGTTCCCCCCAGTTCGACAGCACAGGAGGGGACCCGTTCAGGCCAACTCCGGGACGGGTGGATCGGTAGACGTCCGCGAACGGACCGGCCGGGTAGGAGAACCGGATCTTCAGCCCGGTTTCGCCGGAACGGACCTGGGATTCATTCATCACTCTTACTACTTCCTCCCTGCGAAGCCGACTCTCGGCCGGACGGGACGAGCCGACTGTACAGTCGCTGGCCGAGCACACCCCGGACCAGCAGCAGAACGATGGTGACAAGCCCGACGGCGACGACGGTGAACCGCACGATGTGGAGGAGACGAAACGCCGCCGCAACCACCTCGCTACCCGGACGTGTGTACACACACTCGCGGCTGTCTCGGCCGGTGCACCTTTCCACGAGCCTGATCGACCGCCCCATGTCGGCCTGGGTTACCACGGAACCGCTGAGGGTGACTTTCCTCGTGGATCCTTCCGGCCCCATCACCATCACCTGGCACCGCCACCAGTAGCCGAATCCGGATGAACTCACCGGGCCGATCCGTGCACATCGAAGCACGTCCGCGCGAACGGACTCCGGAGATGACCAGGCCGGCGTCGTCTCCCCCGGGTATGCACTCATCACGGTCGTCAGCCCCAGGCCCAGGATCCCCGTGACGGCAGCGATCAGCACTGACCAGGCGGCGCAGGAGAGCAGTGAGCGGAGATAGCTCCGCCCACTGTCTCCCGCGCCGCGAGCAGAATGAGACAAAAGAACTCTCTCCCCTAGAAGCCGGTCAGAGCACCCTGTACGGCGTTGAAGGGGTTCCACTTTCCGATGTCACTCGGGCTGCCTGGTATGAACCCGTTGACCACGAAACCACCGGCCATGTTGGGCGCACCCTCCTTGAGCACCTTTCCATACACCCCTCGACCGAGCCTATTACCGAGCAGCACCTTGTGGGTCTTCGCCAATCCCTTCATACCGCTGCGGGTCATGACCTCACGCGCCTCGCTGTTGAAGAGGCTCTTGAAGGTGCTGCCGGCTGCCTTGCCCCCTGTTTGGAGCGCTTCACCGACGGCCTTCTTTCCCAGAGCCTTGAAGGTTTGTCCGACGAAGGCACCGCCGGTATTTCCTGCGACTCCCCCGGCTACACCGAACAGGGCACCCACGGTGGTGTCGAATGCCACCTCACCGATGCTGTTTCCTTCCAGCGCTGAGGTGAGACCGCTGCCCACCGCACCACCGAGAGCGCCACATGCGAGAGCGCCTGCTCCGAGCGTGAAGGCCGTGCATCCCACGCCGACGACGAGCCCTGCCACGGCCCCGGTGATGTCCGGGTGATCCTTCATCCAGTCACCGGCGCGGGAGGCCTGCTTGCAGACCCAGGAGAAGGCGCCGCACTTGCTCTTGGGCTTGATCTTGGGCTTGGGGGCCGGTCGCGGCGGCGGCACATACTTGCCGTGGGGCTTCGGCTTGGTGCTCGACTTGTGATGCTTCTTGCCCCATTTCACGTTATCCGTCGAGCCGCAGCCGCCGGGGCAACCCTTGGTCGGGCTGTAGCCGTAGCAGTCGAAGTGTCGGCAGTCCTCCGGGATCATGCCGGTGGGATCGCTGGACGTCACCGGGGTGTTATCGGCGTAGGCGTAGCCGTTCCACTGTTGAGGATCGCCGGCGTCCTGCATCGGGTCCACCGATACGAACCGCCCGATAGTCGGATCGTACTCACGGGCGCCGATGACGGTGAGTCCGGTAGGACTCATCGGCTTGTTCAGGAAGCCTCGATTGTCGGGCACGGTGACGGTGGCGCCACGGGGGCCCCCATAGGGGGTGTACTGCCGCCAGGTGGGGTTCTGGGCGGTGCTGTCGAGGTATAGCGACGGCGTTCCCTGGTGGTCGGTCACAGCGAAGGTGTACGCCGTACCGCTGCCCGAGCGAATGCAGTTGCCCCCGCCAGGTAGCGCGTAATAGCGATCCCCGTCGATGATGCCGGTGGCCGTGTTCAGGGTCAGCTGCTGTCCGGGCAGGTACAAGGTGGCCTTGCCGGGCTCTTTCTGGAGCAGCAGGTTGCCGTCGGCGTCATAGATGAAGTCGTTGTTGCCGCTGGTGCCCCCGCTGACCGTGACGAGGTCGCCGGCGTCGTCCCAGGTGAGGGTTTGGTTGCCCTGGGCGGCGTTGCGCGTTGCGGTGTTGCCGGCGGCGTCGTAGGTGTAGGCGGTGGTGCCGGTGGCGGCTCCTGCCTTGGTGGTGGAGGTCAGGGTGTGGGGCTTGTTCTGGCCGTTGCCGTCATAGGTGTAGGTCGTCGTGGTGTTACCGGCGCCGCCGAGGCCGTGTTCGGTTTGCTGGGTGCGGTTGCCGAGTAGGTCGATGCTCCAGCTGGTCCAGTACGCGCTGCCACCGATGCTGTTGCCCACCATGCTCTTGTTGGTGTCGGTGGGGGTGGTGGCGCAGCTGTCGGTGGCGGTCCACGCTTCGGTCAGTCGGGCGAGGCCGTCGTAGCCGTAGCACTGGGTCTCGGCGGGGGTGGTGGCCCCGTACCGCTTGCTGACCTTACGGGTGATGTTGCCAACGAGATCGTACTGGTACTGCTGCTCGTCCACCGTCTGCGGGGTCGCGGTGGAGCGGGTGATCAGCTGGCTGGCCAACCTCCCGGTGTGGGCATCGTAGGTGTTGGTGACGTAGGCGGCGCTGGTGGTGCTGCCCAGCGTCTGCTGGTTCACCCGCCCCCAGGCGTCATAGGTCACGCCACTGGTATAGGCGTTCGTCCCCGCAAGGGTCGTGGGCAGGTCCAAGACTCCGGAGTAGCCGTGCAGCACGGTCTCCGACGGCAGGCTGCCCTTGGCCGGATACGTGTCGGTCAACGGCAGACCGAGCACCGAGGTGTAGGTGTGCCCGAACACGTACTGGCCGCCCAGGGCACCTTCGGTGTCAGGGATGGTCACCGTGACACCCAACGAGTTGCCGAAGACGTCGAACGCCTTCTGCTGCGTGGTGTAGGCCTGGCCACCGCGGTAGGTGATCGTCGTGGTCAATTCACCGATGGCGTTGGTGACCCCCGCTACGGCGTTGCTGTTGTCGTAGATCCATGCGGCCCGCTGGTTCGCCGCCGACTGGCTGGCTACCGTCGACGCGTACTCGCCGATCTTCCGGTCGAGCGCGTCGTAGGTGTAGGACAGCGTCTTTCCCCGGCCGTCGGTTGTCTGCACCAGGTTGCCGCCGGCGTCGTACACCATCGAGCTGTTCCCGGCGTCCGGGTCGGACTTCGCCACCACCTGCCCGAGCAGGTTGTAGGTGGAGGTCCAGATGTTGCCCTTGGCGTCGGTCAGGCTGGACTGGTTACCGTGCCCGTCGTAGCCGTACTTACTGGCTACTGTAGTGCCGCCGGTGACCGTGAAGGTACCAGTGAACGTGTCGGTGGGCATGGTGACGGTCGGCCGTGTGCTGTATTCCTGTAGCTCACTTTTCCGACCCAGCGCGTCCGTGACCGTCGCCGAGACAACTCCGCCGGTGGGCGGGACGACAGTGGTGCGATCGCCGCCGTGGACGGTCCTGGTTGTGGAGATCGTGACACCGTTCTTCGCAGCCTCGACGATCACCGCTCGCCCGAGGCCGTCGTAGGTGGTGAACGTCTGGTTCGGCACCTGCTTGCCCAGGTCCGCCGCCGATACCGGGGTGCTCACCGTCGGCGTTGTGGTGTCGTCCCACCAGCCGTTGTAGGTTGCGCGCGTCCAGCCCCGGGTGTCGTAGAACGTGTCACTGATCGTCCGGCCGCCCTGCGGCGTCACGCCCTGTGTCTGACGCGCTCGCAACAGCGCGTCGTACAGGATGACCGATTTCTGGTAGCCGTTCGAGTTGTTGAGCCTCTGGGACGTGACCGCCGTGACACCGGTCTTCGAGACAGTGTACGCGAAGGTGTTGTTGGCGGGACTGCTGGTCGCTCGCGAATTCAGCCACACAGCCGTCAGCCGTCCCAGGGCGTCGTACTGCTCTCGCGTCACCACTCCGTTCTCATCGGTCGAGCTCAGGTTGCTTCCGCGCCTCGGGTTGATCGTCTTCGACTCCGTCTGGTTCAGCGGATTGACGGTCGAGGTGCCAGTGGGCAGGCCGACGCTGTTCATCGTGTAGCTGGTCGTGGTCTTGGTGCCGGCGTCGTCGTACTCGTCAGCGGCACGACCGTAGATGTCGTAAGTGGTTCTTTCCGCGGTCTGCCAGACATAGGCACCCGAGGTGTAGTCCTTGGCAGTTCGCTGCATGGTGACGTCGCCCTTGGTGGGCGCGGCCGTCTGGGGGAAGGTGGTGGCGAAGGTGATGTCGTCGTAGTAGTTCCGCTCGGCCTTCACGACCTGCGCCGGCCGGTTCACCGTGCCGGGGGCGGTGAGGGTGTTGAGGCTGCCCGGCACGGACGCCGGGGTGCCCTGGGTGAAGCCACCACAGGCGACCGACACGGTCTCGGTCTGGCTGACCAGGCCCACCAAATTCTTGCCGGTGTTGACCGGTGCGTACGTGTAGGTGGTGCACTGGTCGTACGCGGCATTGGTCGGGACGGTGTAGGTGTAGGTGTTCTTCAGCAGGCCGAAGGTGGCGCTGGTGGTGGTGGCGTCGTAGCTGTTCTCCGTTGCCGTGTACCGCCAGGTCGTGGTGCCGCTGCTAGTTACGGACTGTCGGGTGTACGTCTTGGCCGGCGCCACCCACTGTGAGGTCAATGCCGCCAGGCCGGTGCGGCTGCGAGTGGCCGTTGCCCCCGAGACCCAGTAGGAGGTGATGGTCGAGGAGTCGACCCGGCCACCCTCGCCCAGGTACTGAGTGGTCTCCAGTTCCTTGCCGGCGAGTTCGTTGACGTCTTCATGCACGCCGCCGGCGGAGTCGGTCACGTTCACGACGGTGGTGTTGTTGTTCTTCGACATGCCGCGGTAGTAGGTGACCTCGGACTGGGTGCGGCGGTCGTTGACGCCGTCACCGTTGAAGGTCTGGACCTTGGCGTAGCCGCGGAACTGGCCGTAGGTGCGGTACTTGGCCTTGACCACCTCGTTGTCGTCGAAGTGCCAGGCCGCGCCATTCAGGTACTTGTAGCTGGTCGACATCGCCGGCGCCCCGCCAGTGGGGTCGGTGGAGGTGACCCGGGTGACCGCCCACTTGTTGAACCAGTCCTTGTACTGGCTGGTGTAGCCGTCCGGGGTCCAGAACACCGGGTAGCACGACTTGGTGTTCGTCGCCGGATCGGTCGTCACCGGGGCCGTGCAAGCGTTGGGCAGCTCGTAGCTCGGGGAGATGACCGAGCCGGTCTCGGTGGTGATGGTGGCGATACGCTGGCGGTAGAAGTTCGGCAGGCCGCCGGTGGTGTCGACCCGGTTGGCCAGCTTGATACCGGTGAACGAGACCGACGGCAGCGCGATCGGCGCGGTTGATCCCCCGGCCGACGTGTCGTGGCCGGTGCGTGTCACGGAGGACAGCCACAGCGTCGGCGAGGTGCCGTCCCCGGTGGCCGGCATCGTGTGCGCCAGGGCGTACGAGTCGACCTTCTCGTACTGGGAGGTGGCCGTGTTGTACTGCTGCGCCTCGATCGACGTCAGCCGCACGGTGGAGAAGAACGAGGGGTTGAAGTCGTCGCAGTTCGTCCCTGAGGCGCAGATCAGGTCGAACGGCACATCCGGCCAGTTCGCCTTGTTCGCCGCGTTCAACGGCTGACACGTCCCCGACACACACCGGTCACCGGTGTTGAACACCACCCGGTTCGGCGGCGTGCCGTAGGCGTTCCCGTCGGTGAACCCGTAGTCGATCCGCGACAGATAACTGTCCCGCACGTACGACACGTCCGTGGCGCCCATGTTGCGGCCGTAGAAGTTGGTGTCCTGCTTGTAGTAGTACGACATCGCGTTGCCGTGCGTGTCGTACACGTAGTCCAGGTTCCACCGGTACGCCATCGTGCACACCGACGACGAGAACCCCGCCGAGTTGTAACACGGGTCCCCCGAGTGCGGCGAGTACACCGGCACCGTGTCCACCGACCTGGTCTCGGCCTTACCTGACGCCCAACCCGGCAGCCGATTACGACCGAACTCGTAGGTGGTGCCGTCGCGCAGCGCCACCCGCCAGTAGTCCGTGTTGTAGGTTCCCGACCCGTTGCCCGAGTTCGTCACGTGCGTGACAACCTCGCCGTTGTCCGACTCCGGCTCCCACACCTTCTTCGTCGCGTCCCACACCAACGACGTCGACGAGCCGTTCAACGACAACGTCAGAATCGGGCCGTCGTAACAGTTGTCGTACGTCTTGACCGGCGACGGGCTGCCACCCGGGTCGTCCTGACACGATGCGAAACTCTGCTCGACGTACGACTTCGGCGTCGACCAGCCGTCGCCAACCCAGGAGGCCTGCGCATTCGTGGACGCGGTCTGGCCGTCGACGCTGCCCGAGTCGTAGGAGAGCGCCACCGTCGGCACCAGATCCGAGGCGGCGGGAGGCACGTCAACCGGGTACGAATAGCTGAAGGATCCCGTGTTTCCACCGGCCGCCCATGAACCAGAGGGCTTCAGGTCGGTCGCGGAGTAGGTGCCACTCGCTCCACCGCCGTCGGCGGTCGCCGTGACGGCGAGCAACGTCGCGCTGCTGGAGTACCTCGCCTCCGCCCCGGCACCCGTCAGCTGCACCTCGGCGGACACCGTCTTCGTCGCCGGGTCGTTCGTCGAGGGGAGTGGCTGGCCGGTCCGGCACTCCTCGACCTGCGGCGTGGTCAGAGCGCAGGCGGGCAGCAGCACCAGTCGCAGGCGTGCCCCGTAGTTACCGCCGTACGCCTCGGCGAACGCGCCGTAGTCGATCCCGACACGTACCGCCCCGGAGCCGGCGGAGGCCTCTGGGGTGACGCCGACCAGGACGCCATCGACACCGGCGGCCTCGCTGGACCGGCGATCCATGACACGAACTTTGAGGCTCTTCGGGCCCGCGTACCGCCCGTCCTTCGCTGCGATCGGCTGCGCCCACACCGGGGCGCCGGCCGCCCGGGCCTTTTCGCTCGACACCGACCGCGCACCGGCCGCTGCCGCCGACGAGCTTAGCTCCAGCTGCGTCAACACCGCGTTCGGCCACACCGTCCGCGACGGACGGTGGTTGAACTTGGCGTCGTCCTTCGGAGTGACGAACCGCGTCGGTATCGGCTTCACACCGTCGACAGCAGGCCCCGGCGACACCGCCGGAGGCTTCGCCACCTGATCTTTCGGCTTCGCCATCGCCGGAGTGCTCGTCAGCAGACCCGTCATCAGAGATGCCGCCGCGATCACCGCGACGGCATGTCTGGACCGAGTCCATCCCTGTGGACCCCCGTGCTCGACCATCCGAACCCCATCTCTACGGACAAAAAGGGCAGCCACGCAGAGTGATAGAGCACCTACCCCCGTGGTGCGAACAATCTTTCACGTCGACGGTCATCGAAGGTTACGAAATCATCACGATAGTCGCCGACAGCTGCCGCTTATTGCCGCCACACCATGCAAATTGGACAGCCGACCGCGATGTCGCCCGTTCCCCCAAGGCCTGAACGGCTGCTTCACTATGGCCGCCCACCGGACGCGTCACGCGTCCGACGGACACACGGGGAAGGCACATCGTCATGTCCACAAGCAGCCCTCCGCAGCTCACCCTGCGGCAGCGATCGGCTATCGCCAGCGTGCTGGCCGCCACGCTGATCACCACATTCACCGGAACCGTGGCCGGCGCACCCGCCACGGCCGCCGCCAGCACCCCGCCCGCAACGGCGGCCAGCACCGGCACACTCAGCGTGGACCGGGCGGTGACCGAGGCGAAGCGGACCGGAAAGCCGGTCGAGGCCACGGCCGCCGGCACGTCCACCTCCACCCTGACCGCCCAGCCGGACGGAACGGTCGTACTGAACCAGTCGGCGGTGCCGACTCGGACGCTGGTGAACGGTCAGTGGAAGAATCTCGACCCGACCCTGGTACGCGGCGCGGACGGCGGCATCACCGCCGCCGTGACCACCAACCGGATCCGGCTCTCCGGCGGTGGCACCGGTCCGTTGGCGGAGATGACCAGCGGTGACCGGGCCATGTCGCTCTCGCTGCCCGTCGCGTTGCCCGCGCCGGTGCTCGACGGGCAGTCCGCGACCTATCCGGAGGTGCTGCCCGGGGTCGACCTGACCGTCCGGGTCACCGCCGAGGGCGGCTTCTCCCACGTCTTCGTGGTGAAGAACCGCACTGCCGCGGCGAACCCGAAGCTGGCCGCCCTGGACCTTGCCACCACGACCGAGGGCGTCACGCTGGCCGCCGACGCGACCGGCAACATCACCGGCCGTGACCGCACGGGGCGTCCCGTGATCACCGCACCCGCGCCACACATGTGGGACTCATCGGCAGCAGCAGACGCGCCCGCAGCGCGCGGCGCGCTCTCCACCACCGTGGCGCCGGGGCGTCGGGCCCGTACCGCGCCGATCGGGGTGAAGCTCGGCAAGGGCAGCCTGCGGCTGACCCCGGACCGGTCCCTGCTCACCGACGCCGCGACGACGTTCCCCGTCTTCATCGACCCCACCTTCACCTGGACACCGGTCGGCGAATCGAAATCCGGCTGGGCCAGCATCTCCTACCAGCACCAGTCGACCAACTACTGGAAGGACACCCCCGACCCGATCGGACGGATGCAGGTCGGCAACGCCGGCAGCCAACGCTCCAACACACTGATCAACTTTGCGGTCCCCTACGGCACCCTCACCGGCGCCGAGATCTACGACGCCATCTTCAAAATCACCAACACCCGCTCCTGGTCCTGCACCGCCAAGACCGTCTACATCTACGGCCCGTCCGCGACCCTGACGTCGTCGAACGCCACCTGGAACTACTGGGAGGGCGTTAGCAAGGGCACCGCGATCTCCTCGAAGAGCTTCGCCTACGGCTACAGCGGCTGCGACGCCAACGCGGTGTCCTTCGACATCACCAACCAGATCAAGACCGACGTCACCAACCAACGCGGCACCCGCACCCTGTGGATGGTCGCCGCCAACGAAGCCACCGACACCCAGAGCTGGAAAGAATTCCTCGAAACCAGCCCCACCCTCACCATCCGCTACAACCACAAACCCAACACACCCACCGGCCTGACCACCTCCCCCAAGACCGCCTGCACCGGCGGTTCCACCGTCGGCGACGGCAACGTCTCCCTCTACGCCCCCGTCTCCGACCGCAACGGCGGCACCCTGGGCGTCCGCTTCAAGCTCTGGAAGACCAGCGACGCCACCCAGACCGCCATCGCCTCCTCCGACCCGAACCTGCTCACCTACTCCTCCGGCAGCACCGCCGTGCTGGTCGTACCCGTCGACAAGCTGCGCACCGCGGCCGGCGGCGCCCTCACCTCGTTGTCCTGGGCGGTGCAGGCCACCGACTTCCGTACCCCCAGCGACTGGTCCGCCACCTGCACCTTCACCTTCGACCCCACCCGACCCGGACCGCCGACCGTGAGCGACGCCCCCGCCGGCGCCACCATCGGGCAGCCCACCACCTTCACCATCACCAAGGGCACCAGCCCCACCGTCCCGAGCGGCTACACCTACCAGCTCAACGCCGGCGCACCGGTCGAGGTCCCCGCCGACGGCGCCGGCAACGCCACCGTCACCGTCTCGCCGACCCGGTTCACCAACACGCTCACCGTGACCAGCTTGTCCGCCGGCGGCAACTTCGGCGACAGCGCGAGCAGGACCTTCAACGCCGCTCCGGCAGCGACGGCGGCGGACGGAGACCTCACCGGCGACGGCGCTCCCGACCCCCTCGCCGTCGGTGCCGTCAACGGTCTTCCCGCCGGCCTCTGGCTCGCTTCCGGCAAGGGCAACGCCGGCATCGACCGGATGGGTACGAACATCGGGGCACGGGGCAACGGCTTCACCGGTCAGAACTCGCCGGCCGACTTCAACGGCGGGCAGGCGATCACCGGCCGCTTCACCTGCTCCGGTCTCCAGGACGTCCTCGTCTACTACCCCGACGGCACCTACGCCGGTGGCGGCAGCGTGCTGGCGGGCAACGGTGACGGCAGCGTCATCAATCCCGAGCCGGGCCGCTCCCAGTTCAACGTGATGGCCGATCTTCTCCTCGACGGCGACCAGAACCGTCCTCTGCAACTGGCCAACGCCGGGGACAGCCGCCGTACCGGCGGGTCCTGCGCCGACCTCATCGGAACCAGCGGTGACGCCACCCACGGCTACCGTCTGACCTACTACCAGAGCTTCGGCGTTCCCGGGGCCTACCTGAACTCCGGCTCGCTGGCCACCCCGACGCCGGCCGGCGATCTCGCCTGGAACCAGTGGACCATCGCCACCGCCCAGCTCACCGGCGGCACCGCGATGTTCCTGTGGAACAGGACCACGGGCGCCCTGCACCTGTGGAAGGACCTGACGCTCAACCCGGACACCGGCCAGCTCAGCTACACGCCGTACGCTCTGCCCACCTGGCAGGCCGGGGCCACCGTCAGCCTCCGGGCGGCGGACGTGAACGCCGACGACATCCCCGACCTCTGGACCACCGGGACCGACGCCAACGGGGCTGCCACCGTCAGCACCTGGACGGTGGGCAGCCTGGCCAACGGCGTCGGCGCCATCACCCGAGCAGCGGGCCAGGGCCTGATCACGGCCAACCACGCCTGGCAGCTCGCCGACGCCGAGAGCGGCGCGGTCTCCGGCGCGGACGTCGCCGAGGACGCCGTCGGTGGCCTGCACGCGAGCGGCACCGCCACCTGGAACACCGGTGACCTGTTCGACCCGAGCGTCAAGATGAACGGCACGAGCGGTCAGCTCAGCACCGCGGGCCGGGCCATCGACACGAACGCGGACTTCACCGTGTCGGCCTGGGTCAAGCCCACCGCGCCCGGGGGCACCATCCTGTCGCAGGACGGCGTGAACACCGCCGGCTTCCGGCTCTGGGTCGACGCCTCGGACAACAGCTGGCGGGTCGCCATGGCCCAGAGCGATGTGACCAGCCCGGTCTGGGACACCGCCACCGCCGGGGCGAACAGCGCCCGGATGGGTGCCTGGACGCGGGTGACGGTCAGCTACGAGAAGGCCAACGGCCGGTTGGGCCTCTATCTCGGCGCGCTCAACAAGGGCGTCGGGGTCCACACCAGCGCGTGGAACGCCACCGGCGGGTTCCGGATGGGCGCCCACAAGACGTCCGCCGCCGGGTACGGCAGCTGGTTCTCGGGCCAGTTGAGCGACGTACTGGCCTGGAACCAGGTGGTCAGCCCGGTACAGGCGGTGCCGGCGGGCCCGCGCCGCGACTTCACCGGCGACGGAAACCCGGACGTCATGGCGCGGTACACGCCGACCAACGACCTCTGGCTCTACTCGGGTGACGGCGCCGGCCGCTTCCAGTCCGGCTGGTCCGTCATCGGCGCGAACTGGGTCGCCTTCGACACCGTCATCTCCCCCGGCGACTTCGACGGCGACGGCAAGGCCGACGTGATCGCCCGGCACGGGACCAGCAAGGACCTGTACCTGTACCGGGGCAACGGTCGAGGCGGCTTCATCTCCGGTTACACGATCATCGGCGCCAACTGGTCGGCCTTCGACACGATCTTCTCCCCGGGCGACTTCGACGGCGACGGGAAGGCCGACGTGATGGCCCGGCACGCCACCACCAAGGACATCTACCTCTACCGCGGCAGCGGCACCGGAACGTTCCTCTCCGGTTCCACGATCGTGGGGGCGAACTGGTCGGCCTTCGACACGATCTTCTCCCCGGGCGACTTCGACGGCGACGGCAAGACCGACGTGATGGCCCGGCACGCCACCACCAAGGACATCTACCTCTACCGCGGCAGCGGGAGTGGCCGCTTCGCCTCCGGCTCGACGATCGTCGGATCCAACTGGGCGTACGTCGACCGGATCTTCTCGGTCGGTGACTTCAACATGGACGGCAACA
The DNA here is from genome assembly GCF_900090305.1 of Micromonospora siamensis. Taxonomy (NCBI): domain Bacteria; kingdom Bacillati; phylum Actinomycetota; class Actinomycetes; order Micromonosporales; family Micromonosporaceae; genus Micromonospora; species Micromonospora siamensis. The sequence goes on along the minus strand of NZ_LT607751.1, from coordinate 2,819,591 downwards.
CCGACGTCATCGCCCGGCACACCACCACGAAGGATCTCTACCTGTACGAGGGCAACGGGATCGGGCGGTTCAAGTCCGGATACAGCGTCATCGGCGCCAACTGGACGTACTTCGATCTGATCCTCTGATTACCCACGGGCGCGACCGTCGCGCGGACGGGGGCCACCACCTGGGTGGTCCCCGTCCCGGGTCGGCCCGCACCAGTCGTCAGCGACGCGTCAGCACTCCGGCGGTTGTCCGGGACGACGGGACGCCCGCTGCCGCCACCGCAAGGGACGCGAGCGCGTCCGACCAACACGGGGGAGGTAACCCACCATGTCCGAAAGCACACGTCCAAGGTGGCGAGGGGAAACGGTGACGACCAGCATCGTCACGAGTCTCCTCGTCGCCTCCGCCGGGATCGTCGCACTGCCGGCGCCGAGCGCCGCCGCGCCCGTCGCTCCGGCCGCCCGGACGGCCACCGGTCCACTGACCGTCGACCAGGCGATGACCGAGGCGAAGCGGACCGGCAAGCCGGTCGAGGCGACGGCCGCCGGTACGTCCACGTCCGCGTTGACCGCCCAGCCGGACGGCACGGTCGAGTTGACCCAGTCGGCGGTGCCGACCCGGACGCGGGTCGACGGTCGGTGGAAGACGCTCGACCCGACCCTGGTCCGTCGCTCCGACGGGACGGTGACCGCGATGGTCACCAGCAACCCGATCCGGCTCTCCGCCGGCGGCACCGGCCCGCTGGCGCAGATGACCAGCGGTGACCGGGCCCTGTCGGTGTCGGTGCCGCTGGCCCTGCCCGCGCCGGTGCTCTCCGGTCAGACGGCGACCTATCCGGAGGTGCTGCCCGGGGTCGACCTGACCGTCCGGGTCACCCCCGAGGGCGGCTTCTCCCACGTCTTCGTGGTCAAGAACCGTACCGCCGCCGCGAACCCGAAGCTCGCCGCCCTGGACCTCACCACCAGGGCCGAGGGCGTCACGCTGACCGCCGACGCGGCCGGCAACATCACCGGCCGGGACCGCACCGGACAGCCGGCGATCACCGCGGCCGCCCCGCGGATGTGGGACTCCGGCGCCACGACAGCTCCGGCGGCACGAGGCGCGCTCTCCACCACGGTCGCACCGGGCCGCGCCGCCCGCAGCGCCCCGATCGGCGTACGCCTCACCACCGGCAACCTGCGCCTCACCCCGGACCGCAAACTGCTCACCGATCCGGCGACCACCTACCCCGTCTACATCGACCCGACCTTCACCTGGAGCTCGTCGGGACAGAAGATGTCCGGCTGGGCCACCATCTCCTACCAGAACCAGTCGACCAACTACTGGAAGAACACCCCCGACCCGATCGGACGGATGCAGGTCGGCAACGCCGGCAGCCAACGCTCCAACACCCTGATCAACTTTGCGGTCCCCTACGGCACCCTCGCCGGGGCCGAGATCTACGACGCCATCTTCAAAATCACCAACACCCGGTCCTGGTCCTGCACCGCCAAGACCGTCAACATCTACGGACCGTCGACGAACCTGAGCTCCACCAACGCCACCTGGAACTACTGGGAGGGCGTCAGCAAGGGCACCGCGATCTCCTCGAAGAGCTTCGCGTACGGCTACAGCGGCTGCGACGCGGCGGCCGTCTCCTTCGACGTCACCAACCAGATCAAGACCGACGTCACCAACCAACGCGGCACCCGCACCCTGTGGATGGTCGCCGCCAACGAGGCCACCGACACCCAGAGCTGGAAAGAGTTCCTCGAGACCAGCCCCACCCTCACCATCCGCTACAACCACAAGCCCGACAAGCCGGCCGGGCTGACCACCTCGCCCCGGACCGCGTGCGCCGGCGGCTCCACCGTCGGCGACGGCGCGGTCTCGCTCTACGCCCCGGTCTCCGACCGCAACGGCGGCACCCTGGGCGTCCGGTTCAAGCTCTGGAAGAGTGACGACACCACCCAGACGGCGATCGCCTCCTCCGACCCGAACCTGCTGACCGTCAGCTCCGGCAGCACCGCCGCGCTGGTCGTACCGGTCGACAAGCTGCGCGCCGCGGCGAGCGGGACCCTCACCGGCTTCTCCTGGATGGTCCAGAGCACGGACTTCCGTACGCCCAGCGACTGGTCGGACGTCTGCACCTTCAAGTTCGACCCGACCCGGCCCGGCGCACCCGGCATCCCGCAGGTGGCCGACGGCACGACCACCATCGGGCAGGCCTTCACCATCGCCGTCTCACCTCCCACGAACGGGTCCGTCAGCGGGTACGTCTACCAGCTCAACGCCGGACCGCCGGTCGACGTCACCGCGGACGCCACCGGCAACGCCACCATCAGTGTCACCCCGACGCGCTTCACCAACACGCTGAGCGTCACCGCACTCTCCCCCGCCGGGAACGTCGGTGACGCCGCCAGCGCCACCTTCAACTCGGCGCCGGCAGCGACCGCCGCCGACGGCGACCTCACCGGTGACGAGGCACCCGACCTGCTCACCGTCGGGGGCGCCAACGGTCTCCCCGCGGGCCTGTGGCTCGGCGCCGGCGGCACCGAGGGCACCACGCTGCCGGGCACCAACATCGGGCTGCGGGGTAACGGGACCGACCAGAACCTGCCGTCGGACTTCACCGGCGCCCAGGCCGTCACCGGCCACTTCACCGGCACCGGCCTGCAGGACGTCCTCGTCTACTACCCGGGCGGCACCAACCCCGGTGGCGGCGCGATCCTGCGCGCCAACGGCGACGGCAGCGTCATCCAGGCCCAGCGCAACGAGAATCACGCCAGCCTGACGTCCGACCTGCTCCTCGACAGCGACGGCAACCGACCCCGGCAACTGGTCAACGCGGGCGACAGCCGTGGCGCGAACGCGGGCAACCCGAACGCCATCCCGGACCTGATCGGGATCAGCGGCGACGCGACGCACGGCTACCACCTGAACTACCACCAGAATGTCTTCGCCCCGGCGCTCTACATCAATCCCACCGCCCTGACCACGACCACCCCGACCGGTGGCATGGACTGGGACAACTGGACCATCACCACCGCGCAGCTCGGCGGCGGCACCGCCATGTTCCTCTGGAACGCCACCACCGGAGCCCTGCACCTGTGGACCGGCCTGGTCGCCAACCCGGACGCCAACCAGCTCACCTACGCCGCGGCGTACAACCTCGGGCTCTGGAACGTCGGCAAGCAGCTCACGCTGCGCGCCGCGGACATCGACACCGACGGCACCCCCGATCTCTGGGCGGTCGGCGCCGGCGGTGTGGTGACGCCGTACCTGGTCAGCAACCTGGCCAACGGCACCGGCACGATCAGCGCGCGGCCCGCGCAGACCCTGATCACCTCCGACCACACCTGGCAGCTCAACGACGGCACGAGCGGGGCGGTCGGCACCGCCAAGGACACCGTCGGCACCCTGCACGCGACCGGCAACGCCGGAGCCGCCTGGAGCACGGGCGACACGTTCGACCCCGACGTGGTGTTCGACGGCACCAGCGGCGCCGTGGCCACCCCGTCATCGGCGATCAACACCAACGCCGACTTCACCGTGGCCGCCTGGATCAAGCCGACCGCCTTCGGCGGCACCGTGCTGTCCCAGGACGGCGTCAACACCGCGGGCTTCAGACTCTGGACGGACGGGACGGACAAGTCCTGGCGCTTCGCCATGCCGCGTACGGACGTCGCCGCCCCGACCTGGGACGTCGCGGTCAGCGCACCCGGCACCGCCCGCCTCGGGGTCTGGACGCACGTCATGGTGAGCTTCGCCAAGACGAGCGGCCGCATGACCATCCACGTCAGCGGCGTCAACGCCGGCCGGGCCGGTCACACCACCGGCTGGAGCGCCGCCGGCCCGTTCCGGATGGGCAACCAGAAGACGGGCACCGGTGCGTACGGCGGCTGGTTCTCGGGCGAACTCGCCTTCGTGCAGAGCTGGAACAAGGTCTGGCCGATCGACGCCGACACGGCGGCCAGCGGCGACCCGGCCGTCCTGAAGGGCCAGTCGGGGGTGCTGGTCACCTACCGGCGTGGAGCGGACGGCTGGATCTGGGGCACCGAGCAGACCACCGCGGGCGGCGCCTTCGGGCCGTGGATCCGCATCGGCAACCGGGGTGGCTTCGTCGGCAGCCCGGCGGCCCGGAAGGGAGGGAACGGCACCATCGTCGTCTACGCCCGAGGCATCGACAACCAGATGTACGGGGCGGGTCAGCCGTCGGTCGGCGCTCCCTTCGGTGACTGGAAGGCGATCGGCGCCGGCCAACCGGCGGCCGGCTTCGCCAGCGACCCGAGCGTCGTGCTGACTCCGACCGGCATCCTGGTCCTCTACGCCAGGGCGGCGGACGGCTGGGTGTGGGGCGCCAACCAGACCAGCGTCGGCGGTCCGTTCGGCAACTGGGTACGGATGGGCCTCAGTGGCGGTGTGGCGAGCAAGCCGTACGCCATGTTGGCCGCCAACGGCACCATCGTGATCTACGCCCGGGGTACCGACAACCTGATCCGCGGGATCGGCCAGCCCTCGGCGGGCGCCGCCTTCAACGCCTGGAAGACGATGGGGTTGCAGGCTCCGACGGGCGGGTTCGTGGGCGACCCGACCGGGGTCCTCGACCCGAACAACCACCTCGTGCTCTATGCCCGGGGCGCGGACGGCAAGCTCTGGACCACCGCTCAGAGCACGGTCGGCGGCAGCTTCGGCAACTGGGCCGTCGTCGGCGCCGGCCAACCGACGTTCGCCGGTGACCCGGCCCCCTTGCTCGCCGGCAACGGCACCACCGTGCTGTACGGGCGGGGCGCGGACGGGCTGGTCTGGGGTGCCGGCCAGAGCACCGTCGGTGGAACCTTCGGCACCTGGAAGGTGATGGGGACGAATCCTCCGGCCGGTGGCTTCGCCAGCAACCCGGCACCCGGGCTGAACAGCAACAACACCATCACCCTGCTGGTCCGTAGCGCGGACAACCAGACCTGCTCGGTGGGACAGAGCACGGTGGGCGGCGCACTCGGTAGTTGGATCGTCGCTCCGTGACCGGCGCCGCGGGGATGCGACCCGGGTGGCGTCCCCGCGGGCTCGGCCACTGACAGCCCCGGACCGACGGGGCCGGACCTGCGGGTCCGGCCCCGTCGGCGTACCCGCCCGGCCACGGCACGATGCCGAGCCGACCGTCGGGGAACTCTCTCTGCGTAGCGGAAGCCCGCGCCGCCGTCACTGAGGGGTGACCTTCCACCGACACCTCGCCGGCCCGCTGAACCCGTCACGCCGCGCCGCCGTACCCCTGGCCGGATGCCGGGCACCCGTGACGGAGTAGGTGGAGGAGCTTCGATGCAGTGGAGCAGAGGCACAACCAGGCGGTACGGGGCCACCGTGTCCGGCCGGAACCGGACGATCGCCGGCGGGGTGGCGCTCGCGGTCACCGCCGGTGCCGCCTTCGCGGTGGCCACCGGGACCGGCCAGGCCGCCGAGAACTGCCAGGGGTTGGACGGCGCGTTGCGCAACAACCTGACCTTCATCGCCGACCAACGCCGGAACCCGGACGCCAACTCGGAGGCCCGGATCGCCAACCGGCAGGCCGTGGTCGACCTCATCCAGCAGCGCCGGGCCGTGGCCGGCTGCTCGGACCCGGTGGAGGTGGCGGCGACGGCCTGCCCGACGGTCCCCTGGGAGGTGGCGGTCGCCACCGAACTGGACCGGGCCTGGGCGGTCACCGAGGCCATGGCCGGGGAACGCTCCGGGCAACTGCTCGACCCCCAGGCCACCGAGGTACGCGTGAAACGGCTCGACGGCATCGTGGGCGGCATCCGGGGCATCGTCCAGGGGGCGATCCAGGCCCAACAGGGCGGGGCGGGCGCGGCCGGCGGCGGAGGTGCGCCTGGCGGCGGAGGTGCGGCCGGTGGCGCGGGCGCGGCGGGCGGGGGTGGGGCCGGCCGGGCGGCGGGCATCATCAACGCCGTGGGCGGGTTGATCGGCCAGATCGCCGGCATCGTGCAGGCGGCCCGCGCCGCCCGGGCGGCCCGGGAGGCCGCCGCCCAGCAACAGGCCGGCAACCAGCAGAACGGCGGGGCCGGCCAGAACGGCGGGGTTGACCAGAACGGCGCCGCCGGACAGCAGGCGGCCAGCGGCGGGGATCAGCAGGGTGGCGGCCAGGCCACGGGCGGTGGCACCGACGGTCAGCAGGCCGGTGACGGCAACGGCGGACAGCAGGCGGCGGGCGGACAGCAGGCCGATAACGCCGGTGCCCGGGTAGCGGCCAGGATCCAGCAGATCCGGGCGCGCATCCAGCAGTTGCGGGCGATCGTGCAGCAGATCCGGGCGGCCCGGCAGGCGGCCCGCGACCAGGCTGCCGGAAACCCCGGCCAGGGCCAGGCGCAAGATCAGGGTCAGGCACAGGGCCAGGGCCGGGGCCAGGCGCAAGGCCAGGGTCAGGCACAGGGCCAGGGCCAGGGCCAGGCACTCGACCAGCAGAACCCCGGCCAGCAGAGCTTCGACCAGCAGGCACCGGCCCGGACGCAGCGCGGCGGGGCGACCGGAACCGGGACCGTCGCCGGAGCAGGTTCCGCGACGGACGCGACGGACGCCCGGGTCTACCGGGTGGCCGATCCGGCCGTAGCGGGTTGCGCGCCGGCAGCGGCCGGGCAGCGGGCCGGGGACTGACCGCAGCGGAGCGCGGACCGGCTGCCGGCCCGCGTGCGACGCGGGCCGGGTCGGGCGTACGACGTCAGACCAGGCCCGCGTCCCGCAGCAGCTTCCACAGCCCGGCGCCGTCGGGGGCGGAGAGCCACTTCTGGCCCGCCGGGCCGGACGACGACGACCCGGCCGGGGCGGGCAGGCTACCGGCGAGCACCGCCTGGGTGGGCGAGAGCCGGCGGATCGCCACCCCGGCGATGTTCTCCGGGTGCGCGGCCGCGAACTCGCGGTAGATCTCCTGGTCGTGCTGGCCGTCGTCGCCGATGAGCAGCCAGCGTACGTCGGGGAACTCCTTGGCCAGCCGGGCCAGGGTGGCCCGCTTGTGTTCCCGGCCGCTACGGAACCACCGGTCCGCCGTCGGGCCCCAGTCGGTGAGCAGCAGCGGCCCGGCCGGGTAGAGGTGCCGGGACAGGAACCTGGTCAGCGTGGGCGCCACGTTCCACGCCCCGGTCGACAGGTAGAACACCGGCGCACCCGGGTGGGCGGTGGCCAGCCGCTCGTAGAGCACCGCCATGCCGGGCACCGCGTTTCTCGCGTGCTCGTCGAGCACGAAGGTGTTCCACGCGGCCAGCATCGGTCGGGGCAGCGCGGTCACCATGACCGTGTCGTCGATGTCGGAGACGATGCCGAACCGGACACTCGGGTCGACGATGCGGACCAACGCCTCCACCGGCTCGGCGTCGGCGACCGTGAGGCGTACCGACGACCAGCCGGGGGTCAGGTCCGCCTCGACCACCGTGTCGACGAAGCCGCTGCGGTCGGCGCACGCCTCGTGCACCACCCCGCCGGCCTCGATCGTCACCCGTACGTGCTTGGCCGGCAGGGTGGCGAAGCTGCGCCAACCCCGGACCTTCTCCGGCTTGCCCTTGGCGCGGACCTCCGGCCGGCCGAGCAGCACCCGGCAGAGCACCCGCGCCCAACCGGGCGCGCCGTAGCCGGCGTACGCGACGATCTTCATCTGCCACCCGGTGCGCCGCAGCCGACGCTCGACCAGTTGGTGGACGGCGTCCTCGATCCGCGCGGCCCGGTGCAGGGTCGGGACGGCGAGTTCCCCGGTGGGTGGTGATGCTGGCACGCTGCCACCCTGCCACAACCTGCCCGCACCGGCCAGGCGAGCGGACCAGCCGGGACCCCGCCGAACGACCGCACACGGCCCGGGCCGCGTGCCACACTCCGGACAGAACGACAGCCAGCGCGACGACGGGGGCGTGGTCGTGTCGACCGTACAGCGGCACCGCGGGCGGTGGCGGCCGCGTCCGGACGCACCGGCGCTGGTCGCGTTCCTGCTCGGGCTGGCCGGGGTCGGGTACCGGCTGGTCCTCACCGTGCTCACGCTGCCCACCGCCAACAGTGACGAGGCGACGTTCGGGCTGGCCGCGATGCACATCGCCACCGGCCGTGAGCACCCGGTCTTCCTCTACGGCCAGCGGTACATGGGCATGGCGGAGTCGTACCTGGCGGCGCCCCTGATCGCGGTGGCCGGGCCGAGCTGGCCGGTGCTGCGGCTGCCGCTGCTGGTCCTCTACGCGATCTTCGTCGCACTGATGTACCGGCTCACCCGCCGGATCTGCTCACCCTGGTTCGCCACCTTCACGGTCGGGCTGCTGGCGATCGGTCCGGAACGGGTGGTGCGCGACCAGTTGACGGTGGTCGGAGGCCGTCCCGAGGTGAAACCGGCGGTGGTGCTGATGCTCCTGATGGCGGTGGGACTGGCGCAGCGGCGGATCCGGCACCGCTGGCTGGCCGTGGCGCTGTTCGGGCTGCTCGCCGGCCTGGCGACCTGGTCGGACTGGTTGATCGTGCCGTACCTGGCGGTGACGGGTCTGCTGCTGGTGTGGGTGTGCGGCCGGGAACTGGTCGGCTGGGCCGGGGTGCTGCTGATCGCCGGGTTCCTGCTCGGCGCCGCGCCGCTGATCCGGGACAACCTGGTCGCCCCGCCCGGGCAGGACTCGCTGTCGGTGCTGCGCACGGTCGACGCCGGCACCGGCGCCCACCCCACGTGGGCCGCCCGGCTGGCCGGCGGGCTGCTGGAGGGCGTACCGCTGGCCGGTGGGCTCTGCCCGGCGGACGGCTGCGCCCGCGGCCCGGCCCTGTTCGGGCTGCTCTACCCGCTGCTGCTGGCCGCCGCAGCCGTGCTCGCGGTGGTCGCGTACCGGCGGGCCGTGGGCCGCCCGGCCGCCGTCCGGGTCGGGCCGGCCGCGCACCTCACGCTGCTCGCCGGCGCCGGGCTGACCCTGCTGGCGTACGTCCGCAGCCCGCTCACCGCCACCGACCCGCTGAGCAGTGCCCGCTACCTGTCGGTGTTGCAGATCTCCCTGCCGGCGGTGCTCTGGCCGCTCTGGCTGGCCGCCGCGCACGCCCGCCGGGGCGCGGTGGGGGTGGCCAGCCGGGCCGGCGGCGCGGTGGCGGCGGCAGCGCTGGCCGCGCTGGCCACGGTCTCCCTCGCGGCCACGGTCGGCTTCGTGGCCGGGGCGGGTGGGCTGCGCACCGAGGAGCGGCAGGCCCGCCGGCTGGCCGACCAGGTACGCCGGCTGGGCCTGCACGAGGTGTACGGGGAGTACTGGACCTGCAACCGGCTCATCTTCAACACGGGCGAGGAGGTGGCCTGCGCGGTCCTCGACGGTCAACTCACCCCGGGGCAGAACCGCTACCCGCCGTACTGGCTGCGGGTGGGCCGGGCCGCGCGCCCCGGCTACGTGCTGGCGACCGGCTCCCCCGCCGAGCGCCGGCTACGCGCCCTGCTCGGTGACCGGGCCGAGGACGCGAAGGTCGCCGAGCTGGGCGGCTATCGCGTGTACCACCCGGAGACGGCCGTGCGGCCCTGGCGGTGAGGCCGGCCCGTACGCTTTCCGACGTGCTCATCCTGCTGCCGCCCTCCGAGGGCAAGGCCGAGGCCGGGACCGGCCGCCGGCTGGACCTGTCCCGGCTCAGCCTGCCGGAGCTGACCCACGCCCGGGAGGAGGTGCTGGCCGCGCTGGTCACCGCGAGCACCGACCCGGACGAGAAGGCGATCCTGGCGGCGCTGTGCCTGAGCGAGGGCCAGCGCGGCGAGCTGCGCCGCAACGCCCGGCTCCGGACGGCGGCCACCGCCCCAGCCGGCCGGATCTACACCGGGGTGCTGTACGAGGCGCTGGACCTGGCCACCCTCCCCCCGGCCGCCGAGCGCCTGGCCCGCCGGTCGGTGCTGATCAGTTCCGGGCTCTGGGGCGCGGTACGCCTCACCGACCGGATCCCGCCGTACCGCTGCCCGATCGGGGCGCGGCTGCCCGGGGTGGGGGCGCTGTCGGCGTACTGGCGGCGGACCCTGGCCCCGGTGCTGAGCGCGGCTGCCGGCGACCGGCCGGTGCTGGACCTGCGCTCCGGCGCGTACGCGGCGACCTGGGCGCCCCGCGGTGAGCTGGCCGACCGCACGGTGACCGTGCGGGTGCTGCACGAACGGGTGGTGGACGGGGTGCCGGTGCGCAGCGTGGTCAGCCACTTCAACAAGGCCACCAAGGGTCGGCTGGTCCGCGACCTGCTCACCGCCGGCGCCCGGCCCCGCACCGCCGCCGGCCTGGTGACCGCCCTGCGCGACCTGAAGTACCCGGTGCTGGAGCAGCCGACGCCGCCCGGCCGGCCCCGGCAGGTCGACGTCGTGGTCACGGAGCTGTAGTCGCAAGTTTTGCTCAAGGCTGGGCCTGATCGGTTTCCTCCGGGCCGGCGGCGGGTGACGGTAAGGGGACCCGACGTGCGACAAGGAGCACCGCCATGGCCCCCGAAACCATGCTGCTCGACCGGCACCGGCCGCCGTCGACGCCGCCCCCGCTGGACTGGCTCACCCTCGCCGACGCCTTCGAGATCGCCTGCCTGGTCCGCTGCGCCCCGGCGCACCCGGTCGACGGCCGGCGTGGCGGCGCCGAGCCGTACCGGGGAGCGCCGGCCGAGTTCAACCGTCCCGAGGCCGCGCACCGGATGCGCCAGTTGCTCACCCGGCTCGACGTGCCGGTGGAGCACCAGGTCACCACCGGCGGGCTGCGCCGCCGCTACGAACTGCACCGGCTGGAGGTGCCGCGGGAGCACCGCCCGGCGTACGCGCGGCTCGTCGAGACCGGCTGGCGGCAGGGCCGCCGGGAACTGCTCGGCGGACCGGTCCCCGGGGCGTCCGCCGCGCGCCGGCTCTGGCGTGCCCGGTTGGCCGCCGCGGCCTGGCGCTCCGCCCTGCTGGCCGGCGGCCGGCACGTACGCCGGCACATCCTCGGGGTCCGGCTGGCCGACCGGGAGCTGGCCGCGGTCCTGGTCCGCGGCGCCGCGCTGCTGGACGTCCCGGCGCTGCTGCGTCCCGGGGCGGGCTGCTTCGTGGTCTGCGTCGCCGACGGCCCGGACCGGCGCCGGATCCTGGACAACGCCGCCCTCGCCCCGGCCCCCGTCCCGCACAGCGGCACGCTCTGCCCGCCACCGGACCCGGACGCCGCGTAAGGACTGACCGGACGCGGGTTGCGGCGGCCGGTGTCACCGGCGCAGAGTGCAGCCTGTGAACCGTGGCCGGTCTGTCCCGGGCCGCCGGCACCTCGCCCGGCTGGCCCTGCTCGCGCTGCTGGTCACCGCCGTCGTGCCCCGGCTCGCCGGCTGCCGCGACGAGCCCGCCGAGCCGGTGCGGATCCGGATCGCCACCGGCAGCCCCACCGCCGTCTACCACGCGTTCGGCGAGTCGCTGGCCGCCATCCTGAACCGGGAGATGCCCGGGGTCCGGGCCAGCGTGCTGGTCACCGCCGCCTCCCGGGCCAACGTCGAGCTGGTCGGCTCCGACCGGGCCGAGCTGGGCTTCACCCAGGCCGACGTGCTCACCGCCGACGTGGTCGGGCGGTCCAAGGTGCTGGCCGTGGCGCGGGTCTACGACGACCTGCTGCACCTGGTCACCCTGGCCGGCGGCCCGGTACGCCGGCTGGCCGACCTGCGCGGACGCCGGGTGTCGGTGGGCGCACCCGGTTCCGGCACCGCCACCACCGCCGGCCGGCTGCTGGACGTCGCGCACCTCACCGACGGGGTGCGGCGGCAGCAGCTCGGCCTGGACGACTCGGTGGCCGCGCTGCGGGCCGGGCGGATCGACGCCTTCTTCTTCTCCGGCGGCCTGCCGGTACGCGCCGTCGAGGAGCTGGCGGCCAGCACCGCCACCCGGATCGTCGACCTGGGCGAGTGGACCGAGCCGCTGCGTCGCGCCCACGGCGAGGTGTACGTCACCCGGGACATTCCCCGGTCGGCGTACAACACCGACCCGGTGAGCACGGTGGCCAACCCGAACTACCTGGTCGTCCGGGCGGACCTGCCGGAGCCGCTGGTGCGGGAGGTGACCCGGCTGCTGATGGACCGCCGGGCCGAGCTGGCCCGGGCGCATCCGGCGGCTGGTCGGATGAGCCCCCGGTCGGCCATCGCCACCGACCCGTTGCCGTTGCATCCGGGAGCGGCGGACTGGTACAGGGAGACCAAACCCTAGACCGGGTCGGCGACGGCCGGGTCCCGGTCCACCGCCGGTGCCGGGGCGGGTGCCGCGGCGCCGGTCGGATCCACGGCGTCGGTCCGCTCCACGGCCTCGGCCGGGTCGGTGGGCGGTGCGGGGAACCAGAGGCCGGCGGCCAGCCCGCGCGGCTCGGTCGCCCGCATGGTCAGCCGGCCGGCGGAGGCGTCCACCAGGACGGCCACGATGGTCAGGCCCAACCCGGCGCCGTCGACGTTCTGCACCTCGGGCGCCCGCCAGAACCGCTCGGTGGCCTGCCCCAACTGGCTCTGCGTCATACCGGGTCCGGTGTCGCGCACCTCCACCGCGGTGCCGCCGTCCCGCCGCCGGACGGTCACCATCACCTCTCCCCCGGGCCCGCTGAACTTGACCGCGTTGTCGATCAACGCGTCCAGGGACTGGTCGATCGCGGTGGGCACCGTCCGGGCGTACGCCGGCGCGGCCTCGACGGCCAGGCGCAGCGTCACCGACCGGTGCCGCGCCAGCGGCTGCCATGCGGCTACCCGGGAGGCCGCGACGGCCGCCGCGTCCACCACCACCCGCTCGTTCTCCGCCCGCTCGGCACGGGCCAGGGTGAGCAGGGCGTCGAGCACCTGCGCCAGCCGGTCGGTCTCCTCCAGCGCCAACCGGTGCTCGGCCCGGCCGTCCGGGTCGGTCAGGCCGGGGCCCAGCTCCTCCACCCGCAACCGCAGCGCGGTCAGCGGGTTGCGCAGCTGGTGACTGGCGTGGGCCACGAAGGCGCGCTGCCGGTCCATCACGTCGGAGACCGCGTCGGCCATGTCGTTGAAGCTGGCCGCCAGCCGGCGCAGCTCGGGTGGCCCGAGCCGGGGCCGCACCCGGGCGGTACGCCGGCCCTCGGCGATCTCGTGCGTGACGGCGTCCAGCTCCGTCACCGGGCGCAGCACCCAGCCGGCCAGCCCGAACGCGGTCAGCACACAGGCCAGCACGGCGACCAGCCCGATCCCGGCGAGCAGCAGCCACCAGGTGGTGACGGTACGCCGGACCCGGTCCACCGGCGTGGCGGTGACCACGGCGCCGAGCACCTCACCGCCGTCGTTGATCGGCACGGCCACCACCACCGGCCGGTCCGCCCACGGCCAGACCAGCTCGGGTGCGCTGAACTGCTGGCCGGACAGGGCGGTGTCCAGCGCCTCCGTGCTGCCCGACCCGCCACGCCAGCCGGCCGACGCGGCGACCGTGCGGCGTTCCCGGTCGACCACGACCGCGCCGATGCCGTACAGCTGGTGGTAGGCGCGCAACTCGCTGCCGAGCGAGCCGGGGGCGCCGCTGCGCAGCGCCGGACGGGCCAGCGAGGCGAACCGGGTGGCGTCGGCCAGCCGGTCCGCGCGGACCCGGTCGGTCTCCCGGGTGGCCAGGGTCGCCGCGAGCGGGGTCTCCAGCGCCAGCAGCACCAGCACCATCAACAGCAGGTAGCTGATCACCAGCCGACGACGCACCCCGGCCTCCTCTATTCGCCGCGCAGCCGGTAGCCGACCCCGCGTACGGTCTCCACCAGGGTGGGGTCGCCCAGTTTGCCGCGCAACGATCCCACGTGCACCTCGACGGTGTGCCGGTCCGCCCAGGTGGTGCCCCAGGCGTCGAGCAGGATCCGGTCCCGGGGCACGGCCACCCCGGCCTGCCGGGCGAGCGAGAGCAGGATGTCGAACTCCTTGCGGGTGAGCGCCACCGGCCGGCCGTGCACGGTGACCGTGCGCCCCTCGACGTCGATACGGACCCCGCCCACCTCGATCACGCTGCGCTCCGGCACGGTGTGCGCGGCCCGGCGCAGCACCGCCTCGATCCGGGCCTGCAACTCCACCATGGAGAACGGCTTGACCACGTAGTCGTCCGCGCCGAGCCGCAGGCCGAGCACCCGGTCCCGCTCCTCGCCCCGCGCGGTGACCGCGATGATCCCGAGCTGGCTGCTGCGCCGGCGCAGCTCCCGGCACAGGTCGGTGCCGTCGCCGTCGGGCAGCGTCAGGTCGAGCAGGACCAGGTCGCAGGGGGCGGCGGAGAGCGCGGCGGCGACGGTGGGCGCGTGCTCCACCTCGTAGCCGCGCCGGCTCAGCGCCGACGACAGGGCCGCGGCGACCCGGCGGTCGTCCTCGACCAGCAGGATGCGCACCCCTACCCCCGTTCGTCGGTCCGCTGTCCTGCGAATCGTGGCAGACGCACCGGCCGGGCGGGAGGTCCGGTCGGTCGGCGGCACCGGACCGTACGCTGGTGACGTGATCTACAAGTTGCTGCCGTCGACCGAGTGGGACGCCGCCCGGGAGCGGGGCCGGTTCACCGGTTCCGCCGTCGACCGTGAGGACGGCTACCTGCACTTCTCGGCCGCCGACCAGGTGGTGGAGACGGCCCGGCGGCACTTCGGCGGGGCCACCGGGCTGACCCTGCTGACCGTGGACCCGGCCCGCCTCGGCGCCGCCCTGCGCTGGGAGGCGTCCCGCGGCGGCGCGCTCTTCCCGCACCTCTACGGTGACCTGCCGGTCGACGCGGTGGTGGCGGCGGAGGACCTGCCGGTGGACCGGCCGGCGGCGGACGCGGTCGCGGCACTGCTGCCCTGACCGGAGCGCACCCGCCGTCGGGTCCCCGACAGTGCCGGGGCGGTCGGCCCGGGACGGGCGCGTCGGGCGCGACGGGTGAAACTTCCCTTGTTAGGCTGCTCCGCGCGGTTTCGGATCATCAGACGCTCGGCCCACGGTCCCGCCGCAGTGTTCGGCCGGGCTGCGCCGAGAAGGATCAGGATATGGACGTCGCAGTGGACGACGGTCGCGACGAGAGGACTTCCCCCGGTTCCCCCCGCACCGCCCTCGGGCGGCAGATGCCGTCCGGCGAGCCGCCGGAGACCGGCACGACCGGCGGCGGGGACTCCCCCGCCCGCTCCGGACCGATCGGCGCACTGGTCCTGGCCTGGCCGGCTCTGCTCGGGTACGCGGCCGTCCGCTGTATCGGCCTGGCGACGCTCTGGATCTGGGCCGACGCCCGGCGGGTGCCGTTCAGCGCCCTGCTCGCCGACCGCTACGACAGCCGGTGGTACCTACAGATCGCCGAGCAGGGCTACGACCGCGCGGAGAGCCTGCACAGCAACATGGCGTTCTTCCCGCTCTACCCATGGCTGGTCGGCGTCCTCGGCGGCTCGTGGGCGATGGACCTCCGGCAGGCCGCGATCACGGTGTCCTGGGTGGCGTCCCTCGCCGCCGCGTGGGGGATCTTCGCCGTCGGCAACCGGGTACGCGACCGTCGCACCGGGGTGATCCTGGCGGTGCTCTGGGGGGTGTTGCCGCACGCCCTGGTGGAGAACCTCGCCTACACCGAGGCGATCTTCACCGCCTTCGCCGCCTGGGCGCTGTTCGCCGTGCTCACCGAGCGGTGGCTGACCGCGGGGGTGCTCTGCCTGATCGGCGGGCTGACCCGTCCGACCGCCTCGTCCCTGGTGGCGGTCGTCGGCGTCGCCGCCCTCGTCGCGCTGGTCCGCCGACGGGGCACCTGGTGGCGGCCCCTGGTCGCGATGCTCCTGGCGCCGCTGGGTTGGCTCGGCTTCGTCGCGTACGTCGCCGACCGGACGGGCCGCCCGGACGGGTGGTTCCTCATCCAGGGCAAGGGGTGGCGGTCGAGTTTCGACGGCGGGGTGTTCACCTGGGTCGAGACCGGACGGATCCTCGACCACCCGTCCCGGTTGCAGCACTTCCTGATCGTGCTGATCCTGCTGATCGCCCTGACCCTGTTCGCGCTGTCGGTGGTGGACCGGCAGCCGTGGCCGCTACTGATGTACAGCGGGCTCATGCTGGTCACCACGATCGGCGCCGCCGGCTACTACCATTCCAAGGCGCGTTTCCTGATCCCCGCGTTCGCCCTGCTGCTCCCGGTGGCGGACGCGCTGGCCGGTGCCCGCCGGAGCCGGCGGTACGCGGTGCTGATCCTGCTGACCCTGGTCTCGGCCTACTACGGCGGCTACCTGATGCTGGTCTGGACCTGGTCGCCCTGATCCGGCCCGGACCGGTCAGCGGGTGACCGGCCGCACGTCCCACACCCACACGTCGTCCACCCGGCTGCCCGGGCCGTAGCAGGCGTCCAGGGCGATGCGCAGCGACGCCGCACGGGGGCGGTCCACGGGCAGCACCAGCGCGTCGGCCTTCCAGTGCCGGGCGTCGGCCAACGCCTGTTCCCGGTCGGCCGCCGACACGGCCGTACCCCGGGCGCCAACGGCGATGCGGGTCAGCAGCGTCGCCGTGGGCCGGGGCTGGACGCCCCAGCGGCCGGTGCTGTCGGTAGGTGAGGTGGGGCCGAGGAAGTAGCCCTGGGGCACCGCGAACCCGACGGCCGCTGCGGCGCCCCAACGGATCGAGGTGAGGTTGTCGACCGGCACCGGCACCAGGGTGCGTCCCGGCGTGACGTGGGCCCGCCAGGCGCCGGAGGTGACGAACGCCGGGACGGGCGGCCGGGCCTGCGTGGGCAGTGGGGTGGGCACCATCGGCAGCAGCGCGCCGGCCAGCGCCACCCCGGCGGCCAGCCGCAGCGGCACCCGGCGGCCGCCCGCACCGGCGGTGGCCGCGAGCACCCGGTCCAGCCAGATGGTCAGCAGCAGGCCCAGCGCCACCGTGGTGATCAGGGCGAACCGGGCGATCACCATGGAGTCGAAGACCGGCAGGTGCGCCAGGAGCGCGAACGGCGCCGGCACGTCGGTGCGGTCCCGGCCCCAGGTCCACGTGGAGCCCTGGGAGAGCAGCGCGGTGAGCACCCCCACCACGGCCAGGATGCGGACGGCCAGCACCCGCCACAGCGCCACCACGGCGACCAGCGCCAGCAGCAGGGCGGGCAGGCCGAAGAAGCTCGCCTCCTCGGTGGTGTTGGCGACCAGGCCCTTGGTGTCGCCGCCGAAGACGGTCCGGGTGGCGAACGCGGCGAAGGAGGCCAGCTTCAACGCGTACACGTCGTGCTCGCCGGGGTGACCGGTGCGGTGCTGCGGCCCGGCGAACTGCATCCAGAGCGGGTACGCGGTGGCGACGGCCACCAGCGCGCCGGCGACCGCCAGTCCGCCCAGCGTCCGGGGCGCCTCCCGTACCGCCCGTCGGGGAGTGAACAGCAGGTACGCCAGTGCCGCCAACGCGCAGCCCACCGCGACCAGGAAGAGGATCTCCAGCCCGATGTAGAACTGGGCGACGACCAGCACGCCGAGCACCAGCCCGTCGCGGACGGTGTGCCCGGGCCGGGTGAGCCGGACGACCTGCCAGAGCAGGAACGGCACCAGCCACTGCGCGGTGATGTGCGGGTGACCGTTGCTGTGCGACACCAGCGCCGGGGCGAAGGCCAGGACCAGCCCGCCGACGAACGCCGCGACCCGGGAGGTCACCACGTGCCGGGCGAGCACCACGTACCAGGCCAGGGCGGTGGCGGCCAGGTTGAGGGTGATGAAGACCAGGTACGACAGGGCCGCGCCGCCGAGCACGGTCACCGGGGTCAGCAGCAGGCCGGGCAGTTGCATGCCGACGTTGGTCATCAGGTTCACCCCGTCCGGGGCGTTCTGCAAAGTGGTGAAGAACGGGTTGTCCAGGTGGGTGGTGGCATGGGCGTCGAACGCCAGCATCCACTCGTTGAAGCTCTGGTCGCCGGGTCGGGTGCCGAGGAAGACCCCGCTCGGGTCGGCCCAGCCGCGCCAGGTCACCCCGACGGCCGCGGCGAGGTAGGCCAGCGCCGCGAACAGCACGGACCGCCACCCGGCCCGCCGGGCGGGCCGACCCGCGTCCGGCGTGGCCTCCCGCTCGGCCTTCCCGCCGGCAGCGTCCGCCGCGACCGCCCCGCCCGCGTCGGTCACCGCGCGGGGCTCGGTGGACCTGGCCGCCCCGTCGGGCGGCCCGGCGTCGGCGCGGGTGGTGTCGGCGTCGGTCGGGGCGAGGCTGGACTGGCGTTCCGTCACCCGTGGGATCTTACGGCCGCCACCGGCCTGTTCAGCGGTACGCCTCGACCAGCGCCAGCACCGCCGCCGGGTCCTGCACGTGGGCGTTGTGGCCGAGCCCGGGCAGGGTCACCACCGGTACCCCCAGCGCGCCGAGCTGATCGTCGGTCACCATCGGGTCGTCCTCGCCCCGGGCCAGCAGGACCGGGGCGTCGGTGCCGGCCAGCAGGGCGGGCAGGTCGGGCGCGCCGACGGCGAAGGCGCCCGGGTCCATGGCGATCCGCCACCGCCCGTCCTCGCTGCGCAGGCCCGCGTCGACGACCGGATGGTCCGGGGCGAACAGCCCGGTCAGACCGGCCACCCGCAGGTAGCGCCGGGCCGCCTCGTCCCGGGTGGCGAACCAGGTGACCGGTCGCTGGGCCAGCTCGCCGGCCCTGGCCAGTTCGGCCGGCGACCAGACTGCCTTGATGCCGAGCCCGACCACGGCGGCGACGGGCAACCCGGCCGTCCGGGCGGCCAGTGCCAGGCCCACCACCCCGCCCAGGGAGTGCCCGAGGACGACCAGCCGGTCCCGGCCGTCGAGTCCGCCGGCCACCCGGTCGGCGAGCCCGTGGAAGGAGTACCGGGACAGCCCGGGTGACCAGCCGTGGCCGGCGAGGTCCGGCGCCAGCCACCGGCCGGGCCAGTCGCGTTCCAGCAGGGGCGCCCACGGCAGCCACACCTCGCCGGTGGCGCCCATCCCGTGCAGGAGCAGCAGCAGGGGCCGGCCATCCGCCTCATCGACCATGGTGCGCAGTCTGCCACCGGTCGGACACGCCGCGCGAGGCCCGCCGTACGCGAACCGGACGCCGGCCCCCGTGGGGAGCCGGCGTCCGGTCGGTTCGTCGCGTGCGTCAGGCGGAGTAGCCGCGGGTGGCGATCCAGTTCGCCAGGTCGGCGGCGCTGATCCAGTACGCCGGCAGCGACGGGTCGGCCGAGTCGGCGATCCGTAGGGTCCGGCCGTTGTCCTGGTAGCCGACCACCGCGATGTAGTGGCCGCCCGGGAAGGAGTGCCAGCCGCCCTGGGTGTCGGTGGCGTCCCCGGCGATGTTGGCCACGACGCCGCGGCCGCTGCTGACCGCCTCGACCACGTCGGCGCTGAGCCGCTCGATCTGCGCCGACGACGGGCTGCCGGCGAACATCGTCGTCCGGTACGGGGAGCCCTTCACCATCTGGTTGAGCACCCGGGTGGTGTCCTCGGCGGAGTTGGTGCCCATCTCGGTGGTGCCGAGCGGGCCGGCGAGACCGTCCTGGGTCGTCTCGACGCCGCTGGCGCTCAGGGCGTTGCGCACGGCGGCCGGGCCGCAGTTGTAGTAGGTCGTCTGGGCCTCGTAGGTGTAGTCGAGCACCTTGGACGCCGGCGGCTTCTTAGCCGCGGGCTTCTCGGCGACGACCTTCTTCGCCACGGCCTTCTTCGCCACGGCCTGCTTGGTCGCCGCCGGCTTGGGGGCGCTGGTGGTGAGGTCCGGGTCCGGGGTGGCGGTCGCCGACGGCGACGCCGACGGGCTGACCGGCGCGGCGGCCGCGACGCGGGCCTGGTCACGGCTGGCGGCCTCGTCGAGGCGGGGGGCGACCTCGGCCACCGCCGCGGTCTCCTGCCGGGCCGGCGCCTGCGCGGGGCCGGCGATCAGCACACCGGTGGTGGACGCCGCCACGAGCGTCGCCGCCGCGGCGACCACGACCTGGTAGGGACGTTCGGTGGCGAGGCGCCGCAGCTGTCGCTTGAGGTGGTGCTTCACGTCTTTCCTCCACGGTACGGGGGGGGAGAGCGGCGCACCCCACCGAGGCGCGGAGGACTCACGCGCGGAAGGGGACGTCGGCCGGGGGCGGGCCGCTCGCGGGGATGGCGCCCGGTCAGCCGGGCGGAAGGTGGAACGCGGCGCTCAGCTCGCGCGCCCGGCGAGGGCGAGCGACGGCACCGCGGCACCGTGAAGGCGGAACAACCAAGGGGTGGGTTCGGGCACGGGTGGAGCTCCTTCCGCGACCGCCTACCGGGTTAGCTGACGGATTCGGGCGGGAAGAGCGCCCTACCGCGGGCCGTGGCCCTGCGGATTCACCCCGACGTACCTGGGTCCCCGGTTCGTGAACACGATTCGGCGGGTCCGTGCGGCGTCGCCACCTGCGATCGAGAACCGCTCCGGACCGCGCCGACACTACTGGTCGGTCATTGGCCTGCCAAGCCCTTGCCAGCTGCGGAAACACCGCCTGCACCGACGACGGTTTCCGCATTCGCGCACTGACCGCACTCAATGGGGACGGCGGTTCCACCCGGGCCGGAAAGGCGGGAACGGGACGGTCGGTGACCGAATTTCCCCAGTCGATCTCCGGGCTGCCCCCAAGCGTTCCCGATGACCGTTTCCGGTGAGAGGTGACCGGCGTCACCCAAATAAGCCGGGGCTCAACCGACCCGGGCGGGGCGCCACCGGGTCGCCGTGGTCGACGCGGTCGCCGGGGCGGAAGCCGGCGCCGGGACCGCGCGCTGCCGCGGCGCCGGCGCCACCCGGAGCCGCTGAGCCGCCGCGTACGCCTCGGCCGAGAGGGCACGGGCCGACTCGGCGGACAACTCGGCCGCCCGCCACGCCGAGCGCTCCCGCTCGGCGGCCACCCGGTAGCCGGCCAGCCGCCCGTCCCGGACCGCCCGGGCCAGGGCGACCTCCTGCTCCGCCGGGTGCCGGCGGGGGTCCCACCCGTCCCGGTGGCCGAAGACGTCACTGAGCTGGCGGGCCGTCAACTCACCGCGCCAGTGCGCCGCCATCGCCGCCTGGTGCAGCCAGCGCTCGCGCAGCGCGTACTCGGCCGGG
The DNA here is from genome assembly GCF_900090305.1 of Micromonospora siamensis. Classification (NCBI taxonomy): domain Bacteria; kingdom Bacillati; phylum Actinomycetota; class Actinomycetes; order Micromonosporales; family Micromonosporaceae; genus Micromonospora; species Micromonospora siamensis. Next base: position 2,798,719 of record NZ_LT607751.1, on the reverse strand, counting down.
GTGCGCGGGGTACGCGGGGCCGGCATCGCGTCGGCGCCGGTGAACCGGCGGGCGACCGTCTCCGCCTCGTCGTACGCCTGCCAGGCCCGGTCGACCTCCTCCTGGGCGGCCAGCCACTCCGAGCGCCGGCGGCGGGCGGTCTGGGCCGCGCCGGTCGCCGCCACGGCGACCTCGTCGGCGTACCGGCGCAGGTCGGCCGCCGCCGCGGCGGCGAGGGCGGCGGCCGAGCCGGGGGCGGGTTCATCGTCGGGCGTCCGGTCCCGGTCGGGGCGGGCGACCAGCACGGCCAGTACGGACAGGGAGAGCACGAGCAGCGCCGACCAGATGGCGACGGCCTGCGGGACCTCGATCAGGAACTGCTGGAGGACAATGTTCATGACGGCACCTCGCAGGGAGCGGACGCGGTGGAGCGGGGTAACCGCAGTCGCCGGTCGGGTGGGCGCCGTCGCGGGCGCCACATCCGCCGGCCGGCGGAGTGCGGTGATCAGGTCGAGGAAGCGGTGGCGGGCGCGTGGCCCGCGGATCCGTCAGGCCACGGGCGGGGCGCGCGGGCCGGTGGCTGCCACCGGCCGCCCGGCCGGCACGGATCGGGACCCGGCCTCGGTCGTGGGACCGGCCGGCGCCGACCCGACCGGGGAGCCGTCGGTGACGGGCGGGAGGTAAGCGGGGGTGACGTCGCCGCGCGGCGCATCGGAGCCGGTGGCGACCTCCCGCAGCGCGGCCCCGGGACGGTCGGTGGTGGCCAGCCCCGCCGAGGTCGCCCGCACGGGCATCACCCCTAGCGGGCCGGATGCCGGCGGGAGCCCGGCGGCAGTCGCCCCGAGCGGGCCGGATGCCGGCCACAGCCGCGCGGGGGTCGCCGTGAGCGGGGTGGATGCCGGGTCGGCCGGACCGGGGCCGAGCGCAGCCGACGGGCCGGACCCGGTGGACAGCGGCACGGCACCGGTGGAGAAGACCACGGCCAGGGCCAGGCTGGTGAGCAGCCGCCACGCCCAGCGCGCCACCCACCACAGCGGACCGGTGAGCGCGACGGGAAGCACGGGCCCACGCTACCGCCGACCACCCCCGCCCCGCACGGCGGCCGGGCGTGTCGTGGCCGGCGCGCCGGGCCGCACCGACCAGGATGGACGTGGCTCAGACCGGGTCGCGCCGACCCGCGTACGTCAACGGTTGGTCGGGGTCGCCGGAGCGCTGCGCCGGCACCCGCGCGACGGCCCCCGGCGGCGCGGCGGCGCTGGCGGCCGACTCCGGCACGACGGCCGGCTCCGGCGCGGTGGGTGGCTCGACCGCCGGACGGCGGCGGGGCGGCGCCAGCCGGCGCATCATGGGCGTCTCCACCCACCGGTGCAGCAGGCCCGCGAGGACCAGGTTGACCAGCAGGAAGCCGAGCACGGCGACCGGCCCCCACCAGCCGGGCAGTCCCTCGCCACGGTGCCCGGTCAGCCGCAGCACCGTCACCATCACCAGCACGTGCACGAGATAGAAGGCGAAGGACACCTCGCCGAGCCATCGCATCCGGCGTCCCCGCCACGGGGTGGGCCGGTCCTGCACGTCCGCCCGGGCCGCCGCCGCGATGACCAGCACGTAGGTGGCGGCCATCAGCCCGGCCCAGAGTTCGGCCCGCACCCACAGGGCCGCCACCAGCCAGGTGGCCACGAAGATGCCGCTGGCCACGGCGAGCCCCGGCCCGCGCCAACGGCCGCGGCGCAGCAGCTCGGCGGCGGCCACCCCGAGCCAGAACTCCATCGACCGGACGACCGGGAAGATCTGGGTGAACCACCAGCGGTCCGTCTCCGGCACCAACTGCTGCGCCGGCCAGAGCGCGACGATCAGCAGCGGCACCGCGACCACCACGGCCGCGAGTGCGGCCGGGCGCATCCGGCGTACGACCGGCAGCGCGAACGGCAACGCCAGGTAGAAGAACAGCTCGCAGGAGAGCGACCAGCTCACCGTGTTGACGCTGTAGAAGTGCCCGGGGGTGGGATCCCACGCCTGCACCAGCAGCAGGTTCTCCACGGTGGCCCGCAGCGGCAGCGGATCGGCGAACCACCAGCCGACCAGCAGCGCCGCCGCCCAGGTGACCAGGTGGTTCGGATAGATCTTGGCCAGCCGGCGGCGCCAGAGGTCCCGCCGCCGCTGGCCGGGTCGCGCCGACCAGACCAGCACGAAGCCGCTGAGCACGAAGAAGAACTCCACCCCGGACAGACCCAGCGCGAAGGTCTTGTCCACCACCGCCTTCAGGGCGGGCTCGGCGACGATTCCCATCGTGGCGGCGTGGAAGCCGAAGACCAGCAGGGCGGCGATCCACCGCAGCCCGGTCAGCGACGGCAGCCGGCTCGGCGGGGCGTCGACGACGGGCGTACCGGTCGGCGTGCCGGTCCCGTCGGCACCGGCGACCGTCGGATGCACCCGCACGTCCATCTCCTCCTCGACCCGCGGCGTCGTCCACGGCGACACCGACCCGGGGCACCCTACCGGCCCGCACCGCCGCCCCCGCCGGACCGCCCGCCGACCGCCGCGGGGCGCAACGGTGTGCCCGGTCCGGCTAGGCTCCAGCCCGACGGTGACGGGGGACGAACATGATCAAGGCGGTCTTCTTCGACGTCGGCGGGACGATCCTCGACGAGACCCGCGAGTTCGCGGACTGGGCGGACTGGCTCGGCGTACCCCGGCACACGTTCTCGGCGGTCTTCGGCGCGGTGATCGCCCGCGGCCAGGACTACCGGGAGGCGTTCCGCACCTTCCGGCCCGACTTCGACCTCGCGGTCGAGCTCGAGCGCCGGGCGGCCGCCGGCGTGCCGGAGACGTTCGGCGAGGAGGATCTCCATCCCGACGCCCGGGCCTGCCTGACCGCCCTGCGGGAGCAGGGGCTGTTCGTGGGGCTCGCCGGCAACCAGCCGGACCACGCCGAGGCGACCCTGCGCGCCCTCGACCTCCCCGTCGACGCGATCGGCACGTCGGCCGGCTGGGGGGTGGCGAAGCCGGCACCCGCCTTCTTCGACCACGTCGTGGGCGCCGGCGGCGGCGACCCGGCGACGATCCTGTACGTCGGCGACCGGCCCGACAACGACGCCCGGCCGGCGATGGCGGCCGGCATGCGGGCGTGCCTGATCCGACGCGGACCGTGGGGCCACATCCTCGACGACCCGGCCGTGGCGCGGCGGTGCCTGTTCCGCATCAACTCGCTGGACGAGCTGCCCGGCCTGGTGGCCAGGCACAATGCCGCCAGCTAGTCGTACGCCTGTTCGATGGGCGGGGTAGGATCGGAGGCGTGTCCGACGTCGCGTACCAGCCCTCGATGCTGGATCTGCAGGACGAGCCCGGCCTGGGCCCGCTCGCCGGGCTGCGCCGGCACCAGCTGAGCCGGGGCGCCTGGGTCGACCACCTGCCCGGCTGGGCGCACGGCTCCGACGCCGTCTTCGACACCCTGCTGCACGACGTGCCGTGGCGCGCCGAACGCCGCACCATGTACGACAGCGAGGTCGACGTTCCCCGCCTGCTCTGCTGGTACGCCGGCCACCGGCCGCTCCCCCACCCCGTGCTGACCGCGGCCCGGGCGGCGCTGAGCGCCCACTACGCCGACGAACTGGGCGAGCCGTTCGTCACCGCCGGGATGTGCCTATACCGCGACGGCCGGGACAGCGTGGCCTGGCACGGCGACACCCTCGGCCGCTCCGCGCACACCGACACGATGGTGGCCATCGTCTCGTTCGGTTCGCCTCGCCCGCTGCTGCTGCGGCCCCGCGGCGGCGGCCCGGGCCTGCGCTTTCCCCTCGGCCACGGGGACCTGGTGGTGATGGGTGGCTCCTGCCAGCGCACCTGGGAGCACGCGATCCCCAAGACCGCCCGCCCGGTCGGCCCCCGGGTCAGCGTGCAGTTCCGCCCCGCCGGGGTCGCCTGACCGGCGGGCTGCCGTCCCCGCCGGTCAGGGGCGTGCTAGAAACAACTCCCAGGGTCGATCACGCCCCCGTCAGCTGACGATGGAAGGCGCACCATGACCCAGACCCCCACCCCGCCGCGTCCCGGCAGGTCCCCGTGGGCCGTGCACGGCGACGGCCGGTCGATCCGGCCCGGCGACGTGGTGCACCCCGGCGAGCGGCTCTCCTGGCCGCGTACCGTGGGCGTCGGCGTCCAGCACGTGGTGGCCATGTTCGGCGCCACCTTCACGGTGCCGTTGATCACCGGCTTCCCGCCGGCCACCACACTCTTCTTCTCCGGCATCGGCACGCTGCTCTTCCTGCTGATCACCGGGAACCGGCTGCCGTCGTACCTCGGCTCGTCCTTCGCCTTCATCGCCCCGGTGCTGGCCGCCAAGGCCGGCGGCGACATCGGTCCGGCGCTCGGCGGCATCGTGGTGGCGGGCGCCGCGCTGGCCGTGGTCGGCCTGGTCGTGCAGCTGGCCGGCGCCCGGTGGATCGACGCGCTGATGCCGCCGGTGGTCACCGGCGCCATCGTCGCGCTGATCGGCTTGAACCTGGCCCCGGTGGCCTGGGACGGCGGTGGCAGCGGCACCGGGGTACGCGCCCAGCCGCTGATCGCCGTGGTCACCCTCGCCGCGATCCTGATCGTCACGGTGGCCTTCCGCGGCTTCCTGGCCCGCCTCTCCATCCTGCTCGGGGTGGTGGTCGGCTGGCTGCTCGCCGCCGCCCTCGGCGACCTCGACCCGAAGGCGGTCGACGCGCTGCGGCAGGCCGACTGGGTGGGGCTGCCGCAGTTCCACGCGCCCAGCTTCAGCCTGCGCGCGGTGGTGCTGGTCATCCCGGTGATCCTGGTGCTGATCGCCGAGAACGCCGGGCACGTCAAGGCGGTCGCCGCGATGACCGGCCGCAACCTGGACAAGGACATGGGACGGGCGTTCCTCGGCGACGGCCTGGCCACCGTCCTCGCCGGCTCCGGCGGCGGCTCCGGCACCACCACGTACGCCGAGAACATCGGCGTGATGGCGGCGACCCGGGTCTACTCCACGGCCGCGTACTGGGTGGCCGGGGTGGCCGCCGTGCTGCTCGGGCTCAGCCCGAAGTTCGGCGCGCTGATCCTGACCGTGCCGGCCGGGGTGCTCGGCGGCGCCACCACCGCGTTGTACGGCCTGATCGCCGTCCTCGGCGCCCGGATCTGGATCGAGAACCGGGTCGACTTCCACGACCCGGTCAACCTGATGACCGCCGCCGTGGCGCTGATCGTGGGCGCGGCGAACTACACCGTCGTCGCCGGTGACCTGTCGTTCAACGGCATCGCGCTGGGCACCGCCGCCGCCCTGGTGATCTACCACGGCATGCGGCTGATCGCCCGGCTGCGCGGCACGACCGCCGAGTCCCGGCGCGGCCCCGAGCCGGAACTCTGACCCACCCCGCCCTGCCCGCCCGGGCGGCCCGACCCGGACTGCCCGGGGCGGAGCTGGAGGCCCGAGGCGCGGCATGCCGTGGTGTCCGCTGAAGCCCCGAGACGCGGCATGTCGCGGCGTCCAGCGACAACGGAAGCCCCGACATACCGCGGCCCGGGCGGACGCGGGTCTCGATGTCCATGTCCGACACCACCCGGGTCACGCCACCGGGGAATCCCGATCCGCTGCCTACAGACTTGAGAGCGCCAACGACTCAGCGGGGGGTGAACCGGGCGGGCCCTGGGTGCTGCCGGTGCCGGCGCCCGCCCTCTGGGGCGAGCTGAGTCGTCTGTGCTCTCAAGTCTGTAGTCGCCCCGGGCCGGGCTACGCCTCCCCCGACCCCCCGAACCCCGGACCCGGCTTGCCGCACGACGGGCCGACCAGGGAACGGAACGGCACGACCTGCCGCGCGAGGGTTCATCGTGGCGGCAGGCACGCCGAACGGGGGCCGGCGAGAACCGCCGACCCCCGTCACCTGACTGATCCGTCAGTCGCGTTCGATCTGGTGGCCCACCACGGTCGGGCCGAGCATCACGGCGAACCCTGAGCCGTCCCGGCGCGGATCCGCCGGCGGCAGCTCGACCGCGTCGCCGGTCGCCGTCGCGCCGACCGGGCGTGGGCCGATCCAGGCCACCGCCAGGTCCTCCTCGCCCTTGAGGAACCGCTGGGCGCGCACGCCGCCGGTCGCCCGCCCCTTGGCCGGGTACGCCTTGAACGGCGTCACCTTGACCGTGGCCCCGGTGGAGGTGACCACCATCGGCTCCCCGTGACCGGGGTCGTCGGTGCGGACCGCCCCGAACCAGACCACCCGCGCGTCGGTCGGCAGGTTGATGCCGGCCATGCCGCCGCCCTTGACGCCCTGCGGGCGCACCACCGAAGCGGCGAAGCGCAGCAGCGACGCCTCGGACGAGACGAAGGCCAACGACTCCTGGCCGTCGGTGAGCCAGGTCGCGCCGACCACCTCGTCCCCCTCGCGCAGGGATATCACCTCGAACTCGTCCGAACGGACCGGCCACTCCGGCGCGCAGACCTTCACCACCCCCTGGCGGGTGCCGAGCGCCAGACCGGGCGAGCCCTGCGCCGACGGGCCGAGCGGCGCCAGGCCGACCACCGTCTCCCCCGGCTCCAGCGGCGCCAACTCGGCGGCGGACATGCCGCCGCGCAGCGACACCGTTCCGGACTGCTCGGGCAGCACCGGCAACGGCAACACGTCGATCTTGAACGCCCGACCGGCGCTGGTCACCAGCAGCACCCGGCCGCGGGCGGTGGAGTGGACCACGGCGCGTACGGCGTCGTGCTTGACCCGACCACTGCGCCGGCGCCCCTCGGCGGCCTCCTCCGACTCGGCCGCGGTGCGGGCCACCAGGCCGGTCGCGGACAGGATCACCTGGCACGGGTCGTCGGCGACCTCCAGCGGGCCGGCCGGCACCGACGCGGCCAGCACCTCCTTGAGGTCACCGTCGACAAGCGTGGTCCGGCGCGGGGCGCCGAACTGCTTGACCACGGCGGTCAGCTCGTCGGAGACCAGCTTCTTGAGCACCTTCTCGTCGTCCAGGATGGTGGACAGCTCGGCGATCTCGGCGCGCAGCTTCTCCTGCTCGGCCTCCAGCTCCAGCCGGTCGTACTTGGTCAGCCGGCGCAGCGGGGTGTCCAGGATGTAGGTGGCCTGGATCTCGGAGAGCTTGAACTGGCGCATCAGGCCGTCCTTGGCCGCCTGCGCGTCGTCGGCGGCCCGGATCAGCCGGACCACCTTGTCGATGTCGATCAGGGCGATCAGCAGGCCGTCGACCAGGTGCAGCCGCTCCTCCCGCTTGCGCCGGCGGTAGGAGCTGCGCCGGGTGACCACCTCGTACCGGTGGGCCAGGAAGACCTCCAGCAGCGCCTTCAACCCGAGGGTACGAGGCTGGCCGTCCACCAGGACCAGATTGTTGACGCCGAAGGACTGCTCCAGCGGGGTGAGCCGGTAGAGGTCGGCGAGCAGCGCCTGCGGGTTGACCCCGACCTTGCACTCGATGACCAGCCGGGTGCCGTTCTCCCGGTCGGTGAGGTCCTTGACGTCGGCGATCCCGGTGAGCCGCTTGGTCTTGGTGACCTCGTTGGTGATCGCGGCGATGACCTTCTCCGCGCCGACGCCGTACGGCAGCTCGACGACGGTGATCGCCTGCCGGCCCCGGCTGCCCTCCAGCGGGCCGATCTCCACCTTGCCGCGCATCCGCACCACGCCGCGCCCGGTCTCGTACGCCCGGCGCACCTCGTCCAGGCCCAGCAGCACGCCGCCGGTGGGCAGGTCGGGCCCGGGGACGAACTCCATCAGCTTGTCCAGCGTGGCGTCCGGGTGGTTGATCAGCCAGCGGGCGGCGGAGACGACCTCGCCCAGGTTGTGCGGGATCATGTTGGTGGCCATCCCGACCGCGATCCCGGACGCGCCGTTGACCAGCAGGTTGGGAAACGCCGCCGGCAGCACGGTCGGCTGGGTCAGCGATCCGTCGTAGTTCGGCTCCAGGTCGACGGTGTCCTCGCCCAGTTCGCCGACGAGCAGCATCGCCTCCCGGGACATCCGGGCCTCGGTGTAGCGCGCCGCGGCCGGTCCGTCGTCCGGGGAACCGAAGTTGCCGTGCCCGTCGATGAGCGGCGCGTTGAGCGAGAAGTCCTGCGCCAGCCGGACCATCGCGTCGTAGATCGCGGTGTCACCGTGCGGGTGGTAGCGGCCCATCACGTCACCGACGATCCGGGCGGACTTCACGTGGCTGCGGTCGGGGCGGTGGCCCGCCTCGTGCATCGACCACAGGATGCGCCGGTGCACCGGCTTGAGGCCGTCCCGGGCGTCGGGCAGGGCCCGGGAGTGGATGACCGAGAAGGCGTACTCCAGGTAGGAGTCGGACACCTCGGTGACCAGGGGGTTGTCGAAGACGCGGGCCCCGGCCTGGTCGAACGCGGACAGGTCGGCGCGGGCGCGGTCGTCCCTACGGCGTGCCATGGTTCAGCTTTCCCTTCGAAGGAACCCGGTGGTCATGCGTCGATCGCCTCGCGGTCGACCCGGTCGGCCGAGTCGATCAGCCAGTTGCGGCGCGGCTCGACCTTCTCGCCCATCAGCAGTTCGAGGACCCGCTCGGCGGCGTCGACGTCGTCGAGGGTGATCCGGCGGACCGCCCGGGTGGCCGGGTTCATCGTGGTCTCCCACAACTCGTCGGCGTCCATCTCGCCCAGACCCTTGAAGCGCGGGATCGGGGTGACGATCTGCTTGCCGGCCTTCTCCAGCTTGCGGACCGCCGCCTCCATCTCCGCCTGGGTGTAGGTGTAGATGGTCTGCGGGTTGCGCCCCTTCGTGGTGATCTTGTGCAGGGGCGGCATCGCGGCGTAGAGCCGGCCGGCCTCGATCAGCGGCCGCATGTAGCGGGCGAACAAGGTGATCAGCAGGGTCCGGATGTGCGCGCCGTCGACGTCCGCGTCGGCCATGATCAGGACCCGGCCGTAGCGCAGCGCGGAGAGGTCGAAGGTACGCCCCGAGCCGGCCCCGAGGACCTGCACGATCGCCGCGCACTCGGCGTTGTCCAGCACCTGCTGGAGATTGGCCTTCTGCACGTTGAGGATCTTGCCGCGGATCGGGAGAAGCGCCTGATATTCGGCAGAACGGGCAAGTCGCCCTGTCCCGAGGGCGCTGTCCCCCTCCACGATGAACAGCTCGCTCCGGTCGATGCCTGTCGCGCGGCAGTCGACCAGCTTGGCCGGCATCGACGCGCCCTCCAGGGCGGTCTTGCGGCGCGCCGCGTCCTTCTGCTGCTTCTGGGTCAGCCGCACCCGGGCCGCGTCGACGATCTTCTGCAGGACGACCCGCGCCTCGGCCTTGGTCCGGCGGTCCTCCAGCCAGGCCTTGAGGTGCTGCTCCACCTGGGTCTGGATCACCTTGGTGATGCCCGCGGTGGAGAGCTCGTCCTTGGTCTGCGAGGTGAACTGCGGTTCGGGGATCCGCACGTGCACCACCGCGGTCATCCCCTCCAGGACGTCGTCCAGGGTGGGCGCGTCCTCCTTGGGCTTGAGCAGGCCGCGGGTGTTGCGGGCGGCGTCGGCCAGCGTACGGACCAGGGCCCGCTCGAAGCCCTTGCGGTGGGTGCCGCCGTGCGCGTTGCGGATGGTGTTGGTGAAGCACTCGACGGTGCGCTCGTAGCCGGTGCCCCAGCGGAACGCCACCTCCACCTCGGCCCGGCGCTGCACGTTGGACTGCATGACGCCGTTGGCGTCGGCGGCGTTCTCCCGGTAGGTGCCCTCGCCGGTGACCAGCAGCGTCCCGGAGACCGGCCGGTCGCCGGCCGGGGCCAGGAACTCCACCATGTCGGTCAGGCCGTTGGGGAAGTGGAAGGTCTCCCGGGCCGGCTCGTCGGCGGTCTCGTCGCGCAGCAGGTAGGTCACGCCGGGGACGAGGAACGCGGTGTTGCGCATCTTGAGCCGCACGGCGTCGGTGTCCAGCGTGGCGCCGGTCTCGAAGTAGCGGGCGTCGTGCCAGTACCGGATGGAGGTGCCGGTGCGCTGCCCGCGCTTCATCGCGCCGACGATCTGGAGGCCGGGGCCGGGGGTGAAGGGGGCGTCGGGGCCGTCGCCGTCGAAGATCCCGGGCACGCCGTGCCGGAACGACATGCTGTGCACCTTGCCACCGCGGCGCACGGTGACGTCGAAGCGGCGGGCGAGCGCGTTGACCGCGGAGGCGCCGACGCCGTGCAGGCCGCCGGAGGTCTTGTAGCCTGAGCCGCCGAACTTGCCGCCGGCGTGCAGCCGGGTGAGCACCAGCTCGACCCCGGAGATGCCGGACTTGGCGTGCACGTCGGTGGGGATGCCCCGGCCGTCGTCGTCGACCTGGACCGAGCCGTCGGCGTGCAGGATCACCTCGACGCGGGTGGCGTGGCCACCCACCCCCTCGTCGGTGGAGTTGTCGAGGATCTCGTTGACGAGGTGACCCACGCCACGGCTGTCGGTGGAGCCGATGTACATACCGGGGCGCTTGCGGACGGCGTCCAGACCCTCCAGGTGGGTCAGGTCGTCGGCCCCGTACAGGGTCTCAGGCTGTGCGGTCAACTGGTCGTACTCCCAGGTCTCGGCGGTGTGGTGCCGCTCACCGTCTGATCTCACCGTCTTGATCATCACGCGCGGCGCGCCGAGGCGAGCCTAGTCGGACGCCCCGACACAACGGCGAAGGCCCGCGCGACCCGCCGGGCCGGTGGCATCCCGGGCCACCCGAGCGACAACGCGTCGACCGGGCGGCATCTTCCCTCGCCGCCCGGTGACGGTGCCCGGTCCGGGGGTTTCCGACCCGTGACGAACCTGCTGCGAAGTATTGACGACCGTCACAGCAAAGTGGTCTGATCGCGGGCACCGGAGGATCTTTCACATTCAGCTGGCCGGATGGGGGACGTCATGTCCAGGTTCCGTCGTACCGTCCTGAGCACCCTGCTCGCCGTCACGTCCGCCGCCCTGTCCACGGCGGTGGCGCTGCCCGCCCCGGCCGCGGCGGCGCTGCCCACCGCGGCGGTGGCGCTCGGCGACAGCTTCATCAGCGGCGAGGGCGCCGGGGCGTACTCCCCGGTGGTCGACGTCGACGGCGTCGCGCAGTCGTTCCCCGGCTGGTCGGCGCCGAACTCCAACGCGTACTTCTGCCACCGCTCGCCGAACGCCTCGCTGAACCGGGCCGACCTGCCCGGCATCACCGACCGGTTCAACCTGGCCTGCTCCGGCGGCCAGCCCTACGACATCGCCAACGCCTCGGCCACCCGAGCCAACGGCCGGCAGGTGACCGCCCAGCTCGACCAGTTGCGCGCGGTGGCCCGGACCCACGACATCGACCTGGTGCTGGTCGGCCTCGGCTCGAACAACAGCTCCTTCACCTTCGGCAAGGTCGCCGAGGAGTGCGCCAACCGGTTCATCGCGGACGCCTGGACCGGCTGGTGGGAATTCTGGGCCTACCTGGGCGGGCCGGTGGAGCAGGATCCCTGCACCGACGACGACCTGGCCACCGCGGCGCAGATGAGCGCCGCCACCGCCGAGACCACGGCGGCCGTACGCCAGCTGCTGACCACTCTCGACGAGATCGACGCCGACGGGCAGCACCGGGTGGTCTTCCAGGACTACACCGACCCGCTCCCGCCGGAGATCGCCTCGAACTTCTGGACCGAGGACTCCCGGGACGACACCCGGGACAAGTTCCGCGCCCTCGGCGCCGAGCGGTACGCAGCCGGCTGCCCGATCCACCGGGCCAGCCTCGGCACCGGCCAGCGCTTCGCCCAGCGGCTCGGCACCCTGGTCGGCTCGGTACGCGCCACGATGGCCGCCGAGTTCCCCGCCGCCGACCTGGTCTACGTCAACGTGCAGCGGGCCTTCGACGGGGCCCGGCTCTGCGAGCAGTCCGGCAGCCCCACCGGCGCGCTGGCCACCCCGATCCGCTCGATGGACGGCCCGTCAGGCGTCTTCGTGACCAGCCTCGCCGGTTACGACAAGCTGGACATCCAGCGGATCGCCAACACCTGCGGGACGTACTTCCAGACCTGCCAGGAGTCGTGGCACCCGAACGCCGCCGGGCACGGCGTGCTCGCCCGCTGCCTGACCGGCGCGGCCGCGACCAGCGCCCGGACGGTGACCTGCGTACGCGCGCCGGACGGCACGGTCACGGTGAGCTGACCGCGCCCGCCGCCGCCCGCCCGACGGTGGGCGGCGGCGCCGCGCTCAGGGCCGGCGGGCGGTGCCGAGGACGTGCGGCGAGGCGGGGGTGAGTGCGGACCCGGGCGGGAAGCGGAACCGGTCCAGCTCGGTGATCTCGAAGCCGGCCGCGGTGATCGCCGAGACGGTGTCCCGGGCGGTGTGGCAGCCGCCGCAGAACAGCGGCCACAGGGTGGCGTCGACGACCCGCTGGACCCGCCGCAGCCCGCCCGGCGACTCGGCCCGGACGTGCTCGTAGAAGCGCAGCTCGCCGCCGGGGCGCAGCACCCGGTACGCCTCGCGCAGCGCGGCGGCCTGGTCGGGCACCGTGCAGAGCACCAGCGCCGTGACGACCGCGTCGACCGCGCCGTCGGCCAGCGGCAGGGCGTCGGCCACCCCGTCGACCACCGTGACCGGTACCGGGGCGGTGGCGGCGGCCGTCGTGGCGGCGGCCCGCAGCCGCGGTTCCGGCTCGACGGCCAGCACGTCGGTCACCGCCGACGGGTAGTGCGGGAACATCCGGCCGTTGCCGGCGCCCACCTCGACCACCCGGCCGCGCAGGCCGGCGACCAGCCGGCGCCGGTGCTCGGCCACGCCGGCCTGGTCCAGGGAGACGCTGGCCCGTTCGTAGAGCCGGGCGAAGATCGGGTGGGAGACCCGGGTGGGTGGCATCGGCGCTCCGTATCGACGGGGACGCTCAGCCTAACGGTGTCGGCCCGGCGGGCGGCGGCTCAGCGCGCGGCGATCCCGAGGGTCAGCGGCACCGGCCCGACCGGGTCGTCGACCAGGTCGCCGAGGCGTACGCCGTCCAGGACGGCCAGGAACGCCTCCTGGGCCCGGCGCAGCTGGACCCGCAGCCGGCAGCCGGCCCGCAGCGTGCAGCCGGACTCCTCGCAGGCCACCACCTCGTCCTCGCCCTCGAAGGCGCGTACCACCCGGCCCACGGTGATCAGCTCGGCGTCCTCGGCGAAGGCGACGCCACCGGAGCGGCCGCGGATGGTGACCAGCACGCCGATCCGTTGCAGGCGTTGCACCACCTTGGCCACGTGGCTGCGCGGCAGGTCCAGCCGCAGCGCCAGCTCGTCCACGGTGGTCCGGGTGGGCGCGGACGCGGTGAGCATGGCGATCCGCAGGGCCATGTCGGTGGACCGGTTGAGCTTCACGACCCGACCCTAGCCAGACCGCGCGTCGCCGGACAGGGCCCGACGTCCCGTGACCTGCGCAACAGGCGACCCGGGACTTTCGGCCCTGAAGAGGACTCCTGGATTCCTGTTTAAGTGTCGACGGAAGGCAACGCAGAAGGAGGACGCCGTGCTGTCGGAATCGTCGAAGGCCGTGGTGACCGCGACCCTGCCCGTGGTGCAGGAGCACGGCGAGCAGATCACCGGCCGCTTCTACCGGCGGATGTTCGCCGCCCACCCGGAGCTGCTCGACCTGTTCAACCGTGGCAACCAGGCCACCGGGGCGCAGAAGGCGGCGCTGGCCGGGGCCGTCGTGGCGTACGCCGCGCACCTGACCGGGGCGCCGGGCGCGCCCTGGGGGGCGATCCTGGACCGGATCGCGCACAAGCACGCCTCCCTCGGCATCACCGCCACCTCGTACACGATCGTCGGCCGGCACCTGATGGCCGCGATCGGCGAGGTGCTCGGCGAGGCGGTCACGCGAGAGGTCGCCGCCGCCTGGGACGAGGTCTACTGGCTGCTGGCCTGCGAGCTGATCGCCCGGGAGGCCCGGCTCTACACCGAGGCGGGACTCGCCGAGGGCGAGTCGGTCTGGCGGGACTGGCGGGTCGCCGGCGTGACCGCCGAGGCCACCGACGTCGTCTCGCTCACCCTGGTCCCGGCCGACGGCGGCCCGGTCCCCGGCTTCACCCCCGGCCAGTACGTCTCCGTCGCGGTCGACCTCGACGGGGGGCTCGGCCAGCAGATCCGGCAGTACAGCCTCTCCGGACGCCCCGGCGCCGACCACTGGCGGATCACCGTCAAGCGGGTCCGGGGCGAAGGCGGCGCCCCCGACGGCCTGGTCTCCACCTTCCTGCACGAGCGGGTCGCCCCCGGCACCGTGCTACGGCTCAGCCCGCCGTTCGGCGAGGTCAGCGCGGTCACCGGCGACGGGCCACTGGTGCTGGTGAGCGCCGGCATCGGGCTCACCCCGGCGATGGCCGCGCTGGAACACCTGGCCGCCACCGCGCCGCAACGGCCGGTGGTGCTGGCCCACGCCGACCGGGACGGCGCGGCGCACGCCCACCGCGACGAGTTGTCCCGGCTGCACGCCCAGCTGCCCAACCTGCGGTTGAAGCTCTGGTACGAGCGGGCCGGCGTCGACGACCGGCGAACCCCGGGCGCGGAGGTGGCCGACGGCCGGATCGACCCCGACCTGATCCCGCTCTCCCCCGACGCCCACGTGCACCTCTGCGGGCCGCTGCAGTTCATGAACCAGGTCCGCGGCGGCCTGCTGCGCCGGGGCGTTCCGGTGGAGCGGATCGCGTACGAGGTGTTCGGGCCGGGCATGCTGCGCGGCGGGGTCTGACCGTCCGGTGGCGGGGGCGGACCCGTCCCCGCCACCGACACTTCCTCCACAACCGACATATCAGTGCAGGCCAGGACGGTGGCGAGAAGTCAATGATCTCCGGTTAGTTCGGCGAACCGGGGGTAGCAACGTCACATGCGCGTCCTCGGAATCAATGCGATCTTCCACGATCCCGCCGCCGCCGTCGTGGTCGACGGGCGGGTGGTGGCCGCTGCCGAAGAGGAACGGTTCAGCCGCCGCAAGCACGGCAAGCGCCCGGTGCCCTTCTCCGCCTGGGAGCTGCCCGAACTCTCCGCCGCCTGGTGCCTGGACGCCGCGGGCCTGGACGTCGACAGCATCGACGCGGTGGCGTACTCCTTCGACCCGGGGCTGTGCCGCGACGCCGACGACCTGGGCCTGGCCGACCCGTGGGACTGGTTGCGGGTCGACTACGCCCGGCGGGCGCCGCAGTTCCTGGCCGCCGCCCTGCCCGGCCTCGACCCGGACAAGGTCCACTTCGTACCGCACCACGTGGCGCACGCCGCCTCGGCCGGGCTGGCCGCACCGCCCGGGGGTGACGACACCGCCGTGCTGGTCCTCGACGGGCGCGGCGAGGTGGCCAGCCACCTGGCCGGGGTCTACCGCGACGGACAGTTGTCGTCGCTGCACTCCCAGGAGCTGCCCCACTCGCTGGGCCTGCTCTACGAGGACCTGACCCGGCACCTGGGGTTCATGCACTCCAGCGACGAGTACAAGGTGATGGCCCTGGCCTCGTACGGCCGGCCGAAGCACCTCGGGCTGCTGCGCGAGCTGGTCACCGTCACCGGTGAGGGCGGCTTCGGAGTCGACCGGATCGACTGGGCGAGCCTGGCCAAGACGGTCCCGGCCGGCGGTGAGCTGACCGAGGAGCACGCCGACCTCGCCGCCAGCGTGCAGGCCCGGCTGGAGGAGGTCATCCTCGACCTGTCCCGCTGGCTGTACGACGCCGCCGGCGGCCCGTCGACGCTGGCGATGGCCGGCGGGGTGGCGTTGAACTGCGTGGCCAACGCGCGGATCGCCGCCGAGGGGCCGTACCGGGACGTCTGGGTGCAGCCGGCGGCCGGTGACTCCGGCACGGCGCTGGGCGCCGCCCTGCACATCGCCGGTGGGCTCGGTGACCGGTCGGTCCCGATGGCCGGGGCGGACCTGGGCCGGGGCTGGTCGGACGGGGAGCTGGAGGCGGAGCTGCGCCGGGCCGCGCTGCCGTACACCCGGCCGGAGTCGATCGCCGCGGAGGCGGCCCGCGTGCTCGCCGACAACGGCATCGTCGCCTGGTACCAGGGGCGCAGCGAGTACGGCCCGCGGGCGCTCGGCCACCGGTCGCTGCTGGCCCACCCGGGCGACCCGGAGACCACCGGCCGGATGAACGACGTCAAGGGGCGCGAGCAGTTCCGCCCGATCGCCCCGATGGTCCGCGCGGAACGCTTCGCCGACATCTTCGACGGGGTGTACCCGAGCCGCTACATGCTCTTCGTGCACCAGGTCAAGCCGCGGTGGCGGGACCGGATCCCGGCCGTCACCCACGTCGACGGCACCGCTCGGGTGCAGACCGTGCACACCGACACCGAACCGCTGGTCGCCGAGCTGCTCGCCGAGTTCGAGCGGCGTACCGGCCTGCCGGTGGTGGTGAACACCTCGCTGAACACCGCCGGCCGGCCGATGGTCGACACCCCCCGGGAGGCGATGGAGCTGTTCGGCTCCGCACCGGTGGACCTGCTCGCCCTCGGCCCGTTCGCGGTGCACCGCCGGTCGCTGGCCGGTGACCGGTGATCAGCGTGGTGGTGCCGACGCTCGGCCGGCCCAGCCTGGCCGTGCTGCTCGACGCGCTCGCCGGTCAGCTCGCCGCACTGCCCGAGGTGGAGGTGCTGCTGGTCGACGACCGGGGTGGGCACGAGGGCGGCGAGCTGGCGGTGCCGGGTGCGCTGGCCGCGTACACGAAGGTGCTGACCGGGCGGGGCGCGGGCCCGGCGGCGGCCCGCAACCTGGGCTGGGCGGCGGCCCGCGGCTCGTGGGTGGTCTTCCTCGACGACGACGTGGTGCCGGCGCCGGACTGGGCGCGGCGGCTGACCGACGACCTGGCCGTGCCGGCGGGTGTCGGCGGCGTGCAGGGCGTGGTCGAGGTGCCGCTGCCCACCGACCGGCGCCCCACCGACTGGGAACGCGGCACCGCCGGGCTCGCCGACGGCGCCTGGATCACCGCCGACATGGCCTACCGCCGGACGGCGCTGGCCGCCGTGGGCGGCTTCGACGAGCGCTTCCCGCGCGCCTACCGGGAGGACGCCGAGCTGGCCCACCGGGTCCGCGCGGCCGGCTTCGCGCTGCGCCGGGGCCGGCGGCGGGTGACCCATCCGGTCCGTCCGGAGGGGCGCTGGATCAGCCTGCGCACCCAGCGCGGCAACGCCGACGACGCGCTGCTGCGCCGGCTCTACGGGCCGCGCTGGCGCGCCGACCTGGAGCTGCCGCCGGGCCGTCGGCCCCGGCACGTGGCCGTCGCGGCGGCCGGCGCGGTGGCGCTGGCCGCCGCCGGGCTGCGCGCGGCCACCGGCCGCCGGTGGCCGGCCGTCACGGCGGCCGTCGCCGGGGCGGCCTGGGCGGCGGGCACCGCGGAGTTCGCCCGCGCCCGGATCGCGCCCGGCCCGCGCACCGCCGACGAGGTCGCCACCATGCTGGTGACCAGCGCGCTGATCCCGCCGCTGGCGGTGGCGCACTGGGTACGCGGCTGGCGGCGGGCCCGCGCCGTCGGCGCCGGTGACGTGGCCCGGCCGGGGACGGTGGGCTGATGTCGACGTCCCCGCTGTACGACGCGGTGCTGCTGGACCGGGACGGCACACTGGTCGAGGACGTGCCCTACAACGGTGACCCGGAGAAGGTCCGCCCGCTGCCCGGGGTGCGGGAGGCGCTGGACCGGCTGCGCGCCGCCGGCCTGCGGCTCGGGGTGGTGACCAACCAGTCGGGGCTGGCCCGGGGGTACTTCACCGCCGGGCAGATGCACGCCGTGCACGCCCGGATCGAGGAGCTGCTCGGGCCGTTCGACGACTGGCAGGTCTGCCCGCACGACGACGAGGACCGCTGCTCCTGCCGCAAACCGGCCCCCGGGATGGTGTACGCCGCCGCCCGGGCGCTGCGCACCGATCCGCGCCGCTGTGTGCTGGTCGGCGACATCGGCCGGGACGTGACGGCCGCGCTGGCCGCCGGGGCCACCGGGGTGCTGGTGCCGACGCCGGTGACCCGGCCCGAGGAGATAGCCGCCGCGCCGCACGTGGCCCGGGACCTGCCCGCCGCCGTCGAGGAGATCCTGCGCCGCCAGAACGCCGTCCGCCCGACGACCCCGCGCGCCGAACCCACCGGCACCGTCCTGGTGGTCCGCAGCGACTCCGCCGGAGACGTCCTGGTCACCGGACCCGCCATCCGCGCCGTCGCCGCCGGCGCCCACCGCGTCGTCCTGCTCTGCGGGCCCCGCGGCCGCGCCGCCGCCGAACTGCTGCCCGGCATCGACGAGATCATCGAATGGCCACTGCCCTGGATCGACGGCGACCCCGAGCCCGTCGACCCGGCGGACATGAGTCGCCTCACCGAGCGCCTCGCGCAGGTCGACGCCGACGAGGCGATCATCTTCACCAGCTTCCACCAGTCGCCTCTCCCGCTGGCCCTGCTGCTGCGGGTCGCCGGAGCGCCGAGGATCAGCGCGGTCAGCGACGACTACCCGGGCAGCCTGCTCGACGTCCGCCACCGCGTCCCGGTCGGCGTGCCGGAACCGGAACGCGCGCTGTCCCTGGCCGCCGCGGCCGGCTTCGCCCTACCTCACCACGACGAGCCGATGCTGCGGCTGCGCGACGACGCGGTGGCCGGTGGAGACGGCGGCGACTACGTGGTGGTGCACCCCGGGGCGTCGGTGCCGGCCCGGGCCTGCCCGCCGCAGCGGTGCGCCGACATCGTCGCCGCGCTGACCGCCGCCGCGCACCGGGTGCTGGTCACCGGCGGCCCCGGCGAGCGGGAGCTGACGGCCAGGGTCGCCGCGGCCGGTGGCGAGGACTTCGGCGGCCGGACCGACCTCGCCGGGCTGGCCGGGATCATCGCCGGGGCGCGCTGCCTGGTGGTCGGCAACACCGGCCCCGCCCACCTCGCCGCCGCCGTCGGCACCCCGGTGGTCAGCCTCTTCGCCCCCACCGTCCCGTACGGACAGTGGGGCCCCTACCGGGTGCCGGCGATCCGGCTCGGCGACGCCGGGGCGCCCTGCCGGGACACCCGGGCGGCCCGCTGCCCGGTGCCCGACCATCCCTGCCTGGCCGGCGTCGACCCCGGTCAGGTGGTCGCCGCCGTCGGGCTGCTCGCGCCGCCCCCGGGCTGAGCCGCACCCGCCCCTCGTCCCGACCGACCGCCCTCGTGTGAGGAGAGACATGAACGTCCTGCTCTGGCACGTGCACGGCTCCTGGACGACGTCCTTCGTGCACGGCCGGCACCGCTACCTGGTGCCGGTCACCCCCGACCGGGGCCCGTACGGGCTGGGCCGGGCCCGCACCTACCCCTGGCCCGGGAACGCCGTCGAGGTGACCCCGCAGGACCTGGCCGGCGCCGACGTGGACCTGGTCATCCTGCAACGCCCCGACGAGCTGGAACTGGCCGAGCAGTGGCTCGGCCGGCGGCCCGGCCGGGACGTGCCGGCGATCTACGTCGAGCACAACACCCCCAAGGGCGACGTGCCGAACACCCGGCACCCGATGGCCGACCGCGACGACCTGCTGCTGGTCCACGTCACCCACTTCAACGAGCTGTTCTGGGACAACGGCGGGACCCGCACCGCCGTCGTCGAGCACGGCATCGTGCCGCCCGCGGTCGAGTGGACCGGCGAGCTGGACCGGCTCGCCGTGGTCACCAACGAGCCGGTCCGCCGCTGGCGGGTCACCGGCACCGACCTGATGCCCCGGTTCGCGCAGGTCGCCCCGCTGGACGTCTTCGGCATGGGGGTGGCCGGGCTGCCGGCTGCCCTCGCCGCCCGCGGCGGCCCCACCGCCCACCCGGTGACCGGGTACGACGACCTGCCGCAGGACGGGATGCATGAGGAGGTGGCCCGCCGGCGGGCGTACCTGCACCTGTGCCGGTGGACCTCGCTCGGGCTGAGCCTGATCGAGGCCATGTCCATCGGCATGCCGGTGGTCGCGCTGGCCACCACCGAGGCGGTGGACGCCGTACCGCCCGACGCCGGGGTGCTCTCCACCCGCGTCGACACCCTGATCGAGGCCGCCCGATGGCTCGCCACCGACCGGGACGCGGCGCACCGGCTCGGCGCCCGCGGGCGCGAGGTGGCGAAGGAACGCTTCGGGCTGGATCGGTTCCTGGCCGACTGGGAAAGGCTGATGGAGGAGGAGACATGCGCATCGCGATGATTTCGGAGCACGCCAGCCCACTCGCCGTCCTCGGCGAGGAGGACGCCGGCGGTCAGAACACGCACGTGGCGGAGCTCGCCGCCGCGCTGGCCGGGGAGGGACACGACGTGCGGGTCTACACCCGCCGCGACTCCCCCTCCGTGCCGGAGCAGGTGGCCAGCCCCGACGGTTACCAGGTGCACCACGTGCCGGCCGGTCCCGCCCAGCGGGTGCCGAAGGACGACCTGCTGCCGTACATGGCCGAGTTCGGCGGGTGGCTGGCCGACCGGTGGGGACACGGCGACTGGACCCCGCAGGTGGCGCACGCCCACTTCTGGATGAGCGGGCTGGCCACCGTGCACGCCGCCCGGCGTACCGGGGTGCCGGTGGTGCTGACGTACCACGCGCTGGGCAGCGTGAAGCGGCGGCACCAGGGTGCCCGGGACACCAGCCCGCCGGGCCGGATCGGCTACGAGCGGGCCCTCGGCCGGGCCGTCGACCGGGTCGTCGTGCAGTGCGAGGACGAGGTCGCCGAGCTGGTCCGGATGGGCGTGCCCCGCTCCCGGATGGCGCTGGTCCCGTCCGGGGTCAACCAGCAGGTGTTCCGCCCCGACGGGCCGGTCGCGCCGCGTGACCCGGCCCGCCCGCGGATCCTGACGGTCGGCCGGATGGTGGAGCGCAAGGGCTTCCTGGAGGTGGTCCGGGCGATGCCGGCGGTGCCGGAGGCGGAGTGTGTGGTGGTCGGCGGCCCGCCGGCCGAGCTGCTGGCCGCCGACTCGTTCGCCCGCCGGCTGCGCGCCCTGGCCGAGTCGTGCGGGGTGGCCGACCGGGTGAAGCTGGTCGGCGCGGTGCCCCGCGAGGAGATGGGCGCCTGGTACCGGTCGGCGGACGTGCTGGTCGCCGCCCCCTGGTACGAGCCGTTCGGCCTCACCCCGCTGGAGGCGATGGCCTGTGGGGTGCCGGTCGTCGGGACCAACGTGGGCGGGATCGCCGACACGGTGGTCGACGGCCTGACCGGTGACCTGGTGCCGCCGCGCGACCCGCGCACCCTGGGCACGACCATCCGCCGGCTGCTCACCGACAACGTGCGCCGGTTCGCGTACGCCACGGCGGCGCTGGACCGGATCCGCAGCCGGTACTCGTGGAGGCGCTGCGCCGAGCAGCTCGGTGCGGTCTACGCGTCGGTGGGCGCGCTGAGCCGGCCGACCCCGGCGGTGGCCTGATGACCAGCACGCTCTCCACGCTGGACAGCCACCTCTCCGGGCTGGCCGCCGCGCTGCTGCCGTACCGGCAGGTGGCCGAGCGGCTGGCCGGTTGGGGCACGGAGCTGGCCTGGACGCTGGCCCGGGGCGGGCGGTTGCTGGTGGCCGGCAACGGCGGCAGCGCCGCCGAGGCCCAACACCTCACCGCCGAACTCGTCGGCAAACTCCGCCACGACCGCGAACCACTCTCCGCCATCGCCCTGCACGCCGAAACCAGCGCCATGACCGCCATCGGCAACGACTACGGCTACGACGAGGTCTTCGCCCGCCAGGTCCGCGCCCACGGCCGACCCGACGACATCCTCCTGCTCCTGTCCACCAGCGGCACCAGCCCCAACCTGCTCACCGCGGCCCGGGCCGGCCGGGACACGGGCCTGCGTACCTGGGCCTTCACCGGCCCGGCGCCCAACCCGCTGGCCGATCTCTGCGACGACGTGCTGGCGGTGCCGTCGGCGGACAGCCAGGTGGTGCAGGAGCTGCACCTGGTCTCCTCCCACCTGCTCTGCGAGTACGTGGACCAGGCGTTGCCGCTGGTCCGCAGCCTGCCGGGGCTGGCCGCACCGGCGCCGCGTACCGTCGCCCCCGCCGTCGGGAAGCCGGCGGGGCGGGACGGAACCGGTTGGGACGAGCACGTGCTCGCCGGCGTGGTCGGCGCTCGGGCCGGCCGGCCGGTCAACGGCCACGGACGCCGCACCGGCGGCGCCGGTCCGGACGGGATGGGCCCGCACGCTCACGGCCCGGACGGTGCCGGCCACAACGGGCACGGCCCGGACGGCGCGGGCCCGCAGGGCGGGGCGAACGGCCGGGTCGTCAACGGCCACGGGCGCAACGGCCACGGTCCGACCGGCACCGGTTGGGTGGAGTCGTGACCGGGCCGCTGGTGGTGGTCGGTGACGCGCTGCTGGACCGGGACGTCACCGGCGCGGTCAGCCGGGTCTGCCCGGACGCCCCGGTCCCCGTGCTCGACGAGCGGCACGCCACCGACCGGCCGGGCGGCGCCGGGCTGGCCGCGCTGCTCGCCGCCGCGCAGCACACCGAGGTGGCGCTGGTGACCGCGCTGGCCGACGACGCCGGTGGGGCCCGCCTGGCGGAGCTGCTGGCCCAGGCCGGGGTCAAGGTCTATCCGCTGCACCTGCCCGGCGCGACCGCCGAGAAGATCCGGCTGCGCTCCGGCGGGCAGACCCTGCTGCGGCTGGACCGGGGCGGCGACCCGCAGTCCCCCGGCGAGCCGCCGGAGGCGGTGCTGGAGCTGCTGGCCCGGGCCCGGGCCGTGCTGGTCAGCGACTACGGCCGCGGGCTGCTGCGCCAGCCCACCCTGCGCACCGCGTTGGCCGGGACGTCCGCCCCGGTCGTCTGGGATCCGCACCCGCGCGGCCCGGCCGCGGTGCCGGGCGCCCGGCTGACCACCCCGAACCTCGGCGAGCTGCGTCAGCTCACCGGGGACGCCGGGGGCGGCTCGGCGTTGTCCACGGCCACCCGCGCCGGTCACGAGCTGCGCCACCGCTGGCGGGCGGGCGCGGTGGCGGTGACCATGGGCGCCGACGGCGCGGTGCTCTGCCACGGCGGCCCCACCCCGCTGGTCGTACCGCCGGCGGAGCAGTTGGAGCACGTCGAGGACACCTGCGGCGCCGGTGACCGGTTCGCGGCCACCGCCGCGCTGGCGCTGGGCGACGGCGCGTCGACCGCGGAGGCGGTCGGCGCGGCGGTCGAGGCGGCGTCGGCGTACGTGGCCGCGGGTGGGGCGGCGGGCCTGCACCGGGAGCGGGAAGGGGCCGCCCGGCCGGTCGCTGCCGGCACCGCCGAGGAGCTGGTGGCGAGGGTACGCGCCGACGGCGGCACCGTCGTCGCCACCGGCGGCTGCTTCGACATCCTGCACGCCGGGCACCTGGCCACCCTCAGGGCGGCCCGCCGACTCGGCGACTGCCTGGTGGTCTGCCTCAACTCCGACCGCAGCGTACGCGGCCTGAAGGGCCCGGAGCGCCCGGTCAACCCGCAGGCCGACCGGGCGCGGCTGCTGGGTGCCCTGGACTGCGTGGACGCGGTGGTGGTCTTCGACCAGCCCACCCCGCACCAGGTGCTGGCCCGGCTGCGGCCCGACGTCTGGGTCAAGGGTGGTGACTACGCCGGGGAGGACGCCCCGGAGCTGCCCGAGGCGGAGTTGATCCACCGCTGGGGCGGACGGGTAGTCACGGTCCCCTACCTGACCGGCCGGTCCACCACCGGCACCATCACCGCCGCGCGCCAGCGCGGCCTGCACCTCGTCAAGGGAGCGGTATGAGCGAGCGTCAGCGAGTGAATCATCGACACAGTGCGGCGGTGCCTCATGGCGGCACGCAGCGAAGCGGAGTGCCGGCATGAGCAGGGACATGAATGATCGCACCATTCTGGTGACCGGTGGGTCGAGTGGGCTGGGCGCGGCGGTGGTGGCCGCGGTGGCCAGGGCCGGCGGGCGGCCGTTGGTGCTGGACCGGCGGGCGCCGGCCGACGGGGTGCCGTGGGTGGAGTGCGACCTGGCGGACGCCCGGGCCGCCGAGGAGGCCACCCGGCAGCTCGCCGAACGCTCGGGCGGGTTGGACGGGGTGGTGACCGCCGCCGGCATGGACGTCCCGGGGAAGCTGACCGACGTGGAGGGGGCCACCTGGGACCGGATCGTCGCGATCAACCTGCTCGGTACGGCCGCGGTGGTCCGGGCGGCGGTGCCCTACCTGGAGCGTTCGCACGGCACGGTGGTGACGGTGGCCTCGACGTTGGGCGTCAAGGCGGTCAGCGACGCCACCGCGTACTGCGCGGCGAAGTTCGGGGTGGTCGGCTTCACCCGCGCCCTCGCCGCCGAACTCGCCGGCACCGTCGGCGTCACCCTGCTGATCCCCGGCGGCATGCGGACCGCCTTCTTCGACGACCGGGACGAGCAGTACAAGCCCGGACCGGACGCGATCCTCAACGATCCGGCCGACACGGCCGCGGCGATCATGTTCGCGCTGTCCCAGCCGGCCGGCTGCGCGGTGCGGGAGATGGTGGTCTGCGCCGAGCAGGAGTCGTCGTACCCGTGATCCTCGTCCTGCGGGCGCTCGGCGTCGGGGACCTCGCCACCGGGGTCCCCGCGCTGCGCGCCCTGCACGCCGCGTACCCGGAACAGGAGTTGGCCCTCATCGCCCCCGCCTGGCTCGACCCCCTGATCGACCTGGTCGGCGGCATCGACCGGCGCGTGCACGCCGACGGCCTCGGACCCCTGCCCCGGACCGGGCCGGCACCGGAGATCGCGGTCAACCTGCACGGCAGGGGCCCGCAGTCCCACCGGATGCTCGCCACCACCCGCCCCGACCGGATGCTCGCCTTCGCCAGCGCCGAAGCCGGACACCAGGACGGGCCGGTCTGGTACGCCGAGGAGCACGAGGTGGACCGCTGGTGCCGGCTGCTCGCCTGGTACGGCATCCCCGCCGACCGCACCGACCTGGCGTTACGCCGGCCGGACCCGGCCGGGCTGCCCACCGGCGTGACCATCGTGCACCCGGGGGCGAAGGCGGCCCAGCGCCGCTGGCCGGTCGACCGGTTCGCGGCGCTGGCCCGGGAGCTCACCGAGCGGGGACACCGGGTGGTGGTCACCGGGTCCGCCGCCGAACGGCCGGTCGCCGCGGAGCTGGCCCGCCGGGCCGGGCTGCCCGAATCAGCCGTGCTCGCCGGCCGCACCGACGTCGGCGAGCTGGCCGCCCTGGTCGCCCACGGCCGGCTGGTGGTCAGCGGCGACACCGGCATCGGGCACCTGGCCACCGCGTACGAGTGCCCCTCGGTCCTGCTCTTCGGCCCGGTCTCCCCCGCGCAGTGGGGGCCGCCACCGGACCGGCCCCGGCACCAGGCGCTCTGGGTGGGTCCACGACCGCCGGCCGCCGACGGCGGCGTGCACCCGGCGCTCGCCGCGCTGGACGTGCCGACGGTGCTGGCCGCGGTGGAGCGGGTCGACCGGGCGACGGGGTACCGGCCGGTCGCGCCGCGGCGGCCCGACCCCGTGGCTACCCACGGGTAGCTTCCGGTTCTAGGCTGGACCGGTGAACGGGGAACCGGAATACCAGCAGGAGTTCGTCGACGTCGACGGGGCGCGGATCGGCGTCCAGCGTTATCCGGAGCCCGACGGCGTCGTCGGCGCACCGGTCGTGGTGATCTGGCCGGCGATGGGGGTCCGGGCCCGCTACTACCGGCCGTTCGCGGCGGCGCTGCGCGCGGCCGGACTGGCGGTGGTCGTCGCCGACCTGCGCGGCACCGGCGCGAGCACCCCCCGCCCCGGCCGCGCCTGCCGGTACGGCTACGCCGAACTGGCCGCCGACGTCGGCGCGGTGCTCGACGCGCTCAAGCCCACCCTGGACGGGCGGACCACCCTGCTGCTCGGCCACTCGCTCGGCGGGCAGGCCGCCCTGCTGCACCTCGCCCTGCGCGGCGGCGCGGGTGTGGACGGGCTCGCCCTGGTGGCGGTCGGCATCCCGTACTGGCGGCACTACCCGGGCGTACGCGGCTGGGCGGTGCTGCCGTACACCCAGGGAATCGCGGCGGTGGCCGCGGCGCTGCGGGTCTGGCCGGGCTGGGGTTTCGGTGGACGGCAGGCCCGTGGGGTGATCCGCGACTGGGCGCACACCGCGCGCACCGGGCGGTTCCCCCGGCTGGACGGGGTGGACGCGGAGGCGGCGGTGGCAGGTGTACGCACGCCGGTGCTGGCGGTCAGCGTCGACGACGACCAGTACACCCCGCACCCCACAATGGACGCCCTCTGCGCGAAGCTGACCGCCGCTCCGGTGACCCGGGACCGGTACACCGTCGCCGAGGCGGGCGCGCCGCTGGACCACTTCACCTGGGTCCGCGCCGCCGGTCCGGTGGCCGCCCGGGTGGCAGCGTTCGCGGCGACCCTGCCGGCCCGCTGACGGCTGGCGGGGCAGGCCGGCGGTCAGCCGGTGACCCGGACCGCCAGCAGGGCGATGTCGTCGCTCGGCGCGTCGGCCAGTTCGGCCAGCAGGGCGTCGCAGAACTCCTCCACCGGCAGGTGGTGCAGGCGGGCGGCGGCCGCACGCAGGCGCTCCAGCCCTTCGTCCAGCACCTCGTGCCGGCGCTCCACCAGCCCGTCGGTGTAGAGCACCAGCGTGCTGCCCGGGTCGAGCAGCAGGTGGTGGTCGCGGCGCGAGCGGCCGATCCCCAGCCCCACCATCGGGTCCACCGGCCGGCTCAGCAGCCGGGCGGCACCGTCCGGGCCGATCAGCAACGGCGGTGGGTGGCCGGCGTTGCACCAGACCAGCCGGGCCCGCTCCGGGTCGCCGCCGGCCTGGCCGGGCGCCCAGAGATGGGCCAGCACCGTCGAGGCGAGCGCATCGACCTTCAGACCGGTCTGCACCCGTTCCAGCGCGGCCAGGATCGCGGCGGGCGGCGCCGCCATCAGGTACGCGACACCGCGCAGCGTGTTGCGGATCTGCGCCATCGCGGCCAGCGCCCGCTGGTCGTGCCCGGTCACGTCACCGATCACCAGGGTGGCGGCCCCGTCCGAGGCCGGGAAGGCGTCGTACCAGTCCCCGCCGACCTGTTCATGCTCGGCGGCCGGGTGGTAGCGGACCGCCACGGCCAGGCCCGCCATCGGCGGCGGCTCGGTGAGCAGGCTTCGTTGCAGGGTCTCGGAGGTGCGCCGCTGGGCCTGGTGGACCCGGATCCGGTCCAGGGTCTGCGCGCACTGCGCCGCGAACGCGCCCAGCAGCTCCACCTCCCGGGTCCGGAACGGCGCGTCGTCGCGCCAGCCCACGGTCAGCGAGCCGAGCCGTCGGTCACCGACCCGCAGCGGTAGCGCGACCCACCGCCGCAGCCCGGTGTCGGAGAGCACGTCGGCCATCTCGTCGGACCAGGCCAGGGCCGTGGCGCGGTCGGGCAGCAGGACGACCTCGTCGCGCTGGGCCGCTACACAGGCCGGCAGCGGCCCGTCCAGCGGAAGGTCGGCGTACCGCTCCCGGGTGTGTCCGCCCAGGCTGTCGGTCAGCGTCAGCCGGAGCCGGTCCTGGTCCCGGACGGCCACCGCTCCCCCGTCGGCGCCCAGCGCGGCCAGTCCGTGGTCGATCACCACCTCGGCCAGCCCGGCCACGGTCTCGCAGCCGGCGAGCTGGCCCGCCAGCTCCACCAGCGTGGTCAGCTGCCGGGTGGCACGGCCCTCCGACTCC
The DNA here is from genome assembly GCF_900090305.1 of Micromonospora siamensis. NCBI lineage: Bacteria > Bacillati > Actinomycetota > Actinomycetes > Micromonosporales > Micromonosporaceae > Micromonospora > Micromonospora siamensis. The sequence continues at coordinate 2,771,307 of NZ_LT607751.1, read as the reverse complement.
AGCGCCGCGCGCAGCTCCCGGGCCCGGGCGTACAGGTCGAGCTCGGCCTCTTCCATCCGCCGGCGGAAGTCCTCGCCCCGGGCCCGGTGGGCGCGGCTGCGTTCCCGCTCCCGGACGAAGTCGGTCGCGTCCTCCACCCGGTGCACGAGCAGCAGAGTGCGCCCCGCGTCGTCGCGTACCGGCACGTTCATCGGGCTCCAGTACCGGGTGAGGAAACCACCGGCGCCGTCGGGGATGTCGTAGCGCTGCAACGCCATCGTGTCGGCCCGGCCGCTGTCCCGGGCCCGGATCAGGGAGGCCCGCAGGTTCGGCACCCCGGTCGGGTCGGAGCTGTCCGGGTTGCCGGGGAACACGTCGAAGAGGTACCGGCCGAGCAGCTCCGCGCGGGTGCGTCCGGTCGCCCGAAGGTACGCGTCGTTCACCTCGACGATGGTCAGGTCGGGGGTGAGCACCAGGTACGGCGTGGGGGTCGACCGGAACAGCCGGGCATGGTCGACCACGGACGTGCCGTCCGGCCCGTCCACCGCCCCGCCCATGCCGCTCCTGTCGATCATCGCCGCCGATGATGCCCCGCCGGGCCACCGGCGAACCCCCCGGGTACGCCGGGTGTGGCGCGTTCGTCCCCTCCCCCGCCTACCCGCCGGCCGAAGGAGAAGTCCTGCCGCACCCCCGCCGGATCAGGACGGACGCCGCAGCCGGGAGCCGTCCGGGCCGAGGCGAGTAGCACCGCGATCGGTGGGTATGCCGCTGCGCCCGAACACGGTTGAGGGGGAACAGATGTCCGAACGGCACACCGCTTTGCGCTCCATGCACGATCTGGGCCTGGCGGCCTGGTTCGGTGGCTCGCTGATGGGGGCGCTGGGCGTCAACGGGGCGGCGGCACAGATCAGCGACTCGACCCAGCGACTTCCGGTCGCCTCGGCGGGCTGGTCCCGGTGGACACCGGTGAACGCGGCGGCGATCGGCGCCCATCTGGCCGGCGCGGTCGGCGAGCTGGCCACCGAGAGCCCGCGGGTGATGACCCAGCGCGGGGTGGCCAAGATGAGCGCGGTGAAGACGGCGCTGACCGTCGGCGCGCTGGCCGTCACCGGCTACAGCAGGCTGCTCGGGATGAAGTTGGAGAAGGCGGGCAACCCGTCCGTCGAGGGGACCACCGAGCCCAACTACCAGACGCCGTCGGACGTGGCGGCGCAGCAGCGGCAGATGAAGTTGCTGCAGTGGACGATCCCCGCGCTGACCGGCGCGTTGGTCGTGGTGACCGCGTACATGAGCGAGCAGCAGAAGCCGGGCCAGGTCCTGCGGGGCGTGCTGGGTCGGGCCGGCGGGATGCTGAGCGCCCCGAAGACGGCCGGCAAGGTCGCCGCGATGGCCGCGGTCAAGCGCCGGATGGCGATGTCGCACTGAGGCGTGGCACCTGATCGCCGACGGGCGCGGAGACGACCAGTGAGGTGACGATGACGGCGAACGACGCAGCGCACGGCGGACCGGAGTCCGTCGGCCCGTGGGGCACCACGGACGGCTTCGACGCCGGACCGCCCTGGGGCGCGGGTGAGGACGACCCGATGGGCGAGGGCAGCGAGGAGGCCGCCGTACCGCCGGGGCGGCGCGGCGAGCGCCGCGCCGGGGAGCCGGCGGCCCCGACCGGTCCGGCCGGCCGGCACGGCTTCGGGTCGGTCGAACCGGGCCGGCCCGTGGAGGCCGGTCCGGGGGCGCCGCCCGACCCGGCGCCCGCCCGCCGGTCCTTCCCCGACGACGCGGCCGGCGGGGACCTGCCGGACAACGCGCTGGAGGAGGCGACCGGGATGCACCCGGAGGGGATCAGCCGGGACTGAGCGCACGATTCGGCGGGCCGGTTCAGGGGCAGTCGCCCCGGACCCGGCCCGCCCGCAGGTGGACGACGCCCTGACCCCCGCCACCCAGGGGTACGCCTGACCGGTTCCCCGAGGAGGACGCCGCCGGTCCGGCGCGGAGCACACTGTCCGCCGCACACCCTCGACGACACTCGCCGTCGACCTGAACGCCCGGGTCGGCGGCTTCGGCACGTCCGGCGCTCCGAACCCTCGGCGCCGTCGACACAAACGCATCCATGATCTTCGATACACGCCCGGATCGCAAGCCTGAGCGACGACATTCACACCAGGTGTCAGATCGAGCACCGGGAATGTTACCAGCGGGTAGACGACATGTTACGAAGTGGGCCCCCATCCCCCTGGAGGCCCACCGATGCGCATCCGCATCACCCCCACCGTCGGCGCACTCGTCGCCGGCCTGCTGCTCACCCTCGGTCTGGCGACACCGGCCGCCGCGGCCGGCACCGACTACGCCGCCCTCGGCGACTCGTACTCCTCCGGCGTCGGCACCAACAACTACGACGGCACCAGCGGCTCCTGCCTGCGCAGCCCGCAGGCGTACCCGCGGCTCTGGGTCAACAGCCACGCCGTGTCGACGTTCCAGTTCGTCGCCTGCTCCGGCGCCACCACCCGCGAGGTGCTCGGCAACCAGCTCGGCGCGCTGAACTCCGGCACCGACCTGGTCACCATCAGCATCGGCGGCAACGACGCCGGCTTCGCCGACGTGGTGACCACCTGCCGGCTCGGCACCGACAGCGGCTGCCTGTCCGCGGTCAACAACGCCAAGTCCTACATCACCGGGACCCTGCCCGGCCGGCTCGACGAGACCTACCAGGCGATCCGCAGCCGGGCCCCGTACGCCCGGGTGGTGGTGCTCGGCTACCCGCGCCTGTTCGAGCTGGGCTGGTGCGGCTTCGGCAGCATCAACGAGTACAAGCGCGGCCTGCTCAACGGCGGGTCGGACACCATCGCGACCGTCATCTCCGCGCGGGCCGCGGCGGCCGGGTTCACCTACGCCGACGTCCGCGGCCGGTTCGCCGGGCACGGCGTCTGCGCCGCCACCCCGTGGATCAACGGCACCACCTTCCCGATCGTCGAGTCGTACCACCCGAAGGCCGCCGGTTACTCCTCGGGCTACCTGCCCGCGCTGACCGCCGTCACCGGCTGACCGACCCCGGAAACGACGAACGGCCCGACCGCGCGAGGCGGTCGGGCCGTTGTCGTCCCAGGTGGGTCAGCGGCGGTGGCCGGTGGCCCACGCCTCACGCTCGGCGTCCGGCACCGGGTGCAGGCCGGGCTCGTGCAGGCCCTCCTCGGTGACCCGGCCGATCCGGGCGTACGCCTCGGGCCGAACGGACTTGAGGGCCACGCCCCAGATCAGGCCGATCACCAGGGCGGCGACCGGGATCGCCGGCAGCAGCCACTTCAGGTACGCCGGGCTGCCCGGCACCAGCAGGGAGTCGAAGTTCACCAGCAGCACCCCGAGCACGGCGGCCAGCAGGATGGTGCCCAGCGTCGGGGCGATCACCCGCTGCCACGCCGTCTCCGGGCCCGGCCGGCCCCGGAAGAAGCCGACCACGGAGGCCGAGGTCAGCGTCATCAGCAGCACCACGCCGACCGCGGCGGCGCCGGAGAGCCAGGTGAACAGGTCCACCACCGGGTCGCGGTCGGTGATCACGAAGGCCATGAAGACCACGAGCGCGAGCGCGGTCTGCACCAGCGAGCCGGCGATCGGCGCGCCGCTGCGGTTGGAGGTGGCGCCCAGGAAGCGGGGCAGCACGTTCTCGCGACCCAGGGCGTAGAGGTAGCGGGCCACACCGTTGTGGAACGACAGCAGCGCGGCGAGCACCGAGGTGATGAACAGCACGTTGGCGATGTCCGCGATCACAGTGCCGGTGTACTGGTCCAGCGCGCCGAACACCACGCCCGCGCCCGCCTCACCGGAGGCCGCGGCGGCGTTCTCCGGGCCGGTGAGCACGGTCAGCGCCCACGCCGAGAAGGCGTAGAACAGGCCGGTGAAGGCGACCGCGATGTAGGTGGCCCGGGCCACCGTACGACGGGGGTCCTTGACCTCCTCGCTGTAGATGGCGCCGCTCTCGAAGCCGGTGAAGGAGGCGATGGCGAACGCCAGGACGGCGCCGAAGCCCGCGGTGAACAGGTTGCCCGGCGCGAGACCGTCGAAGGTGATCGAGCCGCCGGCCGGGTTGCCCAGGGCGACCAGGTCGAAGATGAGCACGATGACGCACTCGAGGCCCAGCAGGACGGCCAGCACGGTCGCGTTCAGGTCGATCCGCAGGATGCCCAGCAGGCCGACGACGACCCAGGCCAGCAGGGCCCAGATCCACCACTTCAGGTCGATGCCGAACTTGGTGTCCATGAACTCCTGGAGGATCGCGCCGAACAGGCCGTAGAGGCCGATCTGGATCGCGTTGTACGCGGCCAGGGCGACCGCCGAGCCGGCCACGCCGCCGGCCCGGCCCAGGCCGTTGGCGATGTACGCGTAGAACGCGCCCGCGTTGGCCACGTGCCGGCTCATCGCGGCGTAGCCGACCGCGAAGATCGCCAGCACCGCGGCGAGCAGGATGAAGCTCAGCGCGGCGCCGACGTTGCCGCTGACCGCGTACATGGTGGTGACGCCGCCGCCGAGAACGGTCAGCGGAGCCGACGCGGCGACGGTGAAGAAGACGAGGTGCGCGGTGCCGAGCCGACCGCGGCGCAGGCCGCTGTCGAAGAACGGATCGGAGGACAAGGTTTCTCCTGAGGGGGGTGAGACTTGAGGGGCGATCAGAGATCCTGTGGCAGGGTATTGGTGATCACGGATCGTCACAAGTCCACTTCGGAGATCATTGCACCGGTGTTCACATGATCGCCCGAATTGAACAGCGCGTGTGCATGCCGTACCGTGCCGTGTCGACGCTCGTAGCGGCCTGGCTGAGGATGCCCATGACCAACCACAGTGCACACTCCGCGTATCGACTCGCCGATGCGCTGTTCCTGATCGGGCACGATGAGTTCTCCGGCAAACCCCACGGCGCCACCGATCGCCTGGAGTTCGCGTTGGCCGGCGCGGCGATGGCGGAGCTGATCTTCGAACGCCGGATCACCATCGACAACGGCAACGTGGTGGCGATCGACCGACGGCTCTGGCAGGAGCCGCTCACCGACCTGATCGTCACCGAGATCCTCGGCCGGGAGGGCGCCCACCCGACCCGGCTGTGGATCCGTTACCTGCGAGAACACCAGCAGATCCGCGAGCGGGTCGGCACCCGCCTGGTGAACAACGGGGTGGTCCGCCGGGAGCAGAGCCGGGGCCTGCGCCGCACCGTGCGGTGGCCCGCGGTGGACCCGAACCAGGCGGCCGCCCCCCGGGTCCGGCTGACCGCGCTGCTGATGCGCCACGAGCAGAGCCAGCTCGACGTGGAGACCCTGCTGCTGGCCTCGCTCACCGGGGCCGTCGGGGTCGGTCAGGTGGCCTTCGACGAGCAGGTCACCGCCAAGATGCGGGACTGCCGCAAGTTCCTTCCGCCGCCGCTGGACGGGCTGGTCGCGGCGGTCGTCACCGCCCTCGACGCGGCCACGGTGGCCGTCCGCCGCTGACCCGCGCAGCCGGCCCGGTGCCGGTATGCGGGACGCTGTGGCCCGGTTCACACCGGTCGATGTGGCCGCCCACCCCGGCGGGGTGGGCGGCCGACACGGCCGTCAGGCCGGGTCGCGCCACATCGGGTAGAGGCTGGGGCCGCCCGGCAGCTCCAGCGTCACCGGGGTACGTCGGAAGCCGAGCCGCTCGTAGAGGGCGGCGTTGCGCGGGCAGCTGGCCTCCAGGTATCCGGCGTGCCCCTCGGCGTCCAGCCGGGTCAGCTGGTGCTGGAGCAGGGCGCTGCCGACGCCCTGGCCGTGGTGGTCCGGGTGGACGCCGATGAACGGCAGGTACCAGTGCGGCTCGGCCGGGTGGTTGGCCGTCATCAGCTCGTCGAGGACCGCGAAGCGCTTCATCGCCTCGGCCCCGACCCCCGCCTCCAGCGACCGGTAGAGGTCGCTGCCGTCGTCACCGTGGTCGGTGCCGTCGACCGGCAGCCACAGGGTGGCGCCCGCGCCGTCACCGGCCAGCCAGACCTCGCCGCCGTCCAGCGCCAGCTGGACGAACTCCCCGAAGAACGCGGCGTGCACCCGGGCCCGGTGCTGCTCGTCCGGGAAGATCCAGCCGCTGACCGGGTCGGCCATGAAGGCCTCCCCGAGGAGCGCGCCGACTGCCTTCGCGTCGTCCGGCGACGCCCGCCGGATCTCGCCCTGCCACTGCACCATCTGGCTTCTCTCCCGCACCCTGACCGGCGACCGGTTGGTCGCACTGTGTCTACATCGAACCGACCCGGCACGCTACCAGTCGGGACTCGTTCCGCCACAGGCCCCGGACACCGCGGGCCACCGGCACCGCACGGATCGGCGGTCGTCCACCTCTTCCCTCCGGCAGCCGCGGGGAGCAGACTCGGCTGCGGCGCCGTGGCTCCGCAACGCCGCGGTGCGACAGACCGAAAGGGACGGTATGAAGAGAATCGTGGCGGTCGCCGCGGTCGCCGGGCTGATCCTCGGTGGCACGGGCGCGCCGACGCAGGCGGCGTCGCAGACCCGGCCCACCGCCGGCCAGGTCTCCTTCGACCCGGCGCCGATCGCGTGGGGCGAGTGCGCCAGCCCGGGCCTCGCCCGCCGGGGCGGCCAGTGCGGCTTCGTCGAGGTGCCGCTGGACTACGACCACCCGACCGGCAAGAAGATCAGGCTCGCGGTCTCCCGGATCGCGCACAAGACCTCCGACGCCGACTACCAGGGCGTCATGCTGGTCAACCCGGGTGGCCCCGGCGGCTCCGGCCTCACCCTCTCGGTGCTCGGCGAGTACGTGCCGAACGGCGCCGGCGAGGCGTACGACTGGATCGGTTTCGACCCGCGCGGGGTCGGCTCCTCCGAGCCGGCGCTGAGCTGCGACGGCAGCTACTTCGGCTACGACCGGCCGTACTACGTGCCGGTCACGCCCGCGCTGGAGCGGACCTGGCTGAAGCGGTCCGAGGGGTACGCGAAGGCGTGCACGGCGGCCGGCGGCGAACTGCTGGACCACCTGAAGACGACCGACACCGTCAAGGACATGGACGTCATCCGCAAGGCGCTCGGCCGTCAGCAGATCAACTACTACGGCTTCTCGTACGGCACCTACCTGGGCCAGGTCTACGCGACGCTGTTCCCGCAGCGGGTCCGCCGGATGGTGCTGGACGGCAACGTCGACCCGCGTGACGTCTGGTACGAGGCCAACCTGAACCAGGACGTCGCCTTCGACCGCAACATCAAGGTGTACTTCGACTGGATCGCCCGCAACGACGCGGTCTACCACCTGGGTGACACCGGCGCGAAGGTGGAACGGCGTTTCTACGCCGAGCAGCTCAAGCTGCTCAAGCGGCCCGCCGGTGGGGTGATCGGCCCGGACGAGTGGTCCGACATCTTCCTCCAGGCCGGCTACTACGTCTACGGCTGGGAGGAGGTCGCGCAGGCCTTCGCCGGCTGGGTGCACGACGGCGACTGGCAGACCCTCAAGGACCTGTACGACGCCGGCAACCCGCAGGGCCCCGGCGCGGACAACGGCTTCGCCGTCTACCTCGGGGTGCAGTGCACCGACGTGCAGTGGCCGAAGAGCTGGAACAAGTGGCGCGTCGACAACTGGCGGACGTTCCTCAAGGCGCCCTTCGAGACCTGGGGCAACGCCTGGTTCAACGCCCCGTGCCGGTACTGGTCCCGTGAGGTCGGCAAGCCGGTGCGGATCGACGGCGGCACGGTCGGTGGCATCCTGCTGATCAACGAGACGCTGGACGCCGCCACGCCGTACCCGGGCGCGCTGGAGGTACGCAGCCGCTTCCCCAAGGCCGTGCTGGTCGAGGGGGTCGGCGGCACCACCCACTCCGGTTCGCTGAGCGGGGTGGCCTGCACCGACGACACCATCGCCGCGTACCTGGCCACCGGCGCGCTGCCGGAGCGGGTCGACGGCCGCCGCTCCGACGTGCGGTGCGACCCGGTTCCGCAGCCGGTCCCGGCCGGTGCCGCCGCCCGCGCCACCGGGCCGGGCCTTGCCCCGGCCGCTGGAGCGGGCGACCTCGACCGTCGGGAGCTGCAGAAGCTGATCGGCACCCGCTGACCGGTCGCGTACGAACGGTGCGGGGTGGTGCCGGTCGGCACCACCCCGCACCGTTTTCCGTCCGGTCAGCTGCCGGTGCCGTCCTCCCCCGGGTCGCCCATGGCCGGCGGCTCGACGACGGGACGTCCGGTGTCGTCCACCAGGCCCGGCGCCATGCTGCCGCCGTGCGCCTCCTCCGCCGCCCGGGTCGCCTCCGGGTCGCGGCCGTCGGGCCGTGCCGCCTGCTCGTCACGCCGGTCCCGCTGCGGTACTTCGCTCATCGGTTCCCCCTCCGTGGTGCCTCGGCACCGCCGGTACCCGGCCGGCCGCCAGGGAAACCCGGCGACGGCACGGGCCCGGGTCAGGAGACCGCCGGCGCCGCCTCGGGAAGCAGCTCGGCCAGCCGGGCCGCGTCCCGCTGGGCCTGGTCCCCGCAGCAGTTGTTCATCAGCACGTGCAGCTCGGTGGACTGCTCGCCCAGCTCCGTCAGCCGCTCGGCCCAGCCCCGCAACTCCTGCTCGCCGTACGCGTAGCGGAACTTCTCCTGCTTGTCCCCGCTGGTCCAGGCCGCGCTGTGACCGTGGAACCGGACCACGGCCAGCTCGGCGGTGGCCACCAGGATCGGCGGCACCGACGAGGTGTGGCCCTGCGGCATGTCGACGCAGACGTAGCTGAGGCCCTGCGCGGAGAGGAAGGTCAGGGTGTCCACCGCGGCCGGGCCGTCGAACCAGGAGGCGTGCCGCAGCTCCACGGCCACCCGCCACGGCCGGCAGCGGGCGGCCAGCTCGACGATCCGCCGACGGGCCGCCTCGCCGCGGGCCAGCCACGGCGGGAACTGGAGCAGCACCGCGCCGAGCCGGTCGGCCGCCGCGATCGGTTCCAGCGCCGCCCGGAACCGGTTCCAGACCTCGTCGTACGTCCCGGAGGGCAGGTCCCGCCACCGGATCCGGCTCGGCCCACCGGCCGGTCGCAGGTCCCTGGGCAGCGCGGCGACCGGGGTGTGGTGACCGGTGAAGAGGCTGAACGCCTTGACGTCGAAGGTGAAGCCGGGCGGCGTGGCGTCGACCCAGCCGGTGGTGGTCTCCGGCGCCGGCACCGCGTAGTAGGAGGTGTCCACCTCGACCACTCCGAAGCGGTCGGCGTAGTAGCCGAGCCGGCCGGCCGGATTGTTCACCTGGCGCGGATACCAGCCGGAGCGCACCAGCATCTGGTCGGCCCAGGACGACGTCCCCACCTTGATGACACCCATGTAATTCAGTTCACCCCGACCCGTCCGGTTCGGCAACCGGAGGCGGTCCGGCGTGGACGCCGGGAAGTGTCGGTGGGGCGGCGTACGGTCGGGCAGGACGACGAACGAAAGGCAGGCGGCGATGAGCGTCTCCGACCAGGTCCGCACCGGTGAACGGGCCGATCTGCTGGCCGTCCTCCAGCGACACCGGGGCTTCCTGCGCCACACCGTCCGCGACCTGACCGACGAGCAGGCCGCGCAGCGCAGCACCGCCAGCGAGCTGTGCCTCGGCGGCCTGCTCAAGCACGTGGCGGTGACCGAGGAGCGGTGGGCGCGGTTCGCCGTCGGTGGCGCCGAGGCGATGCAGAGCACGCCGATCGACTGGGCGGGCCAGTTCCGCATGGCCGAGGGCGAGACGCTCGCCGGGCTCCTCGCCGAATACGACCGGGTGGCCGCCGGGACCGACGCCCTGGTCACCACGCTCGACCTCGACGCGAGCCACCCGCTGCCGGAGGCGCCCTGGTTCGAGCCCGGGGCGGCCTGGTCGGTGCGGCGGGTGCTGCTGCACGTCATCGCCGAGACCGCGCAGCACGCCGGGCACGCCGACGTCATCCGCGAGTCGATCGACGGCGCGAAGACGATGGGCTGAGCCGGCCCGGCCGGGCCACCGGCGTTCGCTGACCGGTGGCACAGGTCACCCACCCCTCGCGGATGTGACGTCCCAGCGCCCGACGGCGCTGAGGGACACGAGATGAACGCACACCGCATGGACCAGGAAACCGTCGAGCGCCTGCTCGTCGGTCCGGTCGTCGACCCCGCGGACGGACCCCCGGCACTGGTGCAGCTGCTGGCCGCGGTCCGCGCCGCGCCGCGCCCCGCCGAGCTGAGCGGAGAGGCCGAGGCGCTGCGGGCGTACCGGATGGTCCGGGCCGGCTCGACCGTCCCACTGCGCCCGGTGGCGGCGCCCCGGACGGGGCTGGCGGGTCGGCTGGGCGTGCGTCTGGCCGCGGTCGTCGTCGCCGTCACGGCCACCGGCGGAGTGGCCTTCGCCGCCGCCGGTGGCAACCTGCCCGGTCCGCTGCGGCACCGCCCCGACCCCGTGCCCGCCCCGTCGAGCACACCGGCGCACCCGACCCTGCCGGCGGTCGGGCCGGCCGCACCGTCGCCCTCCGGGCCGGCGCGGCCGGCACCCGCCACGTCCGCGTCGACGGCCGGGCTGTGCCGGGCGTACCGCGCCGACGCCGGCGGCAACTCGGGCCGGGCGTTGGAGAACCCGGTCTTCTCCGGGCTGATCGCCTCCGCCGGGGGCCGGGACCGGGTCGCCGGGTACTGCGACCGGCTGCTCGAGCAGCACTCCGGACGGTCCGAGTCGACCGCGCCGGGGACGCAACGGGGCGGCGCGGGGTCCACCGGCCAGCCGGCCGGGCGCCCCGACCGGCCGGCGGCGGAGCCGTTGAACCCGCCCGGGCGGCCCGCCTCCCCCGCTGTCACCGCCCCGCCGGGGCCCGGCAGTCACTGACCGGGCGCAGCCACCTCGGGGCCCTGACCCGACGTGCCGCGCCTCGCGCCGTCCGCGTTCCTCGACGGCCCGCCACGCCGCAACCCGGCAGCCCGCCCGAACCAGGGCAGGCCGAAGCGGGTCAGCTCGGCGGGGCGCTGCCCCGGGGGGAGCCGGTCACCGGTCGGCACTGTCGTTCCGTGGGGGGGTGACCACGCCGATCACCGTGTCGAGGTACGCCAACTGGTCGGCCCTCCCGTCCGGGACCAGCTCGGGCATCCGGACCATCAGTTGCAGGTGCCCGACGTGGGTGCTGTACGCCAGCAGCGCCCGGCGGGCGGCCTCGTCGGCATCGAAGCCGAGATCCTCGAAGAGCGTCCGGAGGTAGTCGACGCGTCGGCGTACCACCCGGTGCACGGCCGGGGCGACCAGCGGGTCACCGGCGGCGGCGAGCAGGTTGACCTCCACCCGGACGTGCAGCCGCCCGGCGGCGGCCGTGGTGGTGGTGCTGGCGAAGAGCTGGCGGAGGGCGGCGGCCGGGTCGACGGGGGCGCCCAGCGCCTCGATGACCCCTTCGGTGTGCTCCCGCTCCCACCTGGCCAGTGCGGCGGTGACCAGCGCGTCGCGGTTGGCGAAGTGCCAGTAGAAGCTGCCCTTGGTGGTGCCGAGCCGGACCGCGAGCGGCTCGACCGCCACCCCGGCCAGGCCCTGCTCACCGATCATCTCCAGGGCCGCCCGCGCCCAGTCCTCGGCGCTGAGGCGGCGCCGTCGCCCGTCCGCACCCACCGCCGTAACGTACCGTCCCGCCGGCCGGCCCCGGACCACCCCACGCTTCCCCGGCGGGGTGGGGCCGTGACCGGCGGCGGAGCGGCGCGGGATGAGGGTGCGGCCCCGTGCCCGCGCCCTCATCTCCGTCGCCCCGGCGTCAGCGCCAGCGCGCGCAGCTGTGCCACCAGGCCCGCCCCGAAGATCACCACCGGCGGCGTCGGGAACGCGGCCAGCGAGATCGCGAAGCCGGCGCCGGCCACCGCCGTGTTGAGTGCGGTCAGCGAGCGGTCCCGCTGGTACGCCTGCGGCGCCGCGCGCAGCGCCAGCAGGTTCAGCGACCCGTACCCGACGGCCAGCAGGGACATCGTCACGCTGAAGCCCTGGTGCAGCGCGGCCATGTCGTGGCCGTGGCCGAGCAGCCGGACCGGGACGGCCCGCATCGCCCGGTGCGCGGCGGCCTCGCGGGTCGAGGGGGGACGCCGTCGTGCGGCGGCGGTGATCGCGAGGTGCCCGGCGCCGGCCAGGACGAAGCAGCCGGCGCCGAACCGGACCGCCCGGCGCAGCCGCCGGTCGAGGGGTTGGTTGTCGACACGTGGGCTGTCCATCCGGACCACCTCCATACGGGTGCGTATGGAAGGACGTTAACATACGCCACCGTACGGTGGAAGGCCGTGCCGGCGCCGACGACGGTTGGATAGCGTGGCGGCATGGAATCGGTCTGGGACTATCCGCGCCCGCCCCGGCTGGAGCGCACCCTCCGCCGGATCACCGTCGTGCACGCCGGGGTGACCGTGGTGGACAGCGACCGCTGCTGGCGGGTGCTGGAGACCTCCCACCCACCCGTCTACTACGTCCCCCGGGACGAGATCACCGGCGCCCGGCTGGTCCCGACCGACCGGCGGACCTGGTGCGAGTGGAAGGGCGAGGCCAGCTACTGGGACCTGGCCGTCGGCGACGTCCGGGTCCGCGAGGCCGCCTGGTCGTACGAGCGACCCACCCCGCCGTACGCGGACCTGGCCGGCGCGGTCGCCTTCTATCCCGGCCGGGTCGACGAGTGCCGGGTGGACGGCGAACGGGTCCAGGTCCAGCCGGGCGACTTCTACGGCGGCTGGATCACCGCCGACCTGGTCGGACCGTTCAAGGGCGCTCCCGGCACCCTGGGCTGGTGACCGCCCGACGGGCGGCTGGTAGCTTGCGCCGATGAGTCTGCGGCGTCGACGCGTGGCGATGCTCTTCCGCCTGGCGATCGTGATCAGCGTGCTGGCGGGGATCGTGCTCACCGCCCTCGGTCCGGCCACCGTCACCGGCCTGCTGCCCTACTTCACCATCCAGAGCAACGTCGCGGTCGGGATCTTCGCCGGCTACGCCGCCTGGTGCGCCTGGCGGGAGCGACCGGAGCCGCCGTCGGCCCTCAAGGGCGCGGTCACCCTCTACATCACCATCACCGGCGTGGTCTACCACCTGGTGCTGGCCAACCCGGCCAGCCCGTTCGCGATGGTCCAGCCGCAGCGCGCGCTGGGCGAGGCGCTCGGCAACCAGTTCCTGCACACCGTCGTGCCGCTGCTGGCCGTCACGGACTGGGCCCTGTTCGACCGGCGTGGCCGGCTCCGCCCCCGGTACGCCGCCTGGTGGCTCGCCTTCCCGCTGGCGTACCTCGGGTTCGCGCTGCTGCGCGGCCTGGTGGTGCACCGCTACCCGTACCCGTTCATCGACGCCGGGCAGCTCGGCTACGACGGCGTCTCGATCAGCGCGGTCGGCTTCGCGTTGGTGTTCTGGCTGCTCGGCCTCCTCTTCGTCGGCGTCGACCGGCTCCTCGGCCGACGCACCCCCCGGGAGCCGGCACCGGTCCCCGCGGCCGCGCCGGCCCCCGAGCGGGCGCCGGCCGCGGCGGACGCGGCGGGACCGCGCGGCGCGTCGGTGGAGGCGCCGGCCGAGCGGTGAGCCGGCCGCTCAGCCGCCGGTCCGGGCCCCCTGGCCACGCGGGGCCTTCGTCGCCGCCCGGTCCCGGCCGTACGCGTCGGCGTACCCCCACCGGCCCGGGATGTCCAGCAGCTCGACCCGGCCGAAACCGGCCGGCAGGGCCGGGTCCACCAGCAGGTTGTCCCCGCAGGGCCGCAACCCGAGGGTGGTGGCGAGCAGCATGAGCAACGCGCCGGAGGCCCAGGACTGCGGACGACCGGCCGCCGGCAGCCGCACCGGATAGCGGGTGACCTGCCGGTCGTAGCCGGCCACCAGCTCCGGCACCGAACCGCCGAGCGTCTCGGCCAGGGTGAACACGGCGTCGGTGATCCGGGCCGCCTCCACGTCGAAGCCGTACCGGCGCAGCCCGGCCGCGACCAGCGCGTTGTCCGACGGCCACACCGCGCCCAGGTGGGCGCCGACCGGGTTGTACGGCAGCTGCCCCTCGGCGTACGTGCGCACCCCCCAGCCGGAGAACAGCCGCGGGTCGAGCAGGTGCCCGGCCACCGCGTCGGCCTTGTCGGGATCGACGATCCCGCTCCACAGCAGGTGGCCGATGTTCGAGGCGAGCGCGTCGACCGGGGTGCCGTCCGGCTCCAGGGCCAGCGCGTAGTACCCCCGTTCGGGCAGCCACCAGTCCCGGTTGAACCGTTCCCGCAGCGCCACCGCCTCCCGCTCCAGCCGGTCGGCGTACTCCGGGTCGCCCCAGATCTCCCGGGCCAGCCGGGCGCCCCGCCGTTTCGCGTCGTACGCGTAGCCCTGCAGCTCACAGGTGGCCCGGGGCAGCGCCGGCACCCGACCGAACCGGTCCCGGATGGCGTCCGGCGAGTTCTTCCAGCACTGGTTCTGCACGCCACCGTGCGGGGTGCGGGACCGGTACCGCAGGTAGCCGTCACCGCACAGGTCGCCGTACGCGTCGATCCAGTCCAGCGCCATCCGGGCCGGGTGCCGCAGCTGCCGCACCAGGTCCGCGTCACCGGACCAGAGCTCGTACTCGTCGAGCAGCACCACGAACAACGGGGTCGTGTCGGCCGCGCCGTAGTACAGCGAGGTCGGCTGCTCGCCGAAGGCCGCGGACTCGCCGTACCGGGTCTCGGAGAGGATCTTTCCGGGCTCCTCGTCGTGGCGGTCGTCGAGCTGACCGCCCTGGGCCAGCGCCAGGGCCCGCAGGGTGGCCGGTGCCAGCTCCGGGGTGAACGGCAGCGTCTCCAGGCAGGTGATCAGGGCGTCCCGGCCGTAGAGGCTCATCGCCCAGGGCAACCCGCCCACCGGCACCGCCTCGGCGTACGCCAGCGGCGAGTAGCGCAGCGCCGCCAGGTCGGTCAGGCAGGCCCGGTAGATCTCGGACACCGCCTGCCGGCCGGAGATCAGCTGCGGCGCCCGGTCCAGCCAGTCCCGCAGGTCGGCCCGCATGTGGTGGCGGACCCGCTGCTGGTGCGCCTCGAGGTCGGCACGCAGGTCACGGGTGCCCTCGCCGCGGATGACGCACGCGACGTGCAGGTCCGTGGTCCACGACTCGTTCGGCTCGATCCTGATCCGGAAGGTCAGCCCGTCCGCGTCCACGTCAGCCGGGGTGGTGGCCGTGACGACGGTCTCCCGGGCGAACCGCTCCCGCTGGTAGCGCAGGCACAGTTGGCTCTTCTCCGGCACCACGTCGACGTCGACCGTGCGGCGGCGCGGCCCGGCGATCTCGGCGGTGTCGGCGAAGTCGCTGCCGACCTGCAACCGGACGGTGAGATCCGCCGGCTCCGCCGAGTGGTTCAGCACGGTGATCCGCTCGTTGAATGCCTCGTCGAGTGAACGGTGACGGATCACGGAGACGTCGGCGTCGACGTAGTGGCTGGCCGTGCCGGGCACCAGGAAGAACCGGGCCTCGAAGTAGGTCATGTCGTCGCGGGACAGCACGTTGAGCGGGGTGCCGTCCACGGTGAGCACCCAGTGCGACAGGAACCGGGTGTCGAAGGAGAACAGGCCGGTCGGCGCCTTCGGGTCCGGCCGCATGTCCCCCTGGGCGTCGGACACGGCGAAGGCGTTGCCGGCCATCACGTGGACCAGTTCCTGCCTCATCGGTCCCCGTCCCCGTCCAGGCAGTACGACCGGGGGTGGTGGGCGTCCGGCGGCCCCGGGAACAACCGCCGCAGCGACATCAGCAGCCGCAGGTTCCCCCGGGCCGTCACGTCGTTGCGCAGCAACGCCGAACCGATGTGCGTCCCACCGGCGGCGAGCCGGTCGAAGACCGGGCGCTCCCCGCCCACGATCAGGTCGGCCTCCTCGTACGACCGGCTCACCCGGACGGTCTGGTGGTCGATGGTGAGGTGCCAGTGGTCCGTGTGCCCGTCCTCGCGGATGTCCAGCCGCAGGGTGCCGGACGTGGTCTCCGGCAGGTCGGGATGTCGACCCGGTACCCGGCTGGCGAGATGCTCCGCCGCCGACATGGCCATCGAATCCGCCCCTTCCCACGGTCACTGGTCCCCGCAGCGTCCCCCGGCCGGGGGTGAGCCCGGCTCACCCGGTCGGGGTGATCCGGTCGGGACCGGATCCGGCGGACGAGCCGGAGTCGGAACGCGAATCGCGGGTAGTGCGGGACCGGTACGACCGGGACGGGAGAGGCGCGATGGGACTGGACGGAACGTCGGCGGACCGGGTGCTCACGGCGCTGCTGGCCATGCAGCGGCAGTCCTGGGAGCAGGGGGTGGCCGGGCACGCCCTGCTCGAGGGCTCTGGACCCGCGCACCGGCCTCTACGCGGCCCGCTGGGACGAGAGCCTCGGGCGGCAGGCGTTCCACCTGCTCGCGTACGCGGCGGCGGGCGGCTGGACATCGGCCGGCAGTAGGAGCCGGGGCGGGCCGTTTGCCCGCTGCCTCGCCGGGCACGCAGCGGCAGGGACGACGACACGGACGGGAGTTCACCCGATGCGCGCGCTGCGACTGCCGAACTGGAAATCCGAGCCGGAACTGACCGAGGTGCCCCGACCGGAGCCGGGACCCGGCCAGGTGGTGATCAAGGTGGGCGGCGCCGGGGCCTGCCACTCCGACCTGCACCTGATGCACGACTTCGAGGCCGGCGCGGTGCCCTGGAACCCGCCGTTCACCCTGGGCCACGAGAACGCCGGCTGGGTGCACGCCCTGGGCGCCGGGGTGACCGGGCTGACCGAGGGACAGCCGGTGGCCGTCTACGGGCCGTGGGGCTGCGGGACCTGCGCCCGCTGCCGGGTGGGGGTCGACACGTACTGCGAGAACCCGGCCGCGGCCCCGGTGCCGGGCGGCGGGGGCGGGCTGGGCCTGGACGGCGGAATGGCCGAATACCTGCTGGTGCCCGACGCCCGGCACCTGGTGCCGCTGCCCGAGGGGCTCGACCCGGTGGCCGCCGCGCCGCTGACCGACGCCGGTCTCACCCCGTACCACGCGATCCGCCGGTCCCTGCCGAAGCTGCTGCCGGACAGCACCGCCCTGGTGATCGGCGTGGGCGGTCTCGGACACGTGGGCGTGCAGATCCTCAAGGCCACCACGGCGGCCCGGGTGATCGCGGTGGACACCCGCGACGACGCGCTGGCCCTGGCCCGGGAGTACGGCGCCGACCTGACGCTGCGCCCGGACTCCGACGCCGCCGAGCGGATCCGCGCGGCGACCGGCAGTCGGGGCGCGGACGTGGTGCTGGACTTCGTGGGCGCGGACGCCACCCTGAAGCTCGGCGTGTCGGTGGCCCGGACGCTGGGCGACCTGACCATCGTCGGACTCGGCGGCGGCACCCTGCCGGTGTCGTTCTTCGGGGTGCCGTACGAGGTGAGCATCCAGACGGTCTACTGGGGCAGCCGGCCGGAGCTGATCGAGGTGCTCGACCTGGGCGCCCGGGGGCTGATCAAGCCGAAGATCACCACGTTCGGCCTGGACCAGGCGGTCGACGCGTACCACCAGCTGCGCGACGGCACGCTGGAGGGCCGCGCGGTGATCGTGCCGTGAGCCGGTGCGGGCCGGCCGGGGCGGATCGTCCCGGCCGGCCCACGGTCAGTCCGCCAGGACCAGCCCGCGTACGTATGCGGCCTGCCCGGCGTGCTGGAGGTCGTCGTCGGCGACGCTGACCAGCCGGACGCCGAGGGTCACCGGCGGGTCCCAGGCCTCGTCGACCACCCGGTCCAGGTCGGCGGCGGTCAGCCCGGCCAGGAAACGGCTCGTGCGGTCGTGCACCGCGTCGAAGTAGCCGATCAGCGCCGTGCCGCCCTCCGGCCGCACCGCCGCGATCTGGTCGGGGCCGTGCCCGAATCCGGTGTCGTCCGGGTCGGCCGTCAGCCCGAAGCGGGGCGCCCAGTCGCCGGAGACCCAGATCTGCTCCTCACCCAGCAGGTCGGCGACGTGGTGGTCCTGGATCCGGGTCAGGTGCCAGACCAGCCAGCCGACCGGGTTGGCCCCCGGCGCGGGAGCCCGGCGCAGCTGCTCGGCGGAGAGGCCGTCCACCGCGGAGCGGACCAGGTCGGGCAACCGCCCGTACACCTCGGTCAGCAGGTCGTTCGCGTCCACCGGGCACCGCCTCTCGATCGTGGTTGCTCGCCTGGGACCAGTACCGCCGGGCGGCGGCGGCAAACCTCGCGCCTAGGGTGATCGTCATGGTCGCGGCGCTGGAGCTGTATCTGGACACCGACGCCACCCGGCGGATCCGGGTGCTCTGGGACGCGCTGGAGTCCGAGGGGGTGCAGAGCCTGCGGTCGCTGCTGGAGCAGCGGCACCGGCCGCACGTCTCGCTGGCGGTGGCGTCCCGCTTCGACCCGGACCGGGTGACCGAGGCGCTGGCCGGCCTGCCGGTGGCGCCACCGCTGCGGTTGACCTTCCAGTACGCCGGCCAGTTCGTCGGCCGGGTGCTCTGGCTCGGCGCCACCCCCACCGCCGAGCTGCTCGACCACCACGCCCGGGTGCACGAGCGGCTGACCCGGGCCGGGATCGCCGGATTCGAGCACTACCGGCCGGGCCACTGGGTGCCGCACTGCACGCTGTCGATGCGGGTGCCGAACGCGCTGATGTCCGCGGCGGTCCGCCGCTGCCTGGAGATGCTGCCGTTGCAGGCCACGGTGGTCGGGGCGGCCCTGGCCGACCACGCCCGGGGCATCGCCCACCCGCTGGCCTGAGGTCGGCCCGGGTGCCGGGGACGACCATCGACCCGTATGGTCGGGCCATGACCGGGGCGGCGCAGTGGTGGGACGCGCCCCCGGCCCACCGGGTGAGTCTCCTGCCCGACGTCGACCCGGAGCTGCTCGCCGTGGCGCTGGACCCGCTGCCGCCGGGCGCGCCGGCGGTGCTCCGGGTGCACGGGCTGCCCGGACGCACCGCGGGCGAACAGGTCGCCGCCCTCCTGACCGAGCTGGACCGGGCCGCGCTCGCGCTCTTCCCGAGCTGGCTGCCCGGCGCCGACCGGCTCGACGGCCCGCACCCGCTGGGCGCGGCGGCGGTCCGGTCGCTGGCCGCCGCGGCGGCCGCCCGGTCGGCCGCGTTCGGCCCGTTCCTCACCGACCTGGCGGGACGCGCGTTGGCCGCCCGGTCCGGGCCGCCGGCCGGGAGCCGGCACGCCGGCCGGTCCCGCTTCCCGGCGGAGGTACGCGCCGCCGGGCTGGCCCGGGTGCTCGCCGACGCGTACCGGCGCACCGGCGTGGTGCTGCTGGTCGAGGTGCCCGACGGGCTCACCGCCGAGGGTGAACGGGTCCTCGCCGCGAGCGCCGAGTGGCTGGCCGGGCACGGCCGGTTCACGGTGTGGCTGGCCGGGAGGCCACTGCGGACGGTCGACCGGGTGCCCGTCGTCACGGTGACGCTGCCGCACGAGGTGCGCGCCGTGGCCGAACCGGCGGCCGGTGGCGGGCCGGCGCCGACGGGGGCGCTGGTGAGCTGCCCGCCACTGTCCGGGCTGCCGCGCGCCGACAGCCCCGCCGAGCAGACCCTGGAGCGGGCGCTGTCCCGCCACGGGTGGGCGTACGGCCGGCGGTGGAACCACACCTGGCAGGGGCATCCGCTCGGCCCGGCGTACCGGTTGGACCTCTGCTGGCTCGCCGAGGGCCTTGCGGTGGAGGTCGACGGGCCCGAGCATCGTGGGCGGGTGCGCTTCGCCGACGACCGGCGGCGCGACGTCCACCTGCAGCTGCTCGGGTACGACGTGCTGCGGTTCACCAACGACCAGGTGCTCACCGACGTGCCCGCCGTGCTCGGGAGCATCCGTGATCTGCTGGCCACCAGACGGGCGGCCGGCCCGCACCACGAGGAGAAGAGGCACCATGCCGACCACTGACGACGGACCGGATCTGACCCCGAACCAGATCAACGCGCTCGTCGTGCTGATGGCCGAGGCGCGCAGCCTGACCAACACCGAGCTCAAGGAGCTGGCCGGCTTCGCGTTGACCGGGAAGGACAACGCCCGGCTGGTGGCGGCGGGCCTGGTGGAGACCGACCGGACGCAGCGCCCCTTCGCCCACGAGCTGACCGACCGGGGTTGGAAGGTGGTGCGGGAGCTGCACCGGGCCGGGCCGCCGGCCCGCAGCGGCTCGGCCACCCGGTCGCTGGTGACCCTGCTGGCGAACCTGCACCGCTCGCTGGACCGGCTGCGGGTCAGTCACGGCGAGTTCTTCAAGCAGGCAGGTATCGAGGAGCCGGCGGTCGTCGCCGACGCGCCCGCCTCGACGGCCGAGGTGGAGGCGGCGATCCGGGACGCGTACCGGGAGCTGGCCGGGACCACCGGCGAGTGGGTACGGCTGGCCGACGTCCGGGACCGGCTCGCCGGTCACGACCGGTCCACCGTGGACGCCGCGCTGCGCGCGCTGGCCCGCCGGGACGGCGTACGGGTCATCCCGGTGGCGAACTCGAAGTCGCTGACCGCGCGGGACCGCGCGGCGGCCGTCCGGATCGGCGACGAGGACAACCACGCCCTGTCGATCGGCGTGGCATGATCGGTCCCGAGCAGCGGACGGCCCTGGAGGCGTTGACGTTCAACCCGGCCGCCACCCCCGACGACGTCTGGCTCCCCTCCCCCTTCGACGTGCCGGAACTGCACGAGCGGGTGGTCCGGGAGATCCTCGGCGGGGTCAACAAGGCCCGCACCGACGACACCGCCCGCCCGCTGGGCGTGGCGATGCAGGGCCGGGCGGGCGCCGGCAAGACCCACCTGCTCGGCGCGGTACGCGAGACCATCCAGCGCGACGGCGGCTACTTCTTCCTGGTCAACATGATCAACGGCCGTACCTTCTGGGCCAGTGTGGCGCTGTCCCTGGTGGAGGGGATGGGCCGGCCGGACGCCGCCGGTTGGGGCACCCAGCTCAAGACGTTCCTGCGCCGGCTCAGCGCCTACCTGGGCATCCCGGCCGAGGTACGCGACGCGGTGGCCGGCCTGGCCCCGCTGACCCGGGAGCACCTGGACACCTTCATCCGGGCGCTGCGCACCTACAACCGGGAGGTCGGCCGGGACGCCCAGGACACCGCCCGGGCGCTGGTGCTGCACGGGGCGCTGGACTTCGCCGCCCAGGACGTCGGCTACGCCCACCTGATCTCCGAGCCGGGCGACCCGGCCGCCCGCGCCGAGTGGGGGCTCACGCCGACCATCCGCACGCCCCAGCAGATCGTGCAGGAGATCTCCCGCCTGATGGCGCTGACCCTGTCGCCGACGGTGATCGCCGTCGACCAGCTGGACACCCTGTTCGCGCAGACCAGCACGGCCCTGTTCGACCAGCACGAGGCGTTGGAGGACGCCCACGCCCGGGCGTTCGGGCCGGTCGCCGACGGGCTGCTGACCCTGCGTGACGTCACCCGGCGCACCCTGACCGTGGTCTCCTGCCTGCCCGACACCTGGCAGCTGCTGACCCGCAGCGCCCCCACCCCGGTCACCGACCGGTTCCGCACCGCGCTGCTGCCCGACCGGATCCCGACCGCCGAGATCGGCCGGGCGATCGTGGAGAAGCGGTTCACCGCCGCCTTCGCCGACCTTCGGTTCGTGCCGCCGTACCCGACCTGGCCGATCCGGCCGGAGGCGTTCGAGGACGCACCGGACCTCACCCCCCGCGCGCTGCTGCGCCGGGTGGACCGGCACGTCGCCGCCTGCCGCGACGCCGGCGAGGTCGTGGAGCTGGCCCGACTGGTCGAGGGCCCACCGGCCGCCGGCACGGCGTCGACGACCGGCGCGGCGGGATCGGAACGGGTCGGCGTGACCTCGGGCCCAGGGCTCACCCCCGGCGCTGGCGCCGGGACCGGGGACCTGGACGACCTGACCGACCTGGACCGGCGCTTCGCCGAGCTGGTCGCCGCCGCCCGGGTCGCCGACGCGCTGGACCCGACCACCGAGGACGCCCGGATGCCGGAGCTGCTCGCCGCCGGGCTGGCCGCCTGGACCGCCGAGCAGGCCCCGACCGGCGCCACCTACAAACACGACCCGCCGCCCGGGCGGAAGCCGGCGCTGCACGGCCGGTTGATCGAGGTGCTGGACGAGGCGACCGAGAACGAGGCGCACTGGTGCTTCCGGGCCATCGCCAGCGGCAACGCGATCGCCGTGCTCAGCCGGGTCCGGGCCGCCTGCACGATGGCCGGGCTGGACCGGGAGATCCCGCAGCGCCGGTTGGTGCTGCTGCGCAACGGGCCGTGGCCGACGGGTCCGCGTACCCGACAGGTGCTGGCGGCGTTCGACGCGGCCGGCGGCGTCGTGCACGCCGTCACCGAGGCGGACCTGCGGGTCTTCGCGGCGCTGCGGGAGCTGGCCGCGACGCCCGACGCCCGGCTGCCGGAGTGGCTGGTGTCCCGCCGCCCGGCCAGCGGCACCGCGCTCCTGCGCGACGTGCTCGGCGACCCCGGGGTGCCGGCGCGCCAACCGGCCACCACCGACGCCAACCCGACCGCCGGTCCCCCGGCGGCGGAGGGAACGACCGGCGGTGCGACACAGGCCGGGACCGTGGAGCCCGGCGGCGCGGCACAGGCCGGGACCGTGGAGCGCGGCGGTGCGGCACAGGTCGGGACGGTGGAGCCCGGGGAGGGGGTGCTCACGCTCGGGCACACGGTCGACGGCGGGGCGCCCTTCGGCGTGCGGCTGGAGTCGCTGCGCCGGCACACCGTCGTCTTCGCCGGGTCGGGTTCCGGCAAGACGGTGCTGATCCGCCGGCTGGTCGAGGAGTGCGCCCGCCAGGGCGTCTCGTCGATCGTGCTGGACCCGAACAACGACCTGGCCCGGCTCGGCGACCCGTGGCCGCGGCCACCGGCCGGTTGGGGGCCGGGCGACGAGGGGCGGGCCCGGGACTACCTGGACCACACGGACGTGGTCGTGTGGACGCCCCGGCTGCTCGCCGGCCGCCCGCTGGCGTTCCAACCGCTGCCCGACTTCACCCCGGTCTGGGACTCGCCCGACGAGTTCGACCAGGCGATCCGTTCGGCGGTCGAGGCGCTGGCCCCGCGGGCCGGGGTGAACCGGCCGACGAGGCTCGCCCAGCAGGGCAGGGCCGTGCTCACCGAGGCGCTGCACGCGTACGCCCGCAGCGGCATGGTGGGCCTGCCCGGCTTCGTGGAGTTCCTCGCCGACCTGCCCGACGGGGTGAGCCGGATGGCCCGCGCCGACCGGCTCGCCGCCGAGCTGGCCGAGACGCTGAAGGCCGCGATGGTCACCGATCCGCTCTTCGGCGGTGTCGGGGCGCCCGCCGACCCGGGCGTGCTGCTCACCCCCGCGCCGGGCCGGCGGGCCCGGGTCTCGGTGATCAGCTTCGTCGGGCTGAACTCCGACGAGCAGCGGCAGAGCTTCGTCAACCAGCTCCAGATGGCGCTCTTCGCCTGGATCCGGCGGCACCCGGCGGGCGACCGGCCGCTGGGTGGGCTGTTCGTGATGGACGAGGCGCAGACCCTCGCCCCGTCGACCGGGAACACCCCGTGCACGGCCAGCTCGATCGCGCTGGCCTCGCAGGCCCGCAAGTACGGGCTGGGTCTGGTCTTCGCCACCCAGGCACCGAAGGGCCTGCACAACCAGATCTCCGGCAACGCGACCACCCAGTTCTTCGGGCTGCTCAACGCGCCGGCGCAGATTGACGCCGCGCGTACCCTGGCGGCGGCCAAGGGCGGTCGGCTGCCGGACATCGGCCTGCTCGACAGCGGCGAGTTCTACGCCGCCGGGGAGGGTTTCTCGTTCGTCAAGGTACGCACCCCGCTCTGCCTCACCCACCACCCGAAGGCGCCGCTCACCCCCGAGGAGGTGCTCGACCGGGCCCGGCCGGCCGGATGAGCCGGCCCGTGGGCAGCACCCACGTCGACCGTCGTCGAAACCCGGCCTACACTGACCTGCATGGGAGGGACCACGTGACCGACGCGCAGCGATCAGCCGCGCCGCCCGACCATGTCTGCTGGTCCTACGACGACCCGGCGGCGTTCGACGCCGCCGCCCGTGGATACCTCTCCCGCGGGCTCGCCGACGGTGAGCAGGTCTGGTATGTCGGGCCCGATGGGGCCGAGTCCGCCCGGGCCCGCCTGGGCGGCCTGCCGGGCCTCGACCAGGGGCTGCGCACCGGCGCCGTCCGGATCGTGGCGACGGGCTCGGCGTACGACAAGGACGAGAAGCTCGACCCCAGCGCCCAGGTGCGCGCCTACGCGGCGGCGACCGAGGCGGCCCTGGCCGAGGGCTACACCGGGCTGCGGGTGGTCGCCGAGGCCACCGACCTGGCCCGCACCCCGCAGCAGCGGGACCTGTTCGCCCGCTACGAGCACCTGGTCGACCGCTACATGTGGTCCCGGCCGTTCGCCGCCATGTGCGCCTACGACCGGCGCCAGCTGGGCGACCGGGCGGTGGCCGAGCTGGCGTGCATGCACCCCCGGACCAACGCCCCGGGGCTGTTGTTCACCCTCTCCGCGTGCGGCCACCGGCAGGACGACTGCGTGGTGCTGGCCGGCGAGCTGGACCCGTCCAACCACGAACTGTTCGCCACCGCGCTGGAGCGGGCCGACCTGCGCCCGGTCGACGGCGAGCTGCGGCTCTGCGCCCCCGGGCTGCGCTTCATCGACCACCGCTGCCTGCTGCACCTGCAGGGCTACGCCGCCCGGCGCGGCGTCACCGCCGTCCTGCACACCACGCTGTCCGCCGCGCCCCGGCTGGTCGAGCTGCTGGGCCTGCCCGACGTGCGGGTGGAGGTGACCCGGTGAGGACGGGAGCCGCCGCCGGTCACCGGGGCTACTACCACGAGGCCGTCTGCTACGGCTCCGACGCGGAACTGCTGGCCGTCACCGTGCCGTTCCTGCTCGGCGGGGTGGCTGCCGGTGAGCCCACCCTGGTCGCCTTCGGCCCGCGCAGCGCCGACCTGGTCCGGTCCGCGCTGCCCGCCGACTCAGGCGTCCAGTTCCTCTCCGGCGGCGACGTGTACGCCCGCCCCACCGGCGCGATCCGCTCCTACCGAACGCTGCTCACCGACCTGGTGGCGGGGGGCGCCGGGCAGATCCGGATCATCGGCGAGCTGGCGCCGGAGACGTTCGGCGTCACCTGGGACTGGTGGGCCCGGTACGAGTCGGCGATCAACCACGCGTACGACGACTTCCCGCTCTGGAGCATGTGCGCGTACGACACCCGGATCACGCCGCCGCACGTGCAGGCCGACATCGCCCGGACCCATCCCCGGTACGCCACCGCCGAGGGGCGGCACCTGCCGAGCCCGGACTACACCCACCCGGCGGACTACCTGTCGGAGAACCGCCCTCCGGTGACCGACCCGTTGCAACTGGCCCCGCCGCTGGTCGAGCTGACCGACCCGACGGCGTCCGAGGCCCGCCGTGCGGTGTACGCGGCCGACCAGGGCCAGCTCTCCGTCGACGAGATGGAGGACCTGGTGGTGGCGGTCAGCGAGGCGGTCACCAACGGCCTGCGGCACGGCCGACCGTCGGTGCGGCTGCGGGTCTGGGCCGGGGAGGACCGGATCGTCGTCGCCGTCACCGACCGGGGTTCCGGTCCGGCGTACCCGTTCGCCGGGCTGCTCCCGACCGGCGACGGCGCCGCCGGCGGGCTCGGGTTGTGGATCACCCACCAGTCGTGCAACCACGTCGCCCACTACCGCGACGCCGACGGGTTCACCGTGCGGCTGACCGCCGGGAACCCGCACTTCCGGTCGGACGGGGTGACCACGGCCGACGTCACGGCGGCGGCGGCCGGCTGACCGGCCGGCCGGCGACAATCCGGCACCTCGGGTGGGGTCGGGTCCGTCGCGTGCGCCGCCGCTTGCCCGGGACCACCGAACGTGGAGTACGGGCTGTCAGTCGGTGCGGAAGCCGGCCATCATCGAGGCCGGGTAGCGGCTGCCTGCGGAGCCCTGGGGGAGGACCTCCCGGATACGGGCCAGGTCGGCCTCGGTGAGTTCTACGTCGGTGGCGCCAACGTTCTCCTCCAGACGGGTGGCGCTGCGGGTGCCCGGGATCGGGACGACGTCCTCGCCCTGGGCGAGCAGCCACGCCAGGGCGAGCTGGGCGGGAGTGATGCCCTTGGTGGCGGCGAGCTTTCGGAGCTGCTCGGCGGCGTTCAGGTTGTAGGCGTAGTTCTCGCCCTGCCAGCGCTCGTCCCAGCGGCGCATGTCGTCCTCGGGGTACTCGTCGGCGGGCTTGACCACACCGGAGAGGAAGCCGCGGCCGAGCGGCGAGTACGGCACCAGGCCGATCCCCAACTCCCGCAGGACCGGCAGGATCTCGTCCTCTACCTCGCGTTCGAAGATCGAGTACTCGTACTGGAGGGCTGTGACCGGGGTGACGGCGTGGGCGCGGCGGATGTACTGCGGGCCGACGTTGCTCAGGCCGAAGTACTGCACCTTGCCTTCGGTGATCAGGTCACCGACAGTGCCGGCGACCTCCTCGGCCGGTACGTCGGGGTCGGAGATGTGCTGGTAGAAGAGGTCGATGCGGTCGGTCTGGAGGTAGCGCAGGCTGTTTTCGGCGACCTCGCGGATGTTCTCCGGGCGGCTGTTGACGCCGCTCCCCAACGTCTTGCTGGTCATGTCGAAGCCGAACTTGGTGGCCAGGACGACCTCGTCGCGGAAGTCGTTGACTGCGTTGCCGAGCAGCGTCTCGTTGCTGCCGGTGCCTTGGCCGTACAGCTCGGCGGTGTCGAAGAAGTCGACTCCGAGTTCGTGGGCGCGGTGAATGGTGGAGATGCCGTCCTCGTCGTTCGAGGGGCCGTAGGCCAGGGACATCCCCATCACGCCCAGTCCGAGCGCGGAGACGCGCAGTCCCTGCTGTCCCAGGGTGCGGTGCTGCATGAGATCGCTCCTCGTGTCATATCGGCAGCCTGTAGCTGACCAAACCAAACCGTTCGGTATGACCATACGCCTGTCCGGAGTGCCGCGCAAAACCGAACGGTTCGGTCGCCTATCCTGGGCCCATGCCTCGCTCCACCAGCCCTGGCCGGACCCCGGACGCCGCCACCTCGAGCGAGTCCACCGACTCCACGCGCCAGCGGATCGTCGCCGCAGCCAAGGAGGAGTTCGCCAGGCATGGGATCGCTGGCGCCCGCGTGGACCGCATCGCCAGGCAGGCCAGGACGAGCAAGGAACGTGTCTACGCCTACTTCCGCAGCAAGGAAGCCCTTTACGCGCACGTCGCCGAACGCGAGACGACCGCGCTCGTCGAGGCGACTCAGCTGGATCCGGCCGACCTGCCCGGTTACGCCGGCATCCTCTTCGACCACTTCGCGGCTCGTCCGGACCACTACCGCCTGATCACGTGGGGTCGCCTGGAACTGGCCGAGTCCGCAGACAACACCACCAGCCCTCTCCAGGCCACGATCGCCGGCAAGCTCGACAAACTCCGCGACGCTCAGCGCACCGGGCTGCTCGACCCGGCCTGGGACCCGGTCGACATCCTCGCCCTGATCAACCAGATCGCCATGACCTGGGCAGGTCAGCCCGAAATCGCCGCCGCTGCCGCAGACCAGGCCGTGGACCCCTCCATCACCGCCCGTCGCGCCGCACTGGTGACCGCCGTCGAGCGCATGTTCCCTCGTCCGCACTGAGACCAACGCCCAAACCCCCGAAGGACCTCCGGAGCCGACCACTAAGCTCCGCGCATGGCGAAGTACTTCGACGTGCACCCGGACAATCCGCAGCCACGGGCGATCAACCAAGTGGTCGACCTGATCAGGGCGGACGGCCTGATCGCCTACCCGACCGACTCGTGCTTCGCCCTGGGCTGCCGGCTGGGCAACCGGGACGGCCTGGACCGGATCCGAGAGGTCCGCCACCTGGGCAGCGGCCACCACTTCACCCTGGTCTGCCGGGACTTCGCCCAGCTCGGCCAGTTCGTGCAGATCAACAACGCGTCGTTCCGGGCGATCAAGGCGGCCACCCCGGGCAGCTACACCTTCATCCTGCCGGCGACGAAGGAGGTGCCGCGCCGGCTGCTGCACCCGAGGAAGAAGACCGTCGGCGTACGGATCCCCGATCACACGGTCACCCAGGCGATCCTCGCCGAGCTGGGTGAGCCGCTGCTCTCCAGCACCCTGCTGCTGCCCGACGAGGAGGAGCCGCTGACCCAGGGCTGGGAGATCAAGGAGCGGCTGGACCACGTGCTCGACGCGGTGGTCGACTCCGGCGAGTGCGGCACCGTGCCGACCACCGTGGTCGACTTCTCCGACGGGGTGCCGGAGATCCTGCGGGTGGGCGCCGGCGACCCGTCCCGCTTCGAGTGACGGGACGCACTGCCCGCCCGCACGGGTCAGACCGCCCGCACCGACCGCAGGGTCCTCCGGATGCACACGCCCTGACGCCGACGGCTCACCCGTCGCCGGCCGGTGGCAGCGGCAGCTCGACGGCGTCGGACGAGTGCAGCTCCGCGGCGGAGTGCGCCGGCGGCGGCCGATCGGTCACCGGGACGCGGCTGTGCAGCGGGCCGTCCGGGCCGGTACGCCGGGTCACCCCGCACGCCACCATGCCGATCGGCGGCGGGGGCGCGGTGAACCGGCCGGCGCCCCACCGCACCCAGAGCGGGATCCGCCCGGCCGCCGCCTCGGCGAGCAACTTCTCCCAGGTCCGTCGCCGGGTGCCGTGGTCCACCTCGACGACCACCGGCGGACCGTCCGGGCGGGCGCACGCGACGTCCAGCACCGAGAACTGCGCGGACATCGGCGGCGGCAGCGGCAGCACGCTGGGCGCGCGCCGGTAGACCCGCCAGCCCCGCTCCCCCGCCCACCCGGCGACCGCGTCGATCAGCCGAGCGGTCACCTGGTCGGTGGTCAGGTCGGTGAAGACGAGCCGGTCGAGCCGGTTGGCCAGCGATTCCGCCAGCCGCTCGCCCTTGTCGCCGACCGTCACGCCGGCAGGGTACCGCCCCCGACGGTGGGACCGCCTCGGCGGCCGGGCGCGTGGGCGGCGGCCGGCTCCGGCGGCGACCTGCTCGGCGGCGGAGACGCGAACGGCGGGCGCCGGGGAATCCCCGGACGCCCGCCGTCGTCGTACGGGTCAGGCCAGCGACTTCTCGAAGTCGGGGTTGGCCTTCAGCCACTCGTCGACGGCCTTGGCCTCGTCGCCCTTGTGGGTGTTGAACATCAGGTCCTCCAGCGAGCCGAGCTGCTCGTCGGACATGGTGAACTTCTTCAGCTTCGCGGCGACCTCGGGGAAGTCCTTGCCGAAGCCGGACCGACCCAGGGTGTTGATCTCCTCGGCGGCGCCGAGCGTGCCCTTGCCGTCGGTGAGGTCCTTGAGCTTGTACTTGGCGTACGCCCAGTGCGGGTGCCAGAGGGTGACCACGATCGGCTTCTTGTCGGCGATCGCGCCGTCCAGCGCGGCGAGCATCGCCGGGGTCGACGAGGTCTTCAGCTTCATCGAGTCGGCCAGCCCGTAGTCCGGCAGGACCTTCTCCTGGGTGGCCTTGGTGAGCCCGGCGCCGGGCTCGATGCCGATCATCTCGCCCCCGAAGGTGCCGGCCTTGCCCTTGAGGTCCTCCAGCGAGTCGACGCCCTGCACGTAGTCGGGCACCGCGATGCTCAGGCTGGCGTCGTCGTACCACACGCCCAGCTTCTCCAGCTTGTCGCCGTACTTCTCCAGGTAGGAGGCGTGGGTCTGCGGCAGCCAGCTGTCCAGGAACAGGTCGATGTCGCCATTGGCGAGACCGCCGTAGACCAGCCCGGCCTCCAGGTTCTTCAGCTGGACCTGGTAGCCGTCCTTCTCCAGGATCTCCTGCCACAGGTGCGAGGCCGCGATCGCCTCGTCCCAGGCCATGTAGCCGATGGTGATCTTCTTGTCGTCGGACCCGCCGTCGGACTCGCCGCAGGCGACCGCGCCGGCCAGGGCCAGGGTGGCGGTCAGGGCGAGCGCGAGGCCGCGCTTCACGGTTGAGAACATCGAGAATTTCCTTCCTTGCCTTGGCCGCCGGTGGGCGCGAAGGGTCGCGCCGCCGGCCGGACGGCCGCGGTTGTTGGGGACCGCCGAGCGGTCAGGACTGCTGCTGCATGGCGCGCTGCGCCCGGGCGGCGGGGAACCGCCCGCCGATCGAGTCGGTGAGCCGGTCGAGCACCACGGCGAGGACCACCACGGCGATGCCGCCCTCGAAGCCGCTGCCCACCTCGACCTGGGCCAGGGCGAACATGATGACGTCGCCGAGCCCACCGGCGCCGACCATGCCGGCGATGACCACCATGGACAAGGCCAGCATGATGACCTGGTTGACCCCGGTCATGATGGTGGGCAGCGCGAGCGGGAGCTTGGTGCGGAGCAGGATCTTCCACGGCGAGGCGCCGAACGCCTCCCCGGCCTGGACGATCTCCCGGTCGACCTGGCGCAGGCCCAGCTCGGTCAGGCGCACCCCGGGCGGCATGCTGAACACCAGCGTGGCCAGCACGCCGGGCACGGTGCCGATGCCGAAGAAGAAGATCGCCGGGATCAGGTAGACGAACGCGGGCAGGGTCTGCATCAGGTCCAGCACCGGCCGGGCGATCTGCGACGCACGCCGGTTCTCCGCGACGAAGATGCCCAGCGGCACGGCGAGCAGCAGCGACAACGCGCTGGCGACCAGCACCTGCGCCAGCGTGCTCATCGTCTCCTCCCAGTACGGCATGCCGGCCACCAGGCCGAGCCCGACGGCCGTACCGAGGGCGAACTTCCAGCCGCGCAGCCAGAGGCCGAGGGCGGCGAGGACCAGCACCACGACGAGGGCGGGCGCCCCGGTGAGCAGCCGGGTCAGCGGGTCGACGAGGGCGTCGACCACGATGGCGACGCCGTCGAAGACCGGGCCCAGGGTGTCGGTGGCCCACTGGACGGCGCTCTCGGTCCACTCGCCCAGCGGCACCCGGGGCAGTGCGGCGGTCGTACTCATGCCGGCTCTCCCTTCCCGGCGGCGGCCACCGGCACGGCGTCGGCCGTCTCGGTCGTGGTCGGGGAATCGGCCAGGCCGCCCAACGCGCTGAGCAGGGTGATCCGCGGGATCACCCCGGCCAGCCGGTCCCGGTCGTCGAGCACGGCGACCGGGTGGGTGCTCTCGGCGACCTCGGCGAAGAGGTCGGCCACGGCGGTGTCCGCGTGCACGGTACGGACCTGGCCGGTGGTGACGTACCCGTCGAGGTTCGGCCGTCCGGCGCGCAGCGCCCGGCCCACCTCGTCCTCGGTGACCGTGCCGAGGAACCGCTTCTGGCTGCCCGTCACGTACACCACGGAGGTCTGCGTCTGGCGCAGGGCGTGCGCGGCGACCCGCGGTCCGGCGTTGACGTCCACGACGCTGTGCGGCTTCTCCATCACCGACGAGGCGGTGAGGATCCGGGTCCGGTCCACGTCGGCGACGAACCGTTGCACGTAGTCGTTGGCCGGGTCGGTGAGGATCTCCTCGGCCGTGCCGATCTGGACGATCCGGCCGTCGCGCATCACCGCGATCCGGTCACCGAGGCGCATCGCCTCGTTGAGGTCGTGGGTGATGAAGACGATGGTCTTGCCCAGCTCCGCCTGGAGTTCCAGCAACTGGTCCTGGATCTCCCGGCGGATCAGCGGGTCGAGGGCGGAGAACGCCTCGTCCATCAGCAGGATGTCGGTCCCGGCGGCCAGGGCGCGGGCCAGGCCGACGCGCTGGCGCATGCCACCGGAGAGGTCCTGGGGGAGCTTGTCCTCCCAGCCCTCCAGCCCGACCATGCGGATCGCCTCCATGGCGCGCTCGCGACGCTCGGCCTTCGGCAGCCCGGCGACCTCGAGGGCGTAGCCGGCGTTCTCCAGCACGGTCCGGTGCGGCATCAGGGCGAAGTGCTGGAAGACCATGCTGATCTTCTCCCGGCGCAGCTTGCGCAGCGCGGCGGGCTTGAGGCTGCCGACGTCCACGCCGTCGATCTCCACGCTGCCGCTGGTCGGACGGAGCAGGCCGTTGAGGGTACGGATCAACGTGGACTTGCCGGAGCCGGAGAGCCCCATGACGACGAAGATCTCGCCCGGGCGCACCTCGAAGGTGGCGTCGACGACCGCGGCCGTGGTGGCGGGAAGCCCGGCCAGCGCCTCCGCGCGGGGCGCTCCGCCTTCGAGCCGGCGTACCGCCTCGGCAGGTCGACTGCCGAAGATCTTGTAGAGCGACTTCACTGCGACAGCAGACACGATCGCCTTTCCGTCGAACACCGTCAGCGGATCACGCCATCGACGCCCGTCGTTTACTCGTTCGGTCTCATCGGGGGCCGCGCCATCCGGTCGGGAGGCGCTCAGGGCCGGTCGGAACGTATCCGAACAGGGAACGCGAATCCAATTCTCAGGCACCTCTCAGCGTGGACCTGTGGACCATCCCACAATGAAACCGGTCATCCCGGCAGTGCCGGCACGCGCAGGACGGCACCTTGCCGACGACGTGCCGTCACCCGCGAGGCGATGCGTCGACTCGCCGCACCCGGCAGATTTCAGTCCACGAAAATGCCGATCTCCGCACACAGCGGACACCGGGCCACGCGACAGGCGGGTCAGGGTTTGCGGGCGACCGCGCCGTAGATCGACGCCTCGGCCAGCGCGGGACGCTGGTCCGCCGGCACCTGCGGCCGCCACTCGGTGACCGGGACGATCCCGGGATCGGCCAGCTCCAGCCCGGTGAAGAACCGGGCGAACTCCGGACCGGTACGCGGCACGGTGTCCTGCTTCATCCGGCCCGACGCGAACTCGGCGTACATCCGCTCGACGATCGCCGGGGGAATGTGGTCGGTCGTGAAGTGGGTCAGCACCAGCCAACTGCCGGAGGGCAGCGCGTCGAGCAGCGTGGCGACCTTCTCGTGCGGACGGTCCTCGTCGGTCAGGAAGTGCGCGACCGCGACCAGCACCAGGGCCACCGGCCGGGTCAGGTCGAGGGTGGCGTGCAGTTGCGGGTCGGCGAGGATCCGCTCCGGCTCCCGCAGGTCGGCGTCCAGGTAGGCGGTCGCCCCGTCCGGGGCACTGGTCAGCAGCGCCCGGGCGTGCACCAGCACCATCGGATCGTTGTCGACGTACACCACCCGGGACTCGGGGGCCACCGACTGGGCCACCTCGTGGGTGTTGTCGGCGCTCGGGATGCCGGTGCCGATGTCGAGGAACTGGCGGATGCCCGTCTCCTCGGCGAGGAAGCGCACCGCGCGGCCGAGGAACGCCCGGTTCTCCCGGGCGAGGGTACGGATCCCCGGGTAGACGGCGGCGATCCGGTCACCGGACTCCCGGTCGACGGCGAAGTTGTCCTTGCCGCCGAGCCAGTAGTTGTAGCGGCGGGCCGGGTGCACGACCGTGGTGTCGATCCGGTCGGCGCCCCTACCTGCGTGGGCGTCCGGCGTGGATGGTGCCGTCACGAGACCTCCCCAGGTCACCGGACCCGCCGCGGCCGGGAGCGGCGCGGCAGGTTCGGTGACCATCGTAGAGGGTGCGCCTTCAGTCCCGTCGGCGCTGGATCCGTACCGCGCCCAGCCCGGCCAGCAGCAGCGCCGCCGCCAGGAAGATCCCCGCCTCCCGCAGCTGGAACGCCCAGTAGCGGTCGTTCGGTTGGTACGCCACCGCGACGTGCAGGTCGAGGTCGGCCAGGCACTGCCAGGAACGCCCTTCGCAGGCCCGGAACTCCGCAGTGCTCAGCGGCCGGCCGGTCGCGGTGAGCAGCGGGCTGGTCGAGGTGACCCAGGCGTCGGGGATCTTCAGGCCCTTCACGGTGGTGTCGCTGAACGGGCCGCCCAGGCCGGCGAGCCGCTCGAACCGCTCGGCGGTCATCGGCTGGTCGGCGTGCGCCGGCCGCATCAGGTGCGGCCGGACCAGGTTCGGCACCAGCACCTGCACCGCCACGAAGAGCAGCAGGGTCACCGCCATGGCCGGCACCGTACGGCGCAGCAGCAGGCCGAGCAGCGCGCCCACCACGACGGCGAAGACCGCGTACCCGACCGGGGTGAGGTCCCGCGCGCCGAACAGCAGGGTGGAGAAGCGGCCCGCACCCAGCGGGTCGTACGGCCCCGCCGCGACCTGGTCGTACCGGCCGACCGCCCAGCCGGCCAGCGCGCTGAGCGCACCGGCGGTGACCGCCGCCGCCAGCGCCGCCACCGCCAGCTTGGCGGCCAGCCAGCGCCGCCGGGTGACGCTCTGGTTCCAGGCCAGCCGGTGGGTGCCGGTCTCCAGCTCCCGGGCGACCAGCGGCGCGCCCCAGAAGACCCCGAGCAGTGCCGGTACGGCCAGCAGCAGCGCGTCGAGGGCGTACACCCGGGACCGGTAGGTGTCCAGGAAGCGGCCGGCCACCGCCGCGCAGTCGCCGGGGCAGGGGGCGACCTCGGTGGCGTACTGGTGCCGGATCTGGCTGCCCAGCACCAGCAGCCAGGCCGCGACCACCACCAGCACGGCCGCGGCCACGAGGGCCTGGGTGCGGAACTGCCGCCAACTCATCCAGATCATCGGGTCACCTCCTGCCGGTGCGGTTCGACGGCGGCCCGGGTCAGGTAGCCCATGACCAGTTCCTCCAGCCCCGGTGTCTCGGCCCGCCACGGGCCGGGTGGCAACGCACCGGGCGACCGGACCAGGGCGGCGCCCTCGGTCCGATGGACCACCGTCACCCTGGCGGGCAGCCGGTCCAGCACGGCGGGCCCGGCGACCACCCGGTGGTGGGTGGCGAGCAGGTCCCGCACGTCACCGGCGAGCTGGACCCGGGCGTCGGCGAGGACGATCAGGTGGTCGCAGACCCGCTCGACGTCGGCGAGCAGATGCGACGACAGGATGGCGCTGGCGCCCAGCTCGCCGACGAAGTCCACCAGGTTGTCCAGGAAGCCGGTCCGGGCCAGCGGGTCCAGCGCCGCCGCCGGCTCGTCGAGGATCAGCAGCTCGGGCCGCTTCGCGGCGGCCACGGTCAGGGCGAGCTGGGCCCGCTGGCCGCCGGAGAGCCGGCCGGCGCGCTGCCCCGGCGGCAACCCCACCTGCTCGACCCGGCGCCGCGCCAGCGCCGTGTCCCAACGGGGGTTGAGGTGGGCGCCCATGGCCAGGTGGTCGGCGACGGTGAGGGCCGCGTACACCGGGGTGTCCTGGGCGACGAAGCCGACCCGGGCCAGGTGGGCGGCGTCGGCGGCGGGCCGGGCACCCAGCACGGTGAGGGTGCCCGAGCTGGGCCGGATCAGGCCGCAGGCGAGCTGGAGCAGGGTGGACTTGCCGGCGCCGTTCGGGCCGACCAGCCCGATCACCCGGCCCGGTGGCACGTGCAGGTCGCAGTCGGCCAGCGCCACGCGCCGCCGGTACCGCTTGGTCAGCCGTTCGGCGCGCAGCACCGGACGGGATTCGTCGTCTCGCATGCCGTTCAGCCTGCGGATCGCGGGGCGGCCGGGCATCGGCCCACGGCACGGAAGCCGGCCGCGGTGACCGTACTTTTGACCGGTTCACCCCGGGCGGCCCGGCTTCCTAGCCTGGGAGCCATGGGACATCGGTGGCTGCCGGCCGGTCGGGCCGCGCTCGCGGTGGAGGTCGGCCTGGGTGTGGTGTTCGCCGTGGCGCTCGTCGTCACCGCCATGGCGATCCGGGCCAGCTGGGGCGCCGGCTGGTGGGTGGTCGACCTGGTGGCCGGCGTGCTCGTCTGCGGGCTCGCCCTGGCCCGGCGGGCGCACCGGTTCGGCACGGCGGTGGCCGGCGGCGTCGTCGCGGCGGTCGCGGTCGGGGTGGCGGAGGCGGCCGGGCTGCCCCGCGAGCCCGGTCCGGCGGCGGTGCTGGGCCTGGCCGTGCTGGTGGGGTCGGCGGTACGGACGCTGCCGACCCGGCCGGCGGTCACGGTGGCGGCGCTGGGCCTGGTGGTCGCCGCCGGCAGCGCGGCGACCGGCGGGCTCACCCCGGTCCCGACGCTGGCCGGCGCCGGCTGGTTGGCGGCGCTCGCCGGCGGCCTGGGGTTCCGGCTCGCCGACCACCGCCGCCGGGAGACGGTCGAGCAGGTACGCCGCGCCGAGCGGCTGGAGCTGGCCCGGGAGCTGCACGACGTGGCCGCCCACCACCTGACCGGCATCGTGCTCCAGGCCCAGGTGGCGCCGCTGGTGGCCCGCCGCGACCCGGACCGGCTGCCCACCTCGCTGGCCGACATCGAGGCCGCCGGTTCGGACGCGCTGGCCGCGATGCGCCGGGTGGTGGGCATCCTGCGCGAGCCTGGGGACGGCCCCGGCAGCGCCGGGCCGGAACCGCTGCGGGACCTGGTGGCTCGCTTCGAGGCGCCTGGCCGGGTGGTGCGGCTGCGGCAGTCGCCGCCCGATCCGGCCTGGCCGCCCGACGTGACCGGCACCGTCTACCGGATCGTCCGGGAGTCGCTGACCAACGTGGCCCGGCACGCACCGGCGGCCCGGTCGGTGTCGGTGGTGGTCGCCGAGGAGGGGCCGGTCGTCACCGTCGAGGTCACCGACGACGCCGCCCCGGCGGCCGGTCCGGCGCGCGATGGCTACGGCCTGGTCGGCATGCGGGAGCGGGTGACGGCGCTCGGCGGCACGCTGCGGGCCGGGCCGCGGCCGGGCGCCGGCTGGTCGGTGGCGGCCACCCTGCCGCTGCCGGGTCGGGCGCCGCGATGACCATCCGGGTCCTGGTCGCCGACGACCAGGCGATGGTACGCAGTGGACTGCGCCTGATCCTGGAGGACCAGCCGGACATCGTGGTGGTGGCCGAGGCGCCGGACGGGGTGGAGGCGATCGCCCAGGCGCGCCGGCTGCGCCCGGACGTCTGCCTGGTCGACATCCGGATGCCCCGCCTGGACGGGCTGGCGGTGACCCGCGCCCTGGCCGGCCCCGGCACCGTCCATCCGCTGCGGGTGGTCGTGGTGACCACCTTCGACCTGGACGAGTACGTCCACGGCCCGCTGCGCAGCGGGGCGGTCGGGTTCATCCTCAAGGACGCCGGCCCGGCCCTGCTGGTCGAGGCGGTCCGGGCGGCGTACGCGGGCGACGCCCTGGTCTCCCCCACGGTGACCGTACGGCTGCTGCGGCAGTTCACCGCGACCGCCGGGACCGGCGGTCGGGCACCGGCCCGGCCGCTCTCCGAGCGGGAGCGGGAGGTGGTCCGGGCGGTGGCCCGTGGCCGCACCAACCAGGAGATCGCCGCCGAGCTGTTCATCTCGCTGAGCACGGTGAAGAGCCACCTCGCGGCGATCGGGGCGAAGCTCGGGGCCCGCAACCGGGTGGAGATCGCGGCCTGGGGCTGGGAGAACCGGGCCTGACCCAGCCCACCGGTGGGGTGGGCCGGGCCGGGCGCCGCTCAGCTCACTTGCGCTTCAGGTCCTTCATCTCGACGACGTCCGCCTCGGCGGGCGCCTTGATCTGGTCGAACGTCGCGCCGAAGTCGCTGAGCCGGATCTCCCCCTGGGTGTCCTTGCCGCTGGTGAGCATCACCGGGTACGGCTCACCGGTGGTGGCCACGAAAAGGGTGCCACCATTGCTGTCGCTCTCCACCAAACCGATGGCGGGCTGGCCGTCGACGTCGCGGGTCTCCCCCTTGGTCAGCGGGGCGTCGGCCTTCAGCAGCTTCTGCGGGGTGGCGAAGTCGAACAGTCTTGCGGTCTTGTTCTCCGGGTCCACCTTCATCCACTTGCCGCCGAACAACTTGGCGGCGTCGTCGGCCGCGTTCGGCTCGACCACCTTGGCCCAGAACTTCTCATCCGCCCGCAGATACTTCTGACCACCGACGGCGAGCAGGTCGATCTTTCCGCCGTCCATCGTCATGGTGCCGCCGAGATCCGTGCCGGCCACCGCCAGGTCGACGGTGATCGCGCTGCCGTCGTCCTGCATGCCTCCCTTGACGCGGTACGACCCCGCCTTCTCCAGCGCCGCGGTCGACCGCTTCAGCGCCTCCTCGGGCGCGAGGGCGGCGACACCGTTCTCCTTCGGGCTCGGCTCGGCCGCCGTGCCCGTACCCTTCCCGCCGCAGCCGGCCAGCAGGGTACCGGCCAGCGTGACAGCGAGCGCGGTCCTTCCGATCGTCCTGATCCCCATGAGTCAGCTCCTCCTGCCGCCCCCGTTCCGTGGCAGCGACGACGTGGGGTACCCCGGGGCATCGGGCGACACCGATAGCGGCTATCCGATCTGGATGGTCGGTCCCGCGACACCACGCAGGCCAGACCTCGTCTACTGTGGATCACCGACGGAGGGAGCGTGTCGTGACCGAGGACGGACAGCAGCTCAGCGAGTCGGAGGCACCCGCCGTGGACGCCACCGTGCCGCACTCGGCGCGGGTCTACGACTTCTGGCTGGGCGGCAAGGACAACTTCGCGGTCGACCGGGCCATGGGCGCGGCGATGACCGAGGCGATCCCGACGCTTCCGGCGATGGCCAAGGAGAACCGGCGGTTCGTGCACCGGGTGGCCCGCCACCTGGTCGCCGAGGAGGGCATCCGGCAGTTCCTGGACGTCGGCGCGGGCATTCCCACCCGACCCAACCTGCACGAGGTGGCCCAGTCGATCGCCCCGGAAACCCGGGTGGTGTACGTCGACAACGACCCGGTGGTGCTGGCCCACTCGCGGGCGCTGATGGTGAGCACACCGGAGGGGCGCAGCGCGTACGTCGACGCCGACCTGCGCGAGCCGCGCAGCATCCTGGAGCACCCCGTGCTCACCGACACCCTCGACCTGACGAAGCCGGTGGCGCTCACCCTGATCGCCATCCTGATGCTGATCGCCGACGAGGACGATCCGGCCGGCACGCTGCGGGCGCTGACCGAGGCGCTGCCGTCGGGCAGCTACCTGGCGATCACCCACCCCACCCAGGACTTCAACCCGGAAGCCGTGGGCGCGGCGGTGGCCGCCGCTCGGCAGGCCGGCATGACGCTGGTGGCGCGGAGCCGGGGCGAGGTCGAGCGCTTCTTCGAGGGCTGGGAGTTCGTCGAGCCGGGACTCACGCCGGTGATGGCGTGGCGTCCGGACGGGGAACCGCCCGCCGACCCGCGGGCCGCGTACTACTGGGCGGGGCTGGCCCGCAAGCCCTGACCCGCCTCAGGCGCCGAGCCGCTGCCGGGCCAGGAACTTCGGCACGACCATCCGCCACGCCTCGCAGACCAGCTCGGTCATCCGGTCGTGGTCGAGCCGGTCGAGGTGGCAGCACACCCAGTTGAAGCGCAGGTCCGCCGCGCCGGGCCGGAAGAACAGCTCCGGCTCGGCGTCGACCAGCGCGTCACGCTCCTCCCGGGGATGGGCGAAGCCCATGCTGGTCTCGTCGCGGGAGAAGGCGACGTACACGATCGCCCCCACCCGGAACTTGACCCGGTCCCGGATCAGGTGCTCGGTGGTGCGGGGCAGGGTGAGCGCCAGGGCCCGTACGTCGGCGACGGTGACCATGCCGGGACCGTACCGGTGGGGTGGGACAGGGCGCGGTCAGCGCGGCCGGATCGCGTTGACCCGGACCGCGCGGGCCAGCACCGCGGGGCTGGCCAGCGAGCGGGGATGGCTGCGCATCTCCACCACGGCGTCGAAACGTCGGGCGATCGTCGGGTCGGTGACCGAGGCGGCGACGATCTGGTTGCTCACCCAGCGGGACAGCCGGTAGCCGCGCGGCCGGGGCGCGGTGACCGACGGGCGGGCCAGGTCGGCCGAGGTGGACATGTCCCACGCGGCGTCCACCACCACCCGTTGCAGGGCGAAGAACTCCCGGGCCGGGCGGCGGGGGTCCGCGCCCGAGCGGAGGTACGCCGACAGGCAGGAGGCGTGCAACCCTGCCGACGACATGCCCTGACCGTAGATCGGGTTGAACGAGGCGACGGCGTCTCCGACGGCCACCAGGCCACCGGGCAGCCGGGCGAGCCGGTGGAAGTCCCGCCGCCGGCTGTCGGCCTGCCGGTAGGTGCGGACCGGGCCGAGCAGCTCGTTGCGTACCACCCGGCCGAACTCCGGCGGGAAGTCCTCCCGGCAGCGGCGCAGGAGGTCGTCCAGGTCCCGTCCGGGCCGGCAGTGGCCGTAGCCGCCGAGCATCACGATCCACCGGTCGCCCTCGATCGCGGACAGGCCGGCGCCGGCCACGTCCCCGCCGCGCTCGGCGCTG
Source organism: Micromonospora siamensis (assembly GCF_900090305.1). Lineage (NCBI taxonomy): Bacteria > Bacillati > Actinomycetota > Actinomycetes > Micromonosporales > Micromonosporaceae > Micromonospora > Micromonospora siamensis. Next base: position 2,731,480 of record NZ_LT607751.1, on the reverse strand, counting down.
CACCCGGCCAGCACGGCGTTCGGGACCGGGTGTTCCTCGGTACGCCGGAACAGCGCCGTGGCGTAGTTCAGTCCGATGGCCAGCCGGCGCATCGGCGGGCGTTCCCAGCCGGCCTGCTCCAGCCAGTCGCCGAGCCGACTGGACCGGCCGGTGGCGTCCACCACGAAGTCGGCGGGGACCGTCCCGCCGTCGTGGCGTACCCCGGTGACCGCACCGCCACCGATCGCCAGGCCGGTCGCCCGGTCGTGCCGGAGCGTGACGTTCGGCAGCTCCAGGGCGTGCCGGCGGAGCAGCGCCTCGATGAAGGGGCGGCTGGCGGCGATCATGTCCACGTCGGAGCCGCGGACCTTGCGCCGCCCGTCGTGGTAGGTGCGGCGGGACTCGGCGGTGACCAGCACCGCCCCCTCGACGAGCGCCTCCCGGGAGAAGCCGGGGAACCAGCGTTCGATCTGCTGCCGGCCGGCGGGCAGCAGCACGTGCATCTGGGTGCCCTGCGGCACCCCGGCCCGGGGCCGCGCGTCCGGTGGAAGGTCGTCGCGGTCCAGGATGAGCACGCTCTCGGCGTGGTCGGCGAGGACCCGGGCCGCCAGCAGACCGGCCATGCTGGCGCCGAGGACGACGGCCCGGCCGAGGACCGTCCGGGGCGGCGGGGCGGGCCCGTCGCCGCCGATGCGGGCGAAGACGCGCGCGGGGTGTCGGTACACGGTGACCTCCAGGGAAGAGGCGCCCGCGCCGGTCCGGCGGCCGCCCGCGGCTCGGCGGCCCGACCCGGCGCTGCGGGGTGGTTGCCACCGTTCAACGAGCGACCGCCGGTCCGGTCGTCGGTCCCGCTACGACGCCGTCAGCCGGGTCGCCGTCGTCCTGACCACCCTGTTGGCGTACTCCTGGTCGCGGTCCGGCGAGAACATCAGCGTCGCCACCCGGTCGCCGACCCGGACCACGGCGGTGAACGTCACCATCGGCTCCTTCCTCAGCACGTCGCCGTCGTAGCTCCAGTTCTCCTCGCGGACCAGGATCACCTCGCCCCCGCCGGTCGACCCGAGCGGCCCGCTGGCCAGGATGGTGTAGGTGGTCGTGCGCGGCTGTCCGGGCCGGGCCGACGGTGGCGGCGGGGACGACGACGGCGGCGCGACCGTGGCGCCGCACCGGGTGAGGACGGCCATGACGTCGCTGTACGCCCGCTCGCCCCAGCCGTCCGCGTACCGGTGCAGGTGCTCGTAGACGTAGCTCTCGCCGGCGGCGTAACCGGTGAAGTCCAGGGCGGCCTGGTGCTTGAGGGACGGGTAGTCGGCGCTGCGGTAGGCCGGGCAGAGGTCCGCCCACCGCCAGGTGTCGCCCTCGAACGGCTCCTGCGGCACGCGCTCCCGCCAGTCACCGGGGCCGAGGTCGTCCGGGCGGAGCAGCAGGGCGTCCATGCCCGGGGCGGTGTCCGGGCCCGACGAGGGGGTGAACGGTTGGCTCGGCTTCGGCTCCGGCGCACCAGAGACGGTGGGGGCGAGGCTGGGCCGGGGGGCCAGCGATGCCCCGGTCGGCGAGGTGGCCGCCGGGGCGGGGGCCACCGGGTTGCCGACCGGTCGGACGTTCGTGGCCCAACCGAAGCCGGCCCCGGCCACGGCGACCACGGCCAGGCCGGCGGCGAGCGCCTGGTGCCGGGTGCGTTGCCGGCCGCGGTGGCGCACCGCCGAGGGGTCCGCGAACGGAGCGGGTGGCTGCTGTCCGCGCAGCGACTCGAAGCCACGCTCGAATCCGTCAGACATGGTGCGCCTCCGTAGGGGTCTCCTCGATCAGGTTGGCCAGCGCCCGCCGTCCCCGGGACAGCCGAGCCTTGACGGTGCCCTCGGGCACGCCGGTCTCCCGGGCCACCTCGGCCACCGGCAGTCCGACCAGGTGGTGCAGCACCACCGCGGTGCGCTGGGCGATCGGCAGCCGGGCCAGCGCCTCGGTCAGCACCACGGCGTCCGGGTTGGGTCCGGGCACGTCCGGTGGCGGCCCGTGCCGGCGGTGGGCGGTCCACGCCGAGCGGGCCCGGCGCCAGCGGCTCACCGCCACCCGGCGGGCGACCGTGCGCACCCACGCCTCCGGGTCGGCGTACTCGCCGACGGTCGACCAGCGCTGCCAGGCCCGGGCGTACGCCTCGTGCACCGCGTCCTGCGCCTCGGCCGCGTTGCCGGTGAGTGCGTACACGCAGTCGTAGAGCCGTTGTCGGCTCGCCCGGTAGAAACCGTCGAAGCTGTCCTCGCGTGACAACATCTGCCCCCTCCGACCCTTCCGGGCCTGTCGTACCCCTAGTCACGCGGGACACCCGGCGCCGGTTGCCTGCCCCGCCGGATTTTCGCCCCCAGCGCGAAGAACTCCGCGACTATTGCATACCGTACGTACGTACTGTTAAATCGGGACGTGCTCCGCTCGCTGCTCCCCCGACCCGGCACGCCGCGGATCCTGATGGCGGCGACGCTGGTCAACACCTTCGGCAACGGCGCCTACCTGGCCACCGGCACGCTCTTCCTCATCCGCTCGGTCGGGTTGGGCGCCGCCCAGGTCGCGATCGGACTGAGCTGCGCGGCCCTCGCCGGGGTCGTGCTCACCACCCCGATGGGCCACGTCGCCGACCGGCGAGGCCCGAAGCAGGTACAGATCCTGGCGCTGCTCGTCTCCGCCGCCTGCTTCGCCGGGCTGACCCGGGTCGACGGGCTGTGGTCGTTCGTTCCGCTCGCCTGCCTGCTCGCGGTCGCCGACTCCACCGTGAAGGCGGCCAACGGGGCGCTGATCGCGGGCGCCGTGCCGCCGCCGGACCGGGTCCGCACCAGGGCCTTCGTCCGCTCGGCGAACAACGCCGGCGTGGCACTCGGCGCACTGGCCGGCAGCGTCCCGCTGGCCCTGGACACCCGGGCCGGCTACCTCGTCGTGCTGTTCGGCAACGCGGCGACCTACCTGCTGGCGGCCGGGATCGTGCGCCGGCTCCCCGACGTCGACCCGGTCACCGCGCCGACGGGCGGGCCGGCCATGGTGGCCCTGCGGGACCGGCCGTTCCTCGCCTTCGCGGTGCTGGACGGGCTGGTGGCGGCGCTCTACAACGCCCTGCTGAGCCTGGCCCTGCCGCTGTGGCTGGTCGCCTCCACCACCGCTCCGGTCACGCTGGTGTCGGCCGCGCTGCTGGTCAACACCGTCGGCTGCGTGACGCTCCAGGTCTGGGCGTCCCGGGGCGCCCGCACGGCCACCGACGCGATCCCGGTCGCCCGGCGGGGCGCCCTCGTGGTGGCCGCGTCGTGCGTGCTGTTCGGGCTGACCGCGCACCGCCCGGACTGGCTGGTCGTCACGCTGGTGCTCACCGCGGCGACGGTGCACGTGCTCGGCGAGCTCTGGCTGGCCAGCGCGACCTTCGCGGTGATCTTCGACCTGCCGCCGCCGTGGGCCCAGGGGCAGTACCAGGGCGCCCACCAGACCGGGCGGCAGATCGGCAACCTGATGGCGCCACCACTGCTCACCGCCCTGGTGCTGGGCTGGGGCGTACCGGGTTGGCTCGGGCTGGCCGCGATCTTCGCGACCGCGGGGCTGCTGCTTCCGTCCGTCATCCGCTGGGGCCTGCGGACAGCGGGGACGAGGACGCCGCCGGTCAGCCTCCGGAGCTCGCCCGGGCCCGCACGGAGTGCGCCACGGTGATCCGCGCCGGAGGCGCGCCCGGCCGGGCGATCCGGGCCACGATCCGGGCCACGGCCTCGCGGGCCAGGCCGGCGGTGTCGACGGAGACGCTGCTGAGCGCCGGCCGCCAGTAGCGCCCTTCCTCGCTGTCGCCCATGCCGATCACCGCGACGTCCTCCGGCACCCGCAGGCCGAGGTCGAACGCCGCGCGCATCGCGCCGATGGCCAGCGGGTCCGACGAGCAGACGACGGCGTCGGGACGAGGGTCGGCGGCGAGGAGCGCCCGGGCGGCCCGGTAGCCGTCGGCCCGCCGATGGCGGTCGACGGACCGCAGGTGGCCGGGGGGTGCGCCGAGCCCGGCCCGGTCCAGGGCCCGCCGCTAACCGAGGACGTACGGCGCCCCGGCCCCGACGGGGGCACCGTGGTCCAGCCCGATCGCGGCGACCCGTCGGCGCCCGCCCCGCAGCAGGAGCGCGGTGGCGTCCTCGGCCGCCCGGGCGTGGTCCACCGCGACGCCACCGATCCGGCCGCGCTCGACCGACTCAACGCGGCCCTGGCCCGGGTGCCCGTCCAGCTCGCCTTCACCGCCGACGCCCACCACCTCGCCGCCGCCCGCGACGCGCCGTTCGACCACGCGCTCGCCCGGCTGGTCGACGCCGTCCGCCGCTGCGACGCGAATGGCGCCTGGCGTCGACTCAAGGCGTGCGACCGGGACACCTGCCGCTGGGCCTACTACGACGCCTCCCGCAACCAGGCCCGTCGCTGGTGCTCGATGGCGGGCTGCGGCAACTGGGTCAAGATGCGCCGGGCGTACGCGACCCGCACCGGCCGACGCGGGGCCGTCGACCCGGACGCGGGAGCCGCCGACTGACCGGCGTTCCACGCGGCTCCCCGCTGAGGGGCGGGTGCTGGTCAGGTGCGGCCCGGGCTGTTCGGGTACTGGTCAGCGGCGACCGGAGCGGCGGGCGCGCAGCAGGCCGGCCAGCCCCAGCGCGAAGACCCCGAGCCCGAGCGCGGCCGCCGCGCCGAAGCCGACGGAACCCCGCTCCCGGGCGCGTGCCCCGTCCGCCGCCGCCACGGCGGCGGCACCGGTCGCCTCGGCGGGAGCCGTGGCGGTCGCGGCGCCGGTGGTCGTCGCGGCGCCGGCAGGGGTGGTGGCCTCGCCGGACGTCGACAACGCGTACCGGCGGATCACCGGACGGTCGCCGGCCGGCTCACCGGCGCTCTCCGAGACGGTGAGCAGCGAGCGGCCGTCGCGGCCGTAGGTGACCGACTCGCCCTGCGGCTCGTCGGGCAACGGCGTGCCGCGCGGCGTACCGGTGGTCAACGCGCGGACCACGTCGCCGTCGGGCACGTCGAACTCGAAGGCGTCGGCGTACGTGCGCAGCACCACCCGCTTCCCGTCTCGAGCGGTGGCGGCACCGGTCACCAGGGTCCGGCCGACGAACGAGAACGGGTTGCGCGTCGTGGTCGAGGGCAGCCGCACCTCCCCGAGCTTCACCAGCGGGGTGACGCCACCGGCCCGGAGCGTCGTGGCCGGCGCGTACAGGGTGCCGGTGGACTTGGTGACGATCAACGGCCGGCCGTCGCCGGTCACCAGCATCGCCTCGGCGTCGTGCGCCCGGTCCGGGTAGGCCATCCGGTACAGCACCGGCCGGCTCGCCCCGGGACGCAGCTGCCACACCCCGACGGTCTGCCGGTCCCGGTCGTTGTCGCCGATGTCGGCCACCCAGACGGTGCCGTCGGGGGCGACGGTCAGGTCCTCGGTGTCCCGGGGCGGCGAGGGGTAGCGCACCGCCCGGGTCACCGAACAGTCGGCGTCCAGGAAGAAGATCCGCCGGTGCGACTCCTCGTCCGAGCCGTCGTTCACCGCGACGAACCCGTCGCCGACCACGCCCAGCCCGGACAACTCGTTGAGCCGGCGGTCGCGTACCTCGCAGACCGGCGCACCCGGCCCGGCCGCCGGTGCCGCCGCCGCCACGTCGGGCGCCACGAGCAGAGCCAGCGCGGCCAGCGCCGCCACGGGCAACGCCCGGGCCGGCCGGTCGTGCTGCCTCATCGCCCGCCCTCCCGAAGACCCGGCGCAGGGTACGGCGTGCCGGTCAGTGCCGCAGTTCCCGCCAGCCCTTGCCGCCACCCCGCCACGCGTCGGCCAGGATCGCGGCGGAGCTGCGGCTGGAGCACTCCAGCACCTCGGACCGGCCGTGCTCACCACCGATCTGCGCCTGCACCTCCCAGCGCTGACCATCGGTGCGGATGTAGACGTCGCGGCGACCACGCACGGTCGCGTCCCCGTTCCACCAGTGTTCCTCGACGATCACCTGTCGACCGTACCAGTGGGCTGCGGGAAGGCCCCAGGGAGCGGTACCAGATGTGACCACCCGGCGGAGGCAGGATCACCGGAATGTGACGCACCGCGCACACAACCAGCCGGATGGGTGACTCTGCCCCGCCCCCGGGGCCGGCGTACCGCTACCGGCCGCCGACCGGTGAGTCGGCGGGACGCGCCCGCTCCGCCCCGGTGGCGTCGGGGGCCGGGCGGCCCTCGACCGGGCAGGCCTCGGCGGCCGTGGGACGAGTGGCCGACCGTGGAGAGACCGCGAACCGGAGCAGCGGACGGTAGACCCGCGCCGAGTCGACCACGGAGCTGAAGTGGGACGAGGCGTTGTTGGCCACGTACCGGGTGGCGACCGGGGTCTGCTCGATCCCCTCACCGGTCCGGGTCGCCGCCAGCAGCACGGCCATCTCGTAGTCGAACCGGTCACCCGGGACCGTCAGCAGCCAGTCCAGCTGGGCCGCCGGATGACCTCGCAGGCCGGTCTGGGTGTCCCGCACCGGGCAGCCGGTGACCGCGCGGAACAGCAGCCGGGTGACCTCGTTGCCGACCCGGCTGCGCAGCGGCACCCGGCCGGTGAACCGGCGTACGCCGAGCACCATCCGGCCGGTCTCGCGGACCCGCCGGGCCACCCGCAGGATGTCCTCGGTGCGGTGCTGCCCGTCGCCGTCGGCACAGACCACGTCCTGCCCCGGCCAGGTACGGATGACGTACCGGAAGCCGGTCCGCAGGGCGACGCCCTTGCCCAGGTTCCGCCGGTGGCGCAGCACGGTGCAGCCGAGGTCGCGGGCCGCCCGCAGCGCCTCGGCCGGGGCGGGGCCGCTGCTGCCGTCGTCGACCACCACCATGGTGAGGTCCGGTGCGGCGGCGCGGAGCTCGCCGACGAGCGCGGGCAGCTTCTCGCTGGGCTGGTGCACGGGCAGGAGAACGATCATCGGTTTCCTCTCGTCGCCTGCGCCGCCCGCCGTCGACAGTGGTCGGCGGCGGCGCCGGTGGGCCGGACGGCCTCACATACCCAGTTCCGGTCGCCGCGTCGCGCCCTCGCCGGCATCGATTTCCGGCACCGCCCCCACCTGCCCCGGTCCGACCCCCGGACGCGCCGCGCGGCGCCTCTTCAGCGGCGGCCCAGCGCCGCGCCGAGCCGTTCGACTCGCCGCAGGGAGGCCACCATCGCGCGCTCCCGGCGCAGCAGGGCGGCCGGGTCGCCCACGCCCAGGTAGGCCACTCGGCAGGCGAGGCGGGCGGCCCGCTCCGAGCGCCGCCCACGGGGGTCCGGTTCGGACACCGGCACGTCGCGCAGCGCCGGGCCGCGCAGGCCGAGCACCTTGGCGGCGAGCAGCCGCACCCGGGGCAGGTGCCACGAATGGGAGACCAGCCCCAACGGCTGGCGCGCGTCGAACTCCCAGCCCGCCAGCAGGCCGTCGGCGGCGGTGTGGACCAGGTTCTCCAGGGTGCTGCGGGACCGGCTCTCGACCCGCAGGTCCGCGTACCGGTGCAGCCCGGCGGCCCGGGCCGCGCGGAGCATCAGCTCGCCCTCCCGGCTGCCGGCCGGTGGCGCCGCCGCCCCCTCGCACGCCTCGGCCCAGCCGCCGGTGAAGATGATCCGTGGCGGCCGGCCGCGTCGGGCGGCGCGCTGGAGATCGCCGCGGTGGGCCGCGACGTAGTCCACCGCGGCACGGACCCGGGCGAGCCCGTCGGGGCCGAGTCGGTAGCCGCCGCCGACGCAGTCGACACCCCGACCGAAGACCACCAGCACCGGGGCGGTCGGCGGCGCCGAGCCGACCGGCGTACGCCCGTGCGAACCCATCGCCCCAGTATCCCGCGCCCGGCTGCGGACAGCAGAACGCCGGCCCGCCCCGGGGGTCGGGGTGGGCCGGCGTCGTGACGCTCTGAGGGTCAGTGCACCCGGCGGCGGCCGTAGGTGCCGGCGACGATGGCGACACCGATGGCGGCGAAGAGGACCTGGAGCAGGAGCTCGATCCAGTCGATGCCGCTCGTGTCCTTCACGCCGAACGCGCCGGCGACGATGGTGCCGAGGATCGCGGCGACCACACCGATCAGCAGCGTGAGCCAGATCGGGATGTTCTGCTTGCCCGGTACGACCAGCCGGCCGAGCGCGCCGATGATCAAACCGATGACGATGGCGGTGAGGATGCCCGTAACAGTCATGAGAGCCCGTTCCTTCCAGGGGGTTTACGTCGACCCCAGCATTGCCCGATGCCGGTCGCGGCCAAACCACCGCCGGAGACACTCCGACCAGATCGGTGCGTTTTGCCTGATCCGCCCCGGGTAGGGCGATAGCAGGCTGCCCCGACGAGCATCGGTGGGCCTACCCGCAACCAGCTCCACGGAAGGATCCGTCCAGTGGAATCCAGCAACCCCGCCAGGGCCGTCAAGGACGCCGTGGGAAACGCGGCGGAGAAGGTGGCCGACGTACTCACCCCCGACGTGCCCGGCGCCCCCGGCAGCGCGCCGCCGCCGCTCGAGGAGCCCACCACTCCGCACGACCCGCTGCCGCCGAAGAAGGAACAGGGCGCCCCGGAGACGGTCACGCCGACCGGTGCCCGCACCGGCGTCCCCAAGACCGCCAAGGGCCAGCAGGGCGCCTACCTGACCACCGCCAACGGCACCCGGCTGCGCGACACCGACCACTCGCTCAAGGCCGGCCCGCGGGGACCGATCCTGCTCCAGGACCACCACTTCCGCGAGAAGATCACCCACTTCGACCACGAGCGCATCCCCGAGCGGGTGGTGCACGCCCGGGGCACCGGGGCGCACGGCGTCTTCACCGGCTACGGCACCGCCGAGCGGCTGACCACCGCGGGCTTCCTCGCCAAGGGCAGGGAGACCGAGGTCTTCGTCCGGTTCTCCACCGTGCTCGGTTCGCGCGGGTCGGCCGACACCGTCCGGGACACCCGCGGCTTCGCGACGAAGTTCTACACCGACGAGGGCACCTTCGACCTGGTCGGCAACAACATGCCGGTCTTCTTCATCCAGGACGCCATCAAGTTCCCCGACATCATCCACGCCGGCAAGCCGCACCCGGACCGGGAGATCCCCCAGGCGCAGAGCGCGCACGACACCTTCTGGGACTTCGTGTCGCTGCACACCGAGGCGCAGCACCACACCATCTGGAACATGTCCGACCGGGGCATCCCCCGCTCGTACCGGACCATGGAGGGCTTCGGCGTCCACACCTTCCGGCTGGTCAACGCCGCCGGGGAGACGGTGCTGGTCAAGTTCCACTGGAAGCCGAAGCTGGGTGTGCACTCCCTGACCTGGGAGGAGGCACAGATGCTCAACGGCTTCGACCCGGACTTCCACCGCCGGGACCTGTACGACGCGATCGAGGCCGGCGCGTTCCCCGAGTGGGAACTCGGCATCCAGGTCTTCCCGGACACCCCGGAGGAGACCTTCGCCGGGATCGACCTGCTCGACCCCACGAAGATCGTGCCGGAGGAGTTGGCCGAGGTGCAGCCGGTGGGCCGGCTGGTGCTGAACCGTACGCCCACGAACTTCTTCGCCGAGACCGAACAGGTCGCCTTCCACCTGGGCCACCTGCCGCCCGGCATCGACGTCACCAACGACCCGCTGCTCCAGGGCCGGCTCTTCTCCTACCTGGACACGCAGCTCACCCGCCTCGCCGGGCCGAACTTCACCCAGATCCCGATCAACCGGCCGCACGCGGCGGTCAACGACATGCTGCGCGACGGCTTCCACCAGCAGGCCGTGCACGCGGGGGTGGCGCCGTACCGACCGAACACGCTGGACGGCGGCAACCCCTTCCCAGCCGGTCCGGACGACCACCCGTTCGTCGACGTGCCGGTCACGGTGGCCGAGGCCCCGAAGGTACGGGCCAGTCCCGCCTCGTTCGACGACCACTTCAGCCAGGCCCGGCTGTTCTGGCTGAGCATGTCGCCGGTGGAGAAGGAGCACATCGTCCGGGCGTACGCCTTCGAGCTGGGCAAGTGCTACCACCAGGCGATCAAGGAACGGCAGCTGCGGGCGCTGGCCAACATCGACCCGGTGCTCTGCGCGCAGGTGGCCGCCGGCCTGGGCCTGCCCGCGCCGCAGCCGAGCGAGCCGCTCGCCGAGGTCGCGCCGAGCCCCGCACTGTCCCAGCTGGGCCGCGAGTGGCCGTCCGACGGCCGGACGGTCGGCATCGTGGTGGACGCCGACAGCGACCCCGACGGCGTCGGACAGGTACGCCGGGCGGTGTTCTCCGCCGGCATGGTGCCGCTGCTGGTCGCCGCACACGGCGGCACCGTCGACGGGATGCCGGTGCAGCGCAGCTTCGCCACCGCCCGGTCGGTCGAGTTCGATGCGCTGCTGCTGGCCGGGGCGCCCGCCCCGGCGCCGGACGCGCTGCCCGCCTGGGACGACAAGGCGGGGGCGCCGGGCGCGCCGGGGATCGACCCGCGGGTGCTGCTGATGGTCCAGGAGTGCTGGCGGCACGCCAAGGTGATCGGCGCCTGGGGCCCGGGCGTCGCGGTGCTGGAGCGGGCCGGGGTGGCCGGCACACCGGGCGTCGTCACCAGTGGGACCGGCGGCGAGGTCCTCGATGCCGTGCAACGCCTGATGGCCGCTCACCGGGTCTGGGACCGCTTCCCCGCCTCCATCGCCTGACTCGCACCACCCGACGAGGGGCCGCCGGCGCCGCAGACCGCGGTAGGCGGCCCCGCGCCGTCCAGGCCCGCTGCGAACATCGCACTCGATCCTGGTCGTAGCGGCCTCGTGCCTGCCTCGGGGCCACTACCACCAGCTTGCAGCACGATCGTGCAGGTGACGCAGCCTCGACGATCGCGTCAGGAGGTGGCTGGCCAGCGGTCGGGGCGACCGACGAATGGAAGGGAAGGACCGGTGGCGCAGCCGGGTCGGTGTGCCGGCGCGGAGGCGGCGGACCACGGCGGGACCGGTGAGGTGCCAGAGCAGGATCGAGGGGCTGCCCCAGCCGGGCGGCCAGGGTGGACTCGTCGGCGCCGGCATCACCTGCGAGCGGCCCGACGGGCGCAGCGCCCGACCGGCCCCGTCCGCGAAGACGAGCCACGTCCGACGCTGCGCCTACCGAGCTCCCCCACCGCTGCCGTGGCGAGGCCGGACGCCCGGCCCGCGTCGCGCGGACGAACCATCTCCGTCCGGGACGCCTCGGCTGCCCGCCCGCAGGACGGCGAGGAAATTCAGCACAGTCAAACGGGCTGGCCCCGGTGGTTCACAGCCCGTCAGACGGCTACGAGCAGGAGTTGGCGATCGCCGAGTTGCCCTGCCCGGCGGCCCAGGTGCAGCCGCCCTTGAGCATCAGCATGCTGAACGGCAGCTTGAAGGACCGGCTCTGGGTCGCCCAGGTCGCGGTGAGGCTGACGTTCGGGTTCAGCGTGACGCTCGCCGTCTCCGCTGCGCCGGTGACTCCGGCGTTCAGGTTCAGGCCGATCGAGCCGACAGCGGTCAGGTCGTTGAACGTCAGCCCAGGCGGAGCCTGCAGAGTGACGTACCGGTTGCAGTGGCGGGCGTTCTTGTCGCCGCTGCACTGGGCTGCGCCGACGGTGCTCAGGGTCCAACCGTTGAGCCCGCGGGCGGTCACGCTGTAGCTGCCGTTACCGTTGAGGTTGCCGCTGCCGTCCATGCAGACGCCGGTCCAGACCATGGTCGCGCTGACCACCGGAACACGGAAGACGCGCCACAGCCCGTCGGCGCGAAGCCCGTTGGCGTTCACCACCGAGGTGACCGTACGGGTCTGGGTCGTCCCATTGGTGCACGCCGCGCTCTTCGACGAGGGCGACTGGGAGACCAACTGAACCGATGCCTTGTTGTTGTTCGTGTTCGGATCGGCGTTGGCGGAGCTGGTGTTCACCTGGAGCGTCTTGAGGATCGACGTGGCGGTCCCGGTCGGTGTCTTCACGGACATGGTGATCTGTCGCTCCTGCCCGGCGGCGAGGGTCCCCACGCTCCACGTCGACGTCGAGCTGCTCCACGATCCGACGCTCGGCGTGGCCGACGCGATGGTCAGACCGTTGAGGGTGAAGGGCACCCGGACGGACTGGGCGGCCACCGTGGACTGGTTCTTGACCCACGCTCTCACCGAGTAGGCGCTGCCGTTCACCACGGTCTTCTGCACCACCGTCGGGCTGAGCACGTCGAACATGACCACGAGGTCGGCGGGGCCGGTGGGGCTGGGCGTGGGTGACGGAGTGGCCGAGGTGATGGTGACCGTCACGGTGTACCCGTAGCCCGAGTTGTCGGTGTAGAGGCTGTCTCCGAAGTAGAAGCCGAGGACGCCGGTGATCGGGGCGGTACCGGTGGTCGGGGCGCCGTAGGTGAAGTCCTGCTCGTCGATGCGGGAGTGCAGGCCCTCACCGGGGGTATGGTTGGACGGCCGACCAGGGTAGAAGTAGCAGAGACCAGTCGCGGTGACCTGCACGCTCTCACCCTTGTTGACGGTGAGGCCCGTGCTCTTGACGTTGCCGAAGCAGTCCACCAGTCCCGTCCACGTGCGGGTGGCGGCAGCGGCGGGTTCGCCCGCCGGGGGCGTCACGACCGCTATGAGCACGGACAGGAGCCCCAGGACCGCCAGCATGGCGACCCTGACAATCGATTTTCCTGACATGAAAGGTACCTTTCCCAGGTTGGACGAATCGGGATGCCGTCCGTAGCTCGTCCGGCCCGATGACGGCCGCCATGTGGCCGGCCGGCCCCGCAATTTCATCAGGATGTCTCGATGGGCGGCATTACCAACAGGTTCGCTAGCCCATACCATCTGTTGATGTGGACACTGTGGATCTGCGACTGGTACTCGGAGTCGCCGACGGGGACGACGTTCTGTCCCTCGCCACTCGGCTCGGGCTCAGCGAGACCGCTGTCCGCAAACGGCTACGTCGGCTCGTCGGCGTCCCCGGCACGAGATGGCTGTACCGGACCGGGCCGCGGTACCGCCTCACCGATCGGGGGCAGGCCGCGCTGGGCACCATCGGCGAGACGGCTGCCGCGCTCGCGGCGATCGGCACGCTCGTCGGCGTCGACGTCCTGCCGGTGCGGCATGTGCGGGTGGTGACCGAGGTTCTCGCACGAGGGTCGATCGGTTGCGCGGCCCGGCACCTGGGACTGCCCCAACCGTCGGTGAGCGCCCAGGTGACCCGGCTCGAACGGCGTTGGGGGTCCGCTCTGTTCCATCGCGCCGCGGGTGGGGTGTCCGCCACCCCGGCGCTCGTCGAGCTGCTGCCGCACCTGCGGGTCCTGGAGCGGGCGCTGGCCCGGCTGGCCGAGACGGGGATGCCCGACGACGACCCGTCCGTACCGTGCGACCTGGAGGTGGCCAGCGAGTTCGGGTTCACCGGACTGCTCGATGCGCTCCGCGACGAGGCGCTCGTCGACGTGCGGCAGCACATCGTGAGCATCCCCGGTCCGGACTGGGTGCCGGAGATGGTGGCAGCCGACATCTGCGTCTACGCCGATCTGCCGCTGGCCAGCCTCACCACACCACCGGGATGGGACACGACCCTCGCCTTCGACGAACCGGCGTACGCTCTCGTGCCACCGGGGGCCGACACCGGACGGACGAGCATCGGGCTGCGTGAGTTGGCCGGCCACGACTGGCTCACCGGCCCGGTCGGCACCCGGAACCACCGGTCGATCCTGGCCGTCTGTCGGGCCGCGGGCTTCGCACCACGGATCCGGCACACCGCCCTCAACGGCCCCAGCGGTCGACACATCCTGGAGGAGGGGGGCGCCGTCGCCCTCACGGGCGCGACGTTGGTTCCACCGGGCGCGTCGCGGGCGGTGCGCCTCGCCGAGGACGTACGGGTCAAGGTGGTCGTCGGGTGGCAACGTGGTGGCCCGGCCACCGCGACCGCCCGGTGGATCGCGCGCTGGCTGCGTGACCAGCACATCCAGCGACTGGCCGAACGGCGGCCGGAACTGCTCGCGGAGTTGCGGGGCGACCCCGTGGCCTGGCCCTGTCACGCCGCACCCGGCCCGACACCGCGTCGCCAGGCTTGAGCGGTCATCCGACGACCCGACCGCTCCGCACGGTGAAGACCCGCTGGAGGGCTTCGCCAGGGCGGACAGCAGGTCGGCCCTCGGGGGCCCGGCTGGGCGAGTGGTCCGCTCCGCCGGGCCGGCGCTCAGGCGCCCCGCTTGGCGCGGCAGATCTCCACCGGCAGGGCCGGCGCGCCGTCGATCGGGGTCGGGTTCTCCGGGGTGGCGGCGATCCCGCCGGCCGCGATCCGGTCCAGGGTGGCCAGCCCGGCCGCGTCGATGGTGCCGAAGATGGTGTAGTCGGGGCGCAGCGCCGAGTCGGACTGCACCAGGAAGAACTGGCTGCCGTTGGTGTCGGGGCCGGCGTTGGCCATCGCCAGGGTGCCCCGGGCGTAGAGCCGGCGGACGCCGGTCGGGTCGATCGGCGTCGGCGGCAGGTCGGTCGGCAGCTCGTCGGCGTACCGGTAGCCGGGGCCGCCCTCGCCGGTGCCGGTCGGGTCGCCGCACTGGAGCACCTTCAACCGAGGTGACGCGGTGAGCCGGTGGCAGGGCGTGCGGTCGTAGAACTTGTGCCGGGCCAGGTGCAGGAAGCTCTGCACCGTGCAGGGCGCCTGCTCCCGGTCGAGGGTGAGCCCGATCGGTCCCTGGCTGGTGTGCAGGGTGACCCGGACCGTGCCGTGGTCGGGCGTCCGCCGGGGGTCCGGCGGCAGCGACACCGGCCGGGCCGCCGGCTCGTCCGGCGTCGGCGTGTACGCGCACGGCCCGCTGGTCGGCGTGGGCTCGGCGGCCGGTGCGGCGCTCGCGGCGGCGCCGCCGGTGGCGACCAGCGCGGCGGAGACCACCGCCGTCGCGGCGAGGCGGGACAGCAGCGGTACGGCGGCGTGCGGTCGGGTTTCGCTCGACACGTGGGTCCTCCCGGGACTCGTGGTACCAGAATGACCGGAGTCTATGGATTGTCGGTGGCGCTGTCGATGGGCGGCCGGAGGACGACCTGGTAGCGCCGGACCGGGCCGAGCCTGCTCGCCACCACACCGTCGAGCACGCCGCCGTTGCGCTCGATGGTCCGCGCCGAGGGGGTGTTGTCCGCCACGCAGACGATCAGCAGCCGGTCCGTACCCAGCGCACGGGCCTCGTCGAGCATCCGGCCCAGCGCCCAGGTGGCCAGCCCCCGTCGGCGCGCGGACGGCCGGATGCCGTACCCGATCTGGCCGAGGTCACTGGGCTGGTGCCGCAGCGCGATCCCGCCGAGCACCCGGCCGTCCTCGACGATCCAGCGGAACGTGCACCGCGGCCGGTCGGCGTCTCCCGGCTGCCCGCTGGCGGTCAGCCGGGCCACCCAGGCGGCGAACCCGTCCGGCGAGTCGACCTCGTCGGAGGGCCGCAGGCCGAAGCCGTCCTCGTGGACGCCGGGACCCCAGTCGTCGCGCGCGTCCAGCCACGCGGCGTGCAGGCTCACCGTCGGCGCGACCAGCTCGGGCATGCGCCGACGATAGTGCCCCGGTGGTGGGCGCGCGGCCCGCCGGATAGCGTACGCCCGGGTCGGGAGGCGAGCGGGGAGGTTCGATGCGGCTGCACGTGGGGTGCGCGATGTGGCAGCACCGGTCCTGGCAGGGGCGGTTCCTGCCGCATCCGCTGCCGGCCGACGAGCGGCTGCACGCGTACGCGGGCTGGTGCAGCGCGGTGGAGGGGAACACCACCTTCTACGCCACCCCGGCCCGGGAGACGGTGCAGTCGTGGGCCCGGCAGACCGATCCGGACTTCCGGTTCGTGCTGAAGCTGCCGAGGGTGGTCACCCACGACCGTCGGCTCACCGGCGGCGACGAGGAGCTGCGTTCCTTCCTGGCCGCGATCGAGCCCCTCGGCCCACGGACCCACGCCCTCTGGATCCAGCTGCCGGGCTCGTTCGGCCCGGGTGACGTACCCACGCTGGACCGGTTCCTGCGCGGCCTGCCCACCACCCACCGGTACGCCGTCGAGGTCCGCCATCCCGCGTTCTTCACCGATCCGGCGACGGTGGCGGCGCTGGAGGCGACGCTCGGCACGGTCGGCGCGGAGTGGGTGCCGTTCGACACCACCGCGTTCTTCCGTACCCCACCGACCAGCGACGCGGAGCGGGAGGCATGGACCCGCAAGCCGCGTACGCCACTGCGGACGCGAGCGCTGACCGACCGGCCGGTCGTCCGCTACCTGGGCCGGGACGATCCCACCCGGACGGTGGAGGGCTGGCAGCCGTGGCTGCCGGTGGTGGCCGGCTGGCTCCGCGAGGGCCGCTCCCCCACCTTCTTCCTGCACACCCCGGACAACGCCGACGCGCCGGAGCTGGCCCGCCGCTTCCACGACCAGGTCCGGGCGCTGGTGCCGGAGCTGGCGCCGCTGCCCGAGCCCGAGCCGGTCGGTCCGTCGACGCTGTTCTGAGCCGCCCCGGCCGCGCCGCACCGGACGTCCCGCCGCCTACTGCGGCCACGCCGCACGGACGTCCCCCGCCTGCTCCGGTCGTTGGCGCACCCGACGTTCCGCCCGAGCCGGACCGCCGACGTCGGGCAGCCCCTCACGCCGCCGGTCCGCGCCCGCGTCCCGGCCGCCACCCGGTCCGGCGCCACAGCAGGTACGCCGCGCCGGCCAGCACCACGCCCACGCCCCCGCTCAGCGGCGTCGGCCACGGGCCACGCCGCGGCCGACCGGCGTCGCGGACGGTGAGCTGCGGCAGCAGGCCGGTTGCCAGGTGCAGGTCGAACACCTGGCAGCTCTGCGTCCCCAGCTCGCAGCTGTGGCCGGTGTCGAAGCGGGACAACGTCCGGCGGGTGCCGGTGCCGAGCCGCACCTCCACCAGGGACACCCGACCCCCGCCGTCGACCGTCACCGCCACCAGGCTGTCCGCCGCCCGCCAGCCGAGCAGTTGCACCACGTCGGGAACCCTGGTCGGCGGCGTCCCGGCGGCGATCGGCACAAACTCCACGTCGCCCGCCTTCCACAGGAAGTTCCCGTGGCTGGTGTCGCCGCTGGACGGACCACCACCGAGCCACGGGACGGTGGCGAGGAAGGCGCCGTCCGGCGACCAGCCGACCTCGGCGGCCAGCTCACGCCCGGCCGGGACGGGCACCCGGGCGTACTCGCGGCCGGTCAGGTCGATCAGGTGGGCCTCCTGGCCGACCTGCACGGCGAGCCGTCGGCTGTCCGGGGCGAACGCCGCCGTCCAGGCCGGCCGCAGGGCCGGCACCGGGGTGTCGCGCCCCGTCGCCAGGTCCAGCAGCCGCAGCGTGCCGCCGCGGGCCACCTGCGCCTCGACCACGTTGACGCTGCCGAACTCGTCGGTGTGGCGCAGCGGCGCGGCGCTGTACGCGACGTGCCGGCCGTCGGGCGACCAGGCCAGCAGGCGTACGCCCGCCCGCTCGCCGAGCGGGACCGACCGGCGGTCGCCGGTGGTCAGGTCCACCAGCACCAGGTCGCCGGTCTGGCCGCGGTCGTCGCCGAGCAGCACCCGGGTGCCGTCCGGGGAGAGCAGCGCCGAGGGCCGGTTCCGTTCCGCCATGGCGTCGACCCGCCGGTACGTGTCGGAGTCGGCGCCGACGACCAGCGACTGGAACATGTTGACCGTCTCCCCGTTGCCGTAGCCGTAGAGGGCGATCGCCCGGCCGGCCGGGGCCCGGCCCACGGTGCTGGTGAGCAGCGAGTAGTCGGCGAGGTGGTCCGGCAGGCTGGGCCGCGCCGACCGGGCGGCCGGCTGGGCGGGCAGGTGCACGGCGGGCAGCAGGGCGGCGACCAGGAGCAGCAGCACCGCCCAGGCCGCGGCGACGCCGACCCGCCGGCGCCGGACCGCGCGGCGGCCCCGGGTGAGCACGGTGTCGAGGTAGTCGGGCGGCAGCGGCGGTGGTTCGTCCGGCAACGTGGCGAAGAGGTCCTTCACGGCGTGTCCGCCCCTCCCGGCTGGTAGTTCGGCAGCAGCCGGCGCAGCGCCGAGATGGCGTACGAGGTCTGGCTCTTGACCGTCCCGGTCGAGCAGCCGAGCGCCGCGGCGGTCCGGGCGACGTCGAGGTCCTCCCAGTACCGCAGGACCAGCACGGCGCGCTGCCCTCGGGACAACTGCGCCAGGGCGTTCAGCAGGTCCACCCGGTGTTCCGCGTCGACCTGGGGCGCCGGCGGCACCCCGACCACCTCGGCGACCGGGCTGACCCGGCGGCTCCAGGACCGGTCCCGCTCGGCCAGGTAGGCGTGCACCAGCATCGCCCGGACGTAGCCGTCGACGGAGTCAGCGCCCGAGGCGCGGTGCCAGTGCCGGTAGAGGGCGACGAGGCACTCCTGGACCAGGTCGTCGGCGGCCGACCACTGCCCGCACAGCCCGTACGCCAACTGGCGCAGCCACCGCATCCGGGCCTGCACGTACTCGACGTACCCATGTTCATTCCGCAACCCGGCCTCCCACCCTTACTAGGAGTGGCCCGGGGCCCGGTTCGGTTGTGGCCGGCATCGGGGAAAAGCGCCCGGACGTGGACCGGGGCGGCCCCGGCAGGGAGCCGCCCCGGTCGTGCCGCGTCGCTCAGCGCAGCGGCGGGTTGGCGAAGCGCACCAGCTCCAGGGCCTGCTGGGGGAACCAGGCGCCGGCGGCCGGGTCGGCGATGCCGCCGCGGGCCGGGTCGTGACCGGTGCCGGTGCCCCGGTCGCACTGCCCGTCGGACTGGCCGGGCGTCTTGATCCAGAGGAACGCGTCGGCGAGTGGCTCACCGGTGGCGGTGGTGGGCCGCAGGCCCAGGCCGCGGTCCGGCGGGTTGCACCAGGTCTGCGGGTCCGGCCAGGTCACCCCGGCGGGCGCGGTCCACGGGCCCCGGCCGTTGCGGCTGGTGTCCACCACGTAGTGGGCGAGCCGGTCGGCGGGGACGTCGCCGACGTTCTCGGCGTACCAGGCGTCGGTACGGGTCCAGGTGCCGAAGTCGGCCGGGTCGGCCGGGTAGTACTGGCTGGCGCACCAGTCGAAGTGGCCGCGTGCGTAGTCGGGGCCCTCGGTGCCGTACCAGACGCACTTCGAGATCCAGTTGCCGAACTTCAGCTGCCGCTCGGTGGTCTCGTAGTTGGAGACGTTGAGGAAGAACCCGTCGGCCTTGCGCACGCCCGCCTTGACCAGCCGGTCGGCGATGTCGCCGACGCCCAGCCAGGCGCTGTGCGTGCCGTCGAGGTAGACGCTGGTACGCGGCAGCGCGGCCAACTGGTCGACGGCGTAGTTCAGCATGGCGAACCGGTCGGCGGCGGCGGTCGCCCGGTCGGCCTCGGCCGGCTGGCACCACTCGGAGTTGCCGTTGATCGTGGTGTACCAGGGGATGATGCCCAGGCCGTCCGGCTCCAGCATGACGGCGACCTCGTGGTTGCCGATGCCGGCGGCGAAGGCGTCGATCCAGGCTTCGTACTCGGCCACCGAGGTCGCGCCGCCGGCCGAGTACTGCGAGCAGTCGCGGAACGGGATGTTGTACGCCACCAGGACCGGCACGGACTTCTTGCCGGCGGCGCGCTGCACCTCGGCCTTGACCGACTGGGTCAGCTTGTGGCCGGAGCCGCCGGTCACCCAGACCGCCTGCGGCGTGCGGATCATGGTGCGCAGCTGGGCGGCCTGGTCGTGCCGCCCGGCGGCGGTCAGCGCGGCGATCTGCTCGACCGCGCCGTGGTCGGGGCGCGGGGTGTAGAAGGTGGTGCCGTCGGGGATCGCCGCGCCGGCCGGCGCGGCGGAGAAGGGCACGGCCGCGGCGAGCGTCGCGGCGACGGCGGCGAGACCGGTGACGGCTCGCCGGCGCAATGGGGTCAGGGCCACGTCATTGCTCCTGGTCAGAGACAGGGGACGGACTGTGGGAGCGTTCCCGCAGATCTCCGACCATGCCCGCCACGACGTCACCTGTCAATGTTTCGCGGTGGTTTCGCGGTGTCGGTCGTCAGCGCACCCGGCGGGCGGTGAAGCTGGCCGGCGGCGCCGCGATCGCGTCCTGGGCCGCGACCAGCTGGATCTCCCGGGTGCCGGCCGCGAGGGTCGCCTCGAGCACGGCGAAGACCGAGCCGATGGTGCGTTCCAGCGCGGTCGCGGGCGACCCGGTGGTCCGCAGGTGCGCCAGGTACAACGCCGCCGTGACGTCGCCCCCGCCGTTCGGGCTGATCGGCAGCAGCGGCGTGGTCACCGCCCAGGCGCCCTCGTCCGAGACGGCCAGCACCTCCAGCGAGCCCTCCGGCACGTCGCCGTGCAGCACGCTGGTGACCAGCACGTGCCGCGGCCCGGTGGCGCGGACCGCGTCGACGGCCGCCAGTACCTCGGCCAGGGTGCTGGTCGTGCCGCCGGCGAGGAAGTCCAGCTCGAAGTGGTTCGGGGTGATGATGTCGGCGCGCGGGACCACCGTGTCGCGCAGGAACTCCGGGATCCCGGGCCGGACGAACATCCCCCGGCCGGCGTCGCCCATCACCGGGTCGCAGCAGTAGACCGCGTCCGGGTTCGCCGTCTTGACCAGGGCCACCGCGTCGAGGATCACCGCGCCCATCGCCGGGTCCCCCTGGTAGCCGGAGAGCACCGCGTCGGCGTCGCCGAGCACCCCACGGTCGGCGATGCCGGCGATCACCTCGGCCACGTCGGCCGGCGCCAGCAGCGGTCCGCGCCACGCGCCGTAGCCGGTGTGGTTGGAGAAGTGGACCGTCAGCACCGGCCACACCTCGTGCCCGAGCCGCTGGAGGGGGAACACGGCCGCCGAGTTGCCGACGTGCCCGTACGCGACGGACGACTGGATGGACAGAATCTTCACCCGCCCATCATGGCGGGCCCGCCGGACGCCGCGCGGACCACCCGCCACGGACCGCTTCCGGTGGCGAGGGTCGGGTGGGGGCTCTAGGCTTTTGTCTGGGTCAAGCCACGTGCCCGCGACACCTCACCGTGTCGGGAGGTCGGCACGTGACCAGGCGATCGACCTTCCGCCGCGCACGACATAGCGGAGGAACCGCATGACCGCCATTCCCACCGACGCCACCCGGGCGGCGACCGTCTCCCACGACCGGGAGCAGCGAGCCGAATCGCCGGCCAGCCGGCTCCTCGCCACCTTCGCCGCGCTGCCCGAGGGCCACCCGTCCCGCCCGGACGTCCGGGCCCGGGCCATCGAGGCCTGGCTGCCCCTGGCCAACCACCTGGCCCGCCGCTACCAAGGCCGCGGCGAGCCGGGCGACGACCTGACGCAGATCGCCGCCCTCGGCCTGATCAAGGCGATCGACAAGTTCGATCCGAGCCGCGGGATCGACTTCACCAGCTACGCCATCCCCACCATCGTCGGTGAGATCAAGCGGCACTTCCGCGACCGCACCTGGGACATCCGGGTGCCCCGCCGGCTCCAGGAGCGGCGGATGGCCATCAGCCAGGCGAACGCGACCCTCACCCACACGCTGGGCCGGTCCCCCACCGTCGCGGACATCGCCACCCACCTCGACCTCACCGAGGAGGAGGTGCTCGAAGGGCTGGAGGGGGCCCGCGCGTACAACGCGGTGTCGCTGTCCACCCCCGTCGGCGACGGCGGCGGCCCGGCCGAGCTGGGTGACCTGATCGGTGGCGAGGACCAGGAACTCGCCCTCGCGGAGCTGCGGCTGGCCCTGGCCCCGGCGATCGCCTCGCTCGGTGAGCGCGAGCAGCGGATCATCGCCCTACGTTTCCACGGCAACCTCACCCAGCAGGAGATCGCCGCCCGGGTGGGGCTGTCCCAGATGCACGTCTCCCGGCTGCTCACCCGGGCGCTGGCGAAGCTGCGCCGGCAGCTGACCTCCTGAGCGGACCCGGGGGACGGACGGGCGCACCTGGCACCCGGCTCGACGATCATCAGCACGGCGTCGATCCAGGGCTACCAGCCCTCCCCGGACCTGCTCGACCACGCCACCACCAAGGCGGGCATCCTCGCCCTCACCAAGGGCCTCGGCGAGGGGCTCGCCGAGAAGGGCATCCGGGTCAACGCGGTCGCCCCGGGCCCGATCTGGACCCCGCTGATCCCGGCCACCATGCCGGCGGAGAAGGTCGAGCGTTCGGCAGGGATGTGCCGCGGCAAGCCGCTGGCCTGAGCCGGCCGTCGACGGCCGTCGGCGGGAAACCGTCGGCGGCCGTTCGCCGCGCGGAGGCGGGTCGGCCGGCTGCGCTAGCATTCCGGGGTGCAACGCCCAGATGGGGACGAGCACCAGCACGACGGAGGAATTGATGTACAGCGCCGTTCCCGTCCAGGTCGACCTGCCCGCTCTGGATCATGACGTGCTGCGCTTCTGGCGCGAGCAGGACATCTTCGGTCGCAGCCTGGCCCAGTCGCAGGGCCGGCCCGAGTGGGTCTTCTACGAGGGCCCGCCGACCGCGAACGGGATGCCCGGCGCGCACCACATCGAGGCCCGCGTCTTCAAGGACGTCTTCCCCCGCTACCGGACCATGAAGGGCTTCCACGTCGCCCGCAAGGCCGGCTGGGACTGCCACGGCCTGCCGGTGGAGCTGGCCGTGGAGAAGGAACTCGGCTTCTCCGGCAAGCAGGACATCGAGGCGTACGGCATCGCCGAGTTCAACGCCCGCTGCCGGGCGTCGGTCACCCGGCACACCGACGCGTTCGCCGAGCTGACCGAGCGCATGGGCTACTGGGTCGACATGGACGACGCCTACCGGACCATGGACCCGGACTACATCCAGTCGGTGTGGTGGTCGCTCAAGCAGATCTTCGACAAGGGCCTGCTGGTGGAGGACTTCCGGGTCGCCCCCTGGTGCCCCCGGGACCAGACGGCCCTGTCGGACCACGAGCTGGCCCAGGGCTACGAGATCGACGTCGACCCGTCGGCGTACGTCCGCTTCCCGCTCACCTCCGGCCCGCTGGCCGGCCGCGCCGCCCTGCTGGTGTGGACCACCACCCCGTGGACGCTGGTGTCGAACACCGCCGTGGCGGTGCACCCGGACGTCACCTACGTGGTGGCCACCGACGGCACCGAGCAGCTGGTGGTCGCCGAGGCGCTCTTCGACGCGGTGCTCGGCGAGGGCTGGAAGACCACCGGAGAGAGCTTCACCGGCCGGGAGCTGGAGCGGTGGACCTACCGCCCACCGTTCGACCTGGTCGAGGTCCCGGACGCGCACATCGTGATCCTGGCGTCGTACGTCACCACCGACAGCGGCACCGGCCTGGTCCACCAGGCGCCGGCGTTCGGCGCCGACGACCTGGCCAGCTGCCGGGCGTACGGCCTGCCGATGGTCAACCCGGTCCGCCCGGACGGCACCTTCTCCGCCGACCTGCCGCTGGTCGGCGGGCTCTTCTTCAAGGCCGCCGACGCGCCGCTGGTGGCCGATCTCCAGGCTCGTGGCCTGCTGTTCCGCTCCGTGCCGTACGAGCACAGCTACCCGCACTGCTGGCGCTGCCACACCGCGTTGATCTACTACGCCCAGCCCTCGTGGTACGTGCGGACCACCGAGATCCGCGACGCGCTGCTGCGGGAGAACGAGCGGACCACCTGGCACCCGGAGACGGTCAAGCACGGCCGCTACGGCGACTGGCTGAACAACAACGTCGACTGGGCGCTGTCCCGGCAGCGCTACTGGGGCACCCCGCTGCCGATCTGGCGCTGCCCGGAGGGGCACCTGACCTGCGTGGGTTCGCTGGGCGAGCTGAGCGAGCTGACCGGCACCGACCTGTCGGAGCTGGACCCGCACCGCCCGTACATCGACGAGGTGACCTTCGCCTGCCGGTGTGGCGAGACCGCCCGCCGGGTGCCCGAGGTGATCGACGCCTGGTACGACTCGGGTTCGATGCCGTTCGCCCAGTTCGGCTACCCCTACCAGAACACCGAGCTGTTCGAGCGGCGCTACCCGGCGCAGTTCATCTCCGAGGCGATCGACCAGACCCGGGGCTGGTTCTACACCCTGATGGCGGTCGGCACGCTGGTGTTCGACCGGTCGCCGTACGAGAACGTCGTCTGCCTGGGCCACATCCTGGCCGAGGACGGCCGGAAGATGTCCAAGCACCTGGGCAACATCCTGGAGCCGATCCCGCTGATGGAGCGGCACGGCGCGGACGCGGTGCGCTGGTTCATGGCGGCCGTGGGTTCGCCCTGGTCGGCGCGGCGGGTCGGGCACAACGCGCTCCAGGAGGTGGTCCGCAAGACGCTGCTGACCTACTGGAACACCGCCTCCTTCCAGTCGCTGTACGGCCGTACCGCGAACTGGACGCCGTCGGCGGCGGACCCGGCGCCGGCGGACCGTCCGGTGCTGGACCGTTGGTTGCTCTCCGAGCTGAACACGCTGGTCGGTGAGGTCGACGCGGCGCTGGCGGGCTTCGACACGCACGAGGCGGGCCGGCTGCTGGCGCGGTTCATCGACGACATGTCGAACTGGTACGTCCGGCGCAGCCGGCGCCGGTTCTGGCGGGGCGACCGGGCCGCGCTGGCCACCCTGCACGAGGCGCTGTCCACGGTCACCCTGCTGATGGCCCCGATCGTGCCGTTCATCACCGAGCAGGTCTGGCAGCTCCTGGTGGTGCCGGTGACCCCGGGCGCGCCGCAGTCGGTGCACCTGGCGGACTACCCGGTCGCCGACGAGCGGCTGGTCGACCCGCGCCTGTCGGAGCAGATGGGCGTGGTCCGGCGGCTGGTCGAGCTGGGCCGGGCGGCCCGGGCGGACTCCGGGGTGAAGACCCGTCAGCCGTTGTCCCGGGCACTGGCCTCGGCGCCCGGCTTCGCGGACCTCTCCCCCGAGCTGCTGGCCGAGATCGCCGCGGAGCTGAACACCGGTTCGGTGCTGCCCGTCGACACGGCCGGCGAGTCGCTGGTCGACACCACGGCCAAGGCCAACTTCCGCAGCCTGGGCAAGCGGTTCGGCAAGGGCGTGCAGGCGGTGGCGAAGGCCGTCGCGGCGGCCGACCCGGCGGCGCTCAAGGCGGAGCTGCGCGGCTCCGGGACCGCCACCCTGGTGCTGCCGGACGGTGAGAGCGTGACGCTCGCCCCGGAGGACGTGTTCATCACCGAGACGCCCCGGGAGGGCTGGGCGGTGGCCGCGGACAGCGGCGCGACGCTCGCCCTGGACCTGGCCCTCACGCCCGAGCTGCGCCGGGCCGGGGTGGCGCGGGACGCCATCCGGCTGGTCCAGGAGGCGCGCAAGGGCAGCGGCCTGGAGGTCACCGACCGGATCGTGCTGCGTTACGCGGCCACCGTCGAGGAGACGGCGCTCGCCCTTCAGGAGCACCGCGACCTGGTGGGCGAGGAGGTGCTGGCCGCCGACATCGCCGCCGGCGAGCCGACGTGGGAGCAGCCGGAGGCGTTCCGGGACGATGCCCTGGGGTTGACGTTCTGGCTGCGCAAGGCGTGAGCCGCTGACCGGTCGGGAGGCCGGCCCCTGAGTGGCCCGTACGGATGAGCGCCGTGGCCGGCGACGCCCGGGTGAGCGTCGCCGGCCTCGGTTGGCTCAGCGCAGCGACCGGAAGGCGGTGCGCAGCTCCCCGGTGAGCAGCATCGGCTGTTCTCCCAGTAGCGGGCCAGGGCCTGGCTGGTCTCCAGCGGCGCGCCCTGGGACTGGTCGTTGACGGAACGGTCGGATGTCGGTGCCGGGACAGGTCATGGTCCGGGCGGCCATCTGCTCTTCCTTCCGGTCGGGCTGGGCGGTGCGGTCAGGCGGCGCTGCGCCCGCGACGGGGCAGCTTCCAGTCCGGGCGGACGAAGTGGCAGGTGTAGCCGCCCGGATTGCGCTCCAGGTAGTCCTGGTGCTCGGGCTCGGCCTCCCAGAACGGCCCGGCCGGGGTCACCTCGGTGACCACCTTGCCCGGCCAGAGACCGGAGGCGTCCACGTCGGCGATGGTGTCCTCGGCGACGGCCCGCTGCGCCTCGTCGGTGTAGAAGATCGCCGACCGGTAGCTGGAGCCGACGTCGTTGCCCTGCCGGTCCCGGGTGGTGGGGTCGTGCACCTGGAAGAAGAACTCCAACAGGTCCCGGTAGCTCAGCTCGGCAGGATCGAACTCGATCTCGATGGCCTCGGCGTGCCCGGCATGGTTGAGGTAGGTGGCGTTCGGCACGTCTCCGCCGGTGTAGCCGACCCGGGTGTGTCGCACCCCGGGGCGTTTGCGGATCAGGTCCTGCATCCCCCAGAAGCAGCCGCCGGCCAGGATCGCCTTCTCGGTCGTGTCGCTCATCGCCCTGCCCATCCCTCGGGTCTCCGCCCGTCGGGACGGTGTCCTACGGGCCGAAGGTGAAGACGTACGCGCGCAGGCCGGGCTGATCGGTGACCAGGGTCAGCAGCCGCCCACCCCGTGCCGCCCCGGCGACCAGCCGGAACATGGCCGCCCGGTCGATCCGCGCGGTCCCGTCGGGGCCGACGTCGGCCCCGCGCTCGCCGTCCACCGGGTTCCCGTCCAGCAGCACGCTAACCTCCGCCCGGCCGTTCGGGCCGGGGTCGACGACCAGGTTCACCTCGCCGGCGTCGAAGGGCAGGGTCAGCTCGACGGTGCCGCCGGTCAGCTCGACGTACTCGCCGGCGACCTGCCAGTCACCGGTGTAGGAGTACGTGCCGGGGACCGCCCGGCCCCCGCCAAGGTACGTCTCAGGGGTGATGCCGACGTAGGTCGGCTGCCCGGTGGTGACGAACGCCGTCACCTCGGGGCTCACCGGTGGAAGCGCGACAGCCGGTGCGCTCACCTCGATCAACCGCCGGATCTCCGACTCCACCCGGTCGTAGTCGCCCTCGCCGACCCACCGGTCCACCAGCCGGCCATCGGCGTCGAAGAGGAACTTCGCCGGCCAGGCGTCGTTGCGCAGGGCCCGCCAGAACCGGTAGTCGTTGTCGATGGCGAGGGGATGGGTGAGCCGATGCTCCTCGATCGCCCGGTCGATGTTCTCCGGCCTCCGCCCGAACGCGAACTCCGGCACGTGCGCCCCGACGACGACCAGCCCCAGGTTGGCGTAGTCGCGGTGCCACGCCCTGACGTACGGGGCGGTGCGGATCCAGTTGACGCAGGTGTACTCCCAGATGTCGACCAGCACCACCCGGCCGCGCAGCGCCTCCGGGGTCAACGGCGGGGAGTTCACCCAGCGGTCGACGGTGATCGGCGGGAGCCGCGTCGCCACACCTGCCGTCGCCATGTCTCCTCCGCGCATCCGCTGGTCGGGGCAGCCTCAGCCTAGGCTCGGGCGCCGGACCGACGAGTGGAAACGGCCTGCTCCCGGCGGTCGGCCAGCGCCACGGCGAGGAGCACCCCGACGGCCGCCGCGGTGACCACGAGCAGCGGCGCGGCCCGCCCGACGAGCGCGAGTGCCAGCAGTTCACGCCTTCGCGCTGTGCTGGCACCCATGTCGCGGCCGTTGTGCGAGGCCCAACCCTTTTCGCTACGGTCCCGTAGCGTTACGGTACCGGTATGGCTTCCTCCCCTCGGCCGGCCGTGCAGCGGATCCGGCCGCCCAGTGCCCCCTACAGGGTCGTCAACCGGGTCGTGCGGTGGCTGCTCACCGATCCCGCCCGGGCCGGCCGGGTGGGCCGGCATCTGCTGCTGCTGCACGTGACCGGGCGGCGCACGGGGCGCGATCTCGTCTTCCCGGTCGCCTACCGCGACAACGGCGACGGCCGGCTGCTGGTGCTGACGAACTCGCCCTGGCGGGTCAACTTGCGCGACCGGCCCGACGTCGCGGTGACCCTGCTGGGTCGGCGTCGGGCCGCCCGGGCGGAACTGGTCGAGGACCCGGACCGGGTCGCCGCCGCCTACCGCACGCTGATCGAGGCGACGGGACACCGGCGGGCGGGGCGGCGGATGGGCATCCGGATCAACGTGCCCCGTACCCCCACCCACGCGGAACTCGCCGAGGCGGCCCGCCGCGACGGCCTCGCCCTGATCCACCTCGACGTCGTGGACGGGGCCCGATGACCGCCCCGGTGCTGGTGACTGGGGCGACCGGGAACGTCGGCGGGGCCGTCGCCCGATCCCTGGCCGCGGCCGGGACACCCGTGCGGGTCGCCGGCCCCGACCTGGTCGGGCTGCGGCGACGCTTCCCCGGCGTCCCCGCCGTACGCCTGGACTTCGCCGAACCCGGCACCTTCGACCCGGCGCTGGCCGACGTGGGCGCGCTGTTCCTGCTCCGGCCGCCGCAGATCGCCCGCGTCGGGCCCACCCTCAACGCGCTCGTCGACGCCGCCACCCGGCACCGGGTCGGGCACGTCGTGTTCGCCTCGGTGACCGGCGCCGACACCAATCGGATCGTCCCGCACCACCGGGTCGAGACGCACCTACGCGGCTCCGGCCTGCCGTACACGATCTTGCGCCCGGGCTTCTTCGCCCAGAACCTCGCCGACGCCTACCGGCGGGACATCCGCGAGGACGACCAGATCCTCCTGCCGGCGGGGCGCGGCCGGGTCGCCTTCGTCGACACCCGCGACCTGGGTGACGTCGCGGCCACCGTCCTCGCGGACCCGGCGGCGCACGCCGGCACCGGATACACCCTCACCGGCCCGGAGGCGCTCGACTTCGACCAGGTGGCGGCCCTGCTCACCGAGGTCCTCGGCCGGCCGGTCCACTACCGGCCGGCCACCGTCGCCGGCTACCTGACCCACCTGCGCCGCCGGGGCACCCCGCTGGTCCAGGCGCTGGTGCAGACCGTGCTGCACACCGGCCTGCGGCGGGGCCGGGCCGAGCGGGTCGATCCCACCCTGGCCCACCTGCTCGGGCGGCCGCCCCGCACCCTGCGCCAGTATGTGTGGGAGCACCGGGAGTTGTGGCGGTAGGCGCCACCGGCCCGGCGCGGGACGGGGGGTACGGATGGGCCGGGCGACCGATCCGCGGGTACGGCGTACCCGGGCGGTGGTGATCGCCACGGCGCTGGACCTGCTCGCCGAACGGGGCATCGCCGGGACCACCGTCGAGGCCGTGGCGGAGCGCTCCGGGGTGGCGAAGACGACCATCTACCGACACTGGGACGGTCAGGCGGCGTTGATCCTCGACGCCTTCGACAGCGTCCGGCGCCCGCCCGTGGACCCGGACACCGGCACCCTCCGCGGCGACCTGCTCGACCTGGTCACCGGCCTCGCCGCGGCGCTCTCCGCCGGCCCGGCGGCGGGGCTCATGTTCGCGCTGGTCGATGCCGCCGAACGTGACCCGGAGGTCGCGGCCCTGCACCGCCGGGAGGCCGAGGCGCGGCACGCCGTCATCCTGCGCGCCGTCGAGCGGGGCATCGGTCGCGGCGAGCTGCCCGCCGACACCGACCCGGCCGACGTGCTCGACCAGTTGGCCGGTCCGCTCTTCTACCGCCGGGCGGTCTCCGGCGGCGCCCTGGACCGGGCGTTCGCCGAGCGGATCGTCGACCGGGTCCTCGCCGGTCACACCCCACCCTCCTGAGCCGGCCCCGGTGGCGCCCGCGGAACGCCGCACTCTCCCACGGGCCGAGGAGCGTGCCGGCTCCGGGCGGTGCGTACCGTACAAGACGAATGTCCCGTTCGAGGAGGAGAGCCGATGTCCAAGCCACCGCTTCCCGACGCCGCGGTCGCCATGCTGCGCAAGCCGAACCCCGCCGTCATCACCACGCTGCGCGCCGGGGGTCAGCCCGTGTCGGCGGCCACCTGGTACCTGTGGGAGGACGGCCGGATCCTGGTGAACATGGACGAGGGCCGCCGCCGGCTGGAGCACGTCCGCAACGACCCCCGGGTCTCCCTCACCGTGCTGGACGAGGCCGGCTGGTACACCCACCTCAGCGTCGTCGGGCACGTCGTCGAGCTGCGGCCGGACGAGGGTCTGGCGGACATCGACCGGCTGTCGCGGCACTACACGGGCAACGACTACCCGAGGCGGGAACGCGGCCGGGTCAGCGCGTTGATCGAGATCGACCGCTGGCACGGCTGGGGCGCGCTCAAGGACAGCGACCAGGTCGGCTGACGGTCGGCGGCCCCCTGGTGGTGGCGGCCTACCGCAGCCACCGCAGGGCGGCATCGGCGGTGTCCTCGGGGCCGCTGTTGAAGGCGATCGCCGCGCCGGGAGCGTGCCGCCGGACCAGGTTTACCACCTTCTCGAAGAGCTCCAGCAGCGGTTCGTGCTTGCGGATGCCGCCGCCCACCACCACGCAGGCGTACTCCCGGCGGGTCAACGCCTCGACGATCTGCCGTTCGGCGTGCTCTTCGGGCGCCACCAGGCACAGGTCGGCCTCGATGCCGTGTTCGGCGAAGCGGGCCTGACCACGGGCTATCGCCGCCACGACCGGCTCGGGGTCCCAGCCCGGGATCCGCACCGGGTCGAGACCGATCACCAGCACCCGCCCCGTCGCCATCGGTCCTCCCGCCGGTCGGCGGGTCGGCGCCCGCACCGATCCACCGAACCACATCGTCGGCCGCGGAGAAAGTACGCGGAAGGTGTCGGCGCCGATGTCGAGAACGCGTGGCCGGCTCCGTCCCCGGGGTGAACGCGACCAGAATGGGGTCGCACCCGCACCGAGGAGAAGACGATGGCCAAGTACCTGCTGCTCAA
Source organism: Micromonospora siamensis (assembly GCF_900090305.1). Classification (NCBI taxonomy): domain Bacteria; kingdom Bacillati; phylum Actinomycetota; class Actinomycetes; order Micromonosporales; family Micromonosporaceae; genus Micromonospora; species Micromonospora siamensis. The sequence goes on along the minus strand of NZ_LT607751.1, from coordinate 2,701,102 downwards.
GCACTACCGCGGCGCTCCGGACGCGGTGAACAACGTGCCGATGGACCGCTGGACGCCGGAGGAGATCTCGGCGCACATGCAGTACATGAACGACTTCGCGACCCGACTCGAGGGCACCGGCGAGTTCGTCGACGGCCAGGCGCTCGCCCCCGAGGGCGCGTGGGTCCGGTACGACGGCGAGGGACGCCCGCCGGTCACCGACGGCCCGTTCGCCGAGACCAAGGACCTCATCGCCGGCTGGATGATCATCGACGTCGACAGCTACGACCGGGCGGTCGAGCTGGCCGGGGAGCTGTCGGCCGCCCCCGGGGCGGGCGGGAAGCCGATCCACGAGTGGCTCGAGCTGCGCCCGTTCCTGACCGAGGCGCCGACCATCACGGAATGACCTGCTCCGATGGATGAGCTCCTGCTCCGGCGTCTCACGCCGAGCGTGCTCGGGGTCCTCGTCCGCCGCGGAGCCGACTTCGCGGCGGCCGAGGACGCCGTGCAGGACGCGCTGGTCGAGGCGGTCCGGGTCTGGCCGGCCGACCCGCCGCGGGATCCGAAGGGCTGGCTGGTGACGGCGGCCTGGCGCAAGTTCCTGGACGCCACCCGGGCGGACACCGCGCGGCGGCGGCGGGAGGACCTGCTGCACGACGAGCCGCCGCCCGGGCCCGCGCCGGCGGCGGACGACACCCTCCAGCTCTACTTCCTCTGCGCCCATCCGTCGCTGACGCCGTCGTCCGCGGTGGCGCTCACCCTGCGTGTCGTGGGTGGCCTGACCACCCGGCAGATCGCCCAGGCGTACCTGGTGCCCGAGGCGACCATGGCGCAGCGGATCAGCCGGGCCAAGCGCACGGTCTCCGGCGTACGGTTCGACCAGCCCGGTGACGTCGCCACCGTGCTGCGGGTCCTCTACCTGGTGTTCAACGAGGGCTACTCGGGCGACGTCGACCTCGCCGCCGAGGCGATCCGGTTGGCCCGGCAGCTCGCGGTCGCGATCGACCATCCCGAGGTGGCGGGGTTGCTCGCCCTCATGCTGCTGCACCACGCCCGGCGGGCCACCCGGACGGCGCCCGACGGCAGCCTGGTGCCGCTCGCCGAGCAGGACCGCGCCCGGTGGGACACCACGTCGATCGCGGAGGCCGTCGGCATCCTCCAGGCGGCCCTGTCCCGCGACCGGCTGGGCGAGTTCCAGGCCCAGGCCGCCGTCGCGGCGCTGCACGCCGACGCGCCCACCGCCGAGGAGACCGACTGGGTGCAGATCGTCGAGTGGTACGACGAGCTGGTGCGGCTGACCGACAGTCCGATCGCCCGGCTGAACCGGGCGGTGGCGGTCGGGGAGGCCGACGGCCCCCGGGCCGGGCTGGCGGCACTGGCGAGACTGGACACCTCGCTGCCCCGGCACACGGCGGTGGCGGCGTACCTCCACGAGCGGGCCGGTGACCTGGCCACCGCGGCACAGCTGTACGTCGAGGCCGCCCGGAAGGCCCCCAACCTGGGCGAACGCGACCACCTGACCCGTCGGGCGGCCCGGCTCAACGCCCATCGGCGCCCCTGAGCGCGCCTGCGGGCCACCTCGTTCGGCTACCCCCAGTCGGCTACTCCCGACACCTGGACGAGCTGCGTACGCTCGGTCGGGAAAGTCACGGACGTCGATCAGTAGCGGCGACTCTGCGCGCCGCTCCATCTCGTACGGGGGCTCACTTCTCCATGCCACGGGTCGACCAGCACCAGCGCTCATGACCTCCGCCGTCATCGTCCAGCTCCCGTTCCCGTCGACCGCGGAGCCGGACCCCCACCTGACCCGGTACTACGCCGACTACGACGCCACCTTCCGGGCGGACTTCCCGGAGTACTTCATCCCGCAGGACGGCCTCTGGGAGATGCCGTTGTGGGTGGCGCACCTGACGGCGCTGGTCCGTAGCGGCGGGCTCGACTCGCGGTTCTGCGACCTGTCGAGGCAACCGGCCCTGCCCGAGGGCTGCGCCGAGGCGATCCTCGCCGACAGCTCCCCCGGCGACCTCGTGCTCATCTCCCCGCTGGCGCAGAACCTGCGGCTGGCGCTGCACGTCGCTCCCCTGCTGCGTCGGGCCGGACGCAAGGTGGTGCTGGGCGGCAACATGGCTCCGCTGGTCGACCCGGACGAGGTCGACCTGGTGCACCGGGGGCAGCTCACCCCGGCGCTGGTGGGCCGGCTCGTGCGGCTCGCCCGGGGCACCGGCCGGCTGTCGGAGAACCTTCCCGTGCTCGGCAAGGCCGACGACCTCATCGACTGGGTGCCGGACTACCGGCACCTGGACGGCTACCGGGGGCAGGTGCCGCTGCTGCGTCTCAACGCCAGCCACGGTTGTCTCTACCGCTGCTCGTTCTGCGGCGACGCCTGGACCCGGCAGCTCATCCTGGTGCACCGCCGGGCCCTGGAGGCGGAGGTGGACCGGCTGACCGCCCGCTTCCCCGAGGCGCGGCTGTTCTACATCGGGGACAAGACCTTCGGCCAGTCACCGGAGGCGGTGGCCAACCTCATCGACGTCTTCGCCGACCGTCCCGGCTACCGGTTCATCGTGCAGACCCACGTCATGCAGGTCCGCCCGGCCATCCTGGAGCAGATGCAGGCGCTCGGCGTCGCCGCGGTCGAGCTGGGCTTCGAGTCCGGCGACTCGGAGCTGCTCAAGCGGATGAGCAAGCTCTCCCGCGGCCTGGACGACTACGGCCGCAAGGTGCGGCTGCTGCACGACGGCGGCCTGCGGGTGGTGCTCAACGTGATGGGCGGACTGGACGAGGAGACCGAGGAGTCGCACGCGCAGACCGTCGACTGGCTCTGGCAGCACCGCGAGCTGCTCTGGCTGTTCAACCTCTACAACTTCGTCCCGTACCCGCTGGTGCCGGACTTCGCGCGGCTGCGACCGCGGATCTTCGACTGGGACTTCGCGAACTGGCGGGAGGACGCGCCACCGGTGTACCGGCCGCGCAACCTCACCCCGGCGCGCAGCTGGGAACTGTTCCAGGAGAAGGTCGCGCGGGCCGGCCGCATCGTCGGAGAGAGGCTTGGTCAGCTGACATGAGTTCCCTTCCGGACTTCGCCGAACTCGCCCGGCGGGCGGCCCCGGCCGACTTCCAGGACGACCCGCTGCCCGGCTGGGCCGGCCCGGGAACGCTCTTCGGCGCCCCCGCCGTCCGGGCCGGGGAGCTGTCCGGGTGGGACGGCTGGGCGGTCGCCGCGGTGCCGTTCGACGGGACCGCCAGTTCCCGGCCGGGCGCGGCCGAGGGACCCCGCGCGGTACGCCAGGCCAGCGGCGTCTTCGCCAACTCCCTGGCCAGCCTCGGCCAGTGGGACATGCTGGACACCCGCACCGGGCAGGGCTTCCGCTACCGGGCGCCGCGCCTGGTCGACGCCGGTGACCTGCACGTCTATCCGACGGACACGGTCCGGACGTTCCAGGCCGTGGCGGCCGAGAGCCGGCGGCTGGCCGGCGCCGCCGACCGGGTGATCTTCCTCAACGGCGACCACTCCACGACCTTCCCCACCTTCGCCGGGTTCCGGGCCGCCCAACTGGACCGGGCCGCCGGCCGCCGGGTCGGCTTCGTCAACATCGACCACCACTTCGACTTTGGCAACTGGAGCACCCTGCACGGGCCGCTCTACCACGGCTCGAACTCCCGCCGGATCAGCGAGCTGCCCGGGATGGCCGGCGCCGGCATGGCCTTCGTCGGCGTCGGCGACGTGACCAAGTACGACCAGTTCCGGCAGCTCGTCGACCAGGGCTTCCACGTCGTACCCGGGGCGCGGATCGTCCGGGACGGCGCCGCGGCGGCGCTCGCGGCCACCGTGGAGCGGTTGGGCAACGAGTGCGACACCGTGTACGTCTCGCTCGACATCGACGTCCTGGACACCAGCGCGGCGACCGGCACCGGTCACGTGACGATGGGCGGGCTCCAGGTCGGCGACCTGTTCGACGTGTACGAGGTGCTCCGCCGGCTGCCCGTCGGCGCCCTGGACGTCGCCGAGATCGCCCCCCGGTACGACCCGACGGGGGCCACCGCGCAGATCGCCGCCCGGCTGCTCTTCGAGCAGCTCTTCCGCGTCGACCATCACGACCCCGAGCTGCCGCAGTGGCGCTCCGCCGACAGGGGGTAGGCCATGCGATTCACCCCGGCCCAGCTGCACCTCGACTGCACGCACCTGATCGAGGGCGACCAGCGGGAACGCGCCGACGCCCGCGACGCGCTGGCTGCCACGGCCGCTCAGCTGATCACCGAGCACGGTTACGTGATCTTCCGCCTGGGCCGGTTACGCCTCGACGGCGAGGAGAGCCGGCGGCTGGCGGTGGAGCTCTCCGAGGCGCTGCGGGTGGCGCTGGTGCGCCGTGGCGCGCCCTCGGTGATGCGGCTGGAGCAGGACAAGGAGCAGCAGACGTACGTCCCCGAGGGTTTCGGCAGCCGGACGCTGCTGCCGCACCACGACGGGCAGCACTGCTCGTACCTGACCCCGAGCACCGCCGACGACCCGGACTGGACGCCGGCGGGCCGGCAGTTCGGCGACCGTGGCTACACCACCACCCCGGCGCACAAGATGTACCAGGGCGTGTTCATGGCCGATCCCGGCGACGGGCTGAGCGTGACCACCTACTACGACTGGCTGGACCTGCTCGGCACCGTGCACCGGGAACGGGCGGCAGACGAGGGGTCCGGCGACGCCCGGTCGCTGGCCCGCTGGCTCGGCGACAACCTGCGCGCGGCGCTGGCCCGGCAGCCGGAGCACGGCTGCGCGTACCCGTCGGTCGGGGCGATGCTCGGCCTGGGCGAGCCGATCTGGCACGGGTTGTCCTTCCACCACGCGGAGGCGCCGCTGACCGACGGCGACCGGGCGCGATATCCGCTGGCCGGGCCGCTGGCGCGGCGCTGCGCGTGTGGCGAGTGCGTCGGTGACACGGCCCGGCTGTTCTGCCACCAGCTGCTCACCGCCACCGGCCGCACCTGGCGCGACTGCCGCCGCCGGTGGGAGGTGCTGGCCCCCAGCGAGCGGTACGACCTGCTCTTCGGCCACAACCTGACCATGCTGCACGGCGGACTGGCCGGCGGCGCGGGCCGGGTGATCGGCCCGTTCTGCCTGGTCGTGGACGAACCCTCCGGCGCCGAGTACGAGCGCTGGCTGGCGGCGGCCTGGCGGCGGAGCCTGCCCGCGGCGCGGTGAGCCGGGGAGTCTCACATCCGGGCTCTGAGCACGTCGACCTCGTAGCCCGGCGCGAACGGGTCGAAGCCGTGCTCGGCCAGCCAGCGGACGGCGAGCAGGCTGCGGACCGACCACCAGGCGCGGACCACGTCGAGGTCGACGTCGGCGCCGTAGCCGGCCACGACGTCGGCCAGGCGTTCCGGGTGCCGCATGGTCAGGACGGCGAGGTCGAAGAGGCCGTCCCCCCGGGCCGCCTCGGACCAGTCGAGCACGCCGGTGACCTCGTCGCCGTCGACGAATACGTGGGCGACGTGCAGGTCGCCGTGGGTGAACACCGGCGTGCAGGGCCGGAACACCGCCTCGGCGAGTTCGCGGTTGCGGGTCACCAGGTCGCCGGGGAGTACGTCGTTGGCGAGCAGCCACTCGCACTCGGCGTCGAGCCGAGCCGCGGTCTCGTCGAGGCTCCGGCCGGGCCAGGGCGGCAGCGGGGCGTCGTGCAGCCGCCGGACGGCGGCACCCACCGCCGCCCACGCCGCCGGCGAGGCGGTCGACGGCCGGCCGAGGCGGGCGAGCGAGGTCCCGGGGAGGGCGGCGAGCGCGAGCACGGGCGGCCTGCGCCACAGGACCGCCGGGGTCGGGACGGGCGCCATGGCCATCGCCTCGACCTCGACGTCGGTGCGGGTCTGGTCACCGTCGATCTTCAGGAAGACGTCCCCGACGCGCAGGGTCGCCCGTTCCCGATGGGCGATGACGACCTCCACTTCAGCCACGCCGGCCATTGTCTTCGGTACGCCGACCGCCGTCACCCGGATTCCCGCCCGGCCCGGATCACCTGCCGACCGCGTCCAGTTCGGCGAGCGCGTCGGCCGGAAGCTCCAGGGCCGCGCCGGCGATGTTCTCGCGCAGATGCGCCACCGACGACGTGCCGGGGATGAGCAGGATGTTCGGCGAGCGGTGCAGCAGCCAGGCCAGCGCGACGGACATCGGCGTGCTGCCCAGGGCCGCCGCGACCCGGTCCAGGACGTCCGACTGGAGGCGGGAGAAGCCGCCCAGCGGGAAGTACGGCACGAACGCGACGCCCTGCCGGGCGGTGTCGTCGACCAGGTCGTCGTCGTGCCGGTTGGCGAGGTTGTAGAAGTTCTGCACGCACACCACCGGGGCGATCGACTGGGCCTCGGCGAGCTGGTCGGCGGTGACGGTGCTCAGCCCGAGGTGCCGGATCAGCCCTCGCTCGCGCAGCTCGGCGAGCGTGCCGAACTGCTCGGCGATCGAGCCCGGCTCGGGGGAGCTCATGCCGCCGACGCGCAGGTTCACCACGTCGAGCGCGTCCAGGCCGAGGCGGCGCAGGTTGTCGTGCACCTGTTGGGTCAGCTCGGCCGGGGTACGCGCGGGCGGCCAGCCGCCCTGCTCGTCGCGGCGGGCACCGACCTTGGTGACGATGTGCAGGCCGTCGGGGTACGGCGCGAGCGCCTCCCGGATGATCTCGTTGGTGACGTGCGGGCCGTAGTAGTCCGACGTGTCGATGTGCCGGATGCCCAGCTCGACGGCCGTGCGCAGCACGTCGACGGCGGCGGCGCGGTCCCGGGGCGGCCCGAAGACGCCCGGCCCGGCCAGTTGCATGGCGCCGTAGCCGAACCGGGTGACGGTCAGGTCGCCCATCCGGTAGGTGCCGCCGGGCAGCTTGTCGCCGATCATGGTTCTCCCTCCGCCGGCCGGAGCGTCCGCCGGCTCCTCGTACGGTGCCCGTCCCGGATGGGCGCAACCAGGCCCCACCCGTCCTGGGACCGACGGTGCCAGGCTCCGAGACGTGTGTCACGTGAGCGCCGGGGAATCCGCGGGTACGGCTGCGAGTTGATCAATGCCGGGACGCCGGCGTACCCACGACGTCCGTTCGACGACGAAGCGGAGACACGATGACAGCGCTGTTCAGCCCGTTCACCCTCGGCAAGCTGGAACTGACCAACCGGATCGTGATGGCGCCGCTCACCCGCAACCGGGCGGGCGAGGGTCAGGTGCCGCAGGAGATCTCCGCGACCTACTACGGTCAGCGCGCCTCGGCCGGCCTGATCATCACCGAGGGCACCCAGCCCAGCGCCGTGGGCCAGGGGTACGCGGACACGCCGGGCATCCACTCCGCCGAGCAGGTCGAGGGCTGGCGGGCCGTCGCCGACGCCGTGCACGCGGGCGGCGGGAAGATCTTCATGCAGCTGATGCACGTGGGTCGGATCGGCCACCCCGACAACAAGGGCGGGCTGGAGTCCGTGGCGCCCAGCGCCATCGCCGCCCCCGGCGAGATCTTCACCCGCGACGGGATGAAGGCGTACCCGCAGCCGCGGGAGCTGCGCGGCGACGAGCTGCCGGGAATCGTCGAGGAGTTCGTCCAGGCGGCCCGCAACGCCGTCGAGGCCGGCCTGGACGGGGCGGAGCTGCACGCCGCCAACGGTTACCTGCTGCACCAGTTCCTGGCCCCGTCGAGCAACACCCGCACCGACGGGTACGGCGGCTCGCCCGAGGCCCGCGCCCGCCTGGTGATCGAGGTGACCCGCGCGGTCGCGGACGCCATCGGCGCCGACCGGGTGGGCATCCGGATCTCGCCCTCGCACAACATCCAGGGTGTGCTGGAGGAGGACGCCGCCGACGTGGCCGCCACCTACGGCGCGCTGCTCGACGCGATCGCCCCGCTCGGCCTGGCCTACCTGCACGCGCTGGCCGACCCGGCGAGCGACCTGATCACCGACCTGCGGCGCCGCTTCGGTGGCCCGTTCATCGCCAACGACGGCTTCGGCTCGGTGACCACCCGGGCGGACGCGGAGCGCATCCTCGACGGCGGTCTGGGTGACCTGGTCGCGGTCGGCCGGAACTTCCTGGCCAACCCGGACCTGCCCCGCCGCTGGGAGATCGGTGCGCCGCTCAACGAGCCGGACCCGAGCACCTTCTACACGCCGGGCCCGCGCGGCTACATCGACTACCCGACGCTGGAGCAGTAGGGCCCTGTCGTGCGGGCCGGCCGGTGACCGCCGGCCGGTCCGCACGTCGAGCCGCCCTACGACTCGTCCGGCAGGAGCGGACGCATGAACGTCCGCTCGTACCGCACGACACATCCCGACTCGTCGCGGATGCGGTCGGCCGCCACGAACTCCGGGTCGCTGCCGAACCGTGCGCGGTAGCGCTCGTACGCTGCCAGGCTCTCGAAGCTGAACAGCGCCTCGGCCCGGTCGCTGGCCCCCTCGGCGGGCAGGAAGTAGCCGTGGTGCACGCCTCCGTGCCGGGCCACCAGCCGCATCCACTCGCGGGCGAAGCGTTCGAACGCCTCGATCTGCGCGGGGTCGATGGTGTAGTGCACGACACAGGTGATCACGGCGCCACCCTACGGGCCGGCAGCGGGCGCGTCAGGTCCGCCAGCTCCGCGTCGACCAGCCCGGCCAGCCGCTCCACCCGCCCCGGATCGGAGGAGGCGGTGATGCCCCGGCTGGGCATCTCCACGGTCATCAGGAGATAGAGGTGCAGCCGGTAGAGGCCGAGGCGCCGCCGCGCCGGGGCGTCCAGCGGGAACGGCGACGCCGCCCGGTAGGCCCGTACCAGCGGGTCGTCCGGCTCGTCCTCGGCGCGGCGGAACAGCAGCGGTGACACCAGGTCCACCAGCGGGTCGCCCCACAGGTGCCGTTCCCCGTCGACCAGCCCGCTGAGCCGGGGAACGCCGTCGGGCCCGTCGACCGCGAGGACGTTGCCGGCCCAGCCGTCGAAGTGCAGCAGCGCGGGACGGCGTACCGCGTCGAGGACGGCGGCGTGCCGGGCGACCAGCTCCCGGATGCGGGCGGCGGGCACCGGCAGCGGCACGTCCCAGTCGGCCGCGTCGGCGAGCAGGTCGTCCACCATCGCCGGGTATGCCCCGCGCCAGGTGGGGGCGGCGGCGCGTCCGCCGTCGTAGCCGTACCGGTCGCCGGTGACGGCGTGCAGCGCGGCCAGCGCCCGGCCGAACTCCGCGCGCAGCGGCCCGACGTCCGCGCCGGCCCGGGTCAGCTCCCAGAGGGTACGGCCGGGCAGCCGCGCCGTGAGCAGCCAGTCGCCCAGCTCGGGGTGGTGGCCGTGGTGCAGCAGCGCCGGCACCGGCACCCCGGGCGCCCGGGCTGCCACCAGCCGCAGGTAGCGCGCCTCGGCCCCGATCATGTCCCGTTCGTAGCGCAGCAACGGCACCTGCGGGGGCGGGCCGACCTTGAGCACCACCTGACGGCCGTCGTCGAGGCGTACCCACCACACGGCGGCGAACCCGCCGCCGGTCAGCGGCCCGCAGTCGGCCACCTCGACCTGTGGCCCGAGGGACGCGGCGACGTACCGGCGGACCTGGTCCGGGTCCAGGTCCCGTCGGGTCGGGCTCACGGACGCCACCGGCGGGCCGGTACGGCGACGATCGACTCCATGGTCCAGGGACGGTAGCGGGCCGGCGGGGCGCCCGCTGCCCCTGCGCGGCGTGACCGCCCGTTCACCCGGCCACACTTCGGCGCGGTCGGTGCGGGCACCCGTCGGCGGGCAGGTTAGCGTCGGGGCGTGAGCACCGGATCCCCACGCGTCCTGCCGGCCGACAGCGGCATCGCCGAGGCCGCCGCCGTCCTGCGTACCGGCGGGCTGGTGGCCTTCCCCACCGAGACCGTGTACGGCCTGGGCGCGAACGCGCTGGACGCGCGGGCGGCGGCGCGGATCTTCGAGGCGAAGGCGCGGCCCAGCTTCGACCCGCTGATCACCCACCTCGCCGACCCGGCGGAGCTGGCGAAGCTGGTCGGTGACGTGCCGCCGGCGGTCGCCGCGCTGGCCGACCGGTTCTGGCCCGGCGCGCTGACGCTGATCGTGGACCGGCCGGCGGCGATCCCGCCGATCGTCACCTCCGGGCTGGCCACGATGGCCGTCCGGGTGCCGGACAACGAGGCCGCGCGGGCGCTGATCGCGGCGGCGGGGGTGCCGGTCGCCGCGCCGAGCGCCAACCGGTTCGGGCAGCTCAGCCCCACCCGCGCCGAGCACGTCGTACGCGGCCTCGGCGCCGCCGTGGACGTGGTCCTCGACGGCGGCCCGACCCGCTGCGGGATCGAGTCGACGATCGTGGACGCCCGGGGTGACCGGCCGGTGGTGCTGCGACTCGGCGCGCTGCCGGTCGAGGAGCTGGAGGACGCGGTCGGCCCGGTGACGGTCCGCCCGGGCAGCTCCGGTCAACCCGTCGCGCCGGGCACGCTGGCGGCGCACTACGCCCCGCGTACCCCGTTGCGGTTTGTCGCCGACGCGCAGCCGCCGGCCGGCGACAGCGGCCGGCGCGGCTACCTGGCCTTCCGGGAGCGGCCGGCGGCCGGCTACGCGGCGGTGGAGGTGCTCTCCCCCACCGGCGACCTGACCGAGGCGGCGGCCCGGCTCTTCGACGGGCTGCACCGGTTGGACGCCGCCGGGGTCGAGGAGATCCTGGTCGAGCCGGTCCCCGAGGTGGGCGTGGGGCGCGCGGTCAACGACCGGCTGCGCCGCGCCGCCGCCACCTTCGACCCGGCCGGCTGAGACCGGCGGTCATCGGGACGTTCCGGTGGCAGTTCTCCCCGGCCCGGTGTCGGATTCCGGGTGGGTCGTTCGTAGCGCAGGTGAGAGGCGGCCGCCGGAGACCGCCGGGACGAGGGAGTCATCGGATGACGCGGTACCTGATCACGTTCGACGACGGCGCGATGGACCACATCCCGGCCGAGGAGCTGCCCGACGTGGCCGAGGCCGCGCGCGCGGCGGTCCGCGAGGCCGTGGACGCCGGCGTGTTCGTGTTCGGCGGCGGACTCGAACGCCAGCAGGCCAGCGTCGTCGGCACCGACGGGCTGGTCACCGACGGCCCGTACCCGGAGACCAAGGAGGTCATCGGCGGCCTGGTGGTCGTCGACGTGGCCACGCGGGAGGAGGCGCTGGCGTGGGCCGCCAAGATCGCCGCCGGGTGCCGCTGCGCCCAGGAGGTCCGGGAGCTCCTGCCCGATCCCGACCTGGACGAGATGCTCCGGCGAAGGTGACCGGTGACCGGGCTAGACCTGGCGGCCGAAGGTGACGGCCTCCCGGACCAGCCGGGGGGCCTTCTCGGCGAGCTGCGGGTCTGGCGGCGCACCCAGCGCGTCGTTGATGGTGGAGAACGCCAGCCGGAACGCGACGAACGCGGTCGCCTCGAAGATCTCCCGGTCGTCGAGGCCCGCGGAGTGCAGGCCCGCCACGTCGGCCCCGGTCGTGGCGTTCGGGTCGTGGACGACCTGACGGGCCCAGCCGGCCAGGGCGGCCTCCCGGGCGGACAGCCCGCCGTCGGCACCGCGCAACACCCCGGCGGCGGTCGCCTCGTCACTCAGCTCGGCCAGCCTGGCACCCCACGCCAGGGCGCAGTAGGAGTCGCCGCGGGCGGCGGCGGTGGCCGCCACCAGCACGGCGACCTCCCGTGCCGACAGGGTGGAGCCCGACGTCAGCTCCCCCCGCACGGCCTGGAAGGACGCCAGCACGTCCGGACGCCAGCACCAGGCCCGGGTGAGGTTGTTGACGTAGCCGTCGGACGACAGGTCCGCCTCGTAGGCGGCGGTGACCGCCGGGCTCTGCGGCGGGTCGGGCAGGAACGAGGCCGGACGGTCCATGGGCCCAGTGTGCGGCACCCGGCGACCGGGCCGACACCCGGAGACCGATCAGCGACAGGAAGCAACGCCACCCGAGTCATTCCACGCCGTCCGGCATTGCCGCTGTCGGCCAGCGTGCTGGCGGGTCGCGGCCGGGCGGAACGAGGGGCCGGGCTCCAGCCCGGGGAGACCGGCCCCTGCGGCCGGGTTCGGCAGTGGTCAGCGCTGCAGGGTCAGCAGACCCGGCCGGTACGGCAGGAGGCCGTAGTCGCCGCCGGAGTTCGTGGCCCGGCCCTGGTAGAGCAGTTGGAGGTTGCACGGGTCGACGGTGAAGGTCTGGTCCGCGCTGGTGCGGATCAGCTCACCGTGGCTGATGTCGTTGGTCCAGGTGGCGCCGCTGTTGGCCTTGCCGGCGAACGGGTTGCTCTCGGTGGCCGCCTGCGGGGTCCACGTGCCGCCCAGGCTGGTGGCGGTGAAGGAGCGGAAGTAGCGGCCCTGCGCGCCGATCGCCTCGACGAGCATCAGGTACCGGGTCTGGCCCTGGAGCTTGTAGACCTGGACCGCCTCGAACAGGTTGTTCATGCTGTCGCTCATCACGGTGGTGTAGGTGGAGCCGAAGCTGCCGGGGAAGTTGCCGATCGGCATGCTGGCCCGGTAGATCTTGCCGTTGTCGCCGGCGAAGAAGAGGTACATGGTCGTGTCGTCGGCGATCAGCGTCTGGTCGATCGGGCCGGTGCCGGAGCCGGAGATGCTCCCGGTGAAGAGCGGTTGCGCCGCCGACCATCCGTTGGCGTTGGTGGGGTCGGTGGACGTGCGGTAGGAGAACGCGGACGGCCCCCACTGGTAGGACAGGACCCAGATGTTGCGCGGGGCGAAGTAGAACAGCGTGGGCGCCACCGTGCCCTGCGACATCCCGTTCTGGCTGGCCGTGGCCATCTCGGACCAGTTGGTGAACAAACCGAAGTTCATCGAGCCCCAGGACGAGCCGTAGTCGTGGGTGGTCGCGTAGACCAGGTGCCGACCGTTGTACGGGGCGACGGTGAAGTCCTTCAGCGACACCCACCCCGACTTCGGGTTCGCCAGCGGACCGGTCGAGGACCAGCGGTACGTCGACGGGAGGCTGCACCCACCGGTCGGCGGCGGCGTGGTGGGGGCGCCCCCGCCGTCGACCCGGACGAGCTGCCACTGCTGGTTGGTGCCGTTCCAGTCGTCGTACTGGACGATGCTGCCGCCGTCGGCGGTCGAGGCGCCCTGCACCTCCACCACCTTGTTGCTGTTTCGGTTGATCAGCCGGAGGTAGCCGCTGTCGGAGTCGGCCAGCCGGAACTGCTGGTTGACCCCGTTGAGGTCGGACCACTGGACGATGTTGCCGCCGTTGGCGGTGGAGAAGTTGTAGACGTCCAGCACCTTGCCGGAGAGCCGGGACCGCAGCCGGTAGTAGCCGCCGCCGGAGTCCACGAACTGCCACTGCTGCTGGTTGCCGTTGTTGCGGGTCCACTGCACGATCCGCGCGCCGTCGTTCGTGGCCAGGTTGTAGACGTCCAGGGCCTTGCCGCTGTTGCGGTTGACCAGCACGTACCAGGCGGTCGTGTCGACCGTCGCGGCGGCGGCGGGGGTCGACGTCACCGCCGCCGCGCCGACGGCGGCCAGCAGCATCGCCACGCCGGCCGCGACGCCACGCCGCAACCACCCGCGCCGAGATGGAGTCCTACCAAGGGCGAACATGATCCTCCTCGATGGCCATCGTCCCGACGGCGCGCCGCCTGGACTGTTAGCGTTAACATGAATGTGCGCATTACGAGTGCGCGCCGATGCTCGAGGAGGCGGGACCTGCCCGGTGAGTCCCGCTCCGTCCTCACCATCGAATGTGGTCGATAACATGAGGTTCGTCAAGACGTAGCTTCTTCGAATCATCCGCCACCCGGTTGCGGCCCCGGGATGCCCGGCACTCCTCGTCGGCGCGTGCATGCCCTGCCCGGCTGTGCGGGCTGATCGCCAAAGGAGCGCCAGACACCTCGAATCGGGCCTCACCGGGCTCCGGCTCCCCTCCGCCGACGCGAGGGCGTTCCGACCTGGCCGACGACATCGAGGCTAAGCCGGCCCGGATCGGGTAGGGCGCGACGATGAGCGAAGCGCACCGCAACGCCGAGCGTGCCGAGCAGGTCGCCCCCGAGCGGCCGGAACCGGAACTCGAGGAGGCGTTCGACCGGCTGGCGGACGAGGGCCAGACGCGGCTGGCCCGGCCGTGGCCGTCGCTGATCGCCACCGCGCTGCTGGGCGGCATCGACGTGGGCACCGGCGTGCTGGCGTACCTGCTGGTCGAGCACGCCACCGGGCAGCCGCTGCTGGCCGGCCTCGCGTTCAGCATCGGTTTCGTCGCGCTGCTGCTGGCCCGCAGTGAGCTGTTCACCGAGAACTTCCTGGTACCGGTCACCGCGGTGGTCACCCGACGCAACTCGTTCGGGTCACTGATCCGGCTGTGGGCCGTCACCCTGGTAGGCAACCTGGTCAGCGGCTGGCTGCTGGCCTGGCTGATCGTCACCGGGCTGCCGCAGCTTCGCGAGACCGCGATCGACTCCGGCAGTTACTACGCCGACCTCGGCATCAACCTGCGCTCGTTCGTCCTGGCCGTGCTCGCCGGCATGGTGATCACCCTGATGACCCGGATGCAGCACGCCACCGAAAATCTCGGGGTGCGGCTGGTGCCGGCTCTGCTGTTCGGCGCGCTCCTCGCCGGCGGCCAGCTGTTCCACAGCATCCTGGACTCGATCCTGATGTTCTGCGCCCTGGTCACCGGGAAGGCCCCGTTCGGCTACCTGGACTGGCTCGGCGCGTTGGGCTGGGCGGTGCTGGGCAACGTGGTCGGCGGGGTGGGGCTGGTGGCGTTCCTGCGGCTGGTCCGGGTGGAGCACCGGCTCCTGCGGGAGCGCGCTGAGCGGTCCTGAGCAACCGATCGAGGACGACATCAGACCAGGCGCTGGATGCGGACCTTCGGGCGCTCGTTGCGCAGGTGACCGAGCTTGTGCTGGCGGACCTGCTCGTCCCAGACCTCCTGGTCGTAGTCCGGGTCCGGCGGATCCACCGGTGCGAACCGTCGCTGTAGTGGAACTTCTCGTCACCGGCGCGCAGGATGCTCACCGCAGCCAACCCAGGAACCGCCGGGGCAGCACCGGTCCGTGCGTGGTCACCGCCGGCCTCCGAGCATGACCGCCGTCAGGTGCCGCGCGCGCCGGCTGGTCACTCACTCCGCCTGCCAGCACGGGTACGGCGTGAGCCGTCACCGCTCCTGCTCCGGCCAGTGCGCGGAGCTGATCGGGATCCGGTGCCGGTTGCGGCACGGCAGATCGGCGCCGCAGCGGCAGACCCAGCGCCACCGCCGCCACGACCACACCGACCGGTGCCGCCGGGCCAACGTCAACGCGGTGGCCACAAGGTATTCGTCATACCTGACGCGCCGCACGTACCCTCCCTCGTCGATCGCGAGGACGGCCTTCCGCCCTCCACGCTGAGGGGGAGGCGACGACCAGGCGAAACCCGCACCAACCGTCGCATCCCGTGAGCACAAAGCTACGGTCGGTGCGGGCATCGGAAGGGTAGGGTTTGTACCCCCTGGCTCAGGAGAGCAGGCCGACCTTCAGCGCGAGGTCACGGGCGTCTTCCCGGGTGGATCGCGGACCGTCGAGCAGGTCCAGGGTGATCTGGCGGGCGTACCCGTTGAAGCAGATCGTCTCCGGCGCCGACTCGTACGCCTGCCGCAGCGTCGCCACGGCTGCCTCGTTGTCGTCCTTGCCGTAGTGCGCCCGGGCAACCTCGATGAGGTGGCGAGCCCGACGCGGCCGCGACGGAATCGCCGCCGCATCGTGGCGGCGGGCCTGCCGCACCGCCTCGCCGGACTTCTGCAGCTCGACCGCCACGGTCACCGCGTGAGCGCCCATGATGACCCGGGAGAACGAGGTCTGGTCCTGGTAGAAGCCCTGCGGCAGGCGCTGCGCCACCCGGTCCGCGCGGTCCCAGTACTGCCAGGCCCAGCCATCCTCACCGGCACGAGCGGCGGTGTAGGCGGCCTCGAAGTTCAGGGCTCCCCACAGCGCCAAGAGGTTCGCGTTCCCGTCGGCCGTCCGCGGCTTGAGGGCGGACACTACGTCCAGGGTCACCGCCATCGCGGTGTCCCAGTCCCCCGCGTCCCGGTGCACCTGGCACAGGAACCAGCCGGCACACGCCAACGCCTCCGGGTCCCCGGACTCCTGCGCCGCCACCATCGCCCGGTCCGCGACCCGCCACAACAGCTCGGCGGCGGGTTGGTAGGCGAGGAACATCTGGGTCAGCCCCAACGTCTGCACCAACAGGGCCTGCGCCCGCCGACGCTCGTCACCCTCGTACGCCAACGCCGCACGCTGCACGTCCCGGAGCAGCCCCGGCAGCAAGCCGCCCAGCACCGTACGGTGATCCGACGCCAGGTGACGCGCCCGCCACGCCAGGGCGAGCCGCTTTCCCAGGCCCGCCAGGGACTCCGCCTCACCAGGAACCACGAGACGGTTCACGGCGTCACGGACCGACGGCAGCGTCGGATGCTCCGGCCCGTTCACCGCCACCGTGCGGTCGCCCAGCTCACCGGCCAGGGCGGAGACGTCGACCTTCAGGGCACGGGCGATCCGGTCCAGCATGTGGATGCGCGGCGGCAGGATCCGATCGGTCTCCACCGCCTTGACCCACTCGGCGCTGCGACCGACCAGCCCACCGAGCACCGCACGGGTCTTCCCGGACCGCTCCCGGTAGACCTTCAACCGCTGCCCGAAGGTCAGCTCCGGCAAGGAATCCATCCCGAACCTCCTTGTGGTGCAGGAAGCGCCGTCGGCGCACACGCCGCCGTCGCACCAACGCTACCGACCGGCCCGCCCTTCACACACCATGCACTCTGCGCGCCTCATGGGGCTGTCCGGCACACCACGCAGTCAGCCCCTCCTCCGTATGCGGGAGATTGCACTCTCCGATGGTTCGCGGCATCATCGCGCCCTGCCTCAACAAGCGGGCATCGACGACGACCCGAACGACCTCCTGCTGCCGAGGTGAGAGGTCGTCGAGCACCGCGCCGTCCGGCAGGGGACCGTCGGGAAATGTCAGGCCGAGAAGTAGCCGCAGCGCCAGGAAGTCATGCCGACGCGGGTCGGGGACCCGCATCCGTTCCAGCAGCAGTCCGGCGAGCTGCGGCACCGAGTTCGGAGAGCGACCACCGAGCGCCGAGGCGGTGGCGTTGGCCATGACACCCGCGTCCGAATCGCAGTCCTCCACCGGCTCCATCAGGCAGTCGCTCAGGTCGGTCAGCAGCGACGTGTCCGGTGCCGGAAGAGTCCCCACAAGCCCGATCAACGCCGCTCGATGAAGAAGTCGGTCGGAGTTGCCGCGCCAGGCTTGCAGGGCATCCACGATGGCGCCGTCGGAGGGTCGGCCGGCGAGGCCGGCCACGAGGCACATCTTGGCGACCACGGCACGGTCCGTCTCCACCGAGAGCCGTTCCGCCAGTACGGGTGCCACGGCCGGCCACTCCTGCGGAAAGGAGGTGAGCAGATTCGCCATCCCTAGCCGCAGATTCCGGTCAGGCTCCTGCAAGACCCGCAGATAGACGGGAACTCCCGCTCGCACCGCCGCGTAGGCCGCGGCATGACAGGGACTGGTGACAACGGACTGGGGTCCGCCGTGCCTGCGCCACTCCGTCGACCTGGACAACCAGAAGTCCGAGCGCTGCTGGGCGAGGTCGTCGAGGCTCGGCACATCGGACGCCGGCATCAGCGACTCGTAGAGTTCGACGCAGTCGATAGTCGTCTGCAGGAGGCGGTAGGCCACCAGGCGGTCCGGCGCCTCCTGATCGGCAAGGAGATCGATCAGGTACGGCGCAACGAAGGCGGCCGGCTCATGGACCAACCCCTGGTGCTGGACATGGTCTTCGAGCTGCTCCTCCGCCTCGATCCGCGCCGACGGGTCCTCGGATCGGAGCGTCTGCAACAGCTGCGGCACATCCGAGGCCGGTCCGTACGGACCTTGCAGCGTTTCCCAGTCGACAGCAGGGCGAGAGTCGTTCACGGCCGGCAAGCTAACACCGCGCACCGACAGACACTGAACACCGCCAGCGCCCATCGGCGTCGTCGAATAGACAGCGCTGTGAACGACGTACATGTCACGGGGGTGTCGGCCATGGTTCTTCTTCCCGTTGATTCGAGGCGAAGGTGCCGGCGAAACGCCGATCGACGAACCCGGAAATCAAGTCGCAAGCGGGTGACCAATTGCTGACGGCGGCGGGATACGCCGGCCGTCACCACGTAACACCGGCGAAGAATCCACGAGCGGATCCCGACGAACGTCCGGCACCGGATCGCCACTTGATCTCGGCCGGACGCCAGCGTCAGAGTCGTGTCAGGCACCGGTCAGGGGACTTCTCTTGACTGTCGGCAACACGTCCCCGGGCCGAAGGCAGGACACCGTGGTTCAGCAAGCAGCGGCGCCCGTGGCGGGCACCGAGCGGGAGACCTTCTGGCGGCACTGGGGCGTCCTGGCGGTCATCCTGTGCTGCGATTTCATGATCACGCTGGACTTCTTCATCGTGAACGTCGCCATCCCGTCGATGCAGACCGACCTGCGGGCGAACTCCGCGGCGGTGCAGTTCATCGTCGCCGGCTACGGCCTGGCGTACGCCAGCGGCCTGATCACCTGGGGTCGCCTGGGTGACATGCGCGGACGGCGGCGGATGTTCACCCTGGGCATCGTCCTGTTCACGATCGCCTCGGCGGCGTGCGGGCTGGCCCCCACGGCGGGCGCGCTGGTGGCGGCCCGGATCGCGCAGGGCCTGAGCGCCGCCCTGATGGCGCCGCAGGTGCTGGCGATCCTCGGCATCGTCTACATCGGAGCCGACCGGGCCCGCGCGTTCGCCGTCGCCGGGCTGGGCAAGGGCCTCGCCGCCGTGTTCGGGCAGCTCATCGGCGGGCTGCTGATCCAGGCCGACGCGGGCGGGCTGGGCTGGCGGCTGTGCTTCCTGATCAACGTGCCGGTGGGCGTCGCGGTGCTGGTCGCCGCCCCCCGGGTGGTGCCCGAGTCGCGGGCGGGCGGCCGGACGTCGCTGGACCTGGTCGGCACGGTGCTGGTCGCCTCGGGACTGGTCGCCGCCGTGCTGCCGCTGGTCGAGGGCCGCCGGCAGGGCTGGCCGCCCTGGTCGTGGCTGTGCCTGGCCGCCGCGGTCCCGCTGCTGGCTGCCTTCGCCGCCCACCAGCGTCGGCTGACCGCCCGTGGCGGCCAGCCGCTGGTCGACACCGCGCTCTTCCGCGGGCGCGCGTTCACCGTCGGCGTCGTCACCACGCTGCTCTACTACGCCGGCATGGGCGCGTTCCTGCTGGTCCTGGCGCTGTGCCTGCAACAGGGGTACGGGCTCAGCGCGTTGCACGCCGGCCTGGTCTGCACCGCGATCGGCGTGGGCTTCTTCGCCGCCACGCTGGCCGGGCCCGCGCTGACCCGCACGCTGGGCCGGCAGGCGGTCGCCCTCGGCGCGCTCGCGCTGGCCGGCGGCTGGCTGATCCTGGCCGTCACCGTGGGCGGGCTGGGCCCGGACGGCGACGTCGTGCTGCTCACCCCGGCCCTGCTGGTCTGCGGGGTCGGAATGGGACTGATCATGGCCCAGCTCACCTCGATGACCCTCGCCGGCATCGGCGCCGGGCACGCGGGTGCGGCGTCCGGCGTGCTGAACACCGCGGTGCAGATCGGCAGCGCGATCGGGGTCGCGCTGATCGGCATCGTCTTCTACGGCGCCACCGAGCCGGCCGGGACGGGGGCCGTCCAGCTCAGCCTGCTCTGCCTCACCGGTGTCGGACTCACCATCGCGGCACTGGTCCAGCTCCTGCCGCGCGCCACCGGTCGCGGGGCGCCCCACCACACCGGCCCACCGTCCACGCAGAGATGAGGTCATCGATGTCGCCCACCTACGAAGAGGCCCGGCAACCCCACCTCCAGGCGATGCTGTCGCGGGTGGCCGCGGAGTCGGAGAAGCTGGCGTGGCCGCTGGAGCGGCTGCACCGGTTGCGCGACGAGCGGCTGCGCGAGCTGATCCGCCACGCGAAGCTGAACTCGCCCTGGCACGCCAAGCGGCTCAAGCACATCGACCCCGACACGCTCACCGGCGAAGACCTGAGCGCCATCCCGCCGATGACCAAGGCCGACGTCATGGACAACTGGGACGAGATCGTCACCGACCCGCGGCTGAACCTGGAGGTGGCGCAGGCCCACCTCAACAAGGTGTCGGCGGAGGGCCCGGCCTACCTGTTCGACGAGTACCACGTCGTCACCACCGGCGGGTCGTCCGGCCTCACCGGGCTGTTCCCGTGGGACTGGCAGGGCTGGCTGGAGGTCGGCGTGGCCGCCTGGCGGATGCACCCGTGGTTGGCCCGTGACCTGAAGCTGCCGCTGCCCGGGCGGGGCGCCTTCGTCGGGGCGGGGCACGCCTCGCACGCGTCGGACGCCATCCGGGCGACCTTCGACCCGCCCAAGGACAGCTGCAAGGTGCCGGTCACCATGCCGCTGGCCGAGATCGTGGCCCGGCTCAACGAGTTCGACGCGGACCAGATCCTGGCCTACCCGTCGATCCTGCACCGCCTCGCGTACGAGAAGCAGGCCGGTCGGCTCACCATCTCGCCGCGGATCATGCTCGTCGGCGCCGAACCGCTCTATCCGCACATGCGCGAGACCATCGAGGCGGCCTTCGGCGCACCCGTGATCGACTTCTACGGCACCTCCGAGACGTGGATGCTGGCCTGCTCCTACCCCGGCGACGAGGCGCTGCACCTGGTCGAGGACACGGTCGTGTACGAACCGGTCGACGCGCACGGCGCGCCGGTCCCGCCCGGTGAGCTGTCCGCGAAGCTCCTCGTCACCAACGTGGTCAACAAGGTCTTCCCGCTGATCCGTTACGAGATCGCTGACGAGGTCCGGTTCCTCGACACCCCCAACCCCGGCCCGTGGACCGGCCGTCGCATCGCTCCGGTGCGGGGCCGGCACGACGACCTGTTCGAGTATCCGGGCGGCGTGCTGGTTCACCCGTACGTCTTCTGGACCCCGCTGTGGGACTCGCACATCGCGCAGTACCAGGTGCGCCAGACCCCCGGGGGCGCTGACGTCATCGTCGAGCTGCGCAGCGCGTACGACCTGGACCACGTGCGCGACGCGCTGGTCGCGGCGCTGCGCGAGGTGGGCATGGCCGAGCCGGTGGTCACCGTGCGGGCCGTGGACGTGATCGAGCGCAGTCGCGTCTCCGGAAAGATCAGGACGTTCATCCCGCTGCCGAAGTCGCGGACGGTCTGACGCCCCGGTCGTCCGCCCTCACCCGGGAAGGCCGAAGTGGTGGGTGAGGGCGGCGCGCAGCGTCGCGGCGTCCCCGGCGGACCAGGCGACGAAGCAGTCGGGGCGGACGAGCAGCGCGGTCGCTGTCGTGCCCTCCAGCGCGCCGGCGACCACGTCGACCCGGTCCCGCCACGGCGCGGCGACCTCGGCGTGGGCTCCGGTCGAGTCCAGCAGCAGCGGCCGGGCGGCGCGGGTCAACTCGGCCAGGCGTCTCGCACCGTCCGCGCCGTGCACGACCACGTCGGGGGCGGAGCGGCCGGCCAACGGGTCGGCGGGATCGGCGGGATAGCGGATGTCCGCACCGGACATCAGCGCCGCGATGTGCCCGGTGACCTCCGGCATGCGGAGCAGTTCGGCGAAGAGTCGCCGCAGGCCGGTGATCTCGTCGCCGGGGCCGATCAGCGCCGACTGGGCCTGGGTGGACATGACGACCCGCTCGGCGACGGGACGACGCTCGGCCTCGTACGTGTCGAGCAGGCCCGGCGGCGCCCAGCCGCGTACCGTGGCGGCGAGCTTCCACCCCAGGTTGACGGCATCCTGCAGGCCCAGGTTGAGGCCGGGGCCGCCGATCGCGGGGTGCACGTGCGCGGCGTCGCCGACCAGCAGCACCCGGTCGGCGCGGTAGCGGGCGGCGATGCGGGTGTTGCCGCCGGTCAGCCGCCGCAGCAGGCCCGGCCCGTCGGGCGCGCCGAGAGGGATGTCGGCGCCGAGCACCCGGGCGACGCTCTCGCGGAGCTCCGCCAGGCTCATCGGGGTCTCGTCGCTGGTCGGCGCGTCGGGCCACTCCGTCGTGCTCAGAATCGGCGGGCGGCCCGGGAACGGCGCCCAGGCGATGAGCCCACGTTCGGTACGGGTGTGCTGGAACGGCGGGACGACGCCGTGACCGGGGACGCGCAGGCCGCCGGTCCCGGGGTCGAGGACGGACGCCGGGACGGTGACGGTGGCGGTGCGGGAGACCGACCGGTCGGTGGTGACGCCGGGGAAGTCGATGCCGGCGAGGCGGCGCACCACGCTGCGGCCGCCGTCGGCGCCGACGAGGAAGCGGCAGGTGAGCCGCGTACCGTCGGCAAGGCGGACCTCGACCGAGGCGGAGTGCTGCCGGAGGTCGACGACCTCCTGGCCGCGGCGCAGGTCCACCCCGAGTTCGGCGGCTCGGGCGGCCAGGGTGGCCTCGAGCTGGGCCTGGGGCACGCCGAGCGCGTAGTGCGGGTTCTCCGGGAGCATCGTGAGGTCGAGCGGGAACGCGCCGAAGACGAAGGCCGGCTGGGGCGACGGCGGGGTGCGCTCGCCGCTCAGCCGCGCGTAGAGGCCGCGCCGGTCGAGCAGGCGGACGACCTGACCGACGAGGCCGTTGGCGCGGGGTTCGCCGGTCGGCGCGGCGTGGCGTTCGAGGACGACCGGGCGGACACCGGCGAGGGCCAGTTCGCAGGCGAGCATGAGGCCGTTGGGGCCGGCTCCGACGATGAGGACATCGATCATTGCCGTCATCCTTTCGGGGTGCGCGGCATCGCCACGGCGGGCGGGGCGTACGGCCGGCCCGCCGCGGGGGCATGACCGCGGCTGCGGGTGTGGTCGGGCTGTGCGGTGAGCGAGGGGGGTCAGCGGGGCGGTGCCGGGAGACCGGCGGCGACCTGGGTGAAGGCGTCGGTGATGAGGCGCTCGATCGGGGTGGGCGGGTCGCCGCTGTCGAGGTAGTGCTGCATGGCGACGCCGACGGCCGCGCTGGCGGCGGCCGCGACGAGCCTCGGGTACATGTCGGTGGCGAGGTCGGTGCCGGTGCGCTCGGCGACCGCGGCGGCCAGCTCCGCCTCGGCGATCGCGGCGGCGCGCAGCCGCTCACCCTGCAACGCCGGCTCGGCGAGCATGGCGCGTACGCCGGCGGCCCACTGTGGATGCGCGGGGGACGGCATGGCCTCGACCTCGGGACCGCGGGTGAACTGCTCCAGCGCGGCCCGGGTGAGCGCCGCCCAGAGCGGCTCGTCGGCGGGACGTTCGCGCAGCGCGGCGGAGGTCCGCAGGCTGCGGTCGAGGTGGCGGGAGGCGATCGCCTCGGCCTTGCTGGCGAAGTAGTTGTTGAAGGTACGCGGGGAGACACCGGCCGCCTCGGCGATGTCCTCCACGCGGACGTTGTCGTAGCCGCGCTCCACGGTGAGGTGGATGGCCGCCCAGCCGAGCGCCGCCCGCGTCTCGGCCTTCTTGCGCTCGCGCAGCCCCGTCATGTCACCACGCTAGCACTAATTGCGTGACACGCAAGGATGCGCGGCACGCAAATTAAATGGCCCCCATCCACCCGGCCGGCGCGGCGTGATCACCACCGCCGGTACAGCACCACGCCGTCGCGCCGGGCGACTTCCCGGTAACCCAGCAGGGGCAGCGCCGCGCGGGCGGAACTGTCCCGCTCGGCGGCCACGAGAGAGGTGTCCGGAAGTTCGGTGATGGCCACCCATTCCGGCCGGAACCCGGTCGCCGGGAAGGTCGGGAACAGGTAGACCTCGCAGCGTCGGGTCAGCTGCGGCGCGAGTCGGTTGCTCGCGGCCACCTCGGCGCCGTCCGGCACGCGCGCCAGGGCCGTCCGGACCGCCTGCGTCGACGTTCCGGCGGGTATGCCGGTCGGTGGCGGCGCCTGCGCCGGTGCGATCAGCCCCGCCGGCAGTCCGGCCAGGCCGAGGAGCGCCGCCCAGTACGGCACCAGCCGGAGGGCCCGCTCGGCGATGATCCGGCGCGGTCGGACGGTGGCCAGTGCGTCCACCATCGCGACGAACACGATCGGCATCAGCACCGCGCTGTAGTGGAACTGGAGGCCCCAGTGGTTGGGACTGGTCGACCAGAACCGCCAGAACAGGGTGGGCACGGCGAGCAGGAGGATCGGTGAGCGCATCGCCAGGAATCCGGTGGGCAGCAGCACCATCACCAGAGTCACCAGTTTGGTGTCGGGCAGCAGCAGTCGGAGCACCGGGTTCTGTGCGTCGGCCGCCGCGTTCCCGAGGTACGGGTAGCTTTCCGTGGGGTTCGCGGCGGGGATCAACACGCCGACGATGAGCAGCATGGCGACGAGGCCGAACGCCATCAGGCCGATGCCCATCCGGCGCCGCCCCATCAGCACGAGGTACGCGCCGACGGCCGCCACGGTCAGCGGCAGGTCCTCCTTGACCAGCACCAGGGGCACGGTCCAGGCCAGGGCCACCGCCCAGCGCCGCTCGACGAGGGCGACGGCGGCGAACGCGAGCATCGGGACCGCGAAGCAGATCTCGTGGATGTCGAAGGTGACGGCGTTCAGGATCCCGCCGGACAGCCCGTATCCGACCGCGGCGGCCAGACCCCGCACCGGCCCGAGCAGCCGCATGCCGAGCCGGGCGATCGGCACCACGGACAGCGCGGTCAGCGCCGCCTGCTGCACCAGCAGCGTCTCCGGCGCCGGGAAGAGACGGTACGCCGGGGCGAGCAGCGCCAGGATCGGGTGGAAGTGGTCGCCGAGCAGGTTGAAGCCGGGTCCCTTGAGCTCGGACACCGGGGCCCGACCGGCGGCGTAGGCGCGGACCGCCTGTTCGAAGATGCCGAGGTCGTAGCCGGCGGTGCCGAGATGGCGATGGCGCACGATCGAGCAGGTGGCGTAGCCGACGAACAGCGCGACCGCGAGCAGCCAGGGCCCGACGGCGGTCAACCGGTGGACCGGCCACCCGCGGGCTCCGAAGCCCCGAGAACGTGGGGCGAGACCCGTGACCAGGCCGGCCGCGGTCGATGATTCTGTCACGTAGGGCATCGTCGCAGATGCGGGCCGTAGCGGCGGCCCCGAAGCCGGCGGAAAGCCTTCTCAGGTGGGCCGGTCGACGAAACGGTCCCGCGCCCCGCCTCCCCACGCCCTGCGCCGTGTGGTCACCACCCACCGGCGAAGAACGCGCGCAGTGCCGGCACCGGGTCCGCCGCGGTGGTCGCGTTCGCCACCACGACCGCGATCACGGCCAGGCACAGCAGCCCCGACGCCACACCGTACGAACCCAGCACGCGCCTGGTCCGCCGCGCGGACGGGTCGACGGCGGCACGCCTGGACCACAGCACCACGCCGACTCCGGCGAGGACGACCGCGACGGTCGCGGCGACGACGGCCATCACCGAGTGGTAGTGGGCGAAGTGGCTGATCATCGCCTCGACGGCGGGCCGGTTCCGGACCTCGCTGCTCGACGGGTCGGCAAGTTGCCGCCTGACCTGCGCCAGTGTGTCGGCGAGTTCCCCGTCGGCCGGTCCGTCGGTCAGCATCGGCAGCAGCGAGGCGAAGGGCGCCAGGGCGCCCTGGACGTTCGCCATCACCGCGGCCGTGGCGGTCGTCGCGAACACCGTGACGAGCACGCCGGCCGACGCGAGGGCGGCCCTCGCCCGCATTGGTCGGTCACCGGCCCGCAGGAACGCCTTCCAGACCAGGACGCCGAGCGTCACCAGCACGACCAGCAGGGCGGCGGCGATCATCGCCTTGACGAGGTGGTAACGGAACCAGTAGTCGACGACCCGCTGCAGGTTGGGCGGGAAGGCCCGGTCGCCGGACCGCCAGTAGTCGACGAATGCGGCGCGGAGGGCGCCGACGAGGTGGCCGCTATCGCCCAGTTCGCCGCCGGAGTCGCCCGCGGCGAGCCCGGGTGGGGCGAGGACGAAGGCGGCTGTGAGGGCCGCGGCCACGACCGCGAGGGCGGCCGGCGCTCGCCGCGAGACGGCGGTGGAGCGGGACGGGGTGGCGAGGCGGTGCAACGAGGACTCCCTGGACTCGATCGGGTGGGGGCGGCGTACGCCGGACGTCCGGCTCGCCTACTGCTGGCCCCGCAGGTACGCGAGGACGGCGAGGACCCGCCGGTTCGTGTCGTCACTGACCGGCAGGCGCAACTTGGCCAGGAGGCTGCCGATGTGCTTGCTCACGCCGGCTTCGGTCAGCACGAGGATGCGGGCGATGGCCGCGTTCGAGTGGCCCTCGGCGAGCAGTGCCAACACCTCGCGCTCGCGGGCGGACAGGTGGGCCAGCGGGTCGCGGCCGCGTCGCATCAGTTGGCGTACGACCTCGGGGTCGACGACCGTGCCGCCCCCGGCGACCCGCCGGAGCATCTCGGCGAACTCCGCGACGTCGGCCACCCGGTCCTTGAGCAGGTAGCCGATGGCGCGACCGTCGCCCGAGCCGAGCAGCTCCCCGGCGTAACTGTGCTGGACGTACTGGCTCAGGGCGACCACGGCGAGGCCGGGGTGCGCCGCGCGGAGGGCCACGGCGGCCCGCAGCCCCTCGTCGGTGAAGTCCGGCGGCATCCGCACGTCGGTGACGACGAGGTCGGGCGTGGTCTCGTCGACGGCCGCCAGCAGGGCGGCGGCGTCACCGACGGCGGCCACGACGTCGAAACCGAACCGGGACAGCAGGCCGACCAGCCCTTCGCGGAGCAGGACGGAGTCCTCCGCGATCACGACGCGCACGGCAGCTCCACCCGCAGGATGGTGGGCCCGCCGGGCGGGCTGGAGATCAGCAGCCGGCCGTCGGCGGCCGCCGCCCGGTCGGCGAGACCGGTGATGCCCGATCCGCGCGACGGGTCGGCGCCGCCATGTCCGTCGTCGCGTACCTGGACCGTGAGCGTGCTGCCGGAGCGCCGGGCGGTGACGACGGCCCCGGTCGCCCCCGAGTGCTTCACGGCGTTGGCGAGCGCCTCCGAGACCGCCGCGAACGCCACGGTCTCCACCGCCGCCGGGAATCGACCCGGGTCGGCGTCGACGCGTACCCGCAGCGGGCTGGCCGCGGCGAGTTCCTCCACCGCCGCCCGCAGTCCCAGCTCGCGCAGCGTCCGGGGGCTGATGCCGCGGACCAGGTCGCGCAGCTCGGCCATCAGCGTCTTGGCCTGCGCGTGCGCGGAGGCCACCGCGACGGCCGCGGGAGAGTCGTCGGGCAGGTCGAGCTTGGCGAGGCCGAGTTGCATGGTCAGGCTCACCAGTCGTTGCTGGGCGAGATCGTGCAGGTCGCGTTCGATGCGGTTGCGTTCGACGTCGAACGCGTCGGCCAGCCGGGCCCGGGACCGGGTCACCTCGAACAGCGCGGCCTCGGCCGGGTCGGGTTCGGCGCACAGCAGCAGGCGGGCGAGGGCGGCGTGCGCCCCACCGGCCACCGAGGTGAGATAGAGCAGGACGGGGATGAGCACCAGTCCGAGCAGGGCGCGCCCGGCGACGCTCCCGGCCGGGTCCATGCCGGCCACCCGGTGCTGGACCGCGAACGGAGTGGAGACGACGAGCAGGCCCACGACGGCGAGCACGGCGATCCACACCGGCGCCACGACCCCGAGCAACAGCAGGTACGCCACCGCGCGCCAGGTCGCCGGGTCGGAGTAGAGGTTGCCGCGGCGTCGCGCCGGTGCCGGAGCGGGATCGGCCAACCGCAGTCGCCACCGCTCCACCTCCCTCACGGCGAGGGCGAGTCTCGGCCCCACGAACGCGAGCAGCGCCACGCCGACGACACCGAGCACGGCGGCGGCGAACAGGTGGGAACCGGTTCGTAGCGCCTCCCCGTCCGGGCTCGAGGGGTGGGTCCTCAGCACCTGGACCGCCACCACCAACGGGGTCAGCGGCAGGGCGAGCAGGAGCCAGAGCAGGCCGGCCGCCACCGCCGTGGTCGCCGTGTAGGCGATGCCGCGCCACGGCCACGCCGACACCAGGAACCGGGGCCGGGTCACGGCCCGCAGCAGGGTGGTGTCCGACGTCATTTGCCCAGGCTAGGTGAGCGTCGGCGGCCCGAACCAGGACTCTGGATCGAGTCTTCCGGTAGTGCTGGCAATACCCGGCCGGCGCCCCGACGGCCGGCTGGGAGCAGGCGGCACGTCGATCACCGTAGCCGGCCGGCAGCTCGCAGGCGGGACAACTCCCGGGACCAGGGTGGGCGCTGAACCTGAACCGATCCTGAGCCCTCCGGGTCCCCGCGCGGCCGACTACCGGTGGCGCTTCGCGAAGCGGGCGTGCACCTGGGCGGCGGGCTGCCATCGTCCGGTCCAGGACGGACCACCCCGCCGCAGGTCGCGGCGGCGATACCCGGCGATCGGCGCGGAGCGGTGCCGCGCCGGGTCACGACGATCGCATCGTGCCCGTGCACCGGGCAGCCCACGTCCGGCGACCGGCTCGCCGCCGACGGTGTAGGCCTGCGGCCAGGACGGCGGGGTGAACGTCCGCCTGCGGTGGCGGGCCTTCCGCGCCGCGGCGGTGCGCCGAACGGGCACGGGTACGCCGAGCAGCGGGTCGAAGCCGATCAGGTCCGGGATGCCCCGATCGAGGAGGATGCCACCCGGGGGTCGGCCCGGCTCCTCAAGGCGGTCAGGTGCGGTCGCACGGTGGCCCGGGAGTCCGCGGCTGACGACGGTGTGGTTGCTGCTCACGCGACCGGTCCTCCTTTCGAACGTGTCAGGGCCTACCGCAGGCCCATGGCGGCGACGTGCTGCTCGGCGGCGTTCGCGGCGGGAAGGCGCGCCCGGTCACGGGCGTAGACCCCACCGGCGCGGACCAGGAACTCCGCCTCCACCAGGTAGCGCCGCACACTCACACGGTCGACGGATGAGCCCTCGCACCAGCGCCGCAGCCGGTCGTCGACCTCACGCTCGGAGTAGGCGGCGTCAGCGTCGAACGAGACCTCGGTGAGGTGCTCCAGCAGCGCCCGTCGCTTCGCCTGCTGGGCGGGAATCGACACCAGCCGGCCGTCGCGGACGAAGGGTCGCAGTGGCTGCGGCACGTCGACCTCCGTCGCGACGGTGCCGTCGTCCGCCACCACGGCCCGCAGCTTCTCGTACGCCGGGCGCAGCCCGGCACCGTCGGACTCGACCAGCCCCGCCTGCCGCAACCGGCGCTCGGCCACGGCGGCCTCACGTGGCGACAGTCCGGTGGCCTGGGCGATGTCCGCGGTCGACCGGGCGCCCAACACGACGGCGGCAAGAGCGCGCAGGCGGCGGGGGTCGGCGATCGACCGGAGGATCAGGTCGGGACTCATGAGCGGGACGCTAACGGCTTCGGATCGAGCCGTCACCCGCTTATCGCCCGGCCGCTCAGGAGGGCCGGCCCACTCTGCCCGCTCGCACACCACGGTCCGGATGAGCGGGCTCACCCGCCGAGCCGGCTGAGGCCGGATGCCGCTGGTTGCCTCTCCGCGATCCGGAGGGGCGACCGGTCGCTGCCGGTAGGGTGCGGCTATCGGGTCGGTTGGCACTTCGGCGGGCAGGAGATGGACTCAGAAACGTTCGCCTACGCGGGGACCGCCGACGGGGCGCTGCAACAGCTCGACGAGATGTACGGGAGATGGAACGCGGGGGTCCGCGCGCTCTCGGACGTCGACCTGGAGAATCCGCCGATGGTGGGGCCTGAGCGGTTTCCCATGGAGGGCATCGTCCTGCACGTCAACCGGGAGCTGATCCACCACGGCGCCGAGATCTGCCTGCTGCGCGACCTCTACCGCTGGCGGGGCTGAGCCGTACCGCGCCGGATAGGACTTCTCGGTGACCGGCGATCGGCTTTTGCGATGCGTGGGTGACAAGCCGCCAAGTTGGCGATCCCGCCTTGCGATGGGAACCGTCACCAGCTGACCGCCGAGATACGGACGCCCTGGGGCGGCCCCGGTTCGTACTCATCGCGTCGTCGCGTCGGGCCAGCCGAGCAGTCGGGCGCCGAGCACCGCGGCGTGGAGGGTGAAACGTTGGGTGGGCTCGTTGGGGTGGTAGCCGGTCAGGTGGTGGATGCGGTCGAGGCGGTAGGTGACCGCGCGGACGGACAGGTGCAGCTGCCGGGCCGTGGCGGTGTGATTGCCCTGGTTGTCGAAGAGCACGCTGAGGGTGTCGAGGTACGGCCGCGGCCCGCCTCGGGCGCCGGTGAGCGGACCGAGAACGGTGGCGACCAGATCCGAGATGGCGCCGCGGTCGCGCAGCAGGACGGGGAAGACCAGCAGGTCGGCGGCGTTGAGGACGGGAGCGGTGAAGCCCAGCTTGCTGGCGTGGTCGAGGGCGTCGCGTGCCTCGTCGAGCGAGGCGACGAGACCGGGCATGCCGGGGTGCGGGCGACCGACGGCCACCTGCCATCCTCCAGCGCCGAATTCGGCGAGCAGCAGGTGTGCCAACTCTGCTCCGATGCCCCGCAGGCCACCCGCGCTGATGCACACCAGGTCACCGTTGCGCTGGGTGGTGAGGGTGTTTCCTTCGCCGAACCGGGCCGCCAGGGCCGCGTCGACACGGCGGACGATCTCGGCGGTGAGACGGGGCGTGCGGGCGACCAGGACGGTATGGGTTGCCGACAGGCGGATGCCGTAGCGGTGGGCGCGTTCGGCCAGGCCGCCGGGTTCTGCTCGGCCGGTGAGCAGGTCGTCGACGAAGGCGGACCGTTCGGAGTCGTGTCGTGCCAGCTCGGCACGGGCCTGACGGCGGTGGCCGGCGAGGGCGCTCACGAGCACCGCGTGTGCGGTGGCCAGCAGCGCCGCAGCGCGGGCGTGGACGGCCCCCGGAGTGTCGGCGGAGTCGACAGACATCGATTTCCAGCAGCGGTCGGCAGCCGCGAGCACGCTGTCGGCGACCTCATCCGGCTGCAGGTCCGCGTCGGCCGCGCGGGCACCGAGCCGGGCGGCGGCCTCGTGTCGCCGGTTGCCGTCCGGGGCGCGCAGCAGTTCCTCGCACGCATGGGCCAGCCAGGCGCGGCCGTCGGTAGGTGGTTCGTGTGGGGCTTGCCGGCGGCCGCCCGGCGAGGCCCGGGGACCACCGCGGTCCGTGTCAGACACCGATGTCACGGCGGTCGAACAGGAACACTCCGACGGCCGTGGTCACGGCGCCGACGAGTACGAGGGTCAGCAGGTGTGCCGGGTGCCAGCCGGTGTGCAGCGGGTCGGTGCCGATGAAGTAGTGGAACGGCGAGAGCCAGCGCATCCACTGCCAGCCGTCCGACATTCCACCGATGGCGTTGGCCATGTACGTGGTCACCGCGAGTACGCCGGTGACTGCCAGCACCGCGCCGCGTCTGCCGGTGGCCGCGCCGGTGAGGAAGGCGATACCGGTGAAGCACCAGACCAGGGCGATCAGGCCGACCCCGGCTGCCGCCACGTGGGACAGGGCGATGTCCATTCCCACCTGCGGCACGATGATCATCAGGAGGAGCAGCGGGACCGCCGCGACCACTGTGACGGCGGTGCCGGTGGCGGCCAGACGCTGGCCGGCGAAGGCGGTGCGCGACAGGGGGTTGGTCAGCAGCAGTTCCATGCGCCCTTCCTCCTCGGGCCGGGCAATGGTCCGTGCGGTCAGCGTGGTCGCGCACATGAGGACCAGCAACGGCCCGACCAGACTGAAGACCGTCGCCTGGAGGTAACCAGCCGGCGAGAGCATGTCCGCGATGCCGAGGAAGTCCAGCATTCCCTGGGGCAGGGCATCCTGTTTCAGCTCGGCCGCGCCCTGGAACTGGCTGTAGAAGGAGGTGTAGACGACGGTGAAAAGGGCGACGCCGGTGGTCCAGGAGATCAGCGCACGACGGTCGTCGCGCCAGGTCTTACGCACCAGTGCGGGCACCATCGCCGGCTCCTTCGGAGTGGTAGTAGAAGGACAGGAAGGTCTCTTCGAGGTCGGGCTCGGCCGACAGCAGGTCAATGACGTCGTGCTGTGCCGCCGCCTTGATCAGCGGATCGAGACGGCCGTCCACGGTGCAGCGCAGCACCGGTCCGGACACCGTCACGTCACCGACTCCGGGCAGGGCGGTGAACTCCCCCGCGTCCACCGGATCACCGAAGTGGATTTCCACGGACCGCACGGCCCGTTTACCGAGGGACTCCACCCGCTCGACCGCGGCCAGCCGGCCGTCGCGGACGATGGCGACCCGGTCGGCGGTGTGCTGCACCTCGGCCAGGACGTGGCTGGACATGAACACGGTCTGACCGTCGGCCCGGGCGTCGCGGACCATGGCCAGGAATTCCTGCTGCATGAGCGGGTCCAGACCGCTGGTGGGCTCGTCGAGGATCAGCAGGGCCGGCTGGTGCATGAACGCCTGCACCAGGCCGACCTTCTGCTTGTTTCCCTTGCTCATCGTGCGGACCGGACGGGTCAGGTCCAGCTCCAACCGCTCGGCCAGGGCGGTCACCTGCGACCAGGCCACCCCGCCACGGGCGTCGCCGAAGAACCGCAGCAGGTCCTCGGCCTTCTCCTGACCGGGAAACGCCAGCTCGCCGGGGAGGTATCCGATCTGGCGGTGCAGGGCGGCTTTGTCGCGGCGGGGGTCGAGCCCGAGGACGGTCGCGCGGCCCGCGGTCGGCCGGAGGAAATCAAGCAGGAGCCGGATGGTGGTTGTCTTCCCGGCGCCGTTGGGCCCGAGGAAACCCATCACCTCCCCGGTCCGGACCTCCAGTGTGAGATCTTCGATGCCGCGTCGTCGGCCGTAGAACTTGGTCAAGTTCTCGGCGAGCACGGCGATGTCGCTCGTCATGCCCACATCGTTGCGCTGGTGCCCGTCCACGATCCAGGGCGACGCCCGGCCGAGATCGGTGCCACGCATTGCCGGAACCCGGCAGCGAGGCCGCGAACGCCGGAGGGCACGGTTCAGCGGCTGCCGACCAGACTTCCCGGCGCTCCACGGACCACGATGATCCCAACGGCCGCTCCCCCACGCCACCGGCTGACACCACAGCAGATCACCGCCCTTGGGTTCATGGCAGGATCCAGGCGTGATGCAGGCACAACAGGCCCGGCGGACGACGCCGGCAGTAGGACCGAGCCAGGCGACCAGGCCATGGGGCTGATGACTCGTCGGCCGGCCTGGCAACGCCGCAACACCGGATTCCGGCACCCCGCCCAAGTGATCTCCATCGGTTTCGGCACAGCAGTCGGGCTCGGAACCGCTCTGCTGTCGTTGCCCGTGGCGACCCGGTCAGGGCAGTCGGCACCGCTGATCGACGCGCTGTTCACCGCGACCTCGGCAGTCTGCGTCACCGGCCTGGTGACGGTCGACACGGGAAGCTACTGGTCGTCGTTCGGGCAGGTGATCATCCTGCTGCTCATCCAGGCCGGCGGGTTGGGCATCATGACGCTGGCCACCCTGTTCACCGTGCTGGTGTCCCGCCGCCTCGGATTGCGGGCCCGGTTCCTCGCCCAGGCCGAGACCAAGAGCCTGGACCTGAGTGACGTGCGCGGCGTCGTCCGACGGATCGTGGTGTTCAGCCTCGTCAGCGAAGCCGTCGTCGCCGTGGCGCTCGCTCTGCGATTCGCGGCAGGACACGGTGAGCCGGTCTGGCCGGCGATCTGCCACGGGGTGTTCCACGCCGTATCGGCGTTCAACAACGCAGGATTCTCCACCAACGCGGACAGCCTCGTCGGCTACGTCACCGACCCCTGGGTCAACCTCGTCGTCGCGGGCGCGGTGGTCCTCGGCGGGCTCGGGTTTCCGGTGGTCTTCGAGCTGGCCCGGTGCTGGCGCCGGCCGGCGATGTGGTCGGTCATGACCCGCCTGACGGTCGTCCTGACGGTCACCCTGCTGACGCTGGGCACCGCTGTGCTGACCCTCACGGAACGAACCAACCCGGCAACACTGGGCCCACTGAGCGGGCCCGAGAAGCTGCTCGCCGGGTTCTTCGCCTCGACGATGACCCGTACCGCCGGGTTCAACAGCCTGGACATCGGGGCGATGCGCCCGGAAAGCCTGCTCGCCAGTGACGTGCTGATGTTCATCGGCGGCGGCAGCGCCGGCACCGCCGGCGGTATCAAGGTGACCACGTTCGGGCTGCTGGCGTTCGTCCTCTGGTCGGAGATGCGCGGCGAGACCCACGTCAACGTCGGGCGGCGACGCGTCCCGCCGAGCAACCAGCGCCAGGCGCTCGCGGTCGCCTTGCTGAGCGTCGGAGCCGTCATCGCCGCCACCTTCGCCCTGGTGGTGATGACCAACCACGGACTCGAACGGGCACTGTTCGAGGCGGTGTCGGCATTCGCCACAGTGGGGCTGTCCACCGGCATCACCGGTAGCCTGCCACCGCAGGCGGACCTGCTGCTGGTCGTACTCATGTTCGCCGGTCGCATCGGGCCACTCACCCTGGCGTCCGCGCTGGCGTTGCGGGAACGAACCCGACGCTTCGAACTGCCCGAGGAAAGGACGATCGTTGGCTGACCTGACCGAACCCGTGGTGGTCATCGGCCTGGGCCGCTTCGGCGCCGCCCTGGCCCTGGAACTGGCCGGCCGGGGCACCGAGGTGCTCGGCATCGACCACCGCCCGAAGGTCGTACAGGCGCTGTCCGGACGCCTGCCGCACGTGATCACGGCCGACTCCACCGACATCGAGGCGCTACGCCAACTCGGGGTGTCGGAATTCCGGCGAGCGGTCGTGGCGATCGGCACGGACATCCAGGCCAGCATCCTCACCACCAGCCTGCTGTCCGAGCTCGGCATCCCCGACATCTGGGCCAAGGCCGTCAGCGACCAGCACCGGCACATCCTGACCCGGGTCGGCGCCCACAAGGTCGTCGCCCCGGAACACGACATGGGCGAACGGGTCGCCCACCTGCTCTCCGGCCGCATCCTCGACTACGTCGAGGTCGACGCCGACTTCGCCGTGGTCAAGACCACCCCGCCCCGCGAGGTGGTCGGCATGCCACTGCGCGACTCCCGGGTACGCAGCCGCTGGGGCGTCACCGTGGTCGCGGTCAAGCCCCAGGCTCCGCCGATGGGCCGACGCTCCGAGTTCACCCACGCCACCCCGGACACCGTGCTCGCCTACGGCGACCTGATCCTCATCGTCGGACCGGTCGACAGCGTCGAACGCTTTGCCGCCAGCGAGTAAGCCCACTCGTCACCGACGGGAGGTGAAGGCGCACATCCAGTCGATGGATGTTCGCCTTTCTGCTTGCCGTGCTTCCGCCTGACGGCGTGGTCAGGCGGAACCCCTCACCTGACGGCCCGAAGGTCGAGCACCATCTGTTCGCGGTCATCCGAGCGGAAGGTCAGCACCTCGGGATCGAGGTCCATGAGCTGCAAGTTCCAGCCGTATCCAGGCGAAGCGCCCGCCGGTCGCGGCTCGGCGACACCGGCCGCGCTGCCGGTGGTGCGGTCCCAGACCAGGTGCAGCGTCGACGTCGGGAGTTCGAACTGACCGACCGCCAAGCGACCGGCCATGCTGGGCTTCAGTTCGCCGGTCCAGGGCAGTTGGACGACATCGGTGCCATCGAGTGACTGCAGGGCGACCCGGTCGCCGGCGCCGCGTCCGGTGCACCAGGTCGGGCCGCACCACACGAATCGGATGCCGCTGGCTGCCTGCCACCGGCGGCGTTCCCCGGTCACCACGTTACGTAGTTCGCCGGAGGTCTTCGCCTCCACGCCGGTCCCGTACCGCTGGTTGATGATCCACGGTGCCACGTTGGCGATGTCGAAACCTTGCGAGCCGGGCACTTCGACGGCCGGACCGCCGCTCAGCGGAACGGTACGGACAGACACCGTCGGGCCGGCCGGCAGCTTCCAGGTCCCCTGCGCCTCCTGCTGCCAGATGATGCCGTCCCCGACCGGGCTGAACCGGGGCGACGACCCGTTGGGCAGGTCAGTCAGCCTACGCGCCGGGCCACCGTCGAGCGGAGCCGCCCATGCCTCCCGGACAGGCCGGTTGCTCCGGGTGCCCTCCACGAACCAGACGACCTGCCCGTTTACTTCCCGGGCCATCAGGACCCGGGAACGCGCCAGACCGTCGCCCACCGCGGACGTACCGAGCAGAGTCACCGTGCCGGCGCGGGTGTCGAAGACCGAGGGGGCCGCTTCCCCCGAGGAGCCATCCCTGGCCACCAGGTAGCGGTCGTCGCCCAGCACGGCCGCGACGGCGTAGCCGGAGCCGTCCGGGAGCGTCGCGGGCAGCCGGTGGACGGCGTCTGGCCAGAGCTTCTCCGGCTCGGGCAGGTTGGTGAAGTCGGGGATCCGGTCCGGGGAGAAGCCATATTGAGGTCCGAGGTCGGGCGGTGGCACGGCCGTCCGCACCACGGTCACCGCGCCGGCGGCCGCCACCACGACGGCGCAGGCCGCGGCGAGGGCCGCACGTCGCCGCCGACGGCGACGCTGCCGGCCGCGGACCGCGTCGACGGGGTCGTAGCCGGGCACCGGGGCCTCCGCCGCCGCCCGGGCCAGGGTCCGCGTCAGGTGTTCTTCCAGGTCATTGCTCATCCCCGCCTCCCAGAGGTCGTTTCCCGGTGCTGGTCGCTGTGCGCCCGGAGCTTCTCCAGGGCACGGAAGGCCTGGCTACGGACGGTGCCGCGGGAGATGCCCAGCAGCTCCGCGATCTCGTTGTCGGTCCGATGCTCGTAGTAGCGCAGCACCAGGACCGCCCGCTGCCGCACAGGCAGACCCGCCAGCAGCGGCCAGAACTGCGCCTCCGCGTCGACCCGGTCGATCCCCGGGTCCGCCGCCGGCCGGTCCGGCACGTCGGCCATCAGCCGCTCCCGGCGCAGCCGGCGCCACCGGCTGATGTGCAGCCGCGCCATCGTGGTCCGGACGTACGCGTCAGGGTTGTCCCGACGAACGACCCGCGGCCAGGCCGAGCCCAGCCGCGCCAACGCCTCCTGCGCCAGGTCTGCCGCGTCGTGCGGGCTGCCGGTGAGCACGTACCCGTAGCGCACGAGCGACGTCCACCGGGCCCGGACGAACTCCTCGAACGCTGGTTCGGCACCATCCATGGCCACCTCCTCGAACGCAGGACGCCCGGGCGGGGAAATCTGTTGCACGGCCGGCTGGGTCCTGGCGCTACTCGCGGTCGCTGTTGCCGGAGCCGCTGTCACCGGCCCCGCACACCGGGCCTGCCTCCAGCGTCACACCTCGGCCTGAGCGAGGTCACGGCCGGCCGCGGCTCGAACGGCCCGGGGCCAGGTCCATGCGGCGCGCAGGATGAAGGCCAGGAGCAGCAGCTCGAGTCCGATCGAGAGGCCGTAGAAGTAGAGGTAGGTCCAGGACTCGCCGTCCGCGTTGTAGACCGAGACGGGGATGTAGAGCGTTGCCACGACGAGGTTGGTGGCGCGGTTGACACGGGCGGGAAGTGTCGTGGAGAGCAGGATCATGAGGATCGGGATGGCCATGAGCGTGAGCGCGAGGGCGACGAACGTTGGGCCGGTGTCGAACTCGTGGACGACGCCGACCCGGATGTCATCGATGAAGCCGGGCTTGTACAGGGCGAGGTAGTCGACGTAGATGTAGAGGAACATGAAGCTGGCCCAGGCCGCGGCGAGCTTCGCCCGGACCGGGATGTGCGCCTCCTGGAGCGCACCGGCTGGTCTGTCAGTTCTGGTCATCACGTCTCCGATTTGCTGGCGTCAGCCGGGTCGGCTCACTCGATGTCTCAACCATGACCAGCGTTGGCGGGCGCCACATCCGCTTGCGGGCTCTGGCTGTCCTGGCCCCAGGCACGGCACATTCGCCGTACTTTCGGCTGATCCGCCCGAGCGGCGGCCCCCTTACGTTCTGCGAGAGGGGGAAGCATGCTTGCTGGGATCTGGGCTGAGCCTCGCCCCGCACGCCCGCCGGTGCGGGTGTGGCGGGACTGGGCGCTGTCCTCGGCTCTCGTCGTGATCTCGGTCGTCGAGATGCTGCTGCGCGACGACAGGGCATGGGCGCCGCTGCTGGTCGGCGTCAGCGTCGTGGTCGCGGCGTGCCTGCTGTTTCGACGTACCCGGCCGCTGGCGGCGGTCACCGTTGCCTTCGGAACCGTTCTCGCCTTCGACATCGCGAGAATCGCGGTCATCGACGCCACCGGCCTGCTGGGCATCGCAGGGCTGCTCGTGCTGCCCTACGCCCTGCTGCGCTGGGGGGCAGGTCGCGAGGTTGCCCTCGGACTCGCCATCATCCTCACCTGGCTACCGGTCACCCTCGTCGCGGAGCCGACCTCGGCTGCGGAAAGGGTCGCCGGTTACGGCTTCTTCCTGTGCTCGGCCGCGCTCGGCGCGGCAGTGCGCTACCGCACCAGAAGCCACGACCGCGACGTCGAGCAGGTCCGGCTCCACCAGCGCAACGAACTCGCCCGCGAGCTGCACGACACGGTCGGCCACCGCGTCTCGGCCATCGCCGTCCAGGCACAGGCCGGTCGCGCGCTGGCCGCCGCGGATCCGAAGCGCGCGCTGGCCACCCTGGTCACCATCGAGGAAGAGGCGTCCCGGACGCTCAGGGAGATGCGCGCCCTCGTGGGTGTGCTGCGCGACGGTACGGACGCCGATCTCGCCCCTCGGCGAGGGGTGGTGGACATCGAACGACTCGCTCGTCCCGGCGGCGAGGTGCTGGGCGTCCGCGTGCAGGTCCGCGGTGACGTCGAGGCTGTTGAGCCAGCAGTCGGCACCGCCCTCTACCTGATCGCCGCCGAGGCGGTCACCAACGCGACCCGCCACGCCCGCGGCGCCACCGATGTCACCGTCGACGTCACCGCGTCCCGCGGCCAGGTGCACCTGCGGGTGCACGACGACGGCGAGGTGACCGCGACCAGCTCCCCGCAGGCCGGCTACGGGCTGCGCGGCATGGCCGAGCGGGCGAGCCTGCTCGGCGGCACCCTCCGGGCGGGCCCTGATCCGGACGGCGGCTGGATCGTCGACGCCTTGCTGCCTCGGACAGTGCGCGCGTCATGACCATCCGCGTGCTGGTCGCTGACGACCAGGACATCGTCAGGGCGGGCCTCTGCATGATCCTGGACGCCCAACCGGGCATCGCCGTCGTCGGCGACGCCGCCGACGGCCGCCGGGCGATCGCCATGGCCCGTTCACTGCGTCCCGATGTGTGCCTGCTGGACATCCGCATGCCCGAGGTCGACGGGATCGAAGCCACCCGCCAGCTCGCCGGAGCCGACGTCGCCGATCCGCTGGCCGTCGTCGTCATCACCACCTTCGACCTCGACGAGTACGTCTACGGCGCGCTCAAGGCAGGCGCCCGAGGCTTCCTCCTCAAGGACGCCGGCGCCGAGATGCTCGCCCAGGCCGTCCATGCCGCCGCCCGCGGCGACGCCCTGATCGCACCGAACATCACCGCGAGGCTCCTGTCCTCCTTCGCGAACAGCCGCTCACGCCCGGTGCCCCCTGAGCCGATCGAGCCGCTGACCGCTCGCGAGGAACAGGTCCTGCGAGCCGCCGCTCGCGGGCGGACCAACAGCGAGATCGGGGATGAGCTGTCCATCAGCCTCAGCACCGTCAAGACCCACATCGCCGCCCTGATGCGCAAGCTCAACGCCCGCAACCGGGTCGAAATCGTGATGTGGGCCTACGAGACACGCCGCGTCGGCACCTGATCGGCGCCCGCAGGCTCGAGTCGCGGAAACCAACGCTGACCACTTCGGTGGCCTCTGGGAGGTCACGCCGAACAGCTCGCCTGCATCACCGTGGGTCAGGACCCTGAGTCTTGCTCGGCTACATAGAGAGCCGTCGACTGCCGCACAGAATGGCGGAGCACTCCGGGGTGCAGTTGGATGCCGTTCAGGGCCGTCGGGCGGTGTTCAACACCGTTCAGTGCCCCGTCTGCTCCCATCCCGCGCACCCAAGCTCGACGGAATACCGCTGGCGGCTGACCGGTGGACACGGCCTGCTGCCGGCCGGGCCGGCACCGATGCGGTTACCGACCTGCGTGGGCGGTACTGGGATCGAACCAGTGACCTCTTCGGTGTGAGCTCTCGGCGAGCCGGTCGGGTCGGGTTTGATGCGAGGTCAGACGGCGTGGTAGCGCACTTCTCGGCCCGGGTTCGGCCGGCACCGTTGCTGTACTTCACTGCTGTACTGCTGGCGTCAGACGAGGCGCTGGATGCGGACCTTGGGCCGCTCGTTCCTGAGGTGGCCTAGCTTGTGCTGGCGAACCTGCTCGTCCCAGACCTCCTGGTCGTAGTCCGGGTCCGGCGGGATCCACTTGTGGGACCCATCGCTGTAGTGGAACTTCTCGTCACCAAGGCGCAGGATGCTCACCGCAGCCAGCCCAGGAACCGCCGGTGCAGCACCCCACCCGGCACCCAGTGCAGATCCGCCGACGCCCGCACCAGCTGCGCGCCCATGTACAACGCAAGCGACACCCGCGCGTCCACGAACTCCGCCCGCAACTCACGCCGCCGGGTCCCGCACGGCCACGACGCGCCGCACCCACCGCAGCTCCACACCGGCAGCACCGGCCCGTGCGTGGTCACCGCGGGCCTCCGAGCACGGTGGCCGTCAGCCGCCGGGCCTGCCGGCTGGTCGCCCACTCCACCTGCCAGCACGGGTACGGCGTGAGCCGGCCCCACCAGGCCCGGCAACCGGTGCATATGCCGTCCAGGCCCCGCAGGTGTACGCCCAGGATGCGCCACTCGTGAGCCGTCACCGCTCCTGCTCCGGCCAGTGCGCCGAGCTGATCGGAATGCGATGCCGGTTGCGGCACGGCAGGTCGACGCCGCAGCGGCATACCCAGCGCCACCGCCGCCACGACCACACCGGCCGGTGCCGCCGCGCCAGAGTCATCGCGACGGCGATCACATACTGGTCGTACGACACTCGTCGCCACGCTGGCATCCTCTCCCCCATGACCGGCTCCTTTCGTCGGGCAGCAGCTAACGACCGACCCCGATCCACGGGACCGGAGATGGAACGTTCGGTAACTGCGACGCTACGATCACGGCGGCGACGGTTGGACTCACCCGCAGTACGGGTGGACAGGCCATGGACCGTCGGCAGCATGAGTTCCACGGCGGAAACGTCGACCTTCGGTCAACGTGGGGATTCGGATGGCAGGTCGCGGACGATCAGCACCTCAACGCGGTGAGGTGACCGGCTACCTGATCAAGCTCATCCGAGAGTCCATCCCGTTGACTCAGGAGCAGCTCGCCGTCGACCTGGACGTCGACCGGGCAACCGTGCAGAGCTGGGAATCCGGGCGCCGGTCATTCACAGCAGTGCCGCTCGGACAGGCGATCGCCGTCCGGCACAGGCTCGGACGGCTCGGCGCGAACCCCACTCTGCTCGCCGCACTCGACGACGCCGCCGAAGCCGACCTCATCCTCGCCGCTGTCCTCGACCAGCACGTGACGCAGTCCGACATCGCCGAGCAGCCGCTCGGCTGGTCCGTCCTCACCCATCGCCTGACCGACCTGATTCTCTGGGCCGTCCTGGGGCAGACACCGAGCTTCGCCCGAGGGCTGCCCCTCACCCCTCCGCGGCGCGGTCCGGTAGCTTCCGGGCCGACCCTGCCCGTGGACCAGAGGCATACGTTCTTCGCTCACCTTCAGGTGCTCGCCGAACGCGCCGCCACCGGACGCGACCCGAACGTGCTGCTGCACCGACAAGCCTGCTTCCTCGCCGGCATGGACCCAACCAGGGCGGCGGCCGCCTGGCTCGCCCACACCACTGCCCGCGCTCGTCGGAGGAGCGCCTTCCACACCTGGTCACCGCTCTGGCCCGACGCCCGTTCGGTCGTCACGTCCCTCGCCAACCAGGGCGACCCGGAGCCACTACGCCACTTCATCGCCCGCGCGCATCCCGACGACGCGTGCGAACGAGCAGCCCTCAACTACTCGGCCTACTGGGTGGGCGAGATCCCATACCGCCAGCGCGACGACTCCTTCATGCCCGGACCGCTCATCGACTGGCATGGCTCGGTCCTCCTACGACACCTCGTCGGACGGCTGGACCCGGCACACCCGTTCGTCGATCTGAACATCCACAACGTCTGGGCTCTGCTGGCCGCACGCCGCAGCCTCGTTCTCGACAACCCCAACCAGGGTCGAGAACTCCTCGACCGCACCATCGAACTTCTCGACAGCGACCGGATCTCCGCGCAGTCGCGGCAGGAACTAACGTCTATCGTCTACAGCCTGCGGGCGGACGGACTCACCGGCACAGGGACGGGCAGATGACCGAGGACCACGAAGCCGCCGGAGCGATGACCTTCATCTTCGAAGCCGGCGTCCTGAAACGCGCCGCCCGCACCGGCTGGTGGTTCGCCGGCGTCAAGCACCCCGAGTCCATCGCCGAACACTCATTCCGGACCGCGCTCATCGGAATGATGCTCGCCGCCATGGAGGGCGCCGACCCGGCCCGAGTGTCGATGCTGTGCGTCCTGCACGACACCCAGGAAACTCGGATCACCGACATCCCCCACATCGCCAAGCGCTACCTGACCGCCGTGCCCAACACCGCCGTCACCGCCGACCAGGTGGCCGACTGCCCACCCGCCGTCGCAGACGCCATCACCGCGGCCGTGGCCGAATACGAAGCAGGCGAGACGCTGGAAGCAGTCGTCGCCCGGGACGCCGACAAGCTCGAATGCCTCGTCCAAGCGGTCGAGTACCGCCACCAGGGCGTCGACAACGTGCAGCGTTGGATCGACAGCTCACGAGCAGCGCTCAAAACCGCAAGCGCCCACCGGCTCGCCGACGCCGCCCTCGACGGGCAGCCCCTCTCCTGGCTCGCTCCCCCGCAACGCAAGTGAGATCCAACTAGCTGCGTCGGCGCGGCGCAAGAATGCGATCAGAAAGGCCAGCCTCAGCAGTCCCGGCAACATTCGACCTCAGCACACGAACTGGCTCACAGCGGTGACCTCTTCGGTGTGAATGCTGGTCCCCGTCAGTCGACGTGCCCCAACCGATGCCATCTGATGCCGTCAGGTTCGGGGCAGCTACCGTCTAAGGTCGGCTGGCCATCGTTGGCCCGGTGTCTCTTGCTGACGGAGGCGCACGGCCATGCCCTTTGACCTCCAGAGAGCGGCAACTCAGCGGTCGGTTGTAACCCAAGTCGATGATAGGAGCGGGAGCGGGGATGTCACCATCGGCGCGAGTGTCGATATCCGACCACTTGTTCGGAATTCTTGAGGGAAATGCGGTAGATTTTAGCAATGTCGACTGGCCAACAGGCCTCTTCGGCACTACGCCAACTGGTGCATTAGTCCATACGGGGATTAACCGATGATCTGTGAATGTCACTGTCGATGTTGTAGAAGCACCGCCGGAGCTTGACCTTGACCCTTGGGAAGAACTTGTCGAGGTGAGCGTCGTTTCGACCCAGGGCGACCGTCGAGTTCACCTTTTAGAGTATGAGGAAGCAGAGGACGTACCGCCTCTGCCACTTTTGAGCAGCAAAGGGTCCGGGAAGTTATCGCATCAGGGGCCATGCACGGAACAGAGATGCATGCTTTGACTCCGTTGACTACACATCCTCGGAGGAGTACCTTTTGGTCGCATGGCAGGCACCCACGGCATCGTCGCTCATCGCACAAACAAACGACAGATGCGGATATGGCCTCAGGCTGTCTACCGTCAGGGCATCGTCTGCTCAACTGTAGTGCCGAACGCAGGCGAGCCACATCCATCGATTCTCGCCTCCGGCAGGAATCGCTTGAAGCGGGCCAGCAAAGTGGAACGTTCGCTTGCTAAAGTAGGTGCGCTTTTCGCCACCATTGCCCTCATGATGGGCGGGTGCGGAACTAGGAACCAAGGAGGTGCGGTTGTGGAGCCCGCCGGGGATTCCGCCGTAGTAGTGGGAAGCGCCCCGGGAACCTGGGCACCTTCCGGACCCTCACCAGACGTCCAGGAGCTTTCAGACGTCGCGCTTCGGTTTGCGACTACTTGGGCACGCCCGGGCATTCCCTTCGAACAATGGCGGCGTGACGTTCAACAGTTGTGCACACGGCAACTCGCCACCCTATTCGGAGCGGTCAGCAATTTAGACGTACCGGCAAGCCGGGTCACCGGAACGCCGAGCTTGGTCGCAACGGGAACTCCCGCCTACACGTTCGACGTACCCACTGATGCGGGGACGGTGAGGGTGTCCCTTTCCAACAGAGAACGGCACTGGAAGGTGAGCAGCTTCAGCTTCTCATCTACAGATGACGTCAACGCTCCTGCCGCCAAACCGGAGCCTACAGGTACGCCCTAGCCCTGCCAGCCATTACAGAGCCGACAGGAGGCCGAGCTTTTCGCCATCCCACCTCAACCACCCACGACCGGAACCGTTCGGCAACTCCATCTCGGAGTCGTCTGGCCCCCGCCGGAGGCAGCTCCAACCCCGGCCCCTCCCCCACCCTTCACCCCTCCTCAACCTCACTCTGTCCGGTCCTCGGCGAACTCAGCCGGAGAGCAGGGACGGAGGAGAGCGCCAACGGCGCCCCAGGGATGGCACCAGGGCCTCGTATAGATCGTTCGGCAACTTGGTCGCCCGGCAGCGTCCCACAAGCATTCCCGTGCTTCGGGAGCGCTGAGAACCGGGTGATGGAGTGTCCGCTTGGCCTATCTGCCCCGGGA
This sequence comes from Micromonospora siamensis, assembly GCF_900090305.1. Classification (NCBI taxonomy): domain Bacteria; kingdom Bacillati; phylum Actinomycetota; class Actinomycetes; order Micromonosporales; family Micromonosporaceae; genus Micromonospora; species Micromonospora siamensis. The sequence continues at coordinate 2,656,788 of NZ_LT607751.1, read as the reverse complement.
CTGGGCACCGGACCGCTGAATGATCCAGGGGTGACGCGCGGGGCGGGGCGTGGGTTGCGGGCCGGCTGACTTTCCGCCCCGGCGCCCGTGGGCGCCGGGGCGGCGGCTCCGCAGGAGCCGTTTGCCGCGCCCCGACCCGCGCCGCGCGGAACGCGCTTGATCCAGTTACAGGCGAATTCGGCAATCGGCCTGTAAGACCCAAGAGCCGCGCACGGCAAGGCGACAGCGCGCCTCCACCCAGGACTGCCGGACGTGTAGAGCCGGGTGGGCCGTCCCGGCCGCCCGAGGGCGCCGCGGGGAAGCAACGAGGGCCTGGAGCTACAAAGCCGATCTCCTCGAGAGCGGCCCTGAAGCTCTCTGCCACACGCCCGCTGATGATCCGCTGACCGCCCTGCCGTACGGCAGCAGAAAGGCCACCTCCCGAAGCCGGGAAGTGGCCTTTGACCTGAGTGGGCGATACTGGGATCGAACCAGTGACCTCTTCGGTGTGAACGAAGCGCTCTCCCGCTGAGCTAATCGCCCTCAGCGCCGTTGACTCTACCCGATCGTGGACCCGGACCAAAAACCGGGTCAGTGCGTGGCGAGGTAGTGCCCGATGCGGGCGACGAGGTCGATGCCGAAGCTGTACTTCAGCGACAGCCAGACCACCACGGCGACGAAGACCAGCCCGACGGACCCGAGTACGAACCGCACCCCGAGGGACCGGGTGGTGACCCACCGGGTCCAGGCCTGGACGTGCCGGCGGGTGAAGCCGAGCAGCCGGCGGGCCCAGTGGAACTCGACGGCCCAGATGGCGAGGCCGGCGATGACGATGAGCCAGCCGGGGCCGGGCAGCGGGATCAGGGCGATGCCGACGGTGACGACGAGGGCGCCGGCGATCGCGATGAGGATCTTGAGGGTGACCCGGCCGGTGGGGTTGGACCGGATCAGGTCGAGGGTGGTGCGGAGTCGTTGGCGCCAGGCGCTGCGCGGCCGGTCGGCGACGGCGGTGCCGCCCCGCCGCGGACGGTCGGATCCCGTTGCCCGACCGTTCCGGTCCTCCTGCTCCATCGGCACCCGTTACCCCCGACTTTTGGCTGCTCAAACCCCACCGTTCGGTGGACTCACGGTGGGCGCGGTATCCGTTATGGAGCGTCTCTGCCCTATTTCGCCCGCGAGTGTTGCGCCGGACCGTCACTCCGGCGGACGACTGGACGTTACCGGAGTAAGTCGACGTCTGAACCACCCGACTTCCGGGCGGGATCACGCACTGGGCAAGACCGGAAATCCTACAAGAATTTTCACATTCGCGAGGACGCTCCGACCCCCTTCCCACCACTGGGTGAAGTCAGCGTATGGCGGAGCGTAGCCAGAGGTAGCACCTGAGTATGGGAAAAGCGGGACACGCGCGTTCCGCAGCGGTGCCGGGGGGAGAACGTCCATGAGTGTCATCCGACCGACGACCGTAGAGGTCGAGACGTCGCTAAGGCTCGTCGCACCTGACGCCACGGCCTTGCCGGTGCGCGCCAGTCTGCGCTACGACCCTGCTGACCCGTATGCGGTCCATGTCCTGTTCCATGCCGAAAGTGCCGGTGGCGAGGCGGTGAGCTGGTCGTTCGCCCGCGAGCTGCTGGTCACCGGCCTGGACGAGCCGGCCGGCATCGGTGACGTCCGGGTCTGGCCGTGGGCCACCCCGCGCGGCGACTTCGTCGCGCTGGCGCTGTCGTCACCCGACGGCAACGCCCTCTTCGAGGTGCCGCGCAGCGTCCTGGTGCGCTTCCTGCGGCGGACCTACGTCGTCGTCCCGCGGGGCCGCGAGGCCGAGCACCTGGACGTCGACACGGCGGTGAACCGGCTGCTCGCCGGTCGCTGAGCACGCACATCGCAGCCGCGCGGACCTGCCGGGTCCGCGCGGCTGCGGCTACCCACCATCGGGTACGCGGGCAGCCCGCTCACCCGTGTGTCGTCATCCCCCCGTCGACCGGGATCACCGCGCCGGTCAGGTACGCCCCGGCCCGGCTGGCCAGGAAGATCGCCGTGCCGGCCATGTCCTCGGGGCGGCCGATCCGGCCCAGTGGCACCTGCGCCTCGATGGCCGCCCGGGATCCCGGGTCGTCCAGGGCGAAGGCCATCATCCGGCTCTCGAACGGTCCGGGCGCGATGGCGTTGACGGTGATCCGCTCCCCGGCCAACTGGTGGGCCAGGGTGCGGGTCAGCATGTGCACGGCGGCCTTGGTGGCGGAGTAGGCGTACACCTCCATGAACGGCACCCGGATGCCGTCGACCGAGCCGATGGTGATCACCCGGGCCGGGTCGTCGGCGCTGGCTGCCGCGCGCAGCGCGGGCAGCAGCGCCGTGGTGAGCCGGAAGACGGCCTTGACGTTGACTGCCCAGAGCTTGTCGAAGGCGCTCTCGGGGTACGCCTCCAGCGGCGCCCCCCAGGTGGCGCCCGCGTTGTTGACCAGCACGTCGAGCCGGTCGACCCGCTCGCGGACCGCGGCGGCGAGCCCCTCGGCGCCGGCGTCGGTGCTCAGGTCGGCCGGGATCGCCTCGCAGCGCCCGAAGGCGGACAGTTCCTCCGCCACCGCCGCGCAGGCCTCCGCCTTGCGGGAGGAGATGATCACCCGGGTGCCGGCCCGGACGAACCCCTCGGCGATCATCCGGCCGATCCCCCGGGAGCCGCCGGTGACCAGGACCGTCTTGCCGTCGACCGAGAACAGATCCGTCATGCCCATCCCATCGCCGCGCGGCCGGCCAACCGGACGCTACCGAGCGGTAACCTAATCCGCCCGGCGCGGCCCGGACAAGCCCCGACGGCACCGCTCGGGATGCAACCTGCCGGAACGGCGGTTAACGTCGAAGTCGATGGTCTCTTCCGGACAGCTCTCCCCGGCCACCCGTACCGACCTCTCCCCCGCCGAGATCGACACGCTCGCGCTCGGCGACCTCGCCGCCGAGCGCGGCTGGCGTCGACCGGTCCTGCTCGACGCCGACCTGCTGGTGCTGGTCACCGGCGGGCACGGCACCGTCGAGCTGGACTTCCGCTCGCTGCCGGCCCGCCCCGGCACGCTGCTGCGCGCCCGGCCCGGCCAGGCGCTGCGCCGCACCGGTGCACAGCTGGACGCCACCGTCGTCCGCTGGGAGCCGGCCGCGCTGCGCGGCCTCGACGTCGACCCGGACGCGGTGCCCACCGTGCGGCAGCTCACCGGGGAGGACGAGGACGCGGTGATCAACGAGATCAGCCAGCTCGCCGTGGACTGCCGCCGGCACCGGGACGTACCGGCCGCGCGGGGGTTGCTGCGCCACCAGCTCGCGGTGCTGCTGCACCGGCTCGGCCTGGCCGACGCCACCGCGCCGGAGAACCGGCCCGAGGCCACCACGTTCCACCGGTTCTGCCGCGAGGTGGAGGCCGGCTACCAGCACAGCCGGCGGGTCGAGGACTACGCGGCCCGACTGGGCTGCTCGGTGCGTACCCTCACCCGGGCCTGCCTGGCGGTGACCGGGCGCAGCGCCAAGCAGGTCATCGACGAGCGGGTCGCGTTGCAGGCCGCCCGCATGCTGGCCGCCACCGACGAGCCGATCGCCCGGATCGGCCGGCGGCTCGGCTTTCCCGAGCCGACCAACTTCGGCCGCTTCTTCACCCGCGAGGTCGGGGTCAGCCCGGGCGCCTTCCGCGCCGGGGCCGACCAGCCCAACCCCGGCGCCCGCATCGTGCGCCCCCGACCGCCCGCCGACCCGAGCGGCGGCACCGGCCAGGCATGATGGCGGGGTGCAGATCTCCGCGCGGGGTGACTACGCGGTACGGGCCTCGCTGAGCCTCGCCACCGCGTACCCGAAACTCATGTCCACCCAGGCCATCGCCGCCGAGCAGGACATGCCGCGCAAGTTCCTCGAGGCCGTCCTGGCCGACCTGCGCCGCGCCGGCATCGTCCGGGCCCAGCGCGGCGCCGAGGGCGGCTACACCCTCACCCGCCCGCCCCGCGAGGTCACCGTCGGGTCGATCCTGCGCGCCGTGGAGGGCCCGCTGGCCGGGGTACGCGGGCTGCGCCCGGAGGAGACCAGCTACGAGGGTTCCGCCCAGCACCTGCCCGGGCTCTGGGTGGCTGTCCGGGCCGCCGTCCGGCGGGTCGTCGACGAGGTGAGCCTCGCCGAGATAACCAGTGGCCGGCTCCCCGCCCACGTCCGTAGGTTGACGGCTCAGCCCGACGCCTGGGAGCCCCGCTGATGCCCACCCCCGTCCTGCGCACGCCCCGGCTGCTGCTGGAGCCCTACCGGCGTGCCGACGCCGAAGTCGCGGTCGCCCTGCTCACCGACCCTGAGGTGGGCCGCTACATGGGCAACGGGCCGATGGGCGAGACCCAGGCCCGCGGCGTGTTCGACCGGCTGTTCAGCCAGGTCTATCCGCAGGACCGGTTCGCCGTCTGGGCGGTCCGCCGCGACGGCGAACTGGTCGGGCACGCCGAGATCAAACGGACCGACGACGTCGACGGCCACGAGATCATCTACGCGCTCCTGCCCTCGGCGTGGGGCGCCGGGCTGGGCAGCGAGATCGCCCGGGCGGTGGTCGCCCACGGCTTCGACACCCTCGGCCTGTCCACCGTGTACGCCACCGTGGCGGCCGACAACACCGCCTCGCTGGCCCTGCTCGACCGGCTCGGCTTCCGGCACGAGCGGGACGTCACCGAGGACGACGGCAGCACCACCCGGGTCCTCGCCCGGCACCGCCACCCGACCGCCGACTGAGGCGGGTGCGGACCCGACCGTCCAGTGCGGAACGGAGCAGGTTTCACGAAAAGCCGTTCCGGGCATGTTCAGCGCCGAGACGGTAGGGCATCACAGGGTACGGCGAAGGGAGCCCACGATGGGTCTGATGTTCCGCAAGCGGAAGAAGTACGGGCCGCTGATCCTCAACTTCACCGAGAACGGCATGTCCTCGTGGACCATCAAGATCGGTCGCTGGTCCTGGAACTCCCGGGCCAAGGCGCACCGCGTGGACCTGCCGGGGCCGCTCTCCTGGAAGCAGGACAAGTCCCGGGCGTGACGTCCCGAGGTTGAACGGGGTGCCGGTGGTTCACCGGCACCCCGTTCGGTTCGTCCCGGGCCGTTCGGGCCGGCGGGAGGGGCGCCCGGGCGCAGAATCGGCGGCATGGCGCAGGCGGTGTCCTGGAAGTGGCAGCGGCGGCGGGCGTTGCTGTCGGTGGTCCTGCTGCTGCTGGCGTACTTCCTCGTGCCGGTCGAGGCCGACCCCAACGGCCTGCGGCTGGCGCTGCGTTCCGTCGGCACGCTGCTGCTGGTGCTGATCGTCGCGGTGGTGGTGACCGGCCAGGTACGCCGGCAGATCGCCGCCACCCGGCAGGGCACGGCGGCGGAGCTGCACTCACTGATCCGGCTCGCCGTCGCCCTGGTCGCCGGCCTGCTCGCCTTCGCGCTGGCCGACTTCGTGGTCGCCGACAGCCGGCCCGGCGAGTTCGTCGGCCTGCACACCCGGGTCGACGCGCTCTACTACGCGCTGGCCACGCTCACCACCGTCGGCTACGGCGACGTGCACGCCCAGGGGCAGATCGCCCGGATCCTGGCCTGCGTGCAGATGCTGTTCAGCATCGGTGTCATCACCACCGGCGCGTCCATCGTGGTCAAGCAGCTGACGAGCCGTCCCCGGGGCTGATCAGCACGTCCCCACCCAGCCGGCCGTGCTCCGGTTCGCGGCGTACGGCGCCTGCGTCGAGCAGGGCGGTCAGCGCCCGGGTGGTGTCCTCCACCCGGTAGACGGTCGAGGTCAGCGTGAACCGGCGCAGCTCGGTCACCGTGGCCGGGCCGCCGCGCTCCAGCTCGGCGACCAGTTCGCGGCGCAGCGGGCCGGGCTCCGGGTGCAGCGAGACGTCCAGCGGCCGCCCGGCCGGGTCGGCGGGGTCGCGGTAGCGGACGCCGGCGTACTCGTCGACCGCCCAGAGGGCGTCCTTGAACGCCTCCAGGCTCTTGTCCAGCCCGGTGGCGTAGCCGAGCAGCCAGGCCGGTGAGCCGTCGGCGGGCACCAGTTCCACCTCGGCGACCAGCGGGAAACCGGCTGCGGTCAGGGCCGGACGCAGCGGGGCCGACCCGGGCGTCACGGCGAGCAGCTCGGCCGGGCGGCCGGTCGTGACCGCCTTGAGCACCGCCGGCTCGGGGGCGGCGCCGTGCACCACGGCCAGCAGCGGGTCGCCGGCCGCGCCGGCGGCCTTCAACGCCACCGGCAGCCGGGCCGGGTCGCCGGGCACCACGTGCACGGTCACCTCGCCGGGAAGGGTGGCCTCCGCCGCGCCCAGCCGGGCCGGCAGCTCCTGGTCACCGCCGGCCAGCACCAGCACGGTCAGCCGCCGCCCGCGCAGCCGGTCGGCGAACTCCCCCACCACCCGCAGCGCATCGTCGGCGCCGGCGGCGTCACCCCCGGCGTACGCCAGGGCGAGGGTGGCCCGCCGGGAGCGGCGCAGCGCCCCCGGCAACCAGGCGTCGAGCTGTCGGACGAGCAGCTCGGTGAGGACGGCGTCGATCGGCATCCTGCCGTTCTACCGCACCGGCGATCAGGCCGGGACGGAGATCCCCACCCCGCCGCGGGTCTGGCCGCCGTAGCGCCGCTTCTCCGCGTCCAGGTCGAGCCGGCCGATGCGCTTGCGGCCGGCCAGCGCGGCGTCGTCGAGCAGGTCGGCCGGGACGATCCAGACGATCTCGAACTCCAGGCCGTCCGGGTCCTGCCCGTACAGGCTCTTGGTGGTGCCGTGGTCGGAGGCGCCGACCAGCGCGCCGGCCGCGGCGAGCCGCTCGGCGGTGGCGCCCAGCTCGTCGAGGGTGTCCAGCTCCCAGGCCAGGTGGTAGAGGCCCACGGTGCTCCGGCCGGCGGGTGAGCGGCCGGCGCCGGCGCCGACCTCGAAGAGGCCGAGGTCGTGGTCGTTGGTGGAGCCGGGGGCCTGGAGGAAGGCGGCGCCCCGGAAACCGTCCGGCGTCATCGGCACCCGACGGAAGCCGAGGACGTCGCGGTAGAAGGCGACACTGCGCTCCAGGTCGCTGACGTAGAGGACGGCGTGGTTGAGGCGGTGGATTCCCATGCCACCCACGCTAGCTCGTTTTAGTTGAGCGTTCAACCAAATCGGGTATGCTCCAGGTCATGACCCGGTGGCTGGATGCCGACGAACAGCAGACCTGGCGGGCCTTCCTCGCCTCCTCCCGCGCCCTCATGGAGACCCTGGACCGGGAACTCCAGCGGGACGCCGGCATGCCGCACGCGTACTACGAGATCCTGGTCCGGCTCTCCGAGGCGCCCGGCCGGTCGATGCGGATGAGCGACCTGGCCGACGCCACCGGCTCCTCCCGCAGCCGGCTGTCGCACGCCGCGGGTCGGCTGGAGGCGGCCGGCTGGGTCCGCCGCGAGGAGTGCCCGAGCGACCGCCGCGGCCAGCTCGCCGTGCTCACCGACGACGGCTTCGCGGCCCTCGCCGCCGCCGCCCCCGGCCACGTCGAGGGCGTACGCCGGCACCTGTTCGACGCCCTCAGCCCCGCCCAGGTCGACCAGCTCCGCCGGATCAGCGAGACGCTCGCCGCCCACCTGACCGGATCCTGACCAATCCACACCGCCGGAGGGGTTGTACTTACCGTTGTCGGCTGAGCACGATGGGGCGTGCCTTCCCGCCTCGGTGAACTGACCCTCCAGGCCCAGCAGCTGGTGGCAGCCGGCGACCTGGCCGGCGCGCGGAGCCTGCTCTCCGACGCGCTGACCGACGCCGACCCGCGGCCGGCGAACGCCACACCGGAGCTGACCGAGGCGGCCGGCCTCCAGGCCAAGATCCTGATCGCCCTCGGCGAACCGCACGCCGCGCGCGGCTGGGCCGCCTTCGGGCACGCCGCCACCACCCGGCTGTACGGCCGCTCCGACGAGCGGGCCATCACCGCCGCGGCGACCCTGGCCGCCGTCCTGCACCAGGTCGGCAGCGACGCCCGGGCCGCCCGGCTCTACTCCGACGTCATCCTGGAGCTGACCGCCCGGGACGGGCCGGAGTCCCCCCGGGTGCTGGCCGCGCACGCCGACCTGGCCACCGTCGAGCACGCGCGCGGCCAGTGCGCCCTGGCCCGGGACCGGCTGCTCGACGCCTGGGAGCTGCACCGGGAGGTCTACGGCGACGGTCACCCCAGCGGGATCAAGATGCTGGCCCGGCTCGGCCGGATGCAGCGCGACTGCGGCCGGTACGCCGAGGCCCGGGAGAGCCTGGCGCTGGCCGAGGAGCTGACCCGCCAGCACCTGGCCCCCGACGACCCACTGGCCGCCCAGGTGGCGACGCTGGCCCGGGCGGCACCCGACCCGGGTCACCTCTGCACCGACACCACCCCGACCGGCGGGGCGGGCGCGTCGGGTCGGTGGGACGTCCCGGTCGTCCCGGCCGCCCGTACCCCGACCCCCGAGGAGGGACCGGTCGATCCGCTGGGCCACCGGTCGGACACCGACAGCGACCCGCTGGCTTATCCAGGCGTCGACGCCTCCGACCCGCCGGCCGCCGAGCCGGACCCCTTCGACCGGCCGGAGCCGCAGGCCGATCCCTTCACCGACGCCGCATGGGCGTACTCGCCGCCGGACGCCCGGCAGGTGCCCGCACCCCGACCGCCGTCCGACACCGGGCGGTTCCACGCGTTCGACGACGACGGGTGGTGGCCGCCCGACCAGGTCGCCGACGACCCGTTCCCCGATCCCGGACGCGACCCCCTGCCACCGGCCGTGGTGGCGCTGGCCGGCACGGCGGAGGACCCCCCGGGCGTACGGAGCCTGCGACCGCCGGCCGACCCGGAGCCGTCCTCGCGCCTGCTGCCGGTGCTGGTCCCCCGGCAGCCGGTCGCGCCAGCGCCGCGCAACCGGCTGCTGCCACTGGTCGTCGGTGGGGTGGTCGTGGTGCTGCTCGGGGCCGCCGCGGTGATCGCCGGGGTGTCCCGCTTCGACACGCCCGCCGACCCGGCGCCCACGGCGCCGACCACGTCCGGGGCGGCCGGCCCCGCGCGGCCCACCGCGACGCCCCGCGCCGCGGCCCGACCCGGCAGCCCGCCCACCGCCGTGGGCCTGCGTGACCGGCGGGACAACATCGCGCTCGCCTGGACGTACCCGGCGGGCGGCGAGGGCCCGGTGGTCATCTCGGCCGGCCGGTCCGGTCAGGAACCGCGGGTCTTCCAGCAACTGCCCGCCGGGACGGACAGCTTCATCGTGTACGGCCTGGACCGGGTCAACGACTACTGCTTCACGGTCGCCGTGGTCTGGTCGACCGACACCGTGGCGAAGGCCGCCCCGGTCTGCACCCGACGCCGCTGACCCGGCGGCGTCCCGGCCGGGAACCGGCGGGCGGGGAGGGTGACGTGCGTCCGGTGCGGTGGTCCGGGGACGGGCCGGCGAGGTATCTTTGCCCGTTCGCGGAAACGAAAAAAGAACGGCATGAAAGCCGTTCTGCGCAGTGATCCTAGCCAATGAGGAGACGGCTTGTCAAGGCAGTCCGGCGGTGCCGGGGACCCGGCGAACCACGACGAGATCGGCCACGAGCAGGAGTACGTCTCGATGCTCTACGACCGGCTGGACGGCCTGCGCGAGCAGGCGGCCCGCCGGCTCACCGACGAGCTGCGCAACACCGGCGGCACCCAGCAGGCCCGCTCCCAGCGGGACTCCAGCGTCAGCTGGTACGCCGAACAGATCGAGCAGTTCTCCGCCGTGGAGAACGGACTCTGCTTCGGCCGGCTCGACGGCTCCGACGGCGCGCGGCACTACATCGGTCGGATCGGCATCTTCGACACCTCCGGCGACTACGACCCGCTGCTGATCGACTGGCGGGCCCCCGCCGCCCGGGCCTTCTACCTGGCCACCGCCGCCAACCCGCAGGGCGTACGCCGCCGCCGGCACCTGCGCACCCGGGACCGGAAGGTCACCGGGCTCAACGACGAGGTGCTGGACATCGCCACCGCCTCCCCCACCGCCCACGAGGAGCTGACCGGCGAGGCGTCGCTGCTCGCCGCGCTCAACGCGGGGCGTACCGGGCGGATGCGGGACATCGTCGAGACCATCCAGGCCGAGCAGGACCGGATCATCCGGGCCGAGCTGCCCGGCGTGATGGTGGTGCAGGGCGGTCCCGGCACCGGCAAGACGGCGGTCGCGCTGCACCGGGCGGCGTACCTGCTCTACACCCACCGCCGCGAGCTCTCCACCCGCGGTGTGCTGCTGGTCGGCCCGAACGCCACCTTCCTGCGCTACATCTCCCAGGTGCTGCCCACGCTGGCCGAGACGGGCGTGCTGCTGCGTACCCAGGCCGACCTCTTCCCCGGCGTCGCCGCCCGGCGGGTCGAGTCCGCCGAGGCAGCGGCGCTCAAGGGCCGCGCGGTGCTGGCCGACGTGCTGGCCGAGGCCGTGCGGGACCGCCAGCGGGTCCCCGACGAGCCGCTGGAGATCGAGCTGCCGCAGCGGGAGATCCTGCACCTGCACCCGGAGACCGTGCGGACCGCCCGGGACCGGGTGCGCCGCTCCGGCCGACCGCACAACCTGGCCCGGGCGCTGTTCGACGTCGAGATCGTGCACGCCCTCGCCGGACAGGTCGCCGAGCGGATCGGCGCCGACCCGCTGGGCGGGGAGAACCTGCTGGAGGAGGCCGACCTGGCCGAGATCCGCCGGGAGCTGCGCGACGAGCCCGAGGTCCGCGCCGCCCTCGACGAGCTGTGGCCGGTGCTCACCCCGCAACGGCTGCTCGCCGACCTGTACGCCTCCCCCGAGCGGATCGCCACCGCCGCGCCCATGCTCACCGACGCCGAACGGGAGCTGCTGCACCGCGAGCCCGGCGGCTGGACCCCGGCCGACGTACCGCTGCTCGACGAGGCCGCCGAGCTGCTCGGCGAGGACGACCGCGCCGCCGCGGCCCGCCGGGAACGCATCCGGTCCCTGCAACGGGAGTACGCCGAGGGCGTGCTGGAGATCGCCCGGGGTTCCCGGTCGATCGACGTGGAGGACGAGGCCGAGGGCGGCGAGATCCTCGGCGTCACCGACCTCATCGACGCCGACCGGCTGCTGGAACGGCAGGAGGAGGCCGACCGGCTGACCACCGCCCAGCGGGCCGCCGCCGACCGGGGCTGGGCGTTCGGCCACGTGATCGTCGACGAGGCGCAGGAGCTGTCCCCGATGGCGTGGCGGCTGCTGATGCGCCGCTGCCCGAGCCGGTCGATGACCATCGTCGGGGACGTCGCGCAGACCGGGGCACTCAGCGGCACGCCCTCCTGGGGCGAGGCGCTGGAGCCGTACGTGGCGCGGCGCTGGCGACTGGAGGAGCTGACCGTCAGCTACCGCACCCCCGCCGAGATCATGGCGGTGGCGGCCGAGGTGCTGGCCGGGATCGACCCCGACCTGCGGCCACCCCGCTCGGTACGCGCCGCCGGCGTACCCCCGTGGGACCGGACGGTCGACGGCGGCCGGCTGGCCGCGGAGCTGGTCGAGGCCGCCGGCCGGGAGGCGGCCGGCCTGGCCGACGGGCGGCTCGGTGTGATCGTCCCCGCCGGACGGGTCGACGAGCTCGGCGCCGCGGTCGTCGCCGCCCTGCCCGAGGCGGCCGTCGGCGAGCAGCCCGAGCTGGAGAACCGGGTGGTCGTGCTGACCGTCGCCCAGGCCAAGGGCCTGGAGTTCGACACCGTCCTGGTGGCGGACCCGGACGGCATCGTCGCCGAGTCGCCGCGCGGCCGCAGCGACCTCTACGTCGCCCTCACCCGCGCCACCCAACGCCTCGGCATCCTCCGCCCCGCGTGAGTGGAAGGGCCCCTTGTCGACACCCACGCGCGTCGACAAGGGGCCCCGGCGAACCTCCGGCGGGTCAGCCGGGGTTCGGGCGGTCGTCGGTGAAGTTGCCGACCTGGCTGGCCGACGAGGACTGGTCGCTGGTCGAGCCGCCGGCCGGAGTGCTCAGGCCGCCGGTGGTGGCGTCGCCGGTGGTCGTCGGAGCGACCGTGTCGCGGTGCCGTTCCGGCTGGCGGGCCAGCCGGCGCACGCTGGCCGGGCCGGCGGTGCCACCGGTCGTGGTGACCGCGCCCTGCCCGCGGGTCGGGCCACCGTCGCGCAGCACCTCCGGGTCGATCGGCACGTCGGCCGGGTCGCCCGGGTCCGCGTCCTGGAGGATCCGGGTCTCGTCGGTCTGGGGAACGGTCACCTCGTCCAGCGCGCCCTCGCCGTACACCCCGGCGGTCAGCCGCTCCTCGGCGTGCCGGGCGGAGCGGCGCATCCTGTCGTCGTCGCGCATGATGATCACCTCGCAGCTTCTGGTGGTGACCCCCTGCCTGCCCGCTGGCGGCGGCACCAAACGACGGCCCGCCCCGAACCGGACACCGGGGCACGGACGGGACGAGCGCCGCGACCGTCAGCGGCGGTCGGGCGGCCCGGCGCGGCGCGGCGCGGAGAATCCCGGCCACCGGTCGGTGTTACCTCCCCGGTGGCCTCGGGTAGACCCAGGGTGCCCCCGCCACAGCAGGCGAACCGTGCCGTGGCCGATACGCGGTAGCGGGGCGAGGGATTGCAGGTACTCATCAAATCCGAGGAGGACCAGATGAGCACGCAGGCTGCATCCACCAGGCCGATGAACCGGCCGATGCAGGGCACGTCCAACGTCGACATGGCCAACCGGGCCGCGATGCGGGAGACGCCCACCCAGCCGATGCCGATGTACGACGGACACCGCGACGCGGTGACCGCGCCCGGCACGGAGACCAAGACCTCGTTCGCGACCACCGAGTTCTGGGTCTACGTCGCGTCCGTGATCGGTGTGCTGGCCGCGTCGTACCTGGTCGGCAAGAACTCGGTCGGGGTGGACATCTTCCGCGCCCCGCAGGCCTGGTTCTTCATCACGCTGCTGACCATCGGTTACCTGGGTAGCCGGGGGCTGGCCAAGGCCGGCAGCAACTTCCGCAGCGGAGCGGAGCGCAAGGCCCCGCACTGACGCCTGAGCGGCACGCCGGTTGAACAGACGGCGGTGGTCCCCGGGATCCGTCCCGGAGACCACCGCCGTCGCACGTTCCCCGTGGGGTTACTCGTCGAAGCCGCCGAAGTCGTCGCCACCGAAGTCACCCTCGAAGGCGTCCTCGATCATCTCACCGGCCACGATGCCGCCGACCGCGCCGAGCGCCGCGCCGGCCACCACGCCACCCATGCCGACGCCCCGGCCGTGGCCCCGCCCGGGCCCGTGCCCGTAGCCGTGCGGGGCGCCGTGCCCGAAGCCGCCGAACTGGGCCCGCAGGTTGCCGTAGCGGGACGTCGTCTCGCGCAGCCAACCGTCGACCACCTGGGCCCAGTCGACCCGGTCGGCGTCGGCGTGCGAGACGCTGTAGCGGCCGAACGCGTCGTGGCCGGCGCTGAGGAAGCCACCGCGCTTGTCGCACTCGAGGATCACCTCGACGCCGCGCTGGTGGGTGACGAAGGTCAGCTCCACCTCGTTGATCGACCGGGCGTACTGCGGCGCGGCGAAGAACTCGATCTCCTGGTAGAACGGCAGCGTCTGCTGCACGCCGCGGATGTGGCCGCGCTCCAGGTCGGCGTGCTTGAAGCGGAAGCCGAGCCGCTGGAACGCCTCGAGGATCCGCTCGTGCACCGGCAGCGGGTGCACCGCCACGTGGTCCAGGTCGCCCTTGTCGACGGCCCGCGCGATCGACAGCTCGGTACGCAGGCCCATCGTCATTCCGTGCAGGCGCTGGCCGTACACGTCGGTGATCGGGGTCTCCCACGGCACCGGCAGCTGGAACGGGATGCTCAGCTGCTGCTTCGGGGCGAGCTGGAGCGGGCCGCTGACCGCCATCCGGTGGAACTCCATGGTGCCGGCGTACTCGCTGTCGCCGCTCTCCACCTCGACCCGGGTGACCAGTCCGACGGTGATCTGCTCGATGTTCGCCGGGGAGTCCCCGCCGATCAGGTTGACCCGACCGTCGAGGGCGAGGCCGGGACGGGTGTTCGGGTTGGTCAGGACGGTGTCGACGCTGGGGCCCCCGACGCCGAACGCGCTCAACATCTTCTTGAAGACCATCGGAACTCCCGGGACGCATCGGCACGCTCCACCGTGGAGCACGCGCAGTTACCTAGGGCACCCTAACCCGTACCGCTGTGAACTGCCTGGGAGCGACGGGCGGCCAGCAGCGCGGCCGAGGCGGCGAGGAAGAAGACGGTCATGCAGAGCGCCATGGGCAGCAGCGAGTCGTACCCGAGGATGCCGGTGAGCGGGGTGACCAGCGCGCCGGTGAGGAAGCTCAGCCCGCCCTGCAGCGCGGCGGCGGTGCCGGCGGCCCGCCGGCCCGCCTCCTGCGCCAGCGCCGTGGTCGCCGGGTAGACGAACCCCATGCCGCCGACCATCAGGCAGAGCAACGCCCAGGGGGCGGCGAGCGGCAGCCGGCCCGCCGGGTCGGCCAGGGCCAGCACGAGCAGGCCGGCGGCGGCGACCGTGGCGGCGACCACCCCGACGGTACGCAGCCGGGCCGCGCCGTGGCGGCGCACGAACACCCGGAACAGCACCGCGCTGGCGGCCATCGCCGCGGCGTTGGTCGCGAAGACGATCGTGTACGTCCCGGGGCTGATCCGCAGCGACGTCTGGAGCACGAAGGACGAGCCGCCGATGTAGGTGAAGAAGCCGGCGGTGGCGAGGCACTGCACGACGATGTGCCGCAGGAATCCCCAGTCCCGAAGCAGGTCGAGCATGCGCGCGCCCGCGTCGGCGGGGCCGGACGGGTGACGGCGCTCCCGGGGCAGGGTCTCCGGCAGCCCGACCAGCACGGCGACCGCCATCGCGGCCCCCAGCACGGTCAGCGCGACGAAGATGGTGCGCCACGTGCCGAGGGCCAGGATCAGGCCACCGGCCGCGGGCGCGAGGACCGGGCCGAGGAAGGTGACCGAGGCGATGCTGCCGAACCGGGCGGCGGCGTCGGTTCCGCGCCAGGTGTCGGTCACCATCGCCCGGCCGACGGCCACCCCACTGCCGGCGGCGATGCCCTGCCCGAGCCGCGCGGCGACCAGGACCGCGCCGCTGGGGCGACCGCGCAGACGGCGGAGAGCACGGCGAAGGTGACGCTGCTGGCGATGACGATGCGGCGCCGGCCCTGGCTGTCACTGACCGGCCCGAGCAGCAGCTGGCCGGCCGCCACCCCGACGATGAACGCCGTCATGGTCAGCTGCGCCACGGTGGCGCTGGTGTGCAGCGACCGGCGCAGCTCGGGCAGCGCGGCGATGTAGGTGTCGGTGGCGAACGGCCCGATCCCGGTGAGCAGCACCAGCGCGGCGAGCGAAGGCCTCCGCGCCAGCCGGTCCCGCCGCGCCGGTCGGGTCGGCTGGGTCGGCGGCGGGCTGGTCCCGATCTGCTGCGGCCTGGTCACCTGGGCGACGCTAGCCCGCCACCGGATACCCGGCATCCCGGGGACCGACCCGCCCGGCCCGGACAAC
This sequence comes from Micromonospora siamensis, assembly GCF_900090305.1. Lineage (NCBI taxonomy): Bacteria > Bacillati > Actinomycetota > Actinomycetes > Micromonosporales > Micromonosporaceae > Micromonospora > Micromonospora siamensis. The sequence goes on along the minus strand of NZ_LT607751.1, from coordinate 2,641,370 downwards.
CCGCCTGTCCGCACGGCCGGTGGCGGCGGTGGCCGGCCGGGCATCGCCGGGCCTGTCCAGCTGGGCCTCTCCGGTGCCTACAGACTTGAGAGCGTGGATGACTCACGGCCGGCCGACACCGGGATGGCCCTCGGGTCGGGCGACAGCGCCACGCCACAGCGGCGGCAGCGCTGGATCGGCCGGCGATGCCCGGACCGCCCGGCGACCACGCCCCGCAGTGGAGCCAGCCCGCCCGGCGGGACCCCGGCACCCGGGGCGACCGGTCAGGGCCGAGGTGCCGCGAAGGGGGCGAGCCGACCGGCGGTGACGCCGGACCGCCGGCGGTCCGGTGAGTCGTCGACGCTCTCAAGTCTGTAGGCGCCGACGAGGCCTGGGTGCCGGAGGGACGCGGCGAACGTCCGTGGCGGCGTCTCGACCGGTGGCTCACCGAGCGGGACGGGCGTTCGGCCGACCCACGCCGGAGGGGCAGCCCGGTGGGTCGTTGGTGACATCAGGTCGAGAGGAGCACGGGGCAAGGGCGGCCGGGAGGATCGGGCAGGGGACGGGAGGACGGGACGGGGAAAGGCCGGCCGGAGTCAGGCCGGGTCGACGACGACAAGTTCGCCGACCTGGTCGCCGATCTGGGCGCGGGCGTCCGGCGGCAGGCCGGCGTCGGTGACCAGCAGGTCGGCCTCCTCCAGCGGGGCGATGGTGGCGATGCCGATGGTCTCCCACTTGGTGTGGTCGGCGAGCACGACCAGTCCGCGGGCGGCGTCGATCAGCCGCCGGTTGATGCCGGCCTCCAGCAGGTTGGGCGTGGTGAAGCCGGTCCGCGGGCTCATCCCGTGCACGCCGAGGAAGAGCAGGTCCACGTTGAGCGCGCTGACCGCCGCCTCGGCCACCGGCCCGGTGAGGGCGTCCGACGGGGTACGGATCCCGCCGGTCAGCACCACGGTCTGATCGGGGCGCGGGTTCTGGTAGAGCGCGTCGGCGACCGGGATCGAGTTGGTCACCACGGTCAGCCCACGGACGTCGGCCAGCAGGGTGGCCAGCGCGGCGGTGGTGGTGCCGGCGGAGAGCGCCACGGCCATCCCCGGCTCCACGAGGGCGGCGGCCCGTTCGGCGATGGCCCGCTTCTCGGCCTGCTGGCGGATCGACTTGGCCGCGAAGCCGGGCTCCTCGGCCGAGCCGGGGCCGGCCAGGGTGGCGCCGCCGTGCACCTTGTCGACCAGGCCGCGCTCGGCGAGCGCCTCCAGGTCGCGGCGGATCGTCATATCGGAGACCCCGAACCGGCTCACCAACTGGCTGACCCGCACGCCGCCGCGCTGCCGGATCAGGTCCAGGATGGCGCTCTGCCGTTGCTGGGCGAGCATCAGACCTCCTCCCTCACCACCGCCACCTCCCCCGGCGGCACCACCAGCTCGCCGTCGCACGGGCCGCCGCCGAGCAGTTCGGTCCCGGTCACCGGGAGCCGCACCTCGGCGTCGGTGTGGTTGACGACGAAGAGCCAGCCGCGGTCGTCGCGGCGGCGCCGGACCACCTCCACGCCCGTCGGGGCGGCCACCGCCGGCCGGGCGCCGGACTCCGCGAGCAGCCGGGCCACCAGGCGGTCGGTGGCGTCGTCGTCGAGGCGGGTGCCGGCGTACCAGGCGGTGCCGGCGCCGACGCGGTGCCGGGTCAGCGCGGGTACGCCGGGCAGCGGGCCGTCGGCGTACGCGGCGAGCACCTCGGCGCCCTCCGGGTGCAGCCACTCGGTCCAGACGTCGGCGGTGGCGCCGTCGTCGAGGCGTACCCGCTCGCCCGAGCGCAGCGGGAAGAACTCCTCGGTGCGGATGCCGAGCAGCTCGCGGAACGCGCCCGGGTAGCCGCCGAGCCGGATGTGGTCGTGCTCGTCGACGATGCCGCTGAAGTACGTCACCAGCGCCGTTCCGCCCGCCTCCACGTACGCCCGCAGCGCCGCCGCGTCGGCGTCCCGCACGAGGTAGAGGGTGGGCGCCAGGACCAGCTTGTACGCGGACAGTTCCGTCGACGGGTGCACCACGTCGGCGGTGACGCCGGCCCGCCAGAGCGCGCCGTGCAGTGCGGCCAGCCGGTCGGTGTAGGTGACGTCGACGCTGGGGTGGGAGTCCAGCTCCGCGCCCCACCATGCCTCGTAGTCGAACAGGATCGCCACGTCGGCGTCGACCCGGCTGCCGCGTACCTCGGCGATCGCCTTCAGGTCGGCGCCCAGCCGGCACACCTCCCGGAACACCTTGGTCTCCGGGCCGGCGTGCGGGAGCAGCGCGGAGTGGAACTTCTCCGCGCCGGCCCGGGAGGCCCGCCACTGGAAGAAGAGCACCCCGTCCGCGCCCCGGGCCACGTGGGCCAGACTGTTGCGGCGCAGCTGGCCCGGGGTCTTGGCCACGTTGCGCGGCTGCCAGTTGACCGCGCTTGTCGAGTGCTCCATCAGCAGCCACGGGTCACCGCCGGCGATCCCCCGGGTGTGGTCGGCGGCGAGCGCCAGGTTGACCTGCGGCTGCGGATCGGCGGCGGTGAGGTAGTGGTCGTTGGCGACCACGTCCACGTCGGCGGTCCAGGAGTGGTAGTCCAGGTACTTGATGCCGGTGCCGATCATGAAGTTCGTCGTGATCGGCTGCCGGGTGAGCCGCTCCAGCACGGCCCGTTCCGCCCGTAGCTGGGCGCGCTGCTCGTCGGAGGAGAACCGCAGGAAGTCCAGCTGCTGGGTGGGATTGGCGAAGGTCGGCGCGGTACGCGGCGGGACGACCTCGGCCCAGTCGTGGTAGCGCTGGCTCCAGAACGCGGTGCCCCAGGCGGCGTTGAGCGCGTCCAGGTCGCCGTACCGGTCGCGCAGCCAGCGGCGGAACGCCTCGGCGCTGACGTCGCAGTAGCAGTGCACGTTGTGGCAGCCCAGCTCGTTGGAGACGTGCCAGAGCACCACGGCGGGGTGGTCGGCGTAGCGGGTGGCGACGGCCTCGACCAGGGCCAGCGAGCGCTCCCGGAACACCGGCGAACTGGGGCAGTAGGCCTGCCGGCCACCGGGCCAGAGGATCGCCCCGTCGGCCCGGCGGGGCAACGTCTCCGGGTGCCGGTGCGCCAGCCACGGGGGCGGGCTGGCGGTGGCGGTGGCCAGGTCGACGCTGATCCCGCCGGCGTGCAGCAGGTCCAGCGACCGGTCGAGCCAGCCGAACTCGAAGCGACCCGGCGCCGGTTCGAGCAGCGCCCAGGAGAAGATTCCGACCGAGACCAGGTCGACCCCGGCCCGGCGCATCAGCTCGACGTCCTCGACCCAGGTCGACTCGGGCCACTGCTCCGGGTTGTAGTCCGCGCCGAACCAGATGCCCTCGCCCTGCCAGCTCCGCATGAGAGCAGAGCGTGCCCCCGAGCCGGACCGAAGTCAACACTTTCCAACATCGACCGGAATTCCAACGTTTACCTTGTCTCGGCCCTGTCACGACTGGGTTATCGATGCCGGCGGACCCCCTTGACAGCGCCCCACGGACGGGTAGCTTGACGAGCCACCGGGTGTTTGTGTTCGGACATGTGGAATCTCGGTGGATCCGAACCACCACTCACGGCCCACCACCACTCACGGCCCTTGGGCGCAAGGCACCTCTTCCGCAGGAGGCACAATGTCCCGTCCCCGTACCCAAGCCGAGTACCTGGCCCGACTCGTACCCCCGTCCGTCGCCGGCCTGAACCGGCGCTCCCTGCTCGCCGGAGCGGCCGGCACCGGCGCGCTGCTCGGCACGGGACTGCTCGCCGGCTGCGGCGGCTCCGACGCCGACTCCGGCGCGGACGCCAAGACGGTCTCGGTCGGCTCGAACCAGTCGGATCCGAAGCCCAAGGACGTCGTCGCCAAGGTGATGGACGGCTTCAAGACCTCGTCCGGCATCACCGCGAACGTCAACACCGTCGACCACAACACGTTCCAGGAGAACATCAACAACTACCTGCAGGGCAAGCCGGACGACGTCTTCAGCTGGTTCGCCGGCTACCGGATGCGCTTCTTCGCCAGCAAGGGGCTGGCCGGGGACGTCAGCGACGTGTGGGGCAAGCTCAGCGGCTACTCCGACGCCTTCAAGAAGGCCTCCACCGGTGACGACGGCAAGCAGTACTTCGTGCCGGCGTCGTACTACCCGTGGGCGGTCTTCTACCGCAAGTCGGTGTGGCAGCAGCGCGGCTACCAGGTGCCCACCACCCTGGACCAGCTCAACACGCTGGGCGCCCAGATGAAGAAGGACGGCCTGGTCCCGATCGCCTTCGCCGACAAGGACGGCTGGCCGGCGATGGGCACCTTCGACATCCTCAACCTGCGGATCAACGGCTACCAGTTCCACGTCGACCTGATGGCCGGCAAGGAGGCCTGGACCTCCGACAAGGTGAAGAAGGTCTTCGACACCTGGGCCGGGCTGCTGCCGATCCACCAGCCGGACTCGCTGGGCCGGACCTGGCAGGAGGCCGCCCAGTCGCTGCAGCAGAAGAAGAGCGGGATGTACCTGCTCGGTCTCTTCGTCGGCCAGCAGTTCAACGCCGACGAGCAGGACGACCTGGACTTCTTCACCTTCCCGGAGATCGACCCGGCGATCGGGGCGAAGGCCCTGGACGCGCCGATCGACGGCTACATGATGGCCCGCAAGCCGAAGTCCGAGGCCGCGGCGAAGAAGCTGCTGGAGTACCTCGGGTCGAAGGACGCCGCGAACATCACGGTGAAGAACGACCCCAGCACCCTGGTCGCCAACACCGGCGCCGACACCGGCGGCTACACCGCGCTGCAGAAGAAGGCCGCCGAACTGGTCGGCTCGGCCACCGAGATCGCCCAGTTCCTCGACCGGGACACCCGGCCGGACTTCGCCTCGACCGTGATCATCCCGGCCCTCCAGCAGTTCATCAAGAACCCCAAGGACATCAGCGGGCTGCTGACCAGCATCGAGAACCAAAAAAAGTCGATCTTCACCGAGTGACGGCGAGAGGGGAAGGACCCGTGTCCGACCTGCCCCTGATCCAAGCGGATCGCGCCGTACCGCCGCCGGCCGCGGCCACCTCCAACGGTGGCCGGGGTCGCCGGCTGCGGCTCCTGTCCCGCACCGACCGCGTGGTGATCACGCTGATGGTGCTCGTACCCCTGCTGCTCGTCGTCGCCCTGGTCTGGCTGCCGGCCGCCGCCACCGTGCTGCTCTCCGGCACCGACTGGGACGGCATCGGCCCGGTCGGCGAGATCGACTGGGTGGGGCTGAAGAACTACGACGACGTGGTGAACATCTACCCGCCGTTCGTGCCGGCGGTGCAGAACAACCTGCTCTGGCTGGCGGCGCTCTTCGTGGTCGCCACCCCGTTCGGCATGTTCCTCGCCGTCCTGCTCGACAAGGAGCTGCGCGGCAGCCGGTTCTACCAGACCGCCCTCTACCTGCCGGTGGTGCTGTCGCTGGCGCTGATCGGCTTCGTCTGGCAGCTGATCTACTCCCGCGACCAGGGCCTGCTCAACGCCGTGCTGGGCACCAGCACCGACTGGTACGGCGACCCGAACGTGAACATCTGGGCGGTGCTCTTCGCCGCCGGCTGGCGGCACGTCGGCTACATCATGCTGCTCTACCTGGCCGGTCTGAAGGGCGTCGACCCGTCGCTGCGGGAGGCCGCCGCGGTGGACGGCGCCTCGGAACCCGCCACCTTCTTCCGGGTGGTCTTCCCGGTGATGCGGCCGATCAACATCATCGTGCTGGTGGTGACGGTGATCGAGTCGCTGCGCGCCTTCGACCTGGTGTGGGTGATCAACAAGGGCCGCAACGGCCTGGAACTGCTCTCCGCGCTGGTCACCTCCAACGTGGTGGGTGAGGCCAGCCGGATCGGCTTCGGCTCCGCGCTGGCGACCATCATGCTGGTCGTCTCCCTCGTCTTCATCACCGTCTACCTGACCACCGTCATGCGGGAGGACCGGCGATGACCGCGACCCTGGCCCGACCGGCGACGGCCGACACCCCGGCGCCCGCCCGCCGGCAGGTACGTCCGGCCCGGGTGGTGCTGCACGTCTTCCTCGCCGCGGTGGCGGTCGGCTGGCTCTTCCCCATCCTCTGGGCGGTGCTGACCTCGCTGCGGTCGTACGAGTACACCGCCCGCAACGGCTACGTCTCGCTCGGCGGCTGGACGCTGGACAACTACGTCACCGCGTGGAAGACCGCCGAGTTCGGCAAGCACTTCCTCAACTCGGTCTACATCACCGTCCCGGCCGTGCTGCTCACCCTCTTCCTGGCCTCCTGCGTGGCCTTCGTGATCGCCCGGTTCAGTTGGAAGCTCAACATCGTCCTGCTGGGGCTCTTCACGGCGGCGAACCTGCTGCCGCAGCAGGCGCTGCTGATCCCGCTGTTCCGGATGTTCACCGAGGTGCCGCTGCCGGCCTGGATGAGCGACTCGGAGCTGCTCTACGACAGCTACTGGGGGCTGATCCTGGTCAACGTGGCCTTCCAGTGCGGCTTCTGCGTCTTCGTGCTGAGCAACTACATGAAGGCCCTGCCGCACGAGCTGTACGAGGCGGCGATGGTCGACGGGGCGAGCGTGTGGCGGCAGTACTGGCAGGTGACCATGCCGCTGTGCCGGCCGGCGCTGGCCGCGCTGGCCACCCTGGAGGTCACCTGGATCTACAACGAGTTCTTCTGGGCGACCGTGCTGATGCGTACCGGGGACAAGTTCCCGGTGACCAGCTCGCTGAACAACCTGCGCGGCGAGTTCTTCACCGACAACAACCTGGTCTCGGCCGGCTCCGTGCTGGTCGCGATCCCCACCCTGGTGATCTTCTTCCTGTTGCAGAAGCAGTTCGTCCGGGGCCTGACCCTGGGAGCCAGCAAGGGATGACCATCGTCCACCTGCGCCGCGCGCGGACCAGCCTGGTGCTCGACGCGCGCGGCCCCGGCCTGCCCCGGATCGTGCACTGGGGCGCCGACCTCGGGCCGATCGGCGACGACGACCTGGCCGCGCTGGTCGACGCCACGATCCCGCCGGTGGTGCCGAGCAGCTTCGACGCGCCGACGGTGCTGTCCCTGCTGCCCGAGCCGAGCGCCGGCTGGAGCGGGCGACCGGGTCTCGCCGGGCACCGCGCCGGCCGGGACTGGTCCACGGCCTTCGGCCTGGTCGACCTCGACGTGCGTGACGACGCGCCGGGCCCGGATCGCGTGGCCCCGGGCGGGACAACTCTGCGCGTACCCGACGGGGAGCGGGACCGCGACGGGGCCGGGGCCGCGCGGGTGACCGTGCGGGCGACGGACCCGGGCGCCGGGTTGAGCCTGACCGTCGAGATCACCCTCGACCCGGCGGGGTTGCTCACCCTGCGGCACCGGGTGCGCAACGACGGCGACAGCCCCTACGAGGTACGCGAGCTGACCCCGGTGCTGCCGGTCCCGCCGGTCGCCACCGAACTGCTCGACCTGACCGGCCGCTGGTGCCGCGAGCGGGCGCCGCAACGGCACCCGTGGCCGATGGGCACCTGGCTGCGGGAGGGCCGGCACGGCCGCACCGGTCACGACGCCACCCTGCTGCTGGTCGCCGGCACGCCCGGCTTCGGGTTCGGGCACGGCGAGGTCTGGGCGGTGCACACCGCCTGGAGCGGCGACCACGTCACGTACGCTGAGCGCCGCCCCACCGGCGACGCCACGCTGGGCGGCGGCGAACTGCTCGCCCCGGGCGAGATCGTGCTCGCCGCCGGCGAGGAGTACGCCACTCCCCTGCTCCACGCGGTCCACTCGGCCACCGGGCTGGACGGGCTCAGCGACGTGCTGCACACCTCCGTGCGGGCCCGGCCCGGGCACCCGCGCTCCCCCCGGCCGGTGACCCTGAACGTATGGGAGGCGGTCTACTTCGACCACGACCTGGACCGGCTGACCGCGCTGGCCGACCGGGCCGCCGAGGTGGGCGTGGAACGGTTCGTCCTCGACGACGGCTGGTTCGCCGGCCGCCGGCACGACCGGGCCGGGCTGGGCGACTGGTGGGTCGACCCCGACGTCTGGCCGGACGGGCTGCAGCCGCTGATCGACCACGTCCGCGCCCACGGCATGCAGTTCGGGCTCTGGGTCGAGCCGGAGATGGTCAACCCCGACTCGGAGCTGTTCCGCGCCCACCCGGACTGGGTGCTCCAGGCCGCCGACCGGCTGCCGCTGCCGTGGCGGCACCAGCAGGTGCTCGACCTGGCCCACCCGGCGGCGTACGACCACGTGCTGTCCCGGTTGGACGCGGTGCTGCGCGAGCACGACGGCATCGCGTACCTGAAGTGGGACCACAACCGGGACCTCACCGAGGCCGGTCACGCCGGCCGGCCGGGGGTGCACGGGCAGACCGTGGCCGCCTACCGGCTCCTCGACGAGCTGCGAGCTCGGCACCCGGGGCTGGAGATCGAGAGCTGCTCCTCCGGCGGGGCGCGGGTTGACCTGGAGATCCTGCGCCGCACCGACCGGGTGTGGGCCAGCGACTGCAACGACGCCCTGGAACGGCTCGCCATCCAGCGGTGGACCGAGCTGCTGCTCCCGCCGGAGCTGATCGGCAGCCACATCGGGCCGACCCGCTCGCACACCACCGGACGCGTCCACGACCTGGGTTTCCGGGCGGTCACCGCGCTCTTCGGCCACCACGGCATCGAGTGGGACATCGGCGCGATCTCCCCGGCCGAACGGGCCGAACTCACCGCGTGGGTGGCGCTGCACAAGCGGCTGCGCCCGCTGCTGCACGCCGGCCGGGTGGTCCGGGCCGACCACCCGGACCCGGCCGTGCACGCGCACGGCGTGGTCGCCCACGACGGCTCCCACGCCGTGTACGCGGTCTCCCGGCTTGCCACCAGCGCCACGCAGACGCCCGGGCCGGTGCGCCTGCCCGGGCTGGACCCGGCCCGGCGCTACACGGTGCGCGTGCCGGACGGGGTGCCGGAGCCGGCGCTGTTGCAGCTGACCGAGCCGGGCTGGTCGCCCGCGGTGACCCTGCCCGGCGCGGTGCTCGGGACCGTCGGGCTGCAACTGCCGGCGATGCACCCCGAGCAGGCCCTGCTGTTGGAGGTCACCGCGGTCGACCTTCCGCCGTCGGCTACCCGAGCCTGAGCATCGCCTCGGCGACCTCGCCGACCGCCGCATCGGGGAGGGCGGTGGCCGCCTCCTCGAGCACGAGCAGCCGCGCCCCGGGGATCTCGCGCGCGATCGCCTCGCCGTTGCCGACGGGGAAGAACCGGTCGTGGCGGCCGTGGACGACGAGCGTGGGCACCTCGATCTCGGGCAGGCGCTCCCGCCAGCGTGGTGTGCAGTCGAGCCTGGAGAACACCAGGCCCAGCTGGTTGGCCAGCTGGACCGCCGGTGCGGTGCCGGGCGTACGGTCCCAGATGCGTGCGGCGACCGCACGCGCGGCGACCGGGTCGTCGCCGCGGATCTCCGCGCCGGTCGCGACGAACTCGGCGACCGCGGCGCGGTCGGTCCAGTCGGGCATCGGTCGCGCGAACAGTCGGCTCATCGTCGCCCGGTCATGGTCGGGCAGGTCCTCGTCGGGCGGGCCGGGCGCGACCGGGCGGGTGCCGACCAGGGTGAGCGCCGAGAACGCGCCGGGATGGTCGAGGACGCCCAGCTGGGCGACCATCCCGCCGACGCCGATCCCCGCCAGGTGGGCGGGCCCTCCGCCGAGCGTGTCGGCGAGGGCCGCCGCGTCGGCGGCGAGATCGCGCAGGGTGTACGCGGGCGCCTCCGGATCCGTCGTCGACGACTCCCCGCTGTCGCGCAGGTCGTAGCGGACCACCCGGCGCCCACCGGCGGCGAGGTGCTCGCACAGCGCGTCGGGCCAGGAGAGCATCGTCGTCCCGCCCACGAGCAGGACGAGGGGCGCGTCGTCGGCACCGAAGGACTCGACGCCCAGGGTGACCCCGTTGACGTCGACGGTGGTCATCGGAGGCCGCCGGGACGGGCACAGATGTCAGCGATGATGGAGATCATGCCGGGGTGGACCCGACCCGCCGACCGGACTCATCGGTCGCGCGGCGGTGACCTTCAGCCGGCCACCGGCGTCCGGTCGCGCGACACGTCCCGCAGCGCCAGGGCCACCGTGAGATAGAGCGCCAACCCCGAGCCGACCCCGGCGACCAGGGCGACCGTGGCCGCCCCGCCGCCGAGCGCGTGGATGACGAAACCGGCCAGCCCCAGGGCGGTCATCACCGCGCCCAGCCAGTGGTAACGGGGCATCCGCCAGACCCAGCCGAGGCCGAAGAAGTGCACGCCCACCACCAGCGCCACCCAGGCGACGGAGATCTCCGGCCGGTGCAGCACCCGGTTGATGACGTTGAGGCCGCCGAACAGGGCGACCGCCTCGACGGCGACCACGATCCAGTACCGACGGTCCATGAAACCGGTCGCCGGTCCGCCGGTGGCGGCGGGTTCCCGCCGGGCCACCCGCAGCAGGGCGACCACGAGGAACGCCGCGACCAGCAGGCCGACCACCCGGATCACCCACGGCCACGGCGCGGCCAGCCCACCGCTGTTCACCAGCACGAAGACCGTGCCGAACGAGATCGCGACCAGCGAGCCGACCAGCAGTCCGCTGGGCCGTCGTCCGGTCTGTGGCGTCGTCATGTCGGTGCCCTCCCCAGGTCCGCCACGCGAGCCGGTTGCGGTCCGGCACGCGGCCTGCGGATCGTACGCGAGCAGCCGGTGGCCGGGTCCGCGCGGACCCGGCCACCGGTTGGGACGTCAGCTCGCGGTGCAGCTCACCGCGGGCCTGGCGTTGGTGGAGTTGTTCCAGCTGGCGATGAAGCCGAAGGTGGTGCTGGCGCCGGCGCCGACGGTGGCGTTGTAGTCGACGTTGCGGGCCGTGTACGTGGCGCCGGAGTTGCTGATCGTGGCGCTCCACGACTGGGTGACGGCCTGCCCGTTGGCGAAGGTCCAGCTGGTCGTCCAACCCTTGAGCGCCGACGAACCGGCGGTCACCTTGATCTCCGCCTGGAAGCCGTCCGGCCAGCTGTTGATGATCGTGTAGCTGGCGGTGCAGCCACCACCGGCCGGCGGCGGCGTGCTGGTCGGCGGGGTGGTCGGGCTCGGGCTGGTGGTCGGGCTGGGGCTGGTGGTCGGGCTCGGGCTGGTCGTCGGGCTGGGGCTGGTGGTCGGGCTCGGCGGGGTGACGCCGGAGTAGACCGAGGCCTCCTTCGCGGTGGCCTTGATGCCGTTGGCGCCGTTGAAGATCCGCTGACCCCAGCTGGTCAGCCGGTTCGGGTCGAAGGAGGTGGCCATGTCGAGGTATTCGACGCCGCCGCCATTGCCGCTCCACGACCAGCCGAGGTAGCCGATCCCGTTGGCCTGGGCGTACGACATGATGGTGTCCTCGTCCGGGTTGCCGTCGGAGTGGTTGAAGCCGAACTCGCCGACCACGATGGGCAGCCCGGCGCTGCGGAACCGGCCCAGGTAGTCGGTGATCTCCGCGGCGGTGTCGAAGACGCCGTACATGTGGATGGAGAAGACGGTGTTGCGCTGCGGGTCGGCGTTGAACACCGTCGAGGCGTTGTTACGCATGGTGAACGACCAGTCCTGACCCCAGTTCGGGCCGTCGACCATGATCGTGTTGGCGATACCGCCGGCCCGCAGCTTCTTGATGGCGTTGGCGGTGTCGTTGGTCCAGGCGCCGTAGTTCTGGTTGCCGAACGGCTCGTTGCCGATGTTGACGATGACGTACTTCTCCTGGCCCTGGAGGGCGCTGGCGATGCTCAGCCAGTAGTTGGCCGCCCGGTCCAGGGTGGTGGCGGCGCCGTCCTCGCCGTAGCCGGTGGTGTCGTGCGCCTCCAGCACGCAGATGAGCTTGTTCTGCTTGCACAGCGAGATGACGTTGGCGACGTCGGCGGTGTCGTTCTTGGCCCAGCGGTCGCCGGTGGCCAGCACCACCCGGACGGTGTTCGCGCCGAGGGCCTTGATGTTGGCGAACGAGTTGGTGTACTGCGGGTACCAGGTGTGCGCGTGGTTGACGCCGCGCATCACGAACTCGTTGCCGTTGGCGTCGTAGAGCTTGCCGCCCGCGACCGAGAAGCCGGCGGCGGCGTGCGCCGGCTGACCGAACGCGAACACGGCGGCGAGGGCCGTCAGCAGCGCGGCGGCCGCGACGGAGAGCTTCTTTCTCATGGCATTCCTCAGGAGGGTGTCTCCCCCGTGCCCAAGGGGGTGCGGTGGTGGTGACAAGGGAAGGCGGCTGCAGCCCGACAGCCGCCGCCCGGCTCCCGGCGGCGCACGGTCAGCGTAGGCAGCCGGGGCGGTTAAAGCAACCGGTTAAGTGAAGGAGGCCGGGCGGGGGACGTCCTGCGGTGGCCCGTGTGGACACGGGCCACCGCAGGGGCGGTCATCCCCACCACAGGATGTGCGCCACCCCGGTCTTAACCGGTTAAGCCGGACCTTAGGCCGGCAGCGGCGTCCCGTCAAGAGGGCCGTCCGCGGCGAACCGGACGGCAGGGTTGATCCCGACCCCCAGGGGTACTTCCCGGGAAGATCCGCCCCGGGAGGAGAACCGCGATGGTCAGCGTCGGATACACCCTGATGAGCGAGCAGGCCGGCCCCAAGCAACTGGTCGACCACGCCGTACGCGCCGAGGCCGCCGGCTTCGACCAGCTGGTGATCTCCGACCACTACTACCCGTGGCTGGGCTCCCAGGGCCACTCCCCGTACGCCTGGTCGGTGCTCGGCGCGGTCGCCCACGCCACCAGCCGGGCCGAGCTGATGTCCTTCGTGACCTGCCCGATCCGGCGCTACCACCCGGCCGTCGTGGCGCAGAAGGCCAGCACCGTCGGGGTGCTCTCCGACGGCCGGTTCACCCTCGGCCTCGGCGCCGGGGAGAACCTCAACGAGCACGTGGTCGGCGGCTGGCCGCACGTGCAGCAGCGGCACGAGATGTTCGAAGAGGCGCTCCAGATCATCCGGCCGCTGCTGGGCGGCGAGACGCTGACCTTCTCCGGCAACCACTTCGACGTGCCCGACGCGTACCTCTGGGACCGCCCGGCCCGGCCGGTGCCGATGGCCATCGCCGCCTCCGGCCCGTCGTCGGCCCGGCTGGCCGCCGAGTACGGCGACGGCATCGTCGCCACCGAGCCGGACCCGCACATCATCGAGCTCTACGACGACGCCGGTGGCGCCGGCGCGCCCCGCCACGGCCAGGTGGCCATCTGCTACGGCCCCGACGAGGCCGAGTGCCGCAAGCTCGTGCACGACCAGTTCCGCTGGTTCGGCCTGGGCTGGAAGGTCAACGCCGACCTGCCCGACCCGGACGGCTTCGCCGCCGCCACCCGGTTCGTCCGCGAGGAGGACGTCGCCGAGGGCATCTCCTGCGGGCCGGACGTCGACCGGCACGTCGAGGCGTTCGCCAGGTTCGTCGACGCCGGCTTCACCCACGTGTCGATCGTGCAGGTCGGCGGCGACACCCAGCCGATGTTCCTGGACTGGGCGCAGGAGCAGCTGCTGCCCCGGCTGCGGGAGCTGTGAACCTCCCCGTGCCGCTGAGCCGGTCCGGGCGGTTCGGCCCGGCGGAACTGCGCCCGGCGCTCGCCGCCCCCCGGCCCGCGGTCGGGCTGACCAGCGAGTGGCGGCTGGTCGACGGGGTGCGTACGCACGCCTGACTCTGACAAGGTGAACCCATGCGCTTCGGCAACACCGAAATCCGCCCGCTCGGCGGCGGCCTCGGCTGCCTGCTGATGATCCTCTTCTCGATCCTCGCCTCGGTGGTGCTGACCGTCCTGCTCAACCTGGTGCTCTGAGGAAACCGACACCGCACGGCCCTCCCCCGGGCGACACTTCACTCGGGAAGGGGGCCGAGGTGAACCTGGTGACCGTGCTGCCGCTGGCGATCGTCATGATCGCCGGGCCGCAGCTGATCAGCGCGATCTTCCTGGCCTCCAGCCGGCAGCCCCGGAGCAGCTCGCTTGCCTACCTGATCGGCGCGACCGTGGGCGTGGTGGTCCCGCTGGCCATCTGGTACCTGGTCTTCCGCGCGGTGAAGGTCGCCGCGGGTGGCAGCAAGGACTCCGGCGCCCGCCACCTGATCGACTGGATCGTGCTGGCCCTGCTGGTGGTCCTGATGGTGCTGGTCTTCGCCCGCCGGAAACGGAGCCGGCCCCCGTCCTGGATGCGCAAGCTGGAGGACGCCCGGCCGCGCTTCGCGCTCGGCCTCGGCGTGCTGCTCTTCCTCGCCATGCCCAGCGACGAGGTCACCATGGCCTCGGTGGCGGGCAGCCTGGCCGGCCACGACCGGCCGTGGTGGCACCTGCTGCCGTTCCTGCTGCTGACGCTGCTGCTGCTGGCCCTGCCGCTGATCGCCCTGCTGCTGCTCGGCCGGCGGGCGGCGACCATGCTGCCGAAGGTGCGGAACTGGGCCAACGCCCACTCCTGGGTGGTCAGCGAGCTGGTCATCCTGATCTTCATCGCGATCGTCGCCTCCGACCTGGCGAAGTGACCGGCCCTCCGGCCGGCGGCGCGCCGGCACCGGCGGACCGCCGTCAGGCCGCGCTGAGGGCCAACTCCAGCAGCACCGGGTAGTGGTCCGAGGCGTGGTCGGTCTCCTCGTCGCGTACCACCCGGCAGGCCCGGGCCGCGGCCGCCACGGCCGGGGTGCCGAGCAGGTAGTCCAGCCGCATCCCGGAGAACTCCGCGCCGCCGTGCCGGGTGGGCACGGTCAGTCCGGCCGCGTCCGGCGCACCGGGCGGACCGGACGTCCACAGGTCGACCAAGCCCGCGGCGAGCAGCCGGGACACCGCCCGGGTATCGACCGTACGGCCGTCGCGGCGCAGGTGCCGGCGCCGGTAGTGCTCCGGCAGGCCGGCCAACCGGTCGGCGTGGTCGACGCCCGGCTCCAGCGTGTTGAGGTCACCGGCGAGCAGCACCAGTGACCCGGACCGGCGTACGGCGGCGGCCAGCCAGTCCGCCTCGGCCCGCCGCGCGCCCCCGAGATAGGGGTTGAGGTGGGTGCTCACCACGGTCAGCGGTCCGGCGTCGGTGGCCACCGCCACCCGCGCCGCGGCGTGGTGGAACGGGCGCAGCACCCGACCCCGGGAGAGCACCCGCAGCGGCGGCCGGACCAGCACCGCGACCGGCTGCCCGAAACAGGAGCGGGCCAGGTGGGGACGCATCCCCACCCGGCCCGCCACGTCCCCCAGCAGACCGTTCCGGTCGAAGCCGCGCAGCTCCTGAAGGCAGAGCACGTCCGGGCGCTGGGCCTGCACCACCCGGGCGATCCGGTCCAGCCGGTCGACGCCACCGGCGTCCCGCCCGCCGGTCCGGATGTTCCAGGTCATCACCCGCAGCATGCGCGGGTCACTCCGGCCGGGCGGCTCTGGCCAGCTCGTCGTCGAGGGTGTGCACGTCCTCGGACTCGATGCTGGGCCGGTTGCCCTCGTGCACGTCGGCGTTCGGCTTGACCACCCAGTAGAGGATGCTCAGCCAGAGCGCGCCGAGCAGGATCGCGCCCATGAAGTCCGTCGGGTGGTGCATGCCCCGGTACATCCGGGAGGTGGCCACCCCGACCGGCATGATCACCGCCATGGCCACGAAGAGCCACCGCCACCACCGGTCGGTCCGGGCGAAGACGATGATCGCCATCGCCGACCAGAGGCAGATGGTCGCCGCGATGTGCCCGGACGGGAAGGACGAGGTGGGCATCTGCCCGTCCAGGTTCTCCACCGGCGGGCGCGGCCGCTCCACCACGCGAGCCGAGGCGAGGAAGAGGCTCAGCTCGCCGAACATCGCCAGCACCACGAAGAGCACCGGCCGCCAGCGCCGCCAGATCGCCAGCACCAGCGGGCAGAACACCAACGACACCAGCAGGATCGCGTGGGTGTCGCCGAACTTGCTCCACCACCAGCTCAGGTCGGTCAGCGAGTCGGTGTGCCGCTCGGCGAACCAGCGCGGCACCTCGGTGTCGAGCGTGGCGAAGAAGGTGCCCTCGGCGTGGTAGCTGACGAACATGCCGAAGCCGTACAGCGCGCCGAAGACCAGCACCCAACCGACCACCAGTTCGGCGGCCGAGGTCCACGGGCGGGCCAGCACGCGCTCCTCGTCCGGCGCAGGGCTGATCTCGTGCCCGGCCTCCGGCTCCAGCCCCTCGGTCAGCGGCGGCACGGGCCGGCCCCGCTCCCGGCGCCACAGCCGGAACGCGTACGCGGTGAGGGCGAGCCAGAGCGCGCCGAGCAGCCAGCCGGCCAGCACGTCCGAGACGAAGTGCACGCCCAGCGCGACCCGGGTCAGCCCGACCAGCGCCACCAGCACCGCCACGATGGCGATCGCCGGCTTGCGCCAGCGGGGCGCCATCGCCGGCAGGAACACCAGCAGCAACGCCCCGTACGCGACGAAGGAGCCGAGCGCGTGACCACTGGGGAAGCTGTTGCCCGGGGCGCTGGCCACCGGCACGTCGACCACCGGCCGCAGCCGGCCGACCAGGCTCTTCAGCGACGGGTCGAGGATCAGCCCGCCGACCCCGGTGATGATCAGGTAGACCGCCAGCCGGGACTGCCGGCGGATCAGCAGGCCGACCACCGCGATGGTGACCAGCCAGATCAGCACCGGCCGGCCGCCCAGGTCGGTGATCGCCTGGAGCACGGTGACCAGGGCGTGGTGCGGCGACACCAGGCCGTTGAACCACTCGGCGATGCCGTGGTCCACGTCGTAGAGCGGGCCCCACTTGAATCTGACCAGCATCAGCAGCAGCCCGAAGGCCACCCCGACGGCGGCGATGCCGACCAGCCCGGCGACGCTGCGCTCGGCGAAATGCTCGAGCGGCTTGCGTCCCGACTCCTTGACCGCGGTCACCCCGCACCTCCTGTTTTCCGTCCCTGGCGAGCCGCGTCGTACCCGATTCGGACGGCGCGTACACCGGGGTACGGCGCGCCGGGTCAGAGCGCGGTCATCTCACCGGTGTCCACGGCCTCGGCCTGCTGGGCCTCCGGCTCCCACAGGTCGGGCTGGGCCGGCTCCCTGACGCCGATCCGCATGGCCTCCAACTGGGCCGCGAAGGCCAGCCCGCCGAAGAGCGCCATGCCGGTCAGGTTGGCCCAGAGCAGCAGCGCCATCATCCCGGTCAGCGCGCCGTAGGTCTGGCCGAAGCCGCCGCTGAACTTGACGTACGCGGCCAGCAGCAGGCTCGCCAGCCACCACAGCACCGTGGCGATGCCGGCCCCGAAGAACAACCAGGACAGGCTGGGCTGGTTGCGCCGGGGCGCGTGCCGGAACAGCACCGCCACGGCGAGGACGGTAAGCCCGAGGCTCAACGGCCAGCGGACCACGTCCCAGGTGACCTTGGCCAGCGATCCCCACTCGTAGTGGCGCTGCACCGACTCGCCCATGGCGTGCCCGCCGACCAGGATCAGGAAGCCGATCAACGCCGGCAGGCCGGCCGAGACGGCGAGGACGGCGGCCCGGATGTACTTGGCCACGGCGGGCCGATCCCGCTCGACACCGTAGATCCGGTTCGCGCCCCGTTCGATCTGGGCCATGGTGGTGGTCAGCGCGACCAGCCCGGTGATCAGACCGAGGGTCAGCGCCAACTCTCCGGCGTGTTCGATGTGCTCGGTGTCGCCCAGCAACTCCTGCACCACCCGCTCGCTCTGGCCGGGGGTGAGCGCCAGCACGGTGTCGGCGACGACCTGACCGCCCTCCGCCACGCCGATCTTGGTGATCAGGCCGGTGAGCGCGATCATGAACGGCACCACGGCAAGGCAGAGCTGCAACCCGAACGCCCGCGAGTGGCTGAACCCGTCGCCGTAGCGGAACCGGACGAACGCGTCGCGCATCAGGTGCCAGCCGCCGTGCCGGCGCAGCGTCCGCCAGGCGTCGTCGGCGGAGAGTTCCTCCTGCGCCATCAGGCGGGTCTCGGGGACCAGCTTGGTGCTACTCACGCTGGGCCTCCTCGATCAGCCGCTCGCCCCGCTCCGCCGCCGCGTCGGCGTCCACCGCCAGGTCCGGGTGCTGCTCGGGGCGCGGCACGCAGAGCCAGAGGGACTGCGGCTTGATCTCGGCGGCCAGCGAGCGGCCCGGGTCGATCAGGTCGCCGTCGAGCTGCCGGGGCTGGGCCCGGTTGCTGGTGATCTCGACCTTGCGGGCCCGGAGCACCTCCAGCCGGGGCACACTGCCGCGCCGGCGGACCAGGGCCCAGCCCATCGCCACCCACTGCCGGATGGTGCGCGGAGTGAGCACGGCGACGTCGAGCCAGCCGTCGTCGGGCTCGGCGTCGGTGAGCAGGCGCACCCCGCCCTGGAGCCGGCCCACGTTGGCCACCAGCACCGACCGGGCGCGGCGGCGCACCGGCGGCTGATCGTCGATCTTGATGGAAACCCGCATCGGCCGGTCTCGCAGGTGCTTGGCCGCCCCCACCACGTACGCCGGCCAGCCGATCCGCTTCTTGGTCGTCTCGGAGGTGGAGTCGAGCATCTGGGCGTCGAAGCCCATCCCCGCCATCACGGCGAAGCACTGGTCGCCGACGACGCCCACGTCGAGCCGTCGCATGCCCCGCTCCACGGCGACCGCCAGCCCGGCGGCCAGGTCGTTGGAGAGGCCGAGGTTGGCGGCGAGCAGGTTGCCGGTGCCCTGCGGCAGGACGGCGAGCGCCGTGTCGGTGCCGGCGAGCGCGGTCACGCAGGCCATCACGGTGCCGTCGCCACCGCAGGCGAAGACGACCTCGGCGCCAGCCTTGACGGCCTCCTCGGTCTGGCCCCTGCCCGGGTCCTCGACGGTGGTCTCGTGCCAGGTCGGTGCGGGCCAGCCGGCCGCGGCGAGGGCGTCGTCCACCGTGCGGCGGAACTCGTCGAGATCGGTCACCTTCGAGGGGTTGACCACCACCGCGGAGCGCGGCGCGGGGTTGTCGGCGGTCACCGGACGCTTGTCATCTCCACCATCCACGGCGCAAGTGTGCAGCAGATCCGCCCGGTCAGCGAGCCGACCGCGCGGGAGGTTGCGTGGACCGCAAAGAGGTTTACCGGTGCGGTCGGCTGGGCGGCGGCGGTCAGGCCGCCGTACGCAGGGCGACCTCGACCCGGCGGCGCAGGTCGGCGAGATCCACACCGGCCTCGGTGAGCACCTGCGCGCCGAGGCCGCCGCCCTCGCGGAGCAGCCCGAGCAGGATGTGCTCGGTGCCGATGTGGCGGTGGCGCAGGGCGAGCGCCTCGCGCAGCGACAGCTCCAGGGACTTCTTCGCCCGCGCCGAGAACGGGCCACGGGCGGGCCGGCGCCGACCCCAGCGGCGGCGGGGCGGTGGGGGTGCCTCGCGCAGCGCGTCGGGGCCGAAGGACTCCTCGATCCGGGCCACGATGGCGGCCAGGTCGATGCCGATCTCCCGGAGCGCGGCCGCGTCCGCCTCGGCCAGGCCGGACCCGTCCCGGGCGGTGTGCCGGCGGAGGCGCCCGCGCAGGTCGTCCGCGTCGGCTCCGGCGTCGGCCAGCAGCCGGGTGGCCAGCGCGTCGCGGTCGGCGAGGATGCCGAGCAGCAGGTGCTCGGTGCCGACCGGCCGGGCGGCGCCGTCGGCCCGGGCCTCCTCGACCGCCAGCCGGACGACCGTACGGGCCCGGTCGGTGAACCGTTCGAACATCACGCCTCCCAGGTGCCTGGCACCGCCGGTCGCCCGGCGTGCTTCTTGTGGACCGCCTGCCGGCTGACCTCGAGCGCGTCGGCGATCTCCTGCCAGGACCAGCCCTGCCGTCGGGCGTTGTCCACCTGGACCACCTCCAGCCGTTCGAGGAGCCGGCGCAGGGCGAGCACCGCGCGGAGCCCGACCCGGGGGTCGGTGCTGCCGGCGTCCGCCGCCAGTTGCGTAGCCTGACTCATGCCTGTCAACTTACGTTGACAGCCGGCCGGTTGTCAACCCCGGTTGACACCCGATCGCGGCACCCCCGGTGCTAGCGTCAGCCGGTGCGCCTGCGCCGCCGGTCCGACCGGCCCGAACCGCAGACCCGGCGGCACGTGGCCGGGCGCTTCGAGCTGGAGATCGCCGGCGCCACCGTGGTGGGCGACCGCTACCCGGCCAACTTCGACGTGCTGCACGTCGACCCGGAGCTGCCCTTCGCCGCGGTGATCGACGGCATGGGGTCCGGCGAGGGCAGCCGGCTGGCCGGCGCCACCACCGCCGCCGCGCTGACCGGCCGGCTGCACGCCGACTGGCCCGAGGTGGGCGCCCGTACGCTGCGGGCCGCCGTCGCCGAGGCGCAGACCCGGGTACGCGCCGTCGGCGCCCCGCTGCACGAGCTGACCGGCTGCACCCTCACCACTCTGGTCGCCGAGCCGGACGGCGAGCAGGCCTGGATCGCCCAGCTCGGCGACTCGCGGGCCTACCGGCTGCGCGACGGACTGCTGGAGCTGGTCACCGTCGACCACACCGCGGCCTGGCTGGGCCTGCTGCACGGTTGGTACGCGGCCGACTCCCCCGAGGCCGCCCGGGCCCGCTACCAGTTGCTGCGCTACGTCGGGCACCCCGAGTCGCCCGACGCCGACCTGATCGCCACCCCGCTGCGGCCGGGCGACACCTGGCTGCTCTGCACCGACGGGGTCACCGACCAGGTCGACTACCACCTGCTGCGCGACCTGCTGGGCGACCCGCGGCCGGACCAGGCGGTCCGGGACCTGCTGCTCGCCACGCTCGACGCCGGCGGCGCCGACAACGCCACCGCCGTCGCGATCCGCGTCCACCCCCGCTAGCAGCCCCCGCGCCCCGTCGTGACAGAGAACACCCGTGACGTGCTGACAATCTGTGCAAGAATCGTCAGCATGTCAACGGACCGGTTGGACGCCATCCTCACCGCCGCGTACGAGTGCTTCACCCGGCACGGCATCCGCCGCACGACGATGGACGACATCGCCGCCGCGGCCGGGATGTCCCGCCCGGCGGTCTACCAGTACGTCCGCAACAAGGACGACGCCTACCGGCGGCTCGCCGAGCGGCTCTTCGCCGCCTCGCTGACCCAGGCCCGGGCCGCCGCGGCGTCCGACGACACCGTCACCCAGCGCCTCCAGGCCGTGCTGGGCGCGAAGCTGGAACTCACCCTCGGCCTGCACCGGGACAGCCGGCACGCGGCCGAACTGCTCGACGCCAGCGGCAAGCTCACCGGCGACCTCTCCGAGGCGTACACCCGGGAGCTGACCGAGGTGGTGGCCTCCGCCCTCGCCGAAGCCGCCGGGCCGCGGGCCCACGCCGTGGCCGAGGTCCTGGTCGCGCTCACCCGCGGCCTGGAAGCCGACCTCACCGACCCCGACCTGCCCCGGCAGCGGCTGCGCGACGGCGTCGCGCTGGTCGTCGCCGGCCTCACCCGACCGGGAGAACCGTCATGACCACCGTCCTGATCACCGGCACCTCCTCCGGCATCGGCCGGGCCACCGTCGCCCGGCTCGCCCGCCGCCCCGACCTCACCGTCTACGCCACCGCCCGCAAGGTCGCGGCCATCGCCGACCTGGCCGACACCGGCGCCCGGATCCTCCCCCTGGACGTCACCGACGAGGAGTCGATGCGCGCCGCCGTCGCCGCCATCGAGGCCGAGCACGGCCAGGTCGACGTGCTGGTCAACAACGCCGGCTACGGCGAGTACGGCCCGATCGAGGAGACCCCGATGGACCGGGTCCGCGCCCAGTTCGAGACCAACGTCTTCGGGCTCAGCCGGCTCACCCAGCTCGTCCTGCCCGGGATGCGGCGCGCCGGCCGGGGCCGGATCGTCAACATCAGCTCGATGGGCGGCCGGCTGGTCTTCCCCGGCGGCGGCTACTACCACGCCAGCAAGTACGCGGTCGAAGCGATCTCCGACGCCCTGCGCCAGGAGGTACGGCCGTTCGGCGTCGACGTGGCCATCGTCGAGCCCGGGCTGATCCGGACCGGCTTCGGCGCGGTCGCCAGCTCCTCGCTCGGCGCCGGGGCCGACCCGGACGGCCCCTACCGCAAGATGGTCACCGCCGTCGACACCGCGATGGCGAAGTCGTACGACAACCGGATGCTCGCCGCCACCCCGGACGCGGTGGCCCGGGTCATCGAGCACGCCGTCACCGCCCGCCGGCCGAAGACCCGCTACCTGGTCACCGCCGCCGCCCGGATCATGGTGCACAGCCGCCGGCTCTTCGGCGCCCGGGCCTTCGACGCGGTGAACCGCCTCCAGTTCCGCTGAGCGGATCCCGCCCCACCGCCCCGACACCGGCACTACGCTCGGTCACGACAGCGTGCCGTGCCGTGCCCGGCGTCGGGGAGGTGAGGGCGGATGACCACACCCGCCGACGCGGCGGTCGTGGCCGCGGTCGGCCCCTCCGAGGAGTCGATGCAGGTGGTCCGGCTGGCCGCCCGGGAGGCCGCCGCGCAGGGGCGGTCGCTGAGCCTGCTGCACGCCTTCAACTGGGAGGCGGCGTTCGACTCCACCGGCGCGGTCACCCGGACCGACGCGGAGGAGCTGATCGAGCGGGCCGCCGCGGCCGCCAACGACGCCGAACCGGCGGTGCCGGTCAGCGGCGAGATCGTCGAGGGCTCACCGGTGCAGGCGCTGATCCGCCGCTCCGAGTCGGCGTACCTGGTCGCCCTCGGCGACGGCGGGATGGCCGGCTGCGGCGCCTGCGTGCCCGCCGACGCCCCGGCGGTCCAGGTGGCCGCCCGGGCCGACTGCCCGGTGCTGGTGGTCCGCCCGCAGCCACCACCGGCGGGGCCGGTTCTGGTCGGGGTGGACGGCTCCGCCAGCTCGCAGACCGCCCTGGCCTTCGCCTTCGACTGCGCCGACCGGCGCTCCGCGCGGGTGCTCGCGATCCGGGTGCTGGAACCGGGCCGGCACGACGGCGAGCAGGTGCTCGTCCAGGCGGTGGCCCGAGCCGCCCGACGTCACCCGGCGGTGGCCGCCGAGTGCCACACCATCGAGGGTGACCCGGGCACCGTGCTCCTGGAGCAGTCCCGCTCCGCCCAACTGGCCGTCGTGGGCGCGCGCGGCGACGAGCCGTGGCGCGGCATGCTCGGCGCGGTGAGCCAGTCGCTGCTCTACCACTCGCCCTGCCCCGTCATCGTCGTGCGTGGATCGGTTTCCTCGCCGCCGGACGGGGCATGACGCCCTCGAGGGCCGGGACCAACGGCCCTGATCATCGTCCGGCTCCACCGGCGAAGCTGGACCGGCCCGGCCGAACTGGCGCTTCCGGGTGCACAAATCCCCGACCCGCGAGAGGCTAATGCAGCATGGACACCGCTCTCGACCTGCACAGCCCCCTGACCGAAGACGAGCTGCGCCGGCTTGACGCCTACTGGCGCGCGGCGAACTACCTCACCGTCGGGCAGATCTACCTGCTCGACAACCCGCTGCTGCGGGAGCCGCTGCGCCCCGAGCACGTCAAGCCCCGACTGCTCGGCCACTGGGGCACCAGCCCCGGGCTCAACCTGCTCTACACGCACCTCAACCGGGTCATCGTCGACCGCGACCTGTCCGCCATCTTCGTCACCGGCCCCGGCCACGGCGGCCCCGCCCTGGTGGCCAACACCTGGTTGGAGGGCACCTACAGCGAGCTGTACCACTCGATCAGCCGGGACGAGACCGGCATGCAGCGGCTGTTCCGCCAGTTCTCCTTCCCCGGCGGCATCCCCAGCCACGTCGCACCGGAGGTGCCGGGCTCGATCCACGAGGGCGGCGAGCTCGGGTACGCCCTGAGCCACGCCTACGGCGCCGCCTTCGACAACCCGGACCTGCTGGTCGCCTGCGTCATCGGCGACGGCGAGGCGGAGACCGGGCCGCTCGCCGGCAGCTGGCTGTCCAATGTCTTCCTCAACCCGGCCCGCGACGGCGCGGTGCTGCCCATCCTGCACCTCAACGGCTACAAGATCGCCAACCCGACGGTACTGGACCGGATCCCCGAGCAGGATCTGCTGGAGATGATGCGCGGCTTCGGCTACCAGCCGTACGTGGTGGCGGGCGACGAGCCGGAGAAGGTGCACCAGCTGCTCGCGGCGACCCTGGACCGGGCCTGCGACGAGATCGCCGCGATCCAGCGCCGGGCCCGGACCGGTGAGACCGTCGAGCGCCCCCGCTGGCCGATGATCGTGCTGCGTACGCCGAAGGGCTGGACCGGGCCGCGCACCGTCGACGGCAAGCAGGTGGAGGGCACCTTCCGCGCCCACCAGGTGCCGATCGCCGAGGTCCGCGACAACCCGGAGCACCTGGCCGAGCTGGAGCGCTGGCTGCGCAGCTACCGGCCGGAGGAGCTCTTCGACGCCACCGGCTCCCCGGTCGAGGAGCTGGTCACGCTGCCGCCCACCGGGGACCGGCGGATGAGCGCCAACCCGGTGGCCAACGGCGGCCGGCTGCTGCGCGACCTGGACCTGCCCGACTTCCACGAGTACGCCGTCGACGTCAAGCGGCCGGGCGAGCCGGCCGTCGGCGCGACCGGCGTCCTCGGTCAGTGGGTACGCGACGTGATCGTCCGCAACCCGCAGACGTTCCGCCTCTTCGGCCCGGACGAGGTGGCCTCCAACCGGCTCGGGGCCGCCTTCGAGGTGACCGACCGGGCGTTCGTCGCCGGCACGGTGCCCGGCGACGACCACCTCTCCCCCGACGGCCGGGTGATGGAGGTGCTGTCGGAGCACCTCTGCGAGGGCTGGCTGGAGGGCTACCTGCTGACCGGCCGGCACGGCATCTTCACCAGCTACGAGGCGTTCATCCACATCGTCGACTCGATGGTGAACCAGCACGCGAAGTGGCTGAAGGTCACCCGGCGCATTCCCTGGCGGGAGCCGATCGCGTCGCTGAACTACCTGCTGTCCAGCCACGTCTGGCGGCAGGACCACAACGGCTTCTCGCACCAGGACCCGGGCTTCATCGACCACGTGGTCAACAAGAAGGCCGAGGTGGTACGCGTCTACCTGCCGCCGGACGGCAACACCCTGTTGTCCACCATGGACCACTGCCTGCGCAGCCGGCACTACATCAACGTGGTGGTGGCCGGCAAGCAGCCCGCCCCGAACTGGCTGACCATGGACGAGGCGGTCCAGCACTGCCGCCGCGGCCTGGGCATCTGGGACTGGGCCAGCACCGACGACGGCAGCGAACCGGACGTGGTGCTCGGCTGCGCCGGCGACGTGCCGACCCTGGAGACCCTCGCCGCCGCGGACCTGCTCCGCCAGCACCTGCCGGAGCTGAAGGTCCGGGTGGTCAACGTGGTCGACCTGATGCGGCTGCAACCGCCGTCGGAGCACCCGCACGGCCTGCCGGACAACGAGTTCGACACCATCTTCACCCGGGACAAGCCGATCATCTTCGCGTACCACGGCTACCCGTGGCTGATCCACCGGCTCACCTACCGCCGGGCCAACCACGACAACCTGCACGTGCGCGGCTACAAGGAGGAGGGCACCACCACCACCCCGTTCGACATGGTGATGCTCAACGACCTGGACCGGTTCCACCTGGTCATCGACGTCATCGACCGGGTGCCGGGGCTGGCCGCGCGGGCCGCCCACCTGCGCCAGGAGATGGTGGACGCCCGGCAGGCGTGCCGCGACCACACTCGCCGCTACGGCGAGGACGACCCGCGGGTGGCCGAGTGGCGCTGGATCCGGGAGACCGACCCGGCGCTGCGGAGTGGCCAGTGAGTTCCGACGAGATCCTGGTCGGCTACGACGGCTCCGCCGACGCCACGGTGGCCCTGGAGTGGGCGCTGGCCGAGGCGGGCCGCTCGGGCCGGCCGGTCCGGCTGGCGTACGTCTTCGAGTGGCTGACCGTGGCCGGTTGGGTCGGTCCGGGCATCGCCCCCGGCGTCTGGCCGGACGACACCGCCCGCCGCGAGGTCGAGGAACTGGTACGCCGGGCCGCGGCGGACGCCGCCGCCCGCCACCCGGGGCTCACGGTGCACGGCGAGGTCTTCGACGGCCCGCCCGCGCTGGTGCTCCAGGAACGCTCCGCCGAAGCCGACCTGCTGGTGCTCGGCAGCCGCGGTCACGGCGGCTTCGGTGGCCTGCTGGTCGGCTCGACCGCCGTCTCGGTCACCGCGCACGCACACTGCCCGGTGGTGGTGGTCCGGGAATCCCACCCGGAGCCGAACGGCCCGGTGGTGGTGGGCTTCGACGGGTCGGAGTCGGCGCACCTGGCGCTCGGTTTCGCGGTGGAACGCGCGGCCCAGCGGGCCTGCCCGCTGCGGGTGCTCCGGGTCTCCCAAGCGGGCCGCCTCTCCGCCGACGAGGCGGCGGCCACTCTCGCGGACGACCGGACGGCGACCGAAGAGGCGGTCGCCCAGTGGCGGGAGACCTTCCCCGAGCTGGCGGTCTCGGTCGACGTGACCGCCGGCAGCCCCGCCGCCGAGTTGGTCGAGGCGAGCCGCGCCGCCCAGTTGGTGGTCGTGGGCAGCCGGGGCCGGGGCGGGCTGCGCGGGATGCTGCTCGGTTCGGTGAGCCAGCAGCTGATCCAGCACGCGTACTGCCCGGTCGCGGTGGCCCGCGAACGCTGAGACCGCTCCGGTGGGCCGCTACCGCGCGTCGCGGCCCACCGGCCCGGGCGGGTGAGCCCGGTCCGCGCGGTCGAGCCAGCTCTGCATGGCCGGACGCGCCGATGCCGATCCAAGCGCGCCGGACACGCTGGAACCGCCCGGCGCGGCTCGTGCCGGGTCCGGGCGACTCATGCCGGGCCCCATGCGGGGTCCGCGCCCTCTCGTGCCAGGTCCCCGCGACCCCATGCCAGGTCCCCGCGACTCATGCCGGGCCGGCACGGCCGAGCCCGCCGCCCAGCGGCCGGCCCGGGCGGCCTGGGCGGCCTGGGCGGCCCGGACGGCGGACGGCGGACGGCGGACGGCGATGGGATCGGCGCGCGAGGCCCGCTGGCCGCGCCAGCTGGCATTAAGGTTTCGAGCGTGATGACTCTCAGGTATAAGTATTCCTCAGAGTCATCACGCTCGTCTGCGGATCCGCCTCCATCCGGCGACCCGCCCGGGATGGGCACGACCGATTCCTGATCAGGCCCGGCTGCTCGCCTCCGATCGAGCCGAAGGGCTGGTGACGATCCGGGCGTCGCGCCGGGCGCCTGCCCGTCGGTGGCCGGGCGAGGTGGTGGCCCCGGTGAAGATCCGCGACTTCGGAGGGCACTGACTCTCCCAGGGGTCCGACACTGCGCCGGGCGCAAGCCCGACGTCACGGTCCGACACTGCGCCGGGCACCGGCCCGGAACCGAGGTCCGACACCACGTCTGGCGCCGGCCGGGAAGGGCTCAATCGCCGGACACGACGCCGACCGGCGAGGGATCAGCGGGCGGGGTCGCCGCCGTCGGAAGGGCTGAGCGAAAAGTAGTCTTCCTCCTCCTGCGCCAGGTGCAGGCGCAGCACCGCGTCCAGCCCGTAGAGGGCGGCCAGCAGGTCAGGCACCTCCTCCGGCCGCAGCCGGCCGTCGGCACCCGACCGGTCCGCCTCGCCCGGCCGCGCCACCGCCCCCGACCGGCCCGCCCCACCAGGCCGCGCCGCCTCGCCGGGCCGGCCGGCCTCACCCGCCCGCGCCACCTCACCCGACGGAGCAGCCTCGCCCGAAGGAGCAGCCTCGCCAGGGTGGTCGGCCAGGTGGCCACCGATCCGGTCGACCAGGCGGCTGATCTCCACGTGACCCCGGCTCATCGTCGAGGTGGCCTCCGCGCTGCCCAGCGGCTCGGCCAGCGCCGGATAGAGCTGACGTTCCTCGGCGGCCTCGTGCGGCAGCACCTGCTCGGTGAGGCGATGGTGCACCTCGCGCAGCGCCGGCAGGCACTCCGGGTCGTCCGGACGGGTGGCCACCAGGTCCGCGGTGTCCCGCAGCCGGGCCAGCACCTCCCGCACCGGGCCGTGCTGGCCGGCGTACCGGTCGAGCATGTCCCGGGTGGCCGGAGGCACGTCACGCCGGCTCAGGCCACCGCCCAACGCCCGCAGCGCGTTGAGGATGACCAGCACGTCGATGCCCTCCTGAAGGAAGGCGCCGGCCACCGGGGGCAGCCCACCGGCGGCCGCGACCACCATCGCCACCACCGCCAGGCCCATCCCGACGGTGGCGGACTGGACGGCGATGCGGCGGGCGTACCGGGCGATCTCCACGGCGTCGGCGAGCCGGTCCAGCCGGTCGACGGTGAGCACCGCGTCGGCCACGTCCGCCGAGGCGGTCGCGCCGGTGGCGCCCATCGCCACCCCGACGTGCGCCTCGGCGAGCGCGGGCGCGTCGTTCACCCCGTCGCCGACCATCACGGTCACCGCCCGGCCCGACTCGTCCCGGACCCGCGCCACCTTCTGCTCCGGCGAGCACTGCGCCACCACGTCGTCCACGCCGACCGCCTGGGCCACCTGCTCGGCCGTACGGGGACGGTCCCCGGTGACCATGACCAGGCGATCGAGTCCCGCCTCGCGCAGCCGGCGCACCGTGCGGCGGGCGTCCGGGCGGACCGGGTCCTCCAGCAGGATCGCACCGAGCGGCCCCTGCTCGCCGCTGACCCAGACCGTGGACAGACCGGCCGTCTCGGCCCGGCGCCGGGCCCGGTCGGCCCACTCCGGCAGGTCACCGGAGAACTGCCCGACCTCGACCACCCGGCCGTCCACCCGCCCGCGTACGCCCCGGCCCGGCTCCTCGGTCACGTCGGTCGGCTCACCCAGCCGCAGCCCCTGCTCGCGGGCCTGCCGGACCAGTGCGGCGGCGAGCACGTGCGGGCTGAGCTGCTCCACCGAGGCGGCCAGCCGCAGCACCTCGTCCCGGTCACCGCCGGGAGGCACCACGGTCTCCGCGGCGCGCGGCCGGCCAGCGGTGAGGGTGCCGGTCTTGTCCATCATCAGCGTCCGGGCCCGGCCGAGCAGCTCCAGCGAGCCACCGTCGCGTACCAGCACCCCACGCCGGGCCACCCGGGACAGCCCGGAGACGATCGCGATGGGCGTGGCCAGCAGCAGCGGGCAGGGGGTGGCCACCACCAGCACCGCCACCGCCCGGACGAACTGCCCGGTCAGCAGCCAGGCCAGGCCGGCCAGCGCCAGGGTGAACGGCACGAACGCGGCGGCGTACTTGTCGGCCATCCGGACCATCGGGGCCTTGCGGGCCGTCGCCTCCTCGGCCAGCCGGACGATGCCGGCGTACGTGCTCTCGGCCGCGCCACGCACCGCGCGCAGTCCGAAGCCGGCGCCGGCGTTGACCACGCCGCTGGCCACCGGCTCCCCCGCCGCCCGGCTCACCAGCTGCGACTCGCCGGTCACCACCGACTCGTCCAGGGTGGCCGGCTCCTCCACGGTCCCGTCGACCGGCACCACGTCACCGGGGCCGACCACCAGGCGGTCGCCGACCGCGACCCGGTCCAGCGGCACCACCTCGATCCCGCCGTCGGCGGTACGCCGGCGGGCCTGCCGCGGTGCCCGCTCCAGCAGGGCCCGCAGGTCACGGGTGGCCCGACGCTGGGCGTACGTCTCCAGCGACCGTCCGGTCGCCACCATCACCGCGATCACCGCGCCGGCCAGGTACTCCCGGACGACCAGCGCGCCGGCCAGCGCCAGCACGGCGATCACGTCCACCCCGAACTGGCGCTGCCACATCTGGCGGAGCACCGCCCAGGTGGCGGGGAGCAGGGCGACCAGGGTGACCGCGGCCCAGACCAGGTCGGCGGCGCCGCGCAGCCCGGCCAGCCACAGCGCCGCGCCGGCGAGCGCGGCCACGGTGAGCAGGATCAGCGGCGCCCATTCGACGGCGCCGGGCCGCCGCGCGTCGTCGGACCCGCCGAACCGGCGACGAAGCCGGCTGAGCCGCCGACGGCCGACCGGCCGCTCCGGCAGGCACTCCCGCGGTTCGGTTCCCACCTGCGGATCGTCCCAGTGCTGGAGCGCGTCGGACAGGGCAACCCGGGTATTCCGGCGGGCCGAAGGGCCCGGTGGGCCGGGGCGTGCGTACCGTGCGGCCGGACGGGGCATGCCAGAGGATGGAGCGGCATCCCCGCCCGCGGCGGCATCCGGGTGGGGCACGATGGGGACGAACACGGAAAGGTCGTGACGATGAGCCACGAGACGCCGGCTACGGACCGCCCGCTGACCACCGCGCTCGCGGAGGCCGCGGCGATGGCCGGGCACGCCCCCTCGGTGCACAACACGCAACCCTGGAGCTGGCGGGTGCTGCCCGACGCGCTGGAGCTGCGGATGGCCCGGGCCCGGCAGCTGAGCGCCACCGACCCGCAGGGGCGGCTGCTGGCGCTCAGCTGTGGAGCCGCGCTGCACCACGCCCGGGTGGCGCTGGCCGCCGAGGGCTGGGTGCCGGTGGTGGAGCGGCTGCCCGACCCGGGCGACCCGGAGCTGCTCGCCCGGCTGACCAGCATGCGGCACCCGGGCGCCGACCCGCAGGCCATGCACCTGGTGCAGTGCATGCAGGTCCGGCACACCGACCGTCGGCCGGTCAGCGACGAGCAGGTGCCCACCGCCGCGATCGGTGAGATCACCCGCGCCGCCACCGCCGAGGGCGCCCGGTTGCAGATCCTCGACTCCGACCAGGTGATGGAGCTGGCCGCCGCGGCCTCCCACGCCGGCAGCGTCGAGGCGGAGGACCCGCAGCTGCGCGAGGAGTTGGCGTACTGGACCAGCCGCGCCGGCACCGGCACCGGACTGCCGCCGGAGGTGCTGCCCGAGCAGGCGCCGCAGACCACCGTGCCGGGTCGGGACTTCGGCCGCCCCGGCACCCTGCCGATCGGCCCCGGCCACGACCGGGCGGCCGTGTACGCGCTGCTCTACGGCGACGAGGACGAGCCCGACAGCTGGCTGCGGGCCGGTGAGGCGCTCTCCGCCGCCTGGCTGACCGCCACCCGGCTCGGGGTGTCGATGGTGCCGCTCAGCGGCGTCGTGGAGGTCGAGGGCACCCGGCAGACGCTGCGCGGCGTGCTGGCCGGGATGGGCTACCCGTTCCTGGTGCTCCGCCTGGGGATCGCCGACCCGGCGCACGCCGGCCCGGCGCACACCCCGCGGCTCCCCACCGAGCAGGTGGTGGACACCTCGGCGGTCGACGGCCGGCAGCGGTAGCGGGCTCGTGCCGGCCGGGCTACGGCGCTAGCATCGGCGCGTGACCAGCAGCGCACCGCAACCGCGTCAGGACTCCCCGGTGACGCCCTCGCTGGGGCTGAGTCCGCTGTCCCGGGTCCGCCTCGACGAGCTTCTCCAAGAGATGCTGGACCGGGTCGGCGAGGTGGTCACCAGCCGGGAACGGCTGCGCGCCCTGCTCGACGCGGTGGTGGTGATCGGCTCCGACCTCGACCTGCGCAGCACCCTGCAGCGGATCGTCGGGTCGGCGTGCGAGCTGGTCGGCGCCCGCTACGGCGCGCTCGGGGTGATCGGCCCCGACCGGCTGCTGCACGACTTCATCGTGCACGGCATCGACCCGGAGCTGCACGCGAAGATCGGCGACCTGCCGCACGGGCGGGGCGTGCTCGGCCTGCTCATCGACGAGCCCCGGCCGGTACGCATGCCGGACATCACCCAGCACCCGAAGTCGTACGGCTTCCCGCCGCACCACCCGCCGATGCACAGCTTCCTCGGTGTCCCGGTCCGGATCCGTGACCAGGTCTTCGGCAACCTCTACCTGGCCGAGAAGCAGGGCGCCCCGGAGTTCAGCGAGGACGACGAGGAGATCGTGGTGGCGCTGGCCGCCGCGGCCGGCGTGGCGATCGAGAACGCGCGCCTCTACGCGGAGGCCCACCGCCGGGAACGCTGGCTGGCGGCCACCGCGGAGATCACCTCGGTGCTGCTCGGCGAGGTGCGGCGTACCGACGCGTTGACGTTGGTGGCCCGGCGGGCCCGGGAGGTCGCCGAGGCGGAGCTGGCCCTGGTGCTGCTCTACGACGAGGAGGCCGGCCAGTTCACCGTGGAGGTGGTCGACGGCGCCGACGAGCGGGCCCGGGAGCTGGTCGGCGCGGTGCTGCCGGCGGCCGAGACGAGCTTCGCCGGCCCGGTGACCGAGCGCCGGCACGAGCTGGTGGCGGACCTGGCGCGCGCCGCACCGTGGCCGGTGCCGGTGGTGGCCGGGCCGGCGGTGGTCTCCCCGCTGGCCGCCGCCGACACCCTGCACGGTGTGCTGGTGATCGCGCACCGGCCAGACGCGGGCCGGACCGTCGACGACGACGTGGCGCTGCTGGGCAGCTTCGCCGGTCAGGCGGCGCTGGCCATGGAACGGGCGCGCGGGCAGGAGGAGCGGGAGCTGCTGGTGGTCCTGGAGGACCGCGAGCGGATCGCCCGGGACCTGCACGACGTGGTGATCCAGCGGCTCTTCGCCACCGGCCTGCAGTTGCAGAGCGGCGCGATGAACGCCCGCCCCGAGGTGGCCAAGCGGATCAACGCGGCGGTCGACGACCTGGACGCCACCATCCGGGACATCCGGCGGACCATCTTCGAGCTGCGTACGCCGATGAGCGCGGCGCTGCGCACCGAGATCCGGGAGGCGCTCGAGGCGGCCGCCGAGACGCTGGGCCGCCGGCCGGAGCTGGAACTCGTCGGCCCGATCGACAGCGCCGTGCCGGACGCGCTCCGCCCCGAGCTGACGGCGGTGCTGCGCGAGGCGCTGTCCAACGCGGCCCGCCACGCGCACGCCGACCGGGTGGCGGTGGCGGTACGCGTCGACGCCGGCTGGGTGACCGTCCAGGTCACCGACGACGGGGTGGGTTGCGACCCGGCTGCGGCCCGCAGTGGTCTGGTCAACCTGCGGGAGCGGGCCGAACGTCTCGGTGGCGAGTTCCAGCTGGACCGGGTCGACCCGCACGGTACCCGGGTGCGGTGGAGCGTCCCGCTGCGCGACTGAGCCGCCCGCCGGCTCGGCCCGCCCGGTTGGCGGACCAGCCTCAGTGGGAGGACTTGCCGAGCAGTCGGGTGGCCAGCACCGCGGCCTGGGTACGCCGTTCCAGGCCCAGCTTGGCCAGCACACTGGAGACGTAGTTCTTCACGGTCTTCTCGGCGAGGAACATCTTGCCGGCGATCTCCCGGTTGGTCAGCCCCTCGGCGACGTACTCCAGGATCCGTCGTTCCTGCTCGGTGAGGGTCTTCAGCTCGCGTGGCTGCTCGACGCCGCTGCGGATGCGTTCCAGGACGCGGGTGGTGATCGCCGGGTCGAGCAGGGA
This sequence comes from Micromonospora siamensis, assembly GCF_900090305.1. Taxonomy (NCBI): domain Bacteria; kingdom Bacillati; phylum Actinomycetota; class Actinomycetes; order Micromonosporales; family Micromonosporaceae; genus Micromonospora; species Micromonospora siamensis. The sequence goes on along the minus strand of NZ_LT607751.1, from coordinate 2,608,384 downwards.
CTGCCCGGCCGCCACCCGGCGGACCGCGTCGACCAGGTCGGTGCCGCGGATCTGTTTGAGCACGTAACCGGCGGCGCCGGCCATGATCGCCGCGAAGAGCGCCTCGTCGTCCTCGTACGAGGTGAGGATGAGGCCCTTGATCGAGGAGTCCACGGCGCGGATGTCCCGGCAGACGTCGATGCCGTTGCCGTCGGGCAGCCGGGCGTCCAGGATCGCCACGTCGGGGCGGAGCGCGGGGATCCGGCGGGCGGCCTCCTGCGCGGAGCCGGACTCGCCGACCACCTCGATGTCGCCGCTGCTGGTGAGCAGGTCGGCAAGGCCACGACGGACGACCTCGTGGTCGTCGAGCAGGAACACCCGGATCATCCCTCGTTTCTACCCGGTCGGGCCGGCCGGTGCACGGGCCGAAGGTCCCGTCCGGGGCGCGCCGGGGCGGGAAGGGGTGCCCGGCTGGTCGGGACGTCCGGCCCTGCCCGGGGGCGCGTCCCCTGGCGCACCGTGGGGTTGGACCAACCGGGGGGCGGCACGACCTGCCACGGAAGGAGCATGATGATGGACACCGGCTTCACCGTCGCGCAGCTGCGGGCCGCCGTGACCGACGCCGTCCGCGCGCCGTCGCTGCACAACAGCCAGCCGTGGCGGTTCCGGCTGCGCGACGAGGGGATCGAGCTCTCCGTGGACCCGGCCCGTCGGCTGCCGGCGACCGACCCGAGCGGCTGGGGCACCCGTATCGCCTGCGGGGCGGCGCTGTTCAACCTGCGGCTGGCCCTCGCGGTGGCGGGCACCCCGGCCTCGGTGCGGCTGCGGCCGTACCCGACGGAGCCGGACGTGATCGCCCGGCTGGTGCCGGACCTGCCGCGCCGGCCGACGCCCGCCGAGCAGAGCCTGCACGCGGCGATCCCCCGCCGGTTCAGCAACCGGGCGCCGTTCTGGCCCGACCCGGTGCCCGCCGACGCCCGCTGGCGCCTCGGCGAGGCGGCCCGGGCGGAGCAGTGCTGGCTGGAGCTGCTGATCGGGGTGAGCGCGGTCAACGCCTTCGCCGAGATCGCCCGCAGCGCGAACCGGGTGCTGGAACGCGACCCCGGTTACCGGGCGGAGCTGGCCGAGTGGGTCCGCTCCGGGCCGGCGCCGGACGGGGTGCCGGCCGCGGCGGGCGGCCCGCAGAGCGAGCCGCAGGATCTGCTGCCGGCCCGGGGCTTCGGTGGCCGCAACCGGGCGCCGGGGCGGGACTTCGAGCCGGAGCCCCTCGTCGCGGTGCTCGGGTCGGCCGGCAACACCGCCACCGACCAGATCGTGGCGGGGCAGGCGTTGCAGCGGGTGCTGCTCACCGCCACCGATGCGGGGCTGGGCGTGTCGATGATGTCCCAGCCGATCGAGGTGCCCGGTGCCCGGGAGGCGCTACGGCTGTCACTGGGCCGGTTCGGGACGCCGCAGATGGTGATGCGGATCGGCTACGGCCAGCCCGGCCGCCCCACCCCGCGCCGCACCGTCGACGAGGTCCTCGACCTCCCCGTGGTCCCCGCCTGATCCACGCCCGTGCCGCCGCCATGAGCCGCAACTTCAGCGAAGCTGCTGCCTGGAATCCGGTCGAGGCAGCAGCTTCCCTGAAGTTGTCCGAGCGCTGAGGGCGCAGGCTCAGGTGAGCAGGGCGGCCTCGCGTCCCGGGGCCAGGCCGACCGGGGCGCGGGCGGGGCGGCCGGCGCGTGGGGGCACCGCGCCGACCCGGCGCAGCCAGGTCCAGGTGTCGGCGACGGTGTCGGCGATCGGGCGGCAGGTCAGACCCGCCGTGTACGCCCTCGTCACGTCGCGCTCCTGCAACCAGCGGTACTCGTGCCCCGGCGGGATCCAGATCGGCAGGTCGTTCCAGGGTTCCACCCCGGCGGCGAGGATGCGCTCCGGCGCGACCCAGCGCAGCTCGGCGGCGGAGCCGGTGGCCGTCACACAGGCGGCCAGCAGCTCACCCATGGTGGCGTGACCGGGTCGGCTCACCACGTTCACCGGCCCGCCGATCCCGGCAGCGCCCTGGTCGAGCAGGAACGCGGCCAGGTCGCGGACGTCGACGTACTGCACCGGCAGGTCGGCCGGGCCGGGCGCCAGCACCGGGCCGCCGCGGGCAATCCGGTTCAGCCACCAGGGCAGCCGGCCGATGTCCTCCCCCGGCCCGAGGATCAGCCCGGCCCGGGCCAGTAGCGCCCGGTCCCCGAAGACCTCGACGGCGGCGAGTTCCCCGCCGGCCTTGTTCGTCGCGTAGTCCCCGTCCTCGGCGTCGGCGGACGACTCGACCACCGGCACCTCCTCGCCCACGCCCGGCGGCGCGGGCGGGGCGTAGACGGAGCCGCTGGAGACGTAGCCGTAGTGACCGACCGAGCCGGCCAGCGCCTTCGCCGCGTCGCGCACCGCCCGGGGCGCGCCGTCCCAGGTGTCGACCGCCAGGTCCCAGGTGCCGCCGGCCAGCGCGTCGAGGCCGCCGGGCGCGAGGCGGTCACCGCGCAGCCGGCGTACGCCCTCGGGTGTCGACCCGTGCCGGCCCCGGTTGAAGACCGTGACGTCCCAGCCACGGCGGACCGCCTCGACGACCGTGGCCCCGCCGACGAAACCGGTCCCGCCCAGCACCAGAAGTCTCATGGCGTCCAGCCTGCCGGGCCGACCCGGTCGACGCCGGCCCGGTACGCGCTGGGCAGATCTGCCGACGGCAGAACGTTCCCGGCCGGGTGAATTCGAAAGCGACAAAGAATTGCATTCGTGTCTCTCCGGGCAGGATGCGGAGGAAGCGGACTCCGAAGACGGGGGTCACCGATCGCTGGAGGGGACGACACGATGTCTTTGCGGAAAGCCAGATCCGCCCTACGCCTGCCCGCCGTGCTCGTCGCCGCGTGCGGTGTGCTGCTGGCCTCCGGCGGCTCCGCCTGGTCGGGCGGGGGTCCGGTGAGCGACCCGCACGGCGACGGCCCGGGCGCCGGGCAGCGCACCGACCAGCGGGTGAGGGCGGCGATGGCCCGGATGAGCCTGGCGGAGAAGGTCGGCCAGATGTTCGTCCTCGAGGTCTTCGGCGAGACCGCCACCACCACCCGGGCCACCGATGTGGCCGCCAACCAGGCGCTCTACGGCAGCGACGTGCACAACGGCGCGGAGGTGGTACGGAAGTTCCGCCCCGGCGGCATCATCTACTTCACCAACACCAACAACATGAACAACCCCCACCAGGTCGCGCAGCTGTCCAACGGCCTGCAACGCGCGGCCGCGGTCGACCACGGCGTACCGCTGCAGATCAGCACCGACCAGGAGGGCGGATTCGTCACCCGGGTGCCGCCGCCCACGGCGGTGTCGCCGGGCAACATGGCCCTCGGCGCGACGTTCGAGCCCGCCCTGGCCTTCTCGACGGCCGCGTCCACCGGGCGGCAGCTGCGCGCGATGGGCATCAACATGGACCACGCGCCGGTGGTCGACGTCAACACCAACCCCCGCAACACCGCGGACGGGACGCGGGCGTTCAGCGACCGCACCGCGACCGTCTCGACGTTCGGGGTGGCGGCCGTCACCGGCTACCAGAGCACCCGGATCGCCGCCACCGCCAAGCACTTCCCGGGCCTGGGCAGCGCGGAGGCCAACCCCGACACCGGGATCGCGGTGGTCAACGAGACCCGCGAGCAGATCATGCGGACGGACATCCCGCCGTTCCGGGCGGCGATCGCCGCCGGAGTGAAGTCGATCATGCCGACGGCGGTGGTCGTCCCCGCCCTGGATCCCACCCGGACGCCCGCCGTGCTGTCCAAGCCGATCATCACCGGCCTGCTGCGCGACACCCTCGGGTACGACGGCGTGGTGGTCACCGACGCGCTGCGCGCCGACGCGCTCGCCAGCTACTCCCAGGAGCAGGTGATCCTCGGCGCCATCCGGGCCGGCAACGACGAGCTGCTGCTCCCCACCGACCCGCCCGCCGCCATCGCCACGGTGCTCACCGCGGTCCGCACCGGCGCGCTGAGCCGGCAGCGGATCGACCAGTCCGTGTACCGGATCCTGCGGATGAAGGCCGGGCTGGGGCTCTTCGAGGACCCGTACACCACCAGCGAGGCGGTGGACTCGCGGGTCGGCACCGCGGCCGACCAGGCGGTGATGGCCGAGGCCGCCCGCCGCTCGATCACCCTGCTCCGCAACCAGGCCGGGGTACTGCCACTGAAGGCCAACTCCGGCCGCCACGTGCTGGTCACCGGCTGGGGCGTCAACGCCGTCCCCGGGCTGGCCACCCAGCTGTCCGGCAAGGGGCTGGTCGCCACCCCGATGTGGACCGGGTCACCGGACGCGAAGACCATCGCCGAGGTGGTGGCCGCGGCCGGGGCGGCCGACGTCACGGTGGTGCTGACCAACAACGCGTGGGGCGACGTGACGCAGCAGAACCTGGTCAAGGCGCTGCTGGCGACCGGGAAACCGGTGGTGGTCGTCGCGGTCGGCGGCCCGTACGACATCGCGTACTTCCCGACCGCCCCGACCTTCCTGGCCGCGTACGGCTACCGGGACGTCTCGCTCGCCGCCGTGACGAACACCCTGACCGGCACACAGCCGGTCGGCCGCCTGCCGGTCACCATCCGGACCCCGGACGGCAAGAAGGTGCTCTACCCGTACGGATCTGGCATCGGTTACCCGACCACCTGACCGTGACGACACGACGGACGCCCGGCTCGATGAGCCGGGCGTCCGTCGTCGATCTGATTCTTCTCCGGTGGGCGATACTGGGTTTGAACCAGTGACCTCTTCCGTGTCAAGGAAGCGCGCTCCCACTGCGCCAATCGCCCGTGAGGTGCTGCGAGCGGACGACGGGATTCGAACCCGCGACCCTCACCTTGGCAAGGTGATGCGCTACCAGCTGCGCTACGTCCGCGTGCCGCCGGTGTTCGTCGGCGACGGGGGAAACAATACCCGATGACAAGATCGCCCTACGCCGGCCCCCTCCAGTCCCGGAACGCGAGGGTGATTGCGCTGCTCACCGGCGGGGTATCGAGGTCCGCGGCAGCACACCACATCCCCCGGAGAAGGAGGCTGTCGTGGGAATCGGTATGAGCATCTTCCTGATCGCGGTCGGCGCGATCCTCACCTTCGCCCTGGACGCGAGTGTCGGCGGCGTCAACCTCGACGTCGTGGGCTGGATCCTGATGGCCGCGGGCGTGCTCGGGCTCATCATGACGACGCTGGTCCGGGGCCGTCGCCGCGAGGTGGTCACCACCGCCGAGCCGGTGGAGTACCGCCGCGTCGAGGAGCGCCGGGACGTCCCGCCGCTGTGACCTGGACCGACCGAGGGCTGACCGCCGGAGCACCGGTGGCCAGCCCTCGACCGTGTTCGCCGGTCCGGGCCTCAGACCCGGTCGGCCTTGCCCAGCGCGTACGCCTGGAGGGCGGCGAAGGCGCCGACGACCACGGCCTGCAGCACCATCCACACCTTGCCCAGGGTGGTGGCCTCGATCGCGCCGGTGGCGACGACGACCAGGCTGAGCACCACCCACAGCACGTTCACGGCGATCCACAGCTTGGTCGCGCCCCGGCTGACCACCGGCCGGGTGGCGGTCACCCACACCGCGATGCCGTACACGAGCAGGAACGCGCCCACCTCGTACTGCACCCCGGTCGGGTAGCCGAACAGGTCGTTCAGCACGCCGGCCAGGGCCAGGTACGCGACGCCGTTGACGGCGGTGACGACGGCGTCGAGCTTCAACACCAGGCGCAGCAGCCGGTCGTTCGCCGCTCGGGTGGGGGTCGAGACGGGGTTGGAGGCCTGCATGGAGGACATGGGATCTTCCCTTTCGCTATGGATCGACATTCCTCGGCGAGGTGTCGGGGTCAGTCGGGCGGCGGCCGTTCGGTGGGGTCGGCGAACAGGTACCGCCGGGTGGCCTCGTCGGCCGGAAAGACACACTCGGCGGTCACTCCGCTGGGCGTCCCCTCCCACGGGGTGCCGAAGAAGACCGCGGTGCTGATCAGGTTGAGCAGGGTGGAGCCGACCCGGAGCCGGACCGGCACGGCGATCGGGTTGGTGGCGAGCGGGGCCGGCTCCGGCACCGCCCGGTAACCGCGTACCTCCCGCTCCAGCCGGACCAGCGCCTCACCGCCGACCAGCTCGACCTGGCGGCGCAGCCGGCGCAGCAGGTGGGTGTGCACCTCGTCGAGGTTGGCCAGCCGCGGCGCCATGCCGCGCGGGTGCAGGATCAGCCGCAGCACGTTGACCGGCGGGACCAGCAGCTCCGGGTCGACCGGCCCGACCAGGGCCTCCAGCATGTGGTTGCTGGCCAGCAGCTCCCAGGCCGGCCCCATCACCCAGGCCAGGAACGGTTCGTGGCCGTAGAGCAGGGTCAACACGGACGACGACAACGCCTCGGGCGGGGCGGCGGGCGGCGGCAGCGCCGGCACCGGTCCGGCGGGGGCCGGGAAATTGTCGGCACGAGCCTGTGCGGAATGACGGCGCTGCCACCCCTGCCGGAGCAACGCAATCATAATTCCGTCGCAATCTGCGTGCCGCATGCCAATGGACGCTAGTGAGACAGCCGGCAGCCAGGCAATTACCTCCTACGTCAAGGATCCCCGTCGCGCACCGGGCGCGTCCCGAGGGCCGCCGATCGCCCCGGTTTCCTGTCGCCGCCCCGACAGCCGGGCATCACCCCAGCTCAGGCCGGTACGCGAGCCGGCCGGGCCGGTCCGCGTCCGGTCACCGGGACTGCATCAGTCCGCCGTCAGTGGCGCATCAGCAAGGTCGGTGACCATCGGTTCGGCAACCATCCGGACGGTGTGGCACAACCGCCGGCGCCGCCGCCGCGATCCGTGCGGAACGGCGGAAGGCGCGACGGCCGGCTGGGCAGAAATTGATTGCCGCTATCGCGGCGACACGTCGGAGGGAACTGATCTCAATGCCGGTCTCGACGAAACTGCCGCATTCCGCGGAGGAGGTCCCGCCGGGAACGCCCGTGTCGGACGCCCGCCAGCGCAGCTACCGCTCGTACATCGGGGACAAGGACGTCGACGGGGTGGGCTGGGTCTACACGGTCAGCTCCCGGTCGATGCTGGAGGACGTCTTCACCAGCGTCAGCCTCAAGCGCAGCCTGGAACGCGACCCCGACTCGGACGCCGTGCACCACCCGTACGTCGTGGGCCGCTGCGCCGTCGCGGGCCAGGCGGACATCGACGCGGCGGTGGAGGCCGCGGCCAGCGCCGCCCCGGCCTGGGCGGCCACCCCGCTGCCCCGACGGCTCGACCTGGGACGTCGGTTCCGGGAACGGCTGCTGGCGCACTGGGACGAGTTCGTCGACCTGCTGGTCGCCGAGGCGCACCCGCGCACCGTGGCGAAGTGGGAGCTGAGCTGCCTGCTGCAGGTGCTCAGCGAGGAGAACCTGGCCTGGTACGAGCAGCAGATGCACGCCGAGTTCCGCCACGGCGAGCGGCGGCTGATCGTCCGCCAACTGCCCGACGGGGTGGTCTGCGTCAACCCGCCGCAGAACGCCCCCGCGCCGAGCGCCGCGCTGGCCGTGCTGTCGCTGATGGCCGGCAACGCGGTGGTGATCCGGGCCCCGCGCAGCGTGCCGCTGAGCACCATGTTCCTGGTCCGTGACCTGGTCGCGCCGGTGCTGCGCGAACTCGACGCCCCACCCGGCACGGTCAACGTGATCTGCGGCAAGCCGGTCGAGGTGATCGACCGTTGGCTGGCCCACCCGCTGGTCGACGACATCTTCTACTTCGGCGGCACCGAGGAGGGGCTGCGGATCCAACGCGAGTGCGTGGAACGGGGCAAGAAGCCGATCCTGGAGCTCGCCGGCAACGACGGCCTGGTCGTCTGGCACGACGCCGACCTGGCCCTGGCCGCCGAGGCGATCACCGAGAGCTTCGTCGGCTCCGGCCAGATCTGCATGGTCCCCAACTACGTCGTCGCCCACCCGGCCATCGCCGACGAGCTGCTCGCCCTGGTCGTCGAGCGGGCCGCGCAGATCCGGCCCGGCTACCCGCAGGACGAGGGGGTGCTGCTGGCCCCGGTGCGGCGCAGCGAGAAGTTCTTCGAACTGCTGACCCGGGCCGTCGACCAGGGCGCCACCATCGCCTGCGGCGGCCGGCGGGTCGAGCTGGACGGCACGCCGTCGGAGGCGGGCGTCTTCCTCGAACCGACGGTGGTCCGGGTGGAGGGCCTGGCCGGCGCCCGCGAGCTGGACGTCGTACGCCACGAGACGTTCTTCCCGCTGCTGCCGTTCGTGGTGCCGCCCGCGGCGCCCGACGACGAGCTGCTCGACCTGGTGCTCGCCTTCGTCAACACCAACGAGTACGGCCTGCGCAACTCGCTCTGGTCCGGCTCCGAGCAGGTGATCGACGAGTTCGTCCGGCGGGTGCACAACGGCGGCCTGCTGAAGGTCAACGACTCGCACATCGGTTTCCTGCCGTACGTGCCGACGCACGGCGGCACCGGGCTGACCAGTGGCGCCTTCGGCGAGGCCAACTACCCGATCCTCAAGACCACCCACGTGCAGGGGGTCAGCATCACGCCCGGGATCAGCCCGCGGCGGGCCGCGTTCGGCCACTGACCACCCTCCTCCCCCGACACCCACCCGCCTGGAGGTTCGCCATGCGTTCGCTCGACGTCGCCCGCGAGACGACCGAGAAGTACCACCCGGGGCTCGGCAAGGCCATCGCCGAGGTCCCGTTCACGGAGCGGGAACAGCCCGGCTCACCGCTGCTGGAGCTGTTCCGTACCCACGGTGGCCCGGCCCTGCTCGTCCCCGCCGCGTACGGCGGCCAGGGGGCCGGACCGCTCGACGCGGTCCGGGTGATGCGGGCGATCGCCTCCTGGTCGCCGTCGCTGGGCGCCGCGGTCACCATGCACCACTTCACCGCCGCGACCCTGTTCGCGCTCGCCGAGACCGCCGACCGGCTCACCCCGGCGCAGCTGGACCTGCTGGGCCGGATAGCCCCCGAGGGGCTGCTCGCCGCCTCCGGCTGGGCGGAGGGCCGGACCAACCAGAACATCCTCACCCCCAGCGTCACCGCGAAGCCCACCGAGGGCGGCTACCTGATCAACGGCGGCAAGAAGCCGTGCAGCCTGGCCCACTCGATGGACGTGCTCACCGCAAGCGTCTCGCTGCCGGTCGACGGCGAGCCGACCCTGGCCATGCTGCTGATGCCGGCGAAGCAGCCCGGGATCACCGTGCACCCGTTCTGGTCCACCCCGGTGCTGGCCGGCGCGGAGAGCGACGAGGTCCGCCTCACCGACGTCTTCGTCCCCGAGGAGCTGGTCGTCCGGACCACCCCGGACGACCCGCACCGCCTCGACGACCTCCAGATCGCCGGCTTCGTCTGGTTCGAGATGCTGATCTCCTCGGTCTACCTGGGCGCCGCGAGCGCGCTGGTGGAGCGGGTCCTCGCCGCCGGCCGGGGCAGCATCACCGACCGGGCGGCGCTCGGCGTGGACGTCGAGTCGGCGGTCGGGCTGATCGAGGGGGTGGCCCGGGCGCTGGAGGCCGGCGACGCCGGCGAGGACACCGTCGCCGCCGTCCTGGTGGCCCGCTTCGCGGTGCAGGACATCATCACCCGGGTCGCCGCCTCCGCCCAGGAGCTGCTCGGCGGGATGGCGTTCATCTCCGCCCCGGAGGTCGCCTACCTCGCCTCGGCCGTCCGGCCGCTGGCCTTCCACCCGCCGTCGCGCAGCAGCACCGCGGAGTCGCTCGTCGAGTACTTCGCCGGCGGCCCGCTGCAGCTGTCCTGAGCCGACCGGCACACGTCAGAGGAGGATCCGTGACCGTACTGGAGCGGGAACGACCGCCGGTCGCCGTCGAGGACGACAAGGCGGAGGTGCTGGACCTGTACCGCGCCCACCTGAGCAAGGGGCGGGCCACCGTGGCCGAGCTGTTCGGCAGCCACATGGAGGTGGCCTCCGAGGGAGCGTGGGTCTGGACCAGCGACGACGAGGAGTTCCTCAACTGCGGGGGCTACGGCGTCTTCATCATGGGCGCCCGCCACCCGCTGGTGGTGGAGGCGGTCCGCCGCCAGCTCGACAGCCACCCGGTCGCCACCCGGGTGCTGCTGGAGCCCACCGTCGGCCGGGCCGCCGCCGCGCTGGCCGAGGTCACCCCCGCCGGCATGGACCGGGTGCACTTCGCCCTCGGCGGCGCCGAGGCGGTGGAGACCGGCATCAAGCTGGCCCGGGCGCACGGCAGACGCCGGCTGGTCTCCATGCGGCAGGGCTACCACGGCAAGTCGCTGGGCGCCCTGTCGGTGACCGCCAAGGAGGTCTACCAGAAGCCGTTCCGGCCGCTGCTGGCCGACACCACCCACGTCCCGTTCGGCGACGCCGAGGCGCTGGAGAAGGAACTCGCCGCGCATCCCGGCGAGGTCTGCGTGATCGTCGAACCGGTGCAGGGCGAGGGCGGCGTGGTGCTGCCGCCCGAGGGCTACCTGCGCCAGGTGGAGGCGCTCTGCCGCCGCCACGACGGCTTCCTGATCCTCGACGAGGTGCAGACCGGCATGGGCCGGCTCGGCGCGTGGTGGGGGGCCGACCTGGCCGGGATCACCCCGGACGTGCTGCTCACCGGCAAGGCGCTCGGCGGCGGGGTGGTGCCCGTCTCGGCGGCGGTGGCCAGCCGGGCGGTCTTCGCCCCGTTCGACAAGGACCCGTACCTGCACACCGCCACCTTCTCCGGCCAGCCGCTGCTGATGGCCGCAGTGCAGGGCGCCATCCGCGCCATGCGCGAGGAGGAGCTGGTCGACCGGGCCCGGACCCTCGGCGAGCGGCTGCTCCCCGAGATCGACCGAATCGCCCGGGCCAACTGCGGCGACCTGATCGCCGACGTACGCGGGCAGGGCCTGCTGATCGGCGTCGAGCTGGTCGAGGCCGGCCTCGCCGGCGAGCTGCTGATCGAACTGTTCAACAACGGGGTGGTGGCCAACCACTCGATGACCGCCAGCGGGGTCGTGCGGTTCACGCCCCCGGCGATCCTCAACGACCGCGAGGTCGAGTTCCTCCTCGAAGCCTTCGACCGCGCCACGCGCGACCTCGTGCGCAAGAGCGCCCAGATGCCGGAAGGGTGGTGAGAGGCATGCGTCGCGTGCTGCTCGAAGCCGTCATCCCCGCAACCCCCGCCGACCAGGTCTTCGCCCAGGTGGTCCGGTTCGACCGCTACCCGGACCTCGCCCCGCACGTGCAGTCCGCGGTGGTGCACCGGACGCTGCCGGAGCCGACCGGACGCTCCGACTGGGAGCTGCACTTCCGCAGCGGCCTGCTGCGCTGGACCGAGGAGGAGACCTTCCACCCCGACCAGCTGCGGATCACCTTCACCCAGACCGTCGGCGACTTCGACGAGCTGCACGGCGAGTGGGTGCTGCGCGCCGACGGCGACGACACCGCGCTGCGCTTCCAGGCCGACTTCGACTTCGGCATCCCCAGCCTCGCCGGGATCCTCGACCCGATCGCCGAACGGGTGATCAAGGAGACCATCGCCTGGGTCCTGGTCGGCCTCTTCGACGACGTACGCCTCGACACCCCCCTCGACCTCACCACCCCGCCGGTGCCCGGCGGGGTCCGCTGAGCCGCCACCCCACGACGCGTAAGGACCCGACATGGACGCCGCCAACCCGTTCGAGACACCGAAGACCTTCGCGCTGCACCGGGGCGAGTACCTGGTGGGCTTCGCCGTCGCCACCACCCTGGGCGTCTGGCACTGGCAGGAGATCCGCTGGCTGCCGGCCGTGGCGCTGTTCCTCTACATCGACCTGATCGGTTACATCCCCGGGGCGATCGCCTTCCGGCGCAGCAAGGACGGGAACATTCCCAAGATCTACTACGTGCTCTACAACACCATGCACAGCCTCATCACGCAGAGCGTGGTGGTCGGCCTGTGGCTGCTCTTCGTCGGCCCGGAGTGGGCACTGATCGTCATCCCGTTCCACCTCTTCGCCGACCGGGGCCTGTTCGGCAACTTCCTCAAGCCGTTCAACCTGCCGTTCGAGCCGCACCCGCACCCCGCGTACGACAAGCTGCTCAGCTCGCTCGGCTACCCGGCCCGGGCGAAGAAGGCCACCACGCACGCCCCCGTGCCCGCCGAGGCGCACTGACGCCGCACGGCCGGCCCGCCGGCGGTCGCCCCAGCTCCGAGCGCGACCGCCGGCACCGGGTTCCGCGAGCCGACGAGGAGTGACATGCCCACCGACGATCCCGCCCCTTCGCACCGGCGCGCCGTACGCCAGATCGCCTCCGGCGTCGCGGTCCTCACCGTCCGGCACGGCCAGGCGGTGCACGGCACCACCGTCAGCTCGCTGACCGCGGTCTCCCGGGAGCCGCTGCTGGTCGCCGCCTGCCTGCACCGGCGGTCCAGCTTCACCGACCTGGCGCTGGCCGCCCGGCGCTTCTCGGTCAACGTGCTCGGCTCGGCGCAGGCGCTGGTCGCCGGCTGGTTCGCCGACCCGGAACGACCCGCCGGGACGGCCCAGTTCGACTGCGTCCGGTGGCGGCCCGACCCGGCCGGCGGCGGACCGCTCATCGACGGATCGCTGGCCAGCTTCAGCTGCGCGCTGGTCGACTGCGTCACCGCCGGCGACCACCGGATCCTGCTGGCCGAGGTGACCGCCGGCAGCGCCGGTGAGGGCAGCCCGCTGCTGCACTTCTCCGGCCGCCTGCACGACGGGGTCCTGCGCGGCCTGCCCCGCGGCTCCGGCCACCCCGCCGTACCGGCCACCGCCATGGCCGGCGCACCGACCGCTCCCCTGCCATCCTGAGAGGACAACTGCGATGACGAACGCGACGCCGGCCGAGGCCGGCTGGGACACCGCCCCGGGACTGCTGGACGGGGCGAAGAGCCTCACCCTCACCGCCGAACAGTGCGACCTGCCGTACTGGTTCTCCGCCGTCGCCCAGGGCACCCTGGCCGGGCGCGCGGCCACCGGCCACGTCGAGGGCTGCCCCACCCCGGAGGCGATGCGGCAGCCGGGCCCGCTGCGCGACGCGCTGATCCTGGAGCTGGGCCAGCGCTCGCTGGCCGAGGACCGGGCCACCCGGCTGCTCGCCCACTACGTGGCCAACGCGCCGGGCATCGCCGAGATGGAGTTCTACGCCACCCAGCTGATCGACGAGGCCCGGCACGCCCAGGTGTTCCGCCACCACCTCGTCGAGCTGGGGGTGCCCGCCGACCGGCTCGCCGCCACCCTGGCCGAGGTCTCCACCGACTACCGGCGCGACGTGCTCGACCCGATCGAGGAGTACTCGCTGCGGGTGGTCCGCGACGAGGCCGACTTCATCGGCGGGGTCGCCATCTTCACCATCGTCATCGAGGGGGTGCTGGCCCCGGCGGCGGAGCTGAGCGAACGCAAGTGGGACCGGCTGGACCCGGCGGCCAGCGAGATCGCCCGGGGCGCCGCGATCGACGAGATCCGGCACCTGACCGTGGGCAGTTCGCTGATCCGCGACCACCTGATCCGGCACCCCGAGTACCGGCCCCGGCTGCTGGAGATCATGCGCGACGGACGCCGGCTCTGGGACGAGCTGCCCGACAAGAAGTACGTCATGCAGCGCGAGGAGCTGTTCCAGGAGGGCATGCACCAGCACGCCGACCTGATCGGCGACTACGAGGTGTGGCCCGGCCGGCGGCTGCTCGACACCACCCCCGACGAGCGGTACGACACCGCCGACCGGTGGACCGAGGAGATGGCGGTCAGCCGCCTGGAGTACATGGGCCTGGCCGACGCGCTGCCGATCCTGATGGGGCCGGGACAGTGACCACCCTGCGGGCGGTGATCTGCGGCGTGGGCGCCGCACTGCCGCCCCGGGTGGTCACCAACGACGAGCTGTCGGCGTACCTGGACACCAGCGACGAGTGGATCCGGCAGCGCACCGGCATCCGGGCCCGCCGCCGGGTCGACCCGGGCACGGCCACCGCCGACCTGGCCGCCGAGGCGGGCGCCCGGGCGCTGGCCTCGGCGGGCGTGACCGACGTGGACGCGGTGGTGCTGGCCACCGCCACCCCGGACCGGCTGGTGCCGGCCACCGCACCGGAGGTGGCCACCCGGCTCGGCCTGACCGGGGTGGCCGCGTACGACGTGGCCGCGGTGTGCAGCGGGTTCGTCTACGGCCTGGCCAGCGCGGCCGGGCTGGTCGCCACCGGGGACTTCCGGCGGGTGCTGCTGATCGGCGCGGAGGCGTACTCGACGATCATCGACCCGAAGGACCGCACCACCGCGGCCATCTTCGGCGACGGCGCCGGCGCGGTGGTGCTGCGCGCCGGCGGGCCCGGCGAGCCCGGCGCGATCGGCCCGGTGGACCTGGGCAGCGACGGCAGCCTGGTGGAGCTGGGCATGATCCCGGCGGGCGGCTCCCGGCAGCGGTCCGCCGGCGGCACCGCCGCGCCGGAGGACCACTACTTCCGGATGCAGGGCGGTGACATGTACCGGCACGCGGTCACCCGGATGACCGCGTCCGCGTCGGTCGCCCTGGACCGGGCCGGCTGGCGACTGTCCGAGGTGGACCGCTTCGTGCCGCACCAGGCCAACGCCCGGATCGCCGCGGCCGTCGCCGACCGGCTCGGCCTCACCGCCGGCCAGCTGGTCTCCAACATCGAGTACGTCGGGAACACCGCCGCCGCCTCGATCCCGCTGCTGCTGGCGCACGCCGCCGCCGACGGCCGGCTCCGCCCCGGACACCGGGTGCTGCTGGCCGCCTTCGGCAGCGGCGCGACCTGGGGCGCCACCACCCTGGTCTGGCCCGAGGTCGGGGCCGAACACATCCCTTCCTGACCCACCCCCGAAGAGAGGACCCACCGTGTACGAGCAGCTGAAGGACATCGTCGCCAGCAAGTTCCAGATCGACCCGGGCGAGATCGCCCCGGACTCCACGCTCAAGGGCCTGGAGCTGGACTCGCTGGACACCGTCGAGCTCTCCCTGGTCATCGAGAAGGAGCTCGGGGCGCAGGTCTCCGACGTGGAGCTGGCCGAGGCGCAGCGCCTGGACGAGATCGTCCGCCTGGTCGAGAGCCGGACGGCGAGGATCTGATGCCGATCCCCGCCGTCGCCGTCACCGGGTTGGGCCTGGTCTGCCCCGCGGGCGTCGGGGTCGACGCCGGCTGGGAGCGGGTGTGTGCCGGGGCGCCGACCGCCGCGGCGGACCCGGTCCTGGCCGGCAACCCGGTGACCATCTCCTGCCGGGTGCCGGGCTTCGACCCGGCCGCGCTGCTCACCGCGCGCCGGGCCCGGCGACTGGACCGGTTCGTCCAGTTCGCGCTGGTCGCGGCCCGGGAGGCGGTGACCGACGCCGGGCTCGACCCGGGCGCCTGGGACGGCGCGCGGGTCGGCGTGGTGCTCGGCAACACCGCCGGTGGCACGGCCACCGTGGAGGAGCAGATGCGGGTCCTGCTGGCCGAGTCGCCGGGCCAGGTGTCCCCGCTGCTGCTGCCGATGCAGCTGGCCAACATGGTCGCCGGCACGGTCGCCATCGAGCTGGGCGCCCGGGGCCCCAGCCTGGTGGTGGCCACCGCCTGCGCCTCGGGCACCAGCGCCGTCGGCGTGGCCCGCGACTTGCTCGCCCTGGACCGCTGCGACATCGTCGTCACCGGCGGCAGCGAGGCCATGGTCACGCCGCTGATGATGGCCGGCTTCGCGCAGATGGGCGCCCTTTCCGGTCGGCTCGACGACCCGGCGCGGGCGTCCCGCCCGTTCGACGTCGACCGGGACGGCTTCGTCGCCGGTGAGGGCGCCGGTGTGCTGGTGCTGGAGCGGGCCGCCGACGCCCGGGCCCGGGGCGCCCGGGTGCGGGCGCTGGTCGCCGGCTACGGCGCCTCCGCCGACGCCCACCACGTCACCGCCCCCGACCCCCAGGGGCGCGGTTTCGAACTGGCGATCCGGGGTGCGCTGGCCGACGCCGACGCCACCCCGGACGCCGTGGACCACGTCAACGCCCACGGCACCTCCACGCCGCTCAACGACGTCACCGAGGCCCGGGTGCTGCGGCGGGTCCTCGGCGACACCGGGGCGCTGGTCACCTCGACCAAGGGCGTCACCGGCCACTGTCTCGGCGCGGCCGGCGCGGTGGAGGCCGTGTTCACCGTGCTCGCCGTCGAACGGGGCCTGGTCCCACCGACGGCCAACCTGACCACCCTCGACCCGGAGATCGATCTGGACGTGGCGGCCAAGCCCACCCACCGCCGGATCGATCTCGCACTGAGCAACTCCTTCGGCTTCGGCGGCCAGAACGCCGTCCTGGCTTTCCGCGCCGCCTGAGCCACGTCACACCACACCCCCTTTCAGTGATTGGTGACGGTCATGCCCAACCCCCACACCGCGGTCGACGGACGGAACCTCCGGCCGACCCTGAGCACCTCGAAGATCGTGTTTCTGGTGGTGGCGGCGGCCGCGCCGCTGGCCGCCATGGTCGGCACCGTCCCGCTCGCCTTCGCGATCGGGGACGGCGCCGGCGTACCGGCCATGTTCGTCTTCGCCGGGATCACCCTGCTCTGCTTCTCGGTCGGTTACGCGGCGATGAGCCGCCGGATCGTGCACGCCGGAGGCTTCTACACCTACCTGGCCCAGGGGCTGGGCAAGCCGGTCGCGGTGGCCGGCGGGGCGATCGCCATCGTGTCGTACAACGCGGTGGCGATCGGGTTGGCCGGCGCGTTCGGCTACTTCGCCCAGCTGGTGCTGGAGGCGCTCGGCGTGGATGCGCCCTGGCAGGCGTGCGCCGCCTTCGCCGTACTCGTGGTCGGGGTGCTCGGCTACCGGCAGATCGACCTGAGCGCCCGGGTGCTGTCCCTGCTGATGGTGGCCGAGATCGGCGTGCTGGCCGTGCTCGACGTCGGCATCCTGGCCCACCACGGTGGGGCGGCGCTGCCGGCGGCCTCGTTCGACCCGTCGGTGGTGCTCAGCGGCGGCGTCGGGGTGGCGATGATGTTCGCCTTCATCTCGTTCATCGGCTTCGAGTCCGCCGCCCTGTACGGCGAGGAGACCCGGAACCCGGCACGCAGCATCCCGCTGGCCACGTACGCCTCGGTCGGGCTGATCGCCGTCTTCTACGCCTTCACCAGTTGGGCGGCGGTCGGGGCGATCGGCCCGGAGCGGGTGAGCGAGGTGGCCGGCGACCAGTTGGGCAACCTCTTCTTCACGATCAGCGACGCCAACGTGGACCCGGCGCTGACCGCGGTGATGCAGATCCTGCTGGTCACCAGCATGCTGGCCGCGATGCTGGCGCTGCACAACGCCGCCAACCGGTACGCCTACGTCTTCGGCCGGGAGGGCGTCCTGCCGACCGGGCTGGGCGCGGTGCACGCCCGGCACCTCTCCCCGCACCGGGCCAGCGTGACGCAGACGGTGCTCACCACGGTGGTGCTGGCCGTCTTCGCGCTGGCTGGGCTCGACCCGTACACGAACCTGGCGACCAGCATGGTCGGGCTGGGCACCCTGGGCATCATCGTGCTCCAGGCCGGGGCGGCCCTGGCCGTGATCGCGTTCTTCCGGGGTCGGTCCGACCGGCACTGGTGGCGGACCCTGGTGGCTCCCGGGCTGGGCGCCCTCGGACTGATCGCCGCGGTCGAGCTGGTGGTGACGAACTTCTCCGTGCTCACCGGGTCGACGTCGCCGGTCATCAACGCCCTGCCGTGGCTGTTGCCGGTGCTCGCGGTCGCCGGCATCGGGTACGCGCGGTGGATGCGCGCCAACCGCCCGGCCCGGTACGCCGCCCTGGCCGCCGTCGAGCCGAACCTGTCGGGGGACGACACCCCCGGCGAGGCGCCCACCCGCCCGGAGGCCGATGTCGCCGCGGTCGGCTGACCCGACACTCGGCATCTCAGCCCCGCCCCGCCCGACAGTCGGCAGCGTCATGCGGCAGTCGGTGCAGTTGACGCCCACATTCAGGTGGGAGGCCGACGAGCGACACCGGTTACGGAGCGTGGCCAGCGTCTCGCCAATGAGTTTTCCGAGCGTGATACCTCAGAGGCATCACTATTCCTCTGAGGTATCACGCTCGCGGAACTTTCCACTTGGGGGCCGACCGGCCTGAGGAGCGCGCGGGACGGCCCCACGGCTCACGAGCGGCCTGCCCGGCGGACGGTCCAGCGTGGCGGACGGGGCCCCGGCGCAGCGGCCGGCCCCACGCGGGAGGGGCGGCCTGACGGGCTCGACAGCCGGCCTACGCAGTGGAGGGCCAGCTCAACGGCCTGCGGCCCGTCGGTCGGCCGGCGCAGTGGACGGCCAGCTCAACGGCCTGCGGCCTGTCAGTCGGCCGGCGCAGTGGACGGCCAGCCAGCCGGTGGTCAGCCCCGGGGACGGCAGACCCGACGGCCTGGGGTCCGACGTCGGGCGGCGAAGTGGTCGGCCGGCGCTGGTGGCCGCGGGATCAGCGCCGGTTCAGCGCAGGATGGCCTGGGTCTGGGTGACCTGGGCGACCCGGGTGGCGGTGTCGTCGAACAGGTCCGTCTGGATCACGGCCACCGTGCGACCCAGGTGCAGCGGGCGGGCCGTCGCGGTCACCACGCCGGCGCGGACCGCGTGGAGGAAGTTCGTCTTCAACTCGATCGTGGTGGTGCCGGTCGACCCGGCGGGCAGGTTCAGGAACGCGCACACCCCGGCCGCGGCGTCACCCAGCGTCACCAGCGCGCCGCCGTGCAGCGCCCCGCCCACGGTGCACCGTTCCGGCGCCCAGGGCAGCCGGGCGGTCACCTCCTCCGGGTCGAGCCGGTCGAACTCGATGCCCACCGTCGCGGCGAACGGGGTCAACCGCAGCAGCTCCTGCGGGTCGAGGCGGCGTACCGGTGAAGTGGTCATGTCGTACTCCCTCGGGTGAAGGTGGCTGGCCGGCGCACGACGGCGGCGGCCGCTGTCCGCGGCCGCCGCCGTGCCCGGCGTCCGGTCCGTCACCTCGCCGCGGCCACCAGCCGCTGCAGGTGCCGGACCAGGTCGGACGTCACGGTCAACGCATGTTCCTCGATGTAGAAGTGTCCACCGGGGAACTCGCTGTTGCCGAGGTAGTTCACGGTGCGATCCTGCCAGGACGCCATCGCCCCGGGGAACATCAGCGGATCCGAACGTCCCCCGTAGGAGACCACCGGGCAGGGCACCTGCTCCCCCCGGTCCACCGCCGTGGCGCAGACCGCCAGGTCCGCCCGGAGCGTCGGGATGACCATGGCCAGCAGTTCCTCGTCGTGCATCACGTCGGCCGGCAGCGAGCCCAGGTCCACGATCCACTGCCGCAGGTCCGCCTCCGGCAGCCGGGCATGCTCCATGGTCGGCGTGCGGAACCCCTCCGGCGCCCAGCCGGACGCGGCCACCAGAACCGGCGGTCGTTCCCCGTCGGCCACCAGCATCGCCGCCAGCCGGTAGGCCAGCTGCGCTCCCATGCAGTGCCCGAAGAAGGCGTACGGGCGCTCGTCCAGCTCGGCGGCGACCGTCTCGCGCAGCGCGTCGAGCAGCGGCTCCATCTCGGTGAACGCCGGCTCCGCGCGACGCTGCTGCCGGCCCGGCAACTGGACGCACTGGTACGCGATCGACGGGGGCAGCAGGCCACCCCAGTCCCGGTAGATGGAGACGCCGCTGCCGGCGTGCGGGAACAGGAACAGCCGCAGCGTGGCGTCCGGGTCGATCTCGGTCGGCTCGAACCAGCGCCCGCCCGCACCGGTGCGCCCGGCGGCGTCCGCCGGGGCCGTCACGCCAGCCTCCGCAGCGCCGGCACCAGTACCTCGGCGATCTCCTTGAGCTGGGTGGCCGGTTGCAGCGAACCGATCCGGATCACCAGGTGCCGGGCGCCCGCCCGGACGTAGCCGGCGAGCCACTGCGCGCACTCCTCGGCCGTGCCGTTGCCGTACGCCTGGATCTGCGCCATGAAGCCCAGCGGGCGGCCGTAGTAGTGCTGGACGTACTCCTCCAGCTCCTCCTCCGCCCGCTGCCGGTCCGGGTTGACGTTGATCGTGGCGTAGAAGGCGCCGGTGATCGCCCCCTCCGGACGCCCCCGCTCGGCGGCCAGCTCACCGATCCGCTGCCAGCCCGCCGCGTACGCCTCGGGGGTGGGCAGGAACGGCATCCAGCCGTCGTAGCGTTCCGCCACCCGGGCCAGCACCCGGGGCGTATCGCTGCTGGCCAGCCAGATCGGCGGGCCCTGCGGGGTGGCCGGCGGAGGCAGCCGGTCCAGTCCCCGCCCGACGGCGTGCCGACCGGTGAAGTCCGGCTCGCCGCCGGCGCGGCTCGCCCAGGCGGCCCGCCACAGCGCCACCGTGTCGTCGAGCCGCCCGGCCCGCCCGGTGAACGGGATGCCGAGCTGCTCGAACTCCTCCTCGGTCTGCGGCACCGGGAAACCGGCGCCCACGCCGAGGGTGAGCCGACCCCGGGCGACCTGGTCCAGGCTGGCCACCATGTTCGCGCCGATCAGCGGCGGGCGCAGCACGGCGGTGATCGCCGCGGTGCCGATGGTGACCCGGGAGGTGGCCGCGGCGACCGCGGCGAGCACCACCAGCGGGTCCAGTCGGGGCCGGGCGAGCAGCGAGTCACCCGTCCAGAGCGAGTCGAAGCCCAGCTCCTCGGCCTGCTGAGCGAAGTCGAGCAGGGGCGCGGCGCTGAACTCGCCGGTCATCGCCAGTTCCCGGGTCGGTAGCAGCACCCCGACGCGGGGCTGTGACTGTGCGTTGGTCATCTCGTTCCGTCCTTGGTCGAGGCGGGGGTGCGAGGCGGCAGGGGTGTCCGGTCAGACGGCCGCGGGTACGGCCAGCAGCCGCTCGCGGACCGTGCGGCGCAGGATCTTCCCCGACGGGTTGCGGGGCAGGTCGTCCACGAAGGAGTAGCCGACCGGAATCTTGAAGTCGGCGATCCGACCCTTGAGGAAGAGCATCAGCTGGCGCGGGGTCACCTGGTGGCCCTCACGCAGCAGCACACAGGCGTGCACCGCCTCGCCCCAGTTCTCGTGCGGCACGCCGACCACGGCGACGTCGGCCACCGCCGGGTGGTCGCCCAGCGCCCGCTCCACCTCGGCCGGGTAGATGTTCTGCGCGGCGACGATGATGGTGTCGTTGATCCGGTCGCAGAGGAACAGGTAGCCGTCCTCGTCGAGGTAGCCGGCATCGCCCATGTGCAGCCACTCCCCCACCAGCGTCTTCGCCGTCGCCTCGGGCAGGTTCCAGTAGCCGAGCATCCGCGCCCCGGTCCTCAGGCAGACCTGGCCGATCTCCCTCGGCGGCAGCACGTTCCCGTCTCCGTCGACGATCTTGATTTCGACGCCGGGACAGGCCAGCCCGGCCGACCGCATCCGGGGGCTGCCCTTGACGTGGTCGACCGGGCGCAGGCACACCGCCACGCTGCCGGTCTCGGTGCTGGCGTAGATCTGGGCGAAGTCGCAGTCCATCATCTCCAGGCACTGCTCCAGCAGCGACTCGGAGATGGGCGCCGCGCCGTAGGTGACCTTGCGCAGCGACCGGAACGTCTCCCTGGTGACCTCCGGCTCGGCGAGCAGCATCTGCAGCATCGCCGGGGCCATGTAGGTGACGCTGACCCGGTGCCGGGCGATCAGGCGTACGGCGTCCTGGGCGACGAAGGCGCGCATCACCACGTTCGGCACCCCGGCCACGAAGCCGTGCATGAACCAGGCGAAGCCGGCGATGTGGAAGCCGGGCAGCGCGATCAGGCTGACGTCGCCGGGCCGCCAGTCGATCCAGTCCCGGATGCCCTCCCCGGCCGCCTCCGGGAAGGCGAAGAAGCTGCGGTGGGCCAGCACCGCGCCCTTGGGCAGCCCCGTGGTGCCGCTGGTGTAGAGCTGCACCACCGGGTCGTCGCGCCCGGTCCCCGGGTCCAGGTCTTCGGCGGGCGCCCCGCCCTTCCACGCGGCCAGGCCGGCGCCCCGGTCGGTCGCCGAGTCGACCTGGACGACCCCGCGCAGCCCCGGCAGCTCGCCGCGGATCCGCTCCACCACCGGCAGGTACTCGCCCTCGGCGAAGAGCAGCTCCGCCCCGGAGTCCCGGACGATGTGGTCGACCTCCACGGCGGTCAGCCGCCAGTTGATCGGCACCAGCACCAGGCCCGCCTTGGCGCAGCCCAGGGCCAGGTCGTAGTAGTGCTCGGACTCCTTGCCGAGGAACGCCACCCGGGCGCCCCGGCGCAGCCCGGCGGCGAGCAGGGCGTGCCCGGTGCGGTTGCTCGCCGCGTGCAGCTGCCCGAAGGTGAGGCTGCGGTCCTCGCAGATCACGGCGGTGTCGTCCGGGTGGGCGGCGGCGTTGGCCGCGGACGCCGCGGTCAACGTGTCGATCGTCGTACGGGTCATGACGGCTCCGATCGTGGGACGGGTCAGGGGGCGGCGGCGACGGCCGGCTCCGGCACCAGTTGCCGGTCCAGGAACTCGGCGAGCTGCTCGACCGACGGATGGTCGAAGGCGACCGACGCGGCCAACGGGACGCGTACCGCCGACTCCAGCCCGTTCTTCAGCTCGACCGCCATCAGCGAGTCCAGGCCCAGCTGGACGAACTCCAGGTGCGGCTGCACGGCGTCCACGTCGTCGAGGTGCAGCACCGCAGCGACCCGGGTCCGGACCAGGTCCGCCAGGGCGGTGACCCGCTCGTGGCGTGGCTTCGCCAGCAGCGCCGCCAGGTCCAGCGTCGGGGCGGCCCGTCCCTCGGTCGCCACCAGCCGTTCGTAGAGGGCGTTGCCGACCGGCTTGGCCGGCACGAACTTCTCCCAGTCGCACTCGCCGACCGCGATCTGCGGGGCGGAGCCGGCGAGCAGCGCGGTCAGCGCCCGCAGCGCCCGGGCCGGTCCGAAGAACCGGATGCCCTCGTTCTCCAACGCCCGGACGTGCGGGGCGCTGAGCCGGGCCGACATGCCGACCTCCGACCACGGCCCCCAGTTGACGGCCAGGCCGGGCAGCCCCTGGGCGGCCCGCCAGCGCATCAGCCCGTCGAGGTAGGCGTTGGCCGCGGCGTAGTTGGACTGGCTGACCCCGCCGACCACCGAGGCGGCCGAGGAGTAGCCGACGAAGAACCGCAGCTGGTCGAAGTCCCGCGCGGCCTCGTGCAGCAGCCAGCTGCCGTACACCTTGGAGCGGAACAGGGCGTCGATGCTCTCCCAGGTCTGGCCGGCCACCGGCCGGTCGTCGAGCAGACCGGCGGCGTGCACGATGCCGCCGACCGGGTGGTCGCCGGCGCGCAGCGCGGCGGCGATCCGGTCCACGTCGGCCGGCTCGGCCAGGTCGCCGGAGTGCACGGTCACCTCGGCGCGTGCGCGCAACCGGTCGTAGAGCTCGGCGACCTCGGGCGATGGCGCCGACCGGCGGCCGACCAGGGCGATGTGCCGGGCCCCGAGGTCGACCAGCTTCTCGGCGGTGACCAGGCCGAGCGCGCCCAGACCGCCGGTGACCAGGTAGGTGTGCTCACCGTCGACCAGCTCGGCGAGCCGGTCGGGGGCCGGTGGCGGCACCTGTGCGGGCAGCAGCCGCCGCACGTGCCGCCCGTCGGCGCGGTACGCGACCTGGAAGTTCCCCGCGTCCGGGGTGTACCACTCGTCGACCAGGTTGCCCGCCGCGTCGGCGGTCTCGGGCAGGTCGACCAGGGTGACCCGGTAGGTCGGGTGTTCGTTGAGCAGCACGTGCCCGAAGCCCCACAGGGTCGCGGCGGCCAGTTCGGCGCCGTCGCCGGGCACGTCGCCGGGGAGCACCTGGGCGCGGGTGGTGACCAGCCAGAGTCGCTGGTTGCGGCCGAATCCCTCGGCGGCGAGGGTGCCGAGCAGCGCCAGCAGGTCCTGGTAGTTGTCGGCGCACTCGGCGCGCAGGCCGGCGGCGTCCAGGCCACCGGGGGCGCCGGTGCGCCAGAACCAGGCCACGTCGGTGACGTCCTGGCCGTGCAGCGCGGCCGCCACCTCGGCCGCGGAGGCGGCGTAGGTGAGCCGGGCGCCGGCGGCGTCGAGCCGGTCGGCGACCGGCGTGAACCGGTCCGGGTCGGCGCCGAGCACCAGCACGTGCCGGGCGGCGCCCGCCGGCTGTGGGCCGTCGTCGGAGGGCTGCCAGGTCAGCTCGTGATAGAAGTCGCGCCGGGCGTCGGAGAGCCAGTCGGCCAGCGGCGCGAAGCGCACCCCCTCGGCGGCGAGGACCGGGCCGTCGTCGTCGACGAGCAGCAGGTCGGCGCTCCAGCCACCGTCGGCGTCCGGCTCGCCGGCCGGCCGGCACAGCACCCGCAACCGCTGCGCCCGCGGCTTGCGGTGCACCGACAGCCGGCCCACCCCCACCGGTACGCCGGCCGGCTCGTCGCCGGTGAGCGCGTTCGCCACGTGCAGCGCCGACTCCAGCAGCGCCGGGGCGACGTGCTCGGCCGCGCCGCCGGGCAGCCCGGTCAGTTCGGCGGCCAGCAGGTCCGGCGCCGGCCGGTCGAGCGTCTCCACCCGCCGGAAGGCCGCACCCAGCTCCAGGCCGCCCTCGGCCAGCCGGGCGTGCAGCTCGTCGCCGGCCGCCGTCGGCGAGTCCGGCCCGGCCGTCCCCGTCGGCAGGTCCGCCGGGTCGATCGCCGGCCGGGCCGCGTCGGTGGCGTCGAGCACCGCGGTCAGCACCAGCCGTTCGTCGCCGTCCCCGCCGGGCGCGGTGAGCACGTCGACCGTGGCGGCGCCGTCCGCGCCGGAACTCCACCGGGTACGCAGTTCCAGGGTGCCGTTCTCCGGCAGCCGGACCGGCTCGCGCAGCTGCACGTCACGCAGCGCGCCTGCGGTGTGCCCGCGCACCGTGTCGGCGAGGGCCAGCAGCGTCTCCAGGAACGCCGACAGCGGCACCACCGCCCGCCCGCCGGCCAGGTGCTCGCCGAGGAAGGCCGGCCGGGCCGCCGAGAGCACGGCGCGGAACTCCCGGATTCCGGTCGCCCGCTGCGCGTCGGTGGTGACCTCGGCGCCGAGCAGCGGGTGGGCCGCCACCCCGTCGCCGAGCCCACCGCCGCGGCCGTGCCGGTTCTGCTCCACCGGCAGCCAGTACCGCTTGCGGTCGAAGGCGTACGTGGGCAGGTCGATCCGGTGGGCCGCCCGCCCCTCGTGCAGGCCCGCCCAGTTCAGCGACAGCCCGGCGGTGTACGCCTGGGCCACGGCGGTGAGCAGCGTACGCCCGTCGGTGTCCTCCGGGTGCAGGCTGCGCAGCCAGCGGTGCTGGTCGGGGTCGACGCACTGCCGGGCCAGCGAGATGAGCGCGGCCGACGGGCCGATCTCGATGAAGACGTGCCGGCCCCGCCGGCCGATGGTCTCCATGCCGGCCTGGAAGTTCACCGCCTCGCCGATGTGGCGTACCCAGTAGTCGGGGTCGGCGAGTTCGGCGGGGCGGGCCACCGCGCCGGTCAGGTTGGAGATCAGGGTCAGGGTCGGCTCGCGGAACTCGATGTCGGCCAGGGCGGCCCGGAACTCGTCGAAGACCTCGGTCATCAGCGGCGAGTGGAAGGCGTGCGACACCGCCAGCTCGCGGACCCGCAGGCCCCGGGAGGTCAGCTCGGCCACCACCGCGTCCAGCGACGCCCGGCCGCCGGAGACCACGCACTGCTGCGGCGAGTTGACCGCCGCCAGCGACAGGTCGGGGTACCCGTCGAGCAGCGGGGCCACCTCGTCGACGGCGGCGGCGACGGCGGCCATCCCGCCGGGGGCGGAGACCGACTGCATCAGCCGGGCCCGGACGGCGACCAGCTTCACCGCGTCGGGCAGGTCGAACAGGCCGGCGACGGCGGCGGCCACCACCTCGCCGATGCTGTGCCCGATCATCGCGCCGGGGCGGACCCCGAGGGAGAGCCAGAGCTTCGCCAGGGCGTACTCGAGGGTGAACAGCGCGGGCTGGGTGTAGAGGGTCAGGTTGATCTCGTCGGCCTCCGGGTGGACGCCGAGCATCATGTCCCGGATCGAGCGGCCCAGGTGCGCGGCGAAGAGCGCGTCGCACTCGTCGACGTGGGTGCGGAACACCGGGAACCGGTCGTAGAGGGCGGCGCCCATGCCGACGTACTGCGAGCCCTGACCGGCGAAGAGGAAGACCGACTTGCGCAGGTCCCCGGCGCGGGCGCCCTGCTCGTCGAGGGTGGTGGCCTGCTTGTCCAGCAGGGCGGTGAGCGAGGCGTGGTCGTGCACCACGCCGGCCACCCGCAGCGGGTGGTGCGCCCGGCCGGTGTTCGCGGTGTGGCAGAGGTCGGCCACGCAGAGGCCGGGGTGGCGCTCGGCGTAACGGCGGTGGCGCTCTACCTGGCCGCGCAGCGCGGCCCTGGTCTTCGCGGAGAGGGTGAGCACCTGCGGGCCCGTCGCCATGGCGTCCGGAGCGGACGGCGGTACGGCGGCCGGGGGCGCCTCCTCGATCACGGCGGCGGAGATGGTGCCGGCGAAGCCGAAGCTGTTCACCAGCCCCCGCTTCGGCTCGCCGACCCAGGGGCGGCACTCGGTGGGGATGGTGACCGGGGAGCTCTGCCAGGGGATGCGCCCGGACGGGGTGTGGAAGTTCAGGTGCGGGAAGATCGTGCTCTCCCGCAGTTGGAGCACCGTCTTGATCACGCCGACGATCCCGGCGACCGGCTCCATGTGGCCCAGGTTGGTCTTCACCGAGCCGACCACCACCGGCGCCTGCGGGGTGTGCGAGTCGGCGAAGACGTCGGCGATCGCGCCCAGCTCGATCGGGTCGCCCAGGGGGGTGCCGGTGCCGTGCGCCTCGACGTACTGGATGTCGGCGGGGCGCAGCGCGGCGGCGGTGATCGCCGCCCGCATCACCATCTCCTGAGCGGTGCCGTTGGGGACGGTCAGTCCGGCGCTGTCGCCGTCCTGACCGACCGCCGTGCCACGGATCAGGGCGAGGATCCGGTCGCCGTCGCGGCGGGCGTCGGAGAACCGCTTGAGCACCAGCACACCGCAGCCCTCGGCGCGTACGTAGCCGTCGGCGGCGTCGTCGAAGGTCTTGCACTGCCCGTCCGGGGCGAGCATGTTGGCGTGGGTGAAGATGACCGGCACCCGCGGGTGGTGCAGGGCGTTCACCGCCCCGGCCAGGGCGATGTCGCACTCCTGCCGGCGCAGCCCCTCGACCGCCACGTGCAGGGCGGTCAGCGACGACGCGCAGGCGGTGTCCACGGTCATGCTGGGCCCGTGCCAGCCGAGGAAGTACGACAGCCGGCCGGAGAGCGGGAAGAGCGTGATGCCGGCGGCCAGGTGCCCGGAGAGCTGCTCGTACGGCAGCGCCTCCATCTCCAGCGCGTAGTCGATGGAGCTGGCCCCGACGTACACGCCGCCGTTGCCGCGGCGCAGCCCGGTGGGGTCGATGTTGGCGTGCTCCAGCGCCTCCCACGCCGTCTCCAGCAGCATCCGCTGCTGCGGGTCGACGTACGGCGCCTCCTTGGGCGAGATGTTGAAGAACTGCGCGTCGAACTCGTCGATCCGGTCGAGGAAACCACCGCCGGCCATCCGGATCCGCCCCTTGGCGTCCGGGTCGTCGGTGGAGAGCCCTGCGGTGTCCCACCGGTCCTCGGGCACCGGCCGGATGCCGGAGCGGCCCTCGCGGAGGAACGCGGCGAACTCGTCCGGCGTGTCGCTGCCGCCGGGGAAACGCAGGCCGATCCCGACGATGGCGATCGGCTCGTACTTCTCCCGCAGCAACGCTCGGATGGTCTCCTGCTGGCGGTCGACGGTCTCCAACGCGGAGGCCAGCTCGTCACGCCCGGGGGCCGGATTCTCAGGCACTGCCGTTCCTCCTGGTCAGCTGGGGTGGGCGGTCAGGCCCGGTAGAGGTCACGCAGGACGTCGTCGACCAGCGCCCGGTCGTCGGGCGGCGCGGCGGCACGGGCCGGCGCCGGCGCGGACGGCGCGGGGGCGAGGACGTCGGCCAGCAGGTCCTCGGCGAGGTGGTCGAGCAGCCGACCCACGGTGGGCTGGTTGAACAGCACGTTGGCGTTGATGGTGCGGCCGAGCAGCCGCTCCAGCCGGGACTTGACCTCGGTGATGAGCAGCGAGGTCATCCCCAGGTCGAAGTAGCTGACGTCGTGCGGCAGCTCCTCGTCGTCGGTCATCAGCAGCGCGCTGCGTACCTCCCGGGCGACCAGCGCCTCCAGCGCCTCGCGCCGTTCGGACGGGGCGAGCGCGGCGATCCGCGCGACGGCCGTTGTACGGGTGCTGTCGGCGTGCGGCGCGACGGTGTCGTCGGCGCGTACGGTGTCGACCACGGCGGTCCCCTCCTGGGCGTACGGTCCCGATCCGCGCGGAACCTGCGCTCCGGCACGGCGGGTACGCCGCGCTCACCTGGCGATTCAAGCGAGGTGACCTGACGCTGTGCTGACACGGCGCTGATCGCTGCCGTCCGGTGTGGCTGGTCCGACGCGCCGATGTCACCGCGCGGTGTTCCCATCGTTGGAACAGCTCAGTATCGTCAGCGCGGGGTGATGAAGTGATGACGCAAACGAGCCAACGGGTGCGGCCGGTGGGGCAGCTGCTGCGACACTGGCGGGAACGGCGTCGGCTCAGCCAGCTGGAGCTGGCGTTGCAGGCCGAGATCTCCACCCGGCATCTCAGTTTCGTGGAGACCGGGCGTTCCACACCGAGCCGGGAGATGGTGATCCGGCTGGCCGAGCAGTTGGCGGTGCCGCTGCGCGAACGCAACCAGTTGCTGATGGCGGCCGGCTACGCCCCGGTCTACACCGAGAACTCGCTGGAGTCGCCGGCCCTGTCGGTGGTCCGGGAGGCGGTCCGGCAGGTGCTGGTCGGCTACGAGCCCTACCCGGCGGTGGTGCTCGACCGGGGCTGGAACGTGGTCGACGCGAACGCCAGCATCGCCGTGCTGGCCGAGGGGGTGGATCCCCGGCTGCTGGCTCCGCCGATGAACGTGCTGCGGGCCAGTCTGCACCCGGACGGCATGGCGCCCCGGATCGTCAACCTCGCCCAGTGGCGCGAGCACCTGCTGGAGCGGCTGCGCCGGCAGGTGGCGATGACCGGCGACGAGGAGCTGACCGCGCTGCACGAGGAGGTCCTCGACTACCCGTGCCCGCAGCGCGCCGAGCCCGAGCCGGCCGGCGGTGGGGCGATCGCGGTGCCGCTGCGGCTGCGCCACGGCGACCGGGAGCTCTCCTTCATCAGCACGGTGACGACCTTCGGCACGCCGATGGACGTCACCGTGGCCGAGATGACCATCGAGTCGTTCCTGCCGGCGGACGCGGCGACGGTGGACTTCCTGCGGTCCATCCACTGAGGAGCGCGGTGGGGGTCGGCGTGTAAGGCGACGGTCAGAGCGGCGTCAGCCGCTGCCGACAGGATCGGGTCGGGGTGACCGATCCGTTCGCGACACCCGCGCCCCGGTCGGCCCCCTCTCGTTCCGAAGGGGAGCCACGATGATCGCTGACACCACGTCCGGCCTACCGGTGCACCGGATGCGACCACTGGTCGCCCGGCCCGCCACGGAGGCCGGGCACCGACCTTCCGGCCCGGCCGCCGCGGCCGGCGCCCCACCAGCCGCGGCGGAGGCCGCCGCGCCGACGCTCGCCGACGCCCGGTCCCGGATCGAGGCCCTGGTCGACCCGGAGTCCTTCGAGGAGTTTGGCAGCCGGGTCCGGCACCGGACGGTGGCCTTCGACATGGCACGGAAGCGGCCGGCGGGCGACGGGGTGGTCACCGGCCACGCCCGGATCGCCGGCCGGCCGATCGGGCTGTTCGCGCAGGATCCCGGCGCGCTGGGCGGCTCGCTCGGCGAGATGCACGCCGCGAAGATCCTCCAGGTGATGCGCCAGGCCGAACGGGCCCGCACCCCGGTGGTCGGGATCATCGACTCCGGTGGGGCACGCATCCAGGAGGGGGTGGCGGCCCTCGACGGGTACGGCGGGATCTTCCACGGCAACGTCCGGCTCTCCGGGCGGGTGCCGCAGGTCAGCGTGGTGCTCGGCCCCTGCGCCGGCGGAGCCGCCTACTCCCCCGCGCTGACCGACATCGTCATCATGCGGCGTACCGGGGCGCACATGTTCCTCACCGGGCCGCGGGTGGTGCAGGCCGTCACCCGGGAGGACGTGACCGCCGCCGACCTGGGCGGCGCCGACGTGCACTCCCGCCACTCGGGGCTGGCCCACCTGGTCGCCGACGACTCCGCCGGGGCGCTGGAGCTGGCCAGCCAGGTGCTGTCGTACCTGCCGGGCTCGTGCTGGGAGCCGGCGCCGATGGGGGTGCCCGCGCCGGCCGAGGCGATGCCGGCCCTGCCGGACAACCCGCGGGCCAGCTACGACGTACGCAAGGTGGTGCGCGGCATCGTCGACGCCGGCAGCTTCCTGGAGCTGCAACCCCGGTACGCACGCAACCTGGTCACCGGCTTCGCCCGGATCGAGGGGCGGCCGGTCGGGGTGGTGGCGAACCAGCCGATGGCGCTGGCCGGGGTGCTGGACATCGCCTCGTCGGAGAAGGGCGCCCGGTTCGTCCGGCTCTGCGACGCGTTCGGGCTGCCGCTGGTGGTGCTGGTCGACACCCCCGGCTTCCTGCCGGGCAGCAAGCAGGAGTCCGGCGGGGTGATCCGCAAGGGCGCCAAGCTGCTGTACGCCTTCGCCGAGGCGACCGTGCCCCGGGTGACGGTGGTGCTGCGCAAGGCGTTCGGCGGGGCGTACATCGTGATGAACTCCCGCTCGCTCGGCGCCGACGCGGTCTTCTGCTGGCCGGACGCGGAGATGGCGGTGATGGGCGCGGACGCGGCGGTGGACGTCATCTTCCGCCGGGAGCTGCGGGACGCCCCGCACCGTCAGGCGGAGCTGGTGGAGCGGTACCGCGCCGAGGCGATGGCCCCCCATCTCCCGGCCGAGCGGCTCTCCGTCGACGAGATCATCGCCCCGGAGCGGACCCGTGCCGCGGTGGCCGCCTCGCTGCGCTCGCTGGCCGGCGCCGTACGCCTGGGTTTCCGGCACGACAACCTGCCACAGTGACCGTCGCCGCCGGCGGCCGCCGCGCCCTCCCCGGGGCGGGCGGCCGCCGCGGCATGTCCGGGCCGTGCGACCAGCGTGGCCGGACCGGACCGCGCGTCCCCGACGGGCGCGCGGACGCCGCCGGCACCGCCCGGTGGGCGGCGCCGGCGGCGGACGGGTGGGGTCAGACGGTGGCGGGGGCGACCACGGTGGGGCCGCCACGGGCGTCGTCGCTGACCTTGCCGAGGTAGCGGGCCACCTCCAGGTACGACCGCCACACCGGCACCTCGTAGTAGGGGATGTCGTGCTCGCGGCAGTACTCGACGACCATCGGCCGGACCTTGCGCAGGTTGCCCCGGGGCATGCTCGGGAACAGGTGGTGCTCGATCTGGTAGTTCAGCCCGCCGTACATGAAGTCGGTGAACCGGGTGGAGCGGATGTTGCGGGAGGTGAGCACCTGCCGGTGCAGCCAGTCCAGCTCGACGTCGTTGTGGTGCACCACCATGCCCTTGTGGTTGGGGGCGAAGACGGCACCCAGGTAGAACCCGTAGAGGGCCTGGTTGAGCAGGATGAACACCACCGCCTTCAGCGGCGACATGGCGAAGAGAACCGCGCCGGTGTAGAGCACCGCGTGCACCAGCACCAGGCCGATCTCCAGCCGCGGTGACCGGAGCTGGCCGGCCCGGGCGGCCTTGAAGCCCGAGGCGTGCAGCCGCCAGGCCTCCTGGCCGAGCAGCACGAAGAACATGATCGCCTGAAACCGGATGACGAACCGGCGGAACTTCGTCGTCCCCTTCACCGGCATCTCGGTGACGTGGAAGATGACCTGCCGGCGCAGGGTGTCCGGGTCCCGGTCGAGGTTGTTCGGGTTGCTGTGGTGCCGGTTGTGGTGGTTGACCCACCACCCGTACGCGGTGCCCATCAGCAGGTTCATGTGCAGGATGCCGAGGAACTCGGACGGCGACTTGGCCTTGCTGATCTGCTTGTGGCCGGTGTCGTGGGCGATGAACCCGGTCTGGACGAAGGCCAGCGCCATGCCGACGGCGACCACCAGTTGCCACCAGGAGTCGCCGATCAGGAACAGCGCCACCCAGCACGCCGCCATCAGGGCCAGGTTCGAGGCGATCTTCCACGCGAAGTAGCCGTGGGTGGCGTCCATCAGACCCGCCCGCCGCACCCGGGCCGCGAGGTCCTCGAACGTCCCGGTCGGAGATATCACGATCGTCGGTGTCTGGGCTGTCATGCTGCGCTCTCCTTCGACGACACACCTGTGCGTCAACCCTGACAACCGCCCCTGATGCCGCCCTGACGTCGGGCTGACCGCCGGCCGGGGGCGGGTACGTCAGCGCGGTGTCAGCGCCGTGTCAGCCCGCTGTCCGGTTCCCGGCAGGCCGGATGTTGCGTGCGCCGCACGATGCATCCGAAGCAACTTCACCACCGCGCG
This sequence comes from Micromonospora siamensis, assembly GCF_900090305.1. Lineage (NCBI taxonomy): Bacteria > Bacillati > Actinomycetota > Actinomycetes > Micromonosporales > Micromonosporaceae > Micromonospora > Micromonospora siamensis. The sequence continues at coordinate 2,576,137 of NZ_LT607751.1, read as the reverse complement.
ATGTCGGGCGGTGGGACGTCCGATACTCCCCCGGCGCGGGCCACCGCGGTGGCCCGCGCAGACGAAAGAGGGTGCGACGTGCGATTCGAGCGGAACATCTACCTGACCGGGACCGGAACCTTCCTTCCGCCGGTCGTACCTGTGCGACCGGCCGTGGAGGCCGGCCTGATCGGCGAGACCCACCGCGATCTGGGCTACGACTCGGTCGCCGTGGCGGAGGACATCTCGGCCGTCGACATGGCGGTCGAGGCGGCCCGGGTGGCCGTACGTCGCGCGGGCCTGCCCCCGGAGGAGTACGGCCTGGCCCTGCACGCCAGCCTCTGGTTCCAGGGCCTGGACATGTGGGCCTCGGCCAGCTACGTGGCCAACCGGTCGGTCGGCACCGGCGCCCTCGCCTTCGACGTGCAACAGCGCTCCAACGGCGGGATGGGCGCGCTGCACCTCGCCGCCACCTACCTGTCCACCGGCGCGGCCACCGCCGCCCTGGTCACCACCGGCGACCGGTTCGCCGCGCCCGCCTTCGACCGCTGGGGTTCGGAGTTCTACTCCCTGTTCGGCGACGGCGGCACGGCGATCGCGCTCTCCACCCGGACCGGCTTCGCCCGGATCCTCGCCTCGGCGGTCGCCGCCGACAACGGCCTGGAGCCGTGGGGCCGGGGCAGCACGCCGTTCGGCACCGCACCGGGACAGGTCGCCCCGGTGCCGGTGCTGCTGCGCGCCGCGCAGCACGCCGCCACCCCGGAGGCGGAGGGCTCCTGGGAACGCATCGAGGCGCGGATGCTCCAGGTACGCGACGAGGTGCTCGCCGACGCCGGGGTCGGGGTGGAGGACGTCGCCCGGGTGGCGCAGCCCTTCATCCACCGTGGCGGTGGCCAGGGCGAGAACTACGACCTGCTCGGCTTCGGCGAGAAGAAGAGCACCTGGGAACTGGGCCGCGAGGTCGGTCACCTGGGCGCCGGCGACCAGGCCGCCGGCCTCAACCACCTGCTGGAGCGCCGACTGGTCGGCCCCGGCGACCTGGTGCTGATGGTCGGCGTCGGGGTCGGCTTCAGCTTCACCGCGACCCTGCTGGAGGTGACCGACCCGCCGCGCTGGTGAGCCGTCCGTCCCCGGGGCCGAGCCGGGCCACGGGCGGCCCCTCCCACCGCTGACCTGCGGGGATGGTTCGTCAGCGTGGTGTCAGGGCCGGGTGCCACGCTGCCGGGGAATCGGCCGGTCCCGGCCCCGTCGTGCGGCGTCGCCCGACGGTGGCGGACCGGCCTCCCCCGCCACCCGCCGCGACGCGACGGGCGCACGCGAAAGAGGTGCGACGTGCGATTCGACCGGACCATCCACATCGCCGGCACGGGTGTCTTCCTGCCGCCGGCCGTCCCCGTCCAGCCGGCCGTCGATGCCGGCCTGGTGGACGAGGCACACCGGGACCTCGGATACGAGACGGTGACGGTCGCCGACCAGAGCGCGGCCGTCGACATGGCGGTCGAGGCCGCCCGCGTCGCGGTCCGCCGCTCCGGCATCCCACCCGAGGAGTACGACCTGCTGCTGCACGCCAGCCTCTGGTACCAGGGCCTGGACATGTGGGCCTCGGCCAGCTATGTGGCCAACCAGTCGCTGGGCGCCCGGGCGCTCGCCTTCGACGTGCAGCAGCGCTCCAACGGGGGCATGGGGGCCCTGCACCTGGCCGCGGGCCAGCTCGCCGCCGGGGCCGCCGAGACCGCGTTGGTCACCACCGGCGACCGGTTCGCCGCACCGGCGTTCAACCGGTGGGGATCGCAGTTCTACACGATCTTCGGCGACGCCGGCACGGCGCTGGCGCTCTCCACCCGCTCCGGAGTGGCCCGGCTGCTCTCCTGCGCGGTGGCATCGGACAACACCCTGGAGAAGTGGGGCCGGGGCAGCACCCCGTTCGGCACCTCGCCCGGGCAGGAGGCCCCGGTGCAGGTGCTGCGGCGGGCGGCCGAGCACGCCGCCACGCCGGAGGCGGAGGGCTCCTGGGAGCGGATCGAGGCGCAGATGCTCCGGGTCCGCGACGAGGCCCTCGCCGACGCCGGCGCCGGCGTGGAGGACGTGGCCCGCGCGGTGGTGCCCTTCATCCACCGGGGCGGCGGCCAGGGCGAGAACTACGACCTGCTCGGCTTCGGCGAGAAGAAGAGCCTGTGGGAGTTCGGCCGGACCGTCGGGCACCTCGGCGCGGGCGACCAGCCGGCGGGCCTCAACCACCTGCTCGAACGGCACCTGGTCGCGCCGGGCGACCTCGTGCTGCTGATCGGGGTCGGCGTCGGCTTCAGCTTCACCGCGGCCGTGCTGGAGGTGACCGACCTGCCGCGCTGGTGACGCGGCGACCGCGACGTCGGGGACCGTCCGCGGCGCGGACGGTCCCCGAGCGACTCCTTCCCGGACGGTCAGGCCGCCGCGGGCGCCGGCGCCGCGGCCCGCCGGCCGGGCAGCAACTGCACCAGCGCGACCACCGCCACGGCGAGGGCCAGCAGCAGCACCGAGCTGAGCAGGTACGCGTGCGGGAACCGGTCGGCGCCCGTACGGTCGTCCAGCGCGCCGTAGAAGACCACCCCGATCAGCGCCACCCCCAGCGAGTTGCCCACCTGCAACGCGGTGGAGAGCACCCCCGAGGCCGCGCCGACGTGCCGCGGCACCACCCCGGCCAGGACGATCGATGCCAGCGGCGCCATGATCAGGCCCATCCCGACGCCGCCGACCACCAGCGCCGGCACCAGCAGCACCGGGCTGCCGCCGACCCCGATCGCCTCCACCGTCACATCCAGGCCGAGCACGCCGAGGGCCAGGGCCACCCCGCCGACGGCCAGCACCTGCCGGCCCAGACGGGCGGCCAGCCGGCCGGCGAAGAAGGACGCGGCCATGAAGCCGAGCCCCTGCGGCACCAGCATCAGACCGGCCTCAAGCGCGCTGAGCCCGCGGCCCTGCTGGAGATAGAGGGCGAAGACCAGGAAGAACGACGCCATCCCGGAGTAGTAGACCAGCGTGGTCACGATGCCGGCGCCGAACGCGCGCTGCCGGAACAGCGCCAGGTTCATCAGCGGCGCGCCACCCCGCGCCGCCAGCCGGTGCTGGTACGCGGCGAAGGCGGCGAGCAGCGGTCCCGCCGCGGCGAGGGTCAGCCAGGTCCACATCGGCCAGCCGTGCTCCCGCCCCTCGACCAGCGGCAGCACCGTGGCCACCAGGCCGAGGGTGATCAGCAGGGCGCCGACCAGGTCGGGCCGTTCCCGGCCCGGGGCCCGGGACTCCGGGACCACCCGGGGCACCAGCAGCAACGCCACCAGTCCCACCGGCAGATTGATCAAAAAGCACATCCGCCAGCCGAGCCCGGCCAGGTCGGACTGGATCAGGGCGCCCCCGATGAGCTGCCCGAAGATGCCGGCGATCCCCATCGTCAGGCCGTACGCGTTGAACGCGGCGGCCCGGTACCTGCCGGTGTAGACCACGCCGAGGATGGCCAGCACCTGCGGGGCCATCGCGGCCGCCGCGACGCCCTGCAGGATCCGGGCGGCCACCAGCGAGCCGGCGTCGGGCGCCAGTCCGCAGGCGGCCGAGGCGAGGGTGAACAGGGCCAGGCCGATGCTGAACATCCGCCGCCGCCCGTACAGGTCACCGAGCCGGCCGCCGGTGATCAGACCGGCCGCGTACGCCAGGCCGTAGCCGGCCACGACGAACTCGATCTGTGCCGCGCTCGCACCGAGATCCGCCTGCGTCGACGGGATCGCGACGTTCACGATGAAGAAGTCGAGTGTGATCATGAAGATGCCGGTGAGGACCACCCAGAGGGTCCCCCATCCCGGCGCCCGCTCGGCCGGCTCGGCCACGGCCGCCGCCTCGGTCGGGGGCAGGGCCTGCTGCCTGCCAGTTGTCATGGTGGCGCTCCTGTCGTGTACGGGTCGCCGGACGACCGCCGAGCGGCGGCCACGGACGCACCCGTCGGGTACGCGTCACCGTGGCCGCCGCTCGGTGCGGTCAGGCCGCCGAGGGAACCTTGTCGAGGAAGCCGTAGACGTCGCGGATGCGGCCGTCGGCGTCGACCACCGCCACGTCGAAGCCGATCACCAGCGAGTCGCCGCCGCCGGCGGGGACCAGTTCCCAGGTGAAGCGGGCGATGTTGTGGTGGCTGTCCACGGCGCTGATCAGCTTGAACTCGTGCCCCGGGAACTGCTCCCGGGCGCCGCTGATCACCGCCGCGACCCCCGCCCGTCCCTGCACGGCGGCCAGCGGGTCGGTGTAGGAGCAGTTCTCCGCCCACACCTCGGCGATCTTCCGCTCCCGGGCCTGCGGGTCCGCCTCGTTCCAGATCTCCAGGTAGTTACCGACCAGTTCGGCCAGGTCGCTCACGGACGTCTCCCTCCGGTACGTGGGCGCCGCCGTGCGGTGGCGGCGCTCTTCGACGAACCGAACCTCCCATGACCCGCCGCCCCCAGTCGATTACGTTGGCGGTAAAGCAGCCGCTGACCTGTGCGCCGCCCGGGGCGCGTCAGCGACGTGTCACGCGGTCGTCAGCCCGGCAGGTCATGCTCCTGCTCGACCCCGCCCGGCCGCGGCGCGCGCCCGTCGACCAGCCATCCGCCGTGCGACCGCACACCCCGGCCGGCACCACTGACTCGTCACCGGAGGCCGCTGTGCTCCTGGACGGAAAGCGCCTGCTCGTCACCGGCGCCCTCAACGACCGGTCGATCGCGTACGCGACGGCCCGCCTGGCCCAGCAGCAGGGGGCCGAGGTGATCCTCACCGGGTTCGGCCGCGGGCTGCGCATCACCCGGTACCTGGCCGAGAAGCTGGAACCGGCCTGCGACGTGCTGGAACTCGACGCCACCCAGCCGGAGCACCTGACCGCCGTGGCCGAGGAACTGGACCGCCGGTGGGGCCGGCTCGACGGCATCCTGCACGCAATCGCCTTCGCCCCGCCCGGTGCCCTCGGCGGCAACTTCCTCACCGCCTCCTGGGACGAGGTCGGCCCGGCGGTGCAGGTCTCGACGTACTCCTTCGTGGCCTTCGGCCGGGCCTTCGCGCCGCTGCTGGCGAAGGCCGGCGGCGGGTCGCTGGTCGGCGTCGACTTCGACGCCCGCCAGGCCTGGCCCGGGTACGACTGGATGGGCGTCGCCAAGGCCGGCCTGGAGAGCTCGTGCCGCTACCTCGCGCACGCCCTCGGCGGGCAGGGCACCCGGGTGAACCTGGTCGCGGCCGGTCCGCTGCGGACCGTCGCCGCCACCGCCATCTCCTCCTTCGACACCTTCGAGGCGGCCTGGCAGCAGCGTGCGCCGCTCGGTTGGGACGTCCAGGACACCACGGTCGTCGCCCGGGCGATCTGCGCCCTCTGGTCGGACTGGCTGCCCGCCGTCACCGGCGAGGTCATCCACGTCGACGGCGGCGCGCACGCCGTTGCCGGCGGGACCATCCGATGAGGCGGGTGGCGACGCCGGCGGAGCTGGCCGGCCTGGTCGGGCAGGAGTTGGGCTGCTCCGCCTGGCAGCTGGTCGACCAGCGCCGGGTGGACACCTTCGCCGAGGTCACCGGCGACCACCAGTGGATCCACACCAGGCCGGACCTCGCCGCCGCCGGCCCGTACGGCACCACCCTGGCGCACGGATTCCTGGCGCTCAGCCTCACCTCAGCGATGATCTTCGAGGTGCTCGCCGTCGACGGCGTCGAGCTGATCCTCAACAAGGGCGTCGGGCGGCTCCGCTTCAGCAATCCGGTGCGGGTCGGCGACCGGGTCCGCGGCCGGGTGGTGCTCACCGCCGCCCAGAGCCGCCCGAGAGGCTGGTGGGAGGCGGTCTTCACGGTGCACGTCGAGGTGGCCGACGCGGAGCCGGCGCTGCGGGCGGACCTCACCTTCCTCTACCAGGCCGCCCCGGACACAGTGGACGAAACCTTCGGAGTGGGGGCCACGAAAGGGGCATCTACCGCTACCATCTGACGAATCGGCCGGGGGCGCCCTGTTCGTGCCATCCCGACGGCTGACCGTGGCTGATCCCGCGCCACACCGTTTGGAGGGAAGCGCCCCGTTGCCCACCGTCACCGAACTCGTCCACCGGTACGTCGCGCTCTGGAACGAGGCGGACCCGGACGTGCGCCGCCGGGAGATCCCGGCGATCTGGTCCGAGTACGGCGTCTACACCGACCCGGTGGTGGTGATGGTGGGCCACGACGCCATCGAGGCGCTGGTCGGCACCGCCCGCTCCCAGTTCGAGGGGCACCAGGTCCGCCTGCTCACCTCGGTCGACGCGCACCACAACGTGGCCCGGTTCGGCTGTGCCGTGGTACGGCCGGGCCGGGCGCACCGGACGTTGGTCACCTGCGACGTGGCGGTGGCCGACGACGACGGCCGGCTGCGCTACGTGCACGTCTTCATCGACACCCTCGCCCAACGCTGACCCGGCCCCGATCCGGACCCGCGTAGGCCCGACGCCCCCCGTCTCCCTCTCGCACCGTCCAGCTCAGCGGCGGCGCGGGACACGCGCCGGCGGCAGGCGCTTCGAGCGCCTGCCGCCGAGTGGTGCGCGGGTCAGGAGGCCGCGGCCGCGAGCAGGTCGTCCAACCGCCACAGCGCCTGGTCCGCCTGCTCCGCGACGGTGGGGTTGTCGGGCTCGGCGCACACCGCGCCGAACATCTGCAGCACGGCCATGTGCGCGGCCTCGAGGGTGGCGGCGTCGGGCTGGTCGGGCATGTCGGGCTCCGTTCGAAAGGGGTCGGAAGGGTGGTCGGGGCGTCAGAACGCGCCGCAGGCGCGGAACACGTGCGCGAAGCCGGCCACGCTCGCCGGGCCCTGGAAGGCCAGGTACTCCGGCAGCACCACGTCCGGCGCCCACTTCTCCTTGTAGGACAGCTGGGACTGCGCGGGGTACACCTGCTCCCCGTACGTCCAGAGCAGGTGCATGAAGCGGTTGAAGGCGACACTGTGGCCGGGCAGCTCCAGCACGTCGTCCAGGCCGGTGAACGGGGTGAAGCCGAAGTGCAGCCAGGCCACGCCCTCGGCGCGGAACGTGTCGATCGCCGTCTTGTTGATCGCCTCCATCAGCCCCGGCGTCTCCGAGGGCTGGCGCCGGCTCAGGTCGTGCATCCACCCCGGTCGGCTGCCGTAGACCGGCGAGTACGAGATGTAGCCGACCAGCTCGTCGTCGATGGTGCCGACGAAGAGCCGGCGGTGCGCCTGCATCTCGCCGCCGTACTCGCCGACCAGGAACTGCAGCTCGCGGGTGTGCTCGCCCTTGCTGCGCAGCCAGACCTGGTCGAGCTGGCGCATCCGGTCGTACCACTGCTCGGGCTGGACCTCACGCACCACCAGACCGGCGCGGTGGGCGCGGGAGATCTTGTTGCGCAGCCGCATGAACTTCGTGCCGGCCAGGGTGAAGTGCGCCAGGTCGACCGCGTACGAGGCGCCCACCTGGTTGACGGTGAAGCCGTTGCGGGCGTAGCGCTCGGCGTCGGCGCGCTGCAACTGGATCGAGACGATGGAGCGTCCCTGCTCGGCCGCGAACTCGACGAACGCCGCCAGCAGCCCGTCCTGCTCCTCGGCGGGGGCGAACACCCCGCCGAACTGCACCAGGTACGCGCCGGCGGTGCGGTAGACGACCACGCCTCGGTGGCCCGGCGCGGTGAACACCGAGTTTCCGCTGCTGGCGCCAAGGAAAGCACTCGGATTGTCGACGCCCGGGCCGCGCACGGCCTCGAGCACCGACGCTGACGGGGAAATTGTTCCGGTCATCACGCACTTCCTATTCAGGCAGGCATACAGGACGAACTCGGACAGCGGCCCGCCCGGCTCCGAGTTCGGATCCGGTAACCCCCGCGGGGCGACCGAACCAGGCGCACGCCTCATCAGATATGACACAGGCACTCTTTGTTGGCAAGGGCGGAAATGAGTATCCGTCGAATGCGACAGAACCGGCCCCGAATACGTCAGCACCTTGTCAGCGAAACGTCAGCACGGTGGTTCATTCTTTGTTTGCGAGGGAGGCCGGGACGGATTCCTCGAGAAACAAAACTTGCAATTCCAGGAGAGGTGCCCGTAGTGGCCCACCGGGGACCGGACCCTCGCGGTCCGGCCGGGTCGTCCGCGACCCACGCAGGTTCGAATCCTGCCCTCTCCGCGAACCACCGCACCACCCGCACCACCCAGGAGAGGTGCCCGTAGTGGCCCACCGGGGACCGGACCCTCGCGGTCCGGCCGGGTCGTCCGCGACCCACGCAGGTTCGAATCCTGCCCTCTCCGCGAACCACCGCACCACCCGCACCACCCAGGAGAGGTGCCCGTAGTGGCCCACCGGGGACCGGACCCACGCGGTCCGGCCGGGTCGTCCGCGACCCACGCAGGTTCGAATCCTGCCCTCTCCGCCACACCACGCGACACGTACCGGCCGCCGAGCAGACGGGAAGCTGTCATGCCCACGCGCGATCGCCCTTTCGCACGCGGCCTGGTCGTCGCCAATCCGGCGGCCGGCAGGGTGACCGACGATCTCGTCGAGGAGGTGCTCGCCCGCTGCCGCAAGCACCTGGACGTCGTCCGGCTGCACCGCACCATGGAGGTCGGGGACGCCGCCCGGGTGGTCGCCGCGGCGGCCCGCGCCGCCGACGCCGAACGACCCGACGTGGTGGTCTCGGTCGGCGGGGACGGCACGGTCCGCGAGGTGGTGACCGGCCTGATCGGGGCCGCCACGCCGGCCGGGCCGGCGCTGCTGGTCGTACCGGCGGGGACCGGCAACTCGAACTACCTGGCCCAGTGGGGCGCCGAGCCCTGGCCCGACGCCGTGGACGCCGCGCTGCGCGGCGAGGGCTCCCGGGTACGCCACCTCGATCTCGCCCGGATCCGCGAGCGGGACCAGCTGGTCCTGCTCGGCGCCGCCACCGGGACCGTCGCCGAGGCGCTCCAGATCGCCCGCACGGTACGCGTGACCGGGCCGGCCCGCTACCAGGAGGCGTTCACCCGGGCCTGCCGGGACGGCGTGCCCTACCCCGGCCGGGTCACCGTGGACGGCCGGGTGGTCCACGAGGGCGGCACGATCCTGGTCAACGTCGGCGGCGGGCGCTACCGGGGCGGCACGTACCAGCTCCTGCCGCACTCGGTGCTCGACGACGGCGAGTTGGACGTCTGCGTGATCGGCGACGGCGTCGACCCGCTGCGGGTGCCGGAGCTGATCCTCGCCGGTGACCACGTCGGCGAGCCCGGCGTGGTCTACGCCCGCGGCCGGACGATCACCGTGGAACGCACCGACGGGGCGCCGATCTGGTTCGAGCACGACGGCGAACTGCTGGACCGCGACCGCACCGCGTACACCCTGGACGTGGTGCCCGGCGCGCTCGCGGTGGCCTGCCGGTTCCCCAACCCGGCCGGGTGAGCCGTGCCGTCCCTGCTGCGCACCCTGACGTCCTGGGCCGCCGGGCTGGACCTCGCCGACGTACCCGACCGGGTGGTCGAGCTGGCCGGCAGCCAGATCCTCTCCCAGCTCGCCGCGATCCGGGCCGGCCTCGCCCACCCGCTCGGCGGTCGGCTCGTCCGCGCCTACGGGCCGCCCCGCCAGGCCGACCCTCGGCAGGCCGCCTGCGTGCTCGCCGCGCTCGGCTCGTGGCTGAACCTCGACGACACCGCGTACGCCGGGCACCTGGGCAACTCGACGGTCGCGGTGCCGCTGGCGTACGCCGGTCCGCGGGAGCTCGACGGGCGCCGGCTGTTGGCCGCGGTCATCGCGGCCAACGAGTGCGCGGCCCGGATCACCGCGGCGGCGACCCTCGGGCCGCTGCGCGGCCAGAGCGCCCTGCACACCCACCTCGCCGGCGGCGTCGCCGGCCGGCTGCGCTGCGAGGACGCCCCGCCGGATCGGTGGACCGACGCCCTGAGCCTGGCCTTCAGCAGCCCACCCTGGCCGGTCATGCACGCCTTCCTCGGCGGCGACGCGAAGCTGTTCAACGCCTTCACGCCGGTGCGGATGGCCATGGACAGCTGCGACGCCGCAGCGGCCGGGCTGGGCGGACCGGAGGACGTGCTGGAACATCCGGACGGCTTCCTGAGCCGCTTCGCGACCGTGCCGCTGCCCGAGGTGCTCACCCGTGGCCTCGGCGAGCGGTGGCACACCGAGACGCTGTCGTTCAAGGTCCGCCCGGGCGGGCCCGGGGTCGACGCGGCGGTCGACTGCGCCGTACGGCTGCACCCCCAGCTGCCCGGGGACTGGCTGGAGCGGCTCGACCGGATCGACGTCGACGCCTCCGTCTACACCGTCCACGTGGGCGAACGCTCCGGCCGGTACGCCGAGGGCCCCGGCGCCGCGCTCAGCTCGCTGCTGCTCGCCGTGCCGTACTGCGTGGCGACGGCGCTGCTCACCGGCGACCTCACCGTCGCCGACTTCCAGGAGCCGGCGGTACGCGATCCGCGCCGCTGGGAGCTGGCCGCCCGGGTCCGGCTGCGGCACGACGCCCGGCTGACCCGCGCCCTGTTCGACTCCACCGCACCGTTCGGGGAGGCGCTGCGGGAGGCTGGCCCCCGGGCCGTCGACTGGCTCGGCCAGCTCGGCGGCGCCCGGCTGGCGGAGCTGCTCGACCCGGCCGGCACCCCGGCGGTGGACTTCGCCGACGCGGTCAAGCGCACCCCGGCGCACGTCACGGTCGGGCTCACCGGCGGCGCCGTCCACCGGGCCGAGCAGGACGTCCCGGTCGGCGGGAACGGGCCGGACACCCGGGCCCGGCACGGCGAGCTGATGCGGCACAAGTACCTCACCCACGGCGGCAGCCCCGCCACCGCGGACGCGTGGGCCGATCTGGCGAAGCTGTCGGCGCCCGAGGTGGCGCGACTGGTGGCGGCGTCGCTGCCGCGCGTACCCGCGCCGCGTTGACCCGGCCGCGGACCGCGACCGACGCTCCCCCCGCACCACGACGGAACCGGGCGGACCGCCGTGGCGGCCCGCCCGGTCCGGCGCCGCTCAGTGGCGCAGCGCGAGGTGGTCGGCGGTCCGGCGCAGGCCGGGGTGGTGGGTGAGGATGGCGCGTTCGTAGCGCTTCAACGTCGGCGACGGGTCGATGCCGATCTCGTCCTTGAGGCGGGCCCACATCTGGCGGTAGACGGCCAGGGCGTCGGTCTGCCGGCCGGCCCGGTAGAGGGCCACCATCAGCTGCTCGCAGAGGCGCTCGTTGAGGCCGCTGGTCTCGGTCAGTTCGCGCAGCTCGGGGATGATCTCGCAGTGCCGCCCGACCTTGAGCTCGTTGTCGTAGAGCAGTTCCAGCACGGCCAGCCGGGACTCGGCGTAGCGGGCGGCGGCGGCCTGGCAGATCGAGCCGCCGGTCAACGAGTCGAAGGTGGGGCCGCGCCAGAGGTCGAGTGCGGAGCGCAGCTTGCGGACCGCCTCCGCCGGGTCCATCCGCGGCTGGTCCCGCACCTCCCGCATGATGCGCAGGAACCGCAGGGCGTCCACCTCGTCCTCGTCGGCCAGCAGCCGGTAGCCCGACGGCGAGCTGACCAGCCGGTGGCGCTGGCTGCGGGACTCGGCGGCCTCCAGCCGGCGGCGTAGCCGGCTCACGTGGGCCTGCAGCGCGTTCTCCGCGTTGCGTGGGGGGTTCTCCCCCCACAGTTCGTCGATCAGGGCGCCTGTGCTGCACAGCCGCCCTTCACTGGCCAGCAGGGCGATCAGCAGCACCCGCTGGATCTCTCCCCTGACCTCGACGACGTCCCCGTCCACACGGATCTCAATCGGACCGAGAATGGAGAACTCGACGGTTCTCTCCACGAAGAACACCCCCAGGCATTCGGCCGTAACGTCGGCCTGTCCCATAACTAGAACGATATGGACCAGAGTCGATGCTACATCGACCCTGCCCCACCAGTGAACTCCCTTACGCCGGACAGGAGTGGAGCCGATCCGACACCCGGCGCCGGTCGAAATGGGACTACCAGGGCAAGAACTCGCCGGTGTCGGAGGGGTGACACCGGCACTGCCACTTCCCATCCACTCCTTTTGAGATACGGACTACGAGCGGCGTGGCGACGGCCACGAAATCGATGACCGCCGACGACAACTTCCCCGAACCGCGCGCGGAACGCAATGACCTCCGGGATAATTCAACGGACAGTCACGAAGATGACGATCTCGACACGCCTCGATGGATCATGATTCGGCGGACCTTCCCGGCGGAACTGAGCAGCACCGGTCGGGCCGATCGACGCGTCAACGCAGGTTAACGGACCGATGTCAGAGGATCACAGTGAGTTGCGTCGATGTCGGGGGGCGCCGCCGACCGGCCACCGACGCCAGGGCGGTCGGTTCGGGTGATGCAGTGACGGCACCGGTACGCAATGCTTGTCCGGATGAGCGGCACGAAGAAGCGGCCCGCCCCACCGGACCTGTTCGTCTCGTACGCGGGGCCGGACCGGGCCTGGGCCGAGTGGGCGGCCTGGCACCTGAAGGCGGCCGGCTACTCCGTCGAGCTCGACGTGTGGGACTGGGCCGCGGGCGACAACGTGACGTTGCGGATCAACGACGCGCTGGACCGCGCCGCCCGGGTGCTGGCGCTGTGGTCACCGTCCTACTTCGAGCGTGACCGCTTCACCACCGACGAGTGGACCGCGCTCATGGCCCAGCGCCCCGACGTGCACGGCCGACGACGGCTCGTGCCGGTGCGGGTGGCCGAGGTGACCCCGCCACCGGTCGTGGCGTCCCTGCTGCACCGAGACGTGTTCGGCCTGGACGAGGAGCGGGCCAGGGCGGTGCTGCTGGAGGCGGTCCAGGGCCCCAGGGACGCCAAGGGCCGGCCGGAGTTCCCCGGCACCGCCAAGGGACGCAGGACTCGGGGATCCGGGCCACGGCTGCCCGGCGTGCTGCCGCCGGTGTGGAACGTGCCCCGGCGCAACGCGGCGTTCACCGGACGCGGCGTACCCCTGGTCGAGCTGCGCGAACGACTCAGCGGCGGCAGCACCGCCGTGGTCCAGGCCCTGCACGGCATGGGCGGGGTCGGCAAGACGACCCTGGCCATCGAGTACGCGCACCGCTTCGCCGGCAGCTACGACCTGGTGTGGTGGATCAACGCGGAACAGCCCACCCTGATCGGCGAGCAGTTCACCGCCCTGGGCGCCGAGGCCGGCTGGATCTCCGCCGACGTCCAGACCACCAACTCCGCGGCGCTGGTGCTGCAACGCCTGCGCGGCGAGACGGGTTGGCTGCTCGTCTTCGACAACGTCGAGAAACGCGAGGACCTGGCCGCCTGGCTGCCCCAGGGCGCCGGGCACGTGCTGATCACCTCCCGCAATCCCGGCTGGGACCAGCTCGCCCGCCCGGTCCCGCTGCCGGAGTTCACCCGGACCGAGTCCGTGCAGCTGCTGCGGCACAGCCTGCCCGCCCTGGGCGGGGATCGGGCCGACGAGCTGGCCGACCGGCTCGGCGACCTCCCGTTGGCGGTGGCGCAGGCCGCGCAGGTGCTGGACGAGACCGGGATGGGGGTAGCCGACTACCTGGAACTGCTGGAGAAGCAGACCGGCGAGATCCTGTCGGAGGGCACCCCGGTGGGCTACCCGGTGCCGCTGGCCGCCGTGGTGCGGACGTCGATGGAGCGGTTGTCCAAAGAGGACGAGGCTGCCGCACAGCTCCTGCGGGTGTGCGCATTCCTGGCACCCGACCCGATCCCGACCGATCTGTTCACCGCCGCACCGACGGGCACGCTGGCGCCACCACTGGCCGACACCGCGGCATCGGTCCTGGAACTGGCCTGGAGCAGGGGACGGATCCGTGGTTACGGGCTGGCCAGGATCGGCGAGCAGACCATCCAGCTGCACCGGCTGACCCAGGCGATCCTGCGGGACAACCTCGACCAGGACCGCCGACGGGGACTGCGGAAGCAGGCCGAGGCGATCCTCGCCGCCGCCTGCCCCGACGACGGCAGGGATCCGACGTACTGGCCTCGGTGGGCGCAGCTGATCCCGCACGTGACCGCCCTGGACCCGGCGGCCAGCGACAACGAGGAGTTCCGGGAGCTGGCCTGCCACGCCAGCTCGTACCTGCTGTCCCGAGGGGACCTTCGGGCCGGCCGGGACTTCGCCGAGCGGCTGCACCGGGGGTGGACGGAGCTGCTCGGCCCGGACGACCGGCAAACCCTCTTCGCGGCCACCAACGTGGCGAACGGTGACATGAGCCTCGGTCACTACACCGAAGCCCAACGCCTCTGCGAGCACATCTACCAGCGCCGTCGTCACCTGCTCGGCGACGATGATCTGGACACCCTGATCTCGGCGAACAACCTCGCCAGCAACCTCCACCACCTCAAGCAGTACGACCGGGCCGTCGAGCTTCAACAGGACACCCTGGAGCGGCGGCGACGCATTCAGGGCGAGGACCACCCGGACACGCTGACGTCGGCCGGGAACCTCGCCGTCGTCATGCGTGACGTCGGAAAGTTCGAGGAGGCCGCCCGCCTCCAGCACGACACCTACCTCCGTCGTCGGCGGATTCTCGGCGAGGACCATCGGGAAACGCTCGCCGCAGCCAGCCATCTCGCCGGCGACCTCGGAATTCAGGGCAGGTACGCCCAGGCCCTCCACCTCGAGCAGGACACCCTGAGCCGTCGCCGCCGGATCCTCGGCGGCGACCACCCCGACACGCTCAAGTCACTCAGCAGCCTCGCCACCAGCCTCTACCTGGTGGGCCAGTACGTCCAGGCCCTCCACGTGCAGCAGGACGCCCACGCCCGTCAGCGCCGCGTCATGGGTGACCACCACCCGTCCACCCTGGAGTCGGCCGAGAATCTGGCGCAGGTGCTGCGCGCTGTCGGGAAGGCGGGCGAGGCGAAACGCCTGGAACTCTGGATCCAGCGACACCGTCCCGCCGGCAGCCCGTCGCCCGCCGACCCGTCGCCGGGCGACCTCGACTGACCGGAGCCCCTCACGGACACGAAAAAGGCCGGATCACGAAGATCCAGCCTTTTTCCTGGTGGGCGATACTGGGTTTGAACCAGTGACCTCTTCCGTGTCAAGGAAGCGCGCTCCCACTGCGCCAATCGCCCTCGTCAACGCCGAGGTGGAGACGGGATTTGAACCCGTGTAGACGGCTTTGCAGGCCGTTGCCTCGCCTCTCGGCCACTCCACCGAGGTTGCCCCCGTCATGCGTGGCGGCATCTCCGAGCGGACGACGGGATTCGAACCCGCGACCCTCACCTTGGCAAGGTGATGCGCTACCAGCTGCGCTACGTCCGCACGCCCCCGGTGTTTCCCGGTGACGGATGAGAACTTTAGCCCAGCGCCGGAAGTGATGCCAAATCGGGGGTGCCTCCGGCGAGTCCGGTGTCCCGTCACCGCGCCCAGAGCTTCCTAGGAGCCTGGGGCATAGGGCGTGGGACGTCCGGCGCCGCACCCGCTGTCCGCTTTCGGCCCGGACGGCACGACAGGCACCTCAGTGACTGCTCGTGGTCGGTCGGATGGGTTACGGTGACCGGTGTGACGAGACGTGCCGCCGAGATCCGCCTGGATGCCCTGCTGCGGACGGCCTGTGACGTGATCGTCGAACGGGGGCTGGCCAACACCCGGACGGCCGACGTGGCCGAGGCCGCCGGGGTGAGCCAGGCCCTGGTGTTCTACCACTTCGCCACCAAGGACCGGCTGCTCGCGCAGGCCTTCGCGTACGCGGTCGAGCAGGATCTCGCCCGGCTCGACGCGGTGGTCCGCTCGACCGCCCCGCCGCTGGTCAAGCTGCGGCGGATCCTGCGGCTCTACGCCCCCGCCGGCCGGTCGACGTCCTGGTCGATGTGGATCGACGGGTGGGCGGAGTCGCTGCGTACCCCGGAGTTGGAGAAGGTCTCCCGCCGGCTCGACCTGCGGTGGCGCGAGGACCTCGCGGCGGTGATCTCCGACGGCGTCCGGGAGGGCACCTTCGAGTGCACCGACCCGGCCGGCGCGGCCTGGCGGATCAGCGCGGTGATGGACGGGCTGGCGGTGCAGCTCGCCGTCCACGACCGGGTGATCTCCCGCCGCCAACTCGCGTCGTGGATCCGCCTGGTGGCGGCCCGCGAGCTGGGGCTGGACCCGACCGAGCTGGAGTGACCGACCCGGCGCCCACGACGGGGTGGGGTCATCCCCGCCGGGCGGGTCGGCGGTGGACGTTGGCCAGGGTGGCGTCGCCGGCGTAGTGGTCGAGGACGCGGCGGTCCATGAGGCGGCGCCACAGCGGTGGGATCAGGGCGACCACGACCATGGTGGCGTAGCCGGCGGGCAGCTGCGGGGAGGCGTCGAAGCTGCGCAGCGTCTGGTAGCGGCGCAGCGGGTTGGCGTGGTGGTCGCTGTGCCGCTGCAACTGGAAGAGGAAGACGTTGGTGACCGTCCGGTCGCTGTTCCAGCTGTGCCGGGGATCGACCTTCTCGTAGCGGCCGGCCGCGTTGCGCTGCCGGGCCAGGCCGTAGTGCTCCAGGTAGTTGACCACCTCGAGCAGGGAGAAGCCGAACACCGCCTGGAGCAACAGGAACGGCAGCACGCCGACCCCGAACACGACGACCAACACGGCGAAGAGCAGCACGGTCATCGCCCAGGCGTTGAGGACGTCGTTGCGGTGGGTCCACGGGCTGCGGCCGCGCAGCCGGAACCGGCTCGTCTCCAGCCGCCAGGCCGAGCGCAGGCCGCCGAGGACGGTACGCGGCCAGAACGCCCAGAAGCTCTCCCCCAGCCGGGAGCTGGCCGGGTCCTCGGGGGTGGCGACCCGGGTGTGGTGGCCGCGGTTGTGCTCGACGAAGAAGTGTCCGTAGCCGGTGGGCGCCAGGGCGATCTTGGACAGCCAGCGTTCCAGGTTCTCCCGCTTGTGCCCCAACTCGTGGGCGGTGTTGATGGCGATGCCGTTGACCACCCCGACGGTGGCGACCAGGCCGGCGCCGGCCGGCCAGGACAGTCCGCCACGGGCCCAGATGGCGCAGCACAGCGCGAGCGCGGCGTACTGGGCGGGGAGGTAGAGGTAGGTCAGCCAGCGGTAGTAGCCGTCGGCCGCCAGCCGGGGCACCGCCTCGTCGGGCGGATTCTGCCGGTCGTCGCCGATCAGCAGGTCGACCAGCGGGATCAGCCCGAAGACCACGCCGGGGGTGAGCCACCAGGCCCAGGCGGCGCCGGTGCTGTGCCAGGCCCACCAGCCCAGGAACGGCAGGGCGGGGACCAGCAGGGCGAGTGGCCAGAGGGGTTTGCGGGGATCCCGCCAGGCGGCGGGCGGGCGGATCGGCTGCGCGTCGGTGGCCATGGGAAGCCTCCTGTCCGGGGTCCTGCGTCGATGCTGGCAGCGACCCCGCCGTTTTACAAGAGGCGAGTTTTTGTAAAGCGGGCGGATCAGCGGCGGGCGGGCCCCCATCGACGGCCCCGGCCCGCCCCGGACGGCGCCACCCGCTCCCAGCCCCGGCCGGCCGGCACCGCGCCGGCCTCCTCGTCCCCGCCGGTACGCACCAACGACCGCAGCCGCAGCAGCAGCCCCACCCCGAGGAAGAGCAGCAGCCCGCCCAGCAGGAACGCCGCCTGGACGACCCCGAACCCGCCCGCCTGGGACACCGGACGCCCCGCGTCACCCCCCGGCGGTGGCGGCTCGGCGACCGGCACCCGGGCCGGTGTGCTCTCCTCCTCGACCGGGTCCTCGGTCGGCACCACCGACGGCTCCTCCTCGGGTGTCGCCGAGGGCCCGACGGTCGGCTCACCGGTCGGTTCCGCCGTCGGCCCGGGCGCGGACTCCCCGACCACCGTCCGGGTGGCGGTCTGCCGGGCCAGCAGGCGCAGCCCCTCGTCGTACGCCTCGGCGGCCAGCGTCACCCGACCCTGCGCGACGTCCCCGGCGAACGCCACCCGGTAGCGGGCCGTCACCGTGCGGTCCGGGCACAGCGTGCCCGGGTCGAGCTGCCGGTCGGTCAACCGGGCGACGTCACCGTCGGCCCGGACGTCCAGCGGGAAGGAGCCGTCCTCCTCCACCCGGTCCACCTTCACCTGGTCCAGCCGCAGCCCGCGCACGCTGAGCACCAGCGACCACCGCACCTTCAGGCAGCCGCCCCCGTCGGTGCGGGACACCACCGCCGAGACGGTCCGCACCCCGTCGCCCGCGGCGAACTCGTCCGGCAGCCCGCTCAACTCGGTGGCGAAGCCGGGCGCCGCCTGCGCGGGCAGCGCCGCGACCGTCCCCGCCGACAGCACACCGGCCAGCACCAGCCCGACTCGAAGCGCGCACCGCCACACCCTCACCACCGCCTGCCCTCCCGTCGGTCGCGTCCCTCCCCAGACGCTAGGAGCGGCGGGCGCCGGCCGGTAGACGGGCGTGTTCGCACCCAACCGCAACTCCGAGGGGCGATCTCACCGACGGTGGTGAACCGGTCACCGCCGACCCGCGACACGCCCGGGATCACCGTCCGGGGACAATCTCCGGGTGTCCGACATCTCCGCGACCTTCGTCCGGCTGCACGCGCGGCTGGGCCCGGTCGCCTTCGTCCCCGAGGTCCGCCTGCACCAGGCCGACGAGCCGATCGGGCTCTGGGAGCTGACCGAGGGCGAGTTCAGCAGCGCCCAGCCGCCACCGTTCTGGGCGTTCGCCTGGGCCGGCGGGCAGGGCCTGGCCCGCTATGTCACCGACCACCCGGAGGTGGTCGCCGGCCGGCGGGTGCTCGACCTGGCCTCCGGCTCCGGCCTGGTCGCCATCGCCGCCGCCCGCGCGGGCGCGGCGGCCGTCCGCGCCGTCGAGATCGACGAGCGGGCCGTCGCCGCCGTCGCGCTCAACGCCGAGGCCAACGGGGTACGCGTCGACGCGGAACTCGCCGACATCCTCGACGGCGACGCCGGGGACGCCGAGGTGGTGCTGGTCGGCGACGCGTTCTACAGCGAGGCGATGGCGAAGCGGATGCTGCGCTTCCTGCTCCGGGCGGCCCGCACCGGTGGAGCCCGGGTGCTGGTCGGCGACCCGGGACGGGCCTTCCTGCCCCGCGACCGGTTCCGCGAACTGGCCGGGTACGACGTGCCGGTGCCGGAGGCGCTGGAGAGCGTACGGGTGAAGCACACCACCGTGTGGGAGCTGAACCCCGGCCTGCCGGGGGCCGCCCGCTAGCGTGTCGCCGTGCTGTTCCGGGGGTGGGGCGAGACCGTCGACGAGGCGTGGCCGGACCTGGTGACGCTGCCCGACCCGGGCGGCGTACCCCAGCTGGTGGTGACCCGGCACGCGCTGGTCCGCGCGGTGCTCGCCGACCCGGTAACCTTCCGTCCGGACAACGCCCTCGACGCGGTGACCCCGATGCCGGTGGCGGCGCTGCGGGTGCTCGCCGGGCACCGGTTCCGGCTGCCGCCGACGCTGGCCAACAACGCGGGCGCCAGCCACCCCGAGATCCGCGGCATCGTCGCCGAGGCGCTGCACCCGCAACGGGTCGCCGCGCAGCGGCCCTGGCTGACCGACCTGGTCCGTCAGCGGGTCACCCGGCTGGCCGCCGCGCTCGCCGCCGATCAGCCGGTCGACCTGTACGCGGACCTCGCCGCCGACCTGCCGCTACTGGTGCTGGCCCGCCTGGTGGAGCTGCCCGACGCTCCGGTCGGCGCGGTGAAGGACTTCGCCCGGGCCGCGCTGGAGCTGTTCTGGGCGCCGCTGGACGCCGACCGGCAGGTGGCCCTGGCCGGCGAGGTCGGCCGGTTCCACACCGTGCTGCGCGACTTCGCCGCCACCGGAGGCGGCCTGGCCGCCCGGCTGCGGGCCGCCGGGCACTCCCCCGACGTGGTGGTCGGGGCGCTGTTCTTCCTCCTGGTCGCCGGCCAGGAGACCACCTCGCAGTTCCTCACCCTGCTGCTGCACCGGCTCACCGGCGAGCCGGCCGTCCGGGCCGGTCTGCGCGACGGCACGGTCGACGTCGCCGACGTGGTCGAGGAGGGGCTGCGGCTCGAACCGCCGATCGTCACCTGGCGACGGGTGGCGGCCGTGGACACCGAGCTGGCCGGCGTGCCGGTGCCGGCCGGCCGGAGCCTGGTGCTCTGGCTGGCCCGGGCCGGCCGGGACGCCACCGTCGTCGAGGCGCCCGCGCACTTCCGCCCCGGCCAGCGCGGCTCCCGCCGGCACCTGGCCTTCGGCGCGGGCGCGCACCGCTGCGTCGGCGCGCAACTGGCCCGGCTGGAGGCGGCGGTGGTGGTCACCGAGGCGGCGCCGCTGCTGGACGACGTGACGGTGGTCCGCGCGCCCTGGTGCCCGGACAACCTCACCTTCCGGATGCCGGACGCCTTCGTCGTCCGCCGCTCCGGCGCTGCGCCTGCGGACAGCACGGCCGTGCCCGGTGCGGCCCCGGACGGCACCATCGCTTCCGGCGCCGCCGCGGCCGTCGCGCCGGCGTCGGCCGGGCCGCGCCCGGCCGCGGTGGTCGCCGCGACCTGACGAAGGTCAGGGTGGGCCCGGCCCTTTCGACAGCCGCGCGGCCGGCCAGCCCGGCCATAGCGTCGACGCATGATCACACTTCGTGGCTTGACCAAACGGTTCGGGCCGGTCACCGCGGTCGACGACCTGACCGTCGACATCGCACCCGGCCGGGTCACCGGGTTCCTCGGCCCGAACGGCGCCGGCAAGTCCACCACCATGCGGATGGTCCTCGGCCTGGACACCCCGACCGCCGGACGGGCGCTCGTGCACGGCCGGGCGTACCGGGAGCTGCGCCGCCCGCTGCACTCCGTCGGCGCGCTGCTCGACGCCCGCGCCGTCCACCCGGCCCGGTCCGGGCGGGCGCACCTGCTGGCCCTGGCCCGCAGCAACGGCATCGGCCGTCGCCGGGTCGACGAGGTGCTCGCCCTCGCCGGCCTGGACGACCGGGCCGCCGCCAAGCCCGGCCGCGCGCTCTCCCTCGGCATGGCGCAGCGACTCGGCATCGCCGGCGCGCTGCTCGGCGATCCGCCGGTGCTCATGTTCGACGAGCCGGTCAACGGCCTGGACCCGGACGGGGTGCGCTGGATCCGGGAGCTGACCGGCCGGCTCGCCGCCGAAGGGCGGACGGTGCTGGTCTCCAGCCACCTGATGAGCGAGATGGAGCAGACCGCCGCCCACCTGGTGGTGATCGGGCGGGGCCGGCTGATCGCCGACGCGCCCGTCGGTGAACTGCTGGCCACCGGCGGGTCGGTGCGGGTGCGCGGTCCGCAGGCCGAAGGGCTGTCCCGGCTGGCCGCCCGGCTGGCCGGCGAGGGAGCGACCGTGAGCGGGGACGGACCCAACGGGTTCACCGCCACCGGCGTCACCGCCGGGCGGATCGGTGACCTGGCGTACGAGCTGGGGGTGGTGCTGCACGAGCTGACCCCGGTGACGGCCACCCTCGAACAGGCCTTCATGGAGCTGACCGCCGACGCGGTCGAGTACGCCTCGGGCGTGGCCCGGTGAGCGCCGCCGTGCGTACCGTCCCGGCCCCGCCCGTCGCCGCCCGGCGCAGCGAGGCGCTGACCGGCGCCGTCGCCGCCGAGTGGACCCGACTGGTGTCGATCCGGACGACCTGGTGGACGCTGCTGGCCGGGGTGCTGCTGATGGCGGCGACCTCCGCCCAGCTCGCCATCTACGTGCAGAACTCCAACACCAGCGCCGACCCGACCGACGACCGGGGCGTCGTCACCGTCGGCAGCGTGCTGATCGACGCGCTGGACCTCACCCAGTACGCCGTGCTCGCCCTCGGCCTGCTCGCCGTCACCAGCGAGTACGCCACCGGCACCATCCGCTCCACCCTGACCGCCACCCCGTCCCGGGGCACCGTGCTGGCGGCCAAGGCGGTGGTGACCGGGGCGGTCACATTCGCCTTCGGCCTGCTGCTCGGCCTGGTCGGGGTGGCCGCCGCCGTCCCGGTGCTCGGCCCCTGGGGTCGTACGCCGGTGGCGGCGACGGTGGGCGACGTGCTGGCCGTGGCGGCGTACCTGGCCCTGGTGGGGGTGCTGGCCCTCGGGCTGGGCGCCGTGCTGCGCAGCGCGGTGCTGAGCCTGATCGTGCTGCTGGCCGTGCTGATGATCGTCCCGCTGTCGTTGCAGGAACCCGACATCACCGTGCTGACCCGGATCGCCGACGGGTTCCCCGGGGTGGCCGGCCGGCACTTCCTGACCGGCGACGGTGACCCGTACCCGGCGGTGGTGGGGCTGCTGGTGCTGGCCGGTTGGGCCGCCGTCGCGCTGGCCGCCGGCCGGTGGGCGCTGCGCCGCCGGGACGCCTGACCCTCGCCCGCGAGGCGGGGCCGGCCGCTCAGCCGGTCAGCCCCGCCTCGTACGCCAGGATCGCCGCCTGCACCCGGTTGCGCACCTCCAGCCGGGTGAAGATGCTGGTCAGGTAGCTCTTCACGGTGCCCTCGGTGAGGAAGAGCCGACGGCCGATCTCGGCGTTGGACAGGCCGGCGCCGACCAGTCCGAGCACCTCCCGCTCCCGCTCGGTCAGCCCGGCGGTCCGGTCCCGGGCGGCCGGCACCCGAGCCATCCGCTCACCGGTCAGCTCGATCACCCGCCGCGCCACCCGGGGCGACAGGTACGCCCCGCCGCCGGCTACCGCCCGCACCCCGGCGATCAGCTCCCGCGGATCGCCCGACTTCAGCAGGAAACCCGCCGCCCCGGCGCCCAGCGCCCTCGCCACGTACTCGTCCTCGCCGAACGTGGTGAGCAGGACGGTGGCCGTGCCGGGCAGCAGCCGGCGCAGCTCCACGGCGGCGGCCAGCCCGTCCAGCCGGGGCATCCGGATGTCCAGCAGCGCGACGTCCGGCCGGTGCGCGCGGGCCAGCTCGACGGCCTGCCCACCGTCACCGGCCTCGGCGACCACCTCGATCCCGGGATCGGTGGCGAGGATCGCCCGCACCCCGGCGCGGACCAGCGCCTCGTCGTCGGCGAGCAGCACCCGGATCGTCGCGGTCATCGGTCGTAGCGCTCCTTGTCGACGAGCCGGCCGCCGGCGAAGCAGAGCCGCCAGACCGGCCGGGCCAGCGGGAAGTTGCCGTCGGTGTAGTACTCGCAGCTGGTGCCGGCGGTGGCGGGCGGCGCGTCGGCCGGCGCCTCGACCTGCCGCCGGGGCAGGCCGGCCAGCTCGGCACGGGGCGTGCCGGGGCGCATCCGCTCGAACGTCGGGCGGTCCAGCTCCGCGCCGGCGGTGGCGAGCGGGTAGTAGACCAGCGACAACGCCAGCGCCACGGCGGGCGGCGCGGCGAGCGCCACCAGCAGGCTGCGCCGCGCCCCACGCCGGGCGTCGCGCATCCGCTGACCCGGCGCGGTCGACGGGCCACCCGCCGGGTCGGCCCGCGCCGGCTCGGCGGCCCGCCCGGTCGCCCCGCCGGCCGGCGTACCGGCGCCGACGGCGAACTCCGCCGGCAGGTGGGCGTCGACCACGAAGCCGCCGACATCGGTCGGGCCGGCGGTGAACGCCCCGCCGGTCAGCCGGACCCGCTCGGCGAGGGCCACCAGTCCCGAGCCGTGCGACGGCGGCCCGGGCAGCGGCCCGTCCGGCGGCGCCGCGTTGTCCACCCGTACCCGGAACCCGTCCGGCCCACCGTCCACGGCGACCGTCACCGCGGCGCCCGGGGCGTAGCGGGCGGCGTTGGTGAGGGCCTCGCGGACCACCCGCCCGACGGTCTGGCCGGTGACCGCCGGCAGGCCGGCCGCGTCGGGCGCGACCCGCAGGGTGACCGCCATGCCGGCCTCCCGGGCGCCGTCCACCAGCTCCGCCAGGTCCGCCCCGGCCGGCCGGGTGGCGACCGGGTCGGCGGCCTCCCGCAGCACGCCGATGATCCGGTGCAGCCGCTCGGTCGCCCCGGCCACGCTGGCCCGCAGCTCCCCGGCCGCCGCCCGGTGGCGGGGGTGCAGGTCGTCGGCCAGCTCCAGCGCCGCCGCGCGCAACGCGATCAGGCTCAACTCGTGGCCCAGGGTGTCGTGCATGTCCTGGGCGATCCGCGCCCGCTCCCGCAGCCGGACCCGCTCGGCGACGCCCCGCTGCTCCCGTTCCAGCGCCTCGGCGTGCTCCCAGCCGGCCACCACCAGGTCGTGCCGCTGCCGGTTGTACCGGCCCACCAGCCAGGGGAACACCCCCGCGCCGAGCAGCACGCAGCTCAGCAGGAACCAGGTCGCCATGCCGGTGCCCAGCACCGCCAGGTGCAGCACCGTCCCGGCGGCGGCCACCACCACGAAGAGCGCCACCGCGGGGGCCGTCCGGGCCCCCCGCCGGCCGGCCAGGTAGGCGAACGCCAGCAGGGCGAAGACGAAGTTGCCGTCGACCGCCGAACCGGCCAGCGCCAGCACCACCGACGCCAGCGGCGCCCGCCGGCCCACGGCCACGGCGGCGGCGAGCAGCACCAGCGAGCCGAGCAGCAACGCCGCGACGTACGGCTCGTACGGCGGGGTGAGCCGGGCGTACGCCACCGGGGCGGCCAGCGCCGCCCAGAGCAGCACGTCGGGCAACGATCGCCCGATTCGTCCGTCCCGCCAGCGCCGCACCGCGTCAGGCTACCGACGCCCGACCGGCGCCGGCACTGACGAAAGTCAGCTGATCTCCTCGGCCCAGGCCCGCCAGTCGTCGAGCACCCCGTACAGGTCCGGGGTGAGCCAGCCGGGCGCGGACCGGCGGAACACCCCCGGGTCCAGCGCGCCGGCGCCCATCGGCACCGCGCCGAGCAGGTTCGGCACCAGGTCGGTCAGGTTCGTCCAGTGCACCAGCTCCGGCTCGGCCGGCCAGGCGCCGATCACCACGCCGGCCGGGACGCCGCGGCGCTCCAGCGCCTCCAGGGTCAGCGCCGTGTGGTTCAGCGTGCCCAGGCCCGCCCGGGCCACCACCACCGCCGGCGTACCGAGCGACACGGCCAGGTCGGCCACCGTCCACGGCTCCCCCGAGGGACGCAGCCCCATCGGTACGAGCAGCCCGCCGGCCCCCTCGACCAGGACCAGGTCGTGCTTCTCCGCCTCCTCGCGGATCGCGTCGACGGCGGTGTACAGCTCCAGCGGCTCCAGCTGTGCCACCCGGGCCGCGGCCAGCGGGGCGAGCGGGTCCGGGTAGCTGGCCAGGGTCCGGCCGGTCGACGGGGCGGCCAGCCGGGTCACCGAGTCCACGTCACCGGGATCACCGGTGGCCGTACCCGTCTGACCGGGTTTGATCACGGCGACCCGGAGGCCGGCGGCCTGCGCCGCCGCCGCGATCGCCGCGGTGACCACGGTCTTGCCGACCTCGGTGTCGGTGCCGGTGACCAGCACCGGCCCCTGCCATCCACTCACTGCGCAAACCTCACGGGGCACACTCCACGATGACGTCCAGAGCCCGTTCGAAGTCCGCCCGGGGCACTCCGGCGCTGATGGTCAGCCGCAGCCGGGACCGGCTGTCCGGGGTGGACGGCGGCCGGAAGCAGCCCACGGCGACGCCCCGGTCGCGGCAGTCCGCGGCCCAGGCGGTGGCGGCCTCCGGGCCGGGCGCGGTCACCGACACCACCGCCCCGTCCGGGTCGGAGACGGTCAGCCGGGCGGCGCGCAGCCGGCGCACCGCGAGCGCGGCCCGCTCGGCCAGCTCCGCACGCAGCTCCCCGCCGGCCCGGGCCAACCCGACGGCGGCGTGCACGCCGGCCACCACGGCCGGCGGCGGGGCGGTGTCGAAGATGAACGTACGACCGGTCTCGATCAGGTGGCGGACGAACGGCGCCGGGCCGGCGACCACCCCACCGGCCCCGCCGAGCGCCTTGGACAGGGTGGCGGTGAGCACCACGTCCGGCTGCCCGGCCAGCCCGGCGGCGGCCACCCCGCCGGCGCCCTCGGGGCCGACCACCCCGAGCCCGTGCGCGTCGTCGACCAGCAGCAGCGCGCCGTGCGCCCGGGCGACCGCGTGCAGCTCGGCCAGCGGGGCCAGGTCGCCGTCGACGGAGAAGACCGACTCGGTCACCACCACGGCGGGCCGGCCCGGGTTGGCGGCCAGCGCGGCGGCCACCGCGGCGACGTCGGCGTGCGCGGTGACAACGGTCTCGGCACCGGAGATCCGGCAGCCGTCGATCAGCGAGGCGTGGTTGTGGGCGTCGGAGACCAGCAGGGTGCGCGGCTGCACCACGGCCCGCACGGCCGCCAGGTTGGCCAGGTAGCCGGAGGAGAAGACCAGCGCACCGGCCGTGCCGAGCCAGTCGGCCAGCGCGTCCTCCAGCGCGTGGTGGGCGTCGGTGGAACCGCGGACCAGCCGGGAGCCGGTGGCCCCCAGTCCGTACGCGGACAGCGCCCGCGCGGCGGCGGCGGTGACCTCCGGGTGGGTGGCCAGGCCGAGGTAGTCGTTGCCGGCCAGGTCGACCACCGGGTCGCCGGCGGCCCGGGGCCGCAGCCGGCGGGTGAGTCCCGCCTTGGCCCGCAGGTCGGCGCGGCGGTCCAGCGCCGCCAGCCAGTCCGCCATGCCGTCGCCCTCCTCCGCCGCCCGCTTCCGAGGGGCGAAGTTACCACCCGGCCCGCCGGTGACCGGCGTGGCGCGGGCCGCACCCGCCCGGCGCACCGACGCCGGGCCCGGAGGCCGTTCCCGCCGGTCGGCGGGCCTTGTAGGGTACGAGCCATGCCAGAGATCCTCGACCGCGCCCGCACCCAGGTGCTGGAGAACGGCGTCGGCCTCGACGAGGCCGACATCCTCGCCGTGCTGAACCTGCCCGACGAGCACCTTCCCGCCGCCCTCCAGCTCGCCCACGAGGTGCGGATGCGCTGGTGCGGCCCGGAGGTGGAGGTCGAGGGCATCGTCTCGCTGAAGACCGGCGGCTGCCCGGAGGACTGCCACTTCTGCTCCCAGTCGGGGCTGTTCACCTCGCCGGTCCGCTCGGTCTGGCTGGACATCCCCAACCTGGTGGAGGCGGCCCGGCAGACCGCGAAGACCGGTGCCACCGAGTTCTGCATCGTGGCGGCGGTCCGTGGCCCGGACGCCCGGCTGATGAAGCAGATGCGCGAGGGTGTGGCCGCCATCAAGGCGGAGGTCGACATCCAGGTCGCCGCGTCGCTCGGCATGCTCAACCAGGAGCAGGTCGACGAGCTGGTCGAGATGGGTGTGCACCGCTACAACCACAACCTGGAGACCTGCCGCTCCTACTTCCCGAACGTCGTCACCACGCACTCCTTCGAGGAGCGCTGGGAGACCCTGCGGATGGTCCGCGAGTCCGGCATGGAGGTCTGCTGCGGCGGCATCCTCGGCCTCGGCGAGACGCTGGAGCAGCGGGCCGAGTTCGCCGCGCAGCTCGCCGAACTGGACCCGCACGAGGTCCCGCTGAACTTCCTCAACCCCCGCCCGGGCACCCCGCTGGGTGACCGGCCGGTGGTCGAGGGCAAGGACGCGCTGCGGGCCATCGCCGCGTTCCGGCTGGCCATGCCGCGCACGATCCTGCGCTACGCGGGCGGCCGGGAGCTGACCCTGGGCGACCTGGGCACCCGCGACGGCCTGCTCGGCGGCATCAACGCCGTCATCGTCGGCAACTACCTGACCACCCTGGGTCGGCCGGCAACCGCCGACCTGGAGTTGCTGGACGACCTGAAGATGCCGGTCAAGGCGCTCTCCGCCACCCTGTGAGGGCCGAGCAGTGACGGAACTTTCCCAGCCGGCAGCGGTCGTACCCTGGTGCGACCGCTGCGGCGAGGCCGCGGCGACCGGCGCGCACACCGCCTGCGCCGCGGCCCGGGCGCTGGAGCCGCCGCGCTACTGCGCGCACTGCCGCCGCCGGATGAAGGTGCAGGTGCTGCCGGTGGGCTGGTCGGCGGTCTGCGTCGAGCACGGCGAGACCGAGGGCTGACCGGCGATGCTGCGCGGGCGGTCGGTCACCCTACGTCCGGCGACGGACGACGACGTGGCCGCCCTGGCCGCCATCCGGGCCCATCCTGAGGTGCGCCGCTGGTGGCGCGGCGACGACGACCTGGCCGGCACGGTCCGCGCCGACCTCGACGACGACGAGCTGACCGTGTACGCCGTCGAGCACGACGGCCGGGTGGTCGGCGCCATCCAGTGGTACGAGGAGTCCGACCCGGACTACCGGCACGCCAGCCTCGACCTCTTCCTCGACCCCGAGGTACGCGGCCGGGGCCTGGGCGGCGACGCGATCCGCACCCTGGCCCGGCACCTGATCGACTCCCACGGCCACCACCGGATCACCATCGACCCGGCGGCGGCGAACACGGCGGCCATCCGCGCGTACGCGAAGGTCGGGTTCCGGCCGGTCGGCATCCTGCGGCGCTACGAGCGGGGCGCCGACGGGCGCTGGCACGACGGCGTGCTGATGGACCTGCTCGCCGACGAGCTGGCCGACTAACTCAGCCGGTGGCGATCCAGTAGCGCCGCAGCCGGCCCAGCTCGGTGTCCCGGACGTCCTCCAGCACCCCGCCGTGCCGTTCGATGGTCCGCGCCGACGCGGTGTTGTCGTCGTCGCAGGTGACCAGGACCGGGTCGATGTCCCGGCGGGCGGCTTCGGCGAGGACCGCGCCGAGCGCGAAGGTGGCCAGGCCACGACGCCGGGCCGAGGGTCGTACGCCGTAGCCGATGTGGCCGCCGGCGTTGCGGAGGAAGTCGTTGAGCCGCAGCCGCAGCGCGATGGCGCCGAGCACCTCGTCCCCCTCGACGATCCACCAGTGGAGCGCCGGCACCCAGCCGTCGGGCAGCCGGGACTCGTCGTCGCCGGCGCGCAGCCGGCCCACCCAGTCCGCGAACCCCTCCGGGGAGTCGACGTCGTCGGTCGGCTGCAGCCCGCTGCCGTCCTGGTGGACCCCGCGCCCCCAGTCGTCGCGGGCGGCGAGCCAGGAGCGGTGCAGACGGGTGGTCGGGGTGATCAACTCAGCCATGCCGGGAGGCTAGTCCCGCAGGCCGGTCGGCGACCACCGGTATTCAGCCGGCCCAGATCAGGTGGCCGTCGGGGCGGCGGTGGGCGCCCTCGGCCGGCCGGTGCGGGGTGAGCCGCCCGTCGGGCATCAGGTGCCGCACCCCGACGCCGCGACCGAGCACCGCCACGTCGGCGATCAGCCGCCGGTGGCAGCGCCACCAGACGCTCTCGCTGCACATCACCGTCGTGGTCCGGCGGGCCACGTCGGCCAGGACCTCGTCGAGGGCCGCGCCGAAGTCGGCGGTACGGGTGTACGCGGCGTACGCCCGGAAGGCCGCCACCGTCCACCAGGTGTCCGGCTCCGGTTCGCCGGCCGGGACGTGTCGCCGGCCGCCGAGGCGCGGCTCCCAGCGGTAGTCGATGCCCCGCTCGGGCAGCCACTCCCGCAGCGCCTCCCGCCGGACGTCCGGGTTGGTGCGGCTGGCCGGGTACCGGCGGACGTCCACCACCAGGGCGACGCCCGCGCCGGCCAGCAGCTCACCCAGCCGCTCCCGGTCGGCGGCGCCGTGCCCGACGGTCAGCAGTTCCGGTTCCACCAGGCCAGCTTGCCCCGGATCCGCCTTCCCCACCCGCCGCCGGGCCGGGCTTCTCAGGTCGCTTCGGCTCCGCCGACCGGCCCGGTTCGACGGTCGGCCGGCTTCCGGCGACCGGTCCGGCTCTCCTGGTCGGCCGGCTTCCGGCGACTGGTCCGGTCCACGCCCTCGGCCGGGGCGGGTCCGGGCTACGCGGTCGGCCAGGGCGGATCCGGTGGCGTCCGGCGGCGCGCCGGAACCGCGCCGACCGGGAGCTGCCAGGCCGGCACCGCCGCCGGCCCGGGCACCGGGCCGGCACGACGGCGACGTCGCCACAGCAGCAGCACCAGCGCCGCGGCGGCCAGCGGGAGCAGGAGCGGCAGGACGCCGATGACGATGATCGGGCGGGCCGGGAACGGCCGGGCGCGGACCGCGGGCCCCCCGAACCGGCCGGCGGTGAGCAGGTCCCGGGGCACGTCCAGCGCGCAGACCTCGGCGGGCGGGTCGAGCAGCAGATCGGTGCCGCCGTCGGGGCGCAGCGCCAGCAACTGCACGTGGCCGGTCTCCCACCAGCCGGTGTCGTTCCAGTAGACGGTGTGCATCCCGTCGTGCGGGTTCGGCTCGTACCGGAGCGCCACCAGGTCGGTGCCGGTGCGCCAGCCGAGCGCGCGGACGGCCTGGCCGCGTACCGGGGGCAGGGCCGGGCCCGTGGTGTCCCGCCCGGTGGCGGTGTCCAGCCAACCGAACCGCCAGGTGCGGGCACCCAGTTCGCGGGCGCTGCACCCGGTGCGGCAACCGTCCAGCTCGACGGTGGCCACCCGGGTGCCGTCCGGGCTGACGGCCCCGCTGCCGGCGAGCACCCGGCGCGGCCCGAGCCGGCGGGACCAGAGCGCCCGCCCGGTCCGGTCGCGCAGGCTCACCGTGTCGCCGACGGTGGTGAGCAGCCGGGAGCCGTCCGGGGTGAACGCGGCCAGCGACGCGGTCCGTACCGTCCACCGGTCGCTGCGCTCCTCGGCCAGCACCCGGGTCGCCCCGCTGTCCAGGTCGAGCAGGACCAGACGGATGAGGTAGATGTCCTGCCCGTCGGCGTCCCGGCCGAGGACCGGCTCGTAGCGGTTGTCCAGCGCCACGATCGACCGGCCGTCGGGTGCCCAGGTCACCGGGAGGCCACCGCTGCCGTCCGCCGGCCCGTCGTACGCCCGGCGGGAGCCGTCGGTCAGGTCGGTGGTCTCCAGCCAGCCGTCGCCGAGGGCGTCGGCGACGTAGCGGCCGTCCGGGGAGAGCTGCACGTCCTCCCCGGCGCTGCTCTCCGCGCCGCCGTAGAGCAGCATCCGGTAGCGGCCGTCCCGGCCGATGACCGCGACCTTGCCCTCGTGGTCGAGCAGGTCGATCCCGCGCAGCCCCAGGCCGTCACCGGCCACCAGCAGCGCGGCCGGGCCGGGGGGATCACGGTCCACGGTCGCCTGCCACATGTACGGCAGCCCGATCCGGCCGGGCACCTCGTCGACCCGGTCGCCCGGTCGTGCGCCGACCCATCCGGCCACCACCGGCACCGCCACGGCGGCGAGCACCGCGACGACCAGGCCGGCCACCCCGACCCGGCGCCGCCACCGACGCGCTCCGTCCCCCACCGTTCCTCCCCATCGACTCACTGGCACACCTGTCCACCCCGCCGCGCCACCCGCACCCGCCCGCGCACGCCCGCACGCCGCGCCCGCCTGCATGGGCACCGGCCCGCAGGCGCCATCCACACACGCGTCCACCCGCCGAGGCGTGCAGGAGCCGGGCGGTTGACGCGGGACGCCGGCTTGCCGGCTTGCCGGTGCGCCTGCTGCCCGCGCGCGAACACGCCGACGCAGGATCCCAGCCGCCAACCACCGCCGCTACCCCGTGATTTCCTGGATCTTGGACAGTTTCCGTTCGCAGTGAACGGAAACTGTCCAAGATCACGAAAGGAGGGCCGTCAGGAGGTGGTGCAGGGGGTGCCGTTCACGGTGAACGCCGTGGGCTTCGGGTTGGAGCCGGTGTAGCTGCCGTTGAAGCCGATGCTGGTCGACGCGCCCGGGGCGAGCGTGCCGTTGTAGGAGAGGTTGGACGCGGTGACCGCGGCGCCGGTCTGGGTGTAGTTCGCCGACCAGCCGCCGCCGACCTTCTGCCCGCTGGTGGGGAAGCTGAACCCGAGGGTCCAGCCGGTGATCGTGGTGGTGCCGGTGTTGGTGATGGTGATGGTCGCGGTGAAGCCGGTGGACCAGTCGCTGGTGACGTACCCGACGGTGCAGCCACCCGACGCTGGCGGCGGCGCGGTGGTGACGGTGACCGGCGCGGACGCCGCGGAGACGTTGCCGGCGGCGTCCACCGCGACCACGGTGAAGGTGTACGCGGTCGCGGCGGTGAGGCCGGTGACCGCGAGGCTGGTGCCGGTGGTGGAGCCGACCAGGACGGTGCCGCCGCGGTAGACCCGGTAGCCGGTGACGCCGACGTTGTCGGTGGCCGGTCCCCAGGTCAGGGTGAGCCCGGTGGGGCCGACCGCCGAGGCGGTGGGGGTGCCGGGCGCGGTGGGCGCGGTGGTGTCCGGCGCGGGCGCGGCCGGGGTGGTGACGGTGACCGGAGGCGAGGCCGCCGACCGGTTGCCGGCGCCGTCGCGGGCCACCACGGTGAAGGTGTACGTCCGCTCGGGCGACAACCCGGTGACGGCGAGCGTGTTCGTGGTCGACCTCAGCAGCACCAGCGCGTCGCTTCCGGTCTGCGCCTGGGTGACGTCGTAGCCGGCGAGTCCGCTGCCGCCGGTGTCGGTGGCGGCCGGCCAGGTCAGGGTGAGCCCGGTGGCGGTGACCGCCGAGGCGACCGGGGTGCCCGGGGTGCTTGGCGCGGTGGTGTCCGGGGTGGCCGGTCCCGGCTCGTCGCCCCACACCTTCACCCCGCCTGCGTAGAGCGGCACCTTACGGTTCGGGCCGGCGGTGGCGGAGTACGACGGGTCGTTCGTCGGGTCCCAGGTGCCGCCCTCCGGTACGCCGATCTTGAACTGGACCTCCATCCGGTGCTGCGACTGCCCGGCCGGGGCGATGGTGTAGCCGGTGCAGTCGACCTCGACGTACCAGATGTCGGCGCTGTACTGCTTCGCGGTCGACGGCGACGGGCAGCCCTGGGTGTAGCCGGGGGTGACGGTGACCGGGCCGGTGCCGTCGGGGCGGAAGTAGTAGCGGAACTTCGCGGTGGTCAGCGCCCGGGCCGGGAACGCCGACTTGTTGTAGATGATCGCCTTGAGGCCGGTGGCCCGGGTCTCCGCCTGCATCACCGTGGTCTCCACGGTCAGCTCGTCCAGGTCGGGCTGCTCGGCGACCGGGAAGCCGGCCAGCGGGGTGCCGCCGTACTCCTGGGAGAGCCGGGCCAGCGCGGAGGTGAAGCCGGCGTTGTAGTCGGTGGCCACCTCGTTCATCACGTAGTCCGACCGGCTGTCGGTGTACGCGTCGTTGGCCGACGACGGGCCGCCGACCAGCGCGCCGTAGAGCACGTGCCGGGTCCCGGTGGGTACGGTCTGGCTGTCCCACCAGGAGCCGTGCGCGGTGCGGTGGTGCGGGTTCTTCGGGGAGTTGGCGCCGAAGCCGATCAGGTAGCTGGAGTTGCGCGGGTTGTCGCCGAGCGCGTAGTTGATCTGCCGGACGGCGAAGTCGTGGTAGCGGGTCTTACGGGTGGCGTCGGAGGTCCTGTCGCTGTAGACCAGCGCGGCGAAGGCGGTGTTGGCGGCGTAGCGCAGGGAGCCCCAGGAGTCGAGGACGGCCTCCCCGCCGGGCGAGTAGTTCACCCGCGAGCCGTTGACGCCGACGGTCCACCAGTCGAGCCAGCGGTTGGCGTCGTCGACGTACTTCTGCTTGCCGGTCAGGTTGGCCAGCAGCACGTACGCGCCGAACTGCTTGTTGTCCCAGGCGAGCGTCCACTTGTAGGACTTGGTGGTGGTCTGGTTCTCGGTGCCGAGCTTGTCGTACTCGCTCTCGGCCTTGGCGAGGTAGGTGGCGTCGCCGGTGGCCCGGTAGAGCCAGATCGCCCCCCAGACCAGCTCGTCCTGGTAGCCGCTCCACGACCGGTAGAAGCTGGTCGCGTCCGTGATGCACTCGTGATAGCTCTTCCGCACCGTGTCGGCGAAGGTGTAGAGCTGCCTGGCGTGGGTGAGCAGCTTGTCGGCGTAGGCGGCGTCGGTGGGCCGGAAGACCATCGAGGACGCGGCCATCGCGGCCGCCGTCTCCCCCGCCAGGTCCGCGCCGCCACAGCTCGCGTCGATCTTGTACGCCGGCCGCGCCATCGGCAGCACCTCGGCCGGCCCCCACCACTTGTGGTCGTCGTCGCCCTTGCCGACCTGCCCGTAGAGGACGTTCGGGGCGGGGTGCGCCTTGACGAAGTAGTCGTTGACGAAGCGCAGGTTGTTCAGCAGGTGCGGGAGCTGACCGGAGGCGGCGTAGCCGTCGCGGTACTCGACCGCGCCCCAGGCCAGCATGGTGGCGCTGAACGCCATCGGGAAGCCGAACTTCACGTGGTCGCCGGCGTCGTACCAGCCGCCGGTGAGGTCGAGGCCGACGTCGGCGCCGTCGGTGAGCGCGGAGTCGCCACGCCAGGAGACCCGGTTCCAGGCCGGCTTCTTCCCGGACTGCTGCGCCTCGTAGAAGAACAGCGACTTCTGCAACGCCTCTGCGTAGTTGAAGGCGGGCGCGGCCAGCGTGGTCGCCGTCGGTGTCGTGGCGGTGCGGGGGGCGGCGGTGGCGGGTGCCGCCAGCGCGGTCAGCGTGGTGACGAGGGCGGCGCCGGCGGCGAGCAGGCGGCGCAACCGGGGTCGGCCGGGACCGGGCGGCCGGGTCGGGTGGTGCACGGTGGACTCCTGTCGGTGGCGCCGCACGGCAGCACCGACCGGACGAGGGACGGCGTCCGCGGTGGAGCTGCCGTGCGGCGGTGGTGGTGGGGTGACCACGCGAGCCCGGGAGCGCTCCCATGGATGTTCGACAATGTAAACCGGCTCTTGCCGCTTTGTGAAGGGAGAACCCTGGACCACTGCGGACGGAGCGGAGCGCCGAAGGCCGTCTTTGTGTTACGGCGACACGCCTGGACGCAGCGACCAATGTGCTCGATTTTGCCGTCGCATCGATGAGTATTCGCAGCTCAGACCGTTCGTCCGATGTCGCCTTCCGCGCGCGTTCATGGGAACATGTCACGTCCCCTCAACCACTCCCGGAGGATTCTTCATGCCACAGCGTCGGCACGTGGCGCGCGCGGCCCTGACTGCAGCCGCCGCCACTGCCTCCCTCGCCTTCGCCGCTCCGGCGTGGGCGACCGCCCCCCTCGCCGGCCCGGGTGGGCACAACCCGCCGGGCGACAACGGCACGGTGAAGATCGACGGTCGCGAGTTCGAGGACAAGGTCGACAACCAGCCCCACGTCACCTGCGAGTTCGAGCTCGAGTTCTTCAACTTCGACGCCGGTCAGAAGGCCGACATCACCCTCTCGGCGCAGCCCCCCTCGGGCAGGGCCATCGAGGTCTGGTCGACGAAGAGCTACGTCATCAGCACCGACGCCGCCTCGGGCGCGGAGAACGACCACGACGAGGTCATCAAGCTCTCCGCGAGCGACCTGGACCTCAGCGCCGCCACCGCGCACCCGAAGCAGGGCTACCACATCAAGCTCGACGTCGACCTGGTCGACGGCAAGTCCTCCGACGCCAAGCACAAGGTGTTCTGGCTCCAGCCGTGCGCGGCCTCGTCGACCGAGTCGCCGTCGCCGGTCCCGTCGGAGTCGCAGTCGCCTTCCTCGACGGAGTCGGAGTCGCCGATGCCGTCGGAGTCCACGGCCCCGGGCGGATCGACCGGCTCGTCGGACACCCCGGTGTCGCCGGGAACCTCGATGGGCGGCGGTGGCGGCGGGACCGAGACCGGCGGCGGCCTGCCGCTGACCGGCGTCGCGGCCACCAGCACCGCGCTGACCGGCCTCGCCCTGATCGGCGGTGGCGTGGCGCTGATGGTGCTGCGCCGCCGTCGGGACAAGATCACCTTCACCAGCTGACCTCGGGCCAGCACCCGCGACCGGCCGTCGGACCTTTCGTCCGGCGGCCGGTCGTCGCCGTACGGACTCCTACCGACCGGTAACCGACTGAGCACTGGATCACATCATCGTCATCTGTCGATGAAGGGCTCCGGTATTGCCTGCTCAGGACCGTGGCGTCGACCACGGATCGCCGCCGGACGGAACGTGAACGTGGACCCGGCGTCCTGGGATACGAGCGTACGGTTGCCGCCCCGAACGGCCGCGCGGGACAGTACGCGACACCAGCGGTGCCATCGACGCCGCCGCTCCCCCGGTCGACCCTGAGGAGATCGCGATGGCCCTACGACTCGCCGACGGCACCGCCTGGTCCGACACCCTCGCCCGCGCGGTGGCCGCCACCCCGGAGGCCTTCGGGGCCGAGGTCGACGGCGTACCCACCCTGCACAACCTGCTCTCCGGGCAGTGGCAGCCGGTCGGCACGCCCAGCCCGGTCCGGACGCCGATCGACAACACCGTCCTGGTCAACCTGCCCCGGGTGGACGCCGGGACCGCCCGCGCCGCGGTGGCGCACGCCGCCGCCGCGCACCGCGACTGGGCCGCCACCGCCCTCGCCGAGCGCAAGGCCCGGGTGGTCGACGCCCTCGACGCGCTCACCGCCCACCGTGACCTGCTCGCCCTGCTGCTGGTCTGGGAGATCGGCAAGCCGTGGCGGCTCGCCTGCGCCGACGTGGACCGCGCCCTGGACGGCGTCCGCTGGTACGTCGACGAGATCGACCGGATGCTCGCCGACGGGCGCGAGCCGCTGCCCGGCCCGGTCAGCAACATCGCCTCCTGGAACTACCCGATGAGCGTCCTGGTCCACGCCGAGCTGGTGCAGCTGCTCGCCGGCAACGCCGTCATCGCCAAGACCCCGTCCCAGGGCGGCGCGGTCTGCCTCACCGTCGCCCACGCGCTGATGCGCCGCGCCGGCCTGCCCGCCACCCTGCTCTCCGGCGGCGGCGAGGAACTCTCCGAGGTGCTGGTCCGGGCCCCGGAGATCGGTGCGGTCGCGTTCGTCGGCGGGCGCTCCAACGGCGGCAAGGTGGCCGCCGCGCTGCTCGACACCGACAAGCGGCACTTCATCGAGCAGGAGGGCCTGAACGCCTGGGGCGTCTGGAACTTCTCCCAGTGGGACATGCTGGCGAAGCACCTGAAGAAGGGCTTCGAGTACGGCAAGCAGCGCTGCACCGCGTACCCCCGGTTCGTGATCCAGCGCGACCTGGTCGACGAGTTCCTCGACATGTACCTGCCGGTCGTCCGCTCCGTCCGGTTCGGACACCCGCTCGCCGTCGGCGACGACTGGTCGGCCGGCGACCCGCTGCCCGAGCTGGACTTCGGCCCGCTGATCAGCGCCGCCAAGGCCGACGAGCTGCGCCGCAAGGTCGACGAGGCGGTACGCGGCGGCGCCGTCCCGCTGCACCGCGGCAAGCTCGACGGCGCGCCCTTCCTCGACGGCCAGGACACCTCGGCGTACGTGGCCCCGGCCGTGCTGCTCGCCCCGCCCGGGCGCTCCCGGCTGATGCACGCCGAGCCGTTCGGCCCGGTCGACACCATCGTCGTGGTCGACACCACCGACGAGCTGCTGGCCGCCATGAACGCCTCCAACGGCGCGCTGGTCGCCTCGCTCGCCTGCGACGACGAGGAACTCGCCGGCAAGCTGGCCGTCGACCTGCAGGCGTTCAAGGTGGGCATCAACAAGCCACGCTCCCGGGGCGACCGGGCGGAGCCGTTCGGCGGCCGGGGCGCGTCGTGGAAGGGCGCCTTCGTCGGCGGCGACCTGCTGGTGCAGGCGGTCACCGTGGGCGGCGACGGCCGGCTCTACGGCAACTTCCCCGACTACAGCAGCTACCCCACCACCTGAGTGCAAGGAAGGGCCCCCTGTTAACGCATTCTGCATAGCAGGGGCCCCTTCTTAACATCTGTCGCCGGCTAGTCTCGACCGATGTCGATGATCGAGCAGATCTCCCTGGGGGTCCGGGACGACCAGCGCGCCGCGGAGTTCTGGGCCGCCGCCCTGAACTACGTCCGCCGCCGTCCCCGCTACCCCGGCGACGAGTGGGTCGTCCTGCAACCGCCGCCCGGCGGTGCCGGCGTGCCGGTCGCGCTGGACGTCAGCGACAGCCGGGTGGAGGAGTTTCCCCGGATCCACCTCGACCTGAACGCCGGCGAGACCGACCTGGACGACGAGGTGCAGCGGCTCGTCGGGCTGGGCGCCGCCCGCGTCGACTGGCCGCACTATCCGGCGCGCCCGGAGCCGGGGCAGCAGCCGTACGTCGTGCTGGCCGACACCGAGGGCAACCGGTTCTGCGTGTCGGGCGACCGCCGGGCCGGCTTCTTCTTCGGCTGACCCGACCCGGTCGGTTCCGCCACCGGCCCGGCCGACCCCGGACATGGGCAGGGCCCCGCACCGGGGCCCTGCCGTCGCACCGTCCTCCGCACCGGAGTTCGGCCTGCCGACGCCCGGTGACCTCGTTGTCACCGGCGCCGGTGGGGTCGCCGGGCGCCGAGGCGCACCGGTCGACGTGGTCTCAGTCGGTACGCGTGATCGCGTCCGCCTGCCTCGGCAGGCCGGGCCGCGCGGCCAGCGGCACCGTCACGCTGAGCAGCGGCCCGTCCCGCTCGATCGGGACGCGCCGCCCCAACCGGCGTACGGTACGCAGCATCGGCTCGTTCTCGGCCTGCACGTGCAACAGGACCGCTGCGGTGCCGGCCCGGTCGGCGTGCCCGAGCAGCCGACGCAGCAGCGCCGAGCCGAGCCCCCGGCGCTGCCAGTCGTCGCGGACCAGCAGGGCGGCCTCCGCCTCGTCGCCCTCGCCGAGCAGGTTGGCCATCGCCACGACCGGCTCCGTCGCCCCACCGGAGCCGGCCGTGGCGAGCAGGGTCAAGCCCCGCGCCGGGTCGAGCAGCCGGCGCAGTCGGGCCGGCGACGGCGACCCCGCGCCGCCCAGGTAGCGCCGTTGCCGGCTCCGCGGCGAGCACCGCTCGTGCAGCTCCACCACGGCCGGCAGATCCTCCGCCGTCGCCGGGCGGACCACCACCTCGGTCCCGTCGGGCAGCACCAGGGTCACCCGGTCGGCGTCGCGGCGGGCCACCGCTGCGGAGAGCTCCACCAGCGCCTGCGCCCGGGCGTACTCGGCCGGGGTGAAGCTGGGCTCCCGCCGCCCGAGCACGTACGACCCGCCGACCGGGTCGGCCAGCCGCATGGTCTGCCCACCGACCCCGCCTGCCGGGCCGGCCGGGTCCGGCCGCCAGCTCACCTCGTCCGCGCCGAGCAGCGCCTGCAGCGCCGCCCCGGTGGCGTCCGGGTCGTGGACCAGCCGGGTGGCCAGTCCGAGCACCCGGGTCGGCTGGTCGACCAGGCCGCGCGCCTCGCTGCGCGCCACCCAGCAGTCCCGCCCCCGGCCCCGCGCGATCGCGGCCACCAGGTCGGCCTCGTCGAGCGCGTCCGGCGCGTCGACGAGGAAGTCGTCGACCGCGCCGGCCTCGGTGGTGTGCACCTGCACGGTGAGGATGTTGACCCCTCGCAACGCCAGGCTCGCCGTGAGGACCGACAGGTAACCCGGTCGGTCGTCCACGGTGGCCCGGATCCGCCACAGCGCCATGGTTCGCTCCCTTCGCCGCCTCCCACCGTGCCGGCCGCCTGTTGCGGGGCCGTTGCCCCCGGGTGACGTGCCGGGACGGGTCAGGTGACGGTGGTCACCGGTGGGGTGCCCACCAGGTCCAGCCGGTCGCCGAGGATCACCGCGCCGGCCCGGACCAGCTGGGCGAGCCGGTCCACCTCGGTGGAGTGGAACGCGGCGGCGGTCAGCGGCTCGGTGTGCTCGCGGGCCACCACCAGCACCAGCCCGGCCCGGCCGAACGGGGCCACCGCGTAGTGGGTGCCGTCCGCGGCGGTCAGCGACCGGGCCCGCAGCGGGGTCACCTCCGGCAGCCGGGGCGGCTGCGGCGCCCGCCAGCTGGCCTGCCCGACGGTCGCCGTGCCGCCACCGTCGCGCGAGGCCCAGTCCAGGGGTACGACCGCGGCCACCGCCCAGTCGGCGGCGAGCAGCCCGGGAACCGCGTCGACCAGCGTGGCGACCCCGTCGGTCGGGTTCGCGGCGATCTGGGCCAGCAGCTCGGCGTCCTGCCCGGTCGTGGTCGGGGCGCCGATCGCCCGCCACACCCCGTCGACGCGTACCCCGGGGATGGCGGCCAGGCCGGCCAGCAGCCGCTCCACCCGTGCGGCGCCCGGCCAGACCACGGTGAAGTCGTCCACCGCCCGGCCACCCAGGCGCTCCAGGACGACCACCTGGACGATGTCGGCGCCGGAGACGCCGAGGGTCCGGGCCACCTGGCCGAGGGTGCCGGGTCGGTCCGGCAGGGTCACCCGAACTCGCAGCAACATTTCCGTCCCTCCGCTCGGCGGGCCGGCCCGAACGCGGCCGGCAGGCTGGGCACCAGCCTGCCCCCGGTCCGTTTCGCCCCTGTTGCCGCGCGGTGTCCCGGGCGAAAAATCCGACCTTGACAAGAAAGCTGAGCTGCCATCAACTATTCGGATGACCGATCCGGCCGTCGACGCGTTCCGGCCGGGTGACCCGGCCACCCCGCTGCCCCCCGTCCACCCGGCGTCCGCCGGGCCCGCCCCCGCGCCCCGGGCCGCCACCGGGGCGACGCCGGACGGGGAGCCGGCGGACCTGCCGCCCGCGAAGGGCTCCCCCAAGGGGATCGACCTGGAGCGGCTCGCCGGCTACCTGGCGCGGCGCCACCCCGAGCTGGCCGAGGGGCCGCTGACCGCGAGCCTGATCGCCGGCGGCAAGTCCAACCTGACCTACCTGCTGCGCGCCAGCGACCGGGAGCTGGTGCTGCGCCGGCCGCCGCTGGGGCACGTGCTGGCCACCGCGCACGACATGGCCCGCGAGCACCGGGTGATCTCCGCGCTGGCCCCGACCGACGTGCCGGTGCCGCGGGCACTGCTGCTCTGCGCCGATCCCGACGTCATCGGGGCGCCGTTCTACCTGATGGAGCGGGTGCACGGGCAGGTGCTGCGCAGCCGGGCGCAGACCGACCCGCTCACCGACGGGCAGCGCCGCGACCTGGCGATGGCGATGATGGACACCCTGGCCGCGCTGCACACCGTCGACCCGGCGTCGGTCGGGCTGGCCGACTTCGGCCGCCCCGACGGCTACCTGGAACGGCAGGTACGCCGCTGGGCCGGGCAGCTCGACCGCTCCCGCAGTCGGGACCTCGCCGGCATCGACGAGCTGCGCGACGCGCTCGCCGCCAGCGTGCCGCAGGGCACGGTGACCGGGCGGATCGTGCACGGCGACTACCGGCTGGACAACCTGATGGCCACGGTCGACCCGGTGGCGGTACGCGCGGTGCTGGACTGGGAGATGGCCACGTTGGGCGATCCCCTGGCCGACCTGGGGCTGCTGCTGACGTACTGGAGCGTGCTGGGCGACAGCGACCTGGCCGAGGGGAACCCGGTGGCCGACGGCATCGGCCCGCGCGCCGGCTTCCCCACCGGCGCCGAGCTGATCGACCGGTACGCCGGCCGCAGCGACGTCGACGTCGGCCCGCTGCACTGGCACGTGGCGCTGGGCTGCTTCAAGCTGGCGGTGATCTGCGAGGGGATCCACTACCGGCACACCCTCGGGCAGACCCTCGGTGGTGGCTTCGACCGGATCGGCGAGATGGTCGCCCCGCTGGTGGACGCGGGCCTGCGCACCCTGCGTACGCCCGCCTGACCGGCCGCGGCGACCCGGCGGCGGGTCAGGCGGAGGCGCGGTGGACGAGCTTGGTGTCCAGCAGGATCTGCTCGGCGGGCAGGTCGTCGCCGCGGATCCGGGCCACCAGCAGCCGGGCCATCTGCCGGCCCATCTCCTCCACCGGCTGGAAGACGGTGGTCAGCGGCGGCTCGGCCTGCCGGGCGATGGGCGCGTCGTCGAAGCCGATCACGGCCACGTCCTCGGGCACCCGGCGGCCGAACTCGCGCAGCGTGCGCAGCGCACCGAAGGCCATCAGGTCGGAGGCGGCGAAGACCGCGTCCAGGTCCGGCCGCAGCTCCAGCAGCCGGCGCATGCAGGCCGTCCCGCTGCCCTCGCTGAAGTCGCCGTACGCGATCAGGTCCGGGTCCACCGAGGCGCCGGCGGCCTTCACGGCCTCCTGGTAGCCGGAGAGCCGGGCCAGGCCGGCACCCATGTCCTGCGGGCCGGCGATGGTGGCGATCCGTCGGCGGCCGCGGGCGAAGAGGTGCTCCACCGCCTGCCGGGCGCCGCCGACGTTGTCCATGTCGACGTAGTACGCCGGCTGGGCGCCCGGTTGCAGCATCCGGGCCGGCCGGCCGCCGAGCACGGTGGGCAGCCCGCGCTCCTCCAGCAGGGTGGGCAGCGGGTCCGAGTCGTGCAGCGACAGCAGCAGCACCCCGTCGACGTGCTGGTTGGTCAGGTGGTGCTCGACGCGTTCCCGCTCGATGGGCGACTGCACCATGGCCAGCCAGAGCTGCATCGGGGTCTCCAGCAGCCCGGAGCTGACACCGCGGACGATGCCGGCGAAGAACGGCTCGGTGAAGACCCGCTCACCGGACTCGGAGACCACCAGCGCCACCGAGTCGGTCCGCTGGGTGACCAGCGCCCGGGCGGCTCGGTTCGGGACGTACCCGAGCTCGTTGATGGCCTGCTGCACGGCGGCCCGGGCCTCCGGGCTGACCTGCGGCGAGCCGTTGACCACACGGGAAACCGTGCCGCGCCCGACGCCCGCGCGGGCGGCGACCGCGTCGAGGGTCGGGCGCCCGAGCGAGCGGGTGCGCTGCGTTGTCATCGTGTGCTCCTCCGACGTCGGACTGCCCGGCACCTCCATCGGCGCCGGTGCCGGGCCGTCCGTTACTGGCTGGCCTCTGCGCCTATTGTGCGGCCAGACCGTTGCGTCGGATCACCTCGGCGTACCACCGGGCGCTGGACTTGGGGATTCGTGCCTGATTGTCGTAGTCGACGCGGACCATTCCGAAGCGCTTGGTGTAGCCCCAGGACCACTCGAAGTTGTCCAGCAACGACCAGGCGAAGTAGCCCTTCAGCGGCACCCCGGCCTCGATGGCGGCGTGCGCGGCGCGCAGGTGCCCGTCGAAGTACGCCAGCCGGTCGGTGTCGTCGACGGAGTCGTCGACCACCGTGTCGACGAAGGCCGAGCCGTTCTCGGTGACGTAGATCGGCAGGTCGGTGTAGTCCCGGTGCACCCGCTGGAGGGTCTCCTGCAGCCCCGGGGCGTCGATCTCCCACTGCATGTCGGTGACCGGGAAGCCCCGCTCGACGAAGCGGACGTCCTCGCTGCCGGGCCAGCAGGACGGCGTCGGGTCGGGCACCGCCCCCGGCTCCGCCGCGGCCACCACGTGCCGGCTGTAGTAGTTGACCCCGACCAGGTCCAGCGGGCTGGAGATGATCGGCAGGTCGCCGTCGCGGACGTGCCCGAAGTCGGTGACCTGCCGCAGGTCGGCGCGCAGGTCCGCCGGGTACGACCCGCGCAGGATCGGGTCCAGGAAGAACCGGTTCATCAGGCCGTCGATCCGGCGGGCCGCGTCGGCGTCGGCGGGGGCGTCGGTGGCCGGGTCGACCGGATAGAGGTTGACCGTCACCCCGAGCTGCGCGGTGGGGCGGGACGCCCGCAGCGCCCGGACGGCCAGCCCGTGACCGAGCATCAGGTGGTGCCCGGCCCGGACGGCGTCGGCCCCGTCGGTGCGTCCCGGCGCGTGCACGCCGGAGCCGTAGCCGAGGAAGGCCGAGCACCATGGCTCGTTCAGCGTGGTCCAGTAGGTCACCCGGTCGCCGAGCGCGTCGGCGACCAGCTCGGCGTAGTCGGCGAACCGGCCCGCGGTGTCCCGGGCCGGCCAGCCGCCGGCGTCCTCCAACGGCTGCGGCAGGTCCCAGTGGTAGAGGGTC
This sequence comes from Micromonospora siamensis, assembly GCF_900090305.1. NCBI lineage: Bacteria > Bacillati > Actinomycetota > Actinomycetes > Micromonosporales > Micromonosporaceae > Micromonospora > Micromonospora siamensis. Next base: position 2,532,904 of record NZ_LT607751.1, on the reverse strand, counting down.
AGCCACGGCTCGATGCCGTTGGCCAGCAGCTCGTCCACCAGGCGGCGGTAGAAGTCCAGGCCGCGCTGGTTGGCCGGGCCGGAACCGCCGGGCTGCACCCGGGGCCAGGAGACCGAGAACCGGTACGACTTCAGCCCCAGCTCGGCCATCAGCCGCACGTCGTCGGGCATCCGGTGGTAGTGGTCGCAGGCCACGTCGCCGGTGTGCCCGGCCACGGTGCGGCCCGGGGTGTGGCTGAACGTGTCCCAGATCGACGGGGTCCGGCCGTCCTCGGTCGCCGCCCCCTCGATCTGGTACGCGGCGGTGGCCGCCCCCCAGAGGAAGCCGGGCGGGAACTGCAGCGCCGGGCCCTGGTCGAGGACGTCGACACCGTGCGGGCTCTCCGGATTGCTCAAGACTTCACGGCACCTTCCATGATGCCGCCGATGATCTGGCGGCCGAACAGGACGAAGACGATGAACAGGGGCAGGGTGGCGATCAACGTACCGGCGAAGATCTGCGAGTTGTCGGCGAAGTAGGCGGTGTTCAGGCTGCGCAGCGAGATCTGCACGGTCGGGTTGGCCGGGTCGGCCAGCACCACGAACGGCCAGAAGAACTGGTTCCACTGCTCCATGAAGGTCAGTAGGCCGAGTACCGCGGCGGCGGGGCGCAGGGCCGGCGCCACCACGTGCCAGTACACCCGCCAGGTGGAGCAGCCGTCGACCCGGGCCGCCTCGATCAGCTCGTTCGGCACGGCCTGCTCGGCGTACTGGCGCATCATGAAGATGCCGAAGCCGCCGATCAGGAACGGCACGGTGACCGACGGCATGGTGTTCAGCCACTCCAGCTTGGCCATCAGGATGTACAGCGGCAGCACGCCCAGCTGGATCGGCACCATCATCGACGTCAGGATGACCAGCAGCAGCGCGTTCTTGCCCCGGAAGCGCAGCTTGGCGAAGGCGAAGCCGGCCAGCGAGCCGAAGAAGACGGTGGCCACGGTGATCGTGCCGGAGACCAGGAACGAGTTCAGCAGACCCTTGACGATGTTGGCGTCGCCGTTGGCGAGGACCCGCTGGACGTTCTCGCCGAGCTTGCCGCCGGGCAGGAAGGGCGGCGGCCACGAGTTCGCGGCGTCGTTGGTCCGCGAGGCGATCACGATCATCCAGTAGAACGGGAAGAGCGAGAGGATCACCCCGAGGACGAGGCCGAACCAGGTCAGCGGGGTGGCCTTCCAGAGCTTGTCGGCCCGGTGCGCGGTCCGGGCCGGTCCGGCCGGCGGACGTACGGGCGGGCGGAGCGTGGTGGTCGTCATCTGCGCAACCTCACTTGTCCGAGCTGATCCGGCGGGCCAGCAGGTAGTTCACCGTCGACATCAGCGCGATGAGGAAGAACAGCACGAGCGCGACCGCGCCGGCGTACCCCCAGCGGAAGCGCTGGTTCATCACGTCGAGCAGGTACATGGTGATGGTCTGGAACTGCCCCTCCGTGCCACCGCTGAGGGCGCCGGCGCCGCTGGTGAACATCAACGGCTCGGTGAAGAGTTGCAGTCCGCCGATGGTGGAGATGATCAGCGTGAAGATGATCGTCGGGCGGAGCTGCGGGATGGTGATCGACCAGAACTGGCGGCGGCGGGAGGCACCGTCGAGCGACGCCGCCTCGTACACGTCCTTGCTGATCGACTGCATGGCGGCGAGGTAGATCAGGGCGTTGTAGCCCACCCACCGCCAGTCGACCATGGTGGAGATGGCGAACCAGGAGGCGAAGCGGTTCGCCCGCCAGTCGATCGGATCCAGGCCGACGGTGTCGAGCACCCAGTTGACGAGCCCGAACTCCTTGGCGTAGATCATCGAGAAGATCAGCGCCACGACGGCGGTGGAGGTGATGATCGGCATGGCGATGGCCATCCGGAAGAACGTCTGGGCGCGCAGCTTCCGGTTCAGCGCGTTGGCCAGCACCAGCGCCAGGAGCAGCTGCGGCACGGTGGAGAGGGCGAACATCCCGAAGGTGTTCAGCACCGCGTTCCAGAACTGGGGGTCGTCGGTGAGCAGCTCGACGAAGTTGTCCAGGCCGACGAAGCTGATCGTGGAGTTGAGCGGCGAACGGTCGGTCAGCGCGATCCAGAACGTGTAGGCGATCGGGTAGAGGCCGAAGATCGCGAAGATGACGAAGAACGGCAGGACGAACAGGTAGGGGGTGTACCTGACGTCGAGTCGGTTGAGCGTGCGGCCGACCGGACGGCGCCGGTGTGCCGCGGGGGTCTCCGGTGGCCGGGCGGGGCCGGGTGGGGCGGCGGTGTCGAGCGGGAAGCTCATGGGCGTTCCTTCAGGTGAGTGGCGCCGCCGCGGCGGCGCCGGATCACGGGCTCCGACGCATGGGCACGGGTGGCGCCGACCGGGGAGCCCGGCCGGCGCCACCCGTGCGGGGCCGTGCGGCTACTTGCCCGCCGCCTGGCCGTTGCGCAGCGCGTCCTGCCAGGCGGCGTCCGCCGCCTTGCCCTGCTCCACACTGCGCAGCGCGTTCTCGACCGCGTCCCGCACCGCCTGGTTCTTCGGGCCCAGGTAGACCGGCTTCAGGTCGCTGGCGCCGGTGCCGAAGATCTTGCCGACGGGGGCGTTGGAGAAGTACTCGTTGGTCGAGTCGACGACCGCCGGGTCGGCCAGCGCCTGCGGCGAGGACGGCAGGTTCCCGACCTTCTTGAACGCCTCGGTCTGCCCCTTGGCGCTGGTCAGGAACTTCGCCAGCTCGGCGGCCTCCTTGGCGTGCTTGCTCGACTTCGGCACCGCCAGGAAGGAGCCGCCCCAGTTGCCGCCGTTGCCCGGCGCCTTGGCCACGTCCCACTTGCCGGCCGCCGCGTCACCGGCCTGCCCCTTGATGACACCGGTCATCCAGGCCGGGCAGGCGATGGTGGCGAAGGTGGCGTTCTTGAACCCGGCGTTCCACTCGTTGGAGAAGGACTTCAGGTTGTTGGACAGCCCCGCGCTGACCATCTTGGTGGTCAGGTTGAACGACGACTGCACGTCCGGGTTCTCGCCGATCACCAGCTTGTTGCTCTTGTCGAAGTAGGTGTAGCCGGTGCCCTGGCCCGCGGTCTGCATCAGCACCACGTTGTAGAAGTTGGTCGCCGAGTCGACGAACTTGTGCTTCTTGTCGGCAGTGGCGAACTTCTGCCCGGTGGCGATGAACTGGTCCCAGGTGGGCCAGAGCTCGCCGACCTTCTCCCGGTCGGTGGGCAGACCGGCGGCCTTGAACAGGTCGCTGCGGTAGCAGACCGCCATCGAGCCGACGTCGGTGCCGAGGCCGAGCACCTTGCCGTCCGGGGTCGAGCCCTGCTCCCACTTCCAGGGCAGGAAGTTGCCCTTCAGGTCGTTCGCGCCGTGGTCGGCCAGGTTCACGAACTTGTCGGCCTGGGCGTAGAACTGGACGATCGTGCCCTCCTCGAGGGCGACGATGTCACCGGCACCGGCGCCGGCGGTGATCTGCTGGGTCAGCCGGGTGTTGTAGTCGCCGAGGCCGAGCCCCTTGCCGCGCTCGGTGATCTTGACGTTCGGGTGCTCGGCCTCGTACTGCTTGTAGAGCTCGTCGTAGCCGAAGCCCTGGTCGCCGAAGACGTCGACGACCAGGTTCACCGGGCCGTCACTGCTGCTGCCGCTGTCCGACGAGTCGTCGCCGCAGGCGGTGGCGGTGGCGAGCACCGCGACGGATGCGAGCGCGATGGCCGCGAACCGCCGGCGACGGATTGGGACGCTCATCCTGACCCCTCTTTCGGTGAGGCTGGGTGTGGTGGGGGGTTGCTGCGTGCGCGACCGCCGCCGACGGGGCCGGCGGCGGGCCGGGGGCGGTGGGCGGAGAGACCCGCGTCACCCCCGGGAGCGCTCCCATGAGATTGCCGGGGGGTGTCGTGGCTGTCAATACTGCCGTGGGAGCGTTCCCATTTCGTTACCGCGCGCGGTCATCCGCTGACCGGGATGCACCATCCGGATCCCGGACATACCGCCGGGCCCTCGGTGCGGCGGCGCCCCGCCCGCGTCAGCAGAGGCGACGCAGCAGTGTGCTCACCCGGCCGGCGTCGAAGGCCTCCGGGTCGAACCGCTCCCCCGCCCAGTCACGCAGCCGGTCGTGCTCCGGATGCCCGGGATCGGTCGACGCGGCCAGCAGCCGCAGGTAACCGGCCGGCCCGCCGACCTCCTCGGGCGGGCACGCCCGCGCGCCGTCCGAGCAGGACGGGTAGCGCTGCTCCGGGTCCGCCGCGACCACGTCCTCGACCAGCAGGTCGTGCTCCCACCAGTCACCGAAGTCATAGGTGTAGTGCAACCGGCTGCCCTTGCCCGCCACCGCGTCGAGCCGGACGTCCAACTCGTCCCGGAGCGCCAGCTCACCGTCGGGGTCCGGTTCGCCGTACGCGACCCCGTCGATCTCGAAGCAGTGCAGGTGACAGTCCCGCCAGCCCATCGCGTACTGCACCACCCGGTGCAGCCGGTCCAGGGTGAAGCCGCCGGGCACCAGCACCCGCCGCCACACCGGCGGGCGCACGCCGGCCAGGGACACCTTCAGCTGGAAGATCTGACGCGGCATGCTGCCCCCTCCCGCCACCGCATAGGCTGCCGGCATGATCTGCCGAGCGTGCCGGGAGCGGCGGCACGACGAGTGTCCCGGTCGGAAGTGGTGCGACTGCCAGCACCGTACCCCCGAACCCACCCCTCCGGTGACGGGTCCGGCCGGCGGATGAGCGTCGGAATCCCGATCGTCCGGGCCTGGCCGCAGCCCGACGGGGCGCCGCTGACCGACCCGGAGCTGACCGCGCTCTACGGCCGGGCCGGGCGCCCCCACCTGCGGGTCAACTTCGTGTCCAGTCTCGACGGCGCGGTCACCCTCGACGGCTATTCCGAAGGACTCTCCGGCGAGCCGGACAAGCGCGTCTTCGGCCTGCTGCGGATGCTCTGCGACGGGCTGCTGGTGGCCGCCGGCACCCTGCGGCACGAGGGCTACCGGGCCGTACGGCTCAACGAGCAGCGCCGTGCCTGGCGGCGCGAGCACGGGCTGACCGAATATCCCACCCTGGTCGTGGTCTCCGGATCACTGGATCTCGACCCGGCCCAGGCGTGCTTCGCCGACGCGCCGGTCCGGCCGATCGTGCTCACCCGCGACGACGCCGAACCGCCTGCCGGGCTGACCGACGTCGCCGACCTGGTCCGCTGCGGCGCCGACGTCGACCTCGCCGCCGGGCTGGCCGAGCTGCGCCGGCGCGGCCTCGCCGAACTGCTCTGCGAGGGCGGCCCGCACCTGTTCGGCGCGCTCACCGCCGCCGACCTGGTCGACGAGCTCTGCCTCACCGTCGCCCCCCTGCTGGCCGGCGCCGGGCCGGGGCGGATCACCGCCGGGGACGCCAGTGCACCCCGGCAGCTGGGCCTGCGGCACGTGCTGGCCGCCGCGGACGGTGTGCTGATGCTGCGCCACACCCGTGGGGACCGGGTGCCGTCCGCCGGATCCGCCCCGGCCGCCTGAGGCCGGCACCCCACCGGCAGCCGGGCCAAGCCGGCCCGCGCCCGACCCACCGCGGCCTAGCCTCTGAGGTGGACCCGCCGCGCCGACGGCGGCTCGGCGCGAACCGGAGGTGGGACGGATGGCGAGGCGGCGGCTCCCCGACGGCGCGCCCGTCGGCCGGTTCGCGGTCCCCCGCCGGCCGGCGCTGCTCGCCGGGGCGCTGGTGGCCACGGCCGGCCTCGCCGACGTGCTCAGCTACCTCGGGCTGGAAACCGTCAACCCGTACGTGGTGATGACCGGCCAGGGCATGGTGGAGCTGCGGACGACCGGCTGGACCCGGGCGCACCTCCTCGCCGGGGTGGCCGTCCTGCTCACCGGGCTGCTGCTCGCCACCGGCCGGACCTGGGCGGTGCTGGCCGGCCTCGGCGTGGTCACCGGCGCGATCGCCCTCGACGCGATGTTCCTGCCGTTCGACCCGCTGCACGGCGTGCTCGCCCTCGGGCTGCACCTGGGCGCCGTCACGATCCTGCTCCGCAACCGGGGCGCTCCCGCACGGCGCCCCGGATGACGGTCACCGGCGCCGGCAGACCCGACCGGTGAACGCCGGATCCTCGTACGGGGCCTTCGACCAGGCCGGATTCACCGACAGCGGGAGCGGCGGCGCCTGCCAGGCCGCCGCCAACCGCTGGAGCGGGGCGTACTCGGGCCGCCGCAGCCGTACCGCCCGTTCCCCCGAGAGCGCCTCGATCAGCCGTTCCTGGGCGACGGTACGACCGATCACCCCGCCGTGGAAGGCGGGCACCTGGAAGACCGGGATGCCGCTGTACTCCCCCGGTGGCGCCTCCGCCGCGGTCACGGTCGGCAGGAAGGCCACCATGACCACCCCGGGCACCGGGCAGAGCATCCGGGTGCGGTAGAACGGCGCGTTGTCGAGGATCGACCGGACGAACGGCTCGTCGGGGTCGTCCCTCACCCGGCGTACGAGGTTGGTCGCCGCGAAGAGGCCGCGCAGCTCCCACCCGGCGGCCAGACCCCACCCGCTGGTCGCCGCAGCGGGTGGGTAGTACGCCCGGCCCGGCCGGACCAGCGGGCTGAACAGCAGCACCGTGTCCACCGGCGACCGGGGTCGCAGCTCCAGGTACGTGCGGGCCACCATGGCGCCCTCGCTCTGCCCGATCAGCGCCACCGGCAGGCCGGTCCGCCGGTGCAGGGCGTCGACGTGTGCGGAGAGCAGCTCGGCGCTGCGCCCGAGCGACTGGTGGGTGTCGACGCTCTGGTACGGCAACGGCCGGTCCTGCCCGTCCAGGCCCCGGTAGGAGTAGCGCTCCACCCGCGGATCCGCCGCCGGGCGGCCGTCGTAGGTGGAGTCGTAGCCGGCCAGGGCGATCACCGCGTGGGCCACCCGCTCGGGCAGGTTCTGGCTGAACACCGGTGGGCGCCACTCACCGGAACCACCGGCGGTGATGCCGATGACCCCCTGCGCGGCCAGCGGCATCAGCAGCGCCAGCAGGAACGCCACCGGGGTGACCGGCACCCGCCGCCACCGCACCCGCGACGGCAGGACGGCGGCGCGCACCGTCCGCTGCCACAGCAACCCGTTGGCCGCACCGGCCAGCATCGCCACCGGAACCGCCCACCAGCCGGCGCCCGCCGAGGTGACCGCCCCGGCCAGGGTGAGGACCACGACGTTGAGCAGCGACCAGCCGACCAGCTCGGTCGAGGGCAGCCCACGCCACCAGTGGTCCACCACTCCGCCCCGCTGCAGGAACGGGGCCAGGAAGATCAACGGCAGCAGCGAGGCGAACAGGTACCAGGAGAGCGCGACCCCCGCGGCGGCCACGGAGAGCGCCGCCCAGGGTGAGATCACCAGGTTGGACAGGAGCGCGACCTCGAGGTTGCGCCGGACCAGCCAGCGCCCCGCGGGCCGGTCCACCCCGGCCGGCCAGGCCAGCGCCACCAGCGCCGAGGAGAGCAGCCCGCGCAGCGCGGTGGCCGCCAGGAACTCGGCCACGAACCCGGGCCAGGAGTTGTGGTAGACCAGCACCCAGCGCAGGTCGTGGTACGAGGCGTACGGGCGCACGGCGGTGAGCTGCGGCGCCAGGCCCAGCGCCGCCCGGAAGTGCAGGGCGGCCAGGATCGCCGCCTCCAGCGCGGGCAGCAGGGCGGCCAGCGCCAGCAGCAGGGCGAAGCGCGTCCCGGCCGGTCGCACCGTTCCTCCTCGTCGCCCGACGTACGGCTGTCCCGTGCAGGATGCCTGGTCGGGGCGGTCCGGCGTGGCGATTCGGGCAGACCCTCCGGCGGGCGGCCCGCGTCCGGCGTACGACGACGGGCGCGGGTACGCCGGTCGGCGTGCCCGCGCCCGTGATCGAGGCGCTGTCCTCCGGCGCCGGCGGTGGAGGAGGCCACCGGCGCCGGGTCAGGCGATCAGTTGACGCTCACCGCGGACCAGGCGGCCGCGACGGTGTTGTACTCCGCGCTGCCGGCGCCGTACAGGTCCTGGGCGGCCGACAGGGTGGCGGTACGGGCACCGGAGTAGCCGGTCCGCGAGGTCATGTACGTGGTGAGCGCGCGGTACCAGATGGCGCCGGCCTTGGCGTTGCCGATGCCGGTGACGGTGCTGCCGTTGCAGGTCGGGCTGTTGCCGTACGACGACGAACCGCTGCCCACCGCGAGCAGGTAGAAGAAGTGGTTCGCCACGCCCGAGGAGTAGTGCACGTCCAGCCGGCCGACCCTGCTGCTGTAGCAGTCCGCGGACGAGCCGTCCTTGGAGGGCTTGTCCATGTAACGCAGCGGGGCGCCGGAGGAGCGCAGCTTCTCGCCGATCAGGTAGTCACCCGGGTCCTTGGCGTTGTTCGCGTAGAACTCGACCAGGGTGCCGAAGATGTCGCTGGTGGCCTCGTTGAGACCGCCGGACTCGCCGCTGTAGCGCAGGCCCGCGGTGTTGCTGGTGACGCCGTGGCTCATCTCGTGCCCGGCCACGTCCAGCGAGGTCAGCGGGTACCAGCCGGAGCCGCCGTCACCGTAGGTCATGCAGAAGCAGGAGTCGCTCCAGAACGCGTTGGCGTAGTTGGAGCTGTAGTGCACCCGGCTGTACGCGCCGACGCCGTCGTTGCGGATGCCGCTGCGGCCGTGCACGGCCTTGTAGTAGTCCCAGGTCTCCTGCGCGCCGTACGCGGCGTCGGCCGCGGCGGTCTGCCGGTTGCCCAGCGTGCCGTCGCCGAAGACGTTGCCGGCGTTGGTGACCAGCGTGCCGGTGCCGCTGGTGCCACCGTTGAGGTCGTAGGTCTTGTGGCCGCCGCGGGTGGCGTCGGCGAGCTGGTAGGTGCCTCCGGAGAGGGTGCTGCCGACGGTCACCGAGCCGGAGTGGAAGGTGTTGCCGGTGCCGTCGCGCTGCACGCCCTCCCACGAGTCGCGGACCTTGCCGCTGGTCGCGTCCACCAGCACGTGCAGCTCGCTCGGGGTGCCGTCGGCGTACGCGCCGCCCACGACCACCTCGTACGCCAGGGCGGTGCCGCCGGCGGCGGCGTCGTAGACCAGCTGGCTGCCGTCGACGCGGCGGCTGGTGGCGGTGGAGGCGGCGAGCGCGGCGCGACCGGCGGCGGCGGCGCCGACCTTGGCCTTGGCGCCCTTGGTAGGGGCGGCGGCCATGCTCTGGCTGGCGCCCTTCCAGGCGTTGCCCTTGCCCAGGTGCACCACGGTGTCGCCGCCGAGGACGGGCAGGCCGTCCTGGTAGCGGTTGAGCCGGACGTGCTCGGTGCCGTCGGCGTCGGTCGCGGTGTTCTTCAGGGTGAACGACGAGCCGTCGGCGACCAGGCCGGCGCCCGAGTGGGCCTTGAGCTGGGCGACCGCGCGGGTGAACGCGTCACCGGAGACGCCCGGCGCGGCACCGGCCGAGGTCGGCGCCGTGACGGCGGCGGCCAGGAGAGCGGCCGTGGCGAGGCCGCTCAGGACAGTGGTACGACGCATGGAATCCTGCCTTCGCTAGGACTGCCGGTCGGGGGGGTGCCGACCGACGACGATCCGTCGCAAGTGCACGGCGGATCGGTCGAGGTTCCGCAGGTAGCGGGCCACGACGGGGCGCATGGGGATCGACGTTCGAAAGATCGTCGATGCGCTGTGGCTATTTTTGCGCCTCGCAGCCCTTCCGTGTCACGCCCTTCGGCCAACATTTTTTCCACGAGTTTTCGCCAGCCGTTCATCACCGCAGGTCACGGCCGGTTCAGCTGCGCTGGCGGGAGGAGGTGGCGCCGGAACATCGACCGCCGTACCGGGCAACCGAGGGGGCCCGCCGACCGGTAACCCCTTGCGACAGACGCTTCGAAGGGCTGCCCGTGACACCACCCGATGGGTTCGACGAGTTCGTCATCAGCCGGTCGCCCCGGCTGCTGCGCACGGCGTACCTGCTGACCCACGACCGCGCGCTCGCCGAGGACCTGCTGCAGACCGCGCTCGCCCGGGCCTGGGAGGCCTGGTCGCGGGTGCAGGGCGACCCCGAGCCGTACGTGCGCCGGATCCTGGTCAACACGTACGCCTCGTGGTGGCGGCGGCGCTGGACCGGCGAGCGACCGACCGGCGAGCTGCCCGAGCCGCCCGCCGAGCCGGACCCGCACACCCGGTTCGACGACCGCGAGCAGCTCTGGCGGGCCCTGGGCCGGCTGCCCCGGCGGCAGCGGGCGGTGCTGGTGCTGCGCTACTTCGAGGACCTGTCGGAGGCCGAGATCGCCGACACCCTCGGCTGCTCCCCCGGCACCGTCAAGAGCCAGGCCAGCAAGGCCCTGGCGAAGCTGCGACTGGACGAGACACTGAGCCCCGAGGGAGCGCTGGCATGAACGAGACGGACCTGCGGACGGTGCTCGCCGAGCGGTCGGCGGGTAAGACCTCGGACCCGGCCGTCGACCGGCTGGCCGGCGTACACCGGCGGGTGTTGCGGCGACGCCGACTGCGGCGCGGCACGGCGGTGGCCGGCGCGGCGCTCGCGCTGCTGGCGCTCGGCGGCGTCGCCACCGCCCGGACCGACCCGTCCCCCGCCCCCGCCGGGCCGCCCGCGGGCACCGTCGACGGATTCCCCGAGTACGCCGAGGGCGCCCGGGTCGTGGCCACCGCGCGCGGCGCGCTGCCCGAGCGCAGCACCCGGTTGACCGTCACCCCGACCACCCTCGACCTGGTGATCTTCACCAGCTGCCCGGAGCCGGCGAGCCTGCCGGTCGAGCTGGAGATCCAGGTCGACGGGCACCCGTTCTTCTCCGGGACCTGCGGCGGCAGCTGGTCCACCACGGTCGACGGCTGGCGCGACGTCGGGGCGCGGGTGGGCCGGCCCGCCGTGCTCACCGTCCGGGCCGGCGCCGCGGACGACGGCGCGGGGGGACGGCTGCCGGTGCCGCCGCGCGGCGAGTTCGGGGTGGCCGTCGGGGAACGGGTGCCGGTCGGCGACTACCCGTTCCCGCCCCGCCCCGCCCCGCTGCCGCCGCTGGAGCGACCGGTCGGCGACGATGGTGAGCCGCTGCCGCCGGACGCCCTCGTGCTGCGTTCCGACCCCGCCGACCCGACCGCGTCACGCCGCGCCACGATCACCTGGGGGCCGGCGGTCCGGGCCTGGATGTCCGCGCAGACCCCCGGCCGGCTGCGGGTACGGGTGGCCGGCGTGGAGGTCGCCGACGCGTCGTGGTGGGACTACCGGGCCGGCCAGCAGGCCAGCACCAAGAGCGCCACGTGGGCCGGGGAGCACGGACTGCGACTGCTCCCGGGGCAGCGGGTCGCCGTGGAGGTGATCCCGGAGCGGTTCACCGGTGACTGGCTGGTGGCGTTCGTGCCGACGGTCGACTGACGGCCGGACGGACACGCTCCGTGGCCGACCGGTGGCGCTGCGGACGGTCGCCGGTCGGTCGCGCCGGTACGGGCGTGTCCTCCGCCGCGTCGCGTGGCAACCTGTCACATCCCTCGGGCAGGATGCAGGCGTGTGCCCTGACCGAGACGACCAGCCGACCGGAGTCCGCCGATGACCGACGACCTGCGCGACGGCCCCGGCGACCCGGTGGGCCGGGTGCTGGGCACGGCCGACGCCACCCCGTTGCAGTTCTGGACGGCCGTCTCCCCGGACAGCTACCTCCAGCTCGACGACGTGGTGGTGACCCGCCGTGAGCTGCCCGACCGGGAGCCGGTGACGATCGCCGGGGTGGTCACCCAGGTGCGGGCCCGGCACGAGGGCGCCCAGTTCGACTCGGACGTCTTCGCCATCGCCGACGGCACGCTGCCGGCGCAGGTGCAGGAGGCCGCCGAGATCACCACCACCCGGGTCGACCCCGAGTTCTACGTCCCGCCGGCGCCCGGGGCGACCGTCTACCGGGCCGAGGGCGACGCCCGGGCGCGCGCCCTGCACTTCGACCGGATGGAGCGGCGCATCCCGATGGGGATGGGCCGTGACGGCGTCCCGGTCTACCTCAACGCCGACTTCCTCGACGGCACCCGGGGCGCGCACGTCTCGATCTCCGGCATCTCCGGCGTCGCCACCAAGACCAGCTTCGCCACCTTCCTGCTCTACTCGGTGTTCCGCTCCGGGGTGCTCGGTGGCGACGCGGTCAACGCCAAGGCGCTGATCTTCAACGTCAAGGGCGAGGACCTGCTCTTCCTCGACCACCCCAACGCCCGGCTCGACGACCCGACCCGCGCCGCGTACGCGAAGCTCGGGCTCGACGCCGGGGCCTTCCCCGACGTGCGGGTGTACGCCCCGCCCCGCGTCGGCGACTCCTCCGGCACGCCGGACGTGTCCAGCCGGCTCACCGGGGTGGACAGCTTCTACTGGACGCTGACCGAGTTCTGCGCCGACCGCCTGCTGCCCTACGTCTTCGCCGACGCCGACGACGAACGCCAGCAGTACACGATGGTGGTCCACTCGGTAGCCGCCCACCTGGCCCGCTACGCGGTCCCCGCCGACGGTGGGGTGAGCATCGACGGGGTGCGCCTCGGGACGTACGCCGACCTCGTCGACCACATCGTCGAGCAGCTCAACGACGACGAGACCCGCGGCGACTGGGCCGGCAGCGCGGTGGGCCTGGGCACGGTCAACGCGTTCGCCCGCCGGCTGATCGGCAGCAAGAAGGACCTCGGCCGGCTCATCCGCGGTGATCTCGCCACCCGCCGCCCGCACTCGATCAACACCGCGGAGAGCGCCCAGGTCACCGTGGTCGACCTGCACAACCTGCCGGACCGGGCGCAGCGGTTCGTGGTCGGCGTGACGCTCAAGAGCGAGTTCGAGCGCAAGGAGAAGGCCGGCACCGCCAAGCCGCTGCTCTTCGTCGTCCTCGACGAGCTCAACAAGTACGCCCCCCGCGAGGGTTCCTCCCCGATCAAGGAGGTGCTGCTCGACATCGCCGAACGGGGCCGTTCCCTCGGGGTGATCCTGGTCGGCGCCCAGCAGACCGCCAGCGAGGTCGAACGGCGGATCGTCACCAACTCGGCGATCCGGGTGGTCGGCCGGCTCGACCCGGCCGAGGCGTCCCGCCCGGAATACGGCTTCCTCCCGCCGGCCCAGCGCCAGCGGGCGCTGCTGGCCAAGCCGGGCACCATGTTCGTCAACCAGCCGGACATCCCGGTCCCGCTCTGCCTGGAGTTCCCCTTCCCCGCCTGGGCGACCCGGGTCTCCGAGGCGGGCCGGCCACCATCGCAGACGCTGCGCTCGATCACCCAGTCCGCCGACCCGTTCGCGGTGGTCGGCTCGGGCTCCGCCGACGACGACATCCCGTTCTAGAAGGGTGACCCGTGAAGATCCTGCACACCTCGGACTGGCACGTCGGCAAGGTCCTCAAGGGCCGGTCCCGGCTGGACGAGCAGAAGCAGGTGCTGGCCGGGGTGATCGAGATCGCCCGGGCGGAACGCCCCGACCTGGTGATCGTCGCCGGTGACCTCTACGACACCGCGGCGCCGACCCCGGAGGCGACCCGGCTGGTCACCCGGGCGCTGACCGCGCTGCGCCGCACCGGCGCGGACGTGCTGGCGATCGGCGGCAACCACGACAACGGGCAGGCCCTCGACGCGCTGCGCCCCTGGGCCGAAGCGGCCGGGATCGTGCTGCGCGGCAGCGTCCGGGAGGATCCCGCCGAGCACGTGATCGACGGGGTTACCGGCGCCGGCGAGCGCTGGCAGGTGGCCGCCCTGCCGTTCCTGTCCCAGCGGTACGCCGTCCGCGCCGTGGAGATGTACGACCTGACCCCCGCCGAGGCCCACCAGACGTACGCCGACCACCTGGGCCGGCTGCTGGGCCGGCTCACCGAGGGGTTCACCGAGCCCGACCGGGTGCACCTGGTCACCGCGCACCTGACCGTGGTGGGAGCGAGCACCGGTGGCGGCGAGCGGGACGCGCACACCGTGCTCGGCTACGCCGTACCGGCCACCGTCTTCCCGGGCAACGCCCACTACGTCGCGCTGGGTCACCTGCACCGCTCGCAGCGGGTCATCGGGCCCTGCCCGGTGCGCTACAGCGGCAGCCCGCTCGCGGTCGACTTCGGCGAGCAGGAGAACGTCCCCTCGGTGACCCTGGTCGAGGTGACCGCCAGCACCGCCGCCCGGATCCGCGAGGTGCCGGTGCCGGCGGCCGTGCCGCTGCGTACGGTGCGGGGCACCCTCGCCCAGCTCGCCGAGGCCGAGGCACCGGAGGGCTGGCTGCGGGTGTTCGTCCGCGAGCAGCCCCGGGCCGGGCTGCGCGAGGAGGTGCAGGAGCTGCTCCCCAACGCGCTGGAGATCCGGATCGACCCGGAGCTGGTCCCCGCCCCGGGCAGCGGCACCCGCACCGCCCAGCGGGCCGGCCGCTCCCCCCGGGAGCTGTTCGGCGACTACCTGGACAGCAAGGGCCACACCGACCAGGGCGTGCGGGAGCTCTTCGACGAGCTCCTCGAGGGGGTCGAGCGCTGATGCGCCCGATGCGGCTGGACCTGGCGGGTTTCACCGTCTTCCGTGACGAGACCACCGTCGACTTCACCGACGCCGACTTCTTCGCCCTGGTCGGGCCGACCGGTTCGGGCAAGTCCACGGTGCTGGACGCGATCTGCTTCGCCCTCTACGGCACGGTGCCCCGCTGGGGTGGCGCGCGCGGGCTGGCCAACGCGCTGGCCCCGTCGGCCACCGAGGCCCGGGTGCGGCTGGTCTTCGAGTCCGCCGGCGCACGCTACGTGGCGACCCGGGTGGTGCGGCGGGACAGCCGGGGCAACGTCAAGACCGCGGGCGCCGGGCTCCAGCTGATGCCGGACGGGTTCGACGTCACCAAGCTGGACACCGGGCTCAGCCCGGAGGACCTGGGCGAGGTGATGGCCGGCACGGCCGCCGAGATGGAGGAGGCGGTGCTGGCCGCGGTGGGGCTGCCGTACGAGCAGTTCACCAGCTGCGTGGTGCTGCCGCAGGGCCAGTTCGCCGACTTCCTGCACGCCAAGCCGGCCACCCGGCAGCAGATCCTGGTGAACCTGCTGGGGCTGGGCGTCTACGAGGGGGTGCAGAAGCGGGCCACCGAGCGGGCCGGCCAGGCCGAGGCCCGGCTGGACGAGGTGGACCGGATGCTCGCCGGGCTGGCCGACGTCGACGACGAGGCGCTGGCGACCGCCGCCGGCCAGGTGGCTCGGATGCGGGAGCTGACCGGGGCGGTCGAGGCGGCCGTACCCGAACTGGAGGAGGCCCGGGCGGCGGTCCGGACGGCGGGGGCGGCGCTGGCGGCCCTCGACGCCGACCTCGCCGGGCTGGCCGGGGTGCGCTCCCCCGCCGGGGTCGCCGAAGTGGCCCACGCGGTCACCACCGCGCAGGCCGACGCCGACCGGGCGGCGACAGCCGTGGCGCTGGCCGAGGAGCGGGAGGAGAAGCTGCGCGGCGAGCTGGCCGGCGCGGGCGACGAGAGCACCCTGCGGCTGCTGCTCAAGGCGTACGCCGACCGGGACCGGCTGACCGCGGAGGCCGGTACGGTCGGCTCGGCGCTGGACGCCGCGCAGCGGGAACACGACGCGGCGGCCACCGCGCTCGCGGCGGCCCGGGACGCGGCGGCCCGCGCCGAGGCGGAGCTGGAGGCGGCGTTCCGGGCGCACGAGGAGGCGAAGGCCACCGACCAGGCGGTCGCGCTGCGGGCGCACCTCAGCGCGGGGGCGCCCTGCCCGGTCTGCGAGCAGCCGGTCGGCACGGTGCCGCCGATGCCGGCCGGTTCGGCGGTGGCCGCGGCGACCGCCGCCGGGAAGAAGGCGCGGGCCGCCAGTCAGGCGGCGCAGGCGCTGGTGGCGGAGCGGGACGCGGCGACCCGCGACCTGGACCGGGTGCTGGTGCGGGCCCGTGCCCAGCACGACCAGCTACGGTCCCGGCTGGCCGAGCTGGACGGTCAGCTCGCCGGGGCGGCCGCCCCGGAGGCGCTGCGCGCGGCGCTGGCCGAGCAGGCCCGGCTGCGTACGGCGTTGGACGAGGCCGGTGCGGCGGTCCGGGCCGGTCGGGACGCGGCCCGGCGGACCCGGGGTGGCCTGGACGCGGCGCGGGAGCGGCTGCGCTCCGCGTGGCGGGACTTCGACGCGACCCGCGACGGGCTGGCCCGGTTCGGCCCGCCGGCCGCCGACCGGGACGACGTGGCCGCCGCCTGGGCGGCGCTGGTCGACTGGGCCGACGGGCAGGCCAGCGAGCGGCGCGCGGAGCGGGCCGGACTGGCCGCCGAGGTGACCGGCGCCGAGGCGGCGGCCGACGCCGCGCGGGAGCGGATCGGCGGGTTGCTCGCCGACGCCGGCCTGCCGCCGGCCGACGACCCGGTCCGCGCGGTCGCCGTGGCGGCGGAACGGGCGCAGGCGGCGCACCGCCGGCTGGAGGAGCGCCGCGCGCAGGCCGCGGAGCTGCGCACCCAGCGCGAGGAGCACCGCAACGCCGCCCAGGTGGCCCGGGCGCTGGCCGGGCACCTGCGGGCCAACAACTTCGAGCGGTGGCTGCTCGCGGAAGCGTTGGACCTGCTGGTCGAGGGGGCCTCGCGGATCCTGCGCGAGCTGTCCCAGGGCCAGTACGACCTGGTCCACGACAAGGGCGAGTTCTTCGTGGTCGACCACCACGACGCGGGGTTGCGCCGGGCGGTGCGTACCCTCTCCGGCGGCGAGACCTTCCAGGCGTCGCTGGCCCTGGCGCTGGCCCTGTCGGAGCAGCTGGCCGGGCTCTCCACCACCGCCGCCAGCCTGGAGTCGATCGTGCTGGACGAGGGCTTCGGCACCCTGGACGCGGCCACCCTCGACACGGTGGCCGCCACCCTGGAGGGGCTGGCGGCCCGGGGCGACCGGATGGTCGGCGTGGTCACTCACGTGCCGGCGCTGGCCGAACGCATCCCGGTCCGCTTCGAGGTCCGCAAGGACGCCCGCACGGCCCGCGTGGAGAGGACCGGGCTGTGAGCGCGAGGAGCGCAGCGCAGCGGAGCCCCGCAGTCGCGAACGAAAGGCCGGCCCGGTGAGCGCGAGGAGCGCAGCGCAGCGGAGCCCCGCAGTCGCGAACGGAAGGCCGGCCCGGTGAGCGCGCCGCGGTTCTTCGTGGACGCGTGGGATCCGGCGTACGGCGCGTCGTTCGAGGCGGCGGCCGGCGGGCCGGCCGCCCAGAGCAGCGCCCAGGTCGAGGCCGACGCCGAACTGCCGGCCGTCGACTGGCGGGCGATCGACGTCCGTCCCGGGCTCGCCGCGCCGCACGTGGTGCTGCTGGTCGACGGGGTGCGCCGGATCGACGCCTCGGTCTGGACCGCCGAGGAGGACGGGGCGTCCTTCCCCGGGATCGCCGCCTCGTACGCCGCCGGCGTGGTCCGCTGCGACCTGGAGCGGGGTGCCGCGGAGCTGGCCGGCGCCCGGGTCGGTCGGGGTCTGTTCACCGCCAGCCCGTCGGCGGAGGAGGTCGTCTGCGGCCAGGTGCGCTACCCGGTGCACCGGGTCGGCGGCACCGGGGAGCTGAGCAAGCTGCCGGCGGCGGTGCAGGGGCCGCTGACCGCGCTGGAGGTGGCGGTCTCCGACGCGGCGCGTACCGACGGGGACCTGCTGGTGGTGGACGGGCCGCTGCGCAGCCGCCGGCAGCTGCCGCGCACGCTGGGCTACATCAAGACCCAGCACAGCCAGTACCTCGACGCCCGGCTCACCGCGGTGGTGACCGGCCTGCGTCCCGGGCAGCGCTGCCCGGTCTTCAAGCTCGGCACCGCCTGGGGTGGCTGGTCCTGGTATCTGCGCCTGCCGGTGACGGTGGGCGCGCCGTGGGCGGGCATCGTCCGGCTGGAGTGTTCCGCCGACCTGACCGTGGCCGAGGCGGTGGAGCTGGCCGACCTGTCCCTGGTCACCCTGCCCCGGTTCGCCTCGACGCCGTACAAGGACCCGCGTGCCCCGCAGAACCTGATCCCGATCGCCGGGCTGGAGCGGCGGCTGCGCGGCCTGCTCGGCGACGCCCGGCTGCTGCACCGGGCGTTGACGACGGCCGCCCGGGCCGGCGGGCTGCGGCGCTGATGGGACGCAAGCGTTCCACCGACCGGGTGGTCGAGCAGGTGGACACCGGCCAGGCCGAGCTGGCGCCGGACCCGGACCGTCCCCGGTCGTACACGTTGCTCCTCGACGGCGCGCCGCAGTCGCACGTGGACCTGGCCGACCCGACGCACCTGGAGTTCGAGTACGTCCGGCGGCTCGCCGCCGCCCTCGACCTCGTCGCCCCGGCCGGGGCGCCGCTGCGGGTGCTGCACCTGGGTGGTGGCGCGCTGACCCTGCCCCGCTACGTGGCCGCCACCCGGCCCGGCTCCGCCCAGCGGGTGTCCGAGGTGGACGGAGCGCTGGTGGAGCTGGTGCGCCGGGAGCTGCCCTGGCCCGCCGACGCGCGGATCCGGGTACGCGTCGACGACGCCCGGGCCACCGTGGCGTCCGCCCGGGACGCCAGCTACGACGTGGTGGTGGCCGACGTGTTCGCCGGTGCCCGCACCCCGGCCCACCTGACCAGCGTGGAGTTCGCCGCCGAGGTGGCCCGGGTGCTGCGCCCCGACGGCTGTTACCTGGCCAACGTCGCCGACGGGCCGCCGCTGCGGCACGCCCGCGCGCAGGTGGCCACGGTGCGTTCGGTGCTGCCCCGGGCCTGCCTGGTCGCCGACGCGGCGGTGCTGCGCGGGCGCCGGTACGGCAACCTGGTGCTGGTCGCGGGCCGGGTCGAACCGCCGGTGCCGGAGCTGACCCGGCGGGCCGCCGGTGACTGGTTTCCCGGCCGGGTGCTGGCGGGGGCGGAGCTGGACCGGTTCGCCTCCGGCGCCCCGGTGGTGCGTGACGCCGACGCCACCGACTCCACCCCACCGCCGCCGGGGATTTTTTCCGTCCGCCGTTGATCCGTTCGGCGCGGCGCTGCGTACCACCGGGCGGCCATGCCCGTGGGGGGCCGGCTGATGTCATTCGACACCGGAGGTCTGCATGCACGCGGTGGCGGCCGGCTGGCACGGCGACATGGTGCGGCCCGAGTGGATGTCCGCCCGGGCCCAACCGCAGTCGCGCGCGTCCAGGTCCGGTCGGGGGGTCGACGCACGTCCCACCGACCGCCAGAATGACCCGGTGACGCCGCGATCGGCGCCCGGGCGCCACCAGGCGACGTCCACCGAGGCCAGTCATTCCGACCAGTTGGTCCGGCTGCTCTACGCCGAGCACGCCGGGCCGCTGCTGGCGTTCGTGATGCGGCTGACCGGCGGTGACCGGCAGCGCGCCGAGGACATCGTGCAGGAGACGCTGCTGCGCGCCTGGCGCAACGCGCACCGCCTGGGCGTGCAGGGCCAGGGTTCGCTGCGGCCGTGGCTGGTGACGGTGGCCCGGCGGATCGCCATCGACGAGCACCGCAGCGAGCAGGCCCGGCCGGCGGAGACGTACGACCGGGACCTGACGGCGTTCGCCGAGGCGGACAGCACCGACCGGGTGCTGCGCACGATGACGATGGCCGACGCGCTGCGTACGCTGAGCCAGTCCCACCGGGAGATCCTGGTGGCGACGTACTTCCGGGGCCGGACGGTGCCGGAGGCGGCCGAGGAGCTGGGCCTTCCGCTCGGCACCGCCAAGTCGCGGGTCTACTACGCGTTGCGTGCGCTGCGCACGGCTCTGCAGGAGAGGGGGGTGACGGAATGAGCCGGGCCGACCACATGGACGTCGCCGCGTACGCGCTCGGCGTGCTGGACCAGCAGGACACCGAACGGTTCGAGGAGCACCTCGCCACCTGCTGGGCGTGCGCCGCCGAGCTGGAGACCATGGTGCCGGTGGTGGGTCTGCTCTCCGGCATCGACGGCGAGACGATGATGGCGCTGGAGCAGACGGCGACCGATCCGGCCCTGCTGGACCGTACGCTGGTGGCGGTCCGGGCGCACCGGCGGCGCTCCCGGATGCGTCAGGTGCTCGCCACGGCCGCCGCGGTGGTGGTGGTCGCCGGCGTGACCGGGGTGGGTGTCGCCGCCCTCAGCGACTCGACCGCGCCGCCGCAGGCGTTGCCGACGGTCCAGCCGACCGCCCCGGACGACGAGCCGACGCCGGGGCCGACCCGGTCCGGGCCGGGGGTGGGCGGGCCGAGCGAGGTGCCGGAGGTCGACCCGATCAGCCGGACCGACCCGGCCACCGGGGTGAAGGCCGACCTGTGGCTGGAGTCGAAGGAGTTCGGCACGGCGATCAGCTTCAACCTGAGCCGGTTGCCGGGGCCGCGGACCTGCCGGATGGTGGTGGTCCGCAAGAACGACACCACCGAGGTGCTCTCCAGCTGGTCGGTGCCGGGGACGGGTTACGGGACGAACACCAATCCGCAGCCGTTGCAGTTGCAGGCCTCCACCTCCGCGGCGCGGGGGGACATCGCCCGGGTGCAGGTCGAGTCGGTGGACACGAACGGGGTGGCGAGCCCGCTGGTGGCGTTCCCGCTGTAGGGCGAGGGCAGGTGGATCGGCGCCGGTCGGGAGGAACCGACCGGCGCCGATTCGTGTCCTCCGGTGGATGTGCGGCCGGGCACGGAGGAAAGGGCCGCACGGTTCAACGGTCCACTGTGAAATGAGCCACTCCTGGACGTTCAACCTTGACAGCGCACCTCCCGTACTACAGGGCGAACTTGCCAAGAATGAGGAGGGCACGTGGCACACATCAAGCGGACCGTCGTCGTCGCCGGCGCAATGGTCGCCCTGACGGCCTGCGCTCCCGCAGGATACGACCCGGCGAACTCGAGCGCCGCCGAGCCGGTCGCCGTGGCCGCGGCCGAGCCCACCGCGGCGGTCGAGCCCGAGGCCGCCGCCACCACGGAGGCGCCGCCGGCCACCGAGCAGGCGCCCCCCGCCGACGTCCGGCTCACCGACGAGCTGCACGGCAAGAAGGTGGCCCGGATGGGCAACGTGGTGACCGACCAGGACGGCTGGATCCTCTACCGGTTCGACAAGGACTCGGCCGACCCGCCCTCGTCCAACTGCGTGGGCAAGTGCGCGCAGGTCTGGCCGCCCGCACTGACCGACGGCAACCCGCAGCTCAACGGCGTCTCCGACGACAAGGTCGGCACGGTCACCCGGCAGGACGGCACCCGCCAGATCACCCTGGGCGGCTGGCCGCTCTACCGCTACATCGGCGACAAGAAGCCCGGCCAGTGGAAGGGCCAGGGGGTCGGCGGCACCTGGTTCGTGGTCGCCCCGAACGGCAAGAAGAACCTGACCTGCCTGCCGAAGGGCACCCCCACCCCGGTCGCCCCGCCCGCCGACAGCAGCGGCGGCGACAGCGGCGGCTCCGACGCCGGCGGCTCCGGCTACTCGTACTGAGTCCACCCGCCGGGTACGCGGTGGTCGGTCGCAGCCGGGGAGGGCGCGACCGGCCACCGTCCGCGAGCCTGGACGCCGGCGTACCGGCAGCGCCCGGGCGTCCCGGGTACGGCGCCGGCCCGCCCGCGGGCCGGCGCCGCGACCGTCCCTCCCCCGACGAGCCCCGGAGCGGTGCGTGGAGAGCGGCGGGTACGCCCCTGCCAGCAGGCGGCCCCGCCGAGGTCCCCCAGCCTCCTCCCCCGGCCCCGGCCGGCCCGTTCCGGAAGGCGGCACCGCCGACGCCCACGCGTCGGCGGTGTCGCACGTCACGCCACGGGTGCCGTGGCAGAGTGTCGGGGTGACCCCGACCGATCCCACCGCGACCCGGGAGCTGCGCCCGCCGCCCGGCTACCGGCTGGCCGCGACGGTGCACGCCCTGACCTTCAGCCCCTACGACCCGTGCGCCCGGATCGCGGCCGGCACCTTCTGGATCGCCCTGCGCACCCCGGCCGGCCCGGCCACGCTCTGCCTGCGCCCGGCGGCCGGCGCCCTGGTCGCCGACGGGTACGGCCCGGGCGGCGGGTGGCTGGTGGAGCGGGCCGACGCGATCGCCGGACTCCGCGACGACCTCAGCGGGTTCGCCGAGCTGGCCGCCGGGCACCCGGTGGTGGCCCGCCTCGCCGCCGCGCACCGGGGGCTGCGGATGCCGGCCACCGGGGTGGTGTTCCCCCGGGTGCTGCGGGCGGTCTTCGAGCAGAAGGTCACCGGCAAGGAGGCGTACCGGGCGTACGCGGCGACCGTCCGGCACTTCGGCGAGCCGGCGCCGGGGCCGCTGCAACCGCTGCTGCTGCCGCCGGAACCGGCCGCGGTGGCCGCCGCGCCGTACTGGGTCTTCCACCCGTTCGGGGTGGAGCAGCGCCGCGCCGACACGCTGCGCCGGGCCGCCGCGGTGGCCGACCGGCTGCAACGGTGCGCCGACGCGGCGGAGGCCACCCGCCGGCTGACCGCCGTCGCGGGCATCGGCCCGTGGACCGCCGCCGAGGTGGTCCGGGTCGCGTACGGCGATCCCGACGCGGTCAGCGTCGGCGACTACCACGTGCCGAACACGGTGGCCTGGGCGCTGGCCGGCGAGGCCCGGGGCGACGACGCCCGGATGCTGGAGCTGCTGGAGCCGTTCCGCGGCCACCGCGGCCGGGTCTGCCTGTTGCTGGCCGCCGCAGGGATCCACGCGCCGCGCTACGGGCCACGGGCCCCGATCCGCTCCTTCGCCCGCTTCTGACCGGGCGCGCCCGCGCTCAGCGGGCGGCCGGGCCGCCGGCGCAGAGCCGGCGCAGGGTGCGTCCCAGCCACCAGGCGTACGCCTGCTGGAAGGCCCGGGTGACCGGTCCGGCGGCGCGCAGGTACCAGCGGGCCGGCAGGCTGAACGCGCGCACCTCGAAGAAGATTTCGCCGGCCTCCCGGAGGACCAGGAACGCCTCCTCGCCGCGCTCCGGATGCCGGGGCAGGGTGCCGTAGCCGAAGCCGGCCCGGTCCGGCCCGTCGGCCACCCACACCACCTCGGTCGGTCCCCAGATCCGGGCCGGGCCGACCCCCAGCCCCGGGGTGACCCGGACGCCCACCGCGGCGCGCGGCGCGTCGGTGCGCATGACCACCCCGGCGGACCGGTGCAGTCGCCAGCTCAGTACCGCGTCGGCCGCGACGGCGAAGCAGCCGTCGGGCAGCCGGACCCGGTGGCGCAGGTGGTGGTAGCCGGCCGGCAGGCGCCCGTCGCGGGTCGCCCCCACCTGCGGGTACGTCAGCTCGGGCACCGTGGCCACCTTCCGGCTGGGCGGGACACCGCCAGCGTACGGGCGCGCTGGGCGGGCCGCCCGGCGAGCACCTCGGGTGCTCGGGTGGGCGGGCCGCTCCTCGGGGGCGACGGGTGGTGTGGTGGGCTGCACGGGTGACCGTCGAGACGATCATCGCCCCGGCCGGTGTCGACGACGCCGGCGAGATCCTCACCGTGCAGCGGGCCGCGTACCTGGTCGAGGCGCAGCGCTACGCCGACCCGTTCCTTCCGCCGTTGACCGAGACCCTGGACGAGGTGGTCGCCGCGCTGACCGACCCGGCCGTCGTGGTGCTGGCCGCCCGGCGCGGCGACCGGCTGGTCGGCTCGGTCCGGGGCCGGGCCGACGGGGAGGTGGTCCACGTCGGCCGGCTCGCCGTGGCGCCCGACCAGCAGGGCCGGGGGGTGGGCGGTGCGCTGCTGGCCGCCCTGGAGTCCGCGTACGCCGGCCGGGTGGCCCGCTTCGCGCTCTTCACCGGCGCCGACAGCGCGGACAACCTGCGGCTCTATCACCGGACCGGTTACCGGGTGGTCGGCCATCGGCCGGACCCGAACGGGATCCGGCTGGCGCTGCTGGAGAAGCCGGCGGTCAGCCCTGCTCGCAGCGACGCTTGAGGCCGTCGGCCTCCAGTCGCAGGTAGCGCTGGAACAGCCCGCCGCCGAACCGGCCGACCAGCCGGGCCAGCGGACCGGTCAGCTCGGCGCTCAGCACCACCCGCACCCGGCCGTCGGGCAGCGGCTCCAGCCGGTGCTCGGCGAGGGTGCGCACGCCCGGGCTGCGCGAGACCCACCTGAAGTAGTGCGGCTCGACCAGCTCGGTGACCTGCCAGACCGCGGGTCGCAGCCGGGGCTGCTCGATCCGGGCCGTCGAGCCGACGGCGAACGGACCGGAGTCCAGCCGGCGGGCCCGGGTGACCGAGGGCGTCCACTCCGCCCAGCGCTCCACGTCGACGGTCACCGCCCAGATCCGCTCCTGCGCCGCGGCCACCTCGGACGTCGCCTCGTACCGCATCGGCCCTCCCTCGCCGGTCGCCGCCAACCGGCCGCCGCGCCCGGGTGGCACCCGTCGGGTGGCCGCTGGCGCCGAGCGTAACGCCGGACGTCGATCCGCGTGGTCCCCGCACCGGGCGGGCCGGGACCGCCGGGATCAGCCGGCTTCGCGCAGGTCGGTCTCGCGCAGGTCGGCCAGGCCGATCGGGGTACGCCGGGCCAGCAGCTCCGTCAGCTCGGCCACCGAGCCGACCTCGCCGAGCACGTTGCGACCGCCGCCGTGTTCGGGGCGGTAGCGGTGCGACAGCCGGTACCGGTAGCGGCCACGGATCAGCTCCACGCCCACCCGCCAGCGGCCACAGCATCCGCAGACCCACTCCCGCATCCGGCGAAGGTAGCTCTGACCTGCGCAGATGCGATCCGCCCGGAGGGGACGACGGGGGCCTGCGCGGGACACGCCGCCCGCCGGGCCCGCGTGATGTGCCTCACGACTGTCGGTGCCGTCTGGTTGACTGGTCGCCGTGGAGCTGCCGATCACCCCGCCGGTCGAGCCGATGCTGGCCAAGAGCGTGCCCCGCCTGCCCACCGCCGACGGCATGACCTACGAGCCGAAGTGGGACGGCTTCCGCCTCATCATCTTCCGCGACGGCGACGAGGTCGAGCTGGCCAGCCGGGGCGGCAAGACGATGACCCGCTACTTCCCCGAGGTGGTCGAGCAGGCCCGCCGGCAGCTGCCGGAGCGGAGCGCGGTCGACGGCGAGCTGATCGTGATCCGGCGGGACGGTCCCGGCGGCCAGCCCCGGCTCGACTTCGAGCTGCTCGCCCAGCGGATCCACCCGGCCGCCTCCCGGGTGAAACTGCTCGCCGAGACCACGCCGGCCGACTTCGTCGCCTTCGACCTGCTCGCCCTCGACGACGAGGCGCTGCTCGACCAGCCGTACCCGGTCCGGCGGGCCCGGCTGGAGGCGGCGCTCGCCGGGGTGCGTCCACCGGTGCACGTCACCCAGGTGACCACCGACCCGGAGACGGCCCGCCGCTGGTTCGACGTCTTCGAGGGGGCCGGGCTCGACGGGCTGATCGCCAAGCCGGCCGACCTGCCGTACGAGCCGGGCAAGCGGCTGATGTTCAAGGTCAAGCACGCCCGCACCGCCGACGTGGTGGTGGCCGGCTTCCGCTGGCACAAGTCCGGCCCGGTGGTGGGTTCGCTGCTGCTCGGCCTCTACGACGAGGCCGGGGTGCTGCACCACATCGGGGTCAGCTCGTCGTTCACCGCGGCCCGCCGCAAGGAGCTGCTCACCGAGTTGGAGCCGTACCGCGACGTCGGCAGCGACCACCCCTGGGTGCACGGCGACCACGAGCGGGGGCAGCGGATCCCGGGCGGGGTCAGCCGGTGGACCGGCACGAAGAACCTGGAGTGGGAGCCGCTGCGGCCGGAGCTGGTCGCCGAGGTCGGCTACGACGCGATGGAGGGCGACCGGTTGCGGCACACCGCGCAGTTCGTCCGCTGGCGGCCCGACCGGGATCCCCGCTCCTGCGGCTACGACCAGCTCGACCGCCCGATCCGCTACGACGTCGACGAGGTCCTGCGCGGGGACCCCGCGGCGACCGTGGAGCCGACGCCGGGCCGGTAGCCTGGCGTCGACACGATCACGGAGGTCCAGGTGACCCGCTTTCCCGACCGGATCCGCCGGGTCCGGCTCACCCTCGCCGGGCTCACCGCCGCGGCGCTGGTCGCTGCTGGCTGCACCCTGCCGGCGTTCGCGCCGGAGACCGAGGGGGCGGGTCCGGCGGCGGCGCCCGGCACCACGCCGACCTGGCGGCCCTGCCCGGAGATCCCCGACGAGCTGGTCGGCCGGGGCGCACCGGGGATGCGGTACGACTGCGCGAAGGTGGCCGTGCCCCGGGACTGGGGCACCGGCGGCGCCGGGGCCACCGCCGGCCCGGGCGCCGGGGAGACCTTCGAGATCGCCCTGATCCGGGCCCGGTCGACCAGGCAGCGGGACCGGATCGGCTCGCTGGTGATCAATCCCGGCGGGCCGGGGGCGTCCGGTGTGGACACCGCCGTCTATCTCTCCTTCGGTTCGGCGTTCGGCGGGCTGCCCGCCTCGGTCACCGACCGGTTCGACATCGTGGGCTTCGACCCGCGCGGGGTGGCCCGGTCCAGCCCGGTGAAGTGCATCTCGGACGCCGAGCTCGACACCAGCTTCGGTTTCGACCCCGATCCGCAGAGCCAGCGGTCCTTCGACGACTTCGTGGCGCTCAACCAGCGCATCGGTCGGGGCTGCGGCGACAAGTACGGCGACCAGCTGCCGCTCTACGGCACGGAGCAGGCGGCCCGGGACATGGACGCCGTCCGGGCCGCGGTGGGGGACGACAAGCTCACCTACCTCGGTTACTCCTACGGCACCCTGCTCGGGGCCACCTACGCGCAGCTCTATCCGCAGCGGGTGCGCGCCCTGGTGCTCGACGGGGCGGTGGATCCGCAGCAGAAGCTGGTGGCCGGTTCGGAGAGCCAGGCCCGGGGCTTCGAGCGGGCCTTCGACAACTTCGACCGGTGGTGCGCCGCGAACGCCGGCCGCTGCCCGATCGCGCCGGACGCCCGGGCCGCCGTCACCACGGCGATCGACAAGGCGAAGGTGTCGCCGGTGCGGGGCGCCGACGGCCGTGAGGCGACCTCGGGGTGGGTCTTCTACGCCGTGATCTCCTCCCTCTACACGGAGACGGGCTGGCAGGAGCTGGCCAAGGCGATCGACGAGTTGCAGGGCGGCGACCCGACGGAGGTGTTCAAGCTCGCCGACGCGTACGCCGGTCGGGGCGAGGACGGCCACTACACCAACCTCTTCGACGCCAACCTCGCGGTGAACTGCGCCGACGAGACCGAGAAGCCGAGCCGGGAGCGGATCCGCCAGTTGCAGTCGCAGTGGCGCGAGAAGTACCCGCTCTTCGGTCCGTCGTTGGCGGTGGGGATGCTGGGCTGTGTCGAGTGGCCCGGGCAGCGGGACCCGTACCCGACCGGCAAGGCGGTCGGTGCGCCGCCGATCCTGGTCGTGGGCACCACCGGTGACCCGGCGACGCCGTACGAGCAGACCCCGGCGTTGGCCTCGATGCTCGGTGTGGGCCGGGTGCTGACCTGGGAGGGTGAGGGGCACACGGCCTACCCGCAGACCGGCTGCATCACCGACGCCGTCGATGCGTACCTGATCTCGTTGACCGTTCCCCGGCAGGGGCTGCGCTGCCCGGCCCGGTGACCGGCGGCCGGCCGACGGCGGGCCCACGCATCGGTTCGGCTCGCTGTGCCAGGCTGCCCGCATGACCGATGTGCTGTTCCGGGAGGCGACCCGGGCCGACCTGCCCGCCGTCATCGCCCTGCTCGCCGACGACGTGCTGGGCAAGGCCCGCGACCTCACCGAGGTCGACGACGCGTACGAGCGGGCCTTCGCCGACATCACCGCCGACCCGCGCAACCAGTTGATCGTCGCCGACCGGGGCGGCGAGCTGGTCGGGTGCATGCAGGTCACCTACATCCCGGGGTTGGGCCGGCACGGCGCGGAGCGGTCCCTGATCGAGTCGGTACGGGTCCGGTCGGACCTGCGGGGGCAGGGCCTGGGCCGGGAGATGATGGCGTGGGCGGTCGACCAGGCCCGGCGGCGGGGTTGCGCGCTGGTGCAGCTCACCACGGACAAGACCCGCGCCGACGCGCACCGTTTCTACCGGGGCCTCGGCTTCGTGGCCAGCCACCAGGGGATGAAGCTGGCGCTCTGACGCCCGCCCGGCCGGGGTCCCTCCCCCGAGCCGGGGAGACGGTCCCCCGCCGGGCGGGAGGGCCGGCGCCGCGGACCGGGACACGCTGGGCGGGTAACCGAACAGCGAGGAGCAGCCATGTCCATGGTCACCGCACCGACCGCACACCCCGGCGACGGCCGGCCGTCGCCCGCCTGGGCGGTCCGCGTCGCCCACCTGGTTCCGCTGGCCGTCCTGCCGTCGGGGCTGTGGCGGCTCGCGCTGGTCGCCGGGGTGCCGATCGGCGCGTACGCCGGTGGCACGGTCGCGCGCGTGCACGGCTGGGAGAACCTCTACATCGTCTCGCTGAGCCTGGTCTCCGAGGCGCTCGCCCTGCTCACCCTGGGACTGGTCCGCCCGTGGGGTGAGGTCCTGCCCCGCCGGCTGCCGCTGCTGGGCGGCCGGCGGGTGCCGCCCGCGTTCGCGGTCACCGTCGCCACCGCCGGCGCCGTCGCGGTCACCCTGATCTGGGGGTACGCCGCCTGGGGCGTGCTCGTCAGCGGCAACGACCTCGACTTCTCCCCGGCCGGCTTCGCCCTGCTGCTGGCCTGCTACACCCCGCTGCTCCTCTGGGGGCCCCTGCTGTTCGCCGTCACCGTCGCGCACCACCGCCGTCGCCGGCCCTGACTCGGGGTCGCCGCGGGTCCACACCGCCACCCGCGCGGCCCGCACAGCTCGCACGGACCGCACAGCTCGCACGGCCCGCACAGCTCGCACGGACCGCACAGCCCTCCCGCCTCGTGGTCGTCGCGAGGGCCTACAGACCTGAGAGCACAGACGACTCACGCAGACCCGGGTTCCTGGGGGCGGGCCCGATGCCGATCGCCCGACTCAGGTTGGTGGAAGGGTGATGGTCTCGGTGACGGCAGCCGTAGCGGGATCGGTGAGTCGTTCGTGCTCTCAAGTCTGTAGGCAGCGGAACATCAGCTCCGGCCCGGGCAGCGCCACCGGTCCGGGAGGGCGCAGTACCCGGCCCGGCGGCGCGGTGGGTGGGGTCAGTCGGCGGTCAGGCGGCCGTCGCGCAGGGTCAGGGTGCGGTCGGCCAGCTCGATCAGGGCCGGGTCGTGGGTGGCGACCAGCGCGGTCATCCCCCGGGCGTGCACCACCGCGCGCAGCAGGTCCATGATGGAGCGCCCGGTCTCCGAGTCGAGCTGGCCGGTCGGCTCGTCGGCGATCAGCAGCGCCGGCTCGTTGGCCAGGGCGCGGGCCACCGCCACCCGCTGCTGCTGGCCGCCGGAGAGCTCGTACGGTCGCTGCCGCGCCTGTCCGCCCAGCCCCACCAGCTCCAGCAGCACCGCCACCCGTTGCTCCCGTTCGGCCGCCGGCACCCGGGCCAGCCGCAGCGGAACCCCGACGTTCTCCGCCGCCGACAGGATCGGCACCAGGCCGAAGGTCTGGAACACGAAACCGATCGTGCCCCGGCGCAGCTCCAGCAGCTCCCGTTCACCGGCGGCGGTCACGTCGTGGCCGGCCACCCGGACCCGACCCGAGTTCGGCCGGTCCAGTCCGCCGATCAGGTTGAGCAGGGTGGTCTTGCCCGCACCCGACCGGCCCCGGACCACCACCAGCTCGCCCCGCCGGGCCGTGAACGACACCTCGCGTACGGCGTGCACCGCGTGCTCGCCGCGGCCGAAGCTGCGGCTCACCCCCTCCACCCGGACCACGTCCTCGACCACCGGCAGGCCGCTGTCGCGGACCGCCACCTGCTCGCTCATTCCGCACTCCCCTGCTCCTGCCGGCCGTCGGCGCCCGGCCGGACCTCCACGTGATCCGGCTCCAGGTTCAGCCGGACCCGGTCGCGCAACGACAGCGCGTCGACGAAGGCCACCGGCAACTGCATCCGGCCGGTCCGGTCCAGCACCGCGTACTCCTCACTGACCAGTTCGGTGTTGCCGTCGGCGTCCAGACGCGCGGTCCGGCGTACCTCCGAGGCGGTCCGGCCGTCACGGATGGCGACGGTCCGGCGCACCTGGCCGGCCACGGCGTGGTCGTGGGTGACCACGACGATGGTGACGCCCAGCTCGGCGTTGATGGTCCGCAGCGCCGCGAAGACCTCGGCGCCGGTCGCCTCGTCCAGCTCGCCGGTCGGCTCGTCGGCGAAGAGCACCTCGGGGTCGTTGGCCACCGCCACGGCCACCGCGCAGCGCTGCTGCTCACCGCCGCTCATCTGCCCCGGCCGACGGTCGGCGCAGTGTCCGACGCCGACCAGGTCGAGCAGTTCCCGGGCCCGTTCCCGCCGGGCCCGTGAGCCGCCCATCCGCCCGGCCAGCTTCATCGGCAGCTCCACGTTCTCCCGCGCGGTCAGGTACGGCAGCAGGTTGCGGCCGGTCTGCTGCCAGACGAAACCCACCACCTCCCGCCGGTACGACAGCCGCTTGCGGTTCGACAGCGACAGCAGGTCGTAGTCGGCGACCCGGGCGATACCGGCGGTCGGGGTGTCCAGTCCGGACAGGATGTTCAGCAACGTCGACTTGCCGGAGCCGGAGGCGCCCACGATGGCGACCAGCTCACCGCGGTCGATCACCAGGTCGAGTCCCTGGAGGGCGAAGACCTCGATCC
This sequence comes from Micromonospora siamensis, assembly GCF_900090305.1. Lineage (NCBI taxonomy): Bacteria > Bacillati > Actinomycetota > Actinomycetes > Micromonosporales > Micromonosporaceae > Micromonospora > Micromonospora siamensis. The sequence goes on along the minus strand of NZ_LT607751.1, from coordinate 2,502,563 downwards.
CCTCGGTCTTGAAGATGCGGACCAGACCGTCGCAGACGATGTGCCCGCGCAGCCGGTCCTGCCCACCGGCCCGTTCCGCGGCCCGCTGCGCGGCCCGTCGTTGCAGAGTGGCCAGATCGGGTACGCCGGCCGTGTCGGCGGTGACTGTCATTCCGCGCTCTCCTCTCCGAGCCGGAGCGCCTCACCGAGGCGCAGCCGACGGTTGTTCACGGCCTCGACCGCGACGGCGAAGGCCAGGGCGACCGCGGCGACCAGCACCGCGCCCGCCACCAGGCCGGGTTCGAAGGCCACCCGCACCGGCACCCCGCCGGTGAACGCGGACAGCCCCAGCAACGGGGTGAGCAGCAGCGGCAGCAGCGCGCCGGTCACCGCACCGGTGAGCACCGCGACCGCCACCAACGGCACCAGCTCCACCAGCAGCAGCCCGCGGCCCTGCCCCCGGGACAGCCCGAGGGTGCGCAGCCGGGACAGCACCTGGCCGCGGGACCGCGCCCCGGCCAGCACCGTGAAGGCGATCGCGATCAGGCCGAACAGCGTGCCCCCGACGGCCCCGGCGGCGAACGCGAAGGCCAGCAGGGCGTTGGCGCCGTTGCGACCCAGCCCCTCCCGCTCGGCGGCCCACGTGCGGACCGTGACGTCGCGGGGCGGTTCCTTGCCGACCACCGGGCTGCCGAACTGGTAGCGCCGCTGCCCCTCGTTGCCGATCCGGGTCAGCTCGCCCGCGTCCAGGTCGTCCCCGGCGACCAGGAAGCCGGTCGGGACCAGTGCCTCCCGGTCGTCGGTGGCCAGCGCCGACCAGGGCAGGACCACGTACCGTCCGGTGTCGACGAGCGGGAAGTCGGCAGCCGTGGCGGCGACCCGGAACGGATGTCGCCGGCCCTCCACGGGTACGAACACGGAGTCGAGCCGAGCGTCGGCGAGTTCCTCGGCGAGCAGCGGGGACACCACCGCGGGCACCGGCCCGGTGTCGGCGCGGCCGCCGCGCAGAACGTCCGGCACGGTCACGTCGACGCCGGAGCCGCGGGCCACCTCGGCGAACCCGGCCCCGTCCAGCACCAGCACCGTCACGTCGTCGAGCCGGGCGTCGGTGCCCACCTCGTCGGTGGCCAGCCGTTGGGTGGGGCTGAGGATCAGCGGGGTGGCCGCGCGTACCCCGGGCGAGCGTTGCAGTGCCGCACCGGTGTCCGGGGCGAGCCGGGCCCCCAGGATCAGCGCGTCGGCGGGTACGCCCCGGGTCACCGCCCGGTCCCGGCTGGCCCCGACGCCGCTGGCCAGCACCCCACAGAAGGCCGCGGTGGCGATCGCCACCACCACCACGACCAGGGGTACGCCGACCCCGGAGCGGCCCGCCCGCGCGGTGCCCAGGAAGGCCACCGTGCCCCGGGTCCGGGTGGCGATCCGGCTGGCCAGCAACAGCGGCCACGGATAGAGCCGCAGGGCGAGCACCGCCGCCGCGACGGCGAGCAGCACCGGCACGGTGACCAGCAGCGGGTCCACCGTGCCCGGCACCAGGCCGCGCCGGCGCAGCAGGACGGCGGCGAGGACCGCCAGACCGAGCAGGAACACCTCCACGGTGAGCCGCCGGGCCCCCGGCCGCATCCGGACCAGGTCCCGCCGGCCGTCCGGGCCGGCCACGGCCAGCGTGGCGACCGGCAGCGCGACGGTGATGACGACGGCTGCGGTCAGGGTGAGCGGGAGGCTGCTGCCCGGGGCGCCGGGCACCAGGGTGCCGAGCAGCCAGCCGGCGACGGCGGCGAGCGGCACCACCAGCAGCGCCTCGGCGAGGCTGCGCCCCGGACCGCTGGCCACCCCGCCGCCGCGGGCCCGGATCAGCGCGAACTCGCCGCGCCGGCGGCGGACGGCCAGCGCGGCCGCGAGGGCGACCAGGCCGGCCAGGGTGGCCAGCACCCCGGCGGCGATCACCGCGAGCAGGGTACGGGCGGCGTCTAGGGTGTCATCGAAGCGGCTGAGCAGTTCGTCCGCGCCCTGGGTGAACTCGGTGCCGCGCGGCGGCTTGCGCTGGGTCACGCGGATGCCGTCGATCACCTGGTCCAGCTCGCGGACGTCGATCCGCTGCGGGTCGAGCCGGTACCGCCAGCTGAACCGGCCGACCCATCCCCGCGCGACCAGCCGGTCCAGGTAGGACGGGTCGGTCAACCCGACCAGCCCGAACGGCCCGGACTCGCCGGCCGGCTCGACCACCTGAAGGGTCTGCGGCAGGCCGTCCCAGATCCCGTCACCCCGGTCCCGGGGCGTGAACAGGCCGACCACGACGGCGGTCACCGGCTCCGGGTCGGGCTGCGGGCCGATCCGGCTCAGCCGCAGCCGGCTGCCGACCCGCAGGTTCAGCTTCGCGGCGGTGTCGGTGGCCAGCGCCAGCTCGACCGGGGCGTCCCGGTCGGCCGCGCGGCCCGGCCAGCGCCCGTCCGCCATGGTGGTGGCCTGCTCAGCGCCGGGCGTCGCGCGAACGGTCAGCTCGACCTTCAGGTTCCGCGCGGTGAGGTCCGGTCCCTTGGCCTCGACCGGCGCGGTGTCGGCCTCGTACCAGCGCTGGCCGAGGGCGCCCCGCACCGGCGCGGGCAGCTGCCGGGGCAGCAGGTCAAGGTTCTCCCGCCGCAGATCGGTCATCGACACCCCGTCGGCGGCGGTGACCTGGTTGCCGCGGAAGGTGAGGTCCCGCTTGGCTGCCGGCTGGGCGGTGAGGTAACCGGTCAGCCCGTCCTGGCCGAGCCGGTTGGTCATCCTCGGCACGCCGCTGGCGAGGAACGCGGTCACCAGCGCCAGCACCCCGAGCAGCAGGAAGTAGCCACCGAAGGCCCGGACCCGCCGGACCACCCCGAACGGTCCCATCACGCCACCCCGCCCGGCTCGCCGGAAACCGCGTCCATCCGTGCCCTCACTGGTCTCCCCCGATCCGCAGTTGTGCCGCCGCCACCCGTTGCCGGATGCCCAGGGCGATCGCCGCGCTGAACGCGAGTGCGGTCAGCAGCAGGCCGAGCGCGGTGAGCCCGATCGGCGTCCAGGGCAGCACGAAGGCCGCCTCGGGCACCGGCCGGCCGGCGGCCGGGGTGAGGATCAGCAGCGGCGCCATGGTGGCGCCCACGCCGGTGCCGAGCAGCAACCCGACACCCACCCCGATGCCGGCCAGGAACGCCTGCTCGGCCAGGAGCGCCCGGGCCAGCAGCCGGGGTGTCGCGCCGAGGGTGTTCAGCACGGCGTACTCGGCGAGCCGGCGGCGGGCGGTCGCCCAGACGTCCACGCCCAGTCCGACCAGCGCCAGCAGCACGCAGCCCAGCGCAGCGGCCAGCAGCCCGGTCCGCGCCCCCAGCCAGTACGGGTCGCGGGCGGCCGCCTCGGCGGTGGCCCGCCGGTCGGCGACGGTGACGCCGGTCAGCGCCGCCGCGGCCGCGGCGGTGGCCCGGTGGCCACCGGGGTCGGTGGCCAGCCACCACTCCGACACCGGCCGCGTCCCGCCCCGCTCCCGCAGCAGCCAGTCCGTGGCGGCGGGCAGGTCGAGCAGGACGCCGGCGCCCGCCGCGGAGGGCAGCGCCGCCACCTCGCCGACCACCTGCACCGGCACCGTGACGCCGGAGAGCTGGAGGTTGAGGGTGTCCCCGTCGCGCAGGCTCAGCGCGGCGCGCACCTGCGGGGTGATCAGCGCGGGCACCGGTGGGCTCGTCCCGTCGGGCACCACGGTGAAGCGGGACCGGTCGTAGGAGATGTACTGCACCTGGTCGTAGGTGACCGATCCGTCGACGCCGATGACGTCGTGCCGCCCGGTCAGGCCGGCGCCGGTCGCCGTCGCCGTGTCGTTGGGGCCGGCCTGCTCGCTGGTCACCCGCCAACCGCCGGCCAGCTGGAGGAGCCGCGCGGCCCCGTCCGCGCCGGCCAGCCGCAGGTCGGCCACCCGCAGGCCGTACGCGGTGCCCTGCGCGTCACCGGCGGCGGCCTCGAAGCCGGCCAGCCGCAGCGTGCCGGTGCCCACGTCGGGCAGGTCGACGGCGAACCGTACCGGCCGACCCGAGCTGTCCGCCGCGCCCAGCGGCAGCCGGTACGCCAACCCTTCCGGGCTGGTCAGCAGGAGCGACACCCGTACCGGGTGCGGGGCCAACGGCCGCTCCACCGGGGTGGCGACGGTGCCGCTGATCCGCCGGGTGCCCGGCGGCAGGTCCACCCCGGCGGGGGCGCCCCGGGCCCGGGCCAGCCGTTGGTAGAGCGCCGGTACCGGCTCGTCGGCCAGCCGGTCGGCGAGCCGGACCACCCCGCCGGCGTGTGCGGCGTCCAGGGCGACCACCGTGGTGGGCAGGTCCTTGGGGCCCAGCCGCACCTCGTCCCGCCATGCCGGCAGCACCGTCCGGGCGCCGGTGAGGGCGCGCAGCTCGCCGGCCCGGCCCGCCGGCGCGGTGCCGTTGCGCTCGGTCACCCGCAGGTCCGCCCCGACGGTGTGGTCGGCCTGGTCGAGGTGCGACCGTTCGCCGGTGGTGACCAGCGACCAGGCCAGCGTGCTGCTGCCCACGGCGAGGGCGAGCAGCAGCACCGGGCCGGCGTGCGGTCGGCGGCCCGCCTGCCACATGCCGAACATGGTGGCCGTCCAGGGCCGGCGGTCGACGAACCGTTCCGCGAACCGGGTGACCGGGGGCAGCAGCCGCAGCGCCACCACCGCGCCGGCCAGCACACCGATGGTGGGCGCGGCGACGAGCAGCGGATCCACGCCCAGCGCTCCGCCCCGGCCGGCCAGCGGGCCGGAGTACTGCCTCAGCTGGGTCCAGGCGAGCACGGCGAGGCCGACCAGCGCCAGGTCGACTCCGGCCCGCTGCACGCTGGCGGAGCGGTCCGGGCGGGAGGCGGCGGCCATGTCGGCGACGTAGGAGCGCGCTCCGCGCAGGGTCGGCGCGACCATCGCCAGCAGGCACCCGGCGGCGGTGGCGAGGGCCACCGCCCAGACCAGAGTGGTGTTCCCGGCGGGCAGCGTGATCCCGTCGGCGGGCCGGACCCGGTGCAGCGCCTCGCCGGCGAGGAACGGGGTGACCAGGACGGCCGGCAGGACGACCAGGGTGGCTTCCCGGGCGGCCAGGCCGGCGAGCTGGGCACGGGCCGCTCCCCGGGCGCGCAGCAGGGCGGTCTGCGCCCGGCGGTCCTCGTGCAGCAGCGCGGCGACCAGGAGCAGCGCGTACCCGCCGAGCACCACGATCAGCAGCAGCGGGGTGAGCAGCGCGGACCGGCCCACCAGGTCGGCCCGGCCGAGCCGGTCGACCAACTGGTCCATCGCGGTCACGGTCTGCGCGGAGGAACCCAGTCCGGCCGCGGTGGGCAGCTCGGTCCCGGCCGCGGCCACCGCCCGGCGGACCGCGTCCAGCCGGGCGGGTTCGACGCGGCCGAGGTCGGGGGCGATCAGCCAGGACGCCGACGTCGGGCCGGGGAAGGTACGCGCGAAGTCCGCGGCGCTGAGCGCGAACGGCCCGTACGAGGTGTCCGACCCGGACCGGGCGGCGTTCGCCCCGGGGGCCAGCCGCCAGTACGGCGAGCCGGGGTCGCGGGCCCGCCAGGTGCCGGCCACCACCACCTCGCCGGTCTTCTCGGTGCTGCGGTCACGTAGCGGCACCCGCTCACCGACGGTCAGTCCGAGCGTCGCGGCGACCCGTTCCGGGACGGTCACCTGCATCGGGGTGGCCCCGTCCACCGGCCAGGCGCCGGCGGTGAGGTCGGCGTGCCCGGCGAGGTCGTCGAGGAGGGCGAGGCTGGCGAAGACGGGGTCGTCGCCCTGGCGGGTGACGGTGCCGAGGTCTCCGGTGAGTTCCCGGCCGGTGCCGGAGCGGGCGGCGACCACGGTCACCGGGGCGCCACCGAAGCCGTCGGCGAGCCATCCGCGTACCGCCCGGTCCCGGTCGGCGAACGCGGCCGCGTCCCGGCCCCCGGCGCCGCTGAGCAGCAGGCTGCGCTCCTCGGGCGGCGAGGCGGCCAGGACGCTGCGCTGGCCGGCGTCGGTCGCCCGGCGGTTGAAGTCGGACAGGCCGGTCACCAGCCCGATCGAGACCAGCGCCGCGACGATCGCCGCGATCAGCAGGCCGCGTGCGGCGCGTGCCCGTCTCCACACCAGCTTCATCCGACGCCTCCCCCGGGCCCGGGCGGGCCAACGCACAGGAAGAGCCGCCACGGTCGCGGAAAGGTTCGCGTCCGTTACATGATCGTTATCCGGATCGATCGACCGGACTGATCGTTCGTCGGCACCCCGGGGCGTCGTTCCGCGACCCGCCGACCGGGCGGGCCGTACGCCCCGGGCGCTCAGCTTCCGGGCAGGTACAGGCCGGCGTCGGCAACGGCGGCCCGCAGCCGAGCTCCGAACCGGTCCACGCTGCCGCCGATCGCGGCCAGGTCCAGCGGCCCGAGCAGCAGCACCGGTCCGTCGTCGGTGATCGCCAGCAGGCACGGCGTGCCGCCCTCGCTGGCCGTCCGGACCTGCGCGTCCCGCTCGTTCAGGTGCACCATCTCCACCGGTACACCCAGGCCGGCGCGGAGCTCCCGCCAGCGCCGCCGGGGGCCGAGCGGGCCGTGGGTGACGTCGCAGAGCGCGCACTCGGCGGTGCCCCGGGCCTTGCCGATCAGGTACGCGAGTTCGCCGCGCAGGCCGCCGTCGGCGTGGTAGACGCCGACCAGCCGCTGGATCACACCGGTGGAGGTCACGCCGGCAAGTGTGCCGCGTCCGCGCCGATCGGACTCTCGGTCAACGGGGCCGGTCGCGGTCCTTGGAGGGCTGTACCCGCTTGGGCTCCCCCGGCATCTTCGGGTGGTCCGGCGGGTACGGCAGGTCGCCCAGGCCGGCCGCGGCGTCCCGGTCGGCCCACTCCAGCAGCGGGGTGATGTCCCACCCGGCGTCGTCGATGCCGGCGTGCGGGTCGCCGCGCTCGGCGAGCCGGGTCGGCACGCTGCGCAGGTCGAAGTCGTCCGGGTCGATTCGCGGCAGCTCGTCCCAGTCGACCGGGGTGGAGACCGTGGCCCGGGCGTTGGCCCGCAAGGAGTAGGCGCAGGCGATCGTCCGGTCCCGCGCCATCTGGTTGTAGTCGACGAAGACCCGGGCTCCCCGCTCCTCCTTCCACCAGGCGGTGGTGACCAGTTCGGGGTTGCGGCGCTCCAGCTCCCGGGCCAGCGCGATGGTGGCCCGGCGCACCTCGACGAACGTCCAGCGCGGTTCGATGCGGAGATAGACGTGCAGCCCGCGACCGCCGGACGTCTTCGGCCAGCCGCGCACACCCAGCTCACCGAGCAGGGCCCGCAGCTCGCCGGCCGCGGTGGCCGCGTCGGCGAAGTCGGTGCCAGGCTGGGGATCGAGGTCGATCCGCAGCTCGTCCGGACGGTCGGGGTCGGCCGCCCGGACCGGCCAGGGGTGGAACACGACGGTGCCCATCTGGGCGGCCCAGGCCACGTGCGCCAGGTCGCTCGGGCGGAGCTCGTCGGCGCCCCGACCGCTCGGGAAGGTGATGCCGACGGTCTGGATCCAGGGCGGAACGCCTCGGGTGGGCACCCGCTTGGAGAAGAAGGCCTCCCCCTCGACGCCGTCGGGGAAGCGCTGCAGGGTGGTCGGCCGATCGCGCAGCGCGCGCATGATGCCGTCGCCGACCGCGAGGTAGTAGTGGAAGACGTCGGCCTTGGTGAAGCCGCGCGCGGGGAAGATCACCCGGTCCGGGCTGGTCAGCCGGACGGTGTGTCCGGCCACCTCGATCTCGGTCACCGTCGCCTTGGCGCTGCCTGCCATTGGGCGACCATATGCCACACCCCCGACGGTCGACGTACCGTTGGCCGGTGAGTCTTTCCGAGAACGAACTGCCCCGTACCGAGGACGAGTGGCGGGTCCGGCTCAGCCCCGAGGAGTTCCGGGTGCTGCGCCAGGCCGGCACCGAGCGACCGTGGACCGGCGAGTACGTCGACACCAAGACCCCCGGCGTCTACCACTGCCGGGCCTGCGGGCTGGAGCTGTTCAGCAGCGACACCAAGTTCGACTCGCACTGCGGCTGGCCGAGTTTCGACGACGCCATCCCGGGGCGGGTCAAGGAGATCGAGGACAACACCCTGGGCATGCGGCGTACGGAGATCCGCTGCGCGCGCTGCGACAGCCACCTGGGGCATGTCTTCCACGGCGAGGGCTTCACCCCGAAGGACACCCGGCACTGCGTCAACTCGATCTCCGTCCGGTTGGAGCCGCGCGACGCCTGACAGTCCCCGGTCCGGCCACGGCCCGCTCCCCCGGTCGCACCCCGGGGGCGCGGGTGGCCAGCCTCACAGTCAGAGCAGCAGCAAGCTGCCGCGGTCGTCCACCTGGTCGGCGGAGTCGTCGTCGAGCCAGACGCCGCCGGTGGCCAGGTAGCGGAAGCGGTACTCGCCGGGCCCGAGCCGGAGGGTGACGGTGCGGGTGCCGTCGCGGCGGGCGACCAGTTCGTGCCGCCCCGGCTCCCAGCCGTTGAAGCAGCCCACCACGCTCACCGTGCCGGGTGGGGTGTCGCGGGGCAGGCAGAAGGTGACCCGGGTCTGGTTGCCGAAGAGCTTGTTCCGCTTGATCACGTGGTCCTCCGAGGTCGAGGCGTTCACCCGGTTCAACGCCCGACACGCCGGTGCGACGCGCCGTGGGCGGCGCCGACCTGCGGGTTTGCCCTCCCGGTGCGCCTGCGGTGCCGCACCCTTGACGGAAATGTCCTTCCACGGGGGGTTCACCATGGCGACCTGCGAGGTCTGCGGCAACGACTACTGGCTGGCCTTCGAGGTGCGCACCGTCAGCGGCGACGTGCACACCTTCGACTCCTTCGAGTGCGCCGCACACAAGTTGGCACCGATCTGCGAGCACTGCCAGGTGAAGATCCTCGGCCACGGGGTCGAGGTCTCCGGCCGCTTCTTCTGCTGCGGCCACTGCGCCCGCAGCGCCACCGGTGAGGGCGCCGAGATCCGCGACGCCGTCGGCGCCCGCCCCGCCTGACCCAGCCGTCCCGGGGCGGGAGCAGACCCACGCCGGCGGTTCCGGTGGGCCGTCACACCCCGGCCGGGCCGGCACTGTCCAGCAACCGCCATCCGCGCTCCTGCCAGGGCTCCTCCCGGCGGCGCAGCGCCTCGGCGCGCTCCTCTGCGACGGCCCGGGCGAGCATGCCGTCGTCGCCGCTCATCCAGCCCTCGCGGCACGCCACCTCGTACTCGTCCCAGTCCTCGATCTCGACCCGCGAGTCCTGTTCGTGGCGTACCGGGTCCAGCTCCAGGTCGACGTAGCGCCAGCCGGCCCCGGCGCGCTCCGCCGGCAGGCAGACGTCGATCTCCAGCCGCCGGTCGCCGGGATCGGCGACCCACCACGCCGCCCAGGGACGGCCCACCGCGACGAGCACGACGGCGGACAGCGACAGGACGCCGTGGTGGTCCGGGCCGCCCCAGGGCGACCCGGCCGCACCGCGCAGCCAGGTCCCGTCGGCGTCCTCGGCGAACGGCTCGAGGTCGAACCAGTAGACGCCGCCCGGGCGTTTGACCTTGAACAGTCGGACCCGCCGCATCTCGTCCACCACCACACGGTAACGGCAGCGGACGGACGACACCGCGGCCCGGGACGGCCGTAGGATCCGGCGGGTGACCGGGAACGACGACGACGTGCGGGTGGCGTCCTTCGACGAGCTGGACGTGCACACCTTCCACGACCTGCTGCGACTGCGGATCGACGTGTTCGTCGTGGAGCAGGAGTGCGCGTACCCGGAGCTGGACGGGCGGGACGTCGAGCCCGGCACCCGGCACCTCTGGCTGCCCGGCCCGGACGGGCCGGCGGCGTACCTGCGGGTGCTGGCCGACCCCGGCGGCGTGGCCCGGATCGGCCGGGTGGTGGTCGCGCCCGCGGCCCGCGGCGCGGGCCTGGCCGGCCGACTCGTGACCGCCGCCCTGCGGTTGGTCGGCGACCGGCCCTGCGTGCTGGAGGCGCAGTCGCACCTGGTGGGCCTCTACGCCCGACACGGTTTCACCGTCAGCGGACCCGAGTACGTCGAGGACGGCATACCACACACGCCGATGCGCCGCCTCCTGAGCGGCCCTCCCACCGTGTAACGTCTTGCCGCCGGGGACCGCTGAGATCCCCAGTGGACGCGGATCGTGGAGGGACGTCAACGGTGAGACTTGCGGGGATCAACTGGAACGGCCGGACGGGCGGCATAGCTGCCGCCATCGTGGCCACCACGGTGGCGGTGACCGCCACCATGGTGGCGGCCGGACCGGACGCCGAGGAGGACGCGGCGGCGCAGTGGGAGGTGGCCGAGGGGCCCGTCAGCACCGCGCTGCACACCGTCGACCTGCCGGCGGCCACACCGACCGAGGTGGTCATGCCGCAGCGGCGCACCGAGAAGTTCTCCATGGTCGGCGTGAGCTGGAGCGACCCGAAGGCCCTGCTGAAGGGCACCATCTCGGTGCGGACCCGGGCGGCCAAGAGCGGCACCTGGTCGGCGTGGAAGCAGCTCACCACCGACGATCCGGGTAGCGCCGAACCGGGTGAGGTGGCTCGCGGCGCGGCCCGGGGCACCGCCGACCCGCTCTGGGCCGGCCCCTCCGACGGCGTCGAGGTGCGCATCGTGGCCGCCTCGGGCAAGGTCACCAACAAGCTGCCGGCCGGGCTGCGGCTGGACCTGATCGACCCGGGCGAGCCGGCCCGGATCCGCAAGCCGCACGCCGCCGGCGCCGACCGCCGCCCGGCGGAGCGGTTCCAGCCGGTCGCGCAGGTGCGGGCGCTGGAGCCGACCGCCACCGAGCCGGCGCCCACCGACCCCGCGCCCACGGACCCGGCGCCCACCGTGACCACCACGGACCCGGCACCGACCACCACCGCCCCGGCCCCGACCACGACCACCACCACGACGGCGCCCGCGCCCACGGACCCGGCGCCCACCATGACCACCACGGACCCGGCACCGACCACCACCGCCCCGGCCCCGACCACGACCACGACCACCACGGTGCCCGCGCCGACCACCTCGGCCCCGACGCCAACCCCGACCGCCACCGCTCCGGCCAACCCGGTGCCGGCCCCCAAGCTGCTCACCCGCGCCCAGTGGGGCGCCAACGAGAAGCTGGTCACCGACCTGCCGCAGTACGGCACCGAGGTGCGCGGCTTCTGGGTGCACCACACCGGGACCAGCAGCGACTACGCCTGCGCCGACTCGGCGGCGATCGTGCGCAGCATCATGACCAACGACGTGCAGGTCAAGGGCTGGAACGACCTGGGCTACAACTTCATGGTCGACAAGTGCGGCACCGTCTACGAGGGGCGCAAGGGCGGTATCGACAAGCCGGTGGTGGGCGCGCAGGTGCTCGGCTTCAACACCAACTACTCGTCGATCGCCGTGATCGGCGACTACCAGAAGGTCGGTGTGTCCAGCACGGTGCTGAACCGCGTCGCGTACCTCGCCGCGTACAAGCTCGCGCCGTACAAGTACGACCCGATGGGAACTTTCACCACCACGGCCGGCGCGAAGAACGGCAAGTTCGCGCTGGGCCAGTCTGTCACGCTGCCCCGCATCCCCGGCCACCGCGACGGTGACCTCACCATCTGCCCGGGCACGCCGTTGTACAACCAACTGCCCGACATCCGGGCGCGGGCCGGCGGCATCATCGGCCTGGCGCTGACCAGCCTCACCGCCCCGAAGGCCGGGTCGACCTACTACACCCGCAGATCGTTCGCGGCGAACTGGACGGTGAGCAGCCAGTCCGAGCTGATCAACCGGTTCGAGGTGCTGGTGGACGGCAAGGTCGCGGCCACCGCGCCGGGCACCGCCCGCACCGTCGCCGCCACCGTGCCGACCGGCACGCACAAGGTGCAGGTACGCGCCGTGCACGCGCTGGGCAGGACGGCCACCAGCGGGGCGCTGACCATCGTCGGCGACACCACCGCACCGACCTTCAGCCGGAACCCGGAGGTCCGGCTGCAGGCCGGCATCGTGAGCACCACCGGCGCCCTGCCGGTCGTGGTCAGCGGTACGGGCACCGACAACGCGGCGCTGCGCTACCTTCAGTTGATCAACTCGCCGAGCGGGATCGCTTCCTCCGGCGCCGGTAGCTGGAAACGCAGCACGCCGAACGGCACCCCGGTCGGATGGCAGCTCAAGGCCCTGGACTGGGCCGGCAACTACCGGTACACCACCGTCGACCGCACCGGGCAGATCGTCACGGAGAGCACCGCAACCCGCACGGGCACCTGGTCCAGCAGGAGCAGCACCTCTTACCTGGGGGGCTCGGCGCTCGCCTCCACCACCAAGGGCGCGGCACTGAAGTGGACATTCACCGGCCGCTCGTTCTCCTGGATCGTCGGCATGGGCCCCACCTCCGGCCAGGCCGACCTCTACGTGGACGGGGTGAAGGTGCGCACGCTCGACACGTACCTGGCCTACAACTCGTACCGCAAGGCGATCTACCACCAGACCTGGACGGCCAGCGGCAGCCACACCGTCGAGGTTCGGGTGGTCGGCACCGCCGGCCGACCGACGGTCATCACCGATGGCGTCGCCGTCATCCGGTGAGCAGGTGAGCTGACACGGCGGGCCCGGGAGGAGAGTTCCTCCGGGGCCCGCCGTCGGTTACCGGCGCATCAGACCAGGCAGGTGACGATGTCGGCGACCGAGCGACGGCGACCGGTGTAGAAGGGGATCTCCTCCCGGACGTGCCGCCGGGCGCCCGAGGCGCGCAGGTCCCGCATCAGGTCGACGATCCGGTGCAGCTCGTCGGCCTCGAAGGCGAGCATCCACTCGTAGTCGCCCAGGGCGAACGAGGCGACCGTGTTGGCCCGGACGTCCGGATAGCCGCGGGCCAGCCGACCGTGCTCGGCCAGCAGCTCGCGCCGCTCGGCGTCCGGCAGCAGGTACCACTCGTACGACCGGACGAACGGGTAGACACAGAGGTAGGGGCGGGCCTCCTCGCCGGCCAGGAACGCCGGGATGTGGCTCTTGTTGAACTCGGCCGGCCGGTGCAGCGCCATCTGCGACCAGACCGGGGTGAGCGACCGGCCCAGCGTGGTCCGCCGGAACCGCAGGTACGCGTCCTGGAGCGCGTCGCTGGACGACGAGTGCCACCAGATCATCAGGTCGGCGTCGGCGCGCAGCCCGGCCACGTCGTACGTGCCGCGGACCACCACGTCCTTGCCGGCCAGCTCCTCGAAGAGGGACTCCACCTCGCCGGTGACGTTGTCCCGCAGGGACGGCAGCGGCCCGGTGGACCGGTACACCGACCACATCGTGTAGCGGATGCTGGCGTTCAGCTCCCGCAGTCGGGCGGCGTTGGTCTGCTCGGTCATGTCCCCGATCCTCCCAGTGCTGTGATGATCTCTTCGGCCGCTGTCGCGCCGGAGCGGACGCAGACCGGAATGCCGACGCCGTCGTAGCCGGCGCCGGCCAGGACCAGCGTGGGGTGCGCCGCGCGCAGCGCCGCCCGGGCCGCCGCCACCCGGTCGAGGTGACCGGGGGTGTACTGCGGCAGGGCGCCGCCCCAGCGCTGCACGTGGCCGGCGACCGGGGTGGGCAGCGGGTCGCCCAGCACCCCGGACAGCTCCTTGCGCACGGCGGCGACCAGGTCGTCGTCGGCGAGCTGGAGCGAGGTCTCCTCGCCGTACCGGCCGACGGAGGCGCGGACCAGGGCCAGCCCGTCGGGCTGGGCGAGGTGCCCCCACTTGGTGGTGAAGAACGTCGACGCCTTGATCAACAGCCCCTCGGTGGCCGGCACCAGGAAGCCGGACAGGCGGGGCAGCCGCGGCGCGGGCAGCGCCAGGGTGACCAGGGCGACGCTGGCGTAGTCGAGGCCGCCGACGGCGGCGGCCACCGCGGGCGCGGCCGCGCCGAGCAGCCGGGCGGCGGGGCGGGCCGGCACGGCGAGCAGCACGGCGTCCGCCTCGACCAGCTCAGGTTCGCGGGTCGGCCCGACCACCAGCCGCCAGCCGCCGTCGGCGGTGGGGGTCAGTTCGCGGACGGTGGCGCCGGTGCGGACGGTGGCTCCGCTGGCGCGTACCGCCGCGTCGACCAGGGTGGACAGCCCGCCGGCGAGGGTGCCGAAGACCGGCGCGCCGGGCGCCCGGGGGGCGGCGGCCTGCGCGGCCCGGACCGCGCCGACCAGGGTGTGCTCGACCCGGGCGGCCCGGGCCAGGGCCGGCATGGTGGTGGCCAGCGACAGGTCGTCGGCCCGGCCGGCGTAGACGCCGCCGAGCATCGGGTCGACCAGCCGGTCCACCACCGGGTCGCCGAGGCGGGCCCGGACCAGCGCGCCGACGGCCACGTCGTCGTCCGCGCCGAGCAGCGGCCGGCCGGCGTCGCGGTCGGCGTCCGCGGCCGGCGGCGCGACCGTGGCCACCTGCGCCAGGTCCCCGGGTACGCCGACCAGGGTGCCGCCCGGGATCGGGCGCAGCGCGCCGTCGACGGCGAGGGCGGCCTGCCCGACGGTGGGGTGCACGATCTGCTCGGCCAGACCGAGCCGGCGGATCAGGGCCACCGCCGCGGACTCCCCGCCGGCCGGGTCGCGCATCAGGAACGACTCGGCGCCCAGCTCGACGGTGCGGCCGGCCACCTCGCCGGTGCGCAGCTTGCCGCCGAGGGCGGCGGAGCCCTCGTACACGGTGATCTCGGTGCCGGCGGGGGCGCGGTCGCGCAACCGGACCGCGGCGGCCAGGCCGGTGATCCCGCCCCCGATGATCGCGATCCGCCGTGCCCGGGTCATGGTCAGCCCCGGTCCGCCGGGGCGGCGGAGAGCTCGTGGACCAGCGCGACCACCCGGGTCAGCACGTCCGGGTCGGTCTCCGGCAGCACGCCGTGGCCGAGGTTGAACACGTGCCCCGGCGCGGCCCGGCCCTCGGCGAGGATCCGCCGGACCTCGGCCTCGACGACCGGCCACGGGGCGAACAGGGTGGTCGGGTCGAGGTTGCCCTGCACGGCCTTGTCCGGGCCGATCCGGCGGGTGGCGACGTCTAGCGGGGTACGCCAGTCCACGCCCACCACGTCGGCGCCGGCCTCGCCCATCGCGCCGAGCAGTTCCCCGGTGCCCACCCCGAAGTGGATCCGCGGCACGCCGGCGTCCGCCAGGCCGGCCAGCACCTTCGCCGAGTGCGGCATGACGAAGCGGCGGTAGTCGGCCTCGGAGAGCGCGCCGGCCCACGAGTCGAAGAGCTGCACGGCGGAGACCCCGGCCGCGACCTGCACCCGCAGGAACGCCAGGGTGACGTCGGCGAGCCGGCCGCAGAGCGCGTGCCACAGCTCCGGGTCGCCGTACATCATCGCCTTGGTCTTGGCGTGGGTGCGCGACGGCCCGCCCTCGACCAGATAGCTGGCCAGGGTGAACGGGGCGCCCGCGAAACCGATCAGCGGGGTGTCGCCCAGCTCGGCGACGAGCAGCCGGACCGCCTCGTCGACGTACGGGACGTCGTCGCGGCCGATCGGCCGGATCCGCTCCACGTCGGCGGCGGTACGCACCGGCTCGGCCACCACCGGACCGGTGCCGGGCACGATGTCCAGGTCGACCCCGGCGGCGGCGACGGGCACGACGATGTCGCTGAACAGGATCGCCGCGTCGACCCCGTGCCGGCGCACCGGCTGGAGGGTGATCTCGGAGACCAGTTCGGGGCGGCGGCAGGACTCCAGCATCGCCACGTTGGCCCGGATCTCGCGGTACTCCGGCAGCGACCGGCCGGCCTGGCGCATGAACCAGACCGGGGTGTGCGGGACCGGCTGACGCCGGCAGGCCCGGACGAACGGCGAGTCGGCCGGTCCGCCGGGGCGGGGGGCTCCGTCTCGGGCGGCAGTGCCCGTGGTGTCGGTGGTCATCGCGGCAATCGTGCCACGCCCGCCGGGCCGCCCCCGCACCCCCGCCGCCTTTTGTGACGTGCGGGCACGCCCCCGGTGGACGCCGCCGGTGGAGCCGCAGCCCCTTCTCAACCCGCGCCGGCCGTCGGCGTGCCGTTGCCGGCGGTGGGGCCGTGCGGGCATAGGCTTCCGGCATGGCCCCCCCGACCGCGATTCCGGAGACGTTCGCCCGCGCGGTCTCGGGGCTGCGGTCGGCCACCTGCCGTCCCGAGATCGTCCTGGAGGAGGTCGGCGCGCCGCAGCGGCTCGCGCCGTACGGCTTCGCGCTCTCCGCCGGGGTGCACCGGGACGACGACGAGGTGGCGACCGGACGGCTGATCCTGCTGCACGACCCCGCCGGGCACGAGGCGTGGCAGGGCACCCTGCGGCTGGTCACCTACGTGACCGCCGACCTGGAGGTCGACCTGGCGGCCGATCCGCTGCTGCCCGGGGTGGGCTGGACGTGGCTGACCGATGCGCTGGAGGCGCACGGGGCGCGATACCGGGCGGCCGGCGGCACGATCACGCAGACCCTCTCCACCCGCTTCGGCGAGCTGGCCGGGCCACCCGCGGCCGGTGACATCGAGATCCGGGCGTCCTGGACCCCGCTCGGCGAGAACCTGAGCGCCCACCTGCTGGCCTGGTGCACGCTGCTGGCCTCGACGGCGGGGCTGCCGCCGCCCGGGGTGACCGCACTGGCCGACCGCCGACCCGCCGGCGCCGTCTGACCCCGGCCGCCGCCACCTGAGGGGCGGCGACGGCCGGGCGACCCGGTCAGAGGTAGTTCTCGGCCTCGTTGCAGATCTTGTCCAGCCCCTTGCTGGCGGTCTCGAAGGCACTCCGGTTGCCCGCCGCCGCCGCGTTGAGGGCGGTGGTCAGCTTGTCCAGGCAGGTCGCGATGATCTTCTTCTGCCGGGCCTGCTCGTCCCGGTCGTTGCGGGTGCCGGTGAGGTCCTGCTGGGTGTCGGCCAGCTTGTCCCGGGCCCCCTGAAGGTCGCCCCGGAGCTTCTTCATCTCCTCGGTGTTGCCGGCGATGGTGTCGTCCCGCTCGCTGACCCGGCGCTCGGCGCTGGTCAGCTCGCCGCTCTTGGCGACGTACAGGCCGGTCATCACGCCGCTGAGCACGAACAGCAGCCCGGCCACCACCGCCAGGATCAGCAGCTGGCGGCTGCGGCCCGCCTTCGGGGCCGGCAGGTCGTAGGGCGGCGCCGATCCGGGTGGCGCCGACATCGGCTGCCCGAACGCCGGGGCCGGCGACGCGAACGCGGTGGTCTGCCCCGGCTGCCCGAATCCCGGGTGCGGTGTCGCCGGCGTGGGCGGGGGCTGCCCGAACGTCGGGCCCGACACCGGCGGGGCGGGCGCGCCGTACGGGGGTGCCGAGCCGGGCGGGGCCGACATCGGCTGCCCGTACGGCGACCTCGACGCGGGCGGGGGCGGCTGGCCGTACGCCGGTCCCGACGTCGGTGGCGCGGGCGGGGGCGGGGGCGGCTGGCCGTACGCCGGTCCCGACGTCGGGGGCGGGGGCGGGGGCGGGGGCGGCTGGCCGTACGCCGGTCCCGACGTCGGTGGGGCGTACCGGCCGGCGCCTGAGGGCGCGGGATCCGGCGCGTCCGGCGCCGGCGGGGTGGCGGCCGGGTACGAGCCGCCGCCGTGGCGGCTGCCGTAGACGGAACCCGCCGGGCGCTGACCGGGCGGGGCGGCCGGCGGCGGGTACGCCGGCCGGTAGCCGCCCGGCTCGGTCGGTGGCTGGGACATCGTTGCATTCCTCCAGGGCACTGCTGGTCCGGTGCGGGTTCCCCGCGGCGGACCGAAAGGTGAAGCGGGTCGATGGCCGGCGTGCGGCGTCGGGCGGTCGGGCTGACGGTCGGTGTCGACGCGGACGGGAGGCCGCGCGGATCAGCAGATCCGGAAGCCGGCGCAGGCGGTCCTGATTGGTACGGCGAGGCCGATGCCCTCGGCGTTACGGGCCTTGGCGGTGGCGATGCCGACGACCTGCTTGGCACCGTTGATGACCGGCCCGCCCGAGTTGCCAGGGTTGATCGGCGCGTCGAACTGGATGACCTGCCCGGAACCGCTCTCGTCCTTGCGGAAGGCGCTCACCACCCCGGTGGTGACGCTGTCCTCCAGGCCGAGCGGGGCGCCGACCACGATGATCTGCTGGCCGGAGCGGACCGGGCTGGGCGCGGTGGTCAGGCCGGTGAACTTGGCGGTGGTCCGCAGGTGGGCCACGTCGTGCTCCTTGTCCACCTTGACGATGGTGGCCGGGAAGCGCTGGCCGGTGCGCTCCAGGAAGACCTTGCGACCGCCGTCACTCCAGACCGACTCCACCACGTGGAAGTTGGTGAACAGGTTCGCCCCACCACCGGCGGCGGGCTTGCCGACCACGAAGGCGGTGCCGGTGAACTGGCCGGCCCGGACGCGGAAGACGCTGGGCAGCACGGTCTTGGCGATGGCCTCCGGGTTGAACGCGGCGTCGGCCTGCCGCTCCAGTGCGTCGGTCCGCTGCGTCAGGTCGTCGAGGCGGGCCTCGTGATCGTCCTGCCCGGCCTCCAGCCGCCGGCCGGTGTCGGAAAGCCGACCGATCTGGTACGCCTGGACGCCGGTGACGACCGCCAGCACGACCGCCACCGCGATCGCGACCGGAGCGGTCCAGCGCCTGCGGGACGGTGCGTCGGCACCCGTCCCGGGCAGGCCACCGCCGTGGCCGGACGCGACCGGACCGGGGCCGAAGGGCGCAGCGGAGACCGGGCCGGGCGGTACCGGCGGGACGGCCCCGCCGGTGGCGGGGACGCCACCCCACGGAGCGGTGACCGGCGGCGGGGACCAGCCGTCCCGGGAGGCCGGCGGCGCGACGGCCGTGCCGGCGGGCGGGGCGGTGCCGCGCTGCCCGGCGAAGCCCCGGTGCTGCTCACCGGCGGTGGGCCAGGCGGTGCCACCGGACGGGCCGGCGGCGGCCGGCGGGTAGGACGGCGCGGGCGGGTAGGCCGGCCCGACCGGCGGGGCCGGGGGCGGAGTCGGGTACGCGTTGGTCGGCGGCCAGGGCCGCTCCGTCCGGGGCGCCCGCGGCCCCGGCGGGCCGTCACCGGCGAGCTCCGGCCGGCGCTCGGCGTCGCTGCCCGGCGGCGCGCCGCCCGGCCCGTACCAAGCCGTCATGATCGTTCTGCCTCCCCGTCGACGTCTCCTGCGACGCCGCCTCGGGCACCTCGACCGGCACGACGCTCGATGGACCGTACCTGCGTGAAGGGGGTTTGTCTCCCCCGTTGTCCGCTTCGGCACGCCACTGCGCGGCCGCTTCGTGGACACCACGCCGACCGGCTCCGCACACCGGATCGTGGCGGGCACTAGGGTTGTCAGGTGACAGACGAACCACCCCTGCGCCGTCGGGCCGTCGACAGCCGTGATGGAGCCGTCCCCTCCCCGGCCGCGCCCGAGCCGGCGGACGCGGCGGCCGACCAGCCCGTCGGCGGCCCCGTTCCGCTGACCGCCCCCCGTGACGGAACCCCCCAGCCGGTGGCCACACCGCGCGAACTGGACGAGGTCGTGGCCCGCTTCGCGGCGGGCGGCGGCCCGGTCGCCCTGGACGCCGAGCGCGCCTCGGGCTACCGGTACAGCCAGCGGGCCTACCTGGTGCAGCTGCGCCGGGCCGGCGCCGGCACGGCCCTGATCGATCCCCTGCCGCTGCCCGACCTGAGCACCCTGGACGCGGTGATCGGCGAGGCGGAGTGGGTGCTGCACGCGGCCAGCCAGGACCTGGCCTGCCTCGCGGAGGTGGGGTTGCGCCCGCGCCGGCTCTTCGACACCGAGCTGGCCGCCCGGCTGGCCGGCTTCGAGCGGGTCGGCCTGGCCGCGCTGACCGAGCAGTTGCTCGGCTACACGCTGGAGAAGCACCACTCCGCCGCGGACTGGTCCAGCCGGCCGCTGCCGGAGTCGTGGCTGACCTACGCGGCACTCGACGTGGAGATGCTGGTCGACCTGCGGGACGCCCTCGACGAGGAGCTGACCCGGCAGGGCAAGTCGGCGTGGGCCGCGGAGGAGTTCGCCGCGCTGGTCCGCAACGGCGCGCGTCCGCCGAAGGTGCGCGCGGAGCCGTGGCGACGGACCTCGGGGATCCACCGGGTCCGCGGGGCGCGGGCGCAGGCGCGGGTCCGTTCCCTCTGGTACGCCCGCGACCAGATCGCCGCCCGGCGGGACGCCGCGCCCGGCCGGGTGCTGCCGGACTCGGCCATCGTGGCCGCCGCCGAGCTGGACCCGAAGGACGAGAAGACCCTGCTCACCCTCCCCGGGTTCGGTGGCCGTTCGGTGCGCCGGCTGGCCCGGACGTGGCTGGCCGCGCTGGACGACGCCCGGCAGTTGCCGGAGGACGCGTTGCCGGTCACGCCGACGGTGGAGGGTCCTCCCCCGCCGCACCGGTGGGCGGAGCGGGACCCGGTGGCGGCGGGCCGGTTGGCCCGGTGCCGGGAGGTCGTGGTGCGGATCTCCGGCGAGCACCGGATGCCGGCGGAGAACCTGATCGCCCCGGACTCGATCCGTCGGCTTGCCTGGCAGCCCCCGGAGGAGGTCACCGACGACACGGTCGCCGAGACGCTGCGCGGTTTCGGCGCCCGGGAGTGGCAGCTCGGCCTTCTCCTGCCCGACCTCACCCGGGCGCTGACGGAACCCACCCCCTGATCCGCCCGCGTGCGGACGCCGGTGTGGGATGGGCCACACGGGGGGTGGTGTCGAGGTTGGTTACTGACGAGTAGCATCCGAGGGGCCACGCCCGTGCCGGCGACCCTCGTTCGGTCCGTTGTGCCGCCTGTCGGCACGGAGGCCGAATCATGGTCGATAAGGAGGCTCAAGTGCCCCGTGAAGTCCGGGATGTCGTCTTCGTCGACGGCGTCCGCACCCCGTTCGGCAAGGCGGGTGGGATGTATGCCAACACCCGCGCCGACGACCTCGTGATCCGCTGCATCCGCGAGCTGCTGCGCCGTAACCCGCAGCTGCCGCCGGAGCGGGTCGAGGAGGTCGCGATCGCCGCCACCACCCAGATCGGCGACCAGGGGCTGACCATCGGTCGGACCGCCGCCCTGCTGGCCGGCCTGCCCAAGACCGTTCCCGGCTTCGCCATCGACCGGATGTGCGCCGGCGCGATGACCGCGGTGACCGCCGTCGCCGGTGGCATCGCCATGGGCGCGTACGACATCGCCATCGCCGGCGGCGTCGAGCACATGGGCCGCCACCCGATGGGTGAGGGCGTCGACCCCAACCCGCGGATCATCGCGGAGAAGCTGGTCGACCCGTCCGCCCTGGTCATGGGCTCGACCGCGGAGAACCTGCACGACCGGGTCCCGCACATCACCAAGGAGCGCACCGACGCGTTCGCGCTCGCCTCGCAGCAGAAGACCGCCAAGGCGTACGCCAACGGCAAGCTCCAGGACGACCTGGTGCCGGTGGCGATCCGCGACGCCGAGGGCGGCTGGGGCCTGGCCACCACCGACGAGGCGCCCCGGGAGACCTCGCTGGAGAAGCTGGCCACCCTGAAGACCCCGTTCCGCCCGCACGGCAAGGTCACCGCGGGCAACGCGGCCGGCCTGAACGACGGCGCCACCGCCAGCCTGCTCGCCGACGAGGCCACCGCCCGCGAGCTGGGCCTGCCGGTCGCCATGCGGCTGGTGTCGTACGGCTTCGTCGGCGTCGAGCCCGAGGTGATGGGCGTCGGCCCGATCCCGTCGACCGAGAAGGCGCTGCGCATCGCCGGCCTGACCATCGACGACATCGGCCTGTTCGAGCTGAACGAGGCGTTCGCCGTGCAGGTGCTCGCCTTCCTCGACCACTTCGGCATCGCCGACGACGACCCGCGGGTCAACCCGTGGGGTGGCGCGATCGCCATCGGTCACCCGCTCGCCTCCTCCGGCGTACGGCTGATGACCCAGCTGGCCCGGCAGTTCGCCGAGCACCCCGAGGTCCGCTACGGCCTCACCGCCATGTGCATCGGCATCGGCATGGGTGGCACCGTGATCTGGGAGAACCCGCACTGGACGGAGGGCAACAAGTGAGCGCGCTCGCCGCACCGAACGAGGTCGTGACCCGGGCGCTGCTGCGCCAGGTACGCGTACCGGGCCTGGAGAAGCCGGCCGCCCTGATCACCCTGGACAACGGCTTCGACCACACCAAGCCGAACACCTTCGGCCCGGCCGGTCTGACCAGCCTGGACGAGGCGGTCACCGCCGCCCTTGCGGCGGACCCGGCGTTCATCGCGGTCACCGGCAAGCCGTACATCTTCTGC
Organism: Micromonospora siamensis; assembly: GCF_900090305.1. Classification (NCBI taxonomy): domain Bacteria; kingdom Bacillati; phylum Actinomycetota; class Actinomycetes; order Micromonosporales; family Micromonosporaceae; genus Micromonospora; species Micromonospora siamensis. Next base: position 2,480,483 of record NZ_LT607751.1, on the reverse strand, counting down.
GTCGGCGCCGACATCGTCGGCCTGCCGGCGCTGGCCGACCGGGACCAGGCGCTGGAGATCGGCCGGCTCGGCCACCGGGTCTTCGCCCGGCTCAAGGACAGCGCGGTCCCCACCTTCGCCTTCGTCAACGGCGCGGCGATGGGCGGCGGCCTGGAGCTGGCCCTGCACTGCCACTACCGGACGCTGTCGTCCGGCGCGGCGGCGCTGGCGCTGCCCGAGGTGTCGCTCGGGCTGGTCCCCGGCTGGGGCGGCACCCAGCTGCTGCCGAACCTGATCGGCATCCCGGCCGCGACCCAGGTGATCATCCAGAACCCGCTGATGCAGAACAAGATGCTCAAGCCGAAGCAGGCCGCCGAGCTGGGCATGGCGGACGTGCTGCTGGAGCCGGCGGACTTCCTGGAGCGGTCGCTGGAGTGGGCCGCCGGCGTGGTCCGCGGCGAGGTCACCGTGACCCGGCCCGAGGTCGACAAGGACATGTGGGCGGGCGTGCTCTACTTCGCCCGGCAGACCCTCGACCAGCGGCTGCACGGCGCGGTCCCGGCCGCGTACAAGGCGCTGGACCTGCTGGAGACGGCGAAGGACGCCGACTTCGCCACCGGCACCGCCGCCGAGGACGAGGCCCTGGCCGACCTGGTCTTCTCCGAGGAGCTGCGCAGCGGTCTGTACGCCTTCGACCTGGTGCAGCGGCGGGCCAAGCGGCCGGCCGGCGCGCCGGACAAGGGCCTGGCCCGACCGGTGACCAAGGTGGGCATCGTGGGCGCCGGCCTGATGGCCAGCCAGCTCGCCCTGCTCTTCGCCCGCCGCCTCCAGGTGCCGGTCGTCATGACCGACCTGGACCAGTCCCGGGTGGACAAGGGTGTCGGCTACGTGCACACCCAGATCGAGAAGGCCGTCAGCAAGGGCCGGATGGACAAGGGCACCGCCGCCAAGCTGTACGGCCTGGTGAGCGGCTCGGTCGACAAGTCCGTCTTCGCCGACGCCGACTTCGTCATCGAGGCCGTCTTCGAGGACCTGGGCGTCAAGAAGCAGGTCTGGGCCGAGCTGGAGAAGATCGTCAAGCCGGAGGCGGTGCTCGCCACCAACACCTCCAGCCTGTCGGTGACCGAGATGGCCGCCGACCTGGAGCACCCGGAGCGGGTCGTCGGCTTCCACTTCTTCAACCCGGTGGCGATGATGCCGCTGCTGGAGATCGTCCGGGGCGAGCGCACCGACGACGCCACGCTGGCCACCGCGTTCGCCGTCGGCAAGCAGCTGAAGAAGTCGTCGGTGCTGGTGAAGGACGCCCCGGCGTTCGTGGTGAACCGGCTGCTGACCCGCTTCCTCGGCACCGTCTTCGCCGCCGTCGACGCCGGCACCCCGCTGGAGGTGGCGAACCGCGCGCTGGACCCGCTGGGCCTGCCGATGCGTCCGCTCGCCCTGCTCCAGCTGGTCGGGCCGGCCGTGGCGTACCACGTGGGCGGCACCCTGCACGCCGCGTTCCCGGACCGGTTCGCGGTCAGCGAGAACCTCAAGCGGATCGCCGACTCCGGCCAGCCCATCGTGACCGACGACCAGATCAACGACGAGGTCGCCAAGCTGCTCGTGGTCGGCGACCAGCCGCTCACCGAGGAGCAGGTCCGGCAGAACGCGCTGGACGCGCTGGCCCAGGAGATCCGGCTGATGCTGGACGAGGGCGTGGTCGCCGAGGCGCAGGACATCGACCTGTGCATGATCCTCGGCGCCGGCTGGCCGTTCCACCTGGGCGGCGTCACGCCGTACCTGGACCGGACCGGCACCTCCGAGCGGGTCGCCGGCAAGCGGTTCCTGCCGCGCGGGGCTGCCAGCCTGCGCTGACCCGCCCGAGACATACCGCTCCCCCGCGATCGCGGTGGCCGGCCGTCCGCACTGGACGGATCGGCCACCGCGATCGTCATGTCCGGCCCCTGGGCTACGATCAGCCGCCCACCTTCCGCCTGGAGCTGATCCGATGTCCTCACCACCGGTCGACCCCTGGTCCCGGCAGCCGGCACACCCCTCCCTGCACGGACAGCGGCCCGAGCCGACCGTGGCCGACGACTGGCCCACGGCCGCGTACCCGGGTGTCCCGGGCCCCGGCGCTGATCCGACCGCCGCATATCCAGGCGTCCCGGCCCAGGGCACCGGCGGCGATCCGACCGCCGCGTACCCGGCCATCTCCGGGCCGCCCGGCGCGGCGGGTCACACCGCCGCGTACCCGGCCGCCCCGGGGGCGCCGCCGGCCGCGCCGTGGGGCCCTCCGGCCGGACCCATCACGGCGTACCCGCCGCCGGCCGGCGGGTTCCCGCCCGGCCCGGCGTACCCTCCGGCGCCGCAGCAGGGGTACGGCCCGCCGCAGGCTCCGCCGGCCCGGGGGTCCCGCCTGCCGCTGGTGCTCTCGCTCTCCCTGGCCGGCCTGCTGGTGCTCTGCCTAGGCGGGGGCGGCCTGGCCTACGTGGCACTCTCCGGCGGCGACGACGAGCCCGGTCCGGCCCGCCCGGCCGCGACCGGCGCGGCCTCACCCGGCACGACCCGGCCGACCCCCTCGGCGGACGACGACGAGGAGCCGGAGGGCGACACCTCGTTCCCCCGGGTCCGGCTGGTCACCCCGAAGACGCTCTCCGGACGGCCGAAGAGCACCGACCCGCAGCTGCGGGCGCTGGCCGCCGACATGGTGACCGAGATGAGGTCGACGGTCCGCAACGAGACCGGAACGGTCGGTGCCTTCTACGGCAGCCCCGAGCAGCGGAACATGGTGATGGTGGCCGCCGCCTCCGGCCTGATCCTCGATCCCGGCAAGGAGATGACGGACGCGGTCGCCGGGCTCACCCGGGACCTGTCGCTCACCGGGATGAACCGGGTCGCTCCGGGGCCGCTGGGCGGCAAGGCCCGGTGCGGCAACGGCAGCGGCAACGGCGTCCGGATGGGCGTCTGCGTCTGGGCGGACACCGGCAGCACCGGTGTGCTGATCTTCTTCTTCTCCGACGCGGCGAAGGCGAAGGCGCAGTTCGTCAAGGTGCGGGGGCAGATCGAGAAGCAGTCCTGACCCAACGCTCCCGGTTGGACGGTGCATGCCGCTCACCGGGAGCCGTCGGACGCGGGGCCCCGGGCGGGCGACGCGCCGACTAGGATCACGCGTTCGTGTTTCACAGATCAGATCTGGAGCTGACCTGATGTCCCAGCCGCCGGCCAATCCCTACCCCTCGCAGCCGGGCTCCGGCGCACCCTACGGCTCGTACCCGCCAGCGCAGCAGCCGGGCGGCTACCCGCCGGCGCAGGAGGGCTGGCCGGGCCAGCAGCAGCCCGGCGGCTACCCGCCGCCCCAGCAGCCCGGCTATCCCCAGCAGGGCGGCTATCCCCAGCAGGGCGGCTACCCGCAGCAGGGCGGTGGCTACCTGGAGACCGGCCAGCCCGGCGGATACCCGACCCAGCCGGAGGGCTTCCCGCCCGCCGCGCCGGGATTCGGCGGCCCCGGCGCACCGGCGCCGAAGAAGTCGCGGGCCGGGCGGATCGTGGCGATCGTGGTCGCCGCCGTGCTGCTGCTCTGCCTGGGCGGCGGCGCGGCGATCTGGTTCCTGGTCAAGGACGACGTCAAGGAGACCGTCGACGCCACCAAGGTGCGGGTGGTCGCCCCGGACACCCTGGCCGGGCGGGCCCGGGCCACCGACCCGAAGTTCGAGAAGGGCGCCCAGCAGCTCGAGACCGGGCTGAAGGACGCCCTGCCGGACTCCACCAGTACCGTCGGCGGCTTCTACGGCAGCCCCGAGAACCGCGACCTGGTGATGATGGCGGCGGCCTCCGGGCTGAACGTCAACCCGCAGAAGACCCTCGACGAGAGCATCGCCGGCGCGCGCACCAGCGACCTGGTCATCGGCGAGATGAAGACGGTCGACGCCGGGCCGCTCGGTGGGGTCGCCAAGTGCGGCGACGCGAAGGCCGCGACCGTGCCGCTGGGCATCTGCGTCTGGAGCGACAAGGGCAGCCTCGGGATGGTCATCCTGTACTTCAAGAACGGTAAGCAGGCCGCGGCCGAGCTGGTCGAGATCCGCGGCCAGGTCGAGAAGAAGTCCTGACCTCGGGCCCCGCCCGCCACAGGGCGGGCGGGGCCGCGCCGGGTCAGCCGGACGTGGCGGCGCGCTCGGCCGCGCTGCGTAGCACGCAGAACTCGTTGCCCTCCGGATCGGCCAGCACCACCCAGCCCCCACCGTCGGGTCGACTGTGGTCGGCGACCAGGGTCGCGCCGAGACCGAGCAGGCGCTCGACCTCCGCGGCCCGGCTCCGGTCGGTCGGCTTTAGGTCGAAGTGGAGCCGGTTCTTCACCGCCTTGCCCTCGGGTACGGCGAGGAAGAGCACCATCGGGCCGCCGGGCGGGTCGAGCCGGGCCTCCGGGTCGCCCGGGAAGTCGTCCGGATGCCGGGGACAACCCCAGACCTCGGACCAGAAGCCGGCCAGTGCGTACGTGTCCCGGCAGTCGACGCTGACGTTGTAGATCCGTGAACTCACGGTGCTCCTCAGGGTGGTGGGAGCGACCGAACCTGCCAGCCGCCCACGGCCGGCGCAACCGGATTTCAGCCGCCCAGCACCCACCCGGCCACCGCCAGCGTGACCATCGAGAGCCCGGTGCTGACCAGCACCGTACGGCGGGCCACCGACTCCCCCTGGGCGTACCCGGCGGCGTAGACCCAGGTGTTCTGCGCGGTGGGCAGCGCGGCGCACACCACCACGGCCAGCAGGGCGGTGCGGTCCAGCCCGACCGCCCAGCCCGCCAGGCCGGCCAGCGCCGGCTGGACCAGCAGCTTCAGCCCGCAGAGCGCGGCCACCTCGCCGCCCGCGGCGGCCGATCGGGGCCCGGCGGTGGTCAGCGACAACCCGAGCGCCACCAGCGCCGTCGGCACGGCCGCCGCGCCGAGCAGGTCCAGCGGCCCGGCCAGCCACTGCGGTGGGCTCCAGCGCAGGGCCGAGGAGAGCGCCCCCAGGGCCAGGCCGGCGATCACCGGATTGCGCAGCGGCATGCTCGCCAGACGGCCCGGCCGCAGCGCCTGCCCGGCCGCCCGGTCCAGCAGCACCAGGATCACCGGAGTGACCACCAGGACCTGGAACAGCAGCACCTCGGTGAGGAAGGTGACGTCGCCCAGCACGTGCAGCGCGACCGGGATGCCGAGGTTCGCCGAGTTGACGTAGCCGGCCGCCATCGCCCCGATGGTCGCCTCGCCCGGACCGCGACGCAACGGCCCGGCGCAGAGGAGGAAACCCAGGGCCATGGTGAGCGTGGCGCCCACGGCGAAGGCGCCCAGGGCGCCCGGGTGGAACGACAACCGACTGCGGGACAGCGCCGTGAACAGGGCCGCCGGCATCGCCAGGTGGAGGACGAAGCCGCCCAGCACCCGTTCCGCCTCGGCGCCCAGCAGGCCCCGCCGGCCGGTGAGCCAACCCAGGCCGGTGAGCACCCAGATCGGCACGAAGGCAACGAGCACCGGCCGGTCAGCGGGTCGGTGAACCGTCCGCCGGGCGGCCGACGGAGCGTACCGCCGGGGCCGGTGCGGCGCCCGGCGCGGGCAGCGTCACGGTGACCTCCAGCCCGCCGCCCGGCTGGGCGACCACCTTCACCCGACCGCCGTGCGCGTCGCAGACCGCCCGGACGATCGAGAGCCCGAGCCCCGACCCGCGCGCCCCGGTGCGCTCCTGACCACCCCGCCGGAACGGCTCGAACAGCCCCGGCACGTCGGCCTGGTTCACCTCGAAGCCGGTGTTACCCACCACCAACCAGGAGCGCCGGCCGTCCGAGCCGGTCCGCACCCACAGCCGGCCGTGCAGGTGGTTGTAGCGGACCGCGTTCTCGACCAGGTTGCCGACCAGCCGGTCCAGCAGCCCCGGGTCGCCGAGCACCGGCGCCGGCTCCACCGACGTCTGCACCCGCAGGCCGATCCGCTCCACCTCCCGCCGGACCGCCGACAACGCGCTCGCCACCCCGGTCGCCAGGTCGCACTCCGTACGCCGGCCGAGCGCCCGGCCCGCCTGGGCCTCGCTGCGGGCCAGCAGCAGCAGCGCGTCGACCAGGCCGTTGGCCCGCTCCGAGGCGTCCCGGACCACGGTGGCCATCCGGCGGTACTCCGCAAGGTCCGCCTCGTCGTCGCTGAGCGTCACGTCGATCTCGGTCCGCATCACCGCCAGCGGAGTACGCAACTCGTGCGACGCGTTGGCCACGAACCGCTTCTGCGCCTCGAACGAGTCGGCCAGCCGGTCCAGCATGGCGTCGAACGTCTTCGCCAGCTCCGCCACCTCGTCGTCCGCCCCCGACCAGCCGATCCGCTGGTCCAGGGTGGCCTCGCCGAGCCGCTGGGTGGTGGCGGTGACCTGGTGCAGCGGGCGCAGCGCCCGGCCGGCGACCGCGTACGCCCCGACGACGCCGACCACGCCCACCGCGACCAGCGCGCCCAGCCCCTTGGCCAGCAGCTCCCGGGAGGCGGCGTCGACCAACTGCCGCTGCCACTGCGCGGCGTCCAGGGACCGGCCGTCGGCGAGCAGCACGGTGGTGCCGGGCAGCAGTTCGTCGGTGGGGCGCAACGCGTCGCGGACCAGCAGCCAGGCCAGGATCAGCAGGATCGCCCCGGCGCCGACCAGCAGCACCCCGTTGAGCAGGGTCAGCCGCAACCGCAGGGTCGGCCGCACCCAGCCACCCGGCCGCCACCTCCTCACGCGGCCACCTCGGCGACCCGGTAACCGGCGCCGACCACCGTCTCGATCAACGGCGGGTCGCCCAGCTTCTTGCGCAGGGTCATCACGGTGACCCGGACGATCGTGGTGAACGGGTCGGTGTTGGCGTCCCAGACCCGCTCCAGCAGCTCTTCGCTGGAGACCACCGCCCCGCGCGCCTTGAGCAGCTCGCAGAGCACCCCGAACTCCTTGTTGGTCAGGTCGACCGGCGTACCGGCGCGGGTCACCACCCGGCGGGCCGGGTCCAGCGACAGGTCGGCCAGCTCCAGCACCGGGGGCGCGGCCGGGGTGGCTCGCCGGCCGAGCGCCTGCACCCGGGCCACCAGCTCGTCGAAGGCGAACGGTTTGGGCAGGTAGTCGTCGGCGCCGAGCTGCAGGCCCTCCACCCGGTCGGCGACGGTGCCGCTGGCGGTGAGCATCAGCACCCGGGTGAGCGTGCCGGAGGCGACCAGGTCGGCGCAGATCTCGTCGCCGTGCCTGCCGGGCAGGTCACGGTCGAGGACCACCACGTCGTAGCGGGTGACGAAGGCGGCCTCGTGGCCGGTGTCCCCGTCGTACGCGACGTCCACCGCCATGCCCCGCTTGCGCAGCCCGCGCGCGATCGCGTCGGCGAGGTTGCGTTCGTCCTCGACCACCAGTACCCGCATCCCGACCTCCCGCGCCGGCCGCCACCCGACGCGGGGCGACCTGCCCGACAACCTAGTGCCACGGCACCACCGCTCAGCGGCCGAGCCGCCACACGCCCAGTGTGCCGTCCAGCCGGCGGCAGACCAGGATCCGGTCCCGGGTGGCGCAGTCGTCCCAGTAGCCGGGCAGCACGTCGAGCACCCGGGCCTGGCCGGCGGCGACGTTCAGCTCCGCCACCAGCTCCCGGTTGTCCTTCAGCCGGTGCAGCCCGAACAGCGGCTCCCGGGTGGGATCGGTGACGGCCACCCGCCAGCGCCCCAGGTCGGCGATCCGGCGGCCGGTGGCCGGGTCGAGGACGGTCAGCTCCGCCTCCTGACCCTGGGTGAAGAGGCCGGCGAGGAGCCGGTCGCCGATCGGGAACAAGCCGTCCGCCCGGTCCGTGCTCCACCGGATCCGCCCGGTCGCCGGATCGATCACCTGCGCCCCGGACTCGCCGGTGACCAGGCAGATGACGTCTCCGCAGTCCTGGTAGCCCCACCCGTCGCGGGCCTCGACGGGCAATCGCAGGCGCCACCGCGCGTCGAGCCGGTCCAGGCCGTACGCGTACACCGTCCCCGAGCCGTCCTCGACGAGCAGCAGCCCGCCGATGGTGTCGACGCGGTCGTAGAACCCGTGGCTGGCGGGCACGATCGGGCCGGCGACGATCAGGTCACCGGTCCGCGCGTCGTACACCTGCACCCGGCCCCGCCGGTCGAGCTGCAGGAAGCGGCCCACCCCGGCCGGGTCGCCGTACTCGAAGGTGGTCCCGGTGGTGGGCCAGGGCCGGGTCCAGCGCACCCGGCCCGAGGTGACGCCGACCGCCTCGAGGTTGCCCGGGTCCGTCCCGGAGCCGGCCTGGAGGAGCACGGTGCCCTCCCGGCCGAAGAGCGGGTAGCCGTCCCGCTGCCAGCGCACCCGCCCGTTGGCCACGTCGACAGCGGTGGTGGCCGGTTGACCGTTGCCGGCCGGGCTGCTCGCGATCAGCAGGGTGCCGGCCTCGACGGTGAGGCCGAGCACCCGGTGACCGCGGACGAGCGGCATCCGCCACAGCCGCCGCCCCTCGGGGACCTGGTAGGCGACCACCTCCGTGGTCGGGCGCATGCTCTGCGGACCGTCCGCCACGAAGAGCCGGCCGTCGGCCAGCTCGAAGGTCGACACCTGGGGACCGGGCAACGTCACGTACTCCCGCCGCACCGGATCGGGCGCGGACCCGGCGGCGGTGAGCAGCACCAGCAGCAGCACCAGCAGGACCCGGCCGGCGCGGGCCGGCGGGGCGGCCCGGACCGGGTCGGGCCGCGGGTCGTCGTCGTCCCCGTGCCGCAGCTCGCCCAGCTCGATCATCGACAAGGCGTCACCGCTCCCGCTGCCACAGGCCGAACGTGCCGTCGTCGCGCGAGCAGAGCAGCACATCCGGGTTGGCCTGGCAGTCTCCGGTGGCGCCGACCAGCACGTCCAGGTTACCCACCGCACCGGCGGCCAGGTCGAGGTCGGCGACCAGCACCTTGTCCTCACCGGCCCGGCGCACGCCGACCGGCGGATCGTCGCGCCGCAGCCGTCGGACCAGCTCCCAGTCGCCCAGGTCGGCCTCGACGCGGCCGGTGGCCGCGTCGACCAGCCGCAACGGGCCGGCTCCGGGCGGGCCGGGCTCGGTGACCAGCAGTCGGCCGTCCCGCTCGTCGACCGGTTGCCCACGCTGGTCGCTCCAGACGGTACGGCCGGTCGCCCGGTCCAGCGCCCGGATCCCGCCGGTCTGGCCGAGCGCGCAGATCAGCGCTGCGCAGGACGTCAGGTAGCCGACCAGCGGAAGGTCGACCTGCCAGCGCCGGTCCAGCTTCTCCAGTCCGTACGCGATGACGGTGCTGGCGTCGGGCAGGAGCAGCAGCAGGTCGTCGACGATCTGCGCCCGCTGGTACTGCGGCAACGCACCCGGGGCGAGGTCGGCGGCGCGCAGTCGGCGCCCGGAGCGGGCGTCCCACACCTCCACCGGACCCTCGGTCGGCACCAGCACCAGCCGATCCACCCGGTCGTCCCGCCACCCGACGTGCAGCGCGTCGGGCGAACTCGGCACCGACCAGAGCGCGTGCCCGGTGGCCGGGTCGACCCGGCGGACCGTGCCCGTCGTCCCCTGTGCCGGGCCGGTCTGCACCAGCAGTTCCCGGCCGCCGCTGATCGCCACGCCGGGCTGCTGCCACCGCAGTGTCCCGGTTGCCCGGTCGAACGCGGCGGTCAGGTAGGTGTCGTCCCGGACCGCCGTGCCGGTCACCACCACCGTCCCGGCCAGCTCCAGGGCCCCGAAGATCTCGCCCCGGCCGGGCAGGCCCGCCCGCCACAGCGGCGCCGGCCGCAGCGGCCCCCGCCGGCCGGCCGCCGGCAGCGGATAGGCGACCAGCGTGCCGGGGCTCTGCCGGTCGGGGCCCGGCTCGACCACGTAGAGCCGTTCCGCGGCGAGGAACGGGGTGGCGCCCGTGGGCGCCGGCACCAGGGCGGGCAGTCTCTCGCGCCCCGCGTCGGCGCCCGCCACGGTGGCGAGCACCAACGCCAGCACCAGGGCCAGGCGCAGCGGTCGGCCGACGGACCGGGGCGGCCGGGGCTCGCGGCGGTCCTCGTCGGGATCGTCGCGCAGCTCGCCCAGGTCGATGACCGTCACCTGGACCTCCCGACCGTCCCGGGCCGGCAGGTGCGACGCCTCCCCGCCTGTACGATGGCGCGTCGTGGCTGTGCCGGTGGTGGAACCCTCGTTGAACATTGCGACCGAATCCGTGGTCGACGGGCCTGTCGACCACGGTGACGCCGGCCGGCGACTCCGGCGGCCGACCCGGGTCGACGTGTTGGCCATCGGAGCCTATGCGCTCCTCGGTGTTTTCGTCTGCCTCAACTACTGGGTGGACGTCCAGCACCGGGTGTCGTCCCACCTGCCGACCGACCACAGCTGGTTCGAGTGGCTCTTCGCCCACGGCGCGCACTCCGTGCGGCACCTGGAGAACCCGCTGTTCAGCACCCGGCAGAACGCCCCGGACGGGGTGAACATGATGGCCAACACCTCGCTGCTCGGGGTGACCCTGCCGCTGGCGCCGCTGACCCTGCTGTTCGGCCCGCAGGTCACCTACGCGCTCTACCTGGGCGGGGCGCTGGCCACCACGGCGGGTACGGCGTACTGGATGCTCTCCCGGCACCTGGTGCGGTCGCGGGCGGCGGCCTTCGTCGGCGGCGCCTTCGTCGGCTTCGCCCCCGGGGTGGTGCACCACGCCAACGGGCAGCCGAACTTCGCCTCCAACTTCCTGCTGCCGCTGATCGTGGCCCGGGTGCTGCTGCTCGGCGGGCCGGGGCGGAGTTGGCGGCGCGACGGCGTCGTGCTCGGTCTGCTGGTGGCCTACCAGGTCTTCGTCAACGAGGAGATGCTGCTGCTCACCGCGCTGGCCTGCCTGGTGGTGGTGCTCACGTACCTGCTGGCCCGGCCCCGGGCGGCGCGGGCCCGGGCCGGCGTCTTCGCGGCCGGTCTGGGCCTCGGTGGCGGGCTGGCGCTGCTGCTGATCGCCTACCCGGTGTGGTTCCAGTTCACCGGCCCGCAGTCCTACCGGGGGTTGCAGGGTGGGGTGTTCCACAGCTGGGGCGAGGACCTGATGGCCTTCGTCACCTTCGCCCGGGACACCTGGGCCGGTGACGAGGCGGTGGAGCGGACCATCGGGCTGACCGAGCAGAACAGCTGGTTCGGCTGGCCGCTGGTGCTGCTGGCGCTGGCCGCGCTGGTGCTGCTCTGGCGGCGTTCACCGGCCGCCCGGGTCGTCGCGGTGCTGGTGGTGGTCTTCACGGTCGCCTCGATCGGGCCGCGGGTGCGCTTCGACGGGAAGCTGACCGGCGTCGACGGCCCGTGGGCGTACGTGCCGGACGACCTGCCGCTGGTCGAGATGATGATGCCGACCCGGCTGGCCCTGGTGGTGGCCGGCGCGCTCGGCGTGCTGCTGGCCCTCGCCTGGGACGCGGTGACCCCCGCGCCGGAGGCGCCGGGCCGGCCCCGCTGGGTCCGGCCGGTCGGCTACGCGGCGATCGCGCTGGCCGTGCTGCCGCTGGTCCCCCGGCCGCTGCCGGCGCAGCCGGTCGACCCGCCGCCGCACTTCATCACCTCGGGCGGCTGGCGGCCGTACGTCCCGGCCGGGCGGACCCTGGTGCCGGTGCCGGTGCCGAACAACGGGCACGGACTGGCGACGCTGCGTTGGAGCGCGCTGACCCTGCACGAGTTCCCGGTGCCGGGGGGCTACTTCATCGGCCCGAACAGCGACGGCGAGGGAGTGTTCGGCACCCCGAACCGGCCGACCACCAAGCTGATCTACGCCACGGTGGACACCGGCCGGGTGCCGGCGCTGACGGAGGCGGACCGCCGCCGGGCCGTGGAGGACCTGACCTTCTGGCGGGCGTCGGTGGTGGTGCTCGGCGCCCACCCCCGCGAGGCGGCCCTGCGGGAGCTGCTCACCGGGCTGCTCGGCCCGGGCCGCCGGGTGGACGACGTCTGGCTCTGGGACGTCCGGCCGCTGGTGCCCTGACCGGGGAGGATCAGCGGGCGGTGGCCCGGGGCCGCGGGCCGCGCGGCTCGGTCAGCCGGCGGACGTCCCACACCCACACGTCCAGCTCGCGCCGGCCGGGCCCGGCCACCTGCTCGACGGTGCGCCGCAGCGGCTCGGCGTTCGGCTGGCCGACCGGCAGCACCAGCACGGCCGCCCGCCAGTGCCGCAGCTCGTCCAGGCTGCGGCGGCGCTGCCGCTCGTCCAGCCGGTCCGCCCGGCCGGTCTTCGACACCCGCTGCAACAGGTCACCGAATCCGCTGGGCCGGCCACCGAACTGGCCGGGGTCGCCGGTGTTGCCGTTGCGCGGGGCGAGGAAGTAGCCGCCGGGGATCTTGAAGTCGAGGTTGGCCGAGGCCGCCCAGCGCATCCCGTTGGTGTTGCCCATGCTGGGCACCGGGACCGGCACCAGGGTCTGCTCGGCCCCGACGTAGGGCCGCCAGCGGCCGGAGGTGATGAACTCCGGCACCGCCGGGCGGGAGACGACCTGCAACGGCATGGGCGCGATCGGCAGCAGGGCGACGGCCAGCACCGCGCTGGTGAGGGTACGCACCGTGCGCCGGTCCGGGAGCCGCAGCGCGAGGGCCCGCCGTACGGCCAGGGCCAGCAGCACGCCCACCACCACGCTGGTGATCATGCCGAACCGGGTGGGCACCACGGCGTCCAGCAGCGGCAGCCGGACCAGCAGCTGCCACGGGCCGGTGACCAGGTCCCGGTCCCACCAGGAGACCCGTTCGCCGAGGGAGAGCACGGCGAAGAACAGGCCGGTCGCGGCGAGCGCCCGGACCAGCGGCTCCCGGCGCAGCCAGACCACGATGCCGACCGCGATCAGGGTCAGGCCCCAGCCGAAGAAGGCGTTCTCCTCGGAGTAGTTCGGGGCCAGGTTGGCGTTGGCCCGCTGGTTGCCGCCGAGGGTGGCCGAGCCGGGGGTGACGAAGGCGGCGAGGTCGTTGCCGTAGTCGCGGACCGCGTCGCTGAGCCCGTGGTACGCCATCGGCCCGGCGAACTGCACGTACAGCGGGTACGCCAGCAGTGCCCCGGCGAGCGCCGCGCAGACCGCCAGCCCGGCGCCGAGCGGACGCCACGCCGACCGCCACCGGGCCGGCTGCTGGGCCAGCATGGCGAGCAGGAAGACCCCGATGCCCAGGGCGGTGAAGAGCAGGATCTCCTCGTTGATGAAGGCCTGGACGGTGACCAGCAGGGCCAGCAGCGCGCCGTCGCGTACCGGGCGGGTGGTGCGGGTGAGCACCAGCGCCCGCCACACCAGGAAGGGCAGCAGGAACTGGGAGATGATGTTCGGGTGCCAGTTGGCGTGGGCGAGCATCGCCGGGGAGAAGCCGCAGAACCAGCCGGCGACCAGGGCGGCCGGCCGGTGGCGCAGGACGTGCCGGGAGAGCACGTGGTACCACGCGGCCGCGGTGCCGGCCAGGCCCAGGGTCACCAGCGTCACGAAGGAGACCGCCGGTCCGAACAGGAGGGTGACCGGCACCATCGGGATGCCGAGCGCCAGGATGGCCGTGTTGGCCATCAGGTTCACGCCGTCCGGATAGTTGAACTGGTCGGTGTAGAACGGGAATTCGCCGTGCAGCACCACGCGTACCGAGTGGGCGAGGAAGAACTGCACCTGGGCCGGGTCGCTACTGTAGAGCGACGCCACCCGACCGGCCGGGTCGGCCCAGATGCGGCTGGTGACCCAGAGGGCGGTCAGCAGGAAGAGGCCGTACACGGCCAGGTCCCGGCGGTCCGGGCGGCGTCGGGGGCGGGGAGCGGGTGCCGGCGACGGGGTCGCCTCGACCGGCGCCGGGGCGGTCGGCGGCGCGGGCCGGAGGTCGCCGAGCGGCGCTGTGGCATCGACCAGTGTGGCTGCAACGGCGTGCGATTCGACGTGTCGGGCGTCGACGGCCGGCGGGGATTCGCCACGTAGGTCAGTAGACGTCACAGTTTGCGGAGTCTACCGGGGTGGAAATACTTCGCGAATGCTCACGGGTGTCACTTGTGTTACGAACGATACCCGGCTCCGCTAACCGGTCCTGCCCGACGGACGTCTCGTACCATGGGCCCTCGACACCGACCGCGACGTGAATTCGGGGGCGTACAGGTGGCTCCAGCCCGCCGGCGCGGCACCATCGCCACCGCGCTGCTCACCCTGCTGCTCACCGCCGCCGGCTGCGGCCCGGTCGCCGACCTCAAGCCCGAAGACCTCCCCGTCGGGTACGACAGCCTGGACGGCAAGCTGAAGGTGTGGCCGGCCCGCGGCACCCTCGCCGGCGACCCCACCGCCACCGCCGAGGTCACCGAGGCGGTACGCCGCTGGCGCTCCCCCGAGGACGACCGGGCCCACCTGTCCTCCTCCGGCATCCTCTGGTCCGGCGAGGTGGACGGCGAGCCGGTCGCGCTGGTCGCCGCCGACGTGCCCGGTGAGGGCGCCTCCTGGCTGCTGCAGCTCGGCCGCGACGGCGACCGGTACGCGGTCCGCCGGGCCAGCGAGTACACCGACCCCGGCTACCTGGTCTACGCCGACGTGCTGCCGGTGCGCTCCGACGCGGGCCGGCGCTACCTCACCTCCGCCCGGGTCGAGCGGCTGCTCGGGCCGGACGGCCGGCCGCTGGCCGTCGCCGACGGGCTCAGCGAACCGGTCGACGTTCCGGCCTGCCGCGCCGTCGGAGTCACCGCGACGCTGCGGGCGACCGCCACCCTGCCCCAGGGCCGGGCCGCCGACCGGCTGCTCGACCTGGGCACCGCCACCACCGACCCGCGCTACCCGCTGGTCCGCGACGAGACCGGCTCCGGCGGGCAGGCCCTCACCGGGTTGGACACCTGCCTGCTGGCCGGCAGGGACGGGCCGTTCGGCAGCGTCCCCCGCCGGATCGGCGACCGGGACGCGCCGGCGTCGGTGCCCGAGTCCTGGCCGCTGGCGGAGCTGACCGAACGCGCGCTCGGCCCGGTCGCCCCGGACGGTCGCCACGCGGGCCGGCTGACCCGGCTGGTCTGGCGGACCGGCCACGGCGAGATGAGCGCGGTGCGCTACCGGGCACCGGGCGGCGGCGAGCAGATCCTGTCCCGGGCCGACCGGTCCAACCCGCTACAGGCGTACGTGCTGCCGGTGCCGGGCCACCCGCTGGTGGTGCTGACCTGGCAGGCCGACCTGGACGCCCCGCTGGCGGTGCCACCTGGCACCCCGCGGCTGGTGGACCGGCCGGGGCTGGTGGTGGTGCCGCAGGCCGCCGACCGGCAGACCTTCCGGCTGACCGGCTCCGGCAAGACGTACCAGCGCTCGGTCGGCGGTCGCTGACCGCTCGCAGACACGCAGAGGGACGGCCCGGGGATCCCCGGGCCGTCCCTCTCGCCGTACGTCAGTTCTGGGCCGCGGCCCCGTCGGGCTGGTCGGCGGGCTCGATCGGCTGCGCGTCCAGGCCGGAGACCCAGCCGGTCACGTCCCGGGCCACGTCCTGAGCGGTGAGCCGCAGGTCGGTCAGGATCTGCGCGCGGGTGCCGTGCGGGTGCCAGTCGGCCGGCACACCCAGGTCCTTCAGCGGCACCCGGACGTCGGCGTCCCGCATCGCCTGGGCGAGCGCGTCGCCCACCCCGCCGACCCGGACGCCGTCCTCGACGGTGACCACCAGGCGGTGCCCGGCGGCCAGCTCGACCAGCTCGGCCGGGACCGGGCGGACCCACCGCGGGTCGACCACGGTCACGCCGTAGCCCTGCTCGGCGACCCGGGCGGCGACCTCCATGCCGAGCTGGCCGAAGGAGCCCACGGCCACCAGCAGCACGTCGGTACGGGCCGACTCGGCGAGCACGTCCACCGGGCCGACCCGGCGCAGCGCGGGCAGGTCGGCGGCGACGGCGCCGGTCGGGAACCGGACGATGGTGGGGCCGTCGTCGACGGCCACCGCCTCCCGCAGCTCCTCCCGCAGCGTCGCCGCGTCACGCGGGGCCGCGATCCGCAGGCCGGGGACCACCCCGAAGACGGACATGTCCCAGATGCCGTAGTGGCTGGGCCCGTCGGGACCGGTGATGCCGGCCCGGTCCAGCACGAAGGTGACCGGCAGCTTGTGCATCGCCACGTCCAGCAGCACCTGGTCGAAGGCGCGGTTGAGGAAGGTGGCGTAGACGGCGACCACCGGGTGCAGGCCACCCATCGCCAGGCCGGCCGCCGAGGTGGCGGCGTGCTGCTCGGCGATGCCCACGTCGTACACCCGCTCGGGGTGCTTGCGGGCCAGGGTGGCGATGCCGGTCGGCTCGGCCATCGCGGCGGTGATGCCCACCACGTCGGGGCGCTCGTCGGCGATGGCCACCAGCTCGTCGGCGAAGACGTGGGTCCACTTCACCGACGGGGCGGCGAGCAGCTTGCCGGTCTCGATGTCGAACGCGCCGCCCGGGCCGTGCAGGCGGTCCGCCTCGTCCTCCTCGGCGGCGCGGTAGCCGTAGCCCTTGCGGGTGACCGCGTGCACGATCACCGGGCCGCCGAAGTTCTTGGCGGCGCGCAGCGCCGACTCGACGGCGGCGACGTCGTGGCCGTCGACCGGCCCGACGTACTTGATGCCCAGGTCCTCGAACATGGCCTGCGGGGCGACCGCGTCCTTGATGCCCTTCTTGACCGCGTGCAGCACCTCGTACATCGGCTTGCCGACGAACGGGGTGTTGCCGAGCGCGTCCTTGACGGTGTCGAGCACCTTCTCGTAGCCGGGGTTGAGCCGCAGCGACGACAGGTGGTCGGCGAGGCCGCCGATGGTCGGCGAGTAGGACCGGCCGTTGTCGTTGACCACGATGACGAGGGGGTTGCCGGAGGTGGCGATGTTGTTCAGCGCCTCCCAGCACATGCCGCCGGTGAGCGCGCCGTCGCCGACCACGGCCACCACGGCGCGCTGCTCGCCGCGCAGCGCGTACGCCTTGGCCAGGCCGTCGGCGTAGGACAGGGCGGTGGAGGCGTGCGAGTTCTCGATCAGGTCGTGCTCGCTCTCGGCCTGACTCGGGTAGCCCGAGATGCCGCCACGCTGGCGCAGCTTGTCGAAGCCGCCCTGCCGCCCGGTGACGATCTTGTGCACGTACGCCTGGTGGCCGGTGTCGAACAGGAGGCGGTCCCGCGGGGAGTCGAACACCCGGTGCATGGCCAGGGTGAGCTCCACCACGCCCAGGTTCGGGCCGACGTGCCCGCCGGTGCGGGAGACCTTCGCGATCAGGAAGTCACGGATCTCGGCGGCGAGGATGTCCAGCTGCTCCCCCGACATCCGCTTGACGTCCTGGGGGCCACGAACGGTGTCCAGCAGCCGACCGTGGTTGGCCGTGCCCTCTTCAACACTCATGACCGGAGAGTCTATCGGCCGTCCGACACTCCGCAGCTCGGCCGTGCGGCACCGCAGGTCAGCCCGACACCACCAGCCGGCGCGGCGGGACGGGTGGCTCGGCCGCCCGGGACGGCCCGGAAGGGGTCCAGGAGCCCAGCACGGCGGCCCGCGCGGCCCCGGTCACCGAGGGCAGCGCCCCCGGCAGTCCGTGCCAGGAGAGCCAGCCCAGCAGGGCGAACGCGTACGCCTCCTTCGCCTGGGCCGGTACGCCCAGCTCGTCGGTGGTGCGCAGCCGCCACCGGCCGGCCCCCAGCGCGGCCAGCCGGCCGGTGAGTGTGGGATTGCGCACCCCGCCGCCGGCGGCCACCACCTCGGTCACCCGGTGCCGGTCGCACTCGGCGGCCACCGTCGCCGCGGTCAGCTCGGTCAGCGTGGCCAGCACGTCGTCGGCGGCCACCGGCTCGCCGAGCGCGGCCAGCTTCGCGTCCAGGTAGCCGGCGTGGAACAGCTCCTTGCCGGTGGACTTGGGTGGCGCCGCCGCGTAGTACGGCTCGGCCAGCAGCAGCGCCAGCAGTGCGGGGTGCACCCGGCCGGCGGCCGCCCGGGCCCCGTCGGTGTCGCACGGCCGGTCCAGCAGCTTCCGGGCGGCGGCGTCGAGCAGCGCGTTGGCCGGGCCCACGTCGTACCCGAGGACCGGCGCCTCCGGCGCGACCACGGTGAGGTTGGCGATGCCGCCCAGGTTGAGCGCCGCCCGCGGCCCGTCGGCCGCGTCGAGCAGCAGGGCGTCGAAGGCCGGCACCAGCGGCGCGCCCTGCCCGCCGGCCGCCACGTCCGCCGACCGCAGGTCCGACAGCACGGGTACGCCCACCCGCGCCGCCAACCGGGCCGGCGCACCCAGCTGGAGGGTGCCCCGGACCGTCCCGGCGTCGACCCAGTGGAAGACGGTCTGCCCGGGCGACACCACCGCGTCGGCCTGCCCGCCGGCCAGCTCGACGCCGAGCGCCGCCGCCTCGGCGAAGACCTCGCCGAGCCGGTTGTCCAGCCGGCAGACCGCCTCGATCGTGGTGGCCGCCGGGGGCAGCAGCGCGCCGATCGCCGACCGCAGCTCGTCGTCGTAGCCCAGCTCCCGGTGCCCCAGCGGGCGCATCCGCAGCGTCTGGCCGGCCCGGGTGAACTCGGCCGCCACCACGTCCACCCCGTCGTACGACGTCCCGGACATCAACCCGACGATCTTCACCGGGCCAGGCTAACCAGCTGCGCCCGGCAACAGAAGGCTCAGGCCGGCGGCAGGAAGAGGCCGACCAGCTCGACGTGCTGGGTCATCGGGAACAGGTCGTAGCCGCGCAGCGCCGCCAGCCGCCAGCCGGCCCCGGTGAAGGTGCGGACGTCCCGGGCGAAGGCGGCCGGGTCGCAGGCCACATACGCCACCGCGCGCGGCCCAGCGGCCAGCACGTCATGGACCACCCGCGCGCCCGCGCCGGAGCGCGGCGGGTCCAGCACCACCAGCTCCACCGGGCCGGTCACCCGCCGGCGGGCGAGAGCGGTCTCCACCCGGGCGGCCACCACCTCCACCCGGGGCAGGTCGGCCAGGTTCTCCCGGGCCGCCGCCACCCCGTCGGCGGCGGACTCGACCAGGGTGACCCGGGCGTCGCCGACCCGGCCGGCCAGCGCGGCGGCGAAGAGGCCCGCGCCGCCGTACAGGTCCCAGGCGCGCTCCCCCGGCTTCGGGTCGAGCAGCTCCAGCACCGCGCCCACGAGGGTGTCCGCCGCGGCCGGATGCACCTGCCAGAAGCCGGACGCGGGCAGCGTCCAGTCCCGCCCGGCCGCCCGCTCGCCGACCGTCTCCGGTCCGCTGAACAGGCTGGCGACCCCCTTGTCGACGGCGGTGACACTCACGTCGCCACCGGTGGAGGCCACCGTCTCCACGGCGTCCGCGTCCGGCCAGGGCGTGCCCAGCACCGGCAGCTCCTGGATCGCCGGGTGGGCGATCCGGCAGCGGTCGATCGGCACCACCTCGTGCGAGCGGTGCTTGAGCAGGCCGGCCCGGCCGGCGGCGTCGACCGCGTACCGGACCCGGGACCGCCAGCCCAGCGGGCCGCCGGGCAGCGCCTCGACGGCCACGCCCAGCGCGTCCACCTCGGCGTCGGTGAGGCCGGCCAGCCGGGTCAGCTGCTCGCGCACCACCGTGGCCTTCCAGGTCAGCTGGGCGGCGGGGGCGACGTGCTGGAGGTCGCAACCCCCGCACGCGCCCGGCTTCGCGTACGGGCAGGGCGGAACCACCCGGTCCGGGGAGGCGTCGAGCACCTCGACGGCGTCGGCCCGGGCGAACCCGCGGTGCAGCTCGGTGATCTCGGCGACCACCCGCTCACCGGGCAGCGCGTGCCGGACGAAGACCACCTGCCCGTCGACCCGGGCGACGCAGTGCCCGCCCGGGGCGACCGCGTCGACGGTCAACTCGACCCGCTCGGCCTCCTCCAGCACCCGCCGCCCGTCGGCCTCCGGCCCGGCGGCCGAGGGTCGGGTCACGCCGGAGCCGCCGGTCGCGGCGGTCACCGGGACTCCCCCGTGCCCGCGCCGCTCTCGCCGGGCGGCGCGGAGACCACCGGCGGCACGCTCGGCGGCAGGGTGCTGCGCGGCGCCACCCGCGGCCCACGGGCCGGCCCGCGGGTCAGCGTGGCGTCCAGCCGGTCCAGGTTCTTGCCGGCGGTGGAGGCGAGCTGCCACGGCACGCTGGTCACCATCACGCCCGGTTCGAACAGCAGCCGGCCCTTGAGGCGCAGCGCGCTCTGGTTGTGCAACAGGTTCTCCCACCAGCGGCCGACGACGTACTCGGGGATGAAGACGGTGACCACGTCGCGGGGCGACTCCCGGCGGACCGAGGCCACGAAGTTCAGGATCGGGCGGGTGATCTCCCGGTACGGGGAGTCGACCACGGTCAGCGGCACCGGCAGCTCGCGGCGTTCCCAGTCCGCCTGCAGGTCCCGGGTGTCCTTCTCGTCGACGTTGACGGTCACCGCGGTCAGCGTGTCGGGGCGGGTGGCCCGGGCGTACGCGATGGCCCGCAGCGTCGGCTGGTGCAGCTTGCTGACCAGCACGATGGCGTGGTTGCGGGCGGGCAGCACGCCGCGCACCTCGGTCGGCTCCAGCTCGGCGGCGACCCGGTCGTAGTGCCGCCGGATGGCCAGCATCAACAGGTAGATCACCGCCATCGCGGCGATCGCGATCCACGCGCCGAGCAGGAACTTGGTGAGCAGCACGATGACCAGCACGATGCCGGTCATGGCCATGCCGAAGGCGTTGATGGCCCGGGACCGCACCATCCGCCGCCGGGCCTCCGGGTCCCGCTCGGTACGCAGGTGCCGGTTCCAGTGCCGGATCATGCCGGCCTGGGAGAGGGTGAACGAGACGAACACCCCGACGATGTAGAGCTGGATCAGCCGGGTCACCTCGGCCTGGAAGCCGACGATCAGCACGATCGCGAAGCTGGCCAGGAAGACGATGCCGTTGGAGAAGGCCAGCCGGTCGCCCCGGGTGTGGAACTGCCGGGGCAGGTAGCGGTCCTGGGCCAGGATCGAGCCGAGCACCGGGAAGCCGTTGAACGCGGTGTTCGCGGCCAGGAAGAGGATCAGCGCGGTCATCCCGGCGACCACGAAGAGCAGCGCCGAGCCGGAGCCGAAGACCGTCTCGCCGAGCTGGGTGGTGACGGTCTTCTGCACGTACCCCTCGGGGCCGGAGAGGATCTGCGTGCTCGGGTCCTCGACGAACTGCAGTCCGGTGAGCCGGGCCAGCCAGATGATGCCGACCAGCATGCCCACCGCGATGCTGCCGAGCAGCAGCAGCGTGGTGGCCGCGTTGCGGGACTTCGGCGCCTTGAACGCGGGCACCCCGTTGGAGATCGCCTCCACGCCGGTCAGCGCGGCGCAGCCGGAGGAGAAGGTCCGCAGCAGCAGGAAGACCAGCGCGAAACCGGTCACGCTGTGCTCGGCCTGGATCTCCAGGCCGGCGCTCGGCGCGGTCAGGTCGTCACCGAGGACGAAGACCCGGAACAGGCCGGTGAGGATCATCCCGACCATCACGATGATGAAGCCGTAGGTGGGGATGGCGAACGCGGTCCCCGACTCCCGCAGCCCACGCAGGTTCATCGCGGTGAGCAGCGCCACCGCGGCGACCGCGACCGGCACCTTGTGGGTGGCGACGAAGGGCACCACCGAACCCAGGTTGGCCACCCCGGAGGAGACCGACACCGCCACCGTGAGCACGTAGTCGACCAGCAGCGCGCTGCCCACCGCCAGGCCGGCGCGTGGACCGAGGTTGACCGTGGCCACCTCGTAGTCGCCGCCGCCGGAGGGGTAGGCGTGCACGTTCTGCCGGTAGCTGGCGACGACCGTGAGCATCACCACCACCACGGCCAGCGCGATCCACGGCGAGAACAGGTACGCCGACGCGCCCGCGATGGAGAGGGTCAGCAGGATCTCGTCCGGGGCGTACGCCACGCTGGAGAGGGCGTCCGAGGCGAACACCGGCAGCGCGATGCGCTTCGGCAGGAGGGTGTGCTGGAGCCGGTCGGACCGGAACGGTCGACCGACGAGGAGCCGCTTCAGCAGTGAGGTGGGTCTGGCCACAAGCGCCAAGAGTACGACCACCGCCCGCCCGGTGGTGGGGGTGCCTGATCACCGTGGGCGGACGGGACGCGGTACGGTCGGTCCCCCGTTCACGCCGGGGACGTGGCAGGCTCGAAAGATGCACCGCCCGCAGCGTCGGGCGCGCACCTTGGGAGGACACCGCGCATGTCGTGATCATGGGCTGTGGCCGGGTCGGGTCGACCCTGGCCCACAGCCTGGAGTCCCGGGGGCACTCGGTGGCGGTGATCGACCAGGACGCCGACGCGTTCCGCCGGCTGGGCCCCGACTTCGCCGGGATCACGGTCACCGGCGCCGGCTTCGACGGCGAGGTGCTGCGCCAGGCGGGCATCGAGCGGGCCGACGCCTTCGCGGCGGTCTCCAGCGGCGACAACTCCAACATCATCTCGGCCCGGCTGGCCCGCGAGACGTTCGGCGTCTCCCGGGTCGCCGCCCGGATCTACGACCAGCGCCGGGCGCAGGTCTACGAGCGGCTGGGCATCCCCACGGTGGCCACCGTGCGGTGGACCGCCGACCGGATGCTGCGGCACCTGGTGCCCGAGGGGAACGTGGAGATCTTCCGCGACCCGACCAGCACCGTGTCGATCATGGAAGTGCCGGTGCACAAGGACTGGATCGGCCGGCCGCTGCGTGCCCTGGAGGACGCGGCGGGCGCCCGGGTGGCCTACCTGATCCGCTTCGGCATCGGCACCCTGCCCATCGCCTCCACGGTCGTGCAGGAGGGTGACCAGATCTTCATGCTGGTGACCGACGACATCACCGCGGCGGTCACGTCGGTGGCGGCGACGCCGCCGGAAGGAGGGCACTGAGCCATGCGGATCGCCATCGCGGGCGCCGGCAACGTGGGCCGGTCGATCGCCCAGGAGCTGATCGACAACGGGCACCAGGTGATGCTCATCGAGCGCCAGCCCAAGATGCTCCGGCCGGACCGGGTGCCGGCCGCCGACTGGGTGCTGGCCGACGCGTGCGAGCTGGCCAGCCTGGAGGAGGCGAACGTCTCCGGCTGCGACGTGGTGGTCGCCGCGACCGGCGACGACAAGGTCAACCTCGTGGTGTCGCTGCTGGCCAAGACCGAGTTCGCGGTGCCCCGGGTGGTGGCCCGGGTGAACCGCGCGGAGAACGAGTGGCTCTTCACCGAGCAGTGGGGGGTCGACGTCGCGGTCAGCAAGCCGCGGGTGATGGCCGCGCTGGTCGAGGAGGCGGTCACCGTCGGCGACCTGGTCCGGTTGATGACCTTCCGGCAGGGCGAGGCGAACCTGGTCGAGATCACCCTGCCACCCACCGCGCCCTACGTGGGGCAGCCGATCCACCAGGTGCCGATCCCCCGCGACGCCGCCCTGGTGGCGATCCTGCGCGGCAAGCGGGTGCTGGTACCCAGCCCGGACGACCCGATCGAGGCCGGCGACGAGCTGGTCTTCGTCTGCACCGCCGAGGTGGAGGACGAGGTCCGCGCGGTGATCCTCGGCCCGGACAGCGTCGAACGCACCCGCGGCGCGGGCTGAGCGGGCCCGGCGCGGGCTGAGCAAGGCCCGGCACGCGTTCGGCGGGCCGGGCGGGCCGTCAGGCGCCGGGCAGCGGGTCCGGCGCCGGCTCCCGGGTCACCCGGCGCACCGTCCAGACGGTGATCAGCAGCAGCAGGGCGTACGGCGGGTAGCCCAGGGCCAGCCGGGCGATGCCCAGCGCGGTGTCCTGCTGCGCCAGGTAGAGCGCGGCCTGCACCCCGACCTTGGCCAGCCAGACCACGCCCCAGAGCACGGTGAGCTGGGTGAAGGTGCGCACCAGCCGGGGGTCGTCCCGCCACTCGGAGCGCCCCTTGGCCACCAGCACCGACCAGATCCAGCCGACCAGCGGCTGCCGCAGCAGCGCGGAGAGCAGCAGCGCCAGGCCGTAGCCGATGCCGTAGAGGATGCCGGGGAGGTAGAAGTCCCGCTCGTCACCGGTGCGCCAGGCGATGGCCGCACCGATCGCGACGCCGAACAGCCCGTTGACGGCGTGCCGGACCGGCCGCCGCTGGACCAGCCGCACCACGGCGATCACCAGCGCCACCCCGACCGAGGCGAGCACCGCGGGGCGCAGCTCGCCGATCACGTTGGCGAGCACGAAGACGACCACCGGGATGCTGGACTCGACCAGCCCCCGCCAGCCGCCCAGCTGGTCGGCCATCTGCTCGGCCAGGGTGGGCAGCGGCTCCTCGTCGGGCACGCCGGTCGCCGGCTGCGTCGGCCGCTGGGCTCCGGCGGTCATCGTGGGTCCTCCGTCCGCCGCGTCCGCGTCGTCACTTCGGCGACTCCAGCTCGTAGTGCGGGTTGTAGATGACCTTGCGCTCGTCCCGTACGGCCACCCGGCCGCGGGCGGTCAGGTGCCGGCCCGGCTCGATCCCGGCGATGTGCCGCCGGCCCAGCCAGACCAGGGTGACCACGTCGCTGCCGTCGTACAGGTCGGCCTCGAGGGTGGGCAGGTTCGTCCGGGGAGTGTAGACCACGGTACGCAGTCGACCGCTGACGCAGACGACCTGACCCCGGGAACACTGCCGGGCCGGCATGCCGCCGGACTCGACGCTCTCCCGTTGCAGTTCCTGCGCCTCGATCTCGGCCTCGCTCGCGGTGAGCCGTTGCAGGATGCGCCGCAGCGACACCCGACCTCCGTCGGTCGTCATGACCTCCGCGTCACCCTCTCCACGCTGACCGGCCACGCCGGCACCGGCCGGCCCCGGTGCGCCGGAACCGTCCCGCCAGCGTACGCCGACGGGTCCGGTTCCGGCGGAACGGTGTGGCCGGGACCGGCGTTACCGGGTCAGACCTCGCGGGGCGCGCCGCCCTCGGCGGCCGTGTCGTCCGCCGAGGTGGCCTGGTCGGCGACCTCCCGGGGCAGCCGCAACGGCAGCGGCTCGCGGACCGGCTTCGCCTCGTGACCCCGGTCGACCACCAGGCCGTCCAGGCAGACCGCCAGCGGCCCGGCCGCCGACGGGTCGGTCGCCGCGCGGCCCTGGTAGACGCCGCGGACCATCCAGCGCGGCCCGTCGACGCCGACGAACCGCAGGTCGGTGATGCCGTCCGGGGTACGCACCCGGGCCTGCAACTCGGTGCCGTACTCGCCCTGGACCTCCTGGGCGGCGGCGCCGTCGTTGAACAGCGACTGGCGGATCTCCTCGCGCACCTCGTCCCAGATGCCCTCGCTGCGCGGGGCGGCGAAGACACCGAGCTGCAGGGCGTTGTCGCCGTGCACCAGCACCACCTGCTGGATCACGCCCTGCGGGTCGGCCTGCACGCGCACCTCGACCTCGGGCACCGCCGGGATCTGGAGGCTGCCCAGGTCGAGCCGGGGCATGTCGGCCGGCGCCTCGGAGGCGTCGTACGGCCCGCGGGCCGGCACCGCCGGCTCGTCCGCCGCGGAGGTCCCCAGGACCTCGGTGCCCCGCTCGTCCCGGCCGTTGTCCCGCTTTCGGGAGAAGATCACTGCGCCCACCCTCCGCTGTTCACACTCACCCTGCCACCTCTTCCGTCAACCCGCCGGCCCGATCCGGGTCGGCGCGCCGGCCCTCCGCCCCGGTCGGGTACGGCGTCAGCCCGGCGTGGCCGCCGGTCGAACCGTGCCCGCCCGAACCGCGCGGCGTGTCGGGCAGCTCGGCCACCGGCCGGAACTGCGCCCGCGCCACCTGCTGGACGACGAGCTGCGCGATCCGGTCACCGCGGGCGATCCGCGCCGGGGCGACCCGATCATGGTTGATCAGGTTGACCAGGATCTCACCCCGGTAGCCGGCGTCGACCGTACCGGGCGCGTTGAGCACGGTCACGCCGAGCCTGGCCGCGAGTCCGGACCGGGGGTGGACCAGCCCGACGTACCCCTCCGGGAGGGCCAGCGCCACGCCGGTCGGCACCAGCGCGCGTCCGCCGGGCGGCAGCTCCACGTCGGCGGCGGCGACCAGGTCGGCCCCGGCGTCACCGGGATGGGCGTACGCCGGCAACGGCAGCTCCGGGTCGAGCTGCCGCACCGGTACGGGTACGACGTCCGTCACGATCTTCCTCTTCCGTCCGGTTCCACTCGCTGCCCCTGACATCCTGCCGAATCGACGGGCGGCCGTGCGCCGTACCCTCGAACCGTGAGCGTGTCCCCGTCGCCGACGCCCGCCAACGCCGCCGTCGAATACTCCGAGAAGCTCCGGCTGCCCTGGTGGTACGCGCTGGCCGGGCTGGCCGTCGCCGCCCTGCTCGCCGCCGAGGTGTGGCTGGGCGGCGCGGGCGTACGCGCCTGGCTGCCCTTCGCGGTGCTGCTGCCGGCGACCGCCGCCGCCCTGTGGTGGCTGGGCCGGATCCGGGTCGCGGTACGCGACGGGGAGCTGCTGGTCGACGACGCGCGGCTGCCGGTCCGGTTCGTCGCCGACGCCGTCCCGTTGGACGCGGCCGGCCGCCGGGAGGTGCTGGGCGTCGGGGCCGACCCGCTCGCCTTCGTGGTGCAGCGGCCCTGGATCGGCGGCGCCGTGCAGGTGGTGCTCGACGACCCGGCCGACCCCACGCCGTTCTGGGTGGTCAGCTCCCGCCACCCGGTGGCGCTGGCCGAGGCGATCCTGCGGGCCCGCGGCCCGGCCTGACCGGCGGCTCAGCGCTTGCCGCGGCGGCGGCGCAGGTCGCCGCGGAGCTGGCCGGCCAGCGCAAGCGTGGAGCGTCGGTTGAGGTAGCCGGCCACGGCGGCGCCGGTCAGGAACGGTCCGAGGGTGGTCAGGTTGCGGCCGAATCGCTTGAGCAGGGTGTCCCGCAGCTCCTTGCGGGCGGCGGTGCCGAGCACGGCACTCACCCCCACGCCGGGCGTCATCGGGTTGATCCCCCGCTGGCCGGCCCAGGACTGGACCAGGGCGACCGCGCGCTGGGTGCCCGTGGCGGGGATCGGAATCCGGTAGATCTCGTGCAGCTCGCCGATGAGCTTCAGCTCGATCGCCACCACCACGACGGTCTCGGCGGCCAGCAGCACCGGCGCGGAGAGCAGGGTCGGGGTGGCCACCCACTCGACGGCGGCCACGCCGCCACCGGCCGCGCCCACCCCGGCGGTGGCCCGGGCGGCGTTGCGGACGAGCCGCTCGGCCAGCTCCTCGTCGTCCAGGCCGGGGAAGTGCCGGCGCAGGGTGGCGAGGTCACGGACCGGAACGTGCGGCGCGACGTCGGCGACGGTGTCGGTCATCCAGCGCAGCGCGGCCTTCGGCTTGAACAGGTCGGCGACCCCGCGGGCACGGGTCTCCCCGACCAGCCGGGTGAGCAGCTGACGACGGCGGGCCGGGGCGAGGTCGTCGGCGGTCAGCGCCGCCACGGTCTCCCCCAGCTCGTCCCGGGCGGCCAGCTCACGGCCGGCCGGTTCGTCCCGGTCGACCCCGACGCCGGGCCGGCTCGCGACGACGTCGTCGCTCACCGACAGGTCACCGGCGGCACGGTGGGCCGCGGGATCGGCGTCGTCCCGGTGGTCACCGGCCGACTTGTCGTCCCGCCCGCTGCGCCACTTCACGCCGCCACCCCGTTCCGTCCGGTGCCGGCGTACGCCCGGGGCGCGCCGGACACGGTCATCGGTCCGCTCATGGCGTTCGAACTCCCCGGTTCCGGCGACGCGGAAACCACCTGATCCGCGTCAGGCGGTTCCCCGCCGTCGGCGTCGGTGGGGTCGAACAGCGGCGGCCCCGTCCCGGAGGCCGCCGCTCGTGACTCGCGTCGTGATCAGACGCACTCTCGGCAGATCAGCTCGCCATTGCGCTCGACCGCCAGCTGGCTGCGGTGGTGCACCAGGAAGCAGCGCGCACACCGGAACTCGTCCTGCTGCATCGGTAGCACCTTGACCGTGAGCTCCTCGTCGGCCAGGTCAGCGCCGGGCAGCTCGAAGCTCTCGGCAACCTCGGCCTCGTCGACGTCCACGGCGCCCGACTGTGAGTCGACCCGCCGGGCCTTGAGCTCTTCCAGGCTGTCCTCGCCGAGGTCGACCTCGTCGCGACGCGGGGCGTCGTAGTCGGTGGCCATCGGTTTCACTCTCCCATATCGATATGGTCGCTTCCGGTTGTAACGCCGGACGACACTGTTTCGGTTCCGCTGGCCGGCCACCATTTGTGTCGGTCTCCCGACCCGGCTGCCGGCCGGACCGGGGCCGCCAGAGAAACGCCTCCGGCGAGCGCGGTACCTTACCTCCCCCTCGGGCGAGGCATGTATACCGCCCTCGCGGCAGAGATGTACGCCCCTGCGCCGGAAGTTGTTCCCAATGTGACTCAGGCGACACGAAGATAGGGGTAGTAGTACCTGGTTCCCGGTTGGCGCGCCGGCATGTCCGGCTGTTTCCACGCGACGGCCGGACACCCGTTAACCTCAGCGGCGTACTCGACGGCCGGCGGGGCGGCCCGACCGCCGACGGCCGCCGCCACCCACCCATCGCCCGGGAGCCCCCAGATGAGCTTTGCGCGAGTGCGAGCACTCGTTGTCGTCGGCCTGCTGGCGGTCGCCGCCCTGGTCGTCGTGGTCGTGGCCGTGGTCCGGGACTCGCAGGGCAACGCCGTCAGCGCCCAGAGCTGCCCGGACGGCTGGCCCCTGGCGGACCTGCGCCTGCGCGAGCAGAAGGACATCAAGATCAACGTCTTCAACGCGACCAGCACGCCCGGCCAGGCCGCCGAGGTGGCGGACGACTTCCGCTACCGCAAGTTCCAGATCAAGAAGGTCGACAACGCCAAGCAGCGGCTCGACGGCGTGGCGGTCCTGCGGTACGGCCCCAAGGGCGTCGGCTCCGCGCAGCTCCTGCGGGCGTACTTCCTGGACAACGTGAAGTTGAGCTGGGACATCAAGCGCAAGGACGACACGGTGGACGTGATCCTCGGCAGCCAGTTCCAGCAGCTGGCCACCACCACCGAGGTCAACCAGGCGCTGGGCGACCTGGGCACCCCGGACCTGCCCGACGGCACCTGCCCGATGCCCGCCGACAAGTAGTCCGCCCTTCGGGCACGGCCCGCCGGTCCGGGCCGCTCGCCCTCAGGGGCCGCCGGAGGCGTCCAGGTCCGCGAGCCGCTCGTGCAGCGGCCCGAACAGGGCCGGCGGCGCCGCCAGCACCAGGTCCGGTCCGGCCGCCCGACCACCGAGGCCGGCCACCCGCAACCCCGCCTCGGTGGCGACCAGCCCGCCAGCGGCCAGGTCCCAGGCGGCGAGCCCCTTCTCGTAGTACGCGTCGACCCGCCCCTCGGCGGCCAGGCAGAGATCGATGGCGGCCGCCCCGAACCGGCGGATGTCCCGGACGTGCTCGATCAGCCCGCCCAGCACCCGGGCCTGGTGCGCCCGCCGCTCGGCGGCGTAGCCGAACCCGGTGGCGACCAGCGCCTGCCCCAGATCGGTCTCGGTGGAGCAGCGCAGGCGGACGCCGTCCCGGTGGGCGCCGCCGCCGGACGTGGCGGTCCACTCCTCGCCGGTGGTGATGTTGCGGACCACCCCGGCGACCACCGTGCCGGCGACCTCCGCTGCCAGCGAGACCGCGCTGTTGGGCAGCCCGTACAGGTAGTTGACCGTGCCGTCGATCGGGTCGACGATCCAGCGCACGCCGTCGGAGCCGGCCGCGCCGGCGTCGCCCTCGCCGTACTCCTCGCCGAGCACCGCGTCGTCGGGGCGCAGCCGGCGCAGCGCGTCGAGGACCTGCCGCTCCACCGCCCGGTCGGCGGCGGTGACCACGTCGGTGGCGGTGCTCTTCGTCGCGGCCACCGAGACCCCCTCGGCCCGCATCCGGTACGCGGTGGCCGCGGCCTCCCGCGCCACCGCCACGGCGATCCGCAGCAGTTCCTCCGACGACGGCGCCGAACGGCTCATGGTTCGTCCCCTTCCCGCACGAGTGGGACCTCCCCCGCCGCGCGCGAGTATCATCCTTACAAAGTCCACATCTGCGCCGAATCGGCGGTCCCGACCGCCGGTACGCCGTGCGGCGCAGGATGATCGCGGCAGACGGCGTTACAATTCACCCCTGCCCACGCGCCACGGACCGCCAACGACCGGCCGGCCCGGGACACGGGGGTCCCTCAACCACATCGCCCGGCACGGTGTCCCGCGCTGCGCCGGACGACCCGGCCGTGCTCGCTCTTCGCCTCCGGAAGGTCATTCGTGACAGAACCCCGCCAGAACGGCGCCGACGTTCGCTCGCTCACCGACACCCTGATCGCCCACGCGCAGAGCGCGGGCGGGCAGCTGACGTCGGCTCAGCTCGCGCGCACCGTCGAGTCCGCCGAGGTGACTCCGGCCCAGGCCAAGAAGATCCTGCGGGCGCTCTCGGAAGCGGGCGTGACCGTGGTCGTGGACGGCTCGGCGAGCACCCGCCGCCGGGTCGCCGCCGCCCGCTCGGCTACTCCGGCGTCCCGGGCCACCACCGCCAAGACCACCAAGAAGGCCGCGGCGCCGGCCCCGAAGCAGGCGCCCGCCGCCGAGGAGGCGACTCCGGCGGCGGTCCGCAAGGCGGCTCCGCGCAAGGCCGCGGGCACCACGGCCGAGGTGGCCGCGAAGGCCGCCGCGCCGGCCAAGGCGACGAAGGCCACCCGGGCCACCAAGGCGACCGTGGCGGCCAAGGCGGCCGGGACCAAGGCCGCCAAGGGCGAGGGCGCCGAGGGCGACATCGACCCGGAGGAGCTGGCCGCCGAGATCGAGGACGTGGTGGTCGAGGAGCCGGCCGAGCTGGCCCGGGCCGCCGCGACCGACGCCGCCGCGTCGGCCACCGACAACGACTTCGAGTGGGACGACGAGGAGTCCGAGGCGCTCAAGCAGGCGCGTCGCGACGCCGAGCTGACCGCCTCCGCGGACTCCGTCCGGGCCTACCTCAAGCAGATCGGCAAGGTGCCGCTGCTCAACGCCGAGCAGGAGGTCGAGCTCGCCAAGCGGATCGAGGCCGGCCTCTACGCCGCCGAGCGGCTGCGCGCCGCCGACGAGGGCGAGGAGAAGCTCACCCGCGAGATGCAGCGGGACCTCGGCTGGATCTCCCGCGACGGCGAGCGGGCCAAGAACCACCTGCTGGAGGCCAACCTCCGCCTGGTGGTCTCGCTGGCCAAGCGGTACACGGGCCGCGGCATGGCGTTCCTGGACCTGATCCAGGAGGGCAACCTGGGCCTGATCCGCGCGGTCGAGAAGTTCGACTACACCAAGGGCTACAAGTTCTCCACGTACGCCACCTGGTGGATCCGGCAGGCCATCACCCGCGCCATGGCCGACCAGGCCCGCACCATCCGCATCCCGGTGCACATGGTCGAGGTGATCAACAAGCTCGGTCGCATCCAGCGCGAGCTGCTCCAGGACCTGGGCCGCGAGCCCACCCCGGAGGAGCTGGCCAAGGAGATGGACATCACACCGGAGAAGGTGCTGGAGATCCAGCAGTACGCCCGGGAGCCCATCTCGCTGGACCAGACCATCGGCGACGAGGGCGACAGCCAGCTCGGTGACTTCATCGAGGACTCGGAGGCCGTCGTGGCGGTCGACGCAGTCTCCTTCTCGCTGCTGCAGGACCAGCTCCAGCAGGTGCTGCAGACCCTCTCCGAGCGGGAGGCGGGGGTGGTCCGGCTGCGGTTCGGCCTGACCGACGGCCAACCGCGCACCCTGGACGAGATCGGCCAGGTGTACGGCGTGACCCGGGAGCGGATCCGGCAGATCGAGTCCAAGACGATGTCGAAGCTGCGCCACCCGTCCCGTTCACAGGTGCTGCGCGACTACCTGGACTGATCGAATTCGTCAACCGGCCGTGTCGCTTTGATCACCTGGCGTGCAACACCGCATGGTGACCGGCCGGTTGCACGAATGTGATCGTTGACGTGGCACCCTTGGTGCACGGCACACTGTGCCTGCCATGTGTGACCTCGGTCCCCCGCGGGCACTCAGGGAAGGCAGCACCCCTCGTGGGTGTTGCAGGATAGGTGAGCAACGACCGAAGAGATTGTTCATCGGTGACGACCAGAGGAGGAAGGCGATGACCCCGACCCTCACGCCGCCGCCCGAGACGGTGAGCCCCCCGGCCGCCGATGAACGGTGCGACCGCTGCAATGCTGCCGGCAAGCTCCGGATCACTCTGGCTGGTGGAAGCGAACTGGTGTTCTGCGGGCACCACGCGAACAAGTACGCGGAGGATCTCGTGAAGATCACCGTGCGGTACGCGACGGACCCGGAGTTCAGCTGGCGTGGCGCCGATCTGATGGCGAACTGAATTCATAACCGCAACCCGACGACAAAGCCGACCGGAGGCGCCCACCAGGGCCCTCCGGTCGGCTTTTTCCAGATGGCCGAGGATCGACCGGGTGCGGACATCGGTCGGGCCGCCTACAGACTTGAGAGCGTGGACGACTCAGCGGAGGCGCGGGCCGGATCCGACCGGGTCCCCGGGGGCCTGCGGGGGACCCCGATATCGGCGACCTGACGCACCGGCGGACACCGTCTCCCGCGGGGGCACGCGCTTCCCGCCGGGTGAGTCACCGGTGCTCTCAAGTCTGTAGGCACCAGAAGGGCCGGGCCGGGCACGATCCGCAGCGGGGGGCGAGCACGGGCCCCAACTCGGCCCGGCCCGACCAACCGGACAGGGCGACCCGCCGCAACCCGGCCCTGTCGAAGCCCGGAACGCCACGACCTGGCGAACGTCGGCTCAGAGGGTCTGGACGGTGGCGATGCGTTCCTCGAGCTGTTCGATGGTCGCCTGGGCGCTGGGCGGCCCCCCGCACAACCGCCGCAGCTCCGCGTGGATCTTGCCGTGCGGCTGTCCGGTGCGGTGGTGCCGGGCGGCCACCAGGGCGTTCAGCTGGCGCCTGAGGGCCACCCGACGCTGGGCGGCGCTCATCGGTGCCGGCGGCGCCGCGGAGGCCGCAGGGGCCGTCTCGACGGGCTGCGCGGCCGCCCGGCGGCGCTGGGCGGCCAGCTGGTCGGCCTGGCGCTTGGTCAGCAGCAGCGAGACCTGATCGGCGGTGAGCAGGCCGGGCAGGCCCAGGTATTCCTCCTCCTCCGGCGTGCCGGCCTGGGCGGCCGTGCCGAAGGACGCGCCGTCGAAGATCACCTGGTCCAGCTCGGCGGTGGCGGAGAGCGCCGCGAAGCGCTTCTCCAGCTCCCCGCTGGCCTGGTCGTCGCGCTGGGCGCGTTCCAGCAGGTCGTCGTCGAAGCCCTCGCGGTCCTTCGGCTTGCCGAGCACGTGGTCCCGCTCGGCCTCCATCTCGCTGGCCAGCCCGAGCAGGTGCGGCACGCTGGGTAGGAAGACCGAGGCGGTCTCCCCGGGCCGGCGGGCCCGGACGAAACGGCCGATCGCCTGGGCGAAGTAGAGCGGGGTGCTCGCGCTGGTCGCGTAGACACCGACGGCCAGCCGGGGGATGTCGACGCCCTCGGAGACCATCCGGACCGCGACCAGCCAACGCTGCTCGGAGGCCGCGAACGTCGCGATCCGCGCGGACGCGCCCTGGTCGTCGGAGAGCACCACCGCGGCCTTCTCGCCGGTGAGCTGCTCGATCAGCTTCGCGTACGCGCGGGCCACCTGCTGGTCGGTGGCGATCACCAGGCCGCCGGCGTCGGGCATGCCGTTCTCGCGCAGCACGGTCAGCCGGGCGTCGGCGGCGCGGAGCACCTGGGGCATCCAGTCGCCGGCCGGGTCCAGCGCGGTACGCCAGGCCTGCGCGATGAGGTCCTGGGTCATCGGCTCACCCAGCCGGGCGGCCAGTTCGTCACCGGCGTTGGTGCGCCACCGGGTCTCCCCCGAGTACGCCAGGAAGAGCACCGGCCGGACCACGCCGTCGCGCAGCGCGTCGGAGTAGCCGTAGACGGAGTCGGCGCGGGAGCGGAGCAGCCCGTCCCCGCCCCGCTCGTAGCTGACGAACGGGATCGGGTTGTCGTCGGAGCGGAACGGCGTGCCGGTGAGCATCAGCCGGCGTACGGCGGGCTCGAAGGCGGCCTTGACGCCGTCGCCCCAGGTCCGGGAGTCGCCGGCGTGGTGGATCTCGTCGAGGACGACCAGGGTGCGCCGGGTCATGGTGCGCCGGCGGTGCACCTGCGGGGCCATGCCGACCTGGGCGTAGGTCACCACCGCGCCGTGGAAGTCGGCGGAGGAGTGCAGGTCGGCGTTGCGGAACGCGGAGTCGAGCTGGACGCCGACCCGGGCGGCGGCCTGCGCCCACTGGGTCTTCAGGTGCTCGGTCGGGGCGACCACGGTGACCGCCTCGACGGTGCCGTCGGCGAGCAGCTCGGCGGCGATCCGCAGGGCGAAGGTGGTCTTGCCCGCGCCCGGCGTGGCGACCGCGGTGAAGTCATCGGTCCGGCGGCGCAGGTATTCCACCAGCGCCTTGCGCTGCCACGCGCGTAGTGCCGGAAACGTCTCGAGCGCCGGCGTCCGGGCTGCCACGCGAAGGCTCCTCTCCGACCGCACGAAGGCGGACCCCGGCCGAGGGCCACGGGTACCGCCGCCCATGAAAACGCCTCCGCGCAGTAGCTGCCGCGAAGGCCGACTCAGCATAACCAGCCGGGCCCCGTCGCCCCACCCGACGCCACGCCCGTCACATCCGCCACCCCCGCCCGACCCCGGACCGGAGCCAGGTGCGGCAGACGGACCGGTGCGGCGGTTCAGCCCTGCGGGCCGCGTACGCCGGTGCGGGGCGGGCGCATCGCCGGTACCGGGGCGGACCAGCGCCGCCGCAGCGCCACCAGCCGCAGCGCGAAGACCAGCACGGCGGCGCCGGTGAGCCAGGCGGCGTTGGCCAGGCCGGCGACGTTCAGCAGCGCCACCGCGATCGAGCCGGCGAGCGCGGCCACCGCGTAGATCTCCCGCCGCAGCACCACCGGGATCTCCCCGGTGAGCAGGTCACGGCCCAACCCGCCGCCGATCGCGGTGAGCATGCCGATCATGCAGGCGCCGACCGCGGGCACGTGCGCGTCGAGCGCCTTGAGGGTGCCGGTGACGGTGAACAGCCCGAGACCGGCCGCGTCGAGCACCAGCACGGTGGTGCGCAACCGGGCGAGCTGGGGGTGCAGCCAGAAGACCGCGGTGGCGGTGGCGGCGGCGGTCACCGCGTACCGCCAGTCGCCGAAGGCCAGCGGGGGCACCTCGTCGATGACCAGGTCCCGGAAGATGCCGCCACCGAGCGCGGCGACCACTCCGACGAAGACGACGCCGAAGATGTCGAGCCGTTTGGCCACCGCCGCGGAGGCCCCGGAGGCGGCGAAGACGGCCACCCCGGTGAGATCGGCGAAGAGCAGGGCGGTGGAGGTGTTCACCGCCGCAGGGTACGGCGCGGCCGAACCGGCCGGACCGGGATCAGGCGGCCCAGGAGTCGTAGATCTCCTTGCACTTCGGGCAGACCGGGGAACCCGGCTTGGCGGCCTTGGTCACCGGGAACTTCTCTCCGCAGAGCGCCTCGACGAAGGTGCCCATCACGGCACTCTCGGCGATCTTGTCCTTGCGGACGTAGTGGAACATCTCCGGACCGGTGTCGGCGTCCTTCACCTCGGGACGCTCGAGAACCTCTGTGCTCACTGTCACACCTCCACGCTCTGACAACGTTCCAGTCTGACAGGCCCGCAGACCGGGGTCCACCGCAGGCCGTACCGCGCGGCGGGCCGTACGGTAACGGAGGTGACCAACTTTCACATCAGTCACGGCGCCGAGGTGGCCGCCGCCCTGCGCGACGGCCGGCCCGTCGTCGCCCTGGAGAGCACCATCGTCTCGCACGGCCTGCCCCGGCCGGACAACCTGCGGGTGGCCCGCGAGATCGAGCAGGCGGTACGCGCCGCCGGCGCGGTCCCGGCCACCATCGGCATGGTCGCCGGCCGGCTGGTGGTCGGCCTGGACGACGACCAGTTGACCCGGCTCGCCACCGCCGACGGGGTGGCGAAGCTCTCCGTACGCGATCTCGCGGTGGCCGCCGCGACCGGCGCGGACGGCGCCACCACGGTCGCCGCGACCAGCGCGGTGGCCGCCGCCGCCGGGATCGGCGTCTTCGCCACCGGTGGCCTGGGCGGGGTGCACCGGGAGGCCGCGCAGACCTTCGACGAGTCTGCCGACCTGGTCACCCTGGCCCGCACGCCGATCGCGGTGGTCTGCGCCGGGGTGAAGTCGATCCTCGACGTGGGCGCCACCCTGGAGCGGCTGGAGACCCTCGGCGTCGGGGTACTGGGCTACCGGACCCGGCGCTTCCCGGGCTTCTACCTGACCGACGCCGGTTTCGACCTGGACTGGTCGGTCGACTCCCCGGAACAGGTGGCGGACGTGCTGGCCGCCCGCGAGCAGCAGGGTGTGCACGACGGCGGGCTGATCGTGGCCAACCCGCTTCCGGCCGACGAGCAGCTGGACCCGGCGCTGCACGACCGCACCCTGGCCGAGGGGCTGGCCCGGCTGGAGCGCGACGGGGTGACCGGCAAGGCGGTGACCCCGTTCCTGCTGGCCCACTTCCATTCGGCCACCGAGGGCGCGAGCCTGGCGGTGAACGTCCGGATCATCCTGCGCAACGCCGACCTCGCCGCCCGGATCGCGGTCGCCGCGGCCCGCCGCCGGGCCGTCGCGGCATGACCCGCGGGTCGCGGATCGTCGTCGTCGGCGACGTGATCACCGACGTGGTCGCGGTGCTCTCCGGGCCGCTGGTGGCCGGCTCGGACACGGCGGCGCGGATCCGGTTCAGCGGCGGCGGGCAGGCGGCCAACACGGCCGCCTGGATCGCCGCGCAGGGCGCCCCGGTGACCCTGGTCGGCGCGGTCGGTGACGACGAGGCCGGCCGCGACCGGGTCGCCGAGCTGGCGCAGGCCGGGGTGGACTGCGCCGTGCAACGGCAGGAGGGCTACCCGACCGGCACGGTGATCGTGCTGACCACCGACGGCGAGCGGACCATGGCCAGCCAGCGGGGCGCGAACCTGCGGCTGGACGGCGCACACGTGGAGCGGGCCCTGGCCGACGCGCCCGACGCCGCCCATCTGCACCTTTCCGCGTACACCCTGCTGGACGCCGGGTCGCGCGGCGCCGGCCTGCGGGCGCTGGCCGCGGCCCGCGAGCGGGGGCTCACCACCAGCGTCGACGCGGCGTCCGCGGCGCCGCTGCGGCGCGCGGGCGCGGCCTTCCTGACCTGGGTACGCGACGTCGACCTGCTGCTGGTCAACACGGACGAAGCGACGGTGCTGGCCGGCGGGCTGGACCCGGCGGCGCAGGCGCGGGCCCTGTCGGCGACGGCCCGGACGGTGGTGGTGAAGCGGGGCGCCGCCGGGGCGCTCTGGCTGGACCGCGCCGGCCGGCTGGTCCAGGCGCCGGCCCGGCGGGTCGCGGTGGTCGACGTCACCGGCGCCGGGGACGCCTTCGCGGCCGGACTGCTCACCGCGTGGCTCGCCGGGGCGGACCCGCGGGCTGCGCTGGACCGGGCCGGCGACCTGGGCGCGATGGCGGTCAGCGCGGTCGGGGCCCGACCGGCGCCGTGACGGTGCGGCCCGGTCAGGGCTCGGCGTCGATCACCTTGTGCGGCCGCTCGTCGGAGGTGAGGCTCATCGGCGGGGCGGCGTCCCGCCCACGGGGTTGGAACCTGCCGGCCAGCCGGTGCTCCTCCTTGGGCGGGCGGTCGTTCGCCAGCAGCACGGCCAGCCAGGGGATGAGCACCATGCCCAGGCCGCACAGCGAGAGCCAGAGCCAGAGCAGCGGCGGTCGCACGCCGACCAGGATCGCGCCGACCACCAGGCAGGCCACCCGGACGCCCATCATCAGCACGTAGCGCTTCTGCCGGCTGTTGAGCTGGTCGTCCTGGCTGCGCGAGGCGTCGGTGATCAGGATCGGCTGGTACGCCTGATGCTTCACCACGGACCTCCTCGAGGGGATTACGGTCCATCCTGTCACTCGCCACGGTTGATCGGCGAGAATCGACTCAGCCGATCCGCCCGATACCGTGGTGACGCCGGCTACAGCGGTGACGCCGGCTGTTCCAGGGGACGCCCCCGGGCACGCAGCCCGTCCCCGACGGCGATCGCCGCGAGCACCACGGCGCCGAGGACCAGCACCACCGTCGGCGGCAGCCGGAGACCCACCGGCACGAGCGCCACCAGCAGCAGCACCCCGGCCACCCGGCTCCGGGAGACCCGGCCGAAGATCTCGTACTCGAAACGGGCCCGGGCGGCCAGGAACAGCGCCGGACCGCCCAGCACGAACAGCGTCCAGCTCGGCGCGGTACGCCCCCACGGGTGAGCGATCACCAGCTCGTAGCCGACGCCGGTGAGCAGCACCCCGGCGACGATCGCCAGATGCGTCCAGCTCGCCGACTCGCCGAGCACCCCGGGCCGGGCCGAGGCCCGCAGCGCCTCGGCCAGCACATGCCCGGCCCGGTGGAAGTAGATCCGCCAGAGCAGGGCGGTGGTGACGAACGACACCGTGAAGGCGGCGGCCTGGGTGGACGAGAAGTCGCCGCCGCTGAAGGTCAGCCCGGTCACCAGGATCGTCTCGCCCAGCGCGATCAGGAAGAACTGCTGGTAGCGCTCGGCCAGGTGCTCCCCCATCACCGCCCAGCCGGCGGCCCGCGCCGACCCGATCCCAGGCAGCGGCCAGCCGAGCGCCAGGCCCAGGTAGTCCACGGACAGGGCGACCGTCCAGAGCACCGGGCGCGCCGGCGACCAGAGGGCGCCGACCAGCCAGGGCACGGCGGCGACCGTTGACCAGGCCAGGATCCGCGCGGTGACCGTCCGGCGCGGATGCCGGTGCAGGGCCAGGGTGAGGAAGAGCGGGCGGCCCACCTGGACCGCCAGGTACGCCGCCGCGAACGTCACCGCCCGCTCGGCGAACGCCCGGGGGACGGCCACCGCCATCACCAGGCTGGCGAACATCGAGGCGACCACCACGAACTGGATGGCGCTGCTCTCCGGCTCGTACCGGCTGGTCACCCAGGCGGTCAGCGACCAGACCATCCAGAGCGCCAGGAAGAGCAGCACGGTCTCCGCCAG
This sequence comes from Micromonospora siamensis, assembly GCF_900090305.1. Lineage (NCBI taxonomy): Bacteria > Bacillati > Actinomycetota > Actinomycetes > Micromonosporales > Micromonosporaceae > Micromonospora > Micromonospora siamensis. Next base: position 2,441,730 of record NZ_LT607751.1, on the reverse strand, counting down.
CTGGCGGAGCAGCTCCGGGCCGTGGGCCGAGACGTCGTCGATCAGCCGCTGCGAGACCCGGGTCAGGGCGAAGACGAAGACCAGGTCGAAGAAGAGCTCCAGGAAGGTGGCCCGGGGCGAGCTGATCCCGCCGCGCAGCAGCGCCGCCCCCCGCTGGTCCGTCATCACCCACCCGTCGCCGCCGTCCGGGGTGTCAACGACCGGGCGTACGGGCGGGTTGCGTCAGCCCTTCGCGGCCTTCGCCTCCGCCTTGGCCGCCTGCTTGAACTCGCGGACCCGGCGCAGCGAGTCGGCGTCGGTGATGTCGGCCACCGACCGGTGCGCGTCGGCGTCGCCGTACGCGCCGGCGGCCTCCCGCCAGCCGTCGGGGCGTACGTCGTAGCGCTTGCCGAGCAGGGCGACGAAGATCTGCGCCTTCTGCCTGCCGAAGCCGGGCAGCTCGCCGACCCGGCGCAGCAGTTCCCGTCCGTCGGGCACGTCCGCCCAGAGGCCGGCGGCGTCGCCGTCGTACCGGTCGACCAGCATGCGGCACATCTCCTGCACCCGGGCCGCCATCGCCTTGGGGAAGCGGTGCAGCGCGGGTGGCCGGGCGAAGACCTCGACCAGCGCGTCCGGGTCGTAGCCGGCCAACTCGCGGGCGTCCGGGTCGTGGCCGAGCCGCTGACTGAGCACGTACGGCGAGGAGAACGCCTTCTCCATGGGGATCTGCTGGTCGAGCAGCATGCCGTTGAGCAGGGCCAGCGGGCTGCGCTCCAGCAGCCGGTTGGCCTCGGGGTCGATGGGCAGCGACAGCGTCATGCCGTCCATCCTGCCCGCCGGCGCGGGCCGGTCCGGGGCGACTCCCCGGGACCCCCGCGGCTTTCGAGGTGAGGTTAGGCTGTGCTAACTTACCTGCCGAGGCGGCCCGACCGGACCGCCCGAGGCGGCCCCCGACCAGGACCGCCCGCGCCGGACAAGAGGGAGACCGCCGTGCCCGTGCCCGCCCGCAGGTCCATCGCGACGCTGCTCGCCGCCGGACTGCTCTCGTTCGGCCTGGCCGCCTGCGGCTCCGGCGAGTCCGAGGACGCGGACCCCGGCAAGCCCGGCGACAAGATCCTCACCGTCTACAGCGGTCGCAACGAGCAGCTGGTCAAGCCGCTGCTCGACCGGTTCAGCCAGCAGACCGGCATCACCGTGAAGACCCGGTACGCCACCACCGCCCAGCTCGCCGCGCAGCTGGTCGAGGAGGGCGACCGCTCCCCCGCCGACGCGTTCTTCGCCCAGGACGCCGGCGCGCTGGGCGCCGTCAGCAAGCGGAAGATGTTCGCCACCCTGCCCGCCGACGCCGTGCAGAAGGTGCCGCAGACGTACCGGTCCCGCAGCGGCGAGTGGGTCGGCGTGAGCGCCCGGTCCCGGGTGCTGGCGTACAACGCGGACGCGGTGCCCGCCGCCGAGCTGCCGAAGTCGGTCTTCGAGCTGACCGACCCGAAGTGGAAGGGCCGGATCGGGGTCGCCCCGACCAACGCCTCCTTCCAGGCCTTCGTCACCGCGATCAAGGTGCAGCACGGCGAGGCGAAGGCCAAGGAGTTCCTGGCCGGCCTGGCCGCCAACGAGCCGCAGATCCGGGAGAACAACGTCAAGATCGTCGAGGACGTGAACGCCGGCACCATCCCGGCCGGCCTGGTCAACCACTACTACCTCGGCGAGGTCGCCAAGGAGCAGGGCAGCACGCCCGAGGCCCTCAAGGCCAAGCTGCACTTCTTCCCCGGCGGGGACACCGGCGCGCTGGTCAACGTCGCCGGCGTGGGCGTGCTCAAGCGCTCCGCGCAGGACCCGGACACCAAGGCGTTCGTGGACTTCCTGCTCAACCCCGAGTCGCAGCGGTACTTCGCCGAGCAGACCTTCGAGTACCCGGTCGTCGCCGGGGTCACCGGACCGGCCGGCGTGCCCCCGCTCGCCGACCTGGACAGCCCGGACATCGACCTCAACGACCTGGACACCCTGGACGCCACGATCGCCCTGATCAAGGACTCGGGCCTGGTCCCCTGACCATGACCGCCACCACCACCGGCGCGGGGCCGGCCCGCACCGGGCCGGCCCGCTCCGGCGTACGCCCGGGGCTGCGTCGGCTGGCGCCACGACCGGCGCTGCTCGCGGCCTCGACCGCCGCGGTCGCCGTCGCCCTGGTCCCCCTGGTCTACCTCGGGGTACGCACCGCCGAGGCCGGCGCCGACCGGATCGCCGCCGAGCTGTGGACCTCGCGGGTCGGCCTGCTCGCCCTGCGCAGCCTCGCCCTGGCCGCCGTGGTGACCGCCGCCTGCGTGCTGATCGGCGTGGGCGCTTCCTGGCTGGTCACCCGCACCGACCTGCCCGGCCGGCGGCTCTTCGCGGTGCTCGCCGCGCTGCCGCTGGCGGTGCCCACCTACATCGCCGCGTTCGCCTGGGTCTCCACGGTGGACCGGCTGGAGGGCTTCTGGCCGGCGGCGCTGGTGCTCACCCTCTGCTCCTACCCGTACGTCTTCCTGCCGGTGGCCGCCGCGCTGCACGGCGCGGACCCGGCCCAGGAGGAGGTCTCCCGCTCCCTGGGCCGGGGCGGCTGGCGCACCTTCACCGACGTGACGCTGCGCCAGATCCGGCCGGCCACCGCCGCCGGGGCACTGCTGGTCGCCCTCTACGTGCTCTCCGACTTCGGCGCAGTCTCCATCCTGCGTGCCGACACCTTCACCCGGGCCATCTTCGTCGCCTTCGACCTGGGCTTCGACCGCACCGGCGCGCTGGTGCTCTCCTGCGTGCTGGTGGCGCTGACCGTGCTGCTGCTGGCCGGGGAGACGTTCACCCGTCGCCGCGGCGCCCGGTACGCCCGGCTCGGCGGCGCCCGCCGGCCCCCGGCGCGGCTGCGGCTGGGCGCCGCCCGCTGGCCGGCCCTGGCGGGCCTGCTCGGCGTCGCCGCGCTGGCGTTGGGCGTGCCCGCCGTGAGCCTGGCCCGCCGGCTCGCCGCCGGGGTGTCCCGGCCGGGCGCGCTGACCGAGGTGCTCGCCGCGGCCGGCAACTCGCTGACCTTCTCGCTGGCCGGCGCGGCGCTGACCATGCTGCTCGCGCTGCCGCTGGGGCTGCTCACCGCACGCGCGCCCGGCCCGCTGGCCACCGCGCTGGACCGGCTCGCCTACCTCGCCCACGCACTGCCCGGCGTGGTGATCGGGCTGTCGCTGATCTTCTTCGGGATCACCGTCGCGTACCCGCTCTACCAGACCCGGTGGCTGCTGGCTCTGGCGTACGCCACCCTCTTCCTGCCGCTGGCCGTCGGCGCGGTGGCCGGCGCGGCCGGCCAGGCACCGCCCGGGCTGGAGGAGGTGGCCCGGTCGCTGGGCCGGGGGCCGTGGACGGTGCTGCGCACGGTCACCCTGCCGTTGACCCTGCCCGGCATCGGTGCGGGCGCGGCGCTGGTCTTCCTGACCGGCATGAAGGAACTCCCGGCCACGCTGCTGCTGCGCCCGACCGGCACCGACACCCTCGCCACCGAGCTGTGGACCAACACCGCGGTCGGCGCGTACGCCGCGGCGGCCCCGTACGCGGCCCTGCTGGTGGCCATCTCGGCGGTGCCGACCTGGCTGCTGGTCGCCCGCAGCGGCCTGCTGGAGAAGGAGGATCGCCGATGAGCGAGGTGGGGCTGACCGGCGTGGTCAAGCGGTACGGTGCGGTCACCGCGCTGGCCGGCGTGGATCTGACCGTGCCGGCCGGCGAGCTGACCGCCGTGCTGGGCCCGTCCGGCTGCGGCAAGACCACCCTGCTGCGCTGCCTGGCCGGCTTCGAACGACTCGACGCCGGTGAGATCCGGGTGGACGGTCGCCCGGTGGCCGGCGGCGGCCGGCACGTGCCGGCGCACCGGCGGCGGATCGCCGTGGTGCCCCAGGAGGGTGCGCTCTTCCCGCACCTGAACGTCGCCGCGAACGTCGGGTACGGGCTGGACCGGCCGGCCCGGCGCGGCGAGCGGGTCGACGAGGTGCTCGCCCTGGTCGGGCTCGCCGGCTACGGCGACCGGATGCCGCACCAGCTCTCCGGTGGGCAGCAGCAGCGGGTCGCGGTGGCTCGGGCGCTGGCGCCCCGGCCGTCGCTGGTGCTGCTCGACGAGCCGTTCAGCGCCCTCGACGCGGGGCTGCGGGCCGGACTGCGGCACGACGTCCGGGCGGCGCTGCGGGCCGACGGGGCGACCGGGGTGCTGGTCACCCACGACCAGGGCGAGGCGCTCTCGGTGGCCGACCGGGTGGTGGTGCTGCGTACCGGCCGGGTGGTGCAGGCCGGCACGCCGAGCGAGGTCTACCGGGAACCGGCCGACCCGTGGGTCGCCGGCTTCGTCGGCGAGGCCGTGCTGCTGCCCGCCGTGGCCGAGGCCGGCCGGGCCGCGACGCCGCTGGGTGCGCTGCCGATCGCCGGCCCGGCCCCGGACGGCCCGGTCACCGTGCTGGTCCGCCCTGAACAGGTCTGCCTGCTCCCCGCCGACCGCGACGGAGCGGTCCCGGCCACGGTGCTGCGGCACGACTTCCACGGCCACGACGCGCTGGTCGCCCTGCGGCTGGCCGACGGCACCCGGGTCACCGCCAGGGTCCGCGACTCCGCCGAGCCGGCGTCGGTCGGCGCCGAGGTCGGCCTCCGGGTGGACGGCCCGGCGCGGGCCTGGCCGGCGCGGCCGAGCGGCGCCCCGGTCCCCGCCGTCCCGGTCGGCTGACGCCCGGCCCGCCCGGCGGGCCCGTCCGCATGGCCCGCTGTCCTGCAAGCGGACACCGGCCCCCCTGGCGGACACCGGCCCCCTGGTGGACAGCGGCGCCCCCTGGCGGACAGCGGCGCCCCCTGGCGGACACCGGCCCCCCTGGCGGACTGGCCCCCCTGGCGGACTGGCCCGCCCAGCGGACTGGCCCGCCCGGCGGACGCCGGCCGGCATGAGTTTTTCGAGCGTGATGACTGTCAGGAATATATATACCTGAGAGTCATCACGCTCGTCACCGACATCGCATCCAGCCCGCGACACGCCAGCACGCGACTCCGCCGACCCGCAGACCGGCCCGGCGGGCGGACGGCACCGCTCGCGGCACGTCGGGCCACCCCTACACACAGCCCCGCTCGCGGCACGTCGGGCCACCCCTACGCCCGGACTGCCCCGCTTCCGGCACGTCGGGCCATCCCTACGCCCGGACAGCCCCGCTCGCGGCACGTCGGGGTCGGCGGTGGGCGACTGCCGGACGACGAGATACGCCCCGGTGGCGGCGGGAGCCGTCCACCGGGGCGCACCCGGAGCGGGTCAGCTGACGAAGAGCAGCCGGTTCGGCGAGCCGGTGCCGGGGCTGGTCACCACGCCGGTGGTGGCCTTGCTGGTCAGCGTGCTCGCCACCTGCGACGGGGTGTAGCCCGGGTTGGCCGACAGCACCAGGGCCGCCGCGCCGGCCACGTGCGGGCTGGCCATCGAGGTGCCGCTGATCGTGTTGGTGGCGGTGTCACCGGTGCTCCACGCCGACTTGATCGACGAGCCCGGCGCGAAGAGGTCCAGGCAGGAGCCGTAGTTGGAGTACGACGCGCGGGCGTCGGTGCTGGTGGTGGCGCCGACGGTGAGCGCCGAGGCGACCCGCGACGGGGACGAGTTGCAGGCGTTGGCGCTGGAGTTGCCGGCCGCCACCGCGTACGTCACCCCGGAGCTGATCGAGTTGGCGACCGCGTTGTCCAGCGTGGTGCTCGCCCCACCGCCGAGGCTCATGTTCGCCACGGCCGGCTTGACCGCGTTGGCGGTCACCCAGTTGACGCCGCTGACCACGCCGGTGGTGCTGCCGCTGCCGGAGCAGTTGAGCACCTTGACCGCGATCAGCCGCACACCCTTGGCCACCCCGTACGAGGCGCCGCCGACGGTGCCGGCGACGTGGGTGCCGTGACCGTTGCAGTCGGTGTTGTTGGTGTCCACCTTGTTGGTGCCCCAGCTGGCCCGGCCGCCGAAGTCGCTGTGGGTGATCCGGATGCCGGTGTCGATGATGTAGGCCCGCACGTTCGTGGCGGTGTTGGGGTAGGTGTACGAGGCGTTCAGGGGCAGGCTGCGCTGGTCGATCCGGTCCAGCCCCCAGGACGGCGGGTTGGTCTGGGTGCCCTGGACGGTCAGCACCTGGTCCTGCTCGACGTACGCGACGGCGGGGTCGGCGGCCAGTCGCCGCGCCTGCCCGGCGGACATCTTCGCGGCGAAGCCGGTGAGGGCGGCGCTGTACGTCTCGGCGACGCTGCCGCCGTACCGCCGGGTCAGCGCGGCGGCGCGGTCCGGCACGGCGGTGCGGGCGGCGAGGCTGTTGACGGAGCCGACCGCATCGCCCTTGAGGACGACCAGGTAGCTCCCGCTGATGGCGCCCGGGACGCCGGCGCCGCGGATCTCCCCCGTGGGGGCGGCCAGGGCGGGCGTGGAGGCGGCGGCGGACACGGCGGCGGCTGCGGCGGCCACGGCGATCGCGCGGATCACACGGCGTCGGGGTACGGGCACAACGGACATCGACTGACCTCCTACCGGGGCGCCCGGACGGACTCGTGGCCACCGGGCGCTCCTGTCACGAACGTTGCCGCAGACTCTAGGCAACAATCGATGAACATGAAAGAGATGAATATCGATCAACTCTTCCGGCGGGGCGGATGTCGCGGGTGCCGGCCGGTCGGGCCGGGCGGCGAGGCAGGATGGCTGCGTGGACCGACACGACATGCTGCTCTCCCCCGCCGGCGTCGACGCGCTGCGCACCGCGCTGACCCGGGCCGACTACACGTCCAACGGGATCGCCGCCCGGCTCGGGCCGCAAGCCACCGGCGGGGTGGCCCGCAACGACTTCCGAGCGGCCCTGCGCGCCACCGAGGACCGTGACCCGCTCGGCACCCTGATCCGGGTCTTCATCTGCGAGCAGACCGAGCCGGAGGCCGCGGTGGGCGCCGCGCTGGCGCCGCTGCCACTGGACGAGGCGCTCGCCGGTGGCCTGGTCGAGCGGCACGGCGACGGGCTGCGGATGGGCCTGGACCTGGAGCCGTACGGCGACGACTGGTGGGTCCTCGCCGACGTGCCGGCCAGCGCCCGGCCGGGGCGCCCGCTGCACAGCGAGCACGTGCTCGGCATCGGCGGGGCCACTCAGACGCTGATCGGCGCCACCGTCCGCCGGCCGGTGGAGACCGCGCTGGACCTCGGCACCGGCTCCGGCGTCCAGGCGCTGCACCTGGCCACCCACGCCCGGCGGGTGACCGCCACCGACCTCTCCGAGCGGGCCCTGCGCTTCGCGGCCACCACGGCGGCGCTCAACGGCCAGGACTGGGAGCTGAGACGCGGCGACATGGTCGCGCCGGTGGCCGGGCGCCGCTTCGACCTGGTGGTGAGCAACCCGCCGTTCGTGGTCGGCCCGGGCACCACCACCCACGTCTACCGGGACTCCGGCCGGGTGGGCGACGCGATCGGCGCCGAACTGGCCGCCGCCGCGCCGGACCTGCTCACCGAGGGCGGGACGATGCAGTACCTCGCGAACTGGGTGCACGTCGCCGGTGAGGACTGGGGCGAGCGGGTGGCCGGCTGGTTCGCCGGCACCGGGCTGGACGCCTGGGTGGTCCAGCGCGAGGTCGCCGACCCGATGGCGTACGTCAATCTCTGGCTGACCGACGTGGGTGAGGCGCACGACCCGCAGCGGATGGCCGCCTGGCTGGACTGGTTCGACGCCCACAAGGTCGAGGCGATCGGCTTCGGCATCGTCTCGCTGCGCCGCTCCGGCCACGACCAGCCAATGGTCCGGGTGGAGGACCTGCGCCAGCGGGTCGAGCCGCCGATGGGCGACCGGATCGCCGCCTGGTTCGACCGCCAGGACTTCCTCCGGGTACGCGACACGGAAGCGCTGCTCGCCGAGCGCTACCGGGCCGCCGACGGCCTCCAGCTGCGCCAGGAGGCGACCATGGGCGACGACGGCTGGGCGGTGGACCGGCAGGTTCTCGCCATGCCGCACGGGCTGCGCTGGACCGAGGAGGTCGACCCGCTGGTGCTGGCCCTGGTCGGCGGCGCGGACGGCCGGCTCGCCCTGCGCGACCAGCTGGCGCTGCTCGCCGCCGCGCACGACGTGGCGCCGGAGGAGCTGGCCGAGGCGGCCGGCCCGATCGTGGCCCACCTGGTCGAGCGCGGCTTCATCGAGCCGGTGACCGCGTGACGGGCGCAGTCCCGGCCGCGAGCGGCGCAGTCCGGGCCGTGAGCGCAGTCCGGGCCGCGAGCGACGCGGTCCCGGCCGTGAGCGACGCGGTCCCGGCCGTGAGCGGCATGCGAGGGCGCGGCTGATGCGGGCGGTGGTGCAGACCGTCGGCCGGGCCAGCGTCACGGTCGACGACGAGGTGGTCGGCGCGATCACCGACGGCCTGCTGGTGCTGCTCGGCGTCACCCACGCCGACACCCCGCAGGTCGCCGAGACCATGGCTCGCAAGATCCACGAGCTGCGCATCCTGGACGAGGAGCGCAGCGCCGCCGACACCGGCGCCCCGATCCTGGTGGTCAGCCAGTTCACCCTCTACGGCGACGCCCGCAAGGGCCGCCGCCCCAGCTGGACCCAGGCCGCCCCCGCCGAGCAGGCCGAGCCCCTGGTCACCGCCGTGGTAGACGCCCTGCGGGCCAGGGGCGCCAAGGTCGAGACCGGCCGCTTCCGCACCCACATGCTCGTGGAGAGCGTCAACACCGGCCCCCGAACCCTCCTCCTGGACCTCTAACCCACCCACCCCACCCACCAAGACCTCGTTGATCATGAAGTTGGCGGCACCAGAGGAGAGGCGGGGTCAAGGGGTGAGTGCAATCGTTAGGCGGTGATGAGGTGAGCCAGACGCTGGGCTGGGGTGTTCCAGTCCAGCGTCTGTCGGGGGCGGGTGTTGAGTTCGTGGGCGACCTCGTCCAAGCCGTTCTGGTCGATGGTGCGGAAGTCGTAGCTGCTCTTGGGGAAGTACTGGCGTAGCAGCCCGTTGGTGTTTTCGTTGGTGCCGCGTTGCCAGGGGCTGTGGGGGTCGCAGAAGTAGACCGGGCAGCCGGTGGCGACGGTGAACACGGGGTGGGTGGCCATTTCCACGCCTTGGTCCCAGGTCAGCGACCGGCGCAGGTGCGTGGGCATGCGGGTGGCCAGGTTGGTGAGCACACCGATGACGGCTTCGCTGTCGCGGCCGTGGGGTAGGGCGCCGAGCATCACGTAACGGGTGGCTCGTTCCACCAGGGTCACGATCGCTGAGGCGCCGGCCTTGCCGATGACCAGGTCACCTTCCCAGTGCCCGGGCACCGCCCGGTCGGTGACCTCCGCGGGCCGGGTGCTGATGTGCAGGTCTGCGATCCAGGGCCGCCGACGGCGAGCGGCGCCCGCGGCACGTGACTGCGGACGCCGCTGGGTGCGTCCCGACCGTAGCGCTACCTGCCGGGTCAACTCGGCCCTCAGATTGCCTCGCGACTGCACGTAGATCGCCTGGTAGATCGTCTCGTGGGACACCTGCAACTCCGGCCGGTCGGCGAACGTGGTCCGCAACCACGCGGCGATCTGCTTCGGAGACCACCTACGGGCCAGTTTCCCCGCCACCACCTGCCGCAGCCGCGTACCGACCGCCAGCTTCGCCCTCGCCGGCCGCCGCCTGGCCGCGTCAGCCCGCCGCTGCGCCCACTGCGCCTGATAACCCCACCGATACGGGCGGCGCCCCCGCCCATGCGGCAGTGACCGCCCCAGCGGGTTCTTCGTCCCGTGCCGCGCACTGTTGTTCCGCGCCACCTCCCGCGACACCGTGCACACCGGCACCCCGAGAACCCCCGCGATCTGCGAGATCGTCCGACCAACCCCCCACAGATGCTCCAACACCTGCCGATGCCCGAACGTCAACACACCCGGCCTCGCCACCAGCACCTCCAGCCCAACCAAGATCAGTTGCACTGAAGCCTAGAAACCGCCAGATCCACATCGCCGTCAACTTCATGATCAACGCGGCTTGGTGGGGTGGGCTCGGCCCTCCTCGGGTCAGGAGAAGAGGCCGCGGTGGGAGAGGGACTGGCGGATCAGGGTGTCCAGGTGGGTGGTCAGGTCCGGGGTGGCGGTGGCGTGGTCGACCGTGAAGCGGCCGAAGGCGTCGCGGCCCTCGGTGAACAGGCCGCCGCGCTTGTCCATCTCCAGCACCACCTGCACCTGCCGGGGGTCGGTCACGAAGGTGACCTCCAACTGGTTCAGCGCCCGGGCGTACTGCGGGGCGGAGTGGAACTCGATCTCCTGGTAGAACGGCAGGCTCTGCCGTACGCCGTAGATGTGCCCGCGCTCGACGTCGGCGCGGGCGAACCGGAAGCCCAGCCGCAGCAGCGCCTCCAGCACCCGTTCCTGCGCCGGCAGCGGGTGCACCGCCACCGGGTCCAGGTCGCCCTTGTCGACCGCCCGGGCCACCTCCAGCTCGGTACGCAGCCCCATCGTCATCCCGTGCAGGTGCTGGCCGTACAGGTCGGTCAGCGGGGTCTCCCAGGGCACCGGGAAGCGGAACGGCACCTCGTGGCGCTGGCCGGGCTCCAGCCGGAACGCCCCGGTGACCTGCTGCCGGCCGAACTCCTGGTTGGTGTCGTACTCCGAGTCTGAGCTCTCCACCTCGACCCGGGTGACCAGTCCCAGCGCCAGGTACGACACGTCGACCGGGTGGTCGCCGCCGACCACCTGGATCCGGCCCTCGAGCTGGCCGCCCGGCCGGCAGTTCGGGTTGGCCAGCACGGTGTCCACCGACGGGCCACCCACGCCCATCGCCTGCATCAGCCGCTTGAACACCACCACGTCCTCCGTCACCTCGCGGTACGCCGACCGACCGGCCGACCGCTGGCACGGTAACCGCGGCGGGCAAGGAGAATCCGCCTTTCCGACGGGATTGCTGTCGGTTCCCCGATCGCCTCACCCCCGTCTCACGCCCCCGTTGGCAAGCTGTTCTCACCGGGCGAACCGCGCCGGCACGGGCGCGAACCCGGTGAGCGCCACCAGAGTGGACACGGGGAGAGACAGAGATGGTCCTGCAGATGATCGAGCACCAGTCGGGCCCGACCGCCGTCGTCGACACCGAGCACGGCACCGAGACCCTGACCGACCTGGACGCCACCGACGAGCGCGGCGTCTCCACCGACCTGGTCCGCGCCTACCTCAACGGGATCGGCCGCACCAAGCTGCTCACCGCCGCCCAGGAGGTCGAGCTGGCGAAGCGGATCGAGGCCGGCCTCTTCGCCGAGGAGAAGTTGAGCACCTGCACCCCCGTCTCGGCGCAGCTTCGCGCCGACCTGACGCTGATCGCCACCGAGGGCCGGGCCGCCAAGGACCACCTGCTGGAGGCGAACCTGCGGCTGGTGGTCAGCATCGCCAAGCGGTACACCGGCCGTGGGATGGCGTTCCTGGACCTGATCCAGGAGGGCAACCTGGGCCTGATCCGCGCGGTCGAGAAGTTCGACTACGCCAAGGGTTACAAGTTCTCCACGTACGCCACCTGGTGGATCCGGCAGGCCATCACCCGCGCCATGGCCGACCAGGCCCGCACCATCCGCATCCCGGTGCACATGGTCGAGCAGGTCAACCGGATGGTCCGGGCCCGCCGCGAGCTCTCCGTCACGCTGGGCCGGGAGCCCACGGTGGCCGAGGTGGCGGTCGCCATGGAGGTCCCGGAATACCAGGTCATCGAGCTGATCTCGTACGACCGGGAGCCGGTCAGCCTGGACCAGGCGGTCGGCGAGGACGGGGAGAGCGCGCTCGGCGACTTCGTCGCGGCGGTGGACCCGCGCCAGGAGCAGGCCGACAGTGGCGAGCTGCGCAACGAGGTGCGGATCGTGCTGGCCACCCTGTCCCAGCGGGAGCAGGCGGTGATCCGGCTGCGGTTCGGCCTGGACGACGGCCGGCAGCGCACCCTCGACGAGGTGGGCCGCGAGTTCGGGCTGTCCCGGGAGCGGATCCGGCAGATCGAGAAGGTCACCCTGCTCAAGCTGCGGGACCCGGAGCGGGCCAACCGCCTGGAGGCGTACGCCTGCTGAGCGGTGACGCATCCGAAGGGCCCCGGCGGTTCGCCGGGGCCCGCGGCGTACCAGGAGTAACCGCGCGCCCTTCCTCAGAGCCGGCGGGGGCCGGTGTCGGGGCGGGAGGCCTCCGCGCCGGTGCCCAGGGTGGCGTGCAGCACAGAGATGCCGTCCGGCCGGGCCAGCACCGGGTTGAGGGTGAGCGCCCGCACCCGGGGTTGCTCGTCGGCGAGCCGGCCGACCCGCAGCAGCAGGTCGGCCAGGGCGGCCCGGTCGACCGGCGCGGCGCCCCGGTGACCGCGCAGCAGCGGCGCCGCGCGGGGCTCGTCGACCAGCTCCGCGGCGTCCCGGTCGGTCAGCGGCACGGCCCGCCAGGCCCGGTCGCCGAGCAGCTCGGTGGCCACCCCGCCGAGCCCGAAGCCGACCACCGGCCCGAACGCCGGGTCCTCCATCAGCTTCACCACGCAGGCCACGCCGGGCGCGACCATCGGCTGGACCAGGACCTCCGCGCCGAAGACCGGCGCCATGTCGGCGTACGCGCGGCGCACGGCGAGCGGGTCGGCCAGGTCGAGGCGGACCGCGCCGAGGTCGAGGCGGTGCCGCAGCCCGGGGGCGGCCGCCTTCAACGCCACCGGCCAGCCGAGCCGCTCGGCCGCGTCGACCGCCGCGTCGGCCGTGCCCGCCGGCACCGACTCCACCACGTCGATCCCGTACGCCCGCAGCAGCGCCGCCGGGTCGCCGCCGTCGGCGCGCAGCGCGGCCTGCCCGGCGGCCGGGTCGATCCGGTCCAGCTCCGGCAGGACGCCGGGTGGCCGGCGCAGCCAGTCGGCGTACGTGGTGACCCGGGCGAGCGCGCGTACCGCCTCCTCGACGCTCGGGTACGCGGGCACCCCGGCCGGTACCCGGCCGGCGAGGAAGGTGGCGACCACCGGCTTGCCGGCGGACGCGGCGTCGGGCAGCGCGGCGGTGAAGTCGCCCTCGGAGTCGACCAGTTGGCCGGGCAGCGGTGGCGCGAAGACGGCCACCACCGCGTCGACGCCGGTGTCGGCGGCGGCGCCGGCCAGCGCGGCGGCGAACTCGGCCGCGCCCGCCCGGGGCCCGACGTCCCGGGGATAGCCCTCGGCGACGGTGAGCCGGTTGGCGGCGCAGGCGGTGGCGGCCAGCCCGGTCAGCGCCGAGGAGTTGCCGACCACGGCGACCCGCCGGCCGGCGGGCAGGGGTTGGCTGTCCAGCAGCACGCCCACGTCGAGCAGTTCGGCGACGGTGTCCACCCGGATCACGCCGGACTGCGCGAACAGGGCGCTGACCGCGGCGGCGTCCAGGGCCGGACCGTCGCCGACCCCGACCGGCCGGGCCAGTGAGGCCAGGGCGACCACCGGCTTGGTCCGGCCGATCCGCCGGGCCAGCCGGGCGAACTTGCGCGGGTTGCCGAAGGTCTCCAGATAGAGCGTGATCACCCGGGTGCCGGGGTCGTCCTGCCAATATTGCAGCAGGTCGTTGCCGGAGACGTCGGCCCGGTTGCCGGCCGACACGAAGCTGGACAGGCCCAGCCCGCGTCGGGACGCCTCGGCCAGCAGCGCCACCCCGAACGCACCGGACTGGCTGAAGATGCCGACCCGGCCGGGGGCGGGCAGCACCGGGGCGAGGGTGGCGTTGAGGCGTACCGCGGGGTCGGTGTTGGCCACGCCGAGGCAGTTCGGCCCGACCACCCGCATGCCGGCCAGGTGGGCGGCGCGGACCAGGGCCCGCTGGGCGGCAGCGCCCTCGCCGCCGGCCTCGGCGAACCCGGCCGAGATGACCACCAGGCCGTGCGCGCCGGCCCGGGCGGCGTCGTCGACCACCTCGGTCACCGAGTCGGGGGCGACGGCCACCACCGCCAGGTCGACGGTGACCCTGGCGTCGGCCGCCGACGGGTACGCGGGCAGCCCGGCCACCACCGCCGCGCTCGGATGCACCGGCACGATCGTCCCGGTGAAGCCGCTGTCCCGCAGGTGGCCGAGGACGGCGGCGCCGACGCCCTGCCCGGTGGTGCTGGCACCGTAGACGGCGATCGCGCGGGGGGCGAGCAGCCGGGCGATGGACCGCGCCTCGGTGCGGTGCTCGCGGCCCCGCTGCACCTCCAGGGTGGCCTCGGTGGGGGCGATCGGGAAGCTCAGGTGCACCACGCCGTCGGCGTACTGGCGCTGGACCTGGTAGCCGAAGTCGGAGAAGACCCGCAGCATCGCCCCGTTGGCCGGGAGCACCTCCGCGACGAAGTGCACGATGCCGTAGCGACGGGCCGCGTCGGCGAGGTGTTCCAGCAGCACCGAGCCGATGCCCCGGCCCTGGTAGGCGTCCTCCACCACGAAGGCCACCTCGGCCTCGGGCGACTCGGGGCCGAGCCGTTCGTAACGGCCGACGGCGACGATCCGGTCGCCGGCCAGCACCACGAACGCCTCCCGGTCGTGGTGGTCGACCACGACGAAGCGTTGCAGGTCGCGTTCGGGGATCCGCGGGTACGGCGAGAAGTAGCGCAGGTAACGGGTGCGCTCGGAGAACCGGGCGTGCATCGCCACGATGGCCGGTGCGTCGTCGGGGCGGATCGGTCGCAGGCCCACGGTGGTGCCGTCGCTGAGCAGCACGTCCACCGGCTGGTCGACTGTGGTCACGCGGTCGGTCCTCCCCTGCCGCCGGCTCAGTCGCGCGGGTCGTGCGGGTCGAGGCCGAACAGCGGGAAGACGGACTTGCGGGCGGCGGCGATGGCCCGGTCCACCGAGTTCGGCTCCCCGGTCGGCTGCCAGGGCTGGTACGACGGGTCGACGTCGTCGGTCATCCGCAGCGGGATCTCCCGGCCCGGCAGCCGCCGCGCGGCCAGCTCCCGCCAGGCGGGCGGGGTCAGCGTGGCCGGGTCGACCGGCTCGCCGCTCGCGACGGCCAGCAGGTGGGTCCAGGCTCGCGGCACCACCTCGGCCAGCGCGTACCCGCCGCCGCCGGTGGCCACCCAGCGGCCGTCGCAGAGCTCGTCGGCGAGCGCCCGCAGGGCCAGGTAGGTGGCCCGCTGCCCGTCCACCGACAGGTGCAGGTCGGCCAGCGGGTCGAGCCGGTGCCCGTCGGCGCCGCACTGGGTGACCAGCAGCTGCGGCCGGAAGGCGCGCAGCACCGACGGCACGATCGCGTGGAAGGCCCGCTGCCAGCCGGCGTCGTCGACCCCGGGCGGCAGCGGCACGTTGACGGCGCTGCCCACCGCGTTCGGGCCGCCGGTCTCGTCGGGGAACCCGGTGCCGGGGAAGAGCGCCAGCGGGGTCTCGTGCAGGCTGACCGTGAGCACCCGCGGGTCGTCCCAGAACACCTGCTGGACGCCGTCGCCGTGGTGCACGTCCACGTCGACGTACGCGATCCGTTCGGCGCCCAGGTCGAGCAGGCGGGCGATGGCCACGGCCGGGTCGTTGTAGACGCAGAAGCCGGCGGCCCGGTCCGGCATGGCGTGGTGCAGCCCACCGGCCACGTTGACCGCTCGCCGGGCCTCGCCCCGCCACACCGCCTCGGCGGCGGCCACGCTGGCGCCGGCGATCAGCGCGCTGGACTCGTGCATGCCGTCGAAGATGGGATTGTCCGAGGTGCCCAGTCCGTATCCGGCGAAGAGCGGGTCGGCGGGCGCGGCCCGCACGGCGGCCAGGTAACCGGGTTGGTGCACCCGGGTCAGCAGCGCGTCGTCGGCCGGCGTCGGCGCGACCACGCGCACCCCGGGGCGGTCGAGGACGCCCAGCTCGCGGGCGAGTGCGACGGTCAGCTCCACCCGGACCGGGTCGAGCGGATGGTCACCCATGTCGTAGGCGAGCAGGGACTCGTCCCACACCACCAGCGTGTCGTCGGACATGCCGCCCATCGTCGCACGCGGACCCGCGACCGCCCACCGGACCTGCGGTTCGCCGCTACGGCGTCGCCCCGGTGGCCACCGGACGGTCCGGGTCGGCCACCCAGTCGCTCCACGATCCGACGTAGAGCGCCGCGTCCGGGCGGCCGGCCAGGTGCAGCGCCAGGACCGCCTGCGCGGCGGTCACCCCGGAGCCGCAGTACGCCCCGACCGGCGTGCCCTCGGTGACCCCCGCTGCGGCGAACCGCTCCCGCAGCGCCTGCGCGGCGGGGAACCGGCCGGCGGTGACGTACTCCGGGGCGGGCACGTTGACCGCGCCCGGCACGTGCCCGGCGACCGGGTCGATCGGCTCGGTCTCGCCGCGGTAGCGGGGTGCGGCGCGTACGTCGATCAGGATGCCGCGGTCGGCGGCGGCGAGCCGGGCGGCGGCGTTCGCGTCGAGGACGGGCAGCTCGCCGGGGGTGACGGTGACGTCGCCGGGGGTCGGGGCGGGCGGCTCGGTGGTGATCGGCAGGCCGGCGGCGACCCAGGCCGGACAGCCGCCGTGCAGCACCCGCACCGGGCGGTGTCCGGCCCAGCGCAGCGTCCACCAGGCCCGGGCGGCGGACATGCCGTCGCCGCCGTCGTACACGACGACGGGGTGACCGGCGCGGACCCCGGCGGCCCGCAGCGCGGCCTGCAACGCGGCCGGGTCGGGCAGCGGGTGCCGGCCGCCGGCGCCGGGCGGCCCGCACAGCTCGGTGTCCAGGTCGACGAAGACCGCGCCGGGCAGGTGGCCCACGGTGTAGTCGTCCCGGCCGGCCGGGCCGGTCAGCCGCCAGCGCACGTCGAGCAGGGTGGGCGGGTCGGGCAGGGCCAGCTCCTCGGCGAGCTGGCCGGTCTCGATCAGCGGCTCGGTTCCGGACATGGCGTCCAGTCAACACCATCGGGGCAGGGAGCACCCGGTTCGTCAAGGGCCGAACGTCAGGACGTCGGGGTAGCATCGACCACCGGGAGGCCGCTGACTGTGAAGCATGACCTGGTCGACACGACCGAGATGTACCTGCGCACCATCCTCGAGTTGGAGGAGGAGGGGGTGCCGCCGCTGCGCGCGCGGATCGCCGAGCGGTTGCGGCAGAGCGGTCCCACCGTCAGCCAGACCGTCGCCCGGATGGAACGCGACGGGCTGCTCACCGTCGAGGGCGACCGGCACCTGGCCCTCACCGAGCTGGGCCGGGGCACCGCCGTGGCGGTGATGCGCAAGCACCGGCTGGCCGAGCTGCTGCTGGTCAACGTGATCGGGATGCCCTACGAGGAGGCCCACGAGGAGGCCTGCCGTTGGGAGCACGTGATGAGCGACGCGGTGGAGAAGCGGGTCTACGACCTGCTCAACCGGCCGACCCGCTCGCCGTACGGCAACCCCATCCCGGGCCTGGAGGAGCTGGGCAGCCCGGAGCCGGCGGCCACCACCCCGGAGAGCGAGCGCAACCTGGCCTTCCCCGGCCTCTCCGGCACCGTCGTGGTGCGGCGGATCTGCGAGAGCGTGCAGACCGACTCGGACGTGCTGCGCCAGCTGCACGCCGCGGGGGTGGACCCGGGCGCGACGGTGACCGTGGCGCAGGAGCGCGACGGGGTGTCCATCGACCGCTCCGGTGACCGGATCCGGCTGCCCCGCGAGGTGGCGTCCCGGGTCTTCGTCGCCGCCCACTGACCACCGCCGGGTCACAGCGAGCGGGTCTTCACCGTCTTCGCCAGCGCGATCAGCTTGGTGGTGTGCTGCTCCGCGGTGGCCCGCTGCCCGCCCGGGCCGAAGGTCCAGCGCAGGGTGGCGAGCCGCCCCTCGGTGGCCAGCCAGCAGACCTCCGCCGCCGGCCCCTGCTTCGGGCTCTTCGCGGCGATCGTCCGCCGGTAGGCGATCTGCCCGAGCTTGGTGACCTTCTTCCCCTCGTCGGGCAGGACGTCGGCGGTGAAGGTCTCCTTGTCGATCGACGTGTCGGTGACCGTCAGGGCCAACTCCGGCCAGGGCTTGTCGCTGCGTACCACGCAGGTGTGGGTGTCACCGCTGGTGCTGGCGGCGGCCACGGTGAACCGGGTGCCGGTGCGGGCGAGGATCACGTCGAAGTCGAGCAGCCGGCAGGCGCCCCCGGAGGAGGCGGCCACCACCTCGACCCGGGCCGGCGGGGCGGCCGGCACCGCGATCGGTGCCGGCTCATCGGCACAGCCGGTCACCAGTACCACCGCGGCCAGCGGTACGGCCACGCCGGCAAGCCCGATCCGCCCGTGCACGTTCAACCTCCGCCGTCGTCGGCGGATGCCCGCCGGATGTCCGTCGGACACCGTACGGGCTGGCCGGGACGGGCGGAAGCCCTCAATCGTCCACATACGGACAGTGCCGGCAGCCTCGCCCACAGCAGGTGCCGCGCCGGGCGAGGAAGCCCGCGCTGAGCACGAACAGCCCGGTGGCCGGGTCGAGGTAGCCGGCCTCCCCGGCGGCCAGTGCCGCCGCGTGAGCGGCGAGGATCCGCTCCCGGTCGGGGTGGTCCGGGGACAGCCGGGACGGGTGGGGCTCGGTCAGCGGCCGGTCCGCCAGCGGTCGTCGCTCTCCGGTCACCCGGCGAGTCTACGGATCCGGCTCAGCCGTGCCGGTGGAAGGCGGCGCGCACCTGCGCCCGGTCCGCGCCACCGGCCAGCAGCAGCCGCAGCAGCACCTTCGCCTTGTACGGGTCGAGCAGCCCCCCGTTGACCAGGCCGCGCCGCTGCAGGTCGGTCTCCGAGCCGACCGCCCCGTAGGTGTTGCGCAGCACCGCGCCGGCCCCGGTACGCGAGGTGAGCACCACCGGCATCCGTTCGGCGAGGGCACCCAGCGCCGGGGCGAACGCCGGGGGCACGTGCCCGACGCCGAAGCCGGCCACCACCAGCCCGTCCCGGTCGCGGGCCACCGCGTCGAGCAGCGCGACGTCGTCGTCGAGGGTGACGGTGTGCAGCGCCACCCGGGTGGCGGCCAGCCGGCCGCGGTCCACCTCGGACAGCGGCGCGTGCCGGGGCGGGCGGGTGAGCAGACGTACCTGGCCCTCGACGAGGTGACCGAGCGGTCCGGTGTTCGGCGAGGCGAAGGTGGCGGTGCTGGTGCTGTGCGTCTTGCGGACGTACCGGGCGGCGTGCACCTCGTCGTTGAACGCGACGAGCACCCCGAGGTCGCGGGCGGCCGGCGCGGCGGCGACCCGGACGGCGGCCAGCAGGTTCGCCGGCCCGTCCGGCCCGGCCAGGGTGGGGTTGCGCATCGCGCCGGTGACGACCAGCGGCGCCGGGTGCGGCCAGACCAGGTCGGCCAGGTACGCCGTCTCCTCCAGGGTGTCGGTGCCCTGGGTGACCACCACCCCGGTCGCCCCGGCGGCCACCGCCGCGCCGGCCGCGTCGACCAGGTCGAGGATCTGCGGGTACGTCAGCGCGGCGCTGGGCACCGCGTCGACGTCCCGAACGTCCAGCGGGATGTCGGCCAGTTGCGGCACGGCGGCGGTGAGGTCGGCGGCGGTGAGCCGGTTAACCACTCCCCCGCTGCCGGTGCCGGCCATCGCGATGGTGCCGCCGAGGGCGAACAACGCGACGCTCACGCCCGCGCACCCCCGTCCGGCCGGGTGGCCAGCAGGAACCCCTGCGGACCCCGGTCGAAGCCCTCGGCCTCCCGGTCGAGCCGGGCCCGGATCGTGAACCCCGCGGCCGTGAGATCGTCGGCGACCCGGTCCGTCGAGTGCCAGTGCACGTCGTAGGAGACGGTGTGGCCGTACGCCGCGGCGAGGCGGTCGAGGCAGCCACCGGCCTTGAACGCGAGCAGCAGCCGACCGCCCGGGGCGAGCACCCGGTGGAACTCCGCGAACACCTCCGGCAGCGTCTCCGGTGGCAGGTGGATGATCGAGTACCAGGCGACCAGACCGGCCAGGCCGCCGTCGGTGAGGCTCAGGTCGGTCATCGAGCCGACCGCGAAACGCAGCTCGGGGTGCCGCTTGCGGGCCACCTCCACCATGCCGGGCGACAGGTCGACCCCGAAGATGTCCAGCCCCAGGTCGCGCAGGTGGGCGGTGATCCGCCCGGTGCCGCAGCCGATCTCGGCCACCGGGCCGGTACGGCCGACCTGCTCGGCGAAGGCGGCCAGCATCCCGGTGTCCATCGGCCCCTCCACCACCTCGGGGATGAGCCGGTCGTAGTCGACGGCGACGGTGTCGTACGCGGTCCTGGTCTCGGTCATCCAGTGCGGTTCCGGCATGGTCGACAACCCTAGTGCGAGACGGCAATATTTCGGTGGCCCGTGCCGGCCTGGCGGGCCAGGCTGGGCGGGTGCCCTACCGCCTCGTCGAGACCGACCCGCCAGCGGACGCCGTACGCCGGTTGACCCTGGTGCCCTTCCTGCCGGACGGCTCCTGCGCGGCCGTACCCGATGGGCACGGTGAGCTGCGACTACCCGCCGGTGCGGTGCGCGACGGTGAGCACTGGCTGCTCGACGCGGCGCTGCGGATCCCGCTGGAGACGGCCGGGTTCCGGCCGCAGCGGGTGCACCCGTTCGCCGCCGACGGCGACCACCTGTACGCCTGGTTGGACGGTGACCGGTATTCCGGCCGCCGGCCGCACGCCACGGTGGAGCTGGTCACCGGCCCGGCGGCGGCGCTCGCGACACGGCTGGCGACGGCGGGCCGACCCGAGCAGGCCCGCGCGGTCCGCGACGGGGCCCGGTCGCTGCGCGGGCAGGATGACGCGAGTTGGTACGCCGACGCCGTGCGACTGCTGGAGCCGGCCTACCTGCGTGGGGAAACTCCGCAGGCCGGCTCGGGCTTCGGCGGCGACGCCGCGCAGTGGCGGGCCCTGCGGGAGATGGTCGTCGACGGGGTGTACGGCGACGGCAGCTTCCTCGACCTGGGCTGCGCCAACGGGCTGCTGCTGGAGTCGGTGGTGGAGTGGGCGGCCGAGCGTGGCCACCGGCTGGACCCGTACGGGGTGGACCTGGCGCCCGGGCTGGTGGCGCTGGCCCGGCGGCGGTTGCCGCACTGGGCGGACCGGTTCGAGGTCGGCAACGCGATCGGCTGGCGTCCCGCCGATGGCCGGCGCTTCGGCTACGTGCACCTGCTGCTGGACCTGGTGCCGCCGACCCGCCGGGCGCAGCTGGTCCGGCACGCCCGGGAGCTGGTCGCGCCCGGTGGGCGGCTGCTGGTGAGCCACTACCAGGCGACCGGCGGCACGGACCTCACGGCGGCGGAACACCTGCGCTGGCTGGGCTTCCGGGTGCACGGTTCCAGCGCGGGCGCCGACCCGCAGTGCGCCACCACCGCCTGGCTGGACGTCTGACCGGGTCCGGCCCGGGATGTCAGGCGAACCAGGTGAGGGACTGGCCGTGGCCCGCCGTCCAGGCCAGTGGGCGGCCGTCCAGCGCGAGCACGTTGCGCATCCCGTCGCCCGGTGGCTCCGGCAACTCGGCGTATGGCAGCACCTCCGGCGTCTCCGCGGCGATCCAGTGGCCGGGCAGGTCGCCGACCAGCTCGACGAACGCCTCCCGGCGCGACCGGGGCACCTGGTAGAGCACCGAGGTGTGGAACACCACCAGCGTCGCGCCGGCCGGCGCCTTGGCGGCCAGCGCGGGCAGGTCGTCGACCAGGTCGCCCCGGACCAGCAGCGGCGGGTCGGCGGCGGCCACCTCGGCGGCGGCCCGCAGCCGCTCCCGCCGGTGGGTGTGCTCGGGCCAGATCAGCGCGTCCAACCAGGCCACGTCGGCCGGGTCGGTGACATCGAGCGGGTTGAGGTCCAGGCCGGCCCGCCACACCACCTCGGGCAGCCGGGCCGGCGGGGCGGTCCCGGTGAGATCACAGTCGAGGACGGGTTCGCCTGCGCCCAGCCGGTGGTCGCCGTAGCGGTAGGAGTACTGGTCGGGATAGAGGTTCAGTCCGGCCGAGGCCCCGACCTCCAGCAGCGCGAGCGGTTGGGGCAGCGCCGCCAGCACCGGCAGCAGCACCGCACACCGGCCGATCTCGTTGGTCTGCGTCGCGCGTACCCGGATCTGCTCCTCGACGGCCGGCCAGTGCGCGACCGTCCAGTCGTGGAAGGCGGCCGGGTCCTCGACCGGGCCGCCGAGCAGGCGGACGACACCGAAGAGCAGGTTGGGTTGCCGCTTCGCCGGCGGCAGCGGGTCGAGCAGCGCGAGCAGTTCGGCGTCGCGGGACACGGCCAGCGCCAGGCGCTCGTACGCGGGCGAGACGCCGCGTGCCTCGCGGGCGGCGAACGCGGCGTAGCTGTCGGCGGTCGTCATGCCGTCGATCCTCGTCCGGATCGGCCGGGTGCGCTGCCCCGCCCAACGGTCTGGTCAGGCCCCGCCGAGTCCGGGCGGCTCAGGAGTAGACGTCCTTACGATGCCCGACCGCGTGAATGGTCAACTCGTCGCCGTCGAGACCGTAGAGCACTCGGTAGTCACCAACGCGGAGTCGACGCCCGGACCCGTTGCGCATCTCGGTGGAGTTCTGCGGCGTCGGATCGGACACCAGGCCGAGGATCGCGCTCAGGACGGTCAGGAAGACGTTGCGTGGCTGCTTGTGCAGCCAGATCAGCACGTCCCGGTCGATCTGAACCTTCACGCCGCCGCACCGTTGGTCCGCTCGGCCAGCAGCGCCTCCACCTCACGCGGATCAACTCCGAGCGACTCCAGGGCCGCTGAGAGCGGCACGAACTGGCCTTCGGTACGGGAACGCTCGATCACGGCGGAGTCCCGACGGTCCCGCAACGCCTCGATCTCCTCCCACTCGTCAATGCCGATCAGAACGGCCACTGGCCGCTCGTACTTCGTGATGATGACGGGGTCACCGGTGCGCTCGACGCCCTCCAGCACCCGGCCCGCACCGTCACGAAACTCTCTCAGCGTGATCCTCTCCATACGCCGAACGGTACCATGCGGTACCGCTCGGCGGGGAACTAAGAGGAGACCGGCACCAATTCAACGAAGCGCGTCATACCGTCGGCGCGCGATCCGGTCCACCGCCGCTCGCGCGCCGCCAGTCACCGCCTGCCGGCGGCCTGGTCAGCTCGGCCAGGTGCCGCTGCTGGTGCTGGCGGACGATGGCGTTCCAGGCTTCCTGGTCGTAGTCGGGATCCGGCGGTATCCACCGGTGCGAGTGGTCGCTGTAGTGGTACCGCTCGTCGCCGGGCCGGATGACGCTCACCGCACCCACCCCAGGAAGCGCTGGTGCAGCAGCCCGGCCGGCACGTGCCCCAGATCCTCCGCCGCCCAGACCAGATACGACCCCAGGTAGAGGGCCAGACTGACCGGCGCGCCGTCGAACTCGGCGCGCAGCTCCTTGCGCCGGGTCGCACAGGGCCAAGGCGCTGAGCAGCCACCGCAGGTCCACAGCGGAAGGACCGGACCGTGGGTGGTCACGGCAGTCCGTCCAGGAAACGCCTTGTCGCCGCCCGGGCCTGCCGGCGGGCGGCCCACTCCGCCTGGTGACAGGGGTACGGGGCGAGCCGCGCCCACCACGCGCGGCAGCCGGCGCAGAGTGCGGCGAGGTCGGGCAGGTGTACGGCGAGGATCTGGCGTACCTGCGGGTCGGTCATCGGGGCTCCTCCCCCGGCCAGTGGCCGCGACGGATGGGGATGCGGTGGCGGGCGCGGCAGGGCAGGTCGGCGCCACAGCGGCAGATCCGACGCCAGTGCCGCCAGGACCAGATGGGACGGTGCCGGCGGGCCAGGGTCAGCGCGACGGCGAGCAGGTACTCGTCGTACGACACCCGCTTCGGCATACCCCCCCTGGCGCGTTGCACTGGTGACATCGGACCTGCGTCGCTAATTTTGCGCGCGCATTTTTAGGTAGTCAACAACACGCGTGCAGTTGGACCGAGCGTGTCACTGGGCCACACGACGGCGGCCCCGGCACAATCACCGTCATGGAAAGTCCGACCTTCGTTCGCTTCCAGCTCGGCGCGCAGCTCCGGCGGGTCCGGGAAGACGCCACCGTGACCGCCGAGCAGGCCGCCGAGGTCATCGAGGTGTCGGCCAGCACGCTGCGACGAATCGAGGCGGGGCGGGTCGGCATCAAGGGGCCCGCGCTCAATGCTCTGCTCGACCGGTACGGCGTCACCGACGCGGAACTGCGGGACACGTTGCTGTCCATGGCGAAAACCGGTAAGCAGCGCGGCTGGTGGGCGAAGTACGGCGACCTGCCGTCGTCGTACCGCCAGTACATCGGCCTGGAGTCGGCCGCTGAAGAGGTGCACAACTTCGAGACACTGGTGGTGCCTGGGCTTCTCCAGACACCCGGCTACGCACGCGCGATGATGGCCGAAGATCCCTTCGAGCCGTCTCCCGATGCCGTCGAGCGTCGGGTTGCCGTACGAACCCAACGCCAGGAGCTGATCGGCTCCGGAAAGCTGCGCCTCGTCGCTGTGCTGGACGAGGCGGTGCTACGCCGTCAGATCGGTGGGTCAGCGGTCATGGCCGACCAGCTCACCGCTCTTCTCGACGCAGGCAAGCGGTGGAACGTCACCCTTCAGGTCATCCCGTTTCGGGAGGGTGCCTACGCGGCCATGATGTCGAGCTTCCACGTCCTCAACTTCGCCGACGGTCCGAGTGTCGTCTACATCGAGGGCCTGACTGGCGACCTCTACGCAGAAGGCGAGGATGTGCGCCGCTGTACGGTGGTGTTCAACAGCCTGCGCGGCGCGGCCTTGTCACCCAGCGACTCGGCCGCCATGATCGAGGAGATTCGGAACGCAGGGCAAAGGGAGTAGGAGGCAGAGCGTGGACTCGCAGTGGCGCAAGAGCAGCCGGAGCGGCAGCAACGGCGCCTGTGTCGAAGCGAGGCACGTGCAGCCGGCCGTCGAGGTCCGCGACAGCAAGGATGCCGACGGCCCGATCCTCCGCTTCAGCGGTGACGCCTGGTCGACCTTCGTCACCGGCCTGAAGCGCTAGCCGACAAGCATCCCCCGGACACAGTCGGTTGACTGCCATCACCGGCCAGCGTCAACGGAGAATCCTGGTCGACCGTGGTAGGGATCAGACCGGCGGCTTGGATCCGGGTGACCGACCCTGACTTCCGCGTGTGCCAGATCAGCTTCGACGCCCTGATCGAGATCCAACTGGAGGCGGAAGGCCGCCAATGGGGAACCCGCTGGTCCTCGGTCGAAGCACTTTGTAGCCAGGTCAAGCCAGACCCCATGTTCCTCCAGTCGTTCATGCGCGAGGAGCGGGGAGGCGAACTTAGGGCCTACCGCTGTCTTCTGCTGTTCTCGACGGCGGGTCACGATGCCGGCGGAGGGCTGGCCACGGTCGACCTTCATCCGGCGCGGTTCGAGTCGTTGGAGCGGCTCGATCGGGACCCGGGCGTCCGAGCGGCGTTCGAGCGGATGTTCTCCCTCGCTCTCGCCGGCACGTCGATGATCACGAAGGCTTAGTCACCGGGTCATCGCCGAATCGTCGCCACGCGTCGCCCACCACCGCGTTCACGCTGCGCACCGCCGTGGCCAGATCCCCTGCGGTGAACCGCTCCGACTCCCCCGCCCGCCACCGGACCGCCCGTCGGGCGAGGTCGGCGTACTCCGGGAAGAGCTCACCCAGGTATGCCCCGGCAGCCGCCTTCGAGATCACGTCGGAGCGGGCCAACGTGTGGTGCAGCCGAGCCGGACCCAGCACGAACCATGCCACCCGATCCGCATCGACCACCTGATCCTCGGGGACACGGGCCAGCGCGGCCGAGAGCGCGGCCGCGGCCCCGCCCCAGTAGTCCCGCAGGTTCTCCAGGTTGTACCGGCGCAGCTGCTCCTGGTCGACCCGTACGCCGAGGTCACCGACCTCCGGACCGCGTACCCGGATGCCGTACCGACGCAGTGTCAGCCAGAGGACCGGCGTGAGTTCCCCGCACGGCTCCCTCGTGATGAACCGCCCGTCCACCACGAACGGCACCGGCCGCCGGTCGGCCGGCCAGCGCCGGGCCAGTGCCGGATCGAGATAGACGCCGTCGAGATGCGGCTCCGCCGGCATCTGCTCGTGTACGGCCCGCAGCCGGCTCAGGTCCTCCTCTGTCGCCGTGCGGGAGGTCAGGATGACCGCGTCCAGGTCGCTGACCCCGGGCAGCCAGGCTCCCAACGCGGCCGACCCGACGACGTAGAACCCGCGCACATACCCCGGCAACAGTCGGTCGACGCGAGCCAGGAATCGGGCCGGCAGATCCTCGATCATGTCGGCGACCGAAACGGGGTGGCGCCACCCGCGCCGAGAAGTAGCGGCAAGGGACGTGCGGTCACATCGCCAACAGCGGCACCTGATATCCCTGGTAACCACCGGGATCGCAGGTCACCACCACTCCCCGCACCGCACGCGCCTCGTGCACCGTGTGTCGGGTCGCCAGATCGCCGCGCCACCCGCCGACCTCCACGGCGATGTGCTGCGACAGCGGAGTAACGGTGATGCCGGCGATCAGGAGGATCGCCTCCCACTCGCTCTCCGTGTATTGCATGGTGAAATTGGCCTCCGCGAGCACAGTCGCCGGAATGACCACCGTGACCTCACCGGCGTCGGCGCGGGTGAGCAGATGGAACACCTGCGGGTGGCCCTTGTGAAGAGCCAGCAGTGCGGAGATGTCCAGGACCCTCGGGCGGGTCATGCGGCAGCCTGTCCCCTGTCGCCGTCGCCGTAGATTCGCTCGGCGTCGGCCTCGGCGCGGGCGATGGCGTGATCGACCTGGCTGACGGCTTCCCTGCTCAGGCGAGGCGCGGCGCTGTAGCGCAGGGCGCGCGCGAGCCGGTGGGAGCGATCGGGATCGTCCGCGGCCGCTCGACGTGCGGCCTGGCGAAGGTCCTGGATCTCGTCGAGCTGTTGCTGGGCCCACCAACGCAGGTTGTCGCTGTTGCCGCGATCGTCACGGACACTGACCAGAAAGTCGGCGATCTCGGACACCGCCAGATTGACGCCGCCGTCGAGGGAGATGCTGGGCGGCACGTCGGGCAGTGGGTCGTGGTGGCGGGGGTCCTGGGCTGCGGCCATCCCTGAATCCTACTCCTGGTAACCCTTCCGCAACGCCAGTCGCGGGCCGATTCCGCCGAGGTGGCGCGGGCGGTGTGTCCGGGTAGGACAGACGACGGAGCACGGTCATGGTGGTGTACGGCCGCAACCGCCGACGGACCATGCTGGTCGGGACGGGAGTGGTGAACTTCCTGGAGCAGGTGCGGGTGGCAGCCCCACAGGCCCGGATCGAGATCTCCCGCTACACCCGGCTCACCGACAACCTGACCAGCCGCTTCGAGCAGGAGAACCCCGAGGGACGGTGACAACGGGCCCCCACGCCGTCCCCTCGGGATACGCGACACGGGCATACAGTGCACCGACATGAGACGTCGTATCGCCGTGGTCGGCGCGGGCCCCGCCGGGCTCACCTTCGCCCGCGTTCTGCACCGTCACGGCCACCCCGTCACCGTCCTCGAACGCGATCCCGACCCCCACGCTCGCCCACCGGGCGGCACCCTGGACCTGCACCCGGGGATGGGCCAGCTCGCTCTGGACAAGGCGGGGCTGCTGGCGGAGTTCAGGGCGCTGTCCCGCCCCGAGGGACAGGCCATGCGCCTCCTCGCCACGGACGGGACCGTCCTGCGCGACTGGCCGGCCCGGCTGGACGACCCGGCCAATCCCGAGATCGACCGCGGGCAGCTCCGTGACCTGCTGCTCGGCCCGCTCGACGTCCAGTGGGGCCGGGGCGTGACGCAGGTGGTGCCGGGGACCCGGGACGGCGTCCTGGTCCATTTCACCGATGGACCACAGGAGGCGTACGACCTGGTGGTCGGCGCCGACGGCGCCTGGTCGCGGGTACGCCCGGCGCTCTCGTCGGCGACGCCGCACTACACCGGCGTCACCATGGTCGAGACGTCCCTCGACGACGTCGACGCCCGCCACCCAGACCTCGCCAGGTTGGTCGGTGACGGTTCGCTGGCCGTGTACGGCGTGAACCGGGGTCTGGTCGCCCAGCGCAACAGCGGCGGCCACGTCAAGGTGTACGCCCAGTTCCGCACGCCGCTGGACTGGCACACCGGCCTCGAACCGAACGACGTCGAGGCCGTGCGGGCGAGGTTGCTGGCGCTCTTCGACGGCTGGGCCGCCCCCGTCCTCGACCTGCTGCGCCGCGGCACCACCTTCGTCCCCCGCCCGCTGCACGTGCTGCCGGTCCCGCACACCTGGCCGCACGTTCCCGGAGTGACGCTGCTGGGTGACGCCGCCCATCTGATGCCGCCGTTGGGAGCGGGCGCGAACCTCGCGATGCTGGAGGGCGCCGAACTCGCCGAGGCCGTCGCCGCCGACCCGGAGGACCTGGCCGGGGCCGTCCGCGACTTCGAGGTACGGATGTGGGCGCGGGCCGCCAGGTGGGCGAGGATCACGGCGGCCGGGCTGGAACGCCTGGTGAGCCCGGATCCCGCCCAGGCCCTGGCCCTCTTCGACGAGGTCAACTCCTGACCCCGGACGCCAGCGAGGGCCGGCACATCGGTGCCGGCCCTCGCGATGTCGTACGTCAGCTGCAGCCGCTGGTGGAGCCGCAGCCCTCGCAGACGTAGCAGCTACCGGCCGGGCGCATCTTCGTGCCGCAGGTGAAGCAGAGCGGCGCGTCGGCGGCCTTGCCGATCACGGCCTCCAGCAGCTCGGTGCTGGAACCGACCGACGGGGCCGGCTTGGCGGCGGCCACGTCGGCCATCTCCTGCGCCGGCTGGGCGACCGGGCCGGTCTTCGGCTCGGCGTGCTCCACCGGGGCGGAGGCGGCCATGGCGGTGAGATCGGCGCCGCCGGCCTCGGCCTCCGCCTCGGCCCGCAGCTGGGCAGCCCGCTCCTTGGCGGTGAAGATGCCCAGCTCGGCCCGGCGGTCGTACGGCAGGAAGTCCAGGGCCAGGCGACGGAAGATGTAGTCCATCACCGAGGCGGCCATCCGCACGTCCGGGTCGTCGGTCATGCCGGCCGGCTCGAAGCGCATGTTGGTGAACTTGCTGACGTACGTCTCCAGCGGGACGCCGTACTGCAGGC
The DNA here is from genome assembly GCF_900090305.1 of Micromonospora siamensis. Taxonomy (NCBI): domain Bacteria; kingdom Bacillati; phylum Actinomycetota; class Actinomycetes; order Micromonosporales; family Micromonosporaceae; genus Micromonospora; species Micromonospora siamensis. The sequence continues at coordinate 2,412,886 of NZ_LT607751.1, read as the reverse complement.
CGATGGAGATGGCCACCGAGAAGGCGTCCATCACGCCGGCCAGGGTGGAGCCCTGCTTGGACATCTTGAGGAAGACCTCGCCGAGGCCGTCGTCGGGGTACGACGAGGCGGTGAGGTAACCCTCGGCGCCGCCGACGGAGAAGGAGACCGTCTGCGACGGGCGCTTCTTCGGCAGCCGCTTGCGGACCGGCCGGTACTCCACGACCTTCTCCACCACCGGCTCGACGGCGGTGGTGGTCGCGGCCGGCTCGGTGGCCTTGTTGGACTTGGCCACCGAGAGCGGCTGGCCGACCTTGCAGTTGTCCCGGTAGATCGCCAGCGCCTTGAGGCCGAGCTTCCAGCCCTCGAAGTAGATCTTCTCGACGTCCTCGACGGTGGCCGCCTCCGGCATGTTGACCGTCTTGGAGATGGCGCCGGAGACGAACGGCTGGATCGCCGCCATCATCCGCACGTGACCCATCGGGGCGATGGACCGCTCGCCCATCGCGCAGTCGAAGACCGGGTAGTGCTCCGGCTTCAGGCCGGGGGCGTCGACCACGTGGCCGTTGTCGGCGATGTGCTCGACGATCGCCTCGACCTGCTCCTCGGGGTAGCCGAGGCTGCGCAGGGCGCGCGGGACGGTCTGGTTGACGATCTGCATGGAGCCGCCGCCGACCAGCTTCTTGAACTTGACCAGCGCCAGGTCCGGCTCCACGCCGGTGGTGTCGCAGTCCATCATGAAGCCGATGGTGCCGGTCGGCGCCAGGACGCTGGCCTGGGAGTTGCGCCAGCCGAACTTGTCACCGGTCTTGTTGCCCAGGGTCCACTGCTTGGTGGCCTCCCGCTGGATGGCGGTGGCGACCGTGCCGGAGGGCTTGATGGCGTCGTTGGCGGCGGCGTGCTTGCGCATGACCCGCTTGTGCGGCTCGGCGTTGCGGGCGTAGCCGTCGTACGGGCCGACGACGCCGGCCAGCTCGGCCGAACGGCGGTACGCGGTGCCGGTCATCAGCGAGGTGATCGCCGCGGCGACCGAGCGCCCCTGCTCCGAGTCGTACGGCAGGCCGGTGGCCATCAGCAGCGCGCCGAGGTTGGCGTACCCGATGCCGAGCTGCCGGTAGGCACGGGTGGTCTCGCCGATCCGCTCGGTCGGGAAGTCGGCGAAGCAGATCGAGATGTCCATCGCGGTGATGACGAACTCGACGCTCTTGACGAACTTCTCCACCTCGAAGCCGCCGTCGGCCTTGAGGAACTTCATCAGGTTGAGCGAGGCCAGGTTGCACGAGGAGTTGTCCAGGTGCAGGTACTCCGAGCACGGGTTCGACGCGGTGATCCGCCCGGTCTCCGGGCAGGTGTGCCAGTCGTTGATGGTGTCGTCGTACTGCAGGCCGGGGTCGGCGCACTCCCAGGCGGCCTCGGAGATGGTGCGGAACAGCTTCTTGGCGTCGATCGTCTCGATGGTCTGCCCGTCGAGCCGGCCGCGCAGGTCGAAGCCGCCGCCGTTCTCCACCGCGGTCATGAACTCGTCGGAGACCCGCACCGAGTTGTTGGCGTTCTGGTACTGCACGCTGACGATGTCGGCGCCGCCCAGGTCCATGTCGAAGCCGGCGTCCCGCAGCGCGCGGATCTTGTCCTCCTCGCGCGCCTTGGTCGCCACGAACTCCTCGATGTCCGGGTGGTCCACGTCGAGGATGACCATCTTGGCCGCGCGCCGGGTGGCGCCACCGGACTTGATGGTGCCGGCGGAGGCGTCCGCGCCGCGCATGAAGCTGACCGGACCGGAGGCGGTGCCGCCGGAGGAGAGCAGCTCCTTGGAGGACCGGATGCGGGAGAGGTTGACCCCGGCGCCCGAGCCGCCCTGGAAGATCCGCCCCTCCTCCTTGTACCAGTCGAGGATGGAGTCCATCGAGTCGTCGACGCTGAGGATGAAGCAGGCGCTGACCTGCTGCGGCGACGGCGTACCGACGTTGAACCAGACCGGCGAGTTGAAGCTGAACACCTGGTGGAGCAGCATCCAGGTCAGCTCGTGGGCGAAGACCTCCGCGTCGGCGGCGGTGGCGAAGTAGCCGTACTCCTCACCGGCCTTGCGGTAGGTGCCGACCACCCGGTCGATGAGCTGCTTGAGCGACCACTCCCGCTCCGGGGTGCCGACGGCGCCCCGGAAGTACTTGGTGGTCACGATGTTGGCCGCGTTGACGCTCCAGGACTCGGGGAACTCCACCCCGCGCTGCTCGAAGTTGATCGAGCCGTCCCGCCAGTTCGTCATGACGACGTCGCGGCGCTCCCAGGAGACCTCGTCGTAGGGGTGCACCCCCTCGGTCGTCCAGACCCGCTCGATCTTCAGCCCCGCGCCGTTCTTGGTGCGCGCCCGGCTCGTTGTCACGCCGTCCCCCGCCATCTCATCCGCCCCCTCGCTGCGCGGTCACGCGCCGCGCGTCGTCGACTGTCGTAGATCCGAAAGAAAAATCAGGTGGTACGGCCGACGGCGGCCCCCGCCGCCCCGGCCCCGGCGGGCTCGGTCGCACCGGCCCCGGCGGGCTCGGTCGCACCGGCCCCGGCGGGCTCGGTCGCATCGGCACCGGCCGCGGCGCCCTCGCGGGCGCGGGCGGCGGCCCGCAGCGTCTCGATCTCGCGCTCGAAGTCGGCCAGCGAGTCGAACGACCGGTAGACGCTGGCGAACCGCAGGTAGGCCACCTCGTCCAGGTCACGCAGCGGGCCCAGGATCGCCAGGCCCACCTCGTGACTGGGGAGCTCGGCGGCGCCCTTGGCCCGCACGGTCTCCTCGACCTTCTGGGCGAGCAGCGCGATCGAGTCCTCGTCGACCGGCCGGCCCTGGCACGCCTTGCGCACCCCGCCAATGATCTTGGTGCGGCTGAACGGCTCGGTCACCCCGCTGCGCTTGACCACCGCGAGGACCGCTTCCTCCACCGTGGTGAACCGCTTGCCGCACTCCGGGCAGGACCGCCGCCGACGGATGAGCTGGCCGTCGTCGGCCTCCCGCGAGTCGACCACCCGGGAGTCGGCATGCCGGCAGTACGGACACCGCATCGCCTGTCCTCCTTCATCGACCGCGGGGCGACCCGTTCGCACCTGGGCACGCGTCGATCCGCCGGGGCCGTGGTCGACGGCCGCCGCCGGAGGAGACGGTACGGGAGTGCGGTCGGTAGTCGAACCCAACCTGTAGGCAACTTACGCCCGTGTGACTACTACATCTAGGGGTTGAACCTATGCCGCCCGACAAGCGTGGTCAAGTTGGTCGGCGTGTCCGGCGCGTCGTGTGAATCACTGCCGAGATCCACCCCCTCTCCGGCGCGAACGGCCGCGCCGACGAGCCCAACGCCGAACCCCCCGCGACGGTCACGGGACACGCAGATAGAACACGCGTTCGACGGCGACGTACCATTTAGCAGAACACCTGTTCGGAATTCCAGGATTTCGGCCCGACACGCCGAGAGATGTCGTACAGATGTTTGAAAATGACCGATCTCACCTATACGGTCAGGATCAACCGGACGACGCCCGAGCGGCGCATCCGGTCGCAGCATCACCGTACGCACCACGAGCCGCCGAGGCACCCCAGCGCCGACCAGGGAGGACGGACGTGACCGAGGACCGGGCCAGCCGGCCGAAGAACCCGCAGCCGATCGCCGAGGCGGGTCCGCCGGCCACTCGGCGCCGGGGCGCCGCGCGCAGCCGGACGGGGCAACCCGCCGTGCGCCCGGTCACCCCGGTGGTCAGCGCCTTTCCCGACCCGGCCACGGTCGACCTGACCGCTCGGCAACGCCGGATCCTGGAGTTCATCCGCACCTGGGTGGAACGGCACGGCTACCCGCCGAGCGTCCGGGAGATCGGCGAGGCCGTCGGCCTGGTCTCCCCGTCCAGCGTCGCCTACCAGCTCAAGGAGCTGGAGAAGAAGGGCTTCCTGCGCCGCGACCCGAACCGCCCCCGCGCGGTCGACGTCCGCGCCCCCGCCGACGCCGTCGACGACGAGCTGAGCCGCTCCCAGCGCCCTGCCCCGGCGTACGTGCCGATGCTCGGCCGAATCGCCGCCGGTGGCCCGATCCTCGCCGAGCAGGCGGTGGAGGACGTCTTCCCCCTCCCCCGCGAGCTGGTCGGTGAGGGCGAGGTCTTCATGCTCCAGGTCAAGGGCGACTCGATGCTCGACGCGGCGATCTGCGACGGCGACTGGGTGGTGGTCCGGCAGCAGCCGAACGCCGAGGCAGGCGACATCGTGGCCGCCATGCTCGACGGCGAGGCGACCGTCAAGACCTACCGGCGGCGCGACGGCCACGTCTGGCTGATGCCGCAGAACCCGGCCTTCGACCCGATCCCCGGCGACGACGCCACCATCATGGGTCGGGTCGTCGCGGTGCTCCGCCGGATCTGACCCGCGTACGCGTCGGCCCGGGTCACCACGCGGTGACCCGGGCCGCGTCGTCTCGTCAGTAGCGGTCGCCCCGGTGCTGTTCCCGGCCGCCGTAGCCGCCGTACTGGCCACCGCCCCGGCCCTCGCCGCTCCGGCCGTTCTCGTCGCCGCCCCAACCGGGGCCGGACTCCCCGTAGGGGCGGTCGCCCCGGCGGGGCGGCTCGGCACGTCGCGGCGGCTCGGCCCGGCCGGCGCCGCCGTAGACGCCGCCCCGACCGCCCGCCGGCGGGTTGCCCGGCGGCGGGCCACCGGCGGGCTGACCGCCGTACACGCCACCGCCGCCGCCCCGGCCACCGGCGCCCCGGCCGCCGGCCTCCGCCGGGCGGGCGCCACCGTAGACCCCGCCACCGGCCGGACGGCCGCCACCACCGCCGCCGTAGACCCCGCCGCCACCGGCCGGACGGTCACCGCCGCCGCCGTAGACGCCGCCGCTTTGGCCCGGGGCCCGGCCGGGCGCGCCGTTGACCGGAGTGCCGTTGCGGCCGGCACCCACCGGCGGTGGGGCGCCGTACACGCCGCCCGACGGAGCTGCGCCGCCGTAGCCCGTGCCCGCCCAACCACCCGGCCCGTCGTCCGGGTCGGCGAGGTTGCCGGACTCGTCGAGGTCCGACTGGTCGGTGTCGTCCCGCCCCGGGCCGGCGGCGCGCTGCTTGCGCGCCCGCAGGATGCCGAAGATCCCCGCGCCGACCAGCAGCGCGCCCAGCACGCCCACCGCGGCGATCAGGTAGGTGATCTGGTTGAGGCTCAGCGAGGAGAACCAGGACTGCTCCGCCTTCGGCTTCGCGGCCGGATCGCCGCCCTCGGCGGCGAGCGCCTCCGCGCCGGTCTTCGACGGGGTGTAGGCCAGGATGTCGATCGGATCGTCCGGGGCCAGCTCGCCACCGTCGGAGACGGTGACGAAGAGCTTCCCGTCGGGGGTGTAGGAGATCGCCTCGCCGAACGGGTCGCTCAGCGGCGTCACCCGCGGCTTGCCCGTGGTCAGCGCGCCGACCAGGTCGTCACCGGTGACGTCGTACTCGAAGGCGTCGGCGTAGGTGCGCACCACCACCCGCTTGCCGTCCGGCGAACGGGCGGCGCCGGTGATCGAGACCCGGCCGAAGGCACCCAGCCGGTTGTCGGTGTTGGTCTTCGGCAGGGTGATCTGGCCGACCTTCTTCATCGGCACCGGGTCGGTGTCGCCGGTCTTCAGCTTACCGGTCGGGGTGTAGATCTCGGCCGGGCCGCTGGGCACCTTCGTGATGATCAGCGGCAGCCCGTTCGCGCCGACCAGCAGCGCCTCGGCGTCGTGCGGCTTGCCCTCCGGGTACGACAGGCGGTGCAGCTCCGGCCGCTCCGAGCCGTCGACCGGCATGGTCCAGACCGCGACCCGGGTACGGCGCTCGGTGCTGGTGATGTTGTCACCGGTGTCGGCGATCCAGAGGGTCTTCTTGTCCGGCGACAGCGCCAGATCCTCGGTGTCGAACGGCCCCTTGGCGGAGTAGCGCACCGGCTCCTTGGCGATCTCGCACTTGGTGTCGAGGAAGAAGACCCGCTTGCGGCTCTCCTTGTCGGTGCCGTCGTTGATCACCACGTAGCCCGACTTGGTGGCCACCAGGCCGGAGAGCTCACGGAGCCGTTCGTCGGTGACTGTGCAACGCTTCTTGCCGGGGACGGGAGCGGACGACGCCGGGGCCGCCTGAACGACACCGGAGAACGCCACGGTCGCCCCCAGCAGGCCGAGGGCAACCGTGACCGAGGAAACAGCGCGGCGCATTCGACCAGTGTCGCATGCCCGCCCCGGCCGCCGGGTGACGCCGCATCGGGTCACCGGACGGCCGCCACCGCCTCCTGCTCCGTGGTGGTGAACGGCGCCAGCTCGGCGGCGAGCGCCTCGTTGACCCGCACGTGCAGCAACGTGCCCTCCGGCAGGTGCGCGGTGCTCAGCACCTCGCCCTGGCGGTGCAGCCGGGCGACCAGGTCACCCCGGTCGTACGGCAGGACCGCGCGGACCTCCACCGCCGGGCGGGGCAGCCGCGCCTCGATGGCGGCGCGCAGCCCGTCGATCCCCCGGCCGGCGCGGGCCGACACGAAGACCGCGTCCGGCCAGAGCCGCTTGAGCCGCAGCAGCTCGTCCTCGTTCGCCGCGTCGGTCTTGTTGACCACCAGCAGCTCCGGCAGCCGGTCGGCGCCCACCTCGGCGAGCACCTCGCGGACCGCGCGGACCTGCTCCTCCGGATCCGGGTGGGTGCCGTCGACGACGTGCACCACCAGATCGGAGTCGGCGACCTCTTCCAGCGTGGAGCGGAACGCCTCGACGATCTGGTGCGGCAGGTGCCGGACGAAACCGACCGTGTCGGAGAGGGTGTAGAGCCGGCCGTCGGCGGTGGTCGCCTTGCGGGTGGTCGGGTCGAGGGTGGCGAAGAGCGCGTTCTCGACCAGCACCCCGGCCCCGGTCAGGCGGTTGAGCAGGCTGGACTTGCCGGCGTTGGTGTAGCCGGCGATCGCCACCGCGGGCACCGCGTTGCGGGTACGCCGGGCGCGCTTGGTCTGGCGTACCGTCTTCATGCCCTTGATCTCGCGGCGCAGCCGGGCGATGCGGTGCCGGATCCGGCGCCGGTCGGTCTCCAGCTTCGTCTCACCGGGGCCACGCAGACCCACGCCGCCGCCGGCGCCGCCACCACGGCCGGAACCACCGCTCTGCCGGGAGAGGGTCTCACCCCAACCGCGCAGCCGGGGCAGCAGGTATTCGAGCTGGGCCAGCTCGACCTGGGCCTTACCTTCCTTGCTCTTGGCGTGCTGGGCGAAGATGTCCAGGATCAGCGCCGTCCGGTCGACCACCTTGACCTTGGTGCGCTGCTCCAGGTTGCGCAGCTGCGACGGGGACAGCTCACCGTCGCAGATGACCGTGTCGGCGCCGGTGGAGAGCACCACCGCGCCCAGGTCGTCGACCTTGCCCCGCCCGACGTAGGTGGCCGGGTCCGGCCGGTTGCGGCGCTGGATCAGCCCCTCGAGCACCTGCGAGCCGGCCGTCTCGGCCAGTGCCGCCAGCTCGGTGAGGGAGTTGTCCGCGTCCGCCTGGGTGCCCTCGGTCCAGACCCCGACCAGGACGACCCGCTCCAGCCGCAGCTGGCGGTATTCGACCTCGGTGATGTCGGTGAGTTCGGTGGAGAGACCGGGGACCCGCCGTAGTGCCTGCCGCTCCGAGAGCTCGAACTCGCCGGTGGTGGCGTCCGTCTCGTCGTCGTCGGTGTAGGTGAGGTAGGTCTCCTCGTCGCGCAAGCCGCGTCTCCTGTCGTTTATGTCCGCTGCCGGGGTGTTTCCAGCGCGTATCAGTAATCCTGACATGTGGCAACGCCGGACGCACCCGCTATATGCCCGGGTCAGTACCCGTCAGTAGCGGGGGCGGATACCGGCAGCGCCGGTCGGGCGGGTAGAAATGCGAGTCGAGCTGTCAGCGTTGACGAGGAGAATTGTTCCGTGGCCATCACCCGACTGCCGAGCGCCGGATTCTCGATCACGATCCGGATCGCGGTCCCCGCGGACGCGTCGTCGATCGGCCGGCTCACCACCGCCGTCGGCGAGGCCGGCGCGATCGTCACCGCGCTGGACGTGGTCGACTCCGACCCGACCAACGTGATCGTCGACCTGACCTGCGACACCGCCGACGCCAGCCACGCCGACCAGGTGGTCGACGCGCTCACCGCGCTGGACGGGGTCGACGTCCGCAAGGTCTCCGACCGCACCTTCCTGCTGCACCTCGGCGGCAAGATCGAGGTCAGCTCCAAGGTGTCGCTGCGCACCCGCGACGAGCTGTCCCGCGCGTACACCCCGGGGGTCGCCCGGGTCTGCCAGGCCATCGCCGAGAACCCCGCCGACGCCCGCCGACTCACCATCAAGCGCAACACCGTCGCCGTGGTCAGCGACGGCTCCGCCGTGCTCGGCCTGGGCAACCTCGGCCCGGCCGCCTCGCTGCCGGTGATGGAGGGCAAGGCGGCCCTGTTCAAGCGCTTCGGCGGGGTGGACGCCTGGCCGGTCGTGCTCGACACCCAGGACACCGACGAGATCGTCGCCATCGTGAAGGCCATCGCGCCCGCGTACGGCGGGATCAACCTGGAGGACATCGCCGCGCCGCGCTGCTTCGAGATCGAGGCCCGGCTGCGCGAGCTGCTGGACATCCCGGTCTTCCACGACGACCAGCACGGGACCGCCATCTGCGTGCTCGCCGCGCTGACCAACGCGCTGCGCGTCGTGGGCAAGCAGCTCGCGGACGTCCGGGTCGTGGTCTCCGGCGCCGGCGCGGCCGGCACCGCGATCATGAAGCTGTTGCTGCGCCAGGGCGTCGGCGACATCATCGCGTACGACCGGCAGGGCGCCCTGCACCGCGGGATGACCGGGCTCAACCCGGCCTGGCAGTGGCTGGCCGACAACACCAACAAGGCCGGCTACGCGGGCGACCTGGCCGGCGCGGTCCGTGGCGCCGACGTCTTCATCGGGGTCAGCGCGCCCAACCTGCTCACCGGCGACGACGTGGCCGGGATGGCGAAGGACGCGATCGTCTTCGCGCTGGCCAACCCGGACCCGGAGGTCGACCCGCGGGAGGCCCGCAAGCACGCCGCCATCGTGGCGACCGGCCGCTCCGACCAGCCCAACCAGATCAACAACGTGCTCGCGTTCCCCGGCGTCTTCCGCGGCATGCTCGACGCGCACGCGGAGGAGTTCACCGAGGAGATGGCGCTGGCCGCCGCCCGGGCGATCGCCGACGTGGTCGGTGAGGACAAGATCAATCCGACGGTGATCGTGCCGAGCGTCTTCGACTCCCGGGTGGCCCCGGCGGTCGCCGCCGCCGTCCGCGCCGCCGCCCAGAACCCCGGCGCCATCCTGACCCCGGCCGACCCCTCCCCCGCGGACCCCAACGCCACCCCGGCGCCGGCCCCCACCACCCCGCCGGCCCCGGCCGACCTCCCCGAGATCGCCGCCGAAGCCTCCGCCACCCCCTGACAGCCCCGCCCGACACCGTCCATCCCCGCCCACGCCCGGACGCGTCCGCCCCGCCCACGCCCCGTTGATCATGAAGTTTGCGGTCCGGAAACCGGACAAACCCACCCGCCAACTTCATGATCAACGCTTCCCCGCCGCACCCGGCAGCTCACCCCGGCCGGGGGCGCCCGGTCCACCCCGGCGCATCGATCAAGAAGTTTGCGTCAGTTTCCGACCGTTGGCTTGACGAAGAATCCTTGATCAACGCACCGGTGGCGGGGCGCCACGGCGTGGCAGGGGTGGGGTGGGGCAGGGGTGGGGGGTGGGTCAGGGGGTGGGGGTCAGGGCGGTGGGGTCGAGGGCGCCGGCGGCGACCAGGACGGCGGGGCCCACCAGCCAGCAGGTGTCGTCGGTGACGGTCACCGTGACCCGCCCGCCGGGGACGTCGACGGCCACCGTGCCGGTGTCCCGGCCGAGATCGCGCAGGGCGACGGCCGCGACCGCGCAGGTCCCGGTGCCGCAGGAGAGCGTTTCGGCCGAGCCGCGCTCGTAGACCCGCATCAGCACGTGCCCGTCGACGCCGGCCACCGGCTCGCCGGGCGCGGTGAACTCGACGTTCACCCCGTCCGGGAAGACCGCCGGGTCGAAGTCCGGCGCGCGGCCCAGGTCGAGAGTCGCCAGGTCCAGGCCGGCCGGCAGCGGACAGACCAGGTGCGGGTTGCCGACGTCGACGGCGGTGCCCGGCAGGGTCAGGCCGCCCAGGGTGGCGACCGAGGCGTCGAACAGCCGGGGGCGGCGCATCTCGACCGCGATGGCGTCCCCCTCGACGCGGGCGCGTACGAGGCCGGCTCGGGTGGCCACCGGCAGCGCCGCGCCCTCCGGCTCAGCCAGCCCGGTGGTCAGCAGGTAGCGGACGAAGACCCGGGCGCCGTTGCCGCACATCTCGGCGAACGAGCCGTCGGAGTTCCAGTAGTCCATGAACCACTCGGCCTCGCCGGCCAGGGCCGCGCCGTCGGGGTGCTTGGCGGCCCGGACCACCCGCAGCACGCCGTCGCCGCCGACACCTCGCCGCCGGTCGCAGATCGCGGCGACCAGCTCGGGCGTCAGGTCGAGGGCGCCGTCCGGGTCGGGGAGGATGACGAAGTCGTTGCCGGTGCCGTGCCCCTTGGTGAACTCCACGCCCCCATCATGGCCGATGCTCGGCGACCAGCCGCAGGGCAGTGTCGACAAGGCCGTCGGCTGCGGAGTCCAGCCAGTGGATCCGCGGGTCACGCCGGAACCAGGACCGCTGCCGGCGTACGAAGCGCCGGGTGGCCCGGATCGTCTCGTCGTGCGCCTCGGTCTCGGTCAGCTCACCGGCCAGGAAGCGCAGCACCTGCTGGTAGCCGAGTGCCCGGCCGGCGGTCCGCCCCTCGGCGAGACCCCGGCCGGCCAGCTCGCGGGTCTCCCCGACCAGCCCGTCGGCCCACATCCGGTCCACCCGCAGGGCGATTCGCTCGTCCAGCAGCGCGGTGTCCAGGTCGACGCCGAGCTGCACCGACGGGTAGTAGGGCGTCGGCTCGGGCAGCGACGCGGTGAACGGCGCGCCGGTCAGCTCGATCACCTCCAGGGCCCGGACGATCCGCCGGCCGTTGCCGGGCAGGATGCCGGCCGCCGCGGTCGGGTCGGCGGCGCGCAGCCGCTCGTGGAGCGGTCCCGGGCCCGTCTGGGCCAGCTCGGCCTCCAGCCGGTCCCGGACGGCGGGGTCGGTGCCGGGGAACTCGAACCGCTCCAGCACCGCGCGGACGTAGAGCCCTGAGCCGCCCACCAGCAGCGGCACCTTTCCCCGGGCCAGGATGTCGTCGACCGCGGCCCGGGCCAGCCGCTGGTATTCGGCGACGCTGGCCGGCTCGGTCACCGCCCAGATGTCCAGCAGGTGGTGCGGCACGCCCTCCCGCTCCGCCGGGGTCAGCTTCGCCGTCCCGATGTCCATGCCCCGGTAGAGCTGCATCGAGTCGGCGTTGACCACCTCGCCGTCGAGGGCGTGCGCCAGGGCGATGCTCAGCGCCGACTTGCCCGCCGCGGTCGGTCCGACCACGGCCACCACACCGCCGGTCATGCCCGCCCCCAGGAGGCCACGAAGTAGGCGACGCCGTAGGGCACCGAGTAGTGGAGCAGCTCGCCGCGCCAGTCGCCACCCGCCGCGCGGACCGCACCGGCCAGCACCTGCCAGGGCCCACGGCCGGCCACCCGCAGCTCCGCGCCGAGCATTGGGTCCAGGTCGAGCAGGGCGGCGGTGTCCGCGTCGGCCAGGGCCCGGGCCACCCCCTCGTCGTACGGCTCTGCGCGCGGGTCGTCGTAGCCGGGTGCCTTGGTGCCCCGGCAGGCCGACCCGTCCCCCAGCACCAGCAGCGCCACCCGCCGCTCGGAGCTGGCCACGAGGGTCGCCCCGAGCTCGGCGCACTCGTCCGGCGAGGCGTCGGTGGCGACCGACCGGGCCAGTCGGGGCAGCTCGGTGCCCGTGCGACCCAGCAGCCAGGCGCCGATGGTCAGACTCAGCGGCAACCGTTCGGCACCGGCACAGTTGACCTTCCACAGCCGGACCGCGCGATCCAGCCCGTACGCCCGCAGCGAGCCGGAGTCGGCGGGGTCGAACCGGGTGGTCGTGGGCCCGTCGCCGACCAGGAGCAACTCGTCGGGGCGGGCGGCGAGGAGACCGGCGACGGCGGCGTCGGAGGCGTCACGCAGCTCGTCCAACTCGGGGGCGGCGGCGCCGGCCAGCTCGGGGACGAGCAGCGGCGGATGGGGGCAGACGGCGGCGGCGACCAGTGGCACCAGGCAACGGTAGCGGCCCCGGCGGTGCGCACGGCGACCAGATTGGCCCGGTCACGCCGCTGGCGGGGCAACCGGGTCACCCGGACAGGCGCGTCGGGCCGGCGGCGCGGCAACCAGGCTCCGGGTCGGTCCACCCGCAGAGCCGCCCGCGTGGCGGGCCGACGGCAGGGGCCGGCTGGTGGCGCGCGGGCGGCGGGCCTGCGGCACAGTGGACGGGTGCCGGTCGGCACCGATTCCTCGGGCGAGGGAGTGGGCCACGCCACTCCGCGGCGGTCGGATGACCGATACGTCCCGCGCGGATACCCCCATCAGGGCCTTACGACACCGTATGGTCACGGTCGACGACAGGCGCTCGACACGCACCGGGTCGGACCTGTGACAATGCCCGAAGTAACTTGGCTGCGCCGTGGCGGCGTCGCGGGGGTGTCCCGTCGACGCCGGGAGAACGAGGATGGGCACATGAGCGACTGGACTGCCTTCGGACGGGTGGACGAGGACGGCACCGTCTACGTCAAGACCGCCGAGGGTGAGCGGGTGGTCGGATCCTGGCAGGCGGGGGCGCCCGAGGAGGGGCTGGCCCACTTCGCCCGCCGCTACGCCGACCTGGTCACCGAGGTTGACCTGACCGAGGCGCGGCTCAACTCGGGCGCTGCGGACGCTGGTCACTCGCTGACCACGATCAAGCGGATCCGGGCCACGCTGCCCGAGGCGCAC